>NZ_LMLW01000008.1:252500-733959 GCF_001422045.1 Sphingomonas sp. Leaf242
AAGGGACATATCGCTACATGCCCGATACGATGGATACCGCGACTCCTGCCTCGATGCCGGCCGACGATCAGCCCTCGCTGGCCGGACAAGTCCGGAGCGCATTGATCTGGCGCTCGGGCAGCCAGATCGTTGCGCAGCTGGTGCAATGGAGTGCCACCTTCCTGGTGATCCGGATTCTTGCCCCCGCGGATTACGGGCTGTTCGCGATGTGCCAGGTGGTTCTCACCTTCATGGCGATGCTCAATGGCTATGGCCTCGCGAGCGGGCTGATCCAGCAAAAGGAGATCAGCCACCACGAGGTGCGGCAGCTGTTCGGAATGCTGATCGTACTGAACGTGACGCTTGCGATCGCCCAGCTCTCGCTAGCGCCGCTCGCTGCAGCATATTATCGGCAACCGATCGTCGGCGACATGCTGCGCGTCCAAGCGCTGCTCTATCTGACGACGCCGTTCATTGCCCTTCCCTATGCCCTGCTGTCGCGCGCGATGGACTTTCGCCACCAGGCTAAGGCTAACATCACCGCATCGGTCGCATCGGCCAGCGCAGCGCTGGGTGGCGCGATGTACGGTCTGGGCGTCTGGACGCTGGTGCTCGCGCCGATCGTGCTGTTCAGCGTGCGCGGCGCAATGATGACGTGGTCGGCGCGCTCGCTGGTGTGGCCGAGCTTCAATTTTCGTGGGGCCGGGACGATCGCGCGCTATGGCGGGGTAATGGCCGCGAGCCAGCTGTTCTGGTTCCTGCAAAGCCAGGCCGACGTCTTCATCGCCGGACGCAGCTTTTCGCCGCACACGCTCGGCATCTATACCACCAGCCTGTTCCTGACGCAGATCTTCGTCTCGAAATTCGTGCCGCCGCTGAACGAGGTCGCCTTCTCCGCCTATGCGCGAATGCAGCATGATCCGGATGCGATCGGCCGGGCGTTCGTGCGCGGCGTGCGGATGGTGATGATCGTCGCGATGCCGTTCTACATGGGGCTGGCGGCGACCTCCGAACCACTCGTGCTGACGATGCTCGGCGAGAAGTGGCGCGAGACCGCCCCGGTGGTGCACCTGCTGGCGCTCGCGATGCCGTTCATGACGTTGCAGGTGTTGTTCACGCCGGCCTCCGATGCGCGGGGTCGCCCCGGGATCGGCGTGCGGAACGGCGCGACCGGCGCGATCATTCTCGCCAGCGCGTTCCTGGTCGGCGTGCACTGGGGACCGACCGGCATGGGCGTCGCGTGGATCCTCGCCTATCCGCTGTATCTGTCGATCAGCGCGTGGCGGACCCTGCCGGTGATCGGCGTGCGCGCGCGCGACGTCGCCGCCGCGGTCGCCGCTCCGGCGTTCGGGGGAATCGCGATGGCGCTGGTGGTCGGGCTGGTCGACCACGCCCTGCCGCCGCTCGACGCACACTGGCGGCTGGCTATACTCGTGCCGATCGGCGCGGCGGTATACGCAAGCTGGATGCTGGTTTTCGCACGCGCGACGATCCGCGAGGTGATCGCGATCACCCGGAAGCAGCCACTGCCCGCCTAGTCTGACGCGCCTACGCTACGCCGACTGAATATACTCGCGCATCGCCGCGGCGTCCGCCTCGATCCGGTCGATCCGATATTTGACGAGATCGCCGATCGAGACGAACCCGACCAGCGTGTCACCGTCGATCACCGGCAGATGACGGATCCGGCGCTGGGTCATCAACGACAGTGCGCCGATCGCCGACTCGGCGGGGCCGATCGACTTCACCGCGGTGGTCATCACGTCGCCGATCCGACGCGCCAGCGCGGCGGCCCCGTCGGCGTGCAGGCAGTGGATCACATCGCGTTCGGAGAAAATACCGGCCACTCGGCCGTTCTCGAGCACCGGCGCCGCGCCGATCCGCTTTTCCGCGAGCAACGCCACCGCGTCCGCCACCGTCGAATCGGGATGCAGCGAGAGGACGTCCCCTGCATCCTTGCCGCTCAGGATTGCCGCGATCGTCATGTTCGCCTCTCCATCTCTTGCGTCTTTGTAGCGCGTGGATTGAAGAAACCATGTTTGCGCGGCAATGGGAAGCGATGAGCGACCTGCCGCCCGGCCTGGACGACCCGGACTATGCCGCGTTTGCCTGGGCGCGGTTCCGGGCCATCATGGCGTGGATGGTGCTGGCCGCCGCAGTGTGCGTCGCGGCGATCATCGCGGCGATGGCGCATATCCAGGGGCCGCTGCATCTGGTGACGATGCTGGCGGTGATCGGCGGGGTCGGTGGATCGGTGATGATGGCCGGCCTGCTGATGGGCCTCGCGTTTCTCAGTTCGGGTAGTGGGCACGACGAGGACGTTACCCGGATCGACTGAGGGGGATGGCGCTAAAATCGCGTACATTCTCCCCACACCCGCTTGCGGGAGGGGCCGGGGGTGGGCACGCGGTCTCGACCAGTGCGGACGCGGATGGCGGGAGCCCACCCCCCAGCCCCCTCCCGCAAGCGGGTGGGGGAGACGATTAGCCACCCACCTTCCGAAACCCCCGCCGACGAAAAAGGCCGGCACCACGCGAAGCGGTACCGGCCTTTTCAATCCTCGGACCGACGTCGGCGCTAGGCTCAGCCAGCCTGAACTTCGTCCGGTACCGCGCGAACGCGGCGGCGGCGGGGCTTTTCTTCGGCAGCGGTGTCGGCAGGAGCCGCTTCGGCTGCGGGCGCCGGCGATGGTGGAGGAGCGACCGTTGCCGAGATGCCGAGCGACGGCGGCAGGCGATCCGCATCGAACGCGGTCGGTGCGTGCTCGTCCTGCCCGCCCTGGTCCCGTGCACCCTGATCCTGCGCGATGGGGGCGTCGAGACTGCGATCGCGGCGCGGGCGACCGCGACGGCGGGGCTGCTCCTCGGTCGCAGCGACGGGCATCGTCGTCTCGATGGCTTCGGTCGGCTGCGCCACCTGCTCGGTGGATTCGGTTACCGAACGGACCGCGTCGGCTTCCGAATCCTGGTTGGCGTTGGCGACCGGTGCGCTCACGCGGGGCGTGCGGCGGACCGTCTCGCGCTGGGGCGTGTCGCGGTACTCGCTGCGGGGCTCGCGGACCTGCTCGTCGCGGGGCTGCGTCTCGCGCTGCTGGGTCTCACGCGCCTGCGCTTCGCGAGCCTGGCCCTGCTCTTCGCCGCTGCGATCGTCGCGCGGCTGGGCATCACGCGGGGCGTTGCGCTGGTTGCGCGGGTTGTCGCCACGGACGCGGTCTTCGCGCTGGCCCTCGTTGCGAGGCTGAGCCTCGTTGCGCTGCCCCTCATAGCGGTTGTTCTCATACCGCGGACGCTCTTCGCGCTGCGGACGATCGTCACGCTGAGGGCGGTCCTCGCGATTCTGGTTGTCGCGAGCCTGGTTCTCACGATTTTGGCCCTCACGATTCTGGCGGGGCGCGTTCTGGTACTGGCCGTTCTGCTGGCCACCGTTCTCGCTGCGCGACTGCTCGGGCGTACCCTGCTGCTCGCCCGAGCGGATCGGTTCGCCCTCGTCGCCGTAATCGTCGTCGCCGTCGAGATCGAACGGCTGCTGGCGGCGCGGCTGCTGCTGCGCCTGTGGCTGGCTCTCTTCGAAGCGGGCGCGGGTTTCGCTCAGGACGCGGAAATAATGATCCGCGAACTGGAGGTAATATTCGATGTTGACGCGGTCGCCCTGCTGCTGCGCGTCGCGCGCGAGGTTCTTGTACTTCTCGTACAGCTGGCTCGCGTTGCCGCGCGCGCGGCTGTCGATGCGGTTGCCGGT
Source organism: Sphingomonas sp. Leaf242 (assembly GCF_001422045.1). Classification (GTDB taxonomy): domain Bacteria; phylum Pseudomonadota; class Alphaproteobacteria; order Sphingomonadales; family Sphingomonadaceae; genus Sphingomonas. The sequence continues at coordinate 256,218 of NZ_LMLW01000008.1, forward strand.
ATCGCGACCACCCTGGCCGCCGCCGCCACCCTGGCGTTGACCGCCACCACTACCGCCGCCGCCATTATTATTGTTGCCACGACCGCGACGGCGGCCGGCTTGCCGGTTGTTGATCAAGCTTGTGTCCTCAGTCGTCGAACCAAAATCTGGTCGTGCTCCGAAATGCGGTGCAAACCCCCGTCGCGCACCGATGATCTAGACGAGATCGGTGCGTCGAACTTGCCAGGGCCGCCGGACTGCAGCGACCTCAAAGCGAAGGATGCGGGTCATCGCTCTAAACCGACCAATCGTCGAGAGTGCGTGCCCCTGCCCGCGTGATAGCGTCCGCAAGGGACCTACTACAAGCGAAATGTGAGGTTTAGCGCCATATTGTTCAAGTCGCGGGGGCGTGGGTTGCCACTAACGCACGCGCGTTGCCGCCATAGTCGTGATGGAGCGCGACGTGCAGGCCCTGCGCTTCGAGCAACGCGGTGACGGGGGGAGCCTGCGTCGAGCCGATCTCGATCACCGCCGCGCCGCCGGGGGCGATCAGCGCGGGGAGTTGCTTTGCGAGGATGCGGTAGTCGTCGAGCCCGTCTGCGCCGGCGAAGAGCGCGGCGTGGGGTTCGTGGTCGTGGACTTCGGCTGCGAGGCGTTCGTCGGTGGCGATGTAGGGGGGGTTGGCGAGGATCAGGTCGAACTGGCCGACGATCGCGCTGGCCCAGCTGCCGCGGATGAAGCGCGCGCGGTCGGTGACGCCGAGGGTTGCGGCGTTGGCGTGGGCGTAGGCGAGCGCTTGGGGGGAATAGTCTACGCCGAGGCCTTGCGCGGGCCATTCGTCGAGCGCGGCGAGGAGCAAGGTGCCGGGGCCGGTGCCGAGGTCGAGTATTGTTGCGGGGGCGCGGCCGACGAAGTGCGCTTGGGCTGCAATCAGGAGGGTTTCGCTGTCGGCGCGGGGGACGAGTGCGCCGGGGCCGACGGCGAGGTCGATCGACCAGAAGCCGCGGGTGCCAGTGATGTAGGCGATCGGCTCGTGATTGAGGCGGCGGTCGACGAGCGCGGCGAAGGTCTCGGGGACGGCGTAGCGATCCGGGTCGAGGAGGATCGCGTTGCGGTCGACGCCGAGTGCGTGCGCCATGAGGAGTTCCGCGTCGAGGCGCGGGGTGGCGGAGAAGGTGAACTGCGCAGCGGCGGTTGCGATCGCCGTCCTCACTGCTCCCCTCCCGCTTGCGGGAGGGGTCGGGGGAGGGGCTGTCACCGAGCGATGCCCTTAGCGGGAAGCCCCTCCCCTAACCCCTCCCGCAAGCGGAAGGGGAATGCCTTTGCGGTTGGGGAAAGCTTAGCCATCGAGCTGCGCCAGGCGGTCCGCTTCGTCCTGCGCGACCAGCGCGCCGATCAGTTCGTCCATCTCGCCCGCGACGATCTCCGGCAAGCGGTGGAGCGTCAGGTTGATGCGGTGATCGGTCACGCGACCTTGCGGGAAATTATACGTGCGGATGCGTTCAGACCGGTCACCCGAGCCGACCATCGACTTCCGCGCGCCCGCGCGCTCGGCGTGCAACCGATCGCGCTCCGCCTCGTACAGCCGCGTCCGCAACACGCGCAAAGCCTTGGCCTTGTTCTTGTGCTGCGACTTCTCGTCCTGTTGAATCACGGTCAGCCCGGTCGGGATGTGGACGATCCGCACCGCGGAGTCCGTCGTGTTGACCGACTGGCCGCCGGGGCCCGACGAGCGATAGACGTCGATGCGCAGGTCCTTGTCGTCGATCTTGACGTCGACCTCCTCCGCCTCGGGCAGCACCGCGACGGTCGCCGCCGAGGTGTGGATTCGGCCGCCCGCCTCGGTCGTCGGCACGCGCTGGACGCGGTGGACGCCGCTCTCAAACTTAAGCTTGGCGAACACGCCTTGGCCGGTGACACTGGCGACGACTTCCTTGAAGCCGCCCGCGTCGGACGACGATCCGGAGATCATCTCGACCCGCCAGCCCTGCGATTCGGCATAGCGCTGGTACATCCGGAACAGGTCGCCCGCGAACAGCGCCGCTTCGTCGCCACCGGTGCCAGCGCGGACCTCGAGCATCGCCGAGCGCTCGTCGGCGGAATCGCGCGGCAACAGCGCGAGCGCGAGCTTGCGGTCCGCGGTCTCGAGCAGCGTGCGGTTCTCGTGCAGCTCGTCCGACGCCATCGCGCGCAGTTCGTCGTCGGCATCCTCGGCCATGAACGCGAGGCTCTCCGCCTCCTGCCGCAACCGGCGCACTTCGGTGGCGGCTTGGGCTACGGGTTCGAGCTCGGCATATTCCTTCGATACCGCGACGAAGCGGTCCGACGGGAGATCGCCGGTCGACATCAGAGCTTGGAGCTCGTCACGCCGCGCCTCGATCGCGCGGATGCGGTCGGGGGAGATCTGGGTCATGCTTCCCAAGGCTCAATAACCGCGTCGAACTGAGAACCTCTCGGTGCAGTTAAATCGCTGCTTACCGAAAAATTATTGCGAAGCGGGTTCAGAACCCGTTCGATCTGATGATCGCCACCCTCGTGTTCATGATTGGCGCGCACGGAAATACCCACGTTTGGTAATCCCGTCGGCCCCACCCGCGGAGCAGTCACTATCAAACGGCTTAGCGATCCAGTTTTGGCTGCGAGCTCGAATCGCCTTTTTGCGTTTCCTCGGAAAGGCATGTCCGCCCGCAACCCAGCCATACGCAACGTTGCAAGAAGTCGCGTAGCTACCAGTTCTGCTTGAGCCGATTCTGGGATGACAGTTACTTCAGGAACTAGAGTTCCCGGTTCTTCCAGGAGCATAGCCAACCGCTCGACACCCGCAGCCCAGCCCACGCCGGCCGTCTCGGGCCCGCCAAGCGAGCCGATCAGCCCGTCATACCGCCCGCCCGCCAACACGGTCCCCTGCGAGCCCAACCGGTCGGTCACGAACTCGAACGCGGTGTGGCGGTAGTAATCGAGACCGCGGACCAGCCGCGCGTTGCGCTCCCATGCGACGCCTGCCGCATCGAGCCCGGCGGTCACCGCCTCGAAGAACGCGCGTGCCTCGGGGGTCAAATACGCATCGATATCCGGCGCGCTGTCGGCGATCGGGCGGTCGCGGGGGTCCTTCGAGTCGAGGATCCGCATCGGGTTCTTCTCAAGCCGCGTCAGGCTGTCCTCCGACAGCTCTCCGCGGTGCGCCTCGAAATGCGCGACCAGCGCCTCGCGCCACGCATCGCGCGTCGTCGCGTCGCCCAGCGTGTTGAGCTGCAACGTCACGCCCTCTGAAATGCCGAGTTCGCGCAGCAATTGGTCCGCGAGCACGAGCAGCTCGACGTCCGCCGCCGGCTCGGCCGCACCGATCACCTCGGCGTCGATCTGGTGGAACTGGCGGAACCGCCCCTTTTGCGGGCGCTCGTAGCGGAACACCGGGCCGCTGGTGGTGAGCTTCAGTGGTGCGAACTGCTGCCAGCCTTCGGTCAGATAGGCGCGGGCAATACCGGCGGTGAACTCGGGGCGGAGCGTCAGCGAATCCCCGCCGCGATCCTCGAACGTGTACATCTCCTTCGACACGACGTCGGTCGTCTCGCCGAGCGATCGCGCGAACACCGCCGTCGACTCGAACACCGGGATATCGACGCGCTGGAAGCAATACAGCGCCCGCACGCGTTCGAATGTCGACAGGACATGCGCGAAACGGCGCTGCTCCTCACCGAAAATGTCCTGGGTGCCACGGATGCGGCGCGGAGTTTCTGTCTTAGCCATGATGCGCGCGTATCTAGGCGACGTGCCCGCTAAGCGCTAGCGCTGTGGCATGAACGACAAACCCAGATATTGGGGCCTCGGCCAACGCGTTGCCCCGCCGCGCTTCATCCTGTTCGTGCTGGTCTTCGCGATCGGCCTCGCCGCGCTGATCCCGCGCTTCGGGCTCGGGCGCGGCACTATGGCGGCGTTCGACGTCGCGGCGGTCGTGTTCCTGATCGCGGTCTCGACGCTGTTCCGCAACGCCACCGCCGCCCGGATGCGCCGCGCGGCGGAAGAGAACGACGCCAACCGCGCGGTGCTGCTCGGGTTCAGCGGGACGATCATGCTGGTCATCCTGGTCGCGGTGGCGAAGGAGTTGCAGGGCAAGAACGACGCGGTCGGAATCGCGCTGACGATCTCGACGCTGGCGCTCGCGTGGCTGTTCTCAAACATGATCTACACGCTGCATTATGCGCATCTGTTCTATGTCGACGATCCGGACGGCAAGGATGCGAAGGGCCTCGATTTTCCGAGCTGCGACGAGCCCGATTACTGGGACTTCGCCTATTTCGCGTTCACGCTGGGGATGACGTTCCAGACCTCCGACGTCGAGATCACCTCGCGCCGGGTCCGCAAAGCCGCGCTCGGCCAGTGCATGGCGGCGTTCGTGTTCAACATCGGCGTGCTGGCGTTCACGATCAACGTGCTCGGGAGTGCTGGCTGAGGGTACCGGGTAAAGGACTGGACGGCTGCCCTTTATCGCGATTACACCTCGGGTCATCGTCTCTCAGCCGGAAGGCCCTTCCTTGATCCGCAAGCTTCTCGTCGCGTCCCTGCTCGCGTCCGCCGCCCCTGCATTTGCGCAGGTCCCCGCAGGCAACACCGCGCCGCAACCGGTGCCGTTCGTCGACACCATCCCCGACGCGGTCGACACGCCCTATCCGGGCACGCTGCTGCTAGACGTCGATGCGACCGATACCGAGCGCGGCATTTTTCGCGTCAAGCAGACCATTCCGGTCGCCAAGTCCGGGCCGATGGCGTTGCTGTATCCGAAGTGGCTGCCCGGCGCGCATTCCCCGCGTGGCGAGATCGAGAAGCTCGCCGGTCTCGTGATACGCGCGAACGGCAAGATCGTCCCCTGGACGCGCGATCCGGTCGACGTCTTCGCCTTCCACATCGACGTGCCGACCGGCGCGAAGTCGGTCGTCGCCGAGTTCCAGTTCGTCTCCGCGACCAAGGGCGATCAGGGCAGGGTCGTGATGACGCCGACGATGGTCAGCCTCGAGCCGAACCTCGTCAGCCTGTATCCGGCGGGCTATTTCACGCGCCAGATCCCGATCAAGATGACCGTCACCTATCCGACCGGCTGGACCGCCGCGGGTGCGGTGCCGGCGAAGGTCTCGGGATCGACCTACAGCTACGACACCACCAACTACGAGATCCTCGTCGATTCGCCGACGCTGGCGGGTAAATACGGCAGGGTCTGGCCGCTCAGCCCGAAGGTCGATCTCGACGTCTTCGCCGACAGCCCCGACCAGCTCGCCGCCAAGACCGAACAGATCGACGCGCACAAGCGCCTCGTCGACCAGGCCGCCAAGACTTTCGGCGCGCAGCATTACGATCATTACCACTTCCTGCTGTCGATCAGCGATCTGCTCGGCGGGATCGGCCTCGAACATCACCGCAGTTCCGAGGATGGCGTGAAGCCGGGATATTTCACCGAATGGGATACGGGCGCCGCGGCGCGCAACCTGTTGCCGCACGAGTTCACGCACAGCTGGGACGGCAAGTTCCGCCGCGGCGCCGACCTGTGGACCCCAGACTTCCGCACGCCGATGCGCGATTCGCTGCTGTGGGTGTACGAAGGCCAGACGCAGTTCTGGGGCTATGTGCTCCAGGCGCGCTCGGGGCTGGTCAGCAAGCAGGACACGCTCGACGGCTATGCCGCGATCCTGGGCATCTACGACAGCGCGAAGGGTCGTGAATGGCGCCCGCTGATCGACACGACGAATGACCCCGTCATCTCGGCGCGGAAGCCCAAGGGCTGGACCAGCTGGCAGCGCTCGGAGGATTACTACAACGAGGGCCTGATGGTCTGGATGGAGGTGGACGCGATGCTCCGCCAGAAGTCGAACGGCACCAAGTCGATCGACGATTTCGCAAAAGCGTTCTTCGGCGTCCGCGACGGCGATTACGGCGAGCTCACCTACACCTTTGCCGACGTCGCGAAGACGCTGAACGGTATCGTCCCCTATGACTGGGCGACATTCCTCGACACGCGCCTGACCGAGACGGGCAAGCCCGCGCCGATCAACGGCTTCGCGATGAACGGCTACAAGCTGGTCTATGGCCCCGAGCAGAGCCCGTATCTGAAGCAGGCCGAGAAGACCCGCGGCACCGATGTCAGCTATTCGCTGGGCATGGTGATCAACAAGGAGGGTGTCGTCACCTCGTCGATCTGGGATAGCCCCGCGTTCAAGGCCGGGCTCGACGTCGGTACCGAGATCGAGGCCGTGAATAGCGAGGCGTATTCGGCCGACCGGATCAAGGCGGCGATCCTCGCAGCGCAGGGAACGAAGGCGCCGATTCGCCTGACTGTAAAGAACAACGACCGATTCCGGGACATCACGCTCGATTACCATGACGGGCCGCGCTATCCGCGCCTTCAGAAGGTCGGTACAGGGGAAGGCGGGCTCGACAAGCTGCTGACGCCGCGTTGAGCCTTTGAAATCTATCGGTGCCGGTTGCTCCCCAGACGAGGAGCGCCGGCACCGTCATATTCGAAAGGACCGCCATGCGTATCGATCTCATCCCGACCGGCAAGAACCCGCCCGAGGACCTGAACGTCATCATCGAAGTGCCGACCGGCGGCGAGCCCGTGAAGTACGAGTTCGACAAGGCATCGGGCGCGCTGTTCGTCGATCGCATCCTGCACACGCCGATGCGCTATCCCGCGAACTATGGCTTCGTGCCGCACACGCTGAGCCCCGATGGCGATCCGCTCGATGCGCTCGTGATCGCACGCTCGCCGTTCATCCCCGGCTGCGTCGTCCGCGCGCGCCCGATCGCGGTGCTGAACCTGGAAGACGAAGCCGGCGGCGACGAGAAGCTCGTCTGCGTGCCGGTCGATGCGGTGTTCCCGTATTACGCCAACATCGGCGAGCGTGCCGACATGCCCGAAATCGTGTTCGAGCAGATCGAGCACTTCTTCACGCACTACAAGGACCTCGAGAAGACGAAGTGGGTCCGCGTCGGCAAGTGGGGCGACGCCGAGGAAGCCAAGCGCGTCACGATCGAGGCGATCGAGCGCTATGAGGCCGAGAAGGCGAAGGGCAAGGAGCCGATGAATTCGGACGACGCCGCAGGGCGCTGATCTGACGTGTGTCGGTTTACTGCCCTGGGAGCGTTCTAAATTACCTCCCCGGCGCAGGCCGGGATCCAAGTGGAAGGTCGAAGTAACGGAGGACTATCCATCGTTACCTCTGGCCCCTAATTGGGCCCCAGCCCGCGCCGGGGGGTAGTATCTGACGGAACCGGTTCGGTGCGGCGGTGGCCCTTTTGCCGCCCCGCCAACCGAACCAGCGCTTCGCCCGACATCCGCTGGATCGTCCAGCCTTCCATCCCGACCGCGCCGACCTTCCGATAGAATGCGATCGCGTCGGCATTCCAGTCGAGCACCGACCATTCGAACCGCGCGCAGCCGCGATCGAGCGCCACGCCGGCCAGATGCGCGAGCAACGCACCCCCGACCCCCTGCCCGCGCGCCTCGGGCGTCACGTACAGATCCTCGAGATAAAGCCCGCGCCTGCCCGTCCACGTCGAGAAATTGTGGAAGAACAGCGCGAACCCTAGCGGACCGTCCGCAGTCTCCGCAATCAAGGCCTCCGCGGCAGGCCGCTCGCCGAACAACGCCGCCGTCAGCATCGGCTCGGTCGCCTCGACCGCATCCGGTTCGCGCTCGAACGCGGCGAGCTCGCGGACGAAGCGCAGGATCGTACCGACATCGGCAGCGGTGGCGGAACGGATATGAGTCATGCACTAGCCTCGATCGATGTCTACGCGATGTCACGTCGCCGCGCCGCGTACAGGCACGCGACGACGATGATCGCCGCGCCCGCCAGCGTGAACGCCGATACCCGCTCGCCGAACACCAGGAAACCCAGCACGGCGGCATAGACGAACGAGGTGTATTCGGTGGTCGCGAGAAACCCCGTATCGCCGTGCGCATAGGCCCAGCCGAGCAGCCACAGCGACGCGGTCGCAAGCCCCGCGGCCAGCAGGAGCTCGGGCCACTGCGCCGCCCCGGGCACCACCGCGAGCCAGGGCGCCGCCAACGCCAACGTCGTGGTGATGACGAGCGCCTGGAAGAACGCGATCTCCCCCGGCCGCGCCGCCTGGCTCTGCAGCCGCGCGATCACCAGGTTGACCGCATACAGTACCGCCGAGCCGAGGATCGCGAGCGTGCCATGGAACGTCTCGGGTCCAGGCACCTCGCGCCCCTGCCCGATCATCACGACCACCACGCCACCGAGCGCGGCGATCGACGCAAACGCAGTTTTCAGCCCGACCCGCTCGCCCAGCGTCACCGCGCCAAGCAGCAGCGCTAGGATCGGCGCGATGTAGGTCAGCGAGATCGCCTGCGCCATCGGCACGCGCGCGAGCCCCCAGAAGAACAGCACCGCCATCGCCGTCGTAACGAGCCCGCGCGCCAGATGCAGCTTCAACGCGCGCGCGCTCGGCCGCCCGCTGTTCCCGAGCTTCCACGCGACCGCGCCCAGCCCGACGCTGATCATCTGCCGCCACAGCAGCGCGTTATAGACGCCGATCGCGAGGACCAGCGACTTCATCACCGCATCCATCATGGAGAACAGGCCAATGCCGAACGCGGCAATTGCGAAGGCCAGAGCGGGGGAAACTGTGCGTGCCGTCATTGACAACGGCCGGCTCCGAACATGACCGGCGGCAGCAAGGTCAACGCCCCATCAGGCGGTTCCACAAGCCGGTTTGTCGCCTTTGCCCTCCAGCTTCTACGACTGTGAAGGCCGGCTCAATCCCGTCTAGCTCTGTTAGATCATGCTTAAATCCGCAGATCGAGCGAGCGACCTCAAGCGGAATATCAAACATAAAATCTACATCCGTCGCGTGCGCCTGCTTTGCTCGAAAATCAGCGATCATAGCCGAAGCCTGAAACGGAAGATTGCCTTCGATAACTAAGTGATCAAGGACCTTGTCCCCCTCGTGATGCAAACGCCAGCGCGAAGTTTTGTTTTCGAACATAACAGCAGTCGAGTGCATGCATGTTTCGTTGACGCATACCGCGAGCACGGGCCCGTACTGCGACAATAGAGCCGCCGTCTCATCACTGGCAAAGGCTTCGTCATTGGACCATAACACAGTCCAGCCGGTCCCAAGTTCGGCGATAGAAAAGAGCGACTCGTTCGCTGCATCAAGCACTCCGGTATCCCGAAATCCGAAATGCGCCAGCAACGCATCCGAGTTCACGCCGCTTACCGCCATCCAAGAAACCCGAAAGCCCATTATTCCGCGGCCACAGGCACCAGTGCAGCCATCGCCTCGTCCGCCGCCTCGATCTCAGCCGCCTTCGCCTCGACCAAGCGGACGATGTGGTCGACCATGTCGGCGTCCTGGACGTGGTGGTCGGTGACGCCCGACAGATACACCATGTGCTTGCCGTTGCCGCCGCCGGTGATGCCGATATCGGTCTCGCGCGCTTCGCCCGGACCGTTTACGACGCAGCCGAGCACGGACAGCGACATCGGCGTGCGGATATGCTGCAACCGCTCCTCGAGCGCCTGCACGGTGCGGATCACGTCAAAGCCTTGGCGCGCGCACGATGGGCACGAGACGACGCGGACGCCGCGGTTGCGGATGCCGAGCGCCTTGAGGATCTCGAAACCGACGCGGACTTCCTCCTCCGGTTCGGCGGATAGGGACACGCGGATCGTGTCGCCGATGCCGTACCAGAGCAGGCTGCCCATTCCGATCGCCGACTTGACCGTGCCGCCGACGAACCCGCCCGCCTCGGTGATGCCGAGATGCAGCGGGCAATCGACCTGTTCGGCGAGCTGCTGATACGCCGCCACCGCGAGGAACAGGTCGGAAGCCTTCACCGCGACCTTGAACTCGTGAAAATCATGGTCCTGCAACAGCTTGATATGATCGAGCGCCGACTCGACCAGCGCATCGGGGCAAGGCTCGCCGTATTTCTCGAGCAGGTGCCGCTCGAGCGAGCCACCGTTGACGCCGATCCGGATCGCGCAGCCATTGGACTTGGCCGCGTCGACGACCTCCTTCACGCGCGCCGCCGAGCCGATATTGCCCGGGTTGATGCGCAGGCACGCCGCGCCCGCATCGGCGGCTTCGAGTGCGCGCTTGTAGTGGAAATGAATGTCCGCGACGATCGGCACGCGGCTCGCGCGGACGATCTGCTTCAGTGCGGCGGTCGATTCGACGTCGGGGCAGCTGACGCGGATGATGTCGACGCCCGCGTCTTCGCAGCGCCGGATCTGGTCGACCGTCGCGCGCACGTCGTCGGTTGGCGTGTTGGTCATCGTCTGCACCGTGACCGGTGCATCGCCGCCGACGGGGACGTTGCCGACCATGATCTGGCGGCTCTTGCGGCGGGTGATATCGCGCCAGGGACGAATGGACATGGAGATTCCTCGGGAGTTCGAGGCCTATATAGCGACTTGCACGCTGGAACGGAACATCGCTGGCCGGAGTAGCGATCGTCGGCCATAGCGGCGCACGGCTTTAGGAGCGAACGCGATGACCCTGTCCCTGTACGATGCGACGATTCCCTCGAACCTCCAGATTCTCCGCGCGGTCGACGCGCTGCTCGACAAGGCGGAAGCGTTCGCTGCCGAGAAGGGTATCGAACCCGCGACGCTAATCGATGCGAAGCTCGCCGACGACATGCTGCCCTTCGGCTATCAGGTGAAGGCCTGCGCCGGACATTCGGTCGGCGGGATCGAAGGCGTCCGCGCCGGTACCTTCGCGCCCGATCGCTCGGCTTGGCCGACCGATTTCGCGGGTCTCCACAAGGTGATGCGCGACGCGATCGCCACGCTGGAGGGGATCGACCGCGATACGTTCGACGCGCTTGCCGACAACGACACCACCTTCGAGTTCGGCACGTTCGTCATGCCGTTCACCGGCGCGAACTTCCTGCTCTCGTTCTCGCAGCCAAACTTCTACTTTCACGCCAGCACCGCCTACGCAATCCTGCGCGCGCAAGGCGTACCGATCGGCAAGCGCGACTTCATGGGCACCCCGCGCATGAAGGCGTGAACCGACTGGAACGCAGGTACCCGGATTAAGCGATCCTCCCCCGCCAGGGCGGAGGTGGCACCGAAGGTGACGGAGGGGGCGGTAAGGGCAGCCTCTGTTCCGTGTCCTCCCCCTCCGTCTGGCAAGGGCCAGCCACCTCCCTCTGGCGGGGGAGGATTTCAGAGAGACACCGGTCCGTCCCGAACACCACCTCACCGGTCGCACGCTTGCGGCACTGCCCCCCGCCCCGTAGGGCCGCGCGATGACGCGGCATTATGGCATGGACTGGCTGCGGATCGGGGCGTTCGCGCTGCTGATCCTCTACCATATCGGCATGGTCTTCGTGCCGTGGAACTTCCATGTGAAGTCGCTCCATGTCGAGGACTGGGTGCGGCTGCCGATGCTGGCGAGCAACGCGTGGCGGCTGACATTGTTGTTCGTCGTCTCGGGCTATGCCAGCCGCGCGCTGCTCAACCGGTCGAGCGGCACAGGCGGATTCTTCGCCAATCGCTGCTACCGCCTGCTGGTGCCGCTGCTGTTCGGCATGGCGGTGATCGTGCCGCCGCAACCCTGGGTAGAGCTGGTCACCAAGCACGCCTATGCCGGCAGCTATCTGACGTTCTGGAGCCACGACTATTTCCGCTTCGGCAAGCTCGCCGGGCTGTCGCTGCCGACGTGGAACCACCTTTGGTTCGTCGTCTACCTCTGGGTCTACACGAGTGTTTTGACGCTCGGGCTGGTCGTTGTTCGCGGCGACTGGCTGCAACGCGCGTTCGACTGGGTCTTCGGCAGCCGGGCGGTGCTCGTCCTCCCCGTCGCGTGGCTCGTGTTCGTCCACGCATGGTGGTTCCAGATGGCCGCCGAGAGCCAGGCTTTGTTCGGTGACTGGGTCGCGCACGTCACCTATTTCCCTGCCTTCCTGTTCGGCTTCGGCCTCGCTCGCTCAGAGCCCGTAATGGCGGCGATGGCGCGCTGGTGGAAGATCGGCGCGATCGCCGCAGTGCTCGGTTATGTCGCGATCATCGGCGTCGAGCTCGAATGGCCCGGCGACATCGTCGCGCCGCGCTGGATCTATCCCGGCTACGGCATCGCGCACGCACTCGAGCAATGGGGCGCGATCGTCGCGCTGATCGGGATCGCCGAGCGCCACTGGAACCGCGATCACCGCTGGCGCCGCACGCTGACCGAGGCGGTGTTCCCGTTCTACCTGATCCACCAGACGATCATCGTCCTCGTGATGTACGCGCTGCTCCCCGCCGGCCTGCCGGGCTGGGCGGAGTTCGCATGCCTGCTCGCCGCGACGACGATCGGCTGCATCGCCTTCTACTGGATCGGCCGCAGCATCGCGCCGCTCCGTCCCCTCATCGGCCTCCGCGCCCTACCCTCGAAAGACTCAGCATGACCTGGACCCTCGTCATCCACGGCGGCGCCGGCAAACTCGACAGCGAAATGGTCTCGCCCGAACAGGACGCGGGCGCGCGGGCCGGCCTGTCGCGCGCGCTAGACGTCGGGTCGAAGGTGCTGGCGGACGGCGGCAGCGCGCTCGACGCGGTCGAGGCGGCGGTTCGTACCCTGGAGGACGACCCGCACTTCAATTCGGGGCGCGGCGCGGTCTTCACGCATTACGGCACGCTGGAGCTCGACGCCGCGATCATGGACGGGCGCACGCGGGCGGCGGGGGCCGTTGCCGCAGCCACCGCCACGCGCAACCCCGTCGGCCTAGCCCGCGCGATCCTAGACGACGGCCGCCACGTCTTCCTCGCCGGCAAGGGCGCGGATGCGTTCTCGCTCGAACGCGACCTTCCCCAGGCGGATGCCGCGTGGTTCGCGACCGACGAACGTCGCCGGCAATTCGCCGAGTTCCAGGCCGATGGCGGCGGGTTCGACGTCGACATGAAATACGGCACGGTCGGCGCGGTCGCGTGCGACACGCACGGCCACGTCGCCGCCGCCACCTCGACCGGCGGCGTCACCGGCAAGCGCTGGGGCCGGATCGGTGACACGCCTGTGATCGGCGCGGGGACATTCGCCGACGATCGCGCCTGTGCGGTATCTTGCACCGGCTCGGGCGAGTTCTTCCTCCGCGTCGGCGTTGGTCATGAGATCGCCGCGCGCGTCCGCCTGTCGGGCGAATCGCTACAAGTCGCCGCCGACAGGGTGCTCGCCGAAGTGAAGGCGCTTGGCGGCACTGGCGGGGTGATCGTCGCGGGGCCGGACGGCGACATTGCGTGGGGGTTCAACACCGTCGGCATGTACCGCGGACGTGCGTCGTCCGAGGGTAGCCGGACCGTCGCGATCTACGCTAACGAGCCGGCATGAAGCGCTTTCTCCTTGCCGCGATTGCCTCGCTCGGCCTCGCCTCCCCCGCCACCGCGTTCTGGGAGTATGGCCACCAGACCGTCGCGCAGATCGCCTACGCCAACGTCACGCCTAAGACCAAGGCCGCGATCCGCCGGCTGCTCGCGCAACAGGCGTTGCTCGGCACGCCCGAATGCCCGGCCGGCACGATTGAGGAGGCGAGCGTCTGGGCGGACTGCATCAAGCCGCTCAAGACCGCCGACGGCAAATCGCGTTTCGGCTTTGCATATAACTGGCATTTCCAGGACGCCGACGTTTGCGCGCCGTTCGACGTCACCGAGTCGTGCAAAGACGGCAATTGCGTCTCGGTCCAGATCGACCGCGACGTGAAACTGCTCCGTGACCGCGCCACTTTGCCGAAGGACCGCGTCCAGGCGCTAGCGTTCCTGATCCACTTCGTCGGCGATCTGCATCAGCCGCTCCATGCGGGCGATCGGCATGACAAAGGTGGCAACGACGTGAAGGCGGATTACGGGATCTATGGTCCGGCGCGGTTCAATCTGCATTCGATCTGGGACGGCCCGCTCGCTGAGCGCGCGATCTCGACGCCGCCGTCGCTTATAAGGCGCTATCCGGCGGCCGAGCGGGCGAAGGTTGGGGCTGGGACGGTTACCGACTGGAGCCGGGAGAGCTACGAAGCCGCGCATACGGCGTATGCTGCGGCGCTGGGCGGGGATGCGTGCGGTACGGTGCCGGCGCGGGTAAAAATGGACGACGCGACGATCGCCAAGATGGTGCCGGTGTCGCGAGAAGAAGTCCGCCGCGGGGGTATTCGCCTGGCGAAGCTGCTCGACAAGGCGCTGGGCTAAAACCCCTCTCCCCTCCGGGGAGAGGGAGGGGCCCGCGTGCCCTTGCACGTGGGAGGGCGAGGGGGCGTGAGGCTCGGGACACCCGCGCCAACAGCCTCTCACCCTCCCGTCGCAAGAGCTCCTCCTTCCCTCTCCCCGGAGGGAAGAGGGACAAGTCAGATCAGTTCAGCACCACCGTGACCGCGCGGCGGTTGGCCGCCCAGCTCTGGTCGTCCGAGCCCAGCGCCACCGGGCGTTCCTTGCCGTAGCTGATCGTCGTCATCCGCGACGCCGACACGCCCTTGGCGGCCAGATAGTTCTTGGTCGCGTTCGCCCGACGATCGCCGAGCGCGAGGTTATACTCGCGCGTGCCGCGCTCGTCGGCATGGCCTTCGATCGTGATCCGCTGGTTCGGGAACTTGGCGAGCCACTGCGCCTGGCTATCCAGGATCGCGCGCGCGGTCGGATCGATATCGTACATGTCGAGCCCGAAATTCACCGTGTTCGAGCTGACCGAGCGCTGGAAATCGGCATCCGACCCCGGCACGATCGCGCCGCCGACATTGCCGTTGTTCTGGCCCGCATTGGGATCGACAGCGGCGTTGTTGTCGACCGGTGCGGGCGGCAGCACGGCAGGACGCTTCTTTGCGCAACCCGAAACGGCGATCAACGCGGTACATGCGAGCAAGATGTTGGAAAGCTTCGACATAGACAGTCTCCCGTAGAAAATCATATTCCCCGTTACGTCCCCATAGCAGGTTCAGGGCCGCAAGGGGCCCCATGCCGGATCCGAGCCGTCGAGCGGCGTCGGGATCTTGCGCTCGTTGACGCCGGTCAGGTCGACGGACCAGAGGTCCGCCTTGCCGCCGCTGCCGCGTCCCGAGCGGTAGAAGTTGATCACGCGGCCGTTCGGCGACCAGCTCGGCCCCTCGTCCTGCCAGTCGTTGGTGAGCAATTTCTCGCCGCCGCCGCTCGGGCTCATGATGCCGATCCGGAACCCGCCGCCGAGCTTGGTGAACGCGATCAGGTCGCCGCGCGGGCTCCACACCGGCGTCGCATACCGCCCACCGCCGAAGCTGATCCGCTGCTGGTTCGAGCCGTCCGCGTTCATCACGTAGATCTGCTGCCCGCCCGAGCGATCGCTCTCGAACACGATCTTCGAGCCGTCCGGCGAGTAACTGCCGCCGGTATCGATCCCGGGAGAGTTGGTCAGGCGTTGTGGGGTCCCCCCTTGCGACGACACGCGGTAGACGTCGGTATTGCCGCCCTGCGCCATCGAGAACAGGATGTTGCGACCGTCCGGCGAGAAGCGCGGCGCAAACGTCAGGTTCGCGTTCGCGACCACCAGCCGTTGTTTGCCCGAGCCGATATCGTAGACATAGATCGCCGGGCGATTGTTGAGATAGCTCATATAGACGATCGACTGCTGGTTCGGCGCGAACCGCGGCGTCAGCACGATCGACTGGCCGTTGGTCAGGAAGCGGTGATTGGCGCCGTCCTGATCCATGATCGCGAGCCGCTTGATGCGGTGGCCCTTGGGGCCGGTCTCGGACACGTAGACGACGCGGCTATCGAAATAGGCGCCCTCGCCGGTCAGGCGGGTGTAGACCATGTCGGCGCACTTATGCCCTGCGCGACGCCAGTCCGACGGCGGCACGACGAAGCCAGTGCGCGTCAGCTCGGCTTTCGACGACACGTCGTAGAGGTAGCAGCCGACCGTCAGATTGCCGTCGCCGTTGGCGCGGATGAAGCCCTGCACCAGCGCCTGCGCGCCGGTGCTGCCCCAGTAATCGAACCCGGGTGCCGTGACTTCGGGGAAGGTGATCGGGCGGAGCTGGCCGGGCGACAGCGGCGTGAACAGGCCGGAGTTGCGGAGGTCGTTGGTGACGATGTCAGCGAGCTGGCGACCGAGTACGTCGGTCGAGCCTGCTGGGGTGGAAACGACCGCGGACGTCGGCATGACGGGAATCGCGATCGGCATCGGTGCGGAGATACCGCCGGTGACGTCGACCACGAGGCCACCGGACTGATCGCCTGCCGGGGCTGGGGCGGCTGGATCGGCGGGGGCTTGCTGTGGCGCTGGAGCGGGTGCGTCCTGCGCGTTGGCGGCACCGCAAGAGACGAACGCGAGCAACCCAACCGATGCGAGAACCGATCGAGCCTTACGCCCACCCAACACAACCTCCACCCCGGCGAAGGCCGGGGCCCAATTGGGGGACGCCGCTGAGGAAGCGGTGCGCATCATTACGTTGGCCGTCCCAATTGGGCCCCGGCCTACGCCGGGGTGGTATTCTTCAATCGGGGTTGGGCGCGAAGGGAAAAACCCCAGGATCGATCGAGTCATAACGGACATCCTCAGCCGGGAAGTTTGTAGCGCAGGCTGAAATTGCTCCAGCCGTTCTGCACGTCATACAGGTCGTCGGGCAAACCGCGTAGCGGCGAACACCCGACGAAGGTCGCGATCGCCAGATCGTCGACGCGGTCGACATAGCGCCGGTTGTCGTCGTCGACGCCGGCATGACCACTGATCGTCGGCCGCGACTTCAGCGTGCCGTCGCGGTTGAGCCGCAGGTTGATCGTCACGCGGATCCGCTCGGCGCCGGGTCCAGGCGTGACCTGGCGGTTCGCGCAGGGCTGCACCTGGCGCAGGATCGCTGACCCGATGTTCGCCGCCGCCTGCGCGCCGAGCTTGGCCGCCTTGGGCGCTTCCGACTTGCTTGGCGACGGATCGGCCGACAGACCCTTGAGGAAATTGTCGCCGAGCCGCGAACCGCGTGGCCGCGAGGTCTTGGCCTCGGCGGTCGAGCCGCTGCCCTTGGTCGAGGACGGCTTGGCGGGCTTGGCTGCACTAGAAGACGACTTTGCAGCAGAGTCCTTCGACTTCGTCGCGGTCTTCGCAGGTGCCGATTTCTCCGGCGCGGGCTTGGTCGGCTTGGCCTTGGCGGGCACCGGCTTTGGCTTCTCGGCCGGCTTAGGCACCGGTGCCGGCTTGGCGGTGGGCTTTGGTGGCGCAGGCTTGGGTTTAGGCTGCGGCTTGGGTTTAGGCTGCGGCTTGGGCTCGGGTTTTGGTTCGGGTGCCGGCTGCGGCTTGGGCTTCGGCGGTGCGGGCTTCGGCGCAGGTGGCACGGGATCGGGCTTCGGCTCGGGCTCGGCCTCTTGCGGGGCCGGCGGCGCGGCATCCTCGGGAGCGCCCTCGTCCGGCGCGACCGACTCGGCCGGCGTCTCCGCCGATTGCGGCGCGGTCGCCTCGAGCGCGACGTCGGGGACGAGGCTCACGTCGATCGGCTGCTGCTGGATCTTCGGCGGTTCGGGCGCGCTGAGAAAGCTAAGCGACAGCAAGCCGAACAGCACGACATGCCCGACGACGGCAACGCCTAAGCCGATCTTCTCCGAACGATCCATCAGGCCAGCGCCATCAGTTCTGATTACCCTCGACGGTCACCAGCGCGACGCGGTTCAGCCCAGCGCGGTTGAGTTCGCCCATCACGCGCATCACGCGCCCGTAATCGAGCTTCCGGTCCGCGCGCAGCAACACCTGCGGTTCGTCGCCGACCGCTCGGCTGGCGGCGATCGCGGCCAACCGCACCGGCAACGCGTCGTCGGTCACCTGATCCTTGTCGATGAACAGCGCGCCGGTGCCATCCATCGAGATCTCGACGGGCTTCTGCTCCTGGTCGAGCGCCTTCGCACGCGCGTCGGGGAGGTTCACCGGAACGCCCGCGGTCATCAACGGCGCGGTCACCATGAAGATGATCAGCAGCACCAGCATCACGTCGACCAGCGGCGTGACGTTGATGTCCGCCATTGGCGCGCGGCGACCGCGGCCACGGGAAGAAGGAAGGTTCATCGCCATCTAAAATCCTCCCCGCAAGCGGGGAGGGGGACCAGCGAAGCTGGTGGTGGGGGCGTGCGTCATATGCTGTGGTGCGTAGAGGGCCTCGTTCCAAGGGCGCTGCGCTGCGGGGAGAACCCCCTCCACCACGCCACTGCGCGTCGCGGTCCCCCTCCCCGTGCCGGGGAGGATTTGCGTCGCGCTCATCGCGACCCGTCCAATTGGCGCGAGAGGGTGGTATGGAAACCGTCGGCGAAGCGGTTGAGGCTCGCCTCGATCCGATTGATGCCGTGTGAGAACCGGTTGTACGCGATCACCGCGGGAATAGCCGCGAACAGGCCGATCGCCGTAGCGAACAACGCCTCCGCGATCCCCGGCGCGACCACCGCGAGCGACGTGTTCTGCGCCGCCGCGATGCTGGTGAAGCTCCGCATGATCCCCCACACCGTGCCGAACAGCCCGACGAACGGCGCGACCGAGCCGACCGTTGCCAGCACGTTGAGCCGGTCCGACAGCTTGTCGATCTCGCCAGCGACGGCTGCGCCCATGGTGGTCGCCAGCCGCTCGCGCGTACCGCTCTTGTCGATCGTGCCGCCCGCGGTCGAGCGCCGCCACTCGGTGACGCCGGCCGCGAACACGCGCGCCGACGGTAGGTCGTTCTCGCCCTCCGCCTTGTAGAAGACGTCGATATCCTCGGCCTTCCAGAAGTCGCGCTCGAACCGGGTCATGCCTTTCCGCGTCTTGCCGATCCGCCGCCAGAACGCGACGATCAGCGCCCAGGTCCAGATGCTGGCGAGCAGCAGCCCGATCATCACGCCCTTCACCACCCAGTCGGCCTGGAGGAACAAGTGGATCGGCGACAGCGTCGCGCTCTCCATAGTCAACACCGGATTCATGCTTCCCCCTGCCAGACTAGGCGTTCGTAGATATCGATCCAGGCGCGTGGCTGGCGGCGTGGGCGACCATTGGGAGCGACCAACGCCGCCACAACATCCGCCTCGGCCAAGACAAGCCCGTCGCGCATGACTCTCTGATGAATGGCGACGCCAGCGGCGCGTACCTGCGTCATCCGCGAGACGACGACGAGCGCGTCGTCGAGCCGCGCCGGTGCGGCATAGCGGATGGTCACGTTGGCGATCGCGTAGGAGCCTTCGCCTGCCTCGAACGTCGCGCGCTGGTCGATCCCGCCGAGCCGCAACATGTCCGACCGTGCGCGCTCCATGTAGCGCAGATAATTGGCGTGATAAACCGCACCCGACAGGTCGGTGTCCTCGAAATAGACGCGCACCGGAAACCGGTGCTCGCGCCCTTCGAAGCGGCCTTCCGCCGGACGATCTGAAACTTCAGCCATTGCCGCGGCTGTTAACCCAGTCTTTGCCACGAAGCCAACCATTGCCTTCATCATGTCGGCACTGGCCGGGGGCGAATCATGCGCCTAGTCTCGACTCCTCGAACGCAGGAGACTCGCATGGCCGATCGTCCCACTCGCGGTATCACGCCTTTTCTGGTCATCCGCGGCAAGCGCGCACACGAAGCACTCGCCTTCTACGAAGCCGCGTTCGCCGCGACGGTCGTCGAGACCAACGTCGCAGATGACGGCGTCCGGCTGATGCAGGCGAGCCTCCGAATCAACGACGGCTGGTTGATGCTGGGCGACGAGTTTCCCGAATGGCGCGGCCACGACGAACCCGAGCCCGCCGGTATCACGCTGCACCTGCAGGTCGACGATGCGGATGGCTGGGTGGAGCGCGCGGCGACGGCTGGCGCGATCGTGACGATGCCCGTCGCCGACCAGTTCTGGGGCGATCGATACGGCCAAGTGCGCGATCCGTTCGGCCATAGCTGGTCGCTCGGATCGCCGCTCAAGACCTGATTACTGGAAGACGCTGGGATCCAGCTTCAGCCGTGGCTGCGATGGCGGTACCGGCTGCGAGATCGGCTGGAGACGCGCCTGCGTGATCGTCTGGACGGTCATGTTCGACGCGTATTGCCGCGAAGCCAGCACTGGCCGCGGTTGCTGCGCATACACCGGTGCCGGGGTACCCCGACCACGCCAAGCATCGAACGCACGGTAGAAATCGGTGAACGGCCGTTCGAGCGTCGGCAGTTGCTGCGCCGCGAACGCGGGCATCGCCTCTGCCGTCACACCAGCGCTCTGCGCCAGCACGGTGCTCGCCGCCGCGCAGAAATCGTCGCGCGCGGGCGACTGCGAGAAGAAGTTATACAGCCGCGTCATCGCATCGTCGTAGCGATCCTGCCAATCGCGGCCGCCCGACTTCCACTCGCTGGCATAGGTCGCCTCGGCCTTGGCGAGCACCGGCTTCTGCGCCGACAGCATCGCATTGTAGCTGGCGATGATCGCGCCTTCCTGCGGTCCGCGGCAGGCGAGCGCGGCGACGTTGAGCGCGGCACGCAGGTGCCAGACCTTGGCGGCCGGGGTCAGGTTGCGATTCGGCGTGGGATAGGTGCCATCGGGCAACGCGACTGGGATCACCATGGTCGGCGACGCACCCTTCGGCATTGCCGGCGCGGCGACCGGTGCCGCGACCACCGGCGGCGCAACGACGGCGACCGTCTTGGGCTTCGGCGCGCACCCCGCCACCAAGGCGAGTGCGGTAAATGAAAGCAACGCAAACCGACGACTCATCGCAACCACCTCGTGATGTCCCCCGACGGGACATGTCTGGCATGGGGAAGGTTAACGATGCGTAAGCCGTACGCGATTTGCGGCGAGTGGAGATGGGTGGGGTTGGGAGTTTCAAGATTGCCAGAAGGTCGCGCCCTGCCACGGATCACTTCCACCCCGGCGGAGGCCGGGCCCAATTGGAAAGGTTGCAGTAACGGACCGCGACCTTAGTCGGCGATGTCCCCCAACTGGGCCCCGGCCTCCGCCGGGGTGGTGCTGGATGCAGGCAACGAACCCAAGATCACCGTATACAGAAGACGCTATCCCTCACGATCCTCCCCCGCCAGGGGGAGGTGGCGCCGCAGGCGACGGAGGGGGAGGACACGGAACAGAGGTTGGCGCCTGCCGCCCCCTCCGTCAGGCAAGAGCCTGCCACCTCCCCCTTGCGGGGGAGGATCAGGCGTTAAACCGCGCGCGCCTCTAGCGCCGCCGCTGCCTGCGCCATCAGGCCGCCGATGATGTCCGCGACCGGCTCCTCGCGCTTGACCATGCCGACCGACTGGCCCGCCATCACCGAGCCATGCTCGACATCGCCGTCGATCACCGCGCGGCGCAGCGCACCTGCCCAGTAATGCTCGATCTGCAACTGCGCCTCGGCCATTTCCACGCGGCCACCATCGAGATGCCCGGCAACCTCGCGCTGCTTCGCCGTGAACAGCTCGCTCGACGCGTTCTTCAGCGCACGCACCGGGATGACGGGAAGCCGCGCATCGATCTGCACGCTGGCGATCGCGTCGCGCGCCGACGCCCGGATGAACGCCTTCTTGAAATTGGCGTGCGCGATCGATTCGGTCGCGCAGACGAACAGCGTGCCGAGCTGGACGCCCGCCGCACCCATGTCGAGATACCCCGCGATCGCCTCACCGCGACCGATCCCGCCCGCGACGAACACGGGAACCTGCTCGGCGATCTCTGGCAGCATTTCCTGCGCGAGCACGCTGGTCGAGACCGGGCCTATATGCCCGCCGGCCTCCATCCCCTCGATCACCAGCGCATCGACACCCGAGCGGATCAGTTTCTTCGCCAGCGCCAGCGCGGGCGAGAACGCGATCAGCTTGGCGCCCGTCTCCTTGATCGCCTCGATGCTGCCCTTTGGCGGCAGGCCACCCGCGAGCACGACGTGGCCGACCTTGTGCTTGGCGCAGACCGCGATCAACTCGAACAGGTCGGGGTGCATGGTGATCAGGTTCACGCCGAACGGCTTGTCCGTCATCGCCTTGGTCGCGGCGATCTCGGTATCGAGCAGCGCGGGCGTCATCGCGCCGCACGCGATCACGCCGAACCCGCCCGCGTTCGAAATCGCCGACACGAGGTGACGCTCGCTCACCCACGACATCGCGCCGCCGAGAATAGCGACCTCCGACCCGAGGAACGCGGCGCCGCGCGCCATCCGGCGTTGCAGCCGCTCAGTACCGATCGTCATGCATCCATCCCCGTCGTCCCGACGCCTGCCGGGATCATGTCGTTATGTATCAAGCTCAAGCCGCATCCTCGGCATCGAGCCCGTACGCCGTGTGCAGCACGCGCACCGCGAGCTCGGTATAATCCTCTTCGATCAGCACGCTGACCTTGATCT
Source organism: Sphingomonas sp. Leaf242 (assembly GCF_001422045.1). GTDB lineage: Bacteria > Pseudomonadota > Alphaproteobacteria > Sphingomonadales > Sphingomonadaceae > Sphingomonas. Next base: position 278,453 of record NZ_LMLW01000008.1, read on the forward strand.
CCGACGTCGCGATCGCCTGGATGTTGATGCCGCGCTCGCCAAGCGTGGTGAACATCGTCGAGGCGACGCCGGCATGGCTGCGCATGCCGACACCAACGACGGACACTTTGGCGACGCGCGTGTCGTGGACGATCGTCGCATAGCCGATCGCGTCCTTCGCCTTGTCGAGCACGTCGAGCGAGCGCGCCAGATCCGCCGCCGGCACCGTGAACGTCACGTCGGTCGACCCGGTCGAATGCGCGACGTTCTGCACGATCATGTCCACGTTGATCCCCGCATCGGCGAGCGGCGCGAAGATCGCGGCGACCGAGCCCGGCCGATCGCTGACCTGCGTCAGGGTGATCTTCGCCTCGTTTTTGTCGTGCGCGATGCCGGTGATGAGCTGGCGTTCCATATCGTCGATTTCCTCTTCGCCCACGATCAACGTGCCGCGGTGTCCGTCATTGGTATCGCCGTCTTCGAACGAAGACAGCACGCGTACCCGCACATTCTCTTTCATCGCCAAGCCTACAGACCTAGTCTGCAACACCTTGGCACCGACGCTGGCAAGTTCCAGCATCTCTTCGTACGTGACCTTGCTCAGCTTCCGCGCGCGAGGCACGATCCTGGGGTCGGTCGTGTAGACGCCGTCGACGTCGGTATAGATGTCGCAGCGGTCGGCCTTCATCGCCGCCGCCATCGCCACCGCCGACGTATCCGAGCCGCCGCGACCCAACGTCGTGACGCGCTGACCATCCGCGACGCCCTGGAAGCCGGGAATCACGGCGACGACGCCGTCCGCGAGGCTCGCGTCGAGCGCGGCCGTGTCGATCTCGCCGATGCGGGCCGAGCCGTGCGCGTCCGACGTGTTGATCGGCAACTGCCAGCCGAGCCAGCTCCGTGCCTTGCAGCCCGCCGCCTGGAGCGCGATCGCGAGCAGGCCACTCGTGATCTGCTCGCCGGCCGAGACGACGACGTCATATTCCTTCGCGTCGTACAGCGACGACGCCTCGCGGCAGAAGCCGACCAGCCGATCGGTCTCGCCGGCCATCGCGGAGACGACGACGGCGACCTGGTTGCCGGCGTCGACTTCGCGCTTCACGCGCGCGGCGACGTTGCGGATACGCTCGATCCCAGCCATCGACGTCCCGCCGAATTTCATCACGATACGGGCCATTGGCAGCGCAAATCCCTTTGGGTCGAAGCGGCGGCCCTGATAGGTAGCGCGCATGATACTGGCAAGCGACACGCACAATAACGCAACAATCGATCCGCGCGAGGCCGCGCATTTCGGCACCATGGCAAAGGACTGGTGGGATCCGAAGGGCTCGTCGGCCCCGCTCCACAAGCTGAACCCGCCGCGGTTGCGCTACATCCGCGAGCAGGTCGACGCGCATTGGGGGGGCGATGGTTCGACCTTCACGCCGCTGGCGGGGAAGACCGCGCTCGACGTGGGGTGTGGTGCGGGGTTGCTGTGCGAACCACTCGCCCGGCTTGGCGCAGAGGTTACGGGGATCGATGCGGCGCCCGAGAATATCGCGGTGGCGGAGATCCATGCGGCGCAGAGTGGTCTTGCGATCGACTACCGGGCGGGGGGCGTCGAGGGGCTGGTCGGGCAGTTCGATCTGGTCACCAGCCTCGAGGTAATCGAGCATGTCAGCGATCCCGCCGGCTTCGTGCGGGGCTTGGCGCGGACGTTGGCGGAGGGTGGATTGCTGATCCTCTCGACGCCCAACCGTACGCCGCTGTCGCGGCTGGCGATGATCACCGTGGCTGAGGGTGCTGGAGTCATTCCCAAGGGCACGCACGACTGGAACAAGTTCCTGACGCCTGAGGAATTGACCGCGCTGCTGAAGGATGCGGGGCTTCGCGTGACGGACACGCGGGGGCTGAGCTTCTCGCCGGCGACTGGCTTCACGCTCAGCGATTCGACGAGCCTCGATTATTTCCTGACCGCCGTCAAAGCCTGACCTTGCCCCCTTTCACACCACCCCGGCGAAGGCCGGGGCCCAATTGGGAAAGCCGCAGTAACGGAGTGCCATCCTCAACCATGACCGTCCCCCAATTGGGCCCCGGCCTCCGCCGGGGTGGTCGCGAGCAGGGTGGGGCCAAGTAATGGAGGACACCGCTCTCCAAAATTGTTCACCCGCGAAGGCGGGTGCCCAGACTGGACACCCGCCTTCGCGGGTCAACATGCTTTTGGCGGTCGCAGCCATGGCCGCGATTTTCATCACCCTCGCCCTCCTCCACCCGGTCGACCACGACGAGAGCCAGTACGTCGCCGCCGCCGCGCTGACCGCGCAGGGCCTGCTCCCGTACAGGGACTTCGCCTACCTCCAGACACCGCTCCAGCCCTACCTCTTCGCGCCAATCGCGCTCCTAGCCGGAACCTGGACCTGGCCAGCGCTCCGCATCGTCAACGCGCTGCTCGGCGTCGCGACGATCGCCTGCGTCCACACCGCCGCCCGAACCCTCGGCGCGAAACCCAAAGCCGCGCTCGCCTGCGCCGCGCTGTTCGCGGCCTGCGACATTCTCCTCTTCAGCATCGGTACCGCGCGCAACGATGCGCTCCCCGCCGCACTGCTCGCCGCCGCGCTATCGCTGATCGCACGCGCGGAAACCCGTGATGCGACGCGAGACCGGGCGCTGCTGATCGGGCTACTTCTGGCCAGTGCCGCCGCCGCCAAGATCTCCTACGCGTTCCCCGCGCTCGCCTATGGGCTGTACGCGCTGATCCACCGCCGCCACCGCCCAGGCGCGATCCTGCTCGGCACGCTGCCGGTGATCGTCTTCGTCGCATGGAGCTACACGACGAGCCCCGCCGGCTTCGTGTTCGGGACGCTGACCTTCCCGGCGCGCGGCCCCGCCGAATATTACGCGTCCCGGCCCTGGAAGATGTCGCTCCCCGCCAAGGCGATCGACACGCTCAAATTCCTCGCGCTCGGTGCGGCGCTGCCCGCGCTGATCCTGGTCGCCCGAGACGCAAGCCGCCGCCGCGCAATCGGGCTGTTCGAGGCGCTCATCCTCGCCGGGCTCGTAGCCGCCCTGCTGCCGTTCCCGACCTGGCGGCAGTACCTGCTTCCCGTCCTGCCCGCGCTGTTCGTCCGGCTCTCGCTGATCACGCGCCTTGGCCGATCGTGGCGAGTCGCACTCGGTGTCTTCGCGATTGCCGGACTCGCGCCGTCGATCGCAGCCTTGGCCAGCCCGGACGGACTATCGCTAGCCCAGGCGCTGCGCGAAGGCCGCGCGCTCGGCCGGGCCCTCGATCGACGCGGGATCGGCGGTACGATCGCGACATTGTCTCCGCAGATGCTGCCCGCCGCGAACCGCTTGCCCGACCCGGTCTTCGCCACCGGCCCGTTCTATTTCCGCAGCACAAGCCTGCTCGATCCGCGACAGGAGCGCACGCTCCATCTGATGTCACGTGCGCGTGCGCGCGTGACGAACGCACCGATCCTCACCGGCGGCGAAGCCGCGGACACCAGCGGCGACGCCAGTCTCGATCATGCGCTCGCCGCCTGGACAATTCGCAGCGGCTATCGATCGGTCGCGGTTCCCGGCACGCGCTTCACGCTCTACGTGCCGCCCGCCGCATCGCCGAACCCAGCCCTGCGATAGCCCCTCAAGCCCCGTGATCGCGCCCGCGATCGCTTGCCCTGCCGACAGTCGGTCGCATCGCGATCGCATGCGCGGCGAACGCGACGATCAGCGCGACATGCACGAGCAGGGTCAGCGCCGCGGTGAAGGCGACCAGTTCGGACAGGGCCTGATCCTGGCCGATCAGCAGAATCGCGGCATTGGCGAACAGCAGGTCCTTGTTGGGCACCAGCGGCAGCCGCGACACGAGCAACCGCCCGGCAGCGAGAAACATCCACATGCCGATCGACACGCCAGGCAACGCGAAATGCCAGGCGAGCGCGATCAGCAAGGACCCGAGCAACAGCCGGATGCAATGGACCGAGAACACCCACCACAACAGCGGCCGCGCGAGCGAGAACACCCGCCGCGAGAAGATCAGGAAGGGCAGGGATATCACCAGCGTGACGCCCGCCGATGCCAGCACCGCGCGAAACTGATCGTGAGTCAGCAGGTCGCGTCCGAACGGCAGCGCGATCGCCACCAGCAGCAACGTCACCGCATTGCCCGCGATCGCCGACAGGATCGAGACATCCTTGACCGCCCCGAACGGCGACGCGACCATCTGCGCCTTCGCCCGCGCCCAGGCGTAGAAATACGCATCGCCCGAATAGCCGAACACGACTTCGTTCGCGATCCGCTTCTTGATCAGTGCGACCAGCCCGCCGATCGGAATCTCCCAGAGCCGCCGAAAGATCACATAGTCGCCGGTCGGCGACGCCATGTAGAGCAGCACGAAACACAGATAGAAGCGGGGATCGGCGGGCACCGAGCGGCCGAGCCCCGCCAGGCCATGCCCGAACAACTCGCGCGCCAACCCGACGATCATCGCGCCCGTCAGCACCGCGCCGATGATCGCCGGCCAGCGGCTGCGGACCGTCTTCAGCGGTTCCAGCCCGACATTCGAGACGTCGGCATAACCGGCAGGATCGGCCGCAATCGGCGGTCGCGTCGTCAATCGCTTGTCCTCACGCCATGTCTGCAAGGGTCGCACGGTGCACCAGCCATTGCCGGTGTCGGGTCGAGACAATAGCCTTTAGCCGCCGGTCGTGCACGTAAAGTCGGTTTCATTCGGTCGCGATCTCCGCTCTACCAATCGTGCATTATGATGACTCCCATGTTTCAGTGTTGTGTATGTCGCCGGTCGCCCAGCACATCCTGACCTATGCCGAGGACCTCCGCGGCGGCGGGGTCGAGCGCGCGCAACTGCGCCTCGCGCGCGGCTGGCTCGCGGCGGGGCGGCGCGTGACGCTGGCGATCGAGGATATCTCCGGGCCGCTGGCGGCGGAACTGCCCGCGGGACTGGAGATCGTTTCGCCGCTTCGGTTGCTGACGTTGCCGAATGTCGTGCGGCGTTTGTCGCCGGACGTGATCTTCTGCCCCGGCAATTTCTATACCTGGAGCGCGGCGTGGACGAGGCTGCGGCTGGGCAAGGCTTGCCCGCCGATCGTCGCGAAGATGTCGAACGCCCCGACGCGCGCCGATCATGGGCGGCTGATGCACGCGGCGCACCAGCTCTGGCTGGCGCGGCACGGCGGGTTCCTTGATCACCTCGTCGCGATGACGCCTGCGACCGCGGACGAGGCGGCGCTGGCGACCCGGATGGTCGGGCGGACGAGCGTCATTCCGAACCCGCCGGCGGTGGCGATTCCGGGCGCGCTGCCCGATCTGCCGGCGCGCTTCATTCTCGGGGTAGGGCGCCTCGAACCGCAGAAGCGCTGGGACCGCCTGATCGCCGCGCTGCCGCTGCTGGCGGACCAAGCGATACCGCTCGTTCTTCTTGGTGACGGTAGCGAGCGGAGGGCGATTGAAGCGCAAATCCGTGCGCTCGGTTTGCAGGATCGCGTGCTCCTGCTCGGCCACAGCAGCGATCCGCTCCCGGTGATGGCCCGCGCGGCGGTACTGGTGCTGACGTCGGAATACGAAGGCGTACCGGGGGTTTTGCGCGAGGCGTTGTCGGTCGGAACGCCGGTGATCTCGACCGACTCGAGCGCAGCGGTGGCGGAGATCGTTGATCGTCCCGACCGTGGGACGGTGGTCGCGAGAGACGACGCGGCTGCGTTGATCGCGGCGTTGGATGCATGGCTAGCGCCGACTACGCAGCGACCGGCGCCAGTACCGCAACCCGGTGCAGACTCAGCGGAGCGCTACCTTGCTCTCTTCGACCAATTGTTAAGGCGGTAACTTCCTGCTCGTCTCTGTTCCGTGAATAGCTGACCGGCCCCACCTTATTCCGTGGTACCGACCCCCCGTTCCGTCATCCCCGCGGACGCGGGGACCCATATTGGCAAACCTCGGAGGATATGGGTCCCCGCGTCCGCGGGGATGACGGATTGTGAGCTCTATCTCACCACCATTGTAGAACGAGGGTGCTTACCCACCGGAGGTCAGTACGGTTGCGCGTGCCGACCGGACGAGTAACGCCACTCACGCAGTAGCAGCCACACCCTCGTCAGCCTCGGCCTTCTCCTCTTCCCGCTCAGACCGACGCTCCAGCGCAGTCTTCAACATCGCGGTCATCGGATCGGCCAGCGCCAGCCCCAGGATCCCAAACAGCGCGCTCGCCAGGATCTGCGTGCCCAGCGTCAACGCCGGCGGCAAATCGACCGTGCGCTTGGCGACCATCGGCACGATCACATAGCCGTCGATCGTCTGCACCACGAGGTACGTGCCGATCGCCCAATAGCCCGTATCGACCCCCGCGCTGAACCCGACCGCGACCATCAGCACGCCGGTCACGATCGCGCCGACATTGGGGATGAACGCCAGGATGCCCGCAATGATGCCGAGCAGCATCGCCATCGGTACGCCGCCGACCGCCAGCGCGATGCCGCTCGCGACACCCTCGACCGCCATCCCGAGCAGGCGCCCGGCGAGCAACCGCCGCAATGTCGCGCCCATCTTGACCAAAGTCCTGGCGAACTCGGGGCGGAGATCGAGCGGCACCATCCACTGGAGCCCGCGCGAGTACGTCCCCGGGTCCATCGCGATGAACAGCCCGAGGATCAGGATCATGAACATGCTGGTGATCGCGCCGATCGCGCTGCCCACCCACGACGTCACGCGCCCGACCGAGCCGAGCGCCTGCTTGACGATCCCGTTGACGTCCGACGCGCCCGGCATCAGCCCCTGCGAGGTCAGATAGCCCGTGAAGCGATTGGCCTGCGATTCCAGGGTCGAGCGCAGCTGCGTCACCTGCTCGGTCACCTGCACCCCGGTCAGCACGAACGTGCCGACGAGGAACGCGAAGGTCAGCAGCACGACGATCAGCAACCGCCAGCCACGCCCGATCGGCAGCACCCGCCCGAGCAGCCGCACGCCGCCATCGAGCAAGGCCGCGAACACGACGCCGGCAAAGATGATCAGCAACGGCTGCACCAGCACGATCAGCAGCGCGATCACGCAGGCGAGTCCGAGCCAGATCGCCGCGCGCTTCAGTTCCTTGCGCAGGAACGGATCGCGCATCTCGACCGGGCTCAGTTCGTCGACCGTCTTCGTCTCGGCCATCTCAGTTCGCCTTGGCGGGATGGAGCGAGGTGCCCGCGCGATCCGGGCGCAGCGAACTCCACCAGCTCAGCGGACTGAACGTCGCATCGCCGTCGAGGCTGAAGGTGATGAACTCCGCACGGCCGCCGAGATTCTCGTACGGCACCGGCCCGCCGAGCCCGAGCTGGCTCAGCGCGAACCGGCTGTCGGCCGAGCGATCGCGGTTGTCGCCCATCAGGAAGACGTGGTTCGCGGGGATCGTAACTTCCGCGAAATTGTCGCCCTGGCTGTCGGACTCCAGATCGATCGTCTCGTAACGGCGACCATTGGGCAGCGTCTCGGTATAGGTCGGCAAGCGGCACATCTCGCGCCCGTCGGGCAGCGTCTCGCGCGCGCCGGGATAGTCGATCTCGCTGCACGGGCTGTTGGTGTCGACCGGGATCAGCGTGTCGTGCAGCGGGCCGCGCTTCACCGCGACGCCGTTCAGGAACACGATCCCGCCGCGCACGGCGAGCTTGTCGCCCGGCAGGCCGATGACGCGCTTGATATAGTCGTTGTGCGTGCCCGGCGGCGTCACGATCACCACGTCGCCGCGCGTCGGCAGCGAGCCGAACAGCCGGCCGTGGATGAACGGCAGCGACACGCTCCAGCTGTCTTCCTGCTGGCGCAACACGACGCCCTTGAAGATCGCGACCGGGTTGGGGATCGTCGGCGACACGAACGACCAGCCATACGCGAACTTGGTCACCACCAGCCGGTCGCCGATGCGCAGGCCCGGCAGCATCGACTCGCTAGGGATATAGAAGGGCTTGGCGATGAAGCTGTGGAAGCCGAGCACGACCAGGATCAGCCAGAAGATGCCCTTCACCTCCCCCCACCAGTCGGTGCCGCGGCGGCGGCCAGTCTCGGAACCAGTTTCCGGTGCGGTGCCGGCCGGTGGCGCGGTATCGGCCGCGCTGGTCTGCGCAAGGGGGGTCTGCGCGAGGGGCTTTTCGGGGAACTCGTTGCCGTCCAACGCCGCGTCCTTCATCGATTCGTATCCTGGCGCATGTCCGGGGATATCAGAGGTATAGCTTCGATGATCACGAAGGCCTGCGCCCACGGATGATCATCCGTCATCGTCAAATGCACGCGCGCGGCGTGGCCTTCAGGGGTCAACGCGTCAAGCCTCGCTTTGGCGCCCCCGGTCAACGCCAGCGTCGGCGCACCGCTGGGGGCGTTGACCACGCCGATATCGCGCATGAACACGCCTGCCCGAAACCCGGTCCCGACCGCCTTCGAAAACGCCTCCTTGGCCGCGAACCGCTTCGCCAGCGTGTCGGCCTTGGTAAAAGGCCGCCGCGCCGCCTTCGCCCGCTCGACATCGGTAAACACCCGCTGCTCGAACCGATCGCCGAACCGCGCGACGGACGCCGCGATCCGCTCGATGTTACACAGGTCCGACCCGAGCCCGATGATCACGAGGCGGCCTGGAGTCGGAAGACAGATTTGGTTCTCGCGAAGGCGCGAAGGCGCGAAGAGAACAAGAAGGGAAGCGAGCTATGGGCTCTCTCCTTTCTCTTCGCGCCTTTGCGCCTTTGCGTGAACAAATTCTGAAAGCTATCGCGCCGCATCCATAGCCTCACGCATCAGCCGAACCGCCTCGCCAAGCCCGACGAACAGCGCCTCGCCAACCAGGAAGTGCCCGATATTCAGCTCCCGAACCTGCCGGATAGCCGCGATCGGTGCGACGTTGTCATAGGTCAGCCCGTGGCCCGCATGCACCTCGATGCCGTTCTTCGCCGCCAACGCCGCCGCGTCGCTCAGCCGCCGCAGCTCGACCGTCCGCGCCTCGCCCGACAATTCCGCATACAGCCCGGTGTGCAGCTCCACCACCGGCACCTTGAGCCGGACCGCCGCCTCGATCTGCCTCGCGTCGGGCTCGATGAACAGCGACACGCGGATGCCCGCCCCCGCCAGCGCGTCGACCAGCCGCGCCATCCGGTCGTAATGCCCGGCGACGTCGAGCCCGCCTTCGGTGGTAAGTTCCTCGCGCTTTTCCGGCACGATGCACGCCGCGTGTGGCTTGTGACGAAGCGCGATACCGAGCATTTCGTCGGTCGCCGCCATCTCCAGGTTGAGCGGGATCGTCAGCTCGGCCGACAGACGCGCGATGTCGTCATCCGTAATGTGCCGGCGATCCTCCCGCAGATGCGCGGTGATCCCGTCCGCCCCCGCCGCCGCCGCGACCAGCGCCGCACGCACCGGATCAGGATACCCCGCCCCCCGCGCATTCCGCACTGTCGCGACGTGGTCGATGTTCACCCCAAGGCGCAGGTGGTCGTTGCCAAGGGGGCTCATGCCGCCGCCCGACTTCCAGGCTTGATGGCCGGGATCGCGGCGAGTTCACGCGGCAACGCATCCGCCGGGTAGGTCGGCACGTCGAGCCGGATCAGCGGGAAGAACGGAACGCCCAGGTCCGCCGTCCCGTTCGAGCGATCGACCAGCGCCGCCGCCGCGACCGTCACGCCGCCCGCGCGCCCGATCGCCGCGATCGCCTCGCGCGACGACAGCCCGGTGGTGACGACGTCTTCCATCATCAGCACGCGCTGGCCGGGCGCGAGCCGGAACCCGCGGCGGAGCTCGAACACGCCGTCGGGCCGCTCGAGGAATACCGCCTCGACACCCAGCGCGCGGCCCATCTCGTGGCCGGCGATCACGCCACCCATCGCCGGCGAGACCACGATATCGATCTGCGCCCGCAACTCGGCCGGGATCGACGCGACGAGCGCCTCCGACAGCCGGGCGCCCCGCGCCGGATCCATCAACACCCGCGCGCATTGCAGATAGCGCGAACTGCGCAGGCCCGAGGACAGGATGAAATGCCCTTCGAGCAACGCTTCGGCAGCGCGGAATTCGGCGAGCACGTCGTCTTCGGTCATCGCGGGTCATCGCTCCAAATGGTCTGCCGCGCTGATACGAGCGCGCGAAACCACGTGCAACGACTACCGGTGCTTCAGGCATCACACGTCACCTACCCCGTCATCCTGACGAAAGTCAGGATCCAGAGCCAGGCACGTCGACCGTCGTTACTCTGGATCCTGACTTTCGTCAGGATGACGAGAGACTGGCGAGCAATCGAGACAAGGCTTGAGGCGAGCCCCCCCGCTGGGTATAGCTCTTCCCAAATCATAAGCAGACATCCGCGCGTCCGGAATCGGGTTCGCTATAAACCGGGGTCAATAAAAACGATGCGCAAGATGGGGATGAGAGGATTTGCGATGGCAGCGGGGCTCGCACTGGCGAGTCTCGGTGGCGTCGCCGGGCATGCGGCCCAGCCCGTAGCTGCTACAACCGCGCCAGCTGCACCAGCTGCACCAGCACCGCAGGCCGCCGCTACTCCGGGCGGTGTGTCGAACACTGCGCCGACCACAGCCGCTGCGAAACCCACCGCCAACCCGTCCAGCCCCGAGCTGGCGATGGACGGTGCCCCCGTGATGACGGTCAAGCCGATGATCGGCCAGCCGACCGATGGCCTGTTCGGCCTCCAGCCCCAAGTCACCAAGAACGGCCAGTTCGCGCACTGGATGCACAATTCGATCCTGGTGCCGACGATCACGATCATCTCGTTGTTCGTCCTCGCGCTGCTGTTCTGGGTGTCGTTCCGCTACCGCAAGGCCCGCAATCCGGTCGCATCGAAGACCAGCCACAACACCTTCATCGAGATCATCTGGACGCTCGCACCGGTCGTGATCCTCGTCCTGATCGCGGTCCCGTCGATCGGTCTACTGCAAGCGCAGTTCAAGCCGGCGCCCTCGGGAGCCGTCACGCTGAAGGCGATCGGCAACCAATGGTATTGGACCTACCAGTATCCGGACAATGGCGGCTTCGAGATCACCGCCAACATGCTGAAGGAAAAGGCTGACGTCGCCGCCGGCGAGCGTGGCCGTACCGATGCCGATGGCCCCAAGCTGCTCGCCACCGACAACCGCATCGTTCTCCCCGTCGGCGTGCCGATCCGCCTGATCACGACGTCGAACGACGTGATCCACAGCTGGGCGGTCCCAGCGTTCTGGATCAAGCTCGACGCGATCCCCGGTCGCCTGAACGAGACCAGCTTCACGATCGAAAAGCCCGGCCTATATTTCGGCCAGTGCTCGGAACTCTGTGGAGCGCGCCACGGCTATATGCCGATCGCGGTCGAGGCGGTTCCGCCCGCCGAGTACGCGGCATGGGTCAAGGCCAAGGGCGGCACGATGCCCACCCCGGGCAAGGCGTCCGATAAGGTCATCCCGCAGCCCGGCGCCGACGGCTCCGCGGCGAAGGTCGAGGAGGCGGCGGAAACCGCCAACGCCACCGGCCCGGTCGAGAACGTAGCGACCCCCGCCAACGCAACCGCTCCCGCGACGACGCAGGGCGCGACCTCAAACCCGGCCGGCGCCGGCAACGCGGGACAGTAAGATGACCGACACCGCTCTCACCCCGTCGGCCTTCGTGCCCCACGAAGCGCACGACCATCACGATACCGATCACAAGCCGGGCTTCTTCGCGCGTTGGTTCATGTCGACCAACCACAAGGACATCGGCACGCTGTACCTGATCTTCGCGATCGTCGCGGGGATCATCGGCGGCTCGGTCTCGGGCCTCATGCGCGCCGAGCTCGCGCATCCCGGCATCCAGTATCTCCAGGGCTGGGCGAGCATGCTCCACGGCGGTCCCGCCAGCCTCGACGAATCGCTCCATCTCTGGAACGTGCTGATCACCGCGCACGGCCTGATCATGGTGTTCTTCATGGTCATGCCGGCGATGGTCGGTGGCTTCGGCAACTGGTTCGTGCCGATCATGATCGGCGCGCCGGACATGGCGTTCCCGCGCATGAACAACGTGTCGTTCTGGCTGCTGATCCCCGCCTTCACGCTGTTGCTGGCGTCGCCGTTCTTCGGTGGCGCGGGTAACGGCTGGACGCTCTACGCCCCGCTTTCGACCTACGGCGAGCCCGGACCGTCGACCGACATGGCGATCCTCGCGCTCCATCTCGCGGGTGCGTCGTCGATCCTCGGCGCGATCAACTTCATCACCACGATCTTCAACATGCGCGCGCCGGGCATGACGCTGCACAAGATGCCGCTGTTCGTGTGGTCGATGCTCGTCACCGCGTTCCTGCTGCTGCTGGCACTGCCGGTGCTCGCCGCGGCGATCACGATGCTGCTGACCGATCGCAACTTCGGCACGACGTTCTTCGATCCGGCCGGCGGCGGCGATCCCGTGCTATACCAGCATCTGTTCTGGTTCTTCGGCCATCCCGAAGTCTACATCATGATCCTGCCGGGCTTCGGTATCGTCAGCCAGATCATCTCGACGTTCAGCCGCAAGCCGGTCTTCGGCTATCTCGGCATGGCGTATGCGATGGTCGCGATCGGCGTCGTCGGGTTTGTCGTGTGGGCGCACCACATGTTCACGACCGGCCTCTCGGTGAACACCAAGATGTACTTCACCGCGGCGACGATGGTCATCGCAGTCCCGACCGGCATCAAGATCTTCTCGTGGATCGCGACGATGTGGGGCGGCTCGCTCACCTTCAAGACACCGATGGTGTGGTCGATCGGCTTCATCTTCATGTTCACCGTCGGCGGCGTGACCGGCGTCGTGCTCGCGAATGGCGGCATCGACGACTACATGCAGGACACCTACTATGTGGTGGCGCATTTCCACTACGTGCTGTCGCTGGGTGCGGTCTTCTCGCTGTTCGCCGGGTTCTATTACTGGTTCCCGAAGATGACCGGCAAGATGTACAACGAGTTCCTCGGCCAGCTGCACTTCTGGGTGTTCTTCGTCGGCGTGAACGTGATGTTCTTCCCGATGCACTTCCTGGGCTTGCAGGGCATGCCGCGCCGCATCCCGGACTACACCCCGCAGTACGAGCATTGGAACACGGTGGCCTCGGTCGGCTACATGATCATGGCCGCTGGCATGGTGGTGTTCTTCGTCAACCTCATCTGGTCGCTGGTCGCGGGCAAGCCGGCAGGCGACAACCCCTGGGGCGACGGTGCGACGACGCTGGAGTGGACGATCTCCTCGCCCCCGCCTTACCACCAGTTCGAGACGCTGCCGAAGATCGACTAGGATGCGAGGCCGCGTAGCGTCAGCTACGCGCCGGTGCGGCCCGGCCGCACGCATCCGACCGGCCGGCGTGGCAACGCCGCGTCCGACAGCCGTCCTGAAACCCAAGATGTTTCCTCGCGGAGGCGGGGACCCAGTCTGGGCTCCCGCCTTCGCGGGAGAACAAGGAGGCAGGAGCCGACCTGCATCGTCTCCGACCTACGTCATCCCACGTACGCGATCCCCACGCCCGCCACCTTCCACGCCAGTCCCCTCAACCCGTCATCCCAGCAAAGCTGGAATCACACCTGTGACTCCATGCGCTGACCAAATGCGAGACCCTAGCTTTCGCTGGGACGACGGTTGGGGCGGAGGTGGCGGGAAGCGCCTGGGGCGAGGGAATGGCTCTCGGGTCAGGGAGAGGACCGGGCCGACGGGAGGAGGCTGGAACGCCAGGAAGCGTCTGCGCGATGGGAAAAACCGACTGACGGAATGGCATCGGCCAATGCACCCTCCCGTCCCCATTCACCATTCCAAAGGACAATCGCGCTAACCCCACCGCCATGCCGCGCGCGCCAACCCTAGTCCGCCCCAACGCCACCACCGGCATGCCGCGCGCGACCTTCGCCCTGCTCGCCGGCTTCGCCGCGTTCGCGTTCACGATCATCGTCCCCACCGCGCTGCGCGACGGCGACACGGGCTGGCACCTTGCGACCGGTGCGTGGATCGTCGCGCACGCCAGCGTCCCGACCACGGATCCGTTCTCGTTCACCGCCGCCGGGCGCCACTGGGTGGCGCACGAATGGCTATCCGAACTGGCGATGCATGCGAGTTACCGCGCGGCTGGCTGGAGCGGCCTGATCGTGCTCATCGGCGCGGCGATGGCGGCCCTGTTCGCGCTCGTCGCCTATCAGATTCGTCGCTGGCTGAGTACGCGCGCCAGCATCGCCGCGTTGCTGATGCTCGCCACCGGCCTGCTACCGTCTCTGCTGGCGCGCCCGCATATCCTGGCGCTGCCGTTGCTGGCCGGGTGGACGATCGCGCTCCTGCGTGCCCGCGACCGCGATCGATCGCCGCCGCTCGTTCTCGCCGCGCTGATGCTGGTCTGGGCGAACGCACATGGCAGTTTCGTTTTCGGTCTCGCGCTGGTCGGGGTCTTCGCGCTCGAAGCGCTGATCGCCGCAACGCCATCCGACCGGCGCCACGTCGTTATCGGCTGGGGCATGTTCGGCATCCTGTCGGCGATCGCCGCGACGGCAACCCCCGCGGGCATCGACGGCCTGATCTTCCCCTTCTACGTCAACAACCTCGCGCTCTTGAAGCATCTCAACGAATGGCAGCCCGCAGATTTCTCCAGCTTTTCCGGGTTTGAGCTGATCCTGCTCGCCACGCTGTTCGTGCTCCTAGTCCGCCCGGTCCGCATCCCGCCCGTCCGCCTGATCCTGCTGCTCGCCGTGCTCCATCTGACCTTGCAGCATACCCGCCAGGAGATCGTCCTCGTCGTCGTGGGCGTGCTCCTGCTCGCCGAACCGATCGGCAGAGCCTGGACCACGCCAGTCAGCGCCGCGCCCGGCTTCCGCAGGGCTCGCGAGAGCGCGCCGATCATCGCGCTGCTAAGTTTGCTCGCGGCGGGTCTTTCGGCATACCGAATTGCCGTACCGGTCGTCCGCGCCGACAGCGCCGCCATCCCCGTCACGGCGCTCCGCCACGTACCGCGGCAGCTTCGCGATCAGCCGGTCTTCAACGACTATGGCTTCGGCGGTTCGCTGATCCTCGCCGGTATCCGTCCCTATATCGATGGCCGATCCGACATGTACGGCGACCCGTTCACGCTCGACTATTTCGCGATCGCCCAAGGCGACGTGGATCGCTGGCGTGCCGCGAACGCGAAATGGCATTTCGGCTGGACGATCCTGCCGCCACGATCGAATCTGGTGCCGTTGCTCGACCACGACCCTGCGTGGCGGCGGATCTATGCGGACGGCACCGCGGTCATCCACCAGGCCGTACCCGCGCCTCGTCCAACCCCTTGAACCGTCACGACGCGAAGGCTTTCCGACCTCCGCCGCAGCGCGTATAGCGTACCCGAACCATGACTCCTGCTGCCCCCCTCCTGCCGCCGCCGCTCCTGCCACCGGCGCATTGGCGCGACTTCCTTGCGCTGACGAAGCCGCGCGTGATGACGCTCGTCGTCTTTACCGGACTCTGCGGGATGCTCGCGGCCCCGGTCAGCGTGCATCCGGTGATCGGCTTTACCGCGATCCTCTGCATCGCGCTCGGCGCCGGGGCAGCAGGAGCGCTCAACCAATGGTACGAGTCGGACATCGACGCCGTCATGCGCCGCACGCAGAAGCGCCCGCTTCCCGACGGCCGGATGGACCGTCAGGCAGCGCTCCATTTCGGCGTCGGGCTCGGCGCGTTCTCGGTCCTGTTCATGGGGTTTGCGGTCAACGCCGTCGCCGCGGCGATCCTGACCGTCTCGATCCTGTTCTACGTGCTGATCTACACCGTCTGGCTGAAGCGCCGCACGCCGCAGAACATCGTCATCGGTGGGGCCGCGGGTGCGTTCCCGCCACTGATCGGCTGGGCTGCGGCGACCGGTGACATCGCGCTGCTCCCCGTCCTGCTTTTCCTGTTCGTGTTCCTCTGGACGCCGCCGCATTTCTGGGCGCTCGCGCTGTTCATGAAGAGCGATTACGCCGCCGCGGGCGTGCCGATGCTCCCGGTCGTGTCGGGCGAGCGCACCACGCGGACGCAGATCGGGCTCTACACGATCCCGATGGCAGCGGTGGCGGTCCTGCCCTGGCCGCTCGGGCTAACAGGTCAGATCTACGGCATCGCCGCGGTGCTGCTGACCGGCTGGTTCGCGCTGCTCGCCGTCCGCGTCGCGAAGCGTACCACGCATGCCGACGATGCGATGAAACCGGAGAAGGCCTTGTTCAAATACTCGATCCTGTATCTGTTCGTGATGTTCGGCGCCCTGGTCGTCGACCGGTGGTTCGCATGAGCATTCCCGATCCCATCCGCGAGGAAGATCTCATCCGGAGCCGTCAACGCGGTCGCGCGCGCGTAATGGCCATCCTGCTGGGCGCATTCGTAATCCTCGTCTTCGCGATCTCGATCGCCAAGATCCGCGCCGGCATGCCGCACTGATGGCCGGCTGGAAGGCCATGTCGCGCACCAACCGGACCGCGGCGCTCGCGGTGCTCTTCATCTGTTTCATGACCGGCCTCGCCTGGGCCAGCGTACCGCTCTACCGCCTGTTCTGCGCCGCGACCGGGCTCAACGGCACCACCAACCGCGGGCTGGCCGCCCCCGGCGCGGTCGACCACAAGATCACGATAGACTTCGACACCAACGTCAGCCCCAAGCTGCCGTGGAAGTTCACGCCCGAGAATCGTTCGGACACGGTCGATATCGGCGCGCGCGACATGGCGTTCTTCACTGCCACGAACACGTCGAGCAAGCCGCTCACCGGCACCGCGACGTTCAACGTCCAGCCCGCGCAGGCCGGCAAGTATTTCACCAAGATCCAGTGCTTCTGCTTCACCCAGCAGACGCTCAAGCCCGGCGAGACCGCGCGGATGCCGGTGATCTTCTTCGTCGATCCGAAGATCCTCACCGATCCCGACGCCGCCGATATCCAGACGATCACGCTCAGCTATACGTTTTACCCGGTGGATTCCGCGAAAATCGCAAGCTAGGGTGCGGCAAAACGACTAGGGGAGTACCAATGGCTGGCGCCAAGAACCATGATTACCATATCCTGCCGCCGAGCATCTGGCCGTTGGTCGGATCGTTCTCGGCGCTGATCATGGCGGTGGGCGGCATCATGTGGATGCACGGCGGCCATATTGACAAGCCCAATGGCGGCGGCTGGATCTTCTTCATCGGCCTGACCGGGCTGCTCTTCACCTTCTACAGCTGGTGGGCACAGGTCATCAAGGAAGCGCACGACGGCGATCACACCCCCGTCGTCCAGCTTCATTTCCGCTACGGGATGATCCTGTTCATCGCCTCCGAAGTGATGTTCTTCGTCGGCTGGTTCTGGGCGTTCTTCGACTTCTCGCTGTTCCCCACCGCGATGACCTTCGCCGACGGCACCGTCACGCGGGCGGTCGAAGGCGGCGCGGCGATCGTTGCGCAGTGGCCGCCCAAGGGACTGACGGTCATCAACCCGTTCGAACTGCCGCTGCTCAACACGCTGATCCTGCTCACCTCAGGCACCACGGTGACCTGGGCGCATCACGCACTGATCCACAACCAGCGCGGCGGCGAAAAGACCGGGCTCTGGGGGATGATCGGCGTCGGCAACCGCGACGGCGTGCTCAAGGGCCTGTGGCTGACCGTCATCCTCGGCGCGCTGTTCAGCTCGATCCAGGCGTATGAATACGTCCACGCGCCGTTCCCGTTCAAGGGCATCAACTACGGCGCATCGTTCTTCATGGCGACCGGCTTCCACGGCTTCCACGTGCTGATCGGCACGATCTTCCTGATCGTCTGCCTGGTCCGCGCGTACAAGGGCGACTTCACCCCGCGTCAGCACTTCGGCTTCGAAGCAGCGGCGTGGTACTGGCACTTCGTCGACGTCGTCTGGCTGTTCCTGTTCGTCACCGTCTACGTCTGGGGCGGCTGGGGCGCCCCCGTCCACGGCGGTTGAGCTTCTACTGTCCCGTCTTTAGCCGCCACCCCGGCGCAGGCCGGGGCCCAGTTGGAAAGGTTGCAGTAACGAAACGTGTTCCTCCGTTAGCAACGTCCCCCAACTGGGCCCCGGCCTTCGCCGGGGTGGTGAACGCCAGGGCACTTATCCAAGCCTTCTCCCTTCCCTTGTTCTCCTGCGAAGGCGGGAGCCCAGTCTGGGTCCCCGCCTTCGCGGGGACACAAGTGGGCTCAATAAAGCCATGACCGAAGACCCATACCCGCTCGCCAACGCCCCCACGATCGCCCAGGTCGCGCTCAAAGGCCTATGCCCCCGCTGCGGCAAGCCCACGCTCTTCGCGAAATGGTCCAACTTCGCCGACCGTTGCCCGAACTGCGAGCTCGACTTCAGTAAGTTCAACGTCGGCGACGGCCCCGCTGCATTCCTGACCCTGATCCTCGGCGCGCTCGTCGTCGCGCTCGCGATCACGCTCGAACTCAAAGTCCACCCGCCGCTCTGGCTGCACATGCTGATCTGGATCCCCTTCACCGCCGGCGGAGTCGTCCTCTCGCTCCGAGCAGCCAAGGGCGCGCTCATGTCCGCCGAATACCGCAACGCAGCCCGCGAAGGCCGAATCGACCCGTGACCCGACGCATCCCGATCATCCCCACCATCCTCGTCACGCTCGCGATCGCGGCGATGATCGCGCTCGGCCTATGGCAACTCCTCGACCGCCTCCCGAAAAAGGAAGCGTTCCTCGCGCAGCTCGCCGCCAACCCCGCCAAGCCGCAGATGGCTTTCCCGCGCTTTCCCGACGAGACGCTCCTCTTCCGCCGCGCCTCGGGCCTCTGCCTCCAGCCGACCGATATCAAGCTTGCCGGCGCCGGCAAATCCGGCTTCCGCGCGATCGCCGAATGCAGGACCGGCGCGGAAGGGCCCGGCATGATCGTTCAGCTCGGTACGACGCGCGACCCGATGGCCAAAGTCGCCTGGAGCGGCGGCGAAGTCTCCGGCTTCATCAGCCACGCGCCCGACGGCCGTTCGCTGATCGGATCGCTGTTCGATCACACCCCGCAGCGCCTGATGCTGGTCGCCGACACCCCGCAAGCGGGGCTAAGTCCCAACGGCAAGCCCGATATCGCGTCGGTCCCGAACAACCACCTCGCCTACGCAGGCCAATGGTTCTTCTTCGCCGCCACCGCCGCGATCATCTACACGCTCGCGCTACGGCGCCGGCCAACACCTCCTCCGTCATCCCGGACTTGATCCGGGACCCAGGGGTACAGCACGCACCCTCCGCGGCTCTGGATCCTGGGTCGAGCCCAGGATGACGGCGTAAGGGAGCGTCCGAACGCTTGTCGCCCTCCCCCCCATTCGCTAACCGATTGGCCATGCGTTACATCAGCACCCGCGGCTCGGCGCCCATCCTCGATTTCGAAGCGGCGACACTTACCGGCCTCGCCTCCGATGGCGGCCTCTACCTCCCCGACGCGTGGCCGACGATGACCTGCGACGAGATCGCCGCGCTCGCCGGGCTGTCGTATGTCGACACGGCGATTGCAGTGATGGCCCCGTTCGTCGGCGACGCGATGACGCGTGCCGAACTAAAGTCGCTCTGCGAACAGGCATACGGTCGCTTCTCGCACGCCGCCGTGACCCCGCTGGTGCAACTCGACCACGACCAGTGGCTGCTCGAACTCTTCCACGGCCCGACTCTCGCGTTCAAGGATGTCGCGCTCCAGCTGCTTGGCCTCTTCTTCGAGCGCTTCCTCGCCGGCACGGACAAGCGCCTGACGATCGTCGGTGCGACCAGCGGCGACACCGGCTCGGCGGCGATCGACGCGGTCGCAGGGCGCGAGGGGATCGACATCTTCATGCTCCACCCTGTCGGCCGGATCTCCGACGTCCAGCGCCGCCAGATGACCACCGTGCTCAGCCCCAACGTCTACAACATCGCGATCGAGGGCAGCTTCGACGACGCGCAGGCGCTCGTGAAGGCGATGTTCAACGACCGCGCCTTCTCGACCAAGTTCGCGCTGTCCGCGGTCAATTCTATCAACTGGGCCCGCCTGATGGCGCAGGTGGTGTACTTCTTCTACGCGGCCGTCCGCCTCGGCGCGCCCGATCGCGAAGTCGCGTTCGCGGTCCCCACCGGCAATTTCGGCGACGTCTTCGCCGGTTATGTCGCGGCAAAGATGGGGCTGCCGGTGGCCAAGCTGGTGGTCGCGACCAACGTCAACGACATCCTCCACCGCGCGCTCAGCACCGGCGATTACTCGAAGGGGGGTGTCCAGCAGACCCCGACCCCGTCGATGGACATCCAAGTGAGCTCGAACTTCGAACGCCTGCTGTTCGATCTCGGCGACCGTGACGGCGCAGCCCTCGCGGCACAGATGGCCGGCTTCGAATCATCGGGAGCGATGCGCCTGACCAACGCGCAGTCGCAGGGTGCCGCGGCCCTCTTCCAGAGCGAGCGGATCGACCTCGACGACATGACGCTGGCGATGCGCTGGGCACACGAGCACGCCGGCCAAGTAATTGATCCGCACACCGCGATCGGCCTCGCCGCAGCCCTGCGTACCGAAGTCCCCGCCGGCGTTCCCATCGTGACGCTCGCCACCGCGCACCCCGCCAAGTTCGGCGATGCGGTCGAGCGCGCCACCGGCGTCCGTCCCTCGCTACCAACCCGCGTGGGCGACCTGTTCGACCGCGAGGAGCGCTACGCCACGCTGCCTGCGACCTTCGAGGCGATCACCGCGTACATCACCCAGCGCGCGAAGCCGTCGGCATGAAGCTGGAAACCCTCATCGGCGAACCCTGGGCGGACTACGGCCTGATCGATTCCGGCCACGGCAAGAAGCTCGAGCGCTATGGCCGCTTCCGCTTCATCCGTCCCGAGCCGCAGGCCATGTGGGCGCCCGCCTCGACCGACTGGCAGGCGCAGGGCGAATTTGTCCCCGGCTCGGACGAAGACGGCGGCGGCCGATGGGAATTCTCCGAGCCCGTCCCCCGCGAAGGCTGGACGCTCAAGTGGAACGAGGTGTCGTACACCGCGCAGACCACCCCGTTCCGCCACCTCGGTTTCTTCCCCGACATGGCGCCGGTGTGGAGCTGGATGCGCGAGCGCGTCGCGGGGCTCGATTCGCCCGAATGCATGAACCTGTTCGGCTATACCGGCGTCGGCACGCTGGCGATGGCGACCAAGGGCGTCCGCATGGTGCACGTCGATGCGTCGAAGAAGTCGGTCGAGGCGGCCAAGGCCAACGCGAAACTGTCGGGCATGGCCGACGCGCCGATCCGCTGGATGACGGATGATGCGGCGAAGTTCGTCGCGCGGGAGGTTCGGCGGGGGCGGCGGTATGATGGGATTTTGCTCGATCCGCCGAAATATGGGCGTGGGCCGGAGGGTGAGGTCTGGCGGCTTGAAGAGGACCTTCCCAAGCTTATCGCCGACTGTCGGAAACTCCTCGACGAGAACTCCCGCTTCCTGTTCCTGACGGTCTACGCGGTGCGGATGTCCGCGCTGGCGATCGGCGAGTTGCTGAACCAGGTGTTCGCAGACCTCCCCGGCAAGATCGAAATTGGCGAACTCGGCGTCCGCGAAGAAGCGCGCGGCCTAGTATTGCCGACGGCGATCTGGGCCCGCTGGAGCCGCTAAGCCCGCTTTGATTAGGCACCACCCCGGCTAAGGCCGGGGCCCAATTGGAAAGGTTGGCGTAACGAAGGGTTGTCCTCCGTTGGCTAAGTCCCCCAATTGGGCCCCGGCCTTCGCCGGGGTGGTAGTTGGTTGAGAAACTCCCGCTTACCCCGGAATCTGCTGCGAGATGCAGTGGAAGCTCCCGCCGCCCGTCAGGATGTGATCCGCACGTTGCCCGACCACCTCACGGTCCGGGAACAGCGCCTGGATCGCCACCACCGCCGCTTGGTCGTTCTCGGCGCCGTACAACGGCACCACCACCGCGGCATTGCCGATATAGAAGTTCATGTAGCTCGCCGGCACGACCTCCTCGTCACGCAGCAC
Organism: Sphingomonas sp. Leaf242; assembly: GCF_001422045.1. Lineage (GTDB taxonomy): Bacteria > Pseudomonadota > Alphaproteobacteria > Sphingomonadales > Sphingomonadaceae > Sphingomonas. Next base: position 300,292 of record NZ_LMLW01000008.1, read on the forward strand.
GCGCCCCGGCGAAGGGATCGTCACGACCTGCAGCCCAGCAGTTTCGGCATCCCGCGCCGCGTTCTGGTACACCTGCCAGTTCGGGTCGTTGTCGGTCGCCTTCGGGATCGCCACCCGCCCCTCGCCGACGAACCGCGCGAGGTTGTCGACATGGCCATCGGTATGATCGTTGACCAGCCCGTCGCCCAGCCACACCACGCGAGTGTAGCCAAGATCGGATGCCAGCCGCGCCTCGATCTCCGCCTTGGTCAGCGACGGATTGCGGTTGCGGTTGAGCAGGCACTGCTGCGTCGTCACCACCGTCCCGGTACCGTCGCCATCGATCGCGCCGCCCTCGAGCACCCACTCGCATGCCTCGACCCGCTTATGCCGGCTTTCCGCCAGCCGCTGCCCGATCGTGTCGTCGCCCGGCAGGTCGTACTTCCCGCCCCAGCCGTTGAACCGGAAGTCCCGCGCGCTGCCGTCGCCGACGATGATCGGCGCGGTATCGCGCAGCCAGATATCGCCGAACGGCTCGACCACCACGTCCGCGAAAGGGGCCAGCTTCTTGGCGGTGGTCGCCGACCCGACGTCGGCCGCGACCAGGATCACCGTCTCGCCCTTGCCGCCGGCGTGCACCGCCTTGGCAAACGCGACGACCTCGTCCCGCGCGGGCTCGAGATCCTCAAGCCACAGGTCCGCATGGCTCGGAAAGCCGATCCAGACGGCCTTGTGGTGCGCCCATTCGGCGGGGGTAGAGACGGTCGTGGTCACTTACTTGGCTCCTGCGCGATCGCGGTCACGGATGCCGCGGAATTCGGCGGTCTTATACCAGTTTGGCCACAGACTGGTATCGTCCGCGAGCTTGCGCCCGAGCCCGTAATAGATCGTTAGGTCCTCGACCGCACCCGACCAGTCCCACTTCGCATCATATTCGTCCGCAGGCTTGTGGTACCGATGCGCGACATAATCCTCGCGCGCCGCATGCCCCGCCGCCGTACCGCCAACGACAAGGTCCTCGCCGCTGCCGCCATCGAGCATTGGCACGCCGAGCTTGGCAAAACTGAAGTGATCCGACCGATAATAGCCGCCGCGCTCAGGATTTGCCTCGACGCCGATCACGCGGCCCTCGGCAGCGACGAACGGCTTCACCAGATCCTCGATCTCTGACTTGCCCGCACCGGTCAGCACGAAGTCCTTTGCCCGGCCATCGACGTTCAGCACATCCATGTTCACGCCGCCGACGGTATGCGCGAGCGGGTAGATCGGATGCTCGGCATAATAGCGCGACCCGAGCAGCCCGGACTCCTCCGCCGTCACCGCCAGGAACGCGATCGAGCGCTTGGCCGGCCCCGCCTTCGCCTGAGCCTCGGCCAAGGCCACCAGCCCGGCGACCCCGCTCGCATTGTCCGCGGCGCCGTTGCAGATGTCGTCGCCATCGACCGCGTCGCAGCGCCCGAGATGATCCCAATGCGCCGAATACATCACGTAATCGTTCGGCGCGGCCGTCCCCGGCAGCACGCCGATCACGTTCTTCGACGCCTGCCGCTTGATCGTGTTGTCGAACCCACCGCCGAACTTCAGCCCGAGCGGTACCGCCTTGAACCCCTTCACCTTGGCCGCCGCCGCCAGCGTCGCATAATCCTTGCCCGCGCTCGCGAACACGCGCTCCGCCGCAGGCTTCTGCATCCAGCCGACGATCTGCGACTGGTCGAGATGATCGCCCTTCTCGTCCAGCTCGAGCTGCGGCCCGGTCCAGGACGACTGCACCACCGCCCACGGATACGCCGCCGGCTCGGTATCGTGGACGATGATCGCCGCCGCCGCGCCGTGCTTCGCCGCATTCTCGAACTTGTACGGCCAGCGCCCGTACCACGTCATGGCGCGGCCCTCGAACGGCCCCTCGCGCGACATCGTCTGCCAATCGGCATCGTTGATGAGGATGACCACCGTCTTCCCCTTCACGTCGGTGCCGGCATAATCGTCCCAACCCTTTTCAGGTGCGGTAATGCCGTAGCCTACGAACACCACGTCGCTGTTTGCCACTGCGGACTTCGGCGCCACGCGGTACGTGCCCGCCACCATGTCGGTGCGATAGGCGAGGCTGACGGGCGCCTTGCCGCCGGTGAACACGTAAGGCTTCACGTTCGTGGCGGTGATCTCCACCATCGGCACGTCCTGCGTCCACGCCCCCTTATTGCCGGGCTTCAACCCCGCCGCCTTCATCCGCTCGACGATATACGCGACGGTCTTCGCCTCGGCGGGCGTGGTCGGCGCGCGGCCTTCGTACGCGTCGGACGACAGCACCTGCGTGACGGTCTTCAACGTCTCGACCGAGATCACGGGAGTAGTCTGCGCGGACGCGGCGGTCCCGAGCAGCAACAGAGACAGGATGGCAGCACGCATGATCATTTCCCCGATGAGTTGCGCGCGTTCTGGCAAAGCCGGGGGCCTATGTCCACGCGGCGACAGGGGGCAACGAAAAAGGGCGGCCCCGCAGGACCGCCCTTTTCTGTTCCAAACCTCGCCGTGGCAAAGCCACGTCGTCGGACATCGCTTGAGCGACGCCGGCCGGTCGACGAATTTACTCGGCTTAACGCGAGTAGAATTCGACGACCAGGTTCGGCTCCATCTTCACCGGGTAAGGCACTTCGTCGAGCGTCGGAACGCGCGTGAAGGTGACCTTGGCCGCACCGTCGGGGGCGACATAGTCGGGGATCTCGCGCTCGGCGAGGCTCTGGGCTTCCATGACCAGCGCCATTTCCTGCGCCTTCGAACCCAGCGTGATCTCGTCACCGACGAAGCAGCGACGCGAGGCGATGTTGCACTTCACGCCGTTGACGCGGATGTGGCCGTGCGAAACGATCTGGCGTGCCGCGAAGATCGTCGGTGCGAACTTGGCGCGGTAGACGATCATGTCGAGGCGCTGCTCGAGCAGGCCGATCAGGTTCTGCGAGGTATCGCCCTTCAGACGCGCAGCTTCGTGGTAGCACGCACGGAACTGCTTCTCGGTGACGTCGCCATAATAGCCCTTGAGCTTCTGCTTGGCGCGCAGCTGGATACCGAAATCGCTGACCTTGCCCTTGCGGCGCTGGCCGTGCTGGCCCGGGCCGTATTCGCGCTTGTTGACCGGCGACTTGGGACGACCCCAGATGTTCTCGCCCATACGGCGATCGAGTTTGTACTTCGCGCTTTGACGCTTCGACATAGTAAGTCCTTGGCAATTCGAACAACGTGATCTGCCTTCCCGATCCGAAAACCGGTTCCCACGTTTGCGGGGAAGGCAGGGTTTGTCCCGGTATCGCTCTGCTTGCTGTACGAGACAGGGCAGGGCCACCGCTTCACCGGGGTGCAGGGCCATTGCGAACGCGGGCGCCTAGACGGGAGGGACGTCAGAGTCAAGCTCGGCGGTCGTGCTGGACAGGCTGCGAGGGTCTCGGCAAGAGGCGGCGCATGACCATACTATCCGGCCCAGACTGCACGACCATGACCGACGTCCGCGCGGGCGTCGACGCGCTCGACCGAGAGTTGGTCGCGTTGCTCGCCAAGCGGTTCGCGTACATGGACGCCGCCGCACGCATCAAGCCCGAGCGCGGGCATGTGCGAGACGAAGCGCGGAAGACGCAGGTAATCGACAACGCGCGGGCTGAAGCGGTTAAGCTTGGAGTGCCGGACGCGGTGGTCGCGGACCTATGGGAGACGCTGGTCGAAGCCTCGATCGCCTATGAACTGGCAGCGTTCGACAGGCGCTAAGCCTGCTACCAATTTCGTTCCCGACCCCGTCACCGACACCGCCCCCTCACCCGTTCGTGCTGAGCGAAGTCGAAGCACCTTCGCTTGGGTCACACCCTTCGACTTCGCTCAGGGCGAACGGAAGGCGGGGGCGAACGGAGGCGGGGGCGAACGGAAGGCGGGGGCGGACGGAAAGGGGTGAGCCGGGCAGGAATCAGCCCCGCGGCCGCTTCCCCGCCAGCGACGACAACACCCCGCGGAGAGTCCGGACCTCCTGCGACGACCAGCCGGGCTTCGTCAGCAACGTCCGCAGCGTCCGCCGCGTCGACTGCATCTTGTCGGGCAGGTGGAAGAACCCCGCCCCCGTCAGCATCACATCGAGCTGCCCGATCATCCCGTCGAGCTCCTCCTGCGGTGCAGGCGGCATGATCGGATTGATCGATGGCTGCGACAGCGCGCGATCGGCGGTCAGGCCCTTCGACCATTCATACGCGACCAGAATCACCGCCTGGGCGAGGTTGAGCGAACCGAACTCAGGGTTGATCGGCACCGTGATGATCGTCCGCGCGACCGCGACGTCGTCGGTTTCGAGCCCGGAACGCTCGGGCCCGAACAGGATGGCGGAGCGGCCGGGCGCGGCGTGGATCTCGGTCGAGGCCTGTTCGGGGGTGACGACGGGCTTGGTTACGCCGCGTTTCCGCACTGTGGTGGCGTAGATCTGCGCGCAATCGGCGGTGGCGGCGGCGACGCTGTCGTAGACCTTGGCGTTCTGGAGCACGATGTCGGCACCGCTGGCGGCGGGACCGGCAGAGGGGTTGGGCCAGCCGTCCCTTGGGGAGACTAGGCGCATCTCGGTTAGGCCGAAGTTGAGCATCGCGCGCGCGGCCTTGCCGATGTTTTCGCCGAGTTGGGGGCGGACCAAGACGATGACTGGGGGTGGGGTTTCGTCCGCCAAGGTGCTTCGACTTCGCTCAGCACGAACGGGGGGGGGAGATGGGGGCCCCTCCCCCTCTTCCGATCGGTCGTGGGTCTCACCACCCGAAATGACACGCTTCTCCTCTTCCGAAGAGATGCCCCCCCCTTCCGTTCGCCCTGAGCGAAGTCGAAGGGCCCGCTCCCGCGGGGGGATCGCCGCGTCGTGCAAATCCGCCCAATCCTCACGCGCGAGCGCTTCCTTCTTGCGCCGCGACCAACCCTTGACCTGGAACTCCGCTGCAAGCGCTTCCTGCCGGCTGCCGAAATCCTGGCACCACATGAGCGTCACCGGCCGGCGCGTCTGGGTGTATCCCGATATCTCGCCGAGGTTATGCTGGCCGATCCTGCGCTCCAGGTTATCGGTATGTCCGGTGTAATAACTGTTGTCGGCGCAGCGCACCACATAGGCCCAGAATGTCATCGGGGCGGCTTACGCGGGGGCGTGGTGTCGGGACAAGTCCTTCGACTTCGCTCAGGACGAACGGGGTTGGGTGTTGAACTTGCTACCAGGGGCAGACATTACCCTACCCGTTCGCCCTGAGCGAAGTCGAAGGGTGCCTCACTTGGGTCGCAAGGCAGGCCCAAATCACTCCGCCCGCCCAACCTCCTCAACGCTCCCGGCAAAAGCCTCGAAGTCCTTCGCCTCGCTGAAATCCCGGTACACACTAGCAAACCGGATATACGCCACGGAATCGAGCCCCTTGAGCCCGTCCATCACCATCTCGCCGATCCGCTTCGACGTGACGTCGTTCTCGCCCAGCGTCTCCAGCCGCCGCTGAATACCGCTCACCAGCTTCTCGATACGCCCAGCCTCGATCGCCCGCTTCCGCGTAGCGATCGACAACGACCTGAGCAGCTTCTCCCGATCGAACGGCTCCCTGCGCCCCTCGCTCTTCAGCACGAACAGCTCGCGCAACTGGATCCGCTCGAACGTCGTGAAACGCGCGGCGCAGCCTTCGCATTGGCGCCGGCGTCGGATTGCCGCCCCGTCTTCGGTGGGGCGGCTGTCCTTTACCTGGCTGTCTTCATGTCCGCAAAAGGGGCAGCGCATTCAGACCTTCTTCTTGCCCTTGTAGTACGCGTAGCCCGCGCCCGCGAGTGCGCCGAAGATCGGGCCGATCACCGGCACCGGGATCGCCACGACCGCGCCGAGCGCGCTCCACTTGGCCATGCTCTTGCCGAGGCCGGGGGTCGCCTTGATGTCGTTCTGGACGTCGTCGAACTTCGACATGCTGTTTATCCTTGATAGATCGGGAAGCGCGCGCAGAGTGCACGAACACGCGTCCGAACGTCCGCCTCGACTTCCGGGTCCCCATGTTCGCCCTTTTTCGCGAGGCCGTCCAGCACGTCGGCGACCATGTTGCCGATCTCGCGGAATTCCGCCGGCCCGAACCCACGCGTCGTACCCGCTGGCGAACCGACGCGGATGCCGCTGGTCTTGACCGGCGGCAGCGGATCGTTGGGGATGCCGTTCTTATTGCAGGTTATCCCCGCACGCTCCAGCGCCTCGTCCGCATCGCGCCCGGTGATGCCCAGCGGCGTGAGGTCGATCAGCGCCAGATGCGTGTCGGTGCCGCCCGAGACGACGTCCGAACCACGCTCCTTGAGCGTCGCCGCGAGAACCTTCGCGTTCTCGACGACCGCAGCGATGTAGCTCTTGAAGTCAGGCTGCAGTGCCTCGCCGAACGCAACCGCCTTCGCCGCGATCACGTGCATCAGCGGCCCACCCTGGAGGCCCGGGAACACCGCCGAGTTGAACTTCTTCGCCAGCGCCTCGTCATTGGTCATGATCATCCCGCCGCGCGGACCGCGCAGCGTCTTGTGCGTGGTGGTCGTGACGACATGCGCATGGCCGAACGGCGTCGGGTGCAGGCCCGCCGCGACGATCCCCGCGAAATGCGCCATGTCGACCATGAAATACGCGCCGACCTTGTCCGCGATAGCCCGAAAGCGCGCGAAGTCGATCGTCCGCGGATAGGCCGAACCGCCCGCGATGATCAGTTTCGGCTGATGCTCGACCGCCAGCGCCTCGACCTGATCATAGTCGATCAGGTGCGTGGTCGCGTCGACGCCGTACTGGACCGCGTTGAACCACTTGCCCGACATCGCCGGCTTCGCCCCATGCGTCAGGTGACCGCCCGCATCGAGGCTCATGCCGAGGATCGTGTCGCCGGGCTTGACCAGCGCCAGCATCACCGCGCCGTTCGCCTGCGCGCCCGAATGCGGCTGAACGTTGACGAACCCACAGCCGAAGATCTGCTTGGCGCGCTCGATCGCGAGCGTCTCGACCGTGTCCGACGGCGCGCAGCCCTGGTAATAGCGCTTGCCCGGATAGCCCTCGGCGTATTTGTTCGTGAACACCGAGCCCTGCGCCTCGAGCACCGCCTTCGAGACGATGTTCTCCGACGCGATCAGCTCGATCTGCGTCTGCTCACGTTCCAGTTCGGCGGCCACGCCGGCGAATACGGCAGCGTCAGCATCGGCGAGGCCGCGCGTGAAAAAGCCATCCGGCTGGACGTCGTGGAGTTCGCGGGGCTGAGTGCTCATGCGGGGACCTTTGTGGAAAGTTTGTCGACACGGAGTTGATGACGGCCGCCGGCGAAATTGGCGGACAGGAAAGCTTCGACGCACGCCTTCGCCATTTCCTCGCCGATCAGGCGCGCGCCCATCGCGATGGCGTTGGCATCGTTGTGGATGCGCGCAAGGCTCGCCGACAGCGGTTCGGACACAAGCGCGCAGCGGCAGGCGGGATTGCGATTGGCAGCAATCGAGATGCCGATCCCGGAGCCGCACAGCGCGATACCGCGCTCGGCGCGACCATCGGCGATCGCCGACGCCAGCTTGAACCCATAGTCAGGATAATCGACGCTGGCGGTGCCTTCGGGCCCGAGATCGAGCACGTCATGCCCCGCCTCGCGCAGCCACGTAGCGAGCACCGCTTTCAACGAAACGGCGGCGTGATCGGACGCGATGGCGATGCGCACCTGGCGTAATCCTGTGACGGGAGATCGGGTGCCCAGCCCCATACCCACCCGAGCCGGAATTTGCCATACCTGTTCGCGGGTCGTGAGGGACGACGGCATCCCATTTCACCCCGTCATCCTGACGAAAGTCAGGACCCAGGGTTACAAAGCGCCGTTCTGCGTTACTTTGGGTGCTGACTTTCGTCAGGATGACGGAGCGCAATGCTGGCTCGCTCGCCCGCGCCATAGGAGACGTCCATGAAAGCCCTCACCCTCCTAACCGCCGCCGCGCTGACCGCCTGCTCAGGCCCTGCCCCCGATACCAGCAGCGACGGCAACATGACCTCCGCCGGATCGGTCGAGCGCAAGGTCGCCGCCCCCAAGCCCAAAGCGCCCGACTACACCGGCCGCTGGATCGGCGTCGAAGGCATGGTCCTCGACGTCGCCCCCACCGCCACCCCCGGTCACTATGCACTGACGATGCAGTGGGACCTCGACGACAAGGGCAAGTTCGATGGTACCGTGACCGGCAACACGATATCGTTCGATCGCAAAGGCATCCGAGAAACCCTGCGCCCGACCAACGGCGACGCGACCGGGCTCAAATATCTGTTCGGCAAAACCGACTGCCTCACCGTGAAGCCCGGCGAAGGCTATTGCCGCGACGGGCTAAGCCGCTAGGTTCCCGCACGTGACTATCGCACATGCCACCGCCGCCCAGGCGAACGCCGACGCCGCCCGCGCGCACCTGTCCGAGGTGCTCTTGCGCACCGGGCAAGAGGACCGCGAAGCGTTTCGCGAACTCTATTCGCTGACCAGCGCGAAGCTTTTCGGCATCACCCACCGTATCTGCGGCAACGCCCAAGCCGCGGAGGATGTGCTGCACGAGGTCTATCTCACGATCTGGAAACGCGCCGGTGCCTGGGAACCCGGTCGCGCGAGCCCGATAACCTGGTTGGCGACGATCGCGCGCAACCGCGCCATCGACTGGCAGCGCGCGCAGGGCGTCCGCCGCACGAGCCCGCTCGACGACGCACCCGACATCGCCGATCCCAGCGAGGGCGCAGAGGCAGGGATGCTGGCGAGCGAATCGTCGCGCGAACTGATCGAGTGCCTCGACGGTCTCGAACCGCAGCAGCGCGATGCGATCCGCACCGCGTTCTTCGACGGCATTACCTACGCCGAACTCGCGATCAAACGCGCCGTGCCGCTGGGCACGATGAAGAGCTGGGTCCGCCGCGGTCTCGCCCGCCTGAAGGATTGCCTCGATGGTTGATCCGACCACCGACACCAGCGTGCCCGAGGACGTTGCCGCCGCCGAACTCGCACTCGGCCTTCTCGAAGGCGAGGAGCGCGGGGCAGCCCTGCGCCGCGTGCTCGCCGAGCCCGGTTTTGCCGCGCAAGTCGAATGGTGGCGGTCGCGCCTGGCGGTCCTGTTCGACCTCTGGCCCGAACGCGCCGCGCCGCCACATCTCGCAGCCCGGATCGAAGCAAGCCTCGATGGAACCCCGGCCCCCGCGCAAACGAGCCGCTTCGCTTGGCCGGCGCTCGCCGCCGTCACCAGCGCGATCGCCGCATCGCTTTTGCTGTTCGTCATGGTCCGCCCAGAGCCGACCGTGCCCGTCTCGCAACCGATCGCCCCCTCAATACCGGCCGCGCGCCCGACCAGCGTGCTTGTGGCGATGCTCGGCGATGCGAAGTCGCCGGTTGCAGCAGTGTACGATCCCGCAAACGGCGCGCTCCGCGTCGCCGCAGGTCCCGGCGTTCCGAACGCGCGCGTCGCGCAACTCTGGGTGATCGGTGGCGACGGCGTGCCGCATTCGCTCGGCCTGCTCTCCGGCCGTCCGACCTCGCTCGCGCCCAAGGGCGTCGATCGCGGTCGCATAGCCCCCGGCGCGACGCTCGCCATCTCAGTCGAACCGCTCGGCGGCTCGCCGACCGGCCTGCCGACCGGCCCGGTCGTCGCCACCGGCGTGGTCGCGCGCGTCTGATGACCAAGCGACCCGCCGCGGCCGGCGGCATCCCGCCGATCGCGCGCCTGCTCGGACTAAGCGGCCTCCTCCCGCAACTCGCGGCGGTCGCGTTGCTCCTGAGCGGCGATCCGCAAAGCCGGTTCTCCGCGCTGGCGATCGCCTACGCCTATGCCGCGATCATCCTGAGCTTCCTCGGGGGTCTCTGGTGGGGCCTCGCCGCGCGCACCGACTCGCCGCCGCGCTGGCTCTGGTTCGCGAGCGTCGCCCCCTCGCTGATCGCGCTGGTCACCGCCTGGCCCTGGATGGTCGGCCTGCGCTGGCCCGGCCCGTCGCTGGTCGTGCTCGGCATCAGCCTGATCGCCGCGCTGCTCGTCGACCGCGCTCTCGTACGCGCCGGCATCGCACCACCCGGCTGGATGGCCCTGCGCATACCCCTGTCGCTCGGCCTCGGCGTCCTGACCATGCTGGCCGCCGCGCTTTAACGGTTTGCCGGGCGACTCGTAGGAGCCTCGGATTCGTGGTACGACTCGGCCATGAATAAATCCGCCGTTATTCTCCGCACCGATCAGCAGACTAGGGCGCGTTTCACGACCGCCGAGTTCCTGCGCATGGGTGAGTCCGGCGCGTTCGACGACATCAAAGTCGAACTGGTCGATGGGGAACTCGAACGGATGAACCCACCCCAAACGGCGCATGCCGCGCGCCAAGCCAAGATCGCTATTCGATTGTCGCGATTGTTACCCGAAGCCCGGATCATGGGCGAGGTAGGCGTGGACCTCGGGAACGACACCGTGCTGGGCTGCGACTTGGCCGTGTTGCGCGAACCCGTGGAAGGCAATCGCCTGCTGATCGCCGACGACCTTCTGCTCGTGATCGAGGTCGCAGAAACGTCGGTGGCTCGCGACACCACGATGAAGCGTTTCGCTTACGCCAGCGGCGGCATCCCGCATTACTGGGTGGTCGATGGAAACCGCTCCGTCGTCCATGTCTACGCCAAACCTTTGGAAGGCGATTACACGCGATTCCGTTCGGTAGGTTTCGGCGAAACACTCGAAGTGCCGAGCACTGACGGCACGATCACGATCGATTGACCAATGTGGCCCCGCCTCGGCGGGACCGACTTCAGGCCGCCTTGCGCAAGTCCAGCCGGCTCCAGATCTCCACCAGCGCATCGGTCAGTTCGCGCATCATCGCCTCGGTATGCGCAGGACCCGGCGTGAACCGCAGCCGCTCGGTACCGCGCGGCACGGTCGGGTAATTGATCGGCTGCACGTACACGCCGTATTCGGCGAGCAGCACGTCGCTGATCTTCTTCGCCTTGACCGGATCGCCGACCATCAGCGGCACGATATGCGTATCACCGATCATCACCGGCAGCCCAGCGTCCTTCAGCATCGCCTTAAGCATCGCCGCGGAAGCCTGCTGCCCCTCGCGCTCGACGCTCGAGCTTTTCAGATGCCGCACGCTCGCGAGCACGCCAGCGACCAGTACCGGCGACAGCGAGGTCGTGAAGATGAACCCCGGCGCGTACGAGCGGATCACATCGACGATCGTACGATCGGCGGCGATATAGCCCCCCATCACGCCGAACGCCTTGCCCAGCGTCCCCTCGAGAATCGTGATCCGGTGCGCGACCTCGTCCCGCTCCGAAATGCCGCCCCCACGCGCGCCGTACATCCCGACCGCATGGACTTCGTCGCAATAGGTCAGCGCGTTGTACCGGTCGGCTAGGTCGCACACCGCGGAGATCGGCGCGATGTCGCCTTCCATCGAATACACGCTCTCGAAGGCGATCAGCTTCGGTGCCCCCGGATCTTCGGCCGCGAGGAGCTCTTCGAGATGCGCGAGATCGTTGTGGCGGAACACGCGCTTCTCGCAGCCCGAATTGCGGATGCCCGCGATCATCGACGCGTGGTTCAGTTCGTCGGAAAAGATGATGCAGCCCGGCAGCACCTTGGCCAACGTCGCCAACGTCGCCTCGTTCGAGACGTACCCGCTCGTGAACAGCAGAGCCGCTTCCTTGCCGTGCAGGTCGGCAAGTTCGCCTTCCAGGTCGACATGGTAATGCGTGTTGCCGCCGATGTTGCGCGTGCCGCCCGAGCCCGCACCGACGTCGTGCAACGCCTCTTCCATCGCCGCGATCACCTTAGGATGCTGGCCCATCGCGAGGTAATCGTTCGAGCACCACACCGTGATCGGCTTCGGCCCGTTATGCCCGGCGAAGCAGCGCGCGTTCGGAAACGCACCCTTGTTGCGGAGAATGTCGATGAACACGCGGTAGCGCCCTTCGGCATGCAACCGGTCGATCGCCTGCGTGAACACGCGCGAATAATCGACTCGCGGACCCAAGGTGGAATCCGTTGCCGTGATGCCGTTGGTAATCATAGGCTTGGGCACTACGCCTCGCTTTCACTCGTTTCCAGCGCAATACCGCTCTTACGGTGATCGCTTTCCTCATCCTGGCAGCACATTGCCACGATGCGGCCGCGACGCAAGGTGGCACATTGTCCCAGGTCAGCGCTTAAAGCTGCTCGATCCTGCCAAACCCGTGCGCCGCCAAGGCGGGTCCGAGCGCGCGCTCCTGGTCGCCCAACCGGGTGAAGACGGCAACACCCTCCCCCGCTCCCGACCATGATTCGCCCTGCATGAGATGCACGATCCGTCGCGCGATCCCAGGTCCGCCATCGACGAAGCGCACGCCGGGAGCAGCGACCGCAAGCTCCGCTTCCACCAGTGGAAAATGCGTGCAGGCATTGACGATCACGTCGATCGCGTCGCCGCCGGGCTGCGAAAACAAGCCATCTAGCACCGCTGCATAGCGTTCCGGCGCGACGACTCGGCCGTGCAATTTCGCTTCGGCCATCTCGACCAGAGCCGCCGAGCCGTAGCGCAGCACCGTGCAATCGCCCGCAAACTTCGCCGCCAGATCATCGACATACGCCTGCCGCACGGTCGCCTCGGTCCCCAGCACGCCGATCGTCCGCGTCTTCGAAAGCAGCGCGGCGGGCTTGATCGCCGGCACCGTCCCGACCACCGGCAGATCGAGCGCGGCGCGCACCACCGGCAGCGCGATCGTCGAGGCGGTGTTGCACGCGATCACGATCAACCGCGGTCGATATCGCTCAGCCAACCGCCCCAGCAACACCGGCACCCGCGCCGCGATCTCCGCCTCGCTCTTGGTCCCATACGGAAACCCGGCCGAGTCGGCGGCATAGACGAACGGTGCATCGGGTAGCGCCGCGCGCGCCGGACCGACGATCGACAACCCGCCGACACCGGAATCGAAGAACAAGATGGGGCGCGTGTCCATGCGCGGGCTCTTAGAACGGATCACCCCCCGTAAACCAGAGGGACCTGCCCCCCTCCCTGGAAGGGAGGGGTCGGGGGTGGGTTGGTTTCCGTAGCCGGCGACGTTGCACCACAAGCCGGCCAACCCACCCCCAGCCCCTCCCTTCCAGGGAGGGGAGCGCGTCGATCGCTGGGCCGGCGATTGCTACAACCTCAGGCCATTTGCCGTCAGCCCCGCGTCGTTTATAAGCCCCTCCAGAACGGGGGACATAGTTGCAGACGGAAATTCTCTGGGTCGCGCCCACGCTATCGCTCGTGCTGAGCTATCTGCTCGGCTCGATCCCGTTCGGCGTCATCCTCACGCGGCTGGGCGGCGCGGGCGATCTGCGCACGATCGGCTCGGGCAACATCGGCGCGACCAACGTTCTGCGCACCGGCCGCAAAGGTCTCGCCGCCGCCACGCTGCTGCTCGACATGGCCAAGGGCGCGGTTGCCGTGCTTCTGGTCGCACACCTGTTCCCCGGCAACGCGCTGCTCGCAGCGGCCGGAGCCTTCATCGGCCATTGCTACCCCATCTGGCTGAAGTTCAAGGGCGGCAAGGGCGTCGCGACGCTCATGGGCATCGTCGTCGCGCTGCACTGGCCGCTCGGGCTGGTCTACGCGGTCGTCTGGCTGGGACTTCTCGCGGGCCTGCGCATCTCCTCGGTCGCGGGCATGGCCGCCGCGCTCAGCGCGCCGTTCGCAGCCGCGCTGTTCGGTCGCTTCGACCTCGTCCTGCTGCTCCTCGCGCTCGCGCTGATCGTCCTGTGGAAGCACCGCGAGAACATCGAACGCCTGTTCTCGGGCACCGAGCCGCGCATTGGCTCCAACCGGCAAAAGAGTGACTGACCCGACGGTCTCAAGACTTCGGCTCATCCGCACGACCGGGATCGGACCGGTCACCTATCGCCAGCTCATCGCCCGCTTCGGCAGCGCCGACGCCGCGATCGAAGCACTCCCGATGCTCGCCCAGCGTGGCGGCGGACGCGCGCCGAAAATCGCAGACGCAGCGCTCGCCGAACGCGAAATGACCGCCACCGCCAGGCTCGGCGCACGCTACCTCTTCCTCGACAACCCGGACTATCCCCGCCTGCTCGCCGAGATCGAGACCGCGCCCCCAGCGCTCATCCTCCGCGGCGATATCGCGCACGCCAGCCGCCCCTGCATCGCGATGGTCGGCGCGCGCAACGCGTCGGCTGCCGCCTGCCGCTTCGCCCGCCAGCTCGCGCTGCAACTCGCCGAGGAAGGCACGACGATCGTCTCCGGCCTCGCCCGCGGCATCGACACCGCCGCGCATATCGGCGCACTGGGTGCAGGCTCGAGCGGCGCCACGATCGGCGTCATCGCCAGCGGTATCGACATTGCCTACCCGCCCGACAACACCGCGTTGCAGGAGCGCATCGCCACCGAAGGCCTGCTGCTCGCCGAACAGCCCCCCGGCACCGAGCCCAAGGCGCGCAATTTCCCCTCGCGCAACCGCATCATCGCCGGCCTCGCGATCGGCACAGTGGTGGTCGAGGCCGTCCCAAAATCCGGCTCGCTCATCACCGCGCGGCTCGCCAACGAATCCGGCCGCGAAGTCATGGCCGTCCCCGGCAGCCCGCTCGACCCCCGCGCGCAAGGCTGCAACCTCCTGATCCGCGAAGGCGCCACGCTGGTACAGTCCGCCGCCGACATCCTCGAACAGATCCGCCCGTTCGACCCGCGCTCGGTCCGCTCCCCGATCGAAACCTACGCCGCCTCGTCACCGGAGGACGCAAGCGACACCGACCGCCGCCGGATCACCGACCTGCTCGGCCCCGTCCCGGTCGCGATCGACGAACTCCTCCGCCAGTCGCGCCTGACTCCGGCTGTGGTCCAAACGGTCCTGCTCGAACTCGAACTTGGCGGCCGGCTCGAACGCCATGCGGGCGGGCGCGTAAGCCTCGCCTAACGTTCGCAAATCCGGCGAAGTGGCCAACCTCCGTCGGCATGCATCACGAACAGAGGCGTGCGATCCGGTCCGCCGCGGTCGCCGCGCCATCTTCGCCTGCGACGACATCCGCTGCCGCCTGCGCCGCCTGCGCCATCGCCGCATTGGATAGGACGTGCGCGATGACGCTGGCGGTATGCGCGTCGCCAAACCGTTGGCGCTTGATCGTGAGGGCGATGCCCGCCGACTCAAGCCGTGCAGCGTTGTCGAACTGATCGCCGAAGTGCGGAACGACGATCTGCGGGCGGCCTGCTCGGAGTGCCTGGCCCGTCGTTCCTATCCCGCCATGATGAACCACCACCGAGGCCTCGGGGAAGACCGTCGAATGCGGCGCGTAGTGCATGGACAGGCAGTCACCGTCGCGACGCGGAGGCCCCGGTCGCCCCGTCAGCAGAAGCGCGCGCTTGCCAAGCTTCCGACTGACGGCGGCTGCGTCTTCGTAAAAGCGACCTGCCGATACGACCGCGAACGATCCCAGCGTGAAGATCAGGGGGGCGTCATCCGCCCGCCGGCATTCGTCCAGGAACGCCTCCAGTTCGGGCGCACGCGCCTCGTCCGCGCCGGACTCGCTATCGAAGAAGGGAAAGCCGGTCAGTGATGCCGTGCTCGCTACATCGGGTGGGAGCATGCCCAATGCCGAGGACCAACAACACAGGATCGCTGCCGTCGCCGGGCCATAATCGAGCATTGGCGCCCCCTTTCCGGGGCCGAGCCCGTGTTCGGCGCGCACCGCATCGATTCGCTTGGCATACCGTCGGCGCAGGACGGTTCGCGCCAGCGACAGAAGCGCGCTGTTCCAGCCATGGCCCACGCGGGTCTGCGGATGATGGCGCATCAGTTCGAACTGTCGGGCGACCGGCGGCTGCCACGCGGAAAACAGCGTCATCGGTTGAAGGATGATGGTCGCCAGCGGCAGCCGTCGCTTCTCGGCGACGATCGCGGCCGAGAATGCGAAGGTCGAGCTGGCCAGTGCATCGGCCCCATCGGCCACAGCATCCAGAGCGGCGGTGCTGGCGCGCAACGATGGCATCAGGATTTCGTCGATCACGAAATCCGGGTCGGCGAGAACCTTCGCGGCGGCCTCGGTATCGTCCAGGCCCAGCCGCGTGCAGATCGCCGCAAAGCTCGGCAGGATCGATGCCCCCTCGAGTCCGGCGGCCCTTACCTTGTCTAAATGATCCTCGGGCACGGCCAGCACCACCCGTTCGCCACGCGCCACCAGTGACCTGCCGATCGCAATGAACGGATGCAGATCGCCCAGCGAGCCGATGGTGGCGAGAACGATGCGAGCCATGACTGGAAGTACACCGCGATCATTGCGGTCGCGAGACAGCGTGATTTTTCGGTACACGCGGTGCTCAGGCCGTCGTCGCGGTACCCGCCCTCTGGAAATCCCGTCCTCGCGACCGCACCTCTTGCACGTCACTCTGAACCCACTGCGGGTTGACGCGGCTACCCCGACGCCGTCACCCTCGTACGCGTACACGTAAGGACCCCGGTTTCCCCATGCAGCTTGTCATCGTCGAATCGCCTGCCAAGGCCAAAACCATCGAGAAGTATCTGGGCAGCGATTACCGCGTCCTGGCCAGCTACGGCCATGTCCGCGACCTGCCGCCCAAGGACGGCTCGGTCGATCCCGATGATGCGTTCGCGATGACGTGGGAGAATTACGCGGACAAGTCGAAGCAGCTGAAGGCGATCACCGATCTCGCCAAGGTCGCCGACCGCCTGATCCTCGCGACCGATCCGGATCGCGAGGGCGAGGCGATTTCGTGGCATGTCCGCGAAGTGCTGCGCGCACGGAAGGCGCTGCCCAAGGAGGTCGAACGCGTCACCTTCAACGCGATCACCAAGGCCACCGTCACCGAGGCGATGAAGAACCCGCGCGAGCTCGACGACGACCTGATCGACGCCTACCGCGCCCGCCGTGCGCTCGACTACCTGGTCGGCTTCACGCTGTCGCCGGTGCTGTGGCGCAAGCTGCCCGGCGCCAAGTCCGCCGGCCGCGTCCAGTCGGTGTCGCTGCGCCTGATCGTCCAGCGCGAGCGCGAGATCGATGTCTTCAAGCCACAGGAATATTGGTCGGTCACGGCCGAGATGGAGCATGACGGCACCGCCTTCACGTCGCGCCTGACGCAGTTCGAGGACAACAAGCTCGACCGCCTGTCGATCGGCAACGAAGGCGATGCCCTGCGCGCCAAGCAGGCGGTGCTCGACGGCAATTTCTCGGTCCAGTCGGTCGAGACCAAGCCCGCCGGTCGCAACCCGCCACCGCCGTTCACCACGTCGACGCTCCAGCAGGAAGCCTCGCGGAAACTCGGCTTCTCGGCGGATCACACGATGCGGATCGCGCAAGGGCTCTACGAGGACGGCGCGATCACCTACATGCGTACCGACGGCGTGCAGATGGACTCGAGCGCGATCAGCGCCGCGCGTCTGGCGGTCGCGAACCGCTTCGACGCGAGCTATGTCCCCGACAAGCCGCGGCAGTATCAGTCGAAGGCGAA
This sequence comes from Sphingomonas sp. Leaf242, assembly GCF_001422045.1. Classification (GTDB taxonomy): domain Bacteria; phylum Pseudomonadota; class Alphaproteobacteria; order Sphingomonadales; family Sphingomonadaceae; genus Sphingomonas. The sequence continues at coordinate 317,720 of NZ_LMLW01000008.1, forward strand.
GAACGCACAGGAAGCGCATGAGGCGATCCGCCCGACCGACTTCGGCAAGGACAAGGCCGGCGGCGGTGATCACGCGCGCCTTTACGACCTGATCTTCAAGCGCGCGCTGGCGAGCCAGATGGCGTCGGCGCGGATGGAGCGCACGACGGTCGAGATGGCCGACGGCACCGGCCGCAACATCCTCCGCGCCACCGGACAGGTCGTGCTGTTCCCAGGCTATCTCGCCTTGTACGAGGAAGGGTCCGACGATTCCGCCGACGAGGACGCGCGTCGCCTGCCGCGGATGCGCGAAGGCGATGCGCCCGCCAAGAAGAAGGTCGACGCGGAGCAGCACTTCACCCAGCCGCCACCGCGCTTCTCCGAAGCCTCGCTGGTCAAGCGGATGGAGGAACTCGGCATCGGCCGCCCGTCCACCTACGCGTCGATCATCAAGACGCTGAAGGACCGCGCCTATGTCCGGATCGAGAAGAACCGCTTCTTCGCCGAGGAGAGCGGGCGCCTCGTGACGGCGTTCCTCGAACGCTTCTTCGAGAAATATGTCGGCTACGACTACACCGCCGAGCTCGAGGAGGAACTCGACGACGTCTCCGGCGGTCGCGCGCAGTGGCAGTCGGTGCTCGACGCGTTCTGGCGCGATTTTAAGCCGCGCACCAACGAGGTTATGGAGCAGCAACCGTCGGCGATCACCGCCGAACTCGACACCTTCCTCGCGCCGTATCTCTTCCCGGCCAAGGCGGACGGCGGCGATCCCCGTCTCTGCCCCAATTGCGGCGAAGGCCAGCTGGCGCTGCGCGGCGGCAAGTTCGGCGCGTTCATCGCCTGCTCGAACTATCCCGAGTGCAAATACACGCGCCGCTTCGCGCAGCCCGGTGGCGACGCCGAGGCGGATGCCGGCCCGTCGACGCTCGGCACGCACCCCGACACGGGCCAGCCGATCGAGCGCAAGTCGGGACGCTTCGGCCCGTATCTGCAGATCGGCGAAGGCGAAGACCGCAAGATGGCGTCGATCCCGAAGGACATCGGCGAGCTGAACCTGGAATGGGCGGTCAAGCTGCTGTCGCTCCCGCGGACGGTCGGCAACCATCCCGAGACTGGCGAACCGATCATCTCGACAATCGGCAAGTTCGGCCCGTATCTGAAGCACGCGGGCAAATACGCGCGGCTCCAGACGACCGCGGACGTGTTCGAGACGGGCATGAACGCCGCGGTCGTAAAGCTTGCGGAAGCCGCAGCCGGCGGCGGACGCACCGCGCGTGGGGCTCAGGCGCCGCTCAAGGTTCTCGGCAACCATCCGCGCACCGAGGCGGAGATCAAGCTGATGGAAGGCCGCTACGGCGCGTACGTCACCGACGGCACGACCAACGCGACGTTGCCTAAGTCGATCGAGAAGGACCAGCTGACGCTTGAGGAAGCCGCGTCGCTGATCGACGCGCGGGCCGCCGCGGCACCCGCGACGAAGAAGAAGAAAGCGCCCGCCAAGAAGCCGGCGGCGAAGAAGGCACCGGCCAAGGACGCGGCGGAGGCGAAGGCTCCAGCCAAGAAGGCCGCGGCTAAAAAGGCCCCCGCCAAGAAAGCCGCCCCAAAGAAGAAAGCAGAGGCCTAATTCCCCTCCCGCTTGCGGGAGGGGCTAGGGGAGGGACCGAAATACCCCACGAACGCGACGTTCGCGGTAAGCCCCTCCCCCAACCCCTCCCGCAAGGGGAAGGGGAAGGGGAAGGGGAAGGGGAGTTTTCAACTTAAGCAGCCCGGCGCTGCGTCAATTGCATCCAATCCCGCGCAGCACGCTGCGCCACCGAGATCTCCCGCGCGGTCATGTCCTCGGCGATCTCCGCGCGGCATTCCTGTGCGGCGACGTTCCCCGACACCGCCGCCAGGTTGAACCATTTGTGCGCCTCGATCAGGTCGAGGACGACGCCCGACGTCCCCGTCGAATACACCATCCCGAGTTCGTAACACGCCCGGTCGTCGCCGCGCGCGGCATCCGCCAGACGGCGTTCGATCGTAATATTCGCGGTCTTGAAACTGCTGCCCATGGTCTTGCCCCCAATGTTCGTGAGGACAGACTGCCGTGATTCGGGCTACGAAATGGTTAATGGGTTAACGTCTGCTTTTTACAAGTCGCCCGGACGGTCGATCGCGATGTTATCAATCAAGCGCGTGGCGCCCATCCGCGCCGCCGCCAGCAACCGCCGCGGACGCTCCGCCGCAGGGTTCTCCGCCAGCGTCTCGGCATCCGCCAGCGCGACGTAATCGATCGTGAACCCCGCCCCGACCAACGTCGTCCGCGCATCGTCGAGCACCGACTCGACGTCCTCGCCCTTCGCGATCGCCCGCGCCGCGACGCCGAGGGCTCGCGGCAAGGCCACCGCCTGCTTCCGCTGCTCGTCGTCGAGATAGATGTTGCGCGACGACATCGCCAGGCCATCGTCGTCGCGCTGCGTCGGCACCCCGACGATATCGATCGCAAAGTCGAGATCCGCCACGAACCGCCGGACGACCGCCAACTGCTGGTAATCCTTCTCGCCGAAATACGCCGCATCGGGCCCGACCTGGTTGAACAGCTTCGACACGACCGTCGCGACACCGTCGAAATGGCCTGGACGCGAGGCGCCGTCGAACCCATCGCTGACACCCGACACCCGCACCGACGTCGCGAACCCGTCGGGATACATCGTCTCGACCGACGGCAACCAGAGCAGGTCGCACCCGGCTTCGTTGAGCATCCGGATATCGGCCATTTCGCGCCGCGGATAGCGCGACAGATCCTCGTTCGGGCCGAACTGCGTCGGATTGACGAAGATCGACGCGACCACCTTCGTCCCCGGCCGCTTCGCCGCCTCGATCAGCGCGACATGGCCGGCGTGGAGCGCGCCCATCGTCGGGACGAGCGCGACGCGCTGCCCCGCCGCACGGAAGGCGGCGACGCTTTCGCGCAACGCATTAAGGTCCCGGACGGTGTCCACGTGAAACTCCTACTCGATAAGTGCGGTCGCGGCTTCTATGAAGGGTGACTGTTACGATCAATAAGGAAACGCGCGTTGGCCACGGGCCCCGACTCACCCCAAGCTTCGACGCACGTCATCGTGTTCGCCAACGAGAAGGGCGGCACCGGCAAGTCGACGACTGCGGTGCACGTCGCGATCGCGCTTGCCGCGAAGGGTGCGCGCGTCGCGTGTCTCGATCTGGATCACCGCCAGCGCACCGTCGGACGTTATCTCGACAACCGTGCCGAGACGATGAGGCGCAACGGCTCGGTGCTGCCGATGCCGCGCCACGCCACGCTGTCCGACCAGAGCGAGGATCAGTTCGAGGACCTGTGGCACTCGCTCTGCGAAGGCTCGGACTTCCTGGTGGTCGACACGCCGGGCCGCGACGATCCGTTCGCGCGCACCGCCGCCGCTCTGGCGAACACCTTGGTAACGCCGATGAACGACAGCTTCGTCGACTTCGACCTGATCGGCCAGGTCGATCCCGAGACCTATCAGGTGACCCGCCCGAGTTTCTATTCCGAACTGATCTGGGATGCGCGGAAACAGCGCGCGCGCGCCGATGGCACCACGATCGACTGGGTCGTGTTGCGCAACCGCCTCCAGCATATCGAGGCGCGCAACATGCGCCGCGTGTCGGATGCACTGGCGCAACTGGCCAAGCGCGTCGGTTTCCGGATCATCCCGGGACTCGGCGAGCGCGTGATCTACCGCGAGATGTTCCCCGCAGGGCTGACGATGATCGATGCGAAGGCGTTCGGTAGCATGGGCCTCGCGCATGTCGCGGCACGCCAGGAATTGCGCGAGATGATGGCCGCGTTACAATTGCCCGAAGTTGTCGAGCAAGCGCCGGACGTCGCTGCGTGAAGTGGATCGTCGCCGCGCTGTTTATTTGGGCGGCGTGGCATTATCTCCGCCCCAAGCCGAAGCAGCGCGTCGTAACGGATGAAGCGGAGGCCCGCTCGATCCTCGGCATAGACAGCAGCGCGAACGCCGACGCGATCCGCAGCGCCCACCGCCGCCTGATCGCCTCGGTCCACCCCGACCGCGGCGGCTCGACCGACCTGACCCGCCGAGTGAACGCCGCGCGCGACCTCCTCCTGAAGCGCGCCCGCTAACCTCAAACCGCCGTTCGTCCTGAGCGAAGTCGAAGGACAAACTCTGCACGAACGGAAAGACAGGCCAATGACCCACCAGTTCGACCCGACTTCGCTCCGCGAATACGACATCCGCGGGATCGTCGGCAAAGCGCTCGGCACCGCCGACGCCGTTGCGATTGGCCGAGGCTTCGCCACCCGCATCCGCGCCGCTGGCGGAACACGCGTCGCGGTCGGTTATGACGGCCGCAACTCCTCGCCCGAACTCGAAGCCGCGCTCGTGTCCGGCCTCATCGCCGGCGGCGTCGACGTGGTCCGCATCGGGCTCAGCACCTCGCCGATGCTCTATTACGCCGAAGCCACGCTAGAAGTGGATGGCGGCATCCAGGTAACCGGCAGCCATAATCCCCCCGAGTATAACGGCTTCAAGATGGTGCACGCCCACGCGCCATTTTTCGGCGACGACATCCAGGACCTCGCCGCGCTCGCCGCGTCGGGCGCGTGGAGCGAAGGCGCGGGCGAGGTTACGACCGCAGACGTCCTCGACGCGTATGTCGGCCGGCTGATGGCCGGCTATGCGGGCGGCGCGTACCGGATCGGCTGGGACACGGGGAACGGCGCCGCCGGCCCGGTGATCGAGAAGCTCGTGCAATTGCTGCCGGGTGAGCATCATGTGATCTTCGCCGACGTCGACGGCAATTTTCCCAATCATCATCCCGATCCTACCGAAGAGTCGAACCTCGCCGATCTGAAACGCCTGGTCACGGAGAAGAACCTCGATTTCGGACTGGCCTTCGACGGGGATGGCGACCGGATCGGCGCGGTCGACGGCTCGGGACGGGTGATCTGGGGCGACCAGATCCTGTCCATATTGGTCGAACCTGCGCTTCGCGAGCACCCCGGCGCGCCGATCGTCGCGGATGTGAAGTCCTCGCAGGCGTTGTTCGACCGTATCGCCGAACTGGGCGGCGAGCCGGTGATGGCCGCCACAGGCCACAGCCTGATGAAGACCGCGATGACCCGCACCGGCGCACCGATCGGCGGCGAGTTGAGCGGCCACCTGTTCTTCGCGGGCGAATATTACGGCTTCGACGACGCGCACTATGCTGCGGTGCGGCTGATCCGCGCGGTGCATCTGTCGGGCCGGTCGCTGACTGAATTGCGCGATGCGATGCCGGCGTTGGTGGCGACGCCGGACCTGCGCTTTCCGGTCGAGGATGCGCGGAAGTTCGCGGTGGTGAACGCGGTGATCGCGCGGTTGAAATCCGAGGGTGCGGAGATGGACTTGACCGATGGTGCCAGGGTGACGACCGCCGACGGGTGGTGGTTGCTGAGAGCCTCGAACACGCAGGCGATGCTGACCGTGCGCGCTGAGGCAAAGGACCAGGCAGCGCTCGATGCGCTGCTAACCGAGGTAGATGCGCATCTGTCGGCAAGCGGTGTAACGCGACGCTAACCGCGAGAATTGCACCACCCCGGCGAAGGCCGGGGCCCAGCTGGAAAGGTGGATACAACGAAGCGCTCCGCTCCGTTCGCAACGTCCCCCAACTAGACCCCGGCCTCCGCCGGGGAGGTGCTGATGGAGAGGGCGCTCCCAAAATTAGACGAGCACCTCGCGGCGAGCCGTGCAGTGCCGCCCCCTCCCCCGTCATTCCCGCGGAGGCGGGAACCCAGACTGGCTAGCCTTCCAAGGGATCGCAACCGTCCGGAGGATATGGATCCCCGCGTTCGTGGGGATGACGACGACGTGGCGAGCGGCGGCTGTATCCGGACGACAGCCACACATGATTGACTCACCATCCCCCTCGCCTACCGTACCGACCACCACCCCAAGGAGTCCCCAAGTGGAGCGCCCAGTCGACGAATTTCGCTCCAGCACGCGCCGCTGGCTACTCGGCAGCTTTGCCGGTTGGGGCACCCTCCTCACCTGTCTCGCCGGCGTGGGCTTCGTCATCATCGGCGTCCGCTGGCTCAAGAACCGCAGCGCCAGCTACGAGATCACCGACCAGCGCCTGATCATCAAGCGCGGCATCCTGTTCAAGACGATCGACGAGATCGAGCTCTACCGGATCAAGGACGTCCGCCTCGGCTACTCCCTCCTCAACCAGATGACCGACATCGGCACGATCATCCTCACCTCGAGCGATCGCACGACCAGCGGCGGCGAGTTCACGCTCCGCGACATCCCGATGGCGCGGGACCGTCGCGAAGGCCTGCGGAAACTGGTCGACCGCGCCCGCCAGCGCCGCGGCGTCCGCGAACTCGACGTGGACGACTCATACGCGCTGGATTAAGCGCGCTTTTGTCCCCACATGGCGGGCATGGCGCCCCCCTACCCCAAGCCCGCATATTCCAAGCCTAGGCCGCAACCCCAGATGATCCGGGTCGTCGACCTCGAGACCACCGGCTCGGCCCCGCCCGCGCACGGCGTCTGCGAGATCGGCTGGCAGGACGTCGCGCTCGGCGAGGACGGCCGCTGGGAGATCTACGGCGAAGGCGGCAGCCTGCTCGTCAATCCTGGCCGGCTGATCCCGCCGGTGACTCAGGCGATCCACCACATCCTCGACGAGCATGTCGCCGACGCGCCGTACTGGCATGACTGTGCGCGCCAGGTGCTCGACCCGTGGCCGCGCCGGCTCGCGCTCGCCGCGCACCGCGCCGATTTCGAGCAGAAATTCTGCACGCCCGCGCTCACCCGCGACGCCGAGTGGATCTGCACGTGGAAATGCGCGCTCCGCCTCTGGCCCGACTCGCCGAGCTTCTCCAACCAGGTACTGCGCTACTGGCGCAGGCCCCACGGCATGGAGCACGAGCGCGGACTCCCCGCTCACCGTGCGTTCCCCGACGCCTACGTCACCGCGTTCCACCTGCGCGACATGCTCAACGAGGCGAGCTTCGCTCAGCTCGTCGAATGGTCGCGCGACCCCGGCCTGATCCCGCGCGTCCGCTACGGCCCCGACCGCGGCAAGGAATGGTCCGAGCTCGATCACGAGACGCTGATGGCGTTCATGACCGACCGCGATCCCGATATCCGCTTCACCGCCAACCACGAGATGGACCGGCGCAGCGGCGGCGGTCGCGTCGGCAAGGCGAGTGCGCAGGACCTGCTGCTCTAGATCAATATGGTCGTCTCTGCGGACGCGTCAGTATCGCTGGCGTAACGACCTCCCCCCGCCTACACCCCTCCCCCTATGGTCCGCGTACGCTTGAAATTACCGTCGTCGGAGGGGCGGGTCGCACGGTGGCTGGTCGCGTTCATGACGCTCGGCTTCATCGCGCTGGCCGCCGCGGCGATCGCGATCGGCTGGATCACCATCCGCAACCGCACCTATACCGCCGAGATCCTCCACACGCAGGACGTCCGCCAGGCGGTCGCGACGCTCCAGATCCAGATGGAGCAGTCCGAGACCGCGCGGCGCGGCTACATCCTCGCCGGCAAGCCGTTGTTCGCGGCCGCCTACGCGCGAACCGCAGGCAACCTGGTCCCGTCGATCCGCAAGCTGCGCCATTTAACCCGCGACAACCCCAACCAGATCGCGCGCCTCGCGCTGATCGAGCCGCGCTTCGTCCAGTTGCGCGCGCTCCGGACGCAGTCGATGACCCTGGTCGCCTCGGGCCGGATCGCCGAGGCGCAGCGTCGGTTCGCGGTCGATGCCAGCGTGCCGTTGATGCGCGGCATCCGCTACCGCCTCCAGGCGATGGCCGCCGACGAAGTCCGCCTGCTCGCGATCCGCACCGAACGCCAGCAACGCACCAGCGCACTGTTCCTCTCGGTCGCCGGGCTCGCCGCAGCGCTGCTGCTGATCGTCGCGATCCTCGCGGTCCTGCTGATCCGCCGCTACACCGCCGACCTCGCCACCTCGCGCGACAGCCTGCGCACCCTCAACGAGACGTTGGAAGAGCAGGTCACGGAACGCACCGCCGACCTCAGCCGCGCGAACGAGGAAATCCAGCGCTTCGCCTATATCGTCAGCCACGATCTGCGCTCGCCGCTGGTCAACGTGATGGGCTTCACCGCCGAACTCGCGACCGCCGCGGGGCCGCTCGCCGAGCTGGTCGATCGCGCCGAAGCCGAGGCACCGCACATCCTGACGGAAGACGCACGGCTGGCGGCGCGCGAAGACCTGCCCGAGGCGATCGGCTTCATCCGCACGTCGACGCAGAAGATGGACCGGCTGATCAACGCCATCCTGAAACTCGCGCGCGAAGGCCGCCGGACGATCGCGCCCGAGCATATCGACCCCGCGCAGCTGGTCGACACGATCGTCGGCGCGATGCAGCACATCGTCGACGATCGCGGCGCCGTGGTCCGCGTCGAGCGGCCGATGCCCACGATCGTCACCGATCGCCTCGCGCTCGAACAGATCCTGTCGAACCTGATCGAGAACGCGACCAAGTATCTGAAACCCGGCCGCCCCGGCGAGATCACGGTCAAGGGCCATACCGAACGCGGCCGCGTGATCCTGTCGGTGGTCGACAACGGCCGCGGCATCGATCCACGCGATCATCAGCGCGTGTTCGACCTGTTCCGCCGCTCGGGCGCGCAGGACCAGCCGGGCGAAGGCATCGGACTCGCGCATGTCCGCGCACTCGCCTATCGTCTGGGCGGCACGATCGACGTGCAGTCGACGCTCGGCGACGGCGCGACCTTCCGGCTCAACCTGCCGACACACATGACCATCCAGGACGCAGCATGAACGATCACAAGACCGTCGGTATCGTGATGATCGAGGATGACGAGGGTCATGCCCGCCTCATCGAGAAGAACATCCGCCGCGCCGGCATCCTGAACGATATCCGTCACTTCACCGACGGCACCAGCGCGCTCGACTTCCTGTTCAACGCCGCCGATGGCCCCGCAAAAAGCGGCCCCGCGATGATCCTGCTCGATCTCAACCTGCCCGACATGAGCGGCACCGACATCCTCGCCCGGATCAAGGCGGAGGGCAGCCCGCTCAAGCGCACGCCCGTCGTCGTGCTCACCACCACCGACGACAAGGTCGAGATCGAGCGCTGCTACGATCTCGGCTGCAACGTCTACATCACCAAGCCCGTCAACTATGAGAGTTTCGCCCAGGCGATCCGCCAGCTCGGGCTGTTCCTGTCGGTGATCCAGGTGCCCGAAGCCGAGTGAGCGAAACGCGCGTCCTCTACATCGACGACGACGCCGGGATCCGGCGGCTGGCGGCGCGTGCGCTCGAACGCCGCGGCTACCGGATGACCGTGGCCGAGACCGGGGCTGAAGGCGTCGTGAAGGCTGCTGCCCAGCGCTTCGACCTGATCGCGGTCGACCATTACATGCCTGGGATGGACGGCCTCGAAACATTGGAAGCGCTCCGCCGCCTGCCCGATCCGCCCCCCGTCGTGTACGTCACCGGCTCCGAGGAAGGCCGCATCGCGGTCGCCGCGCTGAAGGCCGGTGCCGCCGATTACGTCGTGAAGACCGTCGGCGACGACTTCTTCGACCTTCTCGCCGCCTCGTTCGAACAGGTCCGCGCCCGCGCCCTGCTCGAACAGGAAAAGGCGTCCGCCGAAGCCGACCTCCGGGCCAGCAACGCGCGGCTAGAGGCGCTGCTGGGCGAGGTCAACCACCGCGTCGCCAACTCGCTGCAACTCGTCTCGGCGATGGTCCGGCTCCAGGCGACCGCGCTGACCGACCCTTCCGCGCGTGAGGCGCTGGAGGATACGCAGCGCCGCATCCAGGCGATCGCGCAGGTCCACCGCCGGCTCTACACCAGCAACGACGTCGAGAGCGTCGACATGCAGGAATATCTCGGCGCGCTGGTCGACGAACTGGCCGAGACCTGGTCGACCGAGGCGCTCCCCCGCGCCTTGAGCCTCGCCGCCGAACCGATCCGCCTGCCCACCGACCGCGCGGTGTCGCTCGGCGTGATCGTCACCGAACTCGTCACCAACGCGTGCAAATACGCCTACCCCAACAGCGGCGGCGAAGTCCGCGTCGCGCTCCGCCGGATCGACGACGACGTCTTCCTGCTCGCGGTCGAGGACGATGGCTGCGGCATCCCCGAGGACGCGACGCCGCGCGGCACCGGGCTCGGCACGAAGCTGATCCGCGCGATGGCGCAGAGCCTGCAGTCGATCGTCGAATACGACCCGACCCACACCGGCGTCCGCGCCACCCTCCGCGCGGCGGTGCGGTAGCGGGTACCAAGCCTCAGAACTCCCCTACCCCGTTCGTGCTGAGCGAAGTCGAAGCACCCTCGCTTGGGGCATGCCCTTCGACTGCGCTCAGGGCGAACAGACGATAGCCCGAACCTGTTAGTTCGCCGGCTCGGACAACGGCGCGAACCGCGCCACCTGACGCCCGACCAAGCACAATTGCTCGATCACCGCGGGATCGTTCGCGCCACCCTCGTCGTCGAACTTCGTCACCTGCGTGTTGATCGCGGCCGCGAACGGCGTCGGCCACCCGCGCAACGCATGGACGATCGAGCGCAGCGCCGCGATCGTGCTGCCGGTCGCCTGCCAGCCATACGCCGTGGCGATCAACCCGACCGGCATGTCCGCCAGATACGGCCGCTCGTCGCGCGCGGTTTCCTCGAGCAGGTCGAGCGCGTTCTTCACCACGCCCGAGATGCTGCCGTGATAGCCCGGGCTCGCGATGATCACCGCCGATGCACCGCGTACGGCCTCGACGAACGCGCGTTCGTCTGCGGTGCGCGTCGTCGCCTTCGGATCATAGAGCGGTAGCCGCGCCATGTCGGCGCCCCCGAACATCTGCGTGCGAAAGCCCTGCTTCTCGACCGCATCGAGCGCGATGCGGAGTGCACGCTCGGTCGACGAGACGCCGCCGATCGTGCCGCCGATGCCGACGACCAAGGGGAGAGTATCGGAAACGGTCACGGTTTCATCCTGTTCGAACGTCATCGACACGCTCTTCCCCGTTTCGCCGCGCGATGACAACAGGGCTTCGACCGGTTCTCGCGCTGCGAACACCACGGACGCTGTCGCTAAGCCCCGGTACACGTTAGGCATGCGCATAGGCTTGCCCGAGCTGTCATAGAACGATAACACACTAAAGTCCGCCGCTTGGCCGACCTGGAACGATCCGATGCGCCCCGATCCCTTCGACCCCGACCGTTCCAGTTCGCGCGGCGACCGCGAGCCCTATGCCTATGAGCGCGAGCGACTGATCACCGAACGCGAACGCCTGCGGCAGAAATACGAGCGCGACCGCGATGGCGACGAGTCCGAGCTGTATGACGACCGCGATGCGGCGCCCTACGCCACCGCCCGCGTGCCGCGGCGTAAGCGTCCGATCGGTCGCTGGGTCCTGCGCGGAGCGGGGATCGGCATCGTCCTGCTCGTGATCGCGATCATCTGGCTTGCGATCACCGCGCCGCTGTCGAAGTCGCTGCAACCGCCGACGCCGCCCTCGATCACGCTGACCGCGGACGACGGCACGCCGATCGCGCGACGCGGCGCGATCATCGGCAAGTCGGTCGACGCCTCGAAGCTCCCGCCGCACGTCACGCAGGCGTTCCTCGCGATCGAGGACCGACGCTTCTATTCGCACTGGGGCGTCGACCCGCGCGGCATCGCGCGTGCGGCGTGGGCGAACATGGGCTCGGGCGGCGTGCGCCAGGGCGGCTCGACGATCACGCAACAGCTCGCGAAGAACGCGTTCCTCGATTCGGACCGCACCGCGACGCGCAAAATCCGCGAGGCGATGATCGCGTTCTGGCTCGAGGCATGGCTGTCGAAGAACGAGATCCTCTCGCGCTATCTTTCGAACGTCTATTTCGGCGACAACACCTACGGGATCAGCGCGGCGGCGAAGCATTATTTCGGCCGCACGCCGGACAAGCTCAACGTCGGCCAGGCGGCGATGCTCGCCGGCCTGGTCAAGGCACCGTCGCGTCTCGCCCCCACCTCGAACCTCGAAGGCGCGCGCAAGCGGGAGGCCGTGGTCGTCGGTGCGATGGTCGACGCTGGCTTCCTCACCAAGGCGGAGGGCGACGCGGTCCAGCCGCAGCGCGTACTCGGCAGCCGCCCGTCGCAGCTCCCCAACGGCACCTATTTCGCCGACTGGATCCTCCCCGAAGCGCGCGACCAGGCGGGCGAGGTCAAAACGGAGACCACCGTACAAACCACCCTCGATCCACGCCTGCAACGCGCCGCCGAACGCACCGTCGCGCGCGCAGGTCTGCGCCAGGCGCAGGTCGCGCTGGTGGCGATGCGCCCCGATGGTCGCGTCGTCGCGATGATCGGCGGCAAGAACTACGCGAAGAGCCCGTTCAACCGCGCGACGCAGGCACGTCGCCAGCCCGGCTCGACCTTCAAGCTGTTCGTCTACCTCGCCGCGATGCGCCAGGGGATGACGCCCGATTCGACGATCGAGGACCGCCCCGTCACGATCGGCGACTGGACCCCGAAGAACAGCGACGGCCGCTATCAGGGGACGATCACGCTGCGCCAGGCGTTCGCGCGCTCGTCCAACGTCGCCGCGGCCCGGCTGACGCAACAGGTCGGCGTCAAGGCGGTGATCAAGGCGGCGCGCGATCTCGGCATCTCGACGCCGATCCCTAGCGAGGCGACGATAGGCCTCGGCACCTCGACCGTGTCGCTGCTCGAACTCACCGCCGCCTATACCGCGATCGCGCGCGAACAATATCCGGTCCAGCCGCGCGGGCTCGCCGACGTCCGCGAGAAGGGCTGGTACCAGTCGCTGACCGGCGGCGCGACCGAGATGCCGAGCAAGATCCACGACGAGATGCTCGACCTGCTGGCGGCCTCGATCCGCACCGGCACCGGGCGCGGCGCGAACCTGACGGTCGACGCGTTCGGCAAGACCGGCACGACGTCCGACAACAAGGACGCGCTGTTCGTCGGCTTCGCGCGCGATCTGGTGGTCGGCGTGTGGGTCGGCAACGACGACAATTCGTCGAACCCCGGCCTGTCGGGCGGCGGCATCCCCGCGCGGATCTGGCGCGACTTCATGCAGAGCGCGCTGGGCATCGCCCCGATCGCCGCGCCTCCTCCCGCGGTCGAGGAAGTCGATCCTGACGCGTTGCCGGCAGAAGATCAGGAGAATTCCATTCTGCCGTTGGGCGGGGAGATCGAAGGAATGGGCTTCAACCTGAAGATGGGCGAGGACGGCACCATCTCGGTCGGCCCCTCCCGCCGCGACCGCCAGGAAGGCCCGCCCCCCCGCGACGATCGCCGGCCGCCGGAGGAAGAACAAGGGCCCGACGAGGGGCAGTAGGACTCCACCCGCAGAACAGCTTGTTTCCCCGCGAAGGCGGGGACCCAGACTGGGCTCCCGCCTTCGCGGGAGAACAAGAAAGCGGTCGCCAACGTCCGAGCGGCGGAAGCCCCCGTTGACGCCACCACCGCATCGCAGCATGTCTCACCGATGCGCTTCTTCTCCGACAACGCCGCCAGGATCCACCCGCAGGTCATGGCCGCGATCGCCGCCGCCGACACGCTCGACACCGCCTATGCCGGCGACGCGTGGAGCCAGCAGCTCGACGGCCGCCTGTCCGCGCTGTTCGAGACCGACGTCGCCGTCCTCTGGGTCCCCACCGGCACCGCTGCCAACTGCCTCGCACTCGCCGCGCTGTGCCCCCCGCACGGCGGCATCGTCTGCCACCGCGACGCGCACATCCAGAACGACGAGGGCGGCGCGCCCGAATTCTACACGCACGGCGCCAAGCTGTTCCTCGCCGACGGCGACGGCGCAAAGCTGACCCCCGACACGATCCGCACCGTCCTCGACGCGATCCCCGACGACGTCCACCGCGTCCAGCCGCACGCGATCTCGATCACCAACGCCACCGAATATGGCCGCGTCTACCAGCCACACGAAGTGGCCGAAATCGGCGCGCTGGCGAAGGCGCGCGGGCTAGGCTTCCACATGGACGGCGCACGCTTCGCCAACGCGATGGCGCGCGTCGGCTGCTCGCCCGCCGAAATGACGTGGCGCGCCGGCGTCGACGCGCTGAGCTTCGGCTTCGTCAAGAACGGCGCGATGAGCGCGGAGGCGCTGGTCTTCTTCAAGCCCGACCTCGCCGCCGTCACGCAATACCGCCGCAAACGCGCAGGCCTGCTCCTGTCGAAGGGGCGGTATCTCGCCGCGCAGATCCTCGCGATGCTCGACGACGACCTCTGGCTCGCCAACGCGAAAGCAGCGAACGACGCCGCCGCCAAGCTCGCTACCGCCGCCGGCAACCGCCTCGTCCACCCGGTCGAGGCCAACGAAGTCTTCCTCCGCGCCACGCCGGAAGAAGTCGCAGCCCTCCGCGGGAAAGGCTTCGACTTCTACGACTGGGCCGCCGGCGAGATCCGCCTCGTCACCGCATGGGACAGCCCCGCGGACGCAGTCGGCCTCCTCGCCGACGCCCTCCGCGAGCTGTGACCGGCCCCACCGACCCACCACAGTCTACGCGGGCCGCGGTGCTGATCCCGTTCGGCATCGTCACGCTGATCTGGGGCTCGACCTGGCTCGTCATCCGCGACCAGATCGCGGTTGTGCCGCCGAGCTGGTCGATCAGCTACCGCTTCCTCGTCGCCGGCATCGCGATGACGATCTACGCAGGCATCAAGCGCGAGAGCTTCAGGTTCGACGCGCGCGGCTACGCGTTCGCGGCCGTGATCGGCATCGCGCTGTTCACGTTCAACTTCAACTTCGTCTACCGCGCCGAACATTACGTCACCTCCGGGCTCGTCGCGGTGGTGTTCGCCCTCCTGCTCGTCCCCAACGCGATCTTCGGCCGCATCTTCCTCAAGCAACGCCTCGGACGGCAGCTGATGGTCGGCTGCGCGGTCGCGATGGCGGGGGTCGCGCTGCTGTTCGTCAACGAGGCGCGGGTCGATCCGCACGGGCCGCGCTCGGCGACGATCGGCATCGTCCTGACGCTGTGCGGCGTGATGGCCGCGTCGGTCGCCAACGTCATTCAGGGTAGTGCGTTCGCCAAACGCTATCCCATGGCGCCGACGCTCGCGATGGCGATGCTGATCGGCGCGAGCCTCGATGCGGCGTTCGCCTGGATCACCGCTGGTCCGCCGGTGTTCGAGCCGCGCTTCGGCTACGTCGCTGGCATCCTCTATCTCGGCGTGTTCGCGTCGGCGCTCGCCTTCCCGCTGTATTTCAACGTCATCCGCGCGATCGGCCCGGCCAAGGCGGCCTATTCGGGCGTGATCGTACCGGTCATTGCAATGCTGCTATCGACGATCTTCGAGCGCTATCACTGGTCCACCTTGGCCGTCGCCGGCGCAGTGCTGTCGGGCATCGGCCTCGTCATCGCGCTCAGCGCACGCAGGCCGGCACGGTAATCGGGCCAGGCAGGCGTCCAGCCGAGTACCCGCTTAGCTTTGCCGTTCGCCACCCGCCGGTTTTCGTTATAAAAGCCACGCCCCATCGCCGAGAGCTCCTCGAGCGTCACGAACGGCGGCGCGGGCATCCCGAGCAGCATCGCCGCGAACGCCACGACATCGTTCTGCGACGCGGGCACGTCGTCCGCCAGGTTATACGCCCCCGCCGGCGCATCGAACCCGGCGATCACGCCCGAGACGATATCGTCGACATGCGCGCGGCTGAACACCTGGCCGGGTTGCTCGATCCTGTGCGCCTTGCCCTGCCGCACCCGGTCGAGCGGCGAGCGACCGGGCCCATAGATCCCCGGCAACCGGAACGTCCGCGTACCAATGGCCAGCCAGTCCGCATCCGCCGCCGCCCGCGCGCTCCGACGACCGCCACCGATCGGTGCCGTCTCGTCCACCCACGCGCCCTGCGCATCGCCGTACACCCCCGTCGACGACAGATAGCCGAGCCACGCGCGCGTCCGCAGCAACAGCGAACCGTAGCGCCCGAGCACGGGGTCCGCCTCATGCTCGGGCGGCACCGACGACAGGATATGCGTCGCCGCCGCGATCTCCGCCGTCACCGCGTCCGTGTCGTCGAACCGGAGCGTACCACCCCGCCCATCCCGCGTAGTACCGACGACATGCCAGCCATCGGCCGCGAGCCGCTCGGCAAGCCGCGACGCGGTGTAGCCGAGACCAAAGACCAGCAGCCGGCTCATGGCGCCACCGCCGCGCCGGCCGTCGGCCCCTTGTACAACGTCCCGAAATAGTCGCCCGCATTCCACACCGGCCGCTGCGCGCCGTCGGCGATCTCGCGCGCGATCCGGTAGTTCGCATCGACGAACCGCACGCCCTGGTCCCACAGGATCGGCTGCGTCAGATCGTCCGACGGCTTGTGGTAATTGTTCGCCATGAAATACGCGACCGCAGCCTTGCCCGGCCCTTTCTGCCCCGGCCACAGGAAGACCGACGGGATCCCCTTCTGGACGAAGCGGAAGTGATCCGAGCGGACGAAGATGCCCTCCTCCGGCATCGGATCGGGCGACAGGCCGACACCGATCGCCGCCACCGCCTTCTGCACGATCGGGCCGATCGTCGAACGCTCGGCACCGAACACCACCATGTCCTCGAACTTGTACGTCAGAATCGGCATGTCGAGGTTCACGTCCGCGACGATCGAGGTCAGCGGCACGGTCGGGTGGTTGGTGAAATAATCGCTGCCGACCAACCCCTTCTCCTCGCCCGTGACCGCCAGGAACATGATGGTGCGCTTGGGCGCCTGACCGCTGACGGTGAAGCGCCTGGCCTCCTCGATCAGGCTGGCGATGCCGATCGCGTTGTCGAGCGCGCCGTTGTTGAGCGCGTCGCCCTTGATCGGTTTCGTGATGCCGATGTGATCGAGATGCGCGGAGAGCACGACGACCTCCTTACCGACCACCGGATCGCTGCCGGGGATCACGCCGATCACGTTGCTGCTCGCTCCGGGCACGAAGCTCGTCTTGGTGGCGACGGTCAGCGTGCCGACCAGCGGCACCGCCTTGAACTTGGCGTTGTCGCGGTCCGCCTGCTTCACGATCCCGCTCCACGGCGTCTTCGCACCCACGAACAGCTTGGCCGCGCCGGCCATGCTGACCGTCCCGAGCGACGGCGCGCCGGGCGCTTCGACCTTGCCGGTGCCGTCGGGGTTCGCCCACGTCATCCGCGGCGTGGCATAGGAGTCGGCCAGTTTGGCGAAGGTCCGCACCTTGGCCGAGCGCGGGCTCTCCAGCGTGATCACGCCGACTGCGCCCTTGGCCTGCGCGATCGCAGCCTTGGTCCCGCCCGACCCGAAGAACGCGCGCTCCTCGCCGCCGAACCGCGCCGGCGAGCCGCCGAAATACGCGACGATCTTGCCGCGCACGTCGACGCCCTTGTAGTCGTCCTGCCCATATTGCGGCGCGTCGATACCGTAACCGACGAACACGACGGGCGCCGAGACGCTGGTCTCCGCCTTCGCGCCATTCGCGGCGGGCACGTAATCCTCACCGAACACGAGCGGCTGCGCAGGCCCGCGACCGGTCCAGACGAAATCGCCCTTGCTCGCCGCCTTGTACGACACGAGCGGCACGGTCTGGAGATACCCGCCCTGATCGCCACCGGGACGGAGGCCAGCGGCATAGAATTGCGCGGCGACATACTGCGCAGCGATATCGAACTCGGGACTGCCAGCCTCGCGACCCTTCATCGCATCCGACGCGAGGAACAGCACATGCGCCTTCATCGCCGCCTGGTCCGCCGGCAGCGGCGCGGCGAGCTTCGCGTTCACCTCGGCCGTATTCGGCGCGGTCACCGGAGCCGGCGCGGGGGCAGCTTGGGGCGCAGTCTGAGCAAGGGCGGAGGTAGAAAGCGCGAGCACCGCGAGCGCGTCGATAGGACGATACATCCGGAAATCCTTGCAAAGGGAACGTGTTGCAGCGGCGTAGCATCCACCGTCACCCGCGCAAGCTTTGGCTGGCGATAGGCGGGCGCGGCCCTATATTCGCAAACATATGCTCGATATCCAGAACAGTCTCGCCCACCCGCTCGTCATTCGCCGCGAGGACTATACCCCGCCCGAGTGGCTGGTCCCCGAGACGAAACTGGATTTCGACCTCGATCCCGCCACCACCCGCGTAACGGCAACATTGTCGGTGACGCGCAACGGCGATCACGCCGCACCGCTGCGGCTCGACGGCGCGGGCCAGAAGCCGCTTTCGGTCACGGTCGATGGCGTCGCGATCAACGACTGGCGGATCGACGGCGAACAGCTCGTCATCCCGCTCACCGGCGCCTCGCATGTCGTCGAGACTCAGGTCGAGATCGCCCCCGATCGCAACACGCAGTTGATGGGGCTCTATGCCTCGGGCGGCAATCTCTGTACCCAGTGCGAGGCGGAAGGCTTCCGCCGCATCACCTATTTCCCCGACCGCCCCGACGTGCTCAGCGTCTATTCAGTGCGGATGACCGCGGACAGGAAGCACTTCCCCGTGCTGCTCGCGAACGGCGATCCGGTCGCGCAGCGTGATCTCGACGACGACCGCCACTGGGCGACCTGGCACGATCCGTTCCCCAAGCCGTCGTACCTGTTCGCACTGGTCGCCGGCGATCTCGCGGTGAACCGCAGCAGCTTCACGACGATGTCGGGCCGCGAGGTTTCGCTCGGCATCTGGGTGCGCGAGGCCGACCTGCCCAAGACCGACCACGCGTTGAAGGCGCTCGAACTCGCGATGGCGTGGGACGAGACGACCTATGGCCGCGAGTATGATCTCGAAATGTTCAACATCGTCGCGGTCGACGACTTCAATTTTGGGGCGATGGAGAACAAGGGGCTCAACATCTTCAATTCGCGCTACATCTTGGCCGACCCGGATACCGCGACCGATTACGATTACGACGCGATCGCCGCGGTCGTCGCGCACGAATATTTCCACAACTGGTCGGGCAACCGGATCACCTGCCGCGACTGGTTCCAGCTTTCGCTCAAGGAAGGCTTCACGGTCTATCGCGACCAGGGCTTCTCCGCCGACCAGGGTTCGCGCGCGGTCAAGCGGATCGAGGACGTCCGCGGCCTGCGCGCGTCGCAATTTCCCGAGGATTCCGGCCCGCTCGCGCACCCCGTGCGCCCCGAATCCTACCAGGAGATCTCCAACTTCTACACCGCGACGATCTACAACAAGGGCGCCGAACTGATCCGGATGATGGCCGCGATCCTTGGACCGCAGGGGTTCCGCGCAGGCACAGACCTGTATTTCGATCGCTACGACGGCACGGCGGCGACCTGCGAGGATTTCGTGACCTCGATGGAGGAAGGCGGCAAGGTCGACCTTACCCAGTTCCGCCTCTGGTATTCGCAGGCGGGCACGCCGCGTGTCTCAGCGAGCCTGTCGCATGACGGCGACCGCGCGACCTTGCGGCTCGCGCAACAGGTGCCCGCGACGCCCGGCCAGCCGGTGAAGTCGCCGATGGTGCTGCCGCTGCGGGTGAAGCTGTTCGGTGCCGAGTCCGGTGCAGCGCTGACGGACGAACGCCTCGTCCTGTTCGACGACACGCTCGACACGATCGAATTCGAAGGCCTCGCCGAGCGCCCGGTGCTATCGATCAACCGCGGCTTCTCCGCCCCGGTGGTGGTCGAAAGCGACCGCACCGCCGCCGATCTCGCCTTCCTCAGCGCGCACGACGACGATCCGTTCGCGCGCTACGAGGCGATGCAGCAGTTGATGCTCGACACGCTGGTCGCCTCGGCGGGCGGGCATGCGGATCACGAGGCCGTGATCGCCGCGGTCGCGAACACGCTCGCCAACACCAATCTCGATCTGGCGTTCGTCGCGGAGGCCGTATTACTGCCGTCGGAGAGCTTCATCGGCGACCAGATGGCCGTCGTCGATCCCGACGCGATCTTCCGCGCCCGCGAGGCGCTGCGCCGCGATCTCGGCACGCGGCTGGAAGCGCAATGGCGACAGGCTTACGCACGTGGCGAGGGCCAGTCCTACGCCTATACGCCGGAGGGCAAGGGGCTGCGTCGCCTGCGGTCGGTCGCGCTAGGCTATATAGCAACGAGCGGCGCGGATGATGCAGCGGACCTTGCCTTCGCGCAGTTCGATTCGGCAGACAACATGACCGACCGGATGGGCGCGCTGACGACGCTGGTCAGCAGCGAGTCCGAGATCCGCACCACCGCGCTCGACATCTTCTACAGCCAATATTGCGACAACCCGCTGGTGCTCGACAAGTGGTTCCAGGCGCAAGCGCAGTCGTCGCGCGACGATACCGGCGCGATCGTCGCGGGGCTGGCCGAGCATGCCGACTTCACGCTGACCAACCCCAACCGCGCCCGCTCGCTGATCGGCGCGTTCGGCGCGAACCAGCGGGCGTTCAACAATGCCGACGGCAGTGGCTACCGGTTCCTCGCCGACCAGCTAATCGCGCTCGACCGCCTAAACCCACAGACCGCGGCGAAGCTTCTCCCGCCGCTGGGGCGCTGGCGCCGGTTCGATTCGGCGCGCGCCGGGCTGATGCGCGCGGAACTGGAGCGGATCGTGCGGACGCCGGGGCTGTCGAAGGATGTGTTCGAGCAGGCGTCCAAGAGTCTCGAAGGCTGAACCGATTTGATCCTCCCCCGCCAGGGGGAGGATCACGGAAATGCGCTGCCCCTACCGACGGCTCGCAAAGAACTCCCGCAGGATCATTGCCGCCTCTGTTTCCGCAATCCCCGCATAAATCTCGGGCCGATGATGACACGTCGGCTGCCCGAAAAACCGCGGTCCATGCTCGACCGCGCCGCCCTTCGCATCCGCCGCCCCATAATAGAGCCGCGAGATCCGGGCATGCGCGATCGCCCCGGCACACATCGCGCACGGCTCCAGCGTCACCCAGAGATCGCACCCCTCGAGCCGGTCACTCCCCAAAACCAGAGCCGCAGCGCGAATCGCCTGGATCTCGGCATGCGCAGTCGGATCGCACAACGCTCGCGGCGCATTGGCCGCCGTCCCGATAATCACGCCGTCCTTAACGACAACGGCACCGACCGGGACTTCCCCAGCCAGCGCCGCATCGCGTGCCGCGTCGAGCGCGCGGCGCATAGGGACGGGAACGGGGAACATGGCCTCAGGCCCTGCCCCGCCGCCCGCGTTCCGTAAAGATCAGTTCGGTGCCTGGCTGTTGCCCGGCTTCTCGACGTTGATCGTTGGGACGGCGACCGTCTTGTTCTCGGTGCCGAGCGTGACCTTGGCGACGTCCGCCTGGAACTTCGGTGCCTGGACGACGCCCTGGCGGGTCTGGTCGATATTGATGATCCCGAAATACATCAGGCCGACCACGACGAGCACCACAATCGCGACCAGTGACAAGAGCGTACGCATAAGACATCCCCTTTTATTGAACAGTTCGATAGCGTAACAACGTCGTCGATCGCTGCGGGTTGCACAATGCCCATCGCGAACAGCCGCAGGCACGTTCGACGTGAATCGGTTGACGAAAGCCGGCGTGCCAGCTATCCGCGCGCCTTTCCGGGGTTCCTCCCGACACTTGAATAGGTAATCACATGTCGCGCATCTGCGAACTGACCGGCAAGGGCCGGATGGTCGGGAACAACGTCTCCCACGCCAACAACAAGACCAAGCGCACGTTCCTGCCGAACCTGCAGAACGTCACGCTGCTTTCCGATTCGCTCGAGAAGGGCGTCAAGCTGCGCGTCTCGACGCACGGCCTGCGTACCGTCGAGCACAACGGTGGCCTCGACAACTGGCTGGTGAAGGTCTCGGACGACAAGCTGTCGCTCCGCGTTCGTCGCCTGAAGCGCGAAGTCGTCAAGAAGATCGCAGCATCGGCCGTCGCCGCCTAACAGCGACGGCTGGCGGTTGTCGCCTAATAGCGACGTGGTACTGCGATCACCGCGGCCCGCCCTGCACCTAGCAGGGCGGGCCGTCGGCGTTTGTAAGGCTAGCGATCCAGCCGGAACTTCAGCAGCAGCGTGCGCTGGAGAAACATCTGGTTGTCGTCCGACACGATCCACACGATCGTCGCGCCGTTCTCGACCGTCGTGTCGATCCCTTCGAAATTATCGTGGATCAGCGGCGCGTCGATCGTCGCGATCAGACGGCCGCGCGCGATTCGCCCTGCTGACACCTCCCGTGAGACGACTCGCGATATCCGGTTGGACCAGCGGAACGGCAGCCTGAAGCCGCGATCGAGCACCAGCAGGTCTCCGTTCGGCAATGCGGTGACGTCGGATGGATCGTAGCGGCCATAGGGTTCGTAGGCGAAACGTTGCGGCGGCCCGATCTGAGTCGGATCCCCCGCGAAGATCATCGCCTGGCGCGTGTGCAGCCGCTCGTCTTCCGACCGACTCCAATCCGAGGGACGAGCATGCGCCACCTCGCTGATGACCACGAACCGGCCATCCGGCATGCGGGCCATCGACTCGGCACCGCCATTGGCGGGCCATTTTCGCATCGCCTCAGGATTCACGCGGGACTCGTAGCGCGCGAACCCGGACGAATATCGCCAGATCGCGTTGCGGTATTCGAAGCCGACCCAGACCTGCCCCGTCCGCGGGTCGATCGCCATCGATTCGCTGTCACGGTCGCCCTTCTCCCAGCCGATGCCGGGCCCGGCGGGCAAGTTGGCGAAGGCGATCGCATGCGGCCGCCAATCCTGCCCCATGTGAAACTGGACGATATTGCCGCCGTCGCTGAGCAGCGTGAATCGGTCGTCCGTGCCAGAGTGCGCGACATCGAGCGACGAGAAGCCGCCGAACGCCGGATCGCGGCTGTCGAGGGCCACGCCACCAAGATACGTCAGCCCGCCAACGCGCACATGTCGCGGGTCGGTGCGATCGAGCATGACCCGCGTCGCGGTCAATTGCGCGCTCTTGCCGAGCAGGTCGAGCCGCGCTTCACCCGACCAGGTCGGGACGATCGTATAGACGCTCGCGCATACGAACAGGATAGTGATCAGGCGCCGCATCGCGTCCTAATAGGGTGTCCGGCGATCCGCGGAAGCATGAACAGCGGATAACGGAGGCATTCAGGCTTAGCTCAATGCGAATCACCCATAAGCGTCTCATCGAGGATGGAAGCACGGCCCCCGCCGCCGCCGAAATCCCCAACGGGAGACGCACGATGTTCAAGACTTTTACACTCGCCGCCAGTGCCCTCGCATTGGGTGCGACCGCCCTCGTTCCCGCCGCCGCCGATGCGCAGCGCTGGGGCTCGCGCTACGAGCGTGGCTACGATGGGTATCAGGACGGCTATCGCGGATACGATCGCGGTTACGACCGGAGCGACTATCGGGAGTACCGCGGCAACGACCGCCGCTACAATTACAACGCGCGGAGCCGTCGCGGTTGCGACAACACAGGCGGCACCATCATCGGCGCGCTCGCCGGCGGCCTGCTCGGCCACACCATCGCCGGTCGCGGTGACCGGACGATCGGGACCCTGCTCGGCGCGGCCGGCGGTGGTCTGGCAGGCAACGCGATCGATAAGTCGGATAACCCCGGGTACTGCCGCCGATAGGGCCGGCAACGCCCGGGCCGGTGCGAGCGAAAGCGAGCAATCGCCGGCACGGACGGCGGGCAGGCGCTTAGCCTGACCCGACCGACGACGGCTTTGCCGACGTCCCGCTCGTTCGAGCCACACCAGTTTCCCAGTTCCCTCGCGTAGCGTATCGAGGGCGAGGGCCGGCTTCCCGTACGGGAGCCGGCCCTTTGTTCGTCTGCACTCGAGCATTCTCCGCATCGGTAATTCAACTGCCCCGCTCCGTCATCCTGACGAAAGTCAGGACCCAGGTTAACTGACCACCGTCGATCTCGACTCTGGGTCCTGACTTTCGTCAGGATGACGGTGGGTCGTCAGGACGGTGGGTGGCTAGTCAGGCAATCCGCTCAGGCACTTCCGCCGCGTCCTCGGCAATCGCCGCCGCCGGCGCGACCGCTTCCCACGGAAACACGAACCAGTCCTTCGTCACCGCGCGGTCGATCCTCCGCGCGCTATATTCGATCCGCTCGGCCGAACTGACGTTGTCGATCAACATCGCAAACCGCACCGATCCCGCGACAGCACCCGCCGCCGCCAGCGCGTGCCGCAAATGCGTGATCGTCCGCCCCGAATCGTTGATGTCGTCGAGGAACAGCAGCCGCTCGCCGTCGCGCGTCCGCTTGGCGAGCTTGACCAACGGTTCGTCGGCGAAGTCCTTCACCTGACTCGAATAGTCGACCGACAGCGTAGGCAAGCCGATCGCGTGACTGAGGAACACCGCCGGCACGAGGCCGCCGCGGCCGATGCCGATGATAAAATCGGGCTTCCAAGTATCCTCGACCAGCTTGGCGGCGAGGATGTGGATCGCAGCGACGAACTCGTGCTGCGGGATCGGGGTGAAGATTGGCATCGGCAGGACGCTAGCCAGTGTGCATCGAAACGTCACCCCGGACTTGTTCCGGGGTCCACCGTGCCGCGAACTATTCTCGATCGATGTGCGGCACGGTGGATGCCGGAACAAGCCCAGCATGACGGAGGGTTGGGCTTAGATCGTATCCAGCGCCTGCTCGAAATCGGCGATCAGATCGTCCGGATCCTCCACACCGATCGAGATTCGCACGAGATTATCCGTGATCCCCAGAGCCTGCTTCCGCGCATCCGGCACCGAAAGATGCGTCATGCCCGCAGGATGGCTAGCCAACGTCTCGGTCCCCCCCAGCGACACCGCCAGCTTGGCGATCTTGAGTGCATCGAGGAACGCGAAGCTCTCGCGCTCGCCACCCTTGAGATACAGCGAGAAGGTCGAACCGCCGCCGGTGCAATGGCGACGATAGATGTCCGCCTGCCGCTCCATACCCGGCTCGTCCTCGAGGAAGCCCAGATACGCGACCCGCTCCACCTTCGGATGATGCCGCAGGAAACCGCAGACCTTGGCCGCATTCTCGCCCGCACGGCTCATTCGCAGTTCCAGGGTCTCCAGCGATCGCAACAACATCCACGCGGTATTCGGATCGGTGATCGTCCCGATCGTGTTCCGCATCGTCCGGATCGTGTTGATGTGCTCCTTCGACCCCAGCACGCCGCCCGCGACGAGATCCGAATGCCCGCCGACATATTTGGTCAGCGAATAGACGACGATATCCGCACCATGCTTGAGCGGCTGGAACCACAGCGGCCCGAGGAACGTGTTGTCGATCGCGATCGGTGGCTTCTCGCCCTTGAAGATCGCGTCACGGCTGGCCGCGACCGCCTCGACGTCGACCAGCGCGTTGGTCGGGTTCGCCGGGCTTTCCAGATAGATCAAAGCGACGTTGCCGGTCGCCGCCTCGGTCATCACCGCGTCGATTTCCTCGCGCGTCGCACCCGCCGGGAAGTCGAGCCACTTCACCCCGAACTTGCCGAGCACGCGGCCGATCAGCGTCTCGGTCGCCGCGTACAATGGCCCCGAATGGACGATCGTGTCGCCCGGCTTGACCATCGCGAGAAACAGGGTGGCGATCGCCGACATGCCCGACGAGAAGGCGAGCGCGTCCTCCGCCTCTTCCCAGACGCCGAGACGATCCTCGAGGATTTCCTGGTTCGGCCCATTGAAGCGCGAATAGACAAGCCCCTCAGCACCACCCGGACGCTTGCCGGTAACGCCTTCGAAGTGACGCTTGCCCGCCGCCGCATTGGGGAACACGAAGGTCGAAGTGAGGAAGATCGGCGGCTTCAGCGAGCCTTCCGATAGCGACGGGTCATAGCCGTGGCCCATCATAAGGGTCGACGGCTTCAGTTTCCGCCCACCAATTTCGCCAATCGACGGCTTCGGTGCGACGCGTGCGGCTACGCCGGTCAGGTCAGCTTCGGTTTCGGCGGGGACGGCGCCGGCGTTTTCGGGGGTATCGGACATCAATATGCTCCTGCGTGGCCCGTCTGCTGCGAGCCGATGTGCGAAGCCTAAACGAGCGATGCGGGATTTGGGACCCGCTATAGGCCAATGATGCTGATCTGACGCCCATAGGAGGGCTCGCCGCGATGGGTCGCGCGCCGATAGCTGAAAAAGCGATCGTCATCGGTGTAAGTGTCGAGCCCAAGCGCCTCGATCCGACCGATCCCAGCGACCGCCAACCGGCTGACGACATAAGCCTCCAGGTCGAACTGGTAATGGTCCACACGGCCATCCGCAAAGAAGCGCTCGTTCTCCAGATCCGCCTCGCAGAACCGGCGGATGAAGCCGTCGTCGACCTCATAACTGGCGCGCGCGATGCACGGCCCGACCGCGGCGACGATCCGGTCGCGGTGCGCACCGATCGCCTCCATCGCGAGGATCGTGGAGTCGGTGACGCCGCCGAGCGCACCTTTCCAGCCAGCGTGGGCTGCGGCAACGACGCCGGCGTGCGCGTCGGCTAATAATACGGGCGCGCAGTCCGCGGTGAGGATGCCGAGCGCAAGGCCGGGGCGGTTGGTGACCAGCGCGTCGGCGTGCGGACGGATCGCGTCGTCGAACGGCTCGATCACGGTGACCGCGTCGGCGGAATGGACCTGATACAGACCGACGAGTTTCGCACCGGGGAGGACAGCTTCGGTCGCGCGGCGGCGGTTCTCAGCGATATTGGCGGGGTCGTCGTCGG
The DNA here is from genome assembly GCF_001422045.1 of Sphingomonas sp. Leaf242. Taxonomy (GTDB): domain Bacteria; phylum Pseudomonadota; class Alphaproteobacteria; order Sphingomonadales; family Sphingomonadaceae; genus Sphingomonas. Next base: position 344,236 of record NZ_LMLW01000008.1, read on the forward strand.
ACCCGATGCCGACGTTGAGGCTCGCATACGCCCCGGTCGAGACGCCGCCACGCCGGCCGAAAAAGCCGTGCGGGATGTCACCAAGCGCCTTCGCACGGATGAGGTCGATGGTCATTTTAGGTCACCTAACATCAAACACATCCCCACCCCGGCGGAGGCCGGGGCCCAGTTGGGTGACGTTGCTAACAGCAGGCATCGCGCCGTTACCAAGACCTTGCCAACTGGGCCCCGGCCTCCGCCGGGGTGGCGCTCCTCAAAGGTAACGACCCTCACAGCACAAGCCGCATGATCCGGTCATCATCAGGCTGCTCGCCGACCATGAACACATACCGCCCGATCTCGACGAAGCCGTAGCGCTGATAGAACCGGTGCGCCCGGTGGTTATCCACATACACGCTCAGAATCATCTCCGTCCGCCCCTCGGCACGCGCGACGTCGATCGCCCAGTCCATCAACGCAGGGCCAACCCCCGCACCATGCTGGTCGCCCCGCACGTAAAGCTGGTGAAGCTCGATCGCCGTCGCCGGCCAATCGCCTGGAAACGCCACCGGTCCGATCTTCGCAAACCCTACGATCTCACCCGCCTCGTTCACCGCGACACGCACCGTGAAGGCAGGATCGGACAGTTGCGCCGGCAACCCCGTCTCACCGAACGTCTGGTCGAGGAAGGCGGCAAGATCTTCAGGGCGATACAGCGTACCGAACGTGTCCGTAAACGACCGCTTCGCCATCGCGGCGAGTTCTGCGCCATCAGCGGGCACGGCATCGCGATAGGCGATCATGCGAACGCCGCCGGTGTCGGCCAAGTCGGCGCGGTGATCGCGAGCGCTTTGAAGAGCGTACCCATATCGTCCATCAACCGCCTCCGATCCGCCGCCAGTGCCTCAGCCCGCGCTGGCGACGCCTTGGCGAGCGCCGACGTCCGCGAATCGATCCCGAGCGCGCCGAGCAAGTCGCGCTGCGTCACCGGCCCCCATGCCACCGCGCCCTCGGTCTGTGCCGCGGCGGCGAGCGTGGTGAAGTCGACATGCGCGGTCAGGTCATGCTCGCCGGGCGCCTCGAACGGATTGGCGAACGCATGCCCGCGCACCGCCTGCAACGTGTCGCCGAGCGCCGGCCCCTCATAGCCATAGTCGACCGCGATCAGCGCACCGCCCTGCGCGGCGATCCGCTTGGCGAGACCGCGGATGATCGTCACGGCGGCGGGCGAGGTTTCCAGGATCGAGCCTGCGGGCGCGTCGCGGAATGGCTCGGGGATGACGGCATCCGGGAGCGGCTTGCCGGCGATCGGCAGGAACAGCAGGTCCTGTGCCGCAACGAGGCGTTCGTGCCACTGCTCGCGCTTCACCAACTGCCGGATCGGCAACGCGTCGAAAAACTCGTTGGCGACGACGATCAGCGGGCGATCGGTCGGCAACGTATCGATCGCGTCGTGCCAAGTGGCAGCAGGCACGCGCTCGGCCTGCGCGGCACGCAGCGCGGGGCTGGTCTCAACGAAATGCACCGGCGGTTGGAGCCCAGCCTTCGCCATCGCCCGCGCGGCATCGGCGGCCAGCGTCCCGCGACCCGGCCCGAGTTCGACCCAAGCCACATCCGGCCGCCCCGCGCGGTCCCAAAGATCGGCACACCACAGCCCGATAAGCTCGCCGAACATCTGGCTGATCTCGGGCGCGGTGGTGAAGTCGCCGCCCGCCCCCAGCGGATCGCGCGTCGCATAATAGTGCGCGTTCGCCGCCGCCATATACTGCGCAACGGGGATCGGACCCGCGAGCGCAATCGCGCGGGCGAGGCGTTCCGGGAGGGCGGTGTCTATTCCCCTTCCGCTTGCGGGAAGGGTTAGGGGAGGGGCTGGATTATCGTTGGCCATGACATTTGCGGCCATGCCCTCCCCCAACCCCTCCCGCAAGCGGGAGGGGAGTTAAGCGACGCTCGCCGTCCCCGAGATCGACTCGACCCGCACCCGCCGCTTGGCCGACGTCGCCACCAGATACGCGCCCCCGACGATCATCGGCACGCACAGCCACTGCCCCATGTGCAGCCCGGTATGCTCGGCAAACGCCCGCAGCTGCGAATCCGGCTCGCGGAAGAATTCGACGGTAAACCGCGCGATCCCGTACCCCAGCACGAACAACCCGACGAGCTTGCCCGGGTCATACCGCGCCTTGGTCTTCCAGAACGCGAACCACAGCAGCGCGAACAGGACCACGCCCTCCAGCCCCGCCTCGTAAAGCTGGCTCGGATGCCGCGCCGGCTCGACCATCCCGAACGGCACGGTGCGCTCGAAGATGATCCCCCACGCGACATCGGTCGGCTTGCCCCAGAGCTCGCCGTTGACGAAGTTCGCCAGCCGCCCGAAAAACAGCCCGAACGGCACGCAGCACGCGATATAATCGTGCACGCGCAGCCAGTTAAGCTGGTGCTTCCGCGCGAACAGGATCAACCCGATCGACGTGCCGATGACGCCGCCGTGGAACGACATCCCGCCATCCCAGAGCCGGAAGATCCGCAGCGGATGCAGGAACATCTCGGGCGCGTAGAAGATCACATAGCCGAGCCGCCCGCCGAGGATGATCCCGAGCGTCGCGTAGAACACCAGGTCGTCGGCATGCCGCCGCGCCATCGGTGCGCCGGGCTGCGCGAGCAGCTTCAGCAGATACCACCAGCCGAGCAAAATCCCGCCGATATAAGCAAGGCTGTACCAGCGCAGCGTGAAGAATCCGATCGAGAAGACGTCGGGATGCAGCCCGAGGTCCTCGAAGCGGATGTGACTGCCGACGGCAGGCGCTACGGCGCCCGCAGCGGCGGTGATGGTCGACAGGATCAAAGGCTTTTCCCCACGCGTTCGCCCCTGCATAAAGACCGATAACGATAAGACCAAGTAGGAGAGCGATATGCGGACCGAGCTCGATGCAGCTATGGATTCGACGATGGCCGCGCTGACCGCGCCCGACGGGATGCTCGCGCTCGGATCGGTCGAGCGGTTCGGCGTCACGCTGCCGATGATCGCCGCCGCCCCGCCCGCGCTCAGCTACTATTTCGCGCATTATGCCAACGAGCACCGCGACGCCGTCTTCCTCGTATCCGGCGCCGAACGGCTGACCTTCGGCGAGGTCTACGCCGCCGCCGAGCGCACCGCCCGCGCCCTCATCGGCGGTTACGGTCTCGCCAAGGGCGACCGAGTCGGCATCGCGATGCGCAACTCGCCGTCTTGGATCGTCCTCTACATGGGCATCATCATGGCCGGCGGCGTCGCGACGTTGCTCAACGGCTGGTGGCAGTCGGAGGAACTGGAGACCGCGATCGGCGAAGTCGATTGCGCACTCGTGTTCGCCGATCCGCCCCGCGTGAAGCGCCTCGCGCAGATTGCGGCTTTGCGCGCGCCAGTCGTCGAGATCGACGATTCGCGACCGCTCGACGCTGCGCTCGGAGCCGTGTTCGCGAAAGACGATCACACCGCCGACCTCCCGCTGCTCGGGCCAGAGGATCATGCGACGATCCTGTTCACGAGCGGCTCGACCGGCCAGTCGAAGGGCGCGCTCTCTGAACACCGTGCGGTCGTCCAGGGCATCTTCAACTATCTCGGCCAGGTCATGATGATGGTCGGGATCGCCACCGCGCAAGGCAATCCGCCGGTCGGCCAGCCGGTCGCGCTGCTGACGATCCCGCTGTTCCACATCACCGGGGAAGTGCCGGTCTTCCTTCAGAGCTTCGCGATGGGGCGCAAACTCGTTCTGATGCCCAAATGGGATGCAGGCGAGGCGATGCGGTTGATCGAGGTGGAGGGCGTCACCTATTTCGTCGGTGTGCCCTTGATGAGCTTCGAGATCCTCAACCACCCCGATCGCGCGAAGTACGACCTGTCGACCGTCACCGATTTCGCCGCGGGGGGCGCACCCCGCCCGGTCGATCACGTCCGCCGCATCGACGAGGAAATGGGCGGTAGCGCACCGCTGATCGGCTACGGTCTGACCGAGACCAACGCGGTCGGCACTGGCAACTGGCGCGGCAACTATCTCGCCAAGCCCAACTCCGCCGGCCGCCCCGGCGCGCCCTTGGTCGATCTCGCGATCCTCGACGACGCTGGCCACCCGGTCGACCAGGGCCAGCGCGGCGAGGTCTGCATCCGCACGATCTGCAACTTCAAGGAATATTGGAACCGCCCCGACGCGACCGCCGCCGCGTTCACGTCGGACGGCTATTTCCGCACCGGCGACATCGGTTACCTCGACGAGGACGGCTATCTGTTCATCGTCGATCGCAAGAAAGACATCATCATCCGCGGCGGCGAGAACATCTCGTGCCAGGAGGTCGAGGCCGCATTGTACGAGCATCCAGCCGTCGCCGAGGCCGCCGTGTTCGGGCTGGCGGACGAGCGCTTCGGCGAGGTCCCCGGCGCAGTGGTAGTGCCGCAGGACGGCGAAACGCTGACCTCCGACGACCTAACCGCGTTCCTCCACCAGCACATCGCCGCGTTCAAGATACCGCAGCGGATCTGGATTTCGGAAGAGCCGCTGCCGAGGCTCGGAACGGAGAAGATCGACAAGGTCTCGCTGAAAGCCACTTACCGAGCGCTAGCCTAAATTCCCTCGCCCCTACGGGGAGAGGGAGGGAGGAGCCACTTGGCGACGGAAGGGAGAGGGGCAGTGAGACTCCCGGCAAAGTCCCGGAGACCCACTCCCCCTCATCCGCCGCTTCGCGCCACCTTCTCCCCGTGGGGGAGAAGGATTAGAGCCACCTCATGATCAACAGGCGCAGCATACTCGTCGGCGGCGGCGCGGGGATCGGGCTCGTCGTCGCCTGGAGCCTCTGGCCACGAACATACGCCCCAAACCTCGTCGCCAACCCCGGCGAAACCCCGTTCGGTGCGTGGCTCAAGATCGGCACCGACGGGCACGTCACCGTCGCCGTCCCGCAAGTCGAGCACGGCCAGGGCGTCTACACGTCCCTCCCCCAGATCGTCGCAGACGAACTAGGCGCGGACTGGCGCACGATCGGCGTCGAGCCCGCCCCGCTCAACCCGCTCTATGCCAACCCGATCGGCATGCACGACTTGCTCGAAGGCCTGTTCGACCGCCTCCCAGCCGGCACCCCACAACTACCGATGTTGACCGGAGGATCGAGCTCGATCCGGATGTTCGAGCAAGCCTGTCGCGAGGCCGGCGCAGGCGCCCGCGCGCTGCTCTGCATGGCGGCCGCCAAACGCTGGGACGCCGACTGGACCCAGGTCAACGTCGACGCCGGCTTCTGCACCTACCAAACCAAGCGCATCCGCTTCGCTGAACTCGCCGAAGAGGCCGCCAAGTTCACCCTACCCGATCCCCTCCCGCTCGGCATCCAGGGTGCAGGCAAGCTGGTCGGCAAATCCGTCCCCCGCCTCGACACCCCCTCGAAAGTCGACGGCTCGGCCAATTTCGCAGGCGACGTCCGCCTCGCCGACATGGTCCATGCCGCAATCCGCCAAGGCCCCGTCGGCGGTCGCCTGACTAGGATCGACCGCGCCGCCGCCGACCGCATCCGCGGCGTGCTGTCGGTGGTCGAGAACCCGCGCTGGGTGGCGGCCATCGCGACGACAGGGTGGGCCGCACAAAAGGCGCTCGACGCGCTCGCGCCGCGGTTCGAGAACGACGCCCCGCTCCCCGATACCAGCTCGATCGACGCGGCCCTCGACGCCGCGTTCGCCCATTCCGGCACGCAGATGGCATCGACAGGCGACGTCGCCGCGACGTTCCAAGGCGCCAAGCTCGTCACCGCGACCTATCGCGCGGGTCTCGGCCTGCACGCAGCGATCGAGACACGCAGCGCGACCGCGTCCTTCTCCAACGGCCGGCTCGAACTGTGGCTGGCGACCCAAGCGCCGGGACTTGCGCGGTCGGCAGCGGCGCGCGCGGCGGATCTCAGCGAGGATGCCGTCGTCGTCCATCCGATGCTGGTCGGCGGATCGTTCGGCGGCGCGCTCGAACACGACGTCGTCGAACAGGCCGCGGTGCTGGCGGTAAAGCTCCGCCGCCCGGTCAGCCTCGTCTGGTCGCGCGGCGAGGAGTCTCTCCACAATCGCTATCGCCCACCCGCAATCGCGAAGATGGCCGCACGGCTCGCCCCCAACGGCGCGATCATGGGCTGGTCCGCCAACATAGCCGCGCCCTCCACGGGTGCCGCAATGGCACGCCGGATGATGCCGGGGCTCGCGACGGAAGCCGCGCTGATCGGCGTCAAAGGCGATCGCTACGCCGTCGCGGGCGCGGCGCCCGTCTATCGCATCCCTGCCTACGCGATCGAGCATCACCCGGCGGAGATCGGCATACCCACCGGCCACCTCCGCGGCGGCGCCCATGGCTACACCGCGTTCTTCACCGAATGCTTTCTCGACGAGCTTGCCCGCACCGCTCAGTCCGAACCAATGTCGTTCCGGATCGCCATGCTCGGCGGCGAACCGCGACTCGCGCGCTGCCTGTCGACTGCGGCGGCGCTCGGCGGATGGGACGGCGGCGTCGCCGGTAGCGGCCAGGGAATCGCGTGCCACGCGTTCCGCGGCAGCTACATCGCCGTCATGGCAGAGGCGCATATCGGCGCGGACCAACGTCCGGTCGTCGACCGGCTCGTCGCCGCAGTCGATTGCGGCGCGCAGATCAACCCCGATATCGTCCGCCAGCAGATCGAGGGCGGGCTGATCTTCGGCATGGCCGCCGCGCTCGGCGCATCGACCGGTTTCACCCGCGGCCTGGCCGACGCGCGCGGGTTCGACACGATCGCCCTGCCCCGCCTCGCCGACACGCCCGATATCACCGTCGAGGTCATCCGCAGCGAGGAAGCCCCCGGCGGCGTCGGCGAACTCGGCGTCCCCGCGGTCGCACCGGCGATCGCCAACGCGCTCTATGCGTCAACGGGCTTCCGCATCCGCAATTTGCCTTTAAGACCAGCGCCATGACCCTGCCCCCCGATCACCCCCCGATTCCGAAACCAAAGATCGGCGTGTTGCTGATGAACCTCGGCACGCCCGATGGCCCCGATGCGAAATCGGTGAAGCGCTATCTCGGCGAGTTCCTGTCCGATTCGCGCGTCGTCGAGATCCCGCAGATCGCGTGGCAGCCGATCCTGCGCGGCATCATCCTCAACACCCGCCCGAAAAAGTCCGCGCACGCCTATTCGCAGGTCTGGCGCGAGGATGGCTCGCCGCTCGCCGCGATCACGCGGTTGCAGGCCGCCGCGCTGAAGGATGCGTTCGGGCCGGACGTGCTGGTCGACTGGGCGATGCGCTACGGCAATCCGTCGATCTCGGACCGGCTGACCGCGATGAAGGCGGCGGGCTGCGAACGCATCCTGCTCGCGCCGCTCTACCCGCAATATTGCGCAGCAACGACCGCGACCGCGAACGACAAGGCGTTCAAGCATCTCGCCGGTCTGCGCTGGCAGCCGGCAATCCGCACGCTGCCGCCTTACTATGACGACACGCTCTATATCGACGCGCTGAAGGACTCGCTCGAAGAGGGACTCTCCGCGCTCGACTTCACGCCGGACGCAATCGTGGCCAGCTTCCACGGCATGCCGAAGCGGACGTTGCAGCAGGGCGATCCGTATCACTGCCACTGCCAGAAGACCGCGCGGTTGCTCGGCGAGCGGATGGGGCGCGAGCTGACGATCGCGTTCCAGTCGCGGTTCGGGCCGCAGAAGTGGCTGGGGCCGGCGACCGACGAGACGCTCGTCGCGCTCGCCAAGGCAGGCAAGACCAAGGTGGCGATCTTCGCGCCGGGCTTCTCCGCCGATTGCCTGGAGACGCTGGAGGAGCTGTCGATCCGCGGGCGCGAGAGCTTCGAAGAGGCTGGCGGGACGCACTTCGCGTATCTGCCATGCCTCAACGACAGCCCGGTCGGCGTGGAAATGTTGCGCAGCATTTTGGCGCGCGAGCTTGAAGGATGGGTGCGGGCTGGCTAGCCTTCGGCAAAACACTGAGGAGAGAGACTGATGGCACGCGTCGCAATTGTAACCGGTGGTACGCGCGGAATCGGCGAAGCGATCAGTCTCGCATTGCAGGACATGGGCCTGACCGTCGCGGCCACCTATGCCGGCAACGACACGCGCGCGAAGGAGTTCACCGAGCGCACGGGTATTGCGGCCTACAAGTGGGACGTCGCCGATTATGACGCGTGCCAAGCGGGCTGTGCGCAGGTCGCCGCCGATCTGGGCGATGTCGATATCGTCGTGAACAATGCCGGCATCACCCGCGACGGCACCATCCTGAAGATGACCTACCAGGATTGGAAAGAGGTGATGGACACCAATCTTGGCGGTTGTTTCAACATGGCCAAGGCCGTCTTCCCCGGCATGCGGACGCGCAAATGGGGGCGGATCGTCAACATCGGCTCGATCAATGGGCAGGCCGGGCAGTACGGCCAGGTGAACTATGCTGCGGCCAAGTCGGGCATTCACGGGTTCACGAAAGCCTTGGCCCAGGAAGGCGCGCGTGCGGGCGTGACGGTCAATGCGATCGCGCCGGGGTATATCGATACGGACATGGTCGCGGCGGTGCCGGCCGACGTGCTGGAGAAGATCGTTGCGAAAATCCCGGTCGGGCGCCTTGGCCAGGCTACCGAGATCGCGCGCGGCGTAGCGTTTCTGTGCTCGGAGGAGGGCGGGTTCGTTACCGGGTCTACGCTGAGCATCAATGGCGGGCAGCACATGTACTGACGGGCGCAGGCGCGGCAACGTCCGCGCCGATGCCAGCAAGCGGAGCGAGCGGGAAGCGCCCGGCACGGCCGGCGGGTCGGCTAGGCCGAACCCGTCCGACGGCGGCTTTGCCGGCGGCGCTGATTAGATGTCTACCGGATTACCGAGGACGGTCTTGCTTGATCCTGGGCCCCCGCCTTCGCGGGGGAACGAGTAGCGCTGCTTACACCGAACGCCACAGCGTCCGCGGCGAGCAAGGAAGCCAACGAAGCGCTCGGCAACCTACTCCCTCTCCCCTCCGGGGAGAGGGTGGGGGTGAGGGGAGTTCCAGGCGCAGCATTGCTTGGCTGCCCCTCACCCAACCCTCTCCCCAGAGGGGAGAGGGCTACCCCGGCTCAAACTAGGACACCAAGCCCTCACCCGTCGCTAGCGCGCTCGATATCCGCACCAACCGCGCTCAGCTTCTCCTCCAACCGCTCATACCCACGGTCGAGGTGATACACCCGGCCCACAGACGTCTCACCGTCCGCCGCCAACCCCGCCAAGATCAAGCTCATCGAAGCCCGCAGGTCGGTCGCCATAACCTGCGCGCCGACCAGCTTGTCGACGCCGCGGACCATCGCGGTGCGGCCGTGGACCTGAATGTCCGCACCCATCCGTGCCAGTTCGGGCACGTGCATGTAGCGATTTTCGAAGATCGTTTCGGTCAGCATGCTGGCGCCGTCGGCCATGCAAAGCATTGCCATAAATTGGGCCTGCATGTCGGTGGCGAAACCGGGGTACGGCGCGGTCGAGAGGGTCAGGGGTTGCAGTTTGCCGTCCGACGCGACGCGCACGCCGTCCTTGGTCGGCGTCACCGACACGCCCGCCTCGACCAGCGCATCGATCGTCGCGCCCATGTCCGGGATCGACACGCTGACCAGTTCCAGTTCGCCGCCGGTAATCGCCGCCGCGCACGCGTAACTGCCCGCCTCGATCCGGTCGGGCATCACCGCATAGGTCGCGCCGTGCAGCCGGTCGCGGCCTTCGATCGTCAGCGTCTCGGTGCCGATCCCGTCGATCGACGCGCCCATCGCGACCAGGCAGTTGCAGAGGTCGACGATCTCCGGCTCACGCGCGGCGTTCTCGATCACCGAGGTCCCCTTGGCGAGCACCGCCGCCATCACGACGTTCTCGGTCGCGCCGACCGAGACGATCGGGAAGCGGAAGCGTCCGCCCGGCAGGCGCCCCCCCGGCGCGATCGCCTTCACATAGCCCGCGGCCATCTCAAGTTCGGCACCGATTGCCTCAAGTGCGCGCAGATGAAGATCGATCGGCCGATTACCGATCGCGCAGCCACCCGGCAGCGACACCGTCGCCTCGCCGCCCCGCCCGAGCAACGGCCCGAGCACCAGAATCGACGCACGCATCTTTCGCACGATATCGTATGGCGCTTCGGTCGAGGTCAGATTGCCCGCGCGGATCGTCATCACCCGGCCGAAGTCCTCCGGCCGCGTCCCCTGGATCGCGGTCGACGCGCCTAACTGGTTGAGAAGATGTCCGAACCCGTCGACATCCGCCAGCCGCGGCAGATTGCGGAGCGTCAGCGGCTCTTCTGTCAGCAGCGCGCACGGCATCAGCGTGAGCGCGGCGTTCTTCGCGCCGGAGATGGGCAGGCGCCCGGACAGGCGATTGCCGCCGCGAATGAGAATACGGTCCATCCCGGGTGTCTATCGCGGCTGGCGTTCTGCGCAAGGGCCGCGCATCGATCGGGCGACGGGCGGATGCTGCCCAGGGGTCAAGTCCCGCGTTGGGACCGCCCCCTGCTTCCGTAGCGCTAACACCCCCGCTTGATCGACTTTAATGCGCGGAAATCCTAGCTTTGCTCTGTGGTTCTCGAACATTGGGGACCATTACAGAGTGCCGGACAGCTGCTTCGCCGACCGCGTCGGCGATCTCATCGACCTGTCGATGAACGAGAAGGCTGCGTTAGCGCGGTTGGAGGAGCGCCCGCGAGACTTGCGTCGCGGTGCCGTCCTCGTGCGCGAAAATGATCCGCAGGCCGAACTCTTCATCCTGCAGCGCGGCATGGCGATGAGCTATGTGCTGCTCGATGACGGCAGCCGCCAGATTCTGCGCTTCCTCTATGCCGGTGACATGCTGGCGGTCTCGGCGCTGGTGTACCGCGACTCCCCCGAGACGGTGGTCGCGCTGACCGACTGCACGGTGTGTTCGTTCGATCGTTCGGCGATGACCGGGCTCGTCACCGATCACCCGCGGCTGTCGGCGCTGATCATGGTGATGAACCAGATGGAGAAGGTCGCGCTGACCGACCGTCTCGCCGCACTCGGTCGCACCTCGGCCAAGGCGCGGATCGCGGCGTTGCTGCTCGAGATGCGCAACCGGATGCGGATGCGCGACCGCGCGATGGGCGACAGCTTCACGCTCGGTCTGACGCAGGAGGAGATCGGCGACGCCACCGGCCTCACCGCGGTCCACGTCAACCGGATGCTGCGGCAGTTGGAAGAAGACGGGCTGATCCGTCGCGAGACGGGCCGAGTTACGCTGCTCAACGAGGTGCAACTCGCGCAGGCGGCGAATTACATCGACCGGTTCGACGGGCTGGACCTGCGCTGGTTGCCACCGGCGCGGTAACTTCTGCTGAAATCCCCGCCCGTCAGAGGGAGGTGGCTGGCCCTGCCAGATGGAGGAAGGGGACACGGAGCAGGGGTTTTCGCTTCCCCCTCCGTCATCTTCGGTACCACCTCCCCCTTGCGGGTGAGGATCAACACGAAGTTTAGCTTAAAGTGTCAGCTCACGCCTTCTCGAGCGTGCACTGCAACGGATGCTGGTTCTGCTTGGCGAAATCCATTACCTGCGACACCTTCGTCTCCGCCACCTCATAGCTGAACGTGCCGCAGACCCCGACGCCCTTCTGATGAACGTGGAGCATCACGCGCGTCGCCGCTTCCATGTCCATCCGGAAGAAACGCTGGAGACAGAGCACGACGAACTCCATCGGCGTGTAGTCGTCGTTGAGCATCAGCACGCGGTACGGCGTCGGTTGTTTGGTCTTCGCGCGCGTCTTGGTCGCGATGCCGGCGCCGGTGCCGCCATTGCCATCCTCGCCACCATCGTCGCGGCGGTCGGCCATCTGCTCGCCCGTCCGCCGGGGAGTCGTCATTTCAGGGGTCAAAAGCATGCCGTCGAAATATGGCATGCCGGGGGGCAAGAGCAAGGGGGGGCACCCGCAAACCTTGCGCGAAATCCGCAACGCAAAAAGGGCGACCGTCGCGTGACGGCCGCCCCTTTCGTATCGCATCGCCCGAGGGCGGCGCGCTATCGGCTTATGCCGAGATCTTCATCTTGTCCGTCGCGACCGCAACGCGGTTCGAGATCGGCTGGGCGAACTCGCCAAACATCTTCAGCAGACGCTCGGTCGAGCGCGAGCCCTCGGCGATCATCGTGTCGAACGCGGTACGCGCGTAGTCGCCTTGGAGCTTCATGAACTCGGTCGGCGACTTGGCGGCGGCGAGCGTCTTGGCGGCTTCGGTCGCGCTCTCGAACGAGGTCTTGGCGTACTTGGCAGCTTCGTTGCCGAGCGCCTCGACGTTCTTCGCGGCGATCTTCGACGATTCGACCAGCGCCTCGATGTTGCCCTTGCCGAATGCGGTCATGTCCTCAACCATCTTCGCCGACTTTTCCATCGCGCCCTTGGCCTGCTCACTGAATTCGCTGGTAGTGGTGCCGCTGAACCCATTGGTGAACAGGGCCTTGGTCTTCTCGGTGATGCTCTGGATCGTGTCCATCGTGGCGTCCTTTGTGTCGCTAGCTGGGATCCCCGTTGGCGCGGTGGCCATAATCGGGGCGGGAGAGTCCGGTTGCGGCGATACAAAAGCAGCCGCGGGAGGTGTGTCGATCGCCGGCGTCTTGGCGACCGGCCTGGGTGCCGGTTGTGCCGGCTTGGCGACGGTCCGAGGAGCCTTCGCGGTGGCGACAGGCTTCGAACCGGCCTTAGCCGTCCGTTTCACGATATCCACCATCCACGCACCTCTCTTCGGAGTTATGTCGCGGCCCTTCTACACGATTCGCGGCGGCGCACAATGAATTTGTGCACTGCACCATGACGTAAACGTAAGGCATCGCTATCGGGTTTTGACGTAGTCGCCGGGCGCATCGCCAAGCGCCTTGAGCATCCCCGCTCCCGGTTGCCTAACACCTTTCGCAGACACAGTTTTCGGATCGATCGCGCGGACCCATTCGACCCAGTCCGGCCACCAGCTTCCCTTGGTCTCGGTTGCCCCCGCAACAAAGTCCTCGAGCGTCGTATGCGCCGAGGGATTGGTCCAAAACTGATACTTGCCTGCTGCGGGCGGGTTCACGACTCCGGCGATGTGCCCCGACCCCGCCAGCACGAACTTCATGGGGCCCGCGAACAGCTGGGTCAGCTTCCACACACTTTCAGCTGGCGCGATATGATCCTCGCGCCCCGCCTGGACATAGCTCGGCGTCGCGACCTTGGTAAGGTCGATCGGCGTACCGTCCACCGTCATCGTGCCCGTCACCAACAGGTTGTCGCGGTACAGGTCGGTCAAATAGCTCAGATGCCATTTCGCGGGCAGGTTGGTCGTGTCGCCGTTCCAGTGGAGCAGGTCGAACGGCACGTAATCCTGCCCCAGCAGGTAATTCTGCGTGACGTAGTTCCAAATCAGGTCGCGCCCGCGCAACAGGTTGAACGTCGTCGCCATGTACCGCCCGTCGAGGAACCCCTCGGGCGACAACGACGCGACCATCTTCAACTGCTCGTCGTCGATGAAATGCTGCAGTTCGCCCGCCTGCGCGAAATCGACCTGCGCGGTGAAGAACGTTGCGCTAGCCACCTTTGTCGCCTCATCCCGCGCCGCCAGCAGCGCCAGCGTCGCGGCCAGCGTCGTTCCCGCCACGCAATATCCGATCGTATGCATCGCCGGCACCTCGAGCGCGGCACGAACCGTGTCGATCGCCTCGACCTGCGCACCGACATAGTCGTCCCAGACCACGTCCTTCATGCTCGCATCGGCCGATTTCCACGACACCATGAACACGGTGATGCCCTGCTCCACCGCCCAGCGGATGAAGCTCTTCTCGGGCGTCAGGTCGAGGATGTAGAACCGGTTGATCCAGGGCGGGAAAATCACCAGCGGCGTCGCCAGCACCTTGTCGGTGGTCGGACTGTACTGGATCAGCTCGTAGAGCGGCGTGCGTTTCACCACCTTTCCCGGCGTCATCGCCAGGTTGCGCCCGAGTTCGAACGCACCGTCGGGCGTATGCGTCACCTGCCCTCGGGCAAGATCCGCCATCATGTTCTGCAGGCCCTTCAGCAGATTCTCGCCGCGCGTCTCGATCGTCTTCTCGATCACCTGCGGGTTGGTCAGCGCGAAATTGGTCGGGCTCATCGCATCGACGAACCCCTTGGTCGCGAATCGCAGCTGCTCCTTCTGCTTGGGGTCGAGCCCGTCGACCGCCTCGACGCCGCGCAGCATGTGATCGCCGATCAGCTGATAACTCTGCCGGATCAGGTCGAACACCGGCTCGCGCCACTGCGGCGCCTTGAAGCGATTGTCGGTCACCGGCGCGGGTTCGGGCGCCTTGGCCGGATCGAGAAACCGCTGCCACAGCGTCAGGCTCTCGGTCCAGAAATCTCGCGCGCGCTCCAGTGTCGCGGGGTCGCTGAAGCCGGGGATCGCCGGGATTCCCTCGGGCTTGGCCTGTATCGCGGCGAGCCCCTGCTCCATCATCATCTGCTGCGCACGCCCCATCACCCACGTCCAATGCTGGAGATCGGGCAGGGTCGGCGTGGAGGCGTCGGGAGGAGTATCGGCCATGGCATCCTCTGGTTTTTCGGGAGCTTAGCCGAGGCAATGGTTCAGCGGAAGCGGGGTGGTTGCTGGCGCAAGGTCCCGTCGCCATACCGCCCCGTCAATCACCACCCAACGTCCAACCACCTCCCCGGCGAAGGCCGGGGTCCAGTTGGGAGACGTTGCTGGTGAACGGTGCGCCACGTTACTGCAACCTCTCCACCTGGGCCCTGGCCTCCGCCGGGGAGGTGCATTCCGTCCAAATCAGAATACCCCAGCTTTCGCCCCCTCGACGAATGAGGCGGATGACGCCCCCTCTCACCTGCGGTACAGCACCCGCTCCTCCAGCTAGAGGCTGATCATGTCCGAAGACTTCTACCGCATCAAACGCTTACCCCCCTATGTCATCGCCGAAGTGAACGCGATGCGGGCGGCGGCGCGCGCGGGCGGGGAGGACATCATCGATCTCGGCATGGGCAATCCCGACCTGCCGCCCCCCGAGCACGTCATCGAGAAACTCGTCGAAGTCGCGCGCAAACCCAGCGCGCACGGCTATTCGCAGTCGAAGGGCATCCCAGGCCTGCGGAAAGCCCAGGCGAATTATTACGGCCGCCGGTTCGGCGTCGACGTCGATCCCGAGACCGAGGTCGTCGTCACGATGGGCTCGAAGGAAGGCCTTGCGAGTCTGGCCACCGCGATCACCGCGCCCGGCGACGTCGTGCTCGCGCCCAACCCGTCCTATCCGATCCACACCTTCGGCTTCATCATCGCCGGCGCGACGATCCGCGCGGTGCCGACGACGCCCGACGAGGCGTATTTCGAGAGCCTCGAGCGCGCGATGGCGTTCACCGTCCCCGCGCCGTCGGTGCTGGTGATGGGCTATCCGTCGAACCCGACCGCCGAAGTCGTCGATCTCGCCTTCTACGAGCGCGTCGTCGAATTCGCGAAGAAGCACAAGCTGTGGGTGATCTCCGACCTCGCCTATTCGGAACTGTATTTCGACGGCAAGCCGACCCCCTCGATCCTTCAGGTGCCGGGCGCGAAGGACGTCGCGATCGAATTCACCTCGCTCAGCAAGACCTATTCGATGGCCGGTTGGCGGATGGGCTTCGGGGTCGGCAACAAGACGCTGATCGCGGCGATGACGCGCGTGAAGTCGTACCTCGATTACGGTGCGTTCACGCCGATCCAGGCCGCCGCCTGCGCCGCGCTCAACGGCCCGCAGGACATCGTCGAGCGCAACCGGCAACTCTACCACAAGCGTCGCGACGTGCTGGTCGAGAGCTTCGGCCGCGCCGGCTGGGACATACCGAGCCCCCGCGCGAGCATGTTCGCCTGGGCCCCATTGCCACCCGCGCTCGCGCACTTAGGTAGCCTTGAGTTCACCAAACAATTGCTGACTCACGCGCACGTCGCGGTGGCTCCAGGGGTGGGCTACGGCGAAAACGGCGAGGGCTATGTGAGAATCGCGATGGTCGAGAACGAACAGCGGCTCCGCCAGGCGGCGCGCAACGTGAAGAAATATCTCCAGTCGATGGGCGTCAACACGCCCGCGCGTGGCGCTGGCTGACCTTCGCCAGCGTGGATATCAATCCGTTATATTCGGTGGCCGGCGTGCTCGTCGGCCTCATCGTCGGGCTGACGGGTGTCGGTGGCGGGTCGCTGATGACACCGCTTCTGGTGCTCGTCTTCGGCTTCCACCCCGCCACCGCGGTCGGCACCGACCTGCTCTACGCCTCGGCGACCAAGACGGTCGGGACGACGGTGCATGGCTGGCGCGGCACGGTCGACTGGCAGGTCGTGCGCAGGCTCGCGACCGGCAGCGTCCCCGCGGCGATCGCGACGCTGCTCGTGCTCAACCATCTCGGCGAGAAATCGTCCGACACCGGTCACGCGATTACCGCCGTGCTCGGCGTCACGCTGATCCTGTCGGCGGTCGCGACCTTCTTCCGCGGCAAGATCGTGACGTGGCTGACGCCTCGCATCGGCACGGTTGGCGGCGAACGCCAGGCGATGCTGACGATCCTGCTCGGCGCGGTCCTCGGCGTGCTCGTATCCCTCACCTCGGTCGGCGCCGGCGCGCTGGGTATGACCGCACTGCTGATCCTGTACCCGACGCTGCCGATCAACCGGCTGGTCGGCTCCGACATCGCCCACGCCGTGCCGCTGACCTTGCTTGGCGGGATCGGCCACTGGATCCTCGGCTCGGTCGACGTCGACCTGCTCGTGTCGCTGCTGATCGGCTCGATCCCCGGCATCATCGTCGGCAGCCTGATCGCGACGCGTGTCTCGGACCGCGTGCTGGTCCCGGTCCTCGCGACCGTGCTGGCGCTGGTCGGCGTGAAGCTGATCTTCTGACATGCGGCCGGGCTTCGCCTTCTCGACCAGGTTCCGCGTGCGCTATGCCGAGATCGACGGCCAGCGCATCGTCTTCAACTCGCGCTATCTCGAATATGCCGACGTCGCGGTGACCGAGTTCTGGGAATGGACCGGGATCGCGGAGGCTCTGCCGGACGTCTGGCCGACCACCGAGTTCAACGTGCGGCGGACGGAGATAGATTATCTCAAGCCTTTCCGTCTCGGGGACACGGTGGAGGCGTTCGTGCGGATCGAGAAGCTTGGGACGACCAGCCTGACGAAGCGGTTCGAGCTCGCGCATGCGGAGACGGGGGAATTGCACACCGTCATCACCATGGTCAGCGTGCACGTCGATCTTGAGACCGGCCGCCCAGTCTCGCTGCCGGACGTGATCCGCACGGTGCTGGCGGAGTTGCCCAACTCCTGAACCACATGGCACCTCCCCGGCGTAGGCCGGGGCCCAGTTGGAAAGGTCGCGGTAACGACGCGCAACGCTTATCAGCGCCGTTCCCCAACTGGCCCCCGGCCTCCGCCGGGGAGGTCCCTGTCGGCAAGTTAGCCGTCTCTTACTCCGCCGCCTCGGCCTCTACCCCGTCCCCGGCAACCTCGCCCGGAAGCGCCCAGATCAGGTCGCCCTTCCCCAGCACGCGCCCGTCGTGCGACCGCACCGACACAGGCTGCAACGGCCGCCGATCGCGCGCGTCGACCAGGATCGGGAACGCCGGCACGCACGTCTCCCACCGCTCGCCCCATTGCCGCAGCGCGATCATCGTCGGCAAAAGCGCGAAACCCTTGTCGGTCAGACCATAGGCGATCTTCCGCCGATCCTCCGGGATGGGCTGCCGCTCGAGGATCCAATGCTCGACCAGCCTCGCCAGCCGGTTCGCGAGGATATTGCGCGCGATCCCCAGTTCCGACTGGAACTCCTCGAAATGATGCAGGCCATTGAACGACGCGCGCAGGATCAGGAACGACCAGCGCTCGCCCATCGCCTCTAGCGCGGCAGGCAGGCTGCATTCCAGCAATGGTTCGCGCAACTTGCCCATCACGTCATCCTCATCCGCCGCGAGCGTACCGCATAACCCGCCGAAGCGAAACGCCCCGCTTATCCTGCGTTATGTCCCCCGCCCGCGAACGACTGACGCAGCCACTAGATCACAGTGATGCGACGCTTTTTGTTGCCAAAAGTCCCCGCCCGGCCCCATCTACGGTCCGTGCTGCGCCAATATGAACTGGTCGATCGCGTCCTCGACTACGATCCCGACGCCGACGAGGCGATGCTGAACCGCGCCTATGTCTTCTCCATGCAGGCGCATGGGAGCCAGAAGCGCGCGTCCGGCGACCCGTATTTCAGCCACCCGATCGAGGTGGCCGGGATCCTCACCGACCTCCATCTCGATGCCGAGACGATCGCCACCGCGATCCTCCACGACACGATCGAGGATACCGTCGCCACGCCCGAGGAGATCGAGCGGCTGTTCGGCGCTTCGGTCGCGCGGCTGGTCGACGGCGTCACCAAGCTCAGCAAGATCGAAGCGCAGACCGAGAACGAACGCGCCGCCGAAAATCTGCGCAAATTCCTGCTCGCGATGTCCGACGACATCCGCGTGCTGCTGGTGAAGCTCGCCGACCGCCTTCACAACATGCGGACGCTGCATCACATCTCGAAGCCCGAGAAGCGCCGTCGCATCGCCAAGGAGACGATGGACATCTACGCGCCGCTCGCCGAGCGGATCGGCATGTACGAGTTCATGCGCGAGATGCAGTCGCTCGCGTTCGAACAGCTCGAGCCCGAAGCCTCCGAATCGATCAACCGCCGCCTCGAACAGCTCAAGCAGGGCGACGGCGACCGGATCGCCAAGATCGCGTCGGGCCTGAAGCTGGTGCTGTCGCGCGCCGGGGTCGAGGCGGAGATCTCGGGGCGTGAGAAGCACCCCTATTCGATCTTCCGAAAGATGTCGGAGCGCCACATCAGCTTCGAACAGCTGTCCGACGTCATGGCGTTCCGCGCGATCGTGCCGACCGAGGAGGATTGCTACCGCGTGCTCGGGATCATCCACCAGCGCTGGCCGATGGTGCCGGGCCGGTTCAAGGATTACATTTCGACGCCCAAGCGCAACGGCTATCGCTCGCTGCACACGTCGGTGATCCACGCCGACAGCGCCCGGATCGAGATCCAGATCCGTACCGCCGACATGCACGCACAGGCCGAGTTCGGGCTGGCGGCGCACTGGGCGTACAAGCAGCAGATCAACGGCAGCGACCGGCAGGTCAGCTGGATCCGCGATCTCGTCGAGATTCTCGATACCGCCGAGAGCCCGGAAGAGCTGCTCGAACACACGCGGATGGCGATGTACACCGATCGCATCTTCGCGTTCACGCCGAAGGGCGAGCTGATCCAGCTGCCCAAGGGCGCGACCTCGATCGACTTCGCGTATGCGGTGCACACCGATCTCGGCGACCAGGCGGTCGGTGCGAAGGTGAATGGCCGTGTCGTGCCGCTGTCGACGGTGATCGAGAATGGCGACCAGGTTCAGATCCTGCGCTCGAAGGGCCAATCACCGCAGCCGCAATGGCTGAATGTCGCGACCACCGGCAAGGCGCTGGCCGCGATCCGCCGGCACCTGCGTCAGAAGGAGCGCGTCGAGCAGATCGCGCTCGGCCAGACCTTGTACGAGGATATCGTCACCCGCCTGCCCGCGCAGATCGGCACCGATGCACTGAGCCATGCGCTGAAGCGGCTGAAGCTGCCCGACGATTCGTCGCTGATGGTCGCGATCGCGCGGCGGACGCTGTCCGATGCCGCGGTGATGGAGGCGCTGATGCCCGGCTCGGCGGGCGCGGACGTGACGCACGCACTGGCGCCGCAATCGAGCGCGATCTCGATCAAGGGCCTGACCCCCGGCGTCGCCTACGACCTCGCGACGTGCTGCCATCCGGTGCCGGGCGACCGGATCGTCGGGTTGCGCCGGCCCGATGCGGGAATCGAGGTCCACGCGATCGACTGCAAGGTTCTCGCCGAACTCGCCGAGCGATCGGAAAACGAGACCGACTGGGTCGACGTTGCCTGGGGTGACGAGACCGAGGGCGCCGTCGCGCGCATATCGGTGATGGTGAAGAACGAACCGGGCTCGCTCGGCATCGTCTCGACGATCATCGGCGGGCACAAGGCGAACATCATGAACCTGCGGCTCGATACGCGCGACAAGAGCTTCCACACCAACGAGATCGACGTCGAGGTGCATGACGTGCAGCAGTTGATGCGACTGATGGCCGGGCTGCGCGCGGCGGATGCGGTGCACAGCGTGGAGCGGGTGTAGAGACATCTGTCGATGACGGCGGGCGCGACGGACGCTAGACGGGGCGAATGAATCGTCCGTCCCTTTCGATCGTCGTCCCCTGCTATAACGAGGCAGCGTGCCTCGACATCCTGCACGCGCGCATTTCGGGTGCGGCAAAGGTCGCGGTCGGCGACGACTACGAGATCGTCTTGATCAACGATGGGTCGCGCGACGACAGCTGGCACGTCATGCAACGCCTTGCCGCCGCCGACCCGCGGCTGGTCGCGATCAACCTGTCGCGCAACCACGGCCACCAGCTTGCGCTGACCGCCGGGCTGGACCTGTGCGCCGGCGAGCAGATCCTGATCATCGACGCCGACCTGCAGGACCCGCCCGAACTGCTGTCCGACATGCGCGCGGCGATGGCGGCGAGCCAGGCGGACGTGGTGTATGCGGTGCGCCGCCAGCGTGCGGGCGAGACGGTGTTCAAGAAGGCGACCGCTGCTGCCTTCTATCGCCTGCTGACGCGGATGACCGAGACGCCGATCCCGCTCGACACCGGCGACTTCCGCCTGATGAGCAGGCGGGCTCTGGATGCGTTCCTTTCGCTTCCCGAGCAGGCCCGCTTTATCCGCGGCATGGTCGCCTGGATCGGCTTCAAGCAGGTCCCCTTCCCCTATGATCGCGCCGAGCGGCTGGCGGGGGAGACGAACTACCCGCTGGCGAAGATGATCCGCCTCGCGTTCGATGCCGTCACCGGCTTCTCCACCGCGCCGTTGCGGTTCGCCAGCCACGCCGGGCTCGCGCTGACCGGCGTGTCGCTGCTCCTGTTCGTCTATATCGCGATCGGCTGGTTGTCGGGCAGCGCGGTGCAGGGCTGGACCTCGACGATGCTCGTCACGGTGTTCCTCGGCGCGGTGCAGATGTTCGTGCTGGGGATGATCGGCGAGTATCTCGGGCGGCTGTACGTCGAGTCGAAGCGCCGGCCGCTGTATATCGTCGCCGACGTTGCGGGGCCGATCCAGGGCAAGGCGACACTCGGGTTCCGCGCGGAGCCCGTCGAGGCCCCCCTCTCCGACCGTCTCGAGCCTGCTGTTACCGCGGCGTTACCGCCCAAAGGTTAGGATAAGGTCACACCGAGAAACACTTCGACAGGCCGCGAAGGGGGGTATTCATCGTCATACGCGTGCAAAGCCTGTCGGCGCCTGGGGTACGCAGGCGATAGTGACGGCCTGAACGAACCGGATGACGAGCATGACACCGGCGGGGCGTGTAGGACAGCGGGAAAATACCCCGGCCTTCGCCTGGGAACGGGGAAGAAGGCGGTACGTCCCTCGAGCGTCAGCGCGGCACCGCCAGCGTCACGATCGAGACGCCCGGGGTCATCGGCATGCGGCCGACCATGTGGCGTTCCAGGCGGAAGATCTTCTCGAACAGCGCATTCACCAGCTTGGGTGGCGGGGAGTCGTCGCTGTCGTCGCGGCCCGAGAGGCGGCCGGCGATCCGCGCCGCCGCCGCCAGCGGGAAGAGCAGCGAGTTGAAATAGCCGAGCTTTTCGGGCTTCAGGCCCGCCGTCTCGATCGCCGTCTTCAGCGTGGCCTTCGAATAGCGGCGGTGATGGTGGTTCACGGTGTCGTGCGCGCTCCACATCCACTGGTGCGCCGGCACCGCGATCAGGATCTTGCCGCCGGGCGCGAGGCAATCCGCCATCGCCTTAAGCGCGGCGACGTCGTCCTCGATATGCTCGACCACGTCTAGCACCGCGATCAGATCGTAGTGCGCGCGGGGTACGCCGGGGAGTTCGGGCAAGGGGGCCGCGCCGACCGGCTTGCCGAGCCGTTCGCTGGCGATCTCGCGCGCGGCCGGGTCGATCTCGATCGCGTCGATGCTGCCGAACGCGGCGAGCATCGGCAAATTGTGGCCGGTGCCGCAGCCGATCTCGAGGATCTTCGCATCCTTCGGCAACGCGCCGTAGCGGGTCAGGTAATCGGCAAGGATGTCGCGGCGCGCGCGGTACCACCAGTGGGTGGAGTCGTGGGCGGCCATCCGGTCGTAGACGATACGGTCCATCAGTAAGTCGTCCAGTTCGTTGGCAGCATCAGTTGAAAACCCAGAGACGGTTGAGCACGAAACTCACGATCGCCGCGAGCAGCACGGCGGGGACGAGCGGGATCCACGGGTGCAGGTGGAACACCGCGGTGCCGACCCACGTGATCAGCGCGTTGAGCGCCAGACCCGCACCCTGGACGATCACGAACTTCACATGCCGCCCAGCGCCCGGCTCCTTGGCGTGTCCCTTGAAGCTCCAGCGGCTGTGCAGGAAGAATCCGACCACGACGGCGACGACGAAGGCGAACGGCACCGCCGCCACCGCCTGACGTGGCGGAAAGACATACGCGGTCAGCGGCAGGTAGACGAGCGAATACACCACGCTGGAAATCCCGCCGGCGATTCCGAAGCGCACGAGCTGGCCGAGCACGCCGCTCGCCCGCATCTGCTCCATCTGTCGCCAAATCGCCTGCATGCCCGCCTTGTTCTTTACCCTCCGGCAAACGCGCCGGTGCCTTGTTCTTTACGGGCACCGCGATAGAGCGACGCTTGAGATACGCCCGCGCATCTAGAGTGCGCGCGGGCTGGAGGAAAGCGTTTTGGATCAGGCACCACTTCAGCGGCGGACGTTGCTGGACGAACTCGATCGGCATTGGATCGCGCTGACTCTGCTCGCCTGGGTGGCGGTGGCGGCGTGGTCGATGTTCGATCGCTGGGGCCAGATCCGCTGGCTGTCGCTCGGCGATACCGACGACAACATGCGGCTGATGCAGGTCCGTGCGCTGCTGGACGGGCAGGGCTGGTACGATCTGCGCAACTATCGGATGAACCCGCCGGTCGGGTTCGACATCCACTGGAGCCGCATCGTCGACCTGCCGATCGCAGGGCTGATCCTGTTCTTCCGCCTGTTCACCAGCAACAGCTGGGCGGAGCGGCTGGCCTGCGGGATCGCGCCGTTGCTGCCGCTGTCGATCGCGATGCTGGGCATCGGTGCGACCGTGCGGCGGCTGATCAGTCCTTACGCGTGGCCCCTCGCGGTCGTGATCATGGTCGGCGCGACCGGCACGATGCTGATGTTCATGCCCGAGCGGATCGATCATCACGGCTGGCAACTCGCCATGCTGAGCCTGACGGTGGCGGGGCTGTGCGATACCAACGGGCGTCGCGGTGGCGCGATGGTCGGGCTCGCCAGCGCGGTGTCGTTGTCGATCGGGCTCGAGCTGCTGCCCTATGCGGCGATGGCGGGGGCGATCATCGCGTTGCGCTGGGTATGGGATCGGTCGGAGGCCGAGCGGCTGTCGATCTATGCGCTGACGCTGGGTGGTGGCAGCACGCTGGGGTTCGCGCTGTTCGCGTCGAACGCCAACCAGGCGATGCGCTGCGACGCGCTGACACCGGTGTGGCTGAGCGTGATGATCGCGGCGGGGATGCTGCTGTTCCTGCTCGCGCGGTTCGGTCCGGCGTCGCGGGGGGCTCGGCTGGCGCTGGCGGTGGTCGCAGGTGCGGCAATCGTTGCCGGCTTTGCGTTGGTGTTTCCGCAATGCCTGGGGCGGCCCGAGGGGATTTCGCCCGAGTTGCAACGCAACTGGCTGGACAATGTCCGTGAGGCCAAGCCGATCTACAAGCATAGTTTCCGCGTCGGGTTCGCGCTCGCGACGCTGCCGATCATCGGGCTGATCGGGGCGATCCTTGCCGCCTGGCGCGCGCGTCGCGACGACCGGGCCGTGGGCTGGGCGGCGGTCGCGCTGTTCACGGCGTTCGCGTGCGCAATGCTGCTGTGGCAGGTTCGCGCCGGGCCGGCGGCTCAGTTGCTGGCGATTCCGGGGGCGACTGCGCTCGGATGGCTGATCCTGCCGCGGCTGCTCGGCAACCGATCGGTGGCGGTGCGCGTGCTGGGGACGGTCGGTGCGTTCCTGATCGTGTCGGGTCTGTTTGCCGGGATGGTGATCCAGTATTTCCCGATCGACCGGCCGAAGCCGTATGAAAAGCGCGTCAACATGGCGACGGGCAATTGCCTGCGGACGACCGTGCTGCTCGCGCTGAACAAGTATCCGGCGCAGACGATCTTCACCTTCGTCGACATGGGGCCGCGGCTGATCACGATCACGCATCACGACGCGGTGGCGGGGCCGTATCACCGCAACGGCGACGCGATCCTCGACGTCCAGCATGCGTTCGGGGGGACGCCCGATCAGGCGCATGCGATCATCAAGCGGCATGGCGCGACGATGCTGCTGCTGTGCCCGAATGCGGCGGAGTCGACCAACTACAAGGCGCGCAGTCCGAAGGGGTTCTATGCGCAGATGGCGAACAACGAGGTGCCGGCGTGGCTGACGCCGCTACCGCTGCCGGCGAAGTCGCCGCTGCGGTTGTTCAAGGTGGACTGACCTCCCGTCACCCCGGACTTGTTCCGGGGCCCACCGTTCCGCGCACTCAAGTCCATCGAGTTTGCGGAACCGTGGATGCCGGAACAAGCCCGGCATGACGGAGTGTTAGCGCAGCACCTCGGTCAGGCCGTCGATCACGAACTGCACCGCCAGCGCGGCCAGCAGCACGCCGAGCAACCGCGTGATCACCGCCTCGATCTTCGCGCCGAGGATCCGCATGATCGGGCCGGCCGCCAGCAGCGCGACCAAAGTCAGCAGCAGGATCGTCACCATCGCGCCGAGCACCACGGCCGAGCGCTCGAGCCCGCTGTTGCGGCTCATCAACAGCATCACCGACGCGATCGAGCCGGGGCCCGCGATCATCGGCATCGCCATCGGGAAGATCGAGACGTCCTCGACCTCGGGATCGCTCGCCACCTTGGCGGCACGATCCTCGCGGCGCTCGGTGCGTTTCTCGAACACCATTTCCAGCGCGATCAGGAACAGCATGATGCCGCCGGCGATGCGGAAGCTCGCCAGGCTGATCCCGAGACCCTTGAGCAGTGCTTCGCCGAATAGCGCGAACACGAACAGGATCGCCGCCGCGACGCCGACCGCGCGCATCGCCATCGCGCGCTTCTGCACGGTCGAGGCACCGGCCGACAGACCGGCGTAGATCGGCGCACAACCGGGCGGATCGATGACGACGAAGAACGTGATCAGCGACGAGATGTAGAGTTCGATCACAGCGCGGCCTCGTCGATAACGACGCCTTCGCGACGACCCGCCGAGACCAGCGTGTTGCGGAGCAGGCAGGCGATCGTCATCGGCCCGACGCCGCCTGGCACCGGCGTGATCGCGCCCGCGACCTCGACCGCACTCGCGAAATCGACGTCGCCGACGAGGCCGGCATCGGTGCGGTTGATGCCGACGTCGATGACGGTCGCGCCGGGTTTCAGCCAGTCGCCCTTGATCATCTCCGGGATACCGACCGCCGCGACGACGATGTCCGCGCGGCGGATGTGCGCGGGCACGTCCTGCGTCCGGCTATGGACGACGGTGACGGTGCAGCTTTCGCGGAGGAGCAACTGCGCCATCGGCTTGCCGACGATGTTCGAGCGACCGACGACGACGGCTTCGAGCCCGCTCAGCGACGGCAGCACGCTTTTCAATAGCATCACGCAGCCGAACGGCGTGCAGGGGACGAAGCCGGGCAACCCTGTCGCGAGGCGCCCGGCGTTGATCGGGTGGAAGCCGTCGACGTCCTTGTCGGGGTCGATCGCGGCGATGACCGCCTGCTCGTCGATATGCTTCGGCAGGGGCAACTGGACGAGGATACCGTCGATCGTCGGATCGGCGTTGAGCGTCGCGACCAGCGCGAGCAGGTCTTCGGCGGGGACGTCGGCGGGGAGGCGGTGCTCGATGCTCTCCATCCCGGCTTCGCGCGTCGCCCTGCCCTTCGATCGGACGTAGACGTTGGAGGCGGGGTCCTCGCCGACCAGCACGACGGCCAAGCCGGGCGTGCGGCCTGCCTGTGCTCGAAAGGCGGTCACGCCGTCTGCGATACGGGCCCGGAGGCCGGCGGCGAAGGCCTTGCCGTCGATGATGGTCGCGCTCATGCCCGCGGCCCATAGAGCGCGGACGCGATTTCCGCCAGTACAGTGGAGTCGCCGGCGATGTGCAGGCGCTTCAGGCGGGCGGTTTCGCCGGAGACGATGGTGACGGCGCGCTTGGGGACGCCGAATGTCTTGGCGACGAGGGCGGCCAGCCCGGTATTCGCGGCGCCATCGACGGGGGCGGCTGCCAGCCTCGCGGCGAAATGCTCCGCGGTTCCAGCTGTCAGCGCATCGCGACCGCCACGCGGGGTCACCCGGACGGCGATCGCCAAGCCGTCATCGACTGACCGCCAGGCTGCCGGCCCGATCAATAGGCTGCGACGAGGTAGTTCTGCGCGATGTTCGGGATGACGATGTTGGTCAGGATGTAGAGGATCAGCAGCACGACCAACGGCGACAGATCGAGCGCGCCGAAATCGGGGAGCACGCGGCGGATCGGGCGATAGAGCGGCTCGGTGATCTTCTGCAGCGCGTTCCACACCGTGCGGACGAAATCGCTGTGCGTGTTGATGACGTTGAACGCGATCAGCCACGACAGCACCGCCTGGATGACGATGACCCACCAGACGAGGTTGAGCAGCAACTGGACGATCTGAAGAAGGGCGATCAAGGCAAGGGTCTCCGCTGGTGTGTTGCCGATATAAGGTGGCGGGAAGAGAACGAGAAGCCCTGTGGTGTCGCTAGCCTGCGCGACGATTCGAGCCGCACCAGACGCCCTCAGCTCCCGTCATCCTGGGCTTGACCCAGGATCCAGAGCCATGAGCGTTACCCTTGTGGCTCTGGATCCTGACTTTCGTCAGGATGACGGGAGTGGGAGGCGACCTCCTACCGCGAGCGCCCGTTGGCGCTGACCAGCGTGCCTGCACCCTGCTTGGTGAAGATCTCCAGCAGCATCGCGTGGGGCACGCGGCCGTCGATGATGACCGCGGCATCGACGCCCGATTCGACCGCCGCGACGCAGGTGTCGAGCTTGGGGATCATGCCGCCGGTCACCGTGCCGTCGGCGCGCAGTTCGGCGATCCGTGCTGGATCGAGGTCGGTCAGCAGCTCGCCCTGCTTGTCGAGCACGCCGACGATGTCGGTCAGCAGGAAGAACCGCGCTGCGCCCATCGCGGCGGCGATTGCGCCCGCCATCGTGTCGGCATTGATGTTGTAGGTGTGGCCGTCGGCACCGATGCCGATCGGTGCGATCACCGGGATGATGTCGGCGGCGATCAGCGTGTCGAGGATCGTCCGGTCGACCGCGATCGGTTCGCCGACGAAGCCGAGGTCGACGTGCCGCTCGATCCCCTGGAGCTTGTCGGGCTCGCGGCCGTGTCCGACTTTCTGCGCGAGGACGAGGCCTGCGTCCTTGCCCGAGATGCCGACCGCGCGACCGCCCGCCTGACCGATCCAGCCGACGATTTCCTTGTTGATCGAACCCGCCAGGACCATTTCGGCGATCTGTGCGGTCTCCGCATCGGTGACGCGCAAGCCGTCGACGAAGCGCGATTCGACGCCGAGCCGCTTCAACATCGCGCCGATCTGCGGGCCACCGCCGTGGACGACGACCGGGTTGATGCCGACTGCCTTGAGCAGCACCATGTCCTCGGCGAAATCGCGCTGCAATTCCGGGTCGCCCATCGCGTGGCCGCCGTACTTCACGACGAACGTCTTGCCGGCGTAGCGCTGCAGATACGGCAGCGCCTCGGTGAGCGTTTCCGCCTTGGCGAGCAGGGCGGGATCGGGCGTGTGATCGGTCAACTAAACTTCCGTTCGTCTCGAGTAGCCATCGAGCACTCGTCGAGATGGCGTATCGAGAGACCTGTACCTCGATACGAGCCCTCGACAGGCTCGGTCTCTACTCGGCACGAACGGAAAAATCTAACATTATGCCCGGTCCAGCCGCCGCCCGAGTTTCACGAAGAACGTGATCATGAACGGCACCAGCACGATCGACAGTATGACCTTGGTGAGCATTTGGCCCTCCATCAGCGCGACGATCGGCCGTTCGCCGAGGAACGAGATGGTGATGAACAGGATCGTGTCGATGATCTGCGAGATGATACTCGCGATCATGCCGCGTAGCCACACCAGCTTGCCGTCGCCGCTGCCGACCTGGCCCGACAGCTTCGAGAAAATCAGCACGTTGAGCGTCTGCGAGATACCGTAGGAGATCAACCCCGCGATCATCATCCGCGAGCTTTGCCCGACGACGACCGGGAAGGCGTCGACCGCGGGCGGGTACATCCCCGGATCATGCGGCAGCGCCAGCACCAGGTGGATCAGCGCCGCCGACACCAGCAGCGGAATGAACCCGAGGCGGACCAGGAACGTCGCGGTCTTCTGGCCATGGAGCTCGGAAATCGCGCTGCTCAGCACCACCAGCAGGAGGAAGCCGAAGATCCCCGCCTCGACGGCGAGCGGGCCGAGCGCGACCTGCTTCACCCCCAACACGCCGGCGATGCACACCATGCCGCCGTACAGGACCGAGAAAACGAAGAGCGAACGCGGGAACGCGGGAAGTGGTTTGTCCATCGCGCGGGACGCTAGCGAAAACCGCCGCCCCGTCAAATGACTAGCGCCCCTCAAATAACTGGCGAGCGCGGCCTGCCCGTGTCATGTCCCGCCCTTGCGCAGCCGGGGGGCCGCGCGTGTCAGTCAAAAATGCAGGGCGTCCATGGAAAGACTAGTCATCGGCCTTGCAGGCATCGCCGTCATCCTCGGCATCGCCGTGCTGCTGTCGAGCGACCGCCGTGCGATCCGCCTGCGGATCGTCGGCGCCGCGTTCGCGTTGCAGGCCGGGATCGCCGTCCTCGTACTGTATTCGAGCTTCGGCAAGGTCGTGCTCGGCGAGATGTCGGGCGGGGTCGCCAATTTGCTCGGCTATTCGCAGAAGGGCACCGAATTCCTGTTCGGCAAGATGGCGACGCCCGAGATCGGCGGACAGAGCTTCGCGATCGCCGCGCTGCCGGTGATCATCTTCTTCGCCAGCCTCGTCTCGATCCTCTATTATCTCGGCATCATGCAGTTCGTGGTGCGCTGGGTCGGCGGCGGCATCGAGAAGGTCATCGGCGTCTCGAAGGTCGAATCGCTGTGCGCGGCGGCGAACATCTTCGTCGGCCAGAGCGAGTCGCCGCTCGTCATCCGGCCTTATCTGGCGGGCCTCACTCCGGCGCAGCTGTTCACGGTGATGACCAGCGGCATGGCCGGCGTCGCGGGGACGATCCTCGCGGCTTATGCGTCGATGGGGATCCGCATCGACTACTTGCTGGCGGCGAGCTTCATGGCGGCGCCGGGTGGCATCCTGATGGCGAAGATCATCATGCCCGACCGCGTGATGCCACCCGAGGGCGAACTCGCGCTCGGCGATCTGCCGGGCGAGTCGTCGGCGGGCGAACCGATGCCGCAGGCGACCCACGACGAGGAAAAGCCCGCCAATCTGATCATGGCCGCGGCACAGGGCGCGCAGACCGGCGTGCGCCTGGCGGTCGCGGTCGGCGCAATGGTGCTGGCGTTCGTGGCTCTGGTGGCGCTCGCGAATGGTCTGCTCGGCGGGCTTGGTAACATGATCGGGCTGCCCGGCCTCAGCTTCCAGGGGCTGCTCGGCTATGTTTTCGCGCCGATCATGTTCCTGCTCAACGTGCCGTGGAGCGAGGCCGGGATCGCCGGCGGGCTGTTCGGGCAGAAGATCGTGCTGAACGAATTCGTCGCGTATATCTCGCTCGGGACGCAGCAGGGGCTGAGCGCGCGGACGATCGCGGTCATCACCTTCTCGCTGTGCGGGTTCGCCAACTTCTCGTCGATCGCGA
Organism: Sphingomonas sp. Leaf242; assembly: GCF_001422045.1. Taxonomy (GTDB): domain Bacteria; phylum Pseudomonadota; class Alphaproteobacteria; order Sphingomonadales; family Sphingomonadaceae; genus Sphingomonas. Next base: position 374,174 of record NZ_LMLW01000008.1, read on the forward strand.
TCCAGATGGCGGTGACCGGCAGCCTCGCGCCGAACCAGCGTCCGATGATTGCCAAGCTTGGGCTGCGGGCGCTGGCGGCTGGGAGTTTGGCGAACCTGATGTCCGCAGCACTCGCGGGCCTGCTGATCGGCTGAATCCCTCCCATCCGTCATCCTGACGAAAGTCAAGACCCAGGGTAACAAGCGCTGCCCTTCCTGGCTCTGGGTCCTGACTTTCGTCAGGATGACGGAGGGGTTGAGATGACGGCGGGGTTGAGATGACGGAGGGGTTGAGACGACGGAGGGGTTGAGACGACGGAGGGGTTGAGACGACGGGACTGGGATTACACGGCACCTAAACGCAATCGGGCCCGTCACCTTTCGGTAACGGGCCCGACGCCACTGCCGCGTAATAGAACGCGGCAGCTATCTCGCGTGATGGCCTGATTACGGCAGCATCACCGTGTCGATGACGTGGATCACGCCGTTCGACTGCATGACGTTGGCGATCGTGATCCGGCCCTTGTGGCCCTTGCCGTCCATGATGCCCCAGCCGCTGCCGGACTTCATGAACATCAACGGCTCGCCCTGCACGGTCGTGTAGGTCGCGGTGCCGCCATTCGCCTTCGCCTTGGCGGCGATGTCGGCGGCGGTGATCGTGCCGGGGACGACGTGATAGGTCAGGACGCTCGCGAGCTGCGCCTTGTTCTCCGGCTTGAGCAGCGTGTCGACGGTGCCGGCCGGCAGCTTCTTGAACGCGGCATTGGTCGGCGCGAACACGGTGAACGGACCCGGGCCCGACAGCGTCTCGACGAGACCAGCGGCCTTGACCGCGGCGACCAGCGTCGTGTGATCCTTCGAATTGACGGCGTTCTCGACGATCGTCTTGGTCGGGTACATCGCGGCGCCGCCGACCATCGGGTTGGTCTGCGCTGCGACGATCGCGCTGCCGCTGACGGCAACGGCGGCCGCGACGATCGCGGTACGAATGACGTGGTTCATGGCATCTCTCCTGCGTGCGGAGCCGGTGTGCGGCGCCACTGCGGGGAGATACGCGCCCGCCGGGAGAAGGACGCAGCCGGTGTTCAGATCGTCGCGAGAAGTCCCGCCCAGGCCGCGATCTCATCGTCATGCCGCCGCGTGACGACCAGGTCGCTCGCGGTCGCCGTGTCGAGATCGACGTCGATCGTGCCGGTCCACTCGAACGTCGCATTGCCCGACAGCGTCACCATCGCCGCTTGGCTCGCCTCGGCACGGACCAGACCGCCCTTGTTGAAGACGGTGGTCGGCGTGTCGTACGCGATCCGCCCGGTCAGGCACGCGGCATAGGTCGACGCCGCCATCGCGCTGCCGCAGCTGTCGGTCAGCCCGACCCCGCGCTCGAAGGTGCGGACGAACAGGTCGCGGCCACGCACTTCGACGAAACTGACGTTCGCGCGATTGGGCAGCCAGTCGGGTGCCGCCTCGCACGCTTCGCCGACGTGGACGAGTTCGGCTTCGTCGATGGCATCCACGAACGTCACGAGATGGGGGTTCGGCATCGCCACCGCCGTGAAGGCGCGGCCCGTCGGCAAGCGCGCGATCGGCGTATCGACGATGCGATCGGTCCCGACATGGATCGGCCACGCCGCGGCATTCAGAGACGCAGGGCCCGCGATCTCGCGCACAGTGAACACGCCCTCGGCAATATCCGCATCGCGCTCGACGACCGCGTCGCTCGTCTTCAGCAGCGCCATCGCAGTCTCGGCGCCCGTGGCCGCGAACCCCGCGCGCGCAACGCAGCGCAGGCCGTTGAGGCACGTCTCCGACTCGCTGCCATCCGAATTGAACATCCGCATGCCGAACGCGTGAGTCGCGTCGCCGCCGGTCAGCAGCAGGAGCCCGTCGCCACCCACCAGCCCATCGCGATCCGCCAGCGCCCGCGCGACGGCAGCCCAAGCCGCATCGCCAAGCGCCGACGCGCGCGCGTCGATCAGCGGAAAGTCGTTACCCGAGCCGTGGCATTTGATGAGGTCGAAGCGCATGCTCGACACTTAGTCACGGCCGCGCACCAATGCGAGCGCCTAACCGATCCCGTAATACGCGGCCAACCGATCGAGCGCGAGCGTCAGCACGACCCGCCCCGCGCGCGCCGGCCATTGCAACGCCTTCTCGGCCACCGGCAGCCCCTCCCCCGCGCAAACCACGCGCCAGAGGATATCCGCCAGCCCAGGTCCCGCTGCCGCCGACGCTTCATCGAACCGACGCTTCGCCGCGATCTGCGCCGACGTGGGATCGAGGCCGTCATGGCCTCCCCCATCGACGCGCTCCGCCCAGCGCATCGTCACGCTCGGCGCGATCGACGCGCGTTCGTAATCCGCGCGCAGCCGCTCCCCCGCCTCGAACTGCCGCGCGTCGATCAGCGCGCGCGACCGCAGCCACCCGAGCGGCGACTCCGCCAGGTTCACGGTCACGGTACGGCCGCGACTCACCCCGGCCGGCTGTGGAACACCCTCCGAATCGACCGTCCGCTCTACCAGTTCGCGCATCCGCCATCTCCCGTTGCGGTTGGCGGTTGCCATATCTGCATGGTTGTAGGACAGAAGAATAACCCATCTGGTTTGGAGTCGTTCGATGATCGCATTGCAATGATCACTGCCATTCGCGAAGTCCGGCGCGCCAAGGGACTGACGCTGGAGGACGTCGCCAAGCGTTGCGCTCCACCGACCACCGCACAGACGGTCGGGCGGCTGGAGACGGGCACGCGCACCGTCTCGATCGGCTGGCTCAACCGGATTGCCGCGGCACTGGGCGTAGAGGCGAGCGATCTCGTGACATTGCCGGACCGTGCCGACCTGCCCGTCGCCGCGATCCTCGACGGCCGCGGCGCGCATGCCCCGCGGCGCACCACGACGGCACCGCCACCCCAGGTCGCGCCGGGCCAGATCGCGATCACCGTCGCGGGCGGGGTCGGCGATTATCGCACCGGTGACGTGATCTGGTGCGCGATGGTGGCCCCCGCCGATTTCGCAACCGCACTCAATCGCGACGTCCTCGTCCCGCAACCAGCAGGCCGGTTCGCGTTCGGCAGGCTGATCGCCGTCGGTGGCGCGGTGACGTTGTTACTGCCGAATACCGGTTCGCAATCCCTGAAGATCGAAGATCCCGGCTGGCTCGCAGTTGCAGTGCGACTGATCCGCGATCTTTGAGGGCAGTGGGCGGTGCCCCTGCACGCGGGCCCAAGGAACAGCCTCGCCTTCTTAGATATGCCGTCTGAGTGCTCTTGGTTGCCTCTCGTGCGATCGGCTGCCTCCCTTGCCAGAACAGCCTGCCGCAATGGGCGGGATTTAGCGCTCGCCCGCACCGGCGTCGCATTGGTCCGACTGCGTCTGGGGGAACGGGAAGGGGTCGTAAGGTTCCTCGCACGACGGCGTCGCGGGGCAAAGACCGCGCCCCACTCCGCCCTCCGATGAACGGCCAGAAGCGCCGGCACCAGCTCGACCAGCTCTCACCAGATCTGACACGACACTGTTCCAGTCGTCCACAGGTCGATAAGTTGCGGCATATCGCCACGACCTGCACGCCTGACAGGATCGGGAGTATCGTTTCCGCTGGCGCCGATCGGCAGCCGTCAGCTGCCCGCGATGCTCTCGATTGTGGCGAAGGCCGCTCCCTGCGGTGGCGCGGCGACCTGCTTCGCCACGCTCGCCGCGGAGCGTTACTGCTGATTACGCATGATCGGGTGGACACCGATCTCGTCTTTCAGGCGTTTGGCTATCGACAACCCCGACTACGAGAGCCCGATGACAGACGCCGCAGACATTCTCAACGACATGATACTGGAGCAAACCCGCGAGCCCATGACCCGGGCAGATGCAGAGGAGCTGGCCGATCGATGGTATGAAGTCGCTATCGGCAACGGTTCAAGCGCCGCAGAAATGCACAACGCTGCCGGAATGCCGGTCCCCGACTATATCCTGCAAACGTTCGGCGAAGCAGGGCAGGAACTGATACTGTAGTGCGCGCGAGACCAGCTCGACGTCGCACCGAAGCTCGGTGACTTGGTAGGTATCTACATCCGATCGCGTTGCCCGGCACCGCGCCCCCTTCCTCGTTGAGGTGATCTCGTTACGGATGATCACGTTGTGAGTTCGCCGGGTTGAACGAGAGCGTCCCGGCCCTTCGAGACGGCAAACTCGCCTTGGCCCGACGTCCGCACGAAGAATATCGAGGCACGATCGACCGCGACCGACGGTAAAAATTTGCCGGAGTTCGTGTCGCCCATGCCGGCACCAACAGCGCAGCATGGTCAAGGAAAAGGATGGTGGGCGATGACGGGCTCGAACCGCCGACATTCTCGGTGTAAACGAGACGCTCTACCAACTGAGCTAATCGCCCCCTCTGGGTTGGATGTCCGATGCCAAAGCCGGGCGGCGGGGGCAAGCTAAAAGGGCGCGGACCGTCACGGAATCCGCAGGTCGGCGCCTCTGGTGGCCACGATATACCCGCGCATCGCCTCGCTCGCGCGGTCCGACAGCACCATGAACGCGCGCCGCCGGTCGTGCAGGTCGGGACGGCGTTCGAACAGCCCGGTGTCGGTCATCCGCGCGATCCAGCGCAGCGCAGTGGTCGGCGCGACCGCGGCGGCGATGCACAGGCTGGAGACCGAAACGCGTCCCCGCTCGAGTTCGGCGGCATAGAGATCGAGCAGCATGTCCCAGCCGGGATCCTCGAACAACGCGGTGCCGAAGAACTGGTCGCGCAGCCGCCGCGCGCGGATCGCCCGCCGGACATCGGCGGCGCTCGGCTCGGCCAGCGACGGCGGCGCGCCGTAGCGGTTCGTCCGGTCGCCGACGATCGGCGGGGTGGAGGCATCCTCGTCGATCTCCGCGCGCGTCAGTCGGGCGAGCGCCTCGGCGATCCGTGCCACCTCGGTGTTCAGCCGTTCCAGCCGCGTCCCATCGGTCTCGCGCCCGACATCGAACACGCCCGCGGGACTGCGCGCACGTTCCGCGGCGACGATGATCGCCGCGACGCAGTCCGCAACGCTCGGATCGACCAGCAGGATCGTCCCGCCGCCGAGCGTCGCCGCCGCGACCGCGTCGATCTGGTCGCTCCCCATCGCGACCACCAGCCCCGCGTCGAGCACGGCGGCGCGCTCGACGATCCGCGGCAGGTGTTCGGCAAGCACCGCGACTTCCACCCCTGCGGTCTCGACCACGACGACCTGAGGCGCGGCGTGCAGGCCGAACGGCGCCTGCCAGTCGATCCTGGCGACCACCCGCCCCTCCATCGCGGCGAGTGCGGCGGCGAACCGGTCGGGCGCGTCCGCACTCGCGACAAGGACTGCGGCGATCCCGGTATCGTAACGCGTGTCGGCAGAATCTCCGCCCGGTAGGATCATGATCATCTCCGCTGTGTCGCGAAGACTAACCTCGATCATCCTCAAAGCCACACGCGAACTGGGTCGAGTTTCGTTGGACTTTCACGCCTGCTCAACAAGGTTGCGTTCGACCTAGTCTAGCGCCTTGACGATATCCTCGACCATCTTCTTGGCATCGGCGAGCAGCATCATCGTATTGTCGCGGTAGAACAGCTCGTTATCGACGCCTGCATAGCCGACTCCGCCCATCGAGCGCTTGATGAACAATACCGTCTTTGCCTTCTCGACGTCGAGCACGGGCATGCCGTAGATCGGCGAGGACTTGTCGGTCTTGGCGGCGGGGTTGGTCACGTCGTTCGCGCCGATCACGAAGGCGACGTCGGTCTGCGCGAACTCGCTGTTGATGTCCTCCAGCTCGAACACGTCGTCATACGGCACGTTCGCCTCTGCCAGCAGCACGTTCATGTGCCCCGGCATGCGGCCCGCAACGGGGTGGATCGCGTATTTCACACGGACGCCCTCGGCCTTCAGCTTGTCGCCCATCTCGCGCAGGACGTGCTGCGCCTGCGCGACTGCCATGCCGTAGCCGGGGACGATGATGACCTGTTCCGCCTGGCTCATGAGGAACGCGGCGTCCTCCGCCGAGCCGCGTTTCCACGGCCGATCGCTCGCGACCGCGCCGCCGCTGGTGTCCGCGACCGCGCCGAAGCCCCCCGCGATGACGCTGATGAAGCTGCGGTTCATCGCGCGGCACATGATGTAGCTGAGGATCGCGCCCGAACTGCCGACCAGCGCGCCGGTGATGATCATCGCGCTGTTGTGGAGCGTGAAGCCCATCGCCGCCGCCGCCCAGCCCGAATAGGAATTGAGCATGCTGACCACCACCGGCATGTCCGCGCCGCCGATCGGGACGATCAGCAGGAAGCCGATGACGAAGCTCAGCAGCGTGATCGCCCAGAAGATCCACGGTGCCTGGTCGGTGACGAAATACGCGATCAGGCCGAGGATGGCGGCAAGCAGCGCGAGGTTGATGACGTGGCGGCCGGGCAGCATGATCGGCTTGCCGCCCATGTTGCCGTTGAGTTTCAGGAACGCGATGACCGAGCCCGAGAAGGTGATCGCGCCGATCGCCACGCCTAGACCGAGTTCGATCCGGCTGACCGGGTGGATGACCGCGAACGGCTGGCCGATCAGCGGAATTACGAGGTCGGAGATCCCGAATGCCTGCGGGTTGAGATACGCCGCAACGCCAACCAGCACCGCGGCGAGACCGACGAGCGAATGGAATGCGGCCACGAGCTGCGGCATCGCGGTCATCGCGATCCGTCGCGCGGTGACGAGGCCGATCGCGGCGCCGACACCGATCGCCGCGAGGATTTCGACGACGGTGGTCCAGTCGATAGCGCGCACGACTATCGTGGGTCCGATGTCCGCAACCAGAGCATGCTGGACGAAGGGCACATGCGTCACCAGCGTGGTGACGACCGCGATCGTCATGCCGATGATGCCAAAGCGATTGCCGCGCTGGCTCGACGCCGGGCTCGACAGCCCGCGTAACGCGAGGATGAAGCACACCCCCGCGACCAGATAGGCGAGCGATGCCCAGGGGCTGACCGTCAGTTCATGCATCTCGCGTCCCCTCGCGTACCGTATCGCTCACTTGCTCGTGGCAGGCGCGACCGGCCGTTCCTTTTTCTTGTACATCGCCAGCATCCGCGCGGTGACCGCGAAACCGCCGAAGATATTGATGCTCGCCAGCACGACCGCGAGCAGCCCGAGCGCCTTGGCGACGCCCGATCCGGCGCCGATGCCGGCCGCAGCGGCGGCAATCAGCGCCCCGACGATGATGACCGAGGAGATCGCATTGGTCACCGCCATCAACGGCGTGTGAAGCGCCGGCGTCACCGCCCAGACGACGAAATACCCGACGAAACACGCCAGCACGAAGATCGACAGGATCGCGATAAAGTCCATCTTATTCCTCCCCGGCACGGGGAGGGGGACCGGCCGCAGGCTGGTGGAGGGGGCTGGCCGCGGACGATACGATCATCGTCACCACGGCCTCGATATCCCTCAGCACGTCGCCTGCTGCCACTCGCAACACCCGGTGGCCATTCTGTTCAAAAAACTGATCGCGATCGGCGTCGCGTTGGGGACGGTCGCCGCGTCCGTGAAATTCGCCATCTACTTCGACCGCGAGCTTGGCGGCGGCGCAGTAGAAGTCGCAGACGTATGGACCGATGGGATGCTGGTGGCGGAACTTGACGCCGGTTTTCTTTCCCCGGAGCTGCTCCCATAGCAGCACTTCCGGGAGGCTCATTTCGCGCCGCAATTTGCGCACCAGCGATACTTCTGGACGTAGCGTGTGCGGGACGCCCCCTCCACCGGCTGCGCCGGTCCCCCTCCCCGTGCCGGGGAGGATTATCATGCCAGCAGCCTTGGGTTCACGATCTTGCCGCCCTGCGTAAGGCGAATCGCGTCGCCGATTTCGGCGTCGAGCACGGGCTTGCCCGCCTCCTTGTCCCAGAAGGCGTTGAGGAAGTTGTACAGGTTGCGTGAGAACAAGGCGCTGGCATCCGCCGCCAATCGAGACGACACGTTGCGATGGCCGACGATCTTCACCCCGTTCACCACGACCACTTCGCCCGCGACCGAACCTTCGACGTTGCCGCCCTGTTCGACCGCGAGATCGACGATCACCGAGCCCGGCTTCATGCTTGCGACCTGCGCCGCCGAGATCAGACGCGGTGCGGCGCGTCCTGGGATCAGCGCGGTGGTGATGACGATGTCCTGCTTGGCGATATGCCCCGAGACGAGCTCGGCCTGCGCAGCCTGGTATTCGGGCGACATCTCGCCGGCATATCCACCCGTTCCCTCGCCTTCGATCCCGGCGACGTTCTCGACGAAGATCGGTTTCGCACCCAGTGACTGGATTTGCTCGCGAGTTGCCGCGCGCACGTCGGTCGCCGACACCTGAGCGCCGAGCCGCCGTGCGGTCGCGATTGCCTGGAGTCCGGCGACGCCGACGCCCATCACGAACGCCTTGGCCGCGCTGATCGTGCCCGCCGCGGTCATCATCATCGGAAACGCGCGGTCATATTCGGCGGCGGCGTCGAGCACCGCCTTGTACCCCGACAGGTTCGATTGCGACGACAGGATATCCATCGACTGCGCGCGCGTGATCCGCGGCATGAATTCCATCGCCAGCGCCTCGTACCCCGCCGCGGCATAGGCGTCGACGCGGGCGCGCTCTGCAAATGGATTGAGGCTCGCGACGATCCACACCCCCGGGGCGACCCCGTCCAGCGTTGCAGGATCAGGTCCCTGCACCCCGAGCACGATCTCCGCACCCGCCAGCGTCGCCGCACGATCGCCGACCGATGCGCCCGCATCGGCGTACGCGGCATCGGCGATCGAAGCCGCCTCGCCCGCCCCCGCCTCGACCGCCAGCGTCGCGCCCAGCGCGATGAACTTCTTGACCGTTTCCGGCGTCGCGGAAACCCGCCGCTCGCCGTCCGCTTGTTCTTTCAGGACGGCGATCTTCATGCGCTTAGTGGATCAGCCAGATGACGAGCGCGACGACCAGCGCGCATCCGACCGCGCCCCATTTCATCATCCCCGTCACGCTCGAATAGGTCGCCGCATGCGCCTTCATGTCTCCGTTGCCGGCCATGGTTCGTGCCCCAATCCTGTGAGTGCCATCCTCTATGAGCGCGACCTTAACCGGCACGGGCGCTATCGCCAAGCCCGAGTGCACGGCGCTTTTAAGTCGCTCTTTACCCGGCTGCGCTATTGCACGTGCCGGAACGGGACAGGATTCGCCATGACGCGCAACGGGCAGCGCCTTCTACTGCTGATCGACGAAGAGCCTGCGCAGCGCCGGCTGGTGGCGGCGCTTGCCACGCGTGGCGGCTGGCGCGCGATCTTCGCGACCGATGGCGAGATGGCGATCGCGACGCTCGGGACGCAGGACGGGATGCAGCTCGATGCGATCGTCCTCGATCACTCGGCGCCCGATGCCGACGCGACGGGTCTCATCGCCGCGTTGCGCGAACGTCGGCCGGCGCTGCCGATCCTGATGCTGACCGCGAACGGATCGGTGTCGCACGCCGTCGCTGCGATGCGCGCGGGCGCCACCGACTTCCTGGTCAAGCCGCTCGCGCCCGACCGCTTTCTCGCCGCGCTCGACACCGCTGTCGGCGCCACGTCCACCGGCGAACTCCGCCCCCTTACCGAGAAAATACCTGCGCTGCTCGGGTTCGACGAGATCGTCGGATCGTCGCCGGATTTCCGTGCCGCGCTGGCCATCGCCGCCAAGGCTGCGCGGGCACGCGTTTCGGTGTTGCTGGAAGGCGAGATCGGCGTGGGCAAGGACGTCATCGCCGAAGCCATCCACGCCGCCTCGCCCCGCGCCAAGAAACCGATGATGAGCGTCAATTGCGGTGAGGTCTCGGCCAACCTCGTCGAATCGGAGCTGTTCGGCCACGAAATGGGCGCGTTCACCGGTGCGTTCGAGCGCAAGACCGGTCGCTTTCGGGAGGCCGACGGCGGGACGCTGTTCCTCGACGAGATCAGCGAAATGCCGCTCGAGGCGCAGGCCAAGCTGCTCCACGTGCTCCAGACGGGCGAGGTCCACGCGATCGGCGCGCGCCATCCGCACGATGTCGATGTCCGGGTCATCGCCGCCAGCAACACGCCTTTGCTCGACGAAGTCGAGGCCGGCCGGTTCCGCGAAGACCTGTATTACCGGCTTAACGTGGTCCAGGTCATGATCCCGCCGTTGCGCGAGCGGACCGGCGACATTCCAGCACTGGCACGCCACCTGCTCGCGCGGATCGCCGAACAACCAGGGTTGCGGTCGCTGGGCATTACCGATTCCGCGCTGGCGCTGCTGGTTCAATACGACTGGCCGGGCAATGTTCGTCAGTTGCAGAACGCACTTTTCCGCGCAGCCGTGCTCTGCGAGGACGCTGCGCTGACCGAAGACGATTTCCCGCAGATCGCCGCGCTGGGCAATCGTCGCCGTATTCCCGCTACGGTTGCGGCGGGCGGCGGCGGCGTTACGCTGTTCCGCGCCGACGGCAACCTTCGCGCGCTCGAGGAAATCGAGGCCGATGTGATCCGTCTGGCGATCGGCCATTATCGCGGTCGGATGACCGAAGTCGCGCGGCGGCTCGGGATCGGGCGATCGACATTGTATCGCAAGCTCGGCGAACTGGGCATCGACAACGCCGCCTGATGGGCGGCTCGTCTTTGGCAGGACGCTGTCGCCAGGTCTCGGCTGCGTCTTGCGGGCCGCATCCGAGGCACCTCGAGATTTGGCGGCTCCCGCCTAGGCCGCAAATGTACGTCGGTGCATGCCTGACAAGAGCGTTACCAGAGCACGCCCTTGTCGGGCGTCAGCGGCTCGGGCGCTGGATCGCCGATCGCCTGGAGCAGGTCGATCTCGATCGTCCGGCACATCGCGTTCAGCGGCACGTCGTGGATCGTGTCGGCAAACGGATCGACCAGATCGTCGCCGATCTGCAGCACCGCGAGGAACATCAGCCCGGCGATCGTCGAGCCGACCGGCGTCGCATAGCCCAGCGTCTCGACCAGACCGATCGGCAGCAACACGCAGAACAGTCGCGTGAACAGGCTCGGGAAGAAGCGGTATTGATTGGGCAGCGGCGTGTTCTTGATCCGCTCCATGCCGCCCTGCGCGTTGGCGATATCGACGAGGATGGACTCGAACTGCATCTGCTGGATGGTGTCGATCCAGCCGTTGCGCCGCGCGATATCGATCCGCCGACCAGTGCCGTCGAGCAGGCCGTTGGCGATATTGGTGCGCTCGAGCGCGAACGATGCCTCCTCCTTCGACAGGAAGCGCAGCACCTCGGGCGGTGCGGGCTGCTTGCGCAACTGGCAGCGCAGCGCGTTCACATAGGCGATCTGGCGGAGCACGATGGTCCGCTTCATGTCGTGACCCTCGGGTTCGGGCAACATGTTGCGCGCCATACGCGCTAGGTTGCGCGAGGCGTTGATCATCAGGCCCCAGAGTCCACGGCTTTCCCACCAGCGCTGATAGGCGGAATTGTCGCGGAAGCCGAGGAACAGCGCGAGTGCGGTACCGAACAGCGTCAGGGGGAGCGCGGGCGCGTGGAACGGCAGGACGTAATAGGTGATCGTGACGATCACGTCCCAGACGAACAGGCCGAGCAGCGGGCGCCAGACCTCGCTCAGGATCTGACTGAAGCGCGGTGTTGCAGTGACGATCAAACGAAAGCTCCCTTGTTTACAGGGCTTTTAATGCGCGAAGTGGCGTTTCGCTGCAATGCAGCGACGATCAGCCGCCCCGCTTAGCCGCCAACGAGCGACTGATCGCGCAGGCCGCGCCAGATCTTCACTGCCTGCACCGTTTCGGCGACGTCGTGGACGCGGAGGATCTGGACGCCCGCCTCCGCGCCTTTCAGCGCCAGCGCGAGTGAGCCGGCGAGGCGTTGGTCGACGGGCGCTTCGTTCGAGAGCGCACCGATGAGGCGCTTGCGGCTGGCGCCGAGCATGATCGGGCAGCCGAGACCGTGGAAGATCGTCAGGCCGTTGAGCAGCGCGAGATTCTCGGCGAGTGTCTTGCCAAAGCCAATGCCGGGATCGACGATGATCCTCGATCGGTCGACACCGCTAGCGACGACCGTTGCAATGCGCGCTTCGAGCCAGTCGAAGACATCGGTGAGGACGTTGGCGTAGCCGCCATCGCCGTGTCCGCCTTTCTTGGGGTCGGGTGAGTGCATCAGGACGACGGGGCAGCCACTTTTTGCGACCACGTCGAGCGCACGATCGTCCCAGAGAAGTGCAGCGACGTCGTTGACGATGTGCGCGCCGGCGGCGAGCGTGGCCTCCATGACGGCGGCCTTGCGCGTGTCGACCGAGACGATCGCACCGGCGCGCGCGAGGCGCTCGACGACGGGGACGAGCCGCGCGATCTCGTCGCCTTCCCATACCGCGGGCGCGCCGGGGCGAGTGGATTCGCCCCCGACGTCGATCAGCGTCGCGCCGGCGGCGGCCATGTCGATACCGGCTGCTGCTGCTGCGGCGGGGTCGTCGACATGCTTGCCGCCGTCGGAGAAGCTGTCGGGGGTGACGTTGAGGATGCCGGCGACGATCGGCTGGTCGAAGCGGAGCGTGCGTTCGCCGAGCTGGAGGCGCGCGCGCGGGGCGGTGATGGCGGCGTGGAGGTGCGCGGCGCGTTCGCCCAGCGTTGCGATTTCGGCGACGGGGATGGTGCGGCGGGTGCGGGTTTCGGTCACCTCGTAGGCGGCGAACCATTGCAGGCCGCCCGCGAGGCGCGCGACGCTGCCGTCTTCGTGGCCGATCGGGGTGTCGACGAACTGGACGGGGCGGAGGTGGAGGTTGGTCATGATCTATTCGCTACGATCTTTCGTCACCCCGGACCTGTTCCGGGGTCCACCGTTCCGCATATCCAACGTCTGTGATTTCGCGGAACCGTGGATGCCGGAACAAGCCCGGCATGACGAGGGCTTCAGACCGTCGTCGCCAGCAGATACGTCTGGCGGAGGTCGTCGATCGGTTTCAGCCCCTTGTCGCTTTCGTAATGCCAGAAGCTCCAGCCGTTGCAGGCGGGGGCGTTCTGGAGGGTCGAGCCGAGTTTGTGGATCGAGCCGATCGTGCCGCAGTCGCTGAGCAGCGAGCCATCCGCGCGGATCGTCGCGCGCCAGCGGCGCTTCGAGTCGGTCAGCACCGCGCCGGGGGCGAGGTACGCGTTCTCGACCAGCACGCCAAACGCGACCTTGGGCTGCGTGCGCGGGCTCATCATCGTCGCGAGTGCCGACTCATCGAGCGGCAGTGCGGCCTCGATCCGCTCCTGCGCGGCCTCGATGTAATCGCCTTCGCGGTCGATGCCGATCCAGCTCCGACCGAGACGCTTGGCGACCGCGCCGGTGGTGCCGGTGCCGAAGAACGGATCGAGCACGACATCGCCGGGTTTCGTGCAGGCCAGCAGGATGCGGTAGAGCAGCGCCTCGGGCTTCTGGGTCGGGTGGACTTTGGTGCCGTTCTTCTTCAGCCGCTCGGCGCCGCCGCAGGTCGGGAATTCCCAGTCACTGCGCATCTGGAGCTCGTCGTTGAGCGTCTTCATCGCGCGGTAGTTGAAGTGGTATTTCGCCTTCTCGCCCTTCGATGCCCAGATCAGCGTCTCGTGCGCGTTGGTGAAGCGGGTGCCGCGGAAATTGGGCATCGGGTTGGTCTTGCGCCAGACGATGTCGTTGAGGATCCAGTAACCCAGATCCTGCACCGCCGCGCCGACGCGGAAGATGTTGTGGTAGCTGCCGATGACCCAGAGCGACCCGTCGTCCTTGAGGATGCGGCGCGCTTCCTGGAGCCAGGCGCGGGTGAAGCGGTCATACGCGGCGAAGGTGTCGAACTTGTCCCAGTCGTCGGTGACCGCGTCGACGTGGCTGCCGTCGGGACGATAGAGTTCGCCGCCGAGCTGGAGGTTGTAGGGCGGGTCGGCGAAGATCATGTCGATCGACTTCGACGGGAGCGCCTTCATGCGCTCGATGCAGTCGCCGCGCAGGATCTGGTCGAGCGGAAGAACGGCTTGAACCGCCGGCTCCACTGTTTTTTTCGCACGCGGCCGTGCGATCGTGTCGATCAAACCCATGTTTTCCGCCCCTTGTCGATGCCCATAGCGGCGGAATTGTCCGACTCCGTCAAGCAAACATTCGTTAACGGCGTTTCGGTCCGATTCCGTCGCTGCGACCAAACGAGTCTTCGTTGCCCAGATGTTGAGTCATGGGAGACTCGCGGCTCAAGCCCTTGGGGTGTGGCGCGAAAGACTCAGCTCGTCGTTTCCTGTGCGAAAAGTCCCTCGCGGGCGAGATAGGCGGCGGCGACGGGCGCGAAACTGCGGCGGTGAATCGGCGTGGGGCCGTGATCGCGGAGCGCCTTCATGTGGTGGGCGCAGCCGTAACCCTTGTTCGAATGCCAGTTATATTCGGGATGCACGTCCGCCGCGGCGATCATGATGAGGTCGCGCGTGTGCTTGGCGACGATCGAGGCGGCGGCGATCGACAGCGACTTCGCGTCGCCGCCGACGAGCGGGGTTGCGGGGTAGGTCCAGCGGGGCAAACGGTTGCCGTCGACCAGGACGTGGCCGGGGGCCTGGCCGAGTTCGACCGCCAGCGCGTCGACCGCGAGGGTCATTGCCTTCATCGTCGCCCAGTAGATGTTGAGCGTGTCGATCTCTTCGGGCTCGACAATGCCGATGCCGACGATCGCGCAGCCTTTGAGACGGGCGCAGAGCCGTTCGCGTTCGGAGGCGGAGAGCTTCTTCGAATCGTCGATGCCGCGGGGTACGCCTTTTGCCGGGAGGATCACGGCGGCGGCCACGACCGGTCCGGCGAGGGGACCGCGGCCGGCTTCGTCGACACCGGCGACGGGGCCGACGCAGAGCTTTTCGTGTTTCATGCCGGGCATTGGCGGTCTTTCCACTGGTCGAACGGGCTGGTGCCGAGTGCGTGCCCCATCGGGCCGTGCCCTGCGCCCAGCCCCGGTGCGCTGGCAAGTGCGGCGCGGACGAACGCGATGGCGCGCTCGATTGCGGCGTCGAGCGGCAGGCCCTGGGCGAGGCCGGTGGCGATGCCGCTGGCGAGCGTGCAGCCGGTGCCATGCGCGTGGCGGGTTTCGATGCGGGGGTTGGTCCAGCGGCTTTCGCCGGCGTTGGTGACGAGGCGGTCGGTGATGTGGGGGCCTTCGGCGTGGCCGCCTTTGACGAGGACGGCTTGGCCGAGGGCGCGGATTGCGGCTTCCCCGCCGAGCGCTGCGAGTTCGGGGAGGTTGGGGGTTACGAGCGTGGCGATCCGCATGAGGCGGGTGAAGGCGGCGATCGTGTCGCTGTCTGCGAGGACCGAGCCGGAGGTGGCGATCATCACCGGATCGAAGATGATGGGGAGTCTGCTCCCCCCCCTGGAAGGGAGGGATTGGGGGTGGGTTGGCTTGGGGCTGGTGTCGCGCTCGCGCAGCGGCCTACCCACCCCCGGCCCCTCCCTTTCAGGGAGGGGGGAAAGGCGTTCGAGATATGCGGCGACGGCGTTGGCGGTTTCGGCCGAGCCGATCATGCCGATCTTTACGGCGTCGATGCCGATGTCCGAGACGACGGAGTCTATCTGCGCGAGGACGATCTCGGTCGGGATCTGGTGGACCGACTGCACGCCGAGCGTGTTCTGTGCGGTGATCGCGGTGACGGCGGTCATTGCGTGGCCGCCGAGCATCGTCACGGTCTTGATATCCGCCTGGATGCCGGCGCCGCCGCCCGAGTCGGAGCCGGCTATTATGAGGATTCTGGCGGTCATTGGAGAGCCGCGGGAAAAGTGAAGTATAGAAAGCACGGTTTCGTTTGGGCGCCGTTTGGGGTCGCTGAGCGGGGTTTGGCGCGGTTGGCGGTCATATGCTGGGCTATGTCATACCTGGTGAGATGTAGGACAGCGGTATGCCCCCTTTAACCACCCCGGCGGAGGCCGGGGCCCAATTGGGAAGCGTTGCTAACCGAGGGTAGCGTTCCGTTACCTCGACCTTTCCAATTGGGCCCCGGCCTTCGCCGGGGTGGTAGAAGCGGCCGGGGTGGTAGAAGGGGTTGAGGTGGCAGTAAGGAGCTAGGTGGTGCTTGCCCGAACGGCGCCTAGTGTCGCCGCGCGCCCTCCGGCTTTTGCGGTGGCGCTTCACCTAGCCTCGTCGGACGATCCAGCAATTCCCCGCCGCAGTTCGGACACCGCTCGTCGAGTGCGTCGGCGCATTCCGCGCAGAAGGTGCATTCGAACGAGCAGATGAACGCGCCGGGTGCGTCCGCTGGAAGCTCGGTGGTGCAGCGTTCGCAGCTGGGGCGCATCTCGAGCATCAGGCGGCGGCCTTTCGTACGGCGTCGCAGATCCGGTCGACGACCTGTTCGACCTGCGCGAGATCGTCGCCCTCCGCCATCACGCGGATCACCGGTTCGGTGCCCGACGGGCGGATGACGAGCCGTCCCTTGCCGGCGAGTTCGGCTTCGGCCTCGGCGATCACCGCCTTGACCGCGTCGTGATCGAGCGGCTTGCCGCCGGCGAAGCGGACGTTCTTGAGCAGCTGCGGCAGGGGCTCGAAGCGGTGGAGCACTTCGCTGGCCGGGGCGCCCGAGCGCTTGACCTCGGCCAGGATCTGGAGCGCCGCGACGAGACCGTCGCCGGTGGTCGCATAGTCGCTGAGGATGATGTGGCCCGACTGTTCGCCGCCGACATTATAGCCGCTGGAGCGCATCTTCTCCAGCACGTGGCGATCGCCGACCGCGGTGCGGACAAGGCCCAGCCCTTGCGCGGCGAGATGGCGTTCGAGGCCGAGGTTGGACATCACCGTCGCGACCAGTCCGCCACCCGCGAGCCGTCCCTGCCGTGCCCAGCTGGCTGCGATCGTCGCCATCAGTTGGTCGCCGTCGACGATCGTGCCGGTCTCGTCGACCACGATCAGCCGGTCGGCGTCGCCGTCGAGCGCGATGCCGATGTCGGCGCCGCTGGCGACCACCGTCTCGGCAAGCGCCTGCGGGGCGGTCGAGCCGACGCCGTCGTTGATGTTGGTGCCGTTGGGGGTGACGCCGATCGCGACGACGTCGGCGCCGAGTTCCCACAAGGCCGACGGTGCGACCTTGTAGGCGGCACCGTTCGCGCAATCGAGCACCACGCGCATCCCGTCGAGGCGGAGATTCTCCGGGAAGGTCGACTTGGCGAAGTGGATGTAACGCCCCTGCGCGTCCTCGATCCGCCGCGCGCGGCCGATCTGGCCCGAGGGGACGAGCGGTATCTCGCCGTCGATGAGCGCCTCAATCGCTGCCTCGGCCTCGTCCGACAGCTTGTAGCCGTCGGGGCCGAACAGCTTGATGCCGTTGTCCGCATAGGGGTTGTGGCTGGCGGAGATCATCACGCCGATGTCGGCGCGCATCGACTGGGTCAGCATAGCCACCGCCGGCGTCGGCATCGGTCCGACCATGACGACGTCCATGCCAACGCTGGTGAAGCCCGCGACCAGTGCCGATTCTAGCATATAGCCCGACAGCCGCGTGTCCTTGCCGATCACGACGCGGTGGCGGTGATCGCCGCGCTGGAAATACGCGCCGGCGGCCATGCCGACCTTCATCGCCATTGCCGCGGTCATCGGCGAGACGTTGGTGGCACCACGAATGCCGTCGGTGCCGAAATATTTTCTTGCCATCGCGCGTGCTTTCCGTCCGGTATCGGGGTTCTATGCCGTTGATAGCGCGGTAGACCACGAAGGGCGAGCATGTCGCAGACTACACGGATTCTCGCCGCGCTGATCGGCGGCATCGCGATGGGAATCGCCGCGGCGGCGTGGTCGCCGGCGAACGCGATCGCGGCGACGGCGGTGACCCAGCCGATCGGGTCGGCATGGCTGCACGGGTTGCAGATGGTGATCGTGCCGCTGGTCGTCGGGCTGCTCGTGACCGGCATCGGCGCGACCACCGAGGCGGCGCGCGCCGGGCGGATCACCGTTCGCGCGATGGTGATGATCGTCGTCATCCTGTGGAGCACGACGATCATGTCGGCACTGGTCATGCCGTTGATCCTCGACGCCTTCCCACTGCCGCACGCGTTAGGCTCCGCGTTGCGTGCCGCACTGACGGGTGCTGCGCCGGTCGGGCCGGTGCCGGGGATCGGCGCGTTCTTCGATACGATCGTGCCGACCAACATCGTCGCCGCAGCCTCCAGCGACTCGTTCCTGCCGCTCACCGTCTTCGCGCTGACGTTCGCGTTCGCCGTGACGAAGCTGCCCGACGATCGTCGCCGCGTCCTGACCGGCTTCTTCCAGGCGGTGGTCGACGCGCTGTTGATCATCATCACATGGGTGCTGAAACTGGCGCCGATCGGGATCTTCGCGCTCGCCTACGGGGTCGGTGCGCGCACGGGGACGGCGGCGTTCGGCGCGCTTCTGCACTATATCGTCTGCGTCTCGGCGATCGGCTTCATCGTCCTGCTCTGCGCCTATCCGATCGGGATGATTGGCGGGCGGGTTAGCTTCCTTAGCTTTGCGCGTGCGGTCGCGCCGGCGCAGGCGGTGGCGATCAGCACGCAGTCGTCGCTCGCCTCGCTGCCGGCGATGTTGAAGGCCTCGACCGATCTCGGTGCGTCGCCCGCCACCGCCGGAATCGTCCTGCCGCTGTCGGTCGCGGTGTTCCGCGCGACCAGCCCGGCGATGAACCTGGCGGTCGCGCTGTACGTCGCGCACTGGCTGGGGTTGCCGATCGGGCCGGGACAGATGGCGGCGGGCGTGGCGACCGCGGCGATCACGACGATGGGGTCGATCTCGTTGCCCGGCACGATCAGCTTCGTTGCCTCGGTCGCGCCGGTGGCGCTGGCGATGGGCATCCCGCTCGAGGTGCTGGGTCTGCTCATCGCAGTCGAGACCATACCCGACCTGTTTCGCACCGTCGGGAACGTGACGATGGACACCGCCGTTACCATCTCCGTCGCAGCGCGGTCCGATCGCGTCGGCGCTCAGGAGAACACCCATGAAGTATCGCACGCTCGGCCCTGATTTCGAGGTTTCCGCGCTGGGTCTCGGCTGCATGCCGATGGCCGGCATCGGCAAGGGCATGTACGGCGAGGCGAACGCCGACGAGAGCATCGCGACGATCCACCGCGCGATCGAGCTGGGCGTGACGCTGTTCGATACCGCCGAGATCTATGGGCCGCTGGTCAACGAGGAACTGCTCGGCAAGGCGATCCGCGGCAAGCGCGACGGCGTCGTGATCGCGACCAAGTTCGGCTTCCGCTATGACGAGAACGGGATGACGGGGGTGGACTCGACTCCGGCCAACGTGCGGCGGTCTTGCGAGGGATCGCTGAAGCGGCTGGGGGTCGAGATGATCGACCTGCTGTACCAGCACCGCGTCGATCCGGGCGTGCCGATCGAGGATACGGTCGGCGCGATGGCGGACCTCGTTCGCGAGGGCAAGGTGCGGCATCTCGGGTTGTCGGAGGCTGGGCTCGACACGATCCGGCGGGCTGCGGCGACGCATCCGATCGCGGCGTTGCAGAGCGAATATTCGCTGTGGGAGCGGGACGTGGAGGACGAGATCCTGCCGTTGTGCCGCGAACTCGGGATCGGGTTCGTGCCGTATTCGCCGCTCGGGCGGGGCTTCCTGACGGGGCAGATTACTGCGCGGTCGGATCTGCCCGAGGGCGATTATCGGCGGAACGATCCGCGCTATTCGGAGGAGAACTTCGCCAAGAACATGGAGATGGTCGCGGTGGTTAAGTCGATCGCCGATACGCATGGGGCGAGCCCGGCGCAGGTCGCGCTCGCGTGGTTGCTGGCGCAGGGCGACGATATCGTGCCGATCCCGGGGTCGAAGCGCCGGGTTACGCTGGAGGACAGCATGAAGGCGGCGGACGTGAAGCTGTCGGCGGACGATCTGGCGAAGCTGGATGCGGCGGCGCCGCGGGGCGGGACGGCTGGGCCGCGTTACGGCGAGAAGGCGCTGTCGATGACGCGGATCTGATCTTCTCCCCTCCCGCCTGCGGGAGGGGTTGGGGGAGGGGCGTGCCTCATAGACCGGACGCCGGTACGTACTTCGTCCCCTCCCCTAACCCCTCCCGCAAGCGGGAGGGGAATTTTGCGTCAGCCTCGCGGTACCTGCTCGCCGCGGGTGTCGAGGCCGGCGGCACCGGGCTCGCCGAGTTCGTTCTGGCCGGCCATCGCGTGATCGACCGCGCCCATCTGGTCGAGATGCATCAGCTTGGTCACGAACGGCGCGAGCACCAGCACGACCACGCCGACGCCGATCGCGAACCAGCCGATCCGGCCGTACACTTCGAGCACCCGCCCGACGCCAGCCCCCTCGCCGCCGGTCGCCTGCGCGATCAGGCCGGCGAGGAAATTGCCGCCTGCGGTCGCCAGGAACCACGTGCCCATCATCAGCCCGGTCATGCTCGGTACCGACAGTCGCGTCATCGACGACAGGCCGATCGGCGAGAAGCAGAGCTCGGCCATCGAGTGCAGCATGTAGAGCAGCACGACGAAGATCGCTGGGGTCAGGCCCTGTGCCGGCGCGCCGAGCGTCAGCGCGAAGAAGCCGGCGCCGACGAGGATCAGGCCGATGCCGAACTTGAACGGTGCGCTCGGCTCGAACCCGGCCTTGCCGAGCCTGGTCCAGAGCGCCGCGAATACCGGCGCGAGCGTGATGATGAAGAACGGATTGACCGACTGGAACACCGAGGCGGGGATAGTCCAGCCGAACACGACGCGGTCGACCGACTGGTCGGTGTAGACGTTCAGCGACGATCCGGTCTGCTCGAACAGCGCCCAGAACAGCGGCGCCAGCGCGATCAGGAACAGCGCGGCGAAGATCCGGTCTCGGTCGATGCGCGGCAGCTTCGCGACCGCGGTCCACAGGATGTAGCCGACGGTGACGAGCGACGCGACGATCAGCGCGGTACCGACGACGCCCTGGCTGCGCACCAGCCACCACGAGACGGCGACGCCGACGATCCCGCCGAGATAGATCAGCCATTCGATCGACAGCCCGGCAACCGGCTTCGACGCGAGCACGGCGGCGTCGGGCGCTTCGCCGACACCGTGCAGCTCGCGCTGGAACAGGATGAACATGACCAGCCCGAGCGCCATGCCGATACCCGCTGCGCCGAAACCGTACGACCAGCCGACCGTCTCGCCGAGGATGCCGACCGCGATCGGGCCGACGAACGCGCCGGTGTTGATCCCCATGTAGAAGATCGAGAACGCCCCATCGCGCCGCATGTCCTCGCGTGCGTAGAGCTTGCCGACAAGCACCGAGATGTTCGCCTTCAGGAAGCCGGTGCCGACGATGATGAAGGCGAGACCGAGATAGAAGCCGTTGAGTGCCGCGCCGTGCACGCCCTGCGGCGCCTCGACGATCGCCAGCAGCAGATGGCCGAGCGTGATGAAGATGCCGCCCGCGAGCACCGCTTTCCGTGGCCCCAGGAAGCGGTCGGACAGATAGCCGCCGATGATCGGCGTGATGTACACCATCGAGGTATAGGCGCCGTAGATCGCGTAGGACGGCTCATCGCCGAACAGGAAATGCTTGGTGAGATACAGCACCAGGATCGCCCGCATGCCGTAGAACGAAAAGCGCTCCCACAGCTCGACGAAGAACAGCATGAACAGCCCGCGCGGGTGCCCGAAAAACGTCTTCGCATCGGCAGGAACGCCGCTGCCCCTGATCGCGTGGGGGTTGGCCATGTGGTGATGAAGCTCCTTGGTGCGCCGCTGACGGGCGCTCGATCGCGCGCAACTTAACGACAAAGCCCGGACTGTAAATATCGCACATCAGGGCCTATCTGCCGGGGCATGCTCAACGATCGCTCCACGCCGCTCTCGCTGCTCGCCACCCGTCGATCGGGAAAGCCGCGCGATTTGATCGCGCCCGGCCCCGATTCCTACCAGCTGGCGACGATCCTCGAGATTGCGGCGCGGACGCCCGATCACGGCAAGCTCGCGCCGTGGCGGTTCGTGGTGGTCGGCGACGAGCACCGCGCGGCGCTGTCGACGCTGATCACGGACGCGTATCTGGCGGAGCGGCCTTCGGCGTCGCGGACCGAACTCGAGTCGCTCGACCAGTTCGCGCACCAGGCGCCGACGCTGGTGGTCGTGCTGTCGTCGCCGAAGGAGAGCAAGATTCCGTTGTGGGAGCAGGAGCTTTCGGCCGGGGCTGCGTGCATGAACCTGCTTCACGCGGTGCATGCGGAGGGCTTTGCGGGCGGCTGGCTGACGGGATGGCCGGCCTATTCCGACCTGGTGCGCGACGCGTTTGGGTCGGCGGCGGAGCGGATCGCCGGGTTCATGTTCATCGGCACGCCGTCGCGCGCGCTCGACGAACGGCCCCGCCCCGATATGGCACGGCTGGTAAGCCATTGGGGCTCGTAAGGCTCGACTTTGGAGCTAATTGCTGTATTAGAACAGCATGACAGCGCTCAGCAGCGACGACAGCCCCGTATATATCCGCCTCCGCAGCACGATCGCTGCGGGGATACTTCGCGGCGACTATCGCGCGGGCGACCAATTGCCGTCGGTGCGCGCGTTTGCCGCCGAGCAGGGTGCGAACCCGCTGACGGTCGCCAAGGCGTATCAGAGCTTCCAGGACGACGGCTATGTCGAGGTACGGCGCGGGGTCGGGATGTTCGTGATGCCGGGTGCGGCGGAGGCGTTGCGGGTGGCAGAGCGCGAAAATTTCGTGACGACGCAGTGGCCCAGGATATTGGGGCATATCGATCTGTTGGGGTTGGATGCACATGATCTGCTGGAGCACGAACGGGCCTGATTTCGGACCGTCTCGCCCATTCGTGAACCTCGTCCCCGTCCGTTCGTCCCCCCGTCCGTTCGTCCCGAGTAGTCATCGAGTAGTGGCGAAGCCGCGTATCGAGAGGACGTATCGAAGGACAGGCTGGCGAGCGGAACCGATGCTTCGATACGCACCCTCGATACGTTCCTGAAGGAGCTACTCGGTCGCTACTCAGCACGAACGGTGGGGGTTCGGGGCGATACTCGGAGCCCGCGCCCGCGCTTCAGAACAATCCCAGCGCAGCGACATCCTCGACGCTCAGGTCGATCCCGAACAACAGGCTCATGCGGATACGGTACACGCGGGGATCGGTGATCTCGCCGACGGTCGTATCCGTCCCCGAACGCCGGCGGTAGTTGCGCCCGATCAGCGACGCGAAGCCGTTCGGCAGGACGATGCTGGCGATCGGGGTGTGGGTAAAGCGGCTGGACGGTGCGGTCGAGGTCCAGTGGTTCGACAGCGCGAGATCCGCGTCGAACACTTGCGCGAGCGTGAAGCTGTATTGCGGCTGGAACCCCTCGCCGATCCCGCGTCCGTCGGTCGTCATCGGATCGCCGTCGCGGAGGAGTATCCAGCCTTGTTCGGTTGCTTCGAGGCGGAAGCGGGCGCCGTCCGGAGCTGTGCCCTCCGCGCCATCTGCTAGCGGGAGGACGGGCGTGTAGCTGCCGCCGAAGCCGGTGTCGGCGATCCAGTCCTGGCCGTCGATCGTCACCAGCGCGAAGGTGTGGGTGAGCGGCGGTACGTCGGTCGCAGCGATCCAAACGCGGGCTAACAACGGGCGGGCGGTGAAGCCGAGTTCCGCGAGGGCGTCCAGGAAGAGGCGGTTATGCTCGAAGCAATAGCCGCCGCGGCGGGCGGTGACGAGCTTGGCGAAGACGGATGTGCTGTCGATCGCGATGCCGCGGCCGAGGACGACGTCGAGATCCTCGAACGGGATCGAGAGACGGTGCGCGTGCTGGAGGCGGCCGAGACCGATCGAGTCGAGCGTGGGCCGCGCGGGCATCGCGACACGGAGGAGATAGGCTTCGAGGTCGAACATCGGTCGGGCTTTCAGAGATTTCTGCCCTCCCTTACCGTTCTTGCCGCGGGGGCGTCGAGGGGTTGGCACCGGATGCTGTACGTGACGCAGCCCTCCCCCGTTCGTGCTGAGCGCAGTCAAAGCACTTGCGCGTTGGGCATGCCCTTCGACTACGCTCAGGGCGAACGGGAAAAGGGGCGCCATCCCTGCTTGCTGCGTCACCCCGGGCTTGTTCCGGGGACCACCGTTCCGCGTTCTCATTTCCCTCGGATCTGCGGAACGGTGAATGCCGGAACGAGTCCGGCATGATGGTGTGGTTTGAGGCTGGCACGACTAGAGGCGCTGGACGTCGATCTTCCCCCGCAAGGGGGAGGTGGCTGGCGCTTGCCAGACGGAGGGGGCGGTAAGGCATCACCGTCGTTGCGCGTCCTCCCCCTCCGTCACCTTCGGTGCCACCTCCCCCTTGCGGGGGAGGATCGCGAGGGGCGGCGCGTTTGCATGATCGGTCTGGAGAATTGTCGTCACTCAAACCCGCCCGTCATCCTGGGCTCGACCCAGGATCCAGAGCCATACGCGTTACCGCTTGTGGCTCTGGATCCTGACTTTCGTCAGGATGACGGAGGCCGGGGGTCAGTGTCAGTGGACCAACCGTTGCTTGGCGTATGAACCGTGACGCCCGGCCTGACGACGGCTGCACACTGCAAAGTGGCGGAGCGCCTCAGGCCGCGAACAGGTCCGCTTCGATCGAGTAGAGCACCGCTGCGCTCGCATTGGCGGCGGCGTTGAGGCCCATCGCTTCGGGGACGATCTGGTCGAGGTAGAAGCGCACCGCTGCCGTCTTCATCCGGCCGAAATCGTCGGTGCCGGCGACGCTGCCCTGCCGTTCCATCAGCCAGCCACAGGTCGCGACCGACAGCATCGTGAGGAACGGGTAGCTCGCGGCGAGCTTGTCGTCGGCATCCGCGGTGGCGAGCTTCCGCCCGATCGCTTCGCAGGCATCGACCAGCGCTAGGAGCCGCTCGTCCTTCGCTTCCGCGCGGATGTCGGCGATCAGCGTGGCGAATGCGCCGCCGTTGTCGAGGCCGAGTTTCCGCCCGACCAGGTCCGCCGCCTGGATGCCGTTGGTGCCCTCGTAGATCGGCGTGATGCGGGCATCGCGGAAATACTGCGCGGCGCCGGTTTCCTCGACATAGCCCATGCCGCCGTGGACCTGGATGCCGAGCGATGCGACTTCGTTGCCGAGATCGGTGCCGTGCGCCTTCGCTAGCGGCGTGACGAGTTCCAAGCGATTCCGCGCGGCGCGGTCGCCGAGATTGGCGCGATCGACCTGCCCTGCCGCGTAGTAGACGAGCGCGCGTGCGGCCTGGGTCTGCGCCTTCATCCGCATCAGCATGCGGCGGACGTCGGGATGCTCGACGATCTTGACCGAGTCCTTGCTTGGCGAACCGGCGCGCGCCGACTGCACGCGGTCGAGCGCGTAGGCGACCGCGCCTTGGGTCGCGCCCTCGGCGACCTGCACGCCCTGGAGGCCGACGTTCAACCGCGCGTTGTTCATCATCGTGAACATCGCGCGGATGCCGCCGAGCTCCGCGCCGATCAGCTCGCCGATGCAGTCGTCGTTGTCGCCGAAGCTCAGCACGCAGGTCGGCGAGGCATGGAGGCCCATCTTGTGCTCGATCGAGACGACGCGGACGTCGTTGAAGTCGCCGGGGGTACCGTCTTCGTTCAGGCGGAACTTGGGGACGAGGAACAGCGAGATGCCCTTCGTACCAGCGGGGGCGCCGGGGGTCCGCGCGAGGACGAGGTGGACGATGTTCGGCGCCATGTCGTGGTCGCCGAACGAGATGTAGATCTTGGTGCCCTTGATCGACCATTTGCCGTCGCCGAGCGGGGTGGCGGTCGCGCGGAGAGCGCCGACGTCGGAGCCTGCCTGCGGCTCGGTGAGGTTCATCGTGCCGGTCCATTCGCCGGTCGCGAGATGGGGGAGGTAGAGCGCCTGCTGCTCGGGGCTGCCGTGATGCTGGAGCGCCTCGATCGCGCCGACGGTCAGCGTCGGGCAGAGCGCAAAGCCCATGTTGGCAGAGCCGAGCGTGTCGAGCACTGCGGTCTGGATCGCGAACGGCAGGCCCTGTCCGCCCCATTCTTCCTCGACGCCGATTCCGCCCCAGCCGCCCTCGACATAATCCTTGTACGCCTGCGTGAAACCGGCGGGCATGACCACGCCGTCGGGGGTCCACTTCGCGCCGACGGTGTCGCCGGTGCGGTTGAGCGGGGCCCATTCGCCCGACGCCAATTGCCCAACGCCTTCGAGGACCGCATCGACGACGTCGTCGCTGGCGGCGGCATAGCGTTCGGTTGCGGCGATCTCGCCGATCCGCACGACATGGTCGAGCACGAAACGCTGTTCGGTGGTTGCTGGAGTGAAGGCCATCGCATCCTCTTATCGCTACGGTTTGGACCCGCTATACGCCTGTGGAATGACCCGTCCACACCCTCGGATTTTACCCTACGGCACGGCCGCGATCGCCGAAGCCGCCGCACTGATTCGCGACGGCGGGATCGTCGCGGTGCCGACCGAGACGGTGTATGGGCTCGCGGCGGACGCCACGAATGCGGAGGCGGTGGCGCGGATTTATGCGGCCAAGGGCCGCCCGAGTTTCAATCCGCTGATCGTGCATGTGGCGGACCTGGCGGCGGCGGAGCACATCGCGGTGTTCGATGCGGAGGCGTTGACGCTGGCCGAGGCGTTCTGGCCGGGGCCGCTGACATTGGTGTTGCCGGTCAGGGGGGATTCGGGGATCGCATCGCTGGTGACGGCGGGGTTGGATACGATCGCAATCCGGGTGCCTCGGCATCGGGCTATGCAGGACTTGATCGCGGCGTCGGGGCGGCCGTTGGCGGCGCCTTCGGCCAATGCGAGTGGGGGGATTTCACCGACTAGCGCTGCGCATGTTGCGGGGAGTCTCGGGGGGAACGTGCCGTTGATTATCGACGATGGGGCTACCGAGGCGGGGTTGGAGTCGACGATCGTGGCTGGGCGGACGGTGCTACGGCCGGGGCCCGTTACGGCTGAAGCGATCCGCCAGCACCTTCAACACCCCCCCGGCGAAGGCCGGGGCCCAATTGGAACGTCGGATGTAACCGGGCGCAGCGCTGATCACGAGCGTCCCCCAATTGGGCCCCGGCCTTCGCCGGGGGGGAGTGAGCTTGGGGTGACGGCGCCGGGGCAGCTCGAGAGCCATTATGCGCCAAGCAAGCCGCTCCGGTTGAATGCGACCGAGGCTGCCGTGAGCGAGTGGTTGATCGGGTTTGGTGACGTCGGGGGAGACGTCACGCTATCTGGCACAAACGACCTAGTCGAAGCCGCGGCGAAGCTGTTCGACCTGCTTCACGCCGCCGATGCGAATGATCGTCCGAAGATCGCCATCGCGCCGATCCCGATCGACGGTATCGGCGAAGCGATCAACGACCGTCTTCGCCGTGCTGCGCATCGTTGAAAGAAGAGTGGTTCACGCGAAGGCGCAAAGGCGCGAAGAGATTTTGAATCTTTCGATAGGCCGGGACGGGCCTATCAAATCCCATCATCTTTGCGCCTTCGCGCCTTCGCGTGAACCCATTCTGTCTTACGCGTTCACCGCCGCCTTGGACCGCGCGGCGAAGCTCTTGCGCAGCTTCTGCAGCTTGGGGGGGATCACCGCCATGCAATACGGGTTCGAGCGGCCCGAGGTTTCCCAGTAATCCTGGTGATAGCCCTCGGCCTCATACCACGTGTCCATCGGCTCGATCGTCGTAACGATCGGCTTGGGCGAGTCGGCCTGCGCGCGTGCCAGCGCCGCTTCCATCTCCGCTTTCTGCGCATCGTCCGCGGGAAACATCGCCGAGCGGTACTGCGTGCCGACGTCGTTGCCCTGCCGGTTGAGCGTCGTCGCGTCGTGCGTTGCGAAGAAGATGTCGAGCAGGTCGCCGAGCTTCAGCTGCTCGGGGTCGAACCCGATGCGGATCGCCTCGGCATGGCCGGTGTCGCCGCCGCACACCTGCTTGTAGCTCGGGTTGGGCACGTGCCCGCCGATATAGCCGCTTTCGGCGCTCTTCACGCCGATCACGTCCTTGAATACCGCTTCGGTGCACCAGAAGCAGCCGCCAGCGAGCGTTACATAATCCGTCATCACGATCTCCTTTCTCCCAAGATAGGAAGTCGCTACCGCGCAACAAAGAGGAGACGCGTATGATCGATGGTAAGGTTATGGTCACCGGCGGCGCCGGGTATATCGGCAGCCACGCGGTACTGGCGCTGCTCGACGCGGGCTACGACGTCGTCGTGCTCGACAATCTGGTCACCGGGTTCGACTGGGCGGTCGACGCCCGCGCCGCACTCGTAGAGGCGAACGTCGCCGACGATGCGAAGGTCCGCGCAGCTATCCGCGAGCACAACGTCAAGGCGATCATGCACTTCGCCGGCTCGGTCGTGGTCCCCGAGTCGGTCAGCGATCCGCTCAAATATTACCGCAACAACACCGCCGCGAGCCGCGCACTGATCGAGAGCGCGGTGGTCGAGGGCGTGCCGCACTTCATCTTCTCGTCGACCGCCGCGACCTATGGCACGCCTGAAAAGGTGCCGGTCGCGGAGGGCGATCCGACCGTGCCGATCAACCCGTACGGCATGTCGAAGCTGATGACCGAGGCGATGCTGCGCGATGTCGCCGCGGCGCATCCGATGAACTATGCGGCGCTACGCTACTTCAACGTCGCCGGTGCGGATCCGCAGGGGCGCAGCGGCCAGTCGACGGTCGGTGCCACCCACCTGATCAAGATCGCGGTCGAGGCCGCGACCGGCAAGCGCGACGCGGTCGGCGTCTACGGCACCGATTTCGACACGCCCGACGGTACCGGTGTGCGCGATTACATCCATGTGACCGACCTAGCCGCCGCGCATGTCGCCGCGCTGGAAGTCCTGGTCGCGGACCCTGCCAAGAGCCACACGCTCAACGCGGGCTATGGCAAGGGCTTCTCGGTGCTCGAGGTGCTCGATGCGGTCGACAAGGTTACCAACCGGACGATCGAACGTCGTCTCGAAGGGCGTCGCGCGGGCGATCCGGCGATGCTGATATCGGACAATCGCGCGATCCTGGAGACGCTCGACTGGACGCCGCGGCATGCCGATCTCGACGGGATCGTCCGCGATGCGCTGGCGTGGGAACGTGCGCTCGCCGAGAAGGGGCGGTGAGACTCCGCTCGCTGCTGTTCGTGCCGGGAGACCGGCCCGAGCGGATGGTCAAGGCGCTCGGGCTGGGGGCGGACGTGCTGATCCTCGACCTGGAGGATTCGGTCGCGCCCGCCGGCAAAGTGGCGGCTCGCGCGCATGTCGCCGCGTTTCTCGCCGAGCCTCGGACGGTGCCGCTGTTCGTGCGGATCAACCCGCTCGACTCCGGGCTGGCGGATGACGATCTCGCGGCGGTGCTCCCCGGCAAGCCCGATGGCATCATGCTGCCCAAGGCCGAGGGCGGCGCATCGCTAGCCGCGCTCGATGCTCGGCTGAGCGGCGACATTGCCATCCTGCCGATCGCGACCGAGACGCCCGCGGCGATCTTCGCGCTCGGCAGCTATGGCAGCATCACGAACCGGCTGGTCGGGCTGACCTGGGGGGCAGAGGACCTGCCAGCCGCGATCGGTGCGGCGACCTCGCGCGAGGCGGATGGATCGTACACTGCGCCATACCAACTCGCGCGGTCGCTGACGCTGTTCGGCGCGCATGCGGCGGGGGTGGCGGCGATCGAGACGGTCTATCCCGACTTTCGCGATCTGGACGGGCTTGCCGCCTATGCCGCGCGCGGGCGGCGTGACGGGTTTACGGGGATGATGGCGATCCACCCGAGCCAGGTCGCGGTGATCAACGCCGCCTTCACGCCATCGCTCGAAGAGCGCGCGAAGGCACAAGCGATCGTCGACCTGTTCGCCGCTAATCCGGGTGCGGGTGCGCTCCAGTTGGAGGGCAGGATGGTCGACGCACCGCATTTGAAGGCGGCGAAGGCGCTGCTAGCGCTCGCCGCCGATTGATTCGCGCACGCGCGCGGTGGCGAGCCACCAGGCGAGCGCCCAGAGCGTGCCGAAGCTCCACCCGGCCAGCACGTCGCTCGGCCAGTGGACGCCGAGATACACGCGGCTGCAACCGATCGCACCGACCAGCAGGATCGCGACGATCAGCAGATAGCGCCGGGTCGCGCGGTTCTCCGTCACCTGCGAGGCGAGCCCGGCGAGCGTGAGATACACGATCGCGCTGTTCGCCGAATGCCCGCTCGGGAAGCTCATGTTCGAGACGGTGACGAGGTGCTCGACGATGTCGGGGCGCGGGCGGTTGACCTGCGCCTTGACGAAATCCACGATCAGACCGCCGGTGATGCTCGCGGCCAGCGTCGCCAGTGCGGTCAGCCATAGCCGTTGAACGATCAACAGACCCGTGACGACGACCACCACGATCGTCAGCACGATGCCGCCGCCCAGCGCGGTGACGTCGATCGCGACGTTCGGCAGCCAGGACGGCCCGTGCCAGGCGCGCAGGCCGAGGATGATCGCGCGATCGAATGCGAACGGCCAATGATCTACCGCGAGACCGACCAGCAGGATGAAGATGATGCCGACGGCCGCGACGGATGCGCCCGCGAGAATCGCCGGGACATGCCGCCGCCTGCTCGGCGCAACGCCCGAGGCATCGATGGTGGGTCCGCCGGGGCTCGAACCCGGGACCTCTCGATTAAAAGTCGCTTGCTCTACCAACTGAGCTACGGACCCCCGCCATCGTGGACCGCGCACCTAATCGCGTGGCCGCTTTCGGTCAACCGATTGCGCCAATTGCCGTATCGTTCTGCCGGTCAGCGGATCGCGCCATGTCGGGATCAGGCCGGCGAGGGGCCCGAGGACGAAGCTGCGGGTGCGAAACGCGGCGTGGGGAACCGTGAGCCCGGGTGACGACCAGGCGCCGCCGGACCAGAGTACGATGTCGAGGTCGATGACGCGGCTGCCCCAGCGGCGGCCGGGGCGACGGCCGAACGCGCGCTCGATCCGTTTGAGGCGGACCAGCAGCGCGGTGGGGTCCTCCTGCGTTTCGATCAGCGCGACGGCGTTGGCGTAGCGGCGGTTCGAGGGACCGAGCGGTGCGCTGGCTACGGTCGGCGACCGTGCGACGACAGTGCCGAGGGTTTCCAAAGCGGCGGCGATCTCGCGTTCTGGGGCGCCGTGGCGACCACGTCGGTTCGAGCCGAGCGCGATCGCGTAGGTGGTCGCGGCCTGCGCGATCGGTGGGAGCGGGGTTGCAGGCGACATTTGGTCCGCCTAGCGCAATCCCATGGATTCCACACCTTACACCTCCGAGCTTCCCGAGCACGCAACCGACTCGGCCGACGAGATCGACGTAACGACGGTCTTCGCGCCTGTCTCCGCGTTGCCCGAGACCGAGCCGCCGCATGACTGCCCGCTCTGCCCGCGCCTCGTCGGCGTGCGCGAGCAGTTGCGGACCGAGTTCCCGACCTGGTGGAACGCGCCCGTCCCTGCGTTCGGGGATCCGGCTGCTTGGCTCGGCATCATCGGCCTCGCGCCTGGGAAGCATGGCGCGAACCGGACCGGGCGCGCGTTCACCGGCGATTATGCGGGGCAGTTCCTGTACGAGACGCTTGGGCGGTTCGGGCTTGCGACGGGGACTTATGGTGCGAAGGCCGAGGACGGGCTGGCGCTGGACGGCGCGATCATCCTCAACGCGGTGAAGTGCCTGCCGCCCGAGAACAAGCCGACGCCCGAGGAAATCCGCACGTGCCGGCCGTTCCTCGAGACGCAGGCGGATGCGGTGCCGACCGCCCGCGTGTTCGTCGCGCTGGGGCATATCGCGCATCAGTCGGCGGTGAAGATGCTCGGCGGGCGGTTGCCCAAGGCTCGGTTCGCGCACGGCGCCGAGCATGTGATGCCCGATGGACGCATCCTGATCGATAGCTTCCACTGCTCGCGGTACAACGTGAATACGGGCGTGCTGACCGCGGAGATGTTCGACGCGGTGTTCAAGCGCGCGCTGGAGTTGCGCGGGGCGGTTTGAAGCCCTCTTCGTCATCCTGACGAAAGTCAGGATCCAGGATAACAGTACACGGCGCTGCTTGGCTCTGGATCCTGACTTTCGTCAGGATGACGGCGTGGGTTGGCAGCGCTTTACTCGATCACCCAGGGCTCGCCGGCCTCTGGCGTGCGGAAGCGGTTCGCGGGGATGTGTTCGCGGATCAGCGCGGCGCGGAGGTGCTCGGGCGGTTCGTTGATACCCTCTGACGTCAGTTCGAACGTGCCCCAGTGGACACCGATCGCGTACGCCGCGTCGAGCTGTTCGAACGCCGTCACCGCCTGATCCGGACCAATGTGGTTGTCGGTCTCGTGCCCCGCGAAATGATACGCGCCGATCGGCAGGATCGCGAGGCGGGCCGGCCCTGCTGCGCGCGCTTCGGTCGCCCAGCGCATGTCGCCCGGGCCGGTGTCGCCCGCGAAATACAGGTTTCCACCGGGTAGCGTCACGGTGAAGCCCGCCCATAACGTCTTGTCGCGGTCGCCGGGATCGTATTCGCTCCAATGATGCGCGCGGTCGACGATCACGTCGATGCCGGGACGCAACGCCACCCGCCCGCCCCAGTCGCGCGCGACCGCACGGATACCGCTGCGTGCGAGGATCTGGTCGTTGCCGAGGCCGGTCACGATCAGTGGCTTATCGCGGTGCCAGAGCGTTCGCATCGCACGCATGTCGAGATGATCGCGGTGGTTGTGGCTGAGCAGGATCAGGTCGATCTTGGGCAGGTCCGCGATACGCACGCCGGGTCGGCGGACTCGCTTCACGCCGACGAACTGGACCGGGGACGAGCGCTCGAGCCACATCGGATCGGTCAGGATGTTGAGTCCTTGCGTCTGCACCAGCACGGTCGAATGGCCGATCCAGGTGACGCGCATCGTCTGGCCCTCGACCCGGGCCGGGGGCCGCGTCGGGGTTACGGGGACTTCGGGCCAGCTCCGATAGGGGGGCTTTACGAGATTTCGGAGCAGCGCGACCGGGCCCTGCTTCTGCTCGCCGGTGCTGCCCTGCACGCCGTCGGGGTTGAAGAAGCGCGTGCCGTTGAAATGATTGCTCAGCGGAAAGGTCTTTATCGACGGCGTTGCGCAGCCGGTAAGGAGCGCGAGAGCGAGCAGTATCGAGCGAGGGCGGATCATGGCGCGCTGACGACTATGTCACGCGATCATCAGCGTCCAGTCACGCGCGGAGGGCTATAGCGGCCAACATGGATGATGATTTCGAAGTGCGCGGGTTGCATGAGCAGCTATCGGAGGAACGCGCGGCCGGCGGGGAAGCGTTCGACCAGCGGATCGCTTTGTTCACCGCGATCCTGGCGACGCTGGCGGCGGTGACCAGTTTCCTCGGCGGGCATACGCAGAACGAGGCGCTGCTCCACAAGAACGAGGCGGTGCTGATCAAGGCGCAGGCGTCGGATGCGTGGGGATACTACCAGGCGGAGGATTTGAAGCGGCATATCGCGCAGATGGAGGTCGACCTCGCGCCGCCCGGGTTCGGTGCGACGCAGATGGCGACGCACCGGGCGGATATCGCGCGGTACAAGGCGCGGGGGACGGCGTTGAAGCGGGAGGCGGAGACGCTCGATCGGCGATCGGCGGCGGCGGATGGCGAGTCGGACGAAGCGCTGCGGCCGCATACGAAGCTGGCGCTGGCGGTGACCGCGATCCAGGTGGCGATCGCGCTGGCGTCGATTACCGCGCTGACCGGGCGGCGGTGGTTGCTGTGGGTTGCGGGGGCTGCTGCGCTGGTGGGGGCGTTGCTGGCTGGGCTGGCTTGGTTCTAATCCTCCCCCGCTAGGGGGAGGATCGGAGCGTCAGATGTCCTGGACCAGGCGGCCGTACAGGTCGGGGCGACGGTCGCGGAAGAAGCCGAAGGCGGCGCGGTGGCGCTTGACGATGTCGAGGTCGATCGTCGCGGTGATAACGCCTTCGTCGTCGCGGCCTAGCTCAGCGAGGATGTCGCCGCGCTCGTCGGCGATGAAGCTGGTGCCGTAGAAGGTCTGGCCGTGCTCGACGCCGACGCGGTTGGCGGCGACGATAGGGACGACGTTGCTGACCGCGTGGCCGACCATGGCGCGGCGCCACAGCCTTGCGGTGTCGAGCGACGTGTCGTGCGGCTCACTGCCGATCGCGGTCGGGTAGAACAGGACTTCCGCGCCCATCAGCATCATCGCGCGCGCCGTCTCCGGATACCATTGGTCCCAGCAGACGCCGACGCCCAGCTTGCCCGCGGGGTGGGGCCAGACCTTGAAACCGGTGTTGCCGGGGCGGAAGTAGAACTTTTCCTCATAGCCGGGGCCGTCGGGGATGTGGCTCTTGCGGTAGACGCCCTGGATGTTGCCGTCGGGGCCGATCATGGCCAGGCTGTTGTAATGATGCGGGCCGTCCGCCTCGAAGAAGCTGGTCGGGATGGTGACCTTGAGCGCCTCGGCGAGCGCCTGCATCGCGAGCACCGCCTTGTGCTCGCCGACCGGGGCGGCATTGGCGAAGAGGCCCTCGTCCTCGACGCGGCAGAAATACTCGCCTTCGAACAGCTCGGGCGGCAGGATGACCTGCGCGCCTTTCGCGGCGGCCTCGTGGACGAGGCGCGACACATTGGCGATGTTGCGGTCGATGTTGGGCGTGAAGCCCAGCTGCAGCGCGGCGACGGTGATCTCGGTCATGGCGGCGCATATAAGAGAGCGGTTCGGGTTGTGCGAGCCTTTGGTGATCCGGTTCCCCCGCGGAGGCGGGGGTCCAGGATCTCGGGCGGCGTCGTGTGTGATCCTGGGCCCCCGCCTTCGCGGGGGAACAAGAGGGGTGGCGATTGACACTGCCCTGCCCTGTCCGACATGCGGCGGGGATGATCGATCATACGCTCCCGCCAAGCTGGCAGTCGCTCGCCCCCGAGTTCGACGCGCCGTACATGCGCGAGCTCGATGCGTTTCTGGAGGCCGAGCGGGCGGCGGGGGCGCGGATCTTCCCGGAGGATGCGGACCGGTTTCGGGCGCTGGAACTGACGCCGCTCGATCAGGTGCGGGTCGTGATCCTGGGCCAGGATCCGTATCATGGCGAGGGGCAGGCGCACGGGCTCAGCTTCTCGGTGCGCCAAGGCGTGCGGACGCCGCCTAGCTTGGTGAATATCTATAAGGAGCTGGAGGCGGATCTCGGGATCCCGCGGGCACGCCACGGCATGCTCGATCATTGGGCGGCGCAGGGCGTGCTGTTGCTCAACGCGGTGCTGAGCGTGCGGATGGGCGACGCGGCGTCGCACCAGAAGCGGGGATGGGAGCGGTTTACCGATGCGGTAATCGCGGCGGTGAGCGCGCAGGACAAACCGGTCGTGTTCCTGCTGTGGGGGGCGTATGCGCAGAAGAAGGCGGCGTTCGTCGACGATGTGAGCAAGGGCGGGCGGCATCTGGTGATCGCGTCCGCGCATCCTTCGCCGCTGGCGGCGCGGACCGGGTTCTTCGGATCGCGGCCGTTCAGCCGGGCCAACGCCTTTCTCGAAACCAACGCGCGCCCTCCGATCGACTGGGCGCTGCCGGAGACTGACTGATGAGCGACGAATACACTTACGACGAAGCGACCGGCGAGTGGGTTGCGGGCGGTTCTGCGACCGCGGTGGCGGCGGACGACGGCGCGGTCGTGGTGCGCGATTCGGTCGGCAACGTGCTGGCGGATGGCGACCAGGTGACGCTGATCAAGGACCTGACCGTGAAGGGCGCGGGGCAGACGCTGAAGCGCGGCACGCTGATCAAGTCGATCCGGCTGACCGGCGACGCGCAGGAGATCGACTGCCGGTACGAGGGGATCAAGGGGCTGGTGCTGCGCGCGGAGTTCGTTCGGAAGCGATAGGTCGGGAGACGGCCGGCGCCAAAGGTCACGATAAAGTTACGCTCGGAAACGGCGCCGACCGCGACCTTCATGGTCATCCTCACCTTCGTCTTCGGCGCGGACCCTTTCCGGATATTTCGGCGGGATCGTCGCCTTGGCCGCCGCAAGCTGCGCCTCGAAATTCGGGCCGAGCGGTGAGGGATCGGGTGGCGCGGGACGGGGCCTGGCCACGGGTTCGGCGCGAATATCGGCGACTGTGAGCGCCGTCGCCAGCGCCTCGGGGGCCATCAGGCGGTGCGGTTCGACGGGCATCGGCGGCGCGAGCGCGGCGAGCGTGGTCTCGACCGGCGGTACCGGGATGGGCGCCGGCGCAGGCGACTGGCCGGGGGTGCGATAGCGATCGGGTTGGTGCGCGCGCAGGAGGAACATCAGCAGGCGATCGTTGTAGCGGATGCGCTGGCCGACGCGGTTGCCGTCGCGATCGAACACCGGCTCGGGCGATCCGTTGATCGCGCGGTCGAAGGCGAGATCGACCAGCCGCAGCGACGCGGTCTGCACCGCCGCATCCCACGCCGCCGCGAACGCCGCGCCATCGGCCGCGCGGCGCAGGCGGTAGCACGAGGTCGCCGACATGTTCACTTCGATCGCGGCCTGCGTGACCGAGCCGGTATCCGCCAGCACGCCGATGAACGCCTGCTGCGTCGCCACCGTCCAGCCATCGTGCCGCACCTTCCTGCGGACGGGGACCCAGTCGTATTCGGCGAGGTCGAAGTCCTCGACGGTCGGGAGATGCTCGGCCTCGATGATGGTCATCGCGGTGGTCCGTGCGGTGGGCTTGGGGGCGGCCGGTTCGAGAGCGGGGGCGATGTCGGGCATGACATCGCGGCGAGCGCGCGTGCGCGTGGGTTTGGTCATGGCCGGAGCGGATCAGGCGGGCGGCGTGTAGGACAGCGTTTGCATGGGGTGTTGGACTTTTTGTGGAGAGGGTGTGGCGCGAGGGCATCCGTCACGACAGCCGACATTCTCGACATCGAGCAGAATGTCGCGCATCCTTGCCCTATGCAAACCGTGACCTATTCCGACGCGCGCGAGAACCTGAAGTCCGTGATCGACAAGGTCGTCGCCGACCGCGCGCCCGTGATGATCACGCGCCAGCGCGGCGAGAATGTCGTGCTGATCTTGGCGAGCGAATGGGCCGGGATGGAGGAGACGCTGCATTTGATGGCGTCGCCGGCAAATGCGAAGCGGCTGTTGGACGGGATCGCACGGTTTGATGCCAGCGAAAGCGAAGAGCACGCGCTCATTCAGCTTTGAAGGTCGTTTCCGATCCGGAAGGCTGGTCCGAATATCTCTACCGCCAGTAGGCCGACGCCAAGGTCCTGCGACGGATCAATGTCCTGATCAAAAGGATGCAGCCGACACCCGTTCACCGGCACGGGCAGGCCATAGCCGTTGCGACAGAACCTGACGTATCGACGTCGCAGCGTATCACCGATAGGCACCGGTTGGTCTACCGGATGTGTCGGTTGGGTAATGCCCAGGTGCGGGGAAGCCGATATATTATTAAGAGAGATTCGATAAATTTACCGTCTCGCTCAAGCGGAACAATGATGTGTGCAGTTCGAATGGATTAAGAGAACGAGACGCACCAGTTGCGCTGGGGTTAACACTGTCGAAAATATATAGTCTCTATAATAGATGGTTTCGAAATTTATTACGACTTAGGTTTGTTTGCAGCGCTGGACTCCGATGCATTAATACTTTCAAGCAACCTCAATCCGTCCTTTGCAGAACTACTTGCCTCACTATCAGAACTGTCCGAAAAGTCTCTGATTAATCTTTGCAAGGCGCCCCTAGCCTCCGATATGCGCTGCTGATCAACTAATATACTTGCCTTGTTATAAAGGGAATATGCAATTTGGCGCGCGACGTTGAAAGATTTAGCACCCTCGCTATCAGAGAGAATCTGTTCATATTCAGCAAGAGCATCATCCGCTCTATCGAGATGTGTCAGAACAGTAGCGCGGTTCACCTTCATGGGAATGACTTCTTCTAAATCCAGTCCTTCATGCTTATTTGTGTAAGCCATATACTGATCATAAATATCCAGCGCTTTGTGATACTGCTCTCGCTCTACGTAAATCCAAGCTAACGCTCGCAAAGATTTCGCAACCGTAGAAAACGCTGGCTTGTAAATTTCGAAATCTGCTATTAGAGCTATCAGTTCACGCGTGGCCGACTCCACTCGACCGTTAATCTTAAGATTTACTGCACGATTATACAGCGTCCGCGCTAATCTCTCTCTCGCGGGATCGCTGTCTTCTGCCTTAAGGCGCTTGATCACTTGGTCATAAACGGCAAGAGCATCGACAACCTTCTCACTGCTACTCAGTGTAATTGCCTTATTCATCAAGAGACGAGTAACCGTTTCATGAACAAAAGGGTCGCTGCTATCTCCAAATCGAAATAGTGCTTCGTCGTATGCTTGGATTTCCAAATCATGCTTACCCATCTCATCAAAGCACAGAGCTTCGACCTCGATACCCCGAAGCGCTAATTTCTCCGACTGCGAAAATGCTTTGAGAATTATCGCATAATCTAGTGCCAAATAGTGATTTTCGACCTCGAGAGCCTGCTCTAGTTCAGAGGCGAATTCATCCTCATCAAAAAGTCGCTCGGATCGATCAAAAAATAAATTGACCGTCATTCGCGATCCTTCCCATTTGTCTTAGGCAATTGAACTACTTGATCTCTATTGGCCCTAATAGTTCTCACATCAGATGCCGCTACTTGCTTGTGACCTTCTATTTCTAGTAATGCATTGCTCATTTTTTCTTCAGCAAGCCTGGCACTTTTTAAAATCTCATCTATCTCATTTCGACTAATAAGTAGTTCGTCTTTAGCTGCTGTGGTCGCAGCTTGAATTGCCGATTTTTCAGTTTTAAATGCGAA
The DNA here is from genome assembly GCF_001422045.1 of Sphingomonas sp. Leaf242. Taxonomy (GTDB): domain Bacteria; phylum Pseudomonadota; class Alphaproteobacteria; order Sphingomonadales; family Sphingomonadaceae; genus Sphingomonas. The sequence goes on from NZ_LMLW01000008.1 coordinate 412,744, forward strand.
ATAGATTATTATAATTGTGACAAGTATACCGAAGCACGCCAGTATAATTTCCAACCTATCGTTCGCGGCCGACTGCATCGACAGCTGATCTTTCAAGCCATCATACTTTGTTTCTAGGATGACCAAACGATCACCTTGACCTTCATTGCCAGCACTGGGCAAGTTACCTGCAACGGTGCCAGATAGGACAGCGACTTTTGACATCCCTAAGCGGATACGCAGGTTACAACCTGAAGTAAACCTCCGCGCCTTTCGCGCGAAACGCTTTACTCATTTCGTCCATGCCTCTTTCAGCGTCAGCATGCACAACATTGGCAAATAGTGCTCGGTCGATGTCGGCGGTTCCGCCCGCCACGTCCGCCGCTAGGAACGTATCGGCCGGCGCGTTCTGTTTCGCCGCGAAATCGCGTACCTCTTGGGTGATCTTCATCGAGCAGAATTTGGGGCCGCACATCGAGCAGAAATGGGCGGTCTTGGCGCCCTCGGCTGGCAACGTCTGGTCGTGGTAGTGTTCGGCGGTGTCGGGGTCGAGGGAGAGGTTGAACTGGTCTCTCCAGCGGAACTCGAAGCGTGCGCGGCTGAGGGCGTCGTCGCGCATCTGGGCGGCGGGGTGGCCCTTTGCCAGGTCGGCGGCGTGGGCGGCTAGTTTGTAGGTGACTACGCCGACCTTGACGTCGTCGCGGTCGGGGAGGCCTAGGTGCTCTTTCGGCGTGACGTAGCAGAGCATCGCGGTGCCGTACCAGCCGATCATCGCGGCGCCGATGCCGCTGGTGATGTGGTCGTAGCCGGGGGCTATGTCCGTCGTGAGCGGCCCTAAAGTGTAGAAGGGGGCTTCGCCGCAGACTTCGAGTTGCTTGTCCATGTTCTCCTTGATCTTGTGCATCGGGACGTGGCCGGGGCCTTCGATCATGACCTGGACGTCGCTCTTCCAGGCGCGATGCGTGAGTTCGCCTAGCGTGTAGAGTTCGCTGAACTGCGCTTCGTCGTTGGCGTCGGCGATGCTGCCGGGACGCAGGCCGTCGCCGAGACTGTAGGCGATGTCGTACGCCTTCATGATCTCGGTGATCTCGTCGAAGCGCTCGTAGAGGAAGCTCTCCTTGTGGTGGCTGAGGCACCATTTCGCCATGATCGAGCCGCCGCGCGAGACGATGCCGGTGACACGTTTCGCGGTCATCGGGATGTAGGCGAGGCGCACGCCGGCGTGGATCGTGAAGTAATCGACGCCCTGTTCGGCCTGCTCGATGAGGGTGTCGCGGAAAATCTCCCAGGTGAGGTCCTCGGCGATGCCACCGACCTTTTCGAGCGCCTGGTAGATGGGGACGGTGCCGATCGGGACGGGCGAGTTGCGGAGGATCCATTCGCGGGTGTCGTGGATGTTGCGGCCGGTGCTGAGGTCCATCACCGTGTCCGCGCCCCAGCGGATCGACCAGACGAGCTTGTCGACTTCGGCGGCGACGTTGCTGGCGACCGCGCTGTTGCCGATGTTGGCGTTGATCTTGACGAGGAAGTTGCGGCCGATCGCCATCGGTTCGGATTCGGGGTGGTTGATGTTGTTGGGGATGATCGCGCGACCGCGGGCGATCTCGTCGCGGACGAATTCGGGGGTTACGAAGTCGGGGATCTGCGCGCCGAAGGATTCGCCGTCTCGCTTGTAGTCTTTCAGTATCGCGCGGCCGAGGTTTTCCCGGGTGGCAACGTATTCCATTTCGGGGGTGATGATGCCGCGGCGGGCGTAGTGCATCTGGCTGACGTTGGCGCCTGGCTTGGCGCGGAGGGGGCGCTTGATGGTGGCGGGGAACTGGGGGACGCCGCCGGAGCGGTCTGGGCCTAGCTGGCCGTTGTCTTCGGGGCGGAGTTCTCGGGCTTCGTAGGATTCCACGTCGCCTCGGGCTTCGATCCAGGCGCGGCGGAGTTGGGGGAGGCCGGCGTTGATGTCGATTGTCGCGCGGGGGTCGGTGTAGGGGCCGCTGGTGTCGTAGACGCGTAACGGGGGTTCGGAGCAGCTTGGGTCTAGGACGATCTCGCGCATGGCGACGCGGACGTCGGGGCTGGAGGGGACCGCTACGTGGATTTTCCGGGAGCCTCGGATCGGGCCGGTGGTTACGCCGATGTCAGTCTTGGATTGCGTATCGATGGCCATGCGCTTGCTCCTACGGGTCTCGGAGCAAGGATTGCGGTTCTGTGGCGACCGCTCCCTCCCTCCGCCGGTATCAACCGGATCAGGTTCAGCGGGTCGAAGGCTCCTGCCTTCCTCTCAAGCGCGGATAAGCGCTCCCCCGGGGTGGGGTGAGCATAGGGGGGTTGGGGTGGGGTGCAATGGGAAACTTGGTGGTGGGGGTGCCGGGCGAACGGCGGGGGGCGGCGGCTCTTGCGATCCTCCCCCGCCAGGGGGAGGTGGCTGGCGCTTGCCAAACGAAGGGGGCGGTAAGGGTAAACCTATGCTCCGTGTCCTCCCCCTCCGTCACCTTCGGTGCCACCTCCCCCTGGCGGGGGAGGATCGAGCGTATGCACGCAGTAGAAAGGCCGCTGCCCTGGGTGGGGCAACGGCCTTTTCTTTCACTCCGCGCGCCGTCAGTCGTAGCAAAGCTACGCCTTGTGGCGTGCTGTGCTGCGCTGGCCGCGCTTAGGCGAGTCTTGCGCCAGCTTGGCGCAAGCCGCCCTAAGCGTTTGCCGCAGACGTCCGGATCGAGCCGTTGACGCCGGCGGGGAAGAAGCCGCCGAGCGAGACCGCGGCCTTGCTGAGGTAGACGATGTTGAGCACCTGGCCGGTCGAACGGCTGTAGGCAAGCCCGTTGGCATCGGTCGGGACGATGTTCGAGATCGTCGCGTCCGACCCGGTGATGCCCTGGTCGTCGTCGCCGATCACGCCGGTCGTCGCGTTGGTGACGGTGCCGTCGAGGCTGTCGCGCGCGTCGCTGATCTTGTTCGCGTTGGTGATCAGCGCCGTGATCGGGTTCGGCGTCTGCAGACCCTTGCGGTACAGGATCGTCCGGATCAGACCGGCATGATAGGCCTCGGCGGCGAGGATGCCGGCAGCGGCCTCGAGATAGGTCTTGTTGCTGATCAGCGGGGCCGCGCCCTTGTAGGCCGAGACGCCGACGTCCTCGAAGATGTACGCGCCAAGCAGGAAGCTGTTGTCGTCGGCATAGGGGTCGAACACGCCGGTGTTCGCATCGACCACGCCTGCCGCGCGGGCCGCGAGGCTGAACGCGCCGGGAGCGGCGGCGGTGCCGCCCGAGATGTTGATCGCGGGCTGCGCTGCGGCGGACGCACCGAGTGCACTGCGCAGGAACGCGACGTGCGCGACTTCGTCGATCGCGATCTCACGCGCATATTGCTGGACGACGACATCCTGGAAGGCGACCTGGCGCGGGAAGCCGGCACCGGTGCCGGTGACGACCGCGCCCTGCGTGCCGACGCCGGTCAGCAGGTTGGCGTTGAGGCCGACGCCGAACGCAGCATAGGCGTAGAACTGCGCTTCGAGATATTCGAGGTTGAGCGCGAAGTTCAGCACGTCCGGGTCGGTCACACCGGTTGCCGGGGTCGGCGTGGGGGTCGGGGCCGGCGTCACGCTGTCGTTGTCGTCACCACCACAGGCGGCGAGCAGCGAGGCACCGCCGAGCGCGACCGCGCTGCCGCCGGCGAACCGGAGGAAGCTGCGGCGTTCGTTGCGGCGGGTTTCGATCGCGTCGAAGATCTCGAGCGTATTCTTGATGTCGGTCATTGGGTTAATCCCCTGAATAGCGAAGAAAGCGAAGGGCGTTGGGCTGGATCAGCTCGCCGCGACGCTCGTCTTGATGTTGCCGTTCATGCCCGACGGGTAGAACCCGCCTGCCGAGGCTGCACCGCTGTTGAGATACACGATGTTCAGCACTTGGCTGGTCGAGCGGCTGTACGCGATGCCGTTCGCATCGAGCGGGACGATGTTCGACGTCGTGACCGCGACCTGCGTCGTCGCGAGGTTGGTCGGCGTCTGACTGTAGGGCGAGATGCCCTGATCGAGATCGCCGGCACCGAACATCACCGTGTTCGCGCCACCGCCGTCGAGGCTGTCGCGCGCCTTCGAGATCGCATCCGCCGAGGTGCGTAGCGCCGGCGTGTCGATACCCTTGCCGTAGAGCGTCGTGCGGACGATCGCGGCGTGATACGCCTCGACCGCGAGCAGGCCGGCGGCAGCCTCGAGATACGCCTTGCTGGTGAGCAGCGGGGCGGCGCCCTTGTAGGCGGTCACGCCGACGTCTTCGAAAATGAACGCGCCGAGCAGGAAGTTCTCGTCGGAGAAATAGGGGTCGAACGCGGTGCCGGCGGGAACCAACCCTGCAGCCTGCGCGGCGGTCGAGAAGGCGCTGGTCGGCGAGACGCTGACGTCGATCGCCGGCTGCGCGACGGCGGAGTTGCCGAGCGCCGAGCGGAGGAACTTGACGTGGGCGATCTCGTCCTGCGCGATCTCACGCGCATATTGCTGGACGATCGGGTCGGTGAAGGTGACCTGGCGACCGCCGAGAACCGCGCCCTGCTGGCCGGTGCCGGACAACAGGCTGTTGTCGAGACCGGTGCCGTAGGCGGCGTAGGAGTAGAACTGCGCCTCGAGATATTCGAGATTGAGCGCGAAGTTCAGGACATCCGCGTCGGTGATCGTCTGTGCCGATGCCGCGCTGGAGAAGGACAATGCGGTCGCGCCGGCCGCGGTGATCGCCGCCGCGCCGAGCGCGTTCTTGAAGAACTCCCGGCGCTCGCTGCGTCGCTCTACGCGCGCATCGAGGGCTTCGATCAGGTGCATGCTCTCGGTCATGGCAGGGTCCTCCCCTTGTGGGTGATACGGTCGAGTATCGTATTGTTCTTATTGACTTAATCGCGACATATGACGGTTTAAGGTCCGTAATCACAAAGTCCAGTCCACAACGAGGTACGCACGAAAAACCCGCCCGGATGCGCCGGGCGGGTGATTTATTCGCAAGACCTGCGAGCCTGCCGAAACAGACCCGGTCAGGTTGGGATCAGAAGGTGTAGGTCAGGCCGACCGCACCCATCCACTGATCCGCCGAGCCGACATCGGCGACGATCGGGCTGTCCTTGTACTTGCCGAGCAGGCGACCGTAGAGCACGCCGGCGCCGACGCCGAAGCCGTGGCGAAGATCGCCCGACAGGCTCTGCACCACGAACAGCGACGCGTTGATCTCGCGAAAGCCGCTGTCGTTGACGTCGTAGGTGCGCAGCCCGCTGTTCAGCGTGCCGATCGGCGTCACCGCCGAATAGGTGCGGCCAAAGCCCTTACCGACGTAATCGCCGGACACGCCCATCGAGACGAGCGTACGGACCGACAGCGGCGTCGTGTAGTTGATCTGCGGCGTGATGACATAGCTGTCATAAGTGTCCGAAACGTCGTGGACATAGGCTACGCGTGCGGTGAGCGTGTCGTAATCGCTGGTGATGACGCCGGTCTTGCCGATGCCGACATAGCCGCCGACTTCGTACGCGGTGTCGATCTTGCCAAGCGCGCGGACCTGGCGGTTGTCGACCTTGCCGGTACGATCGGTACGAATGCCGCCGATGACGCCGAGTTCGTAGTTGATGCCGACGTTGCCCGTGTTGGGGATCAGGTTGACGTACAGCTGCGTGCCGCGGGTGAAGAAGTCATGGCCGCGCACCGTGCCGATCACCGCGCCGACGGGCGAGAAGTCGTTGCTGTCTGCACCATCGTAATCGGGCAGCGACGCAACGCCGACCGCGACCGTCACGCGGTTGTTGTCACGCGCACTGGTGATCGGCGGCGACGGGTTGGGGTCAGTCTGCGCGAGCGCAGGCGTGGCGGTCAGGAGCACCGCGATTGCGGCAGACGTAAAGAGAGTGAATGCGCGCAAGGAAAAAGCTCCGGACAAAAAGGTTCCACGGCGCAACGCGGGGAAACCGAATTCGGTCCGTGACGATCGTTCAGAAGATGTAACGCATTTTTACCTGTTGCATATCGGCATCACCGGCGAGCGTGAACTCGGCGGCGGAAAAGCGCGGCGGGCCGAACCGGACCGCGGCATTGCGGGAGAAGCCATAGCCCTCGCGCGGGATGCCGGCGATCGTATCGAGCTTGGCGTTGTTGTTCTCGTCGTGGATGATCGCGAGCGCATAGGCGCGTTGCGGCAGACCGGGGAAGCTGGTCGCATGGACGCTGGCCGGGATCGACCGGGTCATCGCGTTGGCATCGTCGACACAGGCCGGGAAGTTATCGGGATCGGCGGTGAGGCAGATCCGGATCGTGCCCTTCGCCGAGCGCAGATTGTCGACCTCGACGTCGAGCCGCGTGACCGGCGCGGTCGCGGCCAGCATCATCCACACCGCGCCGAGACTCGCCGCGCCGTACAGCCGCTTCGGCATGGTCCGCCCAGTCTTCAACACCGTGTTCGCCGGTGTCGCAGAGCCGATCCCAGGTTCGGAAATGATGGCCATGTTTGCACCCGTATCGTTCATGATGTCGCCGATGGCGACCGACCGTGATCGGCCGTGTCCCCATTGCTCTCCGCCACATGAACCGCGGGAAAACCTCCCGCACCACATGATAGCCTCCGCCCATACCCGTCGCGACCGTCATCGCCAAACCTGGCATGCCGACGGGGATCGGAATTGCCGGGACCCGTAGCGCAAGTACCACAGCATCCGTTGGCGGTCGGTCGGGCGACGGGGCTGTGAGCGGATATTTCGCAGCATGGACGCGATCACGTATGCTGCTCTGTTCTGCGAGGTGACGGCGCAGGCCAAGTCCTGGAAAATCCTGGCATTGCAATAGGCTCTATGCAGTGCGTGGAATCCTGATAGCTTCCTTCCCTAGAGCAGGATGACCTGCCAATTCGGAGAGTGATGCATGGCAAACCATAGCGCCGCGCGCGGGGATACGGGGCGGAATATTGGCCGCGATACGGGCAAGGACCACAAAAGGCTGATATACGTGATCGCCGGCAGCATCCTGGCGTTGGGGCTGGTGTTGATGGCGTTCTATGACCGGGCGGGCGATCCGATGCCGATCGCGTCGGTGCAGACGCCGGTCGTCACCGCGCAGAAATAGCGCCGGGCGCGGCGCGGTCGAAGATCAGGATCGGCGCGTCGCGGTACGTGCCCGTCGTGCGCAGGCGGTAGCCGAGGCGCTCGGCGAGCCGGATCGAGGGGGCGTTGGCGGGATCGATGATGCAGGTCGTCGCGGGGATGCGCGCGTCGGTCCAGGCGAGGATCGCGGCGAGCGCTTCGGAGGCGTAGCCCTTGCCTTGCGCGTCGCCGGTGAGCGTCCAGCCGACTTCGGGAGTCGCGTCGATCGAGGGCTCGATCGCGCGGCGGGCCTCGATCAGGCCGAGCTCGCCGATGAGGTGGCCTGTGGCGGTGTCGCGGGCGATCCAGCTGCCGTAGCCGAACAGCGTCCACTGGCCGATCGATCGGAGCAGGCGGATCCAGACGTCCTCGCGGGTGCGCGGCTGACCGCCGATCATCGCGTAGACGCGCGGGTCGGTCCACATCGTGGCGCAGTCTTCGAGGTCGGTGGCAGTGTGGGCGGTTAGGGTTAGCCGGGCGGTAGTTAAGGTGGGAGCGGATGTGGCCATTCGTACTGTCTAAGAGGTATCTTGGTGAAAGGGTATCTGTCGCCGCGCACTCTCCCCTCCCTGGAAGGGAGGGGTCGGGGGTGGGTCGGCCAGCTTGAACCACTCGCGTTCCGGTATGCGGAAGCCAGTCCCCCCTTAGCCGCGCGCGTTCGAACTTGCGGAAGCCGACCCACCCCCAGCCCCTCCCTTCCAGGGAGGGGAGCAGGTTGGGCTTTTCCTATTCGTACGGATCGCACGGTTCAGGCGTCGCAATGATCGATCGTTTGATCCTCCCCCGCCAGGGGGAGGTGTCGCCGAAGGCGACGGAGGGGGAGGATACGGAACCTCGGTTTCCCTGCCCTCCCCCTCCGTCAGACAAGCGCCTGCCACCTCCCCCTTGCGGGGGAGGATCGGTAGGTTATCCTTTCCTGTCTGCCCCCCCCGCCTCCCTCGCCTCCCCCACACTCCCGGCAACGCAGGTTGTCTTCGGCTGCGATTGCTTCGGAAAGGTTGTTTTCGTGCTCGCTGCTTTGCGCTAGTCCGAGCAGATGGCATCGACGATCTCCTGCGACGTCGCGATCGTTGGCGCGGGTTTGGCCGGCGGGATGATCGCGCTGGCGCTCAAGGCCAGGCATCCGGCGTTGGACGTGCGGCTTATCGACGCCGCGCCGGTGGTCGGCGGCAATCATCTCTGGTCGTTCTTCGGCAGCGACGTAGCGCAAGGCGATCGCTGGATCGTCGCTCCGCTCGTGGTGCATGCCTGGCGCGGCTACGACGTGCGGTTTCCGGCGCATGCGCGGACGATCGACGCGACCTATTATTCGATCGAGAGCGAGCGGCTCGACCGCGAGGTACGCCGCGTGCTCCCCGCGGATGCGCTGATGCTTGGGCGGAAAGTGTCGGGCGCGAGTCCGACCGCGGTGGTGCTCGCGGATGGAGACCGGATCGAAGCCAAGGGCGTGATCGACGTGCGAGGCCCGGGCGACCTGTCGCTTCTCGATCTGGCATGGCAGAAGTTCGTCGGGCGCGAACTGGTGCTGAAGGCGCCGCACGGCAGCCCCACGCCGATCGTGATGGACGCGACCGTGCCGCAGATCGATGGCTATCGCTTCGTCTATTGCCTGCCGCTGGCCGACGACCGGATGTTCGTCGAGGACACCTATTACAGCGACACCCCCGACCTCGACGTCGAGACGCTCACGACCCGCGTCCATGATTATGCCGAGGCGCGCGGCTGGGCGGTGGCGCAGGCGGCGCGCGTGGAATCGGGCGTGCTGCCGGTCGCGATGGGCGGCGATTTCGAGGCGTATTGGCGCTCTGGCGGCGCGCATGTCGCCAAGGCCGGGATGCGTGCGGGGATGTTCCATCCGACCACGGGGTATTCGCTGCCCGACGCGGTGCGGACGGCGTCGATGCTGGCGCGTCTCACCGATTTCTCCGGCACGACCCTTCACGACGCGACGCAGGCGATGGCGCGGGCGACGTGGAAAAGCCGCGGCTTCTACCGGATGCTCGACACGATGTTGTTCCGCGCGTCGGAGCCCGAGGAACGCTATCGCATCCTCGAACGCTTCTATCGCCTGTCGCCGGCCCTGATCGGTCGCTTCTATGCCGGACGCTCGACGCTGACCGACAAGGCGCGCGTTCTGACCGGCAAGCCCCCCGTCCCCATCGCGCGCGCCGTGCGCGCCATCGCAGGCAGTATGAGACCATGAAGACCGCAATCGTCATCGGCGCAGGATTTGGCGGGCTGGCGCTCGCGATCCGGCTGCAATCCGCGGGCGTGCAGACGACGATCGTCGAATCGCGCGATAAGCCGGGCGGGCGTGGGTATTTCTGGGAGCGCGCCACCGACGAAGGCACCTTCACCTTCGATGCCGGGCCGACGGTGATCACCGATCCGGATTGCCTGCGCGAGCTGTGGGCGCTGAGCGGGCGCGACATGAGCGCGGACGTGACGCTCGATCCGGTGCTGCCGTTCTACCGGCTGAACTGGCCCGACGGGACGAATTTCGATTACAGCAACGACGACGTCCAGATGCGCGCCGAGATCGAGAAGCTGCATCCCGGCGACTGGGCGGGATACGAGAAATTCCTGCACTATTCGGCGGGGGTCTTCCATGAGGGCTATGAGAAGCTCGGGCATGTCGCGTTCCTCGACTTCGGGTCGATGATCAAGGCGGCGCCGGCGCTGGCGAAATACCAGGCGTGGCGATCGGTCTATTCGATCGTGTCGAGCTTCGTGAAGTCGGAGAAGCTGCGCGAGGCGTTGAGCTTCCATACGCTGCTGGTCGGCGGCAATCCGATGACGACGAGCGCGATCTATGCGCTGATCCACAAGCTGGAGCGCGACGGCGGGGTGTGGTTCGCGCGCGGCGGGACCAATCGGCTGGTGGCGGCGCTGGTGACTCAGTTCGAACGGCTGGGCGGTGTGCTGCGGCTCGACGATCCGGTGACGTCGATCGAGACTCTGGGCGATCGCGCGACCGGCGTGACGACGGCGAGCGGCTGGTCGGGTCAGGCGGATGCGGTGGCGGCGAACAGCGACATCATGCACACCTATCGCGACCTGCTGGCGACCTCACGCAGTGCCAAGCGGAAGACCGGGTCGCTCGAGCGGAAGAAATATTCGCCGTCGCTGTTCGTGGTGCATTTCGGGATCAAGGGCACCTGGCCGGGCATTCCGCACCACATGATCCTCTTCGGGCCGCGCTATAAGGGGCTGCTCGAGGACATTTACGACCACGGCGTGCTGAGCGAGGATTTCTCGCTGTATTTGCATCATCCGACCGTGACCGATCCTTCGCTGGCGCCGGAGGGGCATTCGACGTTTTACGCGTTGGCGCCGGTGCCCCATCTCGGGAAATTCCCGGTGGATTGGGACGAGATCGCGCCGATTTTGGAGAAGCGCATCCTCGACGAGATCGGGCGGCGGTTGATTCCGGATATCCATGAGCGGATCGTGACGAAATTCTCGTACGCGCCGAAGGATTTCGCACAGGATCTGAATGCACATCTGGGTAGCGCGTTCTCGCTGGAGCCGGTGCTGACGCAGAGCGCGTATTTCCGCGTGCATAATCGCGACGAGCATATTCCGAACTTGTACTTCGTGGGCGCTGGGACGCATCCGGGTGCTGGGATTCCGGGGGTTGTCGGGAGCGCAAAGGCTACGGCTCGGTTGATGCTTGAAGGCGAGAAGTAAGGGGTTTTGTTCACGCGAAGGCGCGAAGGCGCTAAGATTTTCGTGAAGGGCGTAGCGCCATGCTGCATGAGCCGTTTTTGCGGCTTGGGATGTGTAAGTCGCTTTGCGACGGGAAAGACATCTTCGCGCCTTTGCGCCTTCGCGTGAACCCATTCTTTCCTTGCGGCACCCCGCGCGCTTCCCCTAGCGGTGCGGGATGAAGAGACTTGCTGTGTATTGCGGGTCGGCGACGCCGGCTGATCCGACTTATATCGAGGGCGCTCGCGCGCTGGGGCTCGCGTTTGCCGCGCGGGGGATTGGCCTGGTTTATGGCGGTGGGCGGACCGGGCTGATGGGGGCGATCGCGGATGGCGCGCTCGAGGGTGGCGGCGAGGTTATCGGGGTTATCCCGCAGGCCTTGGTCGATGCCGAGGTCGCGCATCGGGGGCTTACCGAGCTGCACGTCGTCAGCGGCATGCATCAGCGCAAGCAGATGTTTACCGATCTTTCCGACGGGTTCGTGACGATTCCGGGTGGGACCGGGACGATGGACGAGCTGTGGGAGGCGCTGAGCTGGGCGCAGCTTGGCTATCATGCGGATCCGGTCGGACTGCTGAACACCGCTGGGTATTACGATCACCTGATCGCGTTCTGGGAGAAGATGGGCGAGGTTGGTTTCCTGCGGCCGCAGCACAGGGACCTGCTGATTGTGGCGGATACGCTGGAGGTGTTGCTCGACCGGATGGAGCGCCACGTGCCGACGCAGCCGATCGTGCGGATGAACGCGTCGGATTTGTGAGGTTGACGGCTCACTCCAGCACCTGCCGCCACCCCGGCGAAGGCCGGGGCCCAGTTGGGAAGGTTGCAGTAACGACGCTCGGCGCTAGCCAACTTACGTCCCCCAACTGGGCCCCGGCCTCCGCCGGGGTGGCGCATATAACGGTGGTGGCGTGCGGGGTGTTGCTGTGAGTCACCCCCTCCCCTCGCGCGAGGCGATCGTCGCTACCGCGCATGAGTCGATCTCGCGCGGGTCGAAGAGTTTTGCCGCCGCCAGCCTGTTGTTCGACAAGCCGACGCGCGAGCGGGCGTGGCTGTTGTATGCGTGGTGCCGGCGGTGCGACGATATCGCCGATGGGCAGGATCATGGGCACGGGATGACCGTAGTGGAGGACGCCCCGGCCAGGCTCGTGGCGCTGTCGGCGATGACCGAGCAGGCTCTCGCGGGCGACTATGTCGGCGAGCCGGCGTTCGATGCGTTGCGGATCTTCGCCGCTGAGACGCGGCTGCCGAAGCGGTTCGCGCGTGATCTGGTCGAGGGGTTCGCGCTCGATGCGCGCGAGTGGCGGCCGCGGTCGGAGAACGACCTCTACAAATATTGCTACCATGTCGCGGGCGTCGTCGGGTGCATGATGGCGATCGCGATGGGCGTCGATCCCGACGACGAGGATACGCTCGATCGCGCGTGCGACCTGGGGATGGCGTTCCAGCTCGCCAATATCGCGCGCGACGTCGAGGAGGATGACCGGGTCGGGCGGTGCTATCTGCCCGAGGACTGGCTGGTCGAGATGGACTTTCCGCCCGGGCAGCACATGAAGCCGCCGTTTCGCTCGCGGTTAGCTGTGTTGACGCGGCGGATGGCGGATCGGGCGGCAGCATTCGAGGCGAGTGCGCGGGAGGGGACGCCGGCGCTGTCGTTCCGCTCGGCTTGGGCGGTGTTGTCGGCGGCTGGCATTTATGGGGCGATCGGGCGGACTGTGGCGGCTCGGGGGGAGCATGCCTGGGATCACCGGGTGACGACGTCGGGGATGCAGAAGCTGGGGTTTATCGTGACGGCGGCGCGGGAGGCGGCTCGGCGGGAGAAACTGTATCCGCGGACTGTGCGGGACGCCCGGTTGTGGACTCGGCCTAAGGTTTAGCGCGCACCTGCCCAAGCCACCACGTCATCCCGGACCTGTTCCGCGATCCACCGTTCCGCGCAGTCTAAAGCAGGGAACTCGGGGATGGGTGGATGCCGGAACAAGCCCGGCATGACGAAAATTCGGTTCAGCCCTGCGGCTTGGCCTTGCCGGTTTTCGCCAAGAGCTGGCCTTGCGCACGGCAATTCGCGCCGATCATCGGATACGGAACGTCGGTGTTCTGCGCCAGCTGTCCGGGGAGCGCCGCGCGGCACTGCGCCATCGTCTCGTAGCGCGCCGGGATCACGCGCGCCTCGGTGCAATTCACGTTGCCATCGCCGCAACCCATGATCGCCATGACGTAGAACAGCGGTTCCATTTCACTCTCCGGTTGCGTGCGTGCCGTTGCGGCAGGACGTACCGATAAAAGCGACGAAGCGGCAGGATTGTTCCCCCAACTGCTTTCGCCGGGGCTTGACTGCACCTACATCGCATCGATCCATGCCCCCTGACAGCTACACCTCCACCCGCGCGGACCAGCCCTTGCTGCCGACGCTCTGCCGCTTCCTGCCGTTCCTGTGGCCGGCGGGACAGCCCAAGCTGAAGGTACGGATCGTCGTCGCGATGCTGCTGGTGATCGCGTCGAAGCTGATCCAGGTGTTCGGCGCGGCGTTCACGCTGAAATACGCGGTCGACGCGATGGCGGGGAACGATCGCGGGGCGCTAACGCTCGTCGTGCTGCTGGTGGTCGGGTACGCGGCGTCGCGATTCGGGACGACGCTGTTCGACAATCTGCGCAACGCGGTGTTCGAGCGCGTCGGGCAGGACGCGTCGCGGCGGCTGGCGGCGCAGGTGTTTCGCCACCTGCATGCGCTGAGCCTCGATTTTCACCTGTCCAGGCGGACGGGTGCGGTCACCAAGGTGGTCGAGCGCGGTACCAAGAGCATCGACACGATGCTGTACTTCCTGCTGTTCAACATCGCGCCGACGGTGTTCGAACTGGTGCTGGTGCTCGGGCTGTTCTGGACCAAGTTCGGCTGGCCGCTGGTCGTCGCGACGGTGGTGATGGTGGTCGGCTATATCCTCTTCACGCGGATGGTGACCGACTGGCGCAACGCCCTGCGCGCGCGGATGAACGACCTGGATACCGGGGCGGTCGCGCATGCGGTGGATTCGCTGCTGAACTTCGAGACGGTAAAGTATTTCGGCGCGGAGGAGCGCGAGGCGCGCCGCTACGACAGCGCGATCACGGCCTATTCCGAGGCGGCGGTGAAGAGCGAGAATTCGCTCGCGTGGCTGAATCTCGGCCAGGCGCTGATCACCAACGTGATGCTGGCGGGCGGCATGGGGTTCGTCGTGTGGCGGTGGAGCCGCGGCGAGGCGTCGGCGGGCGACGTTGTATTCGTGTCGACGCTGCTGGCGCAGCTGTTCCGGCCGCTCGACCTGTTGGGGATGGTGTATCGCACGATCCGGCAGGGTGCGCTCGACATGGCGGCGATGTTCGACCTGATCGATACGCCGGCGACCGTGGTCGATGCGCCGGGTGCGCCTGCGCTAGCGGTGAGCGCGGGGCATGTGCGGTTCGAGGGCGTGTCGTTCGGCTACGACGCCGGGCGGCCGATCCTGCGCGACCTGGAGCTGGACGTGCCTGCCGGATCGACACTGGCCGTGGTTGGGCCGTCGGGTGCGGGCAAGTCGACGCTCGCGCGGTTGCTGTACCGGTTTTACGACCTGACGGGCGGGCGGATTACCGTCGATGGGCAGGATATCGCGCAGGTGCGGCAGGCGTCTTTGCGCGCCGCGATCGGGATCGTGCCGCAGGATACGGTGCTGTTCAACGACACGATCGGGTACAATATCGCCTATGGCCGTGAGGGTGCCGAGATGCCCGAGGTCGAGGTTGCCGCGAAGGGTGCGGCGATCGCGGGGTTCATCGAGCGGCAGCCGCTTGGGTATGAGACGCGGGTGGGCGAGCGTGGGTTGAAGCTGTCGGGCGGTGAGAAACAGCGCGTGGCGATCGCGCGGACGCTGCTCAAGAACCCGCCGATCCTGATTCTGGACGAAGCGACTTCAGCGCTGGATAGCCGGACCGAGGCTGAGATTCTGGATACGCTGGAGGCGATCGAGCGCGGGCGCACGACGATCGTGATCGCGCATCGGCTGTCCACGGTGGTGCATGCGGACCAGATCGTCGTGCTGGAGGCGGGGCGGATCGTCGAGAAGGGCACGCATGCGGACCTGCTACGGCAGGGCGGCGTGTATGCGGAGATGTGGAACCGGCAGGCGCAGGAGCGGGCTGGGGATGATGATGGGGCGTTGGCGGCGGAGTAGAGTGCGTTTGATGCGCTTGGATCACCCGCGGACGGCCGCCACAAAAGCTCCGTCACCCCGGACCTGTTCCGGGGTCCACCGTTCCGCGCACTGTCACGCTTCGAGTTTTGGGACGGGTGGATGCCGGAACGAGCCCGGCATGACGGAAGAGTAGGCTCACCCCCGCCCCCCCCCCCCGGCGGAGGCCGGGGCCCAATTGGGGAACGTTGCTGACATTGCCACCTTTCCAATTGGGCCCCGGCCTCCGCCGGGGTGGTGGTTTGGATGCCGGGGGGAGCATTAAAGGCGAGCAGCGTATCGCACGCTGCCCCTTCCTGTTCCCTCGCGAACGCGGGGGGCCAGGAATCACGGGCGGTGGCACTGCTTGGTCCTGGGCCCCCGCTTTCGCGGGGGAACGGAAGGAGAGCGGGGACTAGGGGCGCTCGCTACGCCGGAATGGACGGATCCAGTTCGCGCAACCGGGCCTCGATCGCGCTCGAATATTGGTAGATATGCGTCAAATCCGACAGCAGATGCCGCGTCTCGTCCTTGCCGGCGAACATCCCGAGATACTTGGTCGTGATGCCGTTAAAGTGCATCCGAGCGACCGTCTTCCGGTTGTTGTCGTCGAGCAGGATCGCGCAATACGACTTCGCATCGCGGACGATCACGCGTTTCGGGTCGACCAGCCGTGAGGCGATCGCCTGGATGATGTGGAAGCCGGAGATCTCCTCCTGCGTGGTGACGATGCCGTCGCCGTCGGAGGGGTCGTCGGACGCACCCGGCGGCAGGTCCTCGACCGGGCTCGACGCCTTCAGCGCCGATGACAGCCGCTCGTTGACGAAATCGCGGATCAGCGCGGCGATCGCCGGCGCGAGCAGCTTGGCGAAGCCGTCCTTGATTGCGGGCGTCAGGCGCCCGCCGTGGACGCGCTGCGCCATCATCCGGACGAACTCGTCGGAGGGCTCGGCGAACTCCTTTTCGAGTTCGAGGCGGATCAGCGACTGCGTCTTGAGGTTGCCGGCCTCCTGGACGATCTTGTCGATGTCGAACGCGGCCTTGGTGAATTTCTCGAGCGTGCGGATGTCGCCGGGCTTGATCGCGTCCATCGTGAAGGTGAAGAACGGCTTGTCGTCCATCTTGTTCGGGCGCTCGATGTCCGAATAGAACTGGTAGACGACGCCGTTGGTGAGCACCGCGAGGCGCGCGTCGGTGACGCTGAAATAGCGGAACAGCTGGCCGGCATGATTGACGTTGAGCTGGACCGAGGAGGGCTTGCACTCGATCAGGATCGACACTTTCCCGCCCGCGCAGATCGCATAGTCGACCTTTTCGCCCTTCTTGGTGCCGACGTCCGCGGTGAATTCGGGGACGACTTCGGACGGGTTGAAGACGTCGTAGCCGAGCGACTGGAGGAACGGCATCACCAACGCGGTCTTCGCCGCTTCTTCGGTCAGCAACACTTCGCGGTGTTCGATCGTGCGCTTCTGCAGCTCGGCCAGCCTGATGCTCAGTTCCATGCGCGTCCCCACGGATTGAATGGGGAGGATGCGCGGGGAAGTTCTGGTGGTCCATCACGGTACCGAAACAATCCGTTCGGATTTCGATCTAGTCGCGAACGCGGGGCGATCGGACCGATCGCGGATCATGCATTGCGGCGACGGTGAACGAACCCTAGGTCCGGGACGATGGCACTCGACCCCCTTCCCGATCTCCAGCGCATCTTTGGTTTTCCCGATTTCCGCGGCGTGCAGCGCGATGTGGTCGACCGGGTGCTGGCGGGGCAGCGGACTCTGGCGGTGATGCCGACCGGGGCGGGGAAGTCGCTGTGTTACCAGTTGCCGGCGACGATGCTGGAGGGGACGTGCGTGGTCGTGTCGCCGCTGATCGCGTTGATGCATGACCAGTTGCGGGCGGCGACTGCTGTCGGGATCAAGGCGGCGACGCTGACGTCGGTCGATACCAATCGCGAGGAGACGATCGCGCGGTTTCGGGCTGGCGATCTCGATTTGCTGTACGTGGCGCCGGAGCGGGCTTCGAACGAGAGTTTCCGCAATCTCCTGTCGCAGGCCAAGCTCAGCCTCTTTGCGATCGACGAGGCGCATTGCGTTAGTGAGTGGGGGCATGATTTCCGGCCAGATTACCGGTTGCTGCGGCCTTTGCTCGACAGTTTTCCGGACGTGCCACGGCTGGCGCTGACCGCGACCGCCGACGCACATACCCGCGCCGATATTCTCGAGCAGCTGGGGATTTCGCAAGAAGGCCTGATCGTGTCGGGGTTCGACCGGCCGAACATCCGCTATGCGATTTCGGGGCGCGACAACGTCAATCGACAGATCGCCGACATCCTCGAGAAAATCCCGGGGCCGGGCATTGTGTACGCGCAGACGCGCGCGGCGACCGAGAAGCTGGCGGAGGCGCTGGGGCGGAGCGGGCGGCCGACGCGGGCGTATCACGCGGGGCTCGATCCGCAGGTGCGGGCGAAGAACCAGGCGGATTTCGTCGCGAGCGAGGACATGGTGATCTGCGCCACGGTCGCGTTCGGGATGGGGATCGACAAGCCCGACGTACGGTTCGTGGCGCATGCCGGGCTGCCGAAATCGATCGAGGCCTATTATCAGGAAACCGGGCGCGCGGGGCGTGATGGCGACCCGGCGATCGCACACCTGTTCTGGGGTGCGGAAGATTTCGCGCGGGCGCGGCAGCGGATCGGCGAAGTGGAGCCCGAGCGGCAGGCGGGCGAGCGGCAGCGGCTGACCGCGATGGGCGGGCTGGTCGAGACGGCCGGGTGCCGGCGGCGGATCCTGCTCAAGCATTTCGGCGAGGAGCGGCTGGAGGATTGCGGGAATTGCGACAATTGCCTCGGTAACGTCGATGCGGTGGATGCGACCGAGACCGCGCGAAAATTCCTGTCGGCGGTGTTTCGGACCGGGCAGATGTTCGGCGTCGGGTATATCGAGGGCATCCTTACGGGGGTGTCGTCTGAGCGCAGCCTGATGAACGGGCACGAGGCGCTGTCGGTGTACGGGATCGTCGATGGCGACGAGGTCGCGTTGCTGAAGCCTGTGTCGCGGGCGCTGATGCTGAAGGATGCGCTGCGCACCAATCCGCATGGCGGGCTCGAGTTCGGGCCGGCGGCGAAGGCGATCCTCAAGGGCGAGGCGGCGGTGTCGATCGTCGTGCCACCGAAGCGCGAGCGGCGGCGTAAAGGGGCGGTTGGCGCTACGCCAAACCCCGTGGACGATCCGCTGTTCGAGGCGTTGCGCGTGCGGCGGCGCGATCTGGCGAAGGAAGCGGGCGTTCCGCCGTATGTGATCTTCCACGATTCGGTGCTGCGTGACATTGCGCGGCAGCGGCCGGCGTCACGGGCCGAGCTCAGCCTGTTATCAGGCATTGGCGCGCGGAAGCTCGACGCCTATGGGGATGCCTTCCTCCAGGTGATCCGCGAGTCCGCATGATACGGCACATCAACGAAAGTATTTCGGTCGCGCCGCAGATCGCGGTCGAGCAGGTCGCGGAGATCGCCGCGGCGGGCTTCAAGACGATCGTCAACAATCGTCCGGACGACGAGGATGCGGGGCAGCCTTCGGGTGATGCTATCCGTGCGGCGGCGGAAGCGGCTGGGCTGAAGTATGTTTCGATCCCGGTGACGCATGCGGGGTTCTCGCATCCGCAGATCGACGCGATGACGCAGGCGCTGACGGCTTCGGACGGGCCGGTGCTGGCCTATTGCCGGTCGGGGACGCGGAGCTGCAACCTGTGGGCGTTGGCGGCGGCGAAGGCGGGGCGGAATCCGAACCTGCTGCTCGCGCAGGCCGAAGACGCCGGGTACGACCTGCGCGGAATCCGCCCGATGCTGGACGCGCTCGCAGGGCCGCGATGAGCCCGGTTGCGATCGGGCCCTATCTGGTCGGGCCCTATGCGATCGGCGGCGTGGGCGTGGCGGTGCTGGTGATCGTTGGTCTCGTCGTTGCCTGGGCGATCGTTCGGGCGCGGCGGGTGGTCAAGATCGAGACGCCGGAAGAGGCGGCGGACGCGGCACAGGCGCAGTTGCACGGGTTCGCGGTGGCAGGCGCCGTCGTCGGCGCGGATGGCCAGGGTGCGCTGGCGGTGGCGGACGACGGGCGCGTCGCGGCGGTGAAACGGGTCGGCAAGCGGCTCGCGGTGCGCGAGGTCGCGTGGCGGACGGTGCGCGCGACGCACGAGGGGATTTTGGTCGAGACCGGCGACAAGATGCTCGGCGCGGTGATGCTGTCGCGGGTCGATGTGCTCGATATCCGGCGGTTGGCGCCGAAGGGCGTGCGGGTTTAGGCGGGATTTTGCCGGGGTCGCCGCTTATGCGCTCCCCCGTCTCTCGCCCCGCTCCCCCTCCCCGTTCGTCCTGAGAAGCTGCTGAGCTTGTCGAAGCGGCGTGTCGAAGGAGGGGGTGGCACACGGAACCCATGCTTCGATACGCGCCCTCGATACGCTCCTGACGGAGCTACTCGGTCGCTACTCAGCACGAACGGTTGGGGTGTTTGCGCTGGTCGTATCGGGGCTCCGCACCACCCCGGCGAAGGCCGGGGCCCAATTAGGGGACGGCGATAGCGAAGGACTTTCCCTCGTTACATCGACCTTGCCAATTGGGCCCCGGCCTTCGCCGGGGGGGTACCAGCGCTTAGGACATGAGGGGCGACCGATGCGGGGAGACCGCGATCTTCTGCTCCCCTTCCGCTTGCGGGAGGGGTCGGGGGAGGGGTTAGCCTCATGGACCGGACGCCAGTACGTACGTCGGCCCCTCCCCTAACCCCTCCCGCAAGCGGGAGGGGGATTTAACCGCCGTTGCTTTGCTTGGTCCTGGGCTCCCGCCTTCGCGGGAGAACATAGTGGTGTCCTTACCCCCCCCCCTCACACTCGATCGAAGTACCACTTCGATCGACACCAAAAAATGGCCCGGTGTGTTGCCACACCGAGCCAAGGTTGTCCGCAGGAGGAACGTCGTGGGTGCGGGCTGGGGTGGCCCGCTACCGAACTAGTCGTAGGCGCGTTCGCCGTGTTCGCCGAGATCGAGGCCTTCGCGCTCGACTTCCTCGGAGACCCGCAAGCCGGTCAGCGCCTTGGCGATGTAGATCGCGATCACGGTGCCGATCGCCGCCCAGACGATGGTCGTGGCGACCGCCGCGACCTGGACGAACAACTGATGGCCCATGTCGAAGTCGGGCTTGCCGGGGCCGCCGAACGCGGGCGAGTAGACGATGCCGGTGCCGATCGCGCCGATCATGCCGCCGATGCCGTGGATGCCGAACGCGTCGAGCGCATCGTCATAGCCGAGCTTCGGCTTGAGGACCGTCACCGCATAATAGCAGACCACCGAGGCGACCGCGCCGAGGATGATCGCACCGAACGGGCCCGAGTTGCCGGCCGCCGGGGTGACCGCGACGAGGCCGGCGATGATGCCCGAGCAGAAGCCGAGTGCCGAGCCCTTATGGCCGTTGACGCGCTCGATCAGCATCCAGGCAAGGCCCGCCGAGGCGGTGGCGACGAAGGTGTTGAGCATCGCGAGCCCGGCCGAGCCGTTGGCTTCGAGTGCCGAGCCGGCGTTGAAGCCGAACCAGCCGACCCAGAGCAACCCGGTACCGATGCCGGTCATCGTCAGCGAGTGCGGTGCCATGCGATCGGTGGGATAGCCGATCCGCTTGCCGAGGATCAGCGCCGCGACCAGCGCCGAGACACCGGCGTTGATGTGGACGACGGTGCCGCCGGCGAAATCGAGCGCGCCCATCTTGAAGAACTTGCCGCCCGATGCCCACACCATGTGCGCGACCGGGAAATACACGATCGTCAGCCACACGGCGGCGAACACCATCACCGCCGAAAACTTCATCCGTTCGACCACCGAGCCGAGCACGAGTGCGACGGTGATCGCGGCGAACGTCATCTGGAAACAGATGAAGACATATTCGGGGATCGCGACGCCGGCGGTGAAGGTCGCCGCGGTGGAGTCTGGCGTGATGCCGCGGAGCAGCGCCTTGCCGAAGCCCGAGATATACTCGCCGCCGCCGTCGCCGAACGCCATCGTGTAGCCGTACATGACCCACAGCAGCATCGCGAGACACGCGACCGCGCCGATCTGGGTCATCGTCGACAGCATGTTCTTCGACCGGGTGAGACCGCCGTAGAACAGCGCAAGGCCGGGGACGATCATCATCAACACCAGCAGCGTCGAGGTCATCATCCAGGCGGTATCGCCCTTGTTCACGGTCGCGACCACGGGCGCGACGACAGGGGCCACGGGTGCCGCAACCTCTTGTGCCCAGGCGGGTGCGGCAGCGATCATCGTCGCGCCGAACCCTAGAGCCGCGACGGCAACCTTCTTCAAATCATGCTTCATCTCGTCCCCCCTCAGAGCGCTGAATCGTCGGTCTCGCCGGTGCGGATGCGTACCGCCTGGCCGACGTCGAGCACGAAGATCTTGCCGTCGCCGATCGCGCCGGTGTTGGCCGATGCCTGGATCGCCTCGACCACGCGGTCGGACAGGCTGGCGGCGCAGACCACCTCGATCTTGATCTTCGGCACCATGTTGGTGCTGTACTCGGCCCCCCGATAGATCTCGGTCTGGCCCTTCTGACGGCCGAACCCCTTGACCTCGGTGACCGTCATGCCCGCCACGCCGATCGTGGTGAGCGCTTCGCGCACCTCGTCGAGCTTGAACGGCTTGATGATGGCAATGACGAGTTTCATCGCGCCCCTTCCCCTTGTTACCGGGGGCGCCTCGCAATGTGCGTGCCAATTGGGGTGTGGAGGGGTGGGTGTGCTTGCGGGGGCGAGCAGCGGGGGTTTTGGGGTTAAAACTTGTGCAGTGCGGTGCTGGTGCCTGTTTTATGGGCAGCCTTGCCGTGGTCGCTGTTCTCCCGCGAACGCGGGAGCCCAGGGTTACGAGCGATGGCGTTTGGGGTCCTGGACCCCCGCCTTCGCGGGGGAACAGCTAGAGCGTTGCGGTCTTCGAACTCAGTGGCGGAAGTGGCGCATACCGGTGAAGACCATAGCGAGGCCGGCTTCGTCTGCAGCCGCAATCACGTCGGCGTCGCGGATCGAGCCGCCGGGCTGGATCACCGCGGTCGCACCGGCCTCGACTGCCGCGAGCAGGCCGTCGGCGAAGGGGAAGAACGCGTCGGAGGCGACCGCCGAGCCGATCGTGCGCGGGGTCGACCATCCGGCCTTCTCCGCGGCGTCCTTCGCCTTCCACGCAGCGATGCGCGCGGATTCCAGGCGGTTCATCTGGCCGGCGCCGATCCCTGCGGTGCTGCCGTCCTTGGCGTAGACGATTGCGTTGGACTTGGTGTGCTTGGCGACCGTCCAGGCGAAGCGGCAGTCGAGGAGTTCCTGCTCGGTCGGCTGGCGCTTGGTGACGACCTTCAGCTCACCCGGCGTACCGTTGTCGCGACCCTGGACGAGCCAGCCGCCGGCGATCGACTTTACCGTCAAACCCGCACGGGCGGGGTCGGGCAGTTCGCCGGTGAGCAGCAAGCGGAGGTTCTTCTTGGCGGCGAACAGCGCGATCGCGTCCTCGTCGGCATCCGGCGCGACGACGACTTCGGTGAAGATGCCGGTAATTGCGCGCGCGGTCTCGGCGTCGAGCGTGCGGTTCACGGCGATGATGCCACCGAACGCCGACACCGTGTCGCAGGCGAATGCTGCGGCATAGGCGTCGGCGAGCGTGGCGCCGGTGGCGACGCCGCAGGGGTTGGCATGCTTGACGATCACGACGGAGGGCTCGGCATCGCGGAATTCGGCGATCAGTTCGAGCGCGGCGTCGGCGTCGTTGAGGTTGTTGTAGCTGAGCGCCTTGCCCTGGAGCTGGCGAGCCTGGCCGATGCCGCTGACGTTGCCGGTTGCGGTGTAGAAGGCGGCGGACTGGTGCGGGTTCTCGCCGTAACGCAAGCTGTCGCCGCGCTTGAGCGTGATCGGCAGCGTGGCGGGGAACTCCTCGGCCTGGTCTACCGTGCCGAACCACGTCGCGATCGCCGAGTCGTAGGCGGCAGTGGTGGCGAAGGCCTTTGCGGCGAGGCGCTTGCGGTCTTCGAGTGTCGTGGTGCCGCCCGAGACCAGCGCATAGTCGGCGGGATCGGTGACGATCGCGACATAGGCGTGGTTCTTGGCCGCCGAACGCACCATGCTGGGGCCGCCGATGTCGATGTTCTCGATCACGGTGTCGCGGTCGGCGCCCTTCGCGACGGTGGCTTCGAACGGGTACAGGTTGACGATCACGAGGTCGATCGCGCCGATTTGGTGCTCGGCCATCGAGGCGGCGTGGCCGGCGTCGTCGCGCACGGCGAGCAGGCCGCCGTGGACCATCGGGTGGAGCGTCTTGACGCGGCCGTCCATCATTTCGGGGAAGCCGGTGAGTTCCGACACATCGCGGACGTTCAGGCCGGCGGCGCGGAGGGCGGTGGCGGTGCCGCCGGTGGAGACGAGTTCTACGCCGTGGCTGGCCAGCGCCTTGCCGAGATCGACGATCCCGGTCTTGTCGGAGACGGACAGGAGCGCGCGCTTGATCGGGATGCTGGTCATGAGGGTCTTTCGTCGGGGGTCGCCGTGCGGCGGTGCTTTAGCGTCGGTTGACGCTGGGGAACAGGGGGCGTGCGGGTGACTCCCGGTCCACCATTTCCCGTCATCCTGACGAAAGTCAGGATCCAGAGCCACAAGGGCAGTCGCTTGGTATCCTGGGTCCTGACTTTCGTCAGGATGACGGAGGTGGGTTGGGCGAGCGTGGGTCTTCGAAGTGCACGCCGGCAGACGTTAGGTCAGGCCTTCTTCAGTGCCCAGCTCACACTCGCGCCGCCGGCCGCCGCTTCGCCGGTGATCATCAGCTGCTGCGTCGCGACCGGGCGACCGTCGGCGTCGATCCAGACGCTGTCCTCGACCACCAGCGCGCCGCCGCGGCAGCGGAATTGCCAGAGGGGACCGCCGGGGAGGCGGAGGATCGCGCCGAGGCCGTCCGCCGTGGGGGAGACCTGCACGCCCGCGCCCAAATGGAAGCGGATCGCGAACAACGACAACCCGGCGCGGCGTTTGCGGCCTTGCGGCAACAGCGCGTCCTCGCCGCGGAGTTCGCGGCCGTCGCCGGTGAGCATCAGCTGGCGGCGGTGTAGGAATCCCCAGCGGCGGACATAGCCGTCGTGGCTCGCCTCGATCCGGCTGGCGGCGTCCGATTCCTGGCGGCTGAGCTCGACTTCGCCGACGCCGCGGCCGAGCGTGCCGTCGGTGAGGATCGCGGTCGAGTTGCTGTCGGCGATCGTCAGCGTGGAGTGGGCGGCGGTGGAGCGCAGGCCCTCGACCATCGCGGGCGGGAGTTGCGCAATGCCTGCGCGGGCGCCGCCGCAATTGACGACGACCCGCGCCGGGCCGTCGGAGAATTCGAACGCGAGCGTCGAGGCGCAGCCGCCTTCGACGAGGCGGGCGATCGGGGGCGGGGCGGCGTCGACGATCAGCACTGCAGTGCCGGCGGCGAGACGTTGATAACCCCAGTCGCGCGCCTGGCGGAGCGGGCGGGTGCGGACGCCGCTGGCCTCGATCACCGCGGCGACCTGCGTTTCGCTGGCCGGACCGCCGCCCTGCCAGCTCGACAGGCCGCGGTCGGCGTGCGCGACGCCGAGCAACGCCGCGACCATCCGGGTGAGCGTAACCGCGACGGTCTCGGGGAGTTCGGCGCTGCGCGCGGCGTAGCTTTCCTGGAGCAGGGTGAGCAGCTGGATCGAGTCGAGCAGCATCGCGGGGCTGCGCGAGACCGAGCCGCCGTCGTCGAACAGGCCCGTGCCAAGTGCGCGGAGCAAGCCTGCCTCACCAAATGCCTGGCGCGGCTCGCCGCCGGGAATGAGCAGTCCGGCCGCGACGACTCCGCACCACGCGGCGATGCGCGGCGCCCCCGCTGGCGCCTTGTCGGCATTGCGATCGAGGTGGAGCGCGCCCTTTGCGAGCGCGTTGAGCACCTTCGAACGGTAGATCTGGTCGGAGGACGACAGGATCAGCGGCGCGTGCGCGGTCCAGGCGAGAATGCGGCGGCCCCACATGTCCGGGCGCCACGCGATCCCGCCTTGCGTGTCGGCGTACGCGGTCAGCCAGAGTCCCATGAGATATTCGGCGATCGGGGCGCCCCGCGCGCGGGTCGCGACGGTCGAGAGATCGCGCAGCCACGCGAAACTGTGGAGGTACTCGGCGAACGGCTTGGGCAGCGGTTTCGAAAGATCGAGCGTCTCGATGTCGCGCGCTTCGCCGCGGAACGAGAGGACGCCTTCCAGCAGCATCGTACCGCGCGGGATGTCGCCGAGGATGGGATCGTCGGGGACCGCGATCAGCTTCAGCGGATACCGGCCCTTGAGGCGCAGCGTGTGGAGCGGGGTGCGCCATGTCAGCCGATGAAAACGCTCGGCCAGGCGATCGGCGAGCGACAGCCCCTTGTCGCCGCCGAGCCGGATCAGGCGGCGGCCTTCGTCGATCCCGTCGGGGGCGGGATCGGTCACGGGATCACGCGGTTCGTTCACCCCCGCAACGCGGCGATGTTGGCGGCGTAGTGCGACGGCCCACCGCGGAACACCGAGGTGCCAGCGACCAGCGCGTCGGCGCCGGCTTCGATGCAGCGCTTGGCCCATTCCGCGTCGACGCCGCCGTCCACTTCGAGATCGATCGTGCGGCCGCTCTTTTCGATCATCGTGCGGATCGCGGAGATCTTCTTGAGCTGGCTCGGGATGAAGCTCTGGCCGCCGAAGCCCGGGTTGACGCTCATCACGAGGACGAGATCGACCATGTCCATGAGGTAGTCGAGCATCTTCGCTGGCGTGCCGGGGCAGATTACGATTCCGGCGCGCTTGCCGAGGCCCTTGATGTGCTGGAGCGAGCGGTGGATGTGCGGGCCGGCCTCGTAATGCACGGTGATGCAATCGGCGCCGGCCTCCGCGAACGCGTCGAGATAGGCGTCGACGGGCGAGATCATCAGGTGGACGTCGAACGGCTTGGTGGTGACGCCGCGGACCGATTTCATGACCGCGGGGCCGAACGAGATGTTGGGGACGAAATGCCCGTCCATCACGTCGATGTGGATCCAGTCGGCGCCGGCCGCGTCAATGGCGCGAACTTCCTCGCCGAGTTTCGAGAAGTCGGCGGAGAGGATCGAGGGGGCGATGCGGACGGGTTGCATGAGATTGTCCTAGCGCGGGATTCGTGCGGTGCGAAGGCCTTGGTTTTCGCCCCTCCCTGGAAGGGAGGGGTTGGGGGTGGGTCGGGTTCCGCATGTTCCTGCGGTTGCGACCCGAGCCGGCCTACCCACCCCCGGCCCCTCCCTTTCAGGGAGGGGGGAAGAATTTAGGTGCGCTTCAATCGAGTGATGAAGAAGCCGTCGCAGCCGCCTTGGTCGGCCAGCATGCTGGGGAGCGTGCGGATGGTGCCGGTTTCTGTTGGCGTGATGCCTGCGGGGAGTTCGGACTGGTCGACCGGGGCGATCGAATAGTCGCTGCGGGCCGCGAGGAACGCGTCGAGTTGCGCTTCACCCTCCGACGGTTCGAGCGAGCAGGTGGCGTACACTAACGTGCCGCCGGGTTTCACCCAGTCAGCTGCACGCGCGAAAATCCGCGCCTGCAACGCCGCGGTTTCGGCGATGATCGAGGGGCGGACGCGGTGGAGGACGTCGGGGTGGCGGCGGAAGATGCCCGTCGCGCTACACGGCGCGTCGATCAGGATCGCGTCGGCAGGCTCGGTCGGCGCCCATTCGAGGATGTCGGCGTTGACGACCTCGGCCTTCAGATGCGTGCGGTAGAGGTTTTCGCGGAGGCGCTTGATGCGGCTCTGCGAATTGTCGACCGAGGTGACGGTCCAACCGGCGCTCGCGAGTTGCAGCGTCTTGCCGCCGGGCGCCGCGCAGAGATCGAGGACATGGCCCTCCCCTTTCCCGAGCAGGCGCGCGGGGAGCGAGGCGGCGATGTCCTGGACCCACCATGCGCCGTCGCCGAAACCTGCCATGTCGGGGACCGAATCATGATCGCCGAGACGCAGGTGCCCAGGCATGAAACTCTCGCCGCCGAGTTTCTCGCGCCAGCCTTCGGTCTCGGACGGATCGGCGATCGTCAGGTCGAGCGGCGGCACCTGCGCGATCGCGCGGCCGGCGGCGTCGACCATCTCCTCGCCCCAGGCGGCTTCCCAGCGCAGTTCGACGGGGGCCGGCAGCGTCGGCACTTCGGGGAGCAGCATGTTGGCGCGGAACAGCGTGCCGAACACGCCGTGGACCAGTTTCCGCGGGCCACCGTCCACCAAGGGCAACACGGTCGAGATCGCGGCGTGCGAGGGCGTGCCGAGGATCAGCACCTGGACGAGGGCGATCCGCAGCGCCATGCGCGCCTTCGCATCGTCGGGCAGGTTGGTCTTGGTCACCGAATCGATCATCGCGTCGAGATCGGGGAGACGGCGCAGCGTCTCGGCGGCGATCGCATGCGCGAGACCGCGATCGGGGCCGTGGATCGCGCGGGTTGCCGCGGGAAGTGCGGATTCGAGCGACTCGCCGCGACGCAGTACGGCGTCGAGCAGGCGGAGCGCGGCGCGGCGGGTGGGGACGCCGAGCGGCTCGGGGGCGTGGGTATAGTCGGGCATATGAAGGTCCTTCGCGTTCGGTTTGCTGCGCGGCTTGTGGCAAAGCGGCGCGACAGGGCCCATGTGGCGGTTACGACGCCAACACGCAAATCCGGAGAGCCGCGATGGGCCAGCGCCCCGATCATCTGAAGCCACCCGAATATCTGGCGAAGAACACGCCGGTGCCGAAGCCCGAGGCGATCGTGCCCGACAAGGACCCCGAGCCGCGCGATCCTACGCGCTATGGCGATTGGGAGCTGAAGGGCATGGCGATCGATTTCTGAGGGGCGCGACCCTCGCTGCTCGACGCCCCCCCTCCGTCATCCCCGCGCAGGCGGGGATCCAGATACTCTACCGTCGGCGATCAGATCGCACCGCCAGCCAGTATGGGTTCCCGCCTCCGCGGGAATGACGGCGTTGATGCGCGAAATCTGCGGCAGCGGTCCTGACGCAGGCGGAACGATTTCCCCGGCGGCGCGTCGCGGCTATGATGAGGGGATTCTTCGAGAAACGCTGGGTTATAGTCACCGGCATCGTCGTCGCGAGCGTGCTCGTGCTGGGGCTGGTGGGGCTTGCCGCGTTTCCGTGGGGATCGCTGAAAGGCGTGATCGAGCGGCAGCTGACCGCGCGGTTCGGGCGGCCGGTGATGATCGGCGGGATCGAGCGGGTCGACGCGTTCGGCTTTAACCCCACGATCCGGATCACGAACGTGCGCATCCCGCAGGCCGATTGGGCGGGCAAAGGCGATTTCGTCGACCTGCGCGAGGCGGAGGCGACGTTCTCTGGCATGAGCTTGCTGAAGGGCGCGTTCGGGCCGCGCGACGTGAAGGCGCGCGGACTGCATCTGGTGCTGGTGCGCGACAAGGACGGACGGACCAACTGGGAGCGGCCTGGCAAGCCCAAGGGCGGCGGCAGTTCGACCGATCTCGACGGGCTGACGATCAGCGACAGCGTGATCGAATATCGCGACGACAAGCAGGACCGCTTCGTCACCGCGCGGTTCGTGTCGGATCCGGTGCACGGCATCCGCGCGAACGGGTCGGGCACGATCCGCGGGGCGGCGGTGCGGATCGCGGTCGCGGGGCCTTCGGTGGAGAAGTTCCAGGGCAAGCCCTGGCCGTTCACCGCGTCGATCGATGGCGATGCTCTTTCGATTGCCGCCAAGGGGCAGATGGACCGGCCGCTCGATACCGACGCGATGAGCCTCGACGTTACGGCGCGCGCGGCCGATCTCAAGTTGATCGACGCGGTGATCGAGGCGGGGCTGTTCCGCACGCAGCCGGTTTCGTTCAGCGCGCACGTCCGGCACGACCAGCCGAAATGGACGGTGACGCAGTTGAAGGGCGTGGTCGGACGCTCCGATTTCGCGGGGCATGTGACGGTCGACAAGCAGGCGGGGCGCAGCAAGGTCGATGGCGACATCGTCTCGCGGCAGTTCGATTTCGGCGATCTGGCGTCGGACGAGGGCAAGGCCGAGGGCGCGGCGCTGGAACGCGCGATCGGGCCGCGGCTGGTGCCGAATACGCGGATCGATATCGGCAAGATCGACCGGACCGACGCGCGGATGGGGTTTCGGATCGGCCATATCGTGAGCGGCAACGGCGCGTCGCCGATCCTGTCCGCCAAGGGCGTGCTGGCGATCGATCACCAACTGCTGACGTTGAGCGAGCTGGTCGCGCGGCTGTCGCATGGCAACGTCACCGGCAAGGTGACGGTCGACCAGCGCGGCGACCGGAAGGTGCCGACGGTCGATATCGACCTCAGGTTGCGCGGCAGCAGCGTGCAGGCGTTGGCGGGTGGCGGCGGCGATTTCAGCGGGAACGTGAGCGCGCGGGTGCGGCTGACGGGGCCGGGCGAGACGATCCGCGCGGCGGTCGGGCGGTCGAACGGGACGATCGGGTTTGTCGCGCGCGATGGCCAGTTGCCGCAGGGGATTGCGGCCGCGCTGGGGTTCGATGCGGCGCGGGCGTTGCTGGCGAAGGATGGCGAGCGGGCGGGGTTGCGGTGCGTGGTGCTGAAGCTCGATGTGACGCGGGGGCATGGGCGGGTCGATCCGATGATCGTCGATACGACGGCCAGCCAGTTGCGCGGCCAGGGGAGCGTGGTGTTTCCGGGGGAGACGCTGAACATCCGGCTGACGGGCACGCCGAAACAGCATGCGCTGCTGCGGTTGCCGGGGTCGGCGTACATGACCGGGACGATCGAGCGGCCCAACGTGACGATCCCGCCCGAGGTGAAGTCGGTCGGGAATATCTTCAAGGCGATCGGCCGCGCGATTTCGGGGAAGCAGGGGCCGACGGCGAGCGATGCGGATTGCTCGGGGTTGGCGGCGCGGGTGTTGCGGTAGGGTTCACGCAGTCATCCCGGACGCGTACCCTTCGTTCAAATACCACCCCGGCGGAGGCCGGGGCCCAATTGGGCGACCGAGGTAACAGCGGGCAGCCCTGCGTTACATCGACCTTGCCAATTGAGCCCCGGCCTTCGCCGGGGTGGTAGTGAAAGCGCGGTCGAGCGCGGTAACGGGAGTTTAGCCCGCCTCGCCCTTCAGTGGCCGCGCGAGGAGGTCGCCGATGACGTCGCTTACCGGGGCGCCTTCCAAGAGGCGGCAGACGGCTTCGGTGATCGGCATGTCGACCCCGGCGTCTCGCGCGGCGTCGCGGAGGACGGGGGCGGTGAAGGCGCCTTCCGCGACGGTGCGGCGATCGGCGAGCAGCGTTGCGGCGGAGTCGCCTCTCCCGAGACCGACGCCTAGCGAGAAATTGCGGGAGCTGGTCGAGGAGCAGGTGAGGACGAGGTCGCCCAGCCCCGACAGCCCCGCGAGCGTTTCCGCGCGGGCGCCGCGGGCGAGGCCGAAGCGGGTCATCTCGGCGAACCCACGTGCGATCAGTGCGGCGCGCGCGTTCTGGCCGAGCCCGGCCCCCTCGACGACGCCGCAGCCGATCGCGAGGACATTCTTTACCGCGCCGCCGATCTCCGCGCCGGCGACGTCGGTCGAGGCGTAGGTGCGGAAATGACGCGCCGCCAACCGCGCGGCGAGACGTTCGCCGAGGTCGGCATCCTCGCATGCCAGCGTGACGGCGGTGGGCAAGCCGGCGGCGACTTCATGCGCGAAGGTGGGGCCGGAGAGGACGGCGATCGGTGCGTTCGGGTGAACGGCGCGCGCGACTTCGCCGACGAGGCGCTTGCTGCCCGCCTCGATACCCTTGGCGCAGAGGACGAGCGGGATGCGGCCGATCGGGGCGGCGGCGAGGACGCTGCCCACGTGCTGTGCAGGCGCAACGACGAGGATCACGTCCATGTCGGCGAGCGCGGCGAGGTCTTCGGTCGCGCGGATCGTCGGGGAGAGCGCGACACCCGCGAGGAACAGCGTATTCTCGTGATGCGCGTTGATCGACTCGACCACCGCGCTTTCGCGTGCCCAGAGGACGACGTCGCGACCTTCATGCGCTGCGACCTGCGCGAGCGCGGTGCCCCAGGCACCCCCGCCGATGACGCCGATTTTCATGCCTTCACTCCTGCGCCACGCACCGCTTCGGCGTTGGGATCGAGCGGCCAGCGTGGGCGGGCGGCGACGTCGAGCGGGTCGGTGAGCCCGGCGGCGAAGCGCTCTGCGCCCGCCCAGCCGATCATCGCGGCGTTGTCGGTGCAGAGCCAGAGCGGCGGCGCGACGAAGCGCAGGCCGTGGGCGCTGGCGAGCGTCTGCAACGCGCCACGAACCGCGGTGTTCGCGGCGACCCCACCCGCGACGACGAGCGCGGTGGCGCCGTGCGCGGTGCGGAGTGCCTTGGTCGTGCGATCGATCAGGCAGTCGACGACCGCGGCCTGGAACGAGGCGGCAAGGTCCTCGGGCGAATATTGGCCAACGACGCGCGCGACCGCGCTCTTCAGGCCGGCGAACGAAAAATGCGGTTCGGGCGAGCCTTTGAGCGGGCGTGGCAGCGGGACCGCCTTCGGGTTGCCGAGCGCGGCGGCGCGTTCGACCGCGGGGCCGCCGGGGAAGCCGAGACCGAGCAGCTTGGCGGTCTTGTCGAACGCTTCGCCTGCCGCATCGTCGATCGTCGTCGCCAACCGCCGATACGCGCCGACGCCCTCGACCAGCAGCAGCTGGCAATGGCCGCCTGATACCAGCAGCAGCAGGTACGGAAATTCGAGATCCGGGTCGGACAGCCGCGGCGAAAGCGCGTGGCCTTCGAGATGGTTGACCGCGATCAGGGGCTTGCCGGCCGCGTGGGCGAGCGCCTTGCCGGTGACGAGCCCGACCATGACGCCGCCGATCAGCCCCGGCCCGGCGGTCGCGGCGATCGCATCGACGTCGACCAGCTTGAGCCCCGCGTCGGCGAGGGCTGCGACGATGAGCGGCTCGAGCGCCTCGACATGCGCGCGCGCGGCAATTTCGGGGACGACGCCGCCGAACGGGGCGTGCGCGGCTTCCTGGCCGAGCAGCCGGTGCGCGAGGACCTGACGGTCGCCGGTGACGAGCGCGGCGGCGGTTTCGTCGCAGGAGGATTCGATGCCGAGGATGATCATCAACTACCCCTATCGCGCCGCGCCAAGCTTGTCGAAGCCGCGCGGTTTCTGCATGGCGCGGTGATGAATCGTTTTCGGCTCGGTACGCGCGGTTCGCCGCTGGCGCTCACCCAGGCGGGCATGGTGCGCGAAGCACTGTGCGCGGCGCATGGCTGGTCGCCCGACATGGTCGAGATCGTCGTGATCCGCACCACCGGCGACCGTGTGCAGGATCGTGCGCTCGCCGAGATCGGCGGCAAGGCGCTGTGGACCAAGGAACTCGATCGCGCGCTCCATGACGGCGACATTGACGGCGCGGTGCATTCGATGAAGGACGTCGAGACGATCCGCCCCGCGACGTTGAGGATCGCGGCGATGCTGCCACGTGCCGATGTACGCGACCGGCTGATCGGCGCGGAAACGCTCGCCGATCTGCGGCAGGGCGCGGTGGTCGGGACGAGTTCGCCGCGGCGGCGCGCGCAGATGCTGCGACTGCGGCCCGATCTGGAGATCGTGCTGATCCGCGGCAATGTCGATACGCGGCTCGGCCGGGTCGCGAGCGGCGAGATGGATGCGACGTTGCTGGCGGCCGCGGGGCTCGACCGGCTCGGGCGCGACGACGGCCATGCGATCCCGACCGATGTGATGCTGCCGGCGCCCGCCCAGGGTGCGGTCGGCGTTGAGGTGCTTTCTGGGAGCGCGGCGGGCGAGATCGTCGCGGCGATCGACCACCGTGATACGAGCCTCTGCGTGCTGACCGAGCGTGCGCTGCTGGCGCGGCTGGGGGCGGATTGTCATTCGCCGGTCGCGGCGCTCGCGTCGCTGGCGGGCGAGACGCTGACGTTGCGCGCCGAGCTGATCGCCGAGGACGGCGCGTGCGATGTCGACGGATCGATCGAGGGGACGATCGACGACGATCTCGGGACGGCGCTCGCGGAGGATCTGCTCGCGCGCGCGCCGGCCAGCGTCCGGCGGTTGTTCGCCGCATGAAACCCGTCGTGGTGCTGCGGCCGGAACCCGGCAACACGCGCACCGCGACATCCTTGCGCGCGCTTGGGCTGGAGGTGCGGCAGGTTCCGTTGTTCGGGGTCGTGCCGGTGGACTGGACGCCGCCCGATCCTGCCGGGTTCGACGGGCTGTTGCTGACCAGCGCAAACGCGGTGCGGCATGGCGGCGCGGGGCTCGATGCGTTCAAGCGGTTGCCGGTCGTCGCGGTCGGTGCCGCGACCGCGGCGGCGGCGGCGAAGGCGGGGTTCGCAGTCGCGGTTACGGGTTCCGACGATGCGCGGGCGGTGGTGGCGGACGCGCGCGACCGCGGCTTTGCGCGGCTGCTCCACCTCGCCGGACGCGACCGGCGCGAGACCGGCGACGGCGTCGAGGCGATTACCGTCTATGCGAGCGACACCGTGCCGCTCGGCCCCGAGGTTGCGCGATCGTTCGAGGATGCGATCATCCTAGTCCATTCGGTGCGCGCCGCGGAACGGCTGGCCGAGCTGGTCGATGCGGCGGGTACGGCTCGCCAAGAAATCGCGCTCGTCGCCATCAGCCAGGCGGTCGGCGACGCGGCGGGGCACGGTTGGCAAGACGTGGAGATCGCCCCGCAACCGACCGATTCGGCGGTCGTCACGCTCGCTGCTGCGCACGCGAACACGCGCGCGATTGACCAGCGCGCGCGCGGCGGGGATAAGCACGCCATGAGCGACTACGTGCCGACCGATCGCCCACGGGCACGCGGACCCAAAATGGGTGTGATCCTTGCCCTTGTCGGCCTCGCGTTTGTCGCGGGGCTGAGCCTGATGGGCTATGCCGCCAAGCGGCTGCCGTGGTTCGGTGGGCACGTGACCACCGCCGGATCGACCACAGCCGCGCAGAAGGCGGCGGCGGGCAGTTCGGGGTATATTCCGTCGCAGCCGCTCGGCCCGAACGGCGAGCCGCAGGCCCCAGCCCCGATCGATACCGCCGTGCTCGCGACGCGCGAGGCGACGCTGGCGGCGCAGTTGACCGCGCTGGAGACGCGCACCGCGACGATCGCCACCGATGCCTCTGCCGCCGCCGGTCAGGCGACGCGCGCGGAGGGCCTGCTGGTCGCGTTCGCCGCGCGGCGTGCGCTCGATCGCGGCGTGACGCTCGGCTATCTCGAGGAACAGCTGCGGTTGCGGTTCGGTCAGGCGCAACCGCGCGCGACGACCACGCTGATCCAGGCGGCGCGCCAGCCGGTGACGCTCGAGGATCTGCGCCAGGGGCTCGATACGATCGCGCCGGACATTACGTCGACGACCGGTGATGGCTGGCTCGACACGATCCAGCATCAGGTCGATTCGCTGGTCGTGCTGCGCAAGGCCGGCACGCCGTCGACGATGCCCGCCGATCGGCTCGCCCGCGTCCGGCGCCTGCTCGAAGCGGGCCAAGTCGAGGCGGCCCGCGCGGAAGTCGCACGGCTGCCGGGCGCGAATCAGGCGAGCAACTGGATGGAAGCCGCAGGCCGCTACGTCCAGGCGCGGCATGCCCTCGACGTGATCGAGAACGCGGCGCTGATCGGCCAGGCCGGGCAACCGCAGCCTGCACCGGTGGTGATGCCCTCGGCGGTCACCGAGACATCGACGGTGACCGACGAGAGCGCGGGATCGCAGGCTGCCGTGCCGAAGCCGGCCGGGCAAGCGACGGGCCAGTAACTACGGGAAGGAAAGCGGCATGGCCGGTTTCGAGCCATTATCCTGCATCAGCAATGACTGACTACGATCAACGATTGTTTAGATTGCAGGGCCACTTGTAAGGCACGGTTCATGGTACCGTTCGACCAGCAATACAGCTTGATTGCGCAGCTTATCGACTATGCTCAGAGTTTCGCCGAGGCCTATGCCGCTAAGACCGGGGTGGCCAGGAGGCTCGTAACAAGCATTGCGAACCTGCGCGAGACCACGCTGACAATGCGACAATAGCTGTCCTATCCTCGGATTCCTCGCGCGTGCCGGGAACGTGGGCCGCGGGTTTGCGCTACGATCGGACGTACAGGTGGGATAGAGGAGGCGGCGGTGGCAACACCACTCATAACGGGTTCGGTCGGTCTCGCCGGGCTGAAGGTGAGGCGGGATGTGATTGTCGTGCAGCACCTGCTCAACCGCGCTGGCCGCGGGGCCACGCTGAAAGAGGACGGCGTTTCCGGCCATAGTACGGTGGCCGCGATCAAGCGTTACCAAGCGATGGTGCTGAGCTACCCCCGGCCCGATGGCCGCGTCGACCCGCAGGGGCGCATGCTACGCAGCCTCGCCTGCGGTTCGGTCTCGCGGGCGGCGGCGGCCGTCCCCGAACAATCCTGGCTGGACGCGCTGGGTCATTGGGCCAACAATGTCTGGCACAGCCTGGAGGCCAGCCTAGAGAGTTGGCGCCGCGACGGCCGTGAGCAGGCGAGGCGCGCGACCCGCGTCCGGATTAAGGGCGCACGATCCACGGCAGGCCAGCCTGCCGGCGGTGGCACCACACTTACCGACGCGGACTGCGCCAACGCGGCGCGGCGGATCAGTTCAAAAATCGATCCCCTGCTGGTCAGGGCGTTTGCCGAGAAAGAAGCAGGGGGGCGTTCTGGTTTTGGAACGGACGGACGCATAATCATAGCATTCGAAGGGCATAAATTCAGGAAATATACCCATCGCATCTACGACCGGAGTCATCCCACGCTCAGCTACCCCTTTACCCGCGCCGGATGGCGGGCAAAGTGGGTGGTCAACAACTGCAACCAGCCCACCTCCTGGCGAGCGCTAGAGACGGCAATGACGCTGGACCACGACGCAGCTTTGAAATCGACCTCCTTTGGTGCGTTCCAAGTGCTTGGCGAGAACCACAAGGACTGCGGCTACCCGAAAGTGGACGATTTCGTGAACCTGATGAAGGGCGGCATGGCGTCAAGTATAATGGCGGCGCTCAGCAAGGCTATGACAGCGGTCTGCGCCGGATCTATAACAGATTGAAAGCGGGAAAATGAAAGCTCTCTTTGCCCTCACTGCTGCCATGCTAGCGGCCCTGCCGGCTAGCGCGAGCGCGGCTGGCCCGATCGGTGGCCAGTTCGAGATGTTCGACGTCGCAGTCCAAGGCAACCGGGTCATCGGTCGCTATTTGGAGGAGCAGGGAACGGGGCCGGGGCGTCGGTGCTCGTTCACCTTTGCAGGCACGCTCCGCCCCGATGGCCATGCAGCGGTGACGGCTCATGGCATCGGCAGCCCCCCCCTGTCGGGCACGCTCAGCCTCCGGAACGACGAACTCACTCTGAGCTTGCCCCAGGTGAACCGGGTCGGCGGGTGTTCGGTGCCGCAAGGCGAGCCGATGTCCGGGACGCGCACTTTGACATCGCCGTGGATCGGCCTCGCGCAGGTGACGGTGCCGCGCGCGCGTTTCCGCGCTGCTCCGACCGCAAAGCCTAGCCCGCGCTATGTCGTGCAGGGCGACCTCGTGGGCATACTACGTCACACAGGCGGCGCCATGCTGGTCGAGTATGCCTCCGGGGAAGGGCGGCCAATCCGCGGCTGGATCGGCACCGGGGAGGCCCGGTCAGTGGCGCCGTAAGCACTCGCTGGCCAGTTGTTCCAATAGCGCCGCACCCCACGCAATGCCCGTGTCTCACCGCTCAGTGCATCTTTTGTCAGAATAGGTGCAATGCGCAAAATTAGAATGTGTGGCCTGGGAGATACTGAACGAATGCCGGCGCTTGGGCTGTTTCTTGGCGTGCCCGAAAGGCAACAACGGACATAAGCGGCTGGAAGGTATCGGGTGCTTCGGGACAAGTGAGCGCCGCACGTGGGGTCTTGGCCTATCCGATCCTAGCACCGGCCCTAAAATCGACGCTATCCGACATCGCGCAGCGCGACGTACGCGTAGCCGATCATCACCACGCACGCTGCGCCAGCGACGAGATAGGGTAGCGAGTGTTGCGCCTCGTACAGGCCGACGCCGATCGAGGGGCCCAGCACGAAGCTCGCGCCGTTGATCGACGTCACCTTGCCGGCGACCGAGCCTTGGGCGTTCGCGCCTACCGCCAATGACGAGCCGGCAGTGAAGCCCGGGCGCGTGAAGCCGAAGCCGAGGCTCGCCAGCGCGTAGGCGGTCGCGATCGTGTAGAGCGAGGTTGCGATCCCGGTCAGCGCGGTGCCGGCCGCAGCCAGTACCAGTCCGGTGAGCACGAGCTGGCGCGGTGTCATGTTCAAGCGCGGGATAATGCCCCATTGCGCAAGCAGCGCCGCGCCTGCGCCCATCATCAGGACGATGCCGGTCGGCTCGAGCGCGAGCGCGGGGGCGAGGTGGAGGCGGTCGATCACGAGGAAGCCGATCGCCTGGCCCGTCATCGCCTGCGCGTGGCCCATAACCAGCCCGGCGATCATCCACGCGCGGATGCGGGGGTCGGTATAGCCGACATGCTCGACATGCGATCCGGTGGCAGCGGCGACCGAGGCGCCGGTTGGCGCACCGCCGATCGAGGGATAGGCCGAACTCGCGCCGTGCGTCTCGTGCGGCGCGACGATCTTGTCGTCGGGCAGCATCCGCCGCACCGTGATCCACACCGCCACGCCGAACACCGCGAACAGGAACGCGGGGCCGGCGAGGCCGATCTCGACTCCGCCGATCGAGCCGAGGATCAGATACGGCGCGATCGCGGGTCCCAGGATGGTGCCGAGCCCGAACGCCGAGGCGAGCAAGGTCAGCGCCTTGGTCCGTTCCTCGCGCGTCGTCTCGCCGGCGACGAGCGCCTGCACCGCGGGCGGAGCGGCGGCGCCGAACGTACCGTAGATCAGCCGCCCGCCGATGAAGCACAGGAACGCGGTCGTGCCACCGATCCACGCGTTGATCCCCGCGAGCAGGAACACGCCGCACAGCGTCAGCGATACGCTGAACCCGCCGACGCCGAGCAGGATCATCGCGCGCCGGCCGTGCCGATCCGACCGGTTCGCCCAGAACGGCGCGGCGATCACCCACAGCAACGCCGATACCGAGAACGCCGCTGCCACCGCGCTATCCGCGACTCCAAGAGACCGCCCGAGCGCGGGCAGCACCGATTGCAACGCGGTGTTGCCCGCCGCGATCGTCAGCATCACGAGGAACATCAGCGCGAAGCGGCGGTCGATCTTCGGGCCGTCCGTCGAGGCTTCGATCATGACCGCGTCCAGGCATAGGCGCGTTCGACCCGCGTCACGGTCACCGAATAGTGGTCGTACCAGAGTGACCGCCCGCGCTCGCGAATCGCGGTGTGCTCGGGATGGTCGCGCCAGGCGATCGCCGCGGCGTCGTCGGCCCAATAGCTGACCGTGATGCCCCTGCCGTCCGCTTCGCGTGCGCTGTCGACACCGCGATAGCCGGGCTGTGCTGCGGCCAGCGCGTCCATCGTCGCCGCCGCCTCGCCATAGCCGGCGACGTCTGCGCCGTTACGGATCGACGTGAAAATAACCGCAATCTGGCCTGTACGATCGTCGTTCATGATCCGTGCTTAAGCGCTGCGGTACGCTTGGCAAGGCTAGGGGCAAGGTAGGGGTTGGGGTCGCCGGAGGGCGGGCGGAACCGCCTGGCGCGGCACGACTTCGCCTTCGGTTCGTCGCCCGATGCAACCCGCGGCCTTGAAACGCGTTCGGAATTCGTGCGACGGGAGGGCCAAAGCCTCGCCAGCGTGCGGGACCCCTGACCGTAAGGAATGCGATGCCCAGTTCGACCACCGCCACCCGGCGTGCGCGCAGCCGCCCTGCGGGCGTGCCGTCCCCGTGGCAGATGTTCTTTTCGGGGTTCCTGAAGCACCCCGTCATGGTCGGCTCGATCGTGCCGTCGTCGGACAAGCTGATTCGGAAAATGCTGGGGCCGGTCGACTGGGCGAACTGCAAGCTGTTCGTCGAATACGGCCCGGGCGTCGGTACGTTCTGCCGGCCGATCCTCGACCGGATGGCGCCCGATGCGACGCTGATCGTGATCGATACCAATCCGGAATTCATCCAGTATCTGCGGCACACGATCACCGATCCCCGGTTTGTCGCGGTGCTGGGCTCGGCGGACGCGGTCGAGACGATCGTGGCCGACCACGGCTTCGAGAAGGCGGATTACGTGCTGTCCGGTCTGCCGTTCTCGACGCTGCCGGCTGGCATCGGCCCGGCGATCGCTGCGGCGACGCATTCGGTCCTGCGCATCGGTGGCGCGTTCCTGGTCTATCAGTTCTCGCCCAAGGTGAAGGACTTCCTGACGCCGCATTTCGAGTCGATCGACCACGACATGGAGTGGTGGAACGTGCCGCCCGCGCAGCTGTACTGGGCGTGGAAGGCCTGACGCAGACGCGGCCACGCCCGCGCCGATGCGCAAGTGAAGCGTAGGCGCAGCGTCAGGCCCGGACGGCGGGTCGGCTAGAACTAGCCGAACCCGTCCGACGGCGGCTTTGCCGGCGGCGCTGAAATGGTCCTAGTCCCGTAAACGGAAAGCTCGTCCAACCCCCCTCCGTCATCCTGACGAAAGTCAGGACCCAGAGCCAAACAGGACGGCGTTCTCGACCCTGGATCCTGACTTTCGTCAGGATGACGGAGGGGGGCCGATGTCTTTGGCCGCCGATTCCCCCTACTCGTCGATCCCGAAGTTCAGCCCGCGCGACAGGCTCGGGTCCACTACAGCAACGAGAAAATACGCGCCGAGCTGTTTCAGGCGCTGCACCCAGCCGGTGTTCGCCTTGTACAGCGCCGCGGTCACCTCGACCGACTTCGCGACCTCGCCGTCGACATAGCGCCGGACATGGCCGGCGAACGCCGCGTCCTCGATCCGCAGCATCAGCTCCATGTTGATGAAAAGGCTGCGCATGTCGAAGTTCGCCGAGCCGATATGGACGACGTCGTCGATCACGTAGAGCTTGGTATGCAGCTTGGTCGGCTGATATTCGAACAGCCGCACGCCCTTGCGCAACAGCCCGGCATAGGTGAACCGCGCCGCGGCGATCGTCGCGTTGTTGTCCGATTTGCTCGCGGTGACGACGCGGACCCCGGCATTGCGACGCCCGGCATGATCGAGCCGTCGCAACAACGCGGGGCTCGGCGTGAAATAGCCCGCGATGACGTCGATCCGCCGGCCGCGCCGCATGTCGTCGCGCACCGCGCGCGCCCACGGCGACAGTTTGCGCGTCGGGCCACCGATCAGCCAGCGTGTCGGCCCTTGCACCTCGCTCCACTTCGCCAGCGCCGCGGTCAGGTGTCGCAACTTGCCCTTGGGCTCGTGGATCCACGCCTGCAACGCATCGAAATAGCCCGCGAGCCGGCCCGCCGCGGGTCCCTCGACCAGCAAGCCGAGATCGCGCCACGCCTGCTCGGCCGCGGTACCGAAATAATCGTCCTCGATGTTGAAGCCGCCGATGATGATCCTCGACTCGTCCGCGAGCGCGAGCTTCTGGTGATTCCGCAACAAGTAACGCCGGCCGAACCGCGCGGAGAACCGGCACACCGACACGTTGGCTGCCTCGAGCGGTTCGAAGAACGCGTGCGGCGCATCGTCACTGCCGAACCCGTCGACGATCAGGGATACCTCGACGCCCCGATGGGCGGCCGCGATCAGCGCGGCGTTGACGCGCTTGCCGGAGTCATCGTCGGCGTAGATGTAATAGAGTATGCGCAGCGTCCGCTTAGCGCCGTCGATCAGCGCGAGCACCGCATCGAGCCGCCGGGGGCCGGTGTCGAGCAGCGTCAGCCGGTTGCTATCGACGGTGAAGCTGGGTTGTTCGGCGGGTTCGTCCATGCGCCGCGTGATGGACACGAGGCCGGCCGGTGGCAACCCGCGGTGGATTTCTTGACTATGCGGGCCATACCCCCTAGGCGACACGTTCTCATTCTATCGTTGTTACGAAGGAAGCCGCATGGCGCGCGTTACCGTCGAGGATTGTGTCGACAAGATCCCCAACCGGTTCGACCTGGTGTTGTTCGCGGCCCAGCGTGCGCGCCAGATTTCGGGCGGCGCCGAACTGACGCTCGAGCGCGACCGCGACAAGAACCCGGTCGTCGCACTGCGCGAGATCGCCGACGAGAACGTCAAGCCGGCGCATCTCAAGGAACAGGTCATCCAGGGCCTGCAGAAGGTTCGCGTCGACGACGACGATGAGGTCGATGCCGTCGGCAGCCTGTCGGCATCGGCCGAGGCGCTTCGCCTGACTGCCGCCGCGCCGCCGCGGAACCAGAATTTGGGTGCCGATTACGAGGGCTGATCGGCTCTTCGGATTGGTATCGTGAAAAGACCCGCGGCACGCCGAGTGCCGCGGGTCTTTTCGTATCTGGCGCTGTGAGACGGCGTGACGGCGACCACGAACCCCTTCCGTCATCCTGACGAAAGTCAGGACCCAGAGCCACAGGCGTCATCGTTCGTAACCCTGGGTCCTGGCTTTCGTCAGGATGACGGAGGCAGAGGTGGTGCCAGTTGCCGCGCCGTCGGCAAAGCCGTCGTCGGACGGTTCGGCTTAGCCGACCGCCGGCCGTGCCGGGCGCTGCCCGCTATTGCGGGCATCGGCGCGGGCGTGGCCGCGCCTGCGCCCGTCAGTCAAACAGGCTCGACACTGACGTCTCGTCTGCAATCCGCTTGATCGCTTCGCCGAGCAACGGCGCGATCTGGAGGTGGCGGATCTTGCCGTGCGCGCCCTTGATCACGTCGTGGTTGCCGATCGAGTCGGTGATCACGAGTTCACGCAGTTCCGAACCCTCGACGCGGGCGACCGCGCCGCCCGACAGCACGCCGTGCGTGACATAGGCGACCACGTCCTCCGCGCCCGCTTCCTTGAGCGCCGCCGCCGCGTTGCAGAGGGTACCGGCCGAATCGACGATATCGTCGACCAGGATACAGAAGCGTCCCTCGACCTCGCCGATGATGTTCATCACCTCGGACTCGCCGGCGCGCTCGCGGCGCTTGTCGACGATCGCGAGCGGCGCGTTGTCGAGCCGCTTGGCGAGCACGCGCGCACGGACGACGCCGCCGACGTCCGGCGACACGACCATCAAATTCTTGCCCTTGAACCGCGCGAGGATATCCGCCGACATCACCGGCGCCGCGTAAAGATTGTCGGTCGGGATATCGAAGAAGCCCTGGATCTGGCCTGCATGCAGGTCGACCGACAGCACGCGGTTGGCGCCAGCGACGGTGATCAGGTTGGCGACGAGCTTGGCCGAGATCGGCGTGCGCGGGCCGGGCTTTCGGTCCTGTCGCGCATAGCCCATGTACGGGATCACCGCGGTGATGCGCCGCGCCGACGCCCGCTTGAGCGCGTCGATCATGATCAGCAGTTCCATGAGATTGTCGTTGGCGGGGTAGCCGGTCGACTGGATCACGAACACGTCCTCGCCGCGGACGTTCTCGTTGATCTCGACGAAGACCTCCTCGTCCGCGAAGCGCCGCACGCTGACATCGGTCAGCGGGGTTTCGAGATAGGCGGCGATCTCCTGCGCGAGTGGCAGGTTCGAATTGCCGGTCATCAGTTTCATGAAAGTCTTCCCCGCTCGATCACGCGCACCCCTTAGGCGTACGAATCGTGTGGTGGAAGGGTTTGCCCGACGACGCACTCCCACTAGAGCGGCGAGATGACCGTGATCACCCGTTTCGCCCCCTCGCCCACCGGCCGGCTGCATGTCGGCAATATCCGCACCGCGCTCCACAACTGGATGTTCGCGCGGGCCAACGGCGGCAAGTTCGTGCTGCGGATCGACGATACCGATCCCGAACGCAGCGAAGAGCGGTTCGTCGACGCGATCCGCGCCGATCTCGACTGGCTCGGCATAACGCCCGACGCGGAGGAGCGGCAGTCGGCGCGGTTCGCTTTGTACGAGGCGCGGTTCGCGGCGCTGGTCGCGAGCGGGCACGTGTATCCTGCGTACGAGACGACGCAGGAACTCGATCTGAAGCGGAAGATCCAGGCCGGGCGCGGGTTGCCGCCGATCTATGATCGCGGGGCGCTGGCGTTGGACGACGACGCGCGGGCGAAGCTCGAAGCGGACGGCGTGCGCCCGCATTGGCGGTTCAAGCTCGATCACGACTCGGCGATCGCGTGGGACGACCTGATCCGCGGCGCGGCGCATTTCGAGGCGAAGACGATGAGCGATCCGGTCATCCGGCGCGCGGACGGGTCCTGGCTGTATATGCTGCCGTCGGCGATCGACGATGCCGAGATGGGCGTGACGCACGTGGTGCGCGGCGAGGATCACGTGTCGAACACCGCGCTCCAGTTGCAGATGTTCGCCGCGCTCGGCGTGGCCCCGCCGCGGTTTGCGCACGAGGCGTTGCTGACCGGCGCGGAGGGCAAGCTGTCGAAGCGGCTCGGCTCGCTCGGCGTCGATCATTTCCGCGAGGTCGGGATCGAGCCGCAGGCGGTGCGTGCGCTGCTCGCGCGAATCGGGACGAGCGACCCGGTCGAACCCATCGCCGATGCCGCGCCGTTGATAGCGGGGTTCGACTTTGCGCGCTTCGGGCGGGCGCCGGCGCGGTTCGACGAGGCGGAGCTGGCGGCGTTGAATGCGCGGATTTTGCATGCGCTGCCGTTCGAGGCAGTGGCCGAGCGGTTGCCGGAGGGCATGGACGTCGCGGCGTGGGAGGCGGTGCGGCCGAACCTGGTGACGCTGGCGGATGCGGCGGACTGGTGGGGTGTGATCGAGGGGCCGGTTGCGGTCGAGGGCGACGTCGATGCGGCGTATCTCGATCAGGCGCTGGTGGCGGCTGGGGAAATCGACTGGTCGGGCGATCCTTGGCACGCGCTGACGGCTCGGTTGAAGGCGGAGACGGGGCGTAAGGGGAAGGCTTTGTTCCTGCCGTTGCGCCGTGCGTTGACCGGGCGCGATCATGGGCCGGATATGGCGGCGTTGCTGCCGCTGATCGGGCGGGAGCGGGCGCTGGAACGACTCGCGACGCGCTGAACTGGCGTCCCCGCAGGTTGCCCCAAAAAAGCATGTTCTCCCGCGAAGGCGGGAGTCCAGTCTGGGCTCCCGCCTTCGCGGGAGAACACGGAAGGGCGGGCTGCGGCGGTATTGGTTGCGACGGACTATAATTTGCCGGCGGTCACTTTGCCCGCGCTCGCAAAAAGCACCACCTTTCCCAACACCGCCACCCCGGCGAAGGCCGGGGCCCAGTTGGAAAGGCCGCAGTAACGTAGCGCCGGCTTCAGTTAGCAATGTCCCCCAACTGGGCCCCGGCCTCCGCCGGGGTGGCGGCGCTGGGGGGCATGCTGCCTAACCGGTCGGGTTGGTGCGCCGAACCATTCCGACGATCAGTCAAATCGCGACCGCAGCCGGCACCGAGCGAATGCCGATGCAATAGCGCCACCACATTCCCCACCCCTCCTCCAAACCCCTTGCCACCAAAATGTAATGATGTACCATCCCAACCGGCGGTACCTATCTCGCCGCCATCCTCGAGGAGATGCGAAGG
Organism: Sphingomonas sp. Leaf242; assembly: GCF_001422045.1. Classification (GTDB taxonomy): domain Bacteria; phylum Pseudomonadota; class Alphaproteobacteria; order Sphingomonadales; family Sphingomonadaceae; genus Sphingomonas. The sequence goes on from NZ_LMLW01000008.1 coordinate 457,182, forward strand.
AGACGGTAATGTACGCGGATAGACTGAACCGGACGGGCGAATTCAATCCCGGGAGCCTCGGCGTCGCGCTGGCGATCAACTGCGCGGTGATCGGAGCCTTGTTCTTCGCAGCGCCTAACGTGCTGCCGTTCGTGCCCGACAAGACACTCGTCACCTATGTGCCGTACACCCCGCCGCCGCCGCCCGAGCCGACCCCGCCCGCAGATCCGCTGATCCGCCAGCAACCGCGGCCGGCCCCGCGTCCCGACGCACCGATCCCGCAGGTACCGACGCAGACGTAGACCGGCTTCACGGTCGCCCCCGATCCGCTCCCCTACACGCCGCCGATCGGAGTCGAAGGCACGGGCACCGGCACCGTCGCGGTCGATCCGCCGAAACTGCCGCCGCTGTTCGTCCAGCCCGGCATCGACCCGCGCTATGCCGCTGATTTCCAGCCGCGCTATCCATCCGAGGAACGCCGCGCCGAACGCGAGGGCCGGGTCGTGGTGCGCGTGCTGGTCGGCATCGACGGTCGCGTAAAGCAGGTCGAGCGGGTCAGCGCGACCACCGACGCGTTCTACCGGGCAACGCTCGACCGCGCACTGGCGAAATGGCGGTTCAAGCCGGCGACACGCGACGGCGTTCCGGTCGAGGCGTGGCGATCGATGGCGCTGACGTTCGTGCTCCAGAACTGAAGCTTGCGAGGCGCGGGGCTGGCCTAGCCGGCTCCGCCCCCCTATCTTGGCGCTCATGGGCTTTTTCAGTCGTTTCGCGCCGATCGTCGCCTATCGCGACCTGCGGCTCTTCCTCAGCCAGCGCCGGCCGTACGAGCTCATCTTTCTCGTGGCGGCGCTCTGCGTCACCAGCTTCCTGATCTACGCGTTCATGAAGGATTCGTACGTCGAGAAGGAATACCGTCCGAAGATCATCTACGTCGAGCAATGGCCCGCGGATCGCACCGATGCGCAGATCATCGCGCAGCAGAAGATCGACGCGCCGATCAAGGCCAAGGCGCTCGCCGAGCAAAAGGCGCGCGAAGATGCACAGCGCGCGTCGTTCAAGCGGCTGGACGACAAGCTGAAGGCCATGGGAATCTGACCCAGGCGGACGCGCGCTTGATGGGCGCCGCGCTGGCACTAGCCGAGCGCGGCAGAGGACGGACCGCGCCCAACCCCAATGTCGGTTGCGTGATCGTGCGCGAAGGCCGCGTGGTCGGGCGCGGCTGGACGCAGGTTGGCGGACGTCCGCATGCCGAGGCGATGGCGCTGGCCGAGGCTGGTGCGGAAGCGCGAGGGGCTACGGCTTACGTCACACTCGAACCGTGCGCGCACCAGTCTCCGCGGGGACCAGCGTGCAGCGACTTGATGATCGAGGCGGACGTTGCGCGTGTCGTCGTCGCCGTCGGAGACCCCGACGCACGAACGGCAGGCCAGGGTTTTACCCGGCTGGAGGCCGCTGGCATTGCGGTGACGCGGGGTGTTCGTGCGAACGAGGCCCGCCGTTCGATGGCCGGCTTTCTCACCCGGCAGGCTCTCGGCCGTCCGCACGTCACCCTGAAGCTCGCGACATCGCTCGACGGCTGCATCGCGATGGCGGACGGGTCGAGTCGCTGGATCACTGGTCCGCAGGCGCGGATGCACGCGCATCTCGAGCGGAGTCGGCACGAGGCGATTCTCGTTGGCCGCGGTACGTATGACGCTGACGCTCCGCGACTCGACGTGCGGCTACCGGGGCTGGAAGCTCGCGGACCGATGCGCGTGCTTTTATCCTCGACTGTTCGAGACGTGCCCGGCTGGACCGTCATCGCCGCACCGCACGACATCGCTATGCTCCCACGCGTCGACCACATCCTCGTCGAAGGCGGCGCGGCCGTAGCGTCGGCGTTCCTCGCCGCCGATCTGGTCGACCGTCTCCTACTCTACCACGCGCCGATCCTGATTGGCGGCGGCAAACACGCACTCCGCGACATCGGCCTTACCAACCTGAGCGCAGCGCATGCTCGCTGGACGCTAGTGGATGCGCGGCAACTTGGCATGGACCGGCTCGAGGTCTACGAGCGCGAACGAAACGAGGCATAATGTTCACCGGAATCATCACCGACATCGGCACGGTCGCGCGCGTGGAGTCGCCCGGCGACACGCGCATCGTCGTCCGTACCGCCTACGATACCGAGACCGTCGATCTCGGCGCGTCGATCTCGTGCTCGGGCGTCTGCCTGACCGTCGTCGACAAGGGCCCGAATTGGTTCGCGGTCGACGTCTCGGGCGAGACGATCAGCCGCACCGCCAAGGACCAGTGGACCGAAGGGCGCCAGTTCAACCTCGAACGCGCGATGAAGCTCGGCGACGAACTCGGCGGGCATATCGTCACGGGCCATGTCGATGGCCTCGGCACCGTCGTGGCTGTGAGCGAGGACGGCGGATCGCACCGCGTCACGATCCGCGCCGGCGCCGATATCGCGCCGTTCATCGCCCCCAAGGGTTCGGTGACGGTCGACGGCGTGTCGCTTACCGTCAACAGCGTCCGCGACATCGATGGTGTCGATGGTCAAAGGGAGGTGGAGTTCGGCCTCAACATCATCCCGCATACCTGGAGCGTCACCACGCTTGGAACGATCCACGTGGAACAATCGGTCAACATCGAGATCGACGTCCTCGCCCGCTACCTCCAAAGAATGGAGCATTACCGTGCCGCTGCCCGCTGACCGCACCGCTGAACTGTCGCGCCTGAAGCACGGCTATCTGTCGAGCCCCGAAGAGATCATCGACGAGGCGCGCAACGGCCGGATGTTTATCCTGGTCGACGACGAGGATCGCGAGAACGAGGGAGACCTCGTCATCCCCGCGCAGATGGCGACGCCGGAAAAGATCAACTTCATGGCAAAGTTCGGCCGCGGCCTGATCTGCCTCGCGCTGACCAGGGATCGCACCGAGGAACTCGGTCTCGAACTGATGAGCCGCAACAACGGCACCCGGCACGAGACCGCGTTCACCGTGTCGATCGAGGCGCTGGAAGGCGTCACCACCGGCATCTCGGCCGCGGATCGCGCGCGGACCATCGCGGTCGCGGTCGATGCGACCAAGGGCAAGCCGGACATCGTCACCCCCGGCCATGTCTTCCCGCTGGTCGCACGCGACGGCGGCGTGCTGATCCGCGCCGGCCATACCGAGGCGGCGGTCGACGTCGCACGGCTGGCCGGGCTCAACCCCTCGGGCGTGATCTGCGAGATCATGAACGAGGACGGCACGATGGCGCGGATGGACGATCTTGTCACCTTCGCGCAGTTCCACAACGTCAAGATCGGCACGATCCGCGACCTGATCGCGTATCGCCGACGCCACGACCATCTCGTCGAGAAGCGCGCCGAGGCGAAGTTCACCTCCGAATGGGGCGGCGACTGGAGCGCGCTGACGTTCTGGAACAAGGCGACCGGCACCGAGCAGGTCGCGCTGGTCAAGGGCAAGATCGACCCCGCCAAGCCGACGCTGGTCCGCATGCACGCACTGTCGCCGTTCGCGGACATCTTCGGCGAATCGGGCGAACGCGGCCGTATACTCGCGCGCTCGATGCAGATGATCGCGGACGAGGGCGCGGGCGTGATCGTCGTCATCAACCGGCCCCGCAGCAACACCTTCACCTCCGCAGTGATGAAGAAGGCGGGCGCGGAGATTACCCCGGACATGGAGGAACTGCGCGACTACGGCGTCGGCGCGATGATCCTGACCGAGCTCGGCGTCCACGACATGGTGCTGATCACCAACACGCATCACACGCTGGTCGGCCTCGACGGCTACGGCCTGTCGATCGTCGGCGAGCGCCCGATCGCGTCCCTGAACACGGAAAAGAGCAACTGATGGCGCATCTCCTCATCGTCGAAGCCCGGTTCTACGATCACCTCAACGACCTGCTGGTCGAGGGCGCGAAGGCCGCGATCGAAGCCGCCGGCCACACCCACGAGACCATCACCGTGCCCGGCGCGCTCGAAGTCCCCGGCGCGATTGCGCTGGCGGCCGAGAGTGAGACGTTCGACGCCTATGTCGCATTGGGCGTGGTGATCCGCGGCGAGACTTATCATTTCGAGATCGTCGCGGGCGAGAGCGCACGCGGGATCATGCAGTTGACGATGGACGGCCTGCCGATCGGCAACGGCATCCTGACCACCGAGAACGAGGCGCAGGCGCTCACGAGAGCAAAGCCGACCGAAGGCGACAAGGGCGGCGGCGCGGCCAAGGCCGCGCTGGCGATGCTCGCGCTCAAGGACCGCTTCATCGCATGACCGCGCCGGTGCTCCTGACGGAGCGCCTGTTGCTCCGGCCCTTGGGACCGGAGGATGCCGAAGCCTGGTATGCGTTCCACGCCGATCCCGTCACGATGCGTCATCTTGGCGGCGCGCAGTCGCGCAGCGTCGCCTGGCGTGGTCTGTGCGCGATGGCGGGCGCGTGGAGCATTCGCGGCTTCTCGATGTTCGCGGTGACGCTGCGCGATACCGGCGAATGGATCGGCCGCGTCGGTCCGTGGCAGCCCGAAGACTGGCCGGGTACGGAGATCGGCTGGGGACTCGCATCGCAGTTCGCCGGTCGCGGGTTCGCGCGCGAGGCTGCGGCGGCGACGATCGACTATGCGGTGGATGTGCTCGGCTGGACTGACATCATCCACACCATCGCACCCGACAACGTGGAGTCGATCGCGCTCGCGCAGCGGCTCGGGTCGACCAATCGCGGCCGAACGAAACTCCCCCCGCCGCTCGAAGCGCTGCCGGTGGACGATTGGGGCCAGAGCGCCGCCGACTGGCGGGCGCGGAGAACAGGGCGTGGGTGACGTAGTCAATCTGCGCCTCGTTCGAAAGCAGCGGGCTCGCGAGGCGGCCTCGTCGAAGGCGGATCAGAACCGCATCCTGTTCGGGCGGACGGCGGCGGAGAAGGCGGCGGACGCTGCTGCGAAGGCCCGGACCGAGAAGACGCTCGACGGTGCACGGCGCGATGATCTCACGCCCGGCACACCTATCACATAATCTCACCCTTCCCACGATGAAGACGACGGCCCTGCCCTCACCCAACGCCGGAACGTCGCGCGCCCCGCGCCGTTATGCCCCCGTAACAAAGGGGCTGTCATGATCTCGGATGCGAATGCGACATTGCTCGCCAAGCTCGGCTTTGCCGCGCGTGGCGTGGTGTACGTGCTGGTCGGCTGGTTCGCGGTCGACGCGGCCCTTCGCGGTGGCAGGATCGCCGACAACCAGGGCGCGATCGGGTCGATCGCGGACGAGGCGTTCGGCCCGGTGCTGCTCGCGATCGTCGCCGCCGGCCTGCTCGGCTACGCGATCTGGCGGCTGACCGAGGCGGCGGCCAATCCCGAGCAGATCGGCAGCGACGTCAAGGGCAGCCTCAAGCGGATCGGTCATGTCGTCAGCGGGATCGCGCACCTGATCCTCGCCTGGACCGCCGCGAAGCTCGCGATGAGGACCGGATCACGCGACGCCGCCGTCTCGCCCGGCGACGAGAGCGCGCGCGACTGGACCGCGTTGCTGCTCGACCAGCCCGCCGGGCGCGTTCTGGTCGGCGCGGTCGCGGTCGGGATCCTCGTCGCGGCGTTCCAGCAGGCGCAGAAGGCGTGGCGCGGCGACTTCATCCACGACCTGCGCGGCGACGCCCCCGCACCGGGCTATGTCTGCACGATGGGCCGGATCGGGTACGGCGCCCGCGCACTGGTGTTCCTGATCGTCGCGGGGCTGTTCGCGCTCGCCGCCTGGACTGCGCATGCGAGCGACGCGGGCGGCGTGGCGGAGGCGCTGGAGCGGCTCCAATCGCAGCCGGGCGGCACGTGGCTGCTCGCGCTGACCGGGGTCGGGCTGGCGCTGTTCGGCGCCTACAGCCTGGTCGAAGCGCGCTTCCGGCGGATCCACGTCGATCTTCCGGGTACCAACTAAAGTGAAAGATAACATATCGTTAAGCTACGAGCGCTATCGACGATGAGCATGTACACGATCACCTTCGACGTTCCGAGCAAGACGCTCACCATCGTCACCGAAGGGTTCTGGTCGGTCGCGACCACTGCGGCGTTCTCCGCCGAGCTGCTCGCGCGCGGTACGGCGGCGCGGCTGTATCATGGTCGGTTCGTCGTGCTGGCCGACCTGCGCAAGGCGGCGATCCAGCCGTTGAAAGTCGTCGATGCGCTGGAGGCGATGATGCCCAAGGCGCTCAAGGTGACGTCGGCACCGATCGCTGCGGTGGTCGCGTCGCATTTGGCCAAGCTCCAGACCGAACGCTATCTGAAGGCCGAGAATTGCCGGACGTTCCTCGATATCGACGAGGCGAAGGCATGGCTGGCCGGGGATCGTACCGCCACCTGACTCCTAGTCCTGCGGGGCCGTTTCCAGCAAAGCCGCCTCGACCTCTTCGATCGTGATGCCGAACGCGCCGGCAAGCCCCGCCACCGACGCGCCGCGATCGGCGAGCGTGCGAATCCGCGCGGTGTCGACGATGGTCTTGTAGCTACGCGTGTCGCGGTCGGTCTTCGATTCCGCGCCGCTGCGCGCGAGCGCGCCCGAGCGGCGGCGTTTGGAAATCTTCAACGCCTCGACATCGTTGGTCGGCGGCGCATCGAGCCGCGCCTTGATCCGCTGATCCTCCTCGATCCGGCGCGTCTCGCGGGCGCGTTCGCGTTCCTGGGACTGGAGATCGCGTTGTGCGGCACGCGATTCGGATCGCTGTTCGGACGCGGCAAGCCGCTCCTTCGCGCGCTGCTCGCGGCCGTTGGCACGCTCCTCCGCGCGCTTTGCGGCCCGGTCGGCGGTGCCGGGCATGAGCGGCCCCGTTCCCCTGCCGCCGCTCGGCCAGCCGTCGCTCATTACACATCCTGTCGTCACCGGTGCGCCGTACGACGCAGAGGCGCGCTGCTAGGCGAACGCGGGGCGGGTGACTAGGCCGAGCGTAGCATTTCGCGGCAACTGGCCTCCGTCATGCCGGGCTTGTTCCGGCATCCACTGTTCCGCAAAATCGAGAGGATCGATCGTGCGGAACCGTAGCCCCCGGAACAGGCCCGGGGTGACGGAGTGGTTTGGGCGATCCTTGCGAATCAACGTTGGACGTCGATCCGCCTTCACCGCTTACGCGTTCGCGGTCTCGAGCGCAGGGTAGTCGATGTATCCCTCGGGACCCTGACTATACCACGTCTTCGCATCGTCCTTCGCGAGCGGTGCGCCGGTGCGCAGGCGCTCGGGGAGGTCGGGGTTGGCGATGAACGTGCGACCGAAGGTGATCGCGTCGGCATTGCCCGAATCGAGCGCGGCCTGCGCCTCCTCAACCGTCGTGTAGTCCGAGTTCACGATCAGCACGCCCTTGAAGACCTTGCGGATCGCCGGGCTGAGCTTTGGCACATCGGTCTTGCCGAAGGTGCCGTCGGGGCCGGGCTCGCGCAGTTCGAGGAACGCGATGCCGAGATCGGACAGCGCCTTGGCAGCGGCGGTGAACAGCGCCTCGGGGTTGCTGTCGTCGACACCCTGCGAATCGCCGTTGGGCGACAGGCGGACGCTGACGCGGTCGGCACCGGCGACCGAGATGACGCGCTCGGCGACTTCGCGGAGCAGGCGGACGCGGTTCTCGATTCCGCCGCCATATTCGTCGGTGCGGAAATTGGCGTTGTCGCGCAGGAACTGGTCGATCAGATAGCCATTCGCCGCGTGGATCTGCACGCCGTCAAAGCCTGCCGCGAGTGCGTTCTTCGTTGCCAGCTCGTAGTCGGCCAGCAGGCGCGGGATCTCGTTGGTCTCGAGCGGCCGTGCGACCTCGAAGTCCTGCTTGCCCTCGAACGTGTGCGCCTGGCCTTCGGTCGCGGTTGCCGACGACGACACGGGCTGCGTCTCGTAGACCGACGAATGGCCCTGGCGACCCATGTGCCACAGCTGTGCGACGATCCGGCCGCCGGCGGCGTGGACCGAGTCTGTGACGGGCTTCCAAGCGGCGACCTGCGCATCGGTCCACAGGCCAGGCGCGAACGGCCAGCCAAGGCCTTCGCGGCTGATGCCGGTGGCTTCCGAGATGATCAGGCCGGCGCTCGCACGCTGCGTGTAATACTCGACCATGATGTCGGTCGGCACCGCATCCCTGTCGGCACGCCCGCGGGTGAGCGGCGCCATGATGATGCGGTTCGGCGCTTCGACGGCACCAAGGGTAATCGGATCGAAAAGGCTAGGCATGGAAGCTCCTTATTGGCCTGACGGGCGGAAGATAGGAGGCTACAGGGCGGCATGCATCGCCCCGACCCGCAAAGATTATCTAGCGTGCCCGATACGCCGCACGGTTTGACGCCGGTTGTGGAAAGTGTTGCCGCGCCGGGACTTATCGCCTTCGCGGCGCTGGTAGTGGCGAACGTCGCGCTGGCGTTCGGGCCGTGGTTCGTGCGCGCGACCGAGGTCGGGCCGGTGGCCGCCGGGTTCTGGCGGCTGACGCTGGCGGTACCGTTCCTGGTCGTGCTCGCGGTCCAGCAGGGCGCGAGACCGATGCGGCTCGGGTGGAAACTGTGGGCGGGGCTGCTCGCGGGCGGGGTGTGCTTCGCGGCCGATCTCGGCACGTGGCATCTCGGGATCCTGCGGACGACGCTCGCCAACGCGACGCTGTTCGGCAACGTCGCGACGCTGATCTTCCCGATCTACGGATTCCTGATCGCGCGCAGTTGGCCGACGCGGACGCAAGGGTTCGCGCTCGCGTTGGCGGCGGCGGGTGGCGCGTTGCTGCTCGGGCGGTCGTATCAGCTCGATGCGAAGAACCTCGCGGGCGATCTGTTCTGCCTGCTCGCGGGGCTGCTCTACACCGTCTATTTCGTCCTGATGGCGCAGGTGCGGGCGACGCTGGCGCCGCTGTCCGCGCTGACGCTGGCGACGACCGCGGGGATCGTGCCGCTGCTCGTGTTCGCGCTGGCGATGGGCGAGCGCATAGTGCCGACGCATTGGGGGCCGCTGATCGGGCTCGCCCTGTGCAGCCAAGTGCTCGGGCAAGGCCTGATGATCTATGCGCTCGGGCGGTTCACCCCGCTGGTGATCGGGATCGCGCTGCTGATCCAGCCGGTGGTCGCTGGCGTGGTCGGCTGGCTGGTGTACGGCGAACGACTGGGCGCGGCGGATCTGGTCGGCGTCGTGATGGTGGCGGTCGCGCTGGTGCTCGTCCGCCGAGGGCCGCCCCCGATCGCGCTCCCCCTTGAAGACGCGCTTGATACGCCTGATTTTGAACGGCAGGAGACGGTATGACCCAGGACCTTACGCTCGATGAAATCCGCGCCCTGCTGGCGCCCGGCATCGCTGCCAACGCGGCGTTCGACGGCTGGAGTGACGCCGCGCGCGACATGGCTGCGGACGCGGAAGGGATCGACACCGACATTGCCGCGCTCGCGTTCAAGGACGGGCCGGTCGACATGATCGACGCGTGGTTCGCGCATATCGATAGCGTCATGCTCGCCGCGGTGCCGCCCGAGCGGTTGGCGCTCATGAAAATCCGCGAGAAGATCACCGCGCTGGTCGAGGCGCGGTTGGACGCGACGTCGATCGACCGCGAATCGTTGCGGCGTGCGCTGGCGATCCTCGCGCTTCCGCAGAATCTGGCGAAGACGACACGGCTCGGCTGGCGGACGGTCGACACGATCTGGCGTGCCGCTGGCGATGTTGCGACGGACTATAATTACTACACCAAGCGGACGATCCTGCTCGGCGTGTATGCGTCGACGATCACGGTGTTTCTCGATGACGAGAGCGAGGGGCTTGCCGAGACGCGCGCGTTCCTTGGTCGGCGGATCAACGGGATCATGCAGTTCGAAAAGGCCAAGGCCGGGTTCCTCAAGCGTACCGAGCACGGTTTCAGCCTGTCGCGATTCGTCGGCCGCCTGCGCTATCCGACGACTTGAGGCGGGTCGTTAATCCCGTCATCCTGGGCTCGACCCAGGATCCAGAGGCGCGGACGATGACTTACGTGGCTCTGGATCCTGACTTTCGTCAGGATGACGGAGCGTTATCGGTCAGTTGATCGGCTTTGGGCTTTCCTTCGACCGGCGTTACTGATAATCAGTCGCATCATGGACACTCGCCCCGATCGTTCCGTCAGCCTCGAAACGCTGCCTCGCAAGCAGCATGCGATTGTCGCCGCGATCGAATGGGCGCGACTCGCCGGGCCAGAAGCACGTCGGTTGCGCGAACTGGGCTTCGACGAGGGTGTCGATGTCGAGGTCCTGCACCGCGCGACTCTCGGCCAGGGCCCGATCGCCTGCCGGATCGGCCGCATGACCGTCGCGCTGCGCCGGGCCGTCGCGGGCGCGATCCACGTCTCGCCAATGCCTGCCGCGGCTGAATAATCCCATAAAATGAACGCAGCACCGCTGGTTGCGCTGGTCGGCAATCCCAATGCCGGCAAGAGCGCGCTGTTCAACGCGCTCACCGGTGCGCGGCAGAAGGTCGGCAATTATCCCGGCGTCACGGTCGAGCGGAAGGTCGGGCGGCTGATGCTCGACGACGGCCGGCCCGTAGAGCTGGTCGACCTGCCCGGCGCGTACAGTCTCGAACCCTCCTCCCCCGACGAGCGAGTCACGCGCGACGTCGTCACCGGCACGCAGGATGGCGAGCGCCTTCCCGACGCATTGGTCGTCGTCGTCGATGCCGCCAATCTCGACAACCATCTCCGCTTCACGCTCCAGCTGATCGCGCTCGGCCTGCCGGTCGTCGTCGCGCTCAACATGGTCGATCTTGCCGAGCGCGACGGGCTGAAGCTCGATCCCAAGGTGCTCGAACGCGAACTCGGCGTACCGGTGATTCCGACCGTCGCGGTGCGCAAGCGTGGCCTCGACGAGTTGAAGGCGGCACTCTCAAGCATCGTCGTCAACGGCCCCATGCGCCTCCGGAAATCCGATGGAAGCGTACAGGACGACATCGTCACGCTCCAGCGCCGCGCCCGCCAGATCGCAACGTCCGCGACCGTCTCCGAGACGCAGGTCCGCCGCTGGACGCACATGCTCGACGCGGTCGCGCTGCACCCCGTCGCCGGGCCGATCCTGCTGCTGGCGATCATGTTCCTGATGTTCCAGGCGGTGTTCAGCTGGGCACAGCCGTTCATGGACGCGATCGATGCGGGGTTCACCGCGTTGCAGGGGTTCCTGACCGCCGAACTGCCCGATTCGCTGCTCCGCTCGCTGCTGGTCGACGGCGTGATCGCGGGCGTCGGTGCGGTGATCGTGTTCCTGCCGCAGATCCTGATCCTGTTCCTCTTCATCCTCGTCCTCGAGGCGAGCGGCTACATGGTCCGCGCGGCGTTCCTGATGGACCGGGTGATGGCGAGCGTCGGGCTGTCGGGTCGCGCATTCATCCCGCTGCTGTCGAGCTTCGCCTGCGCGATTCCGGGCATCATGGCGACGCGGACGATCGACGACGAGAAGGACCGCCTGACCACGATCCTGATCGCGCCGCTGATGACGTGTTCCGCGCGCCTGCCGGTCTACACGCTGATCATCGGCGCGTTCATCCCGAACACGCAGGTGCTGCCGTTCGTCGGGTTGCAGGGGCTGGTGATGCTCGGGCTGTACGTGATGGGCATTGTCGGTGCCTTCGTCGCCGCGCTGGTGCTGCGCCGGACAGTGACCAAGGGCGTGTCGTCGGGCTTCATGATGGAGATGCCCAAATACCAGTGGCCGCAGTGGCGCGACGTCGGCATCGGGCTTTGGAGCCGCGCGCAGATCTTCCTGAAGCGCGCCGGCGGGATCATCCTGACCTCGACGATCATCCTGTGGGTGCTGCTGAGCTTCCCCAAGCCGCCCGAGCAGCCCGCCGGCGCGCCGAAGATCTCTGCGGTCGATTACTCGGTCGCCGGCCGCATCGCCAACGGCATCGCGCCGATCTTCGCGCCGATCGGCTTCAACCGCGACATCGTCCTCGCGCTGATCCCGGCGATGGCCGCACGCGAAGTCGCGGTCGCGGCGATCGGCACGGTCTATGCGATCGACGATCCGGACAGCAACCAGGGCGGCAAGGCGATGGTCGAGAACCTGCGCGGCCGCTGGAGCCTGCCGACCGCGCTCGCCTTCCTGATGTGGTTCGTGTTCGCGCCGCAGTGCATTTCGACGATCGCCGTCACCCGTCGCGAGACCAATGGGTGGAAATGGCCCGCCTTCATGGTTGGCTATTTGTTCGCCGCCGCGTACATCATGGCGGGTATCACATACTGGCTGGCGGTAGCCGCGGGTTTGTAGGTGATGCACTGAGCGGACTCCAAATCCGTTCAAGGCGTAGGTCCTGGTCCTTCTCCCCAGAAGCGATCATCCCTTCCACCGGGTAATCTGCACCCAGGTCCTACGCCGTTACCGTATATTCGTTCATGCTCGTCTGAGCAATCAAACCTTACTAGTGGAGTCCTGGGTTCGTGGCAGGCAGCGTCAACAAGGTCATCATCGTCGGCAATCTGGGTCGCGACCCGGAGAGCAAGGCGTTCCAGAACGGCGGCAAGGTCGTCAATCTGCGCATCGCGACATCGGAGTCCTGGAAGGACAAGATGTCGGGCGAGCGCAAGGAAAAGACCGAATGGCATTCGGTCGCGATCTTCAACGAAGGCCTGGCGAACGTCGCGGAGAAGTATCTCCGCAAGGGCTCGAAGGTCTATATCGAAGGCGCGCTCCAGACCCGGAAGTGGCAGGACGCGCAGGGTCAGGACAAGTATTCGACCGAGATCGTGCTGCAGGGCTTCAACAGCGTGCTGACGATGCTCGACGGTCCGAACGGCGGCGCAGGCGGTGGTGCAGGCGGGGGTGCAGGCGGCGGCGGTGGTAGCCGCGGCGGTGGCGACGACTGGGCCGGCGGCGGTGGCGGCAACGACTTCGGCGGTGGTTCGTCGGGCGGCGGCGGTTACGGGGGCGGCGGTGGTCGTGGCGGCAGCGCACCCTCGGGCGGCGGTAGCGGTGGCGGCGCACGCGGCGGCAGCTTCGGCCAGACCGGTGGCTTCTCGGACGATCTCGACGACGACGTGCCGTTCTGATCTCCGTGACGACGCTGGATTCCGTCCCCGCGACCGCCGTGTTCGACGAGGCCGAGCGTTCGCGCGTCATCGCGGCGTACGACGTCGCGGGCGCGCGTGCGAAGGGCCAGCTCGACGACATCGTGGCGTTCGCGGCCGAGTTGTGCGGCGCGCCGGTCGCGTTGCTGAGCCTGGTCGAGGACGAGTATCAGCGCTTCCTGTCGCGCACCGGCACCGACCTCGAGCAGACGCCGCGCAGCATGTCGTTCTGCGCGCACGCGATGCATCATCACGAGGTGATGGAGGTGGCGGATACGCTGGAGGATCCGCGCTTCGTCGACAACGCGCTGGTGACCGGGCCGCCCTATGTGCGGTTCTACGCGGGGGCGCCGCTGGTCTCCAGCGAAGGCGTGCCACTGGGTGCGCTCTGCGTGCTGGCACCCCGTCCGCGCGAGGGGCTCACCCGGTTCCAGCGCGATGGCATGACGCTGCTGGCGAAGGCGGCGATGGGGCGGCTCGACGATCGTCGTTCGGCACGCGAGCAGGCGATGGCCGACGCCGACGCGCGCCGTACGCTTGAGGCAAGCGACCTGAAGTTCCGCACGCTCGCGGACACGATGCCGCAGATGGTGTGGTCGACGCTGCCCGATGGCTTCCACGACTATTTCAACGCGCGCTGGTACGAGTTCACCGGGACGCCCGTGGGGACGACCGACGGTGAGGGCTGGAACGACATGTTCCACCCCGAGGACCAGGATCGCGCCTGGGCGATCTGGCGCCAGTCGCTCGACTCGGGCGAGCCGTACAATATCGAATACCGGCTGCGACATTACGACGGCACGTATCGCTGGGTGCTCGGCCGCGCGCTGCCGGTGCGCGACGAAAACGGCACGATCACGCGCTGGTTCGGGACGTGCACCGACATCCACGAGCAGAAGCTCGCCTATGAGGAGCGCGAGGTCATCAGCCAGGAGCTGAGCCACCGCATCAAGAACATCTTCGCGGTGATCGCCGGGCTGATCGCGTTTTCCGCGCGGGGGAAGCCCGAGTTCATGGGTATCGCGACCGACCTGCGTCACCGCATCAACGCGCTCGGCCGCGCGCATGACTTCGTCCGCCCGCACAGCGCCAACTCGCGTCCAGCCGCCGCGCAAAACAGCCTGCACGGTCTGTTGCAGGAGTTGTTCGAGCCGTATCAGCGTATCGATGGCGCACGCCTCAGCGTCACCGGCGACGACGTGACGATCGACGATCGCTCCGCCACGCCGCTGGCCTTGCTGTTCCACGAGCTCGCCACCAATGCGACCAAGTACGGCGCACTCGCGACCGAACTCGGCACGGTCCAGATTACCGTTGCGGCGAACGATGATTCGGTGACGCTGCATTGGCGGGAAGTGGGCGGCCCGGCGGTCACCAAGCCGACTATGCCCGCCGGCTTCGGCACGCAGCTGATCGAAATGAGCGCCGTGCGTCAGCTGGGCGGCACGGTGAACCGGATCTGGAACGACACCGGTCTGGTCGTCGAACTGACTATTCCGAAGCCTGCGTTCAGCCGCTGACGACCCGGATCACGTCGTCGTGGGCGATAGCCTCTTCCTCGCACGCTAACGCCGCTGCAGCGAGGATAGCCGCGTCGCTGAACGGCTTGCGGATATAGCCGAGGCATTCCGCATCGCCGATCTGCGACGGGTTGGCGGTTACGAACACGACCTTGACGCCGTACTCCCGCGCCATCCGCCTGGCGATCTCCGGTCCGGTCGGTCCGTCGCGCAGATTGATGTCGACGAACGCGAAGCTGCATCCCGGGGCCGCCGCGATCGCGCTGTCGCGATCGGCCGCGATTCCCGCCACATCGTACCCGGCATCGACGAGGATTCTCTCGAGGTCGAGCGCGACGAAAATCTCGTCTTCGACAATGAGGGCGGTCTTGGTCATCGGCGGAGTAACCAGCCGCCCGACGATCGGTTCCGCTGCGATACTGATCTGAATTAGTATCCCGTAACAAATTGTATATTTTTTTTACTATTTTCCGCGTCGCAGCAGGAACACCGCGTGTTCCGCGAACAGGTTGGCCGCCGCCGCGCCGGTACGCTTGTCGCCCGACAGGAACCACGCATCCTCGACAACGATCCCGCGCGCTTTCACGAAGGCGCGAAAATCGTCGATCGTGACGTGGTGGATGTTAGGCGTGTCGTACCAGCGTTCGGGCAATTGCCGCGTGACCGGCATGCGGCCTCCCCACAGAAGCGACCCCCTCACCCGCCAGTGCGCGAAATTGGGGAAGCTGACGAACGCCTGCCGACCGATCCGCAGCAGATGATCCAGCACCAGGTCGGGCGCACGCGCGGTCTGCAACGTCTGGCTGAGGATCGCGTAATCGAAGCTCGCGTCGGGATAGCCGGCGAGGTCGATATCCGCATCGCCCTGGATGACCGACAGACCGCGCGCGACCGCGGAGGCGACGTTGCGCGCGTCGATCTCCAGGCCACGCACATCGACGTCGCGGGTGTCGCGCAAGGCCGCCATCAACGCGCCGTCGCCGCAGCCGATGTCGAGCACGCGGCTGCCTTGCGCGACGTTCTGGGCGATGACCGCGAGGTCGGCACGCAGTGTTTCGGGGGGCGTCATGGCGCGGTCCGTAATTGCTCGGCGAGACCCGGCGCGAGGCGTTCCATGTAGCGGTCGGCGCGGACCAGCGGATGGAAGCCGAGCCCCGCATAGACGCCGTGCGCATCGGCCGTGACGAGCCCGATCCGCCGCAGCCCGGCGAATGACGGATGATCGAGGAACCAGCGCACCATCTGCCGCCCGAGCCCCTGCCCCCGCACGGCTTCGTCGACCCAGACGTCGGCGAGCCACGCGAAGGTCGCATGATCGGTGATCATCCGCGCGAACCCGACCTGCCGATCTCCGCCATCGGGGTCGTCCCGATAGGCACCGAGACAATGCGACCCGGCGATCGCGCGTTCGACCAGCGTGCGCTCGATCCCGGGCGACCAGTAACTGCTCGCCAGCCAGCCGTGGATGCGGTCGACCTGCAACTTGCCTGCGTCGTCGGACAGGATGATCGTCATCGGCCGGCCCTCAGGAAGCCGTCGACGACCCGGTTCAGGTCGGGCGCCTCCAGCAGGAACGCGTCGTGGCCGTACGGGCTCGACAGCTCGACGAAGCTGACCGGTGCGCCGGCTGCGTTCAGCGCCTGGACGATCGCGCGCGATTCGGCGGTCGGGTAGAGCCAGTCGGTGTCGAAGCTGACGAGGCAGAACCGCGATTTGGTCGCACGGAAGGCGTTGGCGAGCAGCCCGCCATGCTCCTCGGCCAGATCGAAATAATCCATCGCGCGCGTGATGTAGAGGTACGAGTTCGCATCGAACCGATCGGTGAAGGCGAGCCCCTGGTGGCGCAGATAGCTCTCGACCTGAAAATCCGCGTCGAACCCAAACGATTTCGCGTCGCGCGCCTGGAGCCGCCGCCCGAACTTCTCGGTCAGCCCCGCTTCCGACAGATACGTGATGTGCGCCGCCATCCGCGCGACCGCGAGACCCGCAGTCGGCGCGGCGTCGTCGTGATACTCGCCGCCACGCCAGTTCGGATCGGCCATCACCGCCTGCCGCCCGACCTCGTGGAACGCGATGTTCTGCGCGGTATGCCGCGCGGTCGAGGCGATCACGACGCAGGCCTTCACGCGGTCGGGGAAGGTCGCGGGCCAGCTTAGCGCCTGCATCCCGCCCATCGATCCGCCGACCACCGCGTGAAGTATTCCGATTCCGAGATGATCGAGCAGCATCGCCTGCGCGCGAACCATGTCGCGGATCGTGATGACCGGGAAACTCATCGCCCAAGGCCGCCCCGTCGCAGGGTTGATCGTCGCGGGGCCGGACGTGCCCATGCAGCTGCCAAGCACGTTGGCACAGACGACGAAGTGCCGCGCGGGGTCGATCGGCTTGCCTTCGCCGACCATGCGCGTCCACCAGCCGGGCTTGCCGGTACGCGGGTGGTGCGAGGCGACATGCTGGTCCCCGGTCAGCGCATGACAGATCAGGACGGCGTTCGAAGCGTCTGCGTTGAGCGTGCCGTAGGTCTCGTACGCGATGTCCACGGGCGACAACAGCACGCCGCCATCGAGCCGCAGCGGCCCCGGCAACGTGACACGCCGCGCGAGGCCGAAGCGCTGGTCGGTGTCGTGGCCGGTGCTGGGGTCAGTGGCAGGCGTGTCGAGCATGCCGCGCGCTACCATAAGCGGCCGCCGTCATACCAGCGCGGTGGTCCGGACTTGGGTACGATCCTACCCCTACCCCTGTCGGGCGCGGACCGTCCGAACCACACCGTCATCCTGACGAAAGTCAGGACCCAGGGTAACGAGCGGTGACATCCGTGGCTCTGGGTCCTGACTTTCGTCAGGATGACGGATGGGAGTGGCGTCCGGCTCTATGCCACCCTCCCCCACTCCCACGCACAAAGATTGCCACCGCGCCACCGCGCCCGCTATGTCCCGCGCCATGACAAACATCATGCCCGCACCCGCGCCGAAGCCCTGGATCCTGGGGATCGCGCCGTACACGCCCGGTCGCTCGACGACCGACGATGGCCGCACGGTAATCAAGCTGTCGTCGAACGAAAATCCGCTCGGCACCAGCCCCGCCGCGAAGGCCGCATTCGACGCCGCCGACCGCACGCTGGAACGCTATCCGGACGCGGGCGCGGTCGAGCTGCGCGAGGCGCTGGCGGCGCATTACGACCTCGACCCGGCGCGCGTGATCTACGGCACCGGCTCCGACGAGATCCTGCATCTGGTCGCGGGCGCCTATGCGGGCCCCGGCGACGAGATCATCCATGTCCGCTACGGTTTCGCGGTCTACGAAATCGCGACGCGACGGGTCGGTGCCGAGCCGGTGATCGTCGACGACCGCGACTACGCCACCGATGTCGACGCGATCCTCGCTGCGGTGACAGAGCGTACGCGCGTCGTGTTCGTCGCCAACCCGAACAACCCGACCGGCACGTTCACGCCGCGCGCGGAAATCGCGCGGCTGCATGCGGGGCTGCCCAAGTCGGTGCTGCTCGTGCTCGATCAGGCCTATGCCGAATATCTCTCGCCCGAGGAGGACGATGCCGGCCTCGCCCTGGCGATGACCGAGGCGAACGTGCTCGTCACGCGGACCTTTTCGAAGATTCACGGGCTGGCCGCCGAGCGGATCGGCTGGGGCTATGCCTGCGCGCCGATCATCGACGCGATGCACCGCATCCGCGCACCGTTCAACGTCACCACCGCGGGGCAGGCCGCCGCAGTCGCCGCGATCGGCGACACCGCCTTCGTCGACGCGACGCGCGCGCACAACGACACGTGGCGCGGCTGGTTCGTCGAGCAGATCGGGCAGATGGGCAATGCCGGGCTTCGCGCCGTACCGTCGAAGGCGAACTTTGTGCTCGTGCTGTTCGAGGGCAAGCTGACCGCCGACGCCGCGTATCACGGGCTGATGGACGCGGGTTACATCGTCCGCTGGCTGCCGGGTCAGGGCCTGCCCAACGCGCTCCGCATCACGATTGGTACCGAGGCGGAAACGCGCGGCGTGACCGCGGCGCTGCGCAACCTGGTCGAAGCCGCCTGATGCTGCCGTTCGCGCGCGTCACGATCATCGGGCTGGGTCTGATCGGCTCGTCGGTCGCGCGCGCGGTGCAGGCGACGATGCCGACGGTCCGCGTCACCGGCTACGATGCAGATGCGAGCGTGCGCGAAGCTGCGGACCGGCTGCAGTTCTGTGACGACGTTGCGGACTCGGCCGGCGCGGCGGTGATCGACGCCGACCTCGTGATCCTGTGCGTGCCCGTCGGCATCATGGGAGCGGTCGCCGCAGAGTTTGCGGCCGAACTGCCGGCGGATGCGATCGTCAGCGACGTCGGCAGCTGCAAGGCCGAGATCGTCCGTGCGCTGACCGAAGCGCTACCGAACGCGACCGTCATCCCGGCGCACCCGGTCGCGGGCACCGAGCGAAGCGGCCCGGAGGCTGGCTTCGCGACGCTGTTTCGTCACCGCTGGTGCATCGTCACGCCCCCCGAGGGCGCCGACCCGGTCGCGGTCGAGCGCGTCTCCGAATTCTGGCGCAGGCTCGGCGCGCAGGTCGAGACGATGGCCCCCGAGCATCACGACCGCGTCCTCGCCGTCACCAGCCATCTGCCGCATCTGATCGCCTATACGATCGTCGGCACTGCGGGCGACCTGGAGGAAGTGACGCAGTCGGAGGTCATCAAATATTCCGCGGGCGGTTTCCGCGATTTCACGCGCATCGCGGCGTCGGACCCGACGATGTGGCGCGACATCTTCCTCAACAACCGCGAGGCGGTGCTGGAGATGTTGCAACGCTTCTCGGAGGACCTGAGTCATCTCCAGCGCGCGATCCGCTGGGGCGATGGCGATGCGCTGTTCGACCTGTTCACGCGAACCCGGGCGATCCGCCGGAGTATTGTCGAGCAGGGGCAGGACGATGACGTGCAGGATTTCGGGCGTACGCACGGGTAAGGGGCTCTCCACTCACTTACACGCCACCTCGGCGGAGGCCGGGGCCCAGTTGGGTAGGCCGGAGTAACGGCTCGCAACGCAGATTAGCGACGTCCCCCAATTGGGCCCCGGCCTCCGCCGGGGTGGTGGGCTGCTTGGGGGGGGGTGCCTCCCCCGACGTTAGTCCAGCGCGTTCATCGCCGCATGGACTCGCTGCTCGGCCTCCTCGCGCGGCAAGCCGGGCGGCACCACTTCGCCGAACCGGAAGGTGATCACCCCCGGTAGCTTCGGCCCCTTTTTCGGCCACACCAGCCCGCTGTCGCACGCGATCGGCACCGTCGGCATCTTCAGCGCACGATACAGCCCGGCAAACCCCGGCTTCAATGGCGGATGCTCGCCCGGTGATACCCGCGTCCCTTCCGGAAAAATGAGGATCGAACGCCCGGTCGCCTTCGCCGCGGTCGCCTCGCGCATCATGCTCCGCATCGCCGTCGCCGAAGCCTCGCGGTCGACGACGATCGCGCCGTAGCGCCGCGCTGCCCAACCCCAGGCCGGGATATCCGCAAGCTCGCGCTTCAACACGATCGCGGGGCCATCGAGCAACGCCTGCAATTCGAGCGTCTCGAACATCGCCTGGTGCTTGCACGCGTAGAACGCCGGCTCGATCGGCCGTGTCCCTTCCACGCGGATATGCACGCCGAGGATCACGCGCGCGCACCACCGATGGAAGCGCGTCCAGATCGTCGAATGCACGATCACCGCGCGCGAGCCGAACAGCGCCGAGATCGGCACGGTCACCACGATCGGCACCGAGATCGTGTAGAAAACGAGCATGAACGCCCAGTTACGCAGCCAGATCATCCGCCATATCCAATCCACAACGCGATCCGGCGAAGGATCAACTTGTTATATTCGTTGACCAAGGTCCCGAGCCGCGGCGTGCCCGGCACACCGTCGCCAAGGATCACGACATTCTTGTCGAGCGCCGCCGCCAACTCCATCCGCGCACGCGCGACGTGCCAGTCCGACGTTACCAGCCGCACCGACCGGTATTTGTGCACGCGCACCCACTGCGCGGTTTCCTCGGCGTTCGACCGCGTATCGACCGCGTCCGCGCCGAGATCGATGCAGCATGCGAACAACGCGGGCGACGTCCGATACTCCAGTGCGAGATCAATCGGCCGCACCCCCGGCGCGACGCCCGTCACCAACATCCGCTTCGCCTGGTGATCGCGGAGGAGCGCGATCCCGCGGTCGATCCGCCCTGCCCCACCGGTCGGCACGACGATCGCGTCCGAGGTGAACCCGTCGAGCGGCTTGGGCAACAGCAGCATGAACACCGCGAACCCGAACGCCCAGGCGAGCGCCATGATGCCGAACAGCCGGACGATCACAGTATATGCCTCAGCGCGCGGACGATCGTCACGCGCGCGGCGAGCGTGGCAAGGACGACGAACGCGATCGGGAGCAGCGCAAGCACCACCCAGTCGACTCCGCCGAGCGTCACCCCGCCAAGCAGTTCGGAGCCCAGCCCGTGCAACCGGATGCCGATGAACGCGATCACCAGCAACGCCGTGATGCCGCCGCCGACACCACCGATCGTCGCGTCGAGCGCGATCCGCCGCTGGAACAACCGCGCGACCTGCAGATCGGTCGAGCCGAGCATGTGCATCACCGCGATCGTCGCGTGATGCGTCTGGAGCCCCGCGCGCGCGGCAAGCACGACGACCGCGGCGGTCGCGCTCGCCATCAGCAGGATTAGCGCCAGCGCGAGGAACGTCAGCGAGCGCATCACATCGTTGACGGGGGACATCCAGCTTTCGTGGCGATCGACGCGGACGATCGGGCTCAGGCGCCGCACTGTCGCCGCGACGCGCACAGCCGCCGCCCTGTCATGATCGGCGAGGTCGACGTCGATCATCGCCGGCACGGGCAATTGCGGGTCGGCACCATCGGATCCGAGCCAGGGCTGCAGCAGTCGCGTGAGTTCGGCGCGATCGACCGGCGTCGCCGTCGCGACCGCCGGCATCGTCCGCAGCGCCGCCAGCACGCGCGCCGCGACGGCGTCACGCCGCACGGGATCGCCATCGACGACCTGCACCGTCAACCGCCCCGCCAACTGCCGATCGAGCAACCGCGCCGCACCCGCGGTCGCCAGTCCAAGGGCGGCGGCGAGCATCGTCAGGAACAGCATGATCGCCATCACCCACGTCATCGCGCGCAGGCCGCCGGCTTCGTCGAGCACCCGGCGTTCGGCCGACGACCGGGCTTTGATGGCGCGACTCATCATTCGGGCCGCGTCGGTGGATAGCGCAGCGAGCCGGTCGGATCGAGCAGCCGCCCGCGATCGAGCCGCATCATCTGCGCGCCCGGAATCCGCCCGAGCAGGTGGAAGTCGTGCGTCGCGACGACGACGGTCGTCCCCAGCTTGTTGAGCGATTCGAACAGGTGGAGCAACCGCTCGGCCATGTCGGGGTCGACATTGCCGGTCGGCTCGTCCGCGACGAGGATCTCGGGGCGTGCAATGACGGCGCGGGCGATCGCGACGCGCTGTTGCTCGCCGCCCGACAGCGTCGCCGGGCGCGCGTCGGCACGGTCGCCGAGCCCGACCCAGGCGAGCATCTCGCGCACCGGTTGCTCGATATCCGCCTCGGGCATGCCGGCGACGCGCAACGGCAACGCGATATTGTCCCAGGTCGACAGATGCGGGACGAGCCGGAAATCCTGGAACACCACGCCGATCCGCCGCCGGAACCCGGGCAGCCGGTCGCGCGACAGCACCACCGCGTCCTCGCCGAACAGCCGGATCACGCCGCGCGTCGGCCGCTGTGCGAGATACAGGAGCTTCAGCAACGACGTCTTCCCCGCACCGCTCGCG
This sequence comes from Sphingomonas sp. Leaf242, assembly GCF_001422045.1. Lineage (GTDB taxonomy): Bacteria > Pseudomonadota > Alphaproteobacteria > Sphingomonadales > Sphingomonadaceae > Sphingomonas. The sequence continues at coordinate 479,512 of NZ_LMLW01000008.1, forward strand.
CCGGTCAGGAAATAGAACGCACCGCTGCGCAGCGTGAAGCTGAGGTCCGACAGCGTCTCCGGCCCGGCGTCCGGTCCCGAATCTGACTCCGTGCCGTAACGAAGCCCGACATTCTCGAATTGGACGATATTCGCCATGACGTGGTTGCGCCCGCTTTCGCCCGCTTGATGCCCGTATCGGCGCTTTCGCATGAAAGCGCGCGCCGCTTCAAGCTTGCCACCTATGCGGGCCGCGTGCTTATTCGGCACAAGACCGGTCGCGCTCCAGCGGCCGCTGGTGAAGCGCATCCATGATCCTCCAATGTCCCGAGTGCAGCACGCGCTATCTGGTTCCCGACAGCGCGATCGGGACCGAGGGGCGCACCGTGCGCTGCGCCAATTGCAAGCACAGCTGGTTCCAGGGACCCGCCGCGGCCCCCGACGCCGTGGTCGACATGCCGGAATCGACCCCGCTCCCGCCAGCGCCCGCCCCGCTTGCCCCGCTGCCCCGCGCGCCGATCGCCGACGTATCCGAGCGGTTCGCGGCGGTCGCTCCAGCGCCGACGCCGACCCCGCAGCCTGCCCAGGCCGAGCCCGAACCCGCGTTCGTCGCGCCGACCTACCAAGCGGTCGCCGAGCAGCCGCCGTTCCGTCCGCGCCGCAACACGACCCGGCGCTGGACGATCGTCGCGGTCATCGCCGGGCTGCTGATGCTGCTCGCGGCAGGCGCGATCGTCTATCTCGGCGCGCCGGGTGTCGCCGCCAAGCTCGGCATCGGCGTCGCGACCGACGACAGCCCGCTGCGGCTGCGCGACAACCCGATCGAGCGGCGCGAACTCGACAACGGCTCCGAGCTGTTCGCAGTCAGCGGCCAGGTGAGCAACCCCTCGGACCAGCGCCAGCGCGTGCCGGACATCCGGGCCGAACTCCGCGATGCGCAGGGGCGGCTGGTGTATAGCTGGACGATCACCCCGCAGCAGCGCACGCTCGCGCCCGGCGGGACGATCGATTTCAATTCGGCGACGCTGAACGTGCCGGCGAACTCGAAGCGGCTCGAGCTGAGTTTCGCAGGGGAGTCGACCCGCTAACGGCGACACGCGTCGATCTGGCAGCGGCGGCCGAGCGTCGCAAAATCGGCGTTTGCGGTCTTCGCCTACGACTTTCTCGCAAAGGCCGTTGCGTCGCGTTCAAACCCTTGCTAGTGGCGCTCGCCTACCAGATGCCGGGTCCGCCCGGTGATGTTTCATGGGCGGCCATGGCGGAACTGGTAGACGCGCAACGTTGAGGTCGTTGTGGGCGAAAGCCCGTGGAAGTTCGAGTCTTCTTGGCCGCACCATTTTTCCCGATGAAATGAACATCCCCTTCGAGGGCCACCCCTTCGATTGCCACTCCCGCCGCGTTCATGCGTTGGGCCGGGTGGAGGAATTTGCATGAGTTCGATCGACGACACGATCATCGACACGCCCGAGGGGCCGATGACGTTTGCGCAGTGGAAGAAGAAGAACCCGGTCCAGCTGCCCTCGCGGCGGACCAAGGGGAAGAAGCTGCCCAACAAGGTGAAGCTGACCACCGACGAGAAATAGCGGTGGCTGTTCCCCTTCCGCTTGCGGGAGGGGTTAGGGGAGGGGCTGGACTATCGTAGGCCGAGGCGTTCGCGGCCATGCCCTCCCCCGACCCCTCCCGCAAGCGGGAGGGGAGACGTCAGTGCTTCCCCGAACGCCCCGCCCCCTGCCTTGCCCGGATCATTCGCGCCTGGAATTTCACGCGCTGCCAGAAGGTCGCGTCGTCGAGCCGCCATTGCCGGATCGCCTGCGTCGCCAGCGTCTCGATCAGCGCCTCGCTGGTCGTTGCGTCCTGCTTTGCGAACTCGCGTGCCAGCTCTTCCACGCAGGGGCCGTGATCGGTGAAGTCGCGCGGCGGCATTATCGTCGGACTCGGCATCGGCATCGACATCGGCATAGATTTCTCTCCCTGTGATTATCGGCGACCACCGAACAGCGCGCGCGTCGCGCCGCCGATCGTCGCCTGGTCGAACTTCAGGCGCATCGTCACGTACGGCCCCTGCCGCGTGTAGCGGTCGTCCTCGAAATCGCGGTCGCGGTAGCCCGAGATGTTGTAACCGGCGGTGATCCACGTGTTGCGTGCGGGCGATACGCCGACCGATGGCCCGCCGCTCCACGACCAGGCGCCGCGCGACCACGCATGCTGCACCGATCCGCTCACGCCGATATCGAACCGCGTGCCGATATCCTGGCGCAGCTCGAACCCGGTGACGTCGATATACCCGTCATAGGTATCATCGGCGAACCGCCCCGCGACGTATTTCGCACCGTAATACACCGTCGCCTCGGTGCCGTGTCCGAGCCCTTCCGGACCGGTCCGATAGTTGACCGCGAGGTTGTTGATGATCCGCGAGGTGACCTGATCGCCTGCGCCATAGGCGGGGACGCCGAGCGCGTTGGAGTCGCTGAACCCGGCATCCGCGCTCTCGTGGCGCAGTTCGAGCCGTTCGAGCACCGACCAGCGGCTGTCGAGCGGCCGCAGCGCGAGCGCCAGATCGGCGGTGGCATAGGTCGCGACCGCGCCGGTCCGGTCCTTGATCGTGTAGGCCTTGATGCTCGACGCGAGCGTCTTGCCCTGCCCCAGCGTGCGGAGGAAGTTGGTGGTGATGCCCCAGCGATCGCCGCTGTCGGCGTTGCGATATTCAAGTCGCCCGTTCACCGACCAGCGCGCCTGGCGGTAGGTCGCCCCGAACGTTGCCGCCGCGTAATCGCCGTTGGTCTGGTCCTGGCCGACATAGCCGCCCGAGGTGACCGGCTGGAACGCGTTGACGACCGCGCCTTCAGGGATCTTGCCCTTGAGCGTGTTGCTGGCGTCGAGCGTCCCGTCGATGGTCCAGTGCTTGCCGAGCGGCACCGACTGACTGAGGCCGTATTGCGCATAGGTCCGCGCGCCGTTCTCGCCGATCGCTTGCTGGTTGAGCGTGCTCATCAGCTTGGCGCCGGTCCAGGGCGCGACGTCGACGCCGAACTGCTTGGTATGCGCGACATAGCCGTCGCCGTTGGCGATCTCGTAGCCGCCGATCAGGCGGATGCCGGGCTTGATCCGGTAGGCCAGCTGGATCTGGTGGCGGACCGGGAAGTCGACGCTGTCGCTGTCGCCGCCAGGCGCGAACTGGGTCTGGCCGGTGACCGTCAGCTTGTCGCCGAACAGCGCCTGCGTGCCGCCGACCGTCAGCAGACGGCTGTCGCGGTCCTTGCCGTCCCTGCCGCGGTCCGACGCGAACTGGCCGCCGACGAAGATCGTGCCAGTGTCGCGGCGATATTCGATACGGGCCTCGCCGGCGGCGCGCGTACCGGGGGTGCTCAGCTGCTGCTGGTACCAGGCGACCCCGGTCACGCTCAGCCGATCGGTCAGCCGCAGCCTGCCGTCGAGGCCGAATTTGCGCGTCCCCGCCTCGACGAGGTTCTGCTGGCCGACGCCGAACGCGGTATCCTGCTGGCGGGCATAGGCGAGCAGATCGAGCTTGGTGCCGTGGTGATCGACCTCGGCCAGATAGGCGAGGCCCTGTCCCAGCCCGCCGCGACCGCCCTTGGCGATCTCGCCGCGCAGTTCGGTATTGGCGGTGACGTGTGCCTTGATATCGGCGCCGAGCACGGTGGCCTTGCCGACGGTCTCGTCGCGGATGACCGCGGCACCGATCTCGACCCGGCCGTTCGCCAGCTTGGTCGCGACGCGCGCGGCGGCGGCGAGCTTCGACGATTTGCCGCCCTCGACCTCGTAATCCGCGACGATGAAGACCGGGTTGAGGTTGCTGTCACGGCTGAGGATCGGCTGGCGGAAGCGCACCGTGCCCATCGAGGTGTCGATGTCGTAGTCGATGTGCCGTGTCAGCTGGGTGGTCGCGATGATCAGCTCGGAGCGGAACCGGTCGCGCGTCTCGATCCGCAGCTTGTCGCTGTTCGGCACGATATCGCGCCCCGACAGCCGGTATGGGCCGCTCAGGCCGTTGCCCTGGATCTCGTCGCGCGAATACAGCGTGTCGGTGTTGGCGGCGAACCCGGTCGCGCGGATCCGCTTGCCTTCATAGGCGGCCTTCACGCCGTTGAGCGTGCGGTTGTAGCGGGTCAGCTGCGTGTCGGTGAAGCCGGTCTCGAAATCGCCGAACAGCGCGTAGAATTCGCGACGCTCGAGCCGCAGGTACAGCTTGCGCTTGGTGGCGGCGTCATAGCCCTGGCGCGAGCCGTCGCCATAAACGGTGTAATAGCGATCGGGATCGATCGTGCCGAGCAGGCCGCGATCGGGATCGTATTTGCGGTCGCTGTCATAGGCGATCGTCGCCAGCCACGAGCCCTTGACGCGACCCTTGGCGTAGAACGCGAGCTGGCCGTCGGTGACCACGCTGCCGCGCTGCGACCGCGGGAGGCCGGACTGGCGCTTGCTGAGCATGTCGTAGCCGAGCGAGCCCGCGCCGAACCCGACCACGACCCATTGCTTGGCGGAGGCGGCGAGCCAGGCGCGAACCTCGTTGGCATGGACGACCTTGTCCTGGGTCAGCGAGACGACGACGTGGACGGCACCCGCCTGCGTGGTCGGCTGGAGCGTGATGAAGGCGAGCCCGTCGTCGCCGACCACCAGCGCGGTGGTGGCGGACCGCTCGCGGCCGGCAAGCTGGCGACCCTGTTCGAGCTCGGCCTCGACCGCGGCGGTGTAGGGCTGGTCGACGGTGAACGGCACCAGCGTTCCGGCGCGAACCGGACGGCCGGTCTTGTCGGTGACGCGGACCGCGATCAGCGGACGGGTCAGGCCATCGGCGACGAGCCGGCTGCTGGCGGCGTCGAACACCGCACGCACGCCTGCGCCGGAATAATGCACTAAGCGATCGAGCGTCTTCACGACGCTGCCGTCGGCGGCCAGCACGCGCGCCTGAAGGCGATTGTCGCCGTCGATCAACGGGATACCCGTCCAGCGCGAGACCGCGATGTCGGTGCCGTCACGCTGATCGGTACCGTCGAACGCGAGCGCTTCGACCTGCTTGCCGTTGATCGTCAGCGCCACCCGCTGACCGGGCATGTGCTTGACGACCGCACGCACGATCGGCGCGCGCGGGTTGTGGTCGGCGAGCGGGAACAGCCAGTCGATGCCCGCCGTCTGTCCACCGGCCAGCCAGTCGCGGCTGCCGGCGGCGGTGGCGGCGTCGAGGATGGTTACGGGGAGCGCGGCGTCGACAGCGGCGGCCTTGCCGGTCGGCTTCAGCTGGAAATCGACGCGCTTGAGCAGACCGCCGTCGCCCTCGACGAAGCGCGAGATCGGGCTGTTGGCCTGGCGGGTGTCGATGTCGCAGGCGACCGGCGCATGCGTGACGGGGATGCTCGACGTATCGATCTGGACGACGTGACGACCGGCGCGGACGCCCTCGAAATGGTAGAGCCCGTCGCGATCGGTGGAGACGAACGTGCCGTCCTCCATCAGCAGGCGGATTCCGGGCACGCCCTTGCGCTTGTCGACCGGATCGCCGCAATTCCCCTCGGTCACGCGGCCGATGATCGTCATCGCATCGGTGAACAGCAGCGGACGGAGGCGCACCGAGGCGGCAGCCTCGTTGCTGGAGACGTCGCCCTGCCCGGCGACGCGCGCGCGGTTCAGCGCCTCGCCGACGGGTGCGCCCGGCGCGATGCTGACAACGTATTTCAGTTCGGTCGAGGCGCCGGCAGCCAGCAGCGGGATCGCGAAATCGAGGTTGCGGCCATCGCTCGACACGGTCGGCTCGTCACCGCCGCGCGCGGAATTGCGTTCGTAGCGCAGCCCCCTCGGCAACGTATCGGCGACGTGGAGTCCGCGCGCAGGCACCGAATCGCGATTGGTGATGCGCAGCAGATACTGGACGAAATCGCCCGGCGATGCCTCGCGCACCGACGCGATCTTGGTCAGCAGCAGCTTGCCGGGACCGGGGCCATCGAGCGGAATATCCGCCGTGAACGGCTCAGGCCTGGCCAGCGTGAACACGTCCCCGAAGCTTGCATCCTTGAGGATGAACGGTGCGCCGTCCGGATCCTTGAGCGCGGCCAGCGCAGCACGGTCGGCGGTCGACGGGGCGACATAATCACCCGGCGGGACCACCTTCAAAGCATAGCGGCCCGGCGTCGTCAGCGGGAACCGATAGCGGCCGGTTTCGCCGGGATAGACGCGCCCGCTGGCGTCGGTGACGGTCGCACCAGTCATCATCGTCGAGGGGTAGCGGCTGACACCGTCGTCGCCGAAAACGGTGGCTGGCTGGCCGCTCTCGTCGACCAGCGACACGGTGGTGCCATCGACCAGTGCGCCGGTGCGCGAATCGAAGGTGTAGCCGGCAGGATCGATCAGGATCGACGCGGTCGACGCGTAGCTGAACTCGTCTTCGGCGAAGCTGAGCGTGATCGGTGTGCCGCGCGTACGCACTTCACACGGTTCGAGATCGGGATATCGGCCCGTTTCGGTCGAGGGAACGCCGCCGGCGAAGATGCCGCTGTTGGCGGCAGTTTCGACCAGCGTCAGCGGAACCTTGGTTTCGCCAATATTTGCGGTGATCACCGCCGTCTCACGGACCGCCGGATCGTGATTGCCCGCCTGGTTGTCGAGCACCAGGATCATGTCTTCCTTGACGTCGAGCGCCGCAACGTTGGGCGCCGCGGCAAAGGTCGGTGCATCGATCGGTGCAGGCGTAAACAGATAGGTCGGGACGGTCTGACACGTCGCGCCGGTGAATGCGTAATTGATCGGGGCCAGACGGAATGAGAGCGTCGTCGGACGCTTGGCACGGTTCACGTCGAGCGCGACCGTGTTGGACGGAACGGCCCGTGTGCCGGAGTCGCTACCCGCGTCGTCGAACGACAGCGTTGCGGTATTCTGGACACGGATCGTCTGCGCCATCGCCGGTGCCGCGCCGATGGCGGGCCCGAGCAACAGCATCGGAATGAGGGCGCCAAGGCGCGAGAGGCGACGGGAGCTGGACATAAGGGATCCTTTCCCGGCACGCGTCGCCACGCGCCGGGATCGGTCGGTCCTTTCGGATGCGAGGTGGGTTTAGTTGATCGTCACGCGGAAGGTCGCCGCGACCGATGTCCCGCCCAGCAGGACCGGGATCCGCGCGTTCACCGTCTTCGTGGTGGCGTTGAACGAGCCGGTGTAGTTGACCAGCGGCACGGTCACCGTTCCATCGTCGGCCAGCGAAACGCCGTCGACGATACCCGTCAGCAGGCACGTGCCGCCGAGCGCGATCGCGCCGATCGACATCGAGTTGGCGACATAGGTGGTGTTGGGCGGGACGACGTCGGTCAGCGTGACGTTCGACGCCGGCGTCCCCACCGTGCTGTTGTTGACGACCAGGCAATATTGCACGACCGCGCCCGGGATCGCCTTTGGTGCGACGGCGAGGTTGATCGGATCGGTCAGCACCAGCTGCGACTTGGCGACGCTCAAGGCGACGTTGCGCGTGGTGATCTCGTAGCCGAGCGCCGCGCGGCCCTGTCCGTTATAGATGATATCGGGACCAAGGCCGTCCGAGTCGTTGTCGGCGAAGACCACGTCGACGACGTTATCGTCGTTCGGGGCGACGCTCGGCGCCAGCGGCAGGCCCTGCGCAGCCGTATCACCACCAGCCGCGACCTGGGCGATCAGCGTGATGCCGGCGAGGACGTTGGCCTGGTTGTTGGGGATGTCGGCGACGATGAAGACGACCGCCGACTGATCGGCGCCGAGTTCGTTGATGTAGGTCGCGGTATCGGTACCGGCGTCATAGGTCCCGTTGCCGTTCGAATCGACGTAGATGTGGATGTTGGTCACGTCGAAATTGTCGCCGTTGAACAGCCCCTGGATCGGCGTCTGGCTCGACGACAGCAGGAAATCCTGCGTGCCGTTGGTGTTGTTGGTGACCTTGAACGTCGTCACCGCAGCGGTCTGGCCGATCGCGACCTGCGTGTTGTTCGGCTGGTTGGCGATCACGGTCAGGTTGACCTTGCGATCGACCACGAAGCTCACCGCGTTCGACGTCGCGTTCTGCTGGACGCCGTTGACGGTGTAGCTCGCCTGCGCGGTGTTGGTGACGGTCGTGCCGGCGGCGGTGCCGGCGGGCCCCGGTGCCTGTGCGTTGGCGGTGCCGGCCATCGTGCCGGCGGACACGATGGCGGCCGTACCGGCCAACAGCGTGCGTAGTACCCCTTTGGCGAACATGTCTTGATTTTCCTTATGTGTGATTAGTCAGGCTTGGTGGTGGGGGGAGATCATTTGAGGACGGCCTGGAACGCGAATTGGCCTTGCGAACCGGCCGGTATCGGGTTCGCAATGCGCCACCGGACGCTGGTGACATCGCTGGGGCTCGCCGCGCGCGTGCTGCCGTCGAGGCTGCGGACGCGGAGCGCGTCGAGCGCGCCGTACGTCGTGCCGTCGACCGACACGTCGGGTGCAGGCGAGCCGGGATTTGCGGATCGATAGGAGATCGCCGCCGGCAACGGGTTGGCCAGCACGACGTTGGCCAGCGGCTGTTTGCCGGTGTTGCGATAGGCGAGGACGAAGATGACCTTGTCGCCCGGCGTCACCTTGCCCGGCTTGACCAAGGTGATCCGCGTGGTGCCATCGGCAGCCGCGCTGCGGCTCTCGACGAGGATGCTGCTCGTCACCTGCAGCGGGCCCGCGGCGGCGGAAACGGAGGCGGTGGTCGCCATCAGGACGGCGGCAATCATGGGACGCGTGATCATGCTTGGACTCCTCATTGGATCTTGGTTTTGAATTGAACGGTGTGGACGGCAGCGGCGGCGACCTGACCGAGTGCGACGGCGATGCCGCCGCCAGCCCCGCCGGGAGCCGACGCGTTGCGATCGAAGGCACCCGCATCGCCGTCGCCGGCATCGGTCAATGGCGTGCCGTCGAGCGTGAGGCTGCCGGGAACGAACACCGTGCCCTGGGGGATCGGATCGACGATCCGCGCGCCGGTGACCGCATCGGTGAACCGCGCCTCGAGCGTGTAGGTGATGACCGCATCGCGCACCGCGTTCTGCGATCCGTCGGCGGCCAGCACGGACTGGCTCTTGAACAGCGACGGGCCGGCGATGCCCGTGGTGATCGGCACGACGACGCTGGCGATCGCCCCGGTCGGGCCGACGACCGCATCCCCACCGCCATCGCCCAGCCCGGCATAAGAGCTGCCCGGCTGGCCCGATCCTGTGGTCGACTGCGCGGTGACCGTCAGTGTTGCGGTCGCGGCGCCACCCGAGGAATCGGTCCTAACCAGGATCGCCAGCAATTTGATCGACTGGCCGGGCGACAGGACCGGAGTCCTGCCATCGGCAGGGGGCAGATCCTTGACCGGATCGTAGAGCCCGTCGCCGTCCGCATCGATCACCAGCGCCTGGACGCCGAACACGCCGGCCGACACGGTGGCGGCGATCGCGAAGGATTCATTGCCGTTGTCGCGATTGGTCAGCGTGAACGGCACCGCCTTGGGCTGCGGCGTGACGACGACGGCACCCTGCCCGGTGCGGACCAGGCTCACGTCAAGCCGTTCGGCGACGATGATCGTCACGGTGTTGGAGACGGTCGACTGGGTCGCGCCGTTCAGGTCGAACCCCAGCGCCGCGGTGTTGACGATCGGCGTACCGGCAGGCGTCGGAGCAGCGGCCTGGCTCCAGGCGGGCGCTGGCGCGAGCAGGCCCGCTGCTCCGGCGATCAACGCACGCAACGCAGTGACGGAGACCGATCGGTACCCTGCCCTCATTGCAAATGCTTGATTTTGCCGAACCAATTTGTCCCCCTGACCTTTGTTAGGGAACAAAATTGCGTTGGATCGCTTAACTAAAACCTACTAAATCAAAACGACAAACAGCGGCAATATTTTTCGTGTTTTTCCAACGAAAATGGTGATTTGTTCGTCGCAAATTTACACTAAAATGGACCGTTAACTGTCTTCTGGTTGTATCGTTGCTCCGCGATAGCAATCGTAGCAAGTATACGATCATGATTCGGGCATCGGACGCAGCTTTAGATCGCGCCCGACGGGCATGCCTGCTCTGGTCATCGATAAACGCGCGCAAGAAAGTCCGGTGCCTTTACGAAGCCCGGCTTCTGGCGGTTCACTGGTGCTTGAGCGCCCGCAGATAGGCTTTCATCGCCTGGTCGCCGGTATGGCTGAGCGAAATCTCGACGCGGCGGCGATCGGTCGGATCGATGACGCGATCGATGAGCTTGAGCTTGTGAAGATGTTCGATCCAGCGCTGCGACGTCGTCACCGGCGCGTCCGACATGCTGACCAGTGCCTTGATGTTCATCGGCAGGCGAGCGTCGCGCGAGACGAACAGCGCGAGGAGCATATCCCAAGCTGGTTCGTGAAACAGTTCGCCCGGCAGGAACTGACGCCGCATGCGCCGTTGCTCGAGCACCGTCTCGGCATAATCGACGAGCGCGGCTTCGTCGTTTTCCTCGCCTACGGGCGCCTCTTCGGCGGCATGCGCGACGCGCCCGTTGAATTCCTCCGCCACGGCGGACAGCTTGGCCGTGAGATCCTTGATTAGCTCGACCACCGACTCGTTCTTCACTCAAAGACTCCCGCCGTTCACCAAGGATGAGACATCATCGGCCGACCCGCCCTGTTCGCAATGCGGAACCACCGCGGCATGACAGATCGAACTGACGACATTGTCTCCTTCCCTCGCGGTTTTTCAACCTAATCCTTTGAAAATAGGTAACCATGTGAGAAATACATACAAAAATAGCTCTGTTTGAACTTCATTTCGGATCAATCTGTAGTGTTGCGGCACTATATCCAAATTGGTTTTGTTTTGGTTTTAATCGTACCATTTCGAAACTTCGCTCCGAATCGGGGATATTATACGGTTCTGGCGGACTTGCCGGTTTTCGGCTATCGGGGCGTGCCTTGGCGTTCGTCATGGCATGGCGCCTGATAGTGGAAGTTCGATGATGAACGCGTTCAGCGTATATGCGCAGTTACAGGATGCCTGCCGGGCGCTGGACGCCGCGGAAGATCACGCGATCGCCGCCTATGTCGAATGGGCGATGACGCTGATGGCCGAGAAATATGGCGTGGCGCCCGACGCGATCGATGCCCCCGCCGAGACCGATCCACCGCGCTGAGGCGGACCACCGCAGACTCGCGCGACGGCGAAGGACGCGGTCGGCGACGTCATTTCACGATATCATTCAGCGATAACCGTGTGGGACCATGCGGATTATCCGCGACGGCGACGTCTATAATCGCTCGCTGTGCGTATAGTGATCGAATCGCGTGCCATCCCGCACGGACCAAAGGACGTCGTGCCCGCTGACATGCCTGCTTCTTCCCCCGCCTGCCCCGCTGCCTTCCTGAACGCCGTCGGCACCGCGGTGCCCGATCACGATATCCATGACGCCTTCATCGCCTGGGCGCGTGCGCGGACCGAGGCGCGCGCGACGCGGGTGTTCGACCGGATGGCATCGCGGTCGGGGATCGCGCATCGCTGGTCGGTGTTGCCGCCGACCCCCGACGGTGGCTCGCCGGTCGACGCTGCGGGCTTCTATGCGACCGAACCGCATCCCGGCACTGCGGCGCGGATGACGCTGTACGCCGAATATGCGCCCGACCTGGCGATCCGTGCGATCGACGCGTTGCGCGCGAAAATCGCGGTCGAGGGAATCACGCATCTGGTGGTGGCGAGCTGCACCGGCTTCGTCGCGCCCGGCATCGACCAGATCATCGCCCGCCGACTCGGGCTGTCGCCGAGCGTCGAACGACTGCTGATCGGCTTCATGGGGTGCTACGCGGCGGTCGTCGCATTGCGCAACGCGCGCCACATCGTCCGCTCCGAACGTCACGCACGCGTGCTGGTCGTGACGGTCGAGCTCTCGACGCTGCATCTCCAGCCCGCCACCGATATCGAACCGTTGCTCGCGATGCTGCAGTTCGGCGACGGCGCTGCCGCTGCGCTGGTCACCGCGGACGCGAGCGGGATCGAACTCGGCACGCCGTTCGCCGCCGCGCTGCCCGATACCGAGGCGCTGATTCGCTGGGACGTCACTGACGCAGGATTCGCGATGCACCTATCGGGCGAGGTGCCCGCGCGGATCGCCACGGCACTGGCGGATACCGCGTTCCGGACGATCGTCAGCGATGGCCACCCGCCCGAGGCGATCGACGGCTGGGCGGTGCATGCCGGCGGACGCTCGATCCTCGACGCGGTCGAGCATGCGATGCAGCTCAAACCCGAGGCGCTCGACGCGTCGCGGCAGGTGCTGGCGGAGAACGGCAACATGTCGTCGGCGACGTTGATGTTCGTGTTCGAACGCCTGCTGGCCGGACCGCGGATCGGGCACGGGGTCGCGCTGGCGTTCGGTCCGGGCCTTGCTGCGGAGGGCTTCGGATTCCGGAGCGCGGCATGAGCCTCGCCACGCGCAGCCAGGCCGAAGAACTGATGGACGCGGACGATCTCGACGCGGCGACCTATGCGGACGTGGTCGGCGATCTCGCCACCGTGAACACCGTGACGATGGCGCGGCGGCCGACGCTCGATTTCCTCGACCGCGCGACCAAAGGGCGCAAGCGCGTCCGCGTGCTCGATGTCGGGTTTGGCGATGGCGACATGCTGCGGCGGATCGCGCGCTGGGCCAAGGCGAAAGGGATCGAAGCGGACCTCGTCGGCGTCGATCTCAACCCGCGCAGCGAACAGGCGGCGCGCGCGCATGACACCGCCATCGGCGGCGATATCCGTTATGTCACCGGGGACTATGCTGATCTCGCCGACGAACCCTGGGACGTGATCGTCAGCAGTCTCGTCGCGCATCACATGACGCACGACCAACTAGTCGCGTTCCTGCGGTTCATGGAAGCGCATGCAAGCGCGGGGTGGTTCGTCAACGATCTCCACCGCCACGGGTTCGCGCATTGGGGGTTCCCGATCCTCGCCACGCTCGCGCGCTGGCACCGGATCGTCCGGCACGACGGCACGCTGTCGATCGCGCGCAGCTATCGCCCCGACGAATGGCCACCGATCCTCGCCGAGGCGGGGATGTCCCAGGCGAAGGTCCGTCGCGTCTTTCCGTTCCGGTTATGCGTCGAACGCCTGCGCTGATCGTCGGCGGCGGGCTCGCCGGCGCCGCGACCGCGATTCAGCTCGCGCGCGCCGGCTTGCCGCACTTGCTCGTCGAACGATCGCGCGAGACGGGTGATGCGATCTGCGGCGGGTTCCTGAGCTGGCGGACGCTGGAAACGCTGGCCGGGCTCGGGATCGATCCCGATGCGCTCAACCCGGCGCGGGTGACGCGCGCGCGGATCTACGCCGGCGCGCGGCGTGCGGAGGCCGCGCTGCCGCATCCGGCGGTTTCGGTGACGCGCCGACGCCTCGATACCGTGCTGCTCGCCGAAGCCATCCGGCTCGGCACGCCGGTCGAACGCGGCGTCACGGTGCGCGAGATCGACGGCACGACGGTCCGCACCGCGGATGGCGCGACCTTCGCGCCCGACGCGCTGTTCCTCGCCAGCGGCAAGCACGACGTTCGCGGGATGGTACGCCCCGAGGCGGCGCGCGGCGCCGATCCGACGCTCGGGCTGCGCGTGCGGATCGCCCCATCTCCCGCGCTGCGCCGGTCGCTCGAGGGAGGCATCGAGCTGCATCTGTTCGATCGCGGCTATGCCGGGCTGGCGATGCAGGAGGACGGCACCGCGAACCTGTGCCTCGCGGTCCATCGCTCGCGCCTCCAGTCGGCAGGATCGCCCGCGCAGTTGCTCGACGCGCTCGGCCGCGAGATGCCGGCGCTCGGCGAATGGGTCGCGCTGGTCGACGGCGCCGCGACGATCGATGCGATCGCCAACGTCCCCTATGGGTGGCGGCAGCGTCAGGGGGTGGAAGCGATTTTCCGGCTCGGCGATCAGGCCGGCGTCATCCCGTCGCTGGCGGGCGAGGGCATGGGCATCGCGCTAGCGAGCGGAGTCGCCGCGGCCAACGCCTATATCCGAGGTGGCCCCGACACTGCCGCGCATTGGCAGGAAGATTTCGCGCGCCGCCTTGCACGCCCGATCGGCATCGCCGGCATCGTCCGCCAGGTCGCCGAAAGTACGCGTGCGGCGTGGCTGCTGCCATTGCTGCGCCCCGCCTTGATCCAGGTGATCGCGAATGCAACCAGAATAGGGCACACTTAGCGTTCGGTGTCAGGCCACCTTGAAATCCGTCCCGCCAGCACGAGATTCAAACCCATGGACCAGCTGAACCTTTCCGAATCCGAGTGGCGCCAGCGCCTCACCCCCGAGCAATATCACGTGCTGCGCGAGGCAGGCACCGAGCGGGCATTCGCCGGTGCACTCAACGACAACAAGGCCGATGGGATCTATCGGTGCGCGGCGTGCAGCAACGAGCTGTTCGACAGCGCGGACAAATATGATTCCGGATCGGGCTGGCCAAGCTTCACGCAGCCGATCGGCCCCGATGCGGTCACCGACCACACCGATCGCAGCCACGGCATGACCCGCGTCGAGACGCGGTGCGCGCGCTGCGACAGCCATATGGGGCATGTTTTCCCCGACGGCCCACCGCCGACCGGCCAGCGCTATTGCATGAACTCGCTGTCGCTGGAATTCCGGCCGCGCAAAGCGAACGTCGCGGCCTGATCGCGCTTGTAGGGCGCGGGCGGAACGCGTAATTCTCGCGGTCACATGGCCAGTACGCGTTCTGCTTCACCGTCCCGTCGGCCCCCGTCTACCCCGGCGTCTCGCTGGCGTCGGCGGCTGGTCGTCTTCCTGAAGGTCTGCATCGGACTGGGTCTGCTCGCGCTCGGTGCGCTGGCGATCGCGGTCTATGTCGCGATGTCGCAACTGCCGAGCTTCGACAGCCTGAAATCGTCGCCCAACGGCCAGATGATCCGCGTCCATGCCGCCGACGGCACGGTGATCGTGTCGATGGGGCCGAGCTTCGGCGAGTGGCTCCCGTATTCGCAGATCCCGCAGGTGATGCGCGACGCGACCGTGTCGGTCGAGGATCGTCGTTTCCGGTCGCATATCGGCATCGATCCGGTTGGCGTTGCGCGATCGCTGAAGGTGCGGTTCGACCGCGGCCACTGGACGCAAGGCGGCTCGACGATCACGCAGCAGCTCGCGCGCACGGTTTTCCTCAACAACCAGAAGAAGTTCGGCCGCAAATTTCGCGAAGGCATCCTCGCGTTCGCGCTCGAATGGAAGTTCAGCAAGGACCAGATCCTCGAACTCTATCTGAACAAGGTCTATTACGGCGGCGGTGCCTATGGGATCGACGCGGCGTCGCGGAAATTCTTCGGGCATGGCGCGGATCATCTGAGCCTCGCCGAGGCGGCGGTAATCGCCGGCCTCGTCAAGGCGCCGTCGAACTACTCGCCGACCGCCGACGCGGAGGCCGCGGTCGGCCGTGCGGGCGTGGTGCTGGAGACGATGCGCGAGACCGGCGCGATCACCGCCGAGCAGGCCGCCGATGCCAATGTCAGTGGGCTGAAACTCGCGCCCGAGCCCAAGCAGAACAGCGTGCGGTATTTCACCGACTGGGCGCTGCCGCAGCTCGATACGCTGATCGACGAGACCACCGAGCCGCTGGAAGTATGGACGACGCTCGACCTGACGATGCAGCGCCAGGCCGACGACGCGATCCGGGCGAATGCACCACCCGGCGCACAGGGCGCGCTGGTCGCGCTTGATCGTGGCGGCGAGGTTCGCGCAATGGTCGGCGGCAAGGATTACGTGTCGTCGATCTACAACCGCGCGACGCAGGCGGTCCGCCAGCCGGGCTCGGCATTCAAGTTGTTCGTCTACCTCGCCGCGCTGGAAGCCGGTCACAAGCCCGACGATTCGATCGTCGACGAACCCGTGACGATCCAGGGCTGGAGCCCGCGCAACGATTCGCGGCATAATTCCGGTGCCGTGTCGTTGCGCACCGCGTTCGCCTATTCGCTCAACACCGTCGCCGCGAAGCTCGGCCAGGAGGTCGGTTTCAACACGGTGGCGGACATGGCGCGGCGATTCGGCATCACCACGCCGGTCAATGTGCACCCGTCGATGGTGCTGGGCACGTCCGAAGTCCGCGTGATCGACATGACGCGCGCGTTCGCCAGCGTCGCCAACAAGGGCGTTGCGGTGACGCCGTACGGGATCACGCGAGTCACGGCCAACGGCCAGACGATCTACACGCATGAGGTCGACCGCAGCCACGTGCTCGTCGCGCCGTATGTCGCCGCCGAGATGACCGATCTGCTGCAGACCGCGGTCAACACCGGCACCGGGCGTGCCGCGCAGATCGGCCGCCCGGTCGCGGGCAAGACCGGCACTACCACCGCGTCGAAGGACGGCTGGTTCCTGGGCTTCTCCAGCGGCATCACCACCGGCGTGTGGATG
Organism: Sphingomonas sp. Leaf242; assembly: GCF_001422045.1. GTDB lineage: Bacteria > Pseudomonadota > Alphaproteobacteria > Sphingomonadales > Sphingomonadaceae > Sphingomonas. The sequence continues at coordinate 495,859 of NZ_LMLW01000008.1, forward strand.
GGCCGCGACGACGCCAAGCCGATTGCCGGCCTCCACGGCGGCACCGCGCCCGCCAAGGCCTGGGCGGCGTTCATGAAGCCCGCGACCGCGAACCGGCCGATCGAGCAGTTCGATACGCAGGTGACGTTGCCCGAGTGGCAGCTGGAGCCCGACGAGCAGAGCTATTTCGGGCAGCCCGACAATGGCCAGATGGCGGTCGACGCGGACGGCAATCCGATCGAGCAGGGCCAGCCGCCGGTGCCGACCGATGCGCAGACCGGCGATACGATCCCGCGGCCCGATGCGGATCAGCCCGAGCCGGCGCCTGCTGCTCCGGCCGCACCGCCGCAACAGCTCAACCAGGACTGGATCAACCGGGTCACCGGGCGAGACCAGCCGCGTCAGGAACAGCCGGCAGGACGCCAGCCGCTAACGCGCGACGGTACGCGTCAGGATCGCTCTCAGGACGACCGCCCGAACCAGTGAAGTTCGGCGCCGTGCGTGCGTAGCCAGACGCGCGCGGGTGTCGGGTCTTCGCCGTACAGCTGCTCGACCAGCGCGTGGAAGACCGGCGCGTGGTTCATGTGGACGCGGTGCGCGACCTCATGCGCGACCGTGGCGCGGCGGACCCAGCTTGGCGCCAGGATCAGCCGCCAACTGTAGCGGATGACGCCGCTCGACGCGCAACTGCCCCAGCGGCCTTTGGCATCGCCGACCGCGACCTGCGCGACGGTTACCTTGGCCTTGGCGGCGTATTCGGCGGTCTCTATCTCCAGCACGGCAAGTGCGGTGCGCTTCAGCCAGGCCTCGACGCGACGCGCGATCGTTTCTGGCGGACCCGACAACGACAGGACCGAGCCTTCGCAGACCACGGTTCGGCGGCTACCGGGCGTCCAGTCGATCGTCAGCGGTTCGTCGGCAACGGTCAGGACCGCACCGGGCACAAACGGGCGGGGTTGCGGGAGTAACGCGCGCTGTTCGGCGATCCAGCCCGCCTTGTCCTCGGCCCAGGCCAGTGCCTGCTTCAGCGCGGCGCGTTTCGGGAGGACGAGACGCGCCCGGCCACTTGCGGGATCGATCGACAGGCGCGCGCGACGTGCGCGGGGGTGACGGACAATCTCCAGGCCTTCGATCACCGGGCTATCACCGCGTCAGAGTTCCCGCTCGATCACATGATATTCGAGCTCACCGGCCTCGTCCTCGCTGATCGTCCAGCCGCGCACCGACTGCTTGGCGCGGTGGACCGCCTCGCGGTCGCCGCAGACGAGGTAGTGCCATTCGGGCAGTTGCTCGCCGGCCGCGCGCAGGCGGTACGCGCAGGTCGACGGCAGCCAGTCGATCCCGCGGACGTTGCCGGTCGTCAGCCGGACGCATTCGGGGACATAGGCATGGCGGTGGCGGTAATCCGAGCATTGCCCGCTGCGGCGATCGAGCAGGCGGCACGACACGTTGGTCGGCACGAGCTCACCGGTATCCTCATCCTCGAGCTTGTGGATGCAGCATTTGCCGCAGCCGTCGCACAACGCTTCCCACTGGCCGCGGTCGAGCTGGTCGATCGGCGTATCTTCCCAGAAGCGCGCGCTCATCGAGCCCAGCGCTTGATTTCCGTCACCACCGCGTCGGGCCCTTGTTCCTGCGGCAGCAAAGCGAGGGGCTTGCCGTCCGGGTCCATCAGATAGGCCTGCCGCGAGTGGTTTACGAGGTAGCCGCCGCCCGGCGATGCGTCGCCCTTGCTCGAATAGACGGCGTACTCGGTCTTGATCTTGGCGATCTGGTCGTCGCTGCCGGTGAGGCCGACCATGCGCGGGTGGAACGCCGAGACGAACTGCTTGAGTACCACGGGCGTATCGCGCGCCGGATCCACCGTCACGAACACCGGCACGATCTTCGCGGCGAGCGCGGGGTCGCTCGATTCGAGCTTTTTCACCGCGGCGCCGATCGCCTGGACATCCGTCGGACACACATCGGGACAGAAGGTGTAGCCGAAATACATGATCCGGTATTTTCCGGCAAAGTTGCGCTCGGTGACGGTCTGCCCGTTCTGGTCGGTCAGCGTGAAGGCGCCGCCGATCCGCGCGCCTTCGAGCGGGGGCTTGGCCGGGGGGGCGGAGGCGGTGCAGGCCGTCAGGGCCAAGCCGGGCAGAGCGAGCGCGCAAAGGATGAAACGTCGGGTCATGGTGCCGCTAGCCTTGATCTGTTCGCTACTGCGGCGCAAGCGTTGCCCCATATCCAGGACGAACCAAGGAAGTCTCTCGATGCGTATTCGCCTGATGCTCGCCGCCACCCTCGTCATGCCGGCTCTGACCGTCGTCACGGCACCCGCGTTCGCGCAAGGCCAGTCGGAGGGGTACAAGTTCCTGTCCGCGGTGCGCGACGCGAAGAACAACGACGTGCTGGAGATGCTCGGCAGGCCCGGCAGCAACATCATCAACACGCGCGACGTGACGAGTGGGGAGGGCGCGCTCCACATCGTCATCAAGCGCAGCGACGAGGTGTATCTGCGCTTCCTGCTGCAAAAGGGGGCGGATGCGAATTTGCGCGATGGCAAGGGCAATACGCCACTGCTGCTGGCCGTGACGCTGGGGCAGACGGGGATGATCCCGATCCTGACCGCGGCGGGGGCGAATCCGAACCTGGCTAATTCGGCCGGCGAGACTCCGCTGATCCGGGCGGTGCAGCGGCGCGACGTTGCGATGATCCGGGTTTTGCTGACCGAAGGGGCCGATCCCGACCAGGCGGATATCATCGCGGGCATGTCGGCGCGCGCCTATGCCAAGCAGGATGGACGCAACCCGATCGTCAGCAAGCTGTTGGAAGACGCGCCTAAAAAGGTGCGCAAGGCCGTGTCGGGCCCGAAATTCTGAAGTTTCCCCGGGGCCGCCATCGCCATACTTCGTAAAAACGCATTTGGCCCAACCCCGTCATCCTGACGAAAGTCAGGATCCAGAGTAACAGAGCGCTATCCTTGATGGCCCTGGATCCTGACTTTCGTCAGGATGACGGACTTAGAACGCCAACCCGTCCGCATCCGGATCCATCTGCGCGATCAACCGGCGCGCCGCGCGCCGGGCAAACGCCAGCGTACCGCGCTTGCGGACATGCGCGGGCAGGGGGGTGGTATGCGCCTCGCGGACGATCGCCGCGTCGTAGCGGTCCGCGACGATGATCCCGGTGCGCTCGGGCAGAAACGCAGGGCCGTGCAGCGGTCCGACGTCGAACCCCGCCGGCACCGCCCAGAAATACCGGTCGCAATGCCCCAGGTAATCGGGCCACTTACCGTCCCCGAGCAGGTCGGCACGCGACACCTTGATCTCGACGATCACGATCTGCCCACGTGCGTCGACCGCCATCAGGTCGGCGCGGCGGCCACCATCGAGCGGGACCTCGGTCATTGCGGTGAGGTCGTGGCGCAGCAACATCCGGATCACGCCGCGCGCTACATCGGCGGCGCACAGCGTTGAATCCTGGGGGGATCCGGGTTTGTCGATGCAGGAGTCCGGCGGCATATCGAGCATGCCCCGGAAATAGAACAATCCGCGAACGAGGCAAGCTCATTCACGGATTGTGATCGTGGTCTGGGGAGAAGCGACTGGCCAGATCGCTGTCTCCATTTCCGTTCGTGCTCGGCGAGGTTGAAGCGCCTTAGCCTGCAACACACCCTTCGACTTCGCTCACGGCGAACGGAAGGAGGACGGCGAAACGGAAAGAAGGGGTCAGGGTAGACGCTGACCTGGAACGCCCGCTGGATCTCAGCGGTAGAAGACGTGGTTGCCGATCGAGGCGACCTTGACCGCGCGGACCGACGGGCGACGATCGGGCGTGTTGAAATACAGCGCCTTGTCGGCGGGGCTGTTCCACGCGCTGGCGAGCGCGACCTTGGCGACCGCGATCGCGGTACGATAGGCGGTGCCGGCGTTGATGGACGGGATTTCGCCGCCACGAACGAAGCTGAACTGGCCGCGCTGCTTGACGACGCCGCAGACGTCGGCGGGAAAACGACCCGACTTGGCGCGATTGATGATGACTTCGGCGACCGCGAGCTGGCCGGTCAGCGGCTCGCCCTTCGACTCGAAATAGATCGCACCGGCAAGGCACTGGAGCGCGTCGCTGGCGGCGGCGCTATCCTGGGCGGCAACGGCCTGGGCGAGGGTATCGAATTCTTCGGCTTCGGACTTCGCCGTGTCCACGGCAGGTTCAACGCTGTTCTGCTCAACGGGTGCAACAGGCGTTGCGGCTGGAGCGATCTGCGGAACATTCTGCGGGGAGAGGACGTTTAGATTTGCGAGAGCGGTGAGGTTGACCGCTGGACGGTCGATGCCAGTAGCATGACCTGGTGCGCTGTTGCCAAGCAGGCCCGCAAGAGAAAATGTCATGACTGCGATCGTTGCAGCCCGCTGAAGAATCGTCATTCAAACTTGTTCAGATGCGGTTGGACCACGGAACCAATCGTACGAGCCGATCGTCCGGGCATCCCCCCGACTGCGTAACCGATCCGGATCGCACCCGTCCCAGCACAACGCCAATCAATGTTGCAATCCCCCTCTATTGGGGGGGCTTTCGAGTCAATCGTCGAGGATCGTTTCAGCGGCGAAGCGTTCCGCCGCTGCGATGTCCACCTCGATTACCCATAGATCCGGGTCGCTTGCGCGCCTGCGTTGCCAATAGCCGTCAAGGTTTTCGGCCGGAGTCGAGTCGATCAGCGCGGTCCGTCCGTCGGGGCCGATGCCGCGTTCCAGCAGGCGGGGCGGGACGCCCTTGTCGATCGCGATGACCAGGATCGCGCCGCCTTGCGGGTCGCCTTTCGCCATCACCGCGCCAAAGCCGCCGGCATCGTTGACGCGCCGCAGCAGGGCGCTGACGAGCATTCCGCTGGGGAGACGGCCACTCATGCTGCGCTGCGGTATCCGGGGAGGCCAGCGAGCGCGATGCGCGAGCGCATGAAGGTGCCTGTGCCTCTCGCCGCTTCTTCGCCGTCCGCATCGATCAGCCGCGCGTCCGCGACGAACACGCGTCGCTTGCCGCTGATCCAGCGTCCCTCGGCGATCACCGGGCCGACCTTCAGCGGACGCGTGAGGAGCAGGTTGAATGCGGTGGTGAGCAGGAAACGGTCCGTGACCAGGCTGTTGCAGGCGTAGAACGCGGCGTCGTCGAGCATCTTGAAATAGCTGGTGCCGTGGGCGGCGCCGCCGGCGTGGTAATGGCGCGCGTCGATCGTGAAATGGATGCGTGCGACGCCGGCTTCGGGGATTTCCAGCGAGGAGTCGAAGAAGCGGTTGATCGGCGCTTGGGCGTAGAGCGATTCCAGCGCGCGGAAATGCGCGTCTGCGCCTGCTGTGTTCGGGGTATCAGACATGCAAACGCCGCCAGACCAAGCCCGCTCCGTCATCCTGACGAAAGTCAGGATCCAGAGTAACCGATGGAAGCCCTTCGTGGCTCTGGATCCTGACTTTCGTCAGGATGACCGGGGCGGGCACGGACGCGGGGCGGGGATCACGCGGCATCGCGGACCTCGTCGGCGGTGAACAGCGCGTAGACCGCGTCGGGCGAGCCGCCACCGCGCAGTTTCTCGAGGAACGCCTTGTCGCGCAACCGCCGCGAGACGCGGGCGAGCGCCTTCAAATGGACCGCGCCGGCGTCGGTAGGGGACAGCAGCATGAAGACCAGATCGACGGGGAGATCGTCGACCGCCTGGAAATCGACCGGTTGCGCGAGCCGGGCGAAGACACCGGTGACCTGCGCAAGGCCTTCGAGCTTGGCATGCGGGATCGCGACGCCGCCGCCGAACCCGGTCGAGCCAAGCTTCTCGCGCGCCGCCAGCCGGTCCGCGATCAGCTTGGGGTCGGCATCGAGTATTTCCGACGCGGTCGTGGCGAGATGCTGGAACACCGCCTTCTTGTTGGTGGCGATGACGCCCGTCTGCACTGCGTCGGGACGCAGCAAATCGCTGAAATCGGTCATGGTGTTCAATGTCTCAAGCGCCCCCGCGCGCGTCCGCCTTAGCGGGTTGCGCGGAGGCGTAAAGGCGCGGCCTTGAGACCCGCGCCTTTATGGACCCTTCTTTACTGGGGGGGGGAGGCCGCCGCGCGCTGTGGCTCGACCCAACCGATCGTGCCGTCGCCGCGCTTGTACACCATGTTGTGCGCGCCGGTTCCCGCATTCATGAAGAGCAACGCCGCGGTGTTGCGCAGATCGAGCATCATCACCGCGTCGGACACGCTGGCCTCGGGGATGTCGACGCGAGTCTCGGCGATGATCAGCGGTGCATCCGCGACATCGTCTTCCTCGATGCTTTCCTGGAACAACGTGTAGCCGGCATTGTCGTAGCCGTTGCTCTCGGCGATCGCGACCGCTTCGCCGGCGTGGCGATCCTTCAGGCGGCGCATGTAACGGCGGAGCTGAGTCTCGATCTTGGCGGCGGCACCATCAAAGGCGGCGCGCGCGTCATAAGCGTCGCCGTGACCCTTGATCACGAGGCCCTTCATTACATGCGCAACGATGTCGCATTTGAAGCCGGCGTCGTGCGGGCCCTTGCCGAACGTGACCTCGGCCGAGATGGCGCGCGAGAAATACTTGTCGGCGATACCCTGGAGTCGGTCTTCCACGTGGCTGTTGAGTGCTTCGCCAGTGTCAACCTGATGACCAGAAATCCGGATATCCATTATCGTCTCCTTGTCGGCGTTACAGTCTCGGGCGGTCCTATTGGCTCCGCCCTGCCAGCGTCATCCGGACGCCACGGCCCCCCAAATCGGATCCTTGATCCCCTTCATAAACGCGGCATGGGCCACAAGGTCTCCCTCGCTCACCGCGAAAACGCGGGCTGGGCGAACGACCCGAGGCGCCTGTGCGACGATCGGAGTCGCGGCGGTGCTGCCGGTATCGCCGAGCAGGCCGAGGCCGATCTGGCGACCACCCATCAGCTCGACATAGACCTGCGCGAGCAACTGCGCATCGAGCAGTGCGCCGTGCAGGACGCGGTGACTGCGATCGATTCCGAAGCGCGAGCAGAGCGCGTCGAGCGAATGCTTGGCGCCGGGGTGACGGCTGCGCGCGATCTGCAGCGTGTCGACCATCCGCTTCATGTGAATGATCTGGCGGCCGCACTTGGTCAGCTCGCCGTTGAGGAACGAGAAGTCGAAGCCGGCATTGTGCGCGATCATCGGCGCGTCGCCGACGAATTCGAGCAGGTCCTCGACCGCGTCGGCGAACTTCGGCTTGTCGGAGAGGAACAGCGCGCTCAGCCCGTGGACGTTGAACGCCTCGACCGGCATGTCGCGTTCAGGGTGGTAATAGGCGTGGAAGGTGCGGCCGGTCTCGACCCTGTTGAGCATCTCGACGCAGCCGATTTCGACCATGCGGTCGCCGCCGGAAAAACTGAGGCCGGTGGTTTCGGTATCGAAGACGATCTCACGCATCCCGATGGTATCGGCTCAGATTTCCAAGGATGCAAGCACCGCCCGGACTTGCGCGCGTGTTGCGTCGAAGCTCGTGTCGGTGTCGATGATGTGATCGGCGCGGGCGCGTTTTTCGGCGTCGGGGGTTTGGCGCGCGAGGATCGCGGCGAACTTCCCCGCGGTCATGCCGGGGCGGGCGAGGACGCGGGCGCGCTGGATGTCGGGGGCGGCGGAGACGACGACGATCACGTCGACGTTGCGGTCGCCGCCGGTCTCGAACAGCAGGGGGACGTCGAAGACGACTCGCTGGCCGGCGTGTTGGGCGAGGAAGGCGGCGCGCTCTTCGCCGACGGCGGGGTGGACGATCGCTTCCAGGCGCTTGATCGCGGCGTCGTCGCCGAACACCGCGGCGCCGAGTTTAGTTCGGTCGACCGCGCCGTTGGCGGTGGTGCCGGGGAAGGCGGCTTCGATGGCGGGAACTAGTCGCCCACCGACACCTTGCAAGCGGTGGACGGTCGCGTCGGCATCGAACACGGGGACGGCCTCGTCGGCGAACATTGCGGCGACGGCTGATTTGCCCATGCCGATCGATCCGGTGAGGCCGATGATCATTTGATCAGCAACGTGCGGAGTTCGTTGTCGCGATCGCGCGGTGGTTCCACGTGGAACAATATCTCGAACGCGACCGCTGCTTGGCCGATCAGCATTTCCAGGCCGTCTACGGTTTCGAGATCGCGCGCACGCGCCGCTTTCAGGAGACCGGTTTCGAGCGGGGAATAGACGATGTCGTAGACCAGCGAGTCCGGATCGAGCGCGCCGAGATCGATATCGAGCGGTGGCTGGCCGGCCATGCCGAGCACGCTGGCATTGACGAGCAGGCGCGAGGGCGGGGCGGCGGGGCCGATCGGGAGTGCTTGGCCCTTGAGGCCAAACGCCGACAGCAACGCCGCGCCCTTCAGCGGATTGCGATTTAGGATGGTGACGGAGCCGACACCCATTCGCGACAGTGCGAACAGGATCGCCCGGGCGGCACCGCCGGCGCCGATCACCGTGACGGGCTGGCCGGCGATGTCGAGGTCATCGATCGGCGCCCAGAATCCGGCGGCGTCGGTGTTGGTGCCGATGCAATCGCCCGCCTGGTTGCGGAACACGGTATTGATCGCGCCGATCGTCCCGCGAACGTTGCCGGGGTCGGAGACGTGGTCGAGCGCAGCGAGCTTGTGCGGCATGGTGATGTTGCACCCGCGCCACGCCGGGTCGGCCTTTCGCTCGGCGAAGTAAGCGGGGAGGGCGTCGGCGGTAACGAGCTTGTGGCGGTATTCCGCGTCGATCCCGAGCGCGTCTAGCCAGAAGCCGTGGATCAAGGGTGATTTCGACTGTGCGATCGGATCGCCGATCACTTCTGCATAGGGACGGGTCATTCGAGGCTCCGTGTTTCCCCGCGGAGGCGGGGATCCAGTCTGGGCACCCGCCTTCGCGGGTGAACAAGGTTTAGTCTAGCGTGCGCGGATTGCCACGCGCGACGGTGCATTCAATCCTCCCCCGCAAGGGGGAGGTGTCGCCGAAGGTGACGGAGGGGGAGGATACGAACCGAAGTTCCGCCTGCCTCCCCCTTCGTCTGGCAAGAGCCAGCCACCTCCCCCTGACGGGGGAGGATTGTTTTAAATCAGACCGGCAGCTCGCCGCGCGCGCGGAGGAAGTCGAGGACGTTGAGCAGCGGCATGCCGAGTACCGTGAACTGGCTCCCCTCGATCTTGGCGAACAGTTGCGCGCCGGGGCCCTCGATGCGGTAGCAGCCGACGCAGCCGGAAATCGCGGGCCATTCCGCATCCAGATACGTCTCGATGAACGCGTCGGACAGCGGGCGGACGTGCATCTTGGCTCGTTCGACGTGGCGCCAGATCGCCTGGCCGTTCTCGGCGATGACCGCAGCGCTCCACAGGTCGTGGCGCTTGCCGGACATCAGCCGCAGGTGTGCCGCCGCATCTGCGCGGTCGACGGGCTTGTCGAGGATACTGCCGTCCTCCAGCGCGACCAGCGAGTCGCTGCCGAGGACGAGATAGCCGGGCATCCGCGCGGAAACCTTCAGCGCCTTCAGTTCGGCCAGCGCATCGGCGAGATCGCGCGGGGACAGGTCGCGCAGCGCCGCCTTGGCTGCATCCTCGTCGACGCCGGCGAAGGTCGCCTCGAACGGTACGCCAGCGGCGGTCAGCATGGCGCGGCGCGAGGCGCTTTGCGAGGCGAGTATCAGGCTCATGCTTCCTCCGGCGTCACTGTGTCGCTCTTCCGCTGGTTGCACAGCGCGATGATCGCCGCCGCGGTTTCCTCGATCGAGCGGCGCGTAACGTCGATCACCGGCCAGCCATTGTCGGCGAACATCCGGCGCGCAAAGGCGAGTTCGCGCATCACCGCTTCCTCCTCGACGTACGACGTGTCGGGCTGTTGGTTGAGCGACAGCAGCCGGTTGCGGCGCACCTGGATCAGCCGGTCCGCACTGGTCGTGAGGCCGACGATCAGTGGGTTGGCGAGCTTGTAGAGGTTCAGCGGTGGTGGGCTTTCCACGACGATCGGGATGTTCGCGGTCTTGTAGCCGCGGTTGGCGAGATAGATCGAGGTCGGCGTCTTCGACGAACGCGATACGCCCGCCAGGACGATATCGGCCTCCTCCCATTCTTCCGAGGCGATCCCGTCGTCATGGGCGATCGTCCACTGAATCGCATCGACGCGCGCGAAATACGCTGCATCGAGGACGTGCTGGCGGCCAGGTCGTGCCTTTGCCTGCTGCCCGAGCAAGCCAGAAAGTGCGTCGTTGACCGGGTCGAGCGGCGCCACCGCGGGCAGTCCCAGCGCGAGACAGCGTTGCTCCAGTATCCGCCGCGTCGCGGGGTTCACTAGGGTGAACACGACCAACCCCGGGTTCTGCGCGATCTCCTGGAGGATGCGCTCGAGATGCGCCTCGGTGCGGACCATCGGCCAGAAATGGCGCACGGTTTCGACGTCGTCATATTGCGCCAGCGCCGCCTTCGCGATGTTCTCCAGCGTCTCGCCGGTCGAGTCCGACAGCAGGTGAAGGTGGAGCCGGATCATCGGCATCTTGTCCCCATCGGCGGGGTCCCTGGGCGTGAATCTGTGGATAACATGGGGAGAAGGGCTAGCGTAACTCATCCCCCTCGCCAAGCGACGGGTTTGCCGTGGATAACACCCATTCTATCCACACCGCCGCGCACAGGGGCTGATTTTATCCACAGGCTGTGGGTAATGGGGAGCCTTGAATCGAATCAGCGCGTTTGTGGGCGTGCCGAGGGGTCAAGCTGTTGGCATTTCCGGGATCACCGCATAAGTCCCGGGTTCAACCGCCCAACCACTGCAACAACCTATTTCTTGAATCTTCTTATAGTAGAAGAAGGGTGCTCCGCTGACCGATCAGACCTCCATTACGCCTGCCTTCAAGCCGCTCCTGGCGACCCTTCGCGGAGGGCGTCAGGCCGTGCCGCCGCTATGGCTCATGCGGCAGGCGGGGCGGTACCTTCCCGAGTATCGCGAACTGCGCGCGGAGAAGGGCGGGTTCCTCGCGCTCGCGACCGATCCGGAGGCGGCGGCCGAAGTCACGCTCCAGCCGATCCGCCGGTTCGGGTTCGATGGATCGATCCTGTTCTCCGACATCCTGATGATCCCATGGGCACTCGGGCAGGATCTGAGCTTCGGGGTCGGCGAGGGGCCACGGCTCGAGCCGGCGTTGGTCGACCATGCGCTTGATCGGTTGCAGCCGGTGATGGGGCGGCTGGAGCCGGTCTACGGCACCGTCTCGAAGGTCGCGGCTGCACTGCCTCCCGAGACGACGTTCCTGGGCTTTGCGGGGTCTCCCTGGACGGTCGCGACCTATATGGTGGCGGGGAAGGGGAGCAAGGATCAGTCCGAGACGCGGCGTTTCGCCTATCGCGACCCCGAGGCGTTCGGTGCGATCATCGATGCGATTGCGGACAACACCGTCGAGTATCTCGCGCGGCAGGTCGAGGCGGGTGTCGACGTGGTGCAGCTGTTCGACAGCTGGTCGGGCTCGCTATCGCCTGCGCAGTTCGAGCGCTGGGTGATCGCGCCGACGGCTTCGATCGTCGAGCGGCTTCACGCGCGCTGCCCCGGCGTGCCGATCATCGGCTTTCCGAAGGGGGCCGGGGGCAAGTTGCCGGCCTATGCGCGCGAGACGGGCGTCGATGCGATCGGGCTGGACGAGACCGTCGATCCGGTGTGGGCGCACGCATCGTTGCCGGCGGACATGCCGGTGCAGGGCAATCTCGATCCGCTGGCGTTGATCGCGGGCGGGGCGGATCTCGATGCGGCGATCGACCGGATCCTCGCGGCGTTCGTCGAGCGCCCGCACGTCTTCAACCTCGGCCACGGCATCCTTCCCGACACGCCCATCGCGCATGTCGAGCAGCTGATCGCCCGTGTAAGGAGCACGACATGAGCGGATTTCTTGGCGCTGCGTACGACTGGGTGAAGGCGGCGCATCTGATCTTCGTGATCTTCTGGATGGCGGGGCTGTTCATGCTGCCGCGCTATCTGGTGTATCATCAGGAGGCGCTGGCGGCCGGGAACACGAGCGAGGCGGCGAACTGGGTCGAGCGCGAGAGCAAGATCCGCCACATCATACTGACGCCGGCGATGATCGTCGTGTGGGTGCTGGGGATCGCGCTGGCGCTGAACCTGGGGCTGGCGGACGGCGCGCCGGGGCTCGGGTGGCTGCACCTGAAGCTGGTGCTGGTGTTCCTGCTGACGGGATATCACGGTTGGGCGGTCGGCTATGCGAAGAAGCTCGCCGCGGGGAAGCCGACGCTGGCGGGTAAGCAGTTGCGGATGCTGAACGAGGTGCCTGCGCTGGCGGTGACGCTGATCGTCGTGCTGGTGATCGTAAAGCCGTTCTGAACGCGTGTTCTCCTGCGAACGCAGGAGCCCAGGGTTACAGGCGATCGCGTTTGTGATCCTGGGCCCCTGCGTTCGCAGGGGAACGGCCAGAGTGGTTCTCCCGTCCTCGCTTGACTAACCCGCCCCCCAATTCTAACCCCTTCTCCCAACACGGCCTCCTGGCGTCCTGCCCGGTCGTGTCTTGCCAGACTCGTCTCGCCCAGTTCCGCTTTCCAAGCGCACCGCCGACCGAGCGTTCTCCCGTTGATTGCTATCCGGAAATCCCCATGCATCTCAAAGACCTGAAGAAAAAGAAGCCCGCCGAGCTGGTCCAGCTGGCCGAGGAACTGGGGGTCGAGAGCGCCTCGACGCTGCGCAAGCAGGACCTGCTGTTCGCGATCCTGAAGGTCCAGGCGGACAATGGCGACCAGATCATGGGGCTCGGCACGATCGAAGTGCTGCCCGATGGCTTCGGCTTCCTGCGCTCGCCGGAGTCGAACTATCTCGCCGGTCCCGACGACATCTACATCTCGCCGAACCAGGTGCGGAAGTTCGGCCTGCGTACCGGTGATACGGTCGAGGGCGAGATTCGCGGGCCGAAGGATGGCGAGCGCTATTTCTCGCTGGTGAAGCTGACTGCGGTCAATTTCGACGACCCCGACGTCGTCCGCCACCGCGTCAATTTCGACAACCTCACGCCGCTCTACCCCGAGAGCAAGCTGACGCTCGATCCCGCCGACCCGACCGTCAAGGACAAGTCGGCGCGCGTGATCGACATCGTCTCGCCGCAGGGCAAGGGCCAGCGCACGCTGATCGTCGCACCGCCGCGCGTCGGCAAGACGGTCATGTTGCAGAACATGGCCAAGGCGATCACCGACAATCACCCCGAGGTGTTCCTGATCGTCCTGCTGATCGACGAGCGCCCCGAGGAAGTCACCGACATGCAGCGCAGCGTGAAGGGCGAGGTGGTCAGCTCGACCTTCGACGAACCCGCGCAGCGCCATGTGCAAGTCGCTGAAATGGTGATCGAAAAGGCCAAGCGCCTGGTCGAGCACAAGAAGGACGTGGTGATCCTGCTCGACTCGATCACGCGCCTGGGTCGTGCCTACAACACCGTCGTGCCGTCGTCGGGCAAGGTCCTGACCGGTGGTGTCGACGCGAACGCGCTGCAGCGTCCGAAGCGCTTCTTCGGCGCCGCGCGCAACATCGAGGAGGGCGGTTCGCTCTCGATCATCGCGACCGCGCTGATCGATACGGGCAGCCGCATGGACGAGGTGATCTTCGAGGAGTTCAAGGGCACCGGCAACTCGGAAATCGTGCTGGATCGCAAGGTCGCGGACAAGCGCATCTTCCCGGCGCTGGACGTCGGCAAGTCGGGCACGCGCAAGGAAGAGCTGCTGGTCGACAAGGCCAAGCTCAGCAAGATGTGGGTCCTGCGCCGCATCCTGATGCAGATGGGCACGATCGACGCGATGGAGTTCCTGCTCGACAAGATGAAGGATTCGAAGACCAACGAGAATTTCTTCGACAGCATGAATCAATAACCGAGTGCGGCCTGCGCCAAGCTGGCGCAGGACTCGCACCGGTTCGGCCGGCGGGGGCGCGAGCCTCCCGACCGACGACATGGGCTTTGCCCATGTCCGGCCAAACAGACCAAAGCGGCACGCGAGAGCATGGCTTTCGCGTGCCGCTTTGCTATTAATCAATATGAAAACCGCCACTCCGCCCGCGGCGTGGCCACGTCACCGGGAGCTGACATCTTGAGTATCATCGCCATGCTGGCCGCCGCCGCATCGGGAGTAGCCGGACCCGGCTCGCCGCTGGAGATTTGGCAGCACATCGTCGCCGACTTCTCCAACCTCGGCGACCCGAAGGCGCTCGCCGCGTTCGGATCGGTCCTGATGATCGACCTCGTCCTCGCGGGCGACAACGCGATCGTCGTCGGCGCACTCGCTGCCGGACTGCCGACCGACCAGCGCAAGAAGGTCATCCTGATCGGCATCGGCGCGGCGCTGGTACTGCGCATCTTCTTCGCGTTGATCGTCACTTGGCTGATGGGGATCGTCGGGCTCATCTTCGCGGGCGGCCTGTTGCTGCTCTGGGTGAGCTGGAAGTTCTGGCGCGAAATCCGCGAGGGTGCGGAGAACGCGGGTTCGGAAGAAATCGAGGGCGACGAGCGTTCGGGTATCCGCTCCTCGAAGGGCTTTGCGAGCGCGGCTTGGGCCGTCGCTGTCGCCGATGTGTCGATGAGCCTCGACAACGTCCTGGCGGTCGCTGGCGCGGCACGCGAGCATCCCGGCATCCTCGTCATCGGCCTGCTGCTGTCGGTCGCGATGATGGGTCTGGCGGCGAACTACATCGCGCGCGTCATCAACAAGTATCGCTGGATCGCATATATCGGGCTCGCGGTGATCCTCGTGGTCGCGCTGAAGATGATCTACGAGGGCTGGGTCGGCACCGGCGAGACGCTCGGGATCATCTCGCTGCTGCGCTGATCGCGGTGCGGTTGGGATAAGAAAAAGGCCTCGCCGGGATCGTCCGGCGAGGCCTTTTTCACGTCTCCGTCCATACCCCCGTCATGCCGGGCTCGTTCCGGCATCCACTGTTCCGCACGCTCGATAGTCGTGATTGCGCGGGACCGTGGACCCCGGAACTAGTCCGGGGTGACGGAGGGGTTTTAGGCGAGGTTCTCCGCGAAGAACTTGGCTGTCCGCTCGTCCGCCAGCTTGGCCGATGCATCCGAGCGACGCTCGCCGAACTCGGTCGCAAAGCCGTGGTCCTCGCCCGCGTAATCGTAGATCGTCACCTTGGGGTGATCGTCGAGTCCGGCGTGCATCGCCGCCTGCGCGTCCTTGTCGACGAAGTGATCGTCCTCGGGCACGTGCAGCAGCACGGGGTGTGCGATCGCGTGCTTCTCGCCGAGCAGGCCGTCAATCCCGACGCCGTAATAGCCGACGCTCGCATCGACGTCGGTTCGTGCCGCGGTCATGAACGCCAGGCGCCCGCCGAGGCAGTAGCCGACCACGCCGACCTTGGCGTCGTCGCCCAGTTCGGCGCGCGCCGCGCGGATGCTTGCCTCGATATCGGCGATACCCTTGTCCTGGTCGAACTGGCCCATCAGACCGAGCGCACGATCCATCTCGGGCTTGATGTCCGGGTCGAGCTCGATGCCCGGCTCCAGACGCCAGAACAGGTCGGGGGCGATCGCGAGATAGCCGGCCTCGGCGAGCGTATCGCACTTGCGGCGAATGCCGGCGTTCACGCCGAAGATTTCCTGAATCACGACGATCGCCGCCTTTGGCGTACCCGCCGGCGTCGCGCGATACGCGGTGAATTCGCCATCGCCCGCGAGCGTGGCGATCTTTGCAGTGTTCGTCATAACAGTCCTCCTTGCGGCCGCTCGTGGTCGAGCAGCCGGGATTTGGTGATCGGGCCTTCCCCCGCGGAGTACGCACCAAGCCTGCCCCCGGCTCCCAGGATTCGGTGGCAGGGGACGATGATCGGAAAAGGATTGCGTGCGCAGGCCTGGCCGATCGCGCGCGGGCTGGAGCCGATCGCCCTGGCGAGCGCGCCGTAGCTGGCCGTGGTGCCGTAGGCGATGTCGACGATCGCCTGGCGAAGGTCGGCACCGCGTGGGGTAGGGGAGAGCGCGAGGGGCAGGTCGAACTCGGTCAGCCGTCCGGCGAAATACGCGTCGAGCTGACGCAGCGCTTCCAGGATCGCGGGGGCATCGCTGGTCGAACCATCCTCGACGCCGATATCGATCGCGTCGATCCGGTCCCCGGTGGCGGTCACGCGGACCAGACCGATAGGCGTTGCGATCGAGGCGGCATCGCGCGCATACATTCACCCGCTATGCAGCGCCGCGATGGACCGCTCAAGCGTCATCGAGGGTGCGTCACATGAAGATGAATATCGAGATCGAATGCACGCCTGAAGAAGCGCGCCGCGCGGTCGGGCTGCCCGACCTGACGCCGATCCACGACCGTTATATCGCGATGATGATGGAGGCGATCCCGGACGGCCAGATGAAGCCCGAGATGCTCGAATCGATGATGCGCGGCTGGCAGCCGATGGGCGAGGCGGGAATGGCGATGTGGAAGCGCCTGTTCGACAGCGCGACGAAAAGCGGCTGAGTTTCCCGTGAAGACGATTTTCGCGGTATCGAGCGGACGACCGCCAGCGGCGATTGCCGTGGTTCGGGTGAGCGGGCCCCAGGCGTTTGCCGCGGCCGAGATGCTCGCGGGACCTTTGCCGGCGCCGCGCCACGCTAGCCTCCGGGGACTGCGGGACACCGATGGGGCGTTGCTAGATCGCGCGCTGGTCATCGTGTTTCCGGGACCCGCGACGGCGACTGGCGAAGACTTGGTCGAGTTTCATTGCCACGGTGGTCGTGCGGTGATCGCCGTGGTCGAGCGTGTGCTGTCGGGGATGCCAGGGTTGCGGCACGCCAAGCCGGGGGAGTTCACGCGCCGTGCTTTGACCAACGGGCGGATCGACCTGACCGAGGCGGAGGGGCTCGCCGATCTTCTCGAAGCCGAGACGGAGAGCCAGCGTGTCGCGGCGATGACGGCGGCGGAGGGGCGGGTAAGCCGGGCGGTGCGAGGCTGGATGGATTCGGTCGCGATGCTGTCCGCGCGGGTCGAGGCGATGCTCGACTTCGCCGACGAGGACGACGTGGCGAGCGATACTGCAGCGTTCGACGTGATCGTTTCTGAGATCGACGCACTCGCCTCGGAGATCGAGGCGGTGGTCGATACCCCGCCGGTCGAGCGGCTGAAGGACGGGCTACGGGTCGTCATTGGTGGCCCACCCAACAGCGGCAAGTCGACGTTGCTCAACCTGCTGGGCGAGCGCGATGCGGCGATCGTCTCGCCGATCTCGGGAACGACGCGCGACCGGATCGATGTTCCGGTGACGCGGAACGGTGTCGCCTATGTGCTGACCGATACCGCGGGTTTGATCGATACGCTCGACCCGATCGAGGCGATCGGGGTCACGCGTGCGGAAGGTGCGCTCGCCGCAGCGGACATCGTGATGTGGCTGGCTGATACCGTGCCGCCCCGCGGGGATGCGATCTGGATTCATGCGCGCGCCGATCTGCCGGGGCGGGGAGAGTTGCCCGCCGACCGGACATTGGCGGTCTCGCAAAACGACCTGGGATCGCTCGATGCCCTTTGGGATGAACTGCACCGTCGAGCGATTGCGATGCTGCCGCGTGGCGATGAGATCGCATTGAAGCAGTACCAGCGCCGGCAGTGCGCTGCGGCGGTCGAGGCTCTTCGGTATCGAAGCTCCGATGCGCTTGTCATTGCGGAACACCTTCGACAGGCTCGTGCAATCCTTGCTGGCGTGCTTGGGCTCGACGCGACGGGGGAAATGCTCGACGCGCTGTTCGGACGTTTCTGCATCGGCAAGTGATGTTCCACGTGGAACATCTTTGACGCGTCGGTCGCGGCGTTCTACGGCCGTGACATGTTCGATGTAGTGGTGGTTGGCGGTGGCCATGCCGGAACCGAAGCCGCAGCCGCGGCGGCGCGGAGGGGCGCGCGTACCGCGCTCGTGTCGTTCGACGCAGCGCATATTGGCACAATGTCGTGTAATCCGGCGATCGGTGGGCTCGGTAAGGGGCACATGGTTCGCGAGGTCGATGCGTTCGACGGGCTGATCGGACGCGCGGCCGATGCTGCCGCGATCCACTATCGGATGCTCAATCGCAGCAAGGGTTCGGCGGTGCAGGGGCCTCGAGTCCAGGCCGATCGGCGTCTCTACTCACGTACGATTCAGGCGATGCTTGCGGCCACCGAGGGGCTTTCGATCGTCGAGGGCGAGGCGACGGCGTTGCACTTTAACGGCGATCGCTTGGCGGGTGTCGTGCTGGCGGATGGCTCGATCGTCGCAGCACGAGCGGTCGTATTGGCGACCGGCACGTTCCTAGGCGGACGTATATTCCGGGGGGATGACCGCGAGGAAGGGGGCCGGATCGGCGAGCGTGCCGCCAAGCCACTTGCGGACCAGCTGCGCGCGCGGGACTTGCCGATGGCGCGACTGAAGACGGGGACGCCACCTCGGCTCGATGGGCGCACGATCGACTGGGGTGCGCTTGCCGAGCAGCCGTCTGACCTCGATCCCTGGACGATGTCGCCGATGGCTCGAACACGTCCATTGCCCCAGATCGCCTGTGCCATCACGCGTACGACTGATCGGACGCATGCGATCATCCGCGATGCGTTTCATCGGTCGCCGCTGTTCACCGGCGCGATCGAGGCGGCGGGGCCGCGTTACTGTCCGTCGATCGAGGACAAGGTGCATCG
Source organism: Sphingomonas sp. Leaf242 (assembly GCF_001422045.1). GTDB lineage: Bacteria > Pseudomonadota > Alphaproteobacteria > Sphingomonadales > Sphingomonadaceae > Sphingomonas. The sequence continues at coordinate 514,445 of NZ_LMLW01000008.1, forward strand.
GTTCGGCGACCGGGACGGGCATCAGGTTTTCCTCGAACCGGAGGGGCTCGACGACGCGACGGTCTATCCGAACGGGCTGTCGACGTCGCTGCCGGTCGAGGTTCAGGCGGCAATGCTGGCAAGCATTCCCGGGCTCGAGCGCGTGACGATGACGATGCCAGGGTATGCGGTCGAGTATGATTATATCGACCCGCGTGCGCTCGATACGCGGTTGGCGCTGGGGGCGATCGAGGGCGTGTTTTGCGCGGGGCAGATCAACGGCACGACGGGGTATGAGGAAGCGGCGGGGCAGGGGCTCGTCGCTGGACTCAACGCGGCGGCGTATGCGTGCGATCTGGCGCCGGTGATCCTGGATCGCGCGTCGAGCTATCTCGGGGTGATGATCGACGACCTGACGCTGCAGGGTGTTACCGAGCCGTATCGGATGCTGACGGCGCGGGCGGAGTTCCGGTTGTCGTTGCGTGCGGACAATGCCGAGACGCGGCTGGGCGGGATTGCGGAGGCGGCTGGGTGTCTTGGACCCGAGCGGCTGGTGCATCAGCATGCACTGGCCGAGGACCGTGCTCGTTTCCGATCGGCGCTCGACGGGGAGCGGACGGCGACCCATGTGGCCGATCAGGGCGTGGCGATTGGTAGAGACGGTGCGCGGCGGACCGCGTTCGATTGGCTCCGGTTCGAGGGCGTGACGCTCTCGCATGTCGCGCCGGATGCTGCTGAAGGCATCCCGGCGGCAGTCGTTGACGAAGTGTTAGAGGACGCGCGCTACGCTCCGTATATCGAGCGGCAGGCGCAGGAGGTCGCGCGGTTGCGGGCCGACGAGGCGATCCGTTTGCCGGAGGACCTTGCCTATGATGGCGTGCCGGGCCTGTCGAACGAGATGATCGATCGCTTGAGTGCTGCGCGGCCGACCTCCCTGGCGGCGGCGGCGCGAGTGCGAGGGATCACACCGGCGGCTTTGTCCGCGGTATTATTGCATACGAAACGAGTGCCAGCATGACCGAAGACGATGCACAGAGCTGGACGACGGAGCGGTTCGGGGCGGAGGCTACCGAGCGGCTGACAGCGTTCGTCGCGATGGTCGTCGAGGAAGCGCCGCATCAGAATCTGATCGCACCGTCGACGATCCCGACAATCTGGGATCGGCATGTGGTGGATTCGCTTCAGTTGGTTGCGCTGGCTGGCGCGGATACGTCGTCGAAGCGGTGGCTCGATATCGGCACCGGCGGGGGGTTTCCCGGTATGGTCGTCGCGCTGGTTCGCAAGGGGCCGGTCGATCTGGTCGAGCCCCGGCGCCGGCGTGCGGACTTCCTCCAGCTTTGTGTCGCTCGGCTTGGGCTTGGCGAGCAGGTTCGCGTTCATGCCTCCAAAGTCGAGAATGCGACTGCGGACGCTTCCATCATTTCCGCCCGCGCGGTCGCGTCGTTGCAAAACCTTTTGCGTGGCGCGGCGCACTGCGCCACAACGAAGACGCGGTGGTTGCTTCCTCGGGGGCGTTTCGACGAGGAGGAGCTAGCCGCGCTCAAGCAGCATTGGCGGTTTATGTTCCACGTGGAACAAAGCGTCACGAACCCGGAGTCGTCGATCGTGGTTCTGGATCGGGTAAGCGCGCGATGATCACCATCGCGGTCGCCAATCAAAAGGGCGGGGTGGGCAAGACCACCAGCGCCATCAACCTTGCGACCGCGCTCGCGGCGACGGGGATGCGCGTGCTGCTGGTCGATCTCGATCCGCAGGGCAACGCGTCGACCGGGCTCGGCATCGGCCATTCGCAGCGCGAGCGGTCGAGCTACGATGTGCTGGTCGGTGAGACGTCGATCGAGGAAGCGGTGGTGCATACGCGCGTGCCGCGGCTCGATATCGTGCCGGCGACGGTCGACCTGTCGGGCGCAGAGATCGAGCTGGTCGATTTCGACGCGCGTACCCACCGGCTCGATCGTGCGGTGAAGGCGGCGCAGGGGCCGTGGGATATCGCGCTGATCGATTGCCCGCCGTCGCTGGGGCTGCTGACGATCAACGCGATGGTCGCGGCGGACTCGCTGCTCGTGCCGCTGCAATGCGAGTTTTTCGCGCTCGAGGGGTTGTCGCAGTTGTTGAGTACGGTCGAGCGGATCCGGCAGCGGTTCAATCCGGGTCTGTCGATCCTGGGGGTTGCACTGACGATGTTCGATCGGCGTAACCGACTGACCGACCAGGTCTCGGCGGACGTTCGCGCGGTGCTGGGGAAGGTCGTGTTCGAGACGGTCATTCCGCGCAACGTGCGGCTGTCGGAGGCGCCGAGCCACGGATTGCCTGCGCTGATCTACGATCATCGTTGTTCGGGGTCGCAGGCGTATATCGCGCTCGCGCGTGAGCTGATCGGCCGGCTTCCCGCTACCGCGCAGGCCGCGGCATGAGCGAGAACAAGCGCGGCCGTCCGGGGTTGGGCAGGGGCCTCAACGCACTGCTCGGCGAGATGGCGCGCGATACGCCGGTGTCGGCCGATGGCGCGTCTGCACCGCAATCGTCGGGCGTGCGGATGCTGCCGGTCAGTTCGCTGTCGCCGCATCCCGATCAGCCGCGGCGGCATTTCGATGAGGCGATGCTCGACGAGCTTGCCGCGTCGATCGCCTCGCGGGGGCTGATCCAGCCGATCGTGGTGCGGCCGCACGGGCATGACTTCCAGATCGTCGCGGGCGAGCGGCGTTGGCGGGCCGCACAGCGGGCGCGACTACACGAGGTACCCGTCGTCGTTCGCGACTTCGACGACGCCGAGACGCTCGAGATCGCGCTGATCGAGAACATCCAGCGCGAGGACCTCAACGCGATCGAAGAGGCGCAGGCGTATCAGCGGCTGGCGGGGGAGTATGGGCATACGCAGGAGGTGCTTGCCAAGATCGTCCACAAGTCGCGCAGTCATGTCGCGAACCTGCTGCGGCTGCTGGAACTGCCGGCGCAGGTCCAGTCGCAGGTGGTCGATGGATCGCTGTCGATGGGACATGCCCGCGCGTTGCTCGGATCGCCCGATGTGGAATCGCTCGCGGACCAAGTCGTGTCGCGTGGGCTGTCGGTGCGCGAGACCGAGAAGCTGGCGCGCGATGCGAAGCCTGGGCGGAGCCGGAGTGGCGGTGGGTCGTCCGAGCCTCGGGTGCCGGATGCGGATATTGCGGCGTTGGAGCGGCAGTTGGCGGATCTGCTCGGGCTGCAGGTGAAGGTGGCGCATACCGATACTGGGGGGACGTTGACGTTGAATTACTCGACGTTGGACCAGCTGGATATGGTTTGTCAGCGGCTTACGGGCGGGGCGATCTAGAGCGCACGCTACGCACGTACCGCCCGTTCGTACTCAGCGTGGGCGAAGCACTTGCATCCCGGAGCCTCCTTCGACTTCGCTCAGGACGAACGGGTGATAGGGGGGGGACCGCTTGTCTCCGTCATCCCGGCGGAAGTCGGGACCCACGGTTGCGGTGCGCTTCATGAGCCAACGTCCCGCGTCCATGGGTCCCGGCGTGCGCCGGGATGACGGAAGGTGGGGGGTCGGGAAGAGGGAAGCGGAGGCAGACGCGAATGCGGTTGCAGACGCGGGTGCGCGTTAGTTTCGCCGGGCGATCGCTTGGGATAGCGCCACTACGGCCGCTTCCGCCACAACCCCGCCAGCATTCCCCGACGCCATGATTGCCCGCTCGGCGGTCCGGACGCGCTGGATCGCGGTGGCAAGCATTACCGGTGACCAGCGGCGTAGCGACCTAGCCGTGCTGGCCTCTTCCTTGAAGAACACGCGGTGGCGTTTCATCACGGCGTCGACCGCTTCGCCGCGGTCGATTTCGCCGCGCATGTCGGCGAGCGCGATCAGGCGGCGGACGAGTTGGCGGAGCCACGGGATCGGCGACGTGCCGGCTTCCTCGAGCACGGCGAGTTCGGCGCCGAGATCGTCGACCCGGCCTTCGATCACGGCGTCGATCGCGCGGCTCATTTCCGCATCGCCGAGGTCTGCGCCGACGGCATCGAGTGCGTGGTGATCGAGGTCCGCGGGGCGATCGGGCGCTGCGTCGAGGTATAGCGCAAGCTTCTCGATCTCGCGCGAAATGACGGCGCGGTCGCCTCCGGTCGTATCGACCAGGCGGCGGGCGACGCCGGGGGCGGGGCGGAGGCCGTTCTCGTTGGCGATCGTCGTGGCGAGGCGTTCGGCGTCCTGCGCGGTCGGGGCGTAGCAGGCGAACGCCATCGCGCGCGGGGAGTCGATCGCGAGCTTGACGATCTTGGCAGTCGATTTGACGGTCGGGGCGATTGCCACGACCGGGTTGCCGACGCGTTCCGCCGCGAGGAGGTTGGTGAAGGCTTCGAGGCTTTCCTCGCCGGCCGACGCGACGCGGACGAACCGGGCCCCGGCGAACAACGATAGCGAGGCGGCTTCGTCGGTCAGCCGGCCAGGGTCACTCTTGAGCGTCGAGCCGTCGAGATCGACGCGTTCGGCATCCGCGCCCATCGCCTTGGCCAGCACGCGGGCGAGGTCGCTTGCGCCGGCTTCGTCGGGGCCGTGGAGCAGGTACAGGCGGATGTCGCCACCCGGCTTGGCCAGCGCACCGCGGATCTGGCCGACGCTGGCCTTCACTTGGCGGGCGTAGTGGCCTGCGCCGCAGCGACCGCGGGCGTGTTGCGCGCGTACAGCGCAACGCGCGCGACGATCTGGTCGGCGACGATCTGCGACAGGCGTTCGAGCGCGGTGTTCTCCGCCGCGATCGTCGCATATTCCGAGCGGACGACGTCGATGCCGGCGTCGGAGCCCGCGGTCGCGTCGAGCAGCACCGAGTTGTCGCCGATCCGCACGAGCTGATAGCGCGCGCGCAGAGTCCGGCGTTCGCGCGAGACGCTGTCGTCGGTGCGAACGCCGAGGCCGCTGATCTGGTCGTCGAGGCGGATGTCGATCCGGTAGAGCGCCGGTGCGCCGTTCGAGGGCAGGCGGTCGCGCAGCGCGGTGGCCATCAGCCAGCCGTTCTTGCCCGCGATCGGTGCGATCTCGACCTGGCCGAGCGCGCCTGCGACCGGGCCGCTGCTGCCGCCTGCATAGAGCGGGTGCAGGCCGCAGCCGGACAGCACGGGGGCCAGCGCCAGCGCGCCGAGGATCGCTAGGCGCTTCATGCGACGATGTTCACGAGACGGTCGGGCACGACGATCACTTTCCGGGGCGGCTTGCCCTCGAGCAGGCGGACGATCTTTTCGGAGGCGAGCGCGGCGGCTTCGACCTCGTCCTTCGGCGCGCCCTTGGGGAAGACGAGCGTGTCGCGCAGCTTGCCGTTGACCTGCACCGCGATCGTGACCTCGTCGTCGACCAACATCGCCGGATCGACGATCGGCCAGGCGGCGTCGGCGATCAGGCCGTCGTTTCCCGCGGTCGCCCAGGCTTCCTCGGCGACGTGCGGGACCATCGGGCTCACGAGCAGCAGCAGCGTGCGGATCGCCTGCTCGCGGTCTGCGGAGGGCGCGGCCTTCTCGATCGCGCTGCACAGGGAGTAGAGCCGTGCGACGGCCTTGTTGAACTGCAAGGCGTTGATATCGCTCTCGATACCGACGGTCGTCCGGTGGCAGAGTTTACGCAGGGCGATGTCGTCGCCCTCGGCCTTGGCTGCGTCGTCGGACTCGATCAGGCGCCAGAGACGCTGAACGAACCGCCACGCGCCTTCGATGCCGGATTCGCTCCAGGGGAGATCGCGTTCGGGCGGCGAGTCGGAGAGCACGAACCAGCGCACCGCGTCGGCGCCATACTGGTCGACGATCGGCTCGGGATCGACGGTGTTCTTCTTCGACTTCGACATCTTCGTCACGCGACCGACCGTCACGGGGCCGCCGGTCGCGATCTCGATATACCCCGTATCGGTCTTGCGGACCTCATCGGGAGACAGCCACTTCGTCTTCATGGGCGCGTCGCTCGAATCGTCGTCGTCGGTGTCGACCTCCGGCTGCGCGTCGCCGGCGTCGCCTCGGCTATACGTCTCGTGTGTGACCATCCCTTGCGTGAACAGCCCCGCAAACGGCTCGGCGATGTCGAGCATGCCGATATGCTTCAGCGCGCGCGTCCAGAAGCGCGCGTAGAGCAGGTGCAGGATCGCGTGCTCTACGCCGCCGATATACTGGTTGACCGGCAGCCACTTCTCCGCGCCCGTCCGGTCGAACGGCTTGGCGTCCGGTTGGCTGGCGAAGCGGATGAAATACCACGACGAATCGACGAACGTGTCGAGCGTATCGGTCTCGCGCCGCGCGTTCGCACCGCAGGACGGGCAGGGGACGTGCTTCCAGGTCGGATGGCGATCGAGCGGGTTGCCGGGGATGTCGAACGACACGTCCTCGGGCAGTACGATCGGCAGCTGGTCCTTGGGCACCGGCACCGCACCGCACGCGTCGCAGTGGATGATCGGGATCGGCGTGCCCCAGTAACGCTGGCGGCTGACGCCCCAGTCGCGCAGGCGGAACACGGTCGTGCCCTTGCCCCAGCCTTCGCCCTCGGCGCGCTCGATCACGACGCGCTTGGCGTCCTCGATGTCGAGCCCATCGAGAAAGTGCGAGTTCACGATGGTGCCGGCGCCGGTCCAGGCGGTGTCGCCGACGAACACGGGGGCTTCGTCATCGCCTTCGCTAACGACGCGCTTGACCGGCAGGTCGTATTTGCGTGCGAAATCGAGATCGCGCTGGTCGTGCGCCGGCACGCCGAACACCGCGCCGGTGCCGTATTCCATCAGCACGAAGTTCGCGATGTAGACGGGGAGGTGCCACGTCTTGTCGAGCGGATGCACCGCACGCAGACCAGTGTCGAAGCCGAGCTTTTCCTGCGTATCGAGTTCCGCCGCAGTAGTGCCACCGCGCTTGCAGAGTTCGATGAAGGCCGCGGCGTCGGGGTTCGTCTCGGCGATGGCGCGCGCGATCGGGTGATCGGCGGCGACCGCGACGAAGCTGGAGCCGAACATCGTGTCGGGGCGGGTAGTGAAGACCTCGACGAATTCCTCCCCGGTACGGGGAGGGGGACCATCCGCAGGATGGGGGAGGGGGCTGTCGGCGGCCGCTGCCGTATGTGGCGCGCCCCCTCCACCCCCGGCTTCGCCGGCGGTCCCCCTCCCCGTGCCGGGGAGGAGTGCGAACTTGAACTGCAGGCCCTGGCTGCGGCCGATCCAGTTTTCCTGCATCAGCTTGACCTTGTCGGGCCAATGCTCGAGCGCGCCGAGACCGTCGACCAGCTCGTCGGCGAAGTCGGTGATCTTGAGGAACCACTGCGACAGCTTGCGCCGCTCGACCAGCGCACCCGAGCGCCAGCCACGACCGTCGATCACCTGCTCGTTGGCGAGCACGGTCATGTCGACCGGATCCCAGTTTACCGCCGATTCCTTGCGGTACACGAGCCCCGCCGCGAACAGGTCGAGGAACAGCGCTTGCTCGTGCCCGTAATATTCAGGCTCGCACGTCGCCAGCTCGCGCGTCCAGTCGAGCGCGAAACCCAGCCGCTTCAGCTGTGCCTTCATCGTCGCGATGTTGGCGCGCGTCCAGTTGCCTGGATGCACGCCCTTTTCCATCGCGGCGTTCTCGGCGGGCATGCCGAACGCGTCCCAGCCCATCGGATGGAGCACTTCCATGCCCTTCATCCGACGGAACCGCGCGAGCACGTCGCCCATCGTGTAGTTCCGGACATGCCCCATGTGGATGCGCCCCGACGGATAGGGGAACATCTCGAGCACGTACGAGCGCGGCTTGGTCGACAGGTCGTCCGCGGCGAACGTCTTGCGTTCGTCCCAGACCTTCTGCCACGCCGCGTCCGCCTTCAACGCATTGAAACGCGACGCCATTATGTCGTCCTCAGCCCGCGATCGAGGCGCGGCGCAGGTCGCGGGCCTTGGTCAGGATGATGTCCTCGAGCTTCTGCGTGGTCGCGGCCTGGACCGGCGACGAGACCCACTGGCCGTTGCGGTTGACTTCGCGGAGCGCTGCGACGCGCAGTGCATCGGCGCGCAGATCCTGGTCGAGGATCGAGACGGTGACCTTCATGCGCTCGGTCGGCGTCTGCGGATTGATGTACCAGTCGGTGACGATCACGCCGCCATTGGAGTCGGTCTGGAGCAGCGGCATGAAGCCGAGCGTGTCGAGGCTCGCGCGCCACAGATAGCTGTTCACGCCGATCGTCGTGATCTTCGATGCGGCGAGATCCGCCTTGGGACGCGCCGAACCGCCGCCGCAAGCGACGAGAGGCAGGGCAAACAGCACGACTGCGATACGCGAGCGGCGGAACATGGGCATCATCCTGGCAAGAAAATCAGCCCTTGCTCTACAGGCGAGCCCGCGCGCCCGCAAGCAGACGCGGGTATCCCAGCCATAGGCTGAGCGAGCGCCGGACGGGACGATATTCGCGCGGCAAAACGAGTCGGTTAGGACCGATCCGGTAGCGCTAACGCAGCGATCTGTGTGCTGATTGCAACACTGTCCGACAAATCAGCGACGAAGAGGGCAATCCGCCGGGTCTGCGGCCTTTGCGGTGGATCAATTCGTGATAGACGCAGTTTCACGAGGATCCGATTACGGGATTCGAAGGACAGATTCGTTGTGATGACGCGTGGGGGAATTTTCGGGGTGGTTGCCGGGGCGCTTGTCGCCACTGCCGCAATCGTCGCGCCTGCCTTCGGCGCCAGCGAACAGCCCGCCCGGATCGCCAAGCACAACGTCGCCGCGGTTCGCGGTATCGGTTCGTTCACGCCCGCCGCCGCCGACCCCCGCCTTGCCGCGATGTTCGCGCGCGGTGGCTTCGACGCCGGCAGCTTCCGCTTTACGCCTGCCGAAACGCGCCAGGATAACCGTGCGGTGACCGTTGCGGTCCGTGCGCAGACCAACCGCGGTGTCGCCAGCACGGCCAGCCTTGCTTCGACCACGCCGACCGTTGGGATTGCGCCGATCGCGTATAACCTCGGCATGTCGGTCGGCTGGAAGCGGTTCGCGATCTCGGGCGACGTGAACAAGCTCGATCTCGGCGTTATGCCGGGCGGCCGTGAAGCAGCTGACCTCGCGGTAAGCTACAGCGCCAAGAAGTTCAGCGGCACCGTGAAGGCCGTGGCGGACCGTCCGCTCGCCAACGCGCCGCACCTCGTCGAGGAAGCACCGAGCTATTCGGTCGACGTCGGTGGCTCCTACGCCCTGACGCGCAGCCTCGCGGTGACCGCGGGCGTGCGCTATCGGTCGGACCGCGAGCGCTTCGTGAAGGTCGACGATGACCGCCGCGACAGCCAGGCGGTGTATCTGGGCACCGCCTTCCGCTTCTAAGCGTCCGGCGGAGCGATGTTCGTCGGAAATCGAGACTGATCGTGGCTAGCTGGATCTGGGTGGTGCGCAATTCTACCTTCCCGTCATCCTGACGAAAGTCAGGATCCAGTGCCATGAGACGCAGCGATCGGTTACTCTGGATCCTGACTTCCGTCAGGATGACGGCGTATTGTAGGCATCCAGGCGTCTATCGCGGCCCAGCCGTGGAAGCCGAACCGCCGGATGCGCCGCCAGCGCGACTCGTTCATTCCGCCGAGCGCAATTATCGGTATCCCAAGCCCCCGGCCGATCCCCAGTGCCCGCGCGGGACCGATCCCAGACGCGTTTTCGTGTGAACGGGTGGCATGAACCGGCGATACGAACAGGGCATCGGCCCTTGCATACTTGCCCGCCAAGGCCTCGCCTCTCGAATGCGCTGACCAGCTTCTGATCCCGAACGTGCGTGCAGGACCATGAACACCATCGGCGCGGCCAGCAGCTTTTCCAGCCACCACGACGACAAGCCGCCGCGAAAGTCCGATGCGCTTGACCCTCCGCAGCAATGCCCGCCGTTCCCCCTCGGGCGTGGCATAATGCCGAAACACCACGCCGGATCCCGGCGGCAATCGCGTGAGCGCGCGCCACAATGCATCGCCCATACGCTCGTCCGTCATCAACCAGCGTGTGGGAATGGGGTTACGACGAGCCACGCCGCTGCCTATAGCGCGCCGCATGATTGCTGACGACACCACCAAATTGCAGGGCATCCGCACCCGGATCGCCAAGGCCGCCGAGATCGCGGATCGCCGCGCGGACGATGTGACTCTGATCGCGGTCTCCAAGACGCATCCGGTCGAGGCGATCGAACCGCTGCTCGCCGAGGGCCAGCGCGTGTTCGGCGAGAACCGCGTGGCAGAGGCGTCCGAGAAATGGCCGGCGTTGCGTGCGGCGTATCCCGACGTCGAACTGCACCTGATCGGCCAGCTCCAGTCGAACAAGGCAGCCGAGGCGGTGGCGTTGTTCGACTGCATTCACGCGGTCGATCGCCCGTCGCTGGTCACCGCGCTGGGCAAGGCGATGGAGGCGAGCGATCGTCGGCCGGACTGTTTTCTCCAGGTCAATATCGGCGACGAACCGCAAAAGGGTGGCTGCGCGATCGCCGACCTGCCCGCGCTGGTGGAGCAGGCGCGCGCCGCCGGTTTGCAGATCGCCGGACTGATGTGCCTGCCGCCCGCGGATATCGAGCCGGCGCCGTATTTCGCGCTGCTGGCCAAGCTAGCGCGCGATCACGGGCTGACCGGCCTCAGCATGGGCATGTCGGACGATTTCGAAACCGCGGTGACGATCGGCGCGACTCATGTCCGGATCGGCAGCGCGCTGTTCGGCGCGCGGGGGACGGGCGCATGAGCATTCCGGTTCGGTTCGAAGCGCTGCTGTTCGACTTCGACGGCGTGCTGATCGACAGCGAAGCCGTTGGTAACCGCCACATCGCCGAATGGCTCACCGCCGCCGGTCACCCGACCACCGCCGACGAGTCGATGGCTAACTTCATGGGGCTCGCCGGGCCGCAGTTCATCGATGCAATCGAGCGCTGGATCGACCGGCCACTGACCGAGGACTTCTACGCCGCCCGGGAAGCGGAGGACGAGCGCGTACTGGCGGCGGGGGTCGACGCGATCGACGGCGCGGTGGCGTTCGTGCGGTCGCTGCCGGCCGACCTGCCCAAGGCGATCGTCTCGTCGAGCCCGGTCAGCTGGATCGCACGGCATCTCGAGCATATCGGCCTGCGCGATGCGTTCGGCGACCATCTATACAGCGGTCGCGAACACGTGACGAACGGGAAGCCTGCGCCCGATCTGTATCTGTTCGGCGCGCGGCAACTCGGTGTCGACATCGCGCGGACGGCGATTGTCGAGGATTCGCCGGTGGGCGCGACCGGGGCGGTGGCCTCTGGCGGCTACGTCATCGGGCTATCGGCGGGGTCGCATTGCAACGCCGAGCACGGCGCGCGACTGAAGGCTATCGGCGTCGATGCGTTGGCGGAGAGTTTCGACGATGTGGCGCGGTTGATCGGGTAAGCTAGACCCCGGTCCTGAAAGTCAGGGACAAGCCAGCCAGTATTCCGCCCCGATAGCCACACCCCCCCGGCGAAGGCCGGGGTCCAGCTGGGGGACGGCAATGACGGCGGACGGACCTTCGTTACATCGTCCTTCCCGACTGGACCCCGGCCTTCGCCGGGGGGGCTCGTTCGAGGAATGCGCAAACTCAACGCGTCCGCTGCGACCGCTAGCCCCGCTTCCGTCGCCAGACCGCGCCGATCCCCGCGACCAGATCGTACGGGATAGCCGCCGCTTCGCGCGTTCGCATCTTGAGCTGGTACCGCCGGCTCCCGCCATGCGGCACGTGGATCACGCTTGCGGGCATGCCGAGCATCGCGAACAGCATGCGGATGCGCGGCTGGTGATAGCCGTCGGTGCAGATCATGCACTGCGCATATTGGCCCGCGCGCGCGAACGCGGTCGCCGCAACGACGCTTTGCAGCGTATCGATGCTCGTCTCGTCGAGGTGGATCCGCGACCGGTCGACTGTCTCGGCCAGCACATTCTCCATCACCGATGCTTCCGAAGGCCCGTGCGACCCCTTCGCGCCTGAGCAGAACAGGTCCGCATCGACGTAGCGCGCCGCCGCCGCCGCCGCGAATGCGATGCGGCGGGCGAGGGTCGGGCTCGGGCTGCCATCGGGGCGAACCGCCGCGCCGAACACGACGATCAGGCGCCGTGAGGGTGGGATATCGGTCAGAACTGATGCCCCGTGCGGTCGCGCTTGGTGGCGAGATACTGCGCATTGTGCGGGTTCGACGGCAGGAAATGCGGCACACGCTCGATCACCGTCACGCCTGCCGCTTCGAGTCCGGCGACCTTGGCGGGGTTGTTGGTCAGCAACCGCACCTCGCGCTGGCCGAGCAGCGTCAGCATCCGCGCCGCAACCCCGAAATCGCGCGCATCGACTGCAAAGCCGAGCCGCGTGTTCGCGTCGACCGTATCGAAGCCCTGGTCCTGCAACGCATACGCACGCAGCTTGTTGACCAGCCCGATCCCGCGACCTTCCTGCCGCAGATACAGCAGGATCCCCCAGCCGCCATGCTGGATCGCGTGGATCGCGGCGTGCAACTGCGGCCCGCAATCGCATTTGAGGCTGCCGAGCACGTCACCCGTCAGGCACTCGCTGTGGAGGCGGACCAGCGGCGGCTGGCCGTTGGGCTGGCCGATCAGCAGCGCGATATGCTCGTCCGCGCTCTCAGGGCTGCGAAACGCGACGATCTCCGCATCCTCTGCGCCTTCGACCGGAAGCCGCGCACGTGCCGCGAGTGTCAGGCGGTTCGCGTCCTCGTGTGCGTCGATATCTGCGGTAGTTATGCCGACTTCGGGTTCGCCGGTGCCGAGGAAGAAGGCGGGCAGCAATCCGGCGATCCTCGCGAGACGTAGCGCGGCGGCGGCTGCTTCGGGATCGGTCACCGGGAGCGTGCGGAACGGCCCCTTCAACGGAGTCGCAAGATCGAACTGTGGATCGGCCAGCGCGGTCGCGGCGGCGAAGTCGATCCAGGGGGCGCGATCGACGAGCACGGGCTCGGTCGGATCCGCGGCTGCGACCTGATTCGCGAGCTTCAACGTCGCCGCACGACCCGACGAGATCAGCACGCCGCCATTCGCCTCCGGATCGAACGCCGCCAACCGCTCTGCATCCGCCGTCTCGACCGCGAGCAGCACCAGCCCCTCGATCGCGATCGGCCAGCCACGCCGTAAAGCGTCCACCGCGCGTGCCGCTGCGCGAGGATTACTCAAAACGCGAACTCGGTCATGATCGGAACGTGGTCGGACGGCTTCAGCCAGCTTCGGCAGCGTTCATAGACGTGGTGCGACACCGCGGCTTCGGCGGCGGCACCGGTCGCCCACATGTGATCGAGCCGACGCCCGCGATCCGAGGCTGCCCAATCCTTTGCGCGGTAGCTCCACCACGTGAACAGGCGGGCGGGGGCGGGGTGGAAATGGCGGCCGAGATCGACCCAGTCGCCCGCTGCCTGCAACTTGCCGAGCGCCTCGACCTCGATTGGGGTGTGGCTGACGACGTCGAGCAACTGCTTGTGGCTCCACACGTCGGATTCGAGCGGGGCAATGTTGAAGTCGCCGACCAGGATGGTGGGGCCGGGGAGGGTTTCCGACCACGTCGTCATGCGCTCGATGAAGTCGAGCTTCTGGCCGAATTTGGGGTTCACCTCGCGATTGGGGACGTCGCCGCCGGCGGGGACGTAGACGTTCTCGAGCCGTACGCCGTTCTCCAGCCGGACGCCGATGTGGCGCGCCTCGCTGTTTGCCTGCCAGTCGAAGCGGTCGTCCTCGACGATCGGCACGCGGCTCAGGATCGCGACGCCGTGGTGCATGCGCTGGCCGTGTAGGACGATGTGCTCGTAACCAAGCGCACGAAACGCCTCCAACGGGAAGTCGCCGTCGATGACCTTGGTCTCCTGCAGGCACAGGATGTCGGGCTGCTCGTCGCGCAGAAACTGTTCGACGATGGCGATCCGGAAACGGACCGAGTTGATGTTCCAGGAGACGATCTTCACCGGCGCGATGTAGCGTTGCGGGGGGGTGGGGACAAGGAACGCTGCTAGGGTGCGGAAGAAGTCAGAAGGTAGAAGGCGCCATCGGCAAAGCCGCTGTCGTCGACCGGGCTTTGCCCGTCGGCCGCGCTTGAGCGAGTCAGGCAAATCTTTTTGCCTGCCGCTCTACGCGAAAGACCCCCGCTCCGGGGGCATGGAGCGAGGGCCAACTCAGCGTTCGTCACGCAGGCAAGAAATGGGGAAACCATCCGGGCAACAGGGGGAAAAATCCCGAATGCCCCACATCCGCAGACCACTCTCTAGGGGGCGGAACCTGTCGCTTGCATGAATGACACCGATTTTAGGTTACTTTCTTACACCCGTGCGGCGCGGATCGTTCCAGCGGAAGGTATTGTCGCTGACCGCTTCGCCGAATTTCTGGTTGGTCAGGCGGATCGTCGTGCGGTTGTTCTGGCTGTCGAGCGCGACCCAGCCCTGCAGCATCAACCCGCCCGGCGCACTCGCGTTGCGGACGAACACCAGCGTGATCCGGCCGTATTCCGGGTGCTTGGGATCGTTCGCCTCGACCGACACGATCCGCTGGTCGTAGCCGGGGACGAGTTTCGCATAACGCGTGATGTCGCGGGTGGGATCGAGCAGCACGCCCAGCGGCGAGTTCTTGATCGGCCAGCGCTGCACCTGCTTCACCGAATAATCGATGAAGGTCAGCGCGCCGCCCTCCGCGACGATCAGGATCGGCACGCCCTTCTCGTACTGGAAACGCAGCTTGCCGGGCTTCTTGAGCGTCAGCACGCCGGTCAGCACCTTGCCGTTGCGATCCGCCTGCGAGAAGTTCGCGGTCATGGTCTCGACCGATTGCAGGTGCTTCTGCACGGCGGCCAAGTCACCAGTCGCCTGCGCGGCGATCGGGGAGGGCACGGCGGCAACGGACAAAGCGGCGATCGTCGCGATCACCGCGGGGCGGGTATTGAACATCGAAATCTCCTCAAGGCGCGACCGTTGCCCGCCCGCGCTTGAACCGCCACTGAATTCGACACGGCATTCGATGTGCGGCCAGCACTGAACCGCATCCGTCATCCTGACGAAAGTCAGGACCCAGGATCAAGCAGGGCAGCGAGTGTTATTCTGGGTCCTGACTTTCGTCAGGATGACGGGGGAGGCGGACGTCGGCAACGTGTAAAGTCGATACCCCCCCTTACAGCGTAATGGCAGCCTTCATGCCCAGCACGCCGACGTCGTTCGCGTTATGCACACCCCCGGGGTTGTGGATGAACTGCACGTTCGGGCGCAGTTCCAGCCACCGCGTCGGATGCACGCTGTAGTAAATCTCCGACGCATATTCGGCATCCTGCACCGCCGGCCGCGTCGGATCGAGCGCCTCGCCCCTCGCGACGCGCCCGTTCACGTTGGTCCGCGCCACGCCGAAGCCGAGGATGTCGCCCGGCCGCCACGGCACCAGCCCCTTGTAGAACAGTCCGGCTGCAACCTGATTGTCGGTGGTCGAGGTCGCGCGGTCGGCCTGAGTCGCGTTGAGGAATACGCTGAGACCGGTGACCGACTTGCCGTCCTTCGACGTGCCGGTGACCTGTTGCTGGAGATTGAGATACACGCCGTAGCGTGCGCTGCGGCGAAGGGGTTCGAGCCCGGTGATCGCGATCGGCTGGCGGTTCACATCGTAGAACACGTCGTCGCCGTTCGAGGTGTTGACCCAGCCGCCGACCTTGTACGCGCCGACCCGGCCATCGTTGTCGCCGCGATGCCATTCGGCCTCGACCGGGATCAGCGCGCCGGTCGCGCCGTGGAACCGGCCGATCACGAAGGCCTTTTCGAGGTTGCGCGGGTTTACCTCGTAGGCGGCGGTCTTCAGTGTCAGATGGTCGTTGACGTCGTAGCGCAGCCGCGCCCCCCATTGGCCGACCGGCCAGTTCTGCCAGTAATCGCCGACCAGATTACCAGGCTGCGCGCCGCAGAAGCTGAGGTTCTGGAAATAGCAGGAGAAGACCGCGAAATCCTCGCCAGGGTTGGTCCGGCCCGCCTTGATCTCGAATTTCTCACCGATCTTCTGCTCATACCAGAATTGCGTGAGGCGGACGGTCTGGCCGCGGCCGTATACTTCCTGGACCTGTTGCAGCACGCCGAGATTGGCGTCCGCGCCGAGATCGCGGCCACGGCGATAGGTGACGGTCGCCTGGAACGCACCGCCCTTCAGTCCAACCACCTTGTCGAGATCGAGCAATACGCCGACGTCGAACTGGCCTGTCTCGCGCAACAGCTTCCGGTCGCCGCCCGAGAAGTTATAGCCGCTTTCCGAGGCATAGCGGGCGCTGACACCGATACCGCGATCCGCGAGGCGCTTGCGGATGTCGAACCAATCGGCGAACAAACCGGGGGGCGGGGTGCGCCGCGTATCGGCGGTCAGCGCGGATGGGGAGAGATCGCTGTCGCGACGCACGCCGGCGCGGGGGCGATGCTGTGTGTCAGTGGCGGTGCTGCCGGGGATCTGCTTGGCGGTATCCTGTGCGGAGACCTGACCGGGTAGGGCGAGCGCCACCGCTGCCGCAAACAACCGCCGATACTGCATTACGCCCACCTGTTTTTCGTAACTTGTATCAACCCCGTATACCGGGCGTCGGCTGATCGAAACCCCGGTCTGCGTGCGTCACTTGGTGAAGGGCGCCCCTCCCAGTTCTCCCGCGAAGGTGGGAGAACTGGGTTCCAGGCGATATCGTTCTTGGTTCCTGGACCCCCGCGTTCGCGAGGGAACAGCGAGGCAAAGGACGGAGCGCCGCAGCACCGTGACGCTAGATCGCATGCCCCTCGGTATCGCGCAGCACTTCGCGGCGGCCGACATGATCCGGGCGGCCGACGATGCCGTCCTTCTCCATCCGCTCGATCAACCGCGCGGCGGAGTTGTAGCCGATCCGCAACTGGCGCTGGAGCCACGAGGTCGATGCCTTCTGCGACTCGCACACCAGCTGGATCGCCTGGCGATATTGCTGGTCCTCGGCGGAATCCTCACCGGTCGGCGAGCCCTCCAACGCGAAGCTCTCCTCGGGCTCCTCGGTAACGGAGGAGATGTAATCCGGCAGCCCCTGCGAGCGCCAGTGATCCGCCACCAGCCGCACTTCGTCGTCGGTCACGAACGGACCGTGGACACGGACGATGCCCTTGCCGCCGGGCATGTAGAGCATGTCGCCCTTGCCGAGCAGCTGCTCCGCGCCCTGCTCGCCGAGGATGGTGCGCGAATCGATCTTCGAGGTGACGTGGAAGCTGATCCGCGTCGGCAGGTTGGCCTTGATGACGCCGGTGATGACGTCGACCGACGGTCGCTGCGTCGCCATGATCAGGTGGATGCCCGCCGCGCGGGCCTTCTGTGCGAGCCGCTGGATCAGGAATTCGACCTCCTTGCCCGCGGTCATCATCAGGTCGGCGAGCTCGTCGACGATCACGACGATCTGCGGCAAAACATCGTATTCGAGCTTCTCTTCCTCGTACATCGGCGCGCCGGTGTCGGGATGATAGCCGGTCTGGACCTTCCGCCCGAGCGGCTGCCCCTTAGCTTTCGCACCGCGCACCTTGTCGTTGAAGCCGGCGAGGCTGCGCACGCCGACGGAGGACATCTGGCGATAGCGATCCTCCATCGTCTCGACCGCCCATTTCAGCGCGCGCACCGCCTTGGCGGGATCGGTGACGACCGGCGACAACAGGTGCGGAATGTCGTCGTACATGCTCAGTTCGAGCATCTTCGGATCGATCATGATCATCCTGCACTGGTTCGGCGTCAGCTTGTAGAGCAGCGACAGGATCATGCTGTTCAGGCCGACCGACTTGCCCGAGCCGGTGGTGCCCGCGACCAGCAGATGCGGCATCGGCGCGAGATCGGCGATCACCGAATCGCCCGCGATGTTCTTGCCGAGAATGATCGGCAACTGCGCCGACTGGTCCTCGAACGTCTGGCTGCCGACGAGTTCGTGCAAGCTGACCGCCTCGCGCCGCGCATTCGGCAGCTCGATCCCGATCACGTTGCGCCCCGGGATCACCGCGACGCGCGCCGAGATCGCGGACATGTTGCGCGCGATATCGTCGGCGAGTGCGATGACGCGGCTCGCCTTGATGCCGGGCGCTGGCTCGAGTTCGTACATCGTCACGACCGGGCCGGGCCGCACTTCGATGATCGACCCCTTCACGTGGAAATCGTCGAGCACGTTCTCCAGCAGCCGCGCGTTGCGCTCGAGCCCTGCCTTGTCGATCACATTGCCCTGGCTCGGTGGTGACGGGGTGAGCAGGTCGAGGCTCGGCAGCGTGAAATTGTCGCGCAGGTCGAGCGACGACTGGCGCTCCTTGGGTTTCGCCTGCGATGGCGCATTCTGGCGATCCGCGATCACCGGGGCAGGGCGGGGGTCTGGCTCGGCTACAGCACGCGGTTCGACCGGCTTCCGGGTCAGCGTCAGCGGCTCGTCGTCGTCCTCGTCGATCTCCGCAAAGCCGTCATAGCCGAGCGCCTCGGTGCGATTGCGGCGGGGAAGGCGCCATTTGCGCTCGCCGAGATCGATCTCGATACTCTTGCCCCATACTATCGCGCCCGCAATCGCGGCGACGAGCCCAATCGCGCGGGCGGTCCAGAGTTCCGCAACCGGCTGACCGACAAAGCTCAGCCCCCAATGCACCGCGCTCGCAACGGACAAGCCAATGATCCCACCCCATCCGGCAGGCAGTGCCAATACCGAGGTGCCCGAGACGAACGCCAGCGCGCTCGCCATCAGCGCGACGCCGATCGTCGCGCCGCGCACCATCCGCAGCCAGTGGCCGAGCGGGAGATCGCGCCACAGCCGCATGCCGAGGATCGGTCCGATCGGCAGCAACAGCGCCACCGCAGGCCCGAACAGGGTGAGCGCGATGTCGGCGAACCACGCGCCCGGCGGGCCGACCAGATTGTCAGGATAGGCGCCCGACGCTGTGTTGAGCGCAGCGTCGCTCGGGTGATAGCTCGCCAGCGCCAGCGCCATCAGCAGCGTGCCGACGAACAAAGCGATCGCCGCGATCAGCGCACCACTGCGGACGGCGCCCGCCTTCACCGTCTCACGCCACAAGGCTGGCTGCGCGCGGCTGGCCATGACCCGTATTCTCCAGTTGCAGTATAATGCGGAAATGCATCGCGCTAGGCGGCCTCAACGTCAAGGTAACCACGCGACAACACGGGTTAAGCTGCGCCCGGATCGTCGTTGGCAGCGACCGGCTACCGGGATAAAGCGCGATCATGGACACAGATGTAATCATCCTCGGTGGCGGGCTGGTCGGTGCGACGCTCGCCGTGGCGCTCGACGTGCACGGCATCTCGACGATCGTGATCGACCCCGCCGACCCCGCGGTGACGCTGGTGCCCGGCTTCGACGGCCGCGCGTCGGCGGTGGCGAGCGCGAGCCACCGCATGCTCGACGCGATCGGCATCGGCGCGACGCTGGCGGGGCAGGGTTGTGCGATCCGGCAGATCCGGGTGAGCGATGGCCTCGAACCCGGCGCACTAGATTTCGTCCCCGCCGCCGACGATGGCGCGCTCGGCACGATGTACGAGAACAAGCTGCTCCGCCGCACGCTGTTCGACGCCGCGACCGCCGCGCCGCATGTCGATCTCCGCATGCGGACGCGCGCGACGACGGTCGACCGCGCCGAATCGGGCGTCACCGCCACGCTGGACTCGGGCGACGTCATCCGCGCGCCGCTGTTGATCGCCGCGGAGGGCCGCAACTCGCCGACGCGCGAGGCCGCCGGAATCACGATCGCGCGCTGGTCGTACGAGCACACCGCGATCATCGCCGCGTTCCACCACGAACGCTCGCACGAGGACGTCGCGTACGAGATCTTCTACGCGAGCGGCCCGTTCGCGCTGCTCCCGCTGCCGGATGATGCGGACGGTCACCGCTCGGCGATCGTCTGGACCGTCGACGCGAAGAACGCGCCCGGCATGCTGAAGCTCGGCGACCGCGCGTTCCTGGCGGAAGCGGAAAAGAGCATGGGCGGCTTCCTCGGCACGCTGTCAATGGCGACGCCGCGGTCGAGCTACCCGCTCGGCTTCCACCACGCTGCGCGGATCACCGACGCGCGGCTCGCATTGGTCGGCGACGCTGGCCACGGCATCCACCCGATCGCCGGGCAGGGCCTCAACCTCGGTTTCCGCGACGTCGCGACGCTCGCCGAAGTGCTGGTCGAGGGCAAGCGCCTCGGACTCGACCTCGGCGACGCCGCGCTGCTCGCGCGCTACCAGCGCTGGCGCGGGCTCGACACGTTCATGACCGCGGCGGCCACCGACACGCTCACCCGTCTGTTCGGCCTCCCCGGCAAGACCGCCAGCGCCGTGCGCCGGTTCGGCATCAGCGCCGTCAACGCGATCCCGCCGCTGAAGGATCGCTTCATGGCCGAAGCACGCGGTGAAAGCGGCGATCTGCCCAAGCTGTTACAGGGTCTCAAGATCTGAGGCCGGCAATCTGCCTGTCGTGAACGCGGGATAGCAGGAGCAAGGCGAGTATGGCGCCGACCAGGCACATCAGCATGTCCCACTGCGTATCCCAGGGGTCGCCTTGCGTCCCGAGAAACGCGTCCGCGCCCTGGGCGAGCGCGACGGCGGCGCCGAACTCGATCAGTTCGTACAAGGCGCTGACGGATAGGCAGTAGGCGAGGACGGTGACCGTCAGCAGTCGGCGCGACGCGATACTGCCGGTCCGGATAAGAATCTCGCGCAGGACGATCGCGGGCACGAACCCCTGCATCAGATGTCCGAACCGATCATACGGATTGCGCGCGAGATGCAGCCAGTCCTGCACCGCGAAACCGATAGGTACGCGAGCGTAGGTGTAGGCACCGCCGAGCATCAGGACGAAGCCGTGCAGTGCGATCAGCAACAGCGCGACGTTCGTGAAGATGAAACGGCGGTGCAGTGCGATCAGTATCGGGAAGGCGATCAGGACGGGGGCGATCTCCATCCACCACGTCGTACGGTCGAACGGCGCCCATCCCGATGCGACAAGTCCGATTCCCCAAACCACGCCGAGAATCGAGAGGCGGCGGTCGGTCGTTGGCATCAGTCGAATGCGTGTCCGTCGAGTTGCCGGGCTTCCTCGACTAGCATCACCGGCACGCCGTCCCTGATCGGATAGGCCAGACGGGCGGCATCCGAAATTATCTCCTGTGCTGCTTCATCATAGCGCAACTGCGTTCGCGTCATCGGGCAGACGAGGCGTTCGAGCAACCACGGATCGAGCGCGCTCACTGCAACGTCACCGATTCGTCGCCGTCATGCCGCCCAAAGAACTGCATCAGCTGGATGGTCAGCTCGGCGCGCTGTTCGATGTCCGGCGCCTCGAGCAACGCTTGCTTTGCGGCCGCATCGAACGGTGCGATCTGGGCGATGCCGTTGACCAGGCTCTCGTCGTCGAGCCGTCCGACCGCATCCCAATCGACCGCATAGCCCTGCATGTCCGCGAACCGACGCGACTCCAGTTCCAGCGACGATCGCCGCCCGAGCGACAGCGCGTCGTCCTCGATCAACGGCAGCAACTCCGCCTCGACCTGGCGGAACGCGGTCGTCACATCCAACTCGCGGACGATCCGGAACAGCGCGATGCCCTCCAGCACGACGTTGTACCGCCCGTCGTCGAGCGCCTCGACCTCGGCGATCTTGCCGACGCAGCCGATGTCGTACAGCGCATCCGCGTCGTCATGCGGTCCACCCCGCGGCTGGATCATCCCGATCCGCCGGTCGCGCGCCATCGCATCGCTGATCATCGCCCGATAGCGCGGCTCGAACATGTGCAGCGGCAGGTGCATGCCCGGGAACAGCAGCGCCCCCGGCAGCGGGAAGATCGACAGCCGCGTGGTGGCGCGCGGGGGGGCGGACTCGGTGGTCATCCGAACAGGATCGCAGACAGGCGGCGTCGCTGTCCAGACACCCACGGATCCTCGAGCCCGACGACCTCGAACAATTTCAGCAACTGCGTCCGCGCCGCGCCCTCGTTCCAGTCGCGCTCGGTGGCGATGATGCCCAGGAACGTGTCGGCAGCCGCATCACGGTCGTTCGCCGCCATCTGGCCGTTGGCGAGCGCGAACCGGGCCTGCAGATCGTCGGGGTTCGCCTCGACCGCAGCGAGCAGCGGCGACAGATCCGCGACCGGCGGGGCCGACTGCGCGAGTGCGAGTGCAGCCTGCGCGCGGGTAATCGCCGGGTCCTTGGCGATCGCCGGATCGAGGTTCGCCAGCCAGTCGGTCGCCTCGTCCAGCTGCCCGGTCGCGACCAGCGCGCGGACGAACCCGGCATGGACTTGCGGATGCTCGGGCGCGATCTCGGCGATCTCACGGAAAATCCCCAGCGCGCGCTCGCCGTCACCCGCCGCCAGTGCCTCTTCACCGATCGCGATCAGCGGCTCGACATCGGCCGCCGCATCCGCCGGCCCGGCCTCGATCGGCAGCTGCTTGAGCAACTGGTCGAGGATCACGCGCAACTGCGATTCGGTGCGCGCGCTGGTCATGTCGGCGACCAGCTGGCCCTGGAACATCGCGTAGACGGTCGGGATCGACTTGATCTGGAATTGCGCGGCGATGAACTGGTTCTTGTCGGTATCGACCTTCGCCAGCACGACGCCCTTGTCGGCATAATCCGCCGCGACCTTCTCCAGCGTCGGTGTCAGCGCCTTGCACGGCCCGCACCATTCCGCCCAGAAATCAATGATCACGAGGCTGGTCATCGACGGTTCGACGACATCGCGACGGAACGCCTCGACGGCGTCCTTCTCCGCGGGGGACATTCCAAGCGTGGCCAAGTTCAACTCCCGTGTAATTCTCGCGTGCTATTTGGGGCGCCCCCGCGGCGAATGCCACCTCTAGGATGGATCGGTATTCACGACAAACGTGCGCTTTCCCCTACATCGCTCGCAGCCTTGAGCTCGACCCGGAATTTCAGCGTCGGATCAAGGCGTCCAATTCTATCCGTCATGCCGGACTGTTTCCGGCATCCACGGTTCCGCGAGATCGATAGAACTGGATGTGCGGAACGGTGGACCCCGGAACCAGCCCGGGGTGACGGAGCTTTTGGCGATATGTCTAATCAGGCCATAGAGCCCGGGTCTGCGTCAATGGAAGTCGCGCGATTTGGGCAGGACGCGGACATCCCGGGGATGTTGGGCGCGCGGATGCTGGGCGCGCGGTGTCCGTCCGTCAGGGCCGCGTGGGAGGACGGGACGGATCACCTCGTCGACGCGCGCGAGCGGCGGCTCCAGCGCCTGATCTTCCGACAACAGCCGCAGCATGTCGCTGCGGTCCTGCACGCGCGACGTCATCAGGTGCGTCACGCCTTCCTCGCTGCGCTGGATCACGCCCTCCAGCACCATCAGCCGCGAGGCCATCACCGCGCGGCGGTTCGCCTCGAAGTCGCGCGCCCACATCAGTCCGTTGGTGATCCCGGTCTCGTCCTCGATCGTCACGAAGATCGCATTGCCCTTGCCCGGCCGCTGGCGGACCAGGACGACACCCGCCACCTTCGCGCGGCGCCCGTCCTTGGTCGCGTTGGCCTGCGCGCTCGACAGGATCCCCTCGGCCGCAAAGCGTTCGCGGAGGAACTGCATCGGATGCGCCTTCAACGATAGCCGCGTCGTCTGGTAATCCGCCGCGACCTGTTCGGACAGCGGCATCGCCGGCAGATGCGCATCGGGCTCCGCACCAAGTTCGGGCACCTCTGCCGCCGCAAACAGCGCAAGCTGCTTGGGCGGCGTCCGGCGCACATCCCACAAAGCCTCGCGCCGCTCCTTCGCCACCGATCGAAACGCATCCGCATCGGCCAGCAGGTTCATCGCCCGCTGCGGCAGGTTCGCGCGCCGCGCGAGGTCCTCGATACTCGCGAAAGGTGTGGTCCGAACGCGAACGATCTCGTCGGCCCAATCCTTCCGAAACCCATCCACCTGCCGAAACCCGAGCCGCACATCCTCCCCGGCACGGGGAGGGGGACCATCCGCAGGATGGTGGAGGGGGGCCGCCGCAGACGCTCCGCCTGAAAGGGTGGTGCCCCCATCCGCGCCGCCTGGGACAGGGACACCCGCCAGCGATACGTTCGCGGAAGCCCCCCTCCACCCCGCTTCGCGCGGTTCCCCTCCCCGTACCGGGGAGGATTCGAGCGAGTTATCCCACCCGCTCGCATTCACATCGACCGGCAGCACGGTAACCCCGTGCTCCACGGCATCGCGCACCAGTTGCGCCGGCGCATAAAACCCCATCGGCTGCGAATTGAGCAACGCGCAACAGAACACCGCTGGGTGAAAACATTTGATCCACGACGACACATACACCAGCCGCGCGAACGACAACGCATGGCTCTCCGGAAACCCGTAGGATCCAAACCCCTCGATCTGCTTGAAACAGCGCTCTGCGAACTCCGCCTGATACCCGCGCGCGACCATCCCGCCGACCAGCTTGGCCTGGAAGTTGTCCATCCCCCCGACTTTGCGGAACGTTGCCATCGATTTGCGCAATTGGTTCGCTTCGTTCGGCGTGAACCCCGCTGCAACAATCGCCAGCTTCATCGCCTGCTCCTGGAACAGCAGTACGCCGTAGGTGAAGCGGAGCAGTTGCTGCAGCTCGTCGGGCGGGCCGAACTTCGGATCGGGTGAGGGAAACTCGACCACCTCCTTGCCGCTCCGCCGACGCAGATACGGATGCACCATGTCGCCCTCGATCGGCCCCGGCCGCACGATCGCCACCTGCACGACCAGATCATACAGCACGCGTGGTCGCAGCCGCGGCAGCATATTGATCTGTGCACGACTTTCGACCTGGAATACGCCGATGCTGTCGCCCTTGCAGAGCATATCATAAACTGCCGGATTCTCGTCGTTGGCGACCGTGTTCAGCAGATGATCGCCAAGCTGGTGCTGGCGCATGAGGTCGAAGCTCTTGCGGATGCAGGTCAGCATGCCGAGCGCGAGAATGTCGACTTTCATGATCTTCAGTTCATCGATGTCGTCCTTGTCCCATTCGATGAACGTGCGGTCCTTCATCGCGCCATTATGGATCGGCACGGTCTCGTCGAGCCGCCCCTGCGTCAGAACGAACCCACCGACATGCTGCGACAGATGCCGGGGAAATTTCAGCAATCCGGTGACCATCGTCCGCAAACGCGCGATCTCGGGATTCTCGATATCGAACCCGGTCTCACGAAATCGGCGATCATCGAACTTGTCAGAGAAGCTGCCCCATACGGTACTCGTCAGCCGCTGCGTCACGTCGTCGGTCAGCCCCAGCGCCCTGCCGACTTCGCGCACCGTGCTGCGCGACCTATAATGGATGACGGTCGCGGCGATCGCAGCACGATGGCGCCCATAGCGACCGTAGATATACTGCATGATCTCCTCCCGCCGCTCATGCTCGAAATCGATGTCGATATCGGGCGGCTCGTCGCGTTCACTCGATACGAACCGGGAGAAGAGCAGATCGTATTTCATCGGGTCGACCGACGTGACGCCGAGTAGCCAACACACCGCAGAATTGGCGGCGGACCCCCGACCCTGGCATAGGATCGGCGGATCGAGCGACCGCGCATAGCGAACGATGTCGTGCACGGTCAGGAAATAGTGCGCGTATTTCCGCTCCCGGATCAGCGGCAGTTCTTCGGTCAGCAGGCGCGTCAGCCGATCGGGAACGCCGTCAGGAAACTTCTCGCGCGCCGCGGACCAGCTGAGCTCCTCGAGCCAGTCCTGCGCCTCCCATCCTTCGGGAATTGGCTCGTGCGGATATTCATAAGAGAGCTGGGTAAGATCGAAATCGATCCGTTCAAGCAGGCGCAGGCTCTCGGCCACCGCATCTGGCCGGTCTCCGAACAGCCGCGCCATTTCCCTGCCGGGTTTAAGATGCCGTTCCGCATTGGCAGCAACCAGCTTGCCAGCGTTCTGCAAGGTGGTGCCCTCGCGGATGCAGGTGACGATGTCATGCAGCGGGCGGTCGTCGGGATCTGCATACAGCGCGTCGCACGTCGCCAGCAGCGGCACGCCCATCGGATCGGCGATCCGCGCGAGCCTGCAGAGCCGCCTACGATCCCTACCGCCGCGCGGCATGGACACGCCAAGCCAAAGCCGGCCGTGCAGGTTCCTCGCGAGTATGGCCAGGGTCGATTTTAAACTCGAATTCTTTCGCGGCGGCGGCAACAAACCCGCCTTCAGCGGGGTCGAATTGCGTGCGCTGGTTTCGGGCAACAGGATCAGCAGCAGACCATCGGCATGCCGCAGCAGATCGCCAAGGCCGAGAATGCATCCACCCTTTTCCGCGCGGAGATTGCCGACCGTCAGCAGCCGCGTCAGCCTGCCCCATCCGGCACGCGTTTGGGGATAGGCCACAATGTCCTGTGTGCCGTCTGCGAAGACTAGACGGGCGCCCACTACGAGCTTGAAATCAAGATCTGGAAGGCCGAGCAGATCGAGGTCTGCCAGCTTTTCGCGCAACGCCTTGTGCGCACGCACCACGCCAGCCACTGTGTTGCGATCGGCGATGCCGATCCCCGCATGCTCCAGCCTGGTCGCCTCGCTGACCATATCCTCGGCATGGCTGGCGCCATCGAGGAACGAGTAGTTGGTCGCGGCGACCAGTTCTGCGAATGCAGGGGCAGCCGGCGTGCTCACGCGAAGACGCCGTGGAGGTACCAGCGGGGTGCCTCCATCTCGGAATACAGGCCGTGGCGGAAGATCCAGAAGCGGCGGCCGCGGCGGTCTTCGATGCGGTAGTAATCGCGCGTCGGTATGTCCTGGCGTCGCCACCATTCGCCCGCGATCCGTTCCGGGCCTTCGCTGTGGGCCACGTCGTGGACGGTGCGGCGCCAGCGGAACCGGTGCGGCGGGCCGTCGGGGACCTCGGCCATCATCGATTCGATCGGTTGTGGCGGGTCGAACAGGTAGATCGGCCGTAGCGGCGGTTCGTCGGTTTCGGGCGCGATCCACGGCGTTGGGGCGGGCGCCTCGGCGGCGGGCAGCATTAGCTCGGCCTGTTCGGGAATATGATTGTCGCGTGGGGAGAACCGGCGGACGCGCGTCCGACCCAGTCGCGTACCGAGCTGGTCGACGAGCTGCGCGACCTCCCCCTTCTGCGCCTCGCCGCCCTCCAGCTTCAACTGCGACGCGTCGAGCTTCTCGGCCAACGCGACGTCGAGCCTCACCAGATCATAGCCGAACCCCGGATCGAGCGGATCGGCGAGGCTGTCGATCCGTTCGCGGAAGAGGCGCATCAGCAGTGTCACGTCACGTGTCGGCTGACCGGTCTCTATTCGCAGCCGCTGGACGAGGCCGTCGGCACGGAAGAGACGCGCCTCCCAGCGGCGGCCGCCTTCGTGACGGTCGGCGAGCTGAGCTGCGGCTTCGGTGGCGAGTTCGGCGAGCATTTCCAGCGCGTATTCGGTGCGTGCGATGGGTTCGGCGAAGCGGCGTTCGACGCCGATCTTCGGCACCGTGCGGCGCGCGACGATCGGCCCCTTCACCGAGCCGTCGAGCCGGCGGATCATCATCGCCGCCTGCTCGCCGAACCGTGCCGCGATCGTCGCGAGCGGTCGTGCCATCACGTCGCCGACCGTCTTCAGCCCCGCGCGTGACAGTGCCGTCGTCGCATCCTCGTCCAGACCGAGCGCGGCCACCGGCAACCGCTTCACCGCACGCTTTTCATCCGGCGCCGGCGCCCCCGCATACCGCGCCAGCGCACGCGCCGTGTCGGGCGTGTCGCCGAACGCATGCCGCACCAGCACACCCCGGCGCGCAAGACGCTCCTCGAGATCGGCAGCCAGACGCCGTTCGCCCTCGAACTCGTGCACGCACCCGGCGATGTCGAGGATCAGGCCATCGGGCTCGTCGAGCGCGACCGAGGGCGTGTAGCGCTGGCACCCGTCCGCGAGCCGCTCGAGCCATTCGTGATCGGCATGCGCATCGTGCTCGTAGACCTCGAGTTCCGGTACCTGCGCCCGCGCATCCGCCAGCGTCAGGCCGGGCCGGAGACCTGCTCGCATGGCTTCACGGTCGAGCGCCTTGAGCCGGATTCCGCCCGAGACCGTCTCGACGAACGCGATCGGCGTCTCAGCCCGTCCGACGAACAGATGCGGCCGCATCGTCTGCAGCCGCTCGATCGGCAGCCACGGAAACACCAGCGCCAGGTAGCGTCGCGGAATCACCAGAGGCGAAGGCGATCTGGTCGAAGGCGGTATTGTCGAAGATGTACGCGTCACGGTCCCACTCCACACGCCAGCGAAGCCCGGCCTGGCCTCCGCGTCGACGCAGCAATTCGATGTCGAAGGCAGGTTTGCCCGGTGCGTCGGCCTCCAGCGGCCGCGACCGACACGCGGCCACCTGCCAGCGCGATGCAGCCGCACTCGGCACCGGTTCGGCACCGATGCGCAGGCTGAGAATGGTGACGCCCGAGGCTTCGGCCGCCAGCATCAGCCGCCGCGTCGCGGTCAGGTCGAGTCCTGGCGCGCGTCCCCAGGATTCGATCAGCAACGTGCCGAGCCCATGACACCGCGCGGCATCGGCGGCGGCGCGCAACAAGTCCGCCTCGTCCTCGACCAGCCCCAGCACCAGCGATGTCACGTCGAGCCCCATCTCGACCAGCCCGGTCGCATGCAGTCGCCCGCCCTGGCGCTCGCTCGCCTCGGTGCGCAACCACATCACCGGCGCCGCGCGCGCCGCCAGAACAGAGGCGACCGCGAACCCCGCGCCGCTCGCCGAATCGTCGATGGCGGTAAAAATTTCGTGCAGCTGCGCCTTGGCCATGCCCTGCGTCAGCCACGCATCGTCGGCACGGCCATCCCCCTGGGTCGGCATCCCCGTCGTGGCGATCCGCTTCAGGCGGGCGATCAGGGCGGACGACTCGTTCACAATTGTTCTTGTAATGTTCCGACGGGTGAGTCGCCAAGCGGAATCTTTTTTCGAGCGCGTCCAGGTGCCGGAAATTGCGTCTTTCAGTCTTAATGACACGCTCATTCATTTGCTCGCGGCGCGGGCACGCTTCGTCGCTCGGCCACGCTCCCACATGAAAAATGCGTCAGGAACAGTGTCTATTTCGTGACAGCGCCGTACCGAAGATTCCCCCGATCCTCGCGGTTATTTACAGTTTTACGACAGCGTTGCAGCCTTGCGCCGTGCCGTATTCCTCCTCGGATGACGCGGCCGTTCCGGAACGCGCTCACTGTCTTCCCAAGGGGGGAGGGAGGAGCCTTGCAAGAGATCGCTTCATCATGACTAAAATCGCTTTCCGGCCGGCTTTGCTGCGGAGCTCTGCGCTTTCGGCGCTCGCCCTGGTCGGGCTGATCGGCACCGCGCCGGCGTTCGCGCAGGATGCGCAGGTCCAGCCGGGCACGTCGGTATCGACCCCGCCGCAGGGTGACGTCTCGCCCGCACCGGCAGCGCAGGCCACTGCCGCCCAGTCCGGCACCGCCCAGCCCGGCACCGATGCCGGCCAGCCGCAGGACATCGTCGTCACCGGCACGCTGTTCCGCCGCACCGACACCGAGACGCCGTCGCCGGTTACCGTGCTGACCTCGGATTCGCTCGCCAAGGCCGGCATCACCACCGTGTCGGACGCGGTGCGGTCGATCTCCGCGGACAGCAGCGGCTCGGTCCCGACCTCGTTCACCAACGGCTTCGGCGCCGGCTCGTCGGGCGTGTCGTTGCGCGGCCTGACCGTGAGCTCGACGCTGACGCTGATCGACGGTGTCCGCACCGCCAACTATCCGCTTTCGGATGACGGCCAGCGCTCGTTCGTCGATCTGAACACCATCCCGAACGCGATCGTCGACCGCGTTGAAGTGCTCAAGGACGGCGCCTCGTCGAGCTATGGCGCCGACGCGATCGGCGGCGTCGTCAACATCATCATGAAGAAGGAGATCGTCGGCGCGTACGGCACGGTCGAGGGCGGCGTGTCCCAGCGCGGCGACGGCGGCGAACAGCGCGCGACGCTGACGCTCGGCACCGGCCGCCTTAAGGAGAAGGGCTTCAACTTCTACGTCAGCGGCGAATACCAGCATGACGACCCGATCTACAATCGCAATCGCGGCTTCCCGTACAACACGCAGGATCTGACCTCGATCGGCGGCGACAACAACAACCCCGGCTCGGTCGCGCCAAGCCAGACCACCAGCGCGGTCGTCGCGCCCACCACGCAGACCACGCCCGGGAACATCCTGTCGGGTACCGGCCTCGCGACCGGTGCCTTCCAGGTGCTCAACCCCAATGGGTGCGCCGCGGGGCAGACGCTCGTCACCACGCCGCGGTCGGGCTCGACCTTCATCGACCAGGGTTGCGAACAGAACCTCGTCTCCGACTACGGCCAGATCCAGCCCGAGCAGACTCGTTTCGGCGTCACCGCCCACGGTACCGCGCAGATCAACGACAAGACGCAGGCCTATCTGATCGCGTCGTATTTCCAGAACGACGTGAAGTCGGAGGGCAGTCCTGCGCTGATCCGCTCGGCTAATCCGGTCAACACGCAGAACATCGTCCTGCCGGCGGTGCTGGCGAACGGCACGCTCAACACCACCAACAACCCGTTCGCGACCCAGGGTCTGGCGGCGGCGATCCGCTATCGGTTCGGCGACATCCCCGCCTCTTCCGAGTACAAGAACCACGTGATCCGCGCGGCGGCAGGCATCGACGGCCAGTTCGGCGAGGGCTGGGGCTATTCGGCCTCGATCACCGCAGCGCATGCGTGGCTCGACATCACGCAGAACGGCTATCTCAACCTCGCCGGACTGCAGACCGCGATCACCACCGGCAGCTACAACTTCGCCAATCCCGATCTGAACACCGCAGCCGTCCGCGCCGCGATCTCGCCGACGGTCCGTTCGCAGGCCACCAGCGACCTTGACATGATCCAGGGCGTCATCACCAAGGACCTGTTCCAGCTTCCCGGCGGTCCGCTCCAGGTCGGCGTCGGCGGCTCGGTCCGCTACGAGGCGCAGAACGATCCGAGCCAGAACCCGGACTTCACGACGATCAACCTCAACCAGTTCTCGGCGGTCGGCAACCGGACCGTCGAATCGGCCTATTTCGAGGTCAACGCGCCGATCCTGACCAGCCTCGAGATCGACGGGTCGGGCCGCTTCGATCATTATTCGGAAGGGTTCAGCCACTTCTCGCCGAAGATCGGGGTGAAGTTCACGCCGATCCGCCAGGTGGCGTTGCGCGGCACCTTCTCAAAGGGCTTCCGGGCCCCGAGCTTCGCCGAGACGTCGGGTTCGGTCGTCGGCTTCACCGCCGCCGTGCCGCCCTGCTCGCTTCAGGCGCAGCATGGCGCCACGCTCACCGGCACGACGTGCTCGGGCGGCAGTGCGTATAACCAGTCCTATTCGATCGGCTTCAACACCGCCGGCAACCCGGACATCAAGCCCGAACTGTCGCGCAGCTTCACCGGCGGCGTGGTCGTCCAGCCGACCACGTGGCTGAGCTTCACCGCGGATTACTACAACATCAAGAAGACCCGCGTGATCACCGGCGGCCCGCTCTCGAACCAGGCGCTCGCCGCCTATTACGCGGGCACCGCGCTGCCGACCGGCTACAGCGTGACGCCCGACGCGATCGATCCGTCGTTCCCGAACGCACAACCGCGCGCCCTGTTCGTCAACTCGCCCTTTGCCAATGCGGCGGCGCTGAAGACCTCGGGGCTCGATTTCTCGGCGCTGGTCCAGCTCAAGCCGAGCGACGACTTCCACTTCTCGAGCCGCGCAGAGGCGACCTACATCCTCCATTACGACTTCAAGTCGAGCGATGCCGATCCGTTCGTCGACTATGTGGGTACGCAGGCGCCCTACGTCACCTCGTCGGGCGCAGGCACGCCGGCATGGCGCGGCAACTGGCAGAACAGCGTCGACTACAAGGCGTACACGCTGACCGCGACGGCGTATTACACGTCGGGCTACAAGGCGGTCGCGTACGACCAGTTCGGCACCACCGACTGCAACGGCGGCAGCACGTACGGCGGCACCGACCCGAACTTCAACTGCCACGTGAAGCACTTCGTCGATGTCGACCTGACCGGCAGCGTGAAGGTGAACGACAAGTTCAAGCTGTACTTCAACGTCATCAACCTGCTCGACCAGAAGGCGCCGCTGAACGCCGGCAACTATGCCGCGGTCAACTACAACCCGACCTACACGCAGATCGGTGCGGTCGGCCGGACGATGCGCGTGGGGGCGAACTTCCAGTTCTGATCGCTTTCCTGACGCATGGCTAGGAAGGGGCGGACGGCAACGTCCGCCCCTTTTTTGTGCGCTGCACACAGCGGTTCGACGAAATATCGCGACGATAGTGCGAAAGGCGCTTGCCGTTCCGCAAACACCGGGCTAACAGCGCGCCTCACCCAGTCACCGTGTCGCTTCAGACCGGAGACTACGGCGCCAGAGCGGGCGTAGCTCAGGGGTAGAGCACAACCTTGCCAAGGTTGGGGTCGAGGGTTCGAATCCCTTCGCCCGCTCCAGTCGCTGCCAGGACGGCAGCGACTTTGCCGATGCGGTCTGCACAATCCCTTCTCCATCTCCTGCTATGTCCACCCGAATGGCCCATCGCCAAAACGGCTTCGCGCGCGCTACACTTCGGCGATGAGCGATATGAGAATCGGTATTGGCGGCTGGACCTACGAGCCGTGGCGCGGGACGTTCTACCCCGAGAAATGGCCGCAGAAGCGCGAGCTCGATTATGCTGCCGCGCACGTTACCGCGATCGAGATCAACGGCACCTATTATGGCAGCCAGAAGCCCGCGACCTTCGCGTCCTGGGCCAAGGCGGTCCCCGACGGCTTCGTGTTCAGCCTGAAGGCGTCGCGCTATTGCACCAACCGCAAGGTCCTGGCCGAGGCGGGCGAGTCGATCGCCAAGTTTACCGGGCAGGGCATCGTCGAGCTCGGCGACCGGCTCGGGCCGATCCTGTGGCAGTTCATGGCGACCAAGCAGTTCGACGCGGACGATTTCGCCGCGTTCCTGAAGCTGTTGCCGGGGAAGCAGGATGGCGTCGCGCTGCATCACGCGGTCCAGGTCCGGCACGCGAGCTTCGCGGTGCCCGCGTTCGTCGCGATGTGCCGCGCGGCGGGGGTGGCGATCGTCTATGCACAATCCGCCGACTATCCCGCGATCGCCGATCTGACCGGCGACTTCGTCTACGTGCGGTTGGAGGACGCCGAGGAGCGGTTCGTCGCTGGTTATGCGCCGGCCGCGCTGGACGACTGGGCGGCGAAGGCGAGGCTCTGGGCGGCGGGCGGTCGACCCGAGAAGCTTCCCTATGTCGAAGAGGCGCTACCGCCCAATCATCCGCGCGAGACGTTCGTCTTCTTCATCAACGGCGCCAAGGTCAGGGCGCCCCACGCTGCGATGGCGCTGATCGAACGCGTATCGGGGTAGCAATCGTCCGTCTGCCGCCGGCCACACCGAGCCTGCGCACGAACCTGCGGCCGCTTCTACTTGCCGGGCACTGACGCGATCAGCGCCAGTGCCCGTGTCGGATCAATGCGAGGTCTTGACCTTGACGCTGCGGTCGCCGTCCGAGCTTACCGAGCTTTCGCGGACCGTCTTGTGCTCGACGGTCTTGTGACCGACCTTCACGCCGAGGATCTTCTTTGGCCGATGCGTCTTGCGCTTGCTGGTCGTGGTGACTTTCGTCGTAGCGGTGGCGACGCCGTCATGGACCTTGGTGTCGTGATCCACCTTGGTTTCCCGCGTCGTCTGGGCGAGCGCTGGCGTGCCGCACATCATCGTCAGAGCGGCTGCGATAGCCGTAGCATGCTGAATCTTCATGATATGTCCTTCTCTCGTTCCGTTCGCCAAACGCCCGTCGCGACGAAGGGTTCACTTTCGGTCGTGGCCAGGCGGCCAGTACGAGGCGGAGCGAGGGCCAACCACCCCGGAGCCTATCCCGTCTCGCGATAGGGGCAGGTCCGGGATGGCGATGGGTAACGCCCAATTCAGTCGTCTTTTCTCGGCGGGAAGGCAAAGCCCAACGGTTGGATCGCCGTCGCATCCTGCTTGAGGCGCGCGGCCATCTGTTCGTACTCGCGCTCGGTTTCCGGCGTGATGCTGGCGCGCGACTCCTTCAGCGCGCCCTCGAAGTCGGCCATCGTCACGTCGGTCGAATCAATCGAGCGGCGCAAGGCCACCAGGCCGGCGCGGCGGACGACGTCCTCCAGGTCCGCACCTGAGAAGCGGTCGGTGCGGTCTGCGAGACGGTCGAGGTCGACGTCCGACGCCAGCGGCATCTTCTCGGTCTGGATGCCGAGGATGCGGCGGCGGCCTGCCTTGTCCGGCACGCCAACATAGACGAGTTCGTCGAACCGGCCGGGACGGAGCAACGCCGGGTCGATCAGGTTAGGCCGGTTGGTCGCGCCGATCACGACGACCGACTGCAACTCCTCCAGCCCGTCCATCTCGGCGAGGATCGTGTTGACGACGCGTTCGGTTACTTGTGGTTCGCCCGCGCCTGAGCCGCGCGCAGGCACCAGTGAATCGAGTTCGTCGATGAAGATCACGCACGGTGCGACCTGGCGTGCGCGCTGGAACAGGCGGGCGATCTGCTGTTCGCTCTCGCCGTACCATTTGCTGAGCAGGTCGGACGATTTGGTGGCGATGAAGTTCGCCTCCGCCTCGCGCGCGACCGCCTTGGCGAGCAACGTCTTGCCGGTGCCGGGGGGGCCGTAAAGCAGGAAGCCCTTGGCGGGGCGGATGCCGAGACGGCGGAACGCGTCGGGGTTCTTGAGCGGGAGTTCGACGCCTTCCTTCAGCCGCATCTGCGCATCGTCGAGACCGCCGACATCGGCCCAGCGCACGGTCGGCGCCTGCACCATGACTTCGCGCATCGCCGACGGTTGGACGCGCTTGAGCGCCCCCAGGAAATCCTCGCGCGTGACCGACAGTTCGTCGAGCACTTCGGGCGGGATCGTCCGCTCCTCGAGATTGAGCTTGGGCATGATCCGGCGGACAGCCTCGATCGCTGCCTCGCGGGTCAGCGCGGCGAGATCGGCGCCGACGAAGCCGTAGGTGGTGCGCGACAGCTCGTCGAGATCGACGCGGTCGCCGAGCGGCATGCCGCGCGTGTGGATGCCGAGGATCTCGCGACGGCCACGCTCGTCCGGCACGCCGACCACGATCTCGCGGTCGAACCGGCCCGGACGGCGAAGCGCTTCGTCGATCGCCTCGGGGCGATTGGTGGCGGCGATCACGACAAGGTTCGCACGCGATTCGATGCCGTCCATCAACGTCAGCAACTGCGCAACGAGACGCTTTTCCGCCTCGCCCGACACCTGGCCACGCTTGGGCGCGATCGAATCGATCTCGTCGATGAACACGATAGACGGCGCTGCCTTAGCCGCTTCCTCGAACACTTCGCGGAGGCGTGACTCGGACTCACCATAGGCGGAGCCCATGATCTCGGGGCCGTTGATCAGGAAGAACTGCGCATCCGATTCGTTGGCGACGGCGCGCGCGAGCCGCGTCTTGCCGGTGCCGGGAGGGCCGTGCAGCAACACGCCCTTGGGTGGATCGACGCCGAGCCGTTGGAACAGTTCGGGATAGCGGAGCGGCAGTTCGACCATCTCGCGCAACTGGTCGATCGTCTGCGCCATGCCGCCGATATCGTCGTAGGTGACGTCGGCGCGGCGAGCAGCCTGCGGCTCCTCATATTCGGAGCGGAGTTCGATCTCGGTGTTCTCGTCGATGTGCACGACGCCCTTGGGGCTGGCGGCGATCACCGCGAGGCGGATCTCCTGGAGCGCATACGCCGGCGCGTTCATGAACTGCTGGACGTTGGGTGGCATGTTGCCGACGCGCTGATGCCCTGCGGTCGCGACGATGTCGCCCTGACAGATCGGCCGGCCGAGGAAGGTGCGCTTGAGCGCATTAGTCGAACCCTGGAGGCGGAGATTCTGCTGTGCGGGGGCGAAGACGACGCGCGTTGCCGGCTTCGACTCAGCTTTCCGCACCTCGACGAAATCGCCAGAGCCGACACCGGCATTGGCACGCTGAAGGCCGTCGATGCGGAGGATGTCGAGACCTTCGTCCTCGGGATACGGACCGACTGCTCGTGCGGGCGTGTTCTGCTTGCCGAGGATTTCGATCACGTCGCCCTCGCCGATGCCGAGCGTCGCCATCAAAGCGCGCGGCAAATGTGCCAGGCCGCGGCCGCTATCCTCGGGACGCGCATTGGCGACCTGGATTTTCCGCGTGGGGATTTCGCTATCGGGCATCTCGACTCCTTCGAACTCGAAGGATCAAATGGGGGGTGCACCACGCGGTTTCGAGGACCGGCCCTGTTCGCGCATTCGAAAACGCACAAAAAAAGGGCCGGCCAATGAAGGCCAGCCCGTGAAAGTTTTTAGGAGAGGATGCCTGAAAGGCGAGGTCTTTTTGCGGCGAGACGGTTCATGTTGCAAGTGCGAAGGGATCAGCTACGATTGCGCTCACTGCAATCGTATGGCTGAATGCGTCCAGCGGTCATTGTCACACTCGTCGAGTCGAAAGAGGAAACATGCGCAGGCTGCCGCCACTGGGGGCTATCGAGGCGTTCGTGCAGGTCGCGCGGCTGGGCTCGATCAAGGCCGCGGCCGAGGATCTGGCACTGTCCGCGCCTGCGCTCAGCCGGCGCGTGCAGAGCCTGGAACGCTTCATCGCCAAGCCGCTGTTCGCGCGGCGGCATCAGGCGATGGTGCTCAATGCGGATGGCGAACGGCTGCTCGCGCAGATCGCACCCGTGCTCGATTCGCTGTCGGACGCGGTCGAATCGCTGACCAGCACGACCGAGGTGCTGCGGCTGCGTCTCGGAATCCTGCCGCTCTATGCGTCGCAGAAGCTGTTCCCCAAGCTGGGCGAGTTGCGCACGTCGCATCCCGAACTACACCTCGATATCGATACCGCGGCGCATCTGGTGTCGCGGCTCGGCGACGGGCTCGATGCGGTGATCGCGCTGTCACGCGAGATCGATCCGGCGTTCTACGCGCGACGGCTCGATCGCAATTCGGTGTACGTGATCGGGGCAAGGAGCCTGTTGGAGCGCGCGGATCCGGTCACGCGGCCCGAACAGCTCTCGACGCTGACCGCGCTGGTGCACCGCGACATGACGGATACGTTCACGGCATGGCGGACGGCGGCGGGGCTCGACGATATCGAGCCGCTGGCGATCGATCATTTCGATTCGGGCGCGCTGATGCTCGAGGCGGCGGCACAGGGGCTTGGCGTCGCGTTCATGCATGCGAGCCACTTCGAGGACGCAAACGATCCGCGCCTCGTTCGGCTGTTCGATATCGAGGTCGAGAGCCCGTACAGCTACTGGTTCGTCTGCCGCCCGCGGGCGTTGCAGACCAAGCCGGTGAAGCTGTTCCACGACTGGCTCATACGGACGGTGGCGGAGGTCTGACCCGCTACTCCCCTCCCGCTTGCGGGAGGGGTCGGGGGAGGGGCGTGCCTCACTGACCGGACGCCAGTACGTACGTCGCGCCCTCCCCTAGCCCCTCCCGCGAGCGGGAGGGGAATTCAGCTTATGCAGCGCGTGCCTTGACGATCTTGCCTGGCGTCTTCGGGGGCTCGCCCTTCGGCAGCGCGTCGATCAGGTCCATGCCGTCGGTGACTTCGCCCCAGACGGTGTACTGCTTGTCGAGGAAGCGTGCGTCGTCGAACACGATGAAGAACTGCGAGTTCGCCGTGTCGGGCTGGTTGGTGCGTGCCATCGAGCAGACGCCGCGGACGTGCGGCTCGGCCGAGAATTCCGCCTTGAGGTTGGGCTTGGTCGAGCCGCCGGTGCCGTCGCCGTTACCACCGTCACCGCCCTGTGCCATGAAGCCCGGGATCACGCGGTGGAAGGGGACGCCGTCGTAGAAGCCTTCGTTCGCCAGCTCGGCGATCCGCTCGACATGCTTGGGCGCCAGATCGGGGCGGAACTTGATCGTGACGTCGCCGCCGTCGAGGGTCAGCGTCAGCGTTTCGGGGGTATCGGACATTCATCGTCTCCTGAATTGATGCGCGGCAGATAGGGAGCCGCACTCCGACTGGCAAATGCATGCGCGTCGCGTTAGGGCCCAACCGACCATCTTTTAAGGGAGGCAGCCATGAGCGAACTCGAGCTTCCCGAGCCCGAAACCGAAACCGCGCCCGAGACCCAGCTCGATCGCGACGACCACCTGCGGCCCGAATTCGTCCGGGCCGTGCTCGATGCGGTCGAGGACGGCAACGACGAGGCGGCGCGCGCGCTGGTCGAGCCGCTGCACCCGGCCGACATCGCCGATCTGTTCGAGCTGACCCCGCAGGAGGATCGCGCAGCCCTCGCGCGGGCGGTCACCGACCTGCTCGACGGCGACGTGTTCGCCGAGATGAACGATTACGTCCGCGAGGACCTGATCGATGCGCTCGAGCCGCACCAGGTCGCCGATCTCGCGTCCGAACTCGATACCGACGATGCCGTCGCGATCATCGAGGACATGGACGAGGACGAGCAGCGCGCGGTGTTGCGCGCGCTCGATCCCGACGATCGCGCCGCGATCGAGGAGGCGCTGAGCTACGCCGAGGAATCCGCCGGCCGCCTGATGCAGCGCGAGCTGATCGCGGTGCCCGAGCATTGGACGGTCGGCGACGCGATCGATTATCTGCGCGGCCATGAAGAACTGACGACCGATTTCTGGGAAATCTTCGTCGTCGACCCCGCGCACAAGCCGATCGGCACGTGCCAGCTGTCGTGGATGCTGCGCACCCCGCGCGGGATCGCGATCGCCGACGTGATGAAGCGCGAACAGACGCTGATCCCGGTCGATATGGACCAGGAGGAGGTCGCGCTGCGCTTCCAGAAATACGCGTTGATCTCGGCCGCGGTGGTCGATCATGGTGGCCGGCTGGTCGGCATGATCACGGTCGACGACATCGTCCACATCATCTCCGAAGAGGCGGGCGAGGATACGCTGCGGCTGGCAGGCGCAGGCGACGGCGACATCAACGAGCCGATCCGGCTGACGGTACGCACGCGATTCACGTGGCTGGTGGTCAATCTCGGCACCGCGATGGTCGCATCGTCGGTCGTCGGGCTGTTCCAGGGGACGATCGCGAGCTTCGCGTTGCTCGCGGTGCTGATGCCGATCGTCTCGGGGATGGGCGGCAATGCGGGCACGCAGACGCTGGCGGTGGTCGTGCGTGCGCTCGCGACCAACCAGCTGACGAGTTCGAATACCGCGCGGATGATCGGGCGGGAGTTCCGCATCGCGGCGGCGAACGGCGTGATGCTGGGCGCGCTGATCGGGTGCGGGACGTATGTCATTTTCCGCAACACCGACCTGTCGCTGGTGATCGCCGCGGCGATGCTGGTGAACAATATCACGGCGGGGCTCAGCGGCGTGCTGGTGCCGGTGACGCTCGATAAGTTCCGGATCGATCCGGCGGTGTCGTCGGCGGTGTTCGTGACGACGATGACCGACACGATGGGGTTCTTCTCGTTCCTCGGGCTGGCGAGTCTTTGGGGTCTGCACGGTTGATCTGCAGCGTTTAGCGCCCATTTCCAACGCCATGCCGCTCCACCTCACCAAAGTCGCGTTCGGCGCGGAAAGCGTCGATCACCTCGCCGAGCGGCTCCGCCTGCGCGGCGAGGGGGGGCCGGTGTTCCTCACCACGCGGTATCTGCCCAAGCGGCACGAGGAAGTGGCTGGTCAGGGTTCGATGTTCTGGATCCTCAAGCATCAGCTGATCGCGCGCTCGCCGATCCTCGGGTTCGGCGAGGCCGAGGAGGGGCGCGTCGCGATCCATATCGATCCGAAGCTGGTGCTGGTGCAGGCGCGACCCAAGCGTGCGCATCAGGGGTGGCGATATCTGGAGGGGGCCGATGCGCCGCTCGATCTGGGCGGTGATGCGACCGGGTTGGACGTGATGCCGCCGGCGTTGATGACCAAGCTGGCGGAACTGGCGCTCATTTAAGGGGTAGGGCCCAGAACTCGTCGAGGTTCATCCCACCCGACGATAAATTCCATCGTCATCCCCGCGCAGGCGGGGATCCATATCCTCAGAGGATAGCGATCTCAGCGTGAGGTCAGCCAGTATGGGTTCCCGCCTCCGCGGGAATGACGATACACGTTCGGAAGGTTTGAGGGCCAATACAGATTGGGTGACCGGCTCGACCGACATGCGGATTTCGGTCGGGAGGGGCCGGTGTGGATGGGGCAGCAAACGCGGCATCCCCTTCTACGGAGCATAGACCCCGGCCGCCGCCTTCCCGCAGACCACCGGTCCGCCAGCCGCCGCATCCACCCGGCATTTCGCGTTGCCCGCGACCGTCACCGTTCCCAGCCCGCTGTTCGTCACCTGCGCCGTGTAGCGCGCTGCCGCCTTCACGTCGCCGACGCCGTCGAGGTGCACGGTCAGGTCGTTGACCGCCAGCCCGGTGGCATCGATCGCGCCCGGGCCGCTGGCGATGAGGCGTGCGCGGCCGGCGCGGCCGGCGAGCGTCATCTCGCCGGTGCCGATCAGCGTCGCGTTCAGCTGGTCGGTGTCCGCCGCCGTCAGCGCGAGGCTGCCATTGCCGCTGACCGTCACATCGAGCTTCATCCCGCGCATTCGCGCGATCGTCAGCCGCCCGCCCGCAGCGACACTCGCCGAGACGAGACCGGGAGTCGAGAGTGTGACGACGATCGGCCCGCCGCCGCCGCTCGCGCCACGCGGTTGCTCGCCCCAGCCGCCGGTGCCCTTGCGGACCGACAAGGTCGTGCTGTCGACGCGCACCGCCACCCCCTCGTTCACGTCGCCGGCGATCGTCGCGCGCGGCGAACCGATCGAGACGCGTACCTCGAACGGGCCCTCCACACGGATCCGGTCGAAGCTGCCGACCGAGACCGTCCGGCTCGCGACCGGCGCCGCACCGGCAGGCGTGGGCGAGGACAGTAGCAGCAGCGGAGCGAGCAGATATCTCATGCCCGCAACCGTCGCCGCTTCCGCGCCCGCCGGCAAGTCAGTTCCCGCAGCGCACCGACCCCGAGCCCGTCTTCGAAATGGTGCAGCGCGCGTTCGGGCCGAGATCGACATCGCCCGAGCCCGACACGCCGACCGAGGCAGGGCCGTCGACGATCGCGCGGACCTTGCCCGAGCCGGAAATGTCGACCTTGGCGGACCGCGCCTGAAGCTTCGGCGCATCGACCGCGCCCGAGCCGGCAATGTCGATCGCGAGCATCCTGGCCGTACCCGAGGCGCGCACGGTGCCCGATCCGGCGATCGAGAATGCGGCATCCTCGACCCGAATCGCGGCGATGTTGAGGTTGCCGGAGCCGGGAATCCCGCCCGCGAACTTCGCGCCCTCGACATGGTCGACTGCGATGGTGCCCGATCCCGAAACCGTCGCGTCGGTCAGCCGTGGCAGCGTGACGTACACCTTCACCTTGCCGCTCTTGTTCCAGCCGAAGCTGGAATTGGTCTTGCGGCCGACGTTCAGTGTCTCGCCGGTGCGCTCGATCGTCAGCCGGTCGAGCTGATCCGACGGCCCTTCCGCCCGGACCGAAAAGCCGGTGCCGACCCGTACATCGATATCGTCCGAGCCGCGCAGGTCGATGCCGTCGAACCCGGTGACCTGATAGGTACGGGTCGTTCCCGATCCCGCCGCCGCAGCCCCCGAGCCTTCGCTATCGCCATCCCAGCTGAACGAGCAGGCCGCGAGAGGAATGATCAGTCCGAGCGCAAGAAAGTTCATCGCATCCCCCTGTGTGTTGTATATGCAATACACTCGCGCGCGGCATCTGCAAACCGGAATCTAACGAAAAAGGGCGGCCCCGCAGGACCGCCCTTTCATACTCGGATCGAGTGCGAGGGCAGTTACGCCGGCACCTTGTCCTTGTTGTAGATCGCGGCCGCGGCGCGGAGGATGTCGAGAATCTTCTCCTGCGCCTTGGGCTCGTCGAGCTCTTCCATCGCCGCCAGTTCGCGTGCGAGGCGGCTGGTCGCGCCTTCGAAGATCTGGCGCTCGGAATAGCTCTGCTCGGGCTGGTCGTCGGCACGGAATAGATCGCGGACCACTTCGGCGATCGACACGAGGTCGCCCGAATTGATCTTCGCTTCATATTCCTGCGCGCGGCGCGACCACATGGTGCGCTTGACCTTGGGCTTGCCCTTGAGCGTGTCCATCGCCTCGCGCATCGTCTTGTCGGACGACAGCTTGCGCATGCCGACGCTTTCGGCCTTGTTGGTCGGCACGCGGAGCGTCATGCGCTCCTTCTCGAACCGGAGGACGTAGAGTTCCAGTGTCATGCCGGCGATTTCCGAGCGCTGGAGCTCGATCACACGGCCGACTCCGTGCTTGGGATAAACGACGAAATCACCGACATCGAAGGACAGTGCCTTGGCAGCCATTTGGGGCCTTTCCGGATCAAGCCTCGCCGCGACGCCTCGACGAAGGACTCGTCGCTGCTGCATCGGGGGAGGGATAGGTCTACACGTCAGGCGTATGACGTGAATCATCGCGCCCGTCGCGGACTCTTCTAGCAGCTTTGCAACAAAATTACCAGCCGAACGTGGCAGGCGGCTTGCCCTTTTCGGGATTCGCCGCCTCTTATCAGTCGCCTGCGCCGGGCTCGGGCGAGAAATACTTGTCGAATTTGCCCTCGACGCCCTTCATC
The DNA here is from genome assembly GCF_001422045.1 of Sphingomonas sp. Leaf242. Classification (GTDB taxonomy): domain Bacteria; phylum Pseudomonadota; class Alphaproteobacteria; order Sphingomonadales; family Sphingomonadaceae; genus Sphingomonas. The sequence continues at coordinate 556,917 of NZ_LMLW01000008.1, forward strand.
GCGTCGGCGTCCGGCGGCGTCTGGTTGTCGTTGCGCGTGACGTTGGGCCATTGCGCCGAAAAGGTCGTGTTGAGCTCGAGCCACTGTTCCAGCCCGCTCTCGGTGTCGGGCAGGATCGCTTCGGCGGGGCATTCCGGCTCGCACACGCCGCAGTCAATGCACTCGCTGGGATTGATCACCAGCATGTTCTCGCCTTCGTAGAAGCAGTCGACCGGGCACACTTCCACGCAGTCCATGTACTTGCAGCGGATGCAGGCATCGGTGACGACGTAGGTCATTGCAGAACTCCTGGGCCGGATTCCTTTCCGGCGACGAACGCGCCAGCGACTATGCGCGCCTGCCCCTCGCGTCAATCATAGCAAGCCTTCTGCGAGACGTTATCACGCTTTGTCGTTCCGATCCCACACTGCTTAAGCCCTCCTCCGTCATCCTGACGAAAGTCAGGACCCAGAGCCACGAGGCGCTGCCTTTGGTATCCTGAGTCCTGACTTTCGTCAGGATGACGGAGGTTGCGGCGTCGTTCGATTTATTGATCGCGGTTGTCGATACGGCTAGTTCACTCGGAAGCCGGATCGCGGATGGTACCGGCCGGCGTCTTCCCCGCAATCAGATCCTGATAGCATCCTTGCGCCTCGGGCGCTGGCCCCCGCCGCGCAGGCAATGCCTCGACCCGGATCACCCGAACCTGATCGGCCACTGCAAATGTCAGCACATTCCCGATCCGCACCGGGCAATGCGCGCGATCGATCGGGCGGCCGTCGATGCGCAGATGCCCCTTCTCGGCAATCGCCTGCGCGGCGCTGCGCGTTTTCGCGAGCCGCACGAACCACAGGAACCGATCGATCCGCATCGCGCCTTCAACCATGGCGGACCAGTGCGGCAAGCCCGGCAAACGCGTTCTGCCGCGACGGATCGATCGGAGCAGGCGCGACGGCCCGTGCAGGGGGACGACCGCGCCAGACCCAGCGCGGCGCGTCCCCCGCCAGCGCCTTGAACCCGAGTTCGGCCATCAATCGCTCCAGCGACGCTTGGTCAACGCCGATCGAGGTGGCCAGCGCAGGATCGGGCGCGAACGGCGTGCGCCCCTGCCGCGAATCGTGCGCGGCACGGGCGATGCGTTCGATCAGGTCGATCCGGACCGCCTGGAGCCCAAGCGGACGGAAGCCGGCCTCCAGGACCGCACCCTCGCTGCCACGCGCCAGCACGGTCGCGCCCTCGCGCGGGGCGGTGATCGTCATGCCGCGAGCCACCGCCAAGATGCGCCGCCAGCGCGCCGACTCGGGCTTGAGCAACCGCGCGTCGAACAGGTCGAGCGCGCCGACCGTAATCCCGATCTTGCGCAACCGCTTGCGCTCCTCGGGATCGATTGCGTCGAGCGCCAGCCGCATCGGCAACCGCGGCAGGATCCCGCCGGCCTCCTCGATCGCACTCGCGACCGCGCGCAACGCCGGCGTGGCGTTCGGATCCCGGCTCAACTCGGCGAGGTGGACCAGCACGGCGATCCGCCGCTTCAGCATTCCCGCAAGCCACAGCGCCAGCCGCGCCTCGATCCGATCGCGCGCAGGCTTGTCGAGGCATTCGAGCGAGCGGTCGAGAATCAGCTTCGGCCGCGCGAACGACGGCCCCGCGCCTAGCTTGGCGACCGGGTGACCCGCCCAGATGATCTGCGCCGCATCGTCGAGCGCGATATCGGCGTCCGGCGCATCGACCAGCGACTGTCCGCGCCGCGACCGCTCGCCGGTGAGACGCTTTTCCGCCGCCGCGAGCAGCAGCCGCTTGTCGCTCGCCCGCGCATCAGCTGCGACGGTGAACCGGAACCCGTCGAGCCGACCGATCGGATGATCCTCGACCATCACCTCGCCCTCGGGCCCGATCACCACCGGCAGCGCGCCCGCATCCGCGCCGATCTGGCGCATCAGCGCGGTCGTGCGCTTGTCGACGAACCGCTGCGTCAGGCTGGCGTGGAGCGCATCCGACAGGCGTTCCTCCAGCGCGGCGGTACGCGCCGCCCACAAGGTCGGCTCGGCCAGCCAGTCGGCGCGCTGTGCGATATATGCCCAGATCCGAGTCGCGGCGATCCGCCCGGCGATCACCGGCACGTCGCCCGCCACCGTATCGAGCCGCGCGATCTCGTCGGCGAACCACTGGTGCGGGATATGCCCGCGGCCTTCGCTCAGATGCCCGAACAGCCGCGATACGAAACGCGCATGCGGATCGAGGCCGACTTTGCGGAAATCCGGAACGCCGCATGCTGCCCATAATCGCGCGACCATCGCCGGGTGCCGTGCGCGTTCGCGGACCCAGCCCTCCTCCGCAAGCCGCTTCAAAACCCCCAGATCGAGGGCTTGCGGCGCGGCGCGCAAAACGCCGGCGGGCGGACGCGCTTCCAGGCTCGCGACCAGCGCATCGATGCTGGAGAAATCGGGCTCGCCCTGCCGCCAATAGAGGTTCTCGAGTCGCGGAAACCGGTGCTCCTCGATCGCCAGCACTTCCTCGGGGAGGAACGCGCCCGGCCCATCGTCGGACAGCGCGCCGAACGTGCCGTCGCGCTGGTGTCGCCCCGCACGCCCCGCGATCTGCGCCATCTCCGCCACCGTCAGGCGCCGCTGGCGCTTGCCGTCGAATTTGTTGAGGCTGGCGAACGCGACATGCGCGACGTCCATGTTGAGCCCCATCCCGATCGCGTCGGTCGCGACCAGATAATCGACCTCGCCCGCCTGGAACATTGCGACCTGCGCGTTGCGAGTCCGAGGGCTGAGCGCACCCATCACGACGGCTGCGCCACCGCGCAGACGCCGCAGCATCTCGGCAACCGCGTACACCTCCTCCGCAGAGAACGCGACGATCGCCGAACGCTTGGGCAACCGGCTGATCTTTTTCGCGCCCGCATAGGTCAGCGTCGAAAAGCGCGGCCGATTGACGATCTCAGCGCCGGGAACGAGCTTCTTGATCATCGGCCGCAGCGCTTCGGAGCCGAGGATCATCGTCTCCTCGCGCCCCCGCGCGCGCATCAGGCGATCGGTAAAGACATGGCCGCGCTCGGGATCAGCGCCCAGTTGCGCCTCGTCCAGCCCGACGAACGCGACGTCGCGATCGGGCATCGACTCGGCGGTGCACAGGAACCAGCGTGCGTCGGGCGGCACGATCTTCTCTTCGCCCGTCACCAGCGCAACGCGGTTCGCGCCCTTGATCGCCACCACGCGGTCATAAACCTCGCGGGCGAGCAAGCGCAGAGGAAAGCCGATCATGCCGCTGGAATGCGCGCACATCCGCTCGATCGCGAGGTGCGTCTTGCCGGTGTTGGTCGGGCCGAGAACCGCCGTGATCCCGTCGTTCGCGCCGTCGTTCATTGCAGCAACATCGGGGGTAAAGTCTGCGTGCGCAATGACCTGCGCAGAGTTTCCTCGGTATTAACGATCCGGCGCCAAGACCGCACATCTCGCCGCGATCCTGGCGATGCGCACACACCGGTTAATTTGACTTTAGCAGGTTGCGACCACAACGACCGCCTGACGCCGGGGGGACCGGCACCATCGGGGCGGGCCTGCGTGTATCTTCGTAACGATCAGGGCTTCGAATTGGCGGGCACGGCACCGGGCCAGGTGTTCGGTCGCGCCCTCGCGTCGCCTCTGCCCCAGCCGACAACGCGGGCGTTGTTGCGCGACCGCGCGACGCGGATCGACTGGGTGCCCGATCTGGGTGCGCGAGTCGGCAGTGTCGACTGGTGGCGCGGGTTCGCGACCTGCACCGCGCTGTGTGTCGCGACCTGGATGCTGTCGCCGGGGTTCAAGCCGCTCGTCGGTGCCGTGCCGTCGCCGCTCGCCGGTGCGGAGTGGGAGGAGACGCGCGCTCAGGGCATCGCGTCCTTGGCGCAGGGCGCGACGACCGGGCGGCGGATGGCGGCGAACGATCTCGTCGCGCCGCTCGCCGACGTGCCCGAGCGCCCCAGCATCGACCTCTCCGCGACACTCGGCGACGGGGACAGCTTCGACCGGGCGCTGATCCGCGCGGGCGTCGGTCGCAACGATGCCGAGGCCGCCGCGGCGCTAGTCGCGCAATCCGTCGATCCGAAGGCGATCCCGGCGGGCACGCGGATCGCACTGACGCTCGGACGGCGGCCGGACCGGACCGTCGCGCGGCCGCTGGAAAAGCTCGATTTCCGCGCGCGGTTCGATCTGGCGCTGTCGCTCGTGCGCGGTGCGGGCGGGCTGACCGTGGACCGCAAACCGATCGCGATCGACTCCACCCCGTTGCGGATCCAGGGGCTGGTCGGCTCAAGCCTGTACCGCTCCGCGCGCGCGGCCGGCGTCCCGGCCAAGGCCGTCGAGTCGTATATCAAGGCGATCTCGACGCGATTGTCGATCGGTCGCGACGTCACCGCCGCCGACCGTTTCGACCTGATCGTCGAGCGACAGCGCGCTGCGACCGGCGAGACCCGGGTCGGCGACCTCCTGTTCGCCGGGATCGACCAGGGGCGCCATAAAGTGCAGCTCGTCCGCTTCGCCCCCGATGCGGGCAATGGCGACCTCGACGACGAAAGCAGCCGCGGCGGCTGGTTCGACGCAGCCGGACAGACCGAGCGACGCGCCGTGTCTGCCATGCCGGTCATCGGGCGCATCACCTCGAATTTCGGTCTGCGCGTGCACCCGCTGCTGGGATTCACGCGGATGCACAAGGGCCTTGATATCGGCGCGCCCTACGGTTCGCCGATCCACGCGATGACCGACGGCATCGTCACGTTCGCAGGGCGCACCGGCGGCTACGGCAATTTCGTCAAGCTGGTCCACGGCGGCGGGATGGCGAGCGGCTATGGTCACATGAGTCGGATCGCGGTGACGTCGGGGACGCGCGTCCGCGCGGGCCAGGTGATCGGCTATGTCGGCTCGACGGGCATGTCGACCGGCCCGCATCTGCACTGGGAAGTGTGGAAAAACGGCGCGGCGATCAACCCGCGCACGGTCTCGTTCGCCAGCGTCGCGCAACTGTCCGGTGGCAAGTTGCGTGCGTTCAGCGCCAAGGTGGCTCGGTTGTTGGCGGTGCGGGTCGGCGGGTAGCGTACGTTCATGATGCACTTGATGCGAAAGTCACAAGTTTTGCATCAGCGCCGCGGCAAAAGCAGTGCGGTCGGCAAATGTCCCACTTGCAGCCTTTCATGCCTCGTGAGACGATCCCGGCATGGCGCTTTGTTAGGGGTTTTGCAGTGAGGAACGCTGGAACCATGTTGCAAGCGACAGCGCCGCGTTGGACGTGGATGCGCCGGTTGGCTCCGTTGATCGTGCCTCTCGCGGTAATGCCTCTTTTTTGGCATTCGGACAGGATGCATTGGGTGATTTGGAGCTTGGGCGCCGCAGGCGGTGCTTTGCTATTGATTGCGTCCTTCATTGGAGAACGACGTTCTCGTAAAGGACGTTCGTCTCCGAGTTGAAGCGAACCTTCTGCAAACCAGTCGGTCCAGCCGTTAGCAATGCAAAACGCACAAGTTCTGCATCCCACGCGAATTAATCGGTCGTGTTCGACCTTCATACCCGAAGCCGCCCTGTCCGGTTTTCAACGCCATACGTCCCTAACGAGACGTCGCTATTTCCCCTGCGCACGCCAGCGCTGGATCGTGCGGGCGATGATCTGCTCCTCGCCGCCGACGTCGCGCCACAGTTCGGAGAACAGCGGGTCGCCCGAGGCGGGGCGCTTGGCGTCCTCGAGATCGTCGAACGAGACGCGGATCGGGATCGTCACGCCTTCGCCGCAGATGATGCATTCGCGGTTGCGCAGCGCGGGGATCGAATCGAGGAACCCGCGCGCGCCTTCGGGCATCGCGGCGCGGACGAACGCCTGATCGCGATCATTGTTGAGCCGCATCGCGATGATCGTGCCGCACTGCGACAACACCCCTTCCGCGAGATCGGACGGGCGCTGCGTGATCAGCCCGAGCGACACGCCGTATTTGCGGCCTTCCTTGGCGATCCGGCCGAGAATCCGGCCGACCGCGGTGTCGCTGTCCTGGCCGGCGGGGATGTAGCGATGCGCCTCCTCGCACACCAGCAGGACCGGGCGCTGCGGTTCGTTGCGCGACCAGATCGCGAAATCGAACGTCATCCGCGCCAGCACCGCGACGACCACCGCGGTGATGTCGGACGGGACGCCCGAGACGTCGATGATCGAGATCGGCTTGCCGTCGCCGGGCAGCCGGAAGATCCGGCCAAGGAACGCCGCCATCGTATCGGCGACCAGCATCCCCGAGAACATGAAGCCATAGCGCGGATCGGCCTTGATCTCGTCGATCTTGGTCTTGAGGCGCAGGTAGGGGGCAGTGTCGCCGGCACGATCCATCTTGCCCATTTCCAGGCTGATGATGTTGGTCAGGTCGCTGAGCAGATACGGGATCGGCGCATCGACCGTCAGCTTGGCGATCTCCTGGCCGAGCCGGCTCTTCGCCTTCGCCATCAGCAGGCATTTGGCGAGGATGTCGGCGTCGAACTGCCGCGCGGAGCCGCTGCTGGTCAGGAAGACCTCGCAATGCTCCTCGAAATTCATCAGCCAATACGGCATCTGCAGGTTCGTGACGTCGTAGATCGCGCCGTTGGTCTTGAACGCCGCGGCATATTCGCCGTGCGGATCGATCATCACGACGTGGCCTTGTGGCGCCAGTTCGCAGATCCGGTGCAGGATCAGCGCGGCGCCGGTCGATTTGCCCGTGCCGGTCGAGCCGACGAGCGCGAAATGCTTGCCGAGCATCGCATCGACGTACAGCGCGGCACGGATGTCCTTGGTCGGATAGACCATGCCGACCTCGATATTGGCGCGGTCGCCGGCGGCGTAGATTTGCTTGAGGTCGGCGCTGGTGACCGGAAACACCTCGCACCCCGGCATCGGATAGCGGGTGACGCCGCGACGGAAGGTGTAGAGCTTGCCGGTCAGGCGTTCCTCGTCGCCCTCGCCGAGATAGTCGATCTCCGCGGCGATGCAGGTGCCGGCGCTATCCTCCAGCTTGAGCGAACGGATGTTGGCGACCAGCCACGACGCCCCGATCCGCATCTTGATCTGGCTGCCGACCTGGCCCGCGGCGGCGACGACGGGATCGGAATCGTCGGACAATGCGACGATCGACGCGCGATCCAGGAGTACCCGGCTGCTCGATCCGGCGATCGCGTAGACCACGCCGATCGGGGCGGTCGCCTGCACGCTGCCCAACAGGTCGTTTAGCTGCGTACCGGCGAAAGGCCCGGCCAAAGGTGAGGCATCGTGAAACGCGTTCGAGCCCGGCATTTCCGTCATTGTTCCTGGACCCCGCACATCGCACCGACGTTATGTCGTCAAAGGCGTAAATATCCGGTGAGGATGGAGAAATTCCTTACAGTTTGCGCGCGATCCACCCAGCGGCCCAGCCCAGGAACACCGACAGCGCGACCGCGACCAGTCCGTAGACGACCGACGAACGCTCCGCGGCGCGCGCGACGAAGCGTTCGAACCCGGACTTACGGATGTCGATATCGCGCACCGCCGCCGCCAGCACGCGGCCGTCGCGGATCAGAAACGTCTCCGCGGTGAAGCGACCGACGGGGACGCGGGCGGGGATCGTGACGCGCGCGCGGTACAGCACGTCGTCGGTGATCTCGACCGCGCGCGGCGCTTCGTAATACAGGCCGGCGCGGCGCTTCAGGTCGACGAGCCCCTTCTGGAACCGGTCCTGCGTATCAGTCGGCGCGCTGGACGCAGGCGACAGCTGGAGGCTGTCGAGCCCGAGTTCGTAGATCGCCCGCGTGCGATCGTCGACCAGCCGCTCGATCGGCTTGGACGAGGCGATCGCGTAGAAGCTCGGGGCGGAGCGATAGCGCAGCCGCGACGCGTTGACCCAGATGCCCGCGACCTTCTCCTTTTCGCGCATCAGGATCGACTGGGTCGGGCCCTTCACAACGACGACGATATCGGTCGGATGCTCGCCGCTCGGCAGGCGCCCGCCAGGGTACAGGATCGCGCCGAACAGTAGCAGCTCGGCACCGGTGAAGCTGTAGGCGATCTCGATGTTGCGCTGCGACACGTCGGGGACGAGCACCGGCTTGGCCTGCGCCATCATCAGTGGCGTCAGCAGGACCAGCCACGCCGGCTTCAGCGCTCGGGTCCCAACCCTCACGAAAGCGTGACCGAGAAGATCTCCTCGGGCCGCCAGACCAGGCCGAGCAGGATACGGGCGCCGACCAGCAACACCATCACCGCGAGCGCGAGGCGAAGATATTCGGGTTTGAACTTGGTCGCGAACCGCGCGCCGATCTGTGCGCCGACGACCGAGCCCAGCAGCAGCAGCCCGGCGAGCACGATATCCACCGCCTTGGTCGTCGTTGCGTGGACCATCGTCGCGACCGCGGTCACGAACAGCGTCTGGAACAAGGAGGTGCCGACCACCACCGAGGTCGCCATCCCGAGCAGGTAGATCATCGCCGGGATCAGGATGAAGCCGCCGCCGATCCCGAGCAGGATCGTCAGGATGCCGGTACAGAAGCCGAGCAGCAGCGGCGCGAGCGGCGAGATATAGAGGCCGGACGCATAAAAGCGGGTGCGCAGCGGCAGTGCGGCGACCAGCGGATGATGACGCCGCTTGCGTGCTTTCGGCGGGCGGCCGGTTCGCGCGCGACCGATCGTGCCGATCGATTCCTTCGCCATCAGGCCGCCGATCGAGCCGAGCATGACGACGTAGACGATCGCGATCACCGTATCGATCTGGCCGCTTTGCTGGAGCAGGCGGAACAGCCACGCGCCGAAGAACGAGCCGAGGATACCGCCCGCGACGAGGACTCCGCCCATCTTGGTGTCAACGCCCTTGCGGCGGAAATGCGCGAACACGCCCGAGACGCTGGCGCCGGTCACCTGGCTGGCCGACGAGGCGGCGGCGACGGTCGGCGGGATGCCGTAGACGATCAGCAGTGGGGTGGTCAGGAACCCGCCGCCGATCCCGAACATGCCCGACAACAGCCCGACTCCCCCGCCGAGCAGGATGATCACGAGTGCGTTGACCGACAGGTTGGCGACGGGAAGATACAGGTCCACGCACACGCGTTACACCGGAACCCGGCGGCGGGGCTAGGCTGTCTTAAAAGTCGCTGCCGATCGACAGGGCAGGGCCGGAACCGGGACGCGCGGCGCCCGCCACGCGTTCGCGCCAGTCGAGCGTGAGGCGCAGCGATTTGCCCGCGATCGGCACGCCGACGACCAGCGACGGGCCGATGTCGAGGCGTTCGGTGCCGCGTTGCGCGCTGCCCCAGATCCCGACCCCGATATCGATCCGGGCGCCCGCGACATGGCCGAGCGGATGCGTGATCCGTGCGGACGCGTCGACGAACTTTTCGACGCCATCGCGAGCTATGACGCCGGCCTGGCCGTAAGCCTCGATGCGGACGCCGGGCGCGATGTCGGCTGGGCCATAGCCGGCGATGATCCCCAGGGTCGGGCCGCCGCGACCGCCGTCGAGCACGAACCGCTGCTCGGCGATCAGGCGGATCGGCAGCGTGGTGGGTTGCCATTCGACCCCGAGCGCGGCTTCGCGGCCTTTTCCGCGCAATGGCGCCGCAAGGCGCGCGGCCAGCGCGAACCGGCGGCGTCCTCCTAGCGCGTAGGTCAACCGCACCCCGCCTTGCGAGGCGCCGAGCTGACCGCCCGACACCGTGCCTGCGGGGCCGCCGCGGACGAGCAGCCACGCGCTGCCGTTCAATCGCTTTGCATCGCGCGCGCGCACTGGCGGTGCGAACGGAGACGGTAGCGGGACGATTTGCCGCTTCCACTCAGGGGGAGTCGGGGGCGGGGGCGCTAGAAACCGGAGATCGGTCCGTTCAGGAATGCCGGATGTCCGCGTCCGGGCGGGGACGGGCAAGTTCGTCGTGAAGATCGGTGCGTTACTCGGCGCGGCGATGCGGCTGCCGGCCTCGCGCCGTCCTTCCGTCCGCACCAACACCGTGGCGACGGCATCGGGAACCAGAATCCTGATCACCGCGGGAAGGGCGCCGCCAACGGGCAACGCCCGCCCATCGGACAACACGAACGCGATCCTGATCATCGTCCACCCGCCCAGCGCCATTGCCAGGAACCGCAGCGGACGACCGCCCGTCATCCCGCGGCGGCGATGGACTGCGGCCGATCTGACGGGAGCGGATCGGTGTCGGCCGGCCCGGCGGGAAACTCGTGGCGGGTCTTGTCCCAGACCGGCGCCGCGCCGCGCAGCATGCCGATATAGACGATGACCGCGCGCGGTGCCGCGATCAGCGAGACGAGATTGCCGACCAGAAAGCGCGGCAGCGACCACAGGGCCTCGCGCAGGCCGTAGCTTCGTGCGGTGAAGATCATCCGCATCGCGAGCCGCCAGACCAGCAGCGCGGCGTTGGCGACGAGCAGGACGAAGGCGATCGGGTGCGGCGCGGGGTAGGGCATGGCCGCGCCGATCTGCCAGTGCAGCAACAGCGCCGTGCCCCATGCCGGAATCGCGACATAGGCGACCGCGAGGACGACGACGGCGAGTGGCGCCCGCCGGTCGCGCATCCGCATCCAGTGATCGGCGAACGCGCGGGGGGATGCCCAGCCGGTACGATCCCAGCCGGCCAGCGCGATACCCGTCATCCAGCGGGTCTTCTGCCGAACCGATGTGGTGATCGTCCCCGGGAAATACGCACGGACCGCGACCACGCCGCCGGCATCGTCCGTCGCCACCCGCGCGAAAATGCCGCGTGCGCCGAGTTCGGCGAGGCGCAGGCCAAGCTCGTAATCTTCGGTCAGGCTGGTCGCATCGAACGGTTCGCCGCCGCGCGCCTGGGCGATCATCGCCAAAACCTCGGGCGCGATCGCGCAGCCCGTCCCCGCCAGCGGCATCCCCGCACCGAGTGACGTGCGCACGATGATCTGCTTGGCATGCGATTCCGCGAACTCGTCGGCATAATGGCCGGACACGAGCCGCGACCCGTGGTTGACCAGCGGCAACACCGGCAGTTGCACCACCTCGTATCGGTCGATCAGGCTGTCGAAGACGCGCAGTTCCTGCGCATGGACGACGTCCTCGGCGTCGTGGAGGACGATCGCCTTGGTTCTGGCGTCGTCGCGCGCATCGTCGCGGCGCAGCGCTTTCCAAAGCGTGTTGAGGCAGTCCGCCTTGGTGGTCGGGCCGTCACGCGGCCCTATGACCAGGCGTATCCGCGGGTCGCGCTCCGCTACTGCCGCGGCCGCGTCGATCGTCGCCTGATCATTGGGATAGAGACCGACATAGATGCGATAGTCGTCATGCTCGTAGCGCTCGACCGCTGCCGACAACATGCCACCGATCACCGCCACTTCGTCCCATGCGGCGACGAACACCGCGATCCGACCGACGGTGTGCGGCGGCGCCAGCGTGGCGAGCGTCAGGCGTGGCCGTCGCCCATAGAGGATGCGTCTGACGATATAGACAAGGTCGATCAGCAGGTCGTCGATGCCGCCGAGCAGCAATCCGACTCCGGCAAACAGCAAGGTCTCGTGCGCGAATGCGTCGACGATCCACAACGACTCGCGCACATCGCACCCCCGGCGTGGAGGGTATAGGAGGTTGTATCCGTTTCGGTCTCAACCTGATCCGAATCGAATGTTTGCCGCGCGCAGGAATGGGAGAACCTTCGCGCACCTTGCGCGTTAACCAGCCGATCCCTTTCCCCCCTTTCGGGATCGGCGCCGAACCGTTATCGGGCCGGCCGCGCCGATGCGTAGCACGCGGCGCGGCCAAACCGGCCTTAAGACGCGCGAATCAGACCGCGTTACGGCCGGTCGCGACCGCCGCCACCGGTATTGCTGCCATTGCCCGCACCACCGCCACCAGCCCCCGCCGCGCCGACCGTGCCGATGTTGCCGAACAGATCCTGGAAGAACCCGCGTTCGCGACCTAGCGTCGGCGTCTTCTTGCCGTACGGCTTGATCGAGGCGACCTGATCGAGCCCACCGCGACGGATCGCGGTGACGGTGCCCTTCTGGTCGAAGCTGATCTGCAACGTGATCTGCGCGTTCGGGCGCGGATTGCGGAACGCGAGGTTGCGGCTGTCGCGCGCGAGATAATACCAGTCGCCCTGGTCGAACTGGCCGGCGATCGTCGGCTTGCCCAGCGTCGCGAGCACCGACTGGCGGTTGTCGACGCCCGGCTGGACCGAGTTGACGAGGTCGGTATCGACCACATAGCCTTGGTGCGAGCGCAACTGGGTGCAGCCCGCACTCGCCAGCGCGACGAGGCCGATGGCCGCGACTTGGACGATACGGGTGGAAACGACGCTCATATACTCTCCCGGGGCCATACTAAGCCGAGACTGGGTCACGCGGAACACGAGCGAACGCATTTGCATCGGCCGCCGATCGCCTCGATATGCGAGGTTGCGCGGGCAAACAAGCCGAAGCGCGGTTGCGACCTGAAGGACGACGGATTGGGCTGGTTCGGAAGACTGCTCGGCGAGAAGCCGGACGAGGCGCTGCCGCTGTACAATGCGGTGGTCGGTCGGGCGCGCGCGGAACATTGGTATGTCGAGGGCGCGGTGCCGGACACGGTCGACGGGCGCTTCGACATGATCGCGACGTTGCTGGCGATCGTGATGCTGCGGCTCGAGACCGAACCGGCGGGTGGCGAGCCCGCCGCGCGTCTGGCGGAACGGTTCGTCGACGACATGGACGGGCAGCTCCGGGAAATCGGGATCGGCGACATCATCGTCGGCAAGCATATCGGCAAGATGATGAGCATGCTCGGCGGCCGTCTCGGGGCTTATCGAGACGGGCTGGCGGCGGGCGATATCGCGCCGGCCCTGGTTCGGAACCTGTACCGGGGTGTGACGCCCGACGCCGCCGCGCTGGCGCATGTTCGCGAGTCGGTGATGGCGTTTCATGCCCGGCTGGCGGCGATGCCGTTACCGAATCTGTTATCTGGAGAATTGCCGTGAAGCCCGAGTTCAGCCGCCCCGAACGCCTCGACACGATCGGCGAACGCGAGCGGATCGTCGAGATCGTCGCGACCGAGGACGAGCGCGCCGCGCTGGCGAAGCGGTTCGCGCTGCTGTCGATCACACGACTGGACGCGCGATTGGGGATCAAGCGCACCGACAGCGGCATCGTCGTGAAGGGCCGCGTCACCGGCGCGGCGGTGCAGGCGTGCTCGGTGACCGACGAACCGCTCGATACGAAGATCGACGAGCCGGTCGCGCTTCTGTTCGTTACGCAGTTGGTAGCGGAGGGCGACGAGGTCGAACTGTCCGACGACGCGCTCGACACGGTCGCGATCGAGGGTGGCACGATCGACCTGGGCGAAGCGGCAGCGGACACGCTGGCGCTGGCGATCGATCCGTTCCCGCGCGGGCCGAACGCGGCAGCGGCGCTGGCGGCGGCGGGGGTGATCAGCGAGGACGAGTTCCGTCCGGCGAATGCGTTCTCGGATTTGAAGGCTAGGATGGCGGGAAAGAGCTGATCAGGCCTGCTGGGTAGTAAGGGGTAAGGGTTAGCCTATCCACACACCCGCCCCACCCCGGCGAAGGCCGGGGCCCAGTTGGAAAGGTGGGAATAACGAAGTGATTGCCTTCGTTAGCGACGTCCCCCAACTGGGCCCCGGCCTCCGCCGGGGTGGCGGCTTACTCGAGTGGCGCGTGTCTGGCGGCGCGCTGCGGCTCTCTTGTTCTCCCGCGAAGGCGGGAGCCCAGGCTGGGTCCCCGCCTTCGCGGGGAAACAACTTTTTAGTCCGCGTCGGGACCTAAGGTCGGATCGAGATCGCGGGGTCGGATGAAGCGGGTCAGGCGGGCGGTGCCGGTCGCGACATCCCCCCATTCCCCCTCGAACTGAAGCTCGGCAATGCTCGCCGTTGGATACTTGTCCTCCACCGCATCGCGCAGCGGATCGGCCCCATCCGCGACCAGCATCAGGACGAGATCCTCCAACCCAGGATTGTGCCCGACCAGCAACGCGCTCTCCGCCTCGGCGGGAAACCCGTGCACCACATCCAGCAACGTCGCCGCAGACGCCAGATACACCCGACGGTCCAGCGCCGGCGCGATCGTCCGGCCATAGCCCGATTCGATCTGCTCCAAGGTCTCCGACACCCGCACCGCCGGCGAGGCGATCGCATGATCGAACGCCAATCCCAGCGACCGCATATGCCGCCCGACCATCACCGCCGCGCGCTTGCCCTTGGCGTTCAGCGGGCGGTCGAAATCGCGCGCGACCGGATCGTCCCAGCCGGACTTGGCGTGGCGCAACAGCGTCAACGTCTTCATGGCAATCCTCAAGCGGGTTCGCGGCGTTCATGCCCTACCGGCGCTCGCGAGGAAAGCCGGCTTGCGACTCGGGCCACCGCTTCTTCGAGCGTCACGCGGGCGATCGGCACGCCCGGCGGGAACGCGCTGAGCAGTCTCGACGGCATCGCCGCAGACAGCATCACGAAAACGCCGGAATCGTCGGCGCGGCGGATCAGCCGGCCAAATGCCTGGGCCAGACGAGCCCGAACGAGTCGATCGTCATACGCCGAACCGCCGCCCGCAAGCCTGCGCGCGGCGTGCAGAACGGAAGGCTTTGCCCAAGGCACGCCCTCCATCACCACCAGTCGCAGCGACTCGCCGGGCACGTCGACGCCATCGCGCAGCGCGTCTGTACCGAGCAGCGACGCCCCCGGATCATCGCGGAAAATGTCGACCAAGGTGCCGGTGTCGATCGGATCGACGTGCTGCGCATGGAGCGGCAGGCCTTCACGCGCGAGTCGATCGGCGATGCGACCATGCACGCCCCGCAGGCGCCGGATCGCGGTGAATAGCCCGAGCGTGCCGCCGCGGCTGGCGACGATCAACTGCGCATAGGCGTTGGCAAGTGCACCGATATCGCCGCGCTTCACGTCGGTGACGATCAGCACTTCGGCTTGCCGCGTGTAGTCGAACGGGCTCTTCGCCTCGAACCGTGCGGCGGGACGCAGCAGATGCGGCGCGCCGGTGCGGGCTTCGGCGACTTCCCAATCGCCGCCGCCGGTCAGCGTCGCCGAGGTAACCAGTGCACCGTGTGCGGGCTTCAGGACGATCTCTGCGAACGGCCGGGTCGGGTCGAGCCAGTGGCGATGCAGCCCGATATCGAATTCGCGGCCTTCGATGCGGTCGACGGCGAGCCAGTCGACGAAATCGGCGTCTACCGGGCCGCCGACGCGCGCGAGCAGCGACAGCCACGACGCCACCGTCTCGGCGCGCCAGCCGATCGAGGCGATCGCGCCTTCGACTCGGGCTCGGGCGGGGGCGTCCATCCAGTCAGGGGCTTCGGCGAGGACGGCTTCGAGGCGACGGCCGAGCGTGACGAGCGGACGGACGAGTGCGTCGAGCGCGGCGGCGGCGGGCGCGGCGGCCTCAATCAGCGTCGCGTCGGGTTCGGCAAGTTCGGTCTCGAGGCCGTACCCCGCGTCGCCCGGCTGCTCGGCCCGCGCGTAGGTGAGGCCACGGACGGCGGCAAGCAACGTCTCGATCGGCCCGAACGGCGCACCCTCGCCGAGCCGTTGCAGCCAGCCGTCGGACGCCAGCGCACCCGCGGCGGTCACCGCGTCGCTGATCGCCCGCGCACCCTGTTCGTCATAACTGGCGAGATCGGACAGGCGTGCGGCGAGCCCCCGCCGGCGCCCGCGACCGCTCGACTCGGGGCCGAGGATCCAACGGCGCAGTTCGATCGTCTCCGCACCGGTCAGCGCGGTCGCGAACATCGAATCGGCGGCGTCGAAGATGTGATGGCCTTCGTCGAACACGTAGCGAGTCGGCCGGGTCGCGAGTTCGCGGCCTCTCGCGGCGTTGACCATCACCAGTGCGTGGTTGGCGATGACGATGTCGGCGTCGGACGAGGCGCGGGCGGCGCGCTCGATGAAGCATTTCCGGTAGTGCGGGCAGCCCGCGTACACGCACTCGCCGCGGCGGTCGGTCAGCGCGGTCGAGCCGTTGCGGCGGAACAGCGTGGGCAGCCAGCCGGGGAGGTCGCCGCCGACCATGTCGCCATCCGCGCTATACGCGGCCCAGCGCGCGACGAGGTGCGCGAGGATCGCCGCGCGCCCCGCGAACCCGCCTTGCAGCGCGTCCTCCAGGTTGAGCAGGCAGAGGTAATTCTCGCGACCTTTGCGCGTGACGACCTTCGCCTTGCGGATAGCGGCGTCGGGATAAAGCCGTGCGGTTTCCTGGCCGAGCTGGCGTTGCAGCGTCTTGGTGTAGGTCGAGATCCACACCGCGCCACCGGCCTTCTCCGCCCAGAGCGAGGCGGGCGCGAGATAGCCCAATGTCTTGCCGATCCCGGTCCCCGCCTCGGCGAGCACCAGATTGGGCGTGTCGCGCATCGCCCGCGGCGCGAACGCAGCGGTGGCGGCGCCGGCATAGGCGCGCTGGCCGGGGCGTTCCTCGGCGCCGTGGCCGGTGAGGTCGACGAGGCGCGCCTCAGCATCGCCGGGCTCGATCGTGACGGTACGCGGGGCGGGTCGCGGCGCGTGCTCCTCCCATTCGGGGAGCGACGAGAACAGCCAGCGTTCGTTGACCGCGGGCTTCTTCAGCCGCTCGGCAACGACGGGCGCCCAAGGCCAGCGCAGGCGGAACAGCGATTGCGCCGCCGTCCACGCGCCTTCGCGCTCGGGCCAGTCGGTATCGGTGAGCGCCAGCATCGCTTCGGCCGCGCGGAGGAGGAACGGCGCGACCTCCGCATCCTCGGTCGGCACATCGAGCCCGGTAACCCACGCGATCCCCTTCGGCGTCGGCACCGCGAACTGCGCGGGGCGGAGGAACGCGTAGAGTTCGAGCAGATCGAGCCCCGACAGATCGGGATAGCCGAGTCGCTGCCCGACCAGCGGCGCGTTGAGCATGATGACCGGCGTATCGGCGGCGATCCGGATCGCCTCGCCTCGCCCTATAGGACGCGCGCCATCGGCGTTCGCGATCCAGATGCCGGCGTGGCTGGCGTGGAGGGCAGGATAGCGAAGCACTCCGCGACCTTGCGTGACGGGGAACGAAAGGGCAACCTTTTGTGCAGCCAAGGGTGCTTCGAATCTGAATGTCAAACCAATCCTCCCCGCCAGAGGGAGGGGGCAGGCGCAGCCTGAGGCGGCGACCCACGTTCCGTGTCCTCCCCCTCCGACGCCTACGGCGCCACCTCCCCCTTGCGGGGGAGGATTATAGATCGGTGTCCGCATCGCCGGTTACGCAACCGGCACGGTTCACGTGCGTTGCGCACGTATCGATACCGAACTTTACCGACATCAACAGGGACGATCATCATGCGGAAGTTTCTCATGGCGCTGAGCGCGCTGTCGCTCGCAATTCCGGCGGCTGCCGTGATTCCTACGGGTAAGGCCGAGGCTCGCTCGAAGCGTGAGTATCGCGGGCATGACCGTCGTTACCGCGCCAAGCGTTGCCGCCATTCGAGCGGCACGACCGGCCTTGTCGCAGGCGGCGTCGGCGGCGCGGTACTCGGTAATGCGGTCGGCGGCGGGCTGCTCGGCACGCTGGCAGGCGGCGCAGCGGGTGCGCTCGGTGGCCGTGCGGTCGACCGGACGATCACCGCGAAGGATCGTTGCCGCTGAGTCGCGAGCGGCGGTGGGGGTGACGGACACGAATGCACGCGCTAGTCGCGCTGTATCATGACCGACGAACTCCGCACCGCCGCCCTTGAGTCCAAAGCCTGGCCGTACGAGGAGGCGCGCAAACTCCTCAAGCGGTATCCGAACGGCAAGTCGGGCGATCCGGTGCTGTTCGAAACGGGCTACGGACCGTCGGGCCTGCCGCATATCGGCACGTTCAACGAAGTGTTGCGCACGACGATGGTGCGCAACGCCTTCCACGCGTTGAGCGATACGCCGACGCGGCTGATCGCGTTCTCGGACGACATGGACGGCCTGCGCAAGGTCCCGGACAACGTTCCCAACGGCGACATGCTGCGTGAGCATCTCGGCAAGCCGCTGACGCAGATCCCGGATCCGTTCGGCACGCATTCGAGCTTTGCCGCGCATAACAACGCGATCCTGCGCGAATTTCTCGATCGCTACGGCTTCGACTACGAGTTCGCGTCGTCGACCGAATATTACACGTCCGGCCGCTTCGACGAGGCGCTGAAGGGTGTGCTTCGCCACTTCCAGGGTATCCAGGACGTGATGCTCCCCACGCTGCGGGCCGAGCGCCGCGCGACCTATTCGCCGGTGCTGCCGATCTCGCCGACCAGCGGGATCGTGTTGCAGGTACCGATCGAAGTGATCGACGCCGACGCGGGCCTGATCGCGTTCGAGGATGGCGGTCAGCGGATCGAGCAGAGCGTGCTTGGCGGCAAGGCCAAGCTCCAGTGGAAGGTCGACTGGGCGATGCGCTGGGTCGCGCTCGGCGTCGATTACGAGATGGCGGGCAAGGACTTGATCGATTCGGTGACGCAGTCGTCGAAGATCGCGCGCGTGCTCGGCGGGCGCCCGCCCGAGGGTTTCAACTACGAGATGTTCCTCGACGAGAATGGCGAGAAGATCTCGAAGTCGAAGGGTAATGGCCTGAGCCTCGAGCAGTGGCTGACCTATGGTCCCGAGGAATCGCTGGCGTTCTATGCGTACCGCGAGCCCAAGAAGGCGAAGTCTCTGCACATGGGCGTGATCCCGCGCGCGGTGGACGAATATTGGCAGTTCCGCGGCAATTATGCGGGTCAAGATCTGAAGCAGAAGCTCGGCAATCCGGTCCATCACATCCACGACAGCAAGCTGCCTACCGGCGAACTGCCGGTGACGTTCGGACTGTTGCTCAACCTTGTCGGGGTGATGGGCGATGCGAGCAAGGAGCAGGTCTGGGGCTATCTGGCCAATTACGTGCCGGATGCGTCGGCGGCCAAGTACCCCGAGTTGGACCGGCTGATCGGCTATGCGCTCGCCTATAGCCGCGATTTCGTTGCGCCGACGCTGAAGCGCCGCGCGCCCGAGGGTGTCGAGGTCGCGGCGCTGGAGCGGCTGGACGCGGAACTCGCCGCGCTGCCGACGGAGGCGAGCGCGGAGGATATCCAGAACATCGTCTACGAGATCGGCAAGACCGGCGGGTTCGACAATCTGCGCGACTGGTTCAAGGCGCTGTACGAGACGTTGCTGGGCTCCGAGCAGGGGCCGCGGATGGGCAGCTTCATCGCGCTGTACGGCGTGGCGAACTCGCGGAAACTGATCGCCGAGGCGTTGGCGCGGTAGAAGGGCGAACTAGCAACGATGCACCACCCCGGCGGAGGCCGGGGCCCAACTGGGATACGCGCTTAACGGAGCGCAGCGTGTCGTTACTCTGACCTTTCCAATTGGGCCCGGGCCTTCGCCGGGGTGGTGTTCGAGCCGTACGATCGCGCGCGCCAACTAGACGAAAGCAGTGGAACATATTAGCAACAGGCCTGCCTCCCCCGATTCGGAAACCGGCATGTTTCATCGACCGCTTGCCCGTCATCGCCTGTTCTTCGCGCTCCGCCCGCCACTCCCGCTCGCGCGCCAGATCACCGCTGCGGCGTCGTGGTTCGAGACCGACGGGGACAAGCTGCGCCCCGAGCATCTGCACGTCACGATCGATATCCTCGACGACCAAGACCGCGTATCGACCGCGCTGGAGCGGGACCTGAAGGCGATCGGCGATGCGGTCGAGGCAGCGCCGTTCGCGATCGAGTTCGATACCGTGGTCGGCAGCGATCGATCCATCGCTCTGCGGCCGCGCCGCAAAAATGCATCCTTCGCCGCCTTGTATCAGCGGATCGCCGTAGCGCGCGAGGCGGCGGGGCTACGCGCCCGCGCTGGCTTTCGCTCGAGTGCTCACATGACGCTCGGCTACCGCGACGGCGCGCCGTTCACGCAAGACATCGCGCCGATCGGCTGGACGGCGGATGCGTTCGTACTGGTCCACAGCCATGTAGGGCGAACGCGACACGACGTACTCGGCCGCTGGCTGCTGAGCGGCGACGACGATCGGCAACTGGCGCTGTTCTGAGCCTTCGAATTTGCCGTACCCGCACGATACCGTAGGACCCCGGAAGCGACCGGTTGGTTCTTCCCTCGTGACCGCGCACCAAGGAGCAACAATGCGGCTGTTCTTCGACGACGCCCAGCGAACCCACTCCCCCGAGCGCGAACTCCATAACGGCGCGTTCACCGCCTATGCGGAGACCCCCGCGCGCATCGACGCGATCCTGCACGCGATCGGTCCGGTCGAGACGCCGGAGGATCGTGGTGAAGGACCGATCCTTGCCGTGCACTCCCCCGCCTATGTAGCGTTCCTGAAAGACGCCGCGCGACTGTGGCGCGAGGCGGGGCGAGACGGCGACGCGATCCCCTACACCTTCCCGATCCGCGGCCGCCGTCCGCTCGACCTCACCCGGATCGACGCGCTGATCGGCGCACACAGCTTCGACGCGACCACGCCGATCACGCCCGAGACCTGGCCCGCCTCCTATGGCAGCGCACAGTCCGCGCTCGCCGCGACGCACGCGGTCCTCGACGGCGACCGCGCCGCGTTCGCACTGTGCCGCCCGCCCGGCCACCATGCCGGCGCAGACTATTGCGGCGGATACTGCCACCTCAACACCGCCGCGATCGCCGCACAGGCCGCGCGCGACGCCGGTGTCGCGCGCGTCGCGATCCTCGACATCGACTATCACCACGGCAACGGCACGCAGGACATCTTCTACGCTCGCGGCGACGTGTTCTACGCCTCGGTCCACGCGGATACCAAGACCGACTACCCGTTCTACTGGGGCCATGCCGACGAGACTGGAGAGGGCGAAGGAGTCGGCACTACGCTGAACCTTCCCCTCCCCCACGGCACCCAGATCGATGCCTTCCGCGCCGCGCAGACCACCGCGCTCGACGCGATCGACGCGTTTAATCCCGGCCTGCTCGTCGTCAGCTTCGGCGCGGACACGTGGGAGGGCGATCCGATCTCGCACTTCAAGTTGACCACGCCAGATTACGCGGTCCTCGCGCGCGATATTGCGGCATGCAACTGGCCGACCGTCATCGTCATGGAAGGGGGATACGCGGTCGATGCGCTAGGCCATAATGTCACGAGCTTCCTCAATGGGTTCTGACGTGCCAATTGCCTTGGGCACGCCCGCCTATCGTCGGCTGACGCTGGCGATGCTGTTCGCAGGGTTCTCGACCTTCTCGCTGCTGTATTCGGTACAGCCTTTGCTGCCGCTGTTCGCTGCGCAGTTCGGGCTGACCGCGGAGGGCGCATCGCTCGCGGTGTCGCTGGCGACCGGGCCCTTGGCGATCGGCATATTGTTCGCCGGGTTCGTATCGGATCGCGTGGGCCGGCGCTCACTGATGATCGTGGCGATGTTTGCAGCTGGTGGGCTGACGCTGGCGGCGGCGGTCGTGCCGGGGTGGAGCGGGTTGCTCCTGTTGCGGTTCCTGACCGGCGTCGCGCTCGCGGGCGTGCCGGCGGTAGCGATGGCCTATGTCGCTGAGGAGGTCGATTCGGGCTCGGTCGGCGCGGCGATGGGGCTGTATATCGCCGGCAGCGCGCTCGGCGGGATGGCCGGGCGACTGGTCGTCAGCATCGTCGCCGATCTCGAAGGCTGGCGCTGGGCGCTCGCTGCGGTCGGCGTCGCTGGCCTCGCAATGGCGGAGGCATTCCGCCGGCTCGCGCCGCTCTCGCGCAATTTCACGCCAAGCGTCGGACGACCGGGCGCGCTGTTGCGGAGTGCTGGCGCGCTGTTCACCGATCGCGCGATGCCGTTGCTGTATGTCGAGGCGTTCCTGCTGATGGGCGTGTTCGTCACGATCTATAACTATGCAGGCTTCCGGTTGATGAGCCCGCCCTATGGCCTCAGCCAGGCGGCGGTCGGCGCAGTATTCCTGTTGTATGTTCTCGGGTCCGTCAGTTCGGCGAAGTTCGGGACGCTGGCGGGACAGCTCGGGCGGCGGAAGGTCTTCTGGATACCCGTCGTGCTGCTGATCGCCGGCGTCGCGCTGACCGCGATGACGCCGCTGGTGCTGGTAATCTCAGGGATCGCGGTCGTGACGATCGGCTTCTTCGGCGCGCATTCGATCGCGAGCGCTTGGGTGGGACGGCGCGCGCAGGTTGCAGGCGGCGGCGGCTCGCGTGGGCAGGCGGCGGCGTTCTATCTGTTCTTCTATTACATGGGATCGAGCGTGCTCGGATCCGCCGGCGGGTTCGCCTGGACTCACGCCGGCTGGCCGGGAGTGACGGCGTTCTGCCTGTTGCTCGGCGTGGCCGCGCTGGTGATCGGGCTGGTGCTGCGGACGGTGCCGCCGCTGATGGTCGAGCCGCCTGTGCCGCAGCGGATGCCGGATCCTTGATCGATAGGTTCTCCCCTCCCTGGAAGGGAGGGGCTGGGGGTGGGTTGGCCAGTTTGAGTCACCAGCACTGGAATTCGCGGAACCCGACCCACCCCCGCCCCCTCCCTTCCAGGGAGGGGAGAAGAAGTCCGGCTTCGTTCAGACTTGGGAACGGGCCCGCTCTACCGAGACGCCACGTCGGTCGCGTCGATGGGCGGCATACCCGCCATGCTCTTAGCGACTGCTTCGACCCGTTCCATAACGCGCAGGACGTTGCCGCCGGACAGCTTCGCCATATCGCCATCGCTCCACCCGCGCCGCGCCAGTTCGGCGAACAGTAGCGGATAACCGTCGACGCCCTTTAGACCGATCGGCCCGGTTCCCTGGATACCGTCGAAATCGCCGCCGATACCGACATGATCGTGACCGGCGATCTTCGCGATATGCTCGATATGATCGGCGACCGTCGCGGCGGTGACCTGCGGCTCCGGATGCGCCGCGTCCCACGCTACCAGAGGCGCAGGTGATTTCGCGCCGTAGACGTTCGCGGGCACGCCGACCGACTTCGCATAGGCAGAGCGTGCGAGATCCCAGGCGCGCCACTCGCCCGCCAGGAACGACGGATAGAAGTTCACCATCACCACGCCCCCGTTCGCGCCGATCGCGCGGAGCAGGTCGTCGGGGATATTCCGCGGCGCATCCGCGATCGCCCGTGCGCTGGAGTGTGACGCTATCACCGGCGCCTTGGTCGCCGCCAAAGCCGCCGCCATCGTTGCGTCCGAGACGTGGGCGACGTCGACTATCATCCCGATCCGGTTCATCTCCGCGACCACCTGCCGCCCGAAATCGCTGAGCCCGTTGGCGCGCGGTGCATCGGTCGAGCTGTCCGCCCAGTTCAGGCTCTTGCCGTGCGTCAGCGTCATGTACGCCACACCGAGCGCGCGATATTGGCGCAGCACCGACAACCGCCCATCGATCTGGTGCCCACCCTCGACGCCGATCAGGGAGGCGATCCGCCCCGCCTTCTCGATCCGACGGATGTCCGCGGCGGTAGTGGCGAGTTCGAACGTCGCCGGGTTCGCTGCGACGAAGCGGTGGACGATGTCGATCTCCTCCAGCGTCATCTCGACCGCGCGCGGCGCATCGGCAGGGATGTAGACCGACCAGAACTGCCCGCCGACACGACCTTCGCGCAGGCGGGGAATGTCGGTTTGCAACGGGTTCGGCAGCCGCGCGGTGTCCACGGAAAGATCGACCACCTCGACCTTCGCGTCGTGCAGCTCGCGTATCTCCCAGGCGAGGTCGTTATGACCGTCGATCACTGGGCTGCGCTCCAGCACACGCTCGACACGCCGCGCGATCTTCGGGTCGAGCGCAGCGGCCGGGCTCGACTGCGCGGCGATGAGCAGGAAGGCGGCGATCATCTCTTGGTCCCCCGTAACGTCCATTTCATCCTGAAGGAGGTGTTCGCGCGCGACAAGCCGGGTACGCCGCGCCGAACCAGAGCGAAGTAGCAGACTTGAGCACCAGATCGATCGATATAGGCGCCAGCAGCAGTGCCCGGACCAACGACGCGCGCCTGTCCACTGCGATCGCGATCGCGCGGCTGATCGGCATCATGGGGATCGTCTACGTTCACGCCTGGACCGGGCGCACCGCGGAAGAACTGGCTGCGGTGGCGTTCAGCTGGCAGGCGGTGCTACGAACGCTGCTCGGCGAAGTGTTCGGACGGAGCGCGGTGCCGTTGCTAGGGATGATTTCGGGCTGGCTGGTCGTGTCGACCGCGACGAGGCAACCGTACGGCGCGTTCCTGCGTGGCAAGGCGCGCACGATCCTGCTGCCGATGGTCTTATGGAACGCAATCGCGCTGGTGCTGGTCGGGGCGGCGGCGACGTTCGGCGATCTGAAGGCGCCCACGCCGTCGAGTATCGGATGGACGTTGAACGAACTCGTTCCGATGGTGCATGCCGACGATATCAACGTGCAGATGCCGTTCCTGCGCGATCTGTTCGTCTGCATGATGATCGCGCCGCTGCTGGTACGCGCGTCGAGCGCGTGGCTGGCGGTGGTCGCGCTGATCGCGGTGGTGTGGAGCGTGTCCGGTGTGCACGTTCCGCTGTTGCTGCGACCGCAGATACTGCTCTTCTTCACCGCTGGGATCGCCGCGCGGCGATCTGGCGTGGCGGAGCGGGTGGCGGGGTGGCCTGTCGCCCTATGCGCGCTGCCATTCGCCGTACTGATCGCGCCGCGGCTGTGGACCGCGCTGCTCGGGAACGCGTTCTTCGATGCACATCCGCATCTGATGGCGGCATTCGACATCGTGTTTCGATTGGCCTCCGCGGTGCTGTTCTGGCGGCTGGCCTGGGGCTTGGCGGGGAGCGACGTTGCGGACCGGTTGCGCGGGATTGAGCGCTACGGGTTTCTCGCATTCTGCGATCACCTGGTGCTGCTGTGGCTGTTCGGGCCGGTGATCGGATTGGCGACCGGCGCGCTGGGGGCGGGGCTGTATCCGGTATATCTGCTGGTCCAGCCGTTGCTGGTGCTCGGCGTCACGGTCGTGCTGGGGCGAGTGCTGATGGCGCTCTCGCCGACCGTCGCGCGGGTGCTCAGTGGCGGGCGGCTGGGGCGATCGGCTTCAATTACCGCGTGACGGCGGATCGAGTTGGTTCACCCATTCCTGGTTATGGACGACGGTAGAGCGCACCGGGCGGCCGGTGGCGTCGAGCCAGGGGCGGTAGCGGAAGCGCAGTTCGATCAGGCGGCAGGTGGTCGCGTCGAGCACCGCATTGCCGCTCGAGCGCGTGACCATGCAGTGCGTGACGCTGCCGTTGGTCTCGACGGTGTAGCGTACGCCGACGACCCCGCCCGCCCCGATCACGGCTTCGGCGTTGGGGAAGTCCTTGTTCTTGAAGCGACCTTTCAAAAGACGGGGTGGAGTCTCGTCGCCACCGTCGCCGTCGCCACTCCCGGAGCGACCGCTGCCGGTGCCGGTCCCCTCGCCGCCTGCGCCCGTGCCGGGTCCGGGGACGGGCGCGGCGCCCGTCGTGGCGTCGTTGCCGGGGCCTGGGTTCAGCGTGGCGATAACCGGGGGCGGTGGAACGATCGGGGGGACGATCGGCTTCGGGACGACGAGTTCGGTCGCCTTCGAGCGGAGGTTCGCGGGGGACGCCGCACCTTCGGGACGGTAGCTTTTCGCGGGGCGGGGGACGATCTTTTCGGGCGGCGGCGGTGGAGGGGATTTCGGGCTAACCGCGAACGTCTTCAGCGCGTCGGGGATAGCGGTGGGAATGCTGACGCCGAGCCCGAGGATCAGCGCGTAGCCGATGACGGCGCAGAGTGTCGCGGCGCCGACGGCGGATATCAGGCGGTCGCGCGGGTTCGAGTGGACGCCGTACATGCTGGATAATTGGGGAGGCGGGCATTGTGCGGCAACTGCGCATGAGGGCGCGATGACGATCTCAGTACTCCGGACGTGTTCGGTACTTATCCCGCTTCGACAGATGCACCTCCCCGGCGCAGGCCGGGGTCCAAGTGGAAAGGTCGATGTAACGAAGGACCGCCCGCCGTTACCTCCTTTTCCCAATTGGGCCCCGGCCTTCGCCGGGGAGGTGCTCACTTGGGTCAGATAGACCGCGGTTTGTAAGCGTATCGGTTCGACGTCGGCCGACCTGTACGTTCGGTAGACACTGGACGGGCGGTACGACCGAAGTCACACCGCCCGTTCGTGGCGCGCGACGCGGGAGTAAATCCCGCGTCGTCGGTCGGCGCTGCAGCGCCGCCGGCCGGGCTTGCTGTTGCGCGAGGCTTCGCCCGCGCAGCGGCATTCGCCTACAGCTTCGCCGTCAATTCCGGCACGATCTTGAACAGATCGCCGACCAGGCCGATGTCCGCGACCTGGAAGATCGGCGCGTCCTCGTCCTTGTTGATCGCGATGATGACCTTCGAGTCCTTCATCCCCGCAAGATGCTGGATCGCGCCCGAGATGCCGACCGCGACATACACTTCCGGGGCGACGATCTTGCCGGTCTGGCCGACCTGATAGTCGTTCGGCGCATAGCCTGCGTCGACCGCGGCGCGCGATGCGCCGACGCCGGCGCCGAGCTTGTCGGCCAGCGGATCGATCATCGCGTGGAACTGGTCGCTCGAAGCGAGCGCGCGGCCACCCGAGACAATGATCTTCGCGCTGGTCAGTTCGGGGCGCTCGTTCTTGGCGATCTCCGAGCCGGCGAAGGTCGACAGACCCTTGTCGCCGGTCGATGCGACCGCCTCGATCTCGCCCGAACCACCCTCGGTAGCGGCCTTGGCGAATGCCGTGCCGCGCACCGTGATGACCTTCTTCGCGTCGGTCGACTGCACCGTCGCGATCGCATTGCCTGCGTAGATCGGCCGCGTGAACGTGTCTTCGCTCTCGACCGACAGGATGTCGCTGATCTGCATGACGTCGAGCAACGCTGCCACGCGAGGGGCGATGTTCTTGCCATGCGTGGTCGACGGCGCGACGAACGCATCGTGGCTGGCCATCAGCTCGACGATCAGCGGCGCGACGTTCTCGGCCAGCGCATGCGCGAATGCCGCGTCGTCCGCGACATGCACCTTGCCGACGCCAGCGATCTTCGCAGCCGCGGCAGCGACGCCATCGACGCCCTGGCCGACGACCAGCAGATGGACTTCGCCGAGCTGCGATGCGGCCGTAACCGCCGACAGCGTGGCATCCTTGACGGCCTGACCGTCATGTTCGACCCAAACCAATGTCTTCATGACAAAACCTTTTCCAAAATTCCGTTCGGGCTGAGCGAAGTCGAAGTCCATGGGGCATGCCCTTCGACTTCGCTCAGGGCGAACGGGAGATTACTTGGCGACGCCCATTTCCTTGAGCTTGCCGACCAGCGCGTCGACATCGGCGACCTTGATCCCGGCCGAGCGCTTGGCGGGCTCGACCACCTTCAGCGTGGTCAGGCGCGGCGTCACGTCGACGCCGAAATCGGCCGGCGTCTTCTGCGCCATCGGCTTCGACTTCGCCTTCATGATGTTCGGCAGCGAGGCATAGCGCGGCTCGTTGAGGCGAAGATCGGTGGTGATGATCGCGGGCAGCTTGAGCGTGTCCGTCTCCGCGCCGCCATCGACTTCGCGCGTCACGTTGACCGAACCGTCGGCGATCTCGACCTTCGACGCGAACGTGCCCTGACCCCAGTTCAGGAGGCCGGCGAGCATCTGCCCGGTCTGGTTGTTGTCGTCGTCGATCGCCTGCTTGCCGAGGATCACGAGGTCGGGCTTTTCCTCCTCGACGATCTTGGCGAGGATCTTGGCGACGCCCAGCGGCTCGACCTTGGTCTCGCTGACGACGAGAATCGCGCGGTCTGCACCCATCGCGAGCGCAGTGCGGAGCGTTTCCTGGCTCTTCTGCTCGCCGATCGAGACGACGACGATCTCGGTGACGCCCTTGTCCTTGAGGCGAATGGCTTCTTCGACCGCGATCTCGTCGAACGGGTTCATGCTCATCTTGACGTTCGCCAGATCGACGCCCGTTCCGTCCGCCTTCACGCGAGGCTTCACGTTGTAGTCAAGCACGCGCTTGACCGGCACCAGCACCTTCATCGGGGTTCCTTCCAAGGTGAATCTATTCGTTTCGCCCGCTGGTTACCCGGCGGCGTTGGCCGGACAGATGGCGGTTTCGCGTCGTTTTCGCAAGTCCGGTATGGAAACATCGCTATGCCGTAGCGTCACGGCGAGATGCCGATCGGACCACCTGCCAAGTAGCTTACGACATCAACGAAAAAGGGCCCGGACGTTTCCGTCCGAGCCCCTCTTTTCGCAGAATCAGTATGCGAGGTCGACAGCGGTTACGCCGCGACCTTCTGCACTTCCGCGACGATCTTCTTCGCCGCATCGCCGAGATCGTTCGCCGGAACGATCGCGAGACCCGAATTGGCCAGGATCTCCTTGCCCTTCTCGACATTCGTGCCCTCGAGGCGGACGACGAGCGGCACCGAGAGGTTCACTTCCTTCGCCGCGGCGACGATGCCGTCGGCGATGATGTCGCACTTCATGATGCCGCCGAAGATGTTGACGAGGATGCCCTTCACGTTCGGATCCGCGAGGATGATCTTGAACGCCGCCGTCACCTTCTCCTTGTTGGCGCCGCCGCCGACGTCGAGGAAGTTGGCCGGGAACATGCCGTTGAGCTTGATGATGTCCATCGTCGCCATCGCCAGGCCGGCGCCGTTGACCATGCAGCCGATGTCGCCATCGAGCTTGATGTAGGCGAGGTCGTACTTAGACGCCTCGAGCTCGGCGGGATCTTCCTCGGTCTCGTCGCGCAGTTCGAGCAGGTCCTTGTGGCGGAACAGCGCGTTGCCGTCGAACGCGACCTTCGCGTCGAGCACCATCAGCTTGCCGTCGTTGGTGACCGCGAGCGGGTTGATCTCGATCTGCTCGGCATCGGTGCCCATGAACGCGTCATACAGCTTCGATGCGGTGTTCGCCGCCTGCTTGGCGAGATCGCCGGTCAGCTTCAGCGCGGCAGCGACGGCGCGGCCGTGATGCGGCATGAAGCCGGTCGCCTGGTCGATGTCGATCGACTGGATCTTCTCGGGCGTGTCGTGCGCGACGGCTTCGATGTCCATGCCGCCTTCGGTCGAGACGACCATCATCACCCGGCCGGTGGTGCGGTTGAGCGTCAGCGCGAGGTAGAATTCCTTGTCGATGTCGACGCCGTCGGTGACGTACAGGCGGTTGACCTGCTTGCCCGCGTCACCCGTCTGGATGGTGACGAGCGTGTTGCCGAGCATGTCGGTCGCGGCCGCGCGAACCTCGTCCTCGGTCTTGGCAAGGCGGACGCCGCCCTTGGCATCGGGGCCGAGCTCGACGAACTTGCCCTTGCCGCGGCCGCCGGCGTGGATCTGCGCCTTGACGACATAGAGCGGTCCGGGAAGCTTCTTCGAGGCCTCGACGGCCTCCTCGACGGTCAGTGCCGCGAAACCGGCAGGCACGGGGACGCCGAACTTGGCCAGCAGTTCCTTGGCCTGGTATTCATGGATGTTCATCGGGAAGGCTCCACGCAATTTTTAGGAAACTCGGGAATTGGTTGGGCGTAAAGCACAGGGCGGGCTGCAAATCCACCCTTAAGGCATATGCACTTGCGTCTCGTTCGCAATAGACTGGCTTGTCTAACCATGCGCATTGAGTTTTAGGTAGTTTTTGGGTGCCGGCGTTGGCCGCGTTAGCCCTAGCTACAGCTCAAGCTTTATGTCGCGTTTCGATCGTGACGTCCTAAGATTGCCCAGAAGTATCGCTAAAACGCAGATATGTTCGGCGTGCGATCGCGTTTGCATAAAAGTAACCCTTTTCAGGGCATTATCCTCGCATGACACAGCCTGCGACTCCATTGCCCCACGATCTGACCAGCGAAGAGCTCCGTCAGTCGCTCCGCAAAGCGGTGAAGATGCGGGCGCATTTGCGCGATCGTGGTCAGACACGGTTCGAGATCGAGGTCACCGACCTGTCGCTCTCGGGGTTTCGCGCGGAAACCAGCTTCACGCTCTGGCCGGGAACGGTGGTGTGGCTGACGCTGCCGGGACTCGCCGCGCTGGAGGCGGTCGTGGCGTGGCGCGACAAGTTCAAATATGGCTGCGCGTTTGCCAAGCCGCTGCATCCGGCAGTGTTCGATCATATTGTTGCGCTAAGCCAGCGATAGGCTCGGCGACGCCCGAGCCGATGCGCGAACGCGCAATCGCTGGCTCGGCCGGTGGGTCGCGTTGGCGATCCCATCCGACGACGGCTTTGCCGGCGGCCTTGTCGAAAGAAGCAGAGCAAAGCAGGTCGCGCCGTGGCAAAGCCACGTCGTCAGTCGTCGCTGTGCGACGCTGGCCGGGCTTTCGACTTATCCGAAATAGCTGCGCTATTTTGGGTCTCGGCCTTTAAACCCCTGCGCGACCACGAACCATTCCACCGACCCCTTGCGACTCGCGGGCGGCTTGGCGTGCTTCACCGTCTTGAAGTTGCGCTTCATCTCCGCGACCAGCTCCGAATCGGCGCCTCCCGCGAACACCTTCGATACGAACGTGCCACCCGGCTCCAACACCTCGCATGCAAAATGCAGAGCGGTCTCGACCAGCGCCATCGTCCTGAGCGCATCGGTCTGCGGATGTCCGACCGTGTTCGCCGCCATGTCGGACAACACCAGATCCGGCGCGCCGCCCAAGGCCTCGATCAGCTTGCCCGGTGCGGCATCGTCGAGGAAATCCATCTCGAAGATCGTCACGCCTTCGATCGGATCGACCGGCAGCAAGTCGATCCCGACCACCGCAGCCTTGGGAATCCGCCGCCGAATCACCTGCGCCCAGCCGCCCGGCGCGATGCCGAGATCGACGACGCGCTTCGACCCGCGGATCAGCTCGAATCGCTCGTCGAGCTCGATCAGCTTGTACGCGGCCCGGCTGCGATAGCCGTCGGCCTTCGCGCGCTTCACGTACGGATCGTTCAACTGACGCTCAAGCCAGCGCGTCGACTGCGCGGTGCGTTTCCGCGCGGTCAGAACGCGGACGTGTCCGCCGGAGCCGCCGCGGCTCATGCTGCCACTCCTGACTTGCCTGGTTTGGGCGCGCCCATCAGGCGGCGGAGAATGCCCTCGCGAATGCCGCGGTCGGCAATGCCGAGCCGTTCGGCGGGCCACAAATCCATGATCGTCTCCAGAATGGCACAGCCCGCGACCACCAGGTCGGCGCGCTCGTTGCCGATGCACGGCAGCTTGGCGCGCTCCGTGATCGACATGTGGGAAAGGTCGGCGCTGATCTTGCGCATCGCCGAGGCGGGCACGATCAGCCCGTCGACCACCGAGCGGTCGTAATGGCTGAGCCCGAGATGCACGCTGCCAAGCGTCGTCACCGTGCCGCTGGTGCCGAGCAGCCGGGGGCGCGCGACCTGCCGGGGCAGGCGGCTGGCGAACCCCGCGAAACTGTCCGCGACGACGCCGCGCATCCGCGCATAGGCGGCACGGCGACCTTCCACGCCTTCGCCGCCGCCGGCATGCTCGGTCAGCGACACCACGCCCCATGGCGCCGAATGCCAGTCGAGCACGGTCGGGATCGGCGTCGAGGTATCGATCAGCACGAGTTCGGTCGACCCGCCGCCGATATCGAACACGAGCGCGGGATCCTCGCCAGGCTCGATCAGCGCATGGCAGCCGAGCACGGCCAGCCGCGCCTCCTCCTCGGCGGAAATGATGTCGAGATGGATTCCCGTCTCGGCGAGCGCGCGGGCGATGAAGTCGGGGCCGTTAGACGCCTGCCGACACGCCTCGGTCGCGACCGACCGCGCCAGCGTGACGTTGCGGCGCTGCAACTTGTCCGAGCATACCCGCAACGCCGAGATGGTGCGCTCGATCGCCGCGTCGCTCAGCTTGCCGGTCGACGCCAGACCTTCGCCCAACCGAACGATTCGCGAAAACGCATCGATCACCGCGAACCCGCCCGCCTGCGGTCGCGCGATCAGCAATCGACAATTGTTGGTGCCAAGATCCAGCGCGGCAAACGCCTGCGCATCGGCCCACCGCCCTCGACCGGGCCGGGTCGCCGCCGGACGGGCAGGAGACCCCTGCCGGAACGGCATTCGGGTGGAAACATCCCCCATCGCCGCAAAACTCGCTATCTATATCTGCCGCCGCAGGAAAATACCCGCCCGGTGCTTGGCATCGAATGTAGCGGGGTGCAGCGATTACGCAAGCGATGTGGCGAATCCCTACGATCTTGGCGTTGACAGCCCGACCTCCCCCGCCTAGATCGCGCCCTCGCTGATGCCCCGTCGTCTAATGGTAAGACTGCGGTTTCTGATACCGCCTATTGAGGTTCGAATCCTCACGGGGCATCCAGCGATCCCTCTTAAATCGTCGTGTTCTACCGGTGGCGATGGTCGATTGTCGCCTGCTGCGCGAGTGGGGAGGGGGGCCGGTCGATTGCGCCGTTGCGAATCCCGCTTGCGGCTGGCCGGCGAACCGCTCCACGCCGTCCACGACGACATTGCGCTCCTGATCGGGGCGGGGGCTCCGTGGCCGATATTTGGGCGGGTGATGTCGCCTTCGCCGATAGCGAGCGCTGACGATCGGTCAGTCATGCTGGGCGCATGCGAAGCATCGAGT
The DNA here is from genome assembly GCF_001422045.1 of Sphingomonas sp. Leaf242. Taxonomy (GTDB): domain Bacteria; phylum Pseudomonadota; class Alphaproteobacteria; order Sphingomonadales; family Sphingomonadaceae; genus Sphingomonas. The sequence continues at coordinate 589,304 of NZ_LMLW01000008.1, forward strand.
GCTTGAATTATCCGCTACGCGTCGAGGCGTGGCATAACGTCGGGTCGGCCGGCGGATCGCGGCGGGGATCTATCGGACGCGCTTAGACGCTGGTTACGTCAAACCACCCTTCGCGCGAGCAGAGGCAAGCGCTGCTACGCGTTCAGGCTCGACACGTGAGCAATGCGCATCTGCAAACGACCACTCGCGGAAATAACGCTCCCGAATCTTAGATCCGGTGGCCGTGTATCATATTCGGTTTGTCACGGGTCCGAAACGACTCGGCGTGGATCCGTGGATCGATCAATGAAGGACGACGAAGCCGATCGCGATCGCCCAACAGGCTGACGACATCGACAATAGTACCAAGGCGCCCTTTGCCTTGCGCGCGTCCCAGGTCGAGCTCAAATGCATCATCTCTCTCCAGCGGCGATTAGCGCCGTCTTGGTAAAAATGTTCTATTGTGAGACAAACATCAAGATATTTTTAGTCATAAAACCGTAACGGCGCGCGATTGTTCTCGCCCCTTGGCGGCACCCGAGTTCGGCATGCCCGCGGAACGGGCAAAAGACGGTTTCGTGGGCGGACAAACCGGCACGGTATCCGGTTCGAAATTCGCGGTGCGGGGCAGGCTAAAGGCCCCGCAATACCGGCGAGACATTGCGAGCGGCGATATCGCGAGGCGCGTTTGCGCCAAGCCTCCGACAGGTTTCACTCTAATCCACGAAGGGCAGGCGTCGGCGGCCCTTCACGGTAACGCGACCCGACCACGGGCGTGGCCGGGTCGCTGCAGCGATCAGCGACCGACCGCGATGTATTTGAAGCCGGCGGTCTCGACGACGTCGCGCGGATAGATGTTGCGGAGATCGATCAGGATCGGCTCCGACAGCAATGCCTTGACCCGCTTCAGGTCGAGCGCGCGGAACGCGTCCCATTCGGTCACGATCACGAGCGCATCGGCGCCTTCGATCGTCGCATAGGTGTCGGTCTTGAAATCGACGTTCTGGAGCAGCTTGGCGGCCTGTTCCATGCCCTCGGGATCGAACGCCTGGACGCGCGCGCCGGCATCCTGGAGCAACTGGATCACCGCGATCGCGGGGCTGTCGCGCATGTCGTCGGTGTTGGGCTTGAAGGTCAGGCCGAGCACCGCGACGGTCTTGCCGCGGACTTCGTCGCCCATCGCGGCGATGACCTTGCGGCCCATCGCGCGCTTGCGGTTCTCGTTCACCGCGACCACCGCCTCGACGATCCGCTGCGGCGCTTCGTAGTCCTGGCTGGTCTTGAGCAGCGCCAGCGTGTCCTTGGGGAAGCACGAGCCGCCATAGCCCGGCCCCGCATTGAGGAACTTCGACCCGATCCGCTTGTCCAGACCGATGCCGCGCGCGACCTCCTGGACGTCGGCGCCGACCTTTTCGCAGAGATCGGCGATCTCGTTGATGAAGGTGATCTTGGTCGCGAGGAACGCGTTGCCGGCATATTTGGTCAGCTCGGCGCCGCGCCGCGACATCTCGATCACCGGCGAGCTGTTGAGGCTCAGCGGACGGTAGATTTCGCGCATCACGGACATCGCACGCTCGTCATGGCCGCCGATAACGACGCGGTCGGGACGCTTGAAGTCGTCGATAGCGGCGCCCTCGCGGAGGAATTCGGGGTTCGAGACGACCGCGAATTCCGCCGCCGGATTGTTCTCGCGCAGGATCCGCTCGACTTCGTCGCCGGTGCCGACCGGCACGGTCGACTTGGTGATGACAACGGTGAAGCCGCTGACCGCCTTTGCGACTTCGGCTGCAGCGGCAAACACATAACCGAGATCGGCATGGCCATCGCCGCGGCGCGACGGGGTGCCGACCGCGATGAAGACCGCTTCGGCACCCTTGACGCCTTCGGTCAGGTCGGTGGTGAAACCGAGACGCCCCGCCTTGACGTTGGTCTCGACCAATGCCTGGAGGCCTGGCTCGAAGATCGGGATGCGACCCGCGTGCAATGCGTCGATCTTGCTCTCGTCCTTGTCGACGCAAATGACGTCATGACCGAAGTCGGCGAAGCAAGCCCCCGACACGAGTCCGACATATCCCGTTCCGATTACTGCGATCCGCATGGTCGTTTACTCACATCTTGCGAAGCCCGCGCAGGCACGGGCAATCTATGCTGCAAGGCAGCGTTTATACAGTGCTGGTGCCGCGTCTGGCCGATTTTGGCAAGTGGCGCACAGGGTTCCGTCGCCTGCATGGTGCCGTTCGACGCGTTGCTGCAGCGCGAAACGTTTTTGTAAATATAATACGGTTAATCGGAATTTAACGGCCTTGCTTAGGGTTGGTTGCAGGACTTTCTGCGATTGCACGAGTGACGTCATGGAGATGCAAACCGTGCCCACCACACCCGCTTCCGCTACATCCTTCCTGTCCACGCTGGGCGTCAACGCTCATTCCGGGAACGCCAACAACGCGTACGGCAATGCGAGCTTGACGATCAACAGCCTGAATTATCTCGGTATCGGCACCGTGCGCGACACGTTGCCCGGGTCCGGGATCGGTAACGCCGTCGTCAACGCGATGGCGGCGGCGGGCGTCAAATTCGACTTCGTCACGTCGTCGGCGCTGCCCGCGACGGGCGCGTCGGGGTTGGCGAGCTATGTCGCGACGCTTGCGGATTTCCAGACGCGGCATGCCGGCAGCATCGTCGCGGTCGAGGGATTGAACGAGGTCAACACGCAGCCGTTCAGCTATAACGGCAGCGGTTCGCTGGCGGCGGCGGTCGATTACCAGAAGGCGCTGTATACCGCGGTCAAGGGCAGCACCGGCCTGTCCGGCGTGTCGGTCATCAACCTGTCGGTCGCGCTGGAAAGCCCGTCGGCCTATGCGGCGATCGGCGATCTCGGCGCGTATTCCGATTATGCCAACGCGCATGCCTATACCGCGTCGGGCAGCACCTCCGATAAGGTAATGGAAGCGTCGATGGCACGCGCGGGCGCGGCGTCGAAGGGCGACAAGGTGGTCATCACCGAAACCGGTTATACCACGCTGTCAAGCGACCCCGGCCTCGGCGTCAACGAAAGCGCGCAGGCCAAGCTGACGGTCAACGCGCTGCTCACCGCGTTCGAGAACGGATCGAGCCAGACGTTCCTGTACGAACTGTTCGACAGCAGCCTCGATCCGAGCGGCGCGGAAAAGGAATTCCACTTCGGTCTGTTCAACGCGGACGGGACGCCCAAGATGGCGGCGACCGCGGTCCACAACCTGACCAGTCTGCTGTCCTATGTCGATGCCGGCACCGGCACGGCGGCGTCTGCCGCGACCGCCTATTCGCTGGGTGGCATGCCCACGGACGGCCATTCGCTGACGCTGACCAAGGCCAATGGCGCCTATGACATCCTGCTGTGGCGCGATGCCAATCTGTGGAACACCGCGACCCAGTCCGAAACGACGCTGGCGGCGAAGACCGTGACGGTCGATCTCGGCGGCCTGCAGAAGACGGTCTATGTCTACGATCCGCTGAAGGGCAGCACGCCGATCGCGACCTATACCAACGTCAGCCAGATCACGCTGGCGGTCGGCGATCATGCGCTGGTCGTCGAAGTGGGGTCGAAATCGGCCTATACCGATACGGCGACGGCGGTTCCGGCGGCGTTGAGCACGACCGCCGACGGCCTCGTTGCGCAGATCGACAAGCTGGCGGCGTCGACCGGGCTGCAGACGATCGCGTTGAGCGACAGCGCGGTGCTGAGCGTCGCGTCGGTATCGACGATGCGGTACATGATCGCGAACTACGGTGCCACGCTCGCGAAGGTGTCGGGCGGCTATTCGTTCCTGGTCACGCAGACCGGCGACGGCTGGAAGGAAGACCAGTCGTTCGACGCGAAGGGCGTCCTCGTGTCGACCGCCGACTACGGTTATGTCGGCGGTGTCGTCTCCAACATCCACACCGAATTCGCGGGTGGCGTGGTCAGCGATCAGAGCTTCACCACCGGCAAGCTGTCGGCGACGATCGTCAACGATCCGAAACTCGGTCGCACCGTCACCAGCTACGACATCACGACCGGCAAGCCGACGACGATGACCGTCACCAACATCGACGGCAGCAGCGCGGCGACGGTATACAAGAACGGGATCGTCTCCACCTACACGGCGATCGCAGCGGACGGCGCCAGGATCACCGACACCTTCGATGCCAACGGCGCCCGGGTCAGCGAAGTGCAGGTTGACACCGGCAACGTGTGGACGACGTTGCAATATGACGCGAACGGCGCGGTCGCGCGCAAGTTCGTCCAGCGCCCGGACGGCAGCAGCGAGAGCTATGGCTATAATCTGACGGGTCTCGCCTACGTAACCGAGCATCAGGTGATGAACGCCAAGGGCGTGGTGACGCTGGTCGAACGGTCGCGCGCCGACGGCACGCTGGTGACCACCGCACAGGTCTTGGCCGATGGCGGCAAGGTCTCGAGCAGCTTCGGACCCAAGGGTCAGTTGCTGACCAAGGTCACGAATGCGGCGGACGGTACGATGACCTCGCTCACCTACGACGCAACCACGGCCAAGCTGGCATCCAGCGTCGTGCAGACGTCGGCCGGCGCGACGACGACGATCAACTATGTCGCAGGCGTGATGTCCGATCGCACGCTGGTCCGCGCCGATGCCAGCCGCACGGCCGAAACCTTCGACACGACCGGGATGAAGACGCGGCAGGTCGATGTCGACACCGCCAAGACCTACACCACGCAGGTTTTCGATGCGACGACCGGCAAGCCGCAGCGCACCTATGTGCAATATGCCGACGGTCGCAGCATCGTCACCAGCTACAACGTCACCGGCAAATCCTACGTCACCGAGACGCAGACCACCGACAAGGCGGGCAAGGTCGTGTCGGTCGTGCGCAGCCATGCCGACGGCACGCCCGATTATACCGACTCGTACGCGAGCGACGGCGTCCGGACGACGATCGCCTATGACGCCACCGGGCACAGGCTCAACCAGACCATCACCGCGGTCAGCGGCGCGCGGGTGATCACGACCTACGATACGGCGACCGGCGGACTGAAGAGCCGCATCGAACAGGCCGCCAACGGCGCGATCATCAGCAACCAGACCTACAGCGGCGGCGGTCTGGCGAACGAGGAGGTCGCGAGCGATCAGGGCAAGGTCAGCTACACCTATAACAGCGCGGGCGCGAAGCTCTCGCAGGTGCAGACCGCCACCGACGGTACCAAGACCACGACGCTGTACGACGCGACGACGGGGGCGGTCACGAAGGTCTATCTGGCCAATCCGGACGGCAGCAGCGAAACCCGCGCCTACGGCCTGACCGGGCTCGCCTGGACCACGGAAGTCCAGGTCGCCGACGCTTCGGGCAAGCTGGTGTCGCTCACCCGCAGCGCAGACGGTGGGCGGCTGGTGTCGACCGATATCGTCCAGGGTACCTCGCGGGTGACGACCGCCTACGACTCGCAGGGACGCCGCCAGACCGAGACGACGGCGACGGGCGACGTGACCAAGGACGGCACGCGGACGATACTGACCTACGATCCGGCGAGCGCGACATTGGTGTCTCGCGTGTTTCAGTCGGCGGCCGGCGGGACGGTCACGACCAGCTTCAAGGCCGGGATCGTCGCACAGATCGTCTCGGTCCTGCCCGACGGCAGCCGTTCGACGATGACCTATGACGCCGCCGGGAAGAAAACCAACGAAGTGACGGTCGATGCCGCCGGGACCTGGACCACGACGGTGCTCGACGCCACGGGGGCTGCGTCGAGGCGCTACATCCAGAACGCCGACGGCAGCGGCGAAACGCAGCTGTTCGGTATCACCGGCCAGGCCTGGACCACCCAGCGCAGCGTGTTCGACGCCAAGGGCAAGGTCACGCTGGTGGTGCGCAGCCACGCCGACGGCAGCGCGGCGTATCAGGAGGCGAATGCCGCCGACGGATCGCGTCTGCTCCAGACCTACGATGCGACCGGCAAGCTCGTTCAGTCGGTGACGATCGCAGTCGGTGGCGAAACGCATACGCAACAGTTCGATGCGACCACCGGGCTGATCACGCGCGATATCGGTCAGCTGGTCAATGGCGACGTCGCGACCTCGCTCTACACCGACGGGAAACTCGCAAGCCGTCGCACGCAACTTGCGGCGGGCGGCAGGATCGTCGAGGCGTACAACACCGACGGATCGCGCACCGCGGACACCTATACCGCTGCGGGACTGCGCACGACGGCCGTCATCGTCGATGCGGCGGGCACCTGGAGCACGACCCTGTATGACGCGGCGGGCAAGCAGACGAGCAACTTTGTCGAACGCGCCGACGGCACCGCCCAGAACACGCTGTATAACCTCACGGGCAAATCCTACGTCACGCAGACGCAGCAGGTCGATGCGAAGGGCGCGGTCGTTTCGGTCGTGCGCACGCACGGCGACGGCACGCTCGACTACACCGAGACGCGCGATCCCGACGGTACCCGCACGCTGACCTATTACGATGCGAAGGGGCGGAAGACGCAGGCTGCGACGGTCAGTGGGAACACGACGCAGACCAGCGAGTACGACGCGGCGACCGGCAATTTGCTGACTCGCACCGAACAGGGCGGGGGGATCACGCACAGCCGCGGGTTTGACTCCGCCGGGCTGCTCACCAAGGACGTCACCGTCACCGCGACGGGGCAGTGGACGACTCTGCTGTACGATCAGTCGGGGGCAGTTACGCGCCGCTATGTGACGGCGCCGGACGGCTCGGCGGTCAACACCGTCTACATGCCCGCAGGCTCCGACTATGCGGTCGGCGTGATCAAGACCGATGCGACCGGCAAGACGATCTCGGTCGATCGCACGCGCGCGGACGGCAGCCGCGCCTATGCCGAGGTGAGCGACGCGACCGGGCAGACGCAGCAATATTTCGACGTCGCCGGCCGCGAGCAGGGCAAGGTCGTGACCGACGCCGGCGGGCGTACGACGATGAACTTCGATACCGCGAAGGATCAGCTTTACGCGAGCAAGACCGAGCTGGCCGGCGGCGGCAGCATCGCCCGCAGCTATACCGCGGGCGTCATGACCGGGCGCACGACGACCACCGCCGCGGGCGTCGCGACGACCGAGAGCTTCGCGACCGCGGGCCACGCGATCGCCGATGTCCGCAGCGCGGCGAGCGGCTATGACGCGATCCTGGTCGGTGGCGTCGGCGGCGTGACCGGCTCGGTGGCGGACGAACTGTTGCTCGTCGACCGCAGCGGTGCGACCGTCGCGGGCGGCGGTGGCAACGATCGCTTCCTCGTCACCCTCGGCACCTCGGCGACGATCGCGGACTTCGGTGCCGGTCACGACCTGCTCGATCTCTCGGCCTTTGCCAAATCGGGGTATCAGCCGATGATGGAGATTTCGGGTAGCGACCTGACCGTGAAATACGATCAGGGGGCGACGATCACGCTGACCGGGGCCGCGGCGCACAAGCTCGTCCAGACCTCGGCGAGCAGCGGCGTTTACGCCTTCGGCTGACGCTTTGCGGCGCGCGTACCGGTTTAAGCGGTGAAGCGCGCCGCACCGCAACATCCGATTAGGATTTAGGGCTTAACCATAAACAACACCGAATCGGTTTTGTGGAAGATGTTATGACCCCAGTCCGTATTCCCGCCGCTCGTGCGCCGGCCGGCCGTGTTCCTGCTGCGGGCCGGCCGGGCGCATGAAGTATCAGGCGATCCAGGACGATAGCGGGCTGGTCGCGCTGACCGCGCTGCTGGCGATCCACCGCATTGCGGTAGATTCCGATCAGTTGCGGCACGGTCTCGGCCATTTCCATTCGCTCGACGCCGATGCGCTCGTCCGGCTGGCGGGCGGCATCGACGGTGTCCGCGCCAAGACGCGGATCGCCAAGCCCGAGGATCTCGCCCGCTTGCCGCTGCCCGCGCTGGCGGACGGGCCCGAGGGCTGGTTCCTGATCGGCCGGATGCAGGGCGACGAGGTGCTGATCCAGCGCGCGCACCAGCCGGTCGAAAAGATCGATCTCGCGACGCTCGCGACCCTGTGGTCGGGGACGCTGGTGCTTGTCACCACGCGCGAGAGCGCGGCGCTGGCGAGCAAGGGGTTCGACTTCTCGTGGTTCATCCCGCAGATCGTCCGCTATCGGCGACTGATCGGCGAGGTGCTGCTGATCACGCTGGCGCTCAACCTGCTCGGGCTTGCCGCGCCTTTGTTTTTCCAGAGCGTGGTCGACAAAGTGCTGGTCTACGGCACGCTGTCGACGCTGTCGGTGCTGACGATCGGCTTCGTCGCGGTGTCGTTCTGGGAGACCGCGTTCGGCTGGCTGCGCACGCGCCTGTATTCGGAAACGAGCCAGAAGATCGACGTCGAGCTTGGCGCGCGGCTGTTCCGCCACCTGCTGCGGCTGCCGCTGAGCTATTTCGAATCGCGCCGCGTCGGCGATACCGCGATGCGCGTCCGCCAGCTCGAGACGATCCGCGAATTCCTCACCAACGCCTCGCTGACGGTGCTGATCGACCCGGTGTTCGCGGTCGTCTTCCTCGCGGTGATGGCGCTGTATTCGATCAAGCTGTTCTTCGTCGCGGTGCTCGCGATCCCCGCCTATCTCGCCGTCGCGCTGCTGGTGACGGGGCCGCTGCGCAGCCGCCTCGACGACAAGTTCGAGCGGGGTGCCGCCAACAACGCATTGCTGGTCGAGAGCATCGCCGGGATCCAGACGGTCAAGGCCGCCGCGGTCGAGCCGCAGTGGCAGGACGCGTGGGAGCGCCGGCTCGCGGGCTATTCGGCGGCCAACCAGCGCGTCATCGATCTCGGCAACACCGGCAACAACGCGATCCAGCTGATCTCCAAGCTCAACATGGCGGCGATCCTGTATTTCGGCGCGCAGGCGGTGATCGCGCACGACCTGACCGTTGGCGGGCTGGTCGCGTTCAACATGTTCGCGCAGCGCGTCTCGGGCCCGGTGATCCGCATGGCGCAGCTGTGGCAGGAGTTCCAGCAGGTCCGGATCGCGGTCGAGCGGCTCGGCGACGTGCTCAACCACCGCGTCGAGCCGGGCGCCGGCAGCCAGACCGCGCTGCCCGCGATCCGCGGCAGCGTCACGTTCGAGAATGTCCGCTTCCGCTATGCCGACGACGGGCCGTGGACGCTCGACGACATCGATCTGGTCGTCCCCGCCGGCTCGACGCTCGGCATCGTCGGCTCGTCGGGCTCGGGCAAGTCGACGCTGACCAAGCTGCTCCAGCGGCTCTACGTCCCCGCCAACGGCCGCGTGCTGGTCGACGGCGTCGACGTCGCGCAGATCGATCCGGCGTGGTTGCGCCGCCAGATCGGCGTGGTGCTGCAGGAGAACGTGCTGTTCAACCGCACGGTGCGCGAGAACATCGCGCTCGCCAACCCCGCGCTGCCGATCGACAAGGTCATAGCCGCCGCCGAAATGGCGGGCGCACACGAGTTCATCAGCCGGATGCCGCAGGGCTATGACACGATGATCGAGGAGCGCGGCGCCAACCTGTCGGGTGGCCAGCGCCAGCGGCTCGCGATCGCCCGCGCGCTCGTCACCCAGCCGCGCATCCTGATCTTCGACGAGGCGACCTCCGCGCTCGACGCCGAGAGCGAGGAGATCATCCAGACCAACCTCAAGCAGATGGCGGTCGGCCGCACCGTCATCATCATCGCCCATCGCCTGTCCGCGATCCGCCAGTGCGACCGCATCGTCGCGCTCGAGAAGGGGCGTCTGGTCGAGCAGGGCTCGCACGACGAACTGCTCAGTCACGGCGGCCGCTACGCCGACCTCTACCGACGCCAGATGGGCGTCCTGTACGGAATCGCCTCATGACCGCGCTCACCCATCACCTGTCGCTCGTCCGTCGCGCCTGGATCGAGGATCGCGCGACGCGTCGCGACCGTCGCATTCCGCTCGAGACCGCGTTCCTGCCCGCGGCGCTCGAGGTGATCGAACGCCCGGTGTCGCCGACCGCGCGGATCACCGCGTGGCTGCTGCTCGGCGGGATGGCGGCGAGTGGGCTGTGGCTGACGCTCGGCCATGTCGATATCGTCGCGACCGCGGAAGGGCGGACGATTCCCGCCGACAGCGTCAAGCTGGTCCAATCGGTCAGCGGCGGTCTGGTTCGGCGGATCTGGGTGCATGACGGCGACGTCGTCAAGCGCGGCCAGCCGCTGGTCGATCTCGATCCAACGCTGTCGTCGGCCGACGAAGCGCAGGCGCGCCAAGCGCTGCTCACCGCCGAGATCGACGTCGCGCGCAACGCCGCGATCGTCGACGGGCTGAGCGGCGGGCGCGGCGTGTTCGTCGCTCCGCCCGGCACGCCCGCCGACGTGCTCGACACGCAGCGCCGGCTGGTCGCGGCGCAACTCGGCAGCGCGCGCGCGGCCGATGCCGGGCTCGCCGCCGCGCGTCGCTCCGCGCTCGCCGATGCGGCAGGGGCGGGCGATCAGATGCGCGCGCTCGACGCCAACCGGCCGCTGATGGAGCGCCAGGTCAAGGCGATCGAGACGCTGGCGGCGCGCGGCTATGCCAGTGGCCTGCGCGTGCTCGACATGCAGCGCCAGCGGCACAGCGAGATGGGCAGCCGCGATGTCGCCGCGCAACAGCGCACGCGCGGGCTCTCGGAAGCGCAGCGGTTTGGCGAGGAACTCAATCATTCGCGTGAAACGGCGCGCCAGACCGCGCTCGGCGATCTCGCCAAGGCGCAGTCGGATGCGATGCAGCGCCGCCAGGATCTCGCCAAGGCGAGCCAGCAGAGCCGGATGCAGCGGCTGGTCGCGCCGGTCGACGGCACCGTCCAGCAATTGGCGATCCACACCGTCGGCGGCGTCGTCGAGCCGGTCCGCGCGCTAATGGTGGTGGTGCCCGACGGCAAGCTGACCGTCGAGGCCAAGCTGCTCAACCGCGACGCGGGCTTCGTCCACGCCGGCCAGCCGGTCGCGCTCAAGCTCGAGGCGTATCCGTTCACGCGGTTCGGCACCGTGCCCGGCCGGATCGTCTCGGTCAGCCGCGACGCGGTGCAGGACGAGAAGGGGCCGTCCTATTACATGGCGCGGATCGCGATGGACCAGCGCACGGTCACCGCTGACGGGCGTCAGATGGTCCTGACCCCCGGCCTCGCGGTCACCGCGGATATCCGCACCGGTCGTCGCCGCCTGCTCGACTACATGCTCGACCCGGTATCGCGCGATGTCTCCGAAGCAGCGCGAGAGCGGTAGGGGTGGGCGCATCCGCACCGGATGTGCCGCATCATCTTGCGCCCATGCTGCAAGATGACCTAGAGGGCCCGCGGCGCGATATCGCGGGCCAGGCCTCTTGGTCCATCGACCGAACGCGGGTTTCCCACAGTCCGTTTCGATCGACTTCGGATGCGACGGGCGAGGCGGATCGGAACGAATGCAGATGACGGATAAGCCCGGAACGGTAGTTCGGCGAGAGCGCGATGTCGCCGCCGATATCTTGCGCGGGTTGGCGATCGTGCTGGTCGTCTATGGCCATCACGCGCGTGGCGTCATGAAGAATCCCGATGCCTCGGGTATGCTGCAGGTGCTCCAGGCGATCGATTTCGCGATCTACACGACGCACATGCCGGTGTTCTTCCTGGTCGCGGGCTACAACGCGTTCTTCTCGATCCGCAAGGTCGCGGCCGGACATTATCTCCGGTCGCGGGGATGGGCGATCGTCTATCCCTATGTGCTGTGGTCCGCCCTGTTCTGGGCGAGCATGACGGCGGCGCGGCTGATCATCCACGTCAACGGCGACCTCCCTCTCGATGCGCTGCTGCATATCGCGACGCACCCGATCGGCATCTTCTGGTTCCTGTACGCGCTGCTGCTCATGCAATTGGCGGCCTTGCTGTTCGCCGGGCGCGCCACGGTTGCCGCCGGTGCCGCCGCGCTCGCGTTGCTGGCCTTCACGTTTCTGTCCGACGCGCCGCCGACCGACGTCGTGCCGCAGATGATCGTTCACGCGCCGTATTTCGTGGCGGGTCTATGGCTGGCGCAGCATGGCCGCAAACTGATGCACCCGATCCGTTCGCCGATCGGCATCGCCCTCGCCGCGATCCTGTTCGTCGCGGCTGCGCTGGCCTTATGGCGGCGTGGCGATGTCGTGGCGGTCAGCCTGTGGACAATCCCGGTGTCGATGCTGGGTCTGTCGCTGATGATGACGCTGGCCTGTGCGCTGGCACCCGCCGGGCGCGCCGGTCGTCATCTGGCCTGGCTCGGGATGGTATCTCTGCCGATCTACCTGATGCACGTCATCTTCCTGCCGACGGCGCCGCGGCTTCTCGCGACGCTGCATCTGCGTAGCGTTCCGCTCGATCTGGCGTTCGGCACCGCCGTCGGGCTGTATGTTCCGGTCGCCGTCTTCATGCTGGCCGAGCGGCTCGGCATGGCGGACTGGGCCGCGCTGACCGGCAAGTCGCCGTTCAAACGGCACCGGCCGGCCCCGTCACCAATCAGGTAGAGACTGCGGCATCGGTTTCGGCCGAGCGGAGCGCGCGCCGCTGCCAGGGCTTGCCGCGCAGGAACATGTCCGAAAACGCATAGCCGATCGAGATCGTCGCGAACGACGGACCGTAGCACTGCACCGTGATCGTGTAGATGTTGAGGATGAAGATCATCACCAGCTTCGACCGGATCTTGGTGCGGAACGGCGCGATCGCCATGCCGACCATGAAGACCAGCCACGGAACCCCCATCATCAGGTACGTGCTGAGATAGAAATTATCGACCGGTACGGTGTATCCCGACATATCCGTATAGGCCATCGGATAGGAGAAGCAGCCGAGCCCGCAGCCGACGAACAGGCCGGCGGGAAAGAGATCCGACAGGTAGGTGAAAGGTAGCTGCCAGCTGTTGTTGATTCGGTCCTGGAGACTGAACAGGGACGAACTCATCTCGGACAGGTCGACGCCGCCGAGAACCGCGATCAGCACGAACGGAATCGGCACGCACAGGAACGACCATTTGGCGAGATTGCGCTCGATGTCGTATTTCTTCAACGACGGCATCAGGATCTCGGTGGCGAGATAATAGAGCGCGAAGCAGACCGCGACCAGCATCGCCGACCGGCTGGTGCTGATATGGATCGCCCAGTAGATCACCGGCCACAATGCCAGATTGAGCCACTTGGGAATCCGGTGGAACAGCATCAGATACGGAAAGACGACCATGTACGCGGCCATCGTGCTGTCGCCGGCCAGCCCGCCGTATCGCACGACGCCGTCGATCCACCAGACCCGGCCGACTTCCTTGCTGTTGCCGAAATTCTCGAACTCCGCGCCCGTCCAGGGATAATCGAAATAGGGCGCGGCGATCAGGCCGACGATCGAGGCGATCATCAGCCCGATCATCATATACCGCACGAACTTGTACTGCGTGATGTCGCTGCCGCAGAGCGCCAGACCGACGTAGAACGGAAAGAACAGCTTGAGCGACGAGATCAGCGCAAACGGCGATTCGGACATGAAGACATAGCCGACCATCGCCGCAGTGATCGTGTTGAGGACCAGCAGAATGGCGAAGGGCGAGCGGTTTCGAAACGCGATATGCCAGGCGAAATAGCCGAAGGCGCCGATCGAGAGCAGGTCGGGGATGAACCACACCGGCGACAGATGCGTCAGCGCAAGCGCCCAGCGCAGCACCGCGGTCAGCGTATCGCGAAACGCGAACATCAGGAACAGACCAGCCAGCAGCTTGTTGGCCAGTTCCTGGTTCATGCTCGTCGACCAGTTCCGCTGGACCGTCGTCCGGGCGGGAAATGCATCGATCGTGGTAGCCATCAGCGAGTTTCCGGTTCTTCAGTGACGATGACGCCGGCGCGGCCGGGCGCGGGCTGGCCGTCGCCCATACCAGTGCTGCCGAAGCGACTCCAGCGGCGGCTGAGAAACGCGAGCATCGGCTTTTCGATGAAGCGGTGGACGATGACCGCGCCGATCACCGCGCCGACGAACACGAGCGGCAGCAGCAGTTCCGGTGCGCGGTCCAGGATGCCGAGCTTCTGCGCGATCACCTGGGCCAGCTTGATCGCGATCGGATGCGACAGGTACAGCGCGTAGGACGCGTCGCCACCCGCGACCAGCAGACGGGTCAGGCCGGTGGGGGCGACCTGGCGTCCGCCGACCGGCTCCAGCCCGAGGACGGCCGCTGCCATGATCAACGTGGCGGGGATACCGCCGGTGACGATCCGGCCGATCGTGTCGTAGGCGTCGGTCTGATACCCGATCACCGCGAGCACCAGCGCGAACGGGATCGTCGCGAGCGCGATCGGGCGGGGAATACGGACGCCCTTCAGGAACAGGTGCGCGAGCCCGATCCCCGCGAGGAACTCACCGGTCAGCGGATAGCCCCAGAAATGCAGCATCCGCCAGTCGGCCGGGGCAAGATGCGCGACGGCCATCAGCCCGAGGATCGCGGCGACGATGATCGCGATGCCGGTGGCGCGACGGAACGGCAGCGCGATCGCGAACACCGCGTAGAACATCATTTCGTAGTTCAGCGTCCAGCCCAGCGTGAACACCGGAAAACAATAGTCGCCGCACACCGGCCCCGGCAGGAACAGGTACGAGAACACGATGTTCAGCGTGCCGGGTCGCGGCGCGCCGGTCGCGACCAGTACGGCCAGCGCAAGCGTGGTGAACAGCCAGTAGAGCGGCGCGACGCGGATCAGACGACGGCGCAGAAAGTCTGCGGCGGCGCCTGCCTTCCCGAACCGGTCGTGCATCATGTAGTACATCACGAAGCCCGAGATCACGAAGAAGACGTCGACCCCCAGTCCCCAGTCGAGCGGGACGAAGCTCCAGTATCCGGCGCGTGCGCCGAGATGATCGACCAGCGCGTGCTGGCTATGCCCGCAGAGTACGAGAAAGGCCGCTAGGAAACGCAGGATCTGGAGGCTGTCTATCCGGCCTAGACGCATCGGGAAAACCTTAGGTTGGGAATCTACTCACTGCTGAATGCACTCTGCAACGTCAATTGCGGAAAATTACGGTGCGGTGCAGCACGCCCCGAAACGAGGCAGGTCGGCCGCCCGAACCGATCGTTTTTCGCGGTCCGCCGGTCGCGAGTAGGGTCGGGTGGGATCGGCGTGGGTGGACGTGCGGGACCGAAATCGCCTAGTGGCATGCTGTGGTGCAGTATGACCCGGCAGTCGGCCGGCGATCGGGTTCTGTGCCGATGTCCTAGCGGAGAGACCGCCCTCGTCATGTCTGTCTTACTGACACGATTGATCCGCGGTGGCGCGCCGAACATGGTTCTGCGTGGTTCGACGCTGTTCCTTCGATTCGCGCTGTCCTTTTACATCGTCAGCCAGCTTGGTCTGGCGGCGGCGGGCGTCTATGGCCTGGCGATCGGTGCGATCGGCATCGTGCCAGCGACGGTCGGTTGGGGCCTGAACTATTTCGTGTCGCGCGAAGTGGTCGGGCATACCCCTGCGACCGCCGCGCCGCTGATCCGCGACCGGCTGATCATCACCTTCGCGTCGTTGCTCGCGGGCACGCTGATCGCGGTGCCGGTGCTGGTCTGGCAGACCGGCGGGATCACGCAGACGCAGGTGCTGATCCTGATCCTCTTGTGGCTCGAGACGGTCGCGCTCGACATCTACATGCCGATGATCGGGCTCGAACTCGCGCTGTTCGCCAACGTCCTCGTGTTCGTCCGCTCCGCCTTGTGGATCCCGATCGTCGTCGCGATCGGGTTCGCGCTGCCGGCGCTGAAGACGCTCGACATGATCTTCATCGGCTGGATCCTGAGCCACGTGCTCGCGATCGCGATGCTGTTCGTCTATCTGCGCCGCTGGCCGATGAAGGCGAGCCTGCGCGAGGAAAAGAAGCTGAGCGTGCTCGTCACGCGGGCCCGCCGCGCCTGGTACATCTATTTCAGCGACCTCGGCATCGTCGGGCTGGGCTATGCCGATCGCTTCATCCTGAACGCGCTGCTCGGGCTGGTCGCGACGGGTATCTACAGCTTCTATTTCTCGATCACCAACGCGCTCCAGACCTTGATCTCGACCGCCGTCGTGCAGCTCGCGCTGCCGCGGATGGTGCGTGCGTTCCGCGGCGGCGACCCGGTCGAGTGGCAGGCCGAACTGCGCCGCCAGATGATCAAGACGATGACCTTCGCCGCGGTGTTCAGCGTCGGCATCTTCCTCGCGACCGAGATGATCTTCTACTTCGCGCCGGCGGGGCGCTTCCCGGTATTTCGCGTGCTGCTCGCGATCATGCTGCTCGCGGCGACGATCCGTTCGGGCTCGGACCTGCTCAACGTGTCGATCACCAGCATGGGGCGCGACCGGATGTACGCGGTCAACAATGTCGCAGGCGTGATCGTCGCGATCGCGTTCGGCACCGGGTTCATGTATTTCTTCGGGCTGATCGGGGCGGGGCTGTCGGCCGCGGCTACCGCCAGCACGCTGTTCATCGTCCGTTTGCTCTATCTGCGGCATGTGCTCCGCAAGATGAAGCAGCCCGAGCCTTTCTCGCAAACGGGGGGCGGCTCGGCAACGGAGATGCCCCGCCTATGACCGATACGCCCATGACCGACACGCGCAAGACCGCTGCCTGGGCGATTTTCGCCGAGCATCTTCGCGGCGATCTGGTGCGCGTCGCCAAGGTCGGCGGGCAGCGGCCGGGCGGTGCGTTCCTGGTCTATGCGTGGCTGTTCCTGCCGGGCTTCCGCTTCATCCTGCAGCACCGGATCCAGCGCCTGCTCGCGTCGCTGCCGGTGGTCGGACGGGTCGTCGCGCGGCTCTATTGGGCGCGGACGTGTCGGCGATCGGGCTCCGAGATCGCCGCGATCGCGACTGTCGGCCCCGGCTGCTACATGCCGCACCCCTATGCGATCGTCCTCGGCGACTGCACGCTCGGCCGCAACGTCGCGGTCCTGCAATGCGTCACGATCGGCAAGCGCGGCGACGATGCGCCGCGCGGGCCGATCATCGGCGACGATGTCGAGATCGGCGCGGGCGCGACCATCCTCGGCCCGATCACGATCGGTCGCGGGGCCAAGATCGGCGCGAACTCGGTGGTGCTGAAGGACGTGCCCGCGGGCGCGGTCGCCGCCGGATCGCCGGCGCGCATCCTCGGCGGCGCGCGATGACGGAGACTGCGGCGTCCGGTCGCCGAGCGCTGCAGGTCTTCTATATCGGTGCCGGCGATCCGGTCGATCCGCGCTCGGGCATGGACGTCGTCGCGCGCGCACACATCGCCGAGCTGGCCGCATCGCGCGCGATCGACCTGACCGGCGTCTTCACGACGTTGCCCGCCGACACCCCTGCGCCCGCGTTCGGCGGCGTCGCCGGCTACCGCGCGGATACGAAGACTCCGTCCAAGGCGCGCAAGCTCGCGCATCTGTTGTCGGGTAAGCTGCTGATGAGCATCGGCTTCGTTTCGACTCCGGCGCGGCGCGCGATCCGCGCGGGACTGGCGGCGCAACCCGATCTGATCGTGGTCGACCATATCCAGGCGCTCGCGAACGTGTCGCTGTGGCGGCTCGTGCTGGGGCGCACGCCCTTCGTCTTCATCGCACACAACGTTACCCCGGACACGCTGGTCGATGGTGCGCGGCTGCGGAAATCGCGCGCGTCGGCGGCGTTCCTCCGCGTCGAGGCGGTGCAGGCATGGCTGATCGAGGCGCTGCTGCTGCGGCGTGCGGCGCGGACCGTGTTCATCTCCGACAGCGATGCGCGCCACTATCGCGGGCTGACCGGCGCGAAGGGCGTCGCGCTGTGCCCGGTCATCGAGCGCGCGCCGGTTTCGGCGGTAAAGGCGATCGCGCCGCCATCCAACGACATCGACCATCGCCGCGTCCTGTTCATCGGCAGCCCCGGCTTCCCCCCCAATCGCGCCGCGATCGACTGGATCACGCGGTCGCTCGCGCCCGCGTTGCTGGCGCTCGACGCCCCCGCGATCGTGACGTTCATCGGCAAGGGCACGCGCGAGCATATCGGCACACCCGCCGCCAATGTCGAAACACTGGGCTTCGTCGCCGACGACGAGATGGAGCGGTTGCTCGGCGCGTGCCTGTGCATGCTGAGCCCGGTCGTCCATGGTAGCGGGCTGAAGATCAAGATGCTCGAGGCGTTCGCCGCCGGCGCGCCGGTGATGGCGACGCCGCTGTCGCTCCAGGGCTTCGAATTCATGGGCGTGCCCGAACTGCTCGACCTCGACCAGCCCGAGACCGCCGCCCGGCATATCCTCGGGCTCGCGCAGGACCCGGCAGCGGTCGAGGCGGCACGGACGCGTGTCCGCGAGCGCTGGGCCGCGCACAGCCGGCAGCGCGAGGGCGCCCTGGTCGATACGCTGATCGGAGCGCGCGCAGGACGTGCCGGATGATGGCCCCGAAGACGGACAAGGAGCGGGCATCGTGAGCGAGCCGCAGACGCACGCAAAATCGACCGGTCCTTTCGGGACGAAGGTCAGGGTGCTCGATCCCAATTTGTCGCTCTATCTTGATCTGCTGCGCCTCGTCGCGGCGTTCGAGGTGGTGCTCGGCCATGCCCGGCATTTCGTCATGCCCCGGCTGCCAGGGTTCATCTCGGGCCACACCGGTGAGGCGGTCGCGGTGTTCTTCGTGCTGTCGGGGTTCGTCATCGCGTTCGTCGCGGAGGAGAAGGAACACAGCCTGCGCGCCTATGCGACCGCGCGTCTGTCGCGGCTCTATTCGGTCTGCCTGATCGCGCTGCTGGCGGGGTTCGTCTGCGACATGATCACGCAGCGATATGGCGTGGTACCGCTCACCGATCACCCGTTCTACGATCCCGCCTACCTCACCAACTTGCCGTTCGCGCTGACCTTCACCAACGAACTCTGGTTCAGCCACCGCGTGTTCGGTAGCAACGAACCCTATTGGTCGCTCGGGTTCGAAGCCGCCTATTACGTCATCTTCGCCGCGTTCTTCTATCTCGGGCGTGTGCGGGGTGCGGTGGTCGGTGTCCTGCTGATGCTTGCGTTCGGACCGAAGGTGGTCGCGTACATGCCGATCTGGCTGTTCGGGCTGCTCGCCTACCGCCATGTTCGCGCCGGCCGCGTGACGATGCCGAAGCGGCTGGCGCTCGCCGCGTTCGTCGCGACGTTGCTCGCCTATTTCGTGGTGAAGCGGACGTTGGAGCATTGGGCGTGGCCGATGTACGACCAAGCCGACCTGGCGCAGTTGGCGAAGAGCTTCGTGTATTTCGCGCTCGTCGGCGGGCTGATCACCGTCAACATCATCGCGTTCCGGCGCGCGACCGAAGGGCGGACGATCTTCCCCGCCGGCATCGCCCGCGCGATCCGCTGGTTGGCCGGAGCAAGCTTCACGCTGTATCTGGTCCACCAGCCGTTCTTCCTCATGCTGGCGTCGGTTTTCCCGAAGCTGCGCGCGAGTGCGTTTGGTGGGCCAGTGGCAATCGTCGCCGCGGTGATCCTCGCGCTGCTGATCGCCGAAGTGTCGGAGCGTCGCAAGCGTGTGTTCCAGCGCGCGTTCGGCAAGCTGCTCGGCGTCGGATCGCCGTCCCGATCGACGGTCGTTTTGTAATAATCTTCGGAGCAAAACAAATATTAGTTAAGATCGAAGAAACTATAGAATAACAGCAATTTTTCATTGCATGCCACCTAGATAGAGCGAGGGTTCAGGGTTTCGCCCGCACTAGGGAACAGATGGTGGCAACGGTACACAACGCAGCATTTTTCGCGGATCCAGCCGAACGTCGCGCCGACACGCGAGTGGCGTTGGCGCGTACCGGTACGCTGCGCCTGCATGACGAGACGACGTCGCGCGAGATCCGGATCGCCGATCTCAACCGCGACGGGTGCCGGATCGAATCGGTACTGCCGTTGCTGCTCGATCAGAATGTCGTGGTCGGCATTCCTGGCGTAGGCCAGCGCGAGGCGCAGATCACGTGGGCCGGCGCACGCGATTATGGTTGCCAGTTCGACCTGCCGCTCCCCGCCGGCAGCATCACCGCGGCGATGACCGACAATGTTTATGGTTTGAATACCATCACCGGCGCGATCCGTGCGCCCGCCACGTTCAAATGGCAGCCCCGCGGGCGGTTGTTGCTGCTCGGCGTGATCAGCCTGGCAGGATGGACCGCGATCACCTTGGTGGTCGAGCGTCTGCTGGGCTGATAGTCCGCTAGCTTTCCGAGACGTGCACTGGCCGCCCCCTCCACGCGCAGGAGGGGGCGGCCAGCATTTTTTGTGCGCCTACAGCATGCGGTAGCGTATTCCCGCGCCGCTGCCCGACAGCGACACCACGACCGGCCGCGACCCGACCGGGATCGTCGTGTCGCGCGGGCCGGCGGGCGAACAGATTGGCCGGTAGGGCGTCGGCGCGCCGCCGATTTGCAGCTCAGCCTTCTGCGCGGCACGATCCGTCCACGCGATCAGCGTGCGCGACTGCCCGTCGCTCATCCTTGCCACGGTCAGGCCGGGCTGCGGCCGATCGATCCGCCAGCTTTTCGCGCGGCCGATCAGGCGGCTGACATCGCGCATCATGCAGGCGGCGGGCTTGGGTTTGTAATCGTACGTGAACAGCCCGAAATTAGCCTCGTTGTCGGTGGGGTCCTGGGCCTGGTCCTTCAACTGATAGATCCAGACGCCGCGCATCCACGGCGTCGCCGCGGACCACAGCAGGAACTGGGCGATGTTATTGCCCGAATCGTTGCGCGCGATATCGCATGGCCCGCCCTGCGTGGTCGGCCAACCGATCTCGGTGACGTAGATCGGCATCGCCCGACCGCCGCGGATCCGCATCTTCGTGGCGAGCGCCTGCATCCGCGTGATCGCTTCGGCAGCAGTCCGGTTATCGGGGCGTTCGCAGTGGTTATAATAATGTACCGACAGGCCGTCGGCGCCCTTCAGCCCGCCGCCGCCGGCCACCGCGTGCACCCACTGCCAGCCGTCATCCGTCCCCGCCGCACCAGCCAGGACGGTGGCGTTCGGTTGGCTCGCGCGAATCGCGGCGGTCGCCTTGGCCGCCAGTCGGGCATAGGCGTCGCCGCCGCGCGGATCGCCGGGCGCGGCGCGTCCGATCAGCTTGCCCATCGCTGGCGCGGCGTTGAGGTTCCACTCGTTCCAGATCTCATAGATCGGGCGTCGGCCTGCGGTCTGGCGTGCGGCCTCGCCGGCAAAGTTCGCAAACGCCGCACGACCCGCATCGGTAACCGGCACGCCGTCGCCGCCGATCGCCGGATTGGGATGATCCAGGATGAACAGCGGCCGCGCCTTGGTCGCGGCCAGGAACGCCGCCAGGCGGGGCCGCATGCTGCCCGGCGCGTTCATGCCCGCGCCCTTGAAGCCCGGCCAGGTCAGGTCGTCGCGGAACGACGATGCACCGACCGTGTCGATCGCCTGCGCCGTCCGGGCGGGGTCATAGCCATATTCGCCACCGATCCCGAAATGCACGCCGACGCCGATGATCAACGGCGCGGCGCGTGGCGTCAGCGGTCCATCGGGCAGCGGCCGCAACGGGCCGGGCGACGACGACGGCATCGGCGCCATCGAGGCGAGCGCGACGGCACCCCCGACCAGGCCGGTCAGCGCCAGCCCGGCACGGGCCACGATCTTCCCGGCCGTCAGGCTGGATTTCGGGGATCGAATAGATGGCATTGGCTTCTCCTCAACCCCCGGAATCGCGCCCTACCGCCCCCGCGGCGCGGGCTCAATAGGCGTTGCTGTGGACGAGAACGGTCATCGTCCGGAACAGGATCTTGACGTCGCGCATCAGGCTCCAGTCATGGAGATATTCGAGATCGGCCTGCAGCCGGTTCTTGAGATCGACGTCGCGGTGGGTCGCGCCGCGGAACCCGCGAACCTGTGCAAGGCCGGTGATTCCCGGCTTCAGCGCATGGCGATGCCAATATTCGCGGTCGACTTCCCAGAACAGCTGGTTGCCCGCGAGCGAGCCGAGCGCGTGCGGGCGCGGCCCGACTAGGCTCATGTCGCCGAGCAGGACGTTCAGGAACTGCGGGATCTCGTCGAGGCTGGTCTTGCGGATGAACGCGCCGACGCGGGTGATGCGCTTGTCGTCGCGCTGCGTCGAGGTTGCGCCCTTGGCGTCGAGGCTTTCGACGCGCATCGAGCGGAACTTGAGGATGTTGAAGATGCGGTTGCCGCGCCCGATCCGCTCCTGGCGGAACAGCACCGGACCGGGCGAATCGAGCTTCACCGCGAGCGCGATCAGCACGAGCGCCGGAGAAATCGCGAACAGCACGATCAGCGTCACGATGATGTCGAGCGCGCGCTTCTTGGCCATGTCGGTATAGCTCAGCGGCCCGCGTGCAACGAGCAGCGTCTGGCGGCCCTTGAAGTTCTGCAGGCCCAGCACGCCGAGCTTGCCGAAACCGGCCGACAGGATCTCGCCGTCGACATTGGCGCCGCGCAGCAGCAGCGACCAGTCGAGCTGGCGATCCACCGGGCAGTGCACCACGACGCGCTCGTACTTGCTGACCATCTGGCCGAATCGATTGAGCATGTGCGGATTGCCCATGTCCGGCTCGATCCCGGCCTCGCCGGCGAAGATCGTGTCGCAGAGCTTCGGCTCGTGCCATTGCGCGCGCGGCACGTCGTCGACGATCAGCAGTTCGGCGACCAGCTTCGGCGCAACCGTGCGCCGGACGACGATGACGATGATCATCCGGAACGTCGCCATCAGGATCGTGGTGCCGCCGAAACCGATCGCGAACGCGACGCGGGAGATGTCGTTACCCGCCTGGACGAAGAAGATCAGCGTCAGCAGCGCGAACCCGGTGATCGCCAGCGGCACGATCGCGCGCATCATCGATTCGGTGCCGCTGGTGATCGCGGGCCGGGAATACGCCTTGTTGTTGAAGGCGATAAGGAAATAGATCGGCAGGACCGGATAGGCGAGATCGATCCCGCTCAGCGACAGCCAATTGTCGCCGCGGACGAAGCTGCCGATCGCGAATCCGATTGCGATCGCGAACAGGTCGGTCGCGATCAACAGGCAATATAGCCGTAGGCGCAGGTTCCGTCGGTGGAGGGCGCCGGCCAACGAAACTTCGCCGAGATGGTCCATGGCTACTTCCATCGCGTGACTTTATCCTTAGAAAATCGGCCCCTGGCCACCCGACCGGTTTTCGCTGCGCTGCAACAGTGATAGCGGGTGGGCCATCGTGGAGCAATCACGGCGATATAACCTTACGATGCAGGATCTAACCTGAACGAAACACTCGAATCAGTTTAGATGGCCACCCATGGCGGCGCATAGCAGCCTTGCAACAATATGGCGTCACACCGTGCCTATCCCCGGATAGAATTGGAAAATAGAGACAATGATCGCAGTTAATGGTCGTTTTCTGGGACGTTCGGTCACCGGTGTCGAACGGTTCGCGCGTATGTTGCTGGGGCAGGTTCACGACCGCATCGTGGCGGGCGCCGAGCCGCCGCGCTGGACGCTGTTGCTGCCGCCCGGCGTTGCTGCACCGCCAGAATGGCCGCGGTTTTCGGCACGCACCGTCGGTCGCGGCGGTGGTCACGCCTGGGAGCAGATCCATCTGCCGCGGGCGGCGCACGGGTCGACGCTTCTTAACCTGTGCAACTCTGGCCCGATCGCGCCGCGCCGGTCGCTGACCGTGATCCACGACGCGCTGGTCTACGATCTGCCGGAGAATTTCTCGCGACCGTATCGGACGATGCACCGGACGCTCGGGCATCTCATCGCGCGTCGCTCGCAGATCGCGACCGTGTCGGGCTTTTCGCGCGATCGTCTGGCCGCAGTGCTCAAGCTCGACCCCGGCAGGATCCCGGTGATCCCGAACGCGGCGGACCATGTCGACGCGATCGTCCCCGATATCGACATCGTCGCGCAACTGGGCCTGATTCCGGGGCGATTCCTGCTGTTCGTCGGATCGTTCGCGCCCAACAAGAACCTGCCGCGCGCGCTAGAGGCGTTCGCTAGGGTCGCGCGGCCCGACGACCGCCTCGTGCTGGTCGGCGCGGCGGTCAAGTCGTTCGCGCAGAACGGCATCGACGACGTGCCGCCGGGCGTGATCCTGCCGGGCCGGATCAGCGACGAGGCGTTGATGGGGCTGTACCGCGCCGCCCGCGCGCTGGTGTTTCCCAGTCTGTACGAAGGCTTCGGCATCCCACCGCTCGAGATGATGCAGTTCGGCCGTCCGGTGCTGGCGGGCGATATCCCCCCGGTGCGCGAAGTGTGCGGCGATGCGGCGCTGTACGTCGATCCGACCTCGATCGACTCGATCGCTGCGGGGCTGGAGCGGATCCTGCGCGACGACATTCTGGTCGACGATCTGGCGGCACGCACCGCGGCGCGCCCCGACGCCTATAGCTGGTCGGCGAGCACCGACGATCTGATCGCCGCGCTCGCTGCGATCTGAATAGCGAGCGAAAAAACGCCGATCAGACCGGGCGGTCGGCGTCGCTGGCGTAGAGCGCTATATAGCGGCCCGCGACCGCGGCTTCGGAGAATTGCTCGAGCAATGCCGGATCGGCGGTGCGGCGCGCGCGCCACGTCGCCGGGTCGTCGAGCGCAAGGCGCAGCCGCGACGCGAGTGCCTCGGGATCGTCCTTGGCGTACATTGCCGATAGCGGCGCCATATGGCCGATCTCGGGCGTGCCGCCAGCGTCCGAATACAAGGTCGGCGTGCCGCGCGCGAGGCTTTCGATCATGGTACGCGGCAGAGGTTCGGGCCAGGTCGAGCCGATGATCAGGACGTCGATGCTGTCGTAGAACGCATCGGCCTCGACGAACCCCATCCAGTCGATCCGCGGATCCGGATGGCGCGCTTTCAGCCCGTCGATATAATCGGTCTGGCCACCACCGGCGATGCGCAGTCGCCAGTCGCCTTCGACGCTGGTGATCGCCGCGAGTACCACTTCGATGCCCTTTTCGGGTTCGACCCGGCCGATCACGCCGAACACCAGGCCGGGGGCGTCCTCGCGCCCCGGTCGTTCCGCGCTGGACACCACCGCGTTCACATCGGCGATGTTGAAGATCACGCGGCTCGGCGTATCGTCGAAGAAGCCGTGACGCTCGTGCGTATCGATCACGTACTGACTGTTCGAGGCGACCGCATCGACGAGCGGCGTATTGCGCTTCTTGCGGTCGGTCAGCAGGCGGCAATCGGCGCAACGCTCGACGCAATCCTTGCGGTCGCGGTATAGCGCGGCACGCGCGCACATAAGGCTGTAGTCGCGCAGCGTGTGGACGATCCGGATGTCGTTTGCGCGCGCCCAGTGCCAGATTTCGGTCGAGAACCCCTGAAGATTGTTGGTGTGCAGCACGTCGGGCTTGATCCGCTTGGCGAGCGCGATCAGGTCGCGGGTTGCCCGCCGATTTTTCCGGTCGCGCAGGTGCCACATCAGGCGCACGGGCTTGGACGGACGATGCCCGGGGCGGAACGGCCAATAGATGTTGCGCAGTGGCAGGCGGTGTACCGTGACCGGGCCGTCGCGTTCCTCGATGATCGTATCGCCGTCGTGCAGCGAGGCGACGTGAACGTCGTGACCGCGCGCGCCGACCGCCCGGCCGAGCAGCGCGACCGACCGCTCGGCGCCACCGACGAGGGAGGGGGGATACAACGTGTTCACGATCAGAATGCGCATGCTACCCTATCAATTCGTCTTTTGCGTATCAGCCGCGACCCAAATACCGCGGAGGAGGCGCACCATGGAATTCAAGGCGGCGTAATTCTTAGGCGACATCCACCCGTTCTGGTCGATCGTTACTGTCGTTGCGATCAAATCCAGTGCGGATACTACGCCATCGAACGTTCATCTCGCGTCTGCGATATCGTGACCTCAGCATCTTTCGCAACCGTGAACTTGTGAAGGCAAGGGCAGGCACGTGGCCTCGACAGACGATATTTTTACAAAAAACGATACGAGTTCACCGTTATGGCTTTGCGTGACGTCACAATTGCCGCAATGCACAAAAAATTTCTTTATACCATTTTCACCATGCCGAATGGCAGTCTCCAGCAGAGGTAGTGTCCGCCCATGACCAATACGGAATCAGGCGAAGCCGCCGGTTTCCGCGCGGCGGTTCGGCGTGATCTCGCGTTGTTCGCCCATCACGAATCGACCATCGTAACCGCGGGCTTCGCCTTGCGGATGATCCTGGTGACGCAAGGGTTCCAGTTCGTGCTGGCGCGGCGGATCCAGGATCTGTTGGCGCAGATTCCCGTGATTGGTCGTCCGATGCGGCGTATCTGGTGGTGGGGGACGTGCCGATCGTTCGGGTCGGAGATCGCGATCGGCTGTACGGTTTCGCCGGGACTGTACATTCCTCATCCATACGGGATCGTCGTGGGGGTCTGCACCTTGGGCGAAAACGTCGCGATCCTGCAGAACGTGACGATCGGCTCCCGCCATTCGCACAGCCCTGGTCATGCACGGATCGGCCGAAATGCCTATCTGTCGGCTGGGGCGGCAATTATAGGCGCGATCTCAATCGGGGAGGGAGCCATGATCGGCGCCAATGCCGTAGTGTTGCGTGACGTGCCGAACGGCGCGGTCGCGGTTGGCGTGCCGGCCCGGATCGTCGTCGCGTCATGATGCCGCGCGAACTCTCGTCCTATAGCCATTGGAGCGGCACGCGATGCGCATCCTGAGCATTTCCGCCTATTATCCGCCTTATGTGATCGGTGGCGCGGAACTGTGCGCGCACAGTCTGACCTACTGGTTCGCGGCCAATGGCCACGAGGCGGCGGTGCTGACCGCGGCGCCGATGGCCGAGCATGAGAGCTGGGCGACGCCGCAGGACGGCTACACGCTGTACCGGGTCGGTACACCGCACATCTATCCGGTGTTCAAGACCAGCCAGGCGCCGAGCTGGAAGAAGCCGATCTGGCATGCGCAGGATCATTACGATCCGCGCAACGAGGCTATGTTCGAGCAGGTCATCGCCGATTTCAAACCGGACTTCATCCATATCCACTGGATATCGGGGCTGGGCTATAACGGGTTGAAGGCGATCGGCCGTCACGACATACCGACCGCGATCACGTTGCACGACCTCGCCTATACCTGCCTGCGTACGACGATGTTCCGCGGCAGCGACGAGTGCGTCGGCCAGTGTACCAGTTGCCGCGTGAGTTCGAAGGTCAAGATGGGGTTCCTGCGTGAGATCCCGCGGCTCGGCTTCATCTCGCCGTCGCAGTCCAACCTCGACACGGTGTCGTCGTTCCTGCCGATCGCGGACTATCCGCGGTTCCACATCCTCAACCCCAACCGCTATCCCACCCCGCGCACCACGCACGTGCCGTCGGATACGGTGCGACTGGTGTTCGTCGGACGGCTGGAAAAGACCAAGGGGATCAATTTCCTCCTCGAACTGCTCGATCCGCTCGCCGCGCAGTATAAGTTCCATCTCACCGTGCTCGGCAAGGGGCCGGAGGATCAGGCGTTGCGGGCGGCGTATGGCGATCGCCCATGGCTGACGATGCAGGGCCATGTGCCGCAGCAGAACGTCTCCGACCTGATGGCCGAAAGCGATATGCTGATCGTTCCGTCGCTATGGGCCGAAAATTCGCCGGGCGTCGTGTTCCAGGCGCTGGTCAACGCGGTGCCGGTGATGGGCAGCGACAAGGGCGGGCTGCCCGAACTGATCGAGCCCGGTGTCAATGGCATGCTGGTCCCGCCCGGCGACACAGAGCGCTGGCGCGCGGCGATCGTCGACGTGTTGGAGAATCCCGAGCAATTGCTGGTCCTGCGCGAGCAGGCCGCCAAGCAGACCGACCGGTACGACTATGACGTGCTCGCCAAACAGATGCTCGACGCGTTCGACCAGATCGCGGCCGGCAGCGGAAACCGCTGACCGGCGCGGGGTTCGCGATTTGTCCGGCAGCCTAGAGCAGGCGGGCGTTGACCCCAAGTCGGCTGGCGTTGGGCATGTCGATCACGACCGGCATCTCGCCGATGGTGACGGTGCGGTCGGAGGCGGCGGCAGCGGTGGCCTGGCAGAGGGTGCGGGTGGTGTAGGCGGCGGTGCCGCCGACCGTGATCCGCCCCTGCCGGCCGGCCACCGCGCTCCAGGCGACGATCGCCAGGCCGCGCGACGTCGTAACGCGGATCACCGTCAGGCCGTTGTCGACGCTCTGCACCGCCATTGCCTTCGCATCGGCGATCACCGCGCTGGCATCGGCGAACGCGCACTGCGCCGACTTCGCCGCGTAATTGGCGTCGTACAGACCGAAATTATGCTGGATATTGGTCGGGTCGACGCCCGAATCCTTGGTCTCGTAATACCAGGATCCCGCCACCCAGGGCAGCGCGGCGGTGTGCAGCAGGAACTGCGGCACGTTGGTCGCGATCTTCGCCGCGCTTACCGCGCAGACGTTGGTACCCGCCGGCCAGCCCCATTCGGTTACATACAATGGCAGGTCGCGCCCGCCATTGGCGCCGGCGATCTTCGAGTGCAGCAGCGTCAGCCGGCCCAGCGCCTCGGAGGCGGTGCGATTGGCGGTACTGGCGCAGTGATTGTAGATGTGCGCGGAGATGCCGTCGGCCTGCGCCGCGGCCCCGCGGGCGAGGACGTCGAGCGTCCATTGCCAGTCGGGATCGTCGCCCGCCGCGCCCACCAAGACCTTCGCACTCGGTGCGACCTGCTTGATCGCGCTGGTCGCGCGCGCGGCGAGCGGCGCGTAGTAGAGCGACGCGCGATAGTCCGACGCGTCGCCCGGACCGACCATCACCGGCTTGTCGCGGACGACGTTGCGGTTCCATTCGTTCCAGATCTCGTAGATCGCATCGCGGCCCGTGGTCGCGGCGACCGCGCGCTGCGCATAGGCCGCGAACGCGGTCTGTCCGGCATCGGCGACCGGCGGCGACGCGCCCGGAATGAACGCGTTGCCGTTGTTGAGGATATACAAAGGGCGTGCGGTGGTCTTGCCGAGGAAGGTCACGAGCGGCTGCGGCAAATGCGCGCCGGTGACGTCCCAATCGGGTGCCAGCGCGTTCCAGTAGAGATCCTCGCGGAACGCCCGGATGCCGCTATCGGTGAACCGCTGCGCGACGCTGTCGGGATCGTAACCGGCGAGCGCCGCATAGGAGAAGTGCGTGGCCGCGCCGACGATATAGGGCGACGCGCGCACCGGCAGGTCCGATGCGGCGAATATGATCGCGGTGGCGCCGGCTTCGGTGGGCAGCGCGCTGGCGTCGGCGGCGGTCGGCGTGACGGCAGGCGAGGGCGTCGGCGACGGCACTGCAGCAGGAACGGTCGTGACCGCCTCGGTCGAGGCGGAACTGCCGTCGCCGCCGCCGCAAGATGCGAGCAAAATGCTGAATAGTGGCAAAAAACGGCGAACCATGTCGAACCCTCGATGAGGACTCATGCTTAATTCGCAGGGTTTTACATGCGGTTAATGGAGGGGACATATAGGAACACTTATGCGGCAGCGCAGCGTGATCGAAGGTGAGTTCGTCTTTTACATCGGTTAGGAGCGTCTTGACGCCGTGGATACGAGAAGGCACGCAGACTCTATGTTCGGTTGTTATTCCTCACCGGTTCGCCGCTCGATGTTGCATTGCAGCATGAATCGCGCGCGAGTCTTCAGCGTCCTTGCCCAGGCAATGGGGGCCGCTGCCTTCGTCGTTCCGCAGGTCGCCGTCGCGCAGTCCGAGCAGCTGGGGAATCCGTTGCTGCCGATCCCGCTGATCGGCGTAACGACGATCGATCAGCCGGGGTTGAGCGTGACGCCGTCGGGAGAGGTCGCCTATGACGACAACATCTTCCGAACCAGCGAAAACCGCGCGGCGCCGGTCGACGACATCATCGTCACGCCGGCCGTGCGCGCGACCTATCAGCGGCAGGTCGGGCACAACGATCTGCGCGTCGACGGCGATTTCGCCTATAGTTTCTATACCCGGAACACCGATCGCAGCCGCGCGCGCGCGGATATAGAGGGGACCGGTACGATCCGTGTCGCCGGCATCTGCCAGATCCAGCCCGATCTGCGATTCGCGCGGCAGCAGGCCGATTACGGCGACATCAACGGCCCGGTCGACAATTTCCAGACGTTCTCGACGTTGGCGGTCAAGGCCAGCTGCCCTCGCGCCGTGGGGTTCTTCCCGCTGGCCGAAGTGTCGCGGCGGACGACGCGCAACACGACGCAATTCGATTTCGCGGATCAGACGCTGGTCTCCGCGGCAGGCGGAATCGGCTATGCGCGTCCCAGCCTGGGACAGGTGGCACTGTTTTATCGCTATTCGCGCGCAGATCGTCCGACCATCGGCGTCGTCAATCGCATCGACGAGGCGGGGGTGACGTTCAATCGCGCGGTCGTGAGCCGGGTCGAGCTGAACGTCGATCTGCATTACCTCCAGGCGCGAAGCCAGGGGGCCAACGTGCGCCCCTATCATGGCCCCGGCTGGGACGTGGACCTCGTGTTCCGGCCTATTCCGCGGATCATGTTCAAGGGTGAGGCGGGTCGTCGCATCGTCAACGATTCGCTGGTGCCGTCCGGGTTCACCGTCCAGTCCGATTACGCGCTGAACACCGAATGGCGCTTTGCCGAGCGGACGACGCTGCGTGGCGGCGCGATTCTTGGGCGGCGACAGTTTCGCGGCGATCCGCTTGTGATCGCGTCGCCTTTTTCCAGCGATCGTTTTTCCAGCCTGACTTTGGGGCTGACCCGTGCGATGGGCGAGCGCCTCAATCTGACGTTGGATGGCCAGCGCACGTCGCGGCGTACCAATACGGGGTTAAACGATTATGATGCCAACCGCGCCGCGGCCGGCGTATCGTACAGGTTCTGACACAATGACGAGGGACATCATGACAGTTAGCTGGCACTTCGTACGCCTGGCTGGCGCAGTGGCGTTGTCCGCGGTGCCGCTCGCGCAGGCGCAGGCGCAGGCGCAGGTCGCCAATGCACCCGTTGGTCAGGGACCCGTCACGCCGGCAAGCTCGTACGTACTCGGGCCCAACGACGAGATTTCGGTCACCGTGTTCGGGCAGGATTCGATGTCGTCGAAGACGCGGATCCGCGCCGACGGCACGATCACCGCACCGTTCCTCGGCGTGGTCCAGGCGGCGGGCAAGACGACCGCGCAACTCGGCACCGAATTGTCGCAGGCGTATGTCCGCGGCGGCTATCTGAGCAAGCCCTCGATCAACGTCGAGATCACCGCCTATGCCAGCAAGACCGCGACCGTGCTGGGTGCCGTCCCCAATTCGGGTCTCTATCCGATCGATCGTCCCTATACCGTGTCGGCGATGGTCGCGCGCGCGGGCGGGCCGCGGATCGACGGCGCCAACGCCGTGATCCTGACCCCGGTCGGTGGCCAGCCGGTCCGCATCTCGCTCGCCGATCTGGCAGGCGGCGCGTCGCGCATGGTCCAGCCGGGCGACACGCTGTTCGTGCCGACCGCCGAATCGGTCTATGTCTACGGCGAAGTCAACAAGGGCGGCGCCTATCCGATCCAGCCCGGCATGACCTTCCGCCAGGCGCTGGCGCTCGCCGGTGGGCCGACGCTGGCCGGTTCGGTCAAGCGGATCGAAGTGCGGCGCGGCGGTCAGAAGATCGACAAGCCCGATCTCGACATGGTGGTCCAGCCCGAAGACGTGCTGGTCATCAAGGAAAAGTGGTTCTGATCGTGATGATCCCGATCCTGTTCGAAGCGCGGGGTAGCCACGCGTGAGCTTCTTCGCACGCCTCCGTGACTGGCTGTCCGGTCTGCTCGATCCCGAGCCGCCGATGTCGAGCCTGCCCGACCTGCGTATCGCGGTCGGTACGCCCGTGCAGGACGCCTCTGCGACGGTGCGTCCGGGCGCACGTCCGGGGTCGGCGACGCAGCCGGTTCCGGGTGCGGTATCGCAACCGGCGCGCGCGAACGCGGGCGTCATGGCAATCAGCTCGCAGCGGACTCGTATCCATGCTGCGTTCGATGCCGGGATGCCGGTCGAGCACCGCGCCGGTCTGGCCGGGCGCGCGCGTGAGCTCGACCGACTGGTCGAGGCGGTCCTCGAGCATGGCAAGCACGGCATCGTGTTCGGTGCGCGCGGGTCGGGCAAGACGTCGCTGTCGCGCGTGTTCGGCGATCTGGCGGACGAGGCCGGGGCGACGGTCCTGTACAATCTGGCCGGTGGCGACATCGATTTCTCCGAACTGTGCCGTCCGTACCTCGTCGAGCTGATGTCGATCCCCGGCGAGGGCGTGCGGCGGATCGATATCCAGCCGCTGCTCAATGCGCCGTTCGACGCGCGGCAGGTCGCCAGCATCCTTGCGGAAAAGGTTCGCCGACCGACGATCTTCGTGCTCGACGAGTTCGACCGGATCGAGAACCTGGCGACCAAGACCGAGATGGCGACGCTGATGAAGCTGCTGTCCGACATGCGCTCGCCGGTGCGGATCGTCGCGGTCGGCATCGCCGCCAATCTCGAGGACCTGATCGAAGGGCATCCGTCGCTCCGCCGGCATATCGTGTCGGTGCCGATCGGCGGGATCGAGACCGAACAGCTCAAGGCGCTGTTGCTGCGCTGCTGCGAGACCGCGGGCATGACGATCGACGACGCCGCGGCCACCAGGATCTCGCGGTCCGCGGTGGGGTCGCCCTATCATCTGCGGTTGTTCGGATCGAATTGCGCGATCGCGGCAAGCCGCGCGGGCCAGGACCATATCGACGACGCGGTGGTCCAGCAGGGTCTGGTCGACGCCTATGCCGAGTGGAGTGCGCTGAGCCCGCGCGCCGCCGCGGTGGTCGCCGATATCCAGCGCCTGCCGAAGCAGATCGCGACGGCAGCCGCGGTCATCTGCCTTGCAGCGGCGATGCGGACCCGGATCGAACGCACCGAGGTGGTCCTGGTGCTCGACGAAGACGGTCATGACGATGCGACGATCGCCGCGGCGTTCGCCGCGTTGAGCCCGATCCTGCATGCCAGCGCGATCGAAGGCAGCTATTATTTCGACGATACGCTGGCACCGCAATTCTATTTGCTTGTGTATAATCGCAGGATCGATCCGACCCGGATCAAGACCCCCGGGCTCGACGATCTGCGAACTGTTCTGGAACGGGGAGTGCGTGATCTGTGATCGGTTTCACTGACTTGGTAAGCGCGATCCGGTATAGGCTCCGGCTTGTCCTGATCGTGGGCGGGCTGGTGTTTCTCGCCATTGCCGTGCTCGGCTTCACGCGTCCCCGCGCCTACACCGCGTCGTCGTCGGTGCTGGTCGATCTGACCCAGCGCGATCCGGTCAGCGCCAACAGCGTGACGGGTTCCGACAATAGTTCGGTGCTCGAATCGGTGATCGGCACGCAGGAGGACATCATCCGCAGCGATGCCGTGCTCGGCGAGGTCATTCGCCGCAGCCCGCAATTCCAGAGCGCGAAGCTCGGCGATACGCCGGCGGAGCGCACCCAGAACGGCCTTGTCATGCTGCGTCGCGATCTCGCGATCAGCAACGAGAAGGGCAGCAACGTGATCCGGCTCAGCCTGACCGCGAACACGCCCGAGCAGGCGGCCAAGACGCTGAACCTGATCGTCGACACGTTCCTGACCAAGCAGGTGACGCTGCGCAGCGGCAGCGCGCAGGGTAACGCCAAATGGTACGACGCGCGGACTCGCGACGTCCGTGACCGGCTGGAAGCGGCGCAGTCGCGCTTGTCCAACTTCCAGCGGCAGCACGGCATCGTCGGCATGAACCGGATGGACGTCGAGGCCGACCGCGTCCGCAACCTGTCGACCGAGCTGGTCTCCGCGCAGGCCGCCGCGGCGGTCGCGCAGTCCAAATCGGGATCGACCGCGCAGCCCGAGGTCGCGCAGTCGACGATCGTCCAGGACCTTCAGCGCGAAAGCGGTATGCAGGCGGGCAAGGTCGCCGAACTGTCGAAGACGCTTGGTCCGAATCACCCCGACATGCTGGCTGCCAACGCGCAGCTGGCGGCGCTGCGCAGCCAGCTCGAATCGGCGCGATCGATCCAGGCGCAGGCGTTGACCGCCTCGAGCTCGGCAGCGGGCCGGCGCGAGTCGCAGATCCGTGCCGATCTGGCCGCCCAGCAGACGCGCATGCTCGCGCTGTCGGGTGTGCAGGACCAACTGAACGTGCTGCAGCGCGACGTCGATGCGGCGCGGGCGACCTACGACACGGTGCGTCAGCGCTACAACGAGGCGACGCTGCAATCCGAGGTGTCGCAGGCCAATGCGAGTCGTCTCGATCGCGCGGTGGCGCCGACGCTGCCATCCAAGCCGAACCTGATCCTGTGGGTGATAGCAGCGATCGTGCTGGGTGCAGGCGCTGGCCTCGCCTCGGCGATCGGGCAGGAAATGCTCACGCCGCGGCTGCGGACCCCGTCGGGGACCGCGCGTGCGCTCGATCTCGACGTGATCGCCGACATGACCGACATCGAAAGCGGGACAACGGGCTGGCGAGCCCCGCGCAAGGAGGCAATAGCGTGAGGCTTCGTTCGACCACTGGTCCCGCATCGTTTCGCTCCGACGGCGACGATACCGGATCGTCCCATGTCGCCCCCGGCAGCGTCGATCCGCTGGTCGTCGCGGCCTATGCGGCCGACACGCCCTATGTGGTGGCGGCGCGCGCGATCCGCAGCTCGATCCTGCAAAGCTATGGCGAGACCGATCGCCGGTCGCGCGCGTGTGCGCTGATCGGCGTCGATTGCGACGAGGCGCTCGCCGTGCTGGCCGCCAATATCGGCGTGGTGATGGCGCAGGCCGGATCGCACACGCTGATCGTCGACACCAATCGCGCGCATCCGCGGATTGCGAGCCTGTTCCAGCTGGCCGATCATGCCGATCACCAGGGCACCGCGATCCCGGGCCTGCTGGTGCAGGGGACCGGATCGGATGGCGGCAGCGGCGAACCGATCGAGCGTCGGTCGCTGCTCGAACAGCATGATGCGGTCGCGACCTCGAGCGGCCAGATGCTGGCCGTCGCGGCGATCCATTCGACCAACGGCGCGACCAGCATTGCCGACGCGATCAGCGGCTTCGACGCGGCGGTGATCGTCGTCCGCAAACACCGGACCAAGCGCAGCGACGTGCGCGGGCTGATCGAAGTGCTCGACCAACACGGCATTCCGATCACCGGCACCGTCCTCGTCTGATCGCATGGCCGTGTCGACCGGACCGCGCGGGGATGGCACCGCGCCCCGCGTGCTGCATGTGTGCGACAGCATCATCGGCGGGACGGGGAGCTTTCTCGCCGAGTTGCTGACGCCGCAGGCGGAGCTTTACGGCCCCGCCGTGCTGACGTTGCTGATGCCCGAGCAGCACCGCGACCATATCGAGCCGCGGCTGCGCGACAGCGGGATCCGGTTCGAATTCTTCGATCGGCCGAACCGGCTGCGGGGCATGGCGAAACTGTTCTTCGCGTATCGGCGCGTGCGGCGCGCGACGCGGCCGGACATCGTCCACGCGCATTCGTTCGGCGCCGGCGTGATCACGCGGATCCTGCGGTTCGGGCGTCGCCCTCGCGTGCTGTTCTGCCCGCATGGCTGGGCGTTCAGCATGCAGGTCTCGCCGAACGTGCGGCGCTTCATCGTTGCGGTCGAGCGCTATCTGGCAAGGGCGGCGGACCGGATCCTGCTGATCTCGCCGCACGAACGCGACGTCGCAGTCGAGGCCGGCTTGCCCGAACGCAAGCTGGTAACGATCAACAATGCGATCGCCGCGGCCCCGCCGCCGGTCGCGGCCGCGCGGTGGGACGACTCCCGGATCAAGCTCTTGTTCGTCGGTCGGCTGGACCGGCAGAAGGGGCTCGATCTGCTCCTGGAGGCGATCGCCGGGCTGGGTGATCGCTATGCGCTGCGAATCGTCGGGCAGGCCGTGCTGTCGACGGACACGGGCAGCCCGACACCCGATTTCGTCGAGTATGTCGGATGGCGCGACCGCAACGGCGTGGTCGCCGAGATGATGGCGGCGGATGCGATCATCGTGCCGTCGCGCTGGGAGGGCTTCGGCCTGGTCGCGATCGAGGCAATGCGCGTCCGCCGCGCGGTGATCGCCTCGACCGCGGGCGGGCTGAACGACATCCTCGACGGCGGACGCTACGGCGTGAGCTTCCCGGCGAACGATGCCGCCGCGCTACGCCGGACATTGGAAGCGCTCGACCCCGCCACGTTGCCCGAATGGGGCGAGCGGGGCCATGCGCGCTTCATCGCCGAATATACCGCGGAGAAAATGGTCGATGCGGTCGACCGGGTGTACCGGTCCGCGCTCGACGACTGACGCGGTCGCGCCCCGATCAGGACGCTTCGGCGATCAGCTTGGCGGCCGCGGGCGTGTTCCATTCGTAGCCGCCGGTCATCCGCCACACTTCCTTGCCCGCCGAATCGTAGAGGATCGTGGTCGGCAGGTTCGCCTGGTAGGCGAGGCTGAGGCCGAGCTTCGGATCGAGATACGGCTTCAGCGTCGAGAATGTCTTCGCGGCGAAGAATGGCGTCACCTTCTCCGCGCCCTGCATGTCCTGGCTGACCGCGATCACCTGAACCTTGCCGGCGAGCGACTTGGCGGCGGCGTCGAGCGTTGGCATTTCCGCCACGCACGGCGCGCACCAGGTCGCCCACATGTTGAGGAGCAATGGCTTGCCCTTGAACGCGGCGAGCGTGACCGACTTGCCGTCCGGCGCGGTGAAGGCGACGGCCGGCCCGGTCTCGCCCTTGTGGCTGCGGTCGAGCTTTTCGGCGGGGGCGGTCGCACCGGTCGCCTCGTCGGGGGCAGGGCCGGACGCGACCTCGTCGGCGGACGCCGTGTTCGCCGCGACGACGTTTGCTTGCTCCGGCGCGGGCGATTTCCTATCGCAGCCGGCGACCAGCAGGCCCATCCCCATCACGGCGGCGATCGGCCCAGACTTTAACAGCGAATTGAACACAGGATTCGAGAACATGGACGGTTCCAATTCGATGTGGGGCGGGCGGTTCGCCGAAGGGCCGGCAGCGGTCATGCGCGAGATAAACGCCTCCATTCCCTTCGACAAGCGGCTCTGGCAGCAGGATATTGCCGGTTCGAAGGCGCATGTCGCGATGCTCGGCAAGCAGGGCATCGTTTCGACGGAGGACGCCGCGACGATCTCGGCGGGCCTCGACACGGTGGCGGCGTACTACGCCGAGCACGGCGTCGAGGAGAATCTGGTCCTCGAGGATATCCACATGCAGACCGAGGCGCGGCTGGCCGACGCGATCGGTCCGGTCGCGGGGCGGCTGCATACCGCACGCTCGCGCAACGATCAGGTCGCGACCGACTTCCGGCTCTGGGTGCGCGATGCGATCGACCAGGCGCTGGCGGCGCTGGCGGGGTTCCAGGAAGCACTGCTGACTCGCGCGGCAGAGCATGCGGCGAGCGTGATGCCGGGCTTTACGCACTTGCAGTCGGCGCAGCCGGTGACGCTGGGGCATCACCTGATGGCCTATCACGCGATGATCTCGCGTGACGTCGGGCGGTTCGCCGATGCCCGCGCAAGGATGAACCGATCACCGCTGGGCTCGGCTGCGCTGGCCGGCACGGGTTTCCCGATCGACCGCGCGATGACCGCCGAGGCGCTCGGCTTCGACGGGCCGATGACCAACTCGCTCGACGGCGTCAGCGACCGCGACTTCGCGATCGAGTATCTGACCGCCGCGACGCAGACTTCGCTCCACCTCTCGCGGCTTGCCGAGGAGTTCGTGCTGTGGGCGTCGCAGCCGTTCGGGTTCGTCGCGCTCAGCGATCAATGGTCGACCGGCAGCTCGATCATGCCGCAGAAGCGCAATCCCGATGCCGCCGAGCTGGTGCGTGGGCATGCCGGGCGGATCCTCGGCTGCATGACCGCGCTGATGGTGACGATGAAGGGCCTGCCGCTCGCCTATTCGAAGGACATGCAGGACGACAAGCCGCCGGTGTTCGAGGCGCATGACCTGCTCGCGCTGTCGATCGCGGCGATGACCGGGATGGTCGAGAGCGCGACGTTCCGCACCGACCGGATGCGCGGACTGGCCGAGAGCGGCTTTGCGACCGCGACCGATCTCGCCGACTGGCTGGTGAGGGAGGCGGGCCTCCCGTTCCGCGAGGCGCATCATGTCACCGGGCGCGCGGTGAAGCTGGCGGAGGAGCGGAAGGTCGCGCTCGATGCGCTGCCGATCGAGGATCTGAAGGCAATCGATGCACGGATCGACGAACGCGTGTACGGCGTGCTCTCGGTCGACGCGTCGGTCGCCAGCCGGACCAGCTTCGGCGGCACTGCGCCCGACAATGTGAGGGCGGCGATTCTAGCGGCTCGGGGAGAGACGGCATGAAGCGGGTTCTTGGATTGGCGGGACTGGCGTTGGCGCTGTCCGGATGCGGTGCGGCGGATGGCTTGAAACCGGCCGAGGGCAAGATGCTGCCAGTCGCGCCTTACGGTGCGAAGACCCGGCCGACGCCGGCGCAGTTGCTGACGCCCACCACGCAGCAACGCCCCAAGCGCAGCGACGAGCTGCTGACCCAATCCGACGAGCGGCGTAGCGACGAGTTCGACCTGCCGCCGCCCAATTGAAGACCTGATCCATGGACCATTTCGCCTATCGTGACGGTGTCATGCACGCCGAGGACGTCGCCCTGCCGGCAATCGCCGAGGCCGTCGGCACGCCCGTCTACGTCTATTCGACCGCCACCTTCCGCCGCCACGCGCAGGTGTTTCGCGATGCGCTGAAGGGCGCGGGCCGCGTGCATCTGGCTTATGCGATCAAGGCCAACCCCAACGTTGCGGTGCTGCGCGTGCTGGCCGACGAGGGCTACGGTGCCGACGTGGTCTCCGCGGGCGAGATGCAGCGCGCGCTGGCGGCGGGGATTCCGGCGTCGGACATCGTGTTCTCGGGCGTCGGCAAGACGCGGCGCGAACTGGCGCAGGCGCTCGATGCGGGTATCGGCCAATTCAATCTGGAGCTGGAGGAGGAGGGTGAGGTTCTTGCCGCGCTCGCCCACGCCCGCGGCGAACGCGCGCCGGCGGTGCTGCGCGTGAACCCCGATGTGGATGCCGGCACGCACGCGAAAATCTCGACCGGGCGCAAGGAGAACAAGTTCGGCGTCGCGATCGACCAGGCGGTGGCGATGTTCGACCGGTTGTCGCAGCATGACGGTCTCGATTTGCGCGGCGTGGCGATCCATATCGGCAGCCAGCTCGCTGATCTCGCGCCGCTCGAAGCCGCCTATGGGCGGATCGGCGAGCTGGTCGCGGAGCTGCGTGCTGCCGGTCACACGATCAGCCGCGTCGATCTCGGCGGCGGGCTCGGCGTACCGTACAAGCCCGGCGACGTGCTGCCGAGCCCTGCCGAGTACGGCGCGATGGTCGCGCGCGCGACCGCCGACTGGGACGTCGAACTGATGTTCGAACCGGGGCGCGTGATCGCGGGCAATGCCGGCGTGCTGCTCACCGAGGTGATCTGGGTGAAGCCCGGCGTCGTGAACCCGTACGTGATCGTCGATGCGGCGATGAACGACCTCGCGCGCGTCGCGATGTACGACGCGTATCACGACTTCGTCGCGGTCGCGCCGAGCGGCGAGCGGATGACCGCCAACATCGCCGGGCCGGTGTGCGAGACCGGCGACACCTTCGCGATGGGGCGCGATATCGACGCGGTGAAGTCGGGCGATCTCGGCATCTTCCGCACTGCCGGCGCATACGGTGCGACGATGGCGTCGACCTACAACAGCCGTGCGCTGGTGCCCGAGGTGCTGGTCGATGGCGACCGGTTCGCGGTGGTCGCCGACCGCATCCACCCCGAGACGATCCTCGCTGCCGAGCGCGTGCCGGAATGGCTCAAGCGGTGACGGCTTCCGTCCCGCTACGGAGCCTGCCGCTGTTCGTCAGGCTGGCGGGTCGCCCGGTGATCCTGCTGGGCGAGGGCGAGGCGGCGGATGCGAAACGGCGGTTGCTCGATCGCGCGGGGGCCGATGTGGTCGGCGAGGATGCTGCGGCATCGCTCGCGATCGTCGCGATCGACGACGAGGACGACGCGCTGGCGGCGGTGGCGCGGCTGAAGGCGCGCGGCATCCTCGTCAACGCGGTCGACCGCTCTGCGCTGTGCGACTTTACGCTGCCCGCGATCGTCGACCGCGCGCCGGTGTTGATCGCGATCGGGACGAGCGGCGTGTCGGCGGGGCTGGCGGCGGCGCTGCGGCAACGGTTGGAAGCGCTGATTCCCGCCGATCTCGGCAAACTCGCGCTGGCGTTGCAGGCGGCGCGTGGCGCGTTGCGCAAGCGCTGGCCCGACATGGGCGAGCGGCGCCGGGCGCTGGCGACGGCAATGGGGGCGGGCGGGATGCTCGATCCGCTGTCGCCGACGCATGACGTCGATGCGTGGCTGGCCCAACCCGTACCAGACTCCCCTCCCGGGAAGGGAGGGGCAGGGGGTGGGTTGGCTGCTGATGCACGCGCCGACTCCCAACTGGCCTACCCACCCCCAACCCCTCCCTTCCAGGGAGGGGAGCAGGTCGCGATCCGCCTCACCTCGACCGATCCGGACGACCTGACGCTGCGCCAGGCGCGGGCGCTGGCGAGCGCCGACCGGGTCTATCATAACCCCGACGTGCCCGCGGCGATACTCGATCGCGCACGCGCCGATGCGGCGCGGCGCTGCGCGGCGATGCCGGCGGATCCGGGCACCGGCCTTTCGGTGGCGATCGAGATGGCCCTGTGAGCGGCTTCGGATTTCGCATCACCAACGGCGAAGCGACGCGCGTCGATGTCAAGGAAGCGCTCGACTGCACCGCGGATCTCGTCTGGGTGCATCTGTCGACCACTGCCGAGCATGCGCAGGCGTGGCTGCGCGACGAGGCCAAGCTGCTCGACTATGTCGTCGATGCGCTGACCGCGACCGAGACGCGGCCGCGGTGCGAAGCGGTCGGCGACGGCGCGTTCGTCAATCTGCGCGGGCGATCGAAGGAGGAGCTCGACACCTCCGACCTGCTCGCCTCGGTGCGGATCTGGGCGGTGAAGGGCCGCGTGTACTCGGTCACGCGGAAGCCGCTGATCGCGGTCGCCGAGGTCGAGAAGATGGTCGAGCGCGGCGAGATCCGCGATCCAGGCGACCTGATCGCCGCGTTCGCGACCGCGATCACCACCGATCTCGATCCCGACGTGGCGACGCTCGGCGACGAACTCGACGATTGCGAGGAACAGCTCGACGCCAACCGCGTGTTCGAGCTGCGCCGCACGGTCAGCAAGGTGCGCGTCGCGGCGATCGGCTACAAACGCTTCCTCAATCCGCAGCGCGCGGCGCTGGAGAAGCTGGCGGCGTTGCCCGGCGACTGGCTGGCGGACGACGATCGGCTGCATCTGGCGGCGGCGGCGGACCGCGCGGCGCGGATGGCGGAGGAGCTCGAATCGATCCGCGAGCGCTCGGCGCTGGTCCACGAGACGCTGACCGATCTGCGCGCCGAGCAGATCGACAATCGCTCGCTGATCATCTCGATCGCGGCGATGGTGTTCCTGCCGCTGACCTTCCTGACCGGGCTGTACGGGATGAACGTCAAGGGCCTGCCCTATGCCGAGGAGCCTTGGGCGTTCGATGCGATCGCGGTGGCGTGCCTGGTGATCGCGGTGGGCGTCGTGGGGTATTTCTCCGCGCGCCACTGGTTCAGGCGGTAGCGTCTTACGCCGCGCTGACGGTCCGCCAGGCCTGCGCGATCTCGTCCAGCATGTCCGCCGAATCGCGGAACGGGCGGGGATCGAGGCCGATCGAGGCGTTGATGATGGTTTTCCGCGCGCCGCCATACAGCCGCGCCAGCGTTTCGGCGACCGCGCCGCCATTTTCGAAATCGAGACCGGATTCGAGCGCGAACAGGATCGCGGTGGCGCGCGTGATCCGCTCGCTCTTGATCGCGAGCTTGCCCTTTTCGGCGGCCCAGGCGGCGGCGCGCAACGCGGCGACCAGCTCCTTGTAGAGCAGCTGGACGAGCGCGGGGCCGTCCGCGGTCGCGGTGCGGCCGACCGCATCGATCTGGCGATAGGTCGCGAACGGGTCGCGGGTCAGGGTCGTTGCGTAGGTCACGAGTCGCTCTTGTTCCACTGGGCGATCTGGCCGGCGAGGAACGTCTGCGTCGACTTGTACGCCGACACGCGCGAATTCATGCTGGCATATTGCTGGGTCAGGCGGGTGTTCATCTGGGCCGACTGATCGGTGACCTTGTCCTGCTGATCGGTGACTACGGACTGCGCCGCGGTGTAGCGCAACGCCGACGCACCGAGCCCGGTCAGCGTGCTGGTCGCGCCGGTCGTCAGCGCGGTCAGCGTCGCGGACAGGCCGAGCGCGTTGGTCCCCGACGGCGCGAACATCGATTCGATCGTGTCGGGGTT
The DNA here is from genome assembly GCF_001422045.1 of Sphingomonas sp. Leaf242. Taxonomy (GTDB): domain Bacteria; phylum Pseudomonadota; class Alphaproteobacteria; order Sphingomonadales; family Sphingomonadaceae; genus Sphingomonas. The sequence continues at coordinate 631,475 of NZ_LMLW01000008.1, forward strand.
CGCCGCGATCTGTTTGGCGAGCAACACCGCATCGACGCGCAAGGTGCCGTCGGTGCTGGTCGCGACGCCGATCTCCGACAGCGTGCGCGGGATACCCGAGACCGCACCGCCGACGAGCGCCTTGGACGACAGCGCCTTGAACGATCGCAGCAGGCTGGTCGCGGCGGGATCGGAGCGGAGATTGCCGGTGATCGGATCGGTCTGTGCGGTGATCGCGGCCAGCACCTGGTTGTAGGTGTCGACGACATCGCTGACCGCCTGCGTCAGCGCGTCGGTCGGCGGGGTGCTGCCCAGCGTGACCGGGACCGTCGAGACGGCGTTGAGCTGCAGCTTCACGCCGTCGACCAGATCGCTGACGGTGTTGCTCGGCCGCTCCACGGCGATGCCGTCGACGGTCAGCTGCGCGTTCTGCGCAGTCGAGACGAGACTGGTCTTCGTCGCGCCGCCGCCGATATCGACCGCATCGCCGGTCGCGCCCTTCAGCGTGAAGGCCTGCGCGTCGCCCGTGCCGCCCTTGACCGACAGATAGGCGCCGCCGTTCGCATCGGTGACGACCGAGGCGGTGACGCCGGTCTTCGCGGCGTTGATCGCCGAGGCGATCGAATCGATGCTGCCGTTGCCGACGGCGATCGAGACCGGAGTGCCGCCGCCGATCGTCAGCGTGAGCGCACCGGTGCCGAGGTCGGCGGTGCGATCCGCGACCGCGGTCGTCGTCCGCGCGACCTGCGCGGTGGCGAGGCGCGTGACGGTGACGCTGGCCGCCAGCGCCGACAGTTTGGCGCCGGGCAGTGCGGTCGCGGACAGGACGGTGGTGTTGGAACTGCTCGGCTGCGTCTGGAGACTGCCGCTCTTCACCAGATTGGCGAGCGCGGTGGAGAAGCCGGTGATCGCGCTCTTGATCGTGCCGATCCCCGAGATCTGCGCGGTCAGCGTGTCGGCCTTCGCCTTCAACGTCGCGGTCTTGGTCGCGAATTGCGCGTTGACGAGCGCAGGGACCAGCGTGGAAGTATCGATCCCGGAACCGGTGTTGAGCGACGTCAGCAGCGCCTGGGTCGCCGACTGGATGACGCTCGTCGCGCTCGGCGTGGGGGTCGCAGTGGGCGTCGGCGTGGCCGTCGTGCTGGTGGTCGAAGTTACCATGGCGAAATCCCTGCACTGCGCACGCTTACGATCAGTAACGGCCGGGCCGGCGCGATCTTTAGGCCTGTTTCATCCCGTTTTCGTCGAATCGCGCGTCCTTCGGCACGGTGACGAACGGCTGGACCGCCGCGGCTGCCCCGCCCCCGGTACCGCCGGCTGCGACGTTGAGCCCGAACACGAACGCGAGCACCGTCGCGATCGCCATGTAGAGGTCGTCGCGGACCTCCTGGTTTTCCTTGCTGGTGTAGTAGATTGCACGCGCCAGCATCGGATATTCGAGCACCGGCACGCGACCCTCCGCGGCGAGTTCGCGGATCGCCAGCGCAGTCGCACCGCGGCCCTTGGCGACCACCACCGGCACCTGATCCTTGCCGCGATCGTAGCGCAGCGCCACCGCGAAGTGCGTCGGGTTGGTCAGCACGACATGCGCCTCCGCGACCGACTTGCGTAAGCCCCCGCTCGCCATCGCGCGCATCTTGGCCCGCATCTGGCCCTTCGCTTCGCCATTGCCCTCGGTCGACTTGTGCTCGTCCTTCACCTCCTGCTTCGACATCCGCATCTTGCCGAGGCGGCGGATGATCTGGATCGGCAGGTCGATGCCCGCGATCGCGCACAGCCCGAACGCCATCGCGATCAGGATCGCCTTGAACGTGCCGCCGAGCGACGACAGCGCCTGGTTGAGATCGGCGGACGAGGCGAGCCCCATCGTCGTATGCGCGGCCTTCCACAGCATCCAGCCGCCGATCGTGCCGAGCAGGATCACCTTCAGCAGCGACTTGCCAAGCTCGATCCAGCCGTTCGATCCGAAGATCCGCTTGAGACCCGCGGCGGGATCGACCCGGCTGTATTTGGGCGCCATCAGCTTGCCGTTGAAGCCGAGCGAGCCGAGCCCGGCCTGGCTCAGAATCGCGGCGGCGATGGTGACGACGAACAGGCTGATCAGCGATGGCGCGAGCTTGCCGCCGGCGTCCATCAGCGGCCGCCACGGCGAGAAATCCTCGACATCGGCGTGGGTGAACTGGAAGCTCGATGCCATCACCTGCTTGCAGGCGGTGATCAGCGTCGGGCCGGCATAGATCAGCCAGCCGACGCCCGCGACCATGCTGAGCGCGGTGGCGAAATCGCGCGAGCGGAGGATGTCGCCCTTCTCGACCGCATCCTTCTTGCGCTTGGCGGTTGGGGATTCGGTCTTTTCACCGCTGTCCTCAGACATGGGCCGCCGCCGCCATCAGCCGAGCACCAGGTTTTCGGTGGCGGCGAGCCCTTCGCGGACGATGACGAGCATGTAGTCGCCCATCGTCGGGAACGCGATCGCCAGCGTGATGACGCCGACCGCGAGGCTGGCGGGGAGGCCGACCGCGAACAGGTTGAGCGCGGGCGCGGCGCGGCTCAGCATGCCGACGACGATGTTGAGGCAGAGCAGCAGGAAGCCGACCGGGAGCGCAAGCAGCAGGCCGGCGAGAAACGCATAGCCGCCGAAGAACGCGATCGCCTTCAGCCGCTCGACGCCGATCCACGCGGCCCCCGGGGGGAGAACGTCGTAGCTGCGGACGATCAGGTCGATCAGGATAAGATGGCCGTCGACCGACAGGAACAACAGCGTCAGCATGATCGAGAAGAACTGGCCGAGCGCGGGGCTCGACTTGCCGTTCTGCGGGTCGATCGAGGAGGCGAAGCCGAGCCCCATCGCGCCGCCGATGACTTCGGCCGCGATCATCGGCGCGGCAAAGGCGATCTGGAGCACGAAGCCGAGCGCGAGCCCGACCAGCGCTTCGGCGGCGGCGGACAGCATCGTCGGAACGCTGAAGATGTTTTCCGGGGGCACGATCGGGTGCGCCGCGAGCACGAGGAACCCGATCGCGCCCGACAGCGTGACGCGCACGGTGACGGGCACCGAGACGTTGCCGAACACAGGCGCGGCGATGAACGTCGCGCCGATCCGGATCATCACGAAGAAGAGCGCCCAGAGCTGGGGCTCGATCGAGAGACCGAAGCCCAACACTACTTGGTTCCCTTCCCGCTTGCGGGAGGGGTCAGGGGAGGGCGCGACGTACGTACTGGCGTCCGGTCGGTGGGGCACGCCCCTCCCCCGACCCCTCCCGCAAGCGGGAGGGGAGCAGCAAGTGCACTCATTTAACCAGATCCGGGATGCGCTCGAAGATCCCGATCGTGAAATCGCTCAGCAACCCCAGGATCAAGCTCCCGAAGATCAGGATCGACACCGCGACCACCACCAGTTTCGGCACGAACGACAGCGTCTGCTCGTTGATCGACGTCGCCGCCTGGATCATGCCGAGGATCAGCCCCGCGAGCAGCGCCGGAATCAGGATCGGTGCACTGGCGAGCGCCAGCACCCACATCGTCTGGTTCGCGACGGTCAGGAAATATTGCGCGTCCATGGCTTACAAAACTGCCGTTCGTGCTGAGCGAAGTCGAAGCACAGGAGTCTCAGGCCCTTCGACTTCGCTCAGGGCGAACGGTAGGTGTGGGGCGAACAGGAGTGCAGGACGGTTCATCGGCTCTACGTCGCGAACGAGTTGGCGAGGCTGCCCATCGTCAGCGCCCAGCCGTCGACCAGCACGAACAGCAGCAACTTGAACGGCATCGAGATGATCGTCGGCGAGAGCATCGCCATGCCGAGCGACATCAGCACGGTCGCGACGACCAGATCGATGACGATGAAGGGGAGGAAGATCAGGAAGCCGATCTGGAACGCGGTCTTCAGTTCGGACGTGACGAACGCGGGGAGCAGCACGGAGAAGGGGATGTCGAGCGATGACGCGTAGGGGCCGGACTTGGCCATCTGCGCGAACATCGTGACGTCCTTGACGCGGGTCTGCTTGACCATGAACGCGTGCAAGGGCACGCCTGCGGTAGTGATCATCTGCGTGCCCGCGAGCTTCCCCGCAGCATAGGGCTGGATCGCGGTCGTGTTGATCTGGTTGATCGTCGGCGCCATGATGAAGAACGACAGGAACAGCGAAAGCCCGAGCAGCACCTGGTTCGGCGGCGTCTGCTGGAGGCCGAGCGCCTGGCGCAGGATCGCGAGCACGATGATGATCCGCGTGAAGCTGGTCATCATCAGCAGGATCCCCGGCAGGATCGTCAGCAGCCCCATGATGATGAGGACTTGCAGCGACAGCGACAGCGAGCCGCTCTGGCCGGTATTGCCCGCGGCCTGGCCGCCGAGCTGGCCGAGCGCGCGATCGACCGCGTCGCCGACGGCGGGGTTGGTCGGGGCGGGGACGCCCTGCGCGAAGGCGGGCATCGCGAGGAAGAGTGCGAGGAGGACGGCGAGGCCTATCCACACTAAACTGTTTCCCCGCGAACGCGGGGATCCAGGGTTACGGATCGCGCCGTTCGTGGCTCCTGGATTCCCGCGTTCGCGGGAAAACGGGGAGCGCTTCGGCGCGGTAAACAGGGCAGGGCCCGAGCCTTTCCGCGTAACCGTCGGACGAGCGACCGCGCTCATGCGTCGACCTTGTCGATCAGGTGCACGCCGCCACGCCCGACCGAGACGAGCAGCCGGCGGCCCTCGAAATCGATCACCGCGAGGCGCAGGCCCGGCGAGATCATCATCGTTTCCTTGACGCCGATCAGCCGCGTCGAGGGCTTGCCCGGGATCCGGCTCTCGAACTTGCGCCACAGATACAGGCAGCCGAACATCAGCCCGCACACCAGTGGCAGCAGGATGACGAGCTTGAGGATATAGGTCCAGAGCATCGGGCTCAGCCGCGCTTGTCGGGGCTGACGAGCTCGGTCATCCGCACGCCGAAGCGCTCGCCGACCGTGACGACTTCGCCGCGGCCGATCAGCGTGCCGTTGACGAACACGTCGAGGAGTTCGTTCGCCTGGCGATCAAGCTCGATCACGCTGGATTCGCCCAGCGCGAGCAGTTCGCGCAATGTCAGGCTGGTCGAGCCGATCTCGACGGTCAGCTTGACGTCGACATCCTGGAGCAGCCGGAAATTGGCGGCGACGGCGGCGTCGACTGGGAAGCCTCCGGTCATGTCGTTCATGCTGCAAATCCTTCGTCGAAACTGGTAATCGAGGTGAGCTGGATGGCGGCGAAGCCATTGGACGTGCCGACCGTGCCGCAGCCGAGCCGGTTGTTGCCGACCATCACCGGCACGTCGCCCGAGATGGTGATCGGAATCACGTCGCCGGGCTTCAGGTCCATCAGCATGGTCAGCTTGACGACCGGCTCGGCGAGCACCGAGCGGATCGGGAAGCGCACGTTCATGGCGGCCCGCGTCAGCTCGGTGCGCCAGGCCGGATCGGGCTCGGCCGACTTGCCGACGACCTTCGCGGTCAGCGACGGCGCATGCGGCTTCAGTGCTGAGACGGGGTAGACGAGGTCGAGGAACACCGGCTTTGCAGCTCCGGCGGCGATGCCGAAGCGCGTGACGATCATCGCGTCCTCGCCGTCGAGATCGGCGATCATCGCCGGGTTCACCTCGACGCGGGTCGGCAGGAAGTCGAACCGCGCCATCGGCTCCCACGCGGTCTTTAACGGCGCGGCGATCATCTGGCCGATCCGCGCGACCATCGCTTCGGCGGCGGGCGAGAACTCGGTTGGCAGCGTGTGCGGCGCGGCACCGGTGCCGCCGAAGAACATGTCGAGCATCTCGAGCACGAACTTGCCGTCCATGATGCACAGCGCCTGCGCCATCCCCGGAGTCATGATCAGCGGCAGCCACGCGGTCAGCGCATCGCTGCGCTCCGCGCGGTAATCGGTGAAGCGCTGGACCACCAAAGGCTCGGCCCAGCAGCGGACCTCCTGGCGCAGCAACGGCTCGAACACGCCGCGCAAACCGCGTGCGAACCGTGCCGAGAGATGCTGCAACGAATGCAGGTCGCCGAACGGATTGAGCTTGGCCCCGCCGAGCACGCCCTGATGCAGCACGCCGTCCTTGGGCGCGCCGGAGCGATCCCGGTCGCGTCGCTCGCGTGTCTTTGCTGAGGCCTCGTTAACCATGCCTCACTGAACAACGAAACTGGTAAAGTAAACGTTACCGATGCCGCCGAAGCCTTCCTTCTGCTTGAGCGTATCGTTGATCGCTTTCGCCAGGCGGACCTGCAGCTGGCGCTTGCCGTCGCTGCTCATCACCTGCTCCTCGGTCGTGTCGCCGAGCGCCATCAGGATCGCCGAGCGGACCGCGATGTCGTTGGTTTTCAAATTGGTGATGACGGTGTCGTCGTACGGCGTGGCGACCGCGATGCCGACCTGGACGAAGTGCGACGAGTCCTGGAGATTCGAGGTGAATTCCTTCTCCATCGGGTAATAGGTCGACGCGTATTTGTCGCCGCCCTCTCCTGCGGGGGGCTTCATCCCGTGGTTTTCGGGCGCGGCCTCATCGCCGCCATGACCGCCGCCTTCGCCGCCTTCGGTGGGATGCTTCTGCTCGCTTTTGGGGACGAGCTTGGGCTTGCCGTCGTCGGCCGCCGCAGCGTGACCGCCGCCGAGCAGGCCGGCGTTCGACGCATACACGCCCGCGCCGACGCCGCCGCCGACCAGCACGATCAGCGCGACGCCGCCGATCAGGATCGTCTTCATCTTGCCCTTCTTCTTCGGGGCGGCGTCGGCAATATCTTTCTTGTCGCTCATGTCAGGGTCCTTCGGGTCAAGCGATTCGGGTGTCTTCGTGCGCGTCGTCGATCACCGCGGCTGGCGCGGTCGTCGGGCGATTCGGAGAGTGCGGCGCGGTGGGTGTGCGCTGCTGGCTGGAGCTGGCGGCATTGTCACCGAGCATGCCCTGGCCGAGCTTCAGCCCGCGTGCTTCGGCGAGTTCGACGAGCCGCGGCTGCGCGTCCTGCAACAGCGTGCGCGTCGTGGCCTGGTCGGCGGTGAAATGAACGTGGACGGTATCGCCGTCCTTGCGCATCGAGACGTCGATCGCGCCGAGCGCGTCGGGGACCAGGCGGATCCGCGTATCGGTCGCATCGGCGGCGTTGCGCAGGATCTCGATGCGCTCGATCATCGCGTGCGGCCAGCGCTCCTGTCGCATGTCGAGCGGGGTTTGCTGCGCCTCGGCGGTCTTGATCGTCAGCGGCGATACCGGCGCGCCGGCGGCGATCGACGGCACGCTCGGATCGGTCGCGTCGCGCTCGTCGCGCGCCTTGGCGGCCTGGATCGCGGCGCCGAACACCTGGCTGGCCGAGGCGACGGTGCCGGGTTGCGGCTGGACCGCGACGGGCTGCGCGAGCGTGAGCGCGACGGGGGTGGTCGCCTCGGTCGCGGTCCAGCGCGGCGTGGCCGGCGCGGCGTCGGTGGCCGGCGCTGGCACCGACGATTGCGCGGTCGAACCGGGTTCGGTCGCAAGACCGAGTGGGGGAATCACGCTTGAGATTTGTGGCGCGACGGGCACGGTCGCCGCAAACGCCACGATCTGCAACGGCGGAGCCGCAGCGGGCGTGGTGGTGACCGGGGTGACGGGCGTCAGGGTGACCGGCGTGACTTCCCGCGGTGAGATCTGGCTACGATCGACCACGCCCACCGCAGTTCGCGGCGAGGCTGTGGCGACGGGTAGGGCGCTGAGCTGCGCGACTGGGCGTGGCGCGATCGGGATTTGCAGAATTGCGGATGGCGCGACGGGGATCGCCGTTGGCGCAGCCGGTTCGGCCTGTGCGAGCTTCGGCGCGCTGCGAGATTGCCGTGGGGCCGTGGTGATCGAGGTCGTGAGGTTCGGTTCCGCGGCCATGAGAGGCTTTGCGTCTGCCGCACCTGTAGCGACGGGCTTTGCGGCACCGATCGCCGATCCGGCGGGCGCGACGGTGTAATCGGCCACGATCATCTTGGTGGCTTCGGGCGGCGGCGAGGGCGTGAGTGGCGTGACCAGCGGGATGTTCGGGTTGGCGTGCGCAAAGGGCTGAGCGAGAATCGGCTGAGCGATCACGGGCTGATCGGGCAGCGCCGGTTGATCGACGAGCGTCGCGTCGGCGGTGTCGTCCGACGGGGTCGTCGGGGTGTCGCTCTTGGACTTGCCGCCGCGGGGCGCGATCGCGAACGCCGCGGGACGCGCTGCATTAGGGCTCGGACGCGGGGCGGTGGTGCGTTTGGCGAGGTCGGGCGTCGCGGGCTCCGGATCTGCCAGGATTGCTGGTTGTACGAGCGTTAGCGATGTCGGGCGCGGGCCTGCCGCGAGCGGCTCGGCGAGGAGAGTGACGATTGCCGGGGCGATCGGCTGTGCACTCTCCGTCACGATCGGGGTCGGCAAGGTGTTGCCGGTCGCGGCGGCGTCCTGCCGGATGATCGTGCCGGGCGACAGCGCCGGGATTGCGACGATCGGCATCGGTGGCGTCGACGCACCCTCCGCGCCGGCGTCGTCGTTCGCCTGCGCGAAGGAGCCCGCGAAATCGCCCGGCGCCCGCCCGTTCTGCACGGTCGTCGACCGCGCCGGGGTCGGCAGCGTGGGAGATAGGGTCGGGGTCGGGATCATGCAGGATACTCGTTCGGGCGGCGGCACGGCGCCGGTCCGCTAGCGCTCAGCAAGGATCGTGCCGAACCTTTCGGAACGCGGGCGATTCCTCCATCGCGCGGATCGCCTTCAGCACCGCGTCGGCATCGGCACGCGCGAGCAGCTTTTCGACCGCACTCTGGTCGCGCTTGGCGGCGCGGGTCGCTTCGGCTGCGCGGCCGACATGATGTTCGGCGGCCTGCATCCGCTCGACCGCGGCGTCGGCGGATTTCTGCAGGCGTTCGCGGTAATGCGCGGCGGCGCCCAGCGACACGGCGACCTGTGTCTCGTGGACCGGCGCGACCGCGTCGACGAGCAGCGCGATACGCCCGGACAACAGCTGTTCGCTCGCGAACTTGTCGTGCGCGCGCGCTTCGTCGGCGCGGGTCAAGCCGAGCTGGAGCGTGCGGACGCGGTGGATGCGCGCCAGGGTCTTGCCGCGAGCATCCGCCATCTCAGCCGCCGAAGACGCCGGTCAGTTCGGCCACAGCATCGGCGAGCGAGACGTTCTCGTCGGCATCCTGGCGGATATATTCCATGACCGCGGGGTGGCACGCGATCGCCGCGTCGATCGCAGGATCGGCGCCGTGGCGATACGCGCCCATCAGCACGAGATCGCGGTTTTCCTCATAGGTGGCGAGGTGGCGGCGCAGCGTGCGGGCGGCCGCGGCGTGGGGGGCGTCGACGATGTCGGTCATCACGCGGCTGACCGAGGGACCGATGTCGATCGCCGGGTACACGCCGCGCTCGGCGAGCTGGCGGTTTAGGACGATATGGCCGTCGAGGATCGAGCGCGCCGAATCGACCACCGGATCGTTGCCATCGTCGCCGTCGGCGAGCACCGTGTAGATCGCGGTGATCGAGCCGCCGGTGTGGACGTCGACGCCCGCGCGCTCGATCAGGTTCGGGAGCATGGCGATCGCGGACGGCGGATAGCCGCGCGCGGATGCGGGTTCGCCGAGCGCGAGGCCGATCTCGCGACCGGCATGCGCGACGCGGGTCAGCGAATCCATGATCAGGAGGACCTTCTTACCCTCGTCGCGGAAAGCCTCTGCGATCGCGTGCGCGCGGAGTGCACCGCGGATGCGGAGGACGGGCGAATGGTTGGCGGGGACCGCGACGACCACCGAGCGTTTGCGCGCTTCGCCGGCGACCTTCGTCTCGAGGAAGTCGGCGACTTCGCGTGAGCGCTCGCCGATCAGGCCGATCACGATCACATCGGCCTGCGCGGCACGGACGATCATGCCGAGCAGCACCGACTTGCCGACGCCCGAGCCGGCCATGATGCCGACGCGCTGGCCTTGGCCGATCGTCAGCAGGCCGTTGATCGCGCGGACGCCGACGTCGAGCGGTTCGCGCACGCGGCCACGATCGAGCGGCGACTGGAGTTTCCCCGCGAGCGGCCAGCGCGCCGCGCCGCGGATCGGGCCTAGTCCGTCTATCGGCTTGCCGGCGCCGTCGACGACGCGACCTAGCAGCGCGGCACCGACTTCGGCCTCGCCGGGCGCACCGATCGGCTTGACCGGCGCGCGTGGCAGCAATGCGGCGGCGCCGCCGAGGTTCATCATCAACGTACGGCCGTTGCGAAAGCCGATGACCTCGGCCTCGACGCTCGCCGCCCCTTCGCCGACCTGACAGACGGTGCCGACCGGCAGCGTCAGCCCGACCGCTTCCATGAGCAGGCCATCGAACGAAGCGAGACGGCCGGAAACCTTGGGCTTGGCGACGAAATCGGCGTTGGAGAGGGTTTCGAGATAATCGGCGGTGAAGCGGTTCAACATTTGGGCACCGGCACGCGGTCGATCGCCAGCGCCAGCTGATCGAGCCACAATTCCGGACCGTCCTCGACGATCGTCGAGGCGCTTTCGAGGACGAAGCTGCCGCGCGCGACGCCGGGGTCGCCTGCCGCGAAGATCGACTTCGGCAGGCGGCCTTCGAGTAGCGCGACGTCGTCGGGATGGACACGGAGCAACGCCGATTCGGCACCGTCGGCGAGCAGTTCGGCGGCGTTTTCGATGCGGCCGGCGAGCACGTCGGGTGCGATCCCGACTTCGCCGACAACCTTCGACACGAGGAACAGGACGGTCTGGCGGAGCTGTCCGGCGATCCGCTCGCGGTCGATCCGATCGGCGCCCAGCGCGGTGGCGAGATCGCCGAGCAACGTCGCGTCACGCTCGCCGGCATCGCGCGCGGCAGCCGCGGCGGCGGCGAGCCCTTCCTCGTAGCCGGCGGCATGCGCGGCCGCGAGCGGATCGATGAACGACGACTCGCTCACCGGATCGAGCGGATCCCAGCCGGCGGTCGGGTTCGCGTCCTTGTCGGCCGGGCTGAAATGGCGCGGAGTGCCGGCATCGCCTGCGGTGTCGCGGACGGATTCGGCGGTGAACGCGTGCCCGAAATCATTGGCAGGCCGAATCGTCGCGCGCGCGCGGATATCCGCGGCGGCGAAACCGGACGGCGGCGCGAACGCGCTGGCGAGGACGTTGGCAGCGGTGGTGTGGCGCGACGCGAAGCCCGCGGTGAAGCCGTTAGACATAATCGTCCTCGCCCCCGCCCATCTGGATCGTGCCGTCCTTGGCGAGCCCGCGCGCGATCGCGATCATCGCCTTTTGCGCTTCGAGCACCTCGGCGAGCTTCATCGGCCCGCGTGCCTCCATCTCGTCGCGGATGCCGTCGGCGGCGCGCGCCGACATGCAGCCGAGGAAGCGGTTGCGGATCGTCTCGTCGACGCCCTTCAACGACTTGGTCAGGATCTCGCTGTCGACGTTGCGGATCAGCGTGCCCAGGTTCTTGTCATCGAGGTCGAGCAGATTGTCGAAGATGAACATCGCCTCCTCGATCGCCTTGGCGACGTCGCGGTCGATCTTGAACAGCTTCGGCATCACGCGCTGTTCGGTCGCCTTGCGCGCGCCGGACAGGATCTTGGCGGCTTCACGCGTGCCGCCGAGCGTGACGCCGGCGCCTGCCGACGACGTGCTGGTGCGGTTGGCGAGCAAGGTGCGCAACGTATCGACCGCCTCTGGCGTGATCGGCCCGAGCCGGGCGATACGGTGGAGGATGTCGGGCTGGACCGCGTCGGGCAGCAGTTCGAGCACCTGGCCGCCGATCGACGCATCGAGATTGGCGATCAGGACCGCGGCGATCTGCGGATGCTCCTTCTCGATCATCGCGGCGATCTCGGGCGCGTCGAGCCAGTCGAGCAGTTCGAGTTCGCACGCGGCCTCGGCCGGCGTGATCCGCGCCAGCACGCTCTCGGCCTTTTCGCGACCGAGCGCGCGGTTCATCACCGCCTCGATCTTGGGTCGCGGGTCGAAGCCGATCGCGGTGCGTTCGCGGGCATGCCCGACGAAATCGTCGAGCACGTCCTCGACTTCCTGTTCGGAGACGTCGGCGACCTTGAACATCGCCGCGCCGAGCTGGCGCACTTCCTCGGGCTCGAGTTTCTGGAGGATGGCGGCAGCCTCTTCCTCACCGACCAGCATCATCAGCACCGCGGCGCGCTCGACGCCGGTGTAGGTTCTGATGGCGACCTCGCTCACTTCGCGTCCGCCTTGATCATGTCGCGTACCGCCAGCGCGGCGCGCGTCGGATTGTCGCGGGTGAAGCCGCGGACTGCGCCGATCCGGTCGTCATAGCCACGCGTGTTCTCGAGCTGGTCGAGGCTGACGGGGGCGGCCACGCCGATCCCGGCAGGCGCGCCGTCGCCATCGACCTCGCCGATGGGCTGGCCGAAGGCGGGACGCGTCGTGGCGTCGTCGCGCTTCTTCATCAGCGCCTTGGCGATCGGGCGGACGCCGAGCAGCAGCACCAGCAGCGCGATGACGATCGCGGTGCCGTTGCGCGCGAGCACCGGCAGCCAGGCGTTGTCGTACCAGGCGGGGCCGCTCGTCGCGGACGCATCGGCGCCGGCGAACTTGCGGCTGATCACCGTGACGTTGTCGTTGCGCGCCGCATCGAATCCGACCGCGCTCTTCACGAGATCGCTGATCTGGGTGATCTCCATCGCGGTGCGGCGGGTCTTGTCGGGATCGCGGAGCAGGACGGCGACCGACAGGCGCTTGACCCCGCCCGGCGTCGCGCGCGTCACCGAGACTTCGCGGCCGAGGTCGTAGGCGCGCTGATACTGGTCGGACTGCTTCATCGGATCGGGGGCCGGACCGCCGGCGACCGGGGGACCGGGGTTGCCGTTCTGCGCCTGCGGAGTCGACAAGGTGCTCGCCGAGGGCGGCGTATTGCTGAGGGCGCCGGGAATACCACCGGGGCCGGCGGCGGCGCCTTCCTTCTGGTTGCCCGTCCAGTTACCCGTCTCGGCGCGCAATACGCCCTGCTTCTCGTAGCTTTCGCGCGTCGCCTGGCTCTCGTCGAGATTGACGTCGGCCTGGACCTCGGCGGTGAAGTTGCCCGCGCCGACCAGCGGCGTGAGCAGCGCGATCAGCTGGGTGCGATACTTGTCCTCGATCCGGCGCTGGATATCGATCCGCGCGTCGCTCGCGGCACCGGCACCATCGCCGCCACCGCTCTTGGTCAGCAACGCGCCCATCTGGTCGACGATCGTCACCGCCTCGGGCTTCATCCCCGGCACCGACGAGGCGACGAGGTTGATGATCGAGCTGACCTGCGCATCGCTCAGCGAGCGGCCGCCCTGCAATTTCAGGATCACCGACGCCGACGGCGCGGCGTTGTCGCGGACGAACACCGACGCTTCGGGCATCGCGAGATGCACGCGCGCCTCGGCGACCGCATCGATTTCCTCGATCGACTTGGCGAGCTCGGACTCGCGTGCCTGGCGGAGACGTTCGCCTTCGACCGCGCGGCTCACGCCCATCGGCAACTGGTCGAGGATCGCATAGCCGCCGGGCGCCGCCTTGGGCAGGCCCTGGCCGGCGAGCAGCATCTTCGCGCGGCTATAGTCCTCCTCGGACACGGTCAGCGCGCCGGTACCATCGTCGATATGGCTCTTGATGTTGGCGGTGGTCAGCGCGGAGGTGACCGCCGCCTTGTCCGAATCGGGCAGGCCGCTGAACAGCGTCTTCTGCGTCGGCGTCGACAGGCTCATCCACGCGAGCGCGGCGGCCGCGATGAGTCCGACCATCAGCGCCATCGGCAGCGAACGGCGCACCGCCGGCTGCGCGAACGCACTCTTGATCTGCTGGAGAGGGTTGGCGAACCGTTCGGTGCCGCCAGGCGAGGGGATGAGTGCGGTGCTCATGTCAGACCGGCATGCTCATGATATCCTTGTAGGCGGACAGCAGCTTGTTGCGGACCTGCAACGTCGCCTCGAAACCGACCGATGCCTGCTGGCGGGCGAGCATCACTTTCGCGATGTCGACCGTCTCGCCGCGCTCATAGCTTTCGCTGACCTTGGCGGCCTGGGTCTGGCCTTCGTTGACGCTTTTTAGCGCCGATTCCATCGTGTCGACGAAGCTGACCGGCTTGGCCGCTTCGGTCGGCGCGACGTTGCCGGTGGCGCCGGCACGCGACAGCGCCTGGTTGCGTTCGAGGATCTGCGAGCGCAGCGCCATCACGCGGTCGACGCTCATCGCGCCGCCACCGATGCCCGAGACGCCGCTCATGCCGAGGCCGCCCAATTATGGACGCTGCCGATGTCGTCACCCTGCTCGCGCGCCTTGGCGAGGCGGTAGCGCAGCGTGCGTTCGGAGATGCCGAGGCGCTTGGCGGTCTCGATCCGGCTGCCGTTGCACGCCTTGAGCGTCTCGCGGATCGCGGCGAACTCGCTCATCTGGACGATGTTGCCCAGGGTGTCGGGGCTGCCCCGGGTTTCGGGCTCGGTCGGTGCGACGACCGCGGCGGGGAGGATCGACGCCATCGGCACGCTGCGCTGAAAGGTCAGCGACACCGGACGATCGAACACGATGTGGTTCGCCTCGATCGTGTCGCCGCCGCAGAACAGCAGCGCGCGCTGGATCACGTTCTCGAGCTCGCGGACGTTGCCCGGCCAGTCATGGTGCATCAGCTGTTCGATCGCGGCGTGGCTCGGCCAGGGAATGAGCGTGCGGTTGCCCGCGTGGCGCAGGATCAGCGTGGCGGCGAGCGCCGGGATGTCATGCGGACGGTCGGCGAGCGGCTTGGTCGCGAGCGGGAACACCGCGAGACGGTAATAGAGATCGGCGCGGAACCGGCCGGCGGCGACTTCGGCGTGGAGGTCGCGGTTGGCGCAGGCGATGACGCGGACGTCGATCGGCTGCGGCACCGAGGCGCCCAACGGCACGACTTCGCGCTCCTGCAACACGCGGAGCAGCTTCGCCTGCAGCTGGAGCGGCATCTCGGCGATTTCGTCCAACAGGATCGTGCCGCCATTGGCGGCGCGGAAGAACCCGTCGCCACCGCTCGACGCGCCGGTGAACGCGCCCTTCTGATGACCGAACAGCAGCGCTTCGAGCATCGATTCAGGGAGCGCGGCGCAGTTGATCGCGATGAACGGCTTGTCTTTCCGCGCCGAGCCGTTGTGGATCGCGCGGGCGAGCACTTCCTTGCCGGTGCCGGTCGGGCCGTTGATCAGTACGGTGATGTCGGCGGCGGCGACGCGCTCCGCCAAGGCGAGCAGCGCGAGCGATTCGGGGTCGGCGGCGGTCGGCATCTCGGGCCCACCGATCAGGGCGCGCGCGAAGCCGTTGCCGACTGCGGCGTCCTCGGCGGTGAAGCTGATCCGGGCCGGCGTGCCATCGCGCGACGGGGTCACCTGGCGCCCCTCGCAGCCGATCACCACGGTACGGGCAGGGGCGGTGATGCCCTCGCCATCCGCCACCAGGAACAGGTCGTTCGCGCCGGGCTGGCCGGTTTCGAACGAGCCCACGCCGAAGCCCTGCGCGCGCAGCGACGAGACCAGCGCATATTTTCGCGAAGTGACTGCGGCTGATGGAAAAATCGATCGCATGGTGTTCCCCTTGGACGAGTCGGGGAATGCCGCATTGCTGGTAAACTACTGGTTAAACGCTGCCGCCTGCCGGCAGAATATTTCCGGGCGTGGCTGCGCGGACACGTGCGATCGCGTTCGCGCGCGTGCGCCCGCGTAGAAGACTTTGGCGGATGACGGTCGGGACGGCGTGATTTGCCGATGCGATCCCGCTGTAATTTCCGGCGCGATTTTTTTTCTAAAGCCCGCGCGGACCCGGCCGTTACTCATTTCGATAGATCGGCACTTCGCCACGGGGGCGGCGCGGATCGTCTGAAAATTTACGGAGATTTCGCAATGACTGTCATCGGTACCAACATCTCGGCCATGCGCGCCGCGAACGCTTCGAACGCAGCCAGCATGGCGCTGTCGACCTCGATGGAGCGCCTGTCGACCGGCAAGAGCATCAACTCGGCCAAGGACAACGCAGCCGGCATGGCGATCAAGACGTCGATGACGTCGCAGATCAAGGGCATGAACCAGGGCATCCGCAACGCCAATGACGGCATCTCGATGGCGCAGACCGCTGAAGGCGCGCTCGACGAGGTCACCAACAACCTGCAGCGTATGCGCGAGCTCGAAGTCCAGAAGGGCAACGGCACGTATTCGGCCAGCGACATCCTGAACATCAAGGCCGAGCAGGACGCACTGTCGACCCAGATCACCAACGTCCTGACGAACACCAAGTTCAACGGCGTGGCGCTGTTCGACGGTTCGGCCGGGACCGGCGGCACGGTGAAGATCCAGGCCGGCGCGAACTCGACCGACGCGATCGATCTCGCTCTCGGCGGCGACCTCAAGGCTGCGGGCACGGGCCTCGGCACCGTCGTGACGGCAACCGGTTCGGCCGGTACGCTCTCCGACTACGACACGGCGATCTCGAACGTCTCGAACCGTCGTGCGAACCTCGGTGCGGCGCAGAACCAGCTGCAGTCGGCGGTCAACAACCTGACCTCGAACTCGACCAACCTGTCGGACGCCAAGAGCCGGATCGAAGACACCGACTTCTCGTCGGAGACGACCGCCCTCGCCAAGGCACAGATCCTGAGCCAGGCATCGACCGCGATGCTGAGCCAGGCCAACCAGAGCCAGCAGAGCGTGCTGAAGCTGCTTCAGTAATCCGAAACGGCACCGGCACCGCCCCCCCCAAAGGGTGTCGGTGCCGATCGGACCCGTCCGCCGATGCGGACGGACAGAACCCCGGTGGCTTCGGCCGCCGGGGTTTTGCGGCGTTCGCAGTAGGCGCCTGTATAGAGTGTGACGTCTTGTCAGACGGTCGTCCGCCTTCGATACCGGCGTGCAGCTGTCGCAACGCGAGTGACGATGAACACCAAAGGCGTCGATCCCGACAGTGTATATGCGTGGCTTTGCGGTCGGTCGCTGGCGCGCGGGGTACCGCAGCCGGTTGCCGATCAGGGTGGTTTCCGTGTCGACACCGGCACCGAGGCGGAGATCAGCCGCTGGGTGTTCCCGACGATCGGGCCAGGATTGGTGGCGCTTGCCCGCGGTCTTCAGAATCCCCTCTACTTGCTGAAGCTGTGCGGAGAGGTCGATGAACTCCGATCGATCCTCCCCGGCGGCTGGCAGGTCGAAGGCGGCAATTTCTTCATGCAAAGCAGCGGCGCGGGGTTCGAGGCTGCGGCGGTCGAGGGCTATGCGATCGACGTCGTCCGCAACAATGCGGTGATCGCGGTGCGGATAGTGGCGAAGGACGGCACGCTGGCGGCGAGCGGCTACGCGGGCGAGACACCCGACGCCTTCGCTTACGACCGGATCGTGACCTCGCCCGCGCATCGTCGGCAGGGATTGGGCCGCGCGGTGATGGCGGCGCTTCAGGGTACGCGGCATTATCCCGGTACGCCCGAACTGCTGGTCGCGACCGAAGCGGGGCGCGCGCTGTACGAACGCCTGGGATGGCGGACGCTCTCGGCCTATTCGACGGCGACGATCGTGCGACCGTAAGACTGCCGCCGGCGTGCGTCTGCCGTCACGTTGCATTGCAACAGCAGAGCGAACGCGTAGGCTGATTCTTCCACGACGATATCGAGCAGACCGGGAGCGGGGCCATCAGCGGGCCGAATGTGATCTTCGCCATCATCGCCTATTGCGCGGTGTTGTTCGGCATCGCCTGGGTAGTCGATCGGCGAGGCCTGTCGCAGCGGCTCGGGCGGATCGCCTATCCGCTGTCGCTCGCGGTCTATTGCAGCAGCTGGACGTTCTTCGGCGGGGTCGGCACCGCCGCGACACGCGGGTGGGATTATCTCGCCATCTATCTCGGGCCGGCGTTGGTGTTCCTGCTCGCGCCGAAGTTTCTCGCGCGGCTGGTGAAGCTCGCGCGCGACGAGGGATCGAGTTCGATCGCGGACTTCATCTCGGCACGGTACGGGCGCAGTCGCAGCACCGCGGCGATCGTCGCGGGCACGGCCTTGCTCGCATCGGTGCCGTATATCGCGCTCCAGTTGCGGTCGGTGACGCTGAGCTTCGGCGCGATCGCGGGGGTCGGCAGTTCGGCGGAGGTCGGCACGTTCGTCGCGCTGCTGTTGGCGGTGTTCGCGATCGTGTTCGGCGCGCGGCGGTATGAGGTGGCGGGGCGCAATCCCGGCGTGATCGCGGCTATCGCGGCGGAATCGCTGATCAAGCTGCTGTGTTTCGTGGTGCTCGGCGTGGTGACGATGGCGTTGCTCGTCGACGTACCGGCGGCGACGCTGGCGCCGTCACTGGCGCGGCTCCGGGCGGGCTTCACCTGGGGGGCGCTGTCGTCGGATTTCTGGGTGCGGACCTTGCTGTCGGCGTTGGCGATCCTGTGTCTGCCGCGGCAATTCTATGTCGGGGTGATCGAGGCGCGCGGGCACGACGCGGTCGCGCGAGCGCGCGGACCGTTCATCGCGTACATGGTGCTTATCTCGCTGCTCGTGCTGCCGCTGGCGCTGGCGGGCATGACGCTGTTGCCGGGCGATGCCGAGCCCGATCTCTACGTGCTCGCGGTGCCGTTGCAGCAGGGTCAGCACGTCGTTGCGTTGCTCGCATTCCTGGGCGGGTTCTCGGCGGCGACGGCGATGGTGGTGGTCGAGACGATCGCGCTGTCGACGATGGCGACCAACGACCTGCTCGCGCCGCTGCTGCTCCGGCGGCACGGCGAGGCGGGCGAAGGCGAGCTTGGTCGACGGATGCTGCGCGTGCGGCGCGTCATCATCGCGGCGATCGTCGCGGTCGCGCTGGTGTATGGGCGGAGCCTCGGTGCGGACCTGCCGCTGGCGTCGATCGGGTTGATCGCGTTCGCCGGCGTCGCACAGTTCGCGCCTGCGCTGATCGCGACGGTCGGGTGGAACTTCGCCAACCACACGGCCGCGCGCGCGGGACTTGTTGGAGGCGTGATCGTCTGGATTTACTGCCTGTTGCTGCCGTCGATCGGCGAGCGCGTCGGGCCGGCGCTGGCGCAGTTCACGCGCGGGTGGCTCGATCCCGATGCGCTGCTCGGCTGGCGGATCGGTTCGCCGCTGGTCAACGGCACGGTGTGGAGCCTCGGCGTCAACGTCGCGCTGATGGCGGGCTTGCACGTCCGCGAACGCCAGCGTGGCAACAGCGCGCTCGATCACGTCACGACGCTCGGCGAGCTGAAGTCGCTGGTGGCCAGGTTCGTCGGCGATACCGAGGCGCTGGCGCTGGATCTGGTATCCGCCGATCCGCGCGCGCCGATCGACGGACCCGCCGCGCGCACCGCCGAGCGGTTGATCGCGGGCGTGATCGGCGCTCCGTCGGCGCGCAAGATCGTGGCATCGAGCATCGCCGGGTCGGCGATCGACGTCAGCGACGTGGTCCGCCTGCTCGACCAGCGCGGGCGCTCGCTGCGGTTCTCGCGCACGCTGTTGTCGGCGACGCTGGAGACGATCGATCCGGGCGTCAGCGTGATCGATGCGGACCTGCGGCTGGTCGCTTGGAATCCGCGCTATGTCGAGATGTTCGACTATCCCGAGGGCTATGTCGTGGTCGGCCGCTCGATCGCCGACCTGATCCGCTACAATGCCGAGCGCGAGGGCATCGCGGGCGATATCGCGGCGCATGTTGGGCGGCGGGTGGCGCACCTTGCGCGCGGCACGCCGCACAGTTTCGAACGGCAACGGCCGTCTGGACGGTGGATCAAGATGGTCGGGCGACCGATGCCGGGCGGCGGGTACGTCCAGAGCTTCACCGACATCACCGCGGAGAAGGAGGCGCAGGCCGATCTCGAGGCGCGAGTGGCGGCGCGGACGCAGGATCTGGCGCGGTCAAACCATATGCTCGGCGAGGCGCGCGCGATCGCCGAGACCGCGACGCGCGACAAGACGCGGTTCCTGGCGGCGGCGAGCCATGACCTGTTGCAGCCCCTTCACGCGGCGCGGTTGTTCTGCGCCGCGCTGGCCGAGGATAGGGCGCCGCATCAGGCGGAACTGGTGCGCGCGATCGATGGCGCGATCGGGTCTGCGGACACGTTGCTGCGCGCGTTGCTCGACGTGTCGCGGCTCGATGCAGGGGGCGTGGTGCCGAAGGTCGAGCGGTTTGCGCTGGGGGCGTTGATCGAGGAGCTGGCGGTGCAGTTTCGGCCGTTGGCGGGGGAGCGCGGGCTGGTGCTGGCGGCGCATCCCGGCGCGTTCAGCGTGGCGACGGATCGGTCGTTGTTGCGGTCGATCCTGCAGAATTTCCTGTCGAATGCGGTGCGCTATTCGGCGGATGGGCGGATCTGGATCGGGGCGCGGCGGCGTGGCGACGATGTGCTGATCGAGGTGCGCGACAACGGGCCGGGGATTGCTGCGGGTGATCGCGAGCGGATCTTCGAGGAATTCGAGCGGCTGGAAAGCAAGGGGAGCGCGGGCGGTGGCGTCGGGCTGGGGCTCGCGATCGTCCGGCGGATCGCGCGGTTGCTCGGGTCGGCGGTGGAGTTGCGGTCGGAATTGGGGCGGGGGACGACGTTTGCGGTGCGCGTGCCGCTGGCGCCGGCTGGGTTGGATGTGGCGTTGCCGACGCCTCTGGCCAGCCGTGCGCTGGTGCCGGGGTTGCGGGTGCTGTGTCTCGACAATGATGCGACGATCCTGGCGGCGCTCGATGCGGCGTTGCGGGCGCGGCGGTGCGTGCCGTTGCTGGCGGCGACGATCGCCGAGGCGTTGGAACTGGCGGCGGACGAGGAGCCGGACGTGGCGCTCGTCGACTTTCATCTGGACGAGGTGGAGGACGGGCTGGACGTGGTCGCGCGGCTGCGGGCGATGGTGCCGGCGCCGGCGATTGCGCTGGTGACGGCGGATCGCGCGGTTGCGGAGGATCCGCGGTGTGTTGGGCTGGTGGTGCTGACGAAGCCGGTGGTGCCGGCGGATTTGTGGCGGTTTATCGAGGACGCGTCTGCGGCGGCGGCGCTGGGAAGTTGAGGCTCGCCCGCAGGGGGGGGGTGGCGGGCGTTTGCCTGACGGAGGGGGAGGAAAGGGGAAACTGCTGTTGCGTGTTCTTCCCCCTCCGTTGCCTCCGGCGCCACCTCCCCCTTGCGGGGGAGGATTGAGCACGAAGCCACGCCGTCATCCTGACGAAAGTCAGGATCCGGAGCCACGATCGGGGTGGGTGGTATCCTGGGTCCTGACTTTCGTCAGGATGACGTTGGGGGAGGGGCGGACGGTGCGCGGCTAATCGGCGAAGTGGATGTCCATCGCGCGTGCCGCGAGGACGGCTTGCGTGCGGTTCTGGACGCCGAGTTTCCTCAGGATCGCGGTCATATGACCCTTCACGGTGCCTTCCGAAATGCCAAGGTCGAAGGCGACTTGCTTGTTCAGGCGGCCGGCCAGCACGCCGAGCAGGACTTTCAGTTCGGTCGGGGTGAGGCTCGCAACACGCGTCGCCATGTCATCGACGGAGGCACCTTCGATCGGCGCGTCGCGTTCGCCGGCTAGGGCTCGAGCTACGGCGGTTTCAAGTGTGGTCAGGTCGGCGGTCTTGGAAACGAAGCCGATTGCGCCATAAGCCCGCGCACGCGGTGCCGCCTCGGCCTCGTCGGCCGAGGAAATCACCATGATCGGCGTGTCGGGGCGTTCGGCGTGGAGCAGTGCCACGCCCGCGAATCCTTCCGAACCCGGCATCCGCAGGTCGAGCAGGATCAGGTCGAGGCGCTCAGCCGCGCGTACCGCGTCGACCGCTTCGCAGAGCTGCCCCGCCTCGATCACCACCGCATCGGGCGCGGCGCGGCTGACCGCCAGTTTGAGCGCCTGGCGGAACAGCGGGTGGTCGTCGGCGATGAGGATCGTGCGGGTCATGCCCAATGCCTCATGCGGGTACGGGGATGGCCTCCTCGCGGCCGGCGATCAGCGCGTCGACCACCGCGGGATCGGCGAGCGTCGAGGTGTCGCCGAGCTGGTCGAGCTGGTTCTCCGCGATCTTCCGCAGGATGCGGCGCATGATCTTCCCCGAGCGCGTCTTGGGCAAGGCGGGCGCGAACTGGAGGATGTCGGGGGTTGCGATCGGGCCGATCTCGCGGCGGACCCACTGGACGAGCTCCTTGCGCAGCTCCTCGCTCGGCTCGGCGTTCGCGTTGAGCGTGACATATGCGTAGATGCCCTGGCCCTTCACGTCGTGCGGCATGCCGACGACCGCGGCTTCGGCGACCTTCGAGTGGGCGACGAGCGCGCTCTCGACTTCGGCGGTGCCCATGCGGTGGCCGCTGACGTTGATGACGTCGTCGACGCGGCCGGTGATCCAGTAATAGCCGTCTTCGTCGCGGCGGCAGCCGTCGCCGGTGAAATACTTGCCCGGATAGGTCGAGAAATAGGTCTGGAAGAAGCGGTCGTGATCGTTCCACACGGTCCGCATCTGGCCGGGCCAGCTGTCGGCGATGACGAGGTTGCCCTCTACCGCGCCCTCCAGCACCTTGCCGTCAGCATCGACCAGTTCGGGCATAACGCCGAACAGGGGCTTGGTCGCGCTGCCGGGCTTGAGTGCGGTAGCGCCCGGCAGTGGCGAGATCATGTGGCCACCCGTCTCGGTCTGCCACCAGGTGTCGACGATCGGGCAGCGGCCGTCGCCGACGACATTATGGTACCAGTTCCAAGCTTCCGGATTGATCGGCTCGCCGACCGAGCCGAGCAGACGGAGCGACTTGCGGCTGGTGCGCGTCACCCAGTCGTCGCCCTCGCGCATCAGCGAACGCAGCGCGGTCGGTGCGGTATAGAGGATGTTGACCTGGTACTTATCGACGATCTGCCAGAAGCGGCTGTGATCGGGGTAGTTGGGCACGCCCTCGAACATCACCGTGGTCGCGCCGTTGGCGAGTGCGCCGTACAGCGAGTAGGTGTGGCCGGTGACCCAGCCGACGTCCGCCGCGCACCAGAAGATCTCGCCGGGGCGGTAGTTGAAGACGTATTCGTGCGTCATCGACGCCCAGACCAGATAGCCGCCGGTCGAGTGGAGCACGCCCTTGGGCTGGCCGGTCGAGCCGCTGGTGTAGAGGATGAACAGCGGATCCTCGGCGTTCATCGGCTCGGGCGCGCAGTCGGTCGACTGGCCCTCGACGCACTCCGCATACCAGCAGTCGCGGCGTTCGGTCATGGTGACCTTGCCGCCGGTGCGGCGGACGACGATGACGGTTTCGACCGCGAGATCGCCGTGGTGGAGCGCGGCGTCGACATTGGCCTTCAACGGCACGGTCTTGCCGCCACGCAGGCCCTCGTCGGCGGTGATGACAATGCGGCTGTCGCAATCGTGGATGCGGTTACACAGGCTCTCGGGGGAGAAGCCGCCGAACACCACCGAATGGATCGCGCCGATCCGCGCGCAGGCGAGCATCGCGAACGCCGCCTCGGGGATCATCGGCAGGTAGATCGTGACGCGGTCGCCCTTCCTGACGCCCTTCGCCTTCAGCGCGTTGCCGAGCTTCGACACCTCGTCGCGCAGTTCGGCGTAGCTGATCTTGCGGTCGTCGGCGGGATCGTCGCCTTCCCACAGGATCGCGGTCGCGTCCGGTCGCGCATCGGCGTGGCGATCGACGCAGTTCGCGGCGACGTTGAGCTGTCCGTCCTCGAACCAGCGGATGTGGAAGTCGCTCTCCTCGAACGAGGTATCCTTGATCTTGGTCGGCGCCACGATCCAGTCGAGGCGCTTGGCCTCCTTCGCCCAGAACGCGTCGGGATCGGTCGCGGCCTCGGCATACATCCGGTCATAGGCGGCGGCGTCGATCAGGGCGTCCTTCGCCCATTCCGCGGGGACGGGATAGCTTGCCTCGGTCATCTGGCTCTCCTTTTGCCGCGCTGTACGCGGTCGTGTCGGCACGATCATCCCTAACCAAAGTAAGGGATGTGTGCGTCGTCGCAATCCGTCATGGTGGCAACGATCCTATAGTAGAACGTCGAAGAGACGAACTGGGACGGAGACGGGTGGGGATGGAAACGGGCATGAAGCGATTGGCTTTCAGGACGCTGCTGGTGAGTAGTGCGTTGGCGGGCCTGGTGCCGACTGCGGCGCAGGCGCAGACCGCGCGCGAAGTCGAGCTCGAGACACGGTTGAAGGCGCTCGAAGCCGCGGTGCAGGATCTGCGCGGCGAGCTGAACGCGGCGCGGGCAACGGCCGCAGCGCCGACCGCCCCGACTACCATGAGCGGGACTTCCACGAGCACGCCCCCCATGAACGTGGCATCCGAGTCGCCAGGCCGATCGCCCGGCGCGACCAACGTGGCCCAGGCCAAGCCTGTCGCGACAAATTCGGCACCGACCGACGGTTTTCGTGTCGGCAACACGACGGTCAAGCTGGGCGGCTTCGTTCGCCTCAACGTCATTGCCAGCCGCTACAGCGATGGCGAAGCCGCGGTCGGTGGGCTGGGCAAGGAGTTCTTCCTGCCGCAGCAGATTCCGGTCGGCGGCGGGTTCTCCACACAGGATCTGCTGCTCTCCGCGCGCCAGACCCGCCTGCAGTTCAGCACGTCGACGCCGATGAACGGCACCGACATCAAGACGCTGGTGGAGTTCGATTTCGCGCTCGCGACGGCGCCGGTCGGTGCGCAGCGCGCGACCAATCCCTACACGCCCACCTTCCGTCGCGGCTTCATCGAATATGGCAATTTGCTGGTCGGTCAGGAATGGTCGACCTTCCAGAACATCGCCGTACTGCCGGAGACGACGGATTTCGTCGGACCGCTGGACGGCACGGTGTTCAACCGCCAGGCCCAGGTCCGCTACACCATCCCGTTGCGATCCGGGCTGACGTTGCAGATCGCGGCCGAGAACCCCGAAACGGAAACGGCATTGCCGGCCAACGCCGCGCTGGTCGACACGGATGACGACCGCCTGCCCGACGTGGTGGCACGCGTGAACTGGAAGCCGAAATTCGGCGATTTCGCGCTCGCTGGCCTCGCGCGCGAGTTGCGCACCGATACGCTGGGCAGCGGCGATACCGCCTTCGGCTGGGGCGTTTCCGGGTCCGGCAAGATTCCGATCGGCAAGCGTCACGACCTGCGCTTCATGGCGACCTACGGGCAAGGCATCGGCCGCTATCTGGGATTGGGATACGTCCCCGACGCGATCTACGGCGGCGCCGCGACCCAGCTCGAGCGGATCGACAATTTCGCGGGCTTCGCGGCGCTGCGGATCGGCTGGACCGATGCGATCCACTCGACGCTCATGGGCAGCTACCAGTCGGCCAATTATCCGGCGGGCGTGATCGTCACGGGGCTGGCAAATGCCAAGTCCTATGGCGGTGCAGGCAACCTGTTCTGGTCGCCGGGCAAGGGCTTCGACATCGGCGTGGAGTATCGCCACGCCGTCCGCGAACTCGTCTCGGGTGACACCGGCGCGCTCGACCGCCTCGAATTCGCATTCAAATACGGGTTCTGACTGCCCAACGCAGCAGAATCCCCACCCAACCCATCTGAGAGGATACCGCCATGGCGACGACAACAGGGGACGCATCGCCCCTTGGGCACGTGAAGCAGAGCCAGCCGCTGATCATCATCGCGTCGTCGCTCGGCGCGGTGTTCGAATGGTATGATTTCTACCTCTACGGCCTGCTCGCGACGATCATCACCGCTCAGTTCTTCTCGGGCGTCAACGAGACGACCGGGTTCATCTTCGCGCTCGCGGCGTTTGCGGCGGGGTTCGCGGTGCGGCCGTTCGGCGCGTTGGTGTTCGGGCGGATCGGCGACGTCGTCGGGCGCAAGAACACGTTCCTCGTGACGATGGCGATCATGGGCCTGTCGACCTTCCTGGTCGGCTTGCTGCCCAGCTACGCGTCGGTCGGCGTCGCCGCGCCGATCGCGCTTGTCGTGTTGCGCCTGTTGCAGGGCCTCGCGCTCGGCGGCGAATATGGTGGTGCTGCGACCTATGTCGCGGAGCACGCACCCGACAAGAAGCGCGGGCTGTTCACCAGCTTCATCCAGACCACCGCATCGCTCGGGCTGTTCGCGGCGCTGTTGATCGTGATCGGTGTCCGCACGCTCGTCGGCGAAGAGGCGTTCGCGGCATGGGGCTGGCGCATCCCGTTCATCGTCTCGATCGCGTTGCTCGCCGTGTCGCTCTGGATCCGCATGCAGCTCGAAGAGAGCCCGGTGTTCCAGAAGATGAAGGACGAGGGCAAGACCTCGAAGGCGCCGCTGACCGAGGCGTTCGGGCAGTGGAGCAATTTGAAGGTCGTGCTGATCGCGCTGTTCGGGGCGGTCGTCGGCCAGGGGGTCGTGTTCTACACCAGCCAGTTCTATGCGCTGTTCTTCCTCGAGAAGAATCTGCGCGTCGACGGGCCGACCACCAACATCCTGATCGCGATCGCGCTGTTGATCGCGACGCCGGCGTTCATCTTCTTCGGCTGGCTGTCGGACAAGATCGGGCGCAAATACATCATCCTGACCGGCTGCGCGCTCGCGGCCCTCACGTACATGCCGCTGTTCCATGCGCTGTCGAAGGCCGCCAACCCGGCGCTGTATGCGGCGCAGGCCAATTCGCCGGTGACGGTAGTGGCCAATCCCGACGAGTGTTCGGTGCAGTTCGATCCGGTCGGCAAGAACAAGTTCGACAGCAGCTCGTGCGATATCGCCAAGGCGTATCTGGCCAAGGCCGGCATCTCCTATGCCAACGTGATCGCACCCGCCGGTACCGTCGCGCAGATCCATATCGGCGGCGCGACCATCCCGGTCGTCAATCCGGCGGTCGTTACGGGGCCTGAGAAGGCGGCGGCGATCAAGGCGTTCGGTACCGAGGTAAAGACCGCCCTGACCGCGGTGGGCTACCCCGAAAAGGCGGACCCGGCGCAGATCAACAAGCCGATGGTCGTCGCGATCCTCGTCCTGCTCGTGCTGTACGTTACGATGGTCTACGGCCCGATCGCCGCGCTGCTGGTCGAGCTGTTCCCGACGCGGATCCGCTACACGTCGATGTCGCTGCCCTATCATATCGGCAATGGCTGGTTCGGCGGGTTCCTGCCGACCGCGGCGTTCGCGATGGTCGCGGCGACCGGGGATATCTATTACGGGCTCTGGTACCCGATCCTCGCCTGCGCGGTGACCGCGCTGGTGGGTCTCGTGTTCCTGCCCGAGACGTTCCGCCGGTCGCTGCACAGCTGACCGACATTGGTCCGGACCCCGCAGGATACGGGGTCCGGATTGGCTCTCAGCGGCGCAAATCGTTCGACCGGTAGAAGGCGGCAAGCGCGCCGGTCGACTTGAGCGCCACTTTCGGCAGGCTAATTTCCTCGAACATCCGAGCATAGCGGGCGCGGCTCGCTCTGGTAGCGGTGGTGATGTGGCGGATCATTGCCCATTTTACCGTGTCGCGACCGCCCTCGAGCGCGCCGCGGCGATCATCATCGAACCAGCAGCGCTTCAGATAGCGGTAGAGGCTGACCGCGGTGGGGACATCGAGCAGGATGACCCCGGTGGCGCGCTCCAGCCGACGCGCGAGAAGCCGCGAATAATTACCGTCCATCACCCAGCGCGAACCGAGGATCGCGCCATCGTGCAACACTGCGAATTCGTCTGCGGGCCGCGGGATCCAGTCGGTATGCGGCAGATGGTGAAGCTGATCGAGGTGGATCGCGGTGAGCCCCCGCGCCTGCGATAGGGCGTCCGCCAACGTGGATTTGCCGCTGTTGGACGGCCCCATGATGCAGATGCGCGGTCCGAGTTCGTCCAACGTCATCCGCGCCGATTACTCTTCCGCGCGCTGAAGAAACAGAGCTCAGGCGATCTGGCGGGCGAGTGCCTTCTTCAGTTTCGCATGCGCGGACGCCTTGATCTGGCATACCCGCGCGGAGCCGACGCCGAAGACTTCGCCGATCTCCTCGAGGTTGAGTTCCTCGACATAATAGAGCTGGATCACCTGCGCCTCGCGTTCGGGCAGCGCGGTGATCGCCTTGATCAGGGCCTCGCGCATGTCGCTGTCCGCGAGCTGCTCGAACGCATCCGGCGTGTCGTCGGCGAACCAGGGGAGGTCGTCCGCATACATCTCGTCGATCGAGTCGAAGCGGATCGAGTCGGCGGTGACGTAGTCGGTGCGGAGTTTCTCGATCGTCACGCCGATATGCTCTGCGATCATGTCTTCTCCTGGGGCTTTCCCGGTGCGGGCGGTGAGCGTCGAGATCGCCTCGGCATATTGGCGACGGCGACGCATTGCGCCGCGCGTCGACGTGGCCTGGCGACGGAGTTCGTCGATCATGCTGCCGCGCAGGCGGGTGATCAGGTAGGTCTTGAACGGCATGCCGCGCTCGTCGAAATTCGCGGCGGCTTCGACCAGCGCGACCAGGCCGACCTGGATCAGATCCTCGACCTCGACGCTGCTGCTCATGCTGCCATGCACGTGCCACGCGATCCTGCGGACCAGCGGAAGATGCTGTTTGACGAGCTGGTCCGCGTCGCCGCCGGGGCGTTGGTGTGGGCGATAGGTGAGCGGCTGGCCTGTATAGGGCTGCGCATCGGCGAACGCGCCGCGCATCGGGAGGGCGCTCATGCCGCGAGCGCCTGTTGCGAGGCGCCGATGACCGCGACGACTTCGACGGCTTTCTCCTCGGGCACTTCGAAGAACGACATGACGGGCGTATCGGGCAGGCACGTCCGCACCAGCTTGCGGATCGCGATGCGGATGGTCGGCTGGACGACCAGCGCGAACGGTTTCGCCTCGGCGATGAGCGGTTCGGCGGCGCGCTGCAGCGCCTCGACGATGCGGCGGCCGAGATCGGGTTCGATGACGTGGCGGCGCGATTGATCGGCGCGCATCGCCTGGCCGAGCAGACCTTCCAATTGACCCTCCAACGTCATGACGCGCAGCGGTTCGCGCACGCCGCACAGTTTCTGGATGATGAGCGCGCCGAGCTCGGGACGGATCGTCTCGATGATCTCCTCGGCGTCCTGCGTGCGCTGCGCCGCGACCGCGATCGCGCCGGCGATGCGACGGAATTCCTTGAGCGGGACGTTCTCCGCGAGCAGACCTTTCAGGACCTGCGTCAGCGTCGTGATCGGCAGCGGCGCGAGTGCTGCGACCAGCTGCGCGGCGCGCTCCTTGAGGCCGTCGAGCAGCGCCTGCACTTCGTCCTGGCCGAGCAGCTCGGACGCGTTCTGGCCGAGCAGGTGGTTCAGGTGCGTCGCCATCACGGTGCCTGGATCGACCACGAGATAGCCGGCGCCGGTCGCGGCATCGGCATCGCCTGCATCGACCCAGGTCGCGTCGAGCCCGAAGGTCGGATCCTTGACCTTCTTGCCGAACAGGTCGCCGAACGCCTGCCCGGTGTCGAGCGCGAGCATCTCGTCGGGCGACACGGTGTCCTCGCCGACGACGACGCCGTTGACGAGGATGCGGTAGACGTAGGGCGCGAGGTTGATGTCGTCGCGGACGCGGACCTGCGGCACGACGAAGCCCAGTTCCTTCGACAGCTGGCGGCGCACGCCGGTGATGCGGCCCATCAGCGGCGACCCGCGACGCTCGTCGGCGAGCGGCACGAGGCCGTAACCGATGTCGAGATTGACCTGCATCCCGTCGGTGACTTCCTCCCAGCCGATCTTCGACTGGTCGACCGTCTCGACGGGGACGACCACGACGGGGGCAGGGCGGCGCTCGATCTGGCGCAGCTTCCACGCGGCGAACCCGGCGATGGCCGCGGCCGGCAGGATCACCATGTGCGGCATGCCGGGCAGGATGCCGAGCAGCGCGAGGATGACGGCGACCGGCGTCCAGGTGCGGGGCGACCCGAACTGGCCGCCGATCTGGCCGGCGAGATCCTTGTCGGAGGTGACGCGCGTCACGATTGACGCGGCGGCGATCGACAGCATCAGGCTGGGGAGTTGCGCGACGAGCGCGTCGCCGATCGCTAGCAGGATGTAGTTGTGTGCCGCATCCGCGATCGTCATGCCGTGGCTGACCGGGCCGAGGATCAGGCCGCCGATGATGTTGGCGGCGAGGATCAGCATCGCCGCGACCGCATCGCCCTTCACGAACTTCGACGAACCATCCATCGAGCCGTAGAAATCGGCTTCGGTCGAGACTTCGACGCGGCGCGCCTTGGCTTCGTCGGGGGTGATGAGGCCGGCGTTGAGGTCGGCGTCGATCGCCATCTGCTTGCCGGGAAGCGCGTCGAGCGTGAAGCGCGCGCTGACTTCCGACACGCGGCCGGCGCCCTTGGTCACGACGATCATGTTGATGATCATCAGGATCGCGAACACGAAGATGCCGACGACGTAATCGCCGCCGATCAGGAACGTGCCGAACGCCTCGATCACGTGGCCCGCCGCGCTCTCGCCCTCGTGGCCGTGGACCAGCACGATGCGGGTGGAGGCGACGTTGAGACCGAGGCGGAAGAGGGTCGCGAACAGGAGGACGGTCGGGAAGGCGGAGAAATCGAGCGGCTTCTGTGCGTTGAGCGCGACCATCAGCACCGCGAGGCTGATCGCGATGTTCGCCACGAAGAAGATGTCGAGCATGAACGCCGGGATCGGCACGACCATGACGAGCACGAGCAGCAGGATCGCGAGCGGCAGGACGGATGCCCTGGCGTTGGAGAGGATGCGGTTCATGGCTTAGCCGCCCAACCGTGCGAGCATCATGTAGGCGAGGCGCGCGGTGTCGGGCGTCGGGCGCAGGACGTTCACCGCGGCCTGCGTCGTCTTGCCGGTGAACCTGCCCATTGCGGTCGTTGCCCAGGCGAGCGCGTCGTCGGCGCTTTCGTTGTTGCCGGTGATGACCGTGCTGCCGTTCATGTCGAGCGCCTGCGCGGCGTAGTTGGCGGGTGTCGCGGTCGCGCTTGCCCCTGCGGCGGCACCGCCGAGCTTGTCGGCGAACCGGTCGTAGATCGCCGACAGCGTGCGCGGCTGGTTGTTCGAATCGTAAAAGACGTTGTGGTTCGCGCGTGCGGCGGCGGGGAACAGCGCCGCGCCGCTCGCCTGCGGGTTGGCCTGCATCGTCTTCAGGAACTTGGTCGCGCCGCCGAGACCCATGAAATGCGCCATATAAAGGTCGGTGCCCGAGGCCGGGCGGTTCAGCGTGCCTTCGAGCGACGCCTTGTTGTCCGACGCGTATTCGGCGGCCATCAGCGAGGCGGCGTTGGGATCGTTGCGCAGCGCGAGGATCGCCGCCTTGGTGCCGGCGTCGCCGACCGAGAGGCGGCCGCTCGACGACTGGCCGATGCTGTTCGCGGCCCACGCCATGCCGTGCTCGGCGCCGTGCTTCTTGACGACGGACAGCCAGCTCTGTTCGATGAACTGATAGAGACCGGATGCGCTCGACGTGCCGGCCTTGGCATTGGCGTTGAGCCCGCTCTCGAGCTTCGCCTGGCCCAGCAGATAGTCGAAATCCACGCCCGTCTTGCTGCTCGCAAGCGCGATCGCGGACTGGATCCGGCCGGTAGTGATAGGATTGACGGTCATGCCCGTGTGCGGTGCCCCTGGTTCAGGGGATGCTCAGCAAGGGGCGTGCCAGTTTTGGTATTCGGTTCCACCGCCAATCGTCATTCCCGCGGAGGCGGGAACCCATACTGGCTAGCCGTGCGGTAGAATCGCATGCGCTGGAGGATATGGATCCCCGCCTGCGCGGGGATGACGAAGCTGAGATGGCGGAGGTTAGGAAGAGTGGGCGCGCTACTTACGCGTATGCGGCGCGCAGGCCTGGGCGGTAGCCGGCAATGGCGCCGTCGCCGGTCAGGGTTTGCAGGCGGCGGCGGACATTTGCCGCCATCAGGTTGGTGTAGATCCGGCACGTCTCGTTGAGCCGGTTCGCCTCGTCGGCCAGCTCGCGGATCTCGGTGCCCGCAGGCCCGGTGCCCAGCAGCGCGACCTGTTCGATCCCGGCGAGCTTGTCGGCGGTCGCGCGCTCGAGGCTGGCCACGTCGTTCGACTTCAGCGCGGCGATCTCGGCATGCAGCGAGTCGATCACGCGGATCAGGGCTTCACGCCGCTTCATTGGAATTCCAGGCGAGGCTGAGCGCCATCAGCCGATCGGCGATGGTCGCGGGAAGGATGGGGAAGGTGCCGCTGGCGATCGCCTTCTTGATCTCCGCGACGCGCGTCGCATTGACCGGGGGCGACGAGGCCATCGTCTTGGCCAGTGCCAACGAGTCCGAGAGGACCGAGGGCTGGGCCGATGCCGGCGACGATGCCTGCGGCTGTACCGGCGTCTGAACGGCCGTCGTCGGCGTCGCGGCGGCGACGCGCGCGACGGAGCGATCTCCTGCTACTGACGGCTTCGCGCCGATCGAATCCACCATGTCCGCATCCTTTGGTTTGCGCTGACATCAGGAGATACGACCGCACGCTCGAAAGCTTTAGCAAAATTAAACCGTTCGAAAATTCGGGTCGACCGGGCTCAGTTCGACCAGCCGGGCAGCGTGGCGTGGCCAGCCTCGACCGCGATCGCCTGGACCGGCGTGCGGGTGTCGTCGACCTTGACCATGAACCGACCGCCAGGCGCGGCATCGCCCATCGCGACGCCCTCGCGGCTGATCGAGAAACCTTCGGTACCGGCCTCGATCACGATCGGATCGCCGCGCTTGATCACCGGCGGGAGCTTGGCGACGGGGACGAACGACGCGGCGATCGCGGCAGGCGCGCTTGCCGGGCGGATCACCGGCACGAAGATCCGCCATGCCGGTCCGCCGCACGAGACGACGACCGCGTCATGCTGTTCGGATCGCCACGACAGCGACACCGTCGGGCAGGTCGCGAGCCGCAATCGCGCGTCGACCGGCGTGCGCGCACCACCCTCGGCGCCGGTCGGGCGGCCAGTGAAGGCCGCGACCGAGGCGTCTAGCGTGGTGGTGTCCTGGAAGCTCGCGGCGACCAGCAGGAGGGGAAGAATCATGGCATGGTCCTCATCGGAGCGGTCTTCTGCAGCTCGCCGACGAAGGCGAGCGAGACGATGGCGGCACGGCGGCCGGGTTTGGTGGTGGTGACGATCGTCACGCGCGACGGCGCGACCGCGGAGAGCGCGGCGGCGACGGTGCGGGCGCGGTCGGCGGCGAGGATCGCGGCGCTGCCGGTGGTGGGGTCGACGTCGGCGGGGGTGCCGTCGGTCGCGCCGGTGACGGTCAGCATCATGCGCGGATCGCGCCCCGCCTCGCGCGCCCAGGCGACGAGCGCGCCGGGGCTGGTCGGCATGATCGCCGAACCGGGGGCGAAATCGAGCATGCCCGCGGCGGCGACCGGCATCGGCGTCGGTTCGGCGACGCTCGCGCCGAAACCCTTGCGGATGCCCTTGGCGAGATCGCGCGCGCCGAGGTGCTGGCTTGCCTGGACGAGCACGAGAAAGCCGACGAGCAGCAGCGCGAGATCGGCGAGCGTCATCAGCCACAGCGGTTTGCCGGGTGGCGTCTCGGGATAGTCGCTCGTGGTCATGCCGCCGAGACCGCCGGGACCAAGGTTGGCAGCGGCGTCGGTGCGACATAGCCGCGCGGCGTCTCGCGTTCGGCGAGCGCCACCAGCGGCGCTTCGATCCGCGCGCGTTCGAATGCTTCGGTGCGGCCTTGCGCGCGAAGTCGGTTGGCGATCGGCATGAACACCAGGTTGGCGAGCAGCGCGCCATAGAGCGTCGCGAGCAGCGCGACCGCCATCGCGCCGCCGATCGCGTCGGGATTGTTCATCGTCGCGAACATCTGCGCGAGGCCGATCAGCGTGCCGACCATGCCCATCGCCGGCGCGGCCTCGGCGGCGCCCGCCCAGACATCGGCGGCGGCGACGTGGCGCTCGATCCGTGCGCGACGACGATGCTGGACGAGAGTCGCGACGCTGTTGGCCGTCCCGCCATCAACGATCGCGGCAATCCCGGCGGCGACGTCATTGTCGGTGATAACCGAGCGATCCAGCGCCATCACGCCGTGGCGCTTGGCGATCCGCGACAGCGCGGTGATCTGTTGCAGCAACGGATCGGCGTCGAACCGGGCGCGGCCGAGGATGGTCACCGCGGCGAGCGCGCGGCCGAGGTCGCGGGCGGGCGTGCGCAGGACGACGGCAAGCGCGGTGCCGCCACCGACGATGGCGAGCGCGACGGGATCGAACAGGAGGTCGGGGGTGATCATACGCGCGATCTCTGCAAGGTGTGGGCCAGTTTGTTGGGGGGCGTTGTGGGAGGGTGTGGTGGCTGCGCTCCTTTGTTAAGGGCGGCGCTGGACGCGTTTGTTGCGAGCTGCGGTGTTCGCCAAGCGGCCTACCCACCCCCGGCCCCTCCCTTCACGAGGGAGGGGGGAAGTAAGGCGTCGGTTGTGGGGGGGGGCGATTCTTCCCCTAAGCCACCACCCCGGCGAAGGCCGGGGCCCAATTGGGAAACGTCGCTAACTAGGGACGCGCTTCATTACTCCGACCTTGCCAATTGGGCCCCGGCCTTCGCCGGGGTGGCTGCTCCTTGTTCTCCCGCGAAGGCGGGAGTCCAGTGTGGGTCCCCGCCTCCGCTGGGAAACATTGGGTGTAGCGGGATGTTCGCCGAGGCCTTCTCCCCTCCCTCGTGAAGGGAGGGGCTGGGGGTGGGTGGGCTGCTTGGCTGGTTGCCGTACCCGGCAAACGTTCTCTAACCCCTTCACAAACTGGGTGAGCCGCGCACCGGCAACCGCGTTGCCGCCAATCACTGCCGCACCGGCAAGCCGTTGCCGTTCGCCCTGCCGCTTGCTTGCCGCCCGCCTGCCGTCGACCGGCAAAGCCACATCCTCCACCCATACCGCAAAAACTGGCACGGCCATTGCTTATGTCCGGTTGCGCAATTGGTGCGCCAGGAGACGGGTCTGTGTCAGGCGACACGCTTTTCGGAGTTCATGGGGCGGCACTCGAGGTGCGCTCGCAGCGCATGGGCGTGCTCGCGTCGAACATCGCCAACGCGTCGACGCCGGGCTTCAAGGCGCGCGACATCGATTTCAACGCGGCGCTTGCGTCGGTCGAGAACGACGGGAGCACGAGTGCCGCGACCAAATACCGCGTCGCGACGCAGACCTCGCTCGATGGCAACACCGTCGAGCTGAGCCACGAGCAGACCGCGTTCGCCGAGAACGCCGTCCAGTATCAGACGACGCTGTCGTTCCTGAATGGGCGGATCAGCACGATCACCCGCGCGCTGAAGGGGGAATAAGACGTGTCCAACCAGCCCATGACGATCTTCCAGGTGGCCGGCCGCGCGATGTCCGCGCAGCTGGTCCGGATGAACACGACCGCGTCGAACCTCGCCAACGCCGGCGGTACGACCGGGTCGGCCGAGACCGCATACAAGTCGATGCGGCCGGTGTTCCGCACCAGCTTCGACGCGGCGAGCGGCATGTCGACGGTCGACGTCGAACGCGTCGTCAGCGCCGGCGAAGCGCCGACCAAGCGCTACGATCCAGACAATCCGATGGCCGACAAGGATGGCAACATCTTCGAGGCGTCGGTCGATGAAACCCGCGAGATGGTCGACATGATGGAGACCGCCCGCAGCTACCAGAACAACGTCGAAGTGATGAACACGGCCAAGTCGCTCATCATCGATACCCTCAAGCTAGGCCGCTGATCATGGCAACCTCCTTCGATTCCACGCTGAACAGTCTCGGTATCGCGCGCACCTCGACGGCGGCGGCCAAGACGGCGACCCCATCGGGCTCGTCGAACCTCGGCCAGTCCGATTTCCTGAAGCTGATGACCGCGCAGATGCAGAACCAGGACCCGTTCAACCCGGTCGACAACACCCAGATGGTCGCACAGATGGCGCAGATCTCGACCACCTCGGGCATATCCGAGATGAATTCGACGATGAAGGCGATCGCCGACAAGCTTGGCGTCACCAGCACCAGCGAAGCGATGGGCTATGTCGGCAAGACCGTGCTGACCGCCGGTACGACCGCGTACGGCCGGACCGGCGGCGGGATCGCCGGGTCGGTCGAGTTGGCCGCCGCGGCGTCGGGCGTCAACGTGACGATCAGCGACGCGAGCGGCGCCGCGCTCAAGACGATGGCGCTCGGGCCGCAGGCCAAGGGCACGGTCGGCTACGACTGGGACGGCAAGAATGCGGCCGGGGTCGATGCCGGCAATGGCCCCTTCACGATCAGCGTCGCGGCGCAGAGCGGCGGCGCCGCGGTCGGCGCGACCAACTTGGTCTGGGCGCCGGTCCAGTCGGTCTCGACCACCACCGGTTCCGCCGTCCTCACCCTCCCCGGCATCGGCGAAGTGCCGGCCAGCGCCATCCGCCAGATCGGCTGATCGCACCCCTAATTTCAAGGAGTTCACCGCATGTCTTTCTATACCTCGCTTTCCGGTCTCCAGGCTTCGCAGGCCGAAATGGCGACGATCTCGCACAATCTGGCGAACGTCTCGACCAACGGCTTCAAGAAGAGCCGCACCGATTTCGCCGACGTGATCGCCTCGAGCGTGTCGGTCGCGCCGTCGCAGCAGGTTGGCTCGGGCGTCATGGTCAAGGGCAACCGCCAGCAGTTCGGGCAGGGCAATCTGCTCCAGTCGGCGAGCGCGCTCGACCTCGCCGTGTCGGGCGACGGTTTCTTCGCGGTCAAGCCCGATCCGAGCTCGGCAACGGTCAACTACACGCGCAACGGCTCGTTCCTGGTCGACGCCAACAACAACGTGACCGACGCGAACGGCAACTTCCTCCAGGTCTATCCGGTCGACGGTTCGGGCAACGTCATCCAGGCGAGCATGAACACGCTGCAGAACCTGACGCTGCCCGCCACCAGCGGCGCGCTGAAGGCGACGCAGGACGTCAAGCTGGGCGTCAACCTGAATGCCAACACCGCGCAGCCGGCGAACGCGACGTTCAACCGCCTCGACGTGTCGTCGTACAACCAGGCGACGACGACCTCGGTCTATGACTCGCAGGGCAATCCGATGGCGATGACGAGCTATTACGTCCGCGATACGGCACCGATCGCAACGCCCCAGGGCGGCACCGCCGACCTGTCGTCGACCTGGTCGGTCTACAGCTTCGTTGGCGACAAGCCGATGACGGCAGGCGGCAGCGACAGCGTGAAATTGCAGTTCGGCAGCAGCGGGCAGCTGACCGCTCCGGCGGCCAAGACTACGTTCGACGCGTTCACCCCGGCCAGCGGGTCGGCGCAGGCGATCAGCCTCGACCTGACCGCGAGCACGCAGAGCGCGGCGTCGTTCAAGGTCGCCACGCAGACGCAGGACGGCCTTGCGGTCGGCCAGTTGCAGGGCGTGACCGTCGACGATGCCGGGATCGTCAAGGCGAGCTTCTCGAACGGCGACGTCAAGGCGCTGGGCCAAGTGGCGCTCGTCAACTTCTCGAACCCGTCGGGTCTGCGCCAGCTCGGCGACAGCGGCTGGGCATCGACCGGCGTCTCGGGCAGCCCGATCGCCGGCACGGCCGGTCAGCGCGGCCTCGGCAACCTGATGTCGGGGACGATCGAGCGGTCGAACGTCGACATCACCGAGGAACTGGTCAATTTGATCGCGGCACAGCGCAATTTCCAGGCGAATTCGAAGGCGCTGGATACCGCCAGCCAGATTTCGCAGACCATCTTCAACATCCGCAGCTGACCGAAAAAGCGGGCAGGGGACCCTGAATGGACAAGCTGGTCTACACCGCGGCGTCGGGCCTGCGTGCGCACATGGCGGCGCAGGCGGCGATCGCCAACAACATGGCGAACGCGTCGACGACCGGATTCCGCGCCGATCGCGTGGTGTTCGACCGGATGAACCTGAAGGGCGACGGCACCACGCTGGAGGCGCGCGCGCCGACCTCGGAAGAGGTCACCGACGCGGATCGGTCGCCGGGTGCCATCCAGCAGACCGGGCGGCCGCTCGACGTCGCGATCACCGGCACCACCGCATGGCTGGCGGTGCAGGCGTCGGACGGCTCCGAGGCGTATACCCGCCGTGGTGACCTTGAGGTCGCACCGTCGGGCGTGCTCCAGACCGGCGACGGGCATCCGGTGATCGGCTCGGGGGGGCCGATCACGCTGCCGCCCTACCAGTCGCTGTCGATCGCCGGCGACGGGACGATCTCGATCGTGCCGCAGGGTGGCGATGCGAAGAACCCGCAGGTCATCGACAAGCTCAAGCTTGCCGACACCAAGGGGTCGGAGACGGTCAAGGGGCTCGACAACCTGCTGCGCGTCAAGGGCGGGGGGACGCTGCCCGAGGATCTCGATGCGAAGGTGCAGGGCGGGGCGATCGAGGGATCGAACGTCAACATGACGCAGGCGCTGGTCGACATGATCGAGAACCAGCGCAGTTACGAAGTCCAGGCCAACATGTTGAAGTCCGCCAAGGACATGGATGAAAGCGGCGCATCCGTGATGCGCCTGCCGAGCTAGAAGGAACCGACGAATGTCATCCGCAGCCATGCATATCGCGCGTACCGGGCTCGACGCCCAGGATATGCGCATGCGCGTCATCTCGAACAATCTCGCCAACGTGAACACGACGGGCTTCAAGAAGGACCGTGCCGCGTTCGAGACGCTCGCCTACCAAGTCGTGACGACGCCGGGCGCGCAGAGCACGTCCGAGACCAAATACGCGACCGGTCTCAATCTCGGCACCGGCGTGAAGATCCAGGGCACCGCGCGCATCGATACGCAGGGCGCGATGCAGACGACCGGCAACAGCCTCGATCTCGCGCTCGACGGCGACGGCTATTTCCAGGTGCAGATGCCCGGCGGTACGCTCGGCTATACGCGCTCGGGCAATTTCTCGCGCTCGGCCGAAGGTTTGCTGGTCACCAGCGAAGGCTATCAGGTGCAGCCCGGCATCACCGTGCCGCAGGGCACGACCGCGATCACGATCGGGTCGGACGGCACCGTGTCGGCAACTGTTCCCGGCCAGACCGAAGCGACGCAGCTTGGCCAGATCCAGGTGGCGAACTTTCCGAACGGCGCCGGCCTCCAGGCGACCGGCGACAATTACCTGGTCGAGACCGCGGCGAGCGGCGCGGCCAATGTCGGCGTCGCGGGCCAGGACGGTCGCGGCAACATCAAGCAGGGTATGCTCGAAGCGTCGAACGTCAACGTCGTCGAGGAACTCGTCGACATGATCGAGACACAGCGCGCGTACGAGGTGAATTCGAAGATGATCTCGGCGACCGACGACATGCTCAAATACGTCAACCAGAACATCTGATCATGACTCGCACCGCTTCCCATTCCGTCGTCCTGATGACCGCGATCGCGCTCGCCGGGTTCGCTTCGTCCGCAGCCGATGCCGGCATCTTCGGCAAAAAGCTGCCGCCCGAGGATTTCTCGGTCGCGCGGCCTCTTCCGGTCGTGCCGGTGCCGGTCGTCGCGACGGGCTCGATCTTCCAGGCGCAGGATGGCTACGCAGCGCTGTACGAAGGCTGGCGCGCGCGGAAAGTCGGCGATCCGCTGACGATCGTGCTGGTCGAGCGGACCGCCGCGTCGAAGACGTCGGGCTCGAAGCTCGACAGCAATGGCGGCGCGAGCATCACGCCGCCGACCACCGGCGCGCTCAACCTGTTCAACAAGAGCGATGCGGCGATCAGCGGCGGGCGCAATTTCAACGGCACCGGCGCCGCCGACCAGACGAACTCGCTGTCGGGCGAAGTCAGCGTGACGGTCGCGCAGGTCTATCCCAACGGAACGATGCTGGTGCAGGGCCAGAAGCGCGTGACGCTCAACCGCGGCGACGAGTTCCTCAAGATCAAGGGTCTGGTCCGGACCGCCGACGTCGACGCCAACAACCGCGTGCTGTCGACCCGCGTCGCCGACGCGCAGATCTCGTACACCGGCAAGGGCGACGTCGCCCGCGCCGGCCGCCAGGGGTGGCTCGGCCGCTTCTTCTCCGTCGTCAGCCCGTTCTAAGGCCGTGACCATGCGCTTCCTGCTCGCCCTTTTCGCATCGCTCCTGATCGCAGGCCCGGCCTCGGCCGACCGGATCAAGGATCTGGGCGGGTTCCAGGGGATCCGATCGAACCAGCTGACCGGCTACGGCATCGTCGTCGGCCTGCCCGGCACCGGCGACGACAATCTCGAATACACCGTGCAGTCGCTGAAGGCGGTCGCATCGCGCTTCGGCCTGCAGCTGCCGCCGACCGCCAACCCGGGGATGAAGAACGCGGCAGTGGTGATGATCACCGCCGAACTGCCGCCGTTCGCCAAGCCCGGCCAGCGGCTCGACATCACCGTCGCGTCGATGGGCAAGGCGAAGTCCTTGCGCGGCGGCAGCCTGATCATGACGCCGCTGCTCGGTGCGGACAACCAGATCTACGCGATGGCGCAGGGCAACCTCGCCGTTGGTGGCCTCGGGGCCGAAGGCGCTGACGGGTCGAAGATCGTCGTCAACGTGCCCTCGACCGGGCGTATTCCCGAGGGGGCGACGGTCGAACGTGCGGTCGCGACCGGGTTCGACAGCGCGCCGATGCTCACCTTCAACCTCGCGCGTGCCGATTTCACTACCGCGCAGAACGTCGCGGGGGCGATCAACTCGAAGCTCGGCTTCGGCAGCGCGCAGGCGATCGACGCGGTCTCTGTTTCGGTACGTGCACCGATCGGCGCGGACGTCCGGGCCACGCTGATGTCGACGATCGAGAATCTCGACGTCGTGTCCGCCGAACCCTCGGCCAAGGTGATCGTCAACGCGCGCACCGGCACCGTCGTGATCAACTCGGCGGTTCGGGTCGGCCCGGCGGCGATCACGCACGGCAAGATGACGGTGCGGATCGACGAGAAGCCGCAGGTCAGTCAGCCCGCCCCGTTCAGCCAGGGCCAGACCGCGATCACCCCGAACAGCCGCGTCGCGGTCGAGGAGGAGCGTCGCCCGATGTTCCTGCTCGCACCCGGCCCCAAGCTCGCCGACATCGTCAAGGCGGTCAACGCGATCGGCGCATCGCCGGCCGATCTGGTCGCGATCCTCGAGGCGCTGAAGGAAGCCGGCGCACTCAAGGCCGAGTTGATCGTCCTGTGAGCGCGATCACCACACCCACGCTCGCGACGACCGCGACCACCGGGATCTCGACCGACACTAGCCGTCTCAAGTCGAAGGACAATCTCGACAAGGCCGGGCAGAAGTTCGAGGCGGTGTTCACCGGCATGATGCTGAAGAGCATGCGGCAGGCGAAACTCGCCGATCCGATCTTCGATTCGAAGGCGATCGATACCTTCACCGACATGCAGGACGGGCTGATCGCGAAGTCGATGGCCGAGCACACGCCGCTCGGCATCGGCAAGGCGATGACCGATTTTCTCAGCAAATCTCAATCGGATATTAACCCGGCGGCGACAGACTCACCGCCATGAGCGATCTCCTTTCGATCGGCGCGTCGGGCGTCCGCGCGTACCAGACCGCGTTGTCCACGGTGTCGGAGAACATCGCGAACACCGGCACCGCGGGCTATACCCGGCGGACGACGACGCTTGGCGAAGTCGCGTCGATCGGTGGCGGGATCGCCGCGCGGACGTCGTCGAACGGCAGCGGGGTGGTCGTCGTCGGCATCGGTCGCAGCGCCAATGCCTACCGCTCGCAGGCGGTGCGCAGCGCCGGCACCGATCTGGCCAAGACCGAAACCAGCATTGCCTGGATGAGCCGGATCGAGACGTCGCTGGGCGACAACAAGCTCGGCGACCGGCTCACCAGCTTCTTCGGCGCGGCGCAGACGTTGTCGGCGGATCCGACCTCGATTCCGGCACGCGCGGCGATGCTCGAGTCGGCAGGCAGTGCTGCTGCCGCCTTCGCGACCACCGGCAAGGCGCTCGATACCGCGACCGCTGAACTCGATGCGACGACCTCGCAGGCGGTCGATTCGCTTAATTCGCTCGGCACCGCGCTCGCCAAGATCAACGACGGTATCGCCCGGTCGCAGCCGGGTTCGTCAAGCGCGGCGCAGCTCGCCGACCAGCGCGACCAGGTGCTCGATCAGATGAGCACGCTGACCGACGTGAGCACGTCGTTCGACGGTCTCGGCCGCGCGACGGTGCGGCTCGGCGGTGCGGCCGGACCGGCGTTCGTCGTCGGCTCCGACAGTGGCCAGGCGGCGTACGCGCGCAACGACGAAGGCGCGGTGCAGTTCACGGTCACGCAAGGCGGCGCCACCTCGACGCTGTCGCCGTCGGGCGGCGCGCTCGCCGGGTTCGCCGACGGAGCGCAGCGGCTCGTCGCGGCCCGCGACGGGCTGAACGCGATCGCCAAGGATTTCACCACGCAGGTCAATGCGGTCCAGGCACAGGGGCGCGATCTCGACGGCAAGGCCGGTACCGCGCTGTTCGCGACCGGCGATACGCCGACCGACATCTCGGTGGCACTGACCGACCCGCGCGGGATCGCCGCCGCCAGTGCGAACGGCAGCATGCGCGATGCGTCGAACCTAGCCGCGTTGCAGACCGCCCGGTCGAGCGGCG
This sequence comes from Sphingomonas sp. Leaf242, assembly GCF_001422045.1. Lineage (GTDB taxonomy): Bacteria > Pseudomonadota > Alphaproteobacteria > Sphingomonadales > Sphingomonadaceae > Sphingomonas. The sequence goes on from NZ_LMLW01000008.1 coordinate 673,724, forward strand.
GGTTCGAGACGCGCACCGTCAACCTGGTTGCCGGCAATGCCGCCGCACTCCAGCAGCGCACGACCGTGGCCGATGCGCAGAGCGCGATCCGCGACGGCGCGGTCAGCGCACTTGCGTCGGCGTCGGGGGTCGATCTCGATAGCGAGGCGGTCGATCTGCTGCGCTTCCAGCAGGCCTATCAGGCGTCGAGCCGGGTGATCCAGACCGCGCGCGACACGTTCCAGTCCATCCTCGAGATCCGGTAACGCCCATGCAGATCCCGACGAGCCTTTTCTACGACCGGTCGTCGGCGGCCATGACGTCGCTGTCCAGCAAGGCGGATGCGCTCAATGCGCAGATCTCGACCGGCAAGCGGTTCACCGCGCCGTCGCAGGACAGCGTCGCGTATCAGCGGCTGGCCGGGCTCGCGCGCGATACCGCCAACGACAAGGCCTATGCCGCCAACCTCGGCACCGCCGAATCGGTGTTGAAGCAGGGCGATACCAGTCTCAGCGCGATGTCCGATCAGTTGCAGAACGCGACGGTGCTGGTGACGCAGGCGAAGAACGGCACGCTGAGTGCGCTGGACCGCAAGGCGATCGGCGAGCAGATCGCCGGGATCGTCGCCTCGCTGACGAATATCGCCAACGCGAAGGACGCGCGCGGCCAGCCGCTGTTCGGCGGGTCGGACGGGGCCGCGGCGGTCGCGACCGATGGCAGCTACGCGCTGGCGTCGAAGCCGGTTAGCGGAATCCCGATCGGCGATGGCCAGAGCGTGCAGGCCAACGAAACCGCCGCACGGATCTTCACGGTTGGCGGAAAGACCAACGCGGATGGCAGCGTCGGCGGGGGCACCAACACGCTGGCGATGCTGTCGGCGATCGCGACCGCGCTGCAATCGGATGATTTCAAGACGAGTTCGCTCGATACGTCGCTGGCCGATATCAGCGCGGCCTCCGATCAGGTGTCGACCGTGCAGGCCTCGCTCGGCGCACGCGCGGCGCGAGTCGATCTGGAGAGTTCGCGGCTGACCGATGTCGCCGCAGACCGCGAGGAGACCCGCTCTGGTCTCGAGGACACCGATGCCACGACCACGTTCATCGAGCTGCAAAAGACGATGACGATCCTGTCGGCGACGCAGGCGAGCTTTACGAAGCTCTCGGCATTGTCATTGTTCGATTATCTTCGCTGACGGCTGCGTTCGGTAACCGGATGGCTACGAAATCCGGTTAATTCCCTGGCTACGCACTTGCCATCGTCGGCCCAGAGGGAATTTCCAGCACCATGTTTCCGGTAATCGGCATCGTCGTCCTGCTCGTCATGGTGTTTGGCGGATTCGCCTTTACGGGCGGCGCGCTCGGACCCGTCCTGGAGGCGATCCCGCACGAGATGCTGATCATCGGCGGCGCCGCGGCCGGCGCGCTGATCATCGGCAATTCCGGCAAGGAACTCAAAGCGCTCGGCGCCGGGCTGGGCAAGGTCTTCAAGGGCCCGAAATACAAGAAGCAGGATTATCTCGACGTCATCTTCCTCGTCAGCAAGCTGATGAAGATGCTGCGGATGGACGGGCCGATCGCGCTCGAGCCGCATGTCGAAGATCCGCAGTCGTCCGCCGTGTTCGCCGAATATCCCAAGCTCCTGAAGAACCACGCGCTCGTCAACCTGATCGCCGATACGCTGCGCCTCGTCGTGGTGTCGTCGGGTACGCTCGACGTCCACGCGGTCGAGGAGGTGATGGACCAGTCGATCAAGACGCATCACCACGAGGAGGAAAGTGCTCACGGTACTCTGACCAGCCTTGCCGACGCGCTGCCCGCGCTCGGCATCGTCGCGGCGGTGCTCGGCGTGGTGAAGACGATGGGGTCGATCGACAAGCCGCCGTCGATCCTCGGCTCGATGATCGGCTCGGCGCTGGTCGGCACGTTCATGGGCGTGTTGCTGGCGTACGGCATGGTCGCGCCGCTCGCCAACCGGTTGCGCCAGGTGCTCGATGCCGACGCCGCGATCTACGGCGTGGTCAAGCAGATCATCATCGCCTCGCTCCACGGCCATCCGCAGCCGCTGGTGATCGAAGCCGCACGCTCGGGGATCGCGCACAAGAACCAGCCGGGCTTCGCCGAAGTCTTCGACGGGCTTCGCGGTAAGTAGAGCGGCGACAGACACATGGCCCGCGCCCCTCACGGCAACATCCAGCCGCCGAAAATTATCGTCAAGAAGATCTATATCGAAGGTCATGGCGGGCATCACGGCGGCGCCTGGAAGGTCGCCTATGCCGATTTCGTGACCGCGATGATGGCGTTCTTCCTGCTGCTGTGGATTCTCGGCGCGACCACCGAGAAGCAGCGCAAGGGCATTGCCGATTACTTCGCGCCGACGCTGCTCGATACGCGCTCGCTCGGGATCGGCGGCGGCGCGCTGTTCGGCGGCGAATCGATCCTCGACAAGAACAAGATCGGACCCAAGGCGGGCCAGACCAGCATGCCGCAGATCGCGGTGCCCGATGCGGGCAAGGGCGGCGCCTCGACCGGCACCGGTGAGCAGGGGACGATCAAGAACCGCCAGGCGCTCGCGAGCGAAGATCGCAAGAACTTCGAAGCGATGCGCAAGCGGGTACTGAGCCAGATCGCCGCCTCGCCCAAGCTGTCGCGGCTCGCGAGCCATGTCCGCTTCGTCCCGACGCAGGACGGCATGCGGATCGATCTGGTCGACGATGCGGATTATTCGATGTTCGCGCTCGGCACGACCGCGCTCGATCCGCAGGCGGGCGACCTGATCGGGATGATCGCGAAAACGATCGAGGGGATGAAGAACCCGATCATGATCCGCGGCCATACCGACAGCGTGCCGTATGGCGACCCGCGCGCGATGAACAACTGGATGCTGTCGTCGGGCCGCGCCGAGGCGACGCGTCGCCGGCTGCTGATCGGCGGTACGCCCGAGGCGCGGTTCGAGCGGATCGAAGGCGTCGCCGACCGCGAACCGCTGATCGTCAAGGATCCGAGCGACCCGCGCAACCGCCGCGTTGCGATCACGTTGCTCTACCGGCGCGGCGTGTTCGGCAAGTAAGCACAGGCGCGGCGTGGCATGAAAAAGGCCCGGCATCGCGTGATGCCGGGCCTTTTTCATGTCGGTCGACGCTATATGCCAGCGCTGATGATCGTCGCGGTTACTCGGCGCTGACGGTTTCCGATTTGCGCTTGCGCGGGGCGGCGGGCGCGGCTTCGGGCTTGCGGGCGCCGGGCTTGCGACCGAGACCGATCTTCTTCGCCATCGCGCGACGGCTCTCCGAATAATTCTCGGCGACCATCGGATAATCGGGCTTCAGGCCGTAGCGCTCGCGATATTCGGCGGGCGTCATGCCGTGGGTGGCAAGATGGCGACGCAGCGTCTTGTAAGACTTGCCGTCGATCATCGAGATGATGTGATCCTTCGACGCGAGCGATTTGCGCGCGGTTACTGCCGGCGTGTATTCGGTCGCGGTTTCGACCGGAGTCGTATCGGTCGTACCACCAAGCAGCGTAGAGACGGTCTCGTGCATCTTTCCCAGAAAAGCCGGAACGTCTTCGGCCGAGCTGCGCGTGTTCGGGTTGCCCAGCCACGCGATCGTCAGTTCGGTCGCGAGCTCTACAGCATTCAGGTCGGTGGTATCTTCGGCCATGCTACACTCCATTGTCTATTGCCCCCGTAACGAGCTTCGACAACGTATTCAACCACATGGGACGTAATTGGGCCGTTTAATCTAAGATAGTCTAAATGGGAAGTCGTCGCACGGCGAGATAAGTCCATTTTGATTGCTTTAGATCAGCCTGGCGTTGCGCCGCTTGGCCTATCGTAGCGCTTGAGGGCATGATGTTTAGCCCGATGCACTTCCGTTTCCGGCAATATTGGCGCGATCTGGAGGCGCCCGAGCGACGGCCGGTCGGACCGTTCATGTCCGCCAGAGCGCGCATCCAGGGCGCGCCGGTGGGGTGATCGCGCGCACCGCGTTCAGGTCAGCGTGTCTCGGTGGTCAATCCTGGCGGGCGGGCGGCGCGAACGCGAGCACCTCGCGCGTGTAGGTTTCGACCACTTCGCTGATCGGCGTTCCCGCGGCGGTAACCAGTAGCGCGCGGTTCTCGATGACATGCGGGGGAATGTCCAACGCCGGCGCCTCGCGCGGGATCGGCACACCGGCATCCCAGCCGGTCGGCAGCGGCGACCACAACAGCCGCGCCGACACCGTCTGGCGACGGAAATGGAGCGGTTGCACCACCCGACCGAACGGCGTGTCGCTGCCGTCGAGCGCGGCATTCATCTGCGGGGTCAGTCGCGACGGGACGTACCAGTTGTCCGCTTCCGACAGGACATGCGCCCCACACCGCAGCCGCACCCGCCGATAGCGGATCGGCTCGTCGTCGCTGACGCCCAGGCGGCGGCGTTGCTCTGCGGTCGGCGTCTTCGTGATCGTCGGGTCGCGGTCGGCGACGATCTTGCTGCCCGGTGCGGCGAGGTGGTGGTCGGCACACCAGTCGTCAAGCACCAGCGTCGCACTGTCGCGCGTGAGCAGCAGGATCTCAAGCGACTGGAGCGCAGCGAGGCTTTCTGCCCGGCCGATGATGTCGCCCGGCCAGACGTGCGAGCGTGGTTGTCCTGACGAACTCCCGCCTGTCGAAACAACCGACGCGAGCGTCGGGGCAAATACTGGGGCGAATACGGGGGCGATCATGCAATCCTCCACAAAATACGATGCGCCGGCGAAAGGCGAGCCGAGACGTTTTCAGGCGGCAATGTCTTCCAGGGCGCGATTGGCCGTGGCGGGTCCGAACACGCCGATCGCCCCGATCACGACGATGTACGCGGCGGCGATGAAGCCGAACACACCCGCGACGCCGCCCTGTCGCAGGACGAAGGCGATCAGGAACGCGTTGAGCATCGCCGAGATCCGGCTGAACGCATAGACGAAGCCGATCGCCTTGGCGCGGATCCGCGTCGGAAAGATCTCGGCCTGGTAGGCGTGATACGCGAACGAGATCGTGTTGCCGGCCACAGTCAGCACGATACCGAGCAGGATCAGCAGCGCCGGGCTGGCGGAGGCGGCGAACAGCCCGCCCGCCGAGACGACCGTCGCCGCGCCGGCAACGATGATCCACTTGCGTTCGAACCGATCGCCGATCGCGAGGCCGAGCATCGGCCCGACCGGGGCGGCGAGCGCGATGATCGCGGTATACGCCATGCTCTTGGTGACCGGGATGCCGTGCTCGATCAGCAAGGTCGGAACCCAGTTGGTGAACCCGAAATAGCCGATCGTCTGGAAGACGTTGAAGACGATCATCATGATCGTCCGGCGGCGATAGGGCGCACGAAACATCTCGCCGAACCGTCCGTCCCGCACCACCGGGCGCTCGGCGGAGGGCGGAGGCAGCGATGTGCCGCTCTCCTGTTCGATGCGCCGTTCGAGCGCGGCGACGATCGCCTCGGCTTCGACCAGCCGCCCTTGCTGTACCAGCCAGCGCGGGCTCTCGGGCAGGCGCCGGCGGATATACCACACCGCGACCGCGCTGCTCGCGCCGATCAGCACGACCCAGCGCCAGCCCTCCAGTCCGAACGGCGCCAGCGGGACCAGTATCCAGGACAGCAGCGCGACGACCGGGACCGCGACGAAGCCGATCGTCTGGCTGAGCGCGATCGCCCGGCCTCGGACATGCCCGGGAACGAGCTCGCAGATGAAGGTGTCGATCGTGATCATCTCAACGCCGAGCCCGATCCCTGCGCAGAACCGCAGCGCGTTGATCGCCATCGCGCTCGACTGGAACGCCATCGCCACCGATGCGGCCGAATAGCCCAGCAACGCCCAGGTGAAGACCGCACGTCGCCCGAAGCGATCGTTGAACGCGCCCGCGATCATCGTACCGACCGTCAGTCCGGCGAACAGCGCCGCGATGAACGACGCGATGCCCTGGGTGCCGAAAAGACCCGCGGTCGTCGTAGTGAAGAGGCCGCTGCTCACCAGGCCGGGTGCGATATAGCCCGACAGCAGCATGTCGTAGAGTTCGAAGAAGAACGCCAGGCCGAGCAGCGCGACGATCGTCCATACCGTCCGCGTGGCCGGCAGCCGGTCGAGCCGGGCGGACACATCACCGCTGGTCGCGATGGTCATTGTTCGTAAGGGTGGCAGCACATCGCTCTCCGATCGCGAACGCGTGAAACGCTCGAACCGTGCCGGATACCGACCTCACATGTCGATAGAATGACGACGCGCAAACGCCACGACTGGCCGCGAATACAGGGCGCCGCGCCGGCTCCGGTCTGGAGTAGGTGTTTGGGGCCGCGCTCGATGGGCGAATCCGAACTGCCCCGATCGGTGCCCAGGCGGTTCATGCTGTCGAAGTATCGACCGGGTGCCTGGTCGTGGCGCGGCGGCCGTCGATATCGCAGTACCGACCGGCGGATCCCACGCCAGCAAAAGGCGTCTGGAGGATCGCGGGAAACTCGGCATTTCCCTGGGTTCCTCCAATGGTACCCTACAAAGGCCTATGGCTAGGTAATCAGGCCGTTGGAGAAATCATCCGCTGACGGGACGGTTTCGATACCGCGATTCGTGACCCTCACGTCGCTCGTGCGCGGGCATGCCCGGTTTCAATCTCTCGCGTCGCGCAACGCCTCCAACTCGGCCAGTCTCACCGGATCGTCGGCGGCAAGCGCTTCTTCGAGATAGAAGCTATGCGCGATATTGCGCACCACCTCCTGCGCTTCACCACTATATTCGGCAGCGATGACCGCGAAGGCGTCGACCAGTTCGCGAAGAAACCCTTTTTCCAAAGCTTCAAGCTGGGCACCCAGAACTTCCATCATCTCGACAGAGACATCGGGATCCAGCAGGTCTTCGCCTGTCAAATCGGCAAAAACTACAAAGCGAGCGATGATGCGGGCGACCGGTATGGCGATCATGGCTTGACCACCCTGACTTTGATGTTGGTGACCTTCATCTTCTTCAGCAGCTTTACTGCTTTGGCTTTCTGGACAGGGGTAGGAACCTCCCATGTTCCAATGAGCCGATGCTGCGCCAACACCTGCGATTGTCGTAATAGCTGGGCTCGTGCATGCGGCGCATCCCTTACGCCCCACTTTCGATCGATAACGTATTCGCCTTGTATGCCATCGAACTTGACCGGTCGCTTCGAGCCGTCCGGCATTGTTCGCATTAGCGTCGGCGCCTGCCCAGGGCGCGCGCCAGTCGCCGAATCATTATACGCTGTCCAAGGTTCGTCGGGTTTGAGAGTTTCCTTCACCCAGCCGATCTGCGGCGGATCATAAGTTGTGCGTGGCCTCGCAATACGTAGGCTACGCAGCGCCGAAACCTTGGAGAGCGCCGCCCCAGGCGCGACCGCCAGCGCTATGTTCCCGGCGACCGATCCCGTTGCTCGACCGATATCCCGCGCCGAGGCATTGGCGACCGCGTCTGCCGCACGCGAAATCTGTACGCGAGCTGGCGTATCCTCGGCAGCGATCGCCGTATCGATCATCCCCGCTATCCCGCGGCCGGCGTCCCGAACGGTGGTGACCGGATTTGTCGTCAGCGCAGCACGGACCCCCGCCGCCGTTTCTTCCCCGACGTCGTACAGTCCCTGGCCGACGCCACCGACGAATTCGGCGACGGGGTTCGGCTGATCATCGGGCCGCAGTCCCGGAATGCGCGTGGATTGCGCCTTGGCCGACCTGCGCTCTACCGACTTTCGGTCGTCGCCCGCGAACGGTGGGGCACGCGGCACTTCCGCTTTCGGCGGTGTCGAGGTCCGCGACGTATCACGATTCCCGACGCTTGGAGCGCGATCGTTCCTGGCGCTAGTGGTATGGGCCTCGCTCGATCCCTCACGGCGTCCCGCGCCTGCAAAGGTAAACCGGCCGTCCGCCGGATCATGCCATGGATTGAATTTGAGTTCGAGACCGTCAGGACCCAGCGCCGATGGCACCTTACCCGTTCGCAGCCACCGTGAAAACGCGTTCCGCTCGCCGCTGCCCGATGTCTGGACCATGCCATCCCCCGCTTGTCATTGCGGTGAGAACATCTGAGCAACATTATCCTACAAGTCAAGCGCGTCGCGAGCGGATGTTGAGATCCGCCTCGCCCGAACGCGCTTCCTGTGTAGTGTGGTGCCCGGAAGAGGACTCGAACCTCCACGACCTTGCGATCGCCAGCACCTGAAGCTGGTGCGTCTACCAATTCCGCCATCCGGGCACGGGGTAGGAGGGCGCCTCTAGTGGAGGGTCGCAATGCTTGTCAACACGCCTCTTGCTGGGGCAAGGGGTTATTCGTGATTGGCAGGCAAAACAAAGTGGACGGACGCGCGATGAACGACAAACTGGTGACGTTGATCGGGGGCGGCGGTTTCGTCGGCCGCTATGTCGCACAGGCGCTGCTGGCGACGGGCGCACGCGTCCGCATCGCACAGCGCGATCCGCGGCAGGCGTTCTTCCTGAAACCGCTCGGCGGGCTCGGCCAGACGCAGTTCGTCGGTGCCGACGTCACCAAGCCCGAGACGATCGCGCATGCGGTTCACGGCTCGGACGTGGTGGTGAACCTGGTCGGCGTGCTCGCGGGCGATTTCCAGCGCGTCCAGGCTCTCGGCGCACAGACGGTGGCACAGGCTGCGGCGAAGGCCGGCGTGGGCGCGCTCGTGCACGTCTCGGCGATCGGCGCGGATCCGGAGTCCGCGTCGGCGTACGGCAAGTCGAAGGGGCAGGGCGAGGCCGCCGTGCTCGAGGCGTTCCCGACCGCGACGATCCTGCGACCGTCGATCGTGTTCGGCCAGGAAGACCAGTTCGTGAACCGCTTCGCCGGGATGATCGCGAAGGCGCCGGTCGTTCCCGTGCTACGCGCCGGGGCGAAGTTCCAGCCGGTGTTCGTCGGCAACGTGGCCGACGCGGTGGTGGCAGCGGCGTCCGATCCCGAGACGTTCGGCGGCCAGACGCTGGAACTCGGCGGCCCCGACATCATCACGATGGGCAATTTGATCCGCTGGATCGCCAAGACGATCGGCCGCAATCCCTCGATCGTCGAGCTACCGGACTTTGCCGGCGCGCTGATCGCCAAGGGCGGCTTCCTGCCGGGTGCGCCGATCACCAAGGACCAGTGGACGATGCTGCAGAGCGACAATATCGTCACCGGCACCGATGGCCTCGCCGCGTTCGGGATCGAGGCGACGCCACTGTCGACGGTCGCGCCGGGCTGGCTGGTGCGCTTTCGCAAGGCTGGACGGTTCGGTCGCCGCGCCGAAACGCGTGCGGAAGTTCACGCAGACTAATGCTGCACGTGCTAAGCGTGCCCTGAAACCCGCGCCTCTTTCTGAAACCCGCGACGCCGGAGCGCCTGCTTGACCGAACTTCTCACCGTCATCCTGCTCGGCATCGTCGAGGGGATCACCGAATTCCTGCCCGTCTCGTCGACCGGACACCTGATCCTCGCGACGCGGTTGCTCGGCTATGATGCGGGGCGCTGGGAGGTGTTCAACGTTGTCATCCAGCTCGGCGCGATCCTCGCGATCGTCGTGCTGTACTGGCGGACGTTCTGGGCGGTCGGCATGGGGCTGATCCGCCGCGAGCCGAAATCATGGCTGTTCCTGCGCAACCTGGTGGTCGCGTTCATCCCGGCGGCGGTGATCGGCCTCGCGCTGCATAAGTATATCGAGGCGCTGCTCGGGAATGCAGAGGTCGTTGCGATCGCCCTCATCGTCGGCGGCTTCGCGATCCTCGCGGTGGAGCGGTTCGCACCGCGCAGCGACATCAGCGGCGTCGCGGATATCCCTCTGAAGACGGTGATCGGCATCGGCTTTCTCCAGTGCTTGGCGATGATCCCGGGCGTCAGCCGGTCGGGCGCGACCATCCTCGGCGCGCTGGCATTGGGCGTCGAGCGGCGCACCGCCGCGGAGTTCAGCTTCTTCCTCGCGATCCCGACGATGCTAGGCGCGAGTGCGCTCGAACTGTTGAAGAATCGTGACGCGATCGCGAGCGGCGGGGGCGTCGGGCTGGGCGCGATCGCGATCGGCGCGGCGGTGTCGTTCGTCGTCGCGTTGCTGGTGGTGAAGTGGTTCGTCGGGATCGTTACCAAGCACGGGTTCGTGCCGTTCGCATTGTACCGCGTCGTCGCCGGGTCGGCCGCGCTGATCTGGCTGCTCAGCAAGTAAGACCGAATCGGGCTTAATAAGCTTTCTTGAGAATGGCTCTCGCGAAACGGAGCTTCAAGTCCGCGTTAATACGGCAGTATTGCTACCTTATATGCCGATTTAGTCGTGACAAGCCTCCAATCGCGCAATAACGCGGCTGTCGGAGGCTATCATGGCGAACGATTCGATGCTCAAATTTGTCGGCCGGGAGCAATCCTATCCCGACAAGCGGACCGCCGACGAGCGGGCCGACGATTTCCGCGAGATCGCGCAGCGCTATGCGGTCGAGCCCGCTGAAGAGCAGGCCGGACGCTGTTCGCAGTGTGGCGTGCCGTATTGTTCGGTCCACTGCCCGCTGCACAACCATATCCCTGACTGGCTCCGGCTGACCGCGGAGGGGCGGCTTCGCGAGGCGTACGAGTTGAGCAACGCGACCTCGACCATGCCCGAGATCTGCGGCCGGATCTGCCCGCAGGACCGGCTGTGCGAAGGCAATTGCGTGATCGAATTCACCGGGCACGGCGCGGTCACGATCGGCTCGGTCGAGAAGTTCATCACCGATACCGCCTGGGAGAATGGCTGGGTCGAACCGCTGGTCCCCGGCAAATCGCGCGGCCAGTCGGTCGGCGTGATCGGTGCGGGACCGGCAGGGCTCACCGCGGCGGAATATCTGCGCGGCCACGGCTACGACGTCCACGTCTATGATCGCTACGACCGGGCGGGCGGGTTGCTCACCTATGGCATCCCAGGCTTCAAGCTCGAAAAGCCGATCGTCATGCGCCGCGTCGAGCGCCTCAAGGCTGCCGGCATCGTCTTCCACGAAGGCTTCGCGGTCGGCGACGATGCGAGCCTCGACGATCTCCGCCAGCGCCACGACGCGATCCTGATCGCGACCGGCGTCTACAAGGCGCGTGCGATGGACCTGCCGGGTGGCGGATCGAACGGCGTGGTCGCCGCGCTCGACTTCCTCGTCGCCTCGAACCGCAAGGGCTTCGGCGACGCGGTCCCGGCGTTCGACGACGGCAGCCTCAACGCCGACGGCAAGGACGTCGTCGTGATCGGCGGCGGCGACACCGCGATGGACTGCGTCCGCACCGCGATCCGCCAGGGCGCCAAGTCGGTGAAATGCCTCTACCGCCGCGACCGCGCCAACATGCCCGGCTCGCAGCGCGAAGTCGCCAACGCCGAGGAAGAAGGCGTCGAGTTCGTCTGGCTCTCCGGCCCGCAGAGCTTCGATGGCGGCGACGTGGTGTCGAGCGTCAAGGTCCGAAAGATGCGTCTCGGCGCTCCCGATGCAAGCGGCCGCCGTGCGCCCGAACCCGATCCCGCCGGCGACTATTCGGTGAACGCCGATCTCGTCATCAAGGCGCTTGGCTTCGACGCCGAGGACCTGCCGACGCTGTTCGCAACGCCGGAACTCGGCGTGAGCCGCTGGGGCACCGTGCTGGTCGACGGCAAGACGCTGATGACGTCGCTCGACGGCGTGTTCGCGGCCGGCGACATCGTCCGCGGCGCGAGCCTCGTCGTATGGGCGATCCGCGACGGTCGTGATGTCGCGGCGACGATGCACAAATGGCTGAAGACGAAGGCGGCCAACGCGAAGGTCGCGGCATGAGCCACGGGTTTCTCAGCGCGGCGTTGCTGGCGGGCGCAATGTTGCCGTCGGCGTCGCATGCGCAGGCATCGCCTGTCGCCGTCACGGCCCCCGATCCGGCCCGCCTCGCGGCGGCGCGCGAGCTGATTAACGTGCTGATGCCGCCCGAATCGCGTGAACGGATGATCGAAAGCATGATCGCCCCGATGCTCGGCAATCTGCAGCAGGGCATGGCGCAGAGCCCGATGTTCAGCAGTGCGATGGCGGACCATCCGGAGATGCAGACGCGGTTTGCCACCTTTCTGGAACGGCAGCAGGCGCGCACGATGACGCTAATGCGCGACGGATTGCCGAGCATGGTCGAGGCGATGGCGCGCGCCTATGCGCGCCGCTTCGATGTCGCTCAATGCCGCGACATCAAGGCGTTCTTCGCGACGCCGAGCGGCCGTGCGTACATGCAGCAATCGCTGACGATCATGGCCGACCCAGACGTCGCCGCCTGGCAGCGGTCGATGATGCAATCCTCGATGGCGCACATGCAGGCCGATGTCGCCGAGTTCGCCAAGCAGGCTGCCACGCCCGAAGAGAAGAAGAAGTGACGATGACCGATTTCATCACCGATCAACGCGCCCGTCTCGCCGAGCACGGCATGTACCGCCCGGAATTCGAGGGCGACGCGTGCGGCGTGGGCCTCGTCGCCGCCACCGACGGCCGCGCGTCGCGGCGTGTCGTGCAGTCTGCGGTCGATGCCTTGAAGGCCGTTTGGCACCGCGGTGCGGTCGATGCGGACGGCAAGACCGGTGACGGCGCAGGCCTGCACATCGACCTGCCGCTGCGCTTCTTCGACGACGCGGTCGCCGCGTCAGGCCACAAGGTGCGCCCGAACCGTCTCGCGGTCGGCATGATCTTCCTGCCACGCACCGATCTCGGCGCGCAGGAGGATTGCCGGACGATCGTCGAGAGCGCGATCATCGAGGCGGGCTACACCATCTATGGCTGGCGGCAGGTGCCCGTCGACGTGTCGGTAATCGGCCAGAAGGCGCAGGCGACGCGCCCCGAGATCGAGCAGATCATGATCGCCGGGCCCTTGCCCGAGGAGCAGGACGCCACCGAGTTCGAGAAGACGCTGTACCTCGTCCGTCGCCGGATCGAGAAGCGCGTGATCGCGGCGCAGATCCAGGGCTTCTACATCTGTTCGCTGTCGTGCCGCTCGATCATCTACAAGGGGCTGTTCCTCGCCGAATCGCTCTCGGTCTTCTATCCGGACCTGTGCGACCAGCGCTTCGAGAGCCGTGTCGCGATCTTCCATCAGCGCTATTCGACCAACACCTTCCCGCAATGGTGGCTGGCGCAGCCGTTCCGCTGCCTCGCGCACAACGGCGAGATCAACACGATCCGCGGCAACAAGAACTGGATGCTCTCCCACGAGATCCGCATGGCGAGCCTCGCGTTCGGCGACAATTCGGAGGACATCAAGCCGGTGATCCCCGCCGGCGCATCCGACACCGCTGCATTGGACGCGGTGTTCGAGGCGATCTGTCGCTCGGGCCGCGATGCGCCGACCGCCAAGCTGATGCTCGTGCCCGAAGCCGCCAGCCCGGACATGCCGCCCGAGCATACCGCGATGTATCAGTATCTCGCGTCCGTCATGGAGCCGTGGGACGGCCCTGCCGCGCTGGCGATGACCGATGGCCGCTGGGCGGTCGCCGGCATGGACCGCAACGCGCTGCGTCCGCTCCGCTATACGCTGACCTCGGACGGCCTGCTGATCGTCGGGTCGGAGAGCGGCATGGTCGTCGTTCCCGAATCGACGATCGTCGCAAAGGGCCGCCTTGGGCCGGGCGAGATGATCGCGGTCGACCTCGACGAAGGTCGCCTGCTCCAGGATCGCGAAGTGAAGGATCGCATCTCGGGTGAGGCGGATTACGCCGCGATGATCGGTGAGTTCCACACGCTCGCCGACCTGCCCTCGGTCGAGGACGCCGTGGTGCGCTACGACCGCGCCGAACTAGCCCGTCGCCAGGTCGCGGCGGGCCAGACGATGGAGGACATGGAGTTGATCCTGTCGCCGATGGTCGAATCCGCGAAGGAAGCGATCGGCTCGATGGGCGACGACACGCCGCTCGCGGTCATCTCGGACAAGCCACGGTTGATCAGCCAGTTCTTTCGCCAGAACTTCTCGCAGGTCACCAACCCGCCGATCGATCCGTTGCGCGAGCGCCACGTGATGTCGCTCAAGACGCGGTTCGGCAATCTCGCCAACATCCTCGACGTGCGTGACCAGCGCGAACGTGTGTTGGTACTCGATTCCCCCGTGCTGACGGGCGAGCATTGGTCGCGGCTGAAGGCGCATTTCGGTAACGCGGTCGCCGAGATCGACTGCACGTTCGACGTCGGCGGCGGGCCGGAGAAGCTGCGTGCGGCGATCCAGCGGATCCGCAACGAGGCCGAACAGGCGGTGCGTCAGGGCAAGAGCGAGATCTTCCTCACTGACGAAGCCATCTCCGAGGACCGCGTCGGCATCGCCGGCGTGCTCGCGGTGGCGGCCGTCCACACGCACCTCGTCCGCCGCGGCCTGCGCTCCTATGCGTCGATCAACGTCCGCTCGGCCGAGTGCCTCGACACGCATTACTACGCCGTGCTGATCGGTGTCGGGGCGACCACCGTGAACGCGTATCTTGCCGAGGCCGCGATCGTCGATCGCCAGTCGCGCGGGCTGTTCGGCGATCTCGACCTCGCCGAATGTCTCCGCCGCCACCGCGTCGCGGTCGAGGAGGGGCTGCTCAAGATCATGTCGAAGATGGGCATCGCGGTCATCTCGTCCTACCGCGGCGGCTATAATTTCGAGGCGGTCGGGCTCTCGCGCAGCCTGGTGAACGACCTGTTCCCCGGCATGCCTGCCAAGATCAGCGGCGAGGGTTATGCGTCGTTGCACGTCAACGCGACCGACCGCCACGAAGCGGCGTTCGATCCGGCGGTGGCGACTCTGCCGATCGGTGGCTTCTATCGCCAGCGCCACACCGGCGAAACGCACGCCTATTCCGCGCAGCTGATGCACCTGCTCCAGACCGCGGTCGCGACCGACAGCTATACGAGCTATCTGCAATTCTCGCGCGGCGTGTCCGATCTGCCGCCGGTGTATCTGCGCGATCTGCTCCAGTTCAACTTCCCCGCGGAGGGAGTGCCGGTCGACCAGGTCGAGGCGATCACCGAAATCCGCAAGCGCTTCGTGACGCCCGGCATGTCGCTCGGCGCGTTGTCGCCCGAGGCGCACGAGACGCTGGCGATCGCGATGAACCGGATCGGCGCCAAGGCCGTCTCGGGCGAGGGCGGCGAGGACAAGTCGCGCTTCGTGCCGTATGCGAACGGTGACAACGCCAACTCGTCGATCAAGCAGGTCGCGTCCGGCCGCTTCGGCGTCACGGCGGAATATCTGAACGCGTGCGAGGAGATCGAGGTCAAGGTCGCGCAGGGCGCCAAGCCCGGCGAGGGCGGCCAGCTGCCCGGCTTCAAGGTTACCGAGTTCATCGCCAAGCTGCGCCATGCGACGCCCGGCGTGACGCTGATCTCGCCACCCCCGCACCACGACATCTACTCGATCGAGGATCTCGCCCAGCTCATCTACGACCTGAAGCAGATCAACCCGCGCGCCCGGGTGTGCGTGAAGCTCGTCTCGTCGGCCGGCATCGGCACCGTGGCCGCGGGCGTGGCGAAGGCGCATGCCGACGTGATCCTGATCGCTGGCCATGTCGGCGGCACCGGCGCGTCGCCCCAGACGTCGATCAAATATGCCGGCACGCCGTGGGAAATGGGCCTGTCGGAGGTCAACCAGGTGCTGACGCTCAACGGCTTGCGCGGTCGCGTGCGGTTGCGCACCGATGGCGGGCTGAAGACCGGTCGCGACATCGTCATCGCCGCGATTCTGGGCGCGGAAGAGTTCGGGATCGGCACGCTATCGCTGGTCGCGATGGGCTGCATCATGGTCCGCCAGTGCCATTCGAACACGTGCCCGGTCGGCATTTGCACGCAGAATGACGCGCTTCGCCAGAAGTTCGTCGGCACGCCCGAAAAGGTGATCAACCTGATGACCTTCATCGCCGAGGAAGTCCGCGACATCCTCGCGCGGCTCGGCGTGAAGAGCCTCGACGACGTGATCGGCCGCACTGAACTGTTGCGGCAGGTCAGCCGCGGCGCGGAGCATCTCGACGATCTCGACCTGAACCCGATCCTGGCGAAGGTCGATGCCGACGATTCGCAGCGCCGGTTCAGCCTGTCGACCTTCCGCAACGAAGTCCCTGACAGCCTCGACGCGCAGATCATCAAGGACGCGTCCGCGGTGTTCTCGCGCGGCGAGAAGATGCAACTGACCTATTCGGTGCGCAACACGCACCGCGCGGTGGGGACCCGGCTGTCGAGCGAGATCACGCGGAAGTTCGGGATGTCCACGCTGGCGGACAACCACGTCACGATCCGTCTGCGTGGGTCGGCGGGCCAGTCGCTCGGCGCATTCCTGTGCAAGGGCATCACTTTGGAAGTGTTCGGCGATTCGAACGATTACGTCGGCAAGGGGCTGTCGGGCGGCACGATTATCGTGCGGCCGGCGGTAAGTTCGCCGCTGGCGTCGCAGGACAACACGATCATCGGCAACACCGTGCTCTACGGCGCGACATCGGGCCGGCTGTTCGCGGCGGGGCAGGCGGGCGAGCGCTTCGCGGTCCGCAACTCGGGTGCGGTCGTGGTCGTCGAAGGCTGCGGTGCGAACGGGTGCGAGTACATGACCAACGGCATCGCGGTGGTGCTCGGCGCGGTCGGCGCGAACTTCGGCGCGGGCATGACCGGCGGGATGGCGTTCGTCTACGATCCCGACGGCGTGTTCGCGAAGCGTGCCAACCCGGAGAACATCACCTGGGACCGCGTGAAATCACTCCACTGGGCGGATGTGCTGCTCGACCTGGTGCGCGATCACGCCGACCACACCGACAGCAAATGGTCGAAGGGCCTGCTTGAGGATTGGGACCGGGTGGCGCCGCATTTCTGGCAGATCGTGCCGAAGGAAATGCTGACGCGCCTGTCGCACCCACTGGACGACAGCGCGGAACTGGTCGCGGCCGAATAACCTCAAGCCCTGACACCACCCTGGCGCCCGCCGGGGTGGTGCAAGTTAGAGGGTTTCACGCGGAGGCGCGGAGACGCGGAGCTAAAGTCCCTCTGCATCTCTCCTAATACGATCCGTGATGAAGGAGCTCCGCTCGCGGCGAGCGCAACACCTCCGCGTCTCCGCGCCTCCGCGTGAACCAAATCTTATCGGCGCCAACCCGCGCTAGTGACACAGCCGCCCCCCACCGCCTAAACGGATGGCATGTGGCAGCTTTATCAATTCCCCCTGTGTCCCTTCTCGCGAAAGGTGCGTCTGCTGCTGGGCGAGAAGGGGGTCGGCTACGAACTGGTGCGCGAATCGCCCTGGGACCGCCGCGACGAGTTCATGGACATGAACCCCGCCGGTCAGACCCCGGTGATGGTCGACGCGTCGCGCGGTGTGGCCCCACTGATCGATTCGATGGCGATCTGCGAATTCTTCGAGGAAACCGTCGAGAAGGCGGCGATGATCAACGGCACCGCGACCAACCGCGCCGAGATCCGCCGGCTGGTCACGTGGTTCGACACGCATTTCTATCGCGACGTCACCGGACCGCTGCTCCACGAACGCATGGTCAAGCGCCTCGCCCACCGTACCGCACCTGATGCCAAGGGGCTCCGGGAAGCGATGAAGGCCGCGGTCGGGCACCTCGATTACATGGATTACCTGCTCGATCACCGGAACTGGCTCGGCGGCGCGACGATGAGCCTGGCCGATCTTGCGGCGGCCGCGCAGATCTCGGTCACCGATTATCTCGGCGGGATCGACTGGAAGGGCCACGACCAGACCGCACGCTGGTATCGCGGCTTCAAGAGCCGCCCGAGCTTCCGCCCGCTGCTGTCCGAACGGATGGAGCTGATCTCACCCCCGGCGCACTACGACAATGTCGATTTCTGAGGTGACCACGTTCGCGGACTTCGAGAAGGTCGACATCCGCGTCGGCACGATCGTCGAGGCCGAACCCTTTCCCGAGGCACGCAAACCCGCCCTCAAGCTGCGGATCGATTTCGGCGACGAGATCGGCGTGAAGCGCTCGTCCGCGCAGATCACCGAACATTATACGCCGGAGACGCTGGTTGGCCGCCAGGTTGCCGCGGTGGTCAACTTCCCGCCGCGTCAGATCGGCCCGATGATGTCCGAAGTCCTGACGCTCGGCTTCCCCGATGCGGATGGGAAGGTCGTGCTGATCTCGCCGACCGGACCGGTCCCGAACGGCGGCCGGCTGTTCTAAACAATAATCCTCCCCCGCCAGGGGGAGGTGGCTGGCGCTTGCCAGTCGGAGGGGGAGGAACGCGAAACGGCTGTTCCGGGTCCTCCCCCTCCGTCGCCTTCGGCGACACCTCCCCCTGGCGGAGGAGGATCAACCGAGGCCCTTACTGGCGCATGTCGTTCTGCGAGATCGGCACGATCTTCACCTCGACGCGACGGTTCGCTGCCCGTCCCGCATCGGTATCGTTCGACGCGATCGGCTGCGTCTTGCCGTAGCCACGCGTACCGATACGTGCCGCCTGCACGCCGTGACCCGACAGATAATCCGCGACCGACCGCGCACGACGCTCCGACAGCGTCTGGTTGTACGCATCGCTGCCCGTCGAATCGGTATGCCCGTACACGTCGACATAGGTCTGGTTGTACTGCGCCAGCGTATCGGCGACCTGGTCGAGCGTCCGCTGGAACTGCGGCTGCACGTTGGCGCTGTCATACGCGAAGGTGATGCCCGACGGGATGTTGAGCACCAGATCGTCGCCCTGGCGGATCACCTGCACGTCGGTGCCCGCGGTGCGCGCGCGCAGATCGCGCTCCTGCTTGTCCATGTACGCGCCGATGCCCGCACCCGCGAGACCGCCGATACCCGCGCCGAGCAGCTTCTCGGTCCGGTCATGCCGTCCACCGACCACGTCGCCGAGCAGATAGCCGCCCAGCGCGCCGCCGATACCGCCCAATGCGGTCTTGGAGATCGTCTGGCGACCCGTTTCCGGATCGGTGGTGCAGCCGCTGGTGGCGATCAGTGCCGCGAGTGCAGCGCCTGCGAACATCTTGGTTTTCATAGATAATCTCCCTGAGACATGACGAATGACGGCTTCGTGCCCGGTACGCCCGATAACCCGGTGTAGCGACGATTGTTCCGCCTGCGCACCGAACCGAGCCAGATCATCTTCGCCGCGTAATGTCGAGCATGCGCAAGGACGGTTGTGCGACGGACCGTTGTCCTGCAAAGAGCGCGTGAGCCAATGGCACCGCTTCCCCCCTTCCCCTGGATCGACGTCGCGATCATCCTCGCGCTCGTCGCGTTGAACGGCGTGTTCGCGATGAGCGAACTCGCGATCGTTTCCGCGCGGAAAGCGCGGCTCGAGGCAATGGCGCGCTCGGGCAAGAAGGGCGCGCGCGCCGCGCTCGTGCTCGCCGCCGACCCAGGCAAGTTCCTCTCGACCGTACAGATCGGCATCACGCTGATCGGCATTCTCGCAGGTGCGTATTCGGGCTCTAGCCTCGGCATGCCGACCGCCGCGCGGTTGCAGGCCTGGGGCCTGTCCGCCTCGACCGCCGAGACCGCAGGCTTCGCGATCGTCATCGGCCTCACCACCTACGCGTCGCTGATCATCGGCGAACTCGTGCCGAAACAGTTCGCGTTGCGTGCGCCCGAGGCGATCGCGTCGTTCATGGCACCCGTAATGCGCTGGCTCGCGATCGGCACCGCGCCGATCGTGCTGGTGCTCGATTCGACCAGTGCGCTGATCTTTCGCGCGCTGCGCCTGAACCGCGAATCGGAGGAGCACGTCACCGCCGAAGAGCTTCACATGATCGTCGCCGAGGCGTCGAAGTCGGGGATCATCGAGGAGCATGAGCGCTCGATCATCTCGGGCGTCGTCCGCCTCGCGGATCGCCCGGTGCGCGAAGTGATGACGCCGCGCACCGAGATCGACTGGCTCGACTGCGACTGGGGGCCCGACGAGATCCGCGAGACGCTGCTCGCGTCGCAGCACACCCGCCTGCCGGTCGGCGAAGGCTCGATCGATGCGGTCAAGGGCGTCGTCCAGGCGCGCGACATTGCCGCGGCGCTGTTCCGCGGCGAGCCGATCGACCTGCGCGCGCTGATGCGGAAAGCGCCCGTCGTGATCGACCAGATCGACGCGATGGACGCGCTGTTGGCGTTGCGCGAGGCCGAAGTGCCGATGGCGCTGATCCACGACGAATACGGCCATTTCGAAGGCATCGTCACGCCGGCCGATCTGCTTGCGGCGATCGCCGGCGAGTTCAAGTCGGACTCGGATCCGGACGATGCTCCCTCCGTCGTGGTGCGCGACGACGGCTCGTTGCTGGTGGCGGGGACGATGGCGGCGGATTCGCTTGCCGACCGCCTCGGCATCGACCTGCCCGAGGACCGCGACTATGCGACCGTCGCCGGGCTCGCGCTGTCGGTGTTCCGTCACCTGCCGGGCGAGGGCGAGAGCTTCGTCGAGCAGGGCTGGAAGTTCGAGATCGTCGACCTCGACGGCCGCCGCATCGACAAGTTGTTGGTGAGCCAGACCTGACCCGTTGGCGCGCCCGAACGCCGTCGGCGGGCCGCGGCGTCTGCGCGATCGAACCTTGAGTACCGGCATGGCAGAGCTATCGGCAACTACGCGGGCGCCAGCGATGGGGTACCGTCTCGCGATCCTCGTCGCGGTGGCGATCGCGACTCGGCTGATCACGCTCGGCAATCCGATCCTGTACACCGACGAGGAATTCTACTTCGCCGCGGGCCGCGCGATGATCGACGGTGCGCTGCCGTTCGTCGACATCTGGGACCGCAAGCCGATCGGCGTGTTCCTGCTCTACGCGGTACCGGGCGCTCTGCCTTTTGCCGCGGGGATCTGGCTGTACCAGGCGATGGCGCTCGCCTGCGCCGCCGCCACCGCGGTGATCGTCGCGCGGCTCGCCGATATCGCGGGCTGGACTCGCGGCGGGACGCTCGCGGGGATCGCCTATCTCGTCTGGATCACGATCGCCGGGGGGCAGGGCGGGCAGACGCCGGTCTTCTACAATCTGGCGATGGCGCTCGCAGCATGGCTGATCGTCGATCGGCGCGGCGCGACGTTCTGGCGCGGGGCAGTCGCCATGCTGCTCGTCGGGCTGGCGATCCAGATCAAATACACCGTGGCGCTCGAGGGGCTGTATTTCGGGCTTTGGCTGATGCTCGACGATTGGCGGCGTACGCGAGAGACCCCCGTGCCGAAGATTGGGGTACGAAAGATCGGTGCCGTTCTCGGTCGCGGCGCAGTGCTCGCAGGTCTGGCGGTGTTGCCGACGATCGTCGCCGTTGCTGTCTATGCGCATCTTGGCGCGCGGGCCGCCTTCACCTTCGCGAACTTCGCATCGATCTTCGCCCGAAAGGCGGATCCGATCGCGGCTGAGCTAGGCAATCTCGCCAAAGCCGCCGCGATCCTGCTCCCGCTGCTGGCGATGGCGGCGGCAGGGCTTGTGACGGCGAAATCCCCGACGGCGCCTGTCGAGCGCATCGCCGGGTCGCGTATCTTCCTGACCGGATGGCTGCTTGCCGCGCTGCTGGCGTTCGCGCTGCTGCCGCCGTGGACCGATCATTATACGTTGCCCGTGATGCTGCCCGCGTCGGTCATCGCGGCGGGGCTGCTCGCCCACCTGCGCGGGCGCGTCGTCGGGATCGTGCTCATCCTGATCGCCGCGGTGGCGGGGCAGGCGTCCTTGGTGATCGATCGCCAGCGCCGCGGCACGCCCGCCCAGTTCGCCACGCTCGTCGGCGCAGTCGGTCGCGGACCCGGCTGCCTCTATGTCTATTCGTCGTCGAGCATGGTGTATCCCGCGACGGGGCGATGCGCGGTCTCGCGCTACGTCTTCCCCAGCCACCTGACGCGCATACGCGAAACCGGCGCGATCGGCGTGGACCAGGGAGCGGAACTTGCCCGGATCTTCACCCGCGCGCCCGAGATTGTCGTCATGGGGCCGACTTATGACGGCGAACGACCCGATATCCGCGCGGCCGCGGTTGCCCGGCTAGCGCGCGACTATCGATTGGCCGCGCAGGTGCCGCTGGGGCGCAAGCGGGTCGCGGTCTATCGGCGTCGCACGCCGTCGACGCCCGGATACCGCCTACGCTTCGACTGAGGTGCGCGCGCCTGGTGCGGCGGCGCGATCAGAGCTTGCCGAACTTCGCCTCGAACCCGGCCTTGTCGCCCGCGGCGAGCAGGCGCGCCTGCTCGATCCACCGATCGCGGTGCATCCGGCCGGTGAAGTTGCCAAGCTGGGCGTCGATCGACTGCGCCTCGCTCTCGGTCAACGCCGCCATCTGGTCGATCGTGGACACGCCGAGTTCGCCCAGCCGCGCCGCGACCTTGGGGCCGAGGCCCTTCAGCTGCGTCACCGGATCGCCGCCATAGGACTGTACGGGCGCTGACGCCGATGCGCGCGTTTCGACCGGCAGCACCGCCGCCGGCACGGGTTCCGCAGCCGGGCTCGCGTCCAACGGCGGCGAGGCGGGGATAGGGGCGGCGGCCGGACGGTCGGGCGTCTTCGGCAGGTCGTCGGCGCGCGAGACCGGGGGCGGCTCGGGGGCGCGACGTACGGGCGCCGCCGGTTCGGGCGGCGCGGGGGGCGGGGCAACGCGAACGGGCGCGATCGGCTGCGTCTGCGCCTGCCTCTGCGATTGCTCGGCGTCGCGCGCTTCGACCGCAGGTTGCGCCGAGACGGGTTCGGGGGGAACGCCCGCCTCCTCGGCGTTGGCGATCACGTCGTGCGCCGCCTTGGTGCGGCTGCGCTTGGCGCGGATGCCCCAGATCAGCCCGATCACCACGAGGATCGCCACCACGGCGATGATCGTGAAGTGGATCGCGGTCAGCGTGGCGATGCCATCGGGCAACAGGCTCAGGCCCGAGGCGGAGGTCGCGGAAGTTTCGTTCATTCCCATACCGTAGCGATGCGAGCGAAGGGCGGCGAGACCTAATTGGCGGACGGATAGCGAGCCTGTCCGGTTCTCTTCTTCGATCACCCAACTCTTCGTCATTCCCGCGCAGGCGGGGATCCATATACTCGGAATCTTGCGATCTTAGGGTGAGGCTCGCCAGTATGGCTTCCCGCCTGCGCGGGAATGACGGGTAGGAGCGCTGTCTCGCTGATCAGCGTTCTACCCTCAGGCCCCGCGCGCGATCTCGCGCCAGCCGATGTCGCGGCGGTAGAAGCCTTCCGCGAAATCGATCGCCTCGACCGCGCGGTAGGCGTTGCCCTGCGCGGTTGCGACGTCGTCGCCGGTTGCTGTCACTGCCAGTACGCGCCCGCCCGATGCGACCAGCCCGCCATCTTCCAGCCGGGTGCCCGCGTGGAACACCGTGCCGCCCGCAGCCCGCGCGGAATCGAGCCCGACGATCGATCCGCCGGCCTTGGGAGTCCCCGGATACCCCTCTGCCGCCATCACCACCGTCAGGGCGGTCTCGTCGCTGAACTGCGCCGGCTGCATCTCGCCGAGCCGCCCCTCCGCCACCGCCAGCATCGTCGCGAGCAGGTCGCCCTGGAAGCGCATCATGAGCACCTGCGTCTCGGGATCCCCGAACCGCGCGTTGTACTCGATCAACTTCGGCCCCTGCGGCGTCAGCATCAGCCCGGCGTACAGGACGCCGCTGAACGGCATGCCCTCCGCCGCCATCGCCGCCACGGTCGGCGCGACGATCTCGTCGATCGCGCGCTTCTCCAGCGCGGGCGTCAGGACAAGGGCAGGGCTGTACGCGCCCATACCGCCGGTGTTCGGGCCGGTATCGCCCTCGCCGACGCGCTTGTGATCCTGCGCGGAGCCGAACGGCATCAGCGACACCCCGTCGGTCAGCACGAAAAGGCTCGCCTCCTCGCCTTCGAGGAATTCCTCGATCACCGCCTCGGCTTCCCCGTCGGCGAACAGCGCGTCGAGCGCGGCCTCGGCTTCCGCCGTGCTGAACGCGATCACCACGCCCTTGCCCGCGGCCAAGCCGTCCGCCTTGATCACCACCGGCAGCGAGAAGGTACGGGCAAGCGCGATATCAGCCTCTTCGCGGCTCTGCACACGGACATAGCCCGCGGTCGGGATCCCGGCGCGAAGGCACAAGTCCTTGGTGAAGCCCTTCGACCCTTCCAGTTGCGCGGCCGCCTTCGAAGGTCCGAACACCGGAATGTCCGCGGCGCGTAACGAGTCCGCGAGCCCGTCGACCAGCGGCGCTTCCGGCCCGATCACGACCAGCCCGACGCCCTGCTCGCGCACGAACGCGACGACCGCGGCGTGATCCGTCGCATCGAGCGGCACGAGCGTCGCAAGCCGCGCGATCCCGGGGTTGCCCGGCGCGGCATACAGCGTATCGAGACCTCTCGATTGCACCAGTTTCCACGCGAGCGCATGTTCGCGCCCTCCCGAGCCCAGCAGCAGGACGTTCATGCCCGATCCCTTTTCCGATGACGTCGTGTCAAATGACATGGGCCGGCTGGTAGCCGAGCCGGCCGCCGGCGACAACGCACTCGCCATGTCGGTCGGCGAACTCGCGTTCAAGCTGAAGCGGATGGTCGAGGGCGAATTCGGCCATGTCCGCCTGCGTGGCGAGATCTCGGGCTGGAAGCGCGTCGCCTCCGGGCATTGCTACATGTCGCTCAAGGACGACCAGGCGGTGATCGACGGCGTCATATGGAAGGGCAATGCGTCGAGCCTTGCTTTCGTCCCGCAGGACGGCATCGAGGTGATCGCGACTGGCAAGCTCACCACCTATCCGGGCCGCTCGAAATACCAGATCGTCATCGAACGGATGGAGCTGGCGGGCGCGGGCGCGCTGATGGCACTGCTCGAGAAATTGAAGGCCAAGCTCGCGGGCGAGGGGCTGTTCGACGGCACGCGGAAGAAGCGCCTGCCGTTCATGCCGAAGGTGATCGGCGTCGTCACTTCGGGCACCGGCGCGGTGATCCGCGACATCCTCCACCGCCTGGAGGATCGCTGCCCGACGCACGTCATCGTCTGGCCGGTGAAGGTGCAGGGCGAGGGCTCCGCCGCCGAGATCGCCGCCGCCGTCCGCGGGTTCGACGCGATCGCCCCAGGTGGCCCGGTGCCGCGCCCCGACCTCGTCATCGTCGCGCGCGGCGGTGGCTCGGTCGAGGATCTGTGGTCGTTCAACGAGGAAGTCGTCGTTCGCGCGGTCGCCGCCTGCACGATCCCGATCATCTCCGCAGTCGGGCACGAAACCGACACCACCTTGTGCGACTTCGCCGCCGACCTGCGCGCGCCGACGCCGACTGCCGCGGCCGAGATCGCGGTGCCGGTGCTCGCCGACCTGCGGCTGACGATCGACAGCCACCGCAACCGGACCGAGCGGTGCGCGCGGCGCCATGTCGAGCGTGGTCGCGAGCGGCTAGACGCGCTGGCGCGGTTGCTGCCGAAGCGCGACCAGTTGCTCGGACCGCAGCGCCAGCGCGCAGACGACTTTGGCCAGCGGCTGGACCGCGGCCTTGAGCGCCGTCTGACCCTGGCGCGCGGCAGTCTCGATCGCTCGGGTGCGGCCCTCCGTCCCGCCACCCTCGAACGCAAGCTCGAAGCCAAGCGCGCGCAGCTCGATGCGACGTGGCGGCTGGTCCAGTCGCTCAACCCCGACGCGATCCTCGACCGCGGCTATGCCCGCGTCACCGCACGCCCCGGCGGCGAAACGCTCGCCTCGGCCATGTCGGCGCGGGACGCGGGCACACTCACCCTCCATTTCCGCGATGGCGTGGTGGACGCGGTGACGGACACCGGCCTTGAGCGCCCCGCCGCCAAAACCTATGCTGCCCCCAAGGCCAAGCCCGCGCCCGATCCGGCGCCGCGCCAGCCGACCCTGCTGTAGAGAAGACCCGCCATGCTGATGTCCAACTCCGATCGCGCCGCGCGGCTGCACTATATGGCGAACGGTTTCCGCGTGCTTAGCCCCGGCGACCACGTCGCCTGCGCCGCCACCGGCCACCGCATCGCGCTCGAGGACCTGCGCTACTGGAGCGTTGCGCGCCAGGAGGCCTACGCCACCGCCGCCGCCGCCAGCGAAGCGATGGCCCCACGATGATCCGTGCGGCGGTGCTCGTCCTGCTGGCTGCATCCGGTGCCGCCGCCCAGCAAGCACCGCCCTCGAATACCGCGTCCCAGTCCGCCTTCCGCTGGACCGGCACGCTCAGCCAGGGCGGGCTCATCCTCGGCACCGCCCCTCCCGGTACGCGCACGCTCACCCTGAACGGCAAGCCGATCACGTTGGCCCCAGACGGCCGCTTCGTCGTCGGCTTCGATCGTGATGCGGGGCCACAAGCGTCACTCACGGCAACCTTGGCCGATGGTCGCACCGTTACGCAAAGTCTCACGATCGCGCCGCGCGCGTGGCGGATCGAGCGCCTGAATACACTCCCCAAATTCCCTGCACCGGACCCCGTGTTCGCCAAGCTCCGCCCGCCCGAACTCGCCCAGATCGTCGCCGCCCGCGCGCGCTCGACCGATGCGCAAGGCTGGCGACAGTCCTTCATCTGGCCAGCGACCGGCCGCATCTCCGGGCTGTTCGGATCGCAACGCGTCTACAAGGGCGAGCCCGGCAGCTATCATTCCGGCACCGACGTCGCGATCCCGACCGGCACGATCGTCACCGCGCCCGCCGACGGCGTCGTCATCCTCGCCGCCGATCACCCGTTCACGCTGGAGGGCAATCTGCTGATGCTCGACCACGGCATGGGCCTCAACAGCGCGTTCCTGCATCTGTCGCGGATCGACGTCAGGCCCGGCGACCATGTCCGGCAGGGTCAACCGATCGGCGCCTCCGGCATGACCGGCCGCGCCACCGGCCCGCACCTCCACTGGGCGCTACGCTGGAACGACGCCAAGCTCGACCCGATGCTGGTAACGGGGCCGATGCTGGCGACAGGTCCGATGCGCCCTTAGTTCTGGCGCTTGGCCTTCACGCCGGGCTGCCCGCCGACGCTCAACCGGAAGCTGCCAAGCGCGGCGCGCTTGATGATCACCTTGTCGTTCGCGCGCGGGCGGCGGGCGATGATATTGTCGTCGGTCTGCGTCCAGCGCGCGCCATCCGCCATGACGAAGGTCCAATGCCCCGCGCCATCGACCGCAGCGCTCGTCAGCGTCGTTTCGATCTGCGGCAGGTCTTCGCTGCCGAACAGGCCGAGGTTCGGAAGGCTGATCCCGAACAGGTTTCGTTTCGTCTCGCGGACCTGTTGCTGGTCGACCACGACGACCGTCTGGCTGCGCTCGGCAACGTCCAGCGCAGCGACCGATGCGTCGAAGCATTTCAGCCGCGCGGCGGATTCTGCAATAGCGCGACACTGCGTTACCGCCACCAACAGCGGCGCGCGCTCGGTCTTGCGCGACTTTGCTCCCGCCGTTGCCGGTCCAGCCGACGTGACCAACAGTCCCGATGCCACCACAATCGCCGCGATCCGCATATCTACTCGTTCCCCTTGCCTGCCCCGGAATAGGCCGGCGCGGGGAGGGCGGCAAGGACGCGCCGACGCTCCCGCTGTCGCACGCAATGCAGCATCGGGGCGGGTTGTTGCTATTTGGTGACATCCGCCGCGCAATGCGACGCATCTAGGCCCATTTGTAACTTTCTTTTGGACAACGGGGTCCGGTCTTGCGACATCGCGCGCAGCGGCGACCACGCGGTCGCACAATGGATCGTATCGGGCGGAAACATTCGCCGATTCAAAAGGGATCAAGATAACCATGCGCAACCATATGTTCCGCGACTGCCTGATGGCGTCGACGATGATCGCAGGCGCGATCGTCGCTCTGCCAGCTTTCGCGCAGACCACGCCGGCACCGGCTCCCGCGCCGCAGGGCGCGACCAGCGACGACAGCGTTGCAGCGACGACCCCGGCCGTCTCCAACACGCCGAGCCAGGACCCGGCCGCTGCGGGTACGGCTGGCGGTGCCGACATCGTCGTTACCGGTTCGCGTATCTCCAACCCGAACCTGACCTCGGCGAGCCCGATCACCGTCGTAAACTCGGCAGAAATCAAGCTGCGCGGCTCCAGCCGTATCGAGGATGTGCTGAACAGCCTGCCGCAGGCCTTCGCGTCGCAGAGCTCGTCTGTTTCGAACGGTTCGAACGGCACCGCCACCGCCAACCTGCGCAACCTCGGCGATCAGCGCACGCTGGTGCTGGTGAACGGTCGTCGCCTAATGCCGGGCGATCCCGTCTCGACCAGCTCGGCCGCAGATCTTAACGTGATCCCTGCGTCGCTGATCAAGCGCGTCGACGTACTGACGGGTGGTGCTTCCTCGGTCTATGGTTCGGACGCAGTCGGCGGCGTGGTCAACTTCGTCCTCGACGACCAGTATGAAGGCGTCAGCCTCGATACGACGGGCGGAATCTACAACCACAACAACCGCAGCAAGCGCTTCCAGGCGCTGTCGGCTGCGAGCGGGTATCCGGCGCCGAGCGGGCAGGCCTTCGACGGCACCCAATTCGACGTCAACCTCAAGATCGGCGCCGCTACCAGCGACGGCCGCGGCCACGTAGTCGGCTATATGGGGTATCGCAAGATCGGCGCGATCGTCCAGGGCGACCGCGATTACAGCTCGTGCGGACTGAACGTGCCGGCTGCCGGCAACGAGTATGTCTGTGGCGGATCGCAAACTGCATTCCCTGCCAACTTTACGCTCGGTGCACGTGACGGGCTGCCCCGCAACCTGACGCTGGACAGCGCGGGCAACCTGATCGCCGGGACGTCGCTCTACAATGCCAACCCGCTGAATTATTATCAGCGTCCGGACAAGCGGTACACCGCCGGCTTCCTTGCGAACTACGAAGTCAGCAGCGCTTTCAAGCCGTATGCCGAATTCATGTTCATGGACGATCGCACCGTGGCGCAGATCGCACCGTCGGGCGACTTCAGCAATACGACGTCGCTCAACTGCAACAACCCGTTGTTGTCAGCGGCCCAGGTCGCTTCCTTCTGCCGTGCAACGAACCTGCTTACCGATGCCGGCACAGCGGCGGGTGCTACGGGCGTACCTGCGGTATTCCTGAACCCAGACGGCACCCCCTATAATCGCGCTGCCGTCAACATCGGGCGTCGCAACGTCGAAGGTGGCGGGCGACAGGCCGATCTGCGCCATACCTCGTATCGCATCCTTGCTGGTGCACGGGGCGATATCGCCAAGGGTATCTCCTATGACGTCTACGGCCAGTTCGGCAGCACCATCTTCAACGAGGTGTATCGCAACGAGTTCTCGATCAACAAGACGACCCGCGCGCTCGACGTGATCGCGGGCCCCGGCGGTGTTCCTACCTGCCGGTCGGTCATCGACGGCTCCGACCCGGCGTGCGTTCCGCTCAACATCTTCGGTGCGGCTCGGATCACGCCGGAAGCTCTGGCCTATGTGCAGCAGAGCGGCTTCCAGCAGGGCCAGACCAAGGAGAAGATCGTCAGCGGCTCGCTTACCTTCAAGGGCGGCGAATACGGTGTGCAGTCGCCGTTCGCCTCCGAGGGCATCGCGTTGAACGTCGGTGCCGAATATCGCGAAGAGTCGCTGTCGCTCGAGGTGGATCAGGCGTTCCAGACGGGCGACCTCGCCGGCCAGGGTGGCCCCACCCTGCCGATCAGCGGTGGCTACAATGTGAAGGAAGCCTTTGCCGAGCTTCAGGTGCCTCTCGTCAGCGAACGTCCGTTTGTGCATGAGCTCACGGTCAACGGTGGTTTCCGTTACTCCGACTACAGCACTGCCGGCTCGGTAACTTCTTACAAGGGCGAACTCGTCTGGGCGCCAGTCCGCGACATCCGCTTCCGTGGCGGCTACAACCGCGCGGTCCGTGCGCCTAACGTGCAGGAGTTGTTCGTCAGCCAGTCGGTTCAGATCGACGGTGCTACCGATCCCTGCGCCGGTGGTGTCACGGTCGGGAGCGATGGTGTTCGCCGTGTCAGCGGTAAAACGAATACAAATAACGGCTTTACAGCAGCCCAGTGTGCCCTCACTGGCGTCACTGCAGCGCAGTTTGGTGGCATCGACGCCAACAGTTCCGATCAGTACAACGGCCTGATCGGCGGCAACCCGAACCTGAAGCCCGAGAAGGCCGACACGTTCACCGCAGGCGTGATCATCCAGCCAACGTTCCTCCCGGGCTTTACCGCATCGGTCGACGCGTTCCGGATCAAGGTGAAGGACATCATCGGGGTTATCGGTGCAGATACCATCATCAACCAGTGCCTTCAGACTGGCGACGCTGCGCTGTGCGGCGCGATCAATCGCGATGCCAATGGTTCGCTCTTCCAGACCACCCGCGGCTTTATCGTCGATACCAACGTCAACGCCGGTTCGCTAACCACCCAGGGGATAGATGCGTCACTCGGTTACACGCTGCGGACGAGCACCATCGGTACTTTCGCGCTCGCGGCAAACGGCACTTACACCGACAAGTTTGAGTCGGATAAGGCTGGCGCCAAGTTCGATTGTGCAGGCTATTTTGGCGCGCAGTGCGGGTATCCGCAGTCCAAGTGGCGCCACAGCGTGCGGTTGACCTACACGGCACCGAACGGCGTGGGTCTCTCGGGCAACTGGCGCTATCTCTCGAAGACGAAGTTCGAGAATACCAGCAGCAATGCTGATTTGGCGAACAGCTTCTTCCCGCTTGACGCAAGTATCAAGGCGCAGAGCTACTTCGACCTAGCCGCCACGGTACGGGTCGAGGACAAGTTCACCTTCCGGGCCGGCGCGAACAACGTGTTCGACAAGTCTCCTCCGATTCTCAGTTCGTCAGCCACGCCGATCGGCTCGTTCGGCAACGGCAACACCTATCCCGGCATCTTCGAAGGCGCGGGTCGCTACCTGTTCGTTGGTCTGACCATCGACATGTAAGCGATCCTTCGGGACCAGGAAAAAGGGGCGGCGGATCATCGATCTGCCGCCCCTTTTTTGTTTTTCGAAGACGGCTCAGGCGACCTGAAGCACCAGCTTGCCATCACCTTCGTCGATCTTGACGGTCGAACCGTCTTTCACCTCGCCGCGCAGGATCATGTCGGCGAGCGGGTCCTGCAGATAGCGCTGAACCGCACGCTTCAACGGCCGCGCGCCGTACACCGGGTCGTAGCCGACCCGGCCGAGCCACGCGCGCGCGGCATCGGTCAGGTCGAGGATGATCTTGCGGTCGGCGAGCAGCTTGTCGACGCGCGATACCTGGATGTCGACGATTGGTGCCATGTGCGACTGGCCGAGGCGGTGGAACAGGATCACCTCGTCGAGCCGGTTGAGAAACTCCGGCCGGAAATGTGACCGGACGATCTCCATCACCTGCGGCTCGACCGACGACACGTCGTCGCCCTCCGCCATGTTCGCCAGATACTGGCTGCCGAGGTTGCTCGTCAGGATGATCAGCGTGTTGCTGAAATCCACCGTGCGCCCCTGGCCATCGGTCAGCCGCCCGTCGTCGAGCACCTGCAACAGCACGTTGAACACGTCGCCATGTGCCTTTTCGACCTCGTCGAACAGGATCACCTGGTACGGCCGCCTGCGCACGGCCTCGGTCAGCACGCCGCCCTCCTCGTACCCTACATAGCCCGGAGGCGCGCCGATCAGCCGGGCGACGGCGTGCTTCTCCATGAACTCGCTCATGTCGATGCGGACCATCGCCGACGGATCGTCGAACAGGAATTCCGCGAGTGCCTTGGTCAGTTCGGTCTTGCCGACGCCGGTCGGTCCGAGGAACAGGAACGAGCCCAAAGGCCGGTTCGGATCCTGCAATCCCGCGCGCGCCCGCCGGACCGCGGTCGAGACGGCCTTCACCGCGTGCGCCTGGCCGATCACGCGCTTGCCGATCGTCGCCTCCATCGCGAGCAGCTTGTCGCGCTCGCCCTGGAGCATCCGCTCGACCGGAATGCCGGTCCAGCGGCTGACCACGCCGGCGATATCATCCGCGGTCACCTCCTCGCGCAGCATCGCGCCCTTGGTCGCACCCGCCGCCTCGTCGAGCTGGCGCTGCAACCCGGGAATCGTCCCGTAGGAAAGCTCGCCTGCCTTGGCGAGATCGCCCGAGCGCTGCGCCTGCTCCAGCTCCAGCCGCGCGGCATCGAGCTGTTCCTTGACCCGCGCCTCGGCGTTGATCTTGTCCTTCTCGCCCTTCCAGCGCGTCGTCAGCTCGGCGGATTGCTCCTCCAGATTGACGAGTTCGCCCTCCAGCGTGTCGAGCCGGTCGACCGACGCGTCGTCGGTCTCGCGCTTCAACGCCTCGCGTTCGATCTTGAGCTGGATGATCCGCCGGTCGAGATTTTCGATCGCCTCGGGCTTCGACTCCACCTCCATGCGGATGCGGCTCGCGGCTTCGTCCATCAGGTCGATCGCCTTGTCGGGCAGGAAGCGGTCGGTGATGTAGCGGTTCGACAGCGTCGAGGCGGCGACGATCGCGCCGTCAGTGATCCGCACGCCGTGATGAAGTTCGTACTTTTCCTTCAACCCGCGCAGGATCGAGATCGTGTCCTCGACGGTCGGTTCGCCGACCATGACGGGCTGGAACCGCCGCTGCAACGCCGGGTCCTTCTCGACGTACTTGCGATATTCGTCGAGCGTGGTCGCGCCGACGCAGTGGAGTTCGCCGCGCGCGAGGGCGGGCTTGAGCAGGTTGCCCGCGTCCATCGCGCCCTCGGATTTACCCGCGCCGATCAGCTGGTGCATCTCGTCGATGAACAGGATGATGTCGCCCTCGGCGGCCTTCACCTCGTCGAGCACGCCCTTCAGCCGCTCCTCGAATTCGCCGCGATATTTCGCGCCCGCGATCAGCGAGCCGAGGTCGAGCGACATCAGCCGGCGGTCCTTCAGCGTATCGGGAACGTCGCCATTGGCGATCCGCAAGGCGAGCCCTTCGGCGATCGCGGTCTTGCCGACGCCGGGTTCGCCGATCAGCGCGGGGTTGTTCTTGGTGCGGCGCGCGAGGATCTGGATGGTGCGACGGATCTCTTCGTCGCGACCGATGACCGGGTCGAGCTTGCCGTCGCGCGCTGCCTGAGTGAGGTCGCGCGCGAACTTCTTGAGCGCGTCATAGCGATCCTCGGCGCCCGCGGTGTCGGCAGTGCGGCCCTGGCGCAGCCCATTTATCGCGGTGTTCAGCCCCTCGGGCGTCACGCTGCCGGCCTTCAACGCCTTGCCCGCGGCGGTGTTGAGCGACAGCGCGAGCGCCACGAGCAGCCGCTCGACGGTGACGAAGCTGTCACCCGCCTTGCTCGCGATCTGCTCGGCCTGGTCGAGTACGCGGACCGCGTCGTTGTCGATCCCCGGCGTGGTCTGCGCACCCGAGCCCGACACGACCGGGATTTTCGCCAGCGCGAGATCGGTCTCCGACGTCGCGCGCTTGGCGTCGCCACCCGCTGCGGCGATCAGCCCGGCGGCCATGCCCTGCTCGTCTTCCAGCAGTGCCTTCAGCAGATGCTCGGGGGCGATTCGCTGGTGGTTCATGCGGATCGCGACGGTCTGCGCGGATTGCAGGAAGCCCTTCGCGCGGTCGGTGAATTTGTCGATGTTCATGACGAATTCCTGTGGGATTGGTTCGGTGTTGGCCAAAAGATGGTGTTGTATTTGGGCAACACAAGAGGCGGGCGCAGGTCGGATGCTAGGGCGCCCGCGACGCATCCGGAATAGCGTTTATTGTCGGTATCTAAGCCGTGCCGTCATCGCTATGTTCAGGTTCGCGTGCTATATATCGGGCGTGACAACAGCGATTCCCCATACCTACGCCATCGGCATCGAGCCGGCCGACATCGACTTCATGGGTCACGTCAACAACGCGAACTATCTGAAGTGGGTACAGGCCGCGGTGATCGACCATTGGCAGCGCCTCGCGCCTGCCGAGGCTGTAGCGGGGCATCTCTGGGTCGCGCTCAAGCACGAGATCACGTATCGCAAACCGGCCTTCCTCGACGACGACGTCATCGCGACGGTGTTGCTCGAGAAGGTCCAGGGCGCGCGCGCGTTCTACGAGACGATCATCAAGCGCGGTGAGGATGTGTTGGCCGAGGTAAAGTCGAGTTGGTGCTGCCTGGATGCGGAAACGCTCAGGCCGTCGCGGCTGGCGAACAGCGTCGTCGAGCATTTCTTTCCGAAGGACCCGGCGGCGGCGGCCTGATCGAGACCACTACCACGGCGGACGTACCACCCCGGCGAAGGCCGGGGCCCAGGTGGAATGTCGGAAGTAACGGCTCGCGGTCCTTCGTTATCGCTGTACCCCAGTTGGGCCCCGGCCTTCGCCGGGGTGGTGCATTGGGTCTGCGAGTCACACTACATCGTACGGCACCGCGCCGCGCCGGTCGGGATCGACCCGTATCCTACTCGCCGCCGGTGGAAATGCCCGCTGGTCGCAGTCCGTCCGCAAACAAACCCGGCACGAAGACCCGATCGGCGTCGCGATCCCGCCCGTCCCCAGCGCATCGGCATAGATGAACTCCGACGCGTTCGCCTCCTCGCACCCCAGCGCCACCGCATAGCGCCGCGCCGGTCGCGTGTACGTCTCAGACGGCTTCACCAGCCCCTTCGCCATCGAGACGTAGCGGATGCCGTCGGTCGTCTCGATCAGTTGCGTCAGGATGCGGTCGGGAATCGCCACCGCCTCGTGGACGATCCACAACGGGCACGCTCCCCCGAACCGCGCGAACTGCAATCGCGTGGCGGAGTGACGCTTGGTGATGTTCCCAGCCATGTCGACGCGGCAGAAGAAGAACGGGATGCCCAGCGCGCCCGGTCGCTGCAACGTCGAGAGCCGGTGGCACGTCTGCTCGAAACTCGTCCCGAAAATCCGCCGCAGCCGGTCGATGTCGTGTCGCACGCTCCGCGCCTCGGTGCGGAAGCGGGTGTAGGGCATGACGATCGCCCCCGCGGCGTAATTGGTCAGCCCCGCGGTCAGCAACGCGCGTGCCGTTTCCGACGCCATCTCGGACGCCGCGACGATCCCGCCGATGACGTCACCGAACTCATGCCGTGCGACCTGGTGCGCGAGCGAGAACAGGGTCGTCTCGCCCGGCTGCGAACCGTCCAACCGCAAGGTCGCGCCGTCGTAATCGCGCAACGGGGCGGCCAGCGCGCCCGAGATCGCGACCGACACGCCTCTTGCCGCCAGCCGAGTCTCCAGCGCCTCAACCCGGTCCCCGCCCAAGGCCTCGCCGATCTCCTCCGCGCGGCGATCGAGCGCATCGACATAATTGCCCGCCGCATGAAACCAGTCGCGCACATCCTCCCACGGCAGCAACCCCGGCGCCCCAGACCCCGCTACCAGCCGGTCGTCCAGCGCGCGCAACTGCTCCTGCGCGCGGCGGTACGCATCGTGCATCGCGACCAGCCGCTGTGCCAACAGCGGCTGGTGCTTCACCGCACGCCGCACCGCCGTCTCGTCGAGTGCGGGCGCCTCGACGCTTGTGTCCGAAACGGCCTCCAGCGTCGCGATCAGCAGCGCGGTATCGTCCGCCGCATCGATGCTGCCCCAGTCCGCCGGAAACTCGCGCGCCAGCGTGATCAGCACGCCCTCCGTCACCGGGCGATCGCCATTCTCGATCTGCGAGAGGTAGCTCACCGACAACCCGATCCGCGCGGCCATCGCCGCCTGGCTGATCCCGAGCACGCGGCGCAGGTCGCGCAGGCGGTGTCCGACGAAGAGGCGACGCGCGGGAAGGGTCATGCCTCTACCTAGTTTGCAAACATGCTCCGTACAACTTTGCAACATTGCATTTGCGCGAAGCCTCCCGCTCTGTGAAGGCCAGCAACAGGACGGAGAGACGATGTCATCGACGATCGAAGAGCTTGAACGCCGCCGCGAAGCCGCCAGAGTCGGCGGAGGCCTCAAGCGGATCGGAGCGCAGCACGCCAAGGGAAAGCTCACCGCAAGGGAGCGCCTTGACGTGCTGCTGGACGAGGGTTCGTTCGAGGAGCTCGACATGTACGTCGAGCACAATTGCGTCGATTTCGGCATGCAGGACCAGATGATCCCCGGCGACGGCGTGGTCACCGGCTCGGGCACGATCAACGGCCGCCTCGTGTTCGTCTTCAGTCAGGATTTCACCGTGTTCGGCGGGTCGCTCAGCGAACGTCATGCGCAGAAGATCTGCAAGGTGATGGACAGCGCGATGAAGGTCGGCGCGCCGATCATCGGCCTCAACGACAGCGGCGGCGCGCGCATCCAGGAGGGGGTCGCCTCGCTCGGCGGCTATGCCGAAGTATTCCAGCGCAACGCGCTCGCCTCGGGCGTGGTGCCGCAGCTTTCGCTCATCATGGGACCATGCGCAGGCGGCGCAGTCTACTCCCCCGCGATGACCGACTTTATCTTCATGGTGAAGGATTCGAGCTACATGTTCGTCACCGGCCCCGACGTGGTCAAGACGGTGACCAACGAGGTCGTGACGCAGGAAGCGCTCGGCGGCGCGGTGACGCATACCACCAAGACGTCGGTCGCCGACAACGCGTTCGAGAACGACATCGAAGCTCTGCTTGCCGCGCGCGACTTCTTCGATTTCCTGCCGTCGTCCAATCGCGAAGGCGTGCCCGAACGCCCGACCGCAGACGAATGGGACCGCATCGAGGAGAGCCTCGACACGCTGATCCCGGCGTCGGCGAACCAGCCCTACGACATGCACGAGCTGATCCGGAAGACCGTCGACGAAGGCGATTTCTTCGAGACTCAGCCGGCGCATGCTGCCAACATCATCACCGGCTTCGGCCGCATCGAAGGCCGCACGGTCGGTTTCGTCGCGAACCAGCCGATGGTGCTCGCCGGCGTGCTCGACATCAACAGCTCGAAGAAGGCGGCGCGGTTCGTGCGCTTCTGCGACGCGTTCGAGATCCCGATCGTGACCTTCGTCGACGTCCCCGGCTTCCTGCCCGGCACCGCGCAGGAGCATAACGGCATCATTAAGCACGGCGCGAAACTGCTGTTCGCCTATGCCGAGGCGACCGTGCCGAAAATCACCGTCATCACGCGCAAGGCTTACGGCGGCGCGTACGACGTGATGGCGTCGAAGCACCTGCGCGGCGACCTCAACTATGCATGGCCGACCGCCGAGATCGCGGTGATGGGCGCGAAAGGCGCGGTCGAGATCATTTTCCGCGGCAAGACTCCGGAAGAGATCGCCGAGCGCACCGCGGAATACGAGGCGCGGTTCGCGAACCCTTTCGTCGCCGCGTCGAAGGGCTTCATCGACGAAGTGATTCAGCCCCACTCGACCCGCCGCCGCATCGCGCTCGGCCTACGGAAACTCCGCGGCAAGGCGCTGGAGAATCCGTGGAAGAAGCATGATAACATCCCGCTGTGACGATCCAGTCGCTCGGGAGGCGATCTTGAAGAAACTGCCACTGTCGAAACAGCTCATATTCGTCGGCATCGTCTTCGGCGTGGCGATGCTCACGTCGTTCGTGCTGGCCTTCTTCGCAGCCGCCGCGGCAGGACGAAGCGGTCAGCCGCTGCCGTCGCCGATCATCGGTCTCTCGCTGGGTGTGGTAGCCGGGGCGATCTATCTCGGGCTCGCCGGCAACAGGCGTGTTGCGCTTGCGAGCGGCGATGCCCGGCAAGCGGCGCTGGCCCCAGTGGTCGATGGTTCGGCGCGATTGATCGTCTTCCGTCGCGGCTTTGTCGGCAAGCTGGCTGGTGTCGACGTGTATCTCGACGGCGAGGTGCGGACGCAGCTCAAGAGCCCGCGCTTCGCCGCGCTCACCGTGACGCCGGGCGTTCATGCGCTGGAGACAAGGATGCACAACAAACCTTCCGCTTCGCTCACCGTCGAGGCGATCGCCAACGCGACGACGATCATCGAGGTCGAGGTCGCCATGAAGCAGGCGACGCCCGTTCAGCGACCTGACGAAGCCGGTCTTCGCGCCGTGCTTGCCGGCACGCCTATGGTGGTCGCGTGATGCTCGGTCTACTTCTGCTCCAAGCAGCGATCGTCGCGCCCGCGCCGGTCTGGAAGCTCGCCGACCGTGCCAACCCGGCGGGCGTGCGCAGCATTTCCGCGTCGGTGACCGGCAATGACGGGCTCTCGCGGTTCGTCGTCAAGTGCGATGTCGCCTCCGAGCCAATCGTCTCGATCCAGTTCATCCAGCCGCAGCCGCTCGGGTCGGGCGCCGACAAGCCGGTGGCAGTGCGCTTCGATGGCGGGCCGGCGTTCACTTATAACTGGCAATTTCCGGGGACTGGTACGTACATCGCCGATCCCGAGGCAATCACCAAGCTGACGACGTTCCTCGTGAAAGCGAAGACGCTGCGGGTCGAAACGACCAACGGCGCCAACTTCGCGGTGCAGGCCAACTTCGTCGCGCCGAAAGGCGACGCGATGGTGCGGCAAGTGCTCGGCGTCTGTGGTTATACGCTCGGCGTTGTCCCGCCGCCCGCTAAACCCGGAGCAGAGCCGGCACAGTGATGGATCATTGTATCCGTTCTACTTGCACATTATCATGTCATGATAAGGAGTCGTGACATGCAGACCGAACGCGTGACGTTTCTGACCTCGCCTGACCACAAGGCGGCGCTCGATGCCTTTGCCGCGAGCAATGGGAAATCGGTGGGTCACGTCCTCCGCGAGGCGTCGACGCGCTATCTGGTCGCGGGCGAGGCGGACGAGGAGGCCGCGCTGGCGCTGCTGGTCCGGGAAGTCGAGGCTGCCGTGCCGTCGATGCGTGCCGATATTCGCGAGACCATCGCCGCGATCGAGCGCGCCAACCATGCCGTCGACGCGATCCTCGCCGGCGAGGAGTCGCGTCCGTGAGCGTGATCGGCGATGCGTTGAAGGCGATGCGCACAGTTCTCCTCATGCAGGAGGATCTGCGGATGATGAAGGACGCCGCGCACGCGCAGAGCGATCGGCTCGCGCGGCTGGCCGAGGCACATGGCGCATTGCGCGACCGAGTCAGCCGGCTCGAGGGAATAATCGAGGGCGCCGCGATGGCGCGCCGCATGCCCGACCAGCCCAGGATAGAAGGATGAGTGCTATGCTGGGCCGCCTCAACCACGTCGGGGTCGCTACACCATCGATCGCGAAGTCGGTCGAAACGTATCGCCTGCTGCTCGGTGCGACCGCGATCGGCGAACCGTTCGATTTGCCTGCGCAGGGGGTGAAGGTGTGCTTCATCGATGCGCCCAATACGCAGATCGAGCTGATCGAGCCGTATGACGAGAGTTCGCCGATCGCCGGCTTCCTGCGCAAGAATCCGGCGGGGGGGCAGCATCACGTCTGTTTCGAGGTGGCGGATATCCATGCGGCGGTTGCCGACCTGAAGGCGAAGGGCGCGACCGTGCTGGGCGGGCCGCGGATCGGCGCGCATGGCACGCCGATCGTGTTCGTTCACCCAAAGGACTTTGGCGGCATGCTCGTCGAGTTGATGGAGACGCCGGGCGATACCGGCGCGCACTAGGAGAGATCTGATGGCCGCGTACGAGCATATCCTGAGCGAACGGCGCGGCGACGTGCTGGTGCTGATGCTGAACCGGCCTGACCGGCTGAACGCCGCGCCGCCGGCGATGTTCGAGGAGTTGCGTGCGGCGCTAGGCGATCTGGATGGTGCGCGGGCGGTGCTGATTGCGGGCGCAGGTCGCGCGTTCTGTTCGGGGGCGGATGTCGGAGGCGGGGCGCTTGGTTCGGACAATCCGGGCGAGGCGACGTTCGCGGCGCTGACCGGCAGCTATAACCCGACGATGACGGCGCTCGCCGACCTGTCGGTGCCGGTGGTGAGCGCGGTACGCGGGCCGGCGGCGGGGATCGGGTGCAGCCTCGCGCTCGCCGCCGATTTCTGTGTCGCGAGCGAAAGCGCGTATTTCCTTCAGGCGTTCGTGAACATCGGGCTGGTGCCCGACGGTGGCGCGTCGTGGATGCTGCCGCGGCTGATCGGCAAGGCGCGGGCGACGGAAATGATGATGCTCGGCGAGCGGGTTCCGGCGGCCAAGGCGCTCGACTGGGGAATGGTCCACAAGGTCGTCGCGGACGACGCGCTTGATGCCGAGGCGTTCGCGCTGGCCGAGCGGCTGGCGGCGATGCCGACGGTTGCGCTGGGGTTGATGCGGCGGGCGATTACCGC
Source organism: Sphingomonas sp. Leaf242 (assembly GCF_001422045.1). GTDB lineage: Bacteria > Pseudomonadota > Alphaproteobacteria > Sphingomonadales > Sphingomonadaceae > Sphingomonas. The sequence continues at coordinate 713,584 of NZ_LMLW01000008.1, forward strand.
AGCGTACGAGACGGATTACGCGACCGCAATGCAGGCGGAAGCAGCGAACCAGCGCGCCGCGCGGGGCTCGGCGGACTCGATGGAGGGCGGCCGGGCGTTCCTGGAGAAGCGCAAGCCGGTGTTCACGGGGAAGTGACCTCCGCCTCCAACACCACCCCGGCGTTTCTAACCACCACCCCGGCGAAGGCCGGGGCCCAATTGGGCAACGACCCATTGGTTGGTGCTACTCTCCGTTACAGCAACCTTTCCAATTGGGCCCCGGCCTTCGCCGGGGTGGTGTTCTCCGCATGACTGACAAACCGAACCCCGCGCTCGCCGACTGGCAGGCGCTCGCCGCCAAGGAAGTAAAGGGCGTCGACCTCACCTGGCCGACTCCCGAAGGCATCGACGTCAAGCCGCTCTACACCGCGGAAGACGTGCGCGAAGACCCCGGCCTCCCCGGTTTCGCCCCCTTCACCCGCGGCGTGCGCGCGTCGATGTACGCCGGTCGCCCCTGGACGATCCGCCAGTACGCCGGCTTCTCCACCGCCGAAGCCTCGAACGCGTTCTACCGCCGTAACCTCGCCGCCGGCCAGAAAGGCCTGTCGGTAGCGTTCGATCTCGCCACGCACCGCGGCTACGACAGCGACCACCCCCGCGTCACCGGCGATGTCGGCAAGGCAGGCGTCGCGATCGACTCGGTCGAGGACATGAAGATCCTCTTCGACGGCATCCCGCTCGACAAGATGTCGGTCAGCATGACGATGAACGGCGCGGTGATCCCGATCCTCGCCTTCTTCATCGTCGCCGGCGAGGAGCAGGGCGTCGACCGGAAATTGCTCGACGGGACCATCCAGAACGACATCCTCAAGGAGTTCATGGTCCGCAACACCTACATCTACCCGCCCGAGCCGAGCATGCGGATCATTTCGGACATCTTCGGCTACACGAGCCGCGAGATGCCCAAGTTCAACAGCATCTCGATCAGCGGCTATCACATGCAGGAGGCGGGGGCGACGCAGCTCCACGAGCTCGCCTTCACGATCGCCGACGGCATGGAATATGTGAAGTACGGCGTCGCGAGCGGGCTCGACATCGACAAGTTCGCCGGGCGTCTGAGCTTCTTCTTCGCGATCGGCATGAACTTCTTCATGGAGATCGCCAAGCTCCGCGCCGCCCGCGTCCTCTGGCACCGCGCGATGACGCAATTGGGCGCGCAGGACGAGCGCTCGAAGATGCTGCGCACGCATTGCCAGACGTCGGGCGTCTCGCTCACCGAGCAGGATCCGTACAACAACGTCATGCGCACCACGATCGAGGCGATGGCGGCGATGCTGGGGGGCACGCAGTCGCTCCACACCAACGCGCTCGACGAGGCGATCGCGCTGCCGACCGACTTCTCCGCACGGATCGCGCGCAACACGCAGATCGTGATCCAGGAAGAGACGGGGATGACCAAGGTCGTCGATCCCTTGGGTGGCAGCTATTATATCGAAAGCCTGACGCAATCGCTGGTCGACGGCGCGTGGAGCCTGATCGAGCGGATCCAGTCCGAAGGCGGCATGGCGAAGGCGGTCGCGGCAGGTTGGCCCAAGGCGATGATCGAGGAAGCCGCCGCCGGCCGCCAGGCACGCGTCGATCGCGGCGAGGACGTCATCGTCGGCGTCAACAAGTACAAACTCGCCGAACAGGACGCGATCGAGATCCTCGACGTGGACAACGTCGCGGTGAGGGCAGGCCAGATCGAACGCATCGAGCGGGTAAAGGCCACGCGCGACGAAGCCACGTGCCGCGCCGCGCTCGATGCGTTGCGGGAAGGTGCGAAAGGCTCCGACAACCTCCTCGCGCTTGCGGTCGAGTGCGCCCGCGCCCGCGCCACGCTCGGCGAAATCTCGTCCGCGATGGAGGACGTGTTCGGCCGCTACGGCACGCAGCCCACCCCCGTCTCCGGCGTCTACGGCGGCGCGTACGAGGACGACGCGCGCTGGACCCGCCTCACCGACGGCGTCGAGGCGACCGAGCGCCGCATGGGTCGCAAGCCGCGCATGCTGGTCGCCAAGATGGGCCAGGACGGCCACGACCGCGGCGCCAACCTCGTCTCGTCGATGTTCGGCGACCTGGGCTTCGAGATCGTCCCCGGCCCGCTGTTCCAGACCCCCGCCGAAGCCGCCGCGCTCGCGCTCGAAAAGGATGTCGACATCGTCGGCGCCTCGAGCCTCGCCGCCGGCCACAAGACGCTGATCCCCGAGCTGATCGGCTACCTCCGCGAGGCCGGCCGCGCCGATATCAAGGTGATCGCGGGTGGCGTTATCCCCGCACAGGATTATCAGGCGCTGCGCGATGCCGGGGTCCAGGCGATCTTCGGCCCCGGCACCAACCTGATCCAGGCCGCCGAGGACGTGTTGAAACTCCTCGGTCATAACATGGCCCCGGAAGAGGAACGGGTATGAACATGCGCACCACGGTGTTGGCAATGGCGCTGACCGCTTTCAGTATCGCGCCCGCTATGGCGCAGGAAACCGCGCCGACCACCGGCCGCTCGATCTCTACGATCGCGCAAGTCATGGTAAAGACGCGCGAGGGCAAGCCGATCCCGCTCGGATCGCGCATCAAGCCGGGCAAGCCCACCCTCGTCTCGATCTGGGCGAGCTGGTGCCCGCCGTGCATCGCCGAAGCCCCGTATCTGAACAAGATGCGCAGGGAATTCGGCAGCGGCTACAACTTCCTCTACATCAACCGCAGCGAGGGCAGTCCCGATCGCACCCAACCGCCCGCCGCGATCGCGCAGTTCCTGCAGCGCGCCGGCATGAGCGACATCGATTACGTCGCCGCGGACGTCGACGCGTACCGCCAGATCATCGGCAAGGACATCCGCGACATCCCCGACGGCAAGGTCGGCATCCCGCGCGTCTATCTGTTCGATGCCAAGGGGCGGCAGGTCCACACCGCCTACGGCTTCGGCGACGGCGGCGGGCCCGAGCTCGAAGCGCGCGTCAAGCGTGCGATGGCGGCCAAGTGACAGCCCCCACCAGTTACGCCGCCGCGCGCACGCGCTATGCGACGACGCGAAACGACCAGAGACCAAAGGCCGCATGATGATCGAAACCCTCCTCCGTCCCCCCGTCGCAGACCCCGCCGTTGCGACTGCTGCGCCGGGCGTCCGCACCGACTGGACCCGCCCCGAAATCGCCGCGCTCTTCGACCTCCCGTTCGACGAACTCATGTTCCGCGCGCAGACCGTCCACCGCGCGCACCATGCGATCGGCGAGGTGCAGCTCTGCACGCTGCTGTCGATCAAGACCGGCGGCTGCCCCGAGGATTGCGGCTATTGCTCGCAGTCCGCGTCGTCCGACTCCGGCCTGAAGGCGGAAAAGCTGATGGACGTCGACGCCGTCCTAGCGGACGCCGCGCAGGCGAAAGCCGCCGGCTCGCAGCGTTTCTGCATGGGCGCCGCGTGGCGCAACCCGAAGCCGCGCGACATGCCGAAGGTCGTCGCGATGGTCGAGGGCGTCCGCGCGATGGGGCTCGAGACGTGCATGACGCTCGGCATGCTCGACGCGGATCAGGCCAAGCAGCTCGCCGACGCTGGCCTCGATTACTACAACCACAACATCGACACCTCGCCGGAGAATTACGGCAACGTCATCACCACGCGCACCTTCGGCGACCGGCTGGAGACGCTCGCGAACGTGCGTGACGCGGGGATCTCGGTCTGCTGCGGCGGGATCGTCGGGATGGGCGAGACGCGCAGCGACCGCGTCGGCTTCGTCCACGCACTCGCCACGCTGCCGCGCCACCCCGAAAGCGTCCCCGTCAACGCGCTGGTCCCGGTCAAGGGCACGCCGCTCGGCGACATGCTCGCCGGCACGCCGATGGCGCAGATCGACGACATCGAGTTCGTCCGGACGGTTGCGGTCGCGCGGATCACGATGCCGCTCAGCATGGTGCGCTTGTCGGCCGGGCGCGAGAGCATGTCCGAGGCGACGCAGGCGCTGTGCTTCATGGCGGGCGCGAACTCGATCTTCACCGGCGACAAGCTGCTCACTACCGGCAACGCCGGCGACAGCGCGGATGCGACGCTGCTGGCGAAGCTCGGCATGAAGCCGATGGTCGGCGCCGAACCGATGCGGGCCGCGGCGGAGTGATCGGAGTCGTCGCGATCGTTCTGGCACAGGTTGGGGGAATGCCTCCCAACACCTGTGCCAACCCGCTCGATCAATCGACGATGACGCGGTGCGCGTATGAGGATTACGATAAGGCTGATGCGCAACTGAACGCTCAGTGGCGCAGAACTTTGGCCCGGCGGCGTGATCTCGACAAAGCGAACCCAATGGATGGTGCGCCGACCTATATGGCGGCGCTGACCGCCGCCCAGCGCGCCTGGATTGCGTATCGCGATGCGCAATGCGCCGTCGAAGGCCAGGAAATGAGGGGCGGATCCGGTGAACCGATGATCGCCGGGCAGTGTCTTGCACGCCTCACCCGCGAACGGACTGCATATTTAAAGCGAGTGGAACACGAGTGATGTTCAAGAAAATCCTGGTCGCCAATCGGGGCGAGATCGCATGCCGCGTCATGCGGACCGCCAAGGCGATGGGCATCAAGACCGTCGCGGTCTATTCCGACGCCGACGCGCGCGCGCCGCATGTGCTGATGGCCGACGAGAGCGTGCGACTCGGGCCCGCGCCTGCCGCCGAAAGCTATCTCAAGGCCGAGCTGATCCTGCTCGCCGCCAAGGAAACCGGCGCGGATTGCATCCATCCAGGCTACGGCTTCCTCTCCGAACGCGAGAGTTTCGCGCTGGCCTGCGCCGAGGCCGGGATCGCGTTCGTCGGCCCGCCACCCAACGCGATCGCCGCGATGGGCGACAAGATCGAATCGAAGAAGCTCGCCAAGGCCGCGGGCGTCAACGTCGTGCCGGGCTATCTCGGCGAGATCGACAGCACCGATCACGCGGTCGAGATCGCCGGCGGCATCGGTTATCCGGTGATGATGAAGGCGTCGGCCGGCGGCGGCGGCAAGGGCATGCGGCTGGCGTACAGCGAACAGGACGTCCGCGAGGGCTTCGAGGCGACCAAGCGCGAGGGGCTCGCAAGCTTCGGCGACGACCGCGTGTTCATCGAGAAGTTCATCGAATCGCCGCGCCACATCGAGATCCAGCTGATCGGCGATCAGCACGGCAACATCGTCTACCTGAACGAACGCGAATGCTCGATCCAGCGGCGGCACCAGAAGGTCGTCGAGGAGGCGCCGTCGCCTTTCGTGACGCCTGCCATGCGGAAAGCGATGGGCGAGCAGGCGGTCGCTTTGGCGCAGGCGGTCGGCTATTATTCGGCGGGGACGGTCGAGCTGATCGTGTCTGGCGCGGACACGACGGGGGAGGGGTTCTACTTCCTCGAGATGAACACCCGGCTCCAGGTCGAGCATCCTGTTACCGAAGAGATTACCGGGCTGGATCTGGTCGAACTGATGATCCGAGTCGCTGCGGGGAAGCCGCTCGGGTTCACGCAGGATGACGTGAAGCTCAACGGCTGGTCGATCGAGAACCGGGTGTATGCGGAGGACCCGTACCGCGGGTTCCTGCCGTCGATCGGTCGCTTGGTCCGCTATAATCCGCCCCTCCCGTTCGCCCTGAGCGGAGGTGCTTCGACTTCGCTCAGCACGAACGGGGAAGGGGTGGCGGAGTCCGCGGAACCCCGCGTCCGTGTCGATGACGGCGTCCGCGAGGGCGGCGAGGTCAGCATGTTCTACGACCCGATGATCGCCAAGCTCATCACCTGGGCTCCCACCCGCGACGGCGCGATCGCCGCGCAGATCGCCGCGCTCGACGCGTTCGAACTGGAAGGCCCGGGTAACAACATCGATTTCCTCTCGGCCATCATGCAGCATCCGCGCTTCCAGTCGGGTGCGCTCACCACCGGGTTCATCGCCGAGGAATATCCCGAGGGCTTCCACGGCGCCCCCGCCGACGCCGAACTGCTGAGGACGCTCGCCGCGGTCGCCGCCTTCGCGGCCACGGCAGAAGCCGACCGTGCACGCCGGATCGACGGGCAGCTCGGCAAGCGTCTCCGTCCACCTGCCGACTGGGTGGTGACGATCGACCAAGTCGATCACGCGGTGACGGTGTCGACCGATGGCATCGCGGTCGATGGCGAAGACCTCGACCTGGCGCTCGAATACACGCCGGGCGACCGGATGGTGGTCGCGGACGGCCATGGGCCTGATGCCGACGAGCATCTCACGATCCGTATCGCCAAGGCCCGCGCGGGTTTCAAGCTGACAACCCGCGGCGCAAGCCATGTCGCCCGCGTGCTGCCCGCTCGCGTGGCGCCCTACACCGCGCACCTGATCGAGAAGGTGGCGCCTGATCTGTCGAAGTTCCTGATCTGCCCGATGCCAGGGTTGCTGGTGCGGCTCGACGTCGCGGCAGGTGATAGGGTCGAGGCGGGGCAGCCGCTCGCGGTGGTCGAGGCGATGAAGATGGAGAACATCCTTCGCGCCGAGAAGACCGGCGTGGTGAAGTCGGTCGCGGCGAAGACGGGGGATAGTTTGGCGGTGGATCAGGTGATCCTCGAACTCGACTGAGCGCGCGCGGCCGTCATGCCGGACTCGTTCCGGCATCCACCGTTCCGCACGTCCGATAGAGCTGAGTATGCGGACCGGTGGGCCCCGGCCTCCGCCGGGGTGACGGAAAGGGGGGGAGGGCGTGCGTTCCTCGTAGCGACTTTACGGAAACGGACCCGCGCTTCTGTTTCCCCGCGAAGGCGGGGACCCAGTCTGGGCTCCCGCCTTCGCGGGAGAACAAGGGTGTACGGGTGACGATCGTATGCGCGCGCTTGCGTCCCCCTAACTCCACCCCGGCGAAGGCCGGGGACCAGTTGGGAGCGGCTGGTGATCGAGGTCGCCGCTCGGTTACTGCGACCTTTCCAACTGGACCCCGGCCTTCGCCGGGGTGGTATATCTCTTCGTTGAGTTGGGCGTGTGATGGGCAAGCGCTCATCCTGAGCCACTCCCGAAAACAGCGGCGGCCGTGCTGCGTCCCAACCCGATCTCTGCACCCCTCCCGTTTCCCGCCCCATCGCTGTACAGCACCCCGGATGACCCTCCTCCGTTACCTCGCCGCACTCCTCCTCCTGATAACCGCGCTCCCCGCGATCGCGCAGGACGAGCCCAAGGTCGCGACCGTCGCTGCCAGCCTGACGCAAGCCTCGGCCGAGCTCCAGGCGATCGACGACGCCACGCCCGCGGCGCGTGACGACAAGGCGCGGCAGGCGTTGCGGGATCGCGCGCAGGCGGTCCAGGCGACCGCCGCCGACGCGGTCCGCACGCTCACCCCGGAGATGGCGCTGGTCCAGGCGCGCGTGACCGAACTCGGCGCCGCCACCCCCGGCGTCGTCGAAGCGCCCGAGATCCGCCAGCAACGCAAGCTCCTCGCGCAGAGCCAGTCGGCGATCGACTCGGCGATCAAGCGCGCGCGCCTCATCGGGATCGAAGCCAAGCAGCAGATCGACGACATCGGTGCTGCCGAGGCGGAGGAACTCGGCCAGCAATTGTCCGAAAACACCGGCTCGCCGCTGTCGCCGACCTTGTGGGCCGCGATCGTCGATCACCTGCCGCGTGATTCCGCGCGGCTGATGCGGTTCGTCAATACCGAGGTGCGTCAGTTCTCGTCGCGGTTCGGCATGCACGCCGTGACCGGCCTGCTGGTCGGGATCCTCACCGCTTTGGTGCTGGTCGTGCCGCTGCGGGGCTGGCTGCACCGTGTCGGCCGCCGCTACGCGACCAACCATGCGCCCGGCGGTCGCCTGCGACGCTCGGCCTATGCGTTTTGGCTGGTGGTGATCGGCACCGCTTTACCCGGTCTCGCCGCCTGGGCAATCGTCGCGTCGCTACGCTGGGGCGGACTGGTCTCGCCCGCCTGGAGCCGGTTCGGCGCGATCTTCGTCGGCCTGGCGTGGTTCTGCGCGTTCGTGTCGTCGCTCGGCGGCGCGCTGCTGTTGCGCGGTCAGTCGACGTGGCGGTTGCTGCCGATCGGCGATGCCGCGGCGCAGGCGCTTCGGCCGTATAGCTGGATGGCGGCGGCGCTGATCTTCTTCGGGCAGTTGCTGATCGCGACCAACCTGCTGATCGGCATCAGCGCGCCCGCGTCGAGTGCGGCCAACGCGGCCGTCGCGCTGCTCCATATCATGGTGCTCGGCGCAATCCTGGTGACGCTCGGCCGGTTGCGCGCCGCGGCGTTGCCCGACCCGACCAAGCCCGCGCGCAACACACTGCTCGCGATCGTCGCGACGCTGGTCTGGCTGGTCCTGCTCGTGACGCTGATCGCCGGCCTGATCGGCTACGTGAATTTCGCGTTCAAGGTTGCGACGTGGCTGCTGTGGGGGGCGATCGTCGGTGCGACGCTGTACCTGATGATGACCTTCACCGACGATGCGTGCCGGACGTTGCTGTCGAGCGGCAACCGTCTCGGGCGCTCGGCGAACAGCGGGTTCGGGGTCGACAACAAGACCGTCGACCAGATCGGCGTGCTGCTGTCGGCGGTGCTGCGGCTGTTGCTGATCCTGCTTGCGGTCGGCGCGGTGATGGCGCCGTTCGGGGCGGGCGTCGGCTCGGCGTTCGAGCTGTTCGGGACGGTCGCGAACGGTATCACGGTCGGCCAGGTCACGATCTCGCCGGGCGCGGTGTTGCGCTCGCTGGTCGTGCTGTTCGTCGCGCTGGCGATCATGCGCGGGCTGCAGCACTGGCTGGTGAACAGCTATCTGCCGACCACCGCGATGGACGCGGGCGCGCAGAATTCGGTGACGATGGTCGCGCGCTATGCGGGAATCATCGCCGCGGTGCTGTGGTCGCTCGGCGCGCTCGGGATCGGCATGGAGAAGCTGGCCGTCGTGCTTGGGGCGCTGTCGGTCGGGATCGGCTTCGGTCTTCAGGCGATCACGCAGAACTTCGTCTCGGGGCTGATCCTGCTCGCCGAGCGCCCGGTCAAGATCGGCGATCTCGTCCGGATCGGCAACATGGAGGGCGACGTGAAGCGGATCAACGTGCGCTCTACCGAGATCCAGGTGGCGGATCGCTCGACATTGATCGTGCCGAATTCGGAACTGATCACCAAGACGATCCAGAACATGACGCTGGCCGCGCCGATCGGCCGGATCCAGCTGCAATTCTCGGTACCGCTCGAGGAGGATCTCGATGCGGTGCGGGCGATGCTGTTCGCCGCATTCGCCGAGAAGCACGAGGTGCTCGACGATCCCGAAGCCAAGGTCTTCATCGATTCGATCGATGCGGGGCGCGCCAAGTTCAACTGCTTCGCGTATGTGGCGAGCCCGCGCGATGCCTATCCGATCCGCAGCGAGTTGTTGTTCACGCTGCTCCGCCAGTTCCGCGAGGCGGGGATCGAGGTCGGGACGACCGCGACCAAGATGGAACTGGTCGGGTCGCTGCCGTCGATCGTCGGGACCGATCCTGCGGCGCCGCAACCCGATCAGACGGCGGATCAGGCAGGGGTTCAGAACAGGACGTAGGGCAGCGACACGCTGAAGCTCGATCCCGCCGCCATCGTCCCGCGTGGGCGAACGCGGACGTTGGTGACCGCCTTCGGCGTCGTGGTCGGATCGTAGGTCCAGCTGGTGCCGCCGTTCTCCGAGAAATCGACATCGTCGGTGGTGCTCGCAGGCGTGCTATAGGTGACGGCGAGCGACGAGGCGGGCGATCCCTCGGCAGTCTTGACGAAGGTGGGCGACGCGGTGCCGTCGCCGTCGAGCGCCACGGCGCCGCGGTTCGGCGTCGGCAGGACGATGTTGAGCGAATTGGCATCGATCGCGATGATATCGGGGTTGGTGAGCGTGATCGTCGTACGCTGTTTGCTGCCTGGGATCGCGCGCGGGTTGCCGGTCGTGGATTGGGGATCCCATGTCGTGTGCGTGACGATCGACACGGTGAACGGCTTGGCCGTGACGATCATCGTCACCGCCACGTTGGCGACGGGAATCGTCGTGGGACTGGCGTCGAGAGTGCCGACACAGAGTCCCAGCGCGCCGAGCAGATCGCAGAAGCGCCATTCCCAGGCGATCTTGAAATTGCCCTTGTAGGTGCCCGGCGCGACCGCGGCGGCGGACGATGGACGGACATAGACCTTCACGTTGCGCGCCGATCCGCCGAGCAGCCCGAGCAGGTTGACGAGCGTACCGTTCATGTAGACGAACGGGGTTCCCGCGGTGAACGGGTTCGCGCCCGCGCCATCCGCGGCAATGACGTATTTCGCGGTGACCGTATTCAGGGGGTTGGTCGAGGTCAGCTTGAAGCCGTCCGCGCTCGTGACGGTCGCGCGCAGGAAGTTACCGGACAGCAGCGAGATCGTCGTGGCGGGGCAGTCGAACCCTCCCAGTACCGGTACATAGGGTGGCGCGCCGCCGAGCAGCGCATTGGGCGAAAAGGTGCCGAGCGCGGTCGAGGCGGGATCGGCGACCGTGCAGGCTGCCCATGCCGACGACGGCATCGCGAACGCCGCCGTGGCGATCAGCAATCTGGTGAACCCGGTCCTCAATGTCGCGCCCTTTCCGCTAGTTACGCGACGGGGCTAGGCCGGCATTCGTTAATGCGTTTTGAAGAACCTGAATCGGGTGTTTTCGCGTGTCGAAACGGCGTGCATCGGCCTTGCCGCGATCGGCGAAGTGTTCGACACGGGGATCATGACGCCAACGACCCGACCGCCGCGCACGAGCGCCTCCGCCTCTTCCTCGCCGCATACCGTCCTGATCGCCAGCGTCGCCACCGCCGCGCTCGCCGGGCTGTTGTTCGGGTTCGACACCGCGGTCATCGCCGGTGTCACCGGAGCATTGAAGGCCAAGTTCGCGCTCAGCGAAGCGTGGCTGGGTTTCACTGTGTCGTCGGCGCTGTGGGGGACGTTGATCGGCGCGATGTTCGTCGGCACGCTCGGCGATCGCTACGGCAGTCGCAACGTGCTGCGGATGCTGGCCTTCCTCTACGTCGTCACCGCGCTCGGCTGTGCGCTGGCGTGGGACTGGTACAGCTTCATCGGCTTCCGCTTCGTCATCGGCATCGCGATCGGCGGCTCGTCGGTGCTCGCGCCCGCCTATATCGCCGAACTCGCACCGCCTGCGCAGCGCGGGAAGATGGTCGGCGGGTTCCAGTTCGCGGTGATCCTCGGCATCCTGCTCGCCTATGTCTCGAACGCGGTGATCGGTGCGCTCGATCTCGGCGATAGCGAATGGCGGTGGAAGCTCGGCATCGTCGCGCTGCCGTCGCTGGTGTTCTTGGCGTTGCTGTTCCGGATCCCCAATTCGCCGCGCTGGCTGCTGACCAAGGGGCGCGATGCGGAGGCGATGGACGTGCTCGCGACGATCGGGATGAGCCCGGATGTCGCCAAGGCTGAACTCGATGCACCCAAGGGCGACGGGCGCCTGTCGTGGACGCGTCACCGCAAGCCGATCACGCTCGCCTTCCTGGTCGCGATGTTCAACCAGTTCAGCGGCATCAACGCGTTCCTCTATTACCTCAACGACATCTTCAAGGCATCGGGCGGCAGCCTCTCGCCCGACCTCCAGGCGGTGATGATCGGGGTCGCCAACATGGTGTTCACGCTGCTCGGGATGCTGCTGATCGACCGGATCGGCCGGCGAACCCTGCTGCTCTGGGGCTCGGCCGGCATGACCGCGGCGTTGACGGTCGGCGGGCTGGCGCTGCTCGGCGTGCTGCCGAGCTTGCTGCTGTTGCCCTCGCTGATCGTGTTCATCATGTTCTTCGCGCCCGGCTCCGGTGCGGTGATCTGGGTCTATATCTCCGAGGTGTTCCCGCAGAACGTCCGTGCGCGCGGGTCGAGCATCGGGTCGTCGAGCCATTGGGGATGGAACGCGGTGATCGCGCAGGCCTTCCCGATCGCCGCGGCATGGTCGGCGGGCGTGCCGTTCCTGGTGTTCGCGGCGATGATGGCGGTGCAGTTCGTCACGGTGCTGCTGTATTTTCCCGAAACCAAGGGCGTCGCGCTCGAAGACATGGACGCGCACATGGCGCGCTGACCCGGCACAATCCTGCGACAATTGGCGGCTAGGCACGGCACGCGGCCAGTTGGTGGTCGAAGGGGTGTGACGGGTATGCGTATTCTGGGTCTGATGCTGGCGACGAGCATGCCCACGCTGGCGATGGCGCAACAGGCGCCTGCGCCTGACGCGCCCGCATCGACGTCAACGGCTGCGGCGCCGACCGCCGCACAGTCTGCTCCGTCACAATCTGTTGCGCCCCAATCTGTTGCGCCAGCGCCAGCGCCAGCGCCTGCCGCTACCGAGGCGCAGGCCGCGGAGCAGGACGAGGCGGCTGATTTGGAAGAGATCGTCGTCACCGGGTCGCGCAAGCCACGCGGGTCGGTGATCGGCGATATCCCGCCCGACCAGACGATCGGCCAGTCGGAAATCCGCTCCTACGGCGTCAGCTCGATTTCCGACCTGTTGAGCGAACTCAGCCCGCAGACGACCAGCGGGCGCGGCAGCGGCGGCGCACCGGTGGTCCTGCTCAACGGCCGCCGCATCTCAAGCTTCTCCGAGATCCGCGACATCCCGACCGAGGCGATCCAGCGAGTCGAGATCCTGCCCGAGGAGGTCGCGCTGAAATACGGCTATCGCGCCGATCAGAAGGTCGTGAACTTCGTCCTGCGCCGTCGCTTCCGCGCGGTCACCGTCGAGGGCGTCGACACGATGCCGACCGAGGGGGGCAGCAATGCGCCCGACGGCAAGCTCGACCTGCTCAGCATCGCGCGCGATCGCCGCGTCAATCTGCACGCCGAATACACCTCGTCCTCGGCCCTGACCGAAGCCGAGCGCGACATTGTCCCGACCTCGACCGGCACCGGCAGCACCGCGGTAGGTGCCAATGGCGCGGTCGTCGACCCGACCCCCTACCGCACGCTGCAGGCCGCAACGGATACCTTCACCGCGAACAGCGTCTATGCGCGCAACATCTTCGGCAATGTCGGTGCGACGATCAACGCCCGGCTCGAATCGACCGACAGCCGCGGGCTCAACGGGCTGCCCATCGCCAGGCTCACGCTCGCCGACGGCACGACCGTCAACCGTGCGCTCGACGACGAAGGCTTCCTGCCGCTCGCGCAACGCGTCTCGTCGATCTCGGCGCATCTCGGCACCACGCTCAACGGCGATCTCGGCACGTGGCGCTGGAACGTCACGGGCAATTACGATCGCAGCGACACGCAGACCTTCACCGATACGGGCGTCGATTCGAGCGCATTCCAGGCGCGACTGAACGCGGGCGATCCGACTGCCAACCCGTTCGCACGGCTGTCGGCGAGCGATATCGGCGCCGCGCCCGGCAATCGTGCCTATGCGACGCAGAACACCGGCGAGATCGACGCGGTGCTCAACGGCACGGTGTTCAACCTGCCCGCGGGGGCCGTCTCGACGACGATCAAGCTCGGCGGCCAGACCGCGGACTTCGACAGCCGCTCCTACCGCGCCGGCCTCGCGCAGCGCGGCCAGGTATCGCGCGATACCGTCGACGGCCAGGTCAACATCGACGTGCCGATCTCGAGCCGCGGCAAGGATGTGCTGCCGTTCCTCGGGACGTTGTCGGCGAACTTCAATCTGGCGGAGGACCATCTGTCGGACCTCGGTACGCTGACGACGCTCGGCTATGGTGCGAACTGGTCGCCGATCGACGGCGTGCGGCTGATCGCGTCGGTCACCGATACCGACGAGGCACCGACCGCGCAGCAGCTCGGCAATCCGTCGATCACGACGCCCAACGTCCGCATCTTCGATTACGTCCGCGGCACCACTGCGACGGTCACGACGATCAGCGGCGGCAATCCGGCGCTCGTCTCGGACAACAACCACGTCCGCAAGCTCGGCCTGACGCTGAAGCCGTGGAGCAAGAAGGATCTGAGCTTCACCGCGAACTACGTCTCGAGCCGCGTCGACAATCCGATCGCCGCGTTCCCGAGCGCGACCGCATCGATCGAGGCGGCGTTCCCCGATCGCTTTACCCGCGATGCGAGCGGCAATCTGCTCCAGGTCGATAGTCGCCCGATCAATTTCGCCCGCAGCGAACGCTCCGAATTGCGCTGGGGGATCAATTTCTCCGCGCCGCTCAAATCGAAGATCCAGAAGGAGCTCGAGGCGTACCGCGCCGGCACCGGTCCCAATCCGTTCGAGGGTCTGCAACCCCCCGGCGGCTTTCGTCGACCCGATGGCGCGGGCGGCGATGGCACGCGCGGCGCCGGACCCCGCGAAGGTGGCCGTGGCGGCGGCCCCGGTGGTGGCGGTCCTGGCGGTGGCGGTCCTGGTGGTGGTGGCGGCCGTTTCGGCGGCGGCGGGCGCGGGCAGGCGGGCGGGCGACTGCAATTCGCGTTCTACCACACCTGGCATTTCACCGACCGGGTGCTGGTCGCCGACGGCGGCCCGAGCCTGAACCTGCTCAACGGCGACGCGATCGGCAGCAGCGGCGGCCAGTCGCGCCACGAACTCGAGGCGCAGGCCGGCTATAGCAACAACGGCGTCGGCGTCCGGCTGTCGGCGCAATATGCGAGCGGCACGCGCGTGAACGGCGGCACGCTGGCCGCACCCGAGACGCTCAACTTCGGCGGGCTCGCGACCGCCAACGCACGGCTGTTCGCGGATCTCGGGCAGCGTCTCGAATGGGTGAAGGCGCACCCGTGGCTGCGCGGCATGCGCGTAAGCCTGGCGGTCACCAATATCCTCAACACCCGCCAGCGCGTCACCGACGCGACCGGCGCGACGCCGAACAGCTATCAGCCGGATTACCTCGATCCGCTAGGCCGCACGGTCAGGCTCAGCATCCGCAAGCTGTTCTTCTAAGCCTCCCTCGCCCCTACGGGGAGAGGGAGGGGCTCGCGCGCGCTTGCGCGTGGGAGGGTGAGGGACGTGAGGCTCACGACGCGCGTCCCAACGACCCCTCACCCTCCCGTCGCAAACGCTCCTCCTTCCCTCTCCCCGGAGGGGCGAGGGAAATCAGAGCCCGACCTTCGCCGCCAGCCACCGTGCCGCGGCCTCGGGCGTCTGCTTGTCCGCATCGCGGTCGACCTGATAATTCGCCGTCCGCATCGCTTCGACCGGAATCCGCCCGACCAGCGGCGTCAGCGCGGCGAGGAACTTCGCATCCCCCGCCCGCTTCGGTGCCACCATCAGGATCGCGTCGTAGCCGGGGATCGCGTGCCGCGGATCGCTCAGCACGGTCAGCCGATCCGCCGCGATCCGCCCATCGGACGAGAACGCCGAGATCACGTCGACATTCCCGCTTTCCAGCGCGCGGTACATGAAGGTTGGGCTGTACGGCGTCGTCTTGGCGAACCGCAGCGGATAGGCGCGCTTCACCGCCGCCCATTCGGGCCGTTCGAGAAACTCCAGGTCGCTGCCGAGCGTCATCGTCGGCGCCGCCCTGACCAGATCGTCGAGGCTGGCGACGCCCTTCGCCTTTGCCGCATCCGACTTCATCGCGAACGCATAGGCATTCTCGAACCCGAGCGACCCTACCAGTCCGACGCCGTGCTCGCGCTTGGCCCAAGCCCCGATCGCCGCGACCATCGGCCGACGCTCGGGCACGTCGTGCCGCTTCATCTCGTTCGCCCAGATCGTCCCGGCGTAATCGACATACACATCGATATCCCCGGTCGAGAGCGCCCCGAACACCACCGCCGAGCCCAGCCCGTCGCGATACTCGACGGTGTATCCCGCATGCTCCAACCGATCGCCGATCAGCCGCGCAAGGATATATTGCTCGGAGAAGTTCTTCGCACCGACCACCACGGTCCGGTCGCCGCCGCTCTTCGGCCATAGCGGCGCGGTCGCCACGGCGGTCCCCGCGACCAGCACCGCGGTGCACACGATCCACAACCAGCGCCGGCGCACGCGAATGCCGTATTCGATCCCGCCGATCAGCGCATCGACCGCCAGCGCCAGCGCCGCCGCCGACACGCAGCCAGCCAGCACCAGCGCCCAGTTCTGCGTCTGCAACCCCGCGAAGATCATGTCGCCCAGGCTCGGCTGGCCGACCGTCGTCGACAGCGTCGCGGCACCGATCGTCCACACCGCCGCAGTGCGAATGCCCGCGATCAGGACAGGCGCGACCAGCGGCGCCTCGACCAGCCGCAGTTTCTGCGCGGGCGTCATCCCGACCGCATCTGCCGCCTGGATCACCGCCGGATCGAGCCCGTGCAGCCCCGCCACCGCGTTGCGCAGGATCGGCAGCAGCGCATACAGCGTCAACGCGATCAGCGACGGCAGGAAGCCGAGCGCGGGAATGCCGCCGCCGACGAGCGCGGACAGGCTCAGCAACAGCGGGTAGAACAGCGCGAGCAAGGCGAGGCTCGGGATGGTCTGGACGAGGCTCGCAAACCCGAGCGACACGCGCGCGACAGTGGCGTTACGCGCCGACCAGATCCCGAGCGGCAGACTGATCGCGATCCCCAGCAGCAGCGCCGACGCCGACAGCAGGACATGCGCGGCGAGCAGCGGCGGCACGCGGCCGAGCGCATCGAGAAACGCGCTCACGAAACCAGCGCCTGCAAGCGTTCGGCCTGCGCGCGGGGCACCTGAACCAGCGCCTGCGCATCGTCGCCACCCTTGCCCGACACCAGCTCGCGTGGGGTCGCGTCGGCGACGATCCGCCCGGCCTTCATCACCAACACGCGGTCCGCGAGCAACAGCGCCTCCGCCATGTCGTGAGTCACCAGGATCGTCGTCAGCCCGAGCCGGTCGTGCAACTCGCGGATCCGTGTCCCCAGCGCATCGCGCGTGACCGGATCGAGCGCACCGAACGCCTCGTCGAGCAACAGCAGCTTGGCCCCCGGCGCGAGCGCGCGCGCGATCCCGACGCGCTGGCGCTGCCCGCCCGACAACGCGTCCGGCATCCGTCCCGCAATATCGCGCGGCAGGTCGACCAGATCGAGCAGCTCGCCGACCTTGGCCTCGTCGCGTCGTCCCGCGATCCGCAGTCCGATCGCGATATTTTCGGCGATCGTCATGTGCGGGAACAGGCCGATATTCTGGAACACATAGCCGATCCGCCGGCGGAGCTCCGGCGCAGGCTTGCCCGCGACGTCGGCACCGTCGATCGTGACGCGGCCTTCGCTCGGCTCGACCAGCCGGTTGATCGTCTTGAGCAACGTCGATTTGCCCGATCCCGACGTCCCGACCAGCGCGACGAAGGCGCGGGGAGCGATCTCGAGCGAGACATGATCGACGGCGACCGTCGACCCGTACCGCTTGGTGACGTGTTCGAAAGCGAGCGCTGGCAAATTGTCTGGCATCTGCCCGCAGGATGCGGGAAACATACCGTAAAATCAAATGAGCAAAAACAATAAGGGGAGCGATGTCATGACGCAGCAGAGCATTTTCATCACCGGCGGCGGATCGGGGATCGGCCGTGCGACCGCGATGCTGTTCGCGCGGAAGGGCTGGCGGGTCGGGCTCGCCGACGTCAACGTCGCGGGGCTTGCCGAGACCGCGGCATCGCTGCCCGACGGCATGGTGAGCACCTACCGCATGGACGTGCGCGACCGCGATGCATGGACCGCCTCGCTCGACGCGTTCGTCGCGATCAGCGGCGGCCGGCTCGACGTGCTGTTCAACAATGCCGGGGTGGGCTCGGGCGGACCGCTGGCGGAGACCGATTTCGCCGAGATCGACCGGGTGATCGCGATCAACCTGGTCGGCGCGTTGAACGGCGCGCGGATCGGCTATGCGTATCTCAAGCGGACGCCGGGCTCGTGTCTGCTCAACACCGCGTCGGCGTCGGCGATCTACGGCTCGTCGGGGCTCGCGCCGTATTCCGCGACCAAGTTCGGCATCCGCGCGATCACCGAGGCGCTCGACGGCGAATGGGCGGCGGACGGCATCAAGGTGCGGTCGATCGTGCCGAGCTTCATCGACACGCCGTTGCTCGATTCGGCCGCGGGGAACAGCAATCACTCGATCCGCGAGACGGTGACGGGCGCCGGGCTCGAACTGACCGGGGTCGAAAAGGTCGCCGACGCCGCGTGGGAGGCGGTCCACGGCGACAAGGTCCACACCTATGTCGGCAAGACCGCGCACCGCATGGCCTTCGCAGCACGGTGGATGCCGGGCGCACTCCGCAAGCGGATGCGCCGCAGCATGACACGAGGCTGACGGTCCCCCCTCCCTGGAAGCGAGGGGCAGGGGGTGGGTCGGCCCGTTATCGAGACGTCACGCCCACCAACCGGCCGACCCACCCCCAACCCCTCCCTTCCAGGGAGGGAAGCAGAAGATACCCGCTAAGGGGCGAGGCAGAAGATCAGGCGTCGCCGAGGATCGCGTCGATCGCTTCGGCCATCTCGATATCCCGCGGGCTCAAGCCCCCCGCGTCATGCGTGGTCAGCAGGATTTCCACCCGGTTCCACACGTTCTTCCATTCCGGATGATGGTTCGCGCGCTCGGCGATCAGCGCGACCTGCGTCATGAACCCGAATGCCTCGACGAAATCGGCGAACACGATCGTCCGCGTGATCGCGTCGCGCGCATCGTCGTAATCCCACTCGTCCAGCCCATCGAGCGCTTCCGCGCGTTCGGTTTCGTTCAGCGCTTCGACCATCCGCGTATCCCTTGCCGCTATCGTTGCCCACCGCGTATGGCTGCTCGCATGAGCGGGCAAGCGACATTCTCCGGCCAGGCACCAGATGCCGACGGGATCGAGGCGATCGGCCGCGCGACGATCGCCAGGCTGCCCGAGCAGTTCGCCGTGCATCTCGGCGATATCGTCTTCGTGGTCGAGGAGTTCGCCGACGACGAGACGCTGGCCGCGCTGGGGCTCGAGCATCCGCTCGAGCTGTCCGGGCTCTATCACGGCCGCCCGCTCGGCGAGAAATCGTCGATGGACTCAGGCACCATGCCCGACCGCATCGTCCTGTACCGCCGCGCGATCCTCGAGGAATGGATCGAGACCGGCGTCCGCCTCGACGACCTCGTGGCGCATGTGACGATCCACGAGATCGGCCATCATTTCGGTCTCAGCGACGATGACATGCACGCGCTGGAAGAGTCCGTGCCCGACGACAGTGGTTCATAAGCGCGACCGGGCGGGCGGCATGACGCTCGTCTTCGACGCGGTGGCGTGCGTGCGCGGCGGGCGGCCGCTGTTCGCCGACGTGTCGTTCGCGCTCGCGCCGGGCGATGCGGCGGTCGTCACCGGGCCCAACGGGATCGGCAAGTCGAGCCTGATCCGCATCGCCGCGGGCCTGCTCGCGCCGTCCGAAGGGACGGTGTCATGCGACGCCGGGATCGCGTTGCTGACCGAGGCAAGCGCGCTCGATGTCGACCAGACGCTCGGCGCGGCGCTGCGGTTCTGGGCGACGCTCGACCGGACGCCCGATCCCACCGGCCGCGTCGCGCGTGCGATCGCCGCGCTCGACCTGACCGCGCTGTCGGACATTCCGGTACGCCTCCTGTCGACAGGCCAGCGCCGTCGTGCCGCGCTGGCACGCGTCACGGCCAGCGGCGCGCCGATCTGGTTGCTCGATGAACCCGCCAACGGGCTCGATGCCGACTCGATCGCACGGCTGCGGGCGTTGCTCGCCGAGCACCGCGCGCAAGGCGGCATCGCGCTGATCGCCACGCACGTCGCGCTCGACCTGCCGCATGCCACCGAGGTGGCATTGTGATCGCGCTGATCCGCCGCGATCTGCGCCGCAGCGTGGCGAGCGGTGGCGCTGTCCTGGTGGTCGCGTTCTTCCTGCTGGTGGCGATTCTGTTCCCGCTCGCGATCGGCCCGGACGGTGCGCTGCTGGCGCGGATCGGTGGCGGCGTGATCTGGACTGCGGCGCTGCTGGCGGCGTTGCTGCCGGTCGAGCGGCTGATCGCGCCGGATCTCGACGCGGGCGTGTTCGATCAGCTCGCGGTACGCGGGCTGTCGATGGCCGCGGTCGCGACCGCCAAGACGATCGCGCACTGGCTGAGCTTCGGTCCACCGCTGATGCTCGCGGCGGTGATCGCCACGGGTCTGTTCGACCTGTCGCTCGATACGCTGATCCGCGTCGAGATCGGGTTGCTGATCGGGACGCCCGGCTTGGCAGCGCTCGCCGTCGCGACGAGCGCGCTGGTCGCAGGGGTACGCGGCAGCGGCGCGGTGGTCGGGCTGGCGATGCTGCCGCTCGCCGTCCCGCTGTTGATCTTCGGGGCGGGCGCGCTCGATCCCGCAGGCGGGGCCGGCGCGATGAAACTGCTCGCCGCGGTCAGCCTCGTGCTGGTCGCAGGCGCGCCGTTCATCGCCGCCGCCGCCATTCGTGCCGCGCTGGACTAGGGCTCAGACTCATTCACATCCAAAAGGCGACCGCTGTTGCGAGCGCGACAGCTGACAGGAAGTTAGCCGCAAGCTTGTCGTAACGGGTAGCGATGC
>NZ_LMLW01000009.1 GCF_001422045.1 Sphingomonas sp. Leaf242
GCATCGCTACCCGTTACGACAAGCTTGCGGCTAACTTCCTGTCAGCTGTCGCGCTCGCAACAGCGGTCGCCTTTTGGATGTGAATGAGTCTGAGCCCTAGTATCGCCCAATTGTAGACGATCATTGATCAAACCGGGCGAACGTCTGTAGCTTAGCTAGAGCGCTTGCCTTGCATTTCATGATATTGCAGAAAAACACTGGCGCGCCGAAGAGAGAAGGGTCTCCGCTGGCCGACGGTGAGGAGGGGGGGGGCTGGAATGATCGTATTGCTCCTAGCCGGGGTGACGGACGTGGATTACCCGCGTCCGCCTATCATTAGTCCGCTACGGCCGTCGCAAATGACCGGTCCTTTTCGCTATGGCTACGATTCGAAGGACGCAGGCGCCACAGCAAGACTCCTCCTAACGGTTGATCCAACCGGAAGAATTATACATTGCGATGTCGTCGTTCCAAGCGGCCATCCCAAGTTGGACACAGCCGGTTGCAAGCTATACCTTGGTATCAAGGGGCAGCCGGCGCTTGGTGGTGATGGGAAACCGGCATACGGAACAATAAGCGCAGGAGTAACATTTTTCAAAGATGGAGGCCTGATTCCACCATCTGTTGATCTCCAGCTGGTAGTTGAGCGCTTGCCTGACCCAGGCGCTGTTTTCGCTAGGCGGTTTTCTTCACTGATCGTGGGTCTAACCGGCAAAGTGCTCACGTGCAGGAACATGCTGTATGGCCGCGCGTCGCCCGATGCGCTCGACCGTGCCCTCTGCAAGGTCGCCGCGACTTCCGTCACCTTCAAACCAGTTTTAGATGTTGCGAACAGACCGACTGAATCTGTCCAGGCTTTTGCCGTCGAGTTTTCCACGAAGGATGCGCCTGTTGTGCGACCGGGGCCCTCGCTGCCGCCTGAATAGCCGGGCCACATCAACCCTGCGCGTTAATGTCTGCTCCCGCCCACACTCGGACGTTACGGCTGCAACTTGCAGTTTCGAAAGCGGACATCCGTTCATCACGATGATGCCAGCTCGGCCGTGACGTGATGCAAAAATCAAAAGTTTTGCATCAGGCCGGACAGTAGCGCGGCGGGCTTAAGAGGGTTGGAGGCAATCCGCCTTCGTTCAGTTAATCCTAACCCTTCAAGCGCATGCTTTGAGCATGATACGCCTTCTCACGATCGTCACCGCGTCTGTAGCCCTCGCCAGCTGCGGCAGCGCGTCTGCACAGTGCGCTACTCACGATGCACAGGGCCTCGTTGCCTCGATGAAGCCGGCCGAGCAGTTCAGGTCGATACTGACCATGGCAGTTGGGCGAACCCAGACTGCTGCTATGGTCAAGGCACGGGACGGAGCTTCGGGTGACCAGAAGCTTGCGCAGGCAATCGACGCGGCCGTTAGGCGTCACAGCGCAGAGTGGGAGAAGAACTTGGTCAGTAGCTGGCAGTCGCTTAGCGCCACCGAGATTGGCCAAGCATGCGCCGCTATGCAGAAAAATGATCAAAGATCATTCATGCCCTTCGCTGAACGCGTCGGACCCCAAGTGCAGTTACGAAACGAACCCCTGCTACGCAGCGCTGCCACTGAGGTACTCAAGACCGTCTGGTAATCCGATTTGATGCAAAACTCACCGATTTCGCATCGGCCAGAGAACGGTTGGAAAGCTGGGTATCCGCCGATGCAAAAACCTGATGCATTTGGCGAGCGCATTCGATGGCAGGTTTACCCGGGTGCGGCCCCGAAAGCCGCCCGGACGCTTTCCTTCTCATTCCGGCCGTCCGCTTTCGCCCAATTGTCGCCGTTAAACTAATCAAAGATCGACCCCATAAGCGCACTGCGCCTGGAGCATATCGTCCCTGACCGTTGGAACTGCCCCTTCAAGATACCGGTCGAGCGGCATTAGCATCGCATCCGAAATCGCTTGATTAATGAACTTGGGATCAGTGGTCACATAAAGGTCGAGTGGCATTTCGCCTTGGTCAATAATTAACCGACTACCATCTGATCCAGTGAAAAGTAGGGCTTTGGCTACCAAGCAAGTGTGCTCCGCCCCGGCGGGAACTTGGCCGAAAAACCGATCCTTAGAGCTACTATACCATCCGTCTGGTAACGCTTCGACGGGGATGCTCCAGTCGTGTATCCATAGAACATCGACTCGCCACTCAAAAAATGGCCATTTTACCGCGCGACCTACGGCTTCCTGCTCGCCCTCCCGCAAAGTCGAATAAAGAGGTGCTTGGATCGCGAGAGTGAACACTTCGAATTTAAATACGATGTCGCGGCTATCGCTTGTAACCAGCAAGGGTGCTTGGCCACTGCGCCACAGCCACAACGCAGATATGCGCCCATGATCGACAGAGATTGTGTAGCCGGTCAGAGCGGACGCCAAGGACCGAAGGTCGGCCGCCTCAGCCTTGATTGTCTCGGGTTTGGCGTCGATCATGTCAACATCGTATCGCGCCTGCCACGAAGCGCAACATCCGCTATTCGCTCCGGACACACCAATAGCCGCCAGACCGCTTTCCTCTCCATCTTGGCCATTCCGCTTACGCCCAGTTGCAGACATGGGCAACCTAGCCGTGATTTGGCGAATATGCCCTCGCCGAACCGCGCGTCCGGGCGGACAAAAGTGCGCCGGGCGCCCACCTCGGCCTCTAGCCAATCGCCGAGATGATCGAACGCTGCGATTAATGGCCGGTTCGGCCGGATGCGCGCCCGGTCGTTGCCCTGTAGAAGCCGTCCACCTGCACGCCTCCGGACGGCCGACGCCGTCTCTGGCAGCAGCGACCAAAGGAATTGCATCTGACATGACCAGCATCCTCAAGAAAATCGAAGCCTATAAGCGCCAGGAAATAGAGGCCGCGAAAGCCACGGTATCGCTTGCCGACCTCCGGGCGATGCAAGCCGATCAGGAGGCTCCACGCGGCTTTCACAAGGCCCTGGTCGCCCGGCAAAGCGCCGGCCTGTTCGGGCTCATCGCGGAAATCAAGAAGGCCAGTCCATCGAAGGGCCTGATCCGTTCGGATTTCGATCCACCCGCCCTCGCGCGCGCGTATGAAGCAGGCGGCGCGGCATGTCTTTCGGTGCTGACGGATGCGCCGAGCTTCCAAGGTGCGCCGGCGTTCCTCACCGCCGCTCGTGCGGCCTGCAGCCTGCCGGCGCTGCGCAAGGACTTCATGTTCGAAACCTATCAGGTGGACGAAGCCCGCGCCTGGGGTGCGGACTGCATCCTTCTGATCATGGCATCGCTGTCCGATGACGACGCGGTTCGCCTCCAGGACCGGGCTTTCGCGCTGGGCATGGACGTTCTGGTCGAGGTCCATGACGAACCGGAAATGGAGAGAGCGCTGAAACTGTCCTCGCCGCTGATCGGTATCAACAATCGGGATCTGCGGACCTTCGAAGTCAGCCTGACGAACAGCGAAAAGCTGGCGCCGATGGTACCCGACGATCGCCTGATCATCGGCGAAAGCGGCATTTTCACGCACGCTGACTGCCAGCGGCTCCAGGCTGCCGGCATCACGTCGTTCCTGGTCGGCGAAAGCCTCATGCGCAAAGACGATGTCGAGACCGCGACGCGCGTTCTATTGAAAGGCGAAGACGCAAGTTCGATCCAGGAATAACCGCGAGCTGAATTCCGACGCGTCATCCGTGCCCTACTCGTGCCCTCCCCCGAAGGGGAGGGGGCGGGTCAGGGCCGGATCACGCGGGCGCGCCAGGTGGTGATGAAGTCGGCGTTGCCGCGGCATTCGCGCATTTCCGACTGTTCGGAGAGGCGCAAGCGGGTGCCGTCCCAGACGAAGCTCTGATGGACGCCGCAGTCGCCCAGGCCGCGGCCCTTTGCGTCGCTGGTCAGGACGCCGTTTTCGAACGCGCCGTTTATGACGCTTTTGACGGGAGTGCCGGAGTCGGCACCGGTCGCCTCGAAGCCTGCCGGGGCGTCGAACTGGGCTGGGGTGATCCCGGCGCCGTCGACGATGAAGAGCGCGCTGATCAGATTGTAGGCACCGGTCGAGCAGGGGAATATGACCAGCGACTTGCCGCCGCCGAGCGCGTGCGTTTCGGGCGTGAAGCCCTCGGCGGTGCAGGTGGCGCGTTTGCGCAGCGTTGCGATCTGGGTGGCGGTAAGCTTGGCGGCAGTGCCCGACGGCGCGATCGTAGCGACGGCCGGGAGCGGCGGCGTGAGCGCGCGTGACGGGGCGGAGCCCTTGGCGACGATCGCGTCGGTGCTGCCGACACGGCCTTGTTGCGCGTCGATGTAGCGGAGCGCGGCGGCGGCGCCTTTCAGCGACAGCGTCGTGAGTGTGCGATTATCCGCTCCGCGTACAGTCAACGTCGTGCCGTTCGCCATCGCCGCAGCGAGGCCAGCTGCGTCGCGTAACGCGGTGGGTTTGCCGTCGACCGCAAAGCTGGCGGGTTGCGCCGCCTGCGCGTTGTCCGTTGCGATCTTGACCGAGACTGCACCGGCGGGGCCGGGTTCGCGCGTGATGTTCAGTGTGATCGGCGATCCACTGCTTGTCGCAATGCCGGCTTCGGGCAGCAGCGCGGCGAGCGTGCACCGCAGGCCATTGTCACAGCCGACTGCCCAGTCGCCGAAGGTCTTCAGCACGCCCGGCGTCGGCTTCAAGTGGGTATCGGTGACGGCCTTGGGCGTGGCCGGTGTCGCGCGTGTCTCCGTAGGCGCCGGCGCGGTCGCGTTACGCGTTTCCGGCGCGGTGGGCTGGGAGGAGGGTGAGCAACCCGCCATCGCCGCGGCTATAATCGAGACGGGGAGCAGGGCCGAGTGTCGCATCATCTGTCGATCCTAGTATTTCACCAGAGTGCCGAAAAGTCGTCGAGCAACCTTCCACCGGGGCCTGGCATCGCTCAGGTGACGATGAGCGACGCGGCGCGGTTGCCGTCGAACAGCAGGTGGACGAGGCCGGGGGCGGGGCGGGCGACGGCGTGGACGCCGAGCGCTTCGAGCGACGATAGCGAGGTGCGGTCGGCGTCGTGCAGGCGGATGCGCAGTCGCGTGCCGTGGCGCGTGGCGGCCTCGATATTGTCGGTGCCGCCCAGTGCTGCGATCGTCGCGGCTGTCAGGCGAATGTCCGCCGGGACATCGGCGGCCGGTTCGGCGACGACCGGGGCTGGGCCACCGGCGGCGATCGCGTCGCGGATCTCGACCGCGACCGAATCGGCGATCGGGCCGAGCACGATCTGGAGCGCCTTGTCGGACGGACGGATCAGGCCGCGAGCGCCGAGCGCTTTGAGCCGTGCCTCATCCACCGCGCCCTGGTCGACGACGATGAGGCGCAGGCGGGTGGTGCACGCGCCGACGCTGGTCAGGTTGGCGGCGCCGCCGAGCGCTTCGGCAAACGCGGCGCCACGCTCGCTCTTGGCGACGGTTGCAGCGGCGATGGGTGCGTCGCGCTCGCGGCCGGGGGTCGGCAGGTCGAGGCGCTTGATGACGGTGCGGAACAGCACGTAATAGATCGCGGCATAGGCGAGCCCGACCGGGATCAGCAGCAGCGGCTTGGTCGCTTTGCCATAGTTCAGCACATAGTCGAACAGCCCGGCGGAGAAGCCGAAGCCCAATTTCACGCCGAGCGCGTTCATCAGCGCCATCGATAGGCCGGTCAGCACCGCGTGGATCGCGTAGAGCACGGGTGCCAAGAACATGAAGCTGAACTCGATCGGCTCGGTCACGCCGGTCAGCGCCGAGGTGAGCGCGAGGCTGAGCAGCATGCCACCGACCGCCTTGCGACGCTCGGGCAGCGCCGAATGGTACATCGCGAGGCAGGCGGCGGGCAGGCCGAACATCATGACCGGGAAGAACCCGGCCATGAAGGCACCGGCGGTCGGATCGCCGGCGAAGAAGCGGCGGAGGTCGCCCGTCGTGCCGTGGTAGTCGCCGGCGACGAACCAGACGATGTTGTTGAGCAGATGGTGCAGCCCGGTGACGAGCAACAGGCGATTGAGCAACCCGAACGCGAACAGGCCGAACCCGCCGGCGCCGCTGATCCCGTAGCTCAAGCCGTCGATGCCGGTGCTGAGCGCGCCGAAGCCGAGGCCGACGATGATGCCGAGTACGAGGCCCGCGACGCCGCTGACGATCGGCACGAACCGACGTCCGCCGAAGAAGGCGAGATATTCAGGGAGCGCGATGGCGGAGAAGCGGTTGTAGAAACTGCCGCCGATCAGCCCCGAAAGGATACCGATCGGGACGTCGAGCCGGGCGATCGCCTTGGCTTTCCAGGCGGCGGTGGCGAGTGCGATCGTGTCGCCGGTCAGTCCCTTGAGTGCGTCGGCGGGGACGGTCATCAGCGCTTGTGCGCCTTGCGTCGTCACGAGGTAGCAGACCACGCCCGCGAGACACGCGGCGCCGTTGCCGTCGCGCGCGAACCCGGTGGCGACGCCGATCGCGAACAGCAGGCCAAGGTGCGAGAAGATCGCGTCGCCGGCGGCGCTGAGCACCGCGATGTCGAGCATGTCGGGCTGGCCGAGCCGCAGCAACAGGCCGGCAACAGGCAGCACCGCGATTGGCAGCATCAGTGCGCGGCCGAGCGGCTGGAGGGCTTCGAGCACGGACTTCATGGGCGAAACTCCCGGGCGAGCGTTCGCACGTCCGCGGCTGAGATACAGTTCATGGCGGCTGCGGCATGCGCGCGGCAGGCGTCCATCGTGAGCGTCGCGACGAGCGCCTTGATTTCAGGCACGAGTGCCGGCGCGGACGAGAGTTCGGTGACGCCGAGCCCGATCAGGATCGGTACCGCGAGCGGATCGGAGGCGAGGCCGCCGCACACGCCGGTCCATTTGCCGTGGACCGCACCGCCTTCGCAGGTCCGCGCGATCAGGCGCAGAACGGCGGGATGGAGCCCGTCAAGGTCGCTCGCGACCGCCGGATTTCCGCGGTCCATCGCGAGCGCATATTGTGTCAGGTCGTTGGTGCCGATCGACAGGAAGTCGGCTTCGCTGGCCAGCAGGTCGGCGGTGACCGCGGCGGCGGGTGTCTCGATCATGATGCCAAGCGCGACATGCTCGGTATGCCCGGTCGCGGCGGCAGCGGCGTCAAGTGCGGTGCGGACGCTGCGGAGTTCGGCGAGGCTTGCGATCATCGGGACCATGATCCGGCACTGGCCGGCGGGGCGGACCGCGAGGATCGCGCGCAACTGGGCGTCGAGCATCTCGGGATAGGCGAGACCGACGCGGATGCCGCGCAGGCCGAGTGCGGGGTTTTCTTCCGCGGCGATCGGCAGATAGGGCGCGGGCTTGTCGCCGCCGATGTCGAGCAGGCGGACGATCAGCGGGCGACCGTCGAGCGTGTCGGCGATGCGCTGGTAGTCGGCGGTCTGTTCCTCGACGCTGGGCGCGCTTTCGCGTTCGAGGAACAGGAATTCGGTGCGGAGCAGTCCGCAGCCTTCGGCGCCGTTGCGGACGGCCGCGTCGGCGTCGTCGGCCGAGCCGAGATTGGCGAAGGCTTCGATCCTGACGCCGTCCTGCGTGCGGCATTCCTGCGCGGCGTTGGCAAGTGCGGCGCGGCGGCGTTCGGTCTGCGCGTCGAACGCGGTTTGCGCGGTCGCCTGCGTTTCGGCGTCCGGTGCGACGTGGAGCAGGCCGGCGCCGGCGTCGAGGATCAGCGGCGTGCCCGCCGTGATCTCGGCGAGGGCGGGGCCGACTGCGACCAGGGCGGGCAGGCCCATCGTCGCGGCGAGGATCGCGACGTGCGAGGTCGGACCGCCGCGCTCGACGCAGAAGCCGACGATCGACGCGGTGTCGAGGCCGAGCAGATGTGAGGGGAGCAGGTCGTCGGCGAGCAGGATCGTGCCGGGCGGGAAACTCAGGCGTTCGTCGAGGTCTTCGCCGGCGAGCGCGCGGAGCACCTGGCGTTCGAGATCGAGCATGTCGTCGGCGCGCTCGGCGAGGCGCGCGTCGCCGGTCGCTTTGAGCGCATCGGCTTGGCCGCGGATCGCGGTGCGCCACGCGTAGGCGGCGCTGTCGTCTTGCGTGATCGCGGCGTGGGCGTCTTCGGTCAGCGTCGGGTCGTCGAGCAACGCGGTATGCGCGGACAGGATCGCGCGCTCGGCGCCGGTTGCGGTGGCGGATTTGCTTGCGAGACGGGCCGCGACCAAGCCGAGCGCGGCGTCGAGTGCGGCGCGTTCGGTGGTTGCGCCTGCACCTTCGCGGGTCACCGCGATCTCGGCGAGGCGGAAGAGCCCGGCCTGGCCGATCGCGATGCCGGGGGAGGCGGTTACGCCGGGCAGGCGGCCGTCGGCGGGGAGGGTTGTGGCAGGCTTTCGCGCTCCTTGTTCCCCCGCGGAGGCGGGGGCCCAGGACCCAGCAGCGCCGTCGTTCGTGATTCCTGGGCCCCCGCCTTCGCGGGGGAACACGGAAGTGGGCGGTGATGCTGCCGGGGGCGTGGGGGCACCGGACCCGGCCTTCTCGCCCATACCGCCGAGGATCAGGTCGCCGATTGCGGCAAGCGCATCCGCAGCGTCCGGGCCGGTGGCGGCGAGCGTGATCTCATCGCCGAGCTTTACGCCGAGCGCCATCAGCGCGACCGGGCTGCGGACGTTGCCCTCGCGCTCATCCTTCGTGATTTTGACTTCAGACACGAATTTCCGCGCGATCTCGCCGATCCGGGCTGCTGGCCGCGCGTGGATGCCGTGGACCAGTGGCACGACGATCGTGCGGCGGACCGTGTCGCCCTCGACCACCGCCACGTCGGCGGCATCGCGCGGTTCGAGCGTCATGATCGCCTCGCCTATGCCGACCAGCTTGCCGGTTTCGCGACGAACGATCGTGAAGCGCTCGGGGTTGGTGACGATCACCGGGGTGATGACCGCGCGCGCTTCGCAGACCAGCAGGTCGAGGTCGAAGCGGATCAGCGGGTCGAGCCGCTGGACGCTTGCGCCCTCGGTCACGCACGGGCTGAACCCACGCCCGCCGAGCGCGACCGTGTCGAGCCCGATGTGCATCAGGATCTCGGCGCCCTCTGGCGTACGCAGCGTGATCGCGTGGCCGCTCGCATGGACGCTGAGCACGACCGCGTCGCACGGTGCGTGCAGGCAGTCGCCGGTCGGATCGACGGCGATCCCGTCGCCCATCATCCGTTCGGCGAAGACCGGGTCGGGGACCGCCTCGAGAGGCGATGCCCAGCCCTGGAGGGGCGACGTCAGGATGATCGGCTTCATCGGTTCACGTCCTGCCCGCGACGAGTTGGCCGCCGATCCAGGTGCCCGCGGGCTTCAGATCGGCGGTGAGCGCGACCCAGTCGGCGCGCAGTCCAGGCGCGAGCGCACCGCGTTCGTGCGACAGGCCGAGGAAGGCGGCGGGGTTGGTCGCCGCCATCGCTGCCGCGGCAGGCACGTCCGCCTGCGTGCGTGCGACGAAGTTGCGGACCGCGCCGGCCATGTCGAGATCGGAGCCGGCGAGCGTCCCGTCCTCGCCGAAGCACTTGCCGTCCTCGACATGGATCAGCCGCCCCTGAAGGCGGAAATCCTTGTCGACCGCGCCGACCGACGGCATCGCGTCGCTGACCAGCATCAGCCGGTCGTGGGGGCGGGCATTGAGCGCGAGGCGGAGCGCGGCGTCGTGGACGTGCAGGCCGTCTGCGATCAGCCCGCAATAGACGTGGCGATCGTCGAGTGCCGCACCGACCACGCCCGGCGCACGGTGGAGCAGCGGCGACATCGCGTTGAACAGATGCGTGATGCCGGAGAGGCCTGCACCGACCGCGTCGATGATCGTCTCGTAATCCGCATCGGTATGGCCAGCGCTGACGATTACGCCACCGGCGACCAGCCGCGCGATCGACGCCGCATCGGTCAGTTCGGGGGCGAGCGTCACCATCACGCGACCCTTGCGCGGACGGATCAGCAGTTCGATCATCGCATCGTCGAGCAGCCGGAATTTGGCGGGATCATGGATGCCCTTGCGCGACGGGTTGATCCACGGACCTTCGATATGCGCGCCGACCACGCCGGGAACGCCCGCCTCGATCGCCGCGTCCATCGCGTCGAGCGTCGCCGCGATCACCTCGGGCGTGTCGCTGATCAGCGTCGGCATGAACGCGGTCGTGCCGTACGGGACATGCGCGGCACCGATCGCGGCGATGCCGGCGACGGTCGGCTGGTCGTTGAGCAGCACGCCACCGCCACCGTTGACCTGCGTGTCGACGAAGCCGGGGACGAGCCAGCCGCCCCCCAGATCGACGACGCGATCGATCGCATCGGACGGCGTACCATCGAGTGCGTCGATCGCGGCGATCCGGTCGCCGTCCACGGTGATCGTCGCGCCGTTCAGCAGCGCATCGCGCGTGACGATCGTACCGTTGACGAAGTGCATCCGAAGACCGTTCCTACCGTCGTTGCTCATGGTCTCGCCGCTCATACCGTCCGCGTGACCTTGCTGAGATGAAGCGGTGCGTCGGGGTTCAGTCCGCGGCGAAGCGACAGCGCATTCGCCATCCGATAGAAGCTCTGGATCATCAGGATCGGCTCGATCGCCGGGTGCGCGGTCAGCGCGACCGGGGTGCCGTCGGCATCCGCCTTCGCATCCGCCAGGCAGACGACCGCACCGCGTGCGCGAAATTCCGCCGCCGCCTCGCGGACGCCGTCGCCCGCCGTGTCGGAGGTCGCGAAGGCGATCACCGGGAAGCCGTCGTTGACGATCGCCATCGGCCCGTGGCGGACTTCGGCGGCGCTGAACGCTTCGGCATGCAGTGCGCAGGTTTCCTTCAGCTTCAGCGCGGCTTCCTGGGCGATCCCGTAGCCATAGCCGCGGCCGATCACGAACAGGTTGTTGGCGTTCGCCAGCGCGTCGACGATCGGCGACCAGTCGGCGCCGAATGCGAGCGTCAGCATGTCCGGCAGCGTGTCGACTGCGTTCGCCAGCGCGTCGTTCTGCGACCACGCCGCGGTCAGGCCGGCGAATGCCGCGAGCGCGCAGATGTAGGATTTGGTCGCCGCGACCGACTTCTCCGGCCCGGCCTTCAGCGCGATCAGCGTGTCGGCCATTTCCGCGAGCGGCGACGTCTCGTCGTTGACGAACGCGACGACATAGGCGCCGGCATTCTGATACGCGGTGACGGTCGCCAGCAGATCGGGGCTGCGGCCGCTCTGCGATACCGCGATGACGAGCGCGGTGCCGGGCGCCATCGGCGCGGCATAGACCGACGATACCGAGGGGGCGGCGGACGCGACGGGTACGCCGAGCAGCGTCTCGATCAGGTACTTGCCGTAGGTCGCGGCATGATCGGACGAGCCGCGCGCGCACGTCACGACCACGGCAGGCGGTGCGGCACGAAGCCGTTCGCCGAGCGCGGCGAACGCATCGCGGTTGGCGGACAACAGCCGCGCGACCGCATCGGCGGATTCGGCGGCCTCGCTGAACATCAGCGTCCGGGTTTCGTCGTGCAGCGTTTCGTTTTGAAGCGTGCCGTCTTGCAGAGTGGACGCGCGGTCCTGGATAGTCTCGTTCACTTGATGCCCCCCGGCCGACGCGCGCGCGCCGACGTCAGATGTCGTTGAGTTCGGCGACGAGGTCGTACGCGTCGCCACGGTAATAGGATTGGGTGAATTCGGCCGCCCGCCCGTCGCGCAGGAACCCGCGGCGTTCGATAAACAGACCCGCATGCCCCGCATCGACGCCGAGCATCTTGGCGTGTTCGGCGCTGAAATGGACCGCGCGCAGGCGCTGCAACGCGCGCACCTGGCGATTGCCGGCCACTTCGAGCGCCTTGTACAGCGAGTCCTGCACCGCATCGATCGATGGCAGACAGTATCCCGCGATGGTGGTGTATTCGAGCGCCATCGGCACGTCGTCGGCATAGCGGATACGCTGGAAGCGATAGACCGCCGAGCCCGGCGACAGGCCGAGCGAGAGCGACTCCTCGGGCGTGACCATTCCCATCGTCCGGCTAACCCAGGCGCTGCTCGGCGTGCGGCCGCGCGAGATCATGTCTTCCGAGAACGACGAGAGTTTCGAGAAGCTCTTTTCGACGCGGGTTGCGACGAACGTGCCGGCGCCGCGACGCCGCGTCAGCAAACCTTCCTCGACCAGCCCGCCGATCGCCTTGCGCACGGTGATGCGCGACACGTCATATTCTACCGCGAGATCGCGCTCGGCTGGAATGGCGTCGTCCTTCGCCAGCACGTTGCGGTTGATCGCGTCGCGGATCAGCTGCTGGAGCTGGACGTAGAGCGGGGCGGGGTTGCCGTCCCGGAATCGGCCGATGCTTGTGGAAAAGGACATATAGGCGACTTTCGCTGATGCCGGAGCGGGCCTCCGATAGATGCAGCCCGGCAACCGATCTGGGATACGTTATGTATTGGTATTGTTCAAGCGGCTTGATGTAACACGTCTGTAAGAACCGCCTTGAGGGCGCGAACGCGGTCGATGTCGGTGCGGCGTCGCCCTGCGGTCGTGAAGCCGAAACGGCGTTCGCGCGCCAGAGCCTCTGCATCGGCAACCTCGTCGAGATCGGATGCAATCGTACCGCACGAGGCGTGGATCTCGACGATCCCGACATCGAGAAACGCCGCGACATTGTCTGCGTCGATGCCGCTTCCCGCGAGGATGGCGATCCGCCCGCCTGCGCGGCGCTGCAAGGTGGCGAGCATATCGAGGCCGTCGATCGCCTTCGGTGCGCCGCCGGACGTCAACACACGGTCGAACCCGAGCGCGATCGCGGCGTCGAGCGCGGCAGGCATGTCGGTGCACAGATCGATCGCGCGGTGGAGCGTCAGTGATAGTGGCGCGCGCCGCGCTGTGCCTGCCGATCGGGCATGCGCGACCAATGACGCCAGCGTTTCGGTGTCGAGCCTGTGATCTGTGTGGGTGGCACCGATGACGACGCCGGCAAGACCGGCTTCGGCTGCCGCGGTGATGTCGCCGGCGATCATCGCCAGCTCGCGCGCGGTATAGTGGAACCCGCCTTCGCGCGGTCTGGCGAGCAAATGGACCGGAATTGGCGCGCTTGCTGCCGCAGCGATCAGCGAAGGTGACGGCGTCAGGCCGCCTAGCGCCAGCGCGGCGCAGAGTTCGACCCGATCGGCGCCTCCGGCAATGGCGGCGTCCAATCCCGCGATATCGTCGACGCATATCTCCAGCGTCATGGATGCCCTCCCGATCGTCGTAATTATATTACGTTTGGCCGATCGAATCGCCGGGTTCAATCCCGAACCGCGAGTTTCTTGTAAGAAGTGGTATTACAAGAACTTGGCACCGCAGGCGCGCACGTGTGTCAAAACGATACGGCGGAATCCGCTAGGCTATTGATACGGCTATATATTATACGATCGCGTGGTTGGTGTCCTGGAGTGGTAACCAAACTGTAATTTCCGATGGATTCTGAAAATGAATTGGTTATACATTACGCCTGCCGGCCCACTCAAAGAGTAACCAAAACAGTACCAGGTGGCAGGTGATCGAAGCGACGCCGACAGCGTCGGGGGAAGGCGCTGCGGCGTCGATTAGGAAGGGGTTTCGACAATGATTTTCCGGAAGCAGATTTTGTTGGCGTCGAGCGCAGCGGTATGCGTCGCGATCATTCCAGCGGCGTTCGCGCAGACCGATCCCGCGCCGTCGGCGACGCCGGTCGCACAGGATGCCGCCCCGTCGGCAACCCAGTCGCCCGCGCCATCAGTCGCGGCCCCATCCGCGCCATCCTCCGCAACCGGCGACGATATCGTCGTCACCGGCATCCGCGGCAGCCTGCGCAGCGCGATCGCGGTCAAGCGCAACGCCAACGCGGTCGTCGACGTGATCTCCGCCGAGGACATCGGCAAGTTCCCCGATCGCAACGTCGCAGAGTCGCTCTCGCATATCCCCGGCGTCAGCATCGATCGTCGCTTCGGCGAGGGCGAGAAGGTCGCGATCCTCGGTACCGATCCGGCACTGAACCGCATGCTGCTCGACGGCCACGGGCTCGCGTCGGCCGATTGGGGCGGCAACGACAACGATCCGTCGAGCCGCACCTTCAACTATTCGCTG
The DNA here is from genome assembly GCF_001422045.1 of Sphingomonas sp. Leaf242. Classification (GTDB taxonomy): domain Bacteria; phylum Pseudomonadota; class Alphaproteobacteria; order Sphingomonadales; family Sphingomonadaceae; genus Sphingomonas. Next base: position 13,959 of record NZ_LMLW01000009.1, read on the forward strand.
CTCGCCCCCGAGCTCGTCGATCGCCTCGAGGTCTACAAGTCGCCCGAGCCGCGCATCGAGGAAGGCAGCCTCGGCGGCACCGTCATCGTCCGCACCCGCCGTCCGCTCGACCTGAAGGCCAATGCGGTCTTCGGCTCGGGCGGCTACACGTACAACGACCGGTCCGATAAGGGCAATTTCCGCGGCTCGGGCCTGTACAGCTGGAAGAACAAGGACGAGACGTTCGGCTTCCTCGTCGCGGCCACCTACGACAAGCAGAGCCTGACGCGCGCCGGCGTCGAGTTCTTCGGCTACGACAACGTCGCGCCGAACGCCGACGGCACCTACAACAGCCCGTTCGTCAACCGCGCCGCCGATGGCACGCTGAGCCTCAAGAGCCCCGGCGCGACGATCACCGGGGGGACGATTGCGGACCTCTACAAGGCGGCGTCGCCGTTCGGCATCAACTACGCCTATTTCCAGCAGACCCGCGAGCGCAAGAGCGTGTCGGGTACGGTCCAGTATCGGCCGACGTCAGATCTGACGCTCACGCTCAACGGCCTGCACATCAACGGCAACTACAACAACTACAGCCAGTCGATGTACACGATCCCGGGTGCGTGGACCGGCGACGTGCTGCAATCGGCGAACATCAGCAACGGCGTCGTCAACGCCGCCTCGTTCGGCGCGGCGACCAACCAGGGCTCGCAGCTCGACACGCTGGTGCGCAAGACCAAGCTGAAGACCGACAACCTCAACTTCTTCGCCGACTACGAAGGCGACGGTGGCGCCAAGATCTCGTTCGCGGGTGGCTGGAGCAAGGCGAGCGGCGGGCGCGATCCCGAATATCTGTTCAACGTGCAGACCAAGCTGCCGTACAGCTATGCGTTCACCAACAACACCGCGACGGTGAACTTCGTCGGCGATCAGACCAACCCGGCGAATTATTTCACCAACCCGAACAACAACCCGGCGCAGATCGAAGGGCGCCCGGTGATCGTCAACGGCGCGCAGCTGAACGCGGCGCAGATCGGTGGGCAGGACTTCAGCATCACCACCGATCGCGACATCTTCGGCGGCTATGACGCGACCATCCCGGTCGAGTTCGGACCGTTCAAGGAGATCCTGCTCGGCAGCCGCGCGACCGACCATATCAACCAGATCGACGCGCGGGGTATCAACACGTACCTCCAGTCGTCGCAGACCATCGCCCAGCTCGGTGCGCCGGCGCTCGTCACGCCGAACGGCACGTTCGACGGCAGCGGTGGGCTCGGCAACGCGACGCAGTATCTGAACCTGCCGCAGCAGTCGGTGATCGATATCCTGTCGGGCGCGATCAACTCGCCGCTGGTGACCAAGATCGGCGCGTCGACCAAGGTCCACGAGACGGTCATCGCCTCTTATGCGCAGGCCAATTTCGATCAGGGCGGGTTCCGCGGCAATATCGGCGGTCGCGTCGTCTATACCCGCGACGTCTCGAACTACGCGACCACGCCGAGCGCACAGGTCAACCCGCAGCCGGTGCCGACGCGGACCTCGACCGATTACCTGAAGTTCCTGCCGAGCCTCAACATCGCCTATTCGGTCTCGCCGACGGTGATCGTGCGTGGCGCGGTGGCCAAGGTGATCTCGCGGCCGCGCTATCAGGATCTGGCGGCAGCGACCTCGCTCAACGACACGACGCTCGATGGCAATGGCGGCAATCCGAACCTGAAGCCGTATGAATCGACCAACTACGAACTGACCGCGGAATGGTATCCGCGTTCGGGCACGCTGCTGGCGGTCGAGCTGTTCCGTCGCGACATCAAGAACTACATCATCAGCTTCCGCCAGAACGTCGATTTCTTCAACGCGCTGCAGAACCGCATCACGACCTACAACGTCAGCCAGCCGATCAACGGCGCCAAGGCCAAGGTCAACGGCGTGCTGGTATCGGGCCAGACCGAGATCTGGGGCGGGTTCGGCATCCAGGCGAACTATTCGTACCAGGACAGCGACACCTCGTCGGTCGACGTCAGCGGTGCGGCGCTCAACCTGCCGTATCTGTCGAAGCACACCGTCAACGTGATCCCGTATTTCGAGAGCGGACCGTTTCAGGCCCGCCTGAGCTACAACTACCGCACCGCGTATTTCCGGACGATCGGTCGTCTCGGCTCGCGCGAGATGGTGGCGCCGTACAACCAGCTCGATTTCTCGGCCGGGTTCAACGTGACGCCGGCGGTGACGCTGTCGGTCAACGCGCAGAACCTGCTCGACGAGACGTATCTCCAGTATAACGCGACGCCGGATCGTCCGACCGCGTTCTACAAGAATGGCCGGACGTTCGCGGCATCGCTGTCGTTCAGGATGTAGAATACACGGGTGGTGCGCCGGCATCGGTGCACCACCCAGCGCCAACGGAGGCACGATATCGCCGCATGACATCGGAATGGATCAAGGCAGTGCGCAAGCGGATGGGGAATCTCGGTGTCCTGTCCGCGTTTCTCGTTCCGATGGGTCTGGCGACGCCGGCCGCGGCCGAGCGGATCGATCTGGATGCGGGGTGGACGTTCTGGCTGGCAAAGGACGCGCCGGCCGATCCGGCGTGGCTGAAGACAGATCCCGCGAAGGTCGAAAGCGTCAGCGTCCCGCATAGCTGGCCGCTGTCGCGCGGTGCCAATTCCGAAGGCGTCGGCTGGTACGCGCGGACGCTGGTGGTGCCCGAGGCGATCGTCGGCAAGCATCTCGAACTGCATTTCGACGCGGTGTTCTACGCGGCGCGCGTCTGGGTGAACGGGACGCTCGTCGGTCGCCACGAAGGCGGGCATACCGCGTTCGATATCGACGTGTCGAAGGTGTTGAAACCCGGCGCGAACCGGATCGTCGTCGCCGCCGACGACCGGCCCGGGTTCGTGACGATTCCAGGCTATGCGATGCGCCTCCAAGGCTCGGGGAACGTCTGGTATGATTGGTGGCACAGCGGCGGGATCACGCGCGACGTGTCGCTGCGGATCGCCGAGGGCGGGCTGATCCGCCGCCAGCGGATCCGGCAAGTCCTGAGGGCCGACAGCGCGACCGTCACGAGCGGCGTCGCGATCGAGAATGTCGATGCCAAGCCGCACACCTATTCCCTGACGTCCGTCGCGATCGATCCCGCTGGTCGCGAGGTCGCGCGCTGTGAAAAGAGCGTGACGGTGGCCGCGTCTGCCGCCGCGACGCCCGACGCCGCGCTGACGATCACGAAGCCGCAACTGTGGCAGATCGGCGCGGGCAAGCTCTACCGGATCGTCGCCGAACTGCGCGACGAGAAGGGCGTGATGCTCGACCGGCGCGAGGACACCGTCGGTCTGCGCACGCTCGCGCTCCGTGACCGGAAACTCTACGTCAACGGCGTCGCGGTGCGGCTGACCGGGGTGACGCGGCATGAGGATTCGCCGTGGGAAGGTGCCGCGGAAACGCGCGGCACGATCCTCCACGACATGCGCGATCTGAACGCATTGCACGTCACGCTGACGCGGCCGGTGCATTACCCGCAGCCGCAGAGCGTGTTCGATGCCGCCGACCGCGCGGGGATGCTCCTCGTTCCCGAAATTCCGATCTGGCAGATGACCGCGGCGCAGCTGGGCGATCCCCGGCTGCTGGTGCGTGCCAAGGCGATGATGGCCGAGATGATCGCCGAAAGCGGCAATCATCCGAGCGTGCTTGCGTGGAGCGTGATGAACGAGAGCGAGGCCGCGACGCCGCAGGGGCTCGCGTTCGTGAAGGCGATGAAGGCGCATATCAAGGCAATCGATCCGGGCCGGTTCGTGACGTTCGCGGATTCGCAGATCGCGGAGCGCGCCGTACGCGTACCCGCCCTGGTCGAGGCGGACTTCGTGATGGCGAACGCCTATTTCGGGACCTGGAGCGGCGGTGCGGACAAAGTCGGGCCGTGGCTCGACGCGTTCGACAAGGCGTATCCCGACCGGATGCTGGTGATCTCCGAATTCGGCTGGCCGGGGCCGTTCTCGCACGATTCCGCGAGCGCGGACGTCGCGCGCACCGAAAACCTCAAGGACCAGCTCGCGGCGTTCGCGACGCGGCCCTGGGTCGGTGGCGCGATCTTCTGGAGCTATGCGGACTATCGCTCGAACAAGAACCTCTTCGCCGGCATGGCCGATGGCTATGTCGATCACGGCCTCGTCGATGCCGATCGCCAGCGCCGCCCGAGCTATTTCGCGTGGGAAGCCGCCAACCGCGACGTCTCCGCGAAGGTCGACCTGACGATGGCGGGCGAAACGCCGACCGGCTTCACCGCGACCGTGATGGGCGCTGCGAAGGCTGCGTTGCCCTCCTATCCGCTGGTCGGCGCGCGGCTGCACTGGCGCGCGATCGGCGGCGATCGCGTCGTGCTCGGCGAGGGCGAACAGGCGCTTCCGGTCATCGCCCCCGGCGGCACCGCGACGGTGTCCGCGGCTTGGGCCGGTCGTCTTACGCCCGTCACTGTGACCGTCGATATCCTCACCGCGGAGGGTGCGCGCGCAGGCGGCGTCGTCCGCGACTACGAACCGTTCAAGGCCGGCTCCGCCGTCTATCCACCCGATCCAGCGCAATTGCCGAAGGACCCTAAATGATCCGTTTCCGCCCTCTGGTGCTCGCGCTGCTGATGTCCTCGACCGCGGCGGTGGCCGAAGGGCCTAAGCTGATTCCGATGCCCGCCTCGATCGAGACACACGCCGGCACGTTGACGATCGGCGAAGGTGCCGGGATCGTCGCGAGCGATGGAGGCGCGAAGACCGCGGCCAAGCTGCTCGCGCAACAGGTCAAGGTCGTGCGTGGGCTCTCGCTCGCAAGCGACGCCGGTACCGGCCCGATCCGCTTCGTGCGCGACGCGAGCGTGGCGGGTGACGAGGCCTATACGCTGACCGTCGATGCGAAGGGCGTGACGATCGCGGCGAGCGGCGATGCGGGCCTCGTCCACGGCGCGATGACGCTGGCGCAGTTGCTCAGCCCCGATGCGGCGGTCGGCAAGCCAGTGACGCTGGCGGCGATGACGATCCGCGATGCGCCGCGTTTCAAGTGGCGCGGGCTGATGATCGATCCGGCGCGGCATTTCGTGCCGATGCCGACGTTGTACGCTATGGTCGATCAGCTCGCCGCGCAGAAGATGAACGTGTTGCATCTCCATCTGACCGACGATCAGGGCTGGCGCGTCGAGATCAAGCGCTATCCCGACCTGACCCGGATCGGCGCGTGGCGGACACCGCCGTCTGCGGGTGGTGCGCCGGGCGAGAAGGTCGGCGGGTTCTACACGCAGGCCGAGCTGAAGGCGCTGGTCGCCTATGCGCAGGAGCGCGCGATCACGATCATGCCCGAGATCGACCTGCCCGGTCATGCGCAGGCGGCGGTCGCGTCGTATCCGGCCGAAGTCGGCGTGCTCGGCGATCGGCCTGCGGTCGGTCACGACTGGGGCGTGAACCCGTGGCTGTTCAGCCCGGAGGATCGCAGCATGACCTTCATCAAGCACGTGCTCGACGAGCTGATGGAGGTGTTCCCGTCGCAGTTCATCCATCTCGGCGGGGACGAGGCGGTCAAGGACCAGTGGGAGCGCTCGCCCGCGGTGCAGGCGAAGATGAAGGCGCTCGGGCTGAAGACCGAGATGCAGATGCAGAGCTGGATGATCGACCAGCTCGGCGAGTATCTGGCGAAGCACGGCCGCCGGCTGATCGGCTGGGACGAGATCCTCGAGGGTGGCTTGCCGCCATCGGCCTCGGTGATGTCGTGGCGTGGCGAGAAGGGGGCCGTCGATGCGGCGAACCAGGGGCATGACGTCGTGCTGAGCCCGGCGCCGATAATGTATCTCGACAGCCTGCAGAGCAATCGCAGCGACGAGCCGCCAGGCCGCATCGCGAACGGCGATGCGATCGTGCCGCTCGCCCGGCTGTATGCGTACGAGCCCGAGCCGGCGGGGGTGGCGCCCGACAAGATGAAGCATGTGCTGGGCGCGCAGATCAACGCGTGGAGCGAGTATCTCGTGACACCCGAGCAGGTCGAACACGCGGTCTTCCCGCGGCTGTCGGCGCTTGCCGAGCGGACCTGGTCGCCGAAATCCGCGCGTAATTTCGATGACTTCGTGGCGCGGCTCGAGCCGCAGATGGGCCGCTATGCCCGCGCTGGTATCGCCGCGGCGGACAGCGCGTTCGCGGTCGACTTCGCGATTCAGGGCACGCGCGGCGATGCGCTGCGCCGCGGCAAGGTGCCCGTGACGCTCGCGACGCAGACGGGCTACGGCACGATCCGCTACACGCTCGACGGCAAGGCGCCGACCGCGCGATCGAAGGCCTATGCCACGCCGTTGTCGGTGAAGCCGGGCGTCACCATCCGCGCCGCCGCCTTCACCAGCGATGGTCGCCCGACCGCGGAGCCGCGTCTGTTCGAGACGAGCCGGGTCGCGCTGCTGCGCCGGTCGAGCTCGGAACTGGTCGCGTGCCCCGATGGCGCAATCGGGCTGCGCGTGCCGCTGACGTCGGAGGCGACGGGGAATACGCCGGTATTCAACGTCAACATCTTCGACACGTGCACGATGTATCCCGCCGCACCGCTGGATGTGGCGCGCAGCTTCACCGTCGATGTCGCGCGGTTGCCGCGGCATTACGGGCTGGCGCATGACGAGAAGGCGTTGCGGCGGCATTACGCGGTGACGACGCACGGCGAGCTCGTGGTCCGCACCGGCGGCTGCACTGGCACGATCGCGGCGACCTTCCCGCTACCGAACCCGGCGACGAGTCCGAACCGCATGAGCTTCCGCGGCACGCTGCCCGAGGGGAAGGGCGATGCGGATATCTGCCTGTTGTTCACGGCGTCGATGGAGTCGCCGTTCTACGCGGTCGAATCGATGCAGCTGTCGGAGAAGAAGTGATGCGGCGCACGGCTCTTCTGCTGCTCGCCGCGATCGCTGCGACGCCCGCCTGGGCGGCACCCCGCACGAGCGTCGTGCTCGACAAGGGCTGGTCGATGCGGATCGACCCGACCGATACCGCTGCGGCCAAGGCGCATCCGAAGGCGGCCCGCTGGCTCCGCGCGACCGTGCCGGGCAGTGCGCAGACCGACCTGATGGCCGCGAAGATCGTCCCCGATCCCTACAAGGGCCTGAACGAGGCGAAGATCCAGTGGGTGGGTCTGACCGACTGGCAATATCACACCGTCGTGCGGGCGACGCCCGAACTGCTGGCGCGCGATCATATCGACCTGGTGTTCGACGGGCTGGATACCTTCGCCGAGGTGCGGTTGAACGGGACCAAGCTGCTGGCGGCGGACAATGCGCATCGGCGCTGGCGCGTACCGGTCAAGGCGGTGCTGAAGCCGGGGGCGAACGAGTTGCTCGTCACGTTCCGCTCGCCGATCCGCACGTTGCAGCCGATGGTGCTGAAGGCGAAGAACCCGCTGCCCGGCGAATATGATTCGATCTACGGCGACGAGCCGATGGGCAAGCAGACCTCGCCCTATATCCGCAAGCCGAAGTATCAGTATGGCTGGGACTGGGGCCCGCGGATCGTCACGCAGGGGATCTGGCGTCCGGCGCGGATCGAGGCGTGGGACGACGCGCGGATCGAGGCGTTTCGCGTGACGCAGGAAGCGCTGACCAAGTCCGAAGCGCGGCTGTCCGCGGAACTCGACGTGGTGGCGGGCCAGGAGCGGCCGGTCACGGTGCAGGTCGCGGTCACTGGCCCCGACGGCCAAGTCACGCAGGCGGCGCGGACCGTCACCGTCGCGGCGGGCGCAAGCCACGTCGCGGTACCTGTGAGCGTCGTCAACCCACAGCGCTGGTTCCCCGCGGGATACGGTGCGCAACCGCTCTACACCGTGAAGGCGACGCTGACCGACGGAACCGCGACGATCGATACCGCGCAGCGCCGCACCGGCCTGCGCACCGTCGAACTGCGTCGCGACAAGGACGCGCAGGGGCGGGGATTCGCGTTCGTTGTCAACGGCATCCCGGTGTTCGCCAAGGGCGCGAACCTGATTCCGTTCGACATGTTTCCCGCGCGCGTGCCCGAGAGCCAGATCCGCACCGTCATGGCCGGCGCGCGCGACGCCAACATGAACATGATCCGCGTGTGGGGCGGTGGCTATTATCTCGACGACGCGTTCTACGATCTCGCCGACCAGATGGGCTTGATGGTGTGGCAGGACTTCATGTTCGGCGGCGCCGTCACGCCGCCCGACCGCGAATTCCGCGAGACCGTCCGCATCGAAGCGGAGGAACAGGTCGACCGGCTCCAGGCGCATCCCTCGATCGTGCTGTGGTCGGGCAATAACGAGGTGCTCAGCGGCTGGGCCAACTGGTCCGACCGGATCGCCTTCAAGAAGGCGGTCGGCGCGGACGAGCAGGAGCGGATCGGCGTCGGCATGGCGGTGATCTTCGACCGCGTGCTGCGCGATGCCGCCGAACGCCGCGATCCCGATGCGGTCTATTGGCCGGGTTCGCCGAGCAACAATTACGAGGACAAGCCCGACATCGATTCCGATGGCGACCGGCATTACTGGGACGTCTGGGGCGGCAAGAAGCCGGTCGAGGCGTATCTCGACAGCTGCCCGCGCTTCATGTCCGAATACGGCCTGCAATCGATGCCCGAGATGAAGACGATCCGGACGTTTGCGACCGACGCCGACTTCTCGCCGACCTCGCCGGTGATGAAGGCGCACCAGAAGTTCCTGAAGGGCGAGGGCAACGACCGGCTGCTGTTCTACATCCGCGAGAAATACCGCGAGCCGCGCGACTTCGCCGAGTTCGTGTATCTGAGCCAGGTTATGCAGGCCGAGGGGATCGAACTCGCCGCGCTGCATCATCGTGCATGCCGACCGGTGACGATGGGGTCGCTGTTCTGGCAGATCAACGACGTCTGGCCGGGCGCGTCATGGGCCAGCATCGATTATTATGGTCGCTGGAAGGCGCTGCAATTCCGCGCCCGGCATTTCTACGCGCCGCTGGCGATCGCCGCCGAGCGCAAGGACGGGTCGACCAAGGTGAGCCTGATCTCCGACGCGATGGTGCCGACCGAGGCGAAGTGGCGGGTGCGGACGCTCGATGTCGACGGGAAGGTCATCGCGACGCGCGAGGAGGCTGCGACGTTGGCGCCGTTGTCCGCAACGGCGGTGGCGACGCTGCCCGATGCGATGCTGTTCGCGGGCGGAGATCCGGCGCGGACGATCGCGGTGGCGGAGTTGCTGGTGGGTGACCGCGTAACGTCGCGCGTGCTGCTGTCGGCGGCGCCCAAGACGATGACGCTCCCCGATCCGGGACTCGCCGCGACGTGGGACGGCGATCGACTGACGCTGACTGCCACCAAGCTGGCGCGCGCAGTGTGGCTCGATTTTGGCACGGTCGAGGCGACGCCGTCGGACAATACGTTCGATCTGCTGCCGGGGGAGAGTGTTACGGTGACTGTTGCTTCGAAGGCGTCGGCTGCGGCGCTGCGGCGTGCCTTGTCGGTCCGGACACTGGCCGGTGTAGCGGCGGTGAAGTCGTGATGCGCGACCACGCCACCACCGCCTCGTCGGCCCAGAGAGTGCGCGAGCATACCACCCCGCCGTCATCCCAGCGAAAGCTGGGATCCAGAGTTACGGACGCCGCCGCTCGTGGCTCTGGATCCTGGGTCGAGCCCAGGATGACGGATGGGGGGAGGGGGCGCCTCTGGGCCAGGTTTGCCCGGCTCGCCTTCGTGCCGGGCCTGCTGCTCGCGTCTTCGGCGCTTGCGCAGACCGTCGATCCGGCTGTGAAGAGCATGACGCTCGACGAGAAGGCGGCGCAGCTGCAGAGCGTCGCGCCGGCGATCCCGCGGCTGAATTTGCCCGCCTATGATTACTGGAACGAGGGGCTGCACGGGCTCGCGCGCAACGGCGTGGCGACGGTGTTTCCGCAGGCGATCGGTCTCGCCGCGACGTGGGACGAGGCGCTGCTCCGGCGCGTCGGCGATGTCGTGTCGACCGAGGCGCGCGCGAAGTCGAACGCGCTGCCGGCGGGGGACCGCGAACGCTATCAGGGGCTGACGATCTGGTCGCCCAACATCAACATCTTCCGCGATCCGCGCTGGGGTCGTGGGCAGGAGACCTATGGCGAGGACCCGTATCTGACGGGGCGGCTCGGCGTCGCGTTCATCGGCGGGTTGCAGGGGCCGGACCTTGCGCACCCGAAGGTCATCGCCACGCCGAAGCATCTCGCCGCGCATAGCGGGCCGGAGGCGGGGCGCGACGGGTTCGATGTCGATATCTCGCCGCATGATCGCGAGGCGACGTTCCTGCCTGCGTTCCGGCTTGCGCTGACCGAGGGCAAGGCGCTGTCGACGATGTGCGCGTACAACGCGATCCACGGCGTGCCGGTGTGCGCGTCGGAGCCGTTGCTGACCGAGACGGTGCGGAAGCAATGGGGCTTCAAGGGGCTGATCGTGTCCGACTGCGATGCGGTAGGGAATATCTCGAACTACCATTATTATCGGCCCGACACTGCGAGCGGATCGGCGGCGGCGATTTCCGCTGGCATGGATTTCAATTGCGGGCGGACCTACGCCGCGCTCGGCGATGCGGTGCGGCGGGGGCTGGTGCCCGAGGCGACGCTTGACGCGAGCCTGACGCGGACGTTCGCGGTGCGGCGGATGCTCGGCGGCGCGTTCGGGGCGACCAGCCCTTGGGACAAGATCAAGCCGACCGAGTTCGACACGCCTGCGCACCGCGCGCTGGCGCTGGAGGCGGCGCGGAAGGCGATGGTACTGGTCCAGAACAACGGCGTGCTGCCGCTGAAACCCTCGGCGAAGATCGCGGTGATCGGGCCGAATGCCGACAGCGTCGATGTGCTTGAGGCGAACTATCACGGTACCGCGGCGGCGCCGATCACGCCGTTGGCGGCGCTGCGGACGTCATTTGCGGGCGTGCGGTACGCGCAAGGGTCGAGCATCGCCGAGGGCGTGCCCGTGCCGGTGCCCGACACCGCGCTGTCACTGCGCGGCGAGTATTTCCGGGGGAGCGATTTCACGGGTACGTCGGTGGTGCGCGCCGACCGGCTGATCGACTTCGACTGGGATCGCACCGCGCCTGCGCCGGGGATCGATCCGGCCGCGTTCTCGGTGCGCTGGACCGGCACGATCACCGCGCCGGCGGCGGGCGACTATGTGTTCCGGCTCGACGTGCCGCGCTGTTTCGACTGCAAGGGGCATGATCCTGCGCGGTTGTGGATCGACGACAAGCCGGTCGCGGACGACGATGGCAGCGGCAAGAATGTCGAGGCGGCGGTGACGCTGACCGCGGGCCCACATGCGATCCGCGTCGAACTCGCACATAGCGGCGAGGATCAGGGGCTGCGGCTGACCTGGACCGCGCCTGCCGATGCGCAGGTCGCCGAGGCGGTTGCGTCCGCCAAGGATGCCGATGCGATCGTCGCGTTCGTCGGGCTGTCGCCCGCGGTCGAGGGCGAGGCGTTGCAGATCGAGGTGGCCGGGTTCTCAGGCGGCGATCGGACGGATATCGGGTTGCCCGCCGCGCAGGTGCGGCTGCTGGAAGCGGCCAAGGCGACCGGCAAGCCGCTGGTGGTCGTGCTGATGACCGGCAGCGCGGTCGCGATGACCTGGGCGAAGGCGCATGCCGACGCGATCCTGGTCGGCTGGTATCCGGGGCAGGCTGGCGGGCAGGCGATCGCCGATACGCTGGTTGGCAGGAGCAATCCGGGCGGGCGACTGCCGGTGACGTTTTACGCGAAGACGCGCGATCTGCCCGCGTTCATCGACTACAATATGCGCGAGCGGACCTATCGATACTTCACCGGCACGCCGCTCTGGGGTTTCGGGCACGGGATGAGCTACACGCAGTTCGCTTATGCGGCGCCGAAACCCGCGCGCAGCACGATCGCGGCGGGGGAGAGCTTCACCGTCGAGGTGCCGGTGCGCAATACCGGCAAGGTTGCTGGCGACGAGGTGGTGCAGGCGTATCTCGTGCCGCCCGAGCCGGCCGTAAAGCCGCGCTTCAACGATCCCGTCCTCCAGCGTCAGCTCGTCGGGTTCAGGCGCCAGACAGTGAAGCCGGGCCAGACGGCACGCGTGGCATTTACGATCGATCCTCGCGGCATGAGCAGCGTCGATGCGGCGGGAACGCGCCGTGTCGTACCGGGCGAATACCGGCTGCATATCGGTGGCGGCCAGCCCGGCGACGGACCGGGTGTCGATACCGTCTTCACCGTGACGGGAACGCAGGATTTGCCGAAATGATCGACCGCCGTTCGCTGATTGCCGGTGCTGCGGCACTGGGGCTTGCGGGACCGCTGCGGGCGGCCGCACCGTCGTTCGTCAGCAAGCGCCCGAAGCTTGGCGATCGTCGCTACACCAGTCGCGCGGTCGAGTCGGAGATCGCGCGCGTGTCGGCGAAGATCGGCGATTCCGAACTCGCGTGGATGTTCGGCAATTGCTACCCGAACACGCTCGATACGACGGTGTTCATGGGCGCGGTCGATGGCAATCCCGACGCGTTCGTCATCACCGGCGATATTGACTGCATGTGGCTCCGCGACAGCTCGGCGCAGGTCCATCCGTATTTGCCGCTGGCCAAGCGCGACCCCGCGTTGCGGACGCTGTTCCGCGGGCTGATCGCGCGGCAGGCGCGGTGCATCCTGATCGATCCGTACGCCAACGCGTTCATGCACGACCCCTCGGCGAAGACGAACCTCAGCTGGTCGCTGACCGACGACACGGTGATGAAGCCGGGCGTCGGCGAGCGGAAGTGGGAGGTGGATTCGCTCTGCTACCCGATGTGGATCGCGCACGCCTATTGGCAGGCGACCGGCGACGTCGCGCCGTTCGATGCGCTGTGGGCGGACGGGGCGCGGGCGTCGATCCGGACGTTCCGCGAGCAGCAGCGCAAGGACGGGCCGGGGCCGTATCGCTTCCGCCGGTCGTCACCGATCGTCGGCGAAAGCATGGCGCTCGACGGCTATGGTCCGCCGTCGCGACCGGTCGGGCTAATCCATTGCGGGTTCCGGCCTTCGGACGATGCGTGCGTGCTCCCGTTCCTGATCCCGTCGAACATCTTCGCGGTCCGCGCGCTGCGGCAGCTGGCGGAACTCGCGACGCGGGCTCGGCCCGACGCGGCGCTGGCGGCGGATGCGTCTGCGCTGGCGGACGAGGTCGAGGCGGCGTTGCGGCTCCACGGCATGACCAAGGGTGCGGACGGCCAGCCGGTCTGGGCGTATGAGGTCGATGGCTATGGCAACGCGATCTTCATGGACGACGCCAATGTGCCGAGCCTGTCGGGGCTGGCGTATCTCGGTGCGGTGAAGGCCGACGATCCGCTCTGGCGGCACACCGCGGCGCGCGCCTGGAGCAAGGACAACGCGTATTTCTTCACCGGCAAGGCGGCGGAGGGGATCGGGAGTCCGCATACAGGCTTACGCGAGATCTGGCCGATGTCGATCGTGATGCATGCCCTGAACGCGCTCGAGACGGGTGACGACGCCACCGTCGCGCGGTCGCTCGCCGCGCTGAAGACGACGCATGGCGGCACCGGTTTCATGCACGAATCCTTCAACCAGGACGACGGCGCGAAATTTACCCGCGCCTGGTTCGCCTGGGCGAACGGGCTGTTCGGCGAACTGATCGTCGACATCGCCGCCAAACGTCCCGCCCTTCTCGGAGTCCGCGCATGATCTCCCGCCGTATGCTCCTCGCCGGTAGCGGTGCGCTCGCGCTGACCGCGCGCGCGACGTTTGCCGCCTCGCCGCGCACGACCACCGCGCCCGATCTGTTCGTTGGCACGGGCGGCCACGGCCATACCTATCCGGGCGCGACGTTGCCGTTCGGGATGGTGCAGCTCAGCCCCGATACCGACGTCGAGCGCTGGGATGCGTGTTCGGGCTATCACCGCACCGACACGTCGATCATCGGGTTCAGCCACACGCATCTGTCGGGCACCGGGATCGGCGACATGCTCGACGTGCTGGTGGTGCCGACGCGCGGCCCGGTCCAGCTGACTCCGGGCACGCTCGAGGATCCCGGTGCGGGCTATCGCCAGAGGTTTTCCGATGAGCATGCGGAGCCCGGTTACTACCGTGTTGCCCTGGAAACGGGTGTCCGCGCGGAGCTCACCGTCACCGAGCGGACCGGCATTCAGCGGCATGTCTTCCCGCGCGGCGCGGGGCATGTCCTGATCGATATGTCGCACCTGATCCTCGACGAGTCCGACCGGGGCGTGCTGATCGACGAGGCGTCGCTGGCGATCGACGACAGCGGTACGCTGACCGGCAGCCGTCGCGTGTTCCGCTGGGCCAAGGGCCGCCGCATCCACTTCGCGATGCAGGTGTCGCGCAAGCCCGACCGCATCGTCTTCTACGGCGATGGCGACGTCGCGCAGGCGGACGGCGCACGCGGTGTCGCGGGCAAGCGGGTGAAGGCGGTGCTGCACTATGACGACGCCGGTGCCGCGCCGATCGTGATCCGCACCGGCATCTCCGGGGTCGACGTCGCCGGCGCGCGCGCGAACCTGGCCGCAGAGGCCCGGCACTGGGACTTCGACCGCTACCACGCGCAGGCCGCCAAGCGCTGGGCGCCGGCGCTCGCCGCGGTCACCGTCGAGGGCGGGACGCCGGCGCAGCGCACGATCATGGCAAGCGCGCTGTATCACGCGCAGCTTGCGCCGACGCTGTTCTCCGATGTCGACGGGCGGTATCTCGGCCTCGACAAACAGGTGCACAGGCTGTCGGGCAAGGATCGCGCGTACAGCACCTATTCGATGTGGGACACGTACCGCGCGCTGCATCCGCTGCTGACGTTGATCGAGCCCAAGCGGACCGCCGAACTGGTCGGCGACCTGATCCGCCAGACGCAGCAGAGCCGCTATGGCCCGCCGGTCTGGCCGCTCCAGGGGATCGAAACGGGGTGCATGATCGGCTGGCATTCGGTGTCGGTGATGGCGGAAGCCCGCGCGAAGGGCGTACGCGCCGATTATGCGGCGGCGTGGCCGAACGTGCGTCGGCGTTCGTTCGATTTCACGATGCCGGATCTCGACAACAGCCTCGGGATCGAACCCTATGATACGATCGGCTATGTTCCCGCCGACAAGGTGTTCGAGGGGGTCTCGCGTACGCTCGAATATGCGTATGACGATTACGCCTCGGCGCACCTGGCCGATGCGGCGGGAGCGACCGCCGATGCCGCACGACTGCGCAAGCGCAGCGGCAATTGGCGGAACGTGTTCGACAGCACGATCAACTTCGCACGACCCAAGCGCGAAGACGGGACATGGATCGAACCCTATGATCCCGTCGCGCTCGGCCATTCCGCGACGTGGCGCGACTATACCGAGAGCAATAGCTGGCAGGCGACGTTCCTCAACCAGCACGACGTCTACGGACTGATCGCGGCGATGGGCGGCGATGCGAAGTTCGAGGCCAAGCTCGATGCGTTGTTCACCGCGTCGTCGATCCTGCCGAAGGACGCGCCGCCCGACATCAGCGGGCTGGTCGGGCAATATGCGCACGGCAACGAACCCAGCCATCACGTCGCGTATATGTACGCGTATTGCGGCGCGGCGTGGAAGACGCAAGGCATGGTCCGGCGGCTGCTGACCGAGATGTACAAGGACGCGCCCGACGGCATCATCGGCAACGACGATTGCGGTCAGATGAGCGCGTGGTTCGTGCTGAGCGCGCTCGGGCTGTACCCGGTCGATCCGGTGAGCGCGAACTATGTGCTCGGCTCGCCGCTGTTCGATCGCGCGGAGATGCGCGTCGGCAACGGCAGGACGCTGGTTGTCGAGGCACGCGGCAATGCGCCCGACCGCCCGTACGTCCAGTCGGTGACGTGGAACCGCAAGCCGTGGACGAAGAGCTGGATCGCACATGCCGATATCGTCCGCGGCGGGCGGCTCGTGTTCGAGATGAGCGACAAGCCCAACCGTAATTTTGGCCGCGCGCCTGCCGACCGGCCGCCAGCAACCACCGGAGTTTCGCGATGACGTTAGACCTGAACCGCCGCGCGTTGATCGCCGGCACGCTCGCTACCGCCGCGGCAGGCCGCGTGAACGCCGCTGCCCCGGTCGGTGCGCCAGCCCCGTGGGGCGCGACGCCGAGCGTCCGCCAGCTCGCGTGGCACAAGCGCGAGCGCTACGGCTTCGTCCACTTCACGCTGAACACCTGGACCGACAAGGAATGGGGCTATGGCGACGAAGACCCGAAGCTGTTCGACCCGACCGCGTTCGATCCCGACCAGATCGTCGCGGCGGCGAAAAGCGCGGGGCTGACCGGGCTCGTCCTGACCGCCAAGCATCATGACGGCTTCTGCCTCTGGCCCACAAAGCTCACCGAGCATTGCATCCGCAACAGCCCGTACAAGGGCGGCAAGGGCGATATCGTCCGCGAAATGGGCGACGCGTGCCGGCGCGGCGGGATTTCCTACGGGCTGTATCTGTCGCCGTGGGATCGCAACCGCGCCGATTACGGGAAACCGTCGTACGTCGAGTATTTCCGCGCCCAGCTGACCGATCTCTGCACCAATTACGGCGAGCTGTTCGAAGTGTGGTTCGACGGCGCGAACGGCGGCGACGGCTATTATGGCGGCGCGCGCGAGGCGCGGAAGATCGATGCGCCGAAATATTACAACTGGCCGTCGATCATCGCGCTGGTCCATAAATTGCAGCCGATGGCGTGCACCTTCGATCCGCTCGGTGCGGATATCCGCTGGGTCGGCAACGAGGACGGTCACGCGGGCGATCCGTGCTGGCCGACGATGCCGAACCATCCCTATGTCCAGTCCGAGGGCAATTCGGGCGTGCGCGGTGCGCCGCTCTGGTGGCCGGCGGAGACCAACACGTCGATCCGTCCGGGCTGGTTCTATCATGCCGACGAGGATCTCCAGGTGAAGTCGCCGCAGCGGCTGATGCAGTTCCACGACGAGTCGGTCGGGCGCGGCACCAACATGATGCTCAACCTGCCGCCCGATCGCCGGGGTCTTATTGCGGAGCCCGATCTCGCGTCGTTGAAGTCGTTCGGCGATGCGTTGCGCGCGAGCTTCAAGACCGATCTGGCCAAGGGCGCGGTGGCGAGCGGCCCATCGCGCGGAGCCCGGTTCGCGCCGGCCAATGTGCTCGACGGCAATCGCGAGACGTATTGGAGTACGCCCGATGCGGTGAAGACGCCGTCGCTGGTGCTAGACCTGCCGCCGGGGCGCCGGTTCGACCTGATCCGGATCCGCGAGGCGCTCGACCTCGGTGTGCGCGTGACGAAGTTCGCGATCGATGTGGCGGATGCCAAGGGTGCGTGGCGTGAGGTTGCGGTGCATGAGTGCATCGGGGCGCAACGGATCATCCGCCTGCCCGAGCCGGTGACCGCGCGGCGCGTGCGGCTGCGCATCGTCGAGGCGCCGGCATGCCCGGCGATCACCGAACTCTCGCTGTTCCTGAGCGTCGCGCCGGTCGCGATCGCGGCATCGCAGGCGACGGGTAACAAGATCATCTCGAAGACCGGATGGACGATCGTCAGCGCGATCCAGCACACTCTGGCGATGAAGGCGGGCAAGCCGGATTTCGCGGGCGAGAAATCGCTGGCGGGTGTGGTGAAGCCCGGATTGCCCGGCGCGGAGGCGGTGCTCGACGACGATCTCGCGACCGTCTGGACGACGCCAGCGCCGACCCCGACGAGCATCGTGATGCTGATGATCGACATGGGCAAGGTGGAGCAGGTCGCCGGGTTCAGCCTGACGCCGACGCGCCAAGCGCTGCCCGACGCAGGACCGCCGGGGCGCTACCGCGTCGAGACGAGCGAGGACGGCAGGACCTGGACGCCGGCGGACGAGGGCGAGTTCGGCAACATCGCCTACGCCCGGGCGACGCAGCGCATCACCTTTGCTAAGGCTCGGCAGGCGCGGTACCTAATGCTGGGGTTCACGACGGTGGCGACCGCGCAGCCGAAGATGGCGATTGCAGGGATCGGCGCGTTCCGGCCGTAAGACGGGGCGACTACAAGATAGGCTCCACCCCGGCGAAGGCCTGGGCCCAATTGGGGGACGGTGATAACGGGGGGACGTGCATCGTCATGTCGACCTTGCCAATTGGGCCCCGGCCTCGCCGGGGTGGGCATACTCGATCGAGATACACCTCATTGCCGTCACCCCAGACATGTTCCGGGGTGACGTGGGACAGGGTGGTTTCTCCTCAGCCCCGTCATCCTGACGAAAGTCAGGATCCAGAGCCACAAGCGTGCCGACCGTTACTCTGGATCCTGACTTTCGTCAGGATGACGGAGTTTCGGGATGACAGGGGAGGAGGGCTGTGGCCGTCTCATCGCCAAGGGCTGGGCTAGCCGGCTCCGATCGGGCATGGCCTCCCGTGACACTGCGGGTGAGCAAATAGATGGACCAATCAGCAACTATCGCGCGGATCGCGGGCCCCGAGGATCATGTCGTCGTGGTCGGCGGCGGCTTTTCGGGCGCGTTGTTCGCGGTCAATCTGATGCGGCACGAAGGCCCGCGCGTCACGCTCATCGAGCGGCGCGACCGGCAGCTCGCGCGCGGCGTCGCGTATAGCGCGGCGCATCCCGACCACCTGCTCAACGTCCGCGCGGGCAACATGAGTGCGCTCCCCGACGATCCCGATCACTTCGTCCGCTGGCTCGACGCGCATGGCAAGGGCGACCGCAAGACCTTCGTCCCGCGCACCACCTATGGCGCATATCTGCGTGAGCTGCTCGACGCGGCGATCGCGGAATCGGACGGCCGGCTGGTGCATGTCGAAGGCGAGGTCTGCGCGATCGAGCCGGTGATCGGCGACGGCGTGACGCTCAAGATGGCGGACGGGCGGACGATCGCCGCCGATACCGCGGTGCTCGCGCTCGGCAATCTGCCGCCGCACACCCCGCCGGGCCTAAAGCCCGACACACTGCCCGCAGGCGTGTATTGCGCCGATCCGTGGGCGGCCGATCTCGCGGAAGGACTGGGCGCGGATGACACGGTCGTGCTGGTCGGGACCGGGCTGACCGCGATCGACGCGGCGTTGCTGCTCGATGCCCAGGGGTTCGCGGGCCAGATCCTCGCCATGTCGCGTCGCGGTCTGTCGCCGCGCCGCCACGTCGACGGCGCCCCCGCGCATCGCGGTGTCGCCGACAAGCCGCAGGGCGGGCTGACCGATCTCGTCCGTCACGTCCGCGCGCGCGCCGCGGAGGAAGGCTGGCGCTGTGCGGTCGACGAGCTTCGCCCGGTCACGCAGATGCTGTGGTCCGCCGCCTCGCAGGAGGTGCGCGGGCGGTTCCTGCGTCATCTCCGCCCCTATTGGGACGTGCACCGTCACCGCCTCGCGCCGCGTGTCGCCGAGCGCGTCGAGGCACTCGTCGCCAGTGGGCAGCTGAAATTCGCGGCCGGCAAGATCGTTGCCGCCGACGCCGCTGGGAACGGCGCGAAACTGACCTGGCGACCGCGCGGCACCACCGAACCCGTCGTCACGCACGCCGCGCGGATCGTCAATTGTACCGGTCCGCAAGGCGACCTGTTGCGCTCGGAGGAACCGCTCGTGAAGCATCTGCTCGCGGCGGGTGCAATCAGGCCGGATCCGCTCCGGCTCGGCGTCGACGTCGACGCGCAGTCGCGCGCGATCCGCGCCGACGGCGTGCCCGACGATCGGATCCACTGCATAGGACCGATGACCCGCGGCGGGTTGTGGGAGGTCGTCGCGGTGCCCGATATCCGCGTCCAGAGCTGGGATCTCGCGCGGCGCCTGTCGAACGCGCAATGGGTCGGCGGCGAGGGGCTCTGAGCGCCTGATACCTCCGCTGGGACCCCGGGGCGCGGCAGGGTGCGCCTCAACCACGGCCTGTCGACGCGCGCGCGCACCCGCTATATGTTACCGCGTCGCAACATGATGATTTTCAAGGGAGCCACGGCATGATCGGTCGACGAGAAGTGATGACCGCGCTGGGTCTGTTGGGGTTCGCCCCGCAGGCGGCTGCCGCGATGGCGCGTACCGCCACGGGCAAGACCGAGCCGTTCTCTTGGGAGGCGCTGCAGGCCCGCGCTGCGACGCTCGCCACCAAGCCGTACCAGGCCCCCGCTAAGGTCGCCGCCGCCGCCGCGATCGATTACGACAAGGTCGGCAGCATCCGTTTCCGCGCCGACAAGACGCTCGCCGGCGGCATCCGCCTGTTCCCGCTTGGCCGTTATGCGCCGATGCCGGTCGCGATCAACGTCGTCGAGGGCGGGCAAGCGCATCGCATCGAATTCTCGCGCGCACTGTTTGAGGCCGAAGAAGGCCACGCCGCTGCGCTTGGCATTGCCGGATTCCGCGCGATGGCGCCGGGCGGGACCAGCGACTGGATGGCGTTCCAGGGCGCCTCCTATTTCCGCACAGCGGGTGCGCAGGATCAATATGGCCTGTCCGCGCGCGGTCTCGCGATCAACACGGGGTTGCCCGGCCGCGAGGAATTCCCCGACTTCACCGAATTCTGGATCGAGCGGACCGGCGCGGACGCGTACACGATCTATGCGCTGATGGATGGCGCCAGCGTCACCGGCGCGTACCGCATCCAGTCGCGACACGTCGCCGGCGCGGGGGTCGAGCAGCAGGTTTCGTCCGTGCTCAACGTGCGCCGTGACATCGAACGGCTCGGCATCGCGCCTGCTACCAGCATGTTCTGGTACGGCGAAGGCAACCGCGCCGCGGCGGTCGACTGGCGTCCCGAGATCCACGATTCGGACGGTCTTGCGCTGCTCACCGGCGCCGGCGAGCGTATCTGGCGGCCGCTCAACAATCCGCCGCACGATACGCTGGACAGTTTCGCGGACCAGGCGCCCAAGGGGTTCGGCCTGATCCAGCGCGACCGGAATTTCGATCACTACCAGGATGACGGTGCGTTCTATGATCGCCGGCCGAACCTGTGGGTCCAGCCGCAGGGCGACTGGGGCAAGGGTGCGGTGATGCTGTATGCGTTCCCGACCAACAGCGAGACGGTGGATAACGTCGTCTCGTTCTGGACGCCGGCCGCGCCTGCGAAAGCGGGGCAGCGGTTGCAGTTCGATTATATTCTCAGCTGGAAATCGGCCGATCCGACCGCTGTCGCCACCACCGCGCACGTCGTCGATTGCTGGCAGGGCGTGGCAGGGCGGCCGGGTGCGGAGCCGGTGAAGGGCGCACGCAAACTGGTAGTGGATTTCGTCGGAACCGGTCTGGCTGGGCTCGACCGGCAGAGTGGCGTGACGGCGAAGATTGATGTCGTCCGCGGGAAGGTGCTCGCCAATGCGGCCTATCCGGTGGTCGGCCAGAAGAATCGCTGGCGCGTCACCGCCGACGTGGCGCCCGATGCGCAAGGACCCGCCGACGTCAGGCTGTTCCTCACGCGCGGCGGTCGTGCGCTCAGTGAAACCGTCCTGACGCCGATCTTCTGATGACCGTGCTTCCCGCCGTGATGCCCCCCATGATGCCGGGCGAAACGCCGATCGAGATGCTCCCGCAGCGTTTTGACGGGCCGCCGCCGCCCTGGTCCGCACCCGAGCCGGGACCGGGGATGGTCGTGTCGTCGGACGACATGCTCGCGCGCCGGATCATCCTCGTGCTGATGACCGGCCTGCTGGCGACCGCGGCGTCGTCGGCGGTGCAGGAATCGCTGCTCGCGGATGGGCTGAGCTTCTGGGATGTGGCGTTGCTCGCGCTGTTCTTCCCGCTGTTCGCGTGGATTTCGTTCGGATTCATGAACGCCGCGATCGGCTTCGTGCTGTTGATGACCGGCGGCCATCCGGGGTTCGTGCCGACCCCGCGACAATCGGAACCGCTCGAGGGGCGCACCGCGATCCTGATGCCGGTACACAACGAGGACATCGATGCGGTGTTCGAACGGATCGCCTGGATGGCGCGCGCGATCGCCGCCGGTGGCGTCGCCGACCGGTTCGACATCTTCATCCTGAGCGATTCGGGCGAAGCGGCGGAGGCGGCCGAGGTCGCGGCGTGGGAGCGCCTCGCGCCGACGCTCGACTGCGCGCTCTATTACCGTCGCCGGACCGTAAACGTGGGGCGCAAGCCGGGCAACGTGGCGGACTGGATCCGCCGGTTCGGCGGCGGTTACCGCTACATGCTGATGCTCGACGCGGACAGTTTGATGGGCGGCAACACGATCATCGGCATGGCGCAAGTGCTCGAACGGCGGCCCGCAGTAGCGCTGCTTCAGACCGTGCCGGCGGTGATCAACGGCGTCACCCTGTTCCAGCGCTGGATGCAGTTCGCCAGCCGCCTTTACGGCCCGATCTCGACCGCCGGCCTCGTCTGGTGGTCGGGTTCGGAGGCGACCTTCTGGGGGCATAACGCGCTGATCCGGATCGAGGCGTTCGCGGCGAGTTGCGGGCTACCCGACCTGCCAGGGCGCGCGCCGTTCGGCGGCGTCATCATGAGCCACGACATGGTCGAGGCGGCGCTGTTGCGGCGGCGCGGCTGGCGCGTCCACATGCTGATGACCGAGGAGACGTTCGAGGAATATCCGCCGACGCTGATCGACGCGGCGGTGCGCGACCGGCGCTGGGCACAGGGCAATATCCAGCATCTCAGCCTGCTGACGTCGTCGGGGTTCCACTGGGTCAGCCGGCTGCAACTGCTGATGGGCGCTTCGGCGTTCATCACCTCGCCGGTCTGGCTGTTGATGATCGCGACCAGCGTCGTGCAGGCGCTGATCGGCGAGCGCAACATCGTCGAGGCGCAGACCTCGCTGCAGGTGCTGTTCGTCACGCTGTTGCTGCTGTTCGGGCCGAAGCTGTTGAGCGTGATCTGGGCGTTCTCGAATGCGGAGCGTCGCGAGGGGTTCGGTGGACGACGCGGGATCGTCCGGTCGGTGCTGGTCGACGTGCCGTTCTCGATGCTGTCCGCGCCGGTGATCGCGTTGACACAGACGATCGACCTCGCGGGAATCCTGATGGGCCGGAAGTCGGGCTGGGCGCCGCAGAACCGCGATGCGCACGAACTGTCGCTGGCGGACGTGATGCCGCGCTATCGCTGGCATGTCGGGGTCGGGGTGGCGTTGCTGCTGGTGACGCCGTTCGCGCCGATCACCGCGGCGTGGCTCGCGCCGGTGACTCTGGGGCTGTTGCTCAGTCCGTTCCTGACGATGCTGACGGCGAGCGAGAAGGCGGGGCGGTGGGCGCTGTCGCACGGGATGTTCGTCGAGCCGGGCGAACACGTTTCGGTGCTGTCGCGACCGTCGCTGCCGGCGCACACCAGCGAGCTCCCGTCATCCTGACGAAAGTCAGGACCCAGAGTAACTGCGCGTTGCCCGTCTTGGCTCTGGATCCTGCTTTCGTCAGGATGACGGTGCGTTACGCCCTGTGCCCGCTCAGCTCCGCGCCGGCATCCACCGCGAAGCGGCGGTTCCAGATCGTCGCCGACGCGGACACCGCGGTCACCACCAGGAACGCCAGCGTGAAGTCCGCCAGAGCCGGCCTAGTCGCGCCGGTGCCGAGCATCCCGACATGCAGCGACGCCGCGCCGACGCAGATGCCGAGCGAGAGCATCAGCTGCTGGAACGTCGCATAGAAACTCGTCGCGCTGCTCATGCGCGACGACGGGATCTCGTCGTACGCGATCGTGTTGTACGCCGAGAACTGGAACGACATGAAGAACCCCGAGATCATCAGCACGCCGAAGATCACCGGGATCGGCCAGTCGGGGCGAAACAGCCCGGCGACCGCATAGCCCGAACTCGCGCAGAGTCCGCCGACGATCAGGCTGTTGCGGAACCCGAAGCGTCTGAGCACGCGCGGTGCGAGGCTCTTCATCATCAACGAGCCGATCGCCCCGGCGATCGTGATCGCGCCGCTCGCCGCCGCAGTCATGCCGAAGCCCAATTGGAGCATCATCGGCAGCAGGAACGGCTGCGCGCCCTGCGTGATGCGGGTCAGCGATCCGCCGATCACCGACAGGCGGAAGGTGGGGATCCGCATCAGCGACAGATCGAGAATCGGATCGTTGCGGTGTTTCGCGTGGCGGATATACGCCACGCCCGCGACCAGCCCGCTCGCGATCAGCACGACGGCGCGCGACAATTCGCCGTTGCGGCTGGTCATCTCGAACCCGAACAACAGACAGCCGAGCGACACGCCCGACAGGATGAAGCCGGGCACGTCGAAGCGCGCCGGCTTGTCCTCGCGCACCTCGCCGATGAAGCGCGTCACCAGGATTACCCCGAGCAGGCCGATCGGCACGTTGAGGTAGAAGATCCAGCGCCAGTCGAGATACGTCACGATCGCGCCGCCGACCGGGGGCCCCAGGATCGGGCCGATCAATGCGGGCATGATCAGCCACGACATCGCCTGGACCATGTCCTCCTTGGCGACGCTGCGGAGCAGGACGAGGCGGCCGATCGGGATCATCATCGCGCCGCCGAGCCCTTGCAGGAAGCGCGCGAACATCATGAACGGCAGGCTGGTCGCCTGGCCACACAGCATCGATCCGCCGACGAAGATGAGGATCGCCGCGCGGAAGATCGTGCGCGAGCCGAACCGGTCCGCGAGGCGCCCGCTAGCGGGGATGAAGATCGCGAGCGCCAGCAGGTATGAGGTCAGCGCCGAACTCATGCTGGTCGCGGGCACGCCGAAATCGCGCGCCATCGTCGGCAGCGCGGTCGCGAGAACGGTCGAGTCCATCTGCTCCATGAACAGCGCGCAGGCGATGATCAGCGCGGTGACGCGGTAGTTGCTCGGCGTGTGCAGCAACGCGTCGGGGTCCTTGGCGACGCGCGCGATGGTGTCTGCGGCGGGCATGATGCCGTCGCGGATTTCGCTGTTGATCGAGGCGAGCCCGCGCCGTCGGAGTCTCATGCCTGCCACCCCCCGCCGAGCGCCTTGAAGACGTCGACCTGGCGATCGACCAGCAGCGCGTCGGACGCGGCGAGGTTGGCTTGGGCGGTGGTCAGCGCCGCCTGCGCGGTCAGCAGCGAGAGGAAGTCGGTGCGGCCGAAGCGGTAGAGCGTCCCGGCCTGATCCGCGGCGCGTGCGGCGCTGGATTGCGCGCGGCGCAGGGCTGCGTTGCGGTCGCCTTCGCGCGCATAGGCGGAGAGCGCGGTCTCGGTCTGGCGGAGGGCCTCGAGCGTGGTCGAATCGAACTGCGCGAGCGCCTGGTCGGCGGTGGCACCGGCCTGGGCGATCTGCGCGCGGATGACCGGGCGGTTGGGGAAGCTCCAGCTGATCAACGGCCCGAGCCCGAGATGGAACGCGTTGGTCGAGCCGAGCGACGAGACCGGACCGGTAAAGCCGGCCGAGCCGCCGAGGCTGACCTGCGGATAGAGGTTGGCGGTGGCGACGCCGATCCGCGCGGTCGCGGCGGCAAGCGATCGCTCGGCCTGGCGGATGTCGGGACGGCGCTGAATCAGCGCGCTGCCATCGCCGATCGGCAATGGCCGGTTTAGCGCGGGTGGCTTGGCGCAGGCCTCGACTTCCTTGGGATAGTCGGCGGGCGCGCGACCCATCAGCGTGGCGAGCCGGTACAGCGCGGCGGTGCGCGTCGCGACCTGCGACGGGATCAACGCCTCGCTCTGGTCGACCGCGGTCCGCGCGCGCGTCACGTCGAACGCGGTACCGCGGCCGCCGCGTTGCAGGCGTTGCGTGACGTTGAGCGTCTGGCGTTGCAGTGCGAGGATGCGGTTGTTCGCGGCGAGCACCATGTTGGCCGTGCAGGCGGTGGCATAGCTGCGCGCGGTTTCGGCGGCGACCGTCACGCGGACGTTGTCGCGCGCGGCGGCGACGGCCTCGGCGTCGCCTTGTGCCGCCTCGATCGCGCGGCGGATGCGGCCGGACAGGTCGAGCGGATAGGCTAGCGTGATACCGAGGTTGTAGTCGAGCGTTCCGGGGAGGTTGCCACCGGTCGTGTAGGGGCGGTCGAGCGAGGTGCCGCCGCCGAGGACGGTCGACAGCGTGCGGCCTGCGGCGACTTCGGCGACGACTGCGTCGGCGCGGCGCAGGTTGGCGTCGGCGGCGCGGAGATCGGTGTTGGCGGCGAGCGCTTCGGTGACGAACGCGTCGAGGCGGGCGTCGCCGTAGAGTTGCCACCAATGGTCGGGGAGGGGGGTGTCGGCGAACGCCTTCTCGTGGCCGCTGTCGAACGCGCCTTGGGCGGAGGGGCGGTTGACGACGGCGGACTCGGGGAGCGCGTAGTTCGGGCCGGCGGTGGTGCAGGCGGCGAGGGCTAGCGCGAGGACCGCTGGCGCGATGCTACGATGACCGACGTGTGCCGAGCGATCACGCCTGCCCCCGTCATCCTGACGAAAGTCAGGATCCAGTGCCACGCAGGACATCGCTTGTAACCCTGGGCCCTGACTTTCGTCAGGATGACGGCGGGGGGTGGGGCGGATGGTGGGGAACGTCATGCCGTCGTCCCCGGTGCGACGCGCGGCTGGACCGTTACCGTCGCGGTGCGGCCCACGATCAGCTGCGTTCCCTTCGGTACCTGCGTCAGCTTCACCCGAACCGGGATGCGCTGCGCGAGGCGCACCCAGTTGAAGGTCGGGTTCACGTTCGGCAACAGGTTGGTCGTGTTGGTCCGCTCGCTGTCGTTGATCCCCGCGGCGATGCTGTCGACGCGGCCGTGGAGCGCCTGCGGTTCGCCCATCAGGTGGACGACCACCGGATCGCCGACCCGGATGCTGCCGAGCTTGGTTTCCTCGAAATAGCCCTCGACGCGCAGCGAATCGGTGTCGACCAGCGCCATCGCCTGCGTTCCCGCCGCGATATAGTCGCCGGGATGCAGGTCGAGGTTGGTAACGATCCCGTGCACCGTCGCGCGCACCGTCGTCCGCGCAAGGTTGAGCGCCGCGGTCGAGCGTGCGCTCTGTGCCTGGGCGAGTGCGGCCGACGCGGTGGCGACGCGCGCGACGTTCTGCTCGTGCGTTTCCTTGGCAACCAGGTCGCCCAAGGCAAGATCACGCTGTGCCTCGCGCCTCGCCTGCAATAGCGTCGCACGCGCGCTCGCGATCGATGCGTCGGACTGCGCCAGCGTCAGCTGGAAGCGGGGGCGGTCGACCACGAACAGGATATCCCCCGGCTTCACCGCCTGGTTGTCGTGCACCGCGACCTGCGTCACCAAACCCGCGACGTCGGGCGTCACGCGGACGATATCGGCGCGGATCTTCCCGTCGCGCGTCCACGGATCGGTCTCGTAGTGCTTCCACAGCCAGATCCCGACGAGCACCGCCAGCAGGACGATCACCAGCGTGACGGCGGAACGGCCGAGCGGCGCGAGCAGCGATTTGAAACGGGAAGCGGTCATGCGGAAGGTCCGGTGAGCAGGGCGAGCAGCCCGAGGATGAGGATGAACAGCGCGAGATCGACGAGCGGGCGATAGGTCACCACGCGGTAGAAGCCGGCGAAGGCGAGCAATCGCGTCGCCAGTCCGGTGAGCAGGACGGCGGCGACCGCGAGCAGCAGGATGCTCGGCAGGAAGACGCCGCCGATCGAGATTTCGCCGGTCATGGGGTTGCTCCGTACGCGGGCGCCTGGGGGAACAGGTTGCGCCGGAGCGAGGTCAAAGCCAAGACGCCGGTACGGTGGCGATCCGGCGTGCTGGTCGCGAACCCCGCCATCGCGGTGTCGATCCCCGCGAGCAGATCGGGCTCGGGCGGGGCCGGCCTGTCGGGGCGCAACGCGCGGTAATGCCTGCCGACTCCGCGCAGCACCGGGGTGATCGCCGCAGCCTCGCCGGGCGTGCCGTCGAGCCGCAACTGCTTGAGTTCGCCGACCGCGACGCCGACGCGCAGATCGGTCAGCGCGTCGAGCAGCGGCTTGCCCGGATCCTCGCCCTGCGCTGCGAGCCGTGGTGCCAGCAGCCCGATCCGGTCGAGCATCCGCGCGATCCAGCCGGCGGCGTCGGGACGGCCGGGC
Source organism: Sphingomonas sp. Leaf242 (assembly GCF_001422045.1). Classification (GTDB taxonomy): domain Bacteria; phylum Pseudomonadota; class Alphaproteobacteria; order Sphingomonadales; family Sphingomonadaceae; genus Sphingomonas. Next base: position 41,762 of record NZ_LMLW01000009.1, read on the forward strand.
GAGTCGCTCCGCGTCGCCAGTTCGCGCCAGCCCGCGCGAATCAACCGCCGCGCGCTGGTGTCCGCGCCGATCGTCTGGAACAGCCCGACCGTGACGACCGCGAACAACGTGCCGACCAGCTGCGCGATGCCGCCGTTGATGAACGCGCTGAAATCGCTGGCGAAGCGGTCGTTCAGCCCGACCGTGTTCAACCCGCCGAGCAGCGCGCCGAGCGTCACCAGCAGGGTCGCGGGGCGCGCGAGGTACATCCCGCCGATTAGCATCGGGGGGGCGAGCACCGCCATCAGCGTGACGAAATCGGTGACCCGCGGCAGGATGGCGAAGGCGTAGACCGCGGAGATGACGAGGCCGATGATCGTGCCGTAGAAGAACGCCATGATCGACGGCGCCGGATCGTCGCTGTTGCCGAACAGCGCGCAGCACACGCCGGCGATCAGCACCGCGCCCGCGCCGTCCGCCCAGCCGGTGCCGATCCAGAAGATGCAGCCGAGCAGGATCGTCGCGATCGTGCCGAGCGCCGCCCGGAGCGCGATGCCGCGGTCGCGGTGGAGCGGGCGCTTGGTCGTGCGCGCCAGCAACCGGGTCACGGCGGGCGTGACGGGCGTGCGCGACGGCGAGCGCATCTGGTCGCGCAGGTCGCGCGCGTTGCGATGCGCGTCGATCAACTCGGCCAGCCGGGCGAGAAGACTGAGCCGCAACGCGTCGCGCCAGATCAGCGTGTCGCCGACCGGCGGCTCGAGCGCCCTGGCACGGGCGATCAGCGCGTCGGCGGTCTCGCCGCGCTCCGCCAGCGGCAGCGGATCGCGCAGCCAGTCGCGGACGTCCTCGATCAGCGCGATCGCTTCGGGGCGGGGGGCGTCTGCACCGCGTCGCAGCTCGACGATCCGGTCGTCGACCGCGCTCGCCAGCGGGAGCAGCATCGACAGCTCGGCCTGGAGCGCGCGGAGCGTCCTGACCCGCGGCAACAGGCGGGCGGTGTCGAACGGCAGATGGATGGAGAGCTGATGCAGTTCGTTGATGTCGAGCGCCAGCCGGCGGCGGTCGCGGCTCAGGGCCGCATCCGACTCGCCAGCGAGCGAATCGCGCGACCAGCGCTCGGCGTCGCCGAGGATCGCGTCAATCCGTCCGAGCAGTACCGCGGTCACGGTCTGCGGAAAGACGAAGCCGTGGATCAGGCTGCCGCAGAGGATCCCGATCGTGATCTCCTGGACGCGCAACGCCGCCGTCGTGAACACCGCGCCGGGCGCCTCGACCGACGGGAAGCCGATGATGCTCGCGGTATAGCCCGCCAGCAGGAACAGATACGCGCGGGGGGTGCGGTCGAGCAGCGAGATGTAGAGGCACAGGCCGAGCCACAGCGCGAGGCCGAGCGACAGCAGTTCGGGCGCGTTGACCAGATTGGGCACCAGCACCACCGCCGCGACTGCGCCGAGCACGGTTCCGGCGACGCGGAACACCGCCTTCGATAGCACCGCGCCCGCCAGCGGCTGCGCGACGATGTACGAGGTCGTGACCGCCCAATAGGGCCGCGTCAGGCCGATCTTGAGCGCGATGTAATAGGCCAGCATCGCCGCGACGAAGCATTTGACCGTGAACAGCGCCTCCGTGCTGCCGAACCGCGTGAGGATCATCGCGCGCGATCCGCCTGGAAGCGCGCACCGAGCCGTTCGGCGACGCGCAGCGCGATGGCGAGGTCGTCGTCGGACACGCCGTCGAGCATCGCGTGGCGCAAGGTCGCGAACTTCGACTCGATCGTGGTGACGAGCGTCCGGCCGCGGTCGGTGAGGCGGATGCGACTGACTCGCGCGTCGTCGGGGTCGCGGTGGCGTTCGACCAGTCCGGCGGCGGTCATCTGGTCGATCGAGCGGACCAGCGAGGCCTGCGTCACGTCGAGTTCGCTCGCGAGATCGGTCTGGCGGACGTCGTCGCCGAGCCGCCCCACCTGGACCAGCGCCCAGCCGGTGGACGCCGAGACGCACATGTCGCTGAGCGCACGATCCGCCGCCTGCCGCCAGAGACGCGCGAGCGGCATCAGCGTGCGGGCATAGGAGGCTTCGAGACGGGCGCGGGCGGAAGTCATTAGCGTGCTAAGTAATGACGTTTGCCGATGCTGCAATGCGGAAATTCGCGACCGGAAGGAAAAAACGTGGTGGCGCGTGGGTTTACACGACCAACTCCGTCATCCTGACGAAAGTCAGGATCCAGGGTAACGAGCGATATCCTGTGTAACTCTGGATCCTGACTTTCGTCAGGATGACGGAGTTTAGTTCAACAGCGCGACGATTTCCGCGGCGATCTCTGCCGGCAATCGCGACGCGCCGGCCTCAACCGTCGACACCGTCGCCCAGCGTCCAAGCAACCCGGCCTGCGCCATCGCCGCGTAGTTGGTCCGGACGCGGTCCTGCAGTCCGGTATCCGCTTCGTACGCGTCGAACGCATCGTCGGTGTACGACCGTTTGCGCTTCTTCAGGATCAACCCGCGGGCGATTGCGGCGGGGGTATCGAGATATACCGACAGATCGGGGGTCGGCAGCGCGAACGATCCTGTCTCGAGGTCGGCGATCCACGTCATCATCGCATCGGCCTCGTCCGCCGGCACCTGCGCCGCCTGGTACGCCATGTTGGAGGCGATGTAGCGATCGAACACGACGACGTCGTTCGCCGCCATCGTCGCGAGCAGGTGATCGCGCGATTCCATCCGGTCGAGCGCGTAGAGCACCGCCGCTGCCTTGGGCGAGGTGCCGCGCGGCAAATTGCCCGCAAGCATCGCACCGAGCGCCCAGCCACCGACCGTCTCGGTATAGCGCGGGAACGACACGACCTCGGCGGTGCGGCCGGTGGCGCGCAACTGCTCAACCACCAATGCGGAAGCGGTGGCCTTGCCCGCGCCGTCGGCGCCTTCGATCGCGAGGAGAAAACTCATAGGCGGGCCCTAGCAAGCCTTACCGACTCACCAAAGCCTGCAAATCGATCAGCCCGCGCAGCAGCGACGTGCCGCCCGGCGAGGCGATGTAGCGCGGCGTCCAGTTCGGCCTGAACTTCTCCTTGTACGCGCGCAGGCCCGCGAACCCGTAGAATCGCTCGCCGTGGCGGAACAGGAACGCGGCCACCTTCGACCAGGTCGGCGACAGCCGTCGCGCCTCGATCCCCGACAGCGGTGCCATCCCGAGCGAGAAATTGCGATAGCCGTGCTCGTGGCCCCACAGCATCAGCCGGGTGAACAGGAAGTCCATGCCCCCCTGCGGCATGTCCTCTGCGTGACGCATCAGGTCGACCGACAATTCCTGGCCGTTCGGGGTCGCCCAGATATTGGCGAAGGCGACGATCCGCCCCTCGATCCGCACCACCGCGCAATCGAACGTCGTCAGATAGCCAGGTTCGAACCGGCCGACGCTGAAGCTCTTCTCGGCGTGATCCTTGTCGGCCAGCCACCAGTCCGAGATCGCCTGCAATTCGGGGAGGATCGCGGGCATGTCGGCGGCCCGCACGACTGCGAACTCGGCGCCGGCGCGCTCGGCGACCCGGCTTGCCTTGCGCACGCTGCGCATATCGGGCGTTTCCAGCGTGAAGCTGCCGAGTTCGACGGTCGCCTCCTCGCCGTATTTGACGAGCTTCAGCCCCATCTCGATCGCGATCGGGACGATGCGCAGGCCGATCTGGTACAGCAGCAGCCGCCCTTGCGCGGCATCGGCACGCGCGCGGATCGCCCAGAGCAGCTCGGACCACGCCTCGGCCGGGCCGACGGGATCGCCGATCACGATCCAGCTCGCGCCCTTGACCTGGTACATCAGGAACGCGTCGCGGCTGTCAGATACCAGGAAGCGCTTGTCGCCGGTGAAGGCGAGCATCGCGTCGGTCCGGTCGGCATGCGCGAGCGCGGCCTCCGCCACGTCGTCGGGCAGCACGTCGTGGACGAGCGGCACGGGCGCCGCCGCGAACAGCCGCCAGATCGCCACGCCGATCAACAGCAGCCCGACCGCCAGGCTGGTGCGCAGGAACCGCGAGGCGTTGGCGTTGGTCTCGAACTCCCACCACAGATTGCTCGAATAGCCGACGCGGTGGTACGCGAAGAACCCGATCAGCACCGACAGGCCGATCGCCGCGCCGACCCCGACCAGCCATTCGGGTGACAACGGCTCAGCGGTCAGCCGCGTCCGCCGGTAGAAGGCGCCGCGCGTCCATTGCAGCGCGGCGGCGGTCAGCAACAGGACGGTCGCTTCCTCGTAATCCAGGCCCTTGGCGATCGACAGCAGCGCGCCGGCGATGAGCAGCGTCCGGGCTGCCCAGAACGCACCGTCGAGCCGGCGGTAGAGCCCTAGCGCCACGAACAGCAGCATGACGCCGACGAGGCTGGCCGCGACATGCGCCATCTCGCTGATCGGCAACGGCAGGATCGTCGCCAGCGCGTTCATCCGGCCGGGCGCGGCGGGCAGCGCGCCCGAGACCAGCAGCATCGCGCCGCTCATGAACACGAGCACGCCGAGCAGCAGCGGCGCCAACGGCAGCGCGATCGTCAGCGGATCGGTGCCGCGGCCGTCCTGATCCGCGGTGCGCGCGCGGCGACGCCATTGCCGGCCCTCGTGGAACGCGAGCAGCACCGCCGCCAGGATCAGCGGCGCGACGTAATAGATGATCCGGTAGGCGAGCAGCGCGGCGAGGATGGTCGCGTTGTTCTGCGGCATCGTCGCGATGATCACCGCCTCGAACACGCCGAGCCCGCCCGGCACATGGCTGATCAGCGCGACGACGATCGCCACCGCATAGCCGAGGAACAGCACCGGATAGAGGTCGGGGGAGGCGTTCGGGAGCAGCACGAACAGCGCTGCGCTCGCCGCTGCGAGATCGACGGTCGACACCAGCAGCAGCGCGAGCGCCTGGCGCGCGTCGGGCAGCGGCAGGCGCCAGCCTAGCAGCCCGATCGAACCGCCCTGACGATAGCGCAGGACGATCGCCAGCATCGCCAGCGGAATGCCGATCCCGATCGCCCGCTCCAGCAGCGGCGGCAGCGTCCAGTGGACGATCGGCAGCATGCCCGGATGGATCGCCATCGATAGGCACGCGACGCTGATCACCCCCGCCCAGAACGTCACTCCCGCGATCAGGACGACGCGCGCCACCCCCGCTTCGTCCAGCCCGGCGCGACTGTAGACGCGGTAGCGCGCCGATCCGCCGGTCAGCATCGCAAGCCCGAGATTGTGGCTGATCGTGTAGCTGGTGAACGACGCGACGGCGGCGGTCCGCCAGGGTAGCGGATGACCGATCACTCTGAGTGCGATCGTGTCGTAGAAGGTCAGCGCGATGTAGCTGACGACGGTCAGGCCGATCGACGCCGACAGCGCGGGCCAGCCGAGCGCGGCGAACGCCGTACGCACCTCGGACAGGCGGATTTCCGCGGTCAGCTTGTGGATCGCGGCAAAGCCGAGCACCGCGACGAGCAGCACCGCGAGCGCGATCAGCGTGCCGCGGCGATGCGCGATCCAGTCGCGGATCCGGACGAGCGTGGGTCGCGTCGTCATGACCTGCGCAAACCGTGTTTCCGAACCCGAGTCCCGCCATGAGGCGGACGTGTCTGTTCCCCGGCCCCGATAGTGTCCGGCATTGGCAAGCTCATCGACGACCCCTCAGCGCGCGAACACGAACCGCGCGAGGACATCGTAGAGCGCATCGGCGTCGCGGTGAAGCGGATGTCCGCCGGGCAACGCCACGTTTTGCACATTGGGCTGTGTCAGCAAGGGGCACAGGCTGCCAATTTCCTCCTGGCCGTGCACGCACAGCAGCGGCACCCAGGTCAATCGCCGCGCAGTCGGCAGGGCATCGATCGTCGGCGTCCAGAGATCGAAGATCTCGCTGGGCGAGGCGCGGAACTGGACGTTGTCCTCGGGCACGATCAGCGCCACCCGCACGATCTTCGCGCGCAGGTCGGCGGGCAGGTCGATCAGCCCGACGTGCAGCATGTCCGCGCCGAACGACTGGCCGATCAGCACGACCTTGTCGGTCTGGCCCAGTCGCATTGCGCGGCGTTCGGCATCCGCGATCAATCGCGTGATGTCCGCGGGCGTCCGGGTCTTGCGCAGATACGTCAGCGTGTTGACCGCGACCACCGGCACGCCGTCCGCCGCCAGCCGCTGCGCGATTTCTCGCGCCATGCCGATCCGGTAGCCGACATCGCTGGTCAGCAGCACCGCGGCGAACGGGCGCTTAGCAGTGGTGGGGGACGCATTGGTCGCGGGGACGTCCGTGAACACCGGGCCGCCGAAATAGCCGAGCCAACCCATGAACCCCGTCGCGATCACCGCCAGGACCACGAGTCCGATCAGAGCACGCCGAAGACCCGTCATCGCCGCCGCCCTACCGAGAACGAGATGATCGCGAGATGGAGCAGCCGTGACGATTCCGTCACGTCGCGCCTGACGACCGTCGCGGGTAGACTGGCCGGCGAAGCGGGCGCGGTTCAGGCGGGATCGTGCGCAAGCTGTTCGTGGTGACGGATGACCTCGTCGATAATGAAGCGCAGGAATTTTTCCGAGAATTCCGGATCGAGCTGTGCCTCCGACGCGAGATGCCGCAACCGCGCGATCTGGCGCTCCTCGCGGCCGGGATCGGCGGCGGGCAGGCCGTGGGTCGCCTTGTGCCGTCCCACCGCCTGCGTCACCTTGAACCGTTCGGCGAGCATGTGGATGAGGGCCGCATCGATATTGTCGATGCTCTGGCGATATCCGGTCAACAGGTCGTCAGCCACCTAAAAACACCCTTTCGTTGGTTCGGCGCGCCTTTTGGGAGGATACGGCCGGATCGGCAAGATGTCCGCGGGGCGGGCCGGGGTGAGCCGAGGGTCGGCAAGGGTTGCTTTGCAGGGGCATAGGCGGCAGAGGCTCGGGGAGATGAGCGCCACCGTCCACCGCCTCGAAACCGTACGTCCCAATCCCGAGTCCCAGCCGTCGCTGGACCCGATGGTCAAACTCGTCACCGGCGACATGGACCAGGTCAATGCGGTGATCCGCGGCCGGATGCAGTCCGAGATCCCGCTGATCCCCGAACTCGCGGGTCACCTGATCGCCGGCGGCGGCAAGCGGATGCGGCCGATGCTGACGCTCGCGAGTGCGCAACTGATCGGTTATTCGGGGACGCAGCACCACCTGCTGGCCGCTGCGGTCGAGTTCATCCATACCGCGACGCTGCTGCACGACGACGTCGTCGACGGCTCGGACCTGCGCCGGGGCAAGCGCACCGCCAACATCATCTGGGGCAACCCGGCCAGCGTGCTGGTCGGCGATTTCCTGTTCAGCCGCAGCTTCGAGCTGATGGTCGAGGCGGGCAGCCTGAAGGCGCTCAAGATCCTGTCGTCGACGAGCGCGGTGATCGCCGAGGGCGAGGTCAATCAGTTGACCGCCGCGCGCCGCGTCGATCTCGGCGAGGAGCGCTATCTCGACATCATCGGCGCCAAGACCGCGGCGCTGTTCGCGGCCGCGTGCCGGATTTCAGCGGTGGTCGCCGAGCGCCCCGAGGCGGAAGAGGCTGCGCTCGACGCGTATGGCCGCAACCTGGGCATCGCCTTCCAGCTGGTCGACGACGCGATCGACTATGTCTCGGACGCGGACACGATGGGCAAGGACGCGGGCGACGATTTCCGCGAGGGGAAGATGACGCTTCCGGTGATCCTGGCGTATGCGCGCGGCTCGGAAGAGGATCTCGCGTTCTGGAAGGACGCCGTCGAAGGCCGCCGGGACAGCGACGCCGATCTCCAGCATGCGATCCGCCTGATCCGCTCGACCCGTGCGATCGACGATACGTTTGCAAGGGCGCGTCACTACGGCCAGCGCGCGATCGATTCGATCGGTGGCTTTGCGAACGGTGCCGCCAAGGACGCGATGATCGAAGCCGTCGAATTCGCGGTCGCTCGCGCGTACTAGACCCTTCCGTTCACCCTGAGCGAAGTCGAAGGGTCTGACCAAAGCGCAGGTGCTTCGACTTCGCTCAGCACGAACGGCACGTTGCGCAGACACAAAAACGGCGGCCGATCGCTCGGCCGCCGTCGTCGTTTCTAGCGTCGGCTAAAGCTCAACGGCACTTCACGTTGCCGCGGTCGACCGAGCGGCCGAGCAGTGCGCCACCACCGGCACCCGCCAGCGTGCCGAGCGTCCCGCCACCGATCAGGTTCGCGAGCACGCCGCCGCCGAGCGCACCGATCACCAGCCCGGTAGAACCGTCGTTGCGCTTGCAATAGGCGCGACCGTCGCGACCACGATAGATCCGGTCGTTGCGGCCGAGGCGGCGCTCGCGGTACTTGCCGTCCTGATAGCTGCGCGACGGATCCCAGTTGCGGTCGTCGCCACGCCAGTTGCGATCGTTACCGCGGCGGTCGTTGTTGAAACGGCGATCGTCACGATCGCGACGATCGTTGTTGTCGCGGCGATCGTCGTAACGCTGCGCGGTCACGGCGGTCGGCAGCATGGCGGGCGCCGCGACGGCGACCGACATCAACGCTGCGATAAGATGCTTCTTCATGAACTTTGCTCCTGATGCGTGACAGAGTAACCCGTGCGGCACCGGAAAAGTTCAAACAGCTCGGTTTGGAATCCCAAGTTCAGACGCCGAAGTTCCAACGGCGGAATTCAAACAGTCGCCGAGTCCGCCATCGAACAGTCGTGGCCGTTGCCTGTCTCGACCTGCAACGTCGCGTGGCCGATCCCGAATTTATCGTGAAGCATCGTCCTGGCATCGCTCAGGAACCGGTCGCCTGGGTGGCCGGCGGGCATCACCAGGTGCGCGGTGAGGACGGGTTCGGTGGTGCTCATCGGCCAGATATGGAGATCGTGGATCTCGGTAACGCCGGGCAGGCCGCGGAGAGCGTCGTCGACATGGTCGAACTCGATCCCGCGGGGGACGGCGGACAGCGACATCTCGACGGTCTCGCGGAGCAGGCCCCAGGTCTGCCAGAAGATCAGGACCGCGATGACGATGCTCACAGCGGGGTCGATCCAGGTGAGGCCGGTGCGCCAGATCACGAAGCCGGCGATCACCACGCCCGCCGACACCAGCGCGTCGGCGGCCATGTGGAGGTACGCGCCGCGGATGTTGACGTCGCCCTTGCGGCCGCGCGCGAACATCCACGCGGTGAACGCGTTGACGGCGATGCCGATGCCCGCGACCATCGACACGGTCAGGCCGGCGGTCGGGGCGGGATCGGAGAAGCGCTGCGATGCCTCCAGCACGATCGCGCCGAGTGCGACCAGCAGCAGCAAGGCGTTGGCCAGCGCGGCGAGGATCGTCGAGCCCTTCAGCCCGTAGGTGTAGCGCTTGGTCGGTGCCGTGCGTGCGAGCATCGTGCCGCCCCAGGCGACGACGAGGCCGAGCACGTCGCACAGATTGTGGCCGGCGTCGGCGAGCAGCGCGACCGAGTCGATGCGCAGGCCGACGATCGCCTCGACGACGACGAAGACGATGTTGAGGCCGATGCCGATCGCGAACGCGCGGTCGAACGAGGCCGGGGCGTGGCTATGGCCGCCGTGCGCGTGGCCGCCGCCGTGCGAGTGACCATGCGAATGGTCATGTCCGTGATGATGTCCGCCCAAAGCCCGCGCTCCGCTAAATTCGGCCGCCGCCTAGCATCGACGTATCGTGAGATACTAGGACGCGGGATCAAGAACCTACGCTCTGGCTATTCCCGTGTCGTCATCCCAGCGAACGCTGGGATCCAGAGCCGCGAACCGCAACATTCTTGGCTCTGGATCCTGGGTCGAGCCCAGGATGACGGTGTGGGCGGGGCGGGGGTTAGCCCTCGTTCGCGAGCGCCTTCAACCGGTACAGCGCGTCGAGCGCATCCCGCGGGCTCATCGCGTCGATGTCGAGCTTCGCCAGATCCTCGCGCAGCACGTCGCACGCCGCCTCCTCGACCTGCGCCGCGGCCGCAAACAACGGCAGGTCGTCCAGTCCGGCCGCGAGCCCTCCCGTCTTCGCACGTCCGGCCTCGAGTTTCGCCAGCACCGCCTTCGCGCGCGCCACCGTGACCGGCGACATCCCCGCCAGCCGCGCGACCGCGAGGCCATAGCTCCGATCCGCCGGTCCATCGGCGAGTTCGTGGAGCAGCACCAGCTCCCCCTTCCACTCGCGCGCGCGGACGTGGTGAAGCGACAGCGCCTCGCAGCGCTCCGCCAACCGCGTCAGCTCGTGATAATGCGTCGCGAACAGGCAGCGGCAGCGATTGTCCTCGTGGATCGCCTCGACCACCGCCCACGCGATCGCGAGCCCGTCATAGGTCGAGGTGCCGCGGCCGACCTCGTCGAGGATCACGAACGACCGCGGCGTCGCCTGCGCGAGGATCGCCGCGGTCTCGACCATCTCGACCATGAACGTCGACCGCCCGCGCGCGAGGTTGTCGGAGGCACCGACCCGGCTGAACAGGCGATCGACGAGCCCCAGGGTGGCCTTGGTCGCGGGCACGTAGGACCCCGCCTGCGCGAGGACCGCGATCAGCGCATTCTGGCGGAGGAAGGTCGATTTACCACCCATGTTCGGCCCGGTGACGAGCCACAGCCGCGAACTCTCCGACAGATTGCAGTCGTTGGCGACGAACCGGTCGCCCGACTTGGCCACCGCCGCCTCGACCACCGGATGCCGGCCGCCCTCGATCTCGAAGCACGCGTGATCGACCAGCGACGGCCGTGCCCAGGCGCCTTCCGCCGCGCGCTCGGCCAGCCCCGCCGCGACGTCCAACCGCGCGAGCGCATCTGCCGTCGCCGCAATCGCCTCGCGCCCCGCCAAGGCCTGCGCGGTGAGTTCCTCGAGATGCGCCGCTTCTGCCGCCAACGCATGTGCGCCTGACTGCGACACCTTCGCCGCGACCTCGTGCAGCGCAGGCGTATTGAACCGCACCACGCCCGCGAGCGTCTGGCGATGCGTGAAGCCGCTATCCGCCTTCATCAACGGGTCCGCAGCCCGCGCCGGCACCTCGACATGATAGCCGAGCACGCCGTTGTGGCGAATCTTCAGCGCCGTAACGCCGGTCGCGGTCCGGAACTCCGCCTCCAGCGCGGCGATCGCCCGCCGTCCGCCGGCCCCCGCATCGCGCAGGTCGTCGAGCGCGGCGTCATACCCCGCCGCGATATACCCGCCGTCCGATGCCTCGATCGGCGGGGACGGCACCAGCGCGCGCTTGAGCAAATCGATCAGTGCGCCGTGTCCACGCAATCTCGGCGCGATGTCTCGGAGGAGCACTGGCGGATCGCCGATCGCGTCCATCCGCTCGCCGAGGCTCCAGGCGCCATCGAGCCCGTCGCGCAACTGCCCCAGATCGCGCGGGCCGCCGCGTCCTGCCGCCAGCCGCCCGAGCGCCCGCCCGATGTCGGGCAGCGCGCGCAACGTCGAGCGCAACCGCTCGCGCGCCGACTGGTCGTCATGGAACAGCCGCACCAGATCGAGCCGCGCGTCGATTGCCGCCTTGTCCATCAATGGCGCGCCGAGATCCGCGCCCAGCAACCGCGCGCCGGCCCCCGTCACCGTCCGGTCGACCGCATCGAGCAGGCTCCCCTTACGCACCCCACCGGTCGTACAGGTGAGCTCCAGGCTCTCGCGCGTGGCGGCGTCGATCGCCATCGTCTCTGCTGCGCGGCCGATCCGCGGGGGGCGGAGGAAGGGCATCGTGCCCTTCGCATTATGCTCCAGATACGCGACCAGGCCTCCGGCTGCGGCGAGCCCTGCGCGCCCGAACTGCCCAAACCCGTCGAGCGTCGCCACGCCGTACAGTCGCTTCAGCCGAGCCTCACCCGCGCCGCTGTCGAAATCGGTCTTGGGCCGCAGCGTCGTTGCGGCTTCTTCGAAAGCGCTAGCCTCCGATGCCACGACTTCGGCAGCGCCCAGCCGCGCGAGTTCCGCCTCGACCGCGTCGCCCGCAACCTCGACGATCTCGAACCGCCCGGTCGACACGTCCGCGGCGGCAATGGCAACAGACCCGCCAGCCTCGCCGATCGCCACGCACCAATTGTCGCTCCGTGCGTCGAGCAACGCCTCCTCGGTCAGCGTCCCCGCGGTCACCACGCGGACGATCGCGCGCGCAACGAGCGCCTTCGAGCCGCCGCGGGCCTTGGCTTCCGCCGGGCTCTCGACCTGCTCCGCGATCGCGACGCGGTGGCCGGCCTTGATCAGGCGTTGCAGGTACACCGTCGCCGCATGCACGGGCACGCCGCACATCGGGATCGGCCTGCCCTCATGCTCACCGCGCGCGGTCAGCGCGATGTCGAGCACCCCCGCCGCGATCCGCGCATCGTCCATGAACAGTTCGAAGAAATCGCCCATCCGGTAGAACAACAGGCAATCCTGCGCTTCCGCCTTCAGGCCGAGATACTGTGTCATCATGGGGGTAGGGGCGGGGTGCGACATCGGCGTCGATCTAGCGGGAGTTTGCGAGTTCGTCATCCGATTGGACGGCTTCCTTGTCCTGGTACCACCCCGGCGAAGGCCGGGGCCCAATTGGGGGACGGTAATAACGGAGCGCAGCGCGCTGTTACGACTACCTTTCCATTTGGACCCCGGCCTTCGCCGGGGTGGTGCTGTGAGGGGATGGGCGAAGTGTCCGGGGTGACGGATGTAGATCGCCTGCCTAGAAGGTGCCTTAATCCCAACGACCGTGCGAGGCCCCGCCCATGTCCGACGAAACGCTGCAATTCTCCGAACGCGAAGCTTTGCTCTTCCATTCGGAAGGTCGTCCGGGGAAGATCGAGATCATTGCGTCGAAGCCGATGGCGACGCAGCGCGATCTCGCGCTCGCCTATTCGCCCGGCGTCGCGGTGCCGGTGCAGGCGATCTACGACGATCCCGCCACCGTCTACGACTATACCGCCAAGGGTAACCTCGTTGCGGTGATCTCGAACGGCACCGCGATCCTCGGCATGGGCAATCTCGGGCCGCTCGCCAGCAAGCCGGTGATGGAAGGCAAGGCGGTGCTGTTCAAGCGCTTCGCCGACGTCGACGCGATCGATATCGAGCTGAAGACCGAGGACGTGAACCGCTTCATCGACGCGGTCGAGCTGATGGAGCCGACGTTCGGCGGCATCAACCTCGAGGACATCAAGGCGCCCGAATGCTTCATCATCGAGCAGGCCCTGCGCGAACGGATGAACATTCCGGTTTTCCATGACGACCAGCACGGCACCGCGATCATCACCGCCGCCGGCCTGATCAACGCGTGCCTGCTGACCGGGCGGAAGCTGTCCGAGGTCAAGATCGTCGTCAACGGCGCCGGCGCCGCGGCGATCGCCTGCACCGAGCTCGTGAAAGCAATGGGCGTGCGCGGCGACAACGTCATCCTGTGCGACCGGAAAGGCGTGATCTACCAGGGCCGCGAAGGCGTCGACCAGTGGAAGTCCGCCCACGCCGCGATCACTGAGACACGCACCTTGACCGAGGCACTGGTCGGCGCCGACGTGTTCCTGGGGCTCTCTGCGGCGGGCTCGCTGACGCCGGAGATGGTCAAGGACATGGCCCCCGCGCCGATCATCTTCGCGATGGCCAACCCCGAGCCCGAAATCCGCCCCGAACTGGCGATGGCCGCGCGCCCCGATGCGATCGTCGCGACCGGCCGCTCGGATTATCCGAACCAGGTCAACAACGTGCTCGGTTTCCCGTTCATCTTCCGCGGTGCGTTGGACGTCCGCGCGACCGGCATCAACGACGCGATGAAGATCGCCGCCGCCAACGCCATCGCCGAACTCGCGCGCGAACGGGTGCCCGAGGAAGTCGCCGCGGCGTACGGCGTCAGCCACAGCTTCGGCCCGGCGTACATCATCCCCGCGCCGTTCGATCCGCGGCTGATGGAAGTCGTCCCCGTCGCGGTCGCCAAGGCGGCGATGGCCTCGGGCGTCGCGACCAAGCCGATCCTCGACATCGAAGCGTATCGGCACTCGCTCCGCGCACGCCTCAATCCGACCACCTCGGTCCTGTCAATGGCGTACGAAGGCGCGCGCGCGCACCCCAAGCGCGTGATCTTCGCGGAAGGCGAGGAAGAGGTCGTCCTGCGCGCTGCTATCGCGTTCAAGGAAGGCGGCTACGGCACGCCGGTGCTGGTCGGCCGCGACGACGTACCCGACCGGTTGCGCGCACTCGGCGTCACCGATCCCGAGAGCTTCGAACTCCACAACAGCCGCGTCTCGCCGCTCGTCCCGCGGATGGTCGACTTCCTGTATTCGCGGCTCCAGCGTCGCGGGTACCTGCGCCGCGATTGCGAGCGGATGGTCAACCAGGACCGCAACATCTTCGGCGCGCTGCTGCTCCAGCTCGGCGAAGGCGATGCGATGATCACGGGCATCACGCGCACCTATGGCGAGACGATGCGCCAGATTTATCGCGTGATCGATCCGGCGGCGGGGAAGACGCCGTTCGGTATCCACCTGCTCGTCGGGCAGAGCCACACGGTGTTCATCGCTGACACCACCGTCAACGAACGCCCGACCGCCGAGCAGTTGGCCGATTTTGCCGAGCAAACGGCGGCGGTTGCGCGGCGGATGGGGCACGAACCCCGCGTGGCGTTCCTCAGCTACTCGAATTTCGGCAATCCGAAGGGCGAATGGCTCGACAACATTCGCGATGCGGTGACGGTGCTCGACGGGCGCAAGGTCGGGTTCGAGTATGAGGGCGAGATGGCGCCCGACGTCGCGCTGAACCCGAAGCAGCTGGCGAACTATCCGTTTGCGCGGCTCTCGGGACCGGCGAACGTGCTGATCATGCCGGGCCTCCAGTCCGCGCATATCTCGGCGAAGCTGCTACGAGAGCTCGGCGGGGATTCGGTTATCGGTCCGATGTTGATCGGCATGGAAAAGCCAGTCCAGGTCGCGCCGATGACGTCGACCGCGAGCGAACTGGTGACGCTGGCCGTTCTCGCGGCAGGTGGCATAGCCCGCTAACTAAAAGTCCCTCGCCCCTCCGGGGAGAGGGAAGGGGCCCGCGGCACTTGCCGTGGGAAGGGAGAGGGGCGTGAGGCTCGGGACGGTTCATCCCAACGCCCCTCTCCCTTCCGTTGCAAGTGCTCCTCCCTCCCTCTCCCCGGAGGGGCGAGGGAATTGGCTCAGGCGTCTATGCTTGTGCCCAGCGAAGCATGCACCAGACCGCCGTCGACCGTGATCGTCTCCCCAATCACATAATCCCCAGCTCGGCTCGCCAGATAGATCGCCGCGCCTGCCATATCCTCGTCCACACCCACGCGCTTCGCCGGAATCCCCTGCGCCACCGCATCCCCATGATCGCGCGCCGCCTTGTTCATGTCGCTCGCAAACGCCCCCGGCGCGATCGACGTCACGTTGATCGAATCCGTCACCAGCCGCGCCGCCATCCGCTTCGTCAGGTAGATCAGCGCCGACTTCGACGCATGATAGCTGTACGTCTCCCACGGGTTCAGCCGCTGGCCGTCGATCGACGTGATGTTGATCACCTTCGCCGGCTTCTCCCGCGATCCCGAAGCCTTCAGCGCAGCATGCAGCGCCTGCGTCAGGAAGAACGGCGACTTCACGTTGAGGTCCATGACCTTGTCCCAGCCGACCTCCGAAAACTCCTCGAACGGCACGCCCCACGCCGCGCCCGCGTTGTTTACGAGGATATCGAGCTTCGACTCATGCTCGGCGAACTGCGCGGCCAAAGCCTTGCACCCCGCCACGGTCGAGACATCCTGCGGCAACGCGATGCAGTTCGGCCCGAGTTCCGCGGCCGCCGCCTCGCACACATCGGCTTTCCGCGACGAGATATACACCTTGGCCCCCTGCGCGATGAACCCTGCGGCAATCATCTTGCCGATCCCACGGCTGCCGCCGGTGATCAGCGCAACGCGGCCGTCGAGCCGGAACAGGTTGGTCGTATCCATCACGCATCCTCCGAATGTTTGCCCGCTTGGTATCGCCGAGCGCCGCCCGCCGCAAACCCGTTTTTCGAACGAGCCGTCATTGACGAGTGTAAAGGCCGTACTATGCTTGCAAAAATGGGCTCGCCAAAAAGAGCAGGAGAGAGCGTGTGAGGTTTTCAGGCAAGCGTGCCGTCATAACCGGCGGCGCGTCCGGCATCGGCCGGGCGACCGCACTCCGACTCGCCGACGAAGGCGCGACCGTCCTGATCGGCGACATCGATGAGACCGGCGGCCACGCGATCGCCGACGCATCCGGCGGCCGTATCCTGTTCCAGCGCACCGACGTGCTCCAGGCCGACGATATCGAGGCGCTGATGCAGACCGCCGACGATGCGGGCGGGCTCGACATCCTGTTCAACAACGCCGGCGCAGGCGGCTCGCGCGACCCGATCGGCGAGATTTCCCCCGAGGATTGGGACCGCACGCAGGCGCTGCTCCTCCGCTCGGTCGCGCTCGGCATCCGCTACGCAGCACCCTTGATGGCGAAACGCGGCGGCGGCGCGATCGTCAACACCTCGTCGGTGTCCGCGCTCGGCACCGGCTATGCGCCGACCGCCTATTCCACCGCCAAGGCCGGCGTCCTCCACCTCACCAAGCAGGCCGCTGCCGATCTCGCGCAGCACAAGATCCGCGTGAACGCCGTCGTGCCCGGCTTCATCGTCACCAACATCTTCACGCGCACGCTCGAACTCGACGCCGCCAAGACGACGCAGGCCGATGCGATGATTGCGCATATCGCCGCGGACGCGCAGCCGATCCGCCGCCCCGGCACCAGCGAGGACATCGCCGCCGCGGTCGCGTTCCTGGTGAGCGACGATGCGAGCTTCATCACCGGCACGCACATCCTCGTGGACGGCGGCATGACGATCGGCACGCGGCCGAGCTGGGACCCCGCGCAACCCTCGCTGTTCGCGCTGCTCGACAAACTGAAATGACGGCACCCGCCCGCCGCCTCTCCAACGGCACGATGGCGAGCTACGGCTTCGGCGCGGTCGCGTATGGGGTGAAGGACGCCGGGTTCGGCACGTTCCTGCTGCTGTTCTACAACCAGGTCGTCGGGCTGCCGTCCGCCACCGTCGGGCTCGTCATCATGATGGCGCTGCTGATCGACGCGTTCGTCGATCCGGCGGTGGGCTTCTTCTCCGATCGCACGCGCACGCGGTGGGGCCGGCGGCATCCGTGGATGTACGCGTCTGCGCTGCCGATCATGATCGGCTGGCTGCTGCTGTGGAACCCGCCCTCGGTGATGTCGGAGCCGCAGACGCTGATCTGGCTGTTCGTCATGGCGGTGATCGTGCGTAGCGCGGTGAGTTGCTACGAGGTGCCGTCGGTCGCGCTGACCCCCGAGCTGACGTCGGGGTATGACGAGCGCACGCGGATCATGGCCTATCGCTATCTGTTCGGTTGGGTCGGCGGGCTGCTGATGTTGCTGTCGGCGTACCAGTATTTCCTCGCGCCCACCGCGGCGTTCCCGAACGGCCTGCTCAACCGCGCCGGTTACGGCGGCTTCGCGCTGGCGGGCGCGCTGTTCATCCGCGTAGCGATTCTCGTCTCCGCGCTCGGCACGCACCACGAGATCAGGCATCTCCCGAACCCGCCGATCGCCAAGCAGACCTTGCGCGAGTCCTTCGCCGAACTCCGCCAGACCGTGAAGAACCGCGCCTTCGCGATCCTGATGGCCGCGGGTGTCTGCGCGTACACGATCCAGGGCATCAGCTATGCGATGTCGAACTACCTCTACACCTATGTCTGGGGCTTCAAGGGGCCGGTGTTCGTCTACCTGACGATCGCGCTGTTCTCGGGCGTGTTCCTCGCGTTTCTCGCCGCGCCCCGGCTCGGCAGGACGGGGAGCAAGCCCAAGGCGGCGATGGGCGCGGTGCTGCTGGGTGCGGCGCTCAATACCTCGCCGTGCTGGGTGCGGATGCTCGGCGTGTTTCCCGACGTCGGCGATCCCACGCTGCTGCCGATGTTGTTCGGCTTCTTCATCCTCGGCACCGCGTCGAACGTCACCGGGTTCATCCTCGGCGCGTCGATGATGGCCGACGTGGTCGAGGATTCGGAAGCGAAGACCGGCCGGCGGTCCGAAGGCGTGTTCTTCGCGGGCTCGTTCTTCGTCCAGAAATGCACCAGCGGGATCGGCATCTTTTCCGCGGGGATGATCCTCGCGGTGGCGGGGTTCCCGGCCAAGGCTATGCCGGGGACGGTCCCGGTGGGAACGATCGATCGCCTCACGCTGATCTACGCCGGCCTCTACATCGCGCTGGCGTGCGTCTCGGCGTTCTTCTTCTCCCGCTTTCCGTTCGGCCGCGTCGAGCACGAGGCGCGGTTGGCGCGACTGGCAACGAACACAGTTCACGAGAGCTAGGAGCCACGGCTTCCGATGATCCTCCCCCGCCAGGGGGAGGTGGCTGGCCCTTGCCAGACGGAGGGGGAGGCATGCGAAACGTGCGTTCCGGATCCTCCCTCCGTTACCTTCGACGACACCTCCCCCTTGCGGGGGAGGATGCAAAACCGCGATCGTCTCACCCTTCCAGCAACGGGACCCGCACGTTAGGACCCAAGCTTGGCCGTCCCGATATCGAGGAACGGCGACATCGGAGTTCCCATGCGCATCCCCGCTCTAGCCACCGCCCTCGGTCTCGTCCTCGCATCCCCCGCCGTCGCGCAGACGATCGCCCCCGTCCTCACCACCCCCGACGCGCACGACCCACACAGCTACGCCCGCCCCGCCGAGGCCCGCGTCACGCACGTCGCGCTCGATCTAGCCGCCGACTTCGACACCCACGTCATCCGCGGCATCGCCACGCTCGACGTCCTGGCGAAACCAGGCGCGAAACTTGTCCTCGACGACAACGGCCTCAAGATCGTCAACATCACCGACGCCGCCGGCAAACCGCTCCCCTACTCGGTCGGCACAGTCGACAAGATCCACGGCGCGCCGCTGACCGTCACGCTCAACGGCGCCAGGAAAATCCGCATCGCCTACGCCTCCTCACCCGACGCGAAGGCGCTGCAATGGCTCACCCCTGCGCAGACCGCGGGCAAGAAACAGCCGTTCCTGTTCAGCCAGGGCGAGGCGATCCTCAACCGCAGCTGGATCCCGACGCAGGACTCCCCCGGCATCCGCCAGACCTGGGAGGCCAAGATCGCCGTCCCCAAGCAACTCACCGCGGTGATGAGCGGGCTCGCGACCGGCAAGCCGACCTGCGCTGCCGATCGCTGCACGTTCCAGTACAAGATGGACAAGCCCGTCGCGCCGTATTTGATCGCGCTCGCGGTCGGCGACATCGCGTTCAAGTCGACCGGCCCGCGCACCGGCATCTGGGCCGAACCCGCGACCTTGCCCAAGGCCGCGTACGAGTTCGGCGAGCTCGAGAAGTTCGTCGCCGCCGCCGAGGGGCTGTACGGCCCGTATCGCTGGGGCCGCTACGACGTGCTGGTCCTGCCGCCGTCGTTCCCGTTCGGCGGCATGGAGAACCCGACGCTGACCTTCGCCACGCCGACCGCGATCGCCGGTGACCGCAGCCTCGTCTCGCTGATCGCGCACGAACTCGCGCACAGCTGGTCGGGCAACCTCGTCACCAACGCGACCTGGGACGATTTCTGGCTCAACGAAGGCTTTACCAGCTATTTCGAGAACCGGATCATGGAAGCGCTCTACGGCAAGCGCCGCGCCGACATGGAGGCCGACCTCGCCTGGACCGACATGCTCGCCGCGGTGAAGGAGGCCGGTGGCCCCGCCGCAAAGGACACGCAGCTCCACCTCGATCTCGACGCCGCGCGCGATCCCGACGACGGCATGACTCAGATCGCCTACGACAAGGGCGCGGCGTTCCTCCGCACGATCGAGAAACAGGTCGGACGCGCACGGTGGGATGCGTATCTCCGCAGCTATTTCGACCGCCACGCCTTCCAGCCGCAGACCAGCGCAGGCTTCCTCGCCGACCTCAAGTCGAAGCTGCTGACGCCCGCCGAAGCCAAGACGATCGGCGTCGATACGTGGGTTTACAGCCCCGGCATCCCCGCGAACGCGGTGCATGTGACGTCCGCGGCGTTCCCGGCGGTCGATGCGGCGGCCAAGGCGTATGCGGCTGGCGGTCCCGTCTCGGGCGTGCCCGGCAAGGCGACTACGCAGGAGATCACGCGGTTCATCACGCAGTTGCCGCGCAAGCTCCCGGCCGAGCGGTTGAAGACGCTCGACACGGCGTTCGGCTGGAACACGACGGGCAACTCCGAGATCCGCTTCGCCTGGCTGCAACTCGCGCTCGCCAATCACTATGCGCCCGCCGACGCCTCGGCCGAGCAGTTCCTGACTTCGCAGGGCCGGCGGAAGTTCGTCGCGCCGCTGTTCCAGCAGATGATGGACTCGGGCGACTGGGGCCACAAGCTGGCGATGGAGATCTACGGCAAGGCGCGGCCGGGCTATCACGCGGTCACGCAGGTCACGGTCGACCGCATAACCGGTTGGAAACTCATGAACTGAGCTGCCCTGAGCGCCCGTTCGGGGCGTTGGTCGGCGCGGTAACACGCTTCGTCGGATATGGTTCCCGCACGGGTTCCAATTAAATCGAACCTCCCGTAGCCAGACTGCGACAAACGGGTTTTGGCCGGGGGGTCTCGATGAATTTCAAGGCGTTAGCAGCGCGTTTTGCGCTGGTGGTATCGTGTGGCCTGATGACGGCCACCCCTGCTGCGGCTCAGTTCTGGCAGTGCGTGACGTTCGCTCGCTCGGTGTCGGGCATCGAAATCCGCGGCAACGCCAACACCTGGTGGAGCCAGGCCGAGGGTCGCTACGAGCGTGGCCACACCCCGAAGGCCGGCTCGGTCCTCGCCTTCTCGCCGACCTCGCGGATGCGCGTCGGCCATGTCGCGATGGTCTCGAAGGTCGTCAGCGACCGCGAAGTCCTCCTTACGCATGCAAACTGGTCGCGCCCCGGCGCCATCGAGACCAACGTCCGCGCGGTCGACGTCTCCGCCGCCGGTGACTGGAGCATGGTCAAGGTGTGGTACGGCCCGCAGGGCGACCTCGGTACCTCGGCCTATCCGACCAAGGGCTTCATCTATTCGGGCCATGCGCCTGCTGGCGATACGTTCGATGCGCCAGCGCAGCCTTCGTTCCAGATGGCGAGCCGCACTGTCTCCGCAACTCAGCGCGCCAACGCTACGCAGCTTGCGACGATCCAGCACGGGCCGACCGACCCCCGCGGCATCTTCACGCTGGTGAACGAGGCGAACTGAGGTTTGTCTGGGCGTGGTGGCGGTTGCGTCAGTCCGCGCTCTACATCCAAAGTTTCGCTACTGATCGCTCCCCGACGGTCCAATTAGGCAACCACCCCGGCGAAGGCCGGGACCCAGTTGGAAAGGTCGCAGTAACAGCTCGCCACCTTCGTTAGCGACGCCGCCCAACTGGACCCCGGCCTCCGCCGGGGAGGTGCCATAAGGCCGAGCACTGATCTGCTAGCTTCTTGTTCTCCCGCGAAGGCGGGAGCCCAGTCTGGACCTCCGCCTTCGCGGGGGAACACTCTACCTGTTCAACAGCGTAACGCGCCGCACACGTTCAATGAACGCCCTCAAGCAGCTTTGAACGTCAGCGCATCGCCATTCATGCAGTACCGCTTCCCCGTCGGCTTCGGCCCGTCATCGAACACGTGCCCAAGATGCCCGCCGCACCGCCGGCAATGCACCTCGGTCCGCGCCATCCCCATCGTCGAGTCCACCCGCGTCCGCACCGCATTCGGCAAGGGCTGCCAGAAGCTCGGCCAGCCGGTGCCGCTCTCGAACTTGGTCTTCGACAAATAGTTCGGCAATGCACACCCGGCGCAGGAGAAAATTCCCGCGCGATGCTCGCCGTTGAGCGGACTGGAATAGGGCACTTCCGTCGCTTCCTTGCGCAACGTGTTGTACGCGTCGGGCGACAGCTTCTTCCGCCACTGCGCGTCGGTTAGGGTCACCTCGAACCGCTCGGCAGCCTGCGCGGGTTGAGACGAGCACCCCCAGAGCGCGAAGCCGGCGACGCCTGCTCCGGCGAGCGTGAGGAAAGCGCGGCGGTCCTGGGTCATGTTCGTCTCCATGGTTCGGATATAGGTACGGCCGAACCACCCGATAAGGTTAAGCCAAGCCTTAGTATTGACTGATTTCCACCGGTAATGTTCGATAGCCGTGGACGAAGCACGCGGCGACGCGCGTCGGTTCGGCGAGCACGTTGATGCGCATGCGGCGGGCGGCCATTTCCTCCAGCAGGATCGCAATCTGCATCTCCGCCAGCCGCGCGCCGACGCAGCGGTGGATCCCGTGCCCGAACGCCAGATGCCGCCGCGCATTCGGCCGATCGACCACGATCGCGTCCGCATCGTCGCCGAACACGCTCTCGTCGCGGTTCGCCGAGATGTACCAGAGCGCGAGCTTGTCGCCCGCCTTGATTGGCTGCCCCATCAATTCCGCATCGGCGGTCGCGGTGCGGCGCATGTGCGCGAGCGGGGTCTGCCAGCGCAGGATCTCGCTGACCGCATTGGGAATCAGCGTCGGGTCCGCCTCCAGCTTCGTGCGCGACTCCGGAAACGTGTCGAGGCCATAGGCGAGCGCTGACATCGAATTGCGCGTCGTGTCGTTGCCGCCGACGATCAGCAGGATGAGGTTCCCGATGAATTCGTTGTGATCCATGTGGCTCATCGCGTCCGAATGGATCATCATCGAGATCAGGTCGGGCGTCGGATCCTTGTCGATCTTCGCGTCCCACAAGGTTTTGAAATACGAGCCGCATTCGAACATGTGCATGAGCCGCTGACCACGTAGCTCGTCGTTCTTAACGATCTCGATATCGCCCGCCCAGTCCGACCATAAGGTCAGTTTCCGCCGGTCCGCCCAGGGGAAGTCGAACAGGATAGCGAGCATCTGCGTGGTCAGTTCGATCGCGACCGTGTCGACCCAGTCGAACGCGGTGTTCCACCGCAGGCTGTCGAGCATGTCGGCGGTCCGCCTGCGAATATCGCCCGACATCCGGGTCATTTCGCTGGGGGTGAAGGCCGGCGCGACGGTGCGGCGCTGGCCGGTATGCACCGGGCGATCGCGCGCGATGAACATCGGCATGCGGACGTCGCGCTCGGCGACGAAATCGGCGATCGTGATCCCGCCGGCTTCGGAGGAGTAGAGATCGGGGAGAGACTCGACCTCGACGATGCCCTTGTAGCTGGAGACCGACCAATAAGGGCCGTAGTCGGACTGCTCGACGTAATGGACGGGGGCTTCGGCGCGGAGTTGCGCGAACGGCGCCTGCCAGAGGTCGTCGCGGTAGAGTTCGGCGCGGCTCACATCGAGCGGATCGACTGTGTGTTGCGCCACGTCTCTTGCCAGAGTCGCCATCGTCTCTCTCCCGTGTTTTGCAGCAGGAGAAGCTTTGCTAACACTTATGTCAATAGGCGCTGTTCTCCTGCGAATGCAGGAGTCCAGGGTAACAAATACCATCCCTCGCGGTCCTGGGCTCCCGCGTTCGCAGGAGAACGGTTAAGCTACTGCCTTCGCCTTGCGCCGCCAGAACGGCCGCGCGCTTCCGGACTGCAGCACGCCCCTTCGGAACAGCCGTGCGCCAACCGTGATGAAGATCGTCACCCACAAGGCCTGCCACGCCAGCGCCGCGACGTGCGGCCACAATTCCGGCGAGTTCGCTGCGTGCCCGGCCATCGCGAATGGCGACGACAGCGGGAACAGCTCGGCGGCGGTGGCGATCCAGCTGCCCGGCCGCGATGCCGCTGCCGAGGACAGCCCGAACATCGCAACCTGAAGGATCGTGATCGGTAACGACAGCATCTGGATCTCGCGCATCGTCGTCGCCTGCGCGCCTACGCCGAGGAATACCGACCCGAGCAGCAGATACGCCATGCTGAAATACGCCGCGAACAGGACCGCGAACATCGGAGCGCCGACCGCCGGCGTCAGGTCGCCCAGCGCGACCGCGGCTGCTGCTGGCATCAACGACGTGATCTGGCTGACGACGGTGCCCCAGAACGCGACGAACAGCACCGCCACGCCGAACATCCCGATCAGCTTGCCGAAGAATACGGACTCCAGCGGCACCGCAGCGGCGAGCACTTCGATCACCTTGTTGTTGCGCTCCTCGGCCATCGTGCCGACGACCTGGCCCGACAGGAACAGCGTCAGGAAGAATATCCCGAATACCGCGAAGAAGGCGGATTGATGCTGCCCACCGACCGACGTGGTCGAGCGCGTGACCGGCGTCTTGGTCGCGGCGATCATCGGCAGCGTGCCGCCGAGCTTCTGCGCGGCGAGCGTCGTCTGTGCGAGCAACCCGAGATAATCCGCCGAACGCCGCCCGCGCGGTCCGTACAGGATCTGCGGCGCATCGAGCGGGCCGTACAGTACCGCGGACGCATCGACGTCCTTGGTCTCGAATGCAGCCCGGGCTTGCGCCGCGGGATCGGCGGTCGGCGCGATGATCGACAGTTCGGGAGGCGCTTCGTCTCCGCGGAACATGCCACGCAGGCGCGTGTCGGCTTCGTCGATCGGCCGCACGGTAGTGGTGGGGACGATCGCGATGATCCGCGTCTTGTCCTGCGCGCCGCCGCTGACGCTCGCCGCGCCCATGCCCCCGATCGCGCCGAACGATCCCATGATGACCGGCGCGAACAGGAACAGCAGGAAGATCGGCGTGAACACCGTGGCGATGAAGTCGCGGCGCGCGATCGTGAACGTCTGGCGGAGGGTGCGACGGAAACGGCTCATGCTGCCTTCTCCACAGGTACATCACCGTGCTGCCCGACGATCCGGACGAACGCCTCGTGCAAGCCGGGCCGTTCGATCGACAGCCCCGAAATCCCGTACCCCGCGTCGATAAGCCTCACGAGCAAACTTTCGATTCCTTCACCCGGCAGCTCGAACCGCCAGCTATCCCCGTCCGCCACAGCATCCGACGGCAGCACGCCGCGGATCGCCGGATCGGGCCGATGCGGCGTGTAGTGGACGCGTTGCGGCAATATGCCTCGAGCGTCCGCGACCGTGCCTTCGAACCGTCGCTTGCCGCCGGCGATGATCGCCAGCCGGTCGCACAGGCGCTCGGCATGGCTCATGATATGCGTCGAGAACAGGATCGTCGCGCCGCGGTCGCGCTCGTTGAGGATCAGCTTCTCGAGCCGCTCCTGGTTGACCGGATCGAGCCCCGAAAACGGCTCGTCGAGCACCAGCAGGTCGGGCTGATGCACCACCGAGCCGAGCAGCTGCACCAATTGCGCCATGCCCTTCGACAGCTTGCGGATCTTCTCGTCGACCGCATGGCCAAGGCCAGCGGCTTCCATCAACACCACCGCACGCTCGCGGCCGGTCTTCCAGTCGAGCCCACGCAGAGCTCCCAGGAACGCGATCGCCTCGCGCGCCTTCATCGCCGGATACAGTCCGCGCTCCTCGGGAAGATAGCCGACGCGGTCGCTCGCATCGCGCGGATTGTCGTAGCCGAGCAGCGTGCGGCTACCCTCGTCGGGCTCGATGATACCGAGCAGCATGCGCAGCGTCGTCGTCTTGCCCGCGCCATTGGGGCCGAGCACGCCGTACACCGAGCCGCGCGGCACCATCATGTCCACCCCGTCGACCACGCGCCGTTCGCCGAACCGCTTCACGATCCCGTTCGCGGTGACCGCCCATTCATCGTTCACGCGCAATCTTCCTCCCGAGGGTGGCGTCGTGGTAGCGGGCGGACGTGGCGCAAGACAAGCTGGAACACAGGCTCAAGGCCAAAGCGGCGGAACTGGGCTTCGTCGCGTGCGGGATCGCGCATGCGGACGCGGCGCCGCGCGCGGGCGAGCGGCTCCACCAATGGCTGGCGGACGGGCGTCACGGCGACATGATCTGGATGGAGGAGCGCAAGCACCACCGCGAAAGCCCCGCCGGCCTGTGGCCCGAGGTGCGCAGCGTCATCGCGCTCGGCATGAGCTATGCGCCGAAGGACGATCCGCTCCGGCTGGCGGACGAGGGCGGGGTA
This sequence comes from Sphingomonas sp. Leaf242, assembly GCF_001422045.1. Lineage (GTDB taxonomy): Bacteria > Pseudomonadota > Alphaproteobacteria > Sphingomonadales > Sphingomonadaceae > Sphingomonas. The sequence goes on from NZ_LMLW01000009.1 coordinate 67,630, forward strand.
GGGCGGATCTCGGTCTATGCGCAGGGGCCGGATTATCACGATGTCGTGAAGCGGCAGTTGAAGGCGCTCGGGCGATGGCTGGCGGCGGAAGCAGGCCGCGACCTGCCGCCGTTCGACTTGAAAGTGTTCGTCGACACCGCGCCGGTGATGGAAAAGCCGCTCGCCGAAGCCGCCGGGCTCGGCTGGCAGGGCAAGCACACCAACTTGGTCAGTCGCGAGCATGGCAGCTGGCTGTTCCTCGGCGCGATCTACACGACGCTCGATCTGGAACCGGACAAGGGCGGCGTCGACACCTGCGGCAGTTGCGACGCGTGCCAGACCGCATGCCCGACCGCCGCCTTCCCGCGGCCGTACCAGCTCGATGCCCGCCGCTGCATCTCCTACCTGACGATCGAGCATGCCGGCCCGATCCCGCATGAATTTCGCGCCGCGATCGGCAACCGCATCTATGGCTGCGACGACTGCCTCGCCGTTTGCCCCTGGAACAAGTTTGCCGCCGCGGCGAACGCGAACCTGGCCTTCCACCCCCGCGCGGAACTGGTCGCGCCCGAACTCGCCGACATCCTCGCACTCGACGATGCGAGCTTCCGCCAGGTCTTTGCCGGCTCCCCCATCAAGCGTATCGGTCGTGACAAGATGGTCCGCAACGCCCTGATCTCGGCGGGCAACAGCGGCGATGCGGCGTTGGCCGACACGGTCGCCGCGCTGCTCGACGATCCCGCCCCCTCGATCCGAGGCGCGGCGATATGGTCGCTGGCCCGGCTCGACGGTCTGCGCTGTCAGACCGAGCGCACCCGCCGTCTACCCCAAGAAGCCGACGACTCCGTCATCGCCGAATGGACCTCCGCCGCGTAGACGTGACGATCAAGCGACGTCCGACTTGGAAAGGAGAGCGGACTGGCGGCTTTCGGGCGGCATCAGGTATTATCGAAAGATCACAGTGCCAAGCTGAGCAAAGCTTGGTCAACCTCCCAAGCGATTTGTCGCATAGTTGCCCAGTGAGCGCCGGTAACTGGTTGGTTTGACCCCTCGGTGGTTATCCGGATACGAGGATCGAGGTCGAAACCTAGCCAATGATAGCTCTCATTATCTATCTTTGAATCAACATGCCCCCCGCCGTCTTGGTTTCGCATGGAAAAAACGAGGTTCATTCGCTTAAGCTTTAGCCCCTTACTTGTCGTATAGATGATTTGTTCCCACCACTTTCCAAACTTGAGCCATGGAAGACCATCCAAGTTCATCCCAATCTGGCAGAGTGGCGCTATGCGGGTGCCCTCAGGGCCTAACTGAAGAACAGTTAATGGCGGTGCACGCATCAACTCGCCTCCCGATGGGGGGTCGGGCAATTTTATTTCGGAATTGGGAAATGTAAGCGCGCGTTTCAGTCCGAGTTGGCCTAAAAGAGATCGCGAACCTCCTCCATCCTGCAACAGCACGTAGCATGATTGGGCCAGCCGCTCGGCTTCCTCGATCGCGCCCTCATCGTACGCTGCCATCGATCGACGCATATTTGAGATTTGGCGATCTAGCGCCTTTCGCAGATCATCCTCCGTTTTCGGAAACGACGATTGAGAAACCATCAGATCAACCCGTTGCTAAAATAACAAAGCGTGCGGATAAGCTACGAGGGATGTGGCTGCCTGTCGCTTGGTATCGCAAACAGTCTCGATCACCCTATTCACATAGCGCTATTTCTGGATGCCCGCATCGTAATTGCGGCCAAAGTGCAGCTTAAGCGGTCGGTTGTTAGTAGTATGTGGAACCCATGGACGGTACTCGAACCAAGCAAACGAACGCGCTTACGGGTGCCGCCCACGCTGACCGTGCCAAGGTCCGGACGCGATCCAGCACATGAATGAAGGGCCGCAATCAGGAGCGTCGATCATGGGCCGGGATGTCCGCAATTGGGCAAAACCCGCCGCTACCGTCCACCCTCGCGCCGGGTCAGTGCGGCGACGCAACTGGCGCGGTCGATCGTGCTGCCGTCGGGTTCGCGCGCGTCGAGATAGGTGACGCGGGGAGCGTCGGATCCCTTGGGATAGAGATACGCGTCGAGCACGCAGATCCCGCTTTGGAACTGGAGTTTGCGCGCGCTGCCTTCGCGGACGTCGGCGTCGGGCTGGCCGAACAATTTGGTCAGGCCGGCGGCGTCCTGGCCTAGCACGCGTTCCAGGCCGACGCTCGTATACGGGATGGCGGGGCGGCCGACCGCGGGTTTCGCGACCGGTGCGGCGCAACCTGCCAGCCCGCCGCCGAGCGCCAAGGCGATCGCTATCGTCGTCAGTCGCGTCATGATCGGCCTTTGCGGGAATACTGGCTGTGGAAGTAATGCGTGGCCATCGCCGCGCCGAGGACGGGCGCGGCGATGTTGAGGACCGGAACCACGAACAGCCCGGTGTTCGCAAGCCCCAGCGCGAACCGGCTCCCCTTGGTCGTCGCACGCCAGCCCCGCATCGCCGCCGCATCCATATGCCGCGCCGCGACCATGTCGCCAAGATCGCGCCCGAGCAGCCAACCATTGACCACGAAGAACGCCGCAGCGGTGCCGACCCCAGTGACGAGCAGCGCGATGTAGACCGGCAGCATCACCAGGTTGACGAGCACGACGCGAGCGGCCGAGCGGAGCCCCATTGCTAGACTGCGCGCGAACGCGACGGGGCGGGCGGTCTTCAGCGCGTCCGGGTAATGGCGTGCCTCGACCGCTTCGACGACTTCATCCGCGAAGATCCCGACGACCGCGATCGCCACCGCGCGGAACAACAGCCACAGCGCGAGGATCGTGACGAACAGCGCGAACGCCGCCGCGAGTCCGTCTGCGTGCCAGTCGAGCCACGCGGCCAGCGCGGCCTGCGTTCCCCACCACGTGCCGATTCCGAGCAGCGCGAAGACAAGCAGCGTGACGATCATCGACTTGACGAACACGCGCAGCACCGGCGGATCGGTAAGCTGGCCAAGCGAAAGCAGGAGGGCGCGGAGCATCGGCTCGGGATGCCGCGCGGTCGCGCGAAGGTCAACGCGGCTTTGGATAGCGCGACTCCCGCGACTAACGGATAACCAGTTCCGCGAACACGGCGAGCCACCGATCCTCAGTCCACGACGACTAGCAAACATTGGCCCGATCCGGCACCAGTTTGAGCATGCACCTACCCTGCCACCGCGCAGGATAGCCTGCGTCCCGACGGCGATAGAACGGAGACCATCATGCCACGTACGATCATCGATCTGTCGGTATTCCTGGAGAACGACGTGCTGTCGGACCCTCCCGGTCATGGTCCTCATATCGAGTATATCGATCACAAGGCGTCCATACCCGGCTTGCTCGGGTTCTTTCCGGGGTTGCAGGCCGCCGATCTGCCCGATGGCGAGGCCTGGGCGATCGAGCGCATGACGCTCATCACGCATAACGGCACGCATCTCGATGCGCCGTATCATTATGCCTCGACGATGGATGGCGGAAAGCGGGCGATCACGATCGACGAGGTTCCGCTCGACTGGTGCTTCCAGTCCGGCGTGAAGCTGGATTTCCGGCATTTCCCCGATGGCTACGTCGTCAGCGCTGCCGAAGTCGAGGCGGAACTGCAGAGGATCGGGCACACGCTGTCGCCGCTGGAGATCGTCGTCGTCAACACGCGTGCGGGCATGCGGTTCGGGCACGACGATTATGTTGCGTCGGGGTGCGGCATGGGACGCGACGCCACGCTGTACCTGACCGAGCGGGGCGTTCGCGTCACGGGAACCGATGCGTGGAGCTGGGACGCGCCGTTCGTGCATACCGCCGCCCGATATGCCGAGAGCGGCAATGCGACGCTGATCTGGGAAGGTCACAAGGCCGGGCGTGACATCGGCTATTGTCACATCGAGAAGCTGCACAATCTGGAGCAATTGCCAGCGACCGGATTCACGATCGCCTGCTTTCCGGTCAAGATCCGCGCCGCGTCGGCGGGCTGGACTCGCGCCGTCGCGATCCTGGACGGCTGATTTCGTCGGGTATCTTGGGTCTCCCGAGATACCGCCTGACCTTAGCCCCAGCAAGGATCCGGGTTTCGCTTGAGGTCTTGGCGTATATCTCTGGTTGCGGCCACGCTTGTCGCGCCGGTTGCGCCAATCCCTCGCGCGATTTACGGCAACGCTTTCCCGTCCGCCCGGAGACTTCCCCTTGTCCACCCCTACCACCGACGCTCCCACCTACGACGTCGTCGCGATCGGCAACGCCATCGTCGACATCCTCGCCACCGCCGACGATGCGTTCATCGAGGAAATCGGCGTCGCCAAGGGCTCGATGCAGCTCATGTTCTCGTCGGAAGAGGCCGACGCGCTCTACGCCAAGATGGGCCCGGGCATGGAAATCTCCGGCGGTTCGGCTGCCAACACCGTCGCCGGCATCGCCGCGCTCGGCGGCAAATGCGGGTTCATCGGCCAGGTCGCCGACGACCAGCTCGGCCAGGTCTTCGCGCATGACGTCCGCAGCATCGGCATCGAGTTCGCCACGCCCGTCCGCGCCGGCGACCCGACCACCGGCCGCTGCCTGATCTTCGTGACGCCCGACGGCCAGCGCACGATGAACACCTTCCTGGGTGCGGGCCAGTTCCTGCCCGCCGCGGCGATCGACACCACGATGATCGCCGACAGCGCGATCCTGTATCTCGAAGGCTATCTCTGGGATCCCGAAGAGCCGCGCGCCGCGATGCGCGCCGCGATCGACTGCGCCCGCGATGCCGGCCGGAAGGTCGCGTTCACGCTCAGCGACGTGTTCTGCATCTCGCGCCACGGTGGTGATTTCCGCCAGCTGCTAAGCGACGGCCTGATCGACATCCTGTTCGCGAACGAGGGCGAACTCGCTGCGCTCGCAGAGACGGAAGACTTCGATGCAGCGGTCGCCAAGATCTCTGCACAGGTCCCGACGCTGGTCGTGACCCGCGGCGAGCACGGCGCCTGCGCGCTTCAGAACGGCACGCGGGCCGAGGTGAAGGCCGAGCCGATCGCCAAGGTCGTCGACACCACCGGTGCGGGCGATCTGTTCGCGGCGGGCTTCCTCCACGGTCAGGCGCAGGGCTACGATTTGCAGGCGTCGCTCAAGCTCGGTGCGGTCTGCGCGGCCGAGATCATCAGCCATGTCGGCGCCCGTCCGATGGTCGACATGAAGGCACTCGCCGCCAAGCATATCGGCTGAGGCAACCACGCCGTCATTCCCGCGGAGGCGGGAACCCATACTGGCTGGCCTCGCGACAGAGTCGCGAACTGCTGAGAATATGGATCCCCGCCTGCGCGGGAATGACGAGTTTGGTTGAGGCCACAAAAAAAGGGCCGCGGGAGTTTCCTCCCGCGGCCCTTTTTTCTTGGGCTCGATCAGTGGCTGCCCGGCGCCGCGGTATCGACGTCGTCGACATCGATCCCCAGCCCGACATGGCTGCGCGAGCGGCTGTAGAGGAAGTAGATCGCCAGCCCGATCGCGCCCCAGCCCGGCAAGACCAGCTTGGCGGTCAGCGGCAGCGACAGATACAGCCCGATGCAGCCGATGATCGCGAGCGGCGCGACGATATACACCGCCGGCGTGCGGAACGGACGCTTGCGGCCGGGGTCGGTCTTGCGCAGGACCATCACGGAAATCGCCACCATCATGAACGCGAACAGCGTGCCCGCGTTGGAATAATCGGCGAGCTTGCCGACCGGCAGGATCGCCGCTGCGATCGCTGCGGCGATGCCCGTCACGATCGTGACGACATGCGGCGTGCGGAACTTCGGATGGATCGACGCGAGGCGTGCCGGCAACAGGCCGTCACGCGCCATCGTGAAGAACACGCGGGTCTGGCCGAACATCATCATCAGCACCACCGACGGCAGCGCCAGCACCGCGGCAAGCCCGACCAGGCGACCCATGATCGGCCAGTTGATGACCTGGAGCACGTGGACGAGCGCTTCCTTCGAGCAGACCAATGGCTCCATCGCGCCGCCTGCGACGATCGCCGCGCAACGCCCGGCCATCTCGGCCGAGCCGGGGGCGAGGATGCCGCCATCGGCGGTCGTCACCGGGTTCGCGCCGATCGCACCGATCGCGCCCGATGCGACCAGCAAATAGAACAACGTACAGATGCCGAGGCTGGCGATCAGCCCGATCGGCACGTTGCGCTGCGGGTTCTTGGTCTCCTCCGCAGCCGTAGAGACCGCATCGAACCCGACATAGGCGAAGAAGATCGACGCCGCCGCACCGAGCACGCCGACGCCCGACGAACTTAGCGGGTTGCCGACGCCGTAGGGCAGGAACGGGTGGAAATTATCCGCCTGGAGCACGGGAATCGTCAGCGCGATGAACGCGGTCAGCGCGGCGATCTTGATCAGCACCAGCACGGCGTTGACGCGTGCGCTCTCGGTCGTGCCGACGACCAGCAGCCATGTGACGAGGCCGATGATGATCACCGCGGGCAGGTTCATGAAGCCGCCGACCGTCATCGCGGTCTGCAGATCGACGTTGGGCGTGGCGCCGAACGCGACCTGGACGTGCGCCATCAGCGCGTCGGCGTTGCGCAACCCGTTGGGAATGTGGAAGCCGATCCCGTCGAGCAGCCCGGCCAGATGGTTCGACCAGCCGACCGCGACCGCACTCGCGCCGACCGCATATTCGAGGATCAGCGCCCAGCCGACCATCCAAGCGAGCAACTCACCCGTCACCGCGTAGGTATAGGTATAGGCCGAGCCCGACACGGGTACCATCGACGCGAGTTCGGAATAGCACAGCGCCGCGACCGCACAGACGAAGCCTGCGACGACGAAGCTCAGCAACATGCCCGGGCCGGCCTTCTGCGCGGCTTCGGACGTCAGCACGAAGATACCCGTGCCGATCACCGCGCCGACGCCCAGCAGGGTCAGCTGAAACGCGCTAAGCGTTCGCGCCAACCCCTTTTTCTCTGCCGTCGCCAGAATGGCGTCCAGCGATTTTACGCGACCAAAAATCAACGCGGTGTCCCCCGGGGATAGCGAGGGCCGGGTCAAAAGGCCCCCTTGCTCAAGCCCCCGAGCCTAATGGCAATTTTATTACGTGCAATCCTTTAGTGCGGTGAAGCTGCCCTATCGCGCCAGCATCGGCCCGAGCGGGCGCCCGCCGAAGACATGAACATGCAGATGCGGTACCTCCTGGTGTCCGTCCTGGCCGATGTTCGCGAGCAACCGATAACCCGGTTCGACCAGCCCCGCGGTGCGCGCCACTTCGCCGACCGCGCGGATGAACCCGGCGATCTCCGCATCGGGGGCCCGCGCGGAAAAATCGTCCCAGGACACGTACGCGCCCTTGGGGATCACGAGCAGATGCGTCGGCGCCTGCGGGTTGATGTCGTGGAACGCGATCGCGAAGTCGTCGTCATAGACCCGCTTCGACGGGATCTCGCCGCGCAGGATCTTCGCGAAGATGTTCTGGTCGTCGTAAGGCTGGGTGGCGTCGATCGGCATATATTCCCCTCCCGCTTGCGGGAGGGGTTAGGGGAGGGGCTGGGCCATCCCGATCCCGGCGGAGCATGTGCGTCATGCCCTCCCCCGACCCCTCCCGCAAGCGGAAGGGGGCAGGTCAGCCCGTCCGCCCGGCCTTCTCGACCAGGCCGCCAACGCCCTCGCGCCGCTCCAGCTCGGCGCGCACGTCGTCTAGGCTTAGCCCCGCATCCACCAGCAACACGGCCAGATGGAACATCAGGTCTGCCGCTTCCGGCACGATGCTCGCCTCGTCGCCCGAGCACGCCGCGATCACCGTCTCGACGGCTTCCTCGCCGAGCTTCTGCGCGATCTTCGGGCGGCCCTTGGCGAACAGGCTCGCAGTATAGGAGGTGTCGGAGGGCGCATCGCGACGGGCGCGGATGGTCGCCTCGAGGCGGTCGAATACGGGGTCCATGCGGGCGTGCTGACGCAGCAGGGCAGGCGGGTCAATCCTTCTTGGGCGGCCCCGCATCGCGGCGGCGCGATTTGATGAACCGCTTCCGCAACGCCCGGCGCACGAGCCAGACCCCGATCGCCGCAAACCCGAACAGCGCGATGTCCGACATCTCGGGCCCGGTTCGCGGATGGACCACGCCGCTATGCCCCGACTGGACCGCGAGGATGGCGAGCACGGGCATGATTTAATTCGCCACGCGAACCGGCGTCCGCACCGGGATCCCCGCCGCCGCCAGCGCGGCATGCGCATCGCCGATCGATGCGTGCCCGAAATGGAAGATCGACGCCGCCAGCACCGCGCTCGCATGCCCGTCGCGGATACCCGCCACCAGATCGTCGAGCCCGCCGACGCCGCCACTCGCAACGACGGGTACGCCCACCCGGTCGGAGATCGCGCGGATCAGGTCGAGATCGTAGCCACTCCGAGTCCCGTCGCGGTCCATCGACGTGACGAGCAGCTCGCCCGCGCCCAGTTCGGCGAGCTTCAGCGCATGCGCGATCGCATCGATCCCGGTCGCGCGCCGGCCGCCGTGCGTGAACACTTCCCAGCCTTCACCGGAACGCCGCGCATCGACGCTCGCGACGCAGCACTGGCTGCCGAACCGCTCGGCGATATCCGCGACCAGTTCCGGCCGCTCGACCGCAGCGGAGTTCACGGCCACCTTGTCCGCACCCGCCAGCAACAGCGCGCGCGCATCGTCGGCCGTCCGTACGCCGCCGCCGACGGTCAACGGCATGAAGCACACCGCCGCGGTCCGTCTCACGACGTCGAGGATCGTCCCCCGACCCTCATGGGAGGCACCGATATCGAGGAAACACAGTTCGTCCGCCCCGGCCGCATCATACGCCCGCGCCTGCTCGACCGGATCGCCGGCATCGCGTAGTTCGACGAAATTCACGCCCTTCACCACGCGCCCATCGGCGACGTCGAGACACGGAATGACGCGCGCGCGGACCGTCATGCGCTGCGCCGGAGGTTTTGTTCACGCGGAGACGCGGAGACGCGGAGACGCGGCGGAGCCGCTAAGAAGAATATTTCGCGCAGAGGCGCAGAGGCGCTGAGAGAGAGGGAGGGAGCAAGGCCTAACTTCTTGCTCTCCGCGCCTCTGCGCCTCTGCGCGAACAAGTTTCTGCCTGCGGCGCCACAAGCGGCTCTGCGTCCTCCGCGTCTCTGCGCGAAACCACTATCTCCGCGTCTCCGCGTCTCCGCGTGAATCATCCTGCGGCCTTTGCCACGCTCATCGCCGCCGCGAGATCGAGCCGACCATCGTACAACGCGCGCCCCGTAATCACGCCCTCGACGCCATCCCGCACATGCAAAGCCAGCACGTGGATCTCGGCGATCCCCTTGACCCCGCCGCTGGCGATCACCGGAATGTCCACCGACCGCGCCAAGTCGACCGTAGCGTCAACGTTGCACCCCTTCAGCATCCCGTCGCGCCCAACATCGGTGAACAGCAAAGACGCCACCCCCGCATCCTCGAACCGCCGCGCCAGATCGACCGCGCTCGTGGTCGACACGTCTGCCCAGCCCTTGGTCGCGACCATGCCGTCCTTCGCGTCGACCGCGACCACGATCCCCCCGGGGAAATCCTTCGCCACGCCGCGCACGAACTCGGGGTCCTCCAGCGCCGCCGTCCCGATCACGACGCGGGAGACGCCCAGATCGAACCAGCCCTCGACGCTAGCCCGCGTCCGGATCCCGCCGCCAAGCTGCACATGCCCTGGAAACTGCGCGACGATCGACCGCACCGCATCGCCATTGACCGAGGCCCCCGCGAACGCCCCGTCGAGATCGACCACGTGCAGATGCTCCGCACCAGCCTCCGCGAACAGCATCGCCTGCGCCGCGGGATCGTCGCCGTACACGGTCGCCCGGTCCATATCGCCCTCGGCGAGACGTACGACCTGACCCGCCTTCAGGTCGATCGCGGGAAAGATAATCAGGCTCACGGCCGCCACTCCAGGAAACGTTCGAGCAAGGCCAGGCCGTAGCGCTGGCTCTTCTCAGGGTGAAACTGCACGCCGATCATCGTGTCGCGACCGATCGCCGCGGTGACCGCACCGGCATGGTCGGTGGTCGCGAGCACGTCAGCGCCCTCGAACGCAAAGCTATGCAGGAAATACGCTTCGCCCGGCTCGATCAGCGGATGCGCGACGGAGGGAACGACGTCGTTCCAGCCCATATGCGGTACCTTCGCTTCCATCGTCCCAGGCTCCAGCCGTCGCACGCGCCCCGAAACCCAACCGAGCCCGGCATGAGTCCCCATCTCTTCACCCGCATCGGCCATCAACTGCATGCCGACGCAGATGCCGAGAAACGGCGTACCCTCGTCGCGAACCCGCCGGTTCAAAGCCTCAACCATCCCCGGCACAGCACGCAACGCCGCCGCACAAGCGCCGTACGCGCCCACGCCCGGCAACACGATTCGGTCAGCCTTCGCCACGGCATCCGCATCCGAAGTCACGATCAGATCGACACACCCAGCCGTCCGCAACGCGTTCTCGACCGAATGCAGGTTCCCCGCGCCGTAATCGATCAGAGCAAGCGTCACGCCAGCAACTCGGCGATCGCGGGCAAGACCATGCTCGCGGTGAACGCGGTGATCTCGGCCGTTGCAAGTCCGCCGCTCGCAAACGGATCGGTCGCCACCACCGCTTCGACCGCTGCCTTCTCGCCGCGGATCAGGATGACGCCGCCGGTACGCGGAATTTGCCGGCCCGATGCGAGAAACACGCCTTCCGCATAGCCCTTGGCGAGCCATGCAACGTGCTCCTTCATCCGCGCATCGATCGCGTCCAGTGTTGCAACGTAGGTCAGCACGACCACGCACAACGGCGCGTCGGTCCGCGCAAACGGCTCGCTCACAGGATTCCCTTGGTCGACGGAATCGCGTCGGCCTTGCGCGGATCGATCTCGATCGCGGTCCGCAGCGCCCGCGCCACGCCCTTGAACGCCGCCTCGGCGATGTGGTGGTTGTTCGACCCGTACAGCGTCTCGACGTGCAGCGTGATGCCGGCCGCCTGCGCGAAGCTGTGGAAGAAGTGCTCGAACATCTCGGTATCCATGCCGCCGAGCCGCTTCTGCGAGAACAGGTCCTTCCACACCAGCCAGGGCCGCCCGGAAATATCCAGCGCCACCCGCGTCAACGTCTCGTCCATCGGCGACAGCGCATCGCCGTACCGCGCGATGCCGCGTTTATCGCCGAGCGCCTGCGCGAACGCCTGGCCAATCGCGATGCCGGTATCCTCGACGGTATGATGCTCGTCGATATGCAGATCGCCCTTGGTCCGCACGCGGATATCGATCAGCGAGTGGCGCGACAATTGTTCGAGCATGTGGTCGAAGAAACCGACCCCGGTCTCGACGTCGTACACGCCGGTCCCATCGAGGTTCACGGTGACGTCGATCGCCGTCTCGGCGGTGGAGCGGGTGATCGTGGCGGTGCGCATGCCACCTCCCATAACGTGCGCCACGACGCATGCAATCTTGACCGGCATCCGAATGGCGCTACCCAAGGGATATGACCGATGGACTGCCCGATAGCCTGATTCCGTACGATGAGATCGTACAAGAAGCCCTGCGTGCCGTGGTCGGCCGCGTGCTCGGTTCGGTCGCGGAGGCCGGCGGGCTTCCCGGCGAGCATCATTTCTATATCACCTTCAAGACGCAGGCGCCGGGAGTCGACATCCCCAAGCGGCTGATCGAGCGCTTCCCGGACGAGATGACGATCGTCATGCAGAACCGCTACTGGGACCTCATCGTCGACGACGAGCGCTTCTCGATCGGGCTCAGCTTCAACCAGGTGCCGTCGAAGCTGGTGATCCCATACTCGGCGATCACCGCCTTCCAGGACCCGGCCGTAAGTTTCGAACTCCGCTTCCAGGCGCAGGAGGGTGCGGACGACGCGCTCGGCGACCACGACGAAGCGGAAAACGATGGCCCGACCGCGGTGCCGATCGAGGACGGCTCGAACGTCGTGGCCGTGGATTTCAAGCGGAAGAAATAAGGAGCGAGGCGATCAGCGCGCTGATCGCCGGTCGCAAAGCGACGCGAACTGCCGGCCGACGCGCGCAGCGCGGTCGACGACACGGGATTAACTCCCGGGGCGTACTTCTTTTCTTCTACGTCACCCCGGACCAGTTCCGGGGTCCACCCGTCCGCACGCTCCACGATCGGTGAGAGCGCGGCACGGTGGATGCCGGAACAAGCCCGGCATGACGGAGTAGACAGTCTATGACCCAAAACCGCACAGAAACCGACACGATCGGCCCGATCGAAGTCCCCGCCGACGCCTATTGGGGCGCCCAGACCGAACGCAGCATCGAGAATTTCCCCTTCGCCACCCGCGAACGCATGCCGATCGAGATCGTCCACGCGCTCGCCCTCGTCAAACAGGCCGCTGCCCGCGTAAACCGGTCGCACGGGCTGGACGAAACCATCGCCACCGCGATCGACTCCGCCGCACAGGAAGTCATCGACGGCAAGCTCGACGACCAGTTCCCGCTCGTCATCTGGCAGACTGGCAGCGGCACGCAGTCGAACATGAACGCGAACGAGGTCATTGCCGGCCGCGCCAACGAGGTCCTCACTGGCACCCGCGGCGGCAAGTCGCCGGTCCACCCCAACGACCATGTCAACATGAGCCAGTCGTCCAACGACAGCTTCCCGACCGCGCTTCACATCGCCGCCGCGATCGCGACGACGCACCGCCTGATTCCCGCGCTCGACAAGCTCCACGCCGCGCTCGACGCGAAGGCCAATGCCTGGGACGACATCGTCAAGATCGGCCGCACGCACCTGCAGGACGCGACGCCGCTGACGCTCGGCCAGGAATTCTCCGGCTATGCGAACCAGCTCTACCGCTGCCGCCACCGCATCGAGCCCGCGATCAGCCACGGCATGGTCATCCTCGCGCAGGGCGGCACCGCGGTGGGCACAGGCCTCAACGCGCCTGCCGGCTTCGGCGACGCGATCGCGCACGAACTGGCGGCGATCACCGGCCTGCCGTTCGTCAGCGCGCGCAACAAGTTCGAGGCGCTGGCGTCGAACGATCCGCTCGTCCACCTCTCGAGCACGCTCAACACGCTGGCGGTCGCGCTGACCAAGATCGCCAACGACATCCGCCTGCTCGGCTCCGGCCCCCGCTGCGGCTTCGGCGAGATCGACCTCCCTGCGAACGAGCCCGGCAGCTCGATCATGCCAGGCAAGGTCAACCCCACCCAGTGCGAGATGCTGACGATGGTCGCGGGGCAAGTGATGGGCAATCACGTCGCGGTCACCGTCGGCGGGATGCAGGGCCATCTCGAATTGAACGTGTTCAAGCCGCTGATCGGCGCCAACGTCCTCCGCTCGATCGACCTGCTCGCGACCGCGATGGAAGGATTCGCGGAGCGCGGCGTCGACGGAATCGAACCCAATCGCGGGCGGATCGCGGAATTGCTCGACCGCTCGCTGATGCTGGTGACGGCGCTAGCACCCGAGATCGGCTACGACGCGGCGGCCAAAATCGCCAAATACGCGCACGCTGAAGGGCTGACGCTGAAGGAAGCCGGCCTCGCGCTAGGCCTAGTCGACGCCGAAACCTTCGACCGCGTCGTCAAACCCGAATCGATGCTCGGCCGCTAACCGTTCTCCTGCGTGCGCAGGAGAACGCGGGCGCGCGGGAACCCAATCCTCCGCCAAACGCTAACCCGCCACACGAACAGGAGAAATTACGTGGGCGCAACGACCATAGGCGCGCTGATCGGCGCAGGCATCGACTCGCTCAGCGGTGACGACGGCAACGCGGACGGCGCGATCATCGGTGCGATCACCGCCAACGTACTCAAGGTCGTCGTGCCGCTAGCCGTGACCTACGCGATCGGCTGGGCAGTGCTGCGCGGTGCAGCGGAACTCAAGGACCAGGTTTTCGGGGAGTCAGAAGCATGATCGGACGTATTATCAGTGCATTGGTCGGCCGCGAGATGGGCCGTCGCGACGGCTCGGGCGGCGCATCGGGCGCCGTCAAAGGCGTGGTAGCGATGAGCGTACTGCGTCGCATGGGCCCGCTCGGCATGGTTCTCGGCGGCGGTTACGCAGCCAAGAAGGCCTATGACCGCAACAAGGCACGCAAGGCCGGATACTGATCCGCCTCTAGAATGACACACGCAGGCCGCGCATGGGTTGACGCCCATGCGCAGTCCGCGGCAAGGGCGCGCATGCCCCACACACTTCCGTCCGACCCGCATGGTTTCCGTCGTCGCGGAGTCCTGTTCGTCCTGTCCTCGCCGTCCGGTGCCGGCAAGTCGACCATCGCGCGCAGATTGCTCGCGGATGAGCATGAACTCGAGATGTCGGTCTCGGTCACGACCCGGTCGATGCGACCCGGCGAAGTCGACGGCAAGGATTACCATTTCACCGACCTCGAGGGCTTTCGCGACATGGTCGCGAAGGACGAGTTCCTCGAATGGGCGCACGTCTTCAACCACCGCTACGGCACCCCCCGCGCGCAGGTCGAGGAATTGCTCGCAGCCGGCAAGGACGTGCTTTTCGACATCGACTGGCAGGGCGCGCAACAGCTCGTCCAGATCGCCGGCGGCGACGTCGTCCGCGTGTTCATATTCCCGCCCTCGATGGAAGAACTCCACCGTCGCCTCTCGGGCCGCGGAACCGATTCCGAGGAAGTGATCGAAGCCCGCATGGCACGCGCGGCGAACGAGGTGAGCCACTGGGACGGCTATGACTATGTGCTGGTCAACGACGACGTCGACAGCTGCATCCGCGGCGTGAAGACGATCCTCGCCGCGGAGCGCTTGAAGCGCTCGCGCCAGACCGGGCTGATCGGCTTTATCCGTCGCCTGACGCGCTAACTTCACCCCTCCCTGAAAGGGAGGGGCCGGGGGTGGGTCGGCCGCTGGGGATCGCTGCGTCAGCCAACAGGCCCACCCACCCCCAACCCCTCCCTTCCAGGGAGGGGGGCTAGAGTAGTTCTAGAAACTCGACGCCCAACCCGAACTCGCGCCGCTTCAACGCGCGCAACTCCGCCGCCTGCCAATCCTCGCCCCACATCTCGACCGACCAGTCCTCGTCGATCCCCGCCGCCGCCCAGGCCGCATCCGCGTCGATCTCGCCCTCGATCAGCGCCAGCCCGATCACCAGCGACCCGGTCAACGTCACCACCGGTGACAACCCGGCCAGCCGAAAATCGTCATATGCCATGACCGCCTCATGCAGTCGCGCGACCGTCGCGTCCGGTTGCGCGACGTGCATCACGCCGGTGGTGACCGCGAACGTCACGTCATACCGCCCCCGCGCCCACGCCAGCAGCGGATCCCAGGATGCCGCCTGCCGCTCGACCAACAACGGCGGCCCCTCGGCGCGGTAACAGAGCAGGTCGCTCTCGCCATACGCCGCCAGCCGCGCGGCGAACTGCGCAGGATCGTTCGCGATCGGATCGGTCGCCGCGTTCGCCAAGCCCGTCAGCGGCATCGTTCGCGGATCGATCGTTTCGCCGACCGCACGCCATTCCGCCGCGACCGCCTCGGCCAGCGCATCGCTCGGCAACGCGAGCGGTCGCCGCCCGGGCGTCCGCACCGGCTTGCCGTCGAGCGTCACCACCCGATCCGCATAGATCGCGACGTCTTTCCAGAACCGCTTCACGCGTCAGGACTCCGCCAGCGATGCGCGAGACTGCGCGGCACGATCGCGATCATCGCCATCGCCGACAGCACGATCGCCGTCCCGAGGATCTTCGGCCCCAGATCATGCGCGCGCGCGATCAGGATCAGCCCGAGCAACGCACCCGCGACTCCTGCCAGTCGCACGCCGACCAGCACGAACCAGCGCCGCTGTGCCAGCTTGTCCGCGTCGGTCATTGTGCCGCCACCATATGCAGCAGGTCCGGCACGGCCGTCGCGACGACATCCGCGCCCGCATCGGAAAGCTCGTGCACGTCGTGATACCCCCACGCGACCCCGACGGCGCGCACACCGGCCGCGCGGGCCATCGCCATGTCGAAGCTCGTATCGCCGATCATCGCGGTCGTCTCCACGCTCGCACCGGCCTCAGCGATCGCCGCGAGCAGCATCGCCGGATCGGGCTTCGATGTATGTCGGTCCGCGGTCTGCAACGTCACGAAACGCTCGGTGATCCCGTGCGCGGCGAGGATATGCGCGAGGCCACGGTCGGACTTCCCCGTTGCCACACCGAGCGCCCAGCCGTCGTCGGCGAGCGTTCCTAGCACCTCCGCAATCCCCTCGAACAGCGGCTCGTCGGCAAGCTCGCCACTCGCGCGCATCGCATGGAACGCATTCTTGTAGTCGGTGGCGAGCGACCGGTGCCGCGCATCGTCCGCCGCCGGCAGCAACACCTGCATCGCCTCGACGAGACTGAGCCCGACGATCCGCCGAATGTCCGCGCGCGGCGGCGGGATCAGCCCAGCGCCATCGAACGCCCGCTCGCAAGCGACGCAGATATTCGCCTGGCTGTCGACGAGCGTCCCGTCGCAATCGAACACGGCAAGACGGATCATGAGATTTTCCAACGCATCGCCGCCTCGTAGATCACGCGTGCACGCGAGGGAACGCCAAACCGGAACGCGCGCGCCGGCGAACGGTTCGTGTCGGATAGCTCTGGAGACACAACGATGGCGCACGCACAGACCGACACCCTGAACATCTGGGCCGCTGCCGCTGCGGGCTTGGTAGCCGGCCTCGCCGCCTCGTTCGTGATGGACCGCTTCCAGGCCGGAGTCGCCGCGCTGTCCTCGTCGGAGAGCGATGCCGAGCCTGCGACGGAGAAGGCGGCGGACAAGGTGTCGCAGGTCGTGGTCGGCCACGCCATCCCCGACGATCGCAAGCCGCTCGCCGGGCAGGTGGTGCATTATGCGCTCGGGGCGGGGCTGGGGATCGCCTACGCGGTGGCGGCGGAATATCGACCATCGGTAACCGCGGGTTACGGCACCGCGTTCGCTGCGGCGACGACGGCGTTGCTCGATGAGGCGGCGGTGCCGGCGGCGGGGCTGGGCGATGCGCCGTGGAACACCGCGCCGACGACGCATCTGTATAGCGCGGCGTCGCATATCGTGTTCGGGACGGTGACTGAGGGTGTGCGGCGGTTGCTGCTAGGGTGGCTGAAATAGGGCGCTAACTGCGCTCACCAAGTTCCCTCGCGAAGGCGGGAGCCCGAGAATCAAGCAGCATTACGATCTTGGCCCCTGGACCCCCGCCTTCGCGGGGGAACGGCTTGGGGCCAAGGCGCCGCCAGCCGACCAGAAACCCCACCCCGGCGAAGGCCGGGGCCCAGTTGGAAAGGTGGCAATAATGAAGCGCTGCCCTTCGTTAGCAACGTCCCCCAACTGGGCCCCGGCCTTCGCCGGGGTGGGGCAATGGTTAGGCCTTCGCGCCCAGTCGGATCACTTCACCCTCTCCCCTCGGGGGAGAGGGAAGGGCCCCGCGGCCGCTTGGCCGTGGAAAGGGTGAGGGCGCGTTAGACGACAGCCATAACTTACCGAGTCCCAGGCCCACTCCGAGGCCCAGGCTTCCCAGCTCCGCCCGGACGCCCACGCCCAGCCGGCTTGGCCCCCTCAATCCGAGGCCCGCTCCGCGGTGCTCCGAACTTCGACCCAGCCCCGGTCCGAGGCCCACCCGTCTTCGGCGCAGGCTTGCCCGTCGCCTTCTCCTCGACAACCCCACGCCCACGCCGCTCACCCTTACGGTCTTTCCGCACCGACTTCGCATGCGCCCTAGCCCGCGACTTCATCTGCTCGCGCGTCGGCGCGGTCTTCTCGTCGAGCACCAGGTCGTCGCCCAGCTTCTCCTCGAAACCCAATTGCTTGAGGCTCTCGGCGAAATGCGTCGGCAGTTCCGCGGTCACGTCGATCAACCCGCCATCCGGATGATCCACCTTGATGCGGCGAGCATGCAGATGCATTTTCCGCGAGATCCCGCCGGTCAAAAACGCAGCGGCGCCACCGTACTTGCCGTCACCAACGATAGGATGCCCGATCGCCGCCATGTGCACGCGCAACTGATGCGTGCGGCCCGTAAACGGCTGCAACTCGACCCACGCCGCGCGGTTACCCGCACGCTCGATCACGCGGTACCGCGTCCGCGCCGGCGCGCCCTCGGCCTCGTCGACGTGCATCTTCTCGCCGCCGGTGCCCGGCTGCTTCGCGATCGGCAGCTCGATCATGCCGTCCTCGATCGACGGCACGTCGACCACCAGCGCCCAATAGACTTTCCGCGCCGTCCGCCCCGAAAACGCCTTCGCAAAGAACGCCGCCGCGCGCGACGTCCGCGCCACCAGCAGCGCGCCGGACGTGTCCTTGTCGAGCCGGTGGACCAGCTTCGGTCGCCCCTCATTGTCGTACTGCAACCCGTCGAGCAGCCCGTCGACATGCTGCGTCGTCTTGGTCCCGCCCTGCGTCGCGAGGCCCGGCGGCTTGTTCAGCACGAACGCCTGGAAATCCTTGTGGATGACCATGGACTGCGCGAGTTCGGTCTCCTCGTCCGACAGGATCACACGCTCGCGGACGCGCCTTGGCTTGTCGACGTCGGCGGCGGCCTTGTCGGCCTCGGGCGGCGGCACGCGCAGCATCTGGCCCGCCGCGATCCGGTCGCCCGGCGTCGCACGCGCGCCGTCGACGCGAAGCTGCCCGGTGCGCGCCCACATCGCCACCGTCGTGAAGCTCGTGTCGGGCAGATGCCGCTTGAACCACCGGTCCAGCCGGATGCCGTCATCGTCGAACCCGACGTTGAACTCGCGGAAACCCGTATCGCTATCGCTTTTGCCCGCAGTCATGCGACGGCCCTTACTGCGGAGAGACCCGCGAACAACGCGGCGACCGAACCGATCACCGACACCAAAACATACCCGAACGCGACGCCGATCGCGCCGCGTTCGATCATCGTGACGACGTCCAGCGAGAAGGCCGAAAACGTCGTGAATCCCCCCAATACGCCCACGCCAAGCAACAGCCGCCACGTTTCCGAAGCGGCATTGCGCGCGAGCACGCCAACCAGCACCCCCATCAGCAACCCACCGATCAGATTCACGGCAAGCGTACCAAAGGGATAGTCAGGCCCCAGCAACGACAGCATCGCGCGGCCAGTCAGATAGCGCGCGCCGGATCCGACCGCACCACCGACCATGACATAGAGAAGGGGAAGCATTCTCGCGCCCTAGCGTGAATCGGGCAAAACGGAAAGGTGGGGTTGGCTAGGGTGGAGTAGATGCTCGCCAAACGGCTCAACCTAAGCTTGTTTCCCCGCGAAGGCGGGGACCCAGTCTGGGCTCCCGCCTTCGCGGGAGAACACGAGAGGGAAGGCGGCCCCCCGATTAATACCACCCCGGCGAAGGCCGGGGCCCAATTGGAGAGGCTGATGTAATTTAGCGCCGCGCTCCGTTAGCGACGTCCCCCAATTGGGCCCCGGCCTTCGCCGGGGTAGTGCATTTTAAGCGATGGAGGAGGGGCGAAAGGCTTCACCGCCCAGCGTTGGAAACCAGATCCACATCGCTCCCGCCACCAGCCCTTGCCGTCACATACACCACATAAGCGTCATTCCCCCGAACCCCGCCCAGCACATGCTGCCTGCCATCCGTACTATGCCCAGCCGAATACCCAGCCGCCGTCGCCTTCGTAAAATACCAGTCGAGCATCTTCTGCATCGGCGCAGCGCTCGAAAAACTCACCACGCGCAACCGACACCCGTCGCGATCCGCCCCCGCAGCCTCGGTCAACCGCGCCGCCGGATACAGCGGCAGGTCCGCCGGCAACCGGTTCGCCCACCCCGCCGAATAGCCGATCTTCTGCGCACAAGTCGCAGCATCCGGCGTCTTCTGCCGCTCCGCCAGCGCGCCCAGCGTCAGCGCGCCATCCGCGGATTTGCACTCGGGGCAGTCGTTCGATGCCGCCGGTGCACGCTTCAGCGTCGCCGGATCGACCGGATCCTTCTGCAACGCCACGTCCGCGGGCACCGCGCCCGGTCCGGTCTGCTGCCGCGGGCGCGTTCCACCGGTGTTCGCCGATTGCGCCAGTCGCGGATCGACCATGATCTGCGCGCCAAGCGACTCGCCGACCGCCGGATCGCGCGTTCCGTTGGTCAGTTCGGCATCGAGGCTGTTGAGATCCTGCTGGTCGGTCGACGACCGTCCACATGCGGCCAGCGCAAACGGCAAAAGGATCAGGGCGGGGCGCAAGGGAAAACTCATCACCGCCATCCTATGCGCGAAAGGCGGTGAAGAAAGCGTTTTCCGCATGCTCCGGTCGGGTGCGTGACGCCGATCTTGCCCGAACCCCCGCGACTCGCCATGTTCATCCTATGCTGAACATCGTCTCGATCCTCATCGGCCTCGTCACTTTGGTGCTTGGTCTCGTCGCGTTCATCCCGTTGCTCGGCTGGATGAACTGGCTCGTCATCCCGATCGGCATCGTCGGTGCCGCGATCGGTGCGCTCTCATCGAGCAACGGCGGTCGCAACCTCAACATCGTCCTGATCATCATCTTCGCGATCCGCCTCAGCCTCGGCGGCGGGATCATCTGACGCAAGAAGGGCCCGGCGTTTCCACCGGGCCCTCCTGATTGCGAAAATTACCCGCAATTATGCGGCGAGGTTGTGCTCCAGCGTGATCTCGGCATTGAGCACCTTCGATACCGGGCAGTTCGCCTTGGCGTCTGCGGCGATCGCCTCGAACTCTTCCTTCGAGATGCCGTCGACCTTCGCGTTCAGCGTCAGCGCTGACTTGGTGATCTTGAACCCGTCGCCATCCTTGTCGAGCGTCACCTTGGCGGACGTCTCGAGCGTGCCAGCCTCATAGCCCTTGCCGGCGAGCGCGAAGCTCAGCGCCATCGTGAAGCACGATGCATGCGCGGCCGCGATCAGCTCTTCGGGGTTGGTGCCGGGCTCGTTCTCGAACCGCGTGTTGAAGCCGTACGGGTTGTTCGACAACACGCCCGACTGTGTCGAGACATGACCCTTGCCGTCCTTGCCGAGGCCTTCATACTTCGCCGAACCGCTGCGTGTGGTCATCGTGTAATCCTTTGTCTTGACAAGAAAAAAGGCGTCGCGGTTTCCCACGACGCCCTTCCACAACGCGCAACTACCGAAATAGCGACATTGATTTAGCCGATGAGTGTCAGCGGCAACGACGGTCGTTGTTGCTCGTGCCCTTGTCGATCGCGCGACCGGCGAGACCACCGAGGACGGCGCCGCCGAGCGTGCCGACCGTGCGGTCACCGCGAGTGTCGACGGTGCGGCCGAGCAGTGCGCCGCCGACGCCGCCGATGATCGTGCCGGTCGTACCGTTGTTCTTCTTGCAGTAGACGCGGCCGTCGCGACCACGCCATTCGCGACGATCGCGCGCGTCTGCAGCCGAAACCGGGATCAGCACGGTCGGCAGGACCATTGCGCCGAGGCCGAGTGCGAGGATGAACTTACGCATGGATAAACTCCCGTATTGATTGATCTGATGACGTAACGAGGGGACTATACCGACGGTTTCATGAACCGAAAACAACACCGCGTTCATGTTTGTTCGGCGTATCGCGTTGGCGCTCGCACTTCCGCTTTACCGTCTGAGGTCAGGCGATTACGCCGCCCTGATGCTGCCCGTTCCGCTGCCCGTCGAGATCCTGCCCGTCGCTGCGCCGTGGTTCGACCTCGCCGGTCTCGCGGTGTTCGCCGCGTCGGGTGCGCTCGCCGCAGCCAAGCGCGGGCAGACGTTCGTGACGCTGGTGTTCTTCGGGCTGATCACCGGCGTCGGCGGGGGCACGGTGCGCGATCTGCTGATCGGCGCGCCGGTGTTCTGGGTGCATGACGCGCGGGCGGCGAGCGTGTGCCTCGGCATGGCATTGCTGATCTGGGTGACGCCCGAGCGCTGGTGGAAGGGCGAGGCGCTCGGCTGGTTCGACGCGGTCGGGCTCGCGGCGTATGCGGTGTACGGCGCTGCCAAGGCGCTCGGCTACGGCGTGCCACCCGTGCCGGCGGCGCTGATGGGGGTGATGACGGCGTGCGTCGGCGGCATCATCCGCGACGTGCTGGCGGGAGAGCCGTCGATCCTGATGCGGCCGGAGCTGTACGTGACGGCGGCGGCGCTGGCGGCGGCGAGTTATGTCGGGCTGGTGTTGCTGGGCGTGCCGCTGGTGTGGGCGGCGGTGATCGCGGCGAGTGCCGGGTTCACGCTGAGGGCGGCCGCGATCCGGTTCCATCTGGCGCTGCCCGCGTACGGTGGCCGCCGCTAACCTCGCCGACCTTTACTATGTTTCCCCGCGAAGGCGGGGACCCAGTCTGGGCTCCCGCCTTCGCGGGAGAACAAGGAAGAGCGGGCTGGTGGTCGGACTTGAGCCGATGGTCCGATCTTTAGGCTCTTGTCTGATCGTTTGATGTCGGTCGAAACACCTACCCGCCACCACCCCGGCGAAGGCCGGGGCCCAGTTGGGGGACGTTGCTAACGACGGACCGCGCTACGTTACTACAACCTCCCCAATTGGGCCCCGGCCTCCGCCGGGGTGGTGGGTAGTTTGCGCGAGTGTCGTCCAGGTAACAAGCGTCGCTTTACCCCCGCACAACCCCGACATCCGCAAACCGCTTCGGCTCGACCGGCGGCACCGCCGGTTCGTTCAGCGCGCACTGCCAATGCCCGACATCGATCCATTGCCCGTTCTTGTACCCGACCTCGCGGTACACCCCCGCGCGGCGAAACCCGACCGCCTCATGCAGCTTGATCGAGCCATCGTTCGGCAACGCGATCGCCCCGATAGCCTGCGTGAACCCCTGCGCCCGCAGCGTATCGATCAGCGCCTCGTACAACAGCCGCCCCGCACCCTGGCGCTGCGCCGCGTCCGCGACGTAGATCGTCGTCTCGCACGCGAACCGGTACGCCTCGCGCTTGTGGAACGCCGAGGCATAGGCGTAGGCGAGCACGCCACCCTCGGTGCCGCCCTCTACCCTGATCGTCGCGACCAGCCACGGGTACAGCCCGTCCGACACCGCCATCCGCGCGCGCATCTCGCCCGCATCGGGCGCCTCGGTCTCGAACGATACCGTCCCGACCAGCACGTGCGGCGCATAGATCGCCGCGATTGACGCAGCGTCCTCGGGGACCGCCGCCCGAATGACGATCCCGCCGCCGTTGCCAACCGCCCGAGACGCGGGGGCCACCATTAGAACCCGATCCGTGCCAGCAGCAGGTCGAGCAGCTTGGCATCGCCGATGTCCGCGGTCGTCGGCCCCATCCCGCCGCACTCGAGGCAGCGGACCTGGATCGACCCGGACGTCGCCAGCCGCTTCATGTCGCCGACCGCCCGCGCGAGCATCTGGCGACGATCCGCCGCGACGTGCGCGAACGCATCGCCACCACCTGCATCATCGTCGCCATCATTGCCGAAATCCTGCGCGATCGCCGCGAGGAAGCCCGGCTTCTTCTCCAGATACTCGGCGTGGACCTTGGCGGGATCGAGTTTGGCGCGCTTGGCCGCCTCGTCGATCGCGTCCTGCAACGTGCCGAAGCGGTCGACCAGCCCGATCTGGCGCGCCGTGCCGCCATCCCAGACGCGGCCCTGGCCGATCTCGTCGACCCGTGCCGGCGTCATCTTCCGCGACGCGGCGACGCGCGCGAGGAACTCGCGATAGCCGTTCTCGATGCCGGCCTGTGCGATCGCGTCGAACATCGGCGTGGTCCCGCCGGTGACGTCGGGCTGGCCCGACAGCGGCGTGGTCTTCACGCCGTCGCTGGTCACGCCGATCTTGGCGAGCGCGTTCTCGAACGTCGGCACCACGCCGAAGATGCCGATCGAGCCGGTGATCGTGCCGGGCTCGGCAAAGATCACGTCGGCGGGCGTCGACACCCAGTACCCGCCGCTCGCGGCCATGCCGCCCATCGACACGACCACGGGAAGCTTCTGGCGCTTGGCTTCGAGGATCGCGAGTCGGATCTGCTCCGACGCCATCACCGATCCACCCGGCGAGTCGACGCGCACGACGAGGGCCTTGAGCGTCTTCTTGGCGAGCCCATCGAGCACCGCCTTCTCGATCGTCTTGCCCGCCGCCTTGCCGGGGCCGCCTTCGCCGTCGACGATATCGCCGGCGATCGTCAGCACGCCGATCGCGTCGCCCGTGGTGGGGAGGGGGTTGGCCTTCACCCACGCGTCGTATTTGATCGCGGTGTAGTTACCCGCCGGTTTGCTGGCATCGGTGCCGGCGATCTCCGCCACGCGGCGCCCGAACGCGGTCCGATCACCAAGCTTGTCGACGATCCCAGCGCGCAGGTTCGCCTCGGCGATGTTGCCGTTCGCCGCGAGGATCACCTTGTCGGGCGCGCTCATGAACTGCGCGATCTGCGCCTTGGGCCGGGCCTTCGCGACCGCCTCGCGCCACTGCGCGAACAGCGTGCCGTACAGCGCGGTGCTGGCGGCGCGCGCGTCGTCGCTCTGGTCTGCCCGCGTGTAAGGCTCGACGAACGACTTGTAGCGGCCGACGCGGTAGACGTGCGCGTTGACGCCGAGCTTGTCGATCAGCCCCTTGTAATAGAGCTGGTTGCCGCCCGGCCCCATGAAGATCGTGCCGCCCAGCGGGTTGACCCAGATCTCGCTCGCGTTCGCCGCCAGGCGGTAGCCGCCATCGGTGTACGCGGTTGCATAGGCCAGCACCGGCTTGCCGCTCGCCCGCACCCGCGCCAGCGCATCGCCGACCTCGCCGAGTGCCGCCGGATACGCGCCGCCGAAGCTGTCGAGATCGAGCACGACGACCTTCACGCGCGCATCGGTGCGTGCGGTGTCGATCGAGCGGACCACGTCACGCAGGCGAAACTGCCGCGTCCGGCTCTGCCCCGACAGTGCGGCGAACGCGGCCTGCTCCTCGGGTTGCTCGACGATCGAGCCGTTGAGGTCGAGCACCAGCGCACCGTCCTTGATCGCCGTGGTGCTCTGCCGTGCGTTGAGCGCTGCGAAGATCAGCCCGAAGAACAACAGCATCGCGATCAGGACGAGCGCGTCCTTGATCGCGACGAGAAACTTCCACACACCCCGGACGAGCCGCCATTTCCGCCGCGGCGGGCGAGCAGGGTCGACATAGGAGGGGGCGTAGGACGGCGCAGCGGTATCGGTCATGGGACGAGAGCTAGAGCATGCGCGCACCGAGGTAAATGCCCTGTGTTACGGGGCCAACACAGGAGCGGTTCAAGCCAGCCCATCTACCCCAACCGCCACACAGTTCCCCTCCCGCCTGCGGGAGGGGTTAGGGGAGGGAAGTCCTACGAATGGTCCGCCCAAGAAACCCCTCCCCCGACCCCTCCCGCAAGCGGAAGGGGAGCAGAAGGCAGCATCGACCCAACTCTCCTAGTTCTCCTGCGCACGCAGGAGCGCAGGATACCAAGCACCGCCCTCCGTCACCCTGGACTCCTGCGTGCGCAGGAGAACGGCGGTGCTCAGCAGTACCGTCACGCCCCCCTCAGCTACGATGCCCGAAACCCACGCCCGCCCGAAAAAAATTCACTCCCGGAACCTTTGACATGCCGCACCCCGAGGCACATATGCCGTCCGTTGGCACTCGATAACGTCGAGTGCCAGAAATCTGTCACAATCCAAAAGGACATGGACCCCATGAACTTTCGTCCGTTGCATGATCGCGTGCTGGTGAAGCGCCTCGAAGCCGAAGAGAAGACGGCTGGCGGCATCATCATCCCCGACACCGCCAAGGAAAAGCCGCAGGAAGGCGAAGTCGTCGCCATCGGCACCGGCACTCGCGCCGAGAACGGCACGATCACCCCGCTCGACGTCAAGACCGGCGACAAGATCCTGTTCGGCAAATGGTCGGGCACCGAGGTCAAGGTCGACGGCGAAGACCTGTTGATCATGAAGGAATCCGACATCCTCGGGATCGTCGGCTAACTCAAGTCATTCGCGCGGGAGCGGTTTTCGACCCCTGCGTAGCGTGAACTTCGTGAACTTCCACTTTTTGAAAGGGCAGCTGACATGGCTTCCAAGGACGTAAAATTCGGTCGTGACGCGCGTGAGCGCATCCTCCGCGGCGTCGACATCCTCGCCGACGCGGTCAAGGTGACCTTGGGGCCCAAGGGCCGCAACGTCGTCATCGACAAAAGCTTCGGCGCACCGCGCATCACCAAGGACGGCGTCACCGTCGCCAAGGAGATCGAGCTCAAGGACAAGTTCGAGAACATGGGTGCGCAGATGCTGCGCGAAGTGGCCTCGAAGACCAACGACATCGCCGGTGACGGCACGACCACCGCGACGGTCCTGGCGCAGGCCATCGTTCGCGAGGGCATGAAGTCGGTCGCAGCGGGCATGAACCCGATGGACCTGAAGCGCGGCATCGATCTCGCCGTCATCAAGGTCGTCGAGGACGTCAAGGCGCGTTCGAAGCCGGTTTCGGGTTCGAAGGAAGTGGCGCAGGTCGGCATCATCTCGGCCAATGGCGACCGTGAAGTCGGCGAGAAGATCGCCGAAGCCATGGAGAAGGTCGGCAAGGAAGGCGTGATCACCGTCGAGGAAGCGAAGGGTCTCGAATTCGAGCTCGACGTCGTCGAGGGCATGCAGTTCGACCGCGGCTATCTGTCGCCGTACTTCATCACCAACCCCGAGAAGATGACCGTCGAGCTTCAGGATCCCTACATCCTGATCCACGAGAAGAAGCTGTCGAACCTGCAGGCGATGCTCCCGATCTTGGAAGCCGTCGTCCAGTCGGGTCGTCCGCTCCTGATCATCGCAGAAGACATCGAGGGTGAGGCTCTGGCTACGCTCGTCGTCAACAAGCTGCGCGGCGGCCTGAAGGTCGCAGCGGTCAAGGCACCGGGCTTCGGCGATCGTCGCAAGGCAATGCTCGAGGACATCGCGATCCTGACCAAGGGCGAGATGATCTCGGAAGACCTCGGCATCAAGCTCGAGACCGTCACGCTCGGCATGCTCGGCACGGCCAAGCGCGTCACGATCGACAAGGACAACACCGTCATCGTCGACGGTGCCGGCGATCACGACACGATCAAGGGCCGCACCGAAGCGATCCGCCAGCAGATCGAGAACACGACCAGCGACTACGACAAGGAGAAGCTCCAGGAGCGTCTCGCCAAGCTTGCCGGTGGCGTTGCCGTGATCAAGGTCGGTGGTTCGTCGGAAGTTGAAGTCAAGGAGCGCAAGGACCGCGTCGACGACGCGCTGCACGCAACCCGCGCAGCCGTCGAAGAAGGCATCGTCCCCGGCGGCGGTACGGCTCTGCTGTACGCAACCAAGGCGCTCGACGGCCTCGAAGGCGCAAACGACGACCAGACGCGCGGTATCGATATCGTCCGCAAGTCGCTGACCGCTCTGGTTCGCCAGATCGCACAGAATGCGGGTCATGACGGTGCGGTGGTTTCGGGCAAGCTGCTCGACGGCAACGACTCGAACATCGGCTTCAACGCCGCGACCGACACGTACGAGAACCTGGTGGAAGCCGGTGTGATCGATCCGACCAAGGTCGTCCGCACCGCGCTGCAGAACGCAGCATCGGTCGCAGGCCTCCTGATCACGACCGAAGCGGCCGTGAGCGAAATGGCCGAAGACAAGCCCGCCATGCCCATGGGCGGCGGCGGCATGGGCGGCATGGGCGGCATGGACTTCTGATCCGAAGGTCCAAGTCGCAGCCATTTTGGCTGTGACTTTGACCGAGGACGGCCGGCGGGCCGGCGGCGCAAGCCACCGATCCCGTCCGACGAAAGCAGCGGCTCCGCCGATGCTAGGTTCCAAGCCACACATATCGACCAAGGCAAAGGGCCGGGGAGCGATCCCCGGCCCTTTGTGCGTCATCGCAAGAACTTGTTGCCGTATCCAAGCATGTACCAAGCAACGGGACCGTTTCGGCCAGATCTAGGCAGATGCGTATACCATTCAGTTTCCCGAAACATCGTTCCGCATCGAACACTCGGCAGGTGCAACCGCGGCGCGATAGCGCTACTACGCGGGCATGACCGGGGGACGCATCGATCAACTGACCGAAGCTCAGCGCGCCTGCTTGCGCCTTGTATTGACGCATCACAATTCGAAGGAGATCGCGGCGATCTTCGGCGTCTCGCCATCGGCGATCGACAAGCGGATCGAGCGCGCGATCCAGATTCTCGGCGTCGGCACGCGGTTCGAGGCGGCGCGTCGGCTGCAGGAGCATGAGGGCGCGGACGGCAATGTCGTCACGCAGGAGCGCCCTGCGCCTGATGCGGCAGACCCGACCGATACACCCATTCTGACATACGAACGGCTCCCATCCGAACCAATCGACGTTCCCATCCCCCCATCCGCACCCCCAAAGGTCGACCAGATCGAGCCATGGGGGCTCGTTCGCCGCTTCATGGGATTGTCCCAGCAGAGCGGGCCGATCGGCGCAGCGCGAAACCGGGTTTCGAGAGGCGACAGGATCGTCAGACTGATCGGAGTCATGGGCCTGATCGCCATCACCTCGATGGCGCTCGTGAACATGGCGATGACGCTGACCAGCCTGTTGCGGGCGAACCGCGACCACGCTGCTCCGATACATGGCCCGTCAACGGCGGCGCCACGGGGGAGATAACGATGTTGAAAGAACGCCGCACCGCGACCGACGCGGTCACACAGCAATTCCTGAAGGCGGAAGCCGCGGTCGACGAGGCAGCCATGCTCGCCGCGTCGTGCGTCGCAACGCTGTTGCAACAGCGCGTCGCCGCCAACCTGCCCGTCGGCACGGGCGTCGCCGCCCTGCAGATGATCTCGCAGGCGTCGCTCGACATCATCAACGCCCGCCAGCGGTTCGTCGAAGCGCATCAGGCGCTCGTCCAGGTGCGGACGGATATCGGGCTGGGCCAGTTCTACGGCTACGGCGATACCGCCCAATGCCCGCCCAACGAAGGCGCACTACGCGCAGAGACGCCGCTGCGTTTGGCAGCGGTGGCCTGATTGGCCGATTTCGGTCCTGCTTCGGAGGCTAAAGTTGGATCGGGTCTGGATCTTCTATTCGATACAGCTGGCGGCTTCGGCCTACGCGATCCTTCGGGGTGGCGCACCGGAGCGGCTTACGGGTCTGGCGCTGCTGCTGGCGGCAGTGTCGACCGGTATCGTCGAGCGCAACGTTCCTTCGCTGTTTTCGGGGCTGGAACTAGGCGTCATGATCGTCGACCTGATGCTGCTTGCGGTGATGATCGGGATCACGCTGAGCGCCGATCGTTTCTGGCCGGCCTGGGTTACCGCGCTGCATGCGCTGGGCACCGGGGCGCATCTGGCCAGAGCGATCAGCCCCGACGTGATCCGGCTCGTCTACGCGCTGCTCTCCGCAGCCTGGAGTTACCCCATCGTTCTGCTTCTCGTGATCGGGACAGCCAGGCACTCGCGACGAATCCGGGCAAGGGGCTGGGATCTCGATTGGAGCCGCCAGGATCCGACGATGCGTTGAAGCGTAATCGGACACAGCGCTCATGACCTACGCATCTTCCATCGTTTCGGGCATCGCCCTGAAACACAGTCCACTGCCTATCCTGCATGACCCGGCCCTGGTCGAGGTCGCGCGGCGTCTCTACGCCATGAGAAAGATTCGCGACGACCTGCTCGGCACCAGCCTGTTCTCCGAACCGGCATGGGATATCCTGCTCGACCTGTTCATCTCCGACGACGACGGCCTTCGGCTCAGTGTCTCGGCAGTGTGCATCGGCGCGCGCGCACCCTCGGCGACGGCGCTGCGCTATCTGACGATGCTGCAGGATTCGGGGCTCGTGGAGCGAACGCGCGACGAACGCGACGGCCGTCGCTCGCATGTCCAGCTTACGACGCTCGGGCGCCGGCGGATGACGGGACTGCTTGCGCGCATGGTCGACGTATAAGCGTGCCGACACGAGGGAATGCTGGAGCGGATGACGGGAATCGAACCCGTGTATTCAGCTTGGAAGGCTGCTGTACTACCATTGTACTACACCCGCTCGGCACGCCGTAGCGAAGCCTCGAACTAGCGTCGCCGCGCGATCGGCGCAAGCACCCACATGGCAGCCTCCTGGCAGTTACGCCGCGAGGCCTCGCTCGCCAAGGGCCAGATGGTTCACGCGTTGCTTACCATTCCGCGCTACGGACGATGGCGATGGATCATGATGATGCGCTTTCCGCTCGACCCCAGCCCGATCCACGCCCGCGCTCCGCGGTCAGCGGCGGCGCAGGACTCTGCGGCCTGATCGGCATCTTCGTCTGGCTTGGGATCGCGCGCTGGTACGGATTGGATGGTCCCTATTCGGCGTTGGTCAACGTCGTTGCATGCGCGCTGCCGATGGTCGTCTGGTCGCTGCTGGTCGACAAGGTCCACCGCAACGCGAGCACGGGGATCGACTGGTCCGCGCCCAGACCCTTGCGCACGACGCTCGACACGAGCCTGACCAAGCTCGCGGGACTGTGGGCGACATGGGCCGCGATCGCGGTCATCTACGGGACCGTGCGATCATACTGGCAGGGCAATTTCGCGTTCGCGATGTGGTGTTTCACGAACGCCGCGCCGATCCTGTTCGTCGTATCGATCCCCTATGTGCTCTGGATCGACCGCCATCTGATCGAACCGCGCGACGGCGCCTGGCACCTCGGCGGCTGGATGACCGGGCAGGCGGGTGTCGACCCCGAAGCGATCTACGGCCATCTCCGCGCTTGGGGGGTGAAGACGTTCTTCCTCGCCTTCATGCTGGCGATCGTCCCGCCGGGGTTCGCCAGCTTTGTGCGCGGCGACCTGCAGTCGGTGCTGCACGATCCCGTCGCGCTGGCGAACTGGCTGATCACCTTCATGTTCCTGATCGACGTGGCGTTCGCGACGGTCGGCTATATCCTGACGTGCCGCCCGCTCGATTCGCACATCCGCAGTGCCAACCCGTTCGCCGCGGCGTGGATGGCAGCGCTGATGTGCTACCCGCCGTTCATCCTGATGAACGACGGCGGTCCGTTCGATTATCACCCGGGCACGTCGGATTGGGCGTACTGGTTCCAGGGGCATCCGGTGCTGCTCGCGTTGATCGGCGCGGTGCTGGTCGCGCTGACCGCGATCTATGCCTGGGCGACGATGGCGTTCGGCTTCCGCTTCTCCAACCTGACCAACCGCGGAATCCTGACGCACGGACCCTATGCGGTATCGCGGCATCCGGCGTATCTGTCGAAGAACCTGTTCTGGTGGATCTCGACGATCCCGATCCTGACCACCGGGAGCATCGTCGATGCGGCGAGGGCGACGCTGTTGCTGGCCGCGGTCGGCGGTGTGTATTTCTGGCGGGCGAAGACCGAGGAACGGCATCTGAAGCTCGACCCGGACTATCGCGCCTATTTCGACTGGATGACGCGCAACGGCCTGGTGCCGCGGCTGTTCGCGAGGTTGCGCGGCTGATTCCCCTACCGTTCACGGGGGGGGGTAGGGGAGGGGCTGACCTCGCCATCGGCTGACACGTCCGCGGGCAAGCCCTCCCCCCGACCCCTCCCGCGAACGGGAGGGGAGCAGCTAGAAGCTC
Organism: Sphingomonas sp. Leaf242; assembly: GCF_001422045.1. GTDB lineage: Bacteria > Pseudomonadota > Alphaproteobacteria > Sphingomonadales > Sphingomonadaceae > Sphingomonas. The sequence continues at coordinate 99,002 of NZ_LMLW01000009.1, forward strand.
GATTCGTCGTACACCTTCGAAACGTCACCGCCCCAGACGCCGTGATACTTCTCCAGCAGCACTTCGGCGGGCACCTTGCCGCTCCGCACGATCTCTTGCAGCGGATCGAGAAAGCCGGTCTCGTTGTCGCCCGCGCGATTGAACCGCGCCCGGGCCGACAACCCGGCGCCTGCGATGTCCAGCACCTGTCGAGCGATATCGCGCAGCTTCCCGCCACCCGCGATCGGCGCGTTCAGCCCGAGCTTCGGCACCGCATCGCGCAGAGCCTGGCGCTCGTCGATCGTCCAGTCCTTGACCAGATCCCACGCCGCATCGAGCGCACCCTGATCGTACAGCAACCCGACCCAAAGGGCGGGCAGCGCACAGATCCGGTTCCACGGGCCACCATCCGCACCGCGCATCTCGAGGAACGTCTTCAACCGCACCTCGGGGAATGCGGTCGACAGGTGGTCGGTCCAGTCGTCGAGCGTCGGCTTCTCGCCCCGCAGCACCGACAATTCGCCCTTCAGGAAGTCGCGGAACGAGAGGCCAGCGGCGTCGATATACTTGCCCTCGCGGTAGACGAAGTACATCGGCACATCGAGCGCATACTCGGCGTAGCGCTCGTAGCCGAAGCCATCCTCGAACACGAACGGCAGCATGCCGGTGCGGTGCGGATCGGTGTCGGACCAGATATGGCTGCGATACGACAGCATGCCGTTGGGCTTGCCTTCGGTGAACGGCGAGTTCGCGAACAGCGCCGTCGCGAGTGGCTGAAGCGCGAGCCCGACGCGGAATTTCTGCACCATGTCCGCCTCGGACGCGTAGTCCAGGTTCACCTGGATCGTGCAGGTCCGCAGCATCATGTCGAGGCCCATGCTGCCGACGCGCGGCATGTGCCGCAGCATGATCGCATAGCGCCCCTTGGGCATCGTCGGCAGTTCGGCACGCGTCTTGTCCGGCCACATGCCGAGCCCGAGGAAGCCGATGCCGAGCTTCTCGCCCGCCGCCTTCACCTGTTCCAGATGACGCCCGGTCTCCGCGCAGGTCTCGTGCAGCGAATCGAGCGGAGCGCCCGACAGTTCGAACTGGCCTGCGGGCTCAAGGCTGATGCTGCCGTCGGGCCCCGACATGGCGATGGCGTTTTCAGTACCGTCGGGGCCGCGCTCCATGACCGGCTTCCAGCCATATTGCTCCAGCTCGCCGAGCAACGCGCGGATGCCGCTCGGCTCGCCATAGGACGGGGCGTGGTGATCGCCGTTCGCATAGACGAACTTCTCGTGCTCGGTGCCGATCCGCCATGCGTCCTTCGGCTTCTCGCCGCCCGCGAAGCTGGCGATCAACTGGTCGCGCGACTCGATCGTCGGGCTGGTCTTTTTCGGAGCGGGAATCGTCGTCATCGCCGCGCCTTACGCGCCGATGAACGAGGGTGCTAGAGGGTATCCGGACCAATCGGTAGCAATGTCTTCGTGGCGGTCGGGACGCCTACCAGTCGCCCGCCGCTGCCATCCACAACGCAACGGCCGCGCCCGCCGCGGTTTCCGCGCGGAGGACACGCGGCCCCAGCCCGATCCCGACCGCATTCGGATGCGCGCGGATCGCCTCGCGCTCGTCCGCATCGAAACCGCCCTCGGGCCCAATCAGGATCGCCGCCGGTCCCGGTCGCGCCCGCATCGCTTCCAACGCCGGCACGCCGCCGGTCTCGTCGGCAAAGAACAGCGCGCGATCTTCGGGCCAGTCGCGCAGCAATGCAGCCAGCTTCACCGGCTCGGCCACCTCGGGCAGCGCGGTGCGCCCGCATTGCTCCGCTGCCTCGATCATCTGCGTGCGCAGGCGTTCGGTATTGGGCTTGTCGACGATCGTCCGCCGCGTGACCACCGGGACCAGCCGCGCGACGCCCAGCTCGCACGCCTTCTCCGCCATCCAGTCGACCCGGCCCTTCTTGAGCGGCGCGGCGCACAGCCACAGATCGGGCACGTCCTCGCGCGGCCGCAGCAATTCGGTGACGTCGAGCACCAAGTCGCGCTTGCCCACACTCGACGCCACCCCGACCCACTCTCCGGTCCGATCGTCGAACAGCTTCACCGGATCGCCGATCTTCATCCGCATTACTCCGACGAGATAATGCGCCGCCGGCCCATCGACGTGAAGCGGACCGGATGCGAGCGGCGTATCGACGAAGAGGCGCGGCGTGGATTGCGGCGGCCAGGCTGGGGTTGCAGGCATGAGAACGACTGTAGCAAATCCTCCCCGGCACGGGGAGGGGGACCAGCGCAGCTGGTGGAGGGGGGCTTCCGCACGCGGTACACTCGCGTTTCATCACTCCGCCCGGGCATTCGCGCAGTGCACTTTCACCGCCAGCAATACGCACGCGGCGATCCCCCTCCACCCTTCGCTTAAGGCGAACGGTCCCCCTCCCCGTGCTGGGGAGGATTTGAGGACGCGCCTTTGGGGAAGAGGCGTTCAGCGTCTCCGCCGCGCCCACATTTTTCGTGCGACCACGTACGCCAGGACCAAGACCACCACACCAAGAATCAACACCCCCGCGACTGCCCCGGCGACCCGGAAGATCCCCCAGAACAGCGCTTCGACGAAGCGGCCGACCGCGACCGAAAGGCCGATCATGCGAGAGGGTCCGAACGCGCCACTCCTTAGACCCTAGCCGGTGAAGGCTTGCGCGCCAAACCCCGTCTTCCTACGCCTCCGCAATGCAGACCGAGCCGAGCCACGCGGAAATCGTCCCCGACAGCGAGCATAAGGGCTTGGTCGGCCGCCTCCCGCCTACCCTCCGCGGCTTGGCCCTCCTCGCCCGCTTCGATCGCCCGATCGGCTGGTGGCTGCTGTTCTGGCCCGGTGCCTGGGGCGTCGCACTCGCCGGTGGCGCGGTTGAGCGCTGGGACATGATCCTGTGGCTCCTCCTCGGCAGCATCGCGATGCGCGGCGCGGGGTGCGTGTTCAACGACATCATCGACCGCGACCTCGACGCGCAGGTCTCCCGCACCCGCGCCCGCCCCATCCCGAGCGGGCTCGTGTCGATCACGCTTGCATGGGTCTGGCTCGTCGCGCTCTGCCTGATCGGGTTCGTCGTCCTCCTGCAACTCACCTTCTTCGCCGCGATCGTCGCGCTCGCGAGCCTCGCCCCCGTCGCCGCCTATCCCTTCATGAAGCGCATCACCTGGTGGCCGCAGGCGTGGCTCGGCATCGTCTTCTCCTGGGCGCTGCTGGTCGGCTGGAGCGACATCGCCGGCGCGCTCGATACGCCGATGTGGCTGCTCTACGCCGGCTCGATCGCGTGGGTGATCGGCTACGACACGATCTACGCGCTGCAGGACCGCGAGGACGACGCGATGATCGGCGTCCGCTCGTCCGCGCTCCGCATGGGCGCGCATGTGAAGGCCGGCGTCGGCATCTTCTACGTCGCCGCCGTCGCTTTATGGGCCGCAGCGTTCTGGCAAGTCCGCCCCGACCCGCTCGCGATCGCCGCGCTCGTCCCCGTCGCGCTCCACCTCGCATGGCAGGTCGTCACGCTCAAACCCGATACGCACGAGGGCGCCGGCACCGCCGCGCTCGCTCGGTTCCGCGCGAACCGTTTCGCCGGACTGCTCATGTTCCTCGCCTGCGTGGTTGTCGGCACGAGCCTGCATCCCTAACTCGCTGATATGCTGACCCCAGACCAAGCCCGCGACCGCGCCCACGACATCGTCCAGCGCGCGACGGCGGCGGGCGCCGACGCCGCCGACGCGGTCTTCGCCGCCGACGCAGCGCTCGACGTGTCGATCCGCCTCGGCAAGCTCGAGGATATCGGCCGCTCCGAAAGCGAGGATCTCGGCCTGCGCGTGTTCGTCGGCCAGCGTTCCGCGAGCGTCTCCACCTCCGACCTCTCGACCGCCGCGATGGACGCGCTGGTCGAACGCGCGGTCGCGATGGCGCGCGAGGCACCCGAGGACCCGTGGGCAGGTCTGGCCCCCGCCGACCGCCTCCTCCACGGCATCATACCCATGCTCGGCCTCGACGATGGCGGCGAAGCCAGCCCCGAGCAACTCCGCGATGCCGCACTCGAAGCCGAAGACGCCGCCCGCGCCGTCCCCGGCGTCTCGAACAGCGAAGGCGGCGGCGCCAGCGCCTCGCGCAGTGTCTGGGCTTTGGCCACCAGCCACGGATTCGCCGGCGCCTATGCCGCGACCGGCTACGGCGTCTCGGCTAGCGTCCTTGCGGGTGAAGGCGGCGGCATGCAGCGCGACTACGCGCACAGCAGCGCCCGCCTCCGCGCGCACCTCGAATCGCCCGAAGCGATCGGCCGCCGCGCCGGCGAACAGGCGGTCGCGCGGCTCAACCCCGGCCGCCTCGTGAGTGGCGCCACCACGATCGTCTACGATCGTCGCGTCGGCGGATCGCTGGTCGGCCACATGCTCGGCGCAATCTCCGGCCAGGCGATCACGCGAAAGACCAGCTTCCTGCTCGACTCGCTCGGCAGCCAGGTGTTCGCGCATGGCATCACGATCCGCGACGATCCGCACCGCCCACACGGCCTGCGCTCGCGCCCGTTCGACGGCGAAGGCCTGCCCGTCTCGCCGAGCGACATCATCGAGGAGGGCATGCTCGAACGCTGGCTGCTCGACTCCGCCTCGGCGCGCCAACTTGGCCTCGAACCGACCGGCCATGCCGCGCGCGGCGTTGGCGGCGGGCCGGGCGTGTCGACCAGCAATGTGTTCATGGAGCCGGGCCATGTGCCGCTCGAAACGTTGATCGCCGATATCGAATCGGGCGTCTACGTCACCGAACTGATGGGCGGCGGCGCAAACGGCGTGACCGGCGATTACAGCCGTGGCGCGGCGGGTTTCCGGATCGAGAACGGCCAGATCACCACGCCGGTCGCCGAGTTCACGATCGCGGGCAACGTCAAGGACATGTTCCTCGCGATGACCCCCGCCAACGACCTCGAGTTCCGCTACGGCGTCAACGTGCCGACCCTCCGCGTGGAGGGCATGACGGTGGCGAGTGGCTGAGCGGTTCCCCAGTTCTGGGCGATACCCGGAGCGGTCGTCGGCATGGCTGCGCGCAATGGCGGATGCGGTAGCCGAGATCGCCGCGGAGGCGGGCGCGATGGCGCTCGACCGCTTCGACACCGATTTCCAGCGCTGGGAAAAGACCCCCGGCAGCCCGGTTTGCGAACTCGACATCGCGATCGACCGGATGCTCAAGGCGCGGCTGTCGACGTTGCTCCCCGAGGCCGGCTGGCTGTCCGAGGAAACCGCCGACAACGCCGACCGCCTCGCCCACGACCTGCTCTGGGTGGTCGACCCGATCGACGGTACGCGTGACTATATCCGCGCTAGGCCCGGCTGGTGCGTCTCGGTCGCCTTGGTCGACCGTGGCCGCCCGGTAATCGGTATTCTAGAAGCAACGTCGCGCGACGAACGCTGGCATGCGGTGGCCGGGCAGGGCGCCACCCGCAACGGCGTACCGCTAAAGACCGGCGACCGCACTGATTTTCCCGGCAGCCGCACGCCCGTTGATGCCCTCCCCAAAGCCGACCGCGACCTCGTCATGGTCCACAAACCCAATTCGATCGCCCTACGCATAGCGATGGTCGCCGCCGACGAAGCCGACCTCGTCGCCACGCTCCGCTGGGGCAACGAATGGGACATCGCCGCCGCGGTCCTCGTTGCGAGCGAAGCCGGTGCGACGGTCAGCGATGCGCTGGGCGCTCCGCTCGTCTTCAACAAACCACGCCCGCAGGCGTTCGGCGTATTGACGAGCGTGGCGGGCATCCACGCCGCAGCCGTAGAACGGCTTGCCGATCGCGCTCGCGTACAGTTGCAGTAGAGACTGCTCGGCCCCCGGGCTGGCTGACCAACAAGGTTCGAAATCGGCCCAATGTCGTTACCGCGAGGGAACGGCCGGTTGACGCCACGTCGATGTATGCGTCTTATCTTGTGTTGTGGTCCTCTGATAACCGGAGCGGCGGCGGAGAGAAGATATGTCCTTGTCCGTGTCGATCGCGATTCTGCTCCAGGCGATAGCGCCTCAAGCTGCGACCGAACCGGCTCCGGTCAAGCCGGACATCGTCGTCGAGGCGCGCAATGAGGCGGTCATCCGCGATTTCGTCAAGCGTCTGGCGGATCCCATGCCGACCCACCAGTTGCCGCGGTGGGATCGGCAAATCTGTACGGGGGTCATCGGCCTCGATGCCGCGCAGGCGCAGATGATGAATGACCGGATCGCGCAGGTCGCCAATTCGGTCCATCTTCGAAGTGGCAAGCCAGGGTGCTCGCCGACGATCCTGATCGTGGTGTCGCCGCAGGCGGACGCGGTCGCCAAAAGGGTGGCCGACAAATATCCGATCACCCTGCGCAGGGAGGGATCGGCGCGTCTCGACCGTTTCCGTCAGCCAAAGCAGCCGGTCCGGTGGATCGGCACGACATACGAGGGTGCGGCGACAAATGCGTCGTCGGCGTTGAATGGATATTTCAAGGATGGGGCGATGCCATCCGCTGCTTCATCGGGTTTTACAGGCAGCGCGACACGGATCAACGAGATCACGCGCGGTATCGTGTCGTCCATGCTGGTGATTGTCGATCCTGCGCAGATAGGATCGGTCAAGCTGGATGCCCTGTCCGACTATGTGGCAATGGTGGCGCTCGCCCGACCGGCGCTCGGACGTCCCGCGCCGACGACATCGATCCTGTCGCTGTTCGCAGATGCGACCGTCGCGCCGACGAGTATCACGCGTTTCGATCAGGACTATCTAAGCGGTCTATACACCACATCGCCCAATCATGACGCGTTGTGGCAGGCTTCGAGTATCGCGAGGAGCATGAAAACGACGAAAAAACAGGATGAACCGAAATAGCCTGCGCTGATGAGGCGATTATCTTGCTGCGCATTCGCCCCTGCACGCGAACTTCAAGAATCAGCCTAATGTTGCAGGCTCGGTCTGCCCGACCACGCGGTTTCCTCTTCGATCGAAATTATGTCGGCGTCCCGGATACGCGCTTGCCCTTCGTCCTGCTGGTCAGGTGGAAGTGCAGGCACCGGTCGCAGCGATAGACCCGGAGTGGCACGCGTCCGGCCTTCGCCACCACGAGCGCATCGGCTTCTAAGGCGAAGCGTGCCTTTCGGCGGCAGACGCTGAGCCGAGTGCGCTTCACCGCCTCACTCCTTGTACTTCATCTCCAGGAAGCGACCGCGGGTCGATAGATTGTCGAGGTCGCTTTGCGCGAAGCGGGCGGTCATCTCGCCGATTTCCTGTTCAATCAGCTTCAGCCCGTCGACCAGCTCGGCGTCGGGTGAGCGACCGTTGCGCGGGGTGGTGCGGAGCGACGCTGGCACCTTCTCGTAATCCTTGACGAAGGCGGGGAGTTGCTCGCCGATCAGTTTCCGCACGTCGACCGCTTCCTGCGTGTTCGCGTCGAGCGTTGCCAATTGCGGGGTCAGCGTTTCGAGGCGCAGGCCGATCCGATCGACCAGCGTCATCGCCGGTGCGGGGAGGGCGGGGCGTTGCGCCTCCAGCCAGCGTTCGGTCTGTGCGGGGAGCGCGCGGATGTCGACTGCGGCGAGACGCTCGGGGGTCGGCGCGCGCTCCGCCGGCCAGATCGCGAACAAGACGGTAGCGGCGACCAGCAGCGCCATCACCAGCATCGCGCCGCCGATCCCGAGCGGGACGATCCAGCCGATCACCATCGCCGCAATCAGGATCGACACGTCGGCGACCGCGATCCGGGTCAGCCGCTTGCCGATCGCCTGCGTCTGCCGTGCTCGTCCCCGGGACGGCGAGCGTGCGATGACGGCGCCCGTCCGGTCGTCGGAAATGCGCGACCAGGAGGCGCGGGCGCTGGCGATGGCGTCGTCGACTTCGCTCACGAGGGTTACATCGCCTCCAGCTTGAACGGGCTGGCGGAAGGTCCGCCGAGTTGGCCCTGCGTCGCCCCTTCAGCCCGCGCGATATAGCCACGCGATTTATCGACCTCGTTCGACAGCGCGCCGACCGTGACCTTCATCGAATCGAGCGCCTTCAGCTTGAACACGTCGATCGCGTCCATCGTATCGTAGATATTCTGGAACGCGCGTTGCAGCGTCTCCAGCGGGATCGTCGCCGACGCCGCCTGTTCGTGGATCTGCGCGGTCTGCGATTTGAGCAGCTTGCCGGTCGAATCGATGATGTTCGCGGTGGTCGTGTTGAGCGCGGTGATCTGCTCCAGCACCAGCTTCTGGTTGGTCAGCGCCTGCGCGACCGTCACCGCGGTGCGCAGCGCCGAGACGGTCGTGGTCGAGGCGCGATCGACGCCCTTCACCAGCTCGACATTGTTCTTCTTGACCAGATCGAGCGCGAGATAGCCCTGCACGGTCACCGCCATCTGCGTCAGCAGGTCCTGCGTGCGCTGGCGCGTGTAGAACAGCGCCGTCTCGCGGATCGCCTTCGCCTTGGCCGGATCGGTATGGTCGAGATCGTTGGCGACGTCCTCCAGCTTGGCGTCCATTGTCTTGGACAGATGGATCATCTGCTCGAGCCGACCCATCGCCGCCCACAGGTTCGCGCGCTCGGTATCGATCGCGGCATTGTCCATCAGCAGTTCGTCCTTGCCCGAGCCGAGGCTCTTCAGGATCTGCGCGATGTGCGTCTGCGACGACTTATAGCCATCGAAATAATTGCGCATCTTGCCACCGAACGGGATGATCCCGAACAGCTTCTGCGGCGTGGTGAGGTTGCCCTTCTTGCCGGGATCGAGATCCTCGACGACGCGGCGCAGCTCGGCGAGATCCTTGCCAACGCCGGTCTCCTGATCCATCGCCTTGACCGGGCGATCGAGGAAGCGGTTCGACTGGCCGGCGGCGTCGCGGATTTCCTTCGCGCCCATCGCGGTGATCGCGTCGACGCGCTTGCCGAATTCGGGCGAGTTGACGTCCTGCGCGACGAGATCGGTGACGAAGCCCGACACGCGCTCCTCCAGCTGCGATTTCACGCCGGCATCGACGGGGACCAGCCCGGACGCCTTCGCGGCCGCGACCGTGGGCACCGGATCGGGCGGGGTCAGCACCAGGCCCGGCTCTTCCGTCAGCGTGTTCGGGGTCGTCGCCATGCTTGTCTCTCCGTTCGGTGGGGCATCGTGGCTGCAACCCGCCCCGCGTTCAAGTGGCGTATATAGATAATACACCCAGGCTTGCCAACAGCTCTCCTTGAAACCGGGCGGCCGCGTGGACAGCTTGGTCGCGACATCACAGGAGTTCCAGCATGCGCGCCATCGGCTATACCAAGTCGCTCCCGATCGACGATCCGCAGTCGCTCGTCGACCTCGATCTCCCCAAGCCCGAGGCTATTGGCCGCGACCTGCTGGTCGAAGTGAAGGCGGTGTCGGTCAACCCGGTCGACACCAAGATCCGCCAGCGTCGCGAAGATCCGCACGGCAAGCCTCAGGTGCTGGGCTGGGACGCATCGGGCGTCGTCGTCGCGGTCGGCCCGGACGTGACCGGGTTCAAGGTCGGCGATGAAGTCTTCTACGCGGGCGCGATCGACCGACCCGGTACCAATTCCGAATATCATCTCGTCGACGAACGTATCGTCGGCCACAAGCCGGCATCGCTTGACTGGGCGCAGGCGGCGGCGCTGCCGCTGACGTCGGTCACCGCGTGGGAGACGCTGTTCGACCGGCTCGACGTGCGCAAGCCCGTTCCCGGCGCGGCGAACGCGATCCTGATCATCGGCGGGGCAGGCGGGGTCGGCTCGATCACGATCCAGCTCGCGCGGCAGCTCACCGACCTGACCGTGATCGCCACCGCGTCGCGGGACGAGACCCGCGGGTGGGTCGAGGAGCTCGGCGCGCATCACGTGATCGACCACCGCAAGCCGCTCGCCGCCCAGGTCGATGCGCTCGGGCTCGGCGCGCCGGGGTTCGTGTTCTCGACGACGCATACCGACGAGCACATCGCCGAGATCGGCGAGGTGCTGGCGCCGCAGGGCCGGCTGGCGCTGATCGACGATCCGAAGACGCTCGACATCGTGCCGCTGAAGCAGAAGTCGATCTCGGTGCACTGGGAACTGATGTACACGCGCTCGCTGTTCCAGACCGCGGACATGGGCGAGCAGGGGGTGTTGCTCGATGAGGTCGCGCGGCTGGTGGACGCGGGGACGATCCGGACGACGCTGGCGGAGAATTTCGGGCGGATCGACGCGGGGAATTTGCGTAAGGCGCACGAGCGGATCGAGAGCCATACGGCCAAGGGGAAGATCGTGCTGGAGGGGTTCTGAGCCTTCCGACTTTCCAGTGCGTTCCGTTAACCTAGGCCACCACCCCGGCGAAGGCCGGGGCCCAATTGGGGGACGTTGCTGACGGATGGCGGTGCTCCATTATTAGCACCTTTCCAATTGGGCCCCGGCCTCCGCCGGGGTGGGTAGAATAGAAGGTGAAGCGTTGCAGGTCGCCGCCACCTAACGATCCTCCCCCGCAAGGGGGAGGTGGCAGGCGTAGCCTGACGGAGGGGGCGGCAATCGACCACGCCGGTTTCGTGTCCTCCCCCTCCGTCCCCTTCGGCGACACCTCCCCCTGGCGGGGGAGGATCGCAATATCCGCTCTGGCGCCCTGGCAAACACGCGATACTCTGCACCATGCTCCGCCCGCTGATCCTCGCGCTCGCCCTCCTCCCCGCGGCGGCCACGAATCGTCCCCCACCAGCCGACCCGCTCACCTCGACGATCCACACCGAAGACGCCGACCGCTTCGCCGCGCTGTTCGCCAAGACCAAAGGCAAACCCACTGCCGCGCAACTCAAGCGCGACTATCTCGACAAGGGCAGTTTCGGCATCGGTGTCTTCACCCCCGGCCGGATCGTCGACGCGGACAATCTCGCGCGCGCCATCGCCGCCAACCCGACCCGCTATGCGCAGGCGATCAAGACCTGCCTCCCCGCCGCCAAGACCGCGACCGCCGACCTCCGTGCGATCTATCTCGGCCTCCACGGCGCACTCCCCGACGTGAAACTCCCGCAGGTCTATATAGTCTTCGGCGCGAACACCTCCGGCGGCACCGCCAAGCCGGGCGCGCAGGTACTCGGCCTCGAAGTGCTGTGCCGCATGTCGCCGACGCCCGAAAAACTCCGCCAGACGCTCCGCCATTTCTTCGCGCACGAGACGGTGCATTCCTTCCAGCAGGACGCCGGCATGACGCTCGCCCGCGACCCGCTGCTCACCGCGATCCTCGTCGAGGGCGCCGCAGACTTCATCGCGCAACTCGTCACCGGCGAGGAGCCCGACGCCGCCCGCGCCGCCTGGGCCACCCCGCGAGAAGGGGAACTCTGGCGCCAGATGCAGGCCGACATCGCTCTTACCCGCAAGCTCACTGACAAGGACGACCCGGAAGAAGGCTCGCCCGAAGCCAAGGCGTACGCCCGCTGGATCGGCAATTACTCCACGCCGCCCGCCGGCTGGCCGCCCGAACTCGGCTATTGGCTGGGGCTGCGGATCTGGCAGCGTTACTATGCCACCGCGCCCGACAAACGCGCCGCGCTGAGGGCAATGCTAGCGGTCCGCGATCCCCGTGCTATTCTCGCCGCCGGAACATACAAGCGCCGCGGAGGTTCCCTCTAAAGGCGACGAAATGCCGCTGCGTCTTCCCGCGGCGCAACAATTACGCTATGGCGCGCGCCAACCCCGTTCCTCGATCAAGAGAATACATTCATGAGCCTCCGCAACGTGGCGATCATTGCGCACGTCGATCACGGCAAGACGACGCTGGTCGACCAGCTCTTCCGCCAGTCCGGCACCTTCCGCGACAACCAGCGCGTCGAAGAGCGCGCAATGGATTCGAACGACCTCGAAAAAGAGCGTGGCATCACCATTCTCGCCAAGCCGACCTCGGTCGACTGGACCCCTCCCGGCGAGTCCGAGAGCATCCGCATCAACATCGTCGACACGCCTGGCCACGCCGATTTCGGCGGCGAAGTCGAGCGCATCCTGTCGATGGTCGACGGCGTCGTCCTGCTGGTCGATTCGTCGGAAGGCGCGATGCCGCAGACCAAGTTCGTCACCGGCAAGGCGCTCGCGCTCGGCCTGAAGCCGATCGTCGTCGTCAACAAGGTCGATCGCAACGACGCGCGCATCCAGGAAGTGCTCGACGAAGTGTTCGACCTGTTCGTGTCGCTCGACGCGAACGACGATCAGCTCGACTTCCCCGTGCTCTACGCATCGGGTCGCAACGGCTATGCCTCGACCGACATGGACGCGCGCGAAGGCACGCTGATCCCGATGTTCGAGACGATCGTGAAGCACGTGCCGCCGCCCGCCGTGGAAGTTGCCGGCGTGCCGTTTACCTTCCTCGTCACGCTGCTCGATCGCGATCCATTCCTCGGCCGCGTCCTCACGGGTCGCGTCAATTCGGGTACCGTGAAGACCAACCAGGCGATCCACGCACTCGATAACGACGGCAAGATCATCGAGACCGGTCGCGCGTCCAAGATCATGTCGTTCCGTGGCCTCGAGCGCGTTCCCGTCGACGAAGCCAAGGCTGGCGACATCATCTCGCTGGCAGGGCTTTCGGTTGCCACGGTTGCCGACACGATCGCCGACATCACGGTGACCGAGCCGCTGCACGCGCAGCCGATCGATCCCCCCACGCTGTCGATGCGTTTTGCCGTGAACGATTCGCCGATGGCGGGTCGCGAGGGCAGCAAGGTGACGAGCCGCATGATCCGCGAGCGCCTGTTCCGCGAAGCCGAGTCGAACGTCGCCGTGAAGGTGACCGAGGCGGCCGACAAGGACAGCTTCGAAGTCGCCGGCCGCGGCGAGCTTCAGCTGGGCGTGCTGATCGAGACGATGCGCCGCGAAGGTTTCGAGCTGGGCATCTCGCGTCCGCGCGTGCTGTTCGGCGAGGACGAGAACGGCAAGAAGACCGAGCCGTACGAGACCGTCATCATCGACGTCGACGAGGAGCATTCGGGCACCGTCGTCGAGAAGATGAACACGCGTAAGGCCGAGCTGACCGACATGCGTCCGTCGACCGGCGGCAAGACCCGCATCACCTTCTCGGCGCCGTCGCGCGGGATGATCGGCTATCACGGCGAGTTCCTGTCCGACACGCGCGGCACGGGGATCATGAACCGGCTGTACGAGAAGTATGGTCCGCACAAGGGTCCGATCGAAGGCCGCAAGAACGGCGTGCTGATCTCGAACGGCTCGGGCGAGGCGAACAACTACGCACTGGGTCCGCTCGAAGAGCGCGGCATCCTGTTCGTGGGCCACGGCGAGGCTCTCTATGAGGGCATGATCGTCGGCGAGAACGCCAAGCCGGACGACCTCGAGGTCAACCCGATGAAGACCAAGGCGCTGACCAACTTCCGCGCCTCGGGCGGCAAGGACGACCAGGTCCGCCTGTCCCCGCCGAAGCGCGCGACGCTGGAGCAGGCGATCGCGTACATCGACGACGACGAGATGGTCGAAGTCACGCCGAAGTCGATCCGCCTGCGCAAGCGCTTCCTGGATGCCAACGAGCGCAAGCGCGCTAGCCGGGCTAAGCAAAGCGCCTGAGGCCAGCGAGGCGAAGCCGGCTGAGCCCTCAGGCGCTCGGCCGGCCTCGCTCAAGCGAGGTCCGACGACACGGCTTTGCCGGGTCGCGCTGGGTAAGAGATGAAGAAGGGCCGGGGGGAAACCTCTGGCCCTTTTTCGTTTGCTTGGCCCGATTCGATCACCCAGCCACACGCCGTCATTCCCGCGGAGGCGGGAACCCATACTGGCTAGCCTAGCGGGTAATTTGCGGACGTCTGAGTATATGGATCCTCGCCTTCGCGGGGATGACGGACGTTGGTGGTGGGGGGGGGGGTAGGGCGCCACGAAGCAGCAGTCGACGCGGTAGCGATCATGCTCGCTACCGTCATCCTGACGAAAGTCAGGACCCAGAGCCACGAAGGTCGCCAGCCGTTACTCTGGATCCTGACTTTCGTCAGGATGACGAAGGGGACAATCCGCGGCATCACCCCGCACCACGACCCAAAACCGCCCACCCTCAGGCAGCAGTAATCCGCCCACCCCGCGTCAACATCTCGCCACTCGTAACGATCACCCGATCCCCCAGCCTAACCTGCTCGAAAATCAGCTTGGCAAACGCGGTCGGCACCCCAACGCACCCATGCGTAGCGTACTTCCCATCCATCAGCGCACTGCCGTGAATCGAAACCCCATCATTGGTCAGCCGCATCATGTACGGCATCGGCGCCCCGTACAGGTTCGACACATGATGCGCGTCCTTCTGCGTGATCTTGAACACGCCGAGCGGGGTAGGCTTCTCGTCGGCGCCGTAAATCACCGCCGCCGTCCCGATCTCGTACCCGCTACGAAAGATCGACAAGGTCTGCGCCACCAGGTCGATTGTGATCACGATCGGCCCCTCCGGCACGCCCTCCGTATCCCAATAATACGCCCCATGCCGCAAAGGCTCCGGCACGTTCAGCACCCGCTTCACGACATACGCATCGGCCGGGTCCTCGGCAGCGACCGCAACGGGCTTCGGCGCCGCCTTCGCAACCGGCACAGCGACCTGAGCCACCCGCGCCGGCGCTTCGACCGCCCGCACCTTCACCGGCGACCCAGACAAAGCCAGCCCGCCGATCAGCACCGCACTCCCGCCGAGCACGGCAAAGGCGATCGCTCGCGTCGTCATCATCCTGCGCATCGCCGCACCCTATCCGATATTCGTGAACAATGCCCGGCCTGCCGCGCCGGCAATGTCCCCGCCCGGGACTGCTCCAGCTATACCGTGGGTTAACAAGCCGTTCCGAACCAGTTCAGACCGAATCGCCTAAATCCTGAAACACGGTCGGACACTTATGCGTTTGTCCCAAGCGGACCGGGCGTAACTAGTAACGGAGTTCGGAAGATGAACGGGTTTTTCAAGAAGGCAGGTTTGGGCGTCGCTTTGGCGGCTACGGCACTCACTGCCGCCGCGCCGGCCGATGCGCAGCGCTGGGGTGGGTATGGCCGTGGTTACGGCGGCGGCTGGGGTGGTTATCACCATCGTGGCGGCGGGAATGTCGCGGGCGCAGCGGTGCTCGGCGGTATCCTAGGCCTCGGCGTCGGTGCAGCGATCGCCAGCAGCAACCGGCCGCGCTATTACGACCGCGGCTATTACGACGCGCCCCCGCCGCCCCCGCGGGTCTATTACGAGGCACCGGTGGCGACCTATTATGCGCCGCGGTGCTGGAACGAATGGCGGGTCGACCCCTATTACGGCGACCGGGTTTCGGTGCGGGTCTGCAACTGATCCGGTCACGAGATCGACAGGCGGCGTCGGGAGCAATCCCGGCGCCGCTTTTTCGTCAGGTGCCTTTTTTGTGGCGCGCGCCCGGTGCTTGCCGCTAGACGCGCGACCATGACCGATACGCCCAACACCCCCGAGACCGAAGCCGCCGCCACCTTGGCCGCAACCGGCGACACGCCCCCCGATCGCCTGTCGATCAACCAGCGCAGCCCGTTCTTTCAGCAGGACCTGCTCGAACGCGGCATCGGCATCCGCTTCAAGGACAAGGTGCGCCACGACGTCGAGGAATATTGCATCTCGGAGGGCTGGATCCGAGTCGCGCTCGGCAAGAAGGTCGACCGCAACGGCAACCCGCTGACACTGAAGCTGGTCGGCCCGGTCGAGGCCTGGTTCGAGCGTCCTGCAGCGACGGACGAAGCTGAGGGCTGAGCCAATCTTCCCCCCCTCCCTGAAAGGGAGGGGCCGGGGGTGGGTAGGCCAGCTTTAACCGCAACCGCCCGAACACGCGGAACCCGACCCACCCCCAACCCCTCCCTTCCAGGGAGGGGCGTAAGAAGAAACTTAGGCTGCCACGCCCTCCAGCGCCTCGCTAGCCTCAAGCCACTTCGCCTCGCTGGCCTCGAGCTTCGCATGCACCTCGGCGCGACGCTTGCTCAGATCCCCCATCGACATCCGCGAGAACTGCGGCTCCGCATTCGCCGGATCGACCATCGCGCGATCCAGAGCATTACGCTCCTTGGTGAACTTCGCGGTCTGCTCCTCGATCTCGCGCAGAGCCTTCCGAAGCGCCGCATCGTTGCTCTTCGCCTCGGCCGCAGCCTTCTTGCCGGCCTTCTTGTCCGCCTTCGACGCCGCATCGCCCTTGCCGCCGTCGCCCTTCAGGACGAACGCGATGTAATCGTCGAGGCTGCCGTCGAATTCCTTCGCCGTCCCGTCATCGACCAGCACCAGCCGGTCCGCGGTCAGCTCCAGCATGTGCCGGTCATGGCTGACCAGCACCACCGCGCCGGTATAGGCGTTGAGCGCCTGCACGAGCGCCTCACGCGCATCGACGTCGAGATGGTTGGTAGGCTCATCGAGGATCAGTAGATGCGGCGCATCGCGCGTGATCAGCGCCAGCGCCAGACGCGCCCGCTCGCCACCCGACAACTTGCCGACCCGCGTCGTCGCCTTGTCGCCCGAGAAGCCGAACCGCCCCAATTGCGCGCGCACGGCCGCCGGAGTCGCGCCCTTCATCAGATGCGACATATGCTCGATCGGCGAATCGGTCGGATCGAGTTCCTCGACCTGATACTGCGTGAAATACCCGACCTTCATCTTGCCCGACGACGACATCTCGCCGTCCATCGGCGTCAACTGCGCCGCCAGCAGCCGCGCGAGCGTGGTCTTGCCGTTGCCGTTGCGCCCGAGCAGCGCGACCCGGTCGTCGGGATCGAGCCGCATGTTGAGCCGCTTCAGGATCGGCACGTCGGCATAGCCGACCGTCGCCATGTCGAGCGTGATCAGCGGCGGACGCAGTTCGGTCGGATTCGGGAAGCCGAACGACAGCGTCGGATCGTTGTAGCTCTCGGCGATCGGCTGCATCTTCGACAGCATCTTCTGCCGCGACTGCGCCTGCTTCGCGGTCGAGGCGCGAGCCGAATTCTTGGCGATATATTCCTGCAGCTTCTCGCGTTGCACCGCCTGATTGGCGCGCGCCGCCTCGATCTGCGCAAGCCGCTCGGCGCGCTGCCGCTCGAACGCGTCATAGCCGCCGGGATACAGCGTGATCTTGCCGCCCTGCAGATGCAGGATGTGATCGACCACATTGTTGAGGAAATCGCGCTCGTGGCTGACCACCACGATCGTCGCCTTGTAGCCCTTGAGAAAGTCCTCGAGCCACATCACCGCTTCGAGATCGAGATGGTTCGAAGGCTCGTCGAGCAGCAGCAGGTCCGGCTGCGAGAACAGCAGCGCAGCGAGCGCCACGCGCATCTTCCAGCCACCCGAGAAACTGTCGAGCGTGCGCGCCTGCATGTCCTCGTCGAAGCCGAGGCCGAGCAGGATCTGCGCGGCGCGGGCGGGCGCGGTATAGGCGTCGATCGCGATCAGCCGCTCGTACACGTCGCCGAGCCGGTCGGGATCCTCGCTGGTCTCGCTCTCGATCATCAGCGCAGCGCGCTCCAGATCGGCTTCGAGCACGGTCTCGAACGGGGTCTTCACGCCGTGCGGCGCTTCCTGCGCGAGGTAACCGATCCGCGCACCCTTCGGCATGTCGGCGGAACCGTCGTCGGGCTCCAACTGCCCTGCGATCACGCGCACCATCGTCGACTTGCCCGCGCCGTTGCGCCCGATCAGCCCGACGCGCGAGCCCGGCGGCAACGCGGCCGTGGCGCCATCGAGGATAACGCGTCCGCCCAGGCGCACCGTGATATTGTTCAGGTTCAGCATGCGCGTGCCGTTAGCAGATGCAGCATGGTTTTGCGAGGGGAGGGGTTTGGGCGTTCCGGGAGCTGAAGCCTTCGATCGAGCGGGGCTAGTTCCCCCGCGAAGGCGGGGGCCCAGGATCACAAACGCCACCGCCCGAGATCCTGGCCCCCCGCCTCCGCGGGGGAACAAGAAGAGGCAGTTCGCGCAATGTACTACCACCCCGGCGAAGGCCGGGGCCCAGTTGGAAAGGTGGTCGTAACGAAGCGCGGTTCGCAGTTGGCGACGTTCCCCAACTGGGCCCCGGCCTTCGCCGGGGTGGTGCAGGTATTGGATTAAACAGCCTCTAAAACTCCCTCCCCGTTAGGGGAGGGCTGGAATGGGGCTTGTCCACGAACGTGTCGCTTGGGGCGGTGCCCCACCCCGACCCTCCCCTGAAGGGGAGGGAGCTATCAGGTTTCGTCCGACACTACCGCGTCGGCGGCGTTACCGCTGCCGATCATCGCAGACGCCCGCCCACCAACATGAATCCGCACCCCGGAAACCAACCGCGTAGGCACAATCGCCGCACCCGCAATCGCCGAACCAGAACGCAACACCCCCCGGTGCACCGTCACCCCATGCAACGCATCGGCCGGCTCCGCACCGGAGTCCGCAACGTCGTCCCGATTACCATAATGCACCGAAACCCCAGCAACCTGCGCCGCAACCGCCGCCACACCACCACCGCTCGCCAAACCAACACCCCGAACCCCAGGCTCAACCCCGGCATAAGCCTGCCGAAACGTCAGAGCCCGCTCCAACGCCCCCTGCCAACGATAGAACACATGAGCCCCAACCGTCGTAATCCGCGCGAGACTCGACGCCCACCAAGGCAGGATGCTCGTCGTATGAAACGAAGTCGCCGCCCCAACCGGTGCGTACACGCTCCCACCAAGCGCCGCGCTCGCCACCGCCCGCGCGCGATCCCAAGCCCCTGGCTCGCGCGCCCGGTTCATCGAGCCATCACAGGTAAAGCTGAACTGGCACCCGGTCCGCCGCTCGGCCCCCTGGTACACGACCCCGCAAACGCTGTTCGGAAAGGCCCGGTCGCGCACCCGGTTCAGCACCACTTGCGCCACCGCCCGCTGCCCATCCTCGGACTGCGATCGCGCCTCGTAATACACCGCCGCAGTCAGGCAGTCGGCTGCACGCCCAGCATCATCAACGGAGTTCGAAGTCAGAAACGGCGGAGCAACGAACGGCGCCGCAGCCGCAAACGGGGCATCAGGCGCGGCCGTCGCGATCTTGGCCGAAATGTCGTCGGGCACATGCAACGCCATCCGGCTCAGCAAGGCACGCGAGTTCCGCTCCGGCTGGACCCGAGCGATCGCCGCCGGCCGATCCGCCGGCACGCACGACGTCGCCATCACCAAAGCGGGCAGGCTGATCAGCACATGCGGATAAAGGCCGTAACCCGACGTCTTCATCCCCTCGCTCTAGGACGCGGGGTTTAGGGACTGGTTAATGGCCACGGGAAACGGGGGAAGCGCTCGCTAACGAAGCGCACCCCCGTCATCCCGACGAAAGTCGGGACCTCGATCGGCAAGGACGGAGCCGGTTACCGGGAGATCCCAGCTTTCGCCGAAGAAGCGTTCAGATCAGTGAACGAACCGCGCCACCACATCGCGATACGACCGCGAAACCTTCACGCTCGCACCAGAATTCAACACCAGGAAACACTCGCCGTTAGTATGCGGCTTAACCTGCTTGACCAGATCCAGGTTCACGATCGTCGACCGATGCACCCGCTGGAACCTGCGCGGATCGAGCCGCTTCTCCAGATCCTTCATAGTCTCGCGCAAAATCAATGTATTATCGCCGGTATAAATGCACATGTAATCGCCGGCCGCGTCGATCCGCTCGATCGTGTCCACATCGACGCGGAAGATCTGCCCGCGATCCTTGATGTTGATGAGCTTCTCGAACCGGTTCGCCGACACGGCATCGCCGTCCGGCATGTCCGCCGCCGCATCCGGCGCGACATCGGCGAGCACCTCGCGCAACCGATCGACCTCCTCGACGCCGCGCTTTTCGGACAGACGTTGCCGAACCCGCTCGATCGTATCGGCCAGCCGCGATTCCTCGACCGGCTTCATCAGATAATCGACCGCCTGCGCCTCGAACGCGCGCAAGGCGTGGTCGGAATAGGCAGTGACGAACACGAACAGCGGTGGCTCGACCTCCATGAGGCCCTGCACGACAGAGAACCCGTCGAACCCCGGCATCTGGATATCGAGGAAGACCAGGTCGGGCTTGTGCGTCTTGATCGCACGAATGGCTTCACGGCCGTTCGAGCATTTTTCGATGATCTCGACGTCTTCATGGGCCTGGAGTCGGAGTTCCAGCCCCTGGATCGCCAGCGGCTCGTCGTCGACGAGAATGGTACGGATGGTCATGAGGCCTCTCTGTTCACGTCTTCCAGCTGATACGGTATCTCGATTTCCACCGAGAAGCCGCCAGCCGGCGTGGAGCGGGTTTCGAAACGATGGTCGGGCCCATATGCCTGAGCCAACCTGTCTCTAATATTAGCGAGCCCCACGCCTGTGGATTGGCTTGAACCGATCCGGCCCTCGATCAAGCCCGGACCGGTATCGGATACGGCGATCTGCACGCGTTCCCCGGCGAGCCGCACTTCGACGCGGATTTCGGCGCCTTCCTCCTGCGGGGTGACGGCATATTTGATCGCGTTTTCGACCAAAGGTTGCAGCAGCAGCGATGGCAGCCGGGCGCGTTCGGCGCGCGGATCGATGTCGAACTTCGGCCGCATCCGATCCTCGAATCGCATCTTCTCGATCTCGAGATACAGCTTCAGCTGGTCCACCTCCTGCGCGACGGTGACGTGCGCAGTGGGTTCGTTCGCCAGCGTATAGCGCAGGAACGACGACAACCGGCTCAGCATCGCGTTCGCCCGCTCGGTCTGCTTGAGCAGCACCAAGGTCGAGATCGAGTTCAGCGTGTTGAACAGGAAGTGCGGATTGAGCTGGTACCGCAGCATCGCCAGTTGCGCCGACGACGCCTGGTTCTCGAGATGCTCCATCTGGTCGATCTGCTGTTCGACGATCAGGTAGAAGTTGATCCCGAAATACAGCGCCGACCACCCGAACAGCACCGTGAAGGTGATGTAGATCGACACCAGCAGCCGGCCCAGCGTCACCCCCGGCGTCGCACTCGCGATGAACGAGAAGGTGAACGCGTCGAGCACCGCGTACAGGAACGTCGCGGCAGCGAGCGTCGCGATCGTCAGGAATATCGCGACTAGTCGCGGCAACCCGCGATACATGCCGTAGAAGGTCGAGAGTAGCAGCGTGATGCAATAGCCGAGGATCGCCTCGACGATCACCGGGATCACGACGTCGAGCGTCACGCCGTTAGAGATCGACACGACGCCGCGGAGCAACAGGTATCCGCTCCACCCCACCGCCTGCAACGTCCAGAACGCGCGGCTTTTATTCTCGAAGAACGGCCGCGCGGTGAAGGGCAGCGATCGGGTGCCGCGGACGGATACGGCCGCGCTCGATCCGTGCGTGCTGGGTGCGGTCGGCGGGGCAGAAACGGGAAGCGTAGCCATGATGGCATCGGCTCTTACACGCCGAGGCTAGCCCACGCAAAACCAAGTCTTGGGCCGGCAACCGATCTTCCGCGCGGTCTTAACCTGTGTCGACTTGCGATCGAAGGCTGTCGTTAGCGGTCGCGTGGCGAACATAAAAAGACCGCCGCTTCCGGTGGGAAGCGGCGGTCTCGTCATTCCATCACGTCAGGCGCAGATCAGAACGTGAAGCGCGCGCCGATACGGATCGAGTAGAGCGACTGGTTCACGTAGATCTGGTCCTGCTGGGCGGCAAAGCTCGTACCGCCGCCGACCGGCGAGTAACGATACTGCGCGCAGGGCTGACCCGCGGTGTTGGCGACGACGCCGGCGATCGACGCACCGGTCGGGGTCGGCGTCGCGATGCATTGAACGCGGACGACGGCGGTGTTGTACGGGAACGCGTATTCGCGCTGCTGGCCCCAGTTCTTGTTGATGAAGTTGGTGAAGTTCTCGATATCGGCGAAGAGCGTCACGCGCGATCCGCTCAGGAACGTCGGGATTTCCTGCGCAAGGTGAAGGTCGAGACGCGTGAACCACTTGGAGTGGAAGGCGTTGCGCGGCGCGACCTTGCCGCGATACTTCGCCAGACCCGACGAGTCGATGAACGCGTTGACCGCATTCTCGACCGCAGTGCTGCTGTACGACACGCGCGCATCGTTCACGGTCGGGACGTACATCAGATAGCGGTTGCCGCCGACACCGGTGCCCGAGCTGACACCCGTCGTACCGAAGACCGACGACCGGTTCGCGCCGAAATCCTGGAACGTGTAGCTGAACGGATGACCGATCCGCGATTCGCCGAACAGGCCGAACGTGGTCTTGTAATCGCCGAAGAACGCGTGGTCGTAGTTCACGCCGTACTTGAAGAAGTACTTAACCTGGTCGTTCGAGATGCCGTACTGAACGTTGTTGGGATCGGCGAACGCACCGTTGCTATAGTTCGACCCGGCAGTCGACGAGGTCGCGGGGGCCGCGTCCTTGACGTCCTGATAGGTGAAGCTGCCGTTGATGTTCAGGCCGAAGTCGAACGTCTTGTCGAACCGAGCGACCGCGATATAGGCGCGGCCCTTGTTGGTGTTGGTCAAGAGGATGTCGGTGTTCGTGTTGGTGCTGTTCGGACCGTCGATCAGGTTCTGGTAGCGCTGGCGGCCGTCCGGCGTCAGCGAACCGGTGATCGGCACCGAACGGATGTCAGTGAAATACACCTGCTCGCGAACCTTCGAATACAGCAAGTCCGCACCGAACACCCAGTTGTCGCCGAGCGGCCCGAGGTTGGCGGTATATTCGCCGGTCAGCGTGGCGCGCCACTGCGACGGGATCTTGAAGTTCGGATCGAGCGCGTTGGTCGTCGAGGCGGTCGAGACCGTTGCGTTGGTCAATAGCGTGTTGACCGCGGTCGGGATGCTGGTCCCCGTAACCCCGTTCAGTGCGGCCGCGCCGGTCACCGCGTTCGTGGTCGCGCCGGTGAAGCCCGATGCCGAGCGGTTGATCGAGATCGAGTTGCTCAGCACGCCGGTGTTCGAGAAGCTGTTCGACACATAGACGTCGGGGGTGCCGCCGCCGAAGATGCCGCCGCCGCCGCGGATGCTCACCCGATTGGCAGGCTTCCAGTCGAACCCGGCGCGCGGCTGGAACAGCCCGAACCCGGAGATGTTGGCGGTGTTGGTGCCGATCTGGACGACCTTGCCGTTGACGAGCGCGCCATTGGCATAGCGCGACGCGAACGCGGTGTTGAGCGTCGGATTGTCATCCATCGCATACAGGTCGTAGCGCGCGCCGTAGCTGACGTTCAGCGTCGGCGTCACCTTCCACGAGTCCATCACGCCGAACGTGTAGCTCTGATAGCCGAAGGTCGCCGCGGCATCCTCGGGCACCAGCGACGGGATCGCGTTGCCATAGCCGAGCGAGTTCGCGCGCTGCGCCTGGAAGTCGGCGATCGAGTCGAAGTAATAATTGCCCGACGAGTTCTGCAGGAACGAGTTGAAGATCGAGACGCTCGAAATCTCGGTGAACACGCGCACGTCGTGGTCGTTCATCGTCAGGCGTGCCTGCGCCAGGCCACCCCAGGTCTCGGTCTTGAGCGCGTTGGTCTGACGCGAGCTGTCCGGACCGAACGATACGACGCCGCCGTTGTTGTCGCACGCCGTCAGCGAACCGCCGACCGGGTTGGTCGGGTTGGTGCAGACGCGGAACTGCGCGAAGCCGCGGCCGAGCACCGGCTCCTGGATACGCGTGTAGTTCTTGTAGAAGCCGCGGACTTCGGTCGAGAAGCTGTCGCTCCAGGTCGAGTTCAACTGCGCCACGCCGGTGTGCAGGCGGTTGCCCGAGACATAGGCGTTCGACGCGAGACCCAGGCCGGTCGGCGCGGTCAGGAACGTGTTGTTGAGCAGGTTGATCGCGTCGTTGGCGTAGGTGTAGGTCAGCGACAGCCGCTGGGTATCGGTGATGTTCGCGTCGATCTTGGCGACGACGCGGTCGTCCTTGTCGCCGAGGTTCCGCAGCACGCCGCCGGTGTCGTAATTATAGACCGACTTGGCGATCGCGCTGATCTGATCGACCGAGTTCTGCAGCACGCCGGGAACGCCGTTGCCGACATTGTTGTCGATCGGACCTTCCGCGATCGGACGACCGCCGCGCAGGCGCTCGCCGGCGACCATGAAGAACACCTTGTCCTTGATGATCGGGCCGGACAGCTCGGCGCCGAAATTCTCGACCTTGAAGTTGGGGACGCTGACGGTCAGGTCCTTGGTCTTCTTGCCGACGAACTCGTCGCGCGACTGCGAATAGAAGCCGGTGCCGTGGAAGTCGTTGGTGCCCGACTTCAGCACGATGTTGACCGCGCCGCCCTGGAAATTGCCCTGGCGGACGTCGTACGGCGCGACCTGTGCCTGGAACTGGCCGATCGCATCGAGCGGGATCGGCGAACGGCGGCTGGGAAGGCCATCGCTGTTGAGGCCGAAATTGTCGCTGACCGACACACCGTCGACGGTGAAGCGGTTGAAGCGCGCGTTCTGGCCGGCGAACGAGACCGAACGGCCGCCCGAGGGGCTATCGTCGAGGCGGGCGAACGGATCGCGGCGTTCGAGGTCGCGGATGTCGCGGTTGACCGAGGCGATGTTGGCGATCTGCACCGCGTTCAGCACGGTCGTAGGACCCTGCGAGATCGAGCGGGCGTTCGGCAGGCGGGCCGCGGTCACGACGATCTCGTTGCCGCCACCGGCTTCCGAATTCAGTTCGATCGGCACGTCGAACGCCTGCGCGACGGTCGTGGTGATGTCGGTGACCTGCGTCGCCGAATAGCCAGTCGCGTTGACCGCGACGGTGTAGGGACCGCCGGCGCGCAGGCCGTTGACGTTGAACGAGCCCGAGTTGTCGGTGATCGCGGTCGCGCGGCTGCCGGCCAGAGTGTTGGTGATCTCGACGGTCGCGCCGACGACGGGCGTTCCGGCGGACGTCACGGTGCCGCGGATCGACGAGGTCGTCTCCTGCGCAGAGGCCGCCATCGGTGCGACCAGCGCAATCGCTGCCACACCCAGGAAAAGGTTGTTCCGCATCAGTAATACCCCTTTTGAGCCTTCGGCTCTGGATTTCGCGACTTCATGTCGTGTTAATCCGGCCCTGCACGTGGAATATTTCGGATATGTGACATTGGCGAGTCGTCTATTGTCACATCCGCACTCGGTCATGCCGCGTTGCAAAAAAGCCACGGAGTCGAACCGTTTCGGTCGCGCTGGAACCGTTTCGCAAAAGGCCGTTACAGAGTTCAGCTCGCGGCGACGATCTCCGCCCATTCGGCTTCGGTGATAACGCGAATGCCCAGTTCGGTGGCTTTTTTCAGTTTGGAGCCCGCCCCCGGTCCGGCGATCACCAGCCCGGTCTTGCTCGACACCGACGCTGCGACCCGAGCGCCCAGCGCTTCCGCCTGCGCCTTGGCTTCGTCGCGGCTGAGCGTTTCGAGGCTGCCAGTGAAGACCAGAATCTGGCCGGTCACCGGCGATTCCCGGGTTTCGTGGACGACATCCGCCGGCTTCACTTCGCGCAACAGGTCGAACACGACCCGGCGGTTGTGCGGCTCGGCGCAGAAGCCGACCAGAGCGCTGGCGACCTCCGGGCCGATGCCGGCGGTCTCGATCGCGCCGACCAGCAGCTTGTCGCGGCGAAGCACGAATTTGCGCTCGGGTTCGCCGATGACCGGTTCGATCTGGCCGCGCAGGAACACTGCGTGACATAGCACCGCGCCGAGCGCTTTCGCCGACACATAGCGTCGCGCAAGGTCACGCGCGGTAATCTCGCCGACGTGGCGGATGCCGAGCGAGAACAGGAACCGGTCGAGCGGGATCGTCCGCTTGGTCTCGATCGCCGCGATGACCTTGGCCGCCCAGACGCGCCCATCCTTTTTCCGCGCGGCGAGTTGCTCCTCGGTCAGGCGGAAGATGTCGGCGGGCGACTCGATCAGGCCATCGCGGAAGAACGCCTCGATCAGCGTCTGGCCGAGCCCGCCGATGTCGAAGGCGTGGCGCGAGGCGAAGTGGATCAGCCGCTCGACGCGCTGTGCCGGGCAGATCAGCCCGCCGGTGCAGCGATAGACGACCTCGCCTTCCTCGCGTTCGGCCGCCGACCCGCATTCGGGGCAGACATGCGGAAAGACATACGCCTCGCGCTCGGCGTCAGGCGTGAGGTTCTCGACGATCTGCGGGATCACGTCGCCGGCGCGCTGGACGAGCACGCGGTCGCCCGGTCGCACGCCGAGCCGCTCGATCTCGTCGGCATTGTGCAGCGTCGCATTGGTCACGACGACGCCGCCGACCGTGACGGGCGACAGCCGCGCGACCGGAGTCATCGCGCCGGTCCGTCCGACCTGGATGTCGATCCGCTCCAGCAGCGTCTGCGCGCGTTCGGCGGGGAATTTGTGCGCGATTGCCCAGCGCGGCGCCTTCGCGACCTGGCCGAGTCGCGCCTGCCAGTCGAGCCGGTCGACCTTGTAGACCACGCCGTCGATATCGAACGGCAGGTCGGCGCGCTCGGCTTCGATCTTGCGGTACACGTCGAGCGCGGCGGCCGTTCCTTCGACCCGCGCGAACCCTTCGGCGATCGGGAAGCCCCAGCCGCGCAACGTGTCGACGACCTCGGCCTGCGTTTCGCCCGGTACGACGCTGGCCTCGCCCCAGCCGTGCGCGAGGAACCGGAGCGTGCGGCTCGCGGTGACGCTCGCGTCCTTCTGGCGGAGCGAGCCCGCGGCGGCGTTGCGCGGATTGGCGAACTGCCGCGCGTCCTTGCCGGTCTCCTCGGCCTCGGCGAGCAGGCGAGCGTTCAAGGCGGCGAAATCGTCCTTCGCCATATAGACCTCGCCGCGGACCTCGAAGATCGCTGGGATACCCTCCCTCTCTTGTTCTCCCGCGAAGGCGGGAGCCCAGTCTGGACTCCCGCCTTCGCGGGAGAACAAGGTTGCGGGGATGTCGCTAATGGTACGCACATTGGCGGTGACGTCCTCGCCGACCTGGCCATCGCCGCGGGTCAGCGCCTGCACCAGCCGCCCATCCTCATACCGCAGCGAACACGACAGCCCGTCGATCTTCGGCTCCGCCGTCAGCGCCACCGGCGCGTCGTCCGCCAGCTTCAGGAACCGGCGCACGCGCGCGACGAACTCCTCGACCTCCTCGTCCGCGAATGCATTGTCGAGGCTCATCATCGCCTTGGCATGCGCGACCTTCGCGAGATGCCCCGCGGGCGCCGCGCCCACCGTCCGGCTCGGCGAATCGCTCCGCACCGCAGCCGGATACGCCGCTTCGAGTGCCGCATTGCGCTGGACCAGCGCGTCATAGTCGGCGTCGCTGATCTCGGGCGCATCGTCGGTGTGATAGCGCGCGTTATGATACGCGATCTGCGCGGCGAGCGTCTCCAGTTCGGCGGCGGCTTCGGTCTCGGTCGCGGGAAGGTCGGTCATCGCTCCGGGTTAGGGGAGGGGGGCGTCTTTCGACAAGACCTGGATCAACATGGCGTGAACATTCGCCCGACTTGCGCGCTGACATCCCAAGAGAATTTTTCGCAGGACACGCCATCATGACCGACACCAGCCGCCGAGACCTGTTCAAGGGCGCCGCCGTCACCGGCCTCGCCGCCGCCGCCGCGCCAGCCTTCGCACAAGGCGCCGCGCCGCTCGCCGATCCGCAGACGCGCTTCGTCTCGACACCGTTTCCCGAACAGCGCCAGAAATGGCCGGCGCTCCAGCGCGACATGCACCCCGTCCCCGATTGCGGCGAGGCGAGTTACCGCGGCTCGGGGCGGCTGGCAGGGCGGAAGGCGCTGGTCACCGGCGGCGATTCGGGGATCGGCCGCGCGGCGGTGATCGCGTTCTCGCGTGAAGGCGCCGACGTCGCGATCAACTATTACCCGACCGAGGAGCCCGACGCGCAGGACGTGGCGAAGCTGCTCCGTGCCGAGGGCCGGAAAGTCGTGTTGATCCCCGGCGACCTGACCGATGCGAAATTCTGCACCGACCTGATCGCGCGCGCCAACCGCCAGCTCGGCGAGCTCGACATCCTCGTCAACAACGCGGCCTACCAGCAGTCGAAGGAGTCGATCGCCGAGATCAGCTTCGAGCAGTTCGACCGGACGATGAAGACCAACGTCTATGCGATGTTCCACCTGTGCAAGGCGGCGATCCCGCTGATGAAGCCGGGCGCGTCGATCATCAACACCGCCTCGGTCAATTCGGTCAGCCCGGAAAAGGAGCTGCTCGACTATGCCTCGACCAAGGGCGCGATCCTGATCTTCACCAAGGCGCTGGCGAAACAGCTCGCCAAGCAGGGCATCCGCGTCAACGCGGTCGGGCCCGGTCCGATCTGGACGCCGTTGCAGGTCGCGGGCGGCCAATTGCCCGGAAAGATGGGCGAATTCGGGCAGGATACGCCGATCGGCCGTGCGGGTCAGCCCGCTGAACTGGCGGGGCTTTATGTGGCGCTTGCGGATCCGAACGACAGCTACACAACCGGCAGCTTCTTCGGCGCGAACGGCGGCACCGGCGCATCCTGACCTCGGTACGCCACGACCGCTTTATTCCCCCTAACTCCACCCCGGCGAAGGCCGGGGCCCAATTGGCAAGGTCGCAGTAACGGAGCGATGCGCATCGTTATCACCGTCCCCCAATTGGGCCCCGGCCTTTGCCGGGGTGGTGGTATTCATATGGCGGGACGGCTCACCCGGCGCCCAACCGCCGCAGACCTTCCGCATCCACCACCCTGATCCGCGCATACTCCAGCGCGATCACGCCTTCGCGCTCCATCGCCTTCAACGCCTTGTTGAGCGTCTGCCGCGACACCCCGATCATCGCCGCGATATCCTCCTGGCGGAGTGCGACGCTGTCGCCCCCCGCCGCGCGCACCATGCCGCCGAGCATCCGCGCGAGCCGGACCGGGATCGGCTGCGACAGCGTGTTCATCATGAACGCGAGCGACGCACGCTGGTGCGCGCACGCCAGCAGCGCGATGTCCCACCAGAGTTCCGGCGTCTCGCCCGCCAGCCGCCGGAACGCCTCGATCCCAATATGCAGCACGCGCGCCGGTCCGAACGCGATCGCGTCGTGCGGCCTTGGCCCCGCATCGAGCGTCGACAGCTCTCCGAACCACGTTCCCGGCGCCATCATCAGCACCACCATTTCCGCGCCGATCGCGGGATAGCCGATCAGCCGGACCTGCCCCTCGAGCACCGCCCACAGCCCATCGGGCGGATCGCCGACGCCGTAGAGCCGCGTGCCCGGCGTTACGGACCGGACGCTTGCCTCCTGCAACAGCAGCGTGCGTCGCGCGGCCGGTACCGCGCCGAACCACTGGTCGGCCTCGAGCAGCGCAGGATCGATCGAAGACATCGCGGAAGTGTCGGCCGATCGCCCGGATTGTCAATCCGGCGACATTTCCGTGATCCGCGCCATGCTATGTGACGCGCATAACAAAAGGAGATGGATGATGGCGACCGCACTCAGGACCGAGCCGACGATACGCGATCTCGTGACGCCCGAGGAATGGGCGCTGCGCGTCGACCTCGCCGCCGCGTATCGCCTGATCGCCTATTACGGCTGGGACGATCTGATCTTCACGCACCTGTCGGCGCGCGTGCCCGGTCCCGAGCATCATTTCCTGATCAACCCCTACACGCACATGTTCGAGGAGATCACCGCGTCGTCGCTCGTCAAGATCGACGTCGACGGCAACAAGGTCATGGACACGCCCGCGCCGGTCAACCGCGCGGGGTTCGTGATCCACTCGGCGGTCCATGCCGCGCGCGACGATGCGGTGGCGGTGTTGCATCTGCATACGCCGCACGGCCAGGCGGTGTCGGCGATGGCGGAGGGGCTGCTCCCGCACACGCAGACCGCAATGATCGCCGGGCATGACGTGGCGTATCACGACTTCGAAGGCATCGCGACCGAGCTTGAGGAGCGCGAGCGGCTGGTCGCGGATCTCGGCACGAAGCACAGCATGATCCTGCGCAACCACGGCACGCTGACCGTCGGCGAATCGATCCCGCAGGCGTTCCTGCGGATGTATTTCCTCGAGCGCGCGTGCGAGGCGCAGGTGTTGATGCTCAGCGCGGGCCGCGAGAATCTCAACACGCCGAACCAGGGCGTGGCGGAGAAGGTCGAGGGGCAGTCGAGCGGTCCGGGGATGCGGATGCTGGCCGACGGGCTGGCCTGGCCGGCGCTGCTGCGGAAGCTCGACCGGATCGACCCGAGTTTTCGCGACTGAAGTGTTCGAACCGGCGCGGGCCAGGCGGTGCGACACGCTGCTAAAGCCAACACCCCGGCGAAGGCCGGGGCCCAGTTGGAAGGTCGTCGTAACCGCACGCGGCCTTCTAAGAGCCATTGCCCAACTGAGCCCGGCCACCGTCGGGGTGGTTAGACGTGAAAGTGCCGAAAACGTCGCCGGCATTAGCGCTCGCGCCCGACCACCCCATCCGTAGCAGGCGATGCCCTGATCGGATCGACTTCAGATGACCGCGCCCCAGACTATGTCGGCCCCCCTCCCTTACAGGGAGGGGGGAGGAGTCGGCAAAACTCAGGCCCGCTCCAGCAACCGCTCCGCCTGAGCGCGCGCTTCGTCGGTGATCTGCGCGCCGGACAGCATCCGGGCGATCTCCTCGCGGCGTTCGTTTTCGGACAAGGCCCGCACGCCGGTCCGCGTGACGGTGCCGTCGCTGCTCTTGGCGATCAACAGGTGCTTCGCCCCCCGCGCCGCAACCTGCGGGCTGTGCGTCACCACCAACAACTGCGTGCTCTGCGCCAGTCGCGCGAGCCGCTCGCCGATCGCGCTCGCCACCGCGCCGCCGACGCCGCGGTCGATCTCGTCGAACACCATCGTCGACGCGCCGCCTTCCTCCGCCAGCGCCACCTTCAGCGCCAGGATGAAGCGCGACAATTCGCCGCCCGATGCGATCTTGGTCAGCGCCGCGAACGGCGCGCCGGGATTGGTCGAGATCTCGAACTCGACGCGGTCCTTGCCCGCCGCCGACCAGCCCTCTTCGCCGAGCGGCGCAACGACGGTCTGGAACCGCGCGGCATCCAGCTTCAACGGCGCCAACTCGCCAGCAACCGCCACGTCGAGGCGTTTCGCCGCCGCCAACCGCCGCTTCGTCAAAGCGTCGGACGCCGCATCGAATGCCTTCCCCGCCGACGCCACGCGCGCCTCGATCTTCGCGATCCCGCCTTCGCCCGCATCGAGCCGCTCCAGCCGCGCGCGCATCTCGTCCGCCAGCGCCGCCAGATCGTCCGGCTGCACGCGGTGTTTGCGCGCCATCGCCCGAAGTTCGAACAACCGCGCCTCGTCATCCTCCAGCGCCCGCGGATCATACGCCATCTCGGCCCGCGCATCGCGCAGGCTCTCTTCCGCGACCGAAGCCTCGATCACCGCGCGATCGACCGCCGCCAGCGCATTGCCGAGCGCGACATGATCCTCCGCGATCCGCTCGAGCACGCGCGCGGCCTGGCGCAGCTTCGCCATCCCGCCGTCCTTGCCCTCGAGGAAATCGTCGATCGCCGCCAGATCGTCCGCGATCTTCTCCGCGCGCTGCATCGACCGCCGCGTATCCGCCAGCGTCTCCTCCTCGCCCGCGACAGGCGCGAGCGCGGTCAGTTCGGCGACGGTATGCTCGAGCCATTCGCGATCGCGCGCCGCCGTCTCGATGTCCGCGCGAGCGGCGGCAAGCTCAGCCTCGGCCGCACGAAACGCCGCATAAGCCTTGCCCGTCGCGCCCGGGTCGGTCCGCCCGAAGATGTCGAGCAAGGTCCGATGCCCGCGCGCGTTGAGCAGCCCGCGCTCGTCATGCTGCCCGTGGATCTCGACCAGATGCGGCGCCATCTCGCGCAGCAGCCCCGCCGACGCCGGCTGATCGTTGACGAACCCGCGACTGCCACCATCCGCCTTGACGATCCGCTTCACGATCAGCGGCTCGCCGCGCTCGATCTCCACCCCGTTCTCGTCGAACAGCAGCGCGAGCGGCGATTCGGGGGCAGGGGCATCGAACGTCGCGGTCACCACGGCCTGCGCGGCACCATGCCGCACCAGACCGCTATCGCCGCGCCCACCGAGCGCGAGGCCCAGCGCATCGAGCAGGATCGACTTGCCCGCCCCGGTCTCGCCGGTCAGCACGCCGAGGCCTTCGCCGAATCCCAGATCCAGCGCTTCGATCAGCACCACGTCGCGAATGGAAAGTTCGGTCAGCATAGGATGTCCGCCATAGACGAACGGGCGCGCAATGCGATCCCCCTATGTTCCAACCGAACGGCCTGGACTCGCGTCAGCTGCCGGTGTTGGACGGCTGGCCCGCCGAACGCGGCTTGTCGGGCGTACGCGCCGAAGGGCCGGTCGGCGTCGAGCCTGGCTCGTCAAGTTCGACCATGACCGACGGCGTTCCCTTGGTCCCGACCGGCACCACCTGTTCGCCGGGCTTCAGCGGCGGCACGGCCGGCACCTGCTTCTTCTTCAGCAGGTCGTAGGCATGCTGATACCAGTCGGTCCCGGGATAGTTGCGCCCAAGCACCGCGCCGGCCTTCTCGGCCTCGACCGGCACGCCGAGCGCCAGATACGTCTCGGTCAGCCGCATCAGCGCCTCGGGGGTGTGCGTGGTCTGCTGGAACTTGTCGATCACGGTGCGGAAGCGGCCGTTCGCCGCGAGCCACTGGCCGCGCGTCTCGTAGAACCGCCCGATCTCCATCTCCTTGCCCGCGAGATGGTCGTTGACCAGATCGATCTTGAGGCGTGCATCCGACGCATAGCGCGTGTTCGGATAGCGGCGCATCAGTTCGCCGAGCGAATCGAGCGCCTGCCGCGTGATCTTCTGGTCACGCGTGACGTCGGTGATCTGCTCGTAATAGCCGAGCGCGATCAGGTAATAGGCGTAGGGCGCATCGCGGTTGCCCGGATGCACCGCGAGGAAGCGCTGCGCCGAACTGATCGAGGCGGTGTAATCGCGCGCGAGGTAATAGCTGAACGCCGACATGATCTGCGCACGACGCGCCCAGATCGAATAGGGATGCTGGCGCTCGACCTCGTCGAACAGCTGCGCTGCTTCCTTGTAGCGCGCCTGATCGAGCCGCCGCTTGGCAGTCGAGTACAGCGTACCCACGTCGCGCGCGACATAGGGCAGGTCGCCCTTTGCGGCACGACCGCCCGCGCAACCAGCCATGGGGAGCGCAAGCGCGGCGACGAGCGTGACCACAAGGGTACGTGGCATGCTCGGAAAGGACTGGGGGATACGCATTGGCGTTGTCCTTAGCGTAACCGGGGCTTCGCGAACAATCCCTTTCGCCAAACACCCAAGGAGGCTCTCGGGCGGGCGACTTTCATGGGGCAGGGGGGCTTTCGCTGACGCGGATCGCACGGCAAAGGTCGTGCGTTGGCGAAACGCCATTCCAATCGAGGACGATCCCATGCCCGCCACCCTGTTGCACACCCACCGCGTCGAGAAGCCCTGGGGTCGCGACACGCTCTGGCCCGGTTTCGAGGACGCGGCTGCCGGAACGCCGCCGATCGGCGAAGTCTGGTTCCAGGAGCCGGGCAACACCACGCCCGACTTGCTGATCAAGTATCTGTTCACCAGCGAAAAGCTGTCGGTGCAGGTCCATCCCAACGACGAGCAGGCGCACGCCCGCGGCCTGCCACGCGGCAAGGACGAGTGCTGGACGGTCCTCGCCGCCGAACCGACGTCGACGATCGCGGTCGGTACGAAACAGGCGATCTCGAAGGACGAGCTCCGCCAGTCGGCGATCAACGGCACGATCGAGGGCAAGCTCGACTGGAAGCCAGTCAAGCCGGGCGACTTCATGTATTGCGCATCGGACACGATCCACGCGATCGGCGGCGGCCTGACGGTGATCGAAGTCCAGCAGAATTCCGAGACTACCTATCGCCTGTACGATTACGGCAGCGACCGCGAGCTGCATCTGAAGGACGGTATCGAGGTCGCCGATCCGACCCCGTACGTCCCCGTCGCGCCGCCGATCGAGATCGAGACCGGCCGGACGATCATGGTCGAAGGACCGAAGTTCGTGCTCGAGCGCTGGAAGGGCGGCGATCACGTCGTCAACCTGCCCGAGGGCACGACCGGCTGGGTGATCCCGATCACCGGCTCGGGCGATGTCGCCGGCGTTGCGTTCAAGGCCGGCGAATGCGCGACGATGACGGGTAGCGAGACGGTCTCGACCAGCGCGGACGCGGACGTGTTGTTCGCGTATCCTTTGGCGAAGCGGATCTGAGCGAGGGGTAGATCGAACGAGGGAGGGGGGAGAGCGTTTCCTACCCTTCTATGTTCTCCCGCGAAGGCGGGAGCCCAGACTGGGTCCCCGCCTTCGCGGGGAAACATCGTGGTGCAGCCCGAACGCCATTCCCACGAGCGACCACCCCATACCTTCTTGCTCCACCCCGGCGAAGGCCGGGGCCCAATTGGGGAACGTTGCTCATGAAGCGTGGCACACTGTTATTGCCACCTTACCAATTGGGCCCCGGCCTCCGCCGGCGTGGTAAGCGCGGATGGCACGGCGTCTCGTTCGCCGACAATTAGCTCTTCATCATCTGTGGCACATGGCCTCCACTCCGCCCTTCGCCGGGGTGGTAAGAGGGAAGACTCACCACCAATTAACCCGCGCCGCGCTATACCCCCGCGCAATGCTGCGCGTTCTCACCCTCTCCACCCTGTTCCCCGACGCGACCCGTCCGAACTTCGGCGGCTTCGTCGAACGGCAGACGCTGGGGCTCGCCGCGCATCCCGATGTCGTCCTCAAAATTGTTGCGCCGATCGGTCTTCCGCCCGGCATCCTGCGCAATGTCCGCCATTATGCGCCGCTCGCCAAACTGTCGCACCGCGAACGCTGGAAGGGCCTCGACGTCCACCGCCCGCGCTTCACCGCGGTTCCGTTTACCAGGGGCCGCCATCACGCCGCCGCGCTCGAACGCGCGCTCGTGCCGGTGCTCGACGCGATCCGCGCCGACTTCGCGTTCGACGTCATCGACGTGTCGTTCTTCTTCCCCGATGGCCCTGCCGCGGTCGCACTCGGCGAGCGCTACGGCGTGCCCGTCTCGATCAAGGCGCGCGGGTCGGACGTCCATCATTGGGGCGAAGCGCCCGCGACTGCATCGCAGGTCCGCGAGGCCGGGCAGGGCGCCGCCGGCCTGCTTGCGGTCAGCGCGGCGATGAAGGCCGACATGGTCACGCTCGGCATGCCCGCCGAGCGGATCACGGTGCATCATACCGGAGTCGACCAAGACCGCTTCCGCCCCATCGACGACCGTATCGCCGCCAAGGCCAGGCTCGGCGTGCGCGGGCCGCTGGTGATCGCGATCGGCGGGCTGTTGCCGCGCAAGGGCCACGACATCGTCATCGATGCGGTCGCGGCGTTGCCGGGGGTGACGCTGCTGATCGCCGGCCACGGACCGGCGCGCGCAACGCTTGAGGCTCAGATCGCGCGACTCGGTGTCGGCGACCGTGTCCGGCTACTGGGCGCCGTCCCGCACGCGGATGTGCCGGCGTTGGTCGCCGCCGCCGACGTCAGCGCGCTCGCTTCCAGTTCGGAAGGCCTCGCCAACGTCTGGGTCGAGTCGCTTGCCTGCGGGACGCCGATCGTCATCACTGCGGCTGGCGGCGCCTGCGAGGTCGTCACGTCCCCCGACGCCGGACGCGTGACGATCGGCGATCCCCTCGCGTTCGCCGGCGCGATCAGCGATATACTGGCCGATCCCCCATCCCCCGAGGCCACTCGGGCGATGGCAGCCGGTTTCACCTGGGAAAGAAATACCGCAACGCTGTACGCGCACCTTGCGGCGCTGGCGGAGGGTCAGCCCTCCAGGGGATAGAGCGCCGCGACGATCCAGCGACCTTCGCCGCGCAATACTGCCCACGCCCGAGCGGCGGCGCGGCTGTCCATCGCCTCGATCCCGAACCCGCGCGCCTCGACCGCCCGCTTGAAAGCAAGCGGCGGCTGACGCAGCGCGGAACCGGTCCCCAGCAACAGGAACTCCGGCGGCGGATCGAGCGCCAGCAACGCTGCCACGTCCGCCTCGCCAAGCGCCTCGAACGCCGGCGGCTCCCAGCCATCCGCGCGTTCGGGACTGATCGACAACGCGGTATAATAGCCGTCGTCGACCTTGAACCCGGCCCGACCGATCGCCGAGATCATCGGCCCATCGGTCTTCTCGCGGTCCATCCTCATAGCGAATCCCCGTCATCCCCGCGGAGGCGGGGACCCATAGTGGCG
The DNA here is from genome assembly GCF_001422045.1 of Sphingomonas sp. Leaf242. Lineage (GTDB taxonomy): Bacteria > Pseudomonadota > Alphaproteobacteria > Sphingomonadales > Sphingomonadaceae > Sphingomonas. Next base: position 135,000 of record NZ_LMLW01000009.1, read on the forward strand.
ACCGCCAGTGATCGGATCGCGAGGCCAGCCAGTATGGGTTCCCGCCTGCGCGGGAATGACGGGGGGAAGGTCAACGCTCGACCTTGGGACCAACCCGCTCGGCGCCGTCCTGCACGCCGCCCTTGCGCGGCGCAGGATCGGCCCGCAGACCCAGCGTGATCAGCAGCGACGACGACACGTAGATCGACGAGTACGTCCCGACCACGATACCCAGGATCATCGCCGCGGTGAACCCGCGCAGCACGTGGCCGCCCAGCACCAGCATCGCGACCAGCGCGAGCAGGATCGTCACCGAGGTCATCACCGTACGCGGCAGCGTCTCGTTCACCGACAGGTCGATGATCTCGCGCATGTCCATCTTCCGATAGCGGCGCATGTTCTCGCGGATACGGTCGTCGATCACGATCTTGTCGTTGATCGAATACGAGATGATCGTCAGCACCGCCGCGACGATGTTGAGGTCGAACTCGAACTGCGTCAGCGCGAAGAAGCCGAGCGTCATCAGCAGATCGTGGACGATCGCGACGACGGTCGACACGCCGAACTGCCACTCGAACCGCACCACCGCGAACAGCGCGATGCCGAGGATCGCGAGGCCGACCGCGAGCAGACCCTTGCTGATCAGCTCGTCCGAGACCTTGCCCGAGATCGTGTCGTACTTCGAGAAGGTCGCGCCGGGGAACTTCACCGCGAGATCGTCGGACACCTTCTTGACGAGGCGGTTGGTCGCGCCTTCGTCACCGGCGGGCACGGGCAGGCGGATCGACAGCGTCTTGGGATCGCTGAACGACTGGATCGAGGCTTCGCCGACGCCGAGCCGGTCGACTTCGGTGCGGACCGCGTCGATCGACGGCGTGGTCGCGAACTTCTCCTCGATCAGGACGCCGCCGACGAAGTCGACGCCCATGTTGAGGCCCTTGGTGACGACGAGTCCGATCGCCAGCAACGACAGCAGCAGAGTCAGCCCGAACGCCCATTTGCGGAGCGAGACGAACTTGAGGTTCGTGTTGTCGGGAACGAGTTTCAGCAGGCGCATGGTTATCTCCCGCCTCAAATATTGATCGTGGTGGGGCGGTTCTTCCGCAGCCACAGCGCGACCATCATCCGGGTGAACGTGACGGCGGTGAACACCGACGTGCAGATCCCGATCAGCAGCACGACCGCAAAGCCCTTCACCGGACCCGAGCCGAGCAGCAGCATGATCACGCCGGTGATGGCGTGCGTCACGTTGGCCTCGAAGATCGTCCGCGATGCTTCCTTGTAGCCGAGTTCGACCGATTGGATCACGCTACGCCCGCGTCGCCGCTCTTCGCGAATACGCTCGTTGATCAGCACGTTGGCATCCACCGCGGTCCCGATCGTCAGCACGAACCCGGCGATACCGGGCAGCGTCAGCGTCGCATTCAGCATCGCCATGACCGCGACGATCACCAGGATGTTGATGACCACCGCGAGGTTCGCATAGAGCCCGAACCGGCCATAGGTCACGAACATGAACACGATCACGAGCAGCGCGGCGACGATCGACGCGAGCACGCCGGCGCGGATCGAATCCTTGCCCAGATCGGGGCTGACGGTGCTCTCTGCGATCGTCTTCAGCGCCACCGGCAGCTTGCCGGAGCGCAGCGAGATCGCCAGTGAGTTCGCCGATTCGACGGTAAAATTGCCCGAGATCGACGCGCGACCACCAAGGATGGGCTCGTTGATATTGGGCGCGGAGATCACCGAATTGTCGAGGATGATCGCGAACGGTTTACCCGTGTTCTCGGTCGTGACCTTGGCGAAGCGACGCCCGCCGACCGCGTCGAACGTGATCGCCACCTGCGGCGCGTTGGTCTGCGGCTCGAACTCCTGGCGCGCATCGGCGAGCTGGTCGCCCGAGATGATCACCGAGCGCTTGACCGCGATGAACGGCACGCCGCGCGGATTGCCGGGGTAGGGGAGGATCTGGCTGCCAATCGGCGCGATACCCTTGACCAGATCGGCGGGGTTCGCGGTCTCGTCGACCAGTTTGAATTCGAGCTTGGCGGTCTTGCCGAGCAGGTCCTTCAGCGCCTGCGGGTTCTTCAGGCCCGGCACCTGGACGACGATCCGGGTCGCGCCCTGGCGGACGATCGTCGGCTCCTTGGTGCCGAGTTCGTCGATGCGGCGGCGGACGACTTCGGTCGCGTCCTTCATCGCCGTGTCGACTGCCTGGGTCAGGCCGGCCTCGGTCGGCTTGAGCACGAACCGGCTCGTGTCGACGACATTGATGTCCCATTCGCGCTGGCCGCTCATGCCTGCGCCACCGCCGGTGATCGCCAGCAGGCGCTCGCGCGCCGCATCGACCTGCGAAGGATCACGCAGCAGGAAGCTCAGCTGGCCGCCCCGCGTCGAGATGTCGCCGATCTCGATCCGCGGAGTCCCGTTGCGCATCGTCCCCGCGACGCTGTCGCGCATCGCCTCGATCCGCGTCGCGGCGAGGTCGGCGGTATCCGCCTCGAGCAGCAGGTAGCTGCCGCCGGCGAGATCGAGCCCGAGGTTGATGTGCGGATGCGGGATCCGCCCCCATTGGCTCGTGGTGCTCTCGGGGAGGAAGCTCGGGATCGCCAGCAGGCACAATGCCGCCAGCAGCCCGATGATCGATCCGATTTTCCAGCGCGGGAAATCGAGCATCAGTCGTTCGCCGGCTTCGTGTTCGGGCTGGTGATGTCGGTCAGCGTCGCCTTGACGACGCGGACGCGGACATTCGGCGCGATCTCGACCTCGACGACGTTATCCTCGACCTTGGTCACCTTGCCGAGGATCCCGCCCGAGGTCACGACGCTGTCGTTCTTCTTCACCGCGGCGACCGACGCCTGCAACGCCTTCATGCGCTTTTGCTGCGGGCGGATCATCAGGAAATAGAACACGACGAACACGAGGAAGAGCGGCGCGAGGCTCAGGAACGAGGCGATCCCGCCCCCCGCCGTCGTGGCGCCGTCTGCGGCCTGGGCATAAGCTGGTGAGATGAACATGAAGGTCCGTATCTGGCTGGGCCGTGGAAGGCGCAAGGTTGGGTCGGGCCGGACGTCGCGCGTCGCGCCCGCATTGGTCCGCCCGCTATCATCGCTTGGAACCTCGCGCAACAGATCGCCACAGGATGAGACGTGGGCGTCATGCGACCGGGCGCATCCGACATGGCTGCGAACATCGCTGCGGTGTTCGGGCTTGCATCAGGCGCGGACCCCGCGTAGTGCGCCCCCCTCGGGTCGCCTTGCGGCCCGTTCGGTCGGAGCGTAGCGCAGCCTGGTAGCGCACCACACTGGGGGTGTGGGGGTCGCAGGTTCGAATCCTGTCGCTCCGACCATTTTCTTACAGCGATGATATGCGGTGACGATCAGTCGTCCTGCCGTTCTGGGCAAACCTTGCTGTTCCCTCGCGAACGCGGGGGCCCAGGACCACGAACGCTGCCGCCCGTAAACCTGGACTCCCGCCTTCGCGGGAGAACGGCAGCCGCAAAACATACTCCGTCATGCCGGGCTCGTTCCGGCATCCACCGTGCCGCGTATCAGCGGCCTGAGGTTTTGCGGAACCGTGGATGCCGGAACGAGCCCGGCATGACGGGGGGCAAGCTTACGCCGTCTCGCGCACCGTTGCCGCATGCCCCACCGCAATCGCGCTCAGATTGACGATCCCGCGCGCAGTCACGCTCGGCACCATCATCTGCAGCGGCTTGGCCAGCCCCAGCAGCATCGGCCCCAGCGGCGCCGATTCGGTCGACGCCGACAGCAACGACACCGCGATGTTCGCCGCGTCGATGTTCGGCATCACCAGCAAATTCGCCGACCCGGTCAGCGGGCTGTCGTCGACCAGCCGCCGCCGCAGCGCCTCCGACAGCGCCGCATCGCCGTGCATCTCGCCGTCGAACTCGAACTCGGGCGCCATTTCCTTGAGCAACGCATGCCCCGCGCGCATCTTCTGCGCGGAGGGCGAGCGCGACGCGCCGAAGCTCGAATGCGACAGCAACGCCGCCTTCGGCTCGATCGCGAACGCGCGTACCGCTTCGGCCGCCAGCATCGTCATCTCGGCGATCTGCTCGGCGGTCGGGTCGATCGTCACGTGCGTATCGCAGAAGAACAGGCTGCCGGTCCGCAGGATCACCGCCGACATCGCGTACAGCCGCGACACGCCCGGCTTCCGCGGCAGCAGCGGCATGACGTACGTCATCTGCGTCCACCAGTCGCCGATCCCGCCGCACAATGCCGCATCGACTCGCCCCTCGCGCAGCAGCATCGCCGCCGCCACGCTCGGTCGCGTCCGCAGCGCCCGCTCGGCGCTGTCGGGCGGCGTCCCGCGGCGGCCGACCAGCGCGCTGTAGCCGGCGAGCAGCGGATCGAACACCTCGCGGTCGGTGCCCGGATCGAGGACCTCGACATCGGTACCGATCGTCATGCGCAACCCGCTCGCCTCGATCCGCTCGGCGATGACCTCGCGCCGCCCGATCAGCACCGGTCGGCCGATACCCTCGTCGATCACCGTCTGCACCGCGCGCAACGTCCGCGGGTCCTCGCCTTCGCCATACGCGATCGAGCGCCCGGCCTGCTTGGCGCGCGCGAAGATCGGCCGCATCAGCTGGCCCGAGCGATACACGAACACTTCGAGGTCACGCAGATACGCGTCGAAATCCTCGATCGGCCGCGTCGCCACGCCCGACTCCATCGCCGCCTTCGCCACCGCCGGCGCGACGTGCAGGATCAGCCGTGGATCGAACGGTTTCGGAATGATGTAGGTCGGCCCGAACACCGGCGTCGCGCCGCCATAGGCCGAGACGACCACGTCCGACGCGGTCGCGCGTGCCAGCGCCGCGATCGCGTCGACCGCCGCGACCTTCATCGCCTCGTTGATCTCGGTCGCGCCGACGTCGAGCGCCCCGCGGAAGATAAACGGGAAGCACAGCACGTTGTTGACCTGGTTCGGAAAATCCGAGCGGCCCGTGGCGATGATCGCATCGGGCCGGGTCGCATGGACCAGCGCCGGCTGGATCTCGGGCTCCGGATTCGCCAGCGCGAGGATCAGCGGATCGGGTGCGAGCAGGTGCAGCCATTCCTGCTTCAGCACGCGCGGTGCCGACAAGCCGAGGAAGATGTCCGCCCCCTCCAGCACGTCCGGCAGGGTCCGCGCGTTGGTCGTCCGTGCATAGCGCGCCATGTTCGGCGGCATGTTCTCGTCGCGCCCGGCGTGCACGACGCCCTTGATATCGGTGAGCGTCACGTTCTCGGGGTTGAGCCCCATCGACACCAGCAGGTCGACCGTCGCCAGCGCCGCCGCGCCTGCACCCGACGTCACCAGCTTCATCTGGTCGAGCCGCTTGCCGCGCAGTTCAAGCACGTTGCGGACCGCGGCCGCGCACACGATCGCGGTGCCGTGCTGGTCGTCGTGGAACACCGGGATGTTCATCACCTCGCGCAGCTTCGTCTCGATCTCGAAGCACTCTGGCGCCTTGATGTCCTCAAGATTGATCCCGCCGAACGTCGGCTCGAGCACGCGGACCGCCTCGATGAACGCCTGCGGATCGAGCTGGTCGATCTCGATGTCGAAACAGTCGATCCCGGCGAATTTCTTGAAGAGCACCGCCTTGCCCTCCATCACCGGCTTCGACGCGAGCGCGCCGATCGCGCCGAGTCCGAGCACCGCAGTGCCGTTGGTGATCACGGCGACGAGATTTCCGCGAGCCGTGTAATCCCGCGCCTTGTCCGGATCGGCGGCGATCTCCTCGCACGCAGCGGCGACGCCCGGCGAGTACGCAAGCGCGAGATCGCGCTGCGTCGCCATCCGCTTGGTCGCCTCGACCGAGAGTTTGCCCGGCTTTGGATAGCGGTGATAATCGAGCGCGGCTTTGCGGAAATCGTCTTCCATGGTCTTCCTAACCTGTCGGCCGCGGCGGCGACCGGGTTGAGCGCGCAGACAGAGCCCGCGGCGAATGTTCAAGGGAGCGCATAGCCGCAGGGGCACCGATCCGCCAACCCCGCGCGGACGTAGCGTCGGTTTGGGTGGGCGGGGGCGACCGCGACCCGCCTGCCATCCAGCAACGGCACCACCCCGGCGAAGGCCGGGGCCCAATTGGAACGTCGGACATAACGAAGCGCCGTCCTCCGTCATCGCCGTCCCCCAATTGGACCGCGGCCTCCGCCGGGGATTTGCAGAGGATGAAAAGCGCTTCTCGCCCCCCTCCCTGGAAGGGAGGGGCAGGGGGTGGGTCGGCTTCCGCATACGAACACACCAGACCCAAGCAGGCTGACCCACCCCCAACCCCTCCCTTCCAGGGAGGGGGCAGGTTGCGCCTCAGCGACCACGGTGAGCGCGCAGCGGGAGAGGCGACCAATTCCCCCTGTCCTACAGCGAACCAATATGGTTCGCTCGCCGCCAGCAAACCGGGGAGCCAACCATGACCATCGAGATTCTAATCGACGCCGTCATCGACCGCGAGGGCGACTACACCAACCACCCGGCAGACCGAGGCGGGCCCACCCGCTACGGCATCACCCAAGCCGTAGCCCGCACCAACGGCTACCCCGGAGACATGCGCAATTTCCCCCGCGACCAGGCGGAAACCATCTACCGCCGCCTCTACTGGACCCGCCCAGCCTTCGACCAGATCGCCGAGCGAGCCCCCAAAATCGCCGAAGAACTCTTCGACACCGGCGTCAACATGGGCCCCGCAGTCGCCGCCACCTTCCTCCAACGCGCGCTCAACGCGCTCAACCGAGGCGCCACCGACTATTCCGACATGACTCTCGACGGCCGCATCGGCCCCGCGACCCTGACCGCGCTCGAAGCCTTCCTCGCCCGCCGCAAACCCGGCGGCGAAACCGTGCTGCTGAAAGCGATCGAAGCGCTCCAGGGCGAACGCTACGTCGCGCTCGCCGAGACCCGCCCCGCCAACGAAGCCTTCCTCTACGGCTGGCTCGCCAACCGCACCTGAGACGCCCCGACGAAACGCTCCCAGCGTCTGCACTTCCTATACTTCACTTTTGCCGGAGGCAGCCAATGACCCCGCAACCCCTTGATCCCGCACCAGATCCCTGGATCACCCGTGCCCGCCCGACGTTCCTCTACGTGATGTACACATTGCTCCTCGGCGCGATCCCCGCCGGCCTGATCGCCGCCGTCCGCCCGCAAACGGCGCAGGCAATCGCGGCAGGGATGGCGGCGTATCTCAACGCCATCCCCGAACCCCTCTACGCGCTCTTCGGCACCGGCTATCTCGGTTACACGGTGGCCCGGGAATGGGGGAAGGGGCGGTAACCACCCAAGCCTCCTTCGTCATTCCCGCGGAGGCGGGAACCCATACTGGCTGACTTCAGTGATGAACGGGTGAGGTCCGAGGGTCTGGATCCCCGCCCGCGCGGGGATGACGGATGATGGGAGAGGGGGATGGGAGGAGGGCAGGGCGTTGCACCCCCAAAACCAAACCCTACATCGCTGCCATGAGCAACGACCCCCACGCCATGCCGACATGGCACGGCACCACGATCCTCTCGGTCCGCCGCGGCGGCAAGGTCGTCGTGATCGGCGACGGCCAGGTCTCGATGGGCCAGACCGTCATGAAACCCAACGCGCGCAAAGTCCGCCGCCTAGGTGACGGCAGCGTCATCGGCGGGTTCGCCGGCGCCACCGCCGACGCCTTCACGCTGTTCGAACGCCTCGAACGCAAGCTCGAAGCGCACCAGGGCCAACTCCTCCGCGCCGCGGTCGAGCTCGCCAAGGACTGGCGCACCGACAAGTTCCTCCGCAACCTCGAAGCGATGATGATCGTCGCCGACAAGGACGTGACGCTGATCCTCACTGGTAACGGCGATGTCCTCGAACCCGAAAACGGCGTCGCCGCGATCGGCTCCGGCGGCAACTACGCCTTGGCTGCTGCCCGAGCGCTGGTCGAATACGAGACCGACGCCGAAGTCCTCTGCCGCAAGGCAATGGGCATAGCGTCCGAACTCTGCGTCTACACCAACGACCGCCTCACGGTCGAAACGATGGACTCGACTACCTAATTCCCCTTCCGCTTGCGGGAGGGGTTAGGGGAGGGGCTGAAATACACCCCACCCACGCCTTTCGCTGCGGCCACGCCCTCCCCCGACCCCTCCCGAGCGGGAGGGGAGAAGGTAACAAAATGAACGACCAGCTCACCCCCAAGGCAATCGTCGCCGCGCTCGACGCCCACATCATTGGCCAGGCCGCCGCGAAACGCGCGGTCGCCGTCGCGATGCGCAACCGCTGGCGCCGCCAGCAGCTCAGCGAAGACCTCCGCGATGAGGTCACGCCCAAGAACATCCTGATGATCGGACCGACCGGCTGCGGCAAGACCGAGATCAGCCGCCGCCTCGCCAAGCTCGCCGACGCGCCGTTCGTGAAGGTCGAGGCGACCAAGTTCACCGAGGTCGGCTATGTCGGCCGCGACGTCGAGCAGATCGCCCGCGACCTCGTCGAGGAAGCCATCCGCCTCGAAAAGGAACGTCGCCGCATAGCCGTCAAGGACAAGGCCGAAGAGGCGGCGATGGGACGTTTGCTCGACGCATTGGTCGGCAAGGATTCGAGCACCGCGACGCGCGAAAGCTTCAAGCAGCGCTTCCTCGACGGTCATCTGAACTCCGCCGAAGTCGAGATCGAGGTCGAGCAGGCGCCGACCACGCCGTTCGAAATCCCCGGCGGCGCGCCGCAGATGATCAATCTCGGCGAGATGATGAAGTCGTTCGGCGGCGGCCAGCAGCTGAAGCGCCGGAAGCTCACCGTCCACGCGGCGTGGGACAAGCTCGTCGAGGAAGAGGCCGACAAGCGCCTCGACCAGGACGAGGTCAGCCGCGCGGCCTTGGCCGACGCCGAAGCCAACGGCATCGTCTTTCTCGACGAGATCGACAAGATCGCGGTTTCGGACGGTCGCGGCGGCTCGATCAGCCGCGAAGGCGTCCAGCGCGACCTGTTGCCGTTGATCGAAGGTACCACCGTCGCGACCAAGTACGGCCCGATGAAGACCGACCACATCCTCTTCATCGCCAGCGGTGCATTTCACGTCGCCAAGCCAAGCGACCTGCTCCCCGAACTCCAGGGCCGTCTGCCGATCCGCGTCGAATTGAAAGGCCTCACCGAAGCCGATTTCGTCGCGATCCTGTCGGATACCAAGGCGTCGCTGCCGCTGCAATACAAGGCACTGATCGCCACCGAAGGCGTCGGCATCGAGTTCACCGAAGACGGCATCGCTGCGATCGCGCGCATCGCCGCGGAGGTGAACTCGGAGATCGAAAACATCGGCGCGCGGCGTCTGCAGACGGTGATGGAAAAGCTGCTGGAGGAGGTGAGCTACAACGCCGAAGACCGTGGCGGCTCGAACCTCGTCATCGACGGCGCCTACGTCGACAGCCAGCTCAAGGAAATCGCCCGGAACACCGACCTGAGCCGGTTCGTGCTGTAAGTGGTAGGCCTACCGTTTTCCTGCAAACGCAGGAATCCAGGGTAACATGGCGAAACGCTCGCAACCCTGGGTTCCTGCGTTCGCAGGAAAACGGAAATGCGCAGGAGAACACCATGGACGTGACCGAAGCCATAGCCGCTCGCCGCTCCGTCCGAGGCTTCCTCGACACCCCCGTCGATCCCGCACTCCTCCGCGACCTCGCGATAAAAGCGTCCCGAGCCGCAACCGGCGGCAACCTCCAACCGTGGCACATCGCCATCGTCCAGGGCGGCGCCATGACCCGGCTGAAGGCCATAATGGCCGAAAAACTCGCGACCGGCGCCACCGAAACCCCAGCCTACGACGTCTACCCGCGCGACCTCGCCGCCCCCTACCGAGACCGCCGCTACGCCGTCGGCGAGGCGATGTACGCCCACCTCGGCATCCCCCGCGACGACAAGCCAGCGCGGGAGAAATGGTTCGCCCGAAACTTCGAATTCTTCGGCGCCCCCGCCGCCTATTTCTGCACCGTCGACAAGCGCATGGGCCCGCCTCAATGGTCGGACCTCGGCATGTACCTGCAAAACCTGATGCTGCTCGCGGTAGACGCCGGCCTCGCCACCTGCCCGCAGGAATGCTGGGCGATGTATCCGGAAACGGTCGGGCGCTTCTTGGATTTGCCCGAAGACCGCATGCTCTTTTGCGGTATGGCGATCGGCTACGAGAACAAAAGCGCGCCTGCCAATGCGTTGCGCACGGAGCGCGCGAACGAAGCGGAATGGCTGACAACGATCCGCTAATTTAGGGTATCGAGGCTAACCAAAACACCACTCCGGCGAAGGCCGGGACCCAATTGGGGACGATGGTAACGGAGCGAGGCGCCTCGCCATGTCAGCCTTACCAATTGGGCCCCGGCCTCCGCCGGGGTGGTGGTCCACGCGCTCGGGGTCTTCGGTCGCAACGCCTTTCCACCCGCGAAGGCGAGTGCCCAGACTGGGTCCCCGCCTTCGCGGGGAAACAAGTTTCTAGAGGACCACCGTCACCGGCTTGGCGCCCTTGATCCCGGCGAGGATCATGGCCTCCCAGACCGCCGGATCGCCCGCCGCGGCCATCGCCTTGTCAGGCTCGCGCAGCGTCTTCAGCACCGCCAGCGCATCAGGCAGATAGTCCGCCCATGCATCGTCGATCAGCCGCGACGCCGACTCGGCATCGCCGCCGGCGTTCGCGCTGATCCGCTGTCCCGCCAGCACGCGTGCGACGCGTTCGGCGACAGGTGTAGTGGAAACGTCCATGAGCATTCTCCTCGCGGGACCGGTCTACACCAAACCCGCGAGGCGAACGAATGCTCCTTAGCGTGCCGAGCTCGGGCCCGCGCCGCGGCTCGGACCACGACCACCACCGCCGCCGCCACCAGCCGGACGGCCACCGCCGCCCTGACCGCCGGGACGACCACCGCCCTGGGGACGACCGCCGCCGCCCTGGCCGCCGCCACCCTGACCACCACGGCTAGCACCCGCATAGTTACGGCCGGTCGTACCGGTCGCCCGCGGCGAATGCGTCGCGCGCGGCCGGGCCGGATCGCGCGGACGGTCGATCCGGACCTCGGGGTCGGCACCCATCGTCTTGACGCGCGTCTGCTTGATCTGGTTCGACAGGTTGACGAAATCGTCCGGCAGCGACCGGACCTGGACCTTCTGGCGGGTGATCCGCTCGATGTCGCGCAGGTACGCCTTCTCGTCATCCGCGCAGAACGCGACGGCGATGCCGCTGGCGCCCGCACGCGCGGTACGGCCGATGCGGTGGACATACTGCTCGGCGACGTTCGGCAGCTCGAAGTTGATGACGTGCGAAACGCCCGAGACGTCGATACCGCGTGCGGCGATGTCGGTCGCGATCAGGACCTTGACCTTGCCCTGCTTGAACTCGCCAAGTGCGCGCTCGCGCTGGCCCTGGCTCTTGTTGCCGTGGATCGCGTTCGAGGCGATGCCGTTGCCGGCGAGCAGCTTCACGACGCGGTCGGCGCCATGCTTGGTGCGCGTGAAGACGAGCGCGCGGTCGATCGCAGGATCGGCCAGCGTGATCGTCAGCAGCGCCTGCTTCTCCGACTGGTTGCAGAAGGTGACATACTGGTCGACGCGCTCGGCGGTCGTCGCAGCCGGCTTCACCGACACCGTCTTCGGGTCGAGCAGGAACTGGCTGGCCAGCTCGCGGATCGCCACCGGCATCGTCGCCGAGAAGAACAGCGTCTGGCGCTTCTTCGGCAGCATGCGGACGATCTTCTTCAGCGCGTGGATGAAGCCGAGGTCCATCATCTGGTCGGCCTCGTCGAGCACGAGGATCTCGATCATCGACAGGTTGACGAAGCCCTGCTCGATCAGGTCGATCAGGCGGCCCGGCGTGGCGACGAGGATGTCGACGCCGCGGCTCATGTCCTGGCGGTTCTTGTTGATGCTGGTGCCGCCGAACACGGTCGTCACCGACATCTTGCTGAACTGGCCGTAGGCGCGGGCACTGTCGGCGATCTGGCTGGCGAGTTCGCGCGTCGGCGCGAGCACCAGCATGCGGCAATGCGTCGGCAGGACGCGCTTCTGGTTTTCGGTCAGGCGCTGGATCGACGGCAGCACGAACGCCGCGGTCTTTCCGGTGCCGGTCTGCGCGATGCCGAGCAGATCGCCGCCTTCGAGCAGGATCGGGATCGACTGGGCCTGGATCGGCGTCGGCTCGGTATAGCCCTTGGCTTCGAGCGCACGGACAAGCGGCTCGGCAAGGCCGAGGTTTGCAAATGACATGTAGAGTCTCTCAATAGATGCCGGGCTCGCGAATCCTCAAGCGGACACACGAGTGGCGGTGGTGTTTTGACACCCCGCGTGAAAAGGGAAGCCCGTTGGAAACGACCGAGGCGGAGCTAAGACCGTAAAGGTCCAATCACGCTGCATTACGCTTCGATGAGCGCCATCTGGCGTATCATCGTCGAAAAGTCAACCTGTGGCGCCGATCGGGACCCGTTGCGGTGTCAGCTCCGGATCTGTCCCAGGTGCAGATAGCGTTCGTTGAACTCCGCGGCGTCACGCAGGCGGGGCCAGTCGGTGACGCTGACCTGGCGTTTCTTGCGCGCGATCAGGCCGTCCGATTCGAGCGATTTTAGCACGCGGTTGACATGCACCGGGGTCAGCCCGAGCGCATCGCCGAGCTGCTCCTGCGTCATCGGCAGCTCGTACGCCATCCCGCCTCCCAGCGCCGATGTCTTGAACCGCACCGAGAACTCGCACAGCAGATGCGCCAGTCGACTGCGCGCGTTGCGCCGCCCGACGTTGAGCAGCCATTCGCGGTGGATCGAAGCCTCGACCAGCGCGTCGATCCACAACGCCTGACCCGCCGCTGGACACGTCTCGATGAACTGCCGCAACGCCACGATCGGCACCTCGGCCAGCGTCAGCCGGGTCAGCGCCTGGATATCGTGATCGGATTCATCGAGGAACAGGTTCTGCAGGTCGACGAACTCGCCGGGCATCAGGATCGAGACGATTTCGCGCTCGCCATTGGGCGTCAGCTTCTGGCGATAGGCGAGGCCGTCGAGGATGAACGCGCACCGAGTAGGGCGCTGGCCCTCACGCAGCATATACGTCGACGCATCGAGCGTCCGAACCTTGAACGGCAACGCGGCGATTTGAACGCGATCGTCCGCACGCAGCGTCGTTCGCGACTCGAATTTCCGTATAACCTGTTCAGTCACGGTGGACATATCCACGTGCACTCTCCGCATCCAGGGCAGGAGCACTCGTTTCTCGCTGTCACCCTCTCTGGGATAGCGCGTCGCAAGGGAACGCACCTTATCCCAGGATTGAGAAGCATGACAAAACCCATGTTATATTATCGCGACGAACGCGCGCGGTGCGTCGAGTCGGCGCCGCGCGGCGATATCGGCTCAAGACATGGGACGATCTGGGGTCAGAGCGCGGAGCTGTCGCCGGGTTCGTCGATGGTGACGGCAACCGCCAGCAGCACGCTGCCTCGATCGTTGCGGACCGCAACACGGAAGCGCGCGCCGTGACGGGCGATCGCCGGATGGTCGCTGAGATAGTCGCCTGCGAAAATCACCGCCTGGACGCGCGCTTCCTCGTCGTTGGCCAGATCGGTACCGTCGTCGTCGTTGACGTGTTTGTGGTTGTCGATGTCGAAGAAGTATCTGGGCATGCTCGACTTCCTCAACCGTTACGCAAGCCTGTTTGTATCAGGCCGGAAATCGCTCCGCTCTTACTAAAATCAGGTTTGTCGAGCGCGGCGTGCTCGACTTGAACTCCGTCACGGGCGTAGGATACGTGCAAACAAATAGAGGATCCGCACCATGAAACTGGCCAGCCTGAAGCATCCCGACGCCACCCGCGGACGAGACGGGAAGCTCGTGGTCGTCTCCAACGACCTCGCCTGGTACGCCGATGCGAGCCACATCGCGCCAACGCTGCAGGCCGCGCTCGACGACTGGGACCGGCTTTCGATCGACCTCAAGAACCTGTCCACCGATCTCGAGCACGAGATGATTCCGATGCGTCGTTTTCACGAGCACGACGCCGAGTCGCCCTTGCCGCGTGCGTATCAATGGGCGGATGGCTCGGCGTACGTGAATCATGTTGCGCTCGTGCGACAGGCGCGGGCGGCGGACATGCCGGACAGCTTCTGGCATGATCCGTTGATGTACCAGGGTGGCTCGGACGGGTTCCTCGGGCCCCGCGATCCGATCCCGCTCGCCGACGAGTCGTGGGGTTGCGACATGGAGGGCGAAGTCGTCGTCGTCACCGGCGACGTCCCGCTCGGCGCGAGTCGCGACGAGGCGCTGGCTGCGATCCTGCTGGTCGGGCTGACCAACGACGTCTCCTTGCGAAACCTGATCCCCGGCGAACTCGGCAAGGGCTTCGGCTTCTTCCAGTCGAAACCGGCCAGCGCGTTTTCGCCCGTCTTCGTCACCCCCGATTCGCTCGGTGACTGGTGGAAGGACGGCAAGCTGCATCGGAAACTGATGGTCGACCTCAACGGCCAGCCGCTCGGACGCGCCGAGGCCGGCGAGGATATGACGTTCGATTTCGGCACGCTCGTCGCGCACGCCGCCAAGACGCGAAAGCTCGGCGCAGGCACGATCGTCGGCTCCGGCACCGTGTCGAACCGCGGCCCCGATGGCGGTCCAGGCAAGTCGGTTGCCGAGGGCGGCGTCGGCTATTCCTGTCTCGCCGAAGTGCGGACCATCGAAACCATCCAGGGCGGCAAGCCCGTCACGCCGTTCCTCAAGCAGGGCGACGTCGTCCGCATCTGGGCGGAAGACGACAAGCGCCATCCGATCTTCGGTGTGATCGAACAGACCGTCGGCGGCTGAATCCAGACGGAGGGGGAGAAAAATCCACACGGCATAGCGTGAATGCGCAACTCCCCCTCGCAATCTGCGTTGAAATTTAATAACAAGCCTCGGTAAGAGTGTTCCGCGGTCACAGCGGCTTCATGGAGATGGAATGACGATGGCAAGCGAGCATCCGCGCGCCAATTTGCAGCCACTTACGCTGCATATCCCCGAGCCGAAGTTCCGCCCCGGCGACGCGGTGGACTTCGCCGAAGTCGACGTGCCGCCCGCCGGCCAGGCGCGCCGTCCCGATACCGCAGACAAGGCGTCCGACTTCATCGATCTCGCCTATACGCTGGTCCGCGTGCTCGACGACGACGGCAACGCGGTCGGCCCGTGGGACCCCAAGCTTTCGCCCGACGTGATGCGCC
This sequence comes from Sphingomonas sp. Leaf242, assembly GCF_001422045.1. GTDB lineage: Bacteria > Pseudomonadota > Alphaproteobacteria > Sphingomonadales > Sphingomonadaceae > Sphingomonas. Next base: position 150,163 of record NZ_LMLW01000009.1, read on the forward strand.
GGATGTTGCGCAGCATGGCACTGCTCCGCGCGTTCGACGAACGCATGTTCCGCGCCCAGCGGCAGGGCAAGACCAGCTTCTACATGAAGGCGCTCGGCGAGGAGGCGGTCGCGGTCGCGGCGGCCTACGCGCTCGATTACGAGGACATGTGCTTCCCCTCGTACCGCCAGCAGGGGCTGTTGATCGCGCGGGGCTGGAGCCTCGTGGACATGATGAACCAGATCTATTCGAACACGGCCGATAGGCTCGGCGGCAAGCAGTTGCCGATCATGTATTCGGTCAAGGAAGCCGGGTTCTTCTCGATCTCGGGCAATCTCACGACGCAATATCCGCAGGCGGTCGGCTGGGCGATGGCGTCCGCCGCCAAGGGCGACACGCGGATCGCCGCGACATGGTGCGGCGAAGGCTCGACCGCAGAGGGCGACTTCCACTCGGCGTGCACGTTCGCCGCGGTGTACCGCGCGCCGGTGATCTTCAACGTCGTCAACAACCAGTGGGCGATTTCCAGCTTCTCCGGGTTCGCCGGTGCCGAGGCAACGACGTTCGCGGCGCGCGCGGTTGGCTACGGCATCGCCGGGCTTCGGGTCGACGGCAACGATGCGCTGGCAGTCTACGCCGCGACCGAATGGGCCGCCGAACGCGCGCGCACTAACCAGGGCCCGACGCTGATCGAGCACTTCACCTACCGCGCGGAAGGCCATTCGACCTCCGACGATCCCGGCCAGTACCGAAGCGAAGGCGAACCCAACGCCTGGCCGCTCGGCGATCCGATCAAGCGCTTGAAGGACCACCTCATCGCGATCGGCGAATGGGACGACGAGCGCCACGCCGCACAGGACAAGGAACTCGCCGAGCAGGTCAAGGCCGCGCAGAAGGAAGCCGAGAAGAACGGCATCCTCGGCCACGGCCTGCACCAGCCGCTCGAATCGCTGTTCGACGGCGTGTTCGAGGAACTGCCGTGGCATCTGAAGGAGCAGCGCCAGCAGATGCTCGACGAGGAATCCGCGAGCGGCCGTCCCTGGGATCACAAGGCATGAGCGACTTGACGCAAGCACCCGAGTCCGAGGCAACGGACGCCGAACCCACCACCCGCATGAACATGATCCAGGCGATCAACTCCGCCATGGACATCATGATGGAGCGTGACCCCGACGTGATCGTCATGGGCGAGGACGTCGGCTATTTCGGCGGCGTGTTCCGCGCGACCGCCGGGCTGCAAGCCAAGCACGGCAAGACGCGCGTGTTCGACACCCCGATCACCGAATGCGGTATCATCGGCGTCGCGGTCGGGATGGGCGCGTACGGACTGCGCCCCGTCCCCGAGATCCAGTTCGCCGACTATATCTACCCCGCGCTCGACCAGCTCGTCTCCGAAGCCGCACGCCTGCGCTACCGCTCCGCCGGCGAGTTCACTTCGCCGATCACGGTGCGCTCCCCGTTCGGCGGCGGCATCTTCGGCGGCCAGACGCACAGCCAGTCGCCCGAGGGGCTGTTCACCCACATGTCGGGCATCAAGACGGTGATCCCGTCGACGCCCTACGACGCCAAGGGCCTGCTGATCGCCGCGATCGAGGACAATGATCCTACGCTCTTCTTCGAACCCAAGCGAATCTACAACGGCCCGTTCGACGGCTATTGGGATCGCCCGTCGCAGAACTGGTCGAAGCATCCGGCCGGCGAAGTCCCGACCGGCTATTACAAGATCGAGCTCGGCAAGGCGAAGATCGTCCGCGCGGGCGAGGCGCTCACGATCCTCGCCTATGGCACGATGGTCCATGTCTGCGCGGCCGTCGTCGCCGAAGCCGGGATCGACGCCGAGATCGTCGACCTGCGCACGCTCGTGCCGCTCGATATCGAGACGATCGAGGCGTCGGTGAAGAAGACCGGCCGCTGCATGATCGTCCACGAGGCGACTCGCACCAGCGGCTTCGGCGCGGAGCTGTCGGCGATCGTCCAGGAACGCTGTTTCTACCATCTCGAGGCGCCGATCGAGCGCGTGACCGGGTTCGACACGCCGTACCCGCACAGCCTCGAATGGGCCTATTTCCCGGGGCCGGTCCGCATCGGCGAAGCCCTGAAAAAGATCATGAAGGACGCATAATGGCCCGCTTCACCTTCAAGCTGCCGGACATCGGCGAAGGCATCTCAGAGGCCGAGATCGTCGCATGGCACGTCGCCATCGGCGACCGCGTCGAAGAGGATTCGCCGATCGCCGACATGATGACCGACAAGGCCACCGTCGAGATGGAATCGCCGGTAACCGGCGTCGTGGTCGAACTCGCGGGCGAAGTCGGCGACCAGGTGTCGATCGGCGCTGCGCTGGTGGTGATCGAGACGGACGCGGTCGACGCCGCAACCGAAGTCGTCGCCGCGCCGCTCACCTCCGCCCAGGCCGAGACGGCGGAACAATACGAAGCCGAGAACCCCGGCGTCGAAGAGGTGGTCGAGACACCTCCCTCTCCCCTCCGGGGAGAGGGTCGGGGTGAGGGGCAGCCCCAGGCGGAAACGCCAGCAACTGCCCTGACCCCTCTCCCCACAGGGGAGAGGGAGCAGCAGAAGAGCGCTGCCACTGCAAGCAATGCGGAGCAAAAGGCCCACGCCCTCGCATCCCCCGCAGTCCGCGCCCGCGCCCGCGACCTCGGCATCGACCTCGCCTTGGTAAAGACCGACTCCGACCGAGTCCGCCACGCCGACCTCGACGCCTACCTCCGCTACGGCTCCGGCGAAGGCTACCACCCCCCGCACGCATCACGCGCCCGCGAAGACCAGCCCATAAAAGTCATCGGCATGCGCCGCCGCATCGCCGAGAACATGGCCGCGTCGAAGCGCGCGATCCCGCACTTCACCTATGTCGACGAGATCGACGTCACCGCCCTCGAAGCGATGCGCGCCGACCTCAACGCCAACCGCGGCGGCCGCCCCAAGCTCACGATGCTCCCGCTGATGATCGTCGCGATCTGCAAGACGATCCCCGACTTTCCGATGCTCAACGCGCGCTACGACGACGAGGCGGGCGTGGTCACGCGCCACGGCGCCATCCACCTCGGCATGGCCGCGCAGACCGACGCCGGGCTCACCGTCCCCGTGATCCGCGACGCGCAGGACCGCAACGTCTGGCAGCTCGCGACCGAGATCACCCGCCTCGCCGAAGCCGCGCGGGCCGGCAAGCTCGCCCCAAGCGAAATGGGCGGCGGCACGATCACCGTGACCTCGCTCGGCCCGCTCGGCGGCATCGCCACGACCCCGGTCATCAATCGCCCCGAAGTCGCGATCATCGGCCCCAACAAGATCGTCGAACGCCCGGTCTTCAAGGGTGACGAGGTCGTCCGCGCCAAGCTGATGAACCTGTCGATCAGCTGCGACCACCGCGTCGTCGACGGCTGGGATGCGGCAAGCTTCGTCCAGGGTCTCAAGAAGTATCTAGAAACCCCCGTCCTGCTCTTCGCCGACTAAGCGAGAATGAAGGGCATGCACCGCGGAAATCTGACGATCGAGGGCAAATTCGAGGGCATGCTCGACGGCACCGCGATCGTCCCGGCCGGCGCCACCGCCGAGATCGCCGGGATGATCGACGGCACGCTGATCGTCGAACCCGGCGCAACCGTGCTCGTCAGCGGCATGGTCGACGGCGAGATCGTCGATCGTGGCGGTCAGATCACCATAACCGGCATGGTCAGCCGCTAACCGCGGCCGCCCACGCTGCAGACGTGAAGTACCCAGACAATCCTCCCCCGCCAGGGGAAGGTGGCAGGCAAAGCCTGACGGAGGGGGCGGCAAGCGCAACCGGTGCCTACATCCCTAGACCCACATCACCCACGCGCCTTCTGCAAAGACCCCGCAATCCGCCGCGCGAGACTCCGCGGCGTAAACCGTATCCCCTCGGCCATCGCGAAGTTCAGCGCACCCGACACCTTCACCGCGCGGTTTGCGGCCATCGCCGCCAACCCGTCGCGCACCACCGCCGCCGGATCGCTCGCCAATCGCTCGAACAGCGCGGTATCGCCAAGCCCCGCCACATCGGCGAACTCGGTCCGCGTCGGCCCGGGGCACAGCGCCGCAACACGCACGCCCTTGCCCTTCACCTCCTCATGCAACGCCTCGGAAAAGCTCAGCACGAACGCCTTGCTCGCATAATAGACCGCCATCCACGGCCCCGGCTGGAACGACGCGACCGAGGCGAGGTTGAGGATCCCGCCCGATCCGCGCGCGATCATCTGCGGCAACACGGCATGCGTCAGCGCCACCAATGCACGGCAATTGAGGTCGATCATGCCCAGTTGCAGCGCGCTATCGAGGTCCGCGAAATCACCCCGCGCACCGAACCCGGCATTGTTGATCAGCACATCGATAGGCAATGCGGCGGCTGCGATGGCCGCAATGAGCGTGTCCGGACCAGCCTGATCCGCGAGATCGGCGGCAAACACGTGCACCGTAACGCCGTGCGCCGCACGCAGTTCGGTCGCCAGCGCCTCCAACCGATCGACCCGACGCGCGGTCAGGATCAGCGCATTGCCCTCAGCCGCAAGCGCCCGCGCAAAACCTTCGCCCAACCCTGCCGATGCGCCGGTGATCAATGCCGTCGTCATAGCTCGCATCCCCACCCGAGAAGCCGCGAACCTGCGCCGCCGCCAAGGTCTTGGCAACAACCCCCTCTCCTGTCGGGGAGAGGGAAGGGGCCCGCGGCGTCTTCGCCGTGGGAAGGGTGAGGGCACGCCCAGGTCGGCGCCTGCGTCAAACGATCTCGAACAACCCCGCCGCGCCCATGCCCCCCGCGGTGCACATCGACACCACCACATAGCGCACGCCGCGCTTGCGTCCCTCGATCAGCGCATGACCGACCAGCCGCGACCCCGTCATCCCGAACGGATGGCCGACCGCGATCGCGCCGCCGTTGACGTTATACTTCTCCGGATCGATCCCTAGGAAATCCCGGCAATACAGGCATTGCGACGCGAACGCCTCGTTCAACTCCCACAGCCCGATATCACCGACCGACAATCCCGCGCGGTCGAGCAGCTTCGGAATCGCGAAGATCGGCCCGATCCCCATCTCCGCCGGGCTGCACCCCGCCGCCTGGAACCCGCGATAGATACCGAGGATGTCCTTGCCCTCGGCTTCCGCGGTCCTGCGGTCCATCAGCAACTGCGCCGACGCGCCGTCCGACAGCTGGCTGGCGTTACCCGCGGTGACGCTCGACCCAGGCCCGGAGAACGCGCCACCCGGCCACACAGTCTTCAACCCCCGCAACCCATCGAGCGTCGTCGCCGCGCGAATCCCCTCGTCCTGCGACAGTGTGACGCTCTCGATCCCGGCATGCGCGCCCTGCCTGTCGTAGAGCGCCTTCTCGACCGTGATCGGGACGATCTCCTCGGCGAACGCACCGTTCGCGAGTCCAGCCGCAGCGCGCTGCTGGCTCATTGCGGCGTACGCGTCCTGCGCCTCACGGCTGATGCCGTATTTCTCCGCGACGATCTCGGCGGTCTCGATCATCGGGATATACGCCGCCGGCTCCTTGGCGATCACGCTCGCGTTGAGGTAGCGCGGCGCGTCCTTGGTCACGGTATAGCTGATCGACTCCATCCCGCCGGCCAGCGCCACGTCGGCTTCGTCGCAGATGATCGTCCGCGCCGCGAGCGCCACCGCGGTCAGCCCAGACCCGCATTTCCGGTCGAGCGTGAACGCAGGCACCGACTCGGGCAGCCCGCCGGCGAAGATCGCCATCCGCCCGGCATTGCCACCTTGCGTGCCATGCTGGTTGCCCACGCCCCAGAACACCTCGTCGATCCGCGCCGGATCGATCCCGGCGCGCTCGACCACCGCGTTCATCACGTGGCCCGCGAGCACCGGCGCCTCGGTCGCGTTGAACGCGCCGCGATACGCTTTGCCGATGGCGGTACGGGCGGTCGAGACGATGGCGGCTTCACGCATGCTGGAACCTTTCGAGGATCGGGTATGCCATTCCTCTAGGCGTTCCGGTGTGGCGGGGAAACCCCTCAGGGAACGCGGGCGAGCCATCCCCCGGTAAAGCCGGCACGGTCCAGCCCGCGGCGGATATGGGGGTTCTTCCGCATCGTGTTCCACACCATGCCGGTCCGCCAGTTCTCGATCATCGCGACGATCGGTCCCTGGTCGATCCCGAGATAGTCGTTGTCCACCCATCCGACGTCGGGGACGATGCGGCCGTGCTTCAACGGTTCGCCCATCTCGGTCAGCGTCGGGTTGAACGCATCGAAGAACCCGTATTTGCCGTAGATGCCCTTCCCATAGCGATCGTGCATCGCGGTGATCGCCGGGATGACGAGATCGGGCGCGAACACGATTGATCCGACCGCGGCGGTCGGTGCGAGCGTGCCGTCGTCGCGCGCGCCCGGGCCGCGCTCGGAGTAGCTGAAGAATTGGCGTTGCCGCCCGCCGATCGTCGCCTTGAAATCGCCCGGCCCGTCGCACGCGGTCAGCCCCCAGATATCCGGCCCATAGCCCGCGAACCCGGCGCCGTTGCTGCCGCCGTTGGCGATCGCATAGTCGCGCTGTGCGATCGTCGCGCGCTTGCTGTTCTCGAAATAATCGGTGTCCTTGGTCGCGATATACGCGTCGCGAATGCCGCGGAAATCGACCCAGACATGGCTGTACTGGTGGACGAACAGCGGCGGGTAATGGAGGTAGGCCGCGCCGTAGCGATCGGTCCAGCTCGGCTCGAACTTCGCGGTGAGCGCGGTCCAGGTCGACGGCGGCAGCGGATGCGTCGGCGAACCCAGCGCGAGGAGGTACATCAGCATCCCCTCGTTGTAGATGTTCCAGTCGCTCGGGATGAACCCGCTCTCGGGGTGCCAGCCCATCGACAGGAACGGCGCGCGCGGCGTGATCCAGGTCCAGTCGACCGCGCCGTAGATCTGGTCGGCCAGCGCCCGAATCCGCTGTTCCTCGGGGTGATCCGCATCGAACCAGCTCTGCGCGAACAGCATGCCCGCCAGCATCAGCGCGGTGTCGATCGTCGACACTTCCGCGCGCGCGAACCGCTGGCCCTTGGTGATGCCGAGGAAGTGGTAGAAGAATCCCTTGTAGCCGCTGTTACCGGTGGGTTCCGGCCCCATCCGCGCGTCGGCGAAGAACGACAAGGTGGCGAGCGTCCGCTTGCGCGCCTGTTCACGCGTGATCCAGCCGTTGACTACGCCGATCGGATACGCGGTGAGCGCGAAGCCGACTGCGGCAATCGACGAGAAGGACGGCGTCGGCCAGCGATCGAGCGCGAGCCCGGTCACCGGATTCGTCGTATCCCAGAAATACAGGAACGCGCGTTCCTGCAGATTGTCGATGAGGGGGTTGGTGGACGGGGCCGGGGCCGGCGTGAAGCCCGTAACCTCTTGAAACGCTTTGACGATCGGTCGTCCGACCGACGTACACCCTGCTGTCAGTCCGCCAAGTGATAGTGCGCCGGTGCCCAGAAACTGCCGTCTGTCGAGCATGGATACTCCTGATCGGGGACCGCCGATGGCGGCAGGCGACCAACATGGCCGCCCGCCGATTAACGCATCAGAAACGATATCCGACCCTGAACTGGAAGCGGCGCGGCAGGGTGAGCAGCCCGGTCGGCAGGTTGGTCGGCCCGCCGAAGCTGTAGGTCTCGCCGACCCCGAGGTTGCCCGAATACCCGGTATAGTTCTTGTTGTTGAAGGCGTTGAGCAGGTCGACCGCGACGTTGATATTGTGCGTGTTGAACACCTTGATGTTGTTCTGCAGCGTCAGATTGACCTCGCAGAACGCGAACACGCTGCCGAGGCAGTTCTTCGGCCGGTACAGCGATCGGATGGTCTGCTGGTTGACGCTGGTGCCGCCGGACTGGTCGAGCAGCTGGAATGCGGTACCGCTGCCCAGCGTAGTGAGCGTCGAGAACTGGAACCCGACCGGCAGGTCGACGATGCCCGACAGGACGATCCGGTGGCGCTCGTCCTGATCGGCGATCGGCCGCCAGCCATATTTATCGGGCGTCACCTTATCGAGGCTGAACAGATCGCCGCCGTCCTGCTCCGCCTTTGACAGCGTGTAGGCGAGGTTGAGGCCCCACCCCGACGACACGGTGTAATCCTTGTCGATCGTCACGAGCAGCGCCTTGTAGCGCGTGCGCAGGCCATCATAGCCGATCAGCACGTTGCCGAAGCCGTTCTCGCGTGGGATCGTCGTATCACAGCACGATCCGTCCGCGTTGCGCGTCGCGAACAGATGCGTGTAGCCGTTCTGCCCGCGGACATACGACCCGGTCACCGAAGCGCGGAAGATGCCGAACTTCTGGCGCAGGCCAAGGCTGAACTGGTCGGTCGACGGCGCCTTCGCGTTGTTCTTGACGGCGAACAGTTCGGGCAGGCCGGTCTGCGCGGTCTGGCGCAGCGCGAGCAGGCCTTCCCGCGTCTGATAGCTTTCGTTCCACACCACGGTGGGGTTGCCGTCGCGCGGCTGGCCATCGCGCGAGAAGTAGAAGATTCCGGTCTGGTATTGCAGGCGGAATTGCTCGTCGAGCGTGTTGTTGAAGACGTTGCGGTCGTAATATTTTCCGTAGCCGCCGAACAGGACGGTGCGCTGATCGTCGTTGAAGTCGTAGCTAAAGCCAACGCGCGGCTGGAACATGTCCTTGCGGGTCGGGCGATCGGTGCCGTCGGTGATGTAGTTCGCAGGATCGAAATAATCGGTCCGGGGCAGCGCGTTCAACGTCGTGACGGCCGCGGCGGGCGTGCGATACTTGTTGTTGAACAGATTGCTTTCGTAGTCCCAGCGCAAGCCGAGGTTGAGCTGCAGCTTACTGGTGATATCCCAGTCGTCCTGCAGATACACGCCGAGCTGTGAGTTCGACGCGATGATCCGCGGATTGCCCACGCCGAGCTGCGCGGTGGCCGGGAAGCTGAAATCGAGCCCTCTTTTTGCGTCGTTCTGGAAAAAGTAGTTCGGCTGGACGTAGAAATTCTTGGTAAAGTCGTAATCCTGGAACGCAAAGCGGATGCCGCCCTTGATCACGTGGTTGTCCAGGCCATTATACGTCAGGTCGTCGCGCAACGTGTAGCTCTGCTGGCTGATCCGCTGCGTCGAATCCTTGCCGCCGAAGGTGATGACGCCCTCGAACTGGAAGCTGGGATCGTCGGGGTTGAGCGACGACGGATTGTAGACCGTGTCGAGATAGGTCGCGTTGAATTCGTTGACGAAGCTGTCGCCGGTATAGGTCCATTTGTACGTGTAGGTGTCGGTCTTGTTGATCTTGTTGACCGCCGCCGAATACGCGATGTTGGCCGAGCCGAAATTGGCGCCGAACCCGGTGATGTCGGTCTCCTGGCGGCGGCTGAACGACAGGTCGAACACCTGGCGCTCGTCGGGCGTGAAGGTCAGCTTGCCGAAATAGAAGTCGCCGCGATACGGGCTGACATAGGTGCCTTCATACTGGCCAAAGCGCGCGAGGTTTTGCGGCGTCGGGGTGCCGACGGTCACGCTCGATGCGCGATCCTGGTCGTTGCCTTCGTAGGCGCCGAAGAAGAACAGCTTGTCCTTGATGATCGGGCCGCCGAGCGAAATGCCGTATTGCTTGCGCTCGAACTTCGGTTTGTCCCGGCCGGCACGCTGGTCGATGATGTTGGCGGCGGTCAGGCTGCGGTCGGTATATTGGCCGAACATCTCGCCGTGGAAATCGTTGGTGCCCGACTTGGTGATCGCGGTGATGATCGCCGACCCGGCCTGTTCGTATTCGGCCTTGTAGTTCTGCGTCAGGACGCGGAATTCGCCGACTGCGAGCTGCCCGAACGGGTTGCCGCGGCTGTCGGTCTGGCCGGCGATTCCGCCCAGCGTCTGGCTCTTCAGGCTGGTGCCGTCGATGAAGACGTTGACCTGGCTCGCGGGCGAGGCGCCGGCGGTGATGCCCTTGTTGGTCTCGCTGTCGTTGTAGCGCACGCCCGGCGCGAGCGCGGCGAACGTCAGGAAGTTGCGATCGCCCTGCGGCAGGATGCGGATCTGGTTCTGGCTGACGTTGGTCGCGACTTCGGAGGTCTTGGTCTCGACCAGTTTCCCCGCGGTGACGACGATCTCGCCGCCTTCGTTGGCCCCGCCGGTGGTTGTGCCGGTGGTCGTGCCACCCTCGGCGGTCGCGCTGGCAGCAGGGGCCGCCGCGGTTGGTGCCGCGAGCACCGCGTCGAGCGTCGCGGACTGGCCGACACCGACCGAGATACGCTGCGCCGAAATCTTGCCGTCGGCACCGGTGAACGTGATCGTGTAGGTGGCGGGGCGCAGACCGTTCAGCACATAGCTGCCGGTCGCGCTGGTGGTCGCGCGGAACGTCTGGTTGGTCCCGTCATTGACCGCGACCACGGTCGCGCCAGCGACCGTCGCCCCGGCCGCATCGCGCACCTGGCCGCGGATCGCCGCGGTCGTGGTCTGCGCCGATGCAGGTGCGATCAGCGCTGCGGTCGAGCCGAGTATCGTCGTCGTTGCCAATGCGGCGCGCAACGCCGTGGCCATCATCGTCTTCATGTCCCAAAGTCCCCTGTTGGGAAGGCGCATCGGGACAGACGGTACGCGCATCGCACCGTCGGTCGGGCTGTGCGCCGACTGTCGGTATCCTGCGTCGCGATTTCCCGCGCTTCCATGCCCTGATCCACTCCCGCGAACCGCTCCTCATGGAGACGGTCCCGGCGCCGCGCATGTTTGCGTATGCTGCCGGGAGAGGGGGCTTACGCCGCGGTTTGGCCGGCATCCAGCCTTCGGCCAGGCGGCGTGGTCATTGCGCGACAAGACGTGTCTTTTCCGCAACAACCCATGTGTTGCATAAAGTTACGTCGTATTACTTAAGATCAAGGTGGGGATTAGCCTCGAAGTAGCGTCGTCGGATATAGTAAACCCTTATTTCATAAGGACTAATTCTTCCGCCATCGTCGGATGCAGCGCGACCGTCGCGTCGAAGTCGGCCTTGGTCAGCCCGGCCTTCACCGCCACCGCGGCCGATTGCAGGATCTCGGGGCAGTCGGGCCCGATCATGTGGATACCCACCACCCGGTCGGTCTCGCCGTCGCAGATCATCTTGTACAGCGAGCGCTCGTTGCGGCCCGCCAGCACGTTCTTCATCGGCCGGAAGTCGGACGTGTAGACCTTCACCGATCCCAGCGCCTGCTTGGCCTGGGATTCGGTCATGCCCACGCCGGCCATCGGCGGGTGGCTGAACACCGCGGCGGGGACGTTGGCGTAATCGACTCGTGTCGGCTTGCCGCCGAAGAATGTGTCGGCGAATGCCTGCCCTTCGCGGATCGCGACCGGGGTCAGCTGGATGCGGTTGGTGACGTCGCCGACCGCGAAGATCGAGTCGCAGCTCGACTTGTTGTCCTCGTCGACGATCACCGCACCCGCCGCGTCTATCTCCACGCCCGCGGTGTCGAGGCCGAGGCCCTTGGTGTTGGGCAGGCGGCCGGTCGCGAACATCACGAGGTCGACGACGATCGGCTCATGACCCTTCATGCTGACCGTCAGGCAGCCGTCTTCGCCTTTCTCGATGCTCTCGAACGCGGCGTTGAAGCGGAAATCGATGCCCTTGCTCATCGAGATCTGGAGCAGGCGGTCGCGGATCGATTCGTCATAGCCGCGCAGGATCACGTCGGTCCGATTGACCAGCGTGACGTGCGACCCGAACTGGTGGAAGATCCCGGCGAATTCGTTGGCGATATAGCCCGCGCCGGCGATCAGTACGCGCTTCGGCACGTCGTCGAGGTGGAACACTTCGTTCGAGGTGATGCCGTGCTCGGCGCCGGGGAACTCGGGCACCAGCGGATGCGCGCCGACCGCGATCAGGATCTTCGCGGCGGTCTTCACGGTGCCATCGGCCAGCGTGACTTCGTTTGGCCCCGAGACGACCGCACGCTGGTGGATGATGTCGACATGATTGTTCTGTAGCGTGGTCGTGTAGGCGCCGTTGATCCGGTCGACCTCCTCCATGACGTTGTCGCGCAGCGTGGGCCAGCTGAACGCACAATTGTCGGGCACCTGCCAGCCGAACCGCTTGGCGTCCTTCAGATCCTCGGCGAAATGCGCGCCGTAGATCAGCAGCTTCTTCGGCACGCAGCCACGGATGACGCAGGTTCCGCCGACCCGATACTCCTCGGCGACCGCGACGCGCGCGCCGTGCGCGGCGGCGACGCGCGACGCACGCGTGCCGCCCGAGCCTGCGCCGATGACGAAGAGGTCATAGTCGAATTGGGTATCGGTCACAGGCAGTCCTTGCAGGTCGCGCGGCGCTTCGCGGCTTTACATGCCATCTGGGGCAGGGTGGATGCGGCGGCAACCCCGCCGCGGCGATCACACTGATCGGCTCAGCCTATCTCTGGCCCGCCTTCCGCATCGGCATCGCGTCGATCGTCGCCTCCAGCGCGTCGGCGGGGAAGGGCTTGCCGCTACGCAGTTTCTCGCCACCGTCCTTGCCGATCAGGATCGCGGTGAAGGTAGCGGGGAGGTGGTATTTGCGGCGGAGCGCTGCGGCCGAGTCGCTTGCGCCTCGGACCGTGTAGCCGACGACCTCGACGATGGTGAGGTCCCGAGCGGCGGCTCTGGTTTTCCACCCGGCGAGGATGCGGCGTTGCTCAGCGAGTGCGGGATCTTCAGCGGTCGGAGCAGAGACGACTAACACGCGCCGATCCCACTTCATCTGCGCGACAGTAGGAGAGGCGGCGAGCGCGACGGCGAGGAGTAGCGGCATAATTAGATAACGCCGGAAGCGGGCTTGTGCTCCCCTCCACCACAACCACCCCGGCGAAGGCCGGGGCCCAATTGGAAAGGTGGTTATTTAATAAACTGCGGTTCGCCCAATTGGGCCCCGGCCTTCGCCGGGGTGGAGTAGCTGAGGGCAACTTCAGAAAAAAGGGAAGGGGGCTACCCTCCCCCAAAATCTCACCCAAACGCGCGCTTGATCAGATCATCCGTCGAAGGATCGAACGTCTGCCCGCCCTTCTCAGCAGCCTTCGCCATTTCCTTGCCCAGCTCCACCCCGAACTGGTCGAACGAATTGATCCCCAGCAGCACGCCGTTCACGAACACCCGGTGCTCGTAAAACGCGATCAGCGCGCCCAGCGTCCGCGCATCCAGATCATCGAGCAGCAACGTCGAAGACGGCCGATCGCCCGAATAGCTCCGCGCCGGATCCTCGACCTGCTTGCCGGCCATCAGCGCCGCACCCTGCGCGAACGCGTTGAGCAACAGCGCCCGGTGATGCTCCTCAGGCAACGTATCGCCCGGCTCGATCACCGCGATGAACTCGACCGGCACGAGATGCGTGCCCTGATGGAGCAACTGGAACACAGCATGCTGCGCCTCCGTACCGACGCCACCCCAAGTGATCGCCGCCGAAGGACGCCCGAGCGGCTGCCCGTCGACCGTCACAGACTTGCCGTTCGACTCCATCTCCAGCTGCTGGAGATAGCTCGGCAGCAACCGCAACCGCTCGTCATACGCGAACGGCGCGCGCGTCTCGGCATGGCGAATCTGCGTATAATACAGGTCGGCGAACGCCGCGAGCGCCGGCGCGTTCTCATGCAGCGCCGCAAGCCGGAAATGCCGATCCATCTCGGCAGCACCCTCGAGCAGTTCCTCGAACCGATCCCACCCCAGCGCGATCGCCGCCGGGAAACCGATCGTCGACCACAGCGAATACCGCCCACCGACGCTCTCCGCGAACGGCAGGATGCGGGTCTCGTCGACGCCCCATTCCATCGCCTTCTCGGGCGACGCGGTCAGCGCGATCACGCGGCCATACGGATCCTCGACATTATGCTCGGTCATCCACTGCAGCACGCTTTCGGCGTTCATCAGCGTCTCGGTCGTGGTGAACGTCTTCGAAGCGACCACCAACAATGTCGCGGCCGGATCGAACTTCGCGAACACGTCTTCCAGCGCCACGCCGTCGACATTCGCGACGATCGCCACATCATACCGCTTGTCGTCACGCCCCAGCGCATCGACCAGCAGTTGCGGCCCCAGCGCCGATCCACCGATCCCGACGTGCAGGATATGCCGCACCGGCCCGAGCGCTTCCGCCTCGATCGCATCGATCAGCGTCCGCATCCGCTGATGGCTCGCCTGCGCGATCGCGACGCTCTCGGGCTTGCCCTCGCCGCGCTCGGCAGTGTGCTCGACCGCGCGGCCCTCGGTGACGTTGACGACCTCGCCCGAGAACAGCGCCTGGCGCTTGCCCGACAGGTCCTGCGCCTTCGCGATTTCCTCGAACGCGGTGACCATGTCCGTCGTCAGGTGAGTCTTCGACCAGTCGAAGTGGATCCCCGCGACATCGAGGCTCAGCTTCGAGAGGCGCTCCGAGTCCGCCGCGAACAGGTCGGTCAGCTTGGTGGCGGGCAGGGCTTCGATCTTGGACCAGTCGGCGGTCATGCTACTTCTCCGAATAGACGTGCGCGCCGGTCATGCTGCAAGCGCGAGACCGCGACAACGCTCTTTCGACGTTCGGTATCCTGCACACGCTTGACGATCCGCGCCGTCTGCGCAAACCCGCGAGCATGGCAAATGACGTGAAGACACCCGCGCGGTCCAAGACGCCTCGCTCCGAAACGAGCGAGACCTTTCGCTTCCTGCTGAAGCTCGCACTGGTCGTGCTTATCCTGCGCAGCTTCATCTTCGCGCCGTTCAGCATCCCGTCCGAATCGATGCTCCCCCGCCTGCTGATCGGCGACTATCTCTTCGTCTCGAAGTGGAACTACGGCTACTCGCGCTGGTCGCTCCCCGCGGGCATCCCGCTGATCCCCGGCCGCATCTTCGGCAGCACGCCGACCCGCGGCGACGTCGTCGTCTTCCGCGCGCCCGAAGTGCTCGATCACGACGTCATCAAGCGCGTCATCGGCCTCCCCGGCGAGACCATCCAGATGCGCCAGGGCACGGTCTACCTCAACGGCAAGGCGATCCCGAAGCTCCGCATCGCCGACTTCACGATTCCGCTGACCGAGAACTTCAACGCCGAGAAATGCGGCGCGCCGTTCGTCGACGTCGTCGCAAACGTCCAGATCTGCCGTTACCCCCGCTTCCGCGAAACGCTTCCGGGCGGTCGCAGCTACGAAGTCCTCGACCAGGCCGAACTCCCCGACCGCGACGACACCGGGCTCTACACGATCCCCGCCGGCCACATCTTCGTGATGGGCGACAACCGCGACGACAGCGGCGACAGCCGGTTCCCCGCGCCGCAGGGCATGGGCTACGTCCCGCTCGAGAACGTCGAGGGCAAGGCGGTCGTCAACTTCTTCTCGACCGACGGCGACGGCGAATGGCTGAAGCCTTGGACGTGGGTCAGTGCCGCGCGCTGGAGCCGTATCGGGGAAGGCTTTTGAGCGACCTCGCCGGCTGGCTGAAGACGCTCTTCGGCCGCGCACCGACCAACCTCGCCCCCTATGAGCGCGCGCTCACGCACGGCAGCCAGGCCGCGGCGAACTACGAGCGACTCGAGTTCCTCGGCGACCGTGTCCTCGGCCTGATCATCGCGGAGTGGCTGTACGAACTGTTCGCGACCGACCCCGAAGGCTCGCTGTCGAAACGCCTCAACGCACTCGTCACCGGCCCGGTCTGCGCCGACGTCGCGCGAGAACTCGGCGTCCGCGCGCACCTCAAACTCGGCAAGCAGGCCCGCGACGACGGCGCGAGCGACAGCGACAACGTGCTCGGCGACGTGATGGAGGCGCTGATCGGCGCCTGGTATCAGGAAGCCGGCCTCGACGCCGCGCGCAAGTTCGTCCGCGGCGCTTGGGGAGATCGCGTTCAGGCCGGCGCAAAAGCCCCGCAACACCCCAAGTCCGCCCTCCAGGAATGGGCCGCCGCCCACAACCGCAAGCCCCCCGAATACACCATCGTCGAACGCACCGGCCCCGGCCACGCCCCGAAATTCACGATGCTCGTCTCGGTCGGCAAGCTCGCCGAAGCGACCGCGACGGGTTCCAGCAAACAGGAAGCCGAGACTGCCGCGGCCAAGGCACTGCTCGAGAAGCTGGGCTGAGAAGGCAGTTTTGTTCGCGCGAAGGCGCAAAGGCGCGAAGGTGCTGCGCTTAGCTAATCAGGTCTCGCCCCAAACGGCTCCGAGATATTCGGCGGCGCATAATCACGAGAGGTGCAAGCCTCATCCACACCACCTTTGCGCCTTCGCGTGAACCAAACTGCCTTCTCGCCACGCGATGACGGCCGGCCATTTTTTCTATACAGCCGCGCATAACACCAGTTCGAAAAGAGCATATGTGACTGAAACGAATATCAACCCCGATACCAAGCATTGCGGCCTAGTCGCCATCGTCGGCGCGCCGAACGCGGGCAAGTCGACGCTCGTCAACGCGCTCGTCGGCCAGAAGGTCGCGATCGTCAGCCCCAAGGCGCAGACGACGCGCGCCAAGCTGATGGGCGTCGCGATCGAGGGCGACACGCAGATCCTGCTCGTCGACACCCCCGGCATCTTCGAGCCCAAGCGCCGCTTCGACCGCGCGATGGTCGCCGCCGCCTGGGGTGGCGCGGAAGGCTCCGACATCATCGCACTGGTGGTCGACGCGAAGGGCGGCATTGGCGGCAAGGTCACGACGATCGTCGAGTCGCTGGTCGGCCGCACCGAGCCGATCTGGCTGATCCTCAACAAGGTCGATCTCGCCGACAAGACCAAGCTGCTGATCCACGCCGAAAAATTGAACGCACTGCTCCCGTTCGCGGAAACGTTCTTCATCAGCGCCGGCACCGGCGACGGCCTCGCCCACTTCAAGACGCAGCTCGCCAAGGCGATGCCAGAAGGCCCGTGGCACTACCCCGAGGACCAGGTCTCCGACTCGACCGAGCGCGCACTGGCCTCCGAAGTCACGCGCGAGCAGCTCTATCTCCAGCTCCACGCCGAACTCCCCTATGCGAGCACGATCGAGACCGAGCAGTATATCGAACGCCAGGACGGCTCGTTGGAGATCCACCAGCAGATCCTCGTCGAACGCCCCACCCAGCGCGCGATCGTGCTCGGCAAGGGCGGCGTCCGCATCAAGGAGATCGGCGCTCGCTCCCGCATCGAACTCGCCTCGATCACCGGCAAGCCCGTCCACTTGTACCTGCACGTAAAGGTCAAACCCGGCTGGGACGAAGACCGCGAAGTCTACCGCGACATGGGCCTCGACTGGGTGGATTAGGGTTCAACACATACCACCCCGGCGAAGGCCGGGGCCCGATTGGGGCACGTTCGTAACCGCAGCCAGCGCACCGTTACTTTGACCTCTCCAATTGGGCCCCGGCCTTCGCCGGGGTGGGAGCCGAGCTGTGTGGCGTAGCGTTTAAATTAAAGAAGGATGTTCCCCCGCGAAGGCGGGGGGGCAGACTGGGCCCCCGCCTTCGCGGGGGAACATCTCGGGTCAGTATTTCGCGATCCGATCCCGCAATAGTAAACCGTTACTTGATCGCCCGGCCGAAACTGCGCCGTTCTCTCGCCCGCGCATGCTATCGTTCTCACGCCCGCTCAGCCGGACGAGGACCACACGATGCTGACTATGATCGATGCGACCTCAGCGATCCGCTACGACCAGCTTCCTCTTTCCCCGGTCGCCTGGGATTTCGGCCTGTTCCAGCTTAGATGGTACGCGCTCAGTTACATCGCGATGATCGCCTTGGGCTGGTGGTACCTGCGGAAAATGCTTCGGCGATCCGGCGCGCCGATGGCCGAACGCCACGTCGACGACCTCGTCTTCTACCTGACGCTCGGGATCATCATCGGCGGCCGCCTTGGCTATTGCCTGTTCTACCGGCCGGAAATCTGGCGCGATCCGCTGGACGTACTGAAACTCTGGCAGGGCGGGATGTCGCTGCATGGCGGGTTCCTCGGCGTGATTGTCAGCCTCATTGTGTTCACCCGCCGTCATCGCCTCTCGCTGCTCCGCGTCTGCGATTATGTCGCGTGCGCGACGCCGTTCGGCCTCGTGCTGGTACGGATCGCCAATTTCGTGAACGGGGAATTATGGGGCCGGCCGAGTTCGCTGCCTTGGGCGGTGATCTTCCCCGGCACGCAGGACGGCATCCCCCGCCATCCGAGCCAGTTGTACGAGGCCGCGCTTGAGGGCGGCGTCACCATGATCGTGCTCGCGTATCTGTTCTGGCACACCGACGCACGGCTCCATCCGGGGCGGCTGCTCGGCACGGGCCTGATCCTCTACGGCACAGCGCGGTTCCTGCTTGAGTTCGTCCGCCAGCCCGACGCGGGGCTCGATCACCTGTGGTGGGGACTGACGATGGGGCAGACGCTCAGCGTGCCGATGATCGTGGCGGGTATCTGGCTCTGGACGCGGTCCTATATGCGATCGTCCGTCACGCCCGTGCCTATCTGACTATCGGCCCAGCACCTCGTCCACCCAAGCCGGCACCAGCACCCCCGCCGCGCCGATCCGCGTCTGCTCGAAGAACACGCTCCCCATCGACGGATCGAGGTTCAATTCCAGCGTCCGCGCACCGTGATACGCCGCGGTCTGCACGAACCCCGCCGCGGGATACACCGCGCCCGACGTGCCGATCGACACGAACAGGTCGGCCTTCGCCAGTGCGGCCTCGATCCGCTCCATATGGTACGGCATCTCCCCAAAGAACACGATGTCCGGCCGCAACGCCGCCG
Organism: Sphingomonas sp. Leaf242; assembly: GCF_001422045.1. GTDB lineage: Bacteria > Pseudomonadota > Alphaproteobacteria > Sphingomonadales > Sphingomonadaceae > Sphingomonas. Next base: position 168,779 of record NZ_LMLW01000009.1, read on the forward strand.
CCCCGCACGCGCCGCACACCGACCCCTCCGACAACGCCCCCGACCAAGACTCACGCGCCCCACAAACGGCACACAGCGCCGACAATAACTCGCCATGCATATGCAGTATCCGCGTCGCCCCCGCCCGCTCATGCAGGTCGTCCACATTCTGCGTGACGATCAGCAACTCGCCCTCCCAAGCCGCATCCAGCCGCGCCAGCGCGTGGTGTGCGGCGTTAGGTTCGACCGTCGCCAGAGCCGCACGCCGCAGATCGTAGAACCGGTGCACCAGTTCCGGATCCGCCGCGAGCGCCTCGGGGGTGCACACGTCTTCAACGCGATGTTTTTTTCTAACGCCATCGGGGTCAATGTATTCCCAATATAAATCAGTGCCTTGAGTGCGAAATGTAGGGATGCCGCTTTCGGCGGAAATGCCTGCCCCGGTAAGGATGACAATGGATTCATATGGTGCCATCGTGATCCACCTCGCTTTCTTTTAGCGGCCGGAAAGGTCTCCATATATGCCAACGCTCGTAAATCCGATGGACTCCTTCAAGTCCTTCGAACCAGCACTTAAGCGTGGCGAGTTGAAGGTTGAGCGGGGCCGCATCGATCCTTCGTTGATCATTCATGCAGACGAGCCACAGGGGAAGGTGCGCATTACATATGCGCGGATGGACGGCAATTCGGTGGTTGGGATTGCCATTATAACGCCCGCCGAATTTGAAAACGGTTTGCCAGTTTTTCAAATTGGTTACGCGGTTCCACAGCACCTTCGGAAGCGTGGCATTGCCAAGAAACTGGTTCAAGCCGCGATCGATGAGTTCACCTCGGGCGTAAAGCGCGGAGGCGTAGTGCACTTCTACATTGAAGCGATGGTAGGCGTGAAGAACATTGGATCGCAAAAAGTCGCTGCGCATGTGATCGGCGGCGAACCCCGAGAAACGAAGGACCACAATTCGGGAGAGGCTATTCTTCAATATATCAAAGAAATCGGGCAAGGCACGAACCAGTCCCCAAAGTAGGCGCTATCTGGAAACCGCCCCCGCGCAACCTGATTTAACCTCGTAACCGCCGCTGCAACGCCTTCCACCCGTTTTCGTCGGCCGGGAAGAAATTCAAAACAGTTGGCTTGTCCATCGTTGGGTTAAGCGATCCAGCTTTCGATCCACACCTACGGCATCGGAAGTGGTCGCTTGCGGAGCGTCCCAGAGCGCCCGTTAGCGAGTCTGGCCAGCGATGGAGCCGGAACCATGTCGAGGCCCCGTAGGCGTCCACGATCCCTTCATTCTGGCAATGGCCGTTTCGGCACGACACATGGATGTTCGTGCCATGTCGGACGAAGTCGTAGAGCGAGTGAAATGTCTTGCTGCCCATACCTTCGGATAGAACAATACGAGAACGATTCGCAACCCGATAGCGCTCAAGGGCGCGGGATGGTCGTGCTCTACGCACTCGAACAACTGGAATGAGTATGTCGGTTTACTCAACCGGTTCGGTCAAGAATATTCAGTAATATCAGGTGCCTAGTGGAGAGCGTCACATTTTCGAATTAAAGCGGGTTGACCTTTGAGCTTCGAAGTGGTCCACAGCCTGAAGGGCTACCGTAATCAACCAACGAAAAAACGACCCATCTAATCGCATCGGCTTGGTGGCCCCTGATTAAAGCTTTCCGTGGAAGGCTTTTTGCGAGCGAGGTGTGTTGTGAATCGTTATCAAGCTATCGTAGAAGTCATCCGTTTGGTGCCAGAGCGCCGACGCGGTTTAATCGCGACCATAGCAGTATCCATACTTGGATTGCCTGCTTTGGCCGGGCTTACAATGGCCGTAGCTGCCCTGATCCATCATTGAAGTGCGTATCGCGCCCATTGATCACAACGGTAGCGCAAGTTGCGCCGCATCCTTTGCGACCGGTTGAAACAGCGCCGCATATATATGCTGGCCAAGCTCGCGCTTTGCATCTTCACGCAACCGCTCCTGTGGAACGGTTAAAGCGATCTTCGCCCAAGCGGGCGCATCTTCGATAAGTTGGCCGATCCGTTCGGCAGTGATGACGCCACCCATTAGAGGTGGCCGGTCGAATATGTCGCGTAGACAGACAGCCCGCGACGGGCGAATTCCGCCTCGATCGGCGCGAGTAACGATTCAGGACCGTCCTCGATGGCTTGGAAGTAGATCGACTGCATCTCACACGGGCGGATGTCCGGGAGAATTTCGACAATCAGATTGTGGGTCTGGCTGAAGGGCTGTGCGCCGATGCGCATCGACTCGGGTGCGTGTTTCATATTGCGAGCATAGCGGAACAAAAGCAGAACGCCAGAGCCCTAGCTGCGAGCAACTCACTGTTGACCACTGCCTGCTAATAATGGCACAAGGTAGTCAGAGTTTCCGAGGCCGATAGCCCCGGCATCCAAGTCGTACTCCGACTACCCCGAATTCGATTAATTTCGATTGGAGTAGCGTGAGATGACGCCAAAATTCCCAAGAGATCGAGATTTTCACGCTGGTTGTCTGTCGCGCGGAGCGGTCATACCGTCTGGCGGATGGCGCAGACTATTCGCGTCCAACCAAATCTTCGCGAGTCGATTGCGCGCTTCGTCAAGTTCGCGTATTGTGTCAGATGGTAAACGAACAATCGAGCCGAGACGAGCCGCCGTCTTCATCGATTTCCAGAAAGGCCGTGCCATGTCTCGCGTATGTCGTATCGTCTCTTTCGGCGTACTTACAATTAATCATCGCGTTAGTGATCGTGTAAGCCGTAGTGACGCTACTGTCAACAAATATGCTATTCCACTAGTTGGTGTACTTGTTCGTCGTGTTAGTCATATCGGTATTAATGCGTTTGGTAGTCGAGTTAGTAATAGCGGTGTTAGCGCGTTTGGTCGCCACCATCGTTTTGCGCGCACGCCAACAAATAGCCCGTACAGTGGGTTTGCCGCGCTTGCCGTACTAAACGCCGTAATGGTCCATGTACCAGAGTTTCGGTCATGAACGAACATGAGGCGTCGGTCGCAAATCGCCTTACCGATGCGGGCCATCCGTATGTCGCTGGCTTGACTGTGTGGGCGATGCAAAAACGCGAAGCGCCAAAGGGACTGCGTCTGCGCACGATCACCTTCGGTGGCGTCATAGCCTCGTGGCCATTCGTGCAAAGCGCGCTGAAGGCGCACGGTTGGATGTAGCGCGCGGCCCGCAACAAAACGCGCGAGATTGCAGATGAGCAATTCGTGCTAACGGATATTAATTGCGAATGCTTGCGCATTTGATGAAAAGTTAATATCAAGTGAGCAGGAGGGCAATCCGCATCAAAAAGCGCACGCGGCGCGTAGAATTGGATTGTCTCAATGAAACTCACCCAGATGATGCACGACATGGTTGTGGCCTTCGAGCCGCAACGAAACCCGCGTCCCGCGCTGATCGCGTTGGCAATGTGTCTGACATGCTTGGTGGTTATAGCGGGGCTGGCATATCTTGGTGGAACCGGGTTAGCGGCGCTGGCCAAGACATTCTGGTGACCGCTTACGGCTTGGTGCTGTCGATCCCGCCCAACGCTTCCTTGAGCGCTGCCACCGACATGTTTCGAGCAAACTTGATCACGCCGATTCCGAGTGATCCCAAAAACATTCCGACCATGGTTGCTACCATGACTGACATCTCTTTCTCCTCAACGATCACAGCCGTGAGGAGAAGAACGAGAAGCGTCACGAGGAGTTCGAACCGCCAGACCTTCTTCCGTTTGGTTGGCGTAGTGACGGTTATTCCTCGGACGATAAGCGCGGCAAGACAGCCGCACACTACCGGTATAAGCCATGCGTAAGCGTTGGGTGAGGTGATCGCGACACTTGTTCCCGCTGCCGTTGCGCCAGCCGAGAAGATCAAGCCGGATGCGCTGGCGATGCGTTCTATCATCATCTATTTAATGATAAAGTCGGCCAAGCGTGACGCCGATGGCGAGCGCGCCTGACAACCCAACCAGACCGGTAAAGCGTTTGAGTTGAGCGAACCGGAAGTCCGAATAAACGACATTCGAAGGCGAGCGCAATTTAAGGATGATATCCGCGCGATACATCCGAAAAATCGCCATCCAATAAAATAGCGGTGCCAAAAACAGGAAGTCCATGAAGCGCTTCACTGTAAGGATTCGCTGAATGGTTGCCGGGGCGGCATCACCAAACGAGATCATGTAAATGGCATCGGGAATGCAGCGCATCAACACCGCTGTGCAGCATGCCAAAACGAGCGAGTTCAACGCCCATGATGGATCATAGCCGTAGCGACGATCGGCCCATAGCTGCTTCACCTGAACGAGCGCCAAGGTAAGCGCGAGCGTGCTGGCAACGATCATCGCAAACAGCACGAACGCGAACAAGTTCGATGAACCGTCGAATGAAGCGGGGAATGGCGAGTTCGTCATTCCTAATGTCACAGCGCGCTCCATTAGCTACACCGCACCAACGCCATTTGATGTGATTTTATCGTTCGCATCAGATGCCACCGCGATACAGCTTTCGAATATCCTCGGCGTAAACCGAGGACAAAAAACCATACCCGAACGGAGAGGGATGAACCGTTCCGTTCGTTTCGTAGAAGCCGATCCCCTGCGCTTTCGCAAACGATACGAGGCGTGAACGCATGTCGAGGATTGGAAGGCCATTCGCCATCGCTACCTGTCGAGTGGCGGTAACAAAGCTCTCTTGGGTGGAGCTTAATCCGCCGGTATCGCCATCGTAGAGCGGCAACACGATGCAGAGATCACAGATAGGTAGATAGGCGTCAATCGCTGCCTGTAGGTTCGCCTGATAAACGGCAACGGAGATTGATCCGCGCCAATCGTTGATTGGGAAATCGGCGAGATACATGTAGTCGGGCGCTATGGCCTTGGTCATCGCAATCTGACCGCCAAGCGTATTCGAATTATCGCTAAACCGTGCCGAACGCGCACCCGAGATGCCGAGGTTATGAACGCTGATTTGGCGACGCCCAGCGGTGTCGTCGAATGCATCCACTCCAAGGATGATGCTTGCGCTCGTGGCGCTCGATGCCTGCGTGAGCGTCAATGCGTTCAAGCCCGTCGAACCACTATCGATGATAGCTGTCTGGATGCTGTTCGGATTTGCGCTGTTTACCGGGATATTACCCGTTCCCGACGAAGCCGTGAGGTTGCGACCGGCCCGATCGTTGTAAATGCGAACGCGCCATTTACGAACCGGAGTGAGCGGCGTGTAGGTAATGCTGTCGCCCGCTGCCGCCAACTGGATCGCGTTACCGCCTGCCGTTTGAACTGAAGTAAGGCCAACCGTCCCAGTCGAGGTAATGCGCGAGTCACCAGCCTTGTAATTGTCGAAGGTTTGCGCGGTGCCCCAAGAGCCATGATCACCATAATAGTTCTCTGCCCCGGCATTGATCCCCATGCCGTTGAGGCGTGCTGCAATCTGCGGCACCAGTCCGGCTGAACCTTGGGTCGATGGTGAAACATTTTGCTGTCCCGCCACGGTTGAAGGACCAATGACGACGACATTGATATCGCGATCGGATCGAGCCATCGCAGCGCGGACGCGTAGTGTGTTTGCCGGGGTGGCGTAGGTGACCGGAAGCCCCGCGCTCGATAGTGATGGTGCTATCGATGCAGCGGTGAGAACGGGATTAACCTTCGCATCAGCGGCGGAAGCGCGAGCGGTCGTATCGCCACCTACGGCAACAATCGCGGCACTTGTGAGGGTAGGGTTTGCTTTGGCGTCCGCTGCCGCATCACGAGCCGTTTTATCGCCAGCGGCTGTCACCGCAGCTTGCGTCAAAGTAGGGTTTGCCTTGGCATCGGCCGCAGCCGATCGCGCGACCGGATCGACGATACCAGCGGCATTCATAGCCGCCAAAAATTCCGCTTGCTGTGAAGCGGTCATTTGAGAAAGAATTGTCATGCTGATAGCTCCAAGTAATTGGAGTCAGAAAAGCGAAGTGGCTCCAAGTTTAAAAAGGTAAGGGTTCGCGACGGCGCGACAGCGACCGGCGCATAGGCTGCAATCTTGATCGTGAAGCGCGGTGCGTCGATCGTCTCTGGATCATTCTTCCGGGTGATTCGGGTGATATATCGACTGATTGGCGCGCTATTGTAGTCGGCAACTGCGGGTGCGCTAACATCGACGGTTAGGCTTCCAGCCGCGATCGGGTCTTTGCCGTCATGAAGGCGTTCCGCGATCTCCCATCGAAGACCGGAACCGTCCAGTAGTCGTTCCGATATAAGGCCATTCAAGCGCCACATAGCGACAGGGTCGGGACCGGGAACAACGGTAGCATCGAAGTAACCGCGTGATACTCGCTCCGCGTCGTAGATTGAAAAGACGAAGGCACGGTCCGTCAACGATTCAGGGACACCAGCGCCATTGGTTGGCTGATAAGCGAACACGATAGGTTCGCCAGCGGCAACGCGCATGGTCTTCGTTGATAGATTGATAGTTAGAGCCATACACTTATTTATCTTGGGCATGGCTCTATCGAGACATTGGGTAGGTTACGCGGTTGGCGTTTCCTGAAGTGTTACCGGAGTGTATTGACCAATGAGCGAGGGCAATTCCTGATACAGCGTGTAGCTGACCATGCTTCGCATTTCAGCGATCTTACGACGCGAACCGAGCGGGAAGTTTGCCGGGAGTGTATCCAGCAAAGCCGCCAATGCGGTGTCATAGGTCATCGCAGCGTCCCTTGCTCCATTGAGAGCGGCGACATCCGCTTCAATGAATTTCGCAGCCATGGATTCGAGTTCTTCAACGGTTGGTTTAGATGTAGTCGCCATTCTTAATACCTCTTCTATTTCCTTTATTTAGCCATTCAAAAGAAGGTCGCGCCGACTGGAATGCCCGTCACATCGATCGACATGATTTGATTGGGGACATCCCAACCATCGCCATATTGTTTGTATTCGGAGTAGGGACCGAAGCTGCCTAACACATCGTCTACAGACACATTGGCTACCTGAACCGTCGAACCGTTATCTTGGATGGATGCGCCATACGCCTTGCCATCAATGCGGCCCCTGATGTTCTTACACGAGGTCAAACCGTCTCCCGGATCAATGGCAGGGTTTCCGCTATCGTAACAAGCTGGTGAACAGCGCGAATGCGCGCCAACCGTTGAGCACGCGTAGGCCATGGTTTTGCCGGGATAATTCTGCGCCTGTCCGCTGCCGCCCGGAGCGCTGCTGACCAGCTTCATCGGCCAATAGTTGCTCGAAAAGACGCATAGGTTCGTGGCTTGATTATAAAGCTGAAAGAGCCCGTTGTTCGCAGGGAGGTTCGGCGTCCAGTCGAAGATATAATAGGTGAAAGGCGAGCCTACAGCGCCGCTACTCGCGTAGTTTATCACGGTGCTGTTATATTGCTGAACATACATCGCAGCCGCATAGCCGTTCGTTTGCAGCGCAACGATTGGGTAGGACATTCCCGCTGTATCTATCAGGATCGTAGAGGGGTTGGTGTTGCCGCCACTTCGATTGCCTGTCGCTCCCGTTCCGGACTTTCGACATACGAAGCCAAGCATACTCGCGCTAACTTGAAGCCTATTCGCTACCGGATCATAGAATTCTACAACTGCATCAGCCATCAATATATACCATAGATAAATTGCGTGTTGGGGCGCTTGTAAGCCTTGTCCGTTTCTGGATACGGATAGGACCAAGTGAGCGTGTTCCCGCTGATATTTAGCTGAACGCCGCCACCGCGATTATCGAAGTTGTTCCTGATACTGAATGCGAACGGCACACAGTTTGGATACTGTGTGAACCGTCCATCAACGATCGTTCCGGATTGCGCTCCACCCGTGAAGTCCCAACCGACATTGGCGACGCCCGCAAACTTGAAAAGTCGATCGCCAAGCCCAAGCATGGGGGTTCCGTTCTCTGCCCAAAGTTGCAGCATCAGAAACCAATCTTCACGGCCAAGTTGCCGTTATTGTAGTAGACGCGGGTTCCGTTACCGTCCCTCTCCACGCGTCCGCCAGCGCCGTTGTAGGACACAAGCGAACCGATGTTTGCCGAGATCGCAGACAACGAACCAACCGAAAGCTTGTTCGCTTGAATCGAGCTGGTAGTGATACGATCGCCATCAACGATCGTGCCACCGTAGTTGGCCACGAAGTTTGCACCGCCACGCCATGTGCACATGATGATGAAATCACCACCTTTGCCGAGCGACCAGTCAACACCGACATCGAAGTAGGTTCGACCCTGACCCCAAAAGACATAAGTCAACTGGTTTTGCCAACCAACCGCGCCCGCGCTGATCGTTACGGAAGTCGGGTTGCCGTCATTGCCCGTCCATAGAATGTAGCCGTCCGACCACCTCAACGCGCCATCCCGCCACTGGAAGTCGCAACCAATGACGGTGATATCTCGTGCACCGATCATCAGCGAATTCGCCTTGATCGTGTTCGCCGCGATTGCGCCGCCTCGAATTTCGGTCGAGTCCGCGCCGTTCTTCCAATTGTTGAGCGTGCCACCACCGCCGATGCTGATCTTACCCGGCTGGATAGTGGTAGCCATCGTGTTGATGCGATCCGCAGGCGAATTTGCCGAAAGCGCGATCGAACCCAAATCGAAGCTTGCGCCGAGACCGGTGTTCGCGACTTGGACAAAGTTCGAGATCACGCTTCCGGCGCGGATGGTGTTCGCGTCGAGTGTGTTCGCGGTGATGCGATCACCGTTTAGACTTCCAACAGTGATTTTGTTCGTCGTGATCGCGCCGTCTGCGATGAGCGTTGTATCGGAGACGCGAACGATCGAGCTATAAAACTGGAAATACCCCTTGTGCGTGCCCTTAAAGCGAAACTGCCAACTGTGGCAGTCGTAGCTGTTCGTCACCACGATCTCTTTGAAGATGACGCCCGATGTAGGAGCGGTGACGCTATTGCCATCGACGGCATCCGGGTTACTGCCGACACCAGTTTTCAGGGACAACCACTGAACATTCGGCATGTGGATTACGGGGTTCATCGAACCAACGAAATCTTGGTTCGCAAAGAACCAAACGCGAATGCGATATGTTGCGCCCGCTTCGACATTGAAGAACGGCGTTGACCAATCCTTGGTCGTGTTGTCTCCAGCCACAGAAAGGATATTCGCAGACGATGGCCACGCCGCATTGGTAGGGACAACATTCGCGATCGTGTTCCCGGTCGTCCAGAATGCCGCGTCCCGGAAGTCGTTGTCGGGGATGATGCTGTCCGAGCTACCGACCGCAAGCTTTGTGGCGGTGATGGCACCAGCGGCAAGCTGTGCGGTGGTGATCGTTCCAGCCGAGATTTCGTTAGCCGTGATTGCTCCCGACGCGATCTGATTGGCGGTGATCGAGCGAGCGGTTAGCTTGTTGGCGTTGACGGTCCCGGTGACGATCCTGTCGCCGTTGATGCTTGTTCCAACACCCGCATTGACGACTAAATCGGACCCGCCATTCCAAGTAGCGATGTTCTTGTAATCGCCATTGAATGCGACATTATAATCGGTTGTCCAATCGAGCCGGTTAGGCTTTGTTTTCGTGTTCCAAAGAAAATAGAATGGTGCGTTCGTGTATCCCGCAACACCAGCGGCAATAGCCCATGAAGTGTAGTTGCCGTTGTCGTCAACATACTGCAAAAATCCACCGTCCCAGCGAACCACATTGTCCGCATCGACACGGATGTTCATCCCGATCGTCGAGAACGGGCGTGTCGCAAGAACCAGCTTGTTCGCCGTTATGCTGTTTGCCAAAACCTTGTCGGCAGTGATTGCGTTAGTGGCGATCTCGTTACCGGTAATCGTATTCGCCGCGATCTGGTTTGCTGTGATCGTGTCCGCAGCAATCTCGTTCGAGGTGATGGTGTTTGCGGCAAGATTGCTCGCCACGATCGTGCGACCGGCGATCTGGTTTGCGGTTATCGTCGAGGCTGCAATCTCGTTCCCCGTGATGGTGTTGGCCACCAAGTCGGCTGCAACGATCGAACGAGCCGCGATCTGATCAGAGGTGATGGTGTTCGCCGCGATCTGGAGGGCGGTAACCGAATTGGTGGTGATTTTCCCGCCATTGATCGTCGTGATACCGCTATTGATCTGCGCGCCCGTGTCTATCCAGCCACCCCAAGCTGTGGTCGAAGTGCTGATACGGTTCCAATAGCGCCCGTAGCTATCGCGAACCTCTTGGTGAACCGGACCACCGGAAGGGTCACCCCACTGAACCGAAGTCGTGAGGCCACCGTATCCGCCAACCGCCGTTAAGCCGATGTTCGCGAGGTTTTTGAATTCGGTAACGATCCGCGTTGTGCCGTATTGACCGTAATAGAAGCTTGGCGGTGAATCGACGGTTCGGGTGTCTGCGAACATCAATCCGCTTGTGACGCGGCTGTCCAAGGTCTGTGCGTATGTGGCACCGACCAGCGTCCCTGCCGGTGCGCCGCGCGTGGCATCGAGAGCGCCTGTGTAGCCAAGACCGGGCAAGCTGACTTGGCCGCTACCAGCGCCACCAAGCTTACCATCCGAGCCGATCACGATCGCACCAGCCGCGATGCGATCGGCTGTGATCGATCCTGCCGCAAGCTGGTTGGTGGTGACGGTTCCTGCCGTGAGCTTGCCGCCATCGATCGTGACCGTGTTCTGGTTGATCCGGGTAGCGGGATCGTTGGCGCGAAGCTCTATCGTCTCCGATAGCGTGCCGCCCACCAGTGTGCCTGTAGGAGCCCCAACGGTCGCGGCGCTTTCCACGGCTGACAACCGGATATCTGCGATGTCGTGGTAGGTGCCGCTTACGACCAATACCGGAGCAATGTTCATCGTGACCGCGTCGCTTGGAACCGCGATCGATTCCTTGACCATCGTCCAAGTGTTCGCCGCGCCTACAAAGCTGTTGAAGCGATAGCCGGTAACTGTGCCCGCACCGTTCTGGAAACCGATGTCGAAAGCGATCTGTTGCCCAGCAATTTGGGCGCGTTTCCAGTAGCTGATAAACAGCTTTGTAATTCCGGAGGTGAGCGGGAAAGTAGCGCTGCGTGGCGAAGCGTTGTTCGCGGTCGCGTGGAAGTAGTTGCCGGGATCGCCAGCGACTGCTTGGACTCGGGTGAGTGCCCCGGCTAGAGTCCAGCCATTGGTATTTGTCAGTAGGCTCGCGTTCGGTAGCATGTTTTCGCCGCTCGTGGCGAAGTCATCGGGACGACCAGCGCCGCCGACGCTGTTCCAAGCATTGTCGGTGTAAGTCGTGAACGAGATGTCAGACATTGCCGCGCCGAAGTCTTTGAAGTGACAATGTGGGACATAGTTGAGCCCAGAGGCAACCGGATAAGTTCGACGCGTAACGCCGTCCGTGCGGAGATAAACATTCACATTGTCATAAGCGATCTCGAAAACGGTATTGCCGTCGTATGTTACGCCCGTGCCGTCCTGCGTTGTTCCAATGTAGAAGTTCGCAATGTTGCCGCTCGTGCGGATGCTGAACAACAAGCTATCGAGATAGCGATTGGTGCCAATGAGAAGACCAACCGCCAGAGCGTAGCTCGCGTATGTTCCGCGCCATGAGAAACGCATCCCGCCGGGGAAGCGCTGGATCGGAGTAACAACATCACCCGAAGTGGTCGGAGTGCTCCAATCGGAAGTCGCACCAACCTTCGTCAAGCGGTTACCCGTGATGACGATATTCGACGCCGGTAGAAGTCCGTTATAGCTGAATGAGACATCGGCCGTAGCGTTGTCGGCAGGTTTCCCGGCACCAACAATCTTGGTCCAATCAGCGCGCGTGAATGCGTCCCCGATGGTGTTAGCGCCCGTGACATTTGCAACGCTGATCGTGGCAGGAAGCGAGGTGGTCGGAACAAGAGCCGCACCCGTAATGGTGCCCGTCGAGATGTCCGCGCCGTTTACGCTCTTCGTCCAAGCGCCGTTGACGATCCGGTAGAGTTCCTTGTTGAACATGACCAACGGCGTGCCCGCGTAACCTGTCACGGAAGGCAACGCGGTTACGGTAGTGACCGGTGACAGACCGTCAACGAAATCAGACGCGACAATGCCGCCAGCCGTTGTAGCTGAAACAGGGTTGGTGAGCGCGCTGGCGTTGCCCGATGTATCGACAGACTTGAGCCAAAAGTAATAGGCGGTGGCCTGTGTAAGACCGGTTGCGATATAGCGCCCCGGCTGTCCCGGAACCGCGTTCACCGCATCGATCTTAACCGCCAATGTGCTATCGCTCGAAGCACCACGCCAAATCTCAATCGTGTCGAGATCGGTATCGCTGGCGTTGGTCCAAGACAGGGTAGCGCCGTTGTATGTGGTGGCGACGCTCAACCCAGTTGGTAGTGCTGGTGCGATGGCGTCTTTCGCGGTCGAGATGCTGACTTCCGGCGAGTAACCGGATTTCACATTGTTCTTTATCGCAAGGACTTTGGCCGTGATCGTCTGGCCACGCGGAACGGTAGGCGCGTAGAAGGTGGCGGAGTCCGCGCCGTTCTCGACATAGTTGCCGGAACCTTGCTTGATCGCGATGATGTAGCGAACGCCAACGGTTGTTGATGCAGTCCAAGTGGCGCGGAAGTCCGCGCCAATATCAGTGAGCGATGATGCCAGCGCCAAGCCGGTAGGGACGGGCGGGGCATCGGTGTCGAAGTATGTCGAACCGTTGATCTTGGCCAATGCCTTGTCGAGGTCGGAGATAACTGTTTCGGCAGGACGCCCGCCAACATTGGTTCCCGCTGGCGCACCCTTCGTCGCGCCGTCATCGATCCCGGTGAGCTTATCCCCTTCTCCCGGACTGATATCCCCAAGCTTTGTGGGTAGTCCGGTGATGGTGTCATATTCGACTACCGCCGCTGCGGTGATGAGGTGATCAGCCAACCAAGGGCCGAAGATGCCTTCAACCATTCGGTAGCGGGCGCGCACTTCGACATCGGTAGATGGAGCGTTAGCGGTGAAACGAAACTGTCCCGCCGCTGGATCAAACGCAGCGGCCTGTTCGGTCCACTCCGCTTGCCCAACGATGCGGGATTGAATTTGTATGGATAGGACTCGACCCGAAGTTTCAGGTGTCCATGTTACGAGGATTTCAGATACTTGGCTCACCCAAGTATTTATTCAAGTTCCTTGGTAGGTGGTGCTCGACAGTCGAAGGTTCTGAACAGAAATGGTCATGCTTGCGTCATAGCCGGGTGGTCGGATCGTAGCGGGTAGGGGCTTTGCTTCGTCTTTATCCCACGCATAGACTTCCGGCGATTCTTCACGAAGCGTCATTTGGAAGATCATGTCGTGCGTTTCGGTCTGTTCCTGAACGCGAAACAGCTTGTTGTTCCAACCCTGTGATGGAAGCGACAGTGTGAGAAGTGATCCTACCTGAACCAAGAACGCCTTTGGACCCCAAGTCGCCGTGAAGAAGCCGGGAGTCTTTGCCTCACGCGCGACGAATTGCTTGGCGATACGCTGGCAACTTTCCGCTCGATTGACGAAGCCAAGGTCGAGAGTGAGTGTGCGCGGTACCCCGTCTGATAAATCGTCCGTGACGATCTCACCCCAGTCCACAAGCTGGTAAAGCTCATCGGGATTGGCGAACCGCCCACGCACGATGTTGTAAGTGTCGCGGGTAGGGCCAGAGGGTGTCCAATCGTATGGCGTGGGTGCGCCGGGAGCCCCTACAAGGTCATTCGCGTCGAAGGCTACCTTCGGTCCGAAGGTGTCGTCATAGCCGCCTACAAGCGTGTATTGTCCGCTTACATCGGTAAGCTTGGTGCTTCCCATCGCGGCGGTGATCGCGTTGATGACTGTATCGTGGGTATCCGCCGTGCTCACGATCCCATCGGCGGTGTAGCGCTGGACGGTTCCGCCACCGGCTGTCTGGACGCGCTCTTCGCAGACATTGGCAAAGGTGCGGAAGTTATCGAGATCGATACTCTCGATCCCAACCCCCATGCCCCATGCGAGCTTCCCGTTGATCCGCCAACCGAGCAAATAGGTGAGCAAGGCGAGCGCCGGGTTGCGCCCGATCTCGACAGCGCCGGGCCCATGCCATGCCCATGTGTTTTGATCATTCGATCGATGCGAGCCGGAACCGCCACGCGTGCTGTCCTGTCGTGGATCGTAGAGTGGGCATCCTTCAACAATGGTGGTGAGCTTCGAAGGGATGCCTTGTGGCCAAGCTTTTGCGTCGAGCTTGTAGTCTATCGCGATGTATGCACAGCCGGTGAAAGTCGCGGATGCTGTCCAGTAGCTACCAGAGCCGAGCGGGAAGCCGTTCCCCGGTTTACCTTCCGTGACAGCACGAAAGCTCGTGATGCCGTTCTGGTGAGCTACAAGAGCGCCCTGCCAAGTCAGAGTTTCTTCGAGGTAGAATTGCGTGATCGCATTCACGCGATGCGACGCCAGAGCGATCACCTGTGCGTGACGATCTTGCTTCGATCCGTAAGTCTCGCGAAAACGCATATCTGCCGCCGCCGCCGTGCGACCGAACACGACTTTGCGAGGCGTGGAGGGGACTATGGTGACATTCAATCGATCCGCCATTGAGTTCGACACGGTTGCCGATTTGCGAAACAGCGTTGAGATGGCGGACAGGCCAAGCGAAATGCCAACGCCAACGACTGCTGATGTAATCGCCGCCATGGTGGCTGCGCTGATCGTGGTAGCGGCAAGGCCGGGTGCAAGTCCCGCCAGCGCTCCGGCGATCGGTGCGGCAAAGACAACGATCGCAACCGCAATCGCAACGACGGCAACGATCTTGATAATCTTACTCATGCCGCCACCTCGAAAGGCACGCGGAAAGCGTAGCGACACGCCGATGTGGGCATGGTGAGCAAGCCTTCCTGCCCTTGCTGCCGACCAACGAAGTAAGAGAAGCGTCCCACGCAAATTCCGGTGGTGGTGCGATCGAACATCATCACATCGCCACGCTGTGCGAAGTGTGGCGAGATCGGCTCACCAAAGATCGACTTCATCGTCTTGAGAAGTGTGCCATCGCCGTGTTCGCGAAGCGCAAGGGCCGCACCAGTGGCGGTGTCATATACATCGCGAAAATCTTCGACTGGATCGTCGCCAGTCATTACCCTCACGCAGTTAGCGGCAAACAGTGCGCAATCATGCGAGCCCCACTTGAAGGGTTCTTCAGCTACGCGGTCGAGGTAAAGGGAAAGTCGTTCTTCCCAATCTTGGTGGCGGACAAAGGTTTTCACCTGCTATTTATTGCAACTTACTCCAACGCCGCTCTGTTGTTGTATGCCGCCCGCGAAGTTCCGCCACCACCGCTGTAACTCGAAGTGGTCGAAGCTTTCGTCGGGGCAGGGTCGCCGTTCGCAATCGCCGTTGACGAGTCTTGCGAGCTATCGTTCGGATCATACGACCGCTGGTTTTGATATGTCTGGTTCGTCGCGTTGCTAACCTTACCACCATGGCTTTCGATGGTGAGCGTGATGCGGTGGCTCTGTCCGTCCGCCTGAACTGAAAGCTTGTCCATCGTTCCGCTGCGAATTCTCCTGAACAGCCACACAGGCTGCGCGAGCGGATTTCCGGTGTCGATCTTAACCGCGCGCCAGAAAACTGCGCTACGGCTCTGAAATTCAGCGGGTAGAACCATTGCGGCGGAAATGGCTTCGGGAGGTGCGGACGAGACATTCAGCGTGACGGTAAGCTCATTCGAGCCGCCCATCGTGAAAGTGTTCTCGCCAATATCCACGAGGTCTGGATCGATCGCGTCGAAAACCTGATTATCGAGCAAGCTATCGCCGCTGTTCGCAGGCGCTTGGATCGATCCAACCCCTGTCCAAACCCATAGAGTTTCTGACTGGAAATCGAGCCGAGCCGCTATGGCGGTGATGATCGATGGTGCGGTGACAGCACCGACTAGCTCGGGAGTATTGTTGCGCATCAAACAACCTCCCGCGCTTGGACAGGACCAAATTCGCAAGCCTGATCGCGAGTGAGCGTGTAACTTTGGCCTTCCGATGAAGTGAGGCCGAATACGCCAACCGGGTTTACGAAGTTGACGATGGTTCCTACCGCGTATTGCTGGCGAAGCTCTGGCGCGAAGCTTATGGTGGCCGCGCCGTTCGCGTCGGTGAATGCTGCCGCTTCTGTCACTTGAAGAAGCTGCGTCCCAATCTGGAAATACTGCCCTTTACGAAGACCTGTGCCAGCATTCGCAGCCCAACCTTTTACGGAAATGGTCCCGTTGTAGTTGTAGCCGATTGTGGCGAGGGTGAGTCCGGTGGTGGTGAAATTGTAAGGCTGGCGAGGAGCGAAGGTGAAACTACCTATTTGCCCGTTCAAGATTTTGAGCCAACCATCGATGAATTCAGCATTGTTCCACGACATCGCAGGCCACGACCATTCGAGCATCCATTGGGACCCTCCTCCGGTGGTGGTCTGCTTGTATGTCCACGGCGACTGCGCAACTGACTGGCGAAGTTTAAGGACCAACTTGTAGGAAGCTGGCGACTTGTTGGGAAAGGCGAGGGGATAGATCACGAAAGTATTTAGGAAGACACCCGTTCATTCGCGCGATGACGCTTCGTCGTCACAGGTTGGGACGACGAAGCTTGGTCATCGTGGCGTTCACCGCCTGATCACGGAAGACGGGGGCAAGCTCCATCGCCGCCTGCATCGCCAACGCCTTTACCATTGCGGGATCGTTCGATGTGATCGAACCGAAGGTGACATTGACACCGCCACGATTATCGTTCGCCGCGCTGCGCATCGCGTTGTTGGTCATCACATTTGCGTTCGCGCCAATGCGGACAACTTCCGGCCCGCGCTCGCCAACGAGGTAGCTACCCGGTGAGGTCATGCCGCCGTTCGCACGAGCGCCCTTTATCAATCCACCGAAGATGGACCCGAGAAGACCGCCACCGCCGCTATCGCCACCTCCGAACAAGAGATTACCCAACGGTTTGATAATTGCCTGTTGAAGGCCAATCTTGATCAACCCGTTCAGGATCGTCTTCGTCATATCGGTGAAGGCATCGCCAACCGACTTGGTGCCATCAATGACACCAAGCAATCCGTCTTGGAGGTTCTTGAGGCCATCGACCTGAACCTCTTCGAGCGCATCGTTGATCTCCCCCTTCGTCTGCGGGATGGCGTCCAGATAGGCTTCAAGAGGCGATTGGTTCTGTCGGCGGCTTCCCTCCTCGGCGAGCGCTTTAAGCGCTGGAAGGGCCTTTAAACGGGCTTCTGCCGCCTCTCGTTCGGCCTTGGTCGCCTTGCCCAGCTTGGCTAGTTCGATCGTATTCTCAAGCTGGAGGCGCTCTTGCTCAAACTGGTTGCGGACAAGCGCCAACGCCTTATCGCGACGGTCACGAGTGGAGCGCGAAAGGCTCATCTCCGCCGACAGGGTGTCGTTCTCGATCTGGAGGCCGTTTAACGAGAGGTCGAGGCGATCCCTTGCGATCTCCGCATCACGATCGCGGATTGATCCGTCATACTCTGCGTCGAGGATTTCCTTGTCGATCTGGCGAAGCTGTTTGGCCTGCGCTTCTGTGTAGCGCTTCTTCCCCTCTCTGACTTGCTGATCGGTGCCGGTGTCGGCTGTGAGATCAGCGTCGTTGATGAAGTAGCGGTTGCGACGCTGCTGTGCGCCAAGCTCCTGCCGTTCCGTGGGATCGGTGGTTAGATCGGCCTGCGCAGCGTAGAGTTCAGCACGAGCGCCAAGGAATGCCTTCTCCCACTGCGCGGTGAGTTCGTCATCAGACTTCAGCTTAACCGTTGGCGTCTTCGGAGTTTTTGTCTTTGATCCAGATGGTATGGGAAGTGTGCCTGTCGGTGTGCCACTACGGTCGATCTTCAAGCCATGCCGCGACCGAGCTTCCGCCTTCGCGATATCTTCGCGCTCGGCAAGCATCGCTTGCATGTCCGCATCGTTCTTATCGCGCCCTTCGCGTATTCCGGCATTGTATCGCTTGGTAAGATCATCGTGTAGCGCTTGACGCCCGGTCTTCGTTGTTTTGAGTTCGTTTCGCGCGTCGGTAGAAACCTGACTTGTCGATTTCCCCCGAAGGCGTCCCATTAGCAAGGTCGGGATGTCAGAGTTAAGGTCTACGCCATTTGCAACGCTCATCAACTTCTTCGTGTCCATCTGCGCAAAGAAGTTCGCAGCCGCCGAAGCCGCCTGAATGAAGGCGTTCGCCAACGACATAATCGCATCGGCGTTCTGAATGATCATTCCCGCCATTTCTGCGTTCAAGATCATCTTCATTGTATCAAGCTGATCGTTCACCTGTCCGCCGTTGCGAAGAAGATGATCGTCCAACACTATCCCGTAGCTTTCCGCCGCCTGTGCGAGCGTGTCGAAGCCCTTTGCGCCGCCACTCATAAGAAGGGTGAGGTCGCTTGCCGATTTACCGAAAAGCTCGATAGTCTTCTGGTTGCGCTGCGTAACGGTCCCAAGCTTCGAGATACCATCCATAGTCTGGCGCATAGCGGTGTCAGTGTCGGTGCTCGTCACGCCGAGATCGTGGAAAGTCTTCGCAAAGGCTTTGTTGCCGTTCTGTGCAGCGCCAAGATTCTTCGCAAACTTCTCCACGGCTGCGTCGGCGTTCTCCATCGAGGAGCCGGAAAGCTGTGCTGCGTAGCGGAACTCCTGAATGGTCTTGGTGGTAGCGCCGGTTCGATCGGCAAGGTCAACGATTGCGTCACCGTAATCGAACGCCTCTTGGATGCGCTGCTGTAGGACATCGACAGAGAACGCGCCGATGAACCCGCCAGCGAAGCCGATCGCGGCATTCTTGGCAAGGTTCATGGACGAGGTGATTTGATTTGCGGTCTGTGCGGTGGACGCTGCCACCTTTTTCATACCCGCAATAAATTGTGCGCTTTCAAGCGCGAGATCGACAACAAGGGAACCAACATTAGCCATGTAGATATTTAGGCTACGGGTGGTTCCACGGCCTCGACTGCGATTGGACCAAAGAATGCATCGAACTTATCTTCAAGTGAGATTGCCGCTTCGGCTTTGGCTTTGAGGCGAGCAGTTTCTTCGGGATCGCGATCGAAGAATTCTGGTAAGTCTCCCTTGTAGTTAGCATACCAGAGCAACGCTGAAACTATGCTAGAGCGATCATCATCAGCGGGTGAGCCGAACGGTTCGAGCGAATGGTAAGCTTCCCATTCTGCCAACTCGTTCGGCTCCA
The DNA here is from genome assembly GCF_001422045.1 of Sphingomonas sp. Leaf242. Lineage (GTDB taxonomy): Bacteria > Pseudomonadota > Alphaproteobacteria > Sphingomonadales > Sphingomonadaceae > Sphingomonas. The sequence goes on from NZ_LMLW01000009.1 coordinate 187,868, forward strand.
TCTCTTGATCAAGTTGCTTTACGGTTTTGCCGAGCGCGAGCGCGAGCCGGAAGACGAACCGCCTGTGCGGGTTTTGCCTGAATTTTTTTTTAATGCTTCGGGGTCGCGTCGGCTATGCATCGTCACTGCAACCCAAATATTCTTGATAACATCATAGTCGATTGCCGCGAAACGATCGTAGTCATCAACCGTGAACACCTGCTCACCCGTTTCATCAACGATAGCGTGGATGACCGTGAGAATGGATTGGTCGTAGAGATCGACGCGAGCAAGCCCTTCGCGATCGGCTTCGGGCTTTGCCTGATCCTCTTTCCAAGCCGTGTGCTCGGCATCGTTTGCGTAGATGGCGTCAAGCAATGCCATGCGGGCTTTCAAAGACAGTGCACGAACGAGAACGCTTCCGCCCCATTCAGGCACTTCAACTTCGGTAGTGACCACAGGTGCCGCCAAGATCGCCTCTCGTGAGAGGAGATTCGCCATTATGCAGTGACCGGAGCCTGAACGACCGAACCGGTAATCTCGAAACCTGCGGAACCGGTGATCTGCTTATCAACCGCGCCACCCTTTTCATTTGTAAGAACGAAAGCCGAGAAGGTGTAAATGGTTGCGGAAGTCGTAACCTTTAACTCAACAACAGCCCCGCTGGCGCGAGCGGTATCGAGTGCAGCCTGACCGGCATCGCCTTTGATGACATTGTAGGACAGTTTGAACTGACCCTCGTCCATTACGCCGATCATCTTTTCCTTGCTGCCCGAGTCAAGGTCGGTGATGTCGATGACCGCTGCGGACCCGCTCCCGATGCCGGAAAAGTCAGTGATACCGCCGATCTTCGTGGCTGCGCCCGAGCCAACTTTAATCGTTACGGTAGCGCCTTTAGAATTTACAACATTGTTAGCCATGAGACTCCTGAAATTTTGATTACAGAAGTATTTATGCTCACAGCTTCAATCAGTCGGTTGTGAAGAACTTGAAGAACAGCATGATACGATGAAGCGTGACATCCTCCGTATCATCCACGGCTACAACCTCATTGAGCCAAGACGCAGCGTGCACGCCATCTTCCTGCCAATCGCGAAGGCTGTTGCGTATCGAGCGAGCGAGGTTGCTGGCCTCTCTATACACCGTCGAGGAAATCGATATCTGAAATGTAACGAACGAGTCGTTCGAGTAGCCGTCAAGGGTGTTGAAAGTCTCGGTTTCGAGGCACTGATACACCGCGCATGGTGTCTTGTAGTTTGCAGGCGCAACATTCGGGTAGACATTCGGACATAGCGTTGAAAGACGCGCGTATAGCTTTGGTTCGATCATGACGATATTTATGCGCCGCGCTTCACAAGCTGTTTATTCAGCACCTTTGAGATTGTCTCGATGATCGAACCTTGCGAAGCGTTCAGCGCGCGGAGCATGAACGGGTCGGCGGTGTTGCGAATGCTTCCAAATTCAACAAAGGTCGCGTGATACGCACCAAAGATCGTTACCGCGTTATGGACTTCCGTAGCTTTCGAGCCCTTGGTTTTCTTGACTTTTACGCTGTTTACGATCTTGTGGTGCGTTTCCTTACGCGTCCCACCACCCTTTGTATGGCGTGTGCGAATTTCGCCTTCTGTAGTTTTAGGGGAGTTAGGAGCCGTCTTGATAACTTCCTTACGCAGCACCGCCGCACCAGCGCGGTTGGCAATCTGCCCCGCCTTGGTAGCCTCTTCCTTCGAAAGACTTTCCAATCGCTTTTGGAGGGCGGCAAGACCGCTCATATTGAAGTTGATCACCGGGTGACCTCTTCCATTGTGAGCACCATCGATGCGCGACGGTCGGGCTCCTCGATCGCAATGATATCGTAGAGCTTCGTATTTACGCGGATACGCATCGAGGTTTTGAGATCGGCGCGCCAGCGTATGAGGAAGCGCGTCATGGCGAATGTTTCGCGGCCCCCGGATCGTGCCGCGTCCTGCGTGCGCATCTCCAGACGCTGTGCATAGATCGTGGTCACCGCGTCGAAGGTGCTGATCTCTTGCCCATACTCATCGCGACGAACGGTAGGTGTCAGTAGCTCAAGCTTGCGATCCAGCTTCCCCGCTTCGATCTTCACAGCCGTGCGATCCGGAATGGCGCGCAAAGGCGGCGGACGGTGGTCATAACCGTATCGGTAGCGCCCTCACGGTCTGCAAAATGGGCGGCGACGAACACGGCAATGGCGTGTTTGATTGATGTCGGGACGGCTGGCGTGACGATGCCAAGGAGCGGATCGTCATAGGGGAGGTAGGTGCGCCCCGTGTGGTGCTCGATTACATCGATTGCTGAATCCACCAGCATGTTCAGTGTATAGATGTCGGTGGAAGGATCGAGCCGGAGCCATTCCTGAATTTGTTCTTCTTCGATGATGTTCATAATGATATTTATGAAAAGAGCCGGGAATCTCTTCCCGGCTCAAGTTTGTAGACTTTAGTTTTAGTCTTATGCCGCAACCTTCAGAAGCACGAACGCGCTCTTGTCGCGAACCATGCCGCCGACGCGCTTGGTCGAGTAGAAACCAACATACGGCTTGTTCGAGTAAGGATCACGCAAAGTGCGGATGCCGACACGATCAACGATCTGGTAGCCAAGGTTGAAGTTGCCGAAGATTACCGGGAGGGCATTCGCAGCGATTGCCTGCGAATCTTCCGACTCAACGACATTGTAGCCGCCAAGCTTACCCGCATTGTCGGCAGTAACCGGCGAATAGAGGTAGTTGCCCGTCGAGTCCTTGAGGGTGCGAATCGCAGCCATCGAAGACGAAGCCACCATGAAGGTAGCACCCGTGCGGTATGCTGCCGGGAGGGTCTGAATCATGTTAAATACGAAATCAGCCGACTTGGTCGAGTCCGAAAGAGCCGATGCGAGGCCGGTCTTGACGGTTGTGATGCCGGTGGTGGTCAAAATGCCCTGCGGCTTGTTGACGCCATCCCCCGACATGAACGCAACATTCTCCATCTGCGCAAACTTCTGTGCAGTTGCATCGATGATGAAACCTTCCACATCGAATGCGAGATCATCAAGCGCCGTCTGGGAAACGAACGGGTTCGCGTATACTTCGCCGAACGGAACCTTCAGTTCAGCAAGGGTAGGCGCGGCGGTTTCGGGACGAGCCGATGTTTCGCCAACCCAACCAGCGCCAACATTCTTGTCAGTGGTCAGGATGCGATAGTCGCCAGACGAAACTTGAATGACATTTGCGAGCGAGCGGATCGGCGACAGGGTGACGAGCGACGAATAGATTCCGGACTCGACAACCTTGGGAAGGGCAACGCCAGCCGAGTTGGCATCACCAACGACCATGGCCTTCTTCTCAAGAGCCGAAAGCTCATGCTCGCCTACGCCTTTGCGCGACCAAGCATTCCAAGCGGACTTGTGCTCGGTCTCTTCCTGCGAAGCGCCAGCACCGATCGCGGGGCGGGCCATCTTCTTTTCAAGGGCAGTGATGGTTTCGTTGATCGCGGCCATCTTCGACTCGATCAAGGTGTCCACCGAACCCTTGGTCGCCATTTCAGCGAGCTTGGTATCGTTGGTGGACTTCAGTTCGGTGAACGCTGTCTGGATTGCGTTCAGCGTAGTATTGATATCGTCGCTCATTATTCTCCTAAAAGTTTCGACAAGAGGGCGTTGGCCGCGATAAGGTTGGCCTTGTGATTGTATTTAGTCTCGGACGATGCCGAGACGGCTTCGACGAAACTCTTGGCTTCGGCGAAGTTCATTCCAAGTCTTACAAGCTCGCGCTCAAAGTCTTCGGGCTGCTTCATGGACTTCACATCAACGATGCGAGCCTTCGAATTTGCGGGAATGGTGACGACGGAAATCTCAATCAGGTCGAGAGATTTGATCGTGCGTGCCGGTTCATCGGAACCGATTTTGCCGTAGCTGACTTCCGTGGGGATATAGCCAATCGATAGGCCGGTGATCGCGCCAGCCTTCGAAGCAAGGTAGGTGTCTCGACCAACCTGCGTATCGATAAACTCGCCCGCTACCTTCAAACCAAAGTCATCTTCCGCAAGATCGGTCCAAAGACCAATCGGAAGGCTGAACATATCATGGTTCAAAAACATCAGCGGCTTCGCGCCGCTCTTGAGTGACTTTGCGAACGCTCCCGGTGCAATCACATCGCCGTAAGCGTCTGTGTTGTTAAACACGGCTCCATACCCGTCGAATGTCTTAATCGCGGTGTCTTCGGATGCCGCAAACTTGACTTCCGCCAAGCTGAATAGTTTCTTTTCCATATCTTTATTTAGGATCGGATGCCGCTGGCGTTCCCGACTTCGGGCCGTACAAATTTGCGGCTGGCATCGGCTTGTCTGAATCTGGATCGGTAAAGCGATCGAGTCCGACGAAATCGCGACCTTCGTTCGTAGTCATGAAGCCGTTTTGCTTCATGTGAGCGAGATAAGTTGCCTGATCGGTTGCGTTACCGCGTGTCATCTCACGACTATCGAGGAAGACGCGGTAGCCCTTCTTAATGTCGTCGTTGGTGAGTAGTGCAGCTTCGGCACTTTGCTCAAACCGTGCATACCAAGGGTTGAGCGTGTGCGTTTGGTGAGCCAAGAACATCTGCTCAACCGATGCGTAAGACGAAGAATCAGCGGCCTGCATAACCATCAATGGATTGACCCGCATGATCCGGCAAATCTCTTCGGTCTGGTAGCGGCGGGATTCAATGAATTGCGCTTCGTTCGCATTGGTCTGGACGGGCTCAAACTTGAGGCCACCGCTCATCACCGCCGTGCGGTGTGCGTTCGCAAGACCGCTCTGTTGAGCGTTCCATGAATCCGACAACTGTTTCTGCTGCTCTGGGGACAACTCATTATCGGTGGTGAGCATTCCAGACGGCTTCGCGCCGTTGCTGAACAAGCTTGCGCCGAATGTTTCGAGATTTGCGGCGAGCCCCATGGCCTGTGCGGCGACAGCTTGGAGAGACAAACCTTCAAAGCTGGTCATCGACGGTCCGCGAAGGTGCCAGATATTCCGCTGCTCATAGATCGGATTGCCGACAACATTCAGGCGGTAAAGAACTTCACCAAAGCTTGGAGTAGAAACCGAAACTGAACCGTGGGGCAGGGGGATTAGCTCAATCGGCTGGCCTCTCGCGTTGCGCGAAACGAAGACGAATGCGTTTCCAAGCAATGCGAGTTGTAGCGCGATCCATTCGCGAAATTCGAAGCTTGTCTGGTAGCTGTTTGGACGGCGTGCGAGGAGATCGTAAAGCGGGTGATCGGTCGCGGCTTCGCGTCCACCCTTCGGACTGGTGCGCTGTAGAATGCACGGGACTTGTGAGAGACCTTCCGCGATGACGCGGGCGCAAGAGAATACCGCCGATAGTTGGATTGCGTTCACACCAGCGTATGAACCAGACATCGCAATGTCCTGTCGGATGTCGGCAACGGAATGCGTTGGAAGTTCAACGATTGCGGTTGTAAGGCTCTTGGTTTCGGGCACTGGCCCAAGAAGCCAATCTATTAGTTTGCTCATCCCATATTTAGGTTAGACGAAGAAGAGTTGCGGCACCTTCTTCACTACCGGGGCTTTGTTCGAAGCGGCGAACGCGTAGAGTGCGGAGACGATAAGATCGATCTTCTCTGCTCCAGACTTACTTGGCTTTACCGGACGACGCGAAACGCCATTCTGTGCGGCGCAAACATTGGCTGCGCACCAGTCAAAGACAGGGTTGTTCGGGTGAAAAAGCTCGCCGTTCTTCAATGCGGCTTCAAAATCGTCCATAGCGACCGTCCATTCGGAGGAGTTCGATACGAACACGCTGGTGTTAAGCCCCAGCTTCTCAAACTTTTGCCGTGTGTTCTCGCCTTGCCAATTGTCGAACACGATCTCTTCGACGGCGAAGTGCTTACATAGCTCCTCAATCTTTGCCTCGATCTCTACGAAGCTGGACGCCGAGCCTTCCGTGACAATGAGATCGCCATTCTGGACCCACGACGCATAGGCGGGGGCGTTCGGACTATCGTCCACCGCGCCTCTTGGGACGAACGCGAATGGGAAAATGGCGCGCTGGCCGTGGGTAGGGAGGGGAACCACGACCACAATCGCGGTCAAATCCTGTCGGGTGGACATATCCACGCCGATGAATGCTTTGCGGCCCTTGAGCGCCGCCATATCGAGCGTATCGCTACCAGAGTTCGCCCAATCGACCTGATTGAGCCATCCATTCGCCGATGCGACCCACTGGTTCAGGTACTTTGTGCGCGCAAACGCCTGATTTGCGGGACTTTGAAGAGCCTTTTCATACTCGCCACGAAGGTATTCTTCCGAAACGGACACGCCAAGATTCGGATTGGCCTTCCGCCAGACAGAAAAATCGCGCCAATTGTCTTCTGGATCGATGGTGTAAATCGCCGAAAACAGGCGATCATCCGCCGAGGTGCCCTTGAGAACGGCTTCTGCGTCGAGCTGCTCGGTGCGGCAGATGCCCGCAAGGTGAAAACCAGCGGTCGAGATGACGAGTAATAGCGGTTGGCGCCGCGCGCCCATGCCAGTCCTGAAGGCTTGGATCTGCGTTGCGTCTTTCGCTTGGTGAAGCTCATCGCAAATGGCGACATGCGGCGATGATCCGTCCTTCGTCTTTGCAATGACCGGCACAAATTTGGAGCCGCTGTCTTCCGAGAAGATCGACTTCGCCATTACCTCCACGCCGAAGGCTTCCATAAAGCCCGGTGATAGCTCTGCCATTCGTTTGGCAGGGTTGAAGACCTCGTTGGCCTGCGACAGGTTGGAAGCGCCACAGTAGCCTTCCGCACCCGGCTCATTGTCCGCAAATGTCATGTAAAGTGCGATGCCAGCCGCCAGTAGCGACTTGCCGTTTTTTCTGGGGAGCAAAATGAAGGCGTTGCGGACCTTCCGAAGCCGTGTCTTTGCGTTCAGGAAGCCGAAAATCGAGGCGATGATCCAGACTTGGAACGGCTCAAGCTTTACCGGCTGGCCTGCCCATTCGCCTTTGATATGGACGAGCGCTTCGATGAACGCGCACGCGCGATCCACATGAGGTTCGGAGAAGATGATGTCGGTTCGTTCGAGGTCCGCGAGCATCCGAGCGGCGGACGATCGTACCTGCCACGATGCAGCGATCTTGCCGCTCTTGATCTTCTTCGCGTAGTCAACTGCGGTCCAAGCGAATGAGCCCTTTGCGTATCGCTTCACTTAAACTTTGCGAACCGATTGGCGGGTGAGGTTGTGTCAGAGCCGCGCGACAGGCGAGCCTTCGCCCCGCTGATGCCGAGCATTTCCATTTGTTTGCGTAGTTCGGAAACATAGGCGGCATTAGGAGGGGAACCGGCCTTCACAGCTTCGATGTATCCTGCCATCCACTGGCAATAGACTGCATAGAAGTGGCTATCGGCTTCGCGAGCACCACACGCTTTCACGCGCGAGATGTCTGCCGCCCATACCTCTTTACCAGCATCGGTGAGCCATGAGGGAGCGACGGGAGAGTCTGCCGCAAGCTCGACGATCGGCGCTGTCGCGCCATCCACGCATTCTTTGTAAGTACCCGCAAGCTTCTTGGTTGCGGGATTTTTGAGTTTCGGGCCTCGTTGCATGAGGGTATTTAGTTGACAGTCGCAACGAGTTCGTAGTTCGTGACCTTCACCGAACTATGGAGACACGATCATGTCACTTCTCGACAAGCTTCACGCGCTCATCGACCCCGCACTCAAGGAAACCTTTGACAAGAAGGCTTACGATCCCGTGAAGGATCGTGCTTGGGTTGTGTCGCGTCTCGAAGCCGCGAAGACGCAGTTTGCCAGCACCGAGGCGACCCGTGGTGGTGGCAAGAAGCTGTGGAAGCTCGCGAACGGCGTCGTAGCGTTTAGCCCGGTCCGCAAGGATGGTGCCCCGCTGGTCGTGAATGGCCAGACCACCAACTTCATCCCTTCGGAGCGTTTTGGAGATTTCCTCAACGCGATGATCGCCGCCGTGAACGCTGGCGAATTCGATAAAGAGTTCGAAGCCGACACGACCGCTGGCACCACCGTCAAGGTTCGCACGCCCCGCGCCCCTCGCGCATCGGCGGGCGGCACCGGCTGGTCCGAAGAGCGGAAAGCGAAGTTCGCGGCGACGATCGCTGCTCGGAAGGCGCCTAAATAAGGCGTGAGATCAGTGGGGTGTGAGGTCCACCCCACTATTTTTCTAGCCTCGGTGGACAATCCCTAGCAGCCGCCTACATCCCACGATGCGGTACCCGCGTAATGACGGAGGTTTGTTTTGTTTGAGTTAGAGGGATATTACAGGTTTAACTTTGGTGATGGTGATGGCTTTTTTAATGTTGAGGGAACGGTCCTTGGCTTTGAAGCGCCACTGGTTCGAGTAATGACCGAAGGGAACCAAGAGGCGGTGTATAACACAAGAGCTTCAAACTTTCAGTCGGCGATTAAGCTTCGCAAATAGCCCCGGATTTTAATTCAAACAGGTGAGAAAAAGACTGGGGGACGGTGGGGGAGATTGCCGCCGTGGCAGAAAAACACCCGCCCCCGGTCTGGTTCGGTTCCGTGGATCGATTTACCCCGCGATCCACGGTCGGCTTCGGGTAAGCCCTGATGACCGTCATCACGATTATCCATGAATGTATTTAGCTTCACGGCTCGATGCGTTCTATCGATGGACGAAAAAACTGATGAGCAAGAAGGCCGCGATCGTCCACGCCGCCATTCGCAACGATGTGATCATCTTCAGCGTGTCCTGCGCGCGTCGATCTCGCAAAGCCTCAAGTTGCGCGGCTCGATCAATCGGACGACCGTTATCGTGAGTGACTTCCTCCTCATCGGGTTCGTCGGCGGGATTGGCGACGGGAAGGTCAACCGTGGTGACGAGGAATAGTTCAGCCTCCTCTACTTCACCCAGTCGCGACAATGGCACATCGTCCTTTGCGTTCTGCACCTCGTGCTTCCGATCGCGGGTGAGCACCTTGATCTCATTCGTGCTGATCCCCGGCGACCAATTGGCATAGAAGCCATTCACTCCGCCGACACGCAGCGCGATGCTATCCACCTGTCGCGCCTCGATCCGGAGAGCATATTCTTGGAAGCGGTCGGGGTTCACATACAAATAGAATGCTACCGTGTCGGGCTGCGTTACATCTCGGAAATCGATGTCCGATGTATAGCTGACACCACCCCACACAGCGCAACGCTCGCCTTTCGCGTCCGCTTCTTCAATGAATAGGTTAAAGTCGGTGATGGTCCGTTCGGTGCCAAGCATCGAATATCGCGGCGCGTAGCCGCTATGTTCATCGGGATATAACGACGCGGTGATCGTGCGCTTGGTCTTGGCTCCCGGTTCTGCGTCCGGTTCGGCGTATCGATCACCGATTTGCGTCTTGTCATTTAGGACGACGGACTTCGCTTTGAAATTCAAAGTCCATTGCCACGGGATATAGTCGCTTCCTACCTTTACACCCGCGTCGTCAAGCTCGTTCAGCGACCAACTATAAAGACTCTTCAAATCGGATTGATCGTTGAACACGATCGTCCGGTCAAAATGTTCTCTCAAAGCTTTGCCCCTAACCTAATAGCTTTGTGAGCATCGCGCCGACGCCTAAACCACGAAGGTAGACGAACAGCGATAGCCCGATTGCCGGAATGGCCGTTCCAAGGGTGGCGACCATGGCGATATACCAACCCCGCCGAAGCCAAGGCGTTTGTTGAGTGATCACACCAAAATCGCCCTTAAAAGTGTGATGCCCGATATAGAACATGTTCAGTATTTCCCACATCACGAAGACGGTAACGCTTACCGTCATCAGTAAGGCGGAGACCCGAAGCTCAATGTCCTTGAACTTGGTGGTTAGCGCTCCGAGGGTTGTGAAATATGCGGCGAACGCGCCCGCGATAATAATCGTTACATACTGGTGGCTCTTGTCAAATATGTGATTGATGAGTTCCTTTTGCATTGCGACTGTGCGCTCGTTTGCAAGCTGCGTCTCATTGTCGTCCACCACTCCGGCGATGGCGTCGCTTCCCGCCGCGACCCCTGCAAGGCGCGCATCTATCGTCTTCAGTAGTTCGGTGCTCGCTTGGGAATGAAGGAACATCTGCTCCATTGCTTGAAACATGATGATCCGAACCTCACCATCGGTTGGCGCTTGGCCGCCTGTCTCGTCCGTCATCTATGCCCCCCGCGTATGCCATTAGGCGCAATCTCGTGCGTTAGTCGGTTTCCGGCAAGCGAAACGCTGCATGCGCAATCCAGACCGCCAACGCACGGTCACGCATCACATCCACGAGATCGTAGCGCTTCGCGATGAACCGCTTCTCGTCCGTGCTCTTGCGGTCATTACAGTCTCTGCAAGCTGGTGCCAGATTGCTCGTGTCATTGGTCCCGCCAAGCGCGAGGGCAATGATGTGATCGGTTACCGTCGCGGCGGTTATACGCCCCTGTGAGCGGCAATAGCGACACAGGGGATCGACGGTGAGCAAGCGCTCGCAAACGCGCCTGAACGCCGCGCTACGGTCCCGTAGATGGGCGCTGCCACCATTGCGGCTGGTGATGGTCTTCGTCCGGCTAGAGAAGGTGGTGGGTTTGTTCGCCATCTGATATTTAGCACGCAAAGCTGCCTAATTGGGACGGCGTTCAGAATCGGAGAAGAGCTTGAGCACTACCGAATCCACAGATGCGAGCGGCAATAACCCCGAGACCGAGCCCGCTGCCAAGCCAATAATTATGACCGATCCGGCGCGGGAACTCGTCGAACTGTGCGAAGCCGTATATACCGTGATAAAGCCGCAGACCTTGGGTGAGGTTCATCTCGCAACCATGTTTGGCGTAGAGGTTTGGTCTAAAGAATTCTACCAGATCATTTTCACGATCAGCGAAAGAGTAGATTTACTGGCTAAACTAATCGGCGAACTCGATCTTGACGAAGATTTCAGAGCCGATATCCAAGCTCATGTTCGAGATATCCTTATTGCCTTTACCGGCCCTGCGCTGCGGAATCATTGGGAGGCCGATGGTCAAATAAGGGTTTCACCTAAAAATGTTCAGCCGTTGAAGGCAGTGTCTGGTCTGGTTCGTGCTCGGATAGGATACAAAAAACTATCTGAAGATGAAGTTGCCGAGGTTCTCACGCAGGTAAGTCACCTTATATCGTGGCTTCAGAGTCATCAGATATCCGAGCAGGACTTTATCAGGCAAGCCTTGATCGATGGTCTAACCCAATTTCGATTTCGCTTGGAGAAAGTTCGTTGGCTGGGTTGGGGTTACGCCCTCGACTCCCTGCGCGAGGTTATTGCGGCCTATGTGATGCTTGAACGGACGGGGGTTACCCCAGAAGTAAATCCAGACGCTGGCGCGGTGATGAAACTGGTCGGTGAATTTTTGAAGGGCGTTTACGAACGCATTCAAGTAGCGAAAGGAGTGTATGAATCCGGCGACTTCCTTTTGAAAGTCTACGGGGCCGGAGCATTGTGGCATCAGGCAAAACCGGCTTTGGCAGGCTTGATCGGTTCAGGTTGATCACTTCAAAAAGGCGTCCATGAAGCCCGACTGCCGCGCCAGTTTGGGCGCAGCGTTCAAAGTTGGCGGGAAAGCCGATTGATCTCGTTCGACAGCAATCACAGCATAAACAAGCCGGGGTAATCGACCTTATGGAACTCGGAGAATGGGCAGGATCGATTGGTATCAGCGCTCTGACTGCGGCGGGCATCATGTGGACGGGCGCAAAGGTCGTCGCGAGCAAGTGGCTGGATTCACGCTTCGATAGTCGGCTCGAAGCGGTGAAGCTCGAAGGGCAGAAACAGCTTGAGGCGGTCAAACTCGAAGGACAGTCGCAGCTTGAAGCCGCTCGTCACGAGCATACCGGCTACATCGAGCGGATGAAGTTTGAGCGATCGAACCTGTTGGATCGGTCCGCAAAGCTGAACCAGCGTGAATTTGAGATAATCCCCGCCATCTGGAACGCAGCTACCAGCGCTCACTACGCTGTGCTTCGGCTCATATCGAGGTGGCAGGAAGGCACCAACATTCACAAGATGACCGAAGCCCATTTCGAAGCGCTTTTAAAAGATTCTCCGATGAAAGAGCACGAGAAAGACGAGCTTCGAGGTAAAACCGGATATGAACGGACCACCTATTATAGCGAACTTCAAGGGTGGCTGCGCTTACGAGAAGCGAACGAAGCTGTGGTCAGGCTGAACATTGCGACGGAAGAAGGGACGATATTTCTTCAGCCGGAAACTCATGATCGTATCCAAGCAATCACGGATAGCATCCGGAAGACATATCAATACTTTCGAAACAATATGGTTTTCGAGCTTGATGAAAAATTAGAGGATGATCCGATTGATCGATATCGTGAGGTTGGCGATGACGAGTATCAGGCGTTGGCGAAGTATCTGCGCGAACGGTATTGGACTGGCGACGACAAAACCGCCGAGCGATCAGCATGATTTGGCCGATAACCTTTTTCGCGGCCTTCGTAGCTTTAATCGCATATTCAGGTCGAGGTAGAAATTCCGTATGGGGTACGGCTACAATCGGATTGGTGATCGGCGTGGTGCTCGCTCTGATTTTTCCGGGTCATTTCTGGTGGACCCTCGTTCGAGCGGTAGCGGTCGGGGCGCTGGTTGGTTTGGTTTTTGATTTGCTTCCGAGACTGGTCCCAAGGAGCCATCGATAAGAATTACGCTTGATCCAGCAGGCGTGAGCGCTGGTGCGCGTCCCATGGGGCTTAAGGCATCGAGCGCATGCCAAATCGACAAGCCGTGTAGATATGTATGTAGATGTCGGCTTTTTGACCAATTCTCGTTTATAAAGAACTTTTTATCTCGAATTAATATCTGGTAATAGAAGTAGTATACATACTATACATACTATACATATACTACATTATTACTCATAAACTGCTGATATACCTCGATTTATCTCGATTTCGGCATATGTATGCCACGCAATGCAGGTGTGATGGGTGTGATGGGTGTGATGGGTGTGATGGCTTTGCCGCTCGATGGCCAAATTGGGCGTCACCACGCGGCAACGCCCGCCCGGATCACTCCACCACCCGAAGGTTCACTTCGCCGATCCAGCGATACATGATCCCGGCACCGCCGCGCTTTTTGTCGAAGATCACCGCCGTGGGTGAGTTTTTGCGCAACCGCGCCATCTCATAATCCCAATCGGTCTTGCTGGTCTTGAAGACGCCGGGGAAGTTCTCGTCCTCAAATTCGCGATAGGCGCGGTATAGGTCGGCGGCGGGGATATTCCCCGCCTTGTTGATCCCTGCCTGATAGGCATTATTCGCTCCGGTGAATTCGGCCATCCACTTCTCGACACGGCCAAGCTCACGGCTGTCTTCCTGTTGATCAGCCAACACGGTGCGATGAGCCGCCAACGGATCAGCATCCGTGACCCGAACATCACCCCACATTAGCGACCAATCGAGCGAGTTGATCAGCGCACGGTCTGCGTCGCTGCGCATACGGATACCAACGAAGCGGCGAATCCCGGTTGGATCGCGCACTAGCTGGCCAAGCTCACGGTTCGAGCAACCGATGAGTGTGGCTTTCTGGTCGATCGTCACCATCGAGTTGGTGCGCATTGGACGGCGGGTGAGGGTGCTTGCCGTGATGATGTTCTTCACGGTGTCGATATCGGCTTTCGACGCGTATCCCATCTCGTCGAGGAACATCACATAAGACTGCCAAATCTCCACATTGCGATCGTCTGTGATCATTTGGAAATCGACATTCAGCTTCAACTCGGAAACAGGTCCGAGCAACCTGTTCACCAGCGTGGATTTGCCGATCCCTTGGGGTCCGAGAATGACCGGCATCAGGTGATCGAAAACCTCCATCCCGCGAATCTTCCGCTTCACCTGCCACACGAACTTCCGCAGCACGGCGGCAACGAACGCGGGTGAAGTTTCGGAGCAATCGAATACATCTTCGGCAAGCTTGAGCCACATCGCGGGTGCGTCGTAGGATGGTTCGCGAGCTTCCACATCGACGAAGATTTCGTGGAGGCGTTCGCGGTGCGCCTTGCGGAACCATTCGTCTACCGCGTCGGTGATGTCTGCTGGTGCGATCCCGATCCTCAAGTTGGTGGACAGGATGCGAAGTTCGCGCTCGAAGTCGAGGCGGTTCATCCGTGACCGCGCGTCGAAGTGGAACGCCGCCATTAGGTCCACATCTGCCGCTGCTTCACGATCGGCGCGTGTGATCGGCAATGTCTTGCCGGTCATGCTATCGACATAAGTGGCTTTCACCTCGCGGGTGAGCATCCCGTTCAACTTTGCCTTTACCGAATGCGTGGAAGCAAACGCTTCAACCAGTTCGGTGGCATTCGCGGGGGCGATACCAAGCGCGTCCCGCTGTCGACCACGGTTCACCTCACGGTTGAATTCCGCCTTCGTGGCGATTTTGTGCTTGAGACAGAAGGCAAGCATCAACCGGTTGTTCTGGTCTGGTTGGATGTGATCCACGACTTCGCGAAGGGTCGGTGCCCTGCCTTCGAGAGCCATCTTCTCGAAGTCGAGAACGAAGGTGGCAAGGTCGGTCTGGTATTCAGCGTCTGCGGTGTTGTTGGTAATGTAGGTCATAAATCTCCGAATAGTTGAAAAGCAAAAAGCGCTCGTGACGGGAGATGATCGTCACGAGCGCCAGTTGTTTTGCTATTCGGATTGCGACCATATTAGCCCGCAATCTTATTTATCGCAATAATACATTCTGCTCGCCATGGTCATCTCCTACCGTAGCAATCTTATTTAGACAACATGCCTCAACGGCTGCGCAGTTCGCAATTTATTTCCGGAACTCTGACACAAGAATCTCGTCACGAGACTAAATAATAATGCGGAGACAATCAGGGGAGAGTATGATGAATGTATTACTTATCGACCGCTATCAAGGGATCGAATTTGATGAGGAGATTCGGGTGCAAGGATTTGACTATTGTGAGGTGATGGATACTCGCTACCACCTTATTACGGGCCGCAAGGACGGTCGTAGCTATGTCGCTCTTGCCCCTCATGTCGTGGAGTGGGTCGAGGCGAATTGTGCAGGACAAGCGATCCTCGTGACGGAGCGGGATGACTTCCTGATAGCCTTTAACGATCTGTCCGACGCGATGCTCTTTCGGACGAGGTTCGCGTGAGTGAGCATTATACGAAACGGCGGCTGCGTGACCGGAACGAGAAAATTCGAAACGCTCATACCGCTGGTATCAGCGTCGACAACCTGCGTGTCATATTCGATTTGAGCCGCGCACAAGTTTACCGAGTTATCAAACCAAGCATCTGAAACAATCTGGGAGAAATATGACTTACGAAACTATCATCACAATCATCTGCGCAATTGCCGCCGCGACTATTATCTACATGAGCTTCCGCCCATCGGGGATGTCCAAGTGACCCGCCTCGAAACCGCCGCCCTCGGTCTGCGATCTCTCTTCGAACTAGCTCAACATGATGATCACTTCGATGATCTCATTGAGGCTGCGGAAGCCGCGCTGGCCATGGTTGGGGAGGATGCAAAATGATCAAAACCGAATGGCATGATTTCGGCACGATAATCTTTTTGGGATATGAGCCGGATGAGCCACAACGAGCACTTCCCCCCGGCGAAATCAGGATTGAACCGCGCGGCTACGGAGAGGTATTCACCGATCGTGCGGAGCTTCTAAAATCTATCGCTCATGATGATGCGATCGACATACTAGCGGAACCATGTTGGTCTTATTTCGAATTCGAAACCTATGAAAAGTGTCTCGCTGGCGTCCGCCGGATCATTCTAACCCAACCTATACCCGAACACCGGGAGAGGGGACGGAAGGCGCTTCACATCCTTCTACGAGCCGCATTCATCGGCGAACATGATCTAACGGACGAAGAATTCACAACGGATCATTGGCAGTCGATCTTCCGGATTCAATACCCGGAGGTTCGGTCATGATGGTTAGCTACGATCAAATCATGTGTGCGATTATCGCAGCCCCCAAAATGAAGTTGCGGACAAATGTTTGCGCATTCGTTGCAAGGGAGTTGCACAGACAACGGCTTCGGGGGGAATGCATTCGAAAGTTTATGCGACAGCACGGTATCGATGACGAAACCGAGATGTCCGATCCGGTGAACCAAACGCTCTTCGCGGTTCAATACCCGGAGGCGCGCTGATGTTCGACTTTGAAAGCCTTGGGACGGTGTTCGGCATCGATGATTTTGATGAGCTTGAAGCCGAGCCTCTGCCCGCCCTTGCACCACGCTGGCGCGCTCATCGGTGGTGGCAGGACGCTCCCCATGATCATCCCGGCTTCGATGATCTCGAAGCTCACGCCTGCTACACCATCGAACGATACGCCCGGCCGACACTCGACAGCCTCAACGCCAGTGACGATGATCCAGTGCTTGAGCATAAAGGTAAGATGGTGAGCCTCAATGAGTTACTGGCACCCTATCGGATCATCTGACTAAATAGAATTGTTCACCATGTCTCCCTTTGGTTGAACGCAGGTTGATCCCTCACCGGACTTGCTCGTGGGGTGGCGGAAAGATTGTAGTAGACTCGCCGCCACCCCGCATTAGCCCAATCGCCCCTTCGCTAAATACGAGATGTTCAACATCTCGAAACTTCAAACGAAGCTTGGCGTAAAGTCAGACGGGGACATTGGTCCCAAAACTCTCACCGCACTATTCGAAGAATTCGGCGCAAAGCCTGCGATAGCGGCTGAACTGGCGATCGGCGCGAACAAGGCGTTCCGCGATTTCTTCATCCTCGATACCGGACTTCGGCTCGCTCACTTCATGGGACAGTGCGCCCACGAAAGCGGCGGCTTCCGCTACATGGAGGAGATCGCCAGCGGGGCGGCTTATGAAGGTCGCAAAGACCTTGGTAATACGCAGCGCGGGGACGGTAAGCGGTTCAAGGGCAGGGGACCGATCCAGTTGACAGGACGCGCGAACTATACCGCCTACGGCAAGGCGCTTGGCCTCGACTTCATCAGCGATCCTACGATGGTTGCGAAGCCCGAAATCGGCATTATGGTTGCGGCACGGTATTGGATGGTGCGCGGCCTGAACGCCTACGCGGACGCCGACGACATTCGATCGATCACGAAACGCATCAACGGTGGCTTCAACGGTCTTGATGATCGTGTGGCGCTTACGAACAAAGCGAAGGCGCTGATCGTCGGCTAAATATGATCGGACGGGCGCAACCTTAACCGGGAGTAAGTTGAGCGCTTATCGATTGGCTTTGGATCGTTGCTCGTCCACCTACCTTACCTCGAACATCGATAAAGAAATTCGTCTGTTTCGTCGGCAAACGGGTTTGTGAACTTTATCTCGTGAACCAACGCGAAGATGCGGCGCTTCAATACATCACCCGCGTGGGGCTTATAGATTTCGTCGAAATCGGGTTCATAGCAGGGATTGAACTGAACCGTGGTTGAGAAATTGGGAGGGAAGGCTTTTTCCCAACGAGCGAGCGAGCGTTCGAGACGAGCTATCTCACTCGTGCGTTTGTCGTCTTCGATGCTCACTGGTGACCCCTTCGTTAGATCGACAACCGCGCCATGGTCGCCTCGATCGCGTCGATTTCCCCATCGTCTTCGCATTGCTCGATGATCGCCATGGCGGTGTCGCGTTCGAGGTCGGCAAACACGAGGAAGTGCGTAAGTGAACCTTTGATCGTCCACGACACACATTCGCCGTCAAGCTCGTCCCATATAGAACCTGTGTCGGGTTCATAGCTGTCGTGGGGGAACGGCTTTTCTGGATCGTATGGCCACTGCAACCATTCCTCGACCACAGCACTAAAATGGGCGTTTTTGATCTCCCGCGTCTGATACACGCGCCAAGCATCCTTCGCCCGGTGTAGAGAGTGTTTGATGGTGTGATCGTTCCCGCTGCCCCGCACGATCTTGCGACGCTTGCGAGCGTCCCAAACATCGAAACCAGAAGGGGGCGGCGGGGTGATTTTGTCGGCTTCCTCCTCAATGACTCGCCCGATTTCTTCGAACCACATTGTCTCGAAACTATCGTAGGCGCTGTGGTCCCGATCGATGTCGATCGTCTTCACAGCAATCCCAGAGCATCGCACTCGCGGTCATACGCGGCACGAACCGCCGCAACCGAATCCTTGGTGCATTGAACCTCGAAAGAATATGTCACCATATCAATAGGCATGATATGTGCCATCTCGACTCGACCTTCGTTGATCGCTTTTAGAGCGCAATTTGCGTAGCGTTGGTTGGAGAGAATGAACTGAAGTTGTGGCTTGAATCCATCACTTGCGTCGCGCGTTTCTTGCTGCACGAGAGCCTGTCGAATTGGCATGAGGTCAACCGGACCAATCTCATAGCGGTCGGCGGGGAAGGCGTTCTTCTTAATGCGGTCTGTCATCGTTTTAATCCTGTAGTTCGTCGCTTGCCATCGATGAAAATCATAACCTCACCAGTGAGGTCAAGAGCACGAACTTTAGGATTGAAGTCTATAAACGATTACCGATCATGAAGCCGCGAAACCTGTTCAAACTCTATAATTGATTAGCGTATTTTTACCGAGGAGGATTGCGCGAAACCGTGCGAATTATATAATTGATTAGCGTTCAGGAAATTTATTTTCGAGCACTACTGTATAAACGATTATAGATCGGAAAATGGCCTTCGAACGGTCCTGCACCGGTCCCGGCGGGTTACTGGTGAGGCTTTCGAGCGGGTAGGACGATAGACTTACGCGTTCGCCTTCCGTCGTTTGTAGGCATCCAAGAACGGCTTTTCGGCGGCGGTTGGTTCCCGTCCGGTGAGGTCCATATCGACCGCCACCTGACCGTCTGACCCGATGGCGATGTATCGCTGCGATGCCAGTAAGGCGATGTTCACGAACCCGGCACCGGCATCGAATTGCATCTTCGCTATCAGCCCGTTCAGCGCGTTCTTGATCGTGATGCGTGCTTTCAACCCATCATCGTTGTCCTGATCGATCTCCCCCCGGATAGCCGCCACTCGTTTGACATGAATTGCGGGGTCTACCTTACCGCGCGCTATCGCCATCTGTTCTTCGAGATTGACCAAGTCGGTTTTAGCGTCCGCTTCCTGTTTCTCCAACGCGTCGAAACGAACCCGTAGACGCTCGCTCAAGCTACCAGCCATATTCCCCGCCATGTTATCGAGTTGCGTCCCCAAATCCTCCACAACGCGGCGTTGATCGGCCATGCGGGCGTTGATTGCCGCTATCTCCGCATCGTTGCTGAAATGCTGATCATCGAGCGCAGACGCTAACAGCGTGTCGAGCAACGCATCCACGATGGGGCGATAGTGCCACATCATCTTGTCGGTGCACCGGGGCGAGCCATCGGCGTTGGTCTTGTTCATAAAGTATGTCGCGCATTGAAGGTAGGCATCATCCGTCCCGGATTTCTTGCGGGGCTTCCGCAAGAAATACATCTTCGCTCCGCATGACTCGCAACGCGCGATATCGGCGAACAAGTTACGCACGAGGATGGATCGCCCGCGACCTTCGCGCTTGTGCCCCGATCGTGGAGCGTGCGCTTCCTGCCAAAGCTGGTTCGAGATGATTGCAGGGAAGTAGTTGGGGATGGGATCGCCGAAAGTTCGATCTTGTGCCCTCGATTTGTGCTGATACTCGCCAATCACGGCGCGGCTATCGATCAACGCCTTGACACTACTCGCACCCCAACCATCGCCGCCACGGAAGGTTGGTACACTGTCACCGTTTAAGATGCGCGCTATCGCGACCTTGGCCACGCCACTCGCGTAGAGTGTGAAGATACGCTCGACTACACCAACACGCGCCGGGTTCGGCTCGAAGAACCGGCGACATGGCGATAACTCCAACCATGCGGGGCAGGTAGACGAAGTGTGAACCTTGCGAGCGACGCGACCAAGCAGTGTCTTGATTTCGAGGAAGTCACCAGCGGTTGGCGTGAAGCCATCCGCCAGCGTCGATAGTTCATATGTATCGGTAGAGCGACGCGTCTTGATCGTGATATCGATTCCGACATCGACAGGGTTCGAGGCACTGGCCAGATAATCTACCTCGATGGCTGTTCCGGGGCGCTCGACGCTAACATCCATACCGTCGCGGATTGCGGCCCAAGCTTGCTGTAGCAAAACTACTTTGCGCGCACTTTCGTGATTGGCGCGTTCTGAATCATTAAGCAGGGCTCGAAGCTGGTCATTCTGGTTGCGCAGCGAAGCTTGATCTACAATGATCTTGTTGTCGCAAACCGCGACGGTCAAGCCTGCGTTTGTGACCTTGAAGAACCATTCAAGGACTTCACCGGAAGTCTTGCGCGACAGGCGGTCAAGTTGCTCAACCAGCAACACGACATCGCGTCCGCCCTCCCGGCAAATCTTATCGGTGAACTTCCCAAGCTCGCCCGTAATCGCGAGGTTGTGGCCTTTGAAACCAGACACGCCCTCATCGCGTAGCCACTCTTCCGCAGGCGGCAATTGCCATCCCTTCTCCGCTGCATACGCCGTGATTGTTTGGGTCTGGCGGGGGATCGTCGAACCCGAATTCTGTTTATCGCTCGACCAACGCAGATAGGGAATGACACGCATGAAACACCTCTTTCGAGGTCGGTTATAGCGTCGTTAGAAAAAGACATCCATCCTCGACCCGGTGCCCTTCCCACAAGCCACCCGGTCCGCGAAACGTCGCGATCCCGCTTTCCGCCGAGATGCCCGCGCCCGTCAGGACGACGATGTTTCTGATATCCTGCATCGGCACATTCTAGGCGGGGCAGCGCCCCGCGGAAAGCCGAAGTCGGCCTGCCGCCGCCGAAATGGCCTTCCGGTCGCCCGCCCGCCCCGTCCATGCGATGCGACCGATTGTCCCTTCAGGCGTTGAGGTACATCGACCATATCATCATGGCCGTCTGCGAACCGATCGCCGGTGCCGTCTCGGCGCTACGCTTTGATATTGTGAAGGATTTACTGCGATGTTGACGAAAAAGCTGATGCTGCTGAGCGGCGTGGTCGCGGTCCTCGGCGGCTGTGGTCAGACGATTTCGACGGACTCGAACACCACGACCGCAAACATCGCCATGGGCAATACCAGCGCTGCGGCGAGCGCGACTCCGGCGGTCAACCGTGTCCGCGGCGTCATCACAGCGGTCGGTGCCAATGCGCTGACGGTCCAGACCTATGACGGCAAGTCGGTCGATGTGCCGCTAGACGCCAGCACGAAGTTCGCTTGGGTTGTGAAGTCGGACCTGTCGACGCTGAAGGACGGCGATTTCATCGGCACGGCGACGACTGGTCCCGACAACGCACTGCGCGCTGTCGAACTCGTCATCTTCCCCGAGGCGATGCGCGGGACCGGTGAGGGGCATTATCCCTGGGATGTCCCCGGTGCGGTAGCGGCCGGCGGCGGCGGCACGAGCAGTTCGAGCGCCATGACCAACGGCACTGTCGACGGGCAGAGCGCAATGACCAACGGCACCGTCGATGGCCAGAGCGCGATGACGAACGGCACCGTCGCGCAGCAGAGCGGCATGACGAATGGCACCGTCACCGGTGGCGCAGGCAAGCCCGGCGAGACCAAGCTGAGCATCTCGTACAAGGGCGGCAAGGCACAGGTCGTGGTTCCCGTCGGCACGCCGATCGTCCGGTTCGAGCCGGCCGAGCGCAAGGTCCTCGCCAAGGGCCAGAAGCTGTTCGCGATCATCTCGGCGGACTCCAAGGGCGCTAGGTCGGTCGCCGTCGGCAAGGATGGCCTGACGCCACCGATGTAATCGCACCGGCGCACTATGTGCCCCGGCAGTGATGCACGGGCGCTGGCAATGAAAGCGGGCTGGAATGATCGCAGGGTCATTCCAGCCCGCTCTCGTTTCATACGGTAAGTCTGCCGTGTGCGTGTTGCAGCGCGCATCCGGTCATGACCTCGTCCAGACGTTGGCCGCTTTCCCCGCGCGACCGACGACCAAAAAACGGCCCGGCGGTAGATTCGCCGAGCCGCCGAGGGTCCGTCCAGGGAGCTTCACTTCGCCTTGACGTTGCGACTTTGTAATCCACATCGCTGCGATGGGAATACGCTGAACTATTGATCGGCGACGAGACGCCTTAAAAACAAGACGAGATTTTTGACGGTCAAGTAGAGGGAAAAGTCGTTAGCAAACATT
Source organism: Sphingomonas sp. Leaf242 (assembly GCF_001422045.1). Taxonomy (GTDB): domain Bacteria; phylum Pseudomonadota; class Alphaproteobacteria; order Sphingomonadales; family Sphingomonadaceae; genus Sphingomonas. Next base: position 209,971 of record NZ_LMLW01000009.1, read on the forward strand.
GCTTGCGCAACGACTGAAAACTCCCCCGGTATGGGGGAGTAACATTCTCAACTCTGCGAAAAGTCAGCGATCGTCTTGCTTCGCTCGCTGACTGAGTCGTTTATTGGGCGTTGGTCGTACCATTCGACAACTCGGCATTACCGATGTCTGCATCATTGGCGGTGTCGATGCCATCGACCGCAGAGAAGTTCGCGTCCGACTCTTCGACCACCGTGTTCGTCTCGACCGAGCTCGTGTTGGCCGTATCGGCAGTCTTGTTGCAGGCAGCGAGGCCAAGCCCGAGGACTGCAAGTATCGGTACGAATGCGATCTTCTTCATGGATAATCTCCGTGTTGATCCAGGCCGAGCGTCGTGTTGCTATGTGCAACAGGGTGTTTCGGTAGCAAAGGCTACAAGGGACCGACATCGCGCGCAATACCCTATCGACGAGATGGGATATCGGCGAAGCCCGCGCGCTTCCTCCGCGTCGCGAACGCCGTTAAGATGCGCGTATATCCGTATCTTAAAGGCGTTGCATGACCGTCATCACCGAAGCCGACCTGATCGAAAGCGTCGCCGACGCACTCCAGTTCATCAGCTACTACCACCCGATGGACTATATCCGCGCGCTGGGCGTCGCGTACGAGGCCGAGCAGAGCCCCGCCGCCAAGGATGCGATCGCGCAGATCCTCACGAACAGCCGGATGTGCGCGGAGGGCCACCGCCCGATCTGCCAGGACACCGGGATCGTCACGATCTTCGTCAAATGGGGTCAGGATTGCCGCCTCGAGTCGACCCGTTCCTTGCAGGAAGTGATCGATGAAGGCGTGCGGAAAGCGTATCTCAATTCCGAGAACAAGCTGCGCGCGTCGATCCTCGCCGACCCCGCCTTCACCCGCCGCAACACCAAGGACAACACGCCGAGCGTGATGCATGTCGAGATGGTGCCCGGCAACACCGTCTCGATCGACGTCGCGGCGAAGGGCGGCGGCAGCGAGAACAAGTCGAAGTTCAAGATGATGAACCCATCCGACTCAATCGTCGACTGGGTGCTCGAGATGATCCCGCAGATGGGCGCCGGCTGGTGCCCGCCCGGCATGCTCGGCATCGGCATCGGCGGCACTGCCGAGAAGTCGATGATCCTCGCCAAGCAGTCGCTGATGGGCTCGATCGACATGGCGCAACTAAAGGCACGTGGGCCGAAGAACGACATCGAGGCGTTGCGAATCGAGATCTACGACAAGGTCAACGCGCTCGGCATCGGCGCGCAGGGGCTGGGCGGGCTGTCCACCATCCTCGACGTGAAGATCTTCGACTGGCCGACGCACGCCGCGTCGAAGCCGGTGGCGATGATCCCGAACTGCGCCGCCACGCGCCACGCGCATTTCGTGCTCGACGGCTCGGGCCCGGTGTATCTGGAAGCGCCGAAGCTGGAGGAATGGCCGGATGTGAACTGGACGCCCGACAAGGCCGCGATCCGCGTCGATCTCGACACGCTGACGCCCGACGTCGTGCAGACGTGGAAGCATGGCGACCGCCTGCTGCTCAACGGCAAGATGCTGACCGGGCGCGACGCGGCGCACAAGCGGATCAAGGACATGCTCGATGCGGGCGAGCCGCTGCCGGTCGATTTCAAGGGTCGCGTGATCTATTATGTCGGGCCGGTCGATCCGGTCGGCGAGGAAGTTGTCGGCCCGGCGGGACCCACTACGGCGACGCGCATGGACAAGTTCACGCGGATGATGCTCGATCAGGGCCTGCTGGCGATGGTCGGCAAGGCGGAGCGCGGGGGCGATGCGACCAAGGCGATCGCCGAGGCCAAGTCCGCGTATCTGATGGCGGTCGGCGGGGCGGCGTATCTGGTCGCGCGCGCGATCAAGGGATCGAAGGTCGTCGGCTTCGCGGATCTCGGGATGGAAGCGATCTACGAGTTCGAGGTTGCAGACTTCCCGGTGACGGTCGCGGTCGATTCTGCGGGCGAGAACGTCCACCAGCTCGCGCCTTTGGTCTGGCGCGAGAAGATCGCGCGTGAGGGGCTGCTGACGCCGGCATGACGACCCGCGCACGCAGAAGGGGGCAGGGCCCAGTCCGGTGGATCGTGGCCATCCTCCTTCTGCTTGCCGTAGCGGTCGTCTACGCGCCGCAGTTGTTGGCTTTTCCGTATGAGCAGCGGATCGGCACCGTCACCGTCTATGCCGAGCGTCCGATCGATCCGCGGATCGGCAGCGAACTGGCGCGAGCGGAAGGGTTGCTGCGCGCCAGTCCGATCTACACCGAGCCGCTCGATCGGTCGCTGTTCCTGACGGACGGTGGCTGGCGGTGGCGCCTTTTGGCGATCCAGTCGCCGGGCGCCTTTGCATTCCGCCGGCCGTTCAGTTCGGCGATCGCTTTCAACCGCAGCGATGTCGCCGCCGACCGCGTGACGAACGGTCGTGCGATCGGCGGTATCCGGACGCTGTCCGGGGTGATCGCGCACGAGTCGACGCACATCATGATCGCCAACCATCTTGGCGAAGTACGTAGCGCGATGCTCCCGACCTGGCAGCAGGAGGGGTATGCGGATCATGTTGCGTGCGAGAGCAGCCTGACGGACGCGGAGGCCTCTCGTCTTCGCAAGACCGATCCGGGCGCGCCGGCGCTCGTCTATTACGACGCCGGGCGACGGGTCGCGGCAGCGTTAGGCGCCAAGCGCGGATCGGTCGACGCGTTCTTCGCGGGCGATTGAACGAAGCCGAGTTCGGAACGCACCCCGGCCAGTCCTGTTGGTAATACGACCTTATCGGAGCTCCGTATCATGCCCAAGACCGCAATCGCCCTCGTCGCAGCCTTCGCCCTCGCGACCTCTGCCTCGGCGCAGACCACTGCGCCCGAATCGGCGTCGACGCAAAACGGCCTTGGCGGCCTGGGTGGGCTTGGCGGCCTGGGTGGCCTGCTCGGTGGCGCGTTGCCGAGCGTCGGATCGATCGGTGCCGGGAACGCGGCCGGCCTGCTCGGCTATTGCCTGAAGAACAATCTGCTCGGGCAGGGCGGTGCGCTTGGCGCGCTGACCGGTGGGCGGAATGCACCGCGAGCGGGCAGCACCACGAGAGCCCCGGCGACCGGCGCGCAATCGATCCTCCAGCGACTGACCGGACGACAGGATGTGCAGACGTCGCCGGGCTATGCCGCCGGACAAGACGGCGAAGTGCAGGCGCCGAACGGGCAGGCGTTTTCGCTCGACGACCTCGGCGGGCAGGCGAAGACGCGGATGTGCAGCATTGTGCTCAATCGGGCGAAGTCGTTCCTGTAGGGGGAGTTACGGACCAAGGGCGGGGCGCGGCAACACGCGTGGCAGATCGAGCTGCCTGCATCAGCAGCCCACTCGGTCCTGCCTCTTTCACGTCATCCTGACGAAAGTCAGGATCCAGAGTAACCGGCTGCTGCCCTTTGCGACCCTGGATCCTGACTTTCGTCAGGATGACGGCGGGAGCGGGGCATGCATTTGTGACCTCTCGGCTGCTTCAGCGTCGGGCCGATGAGTGCTCGACTTCGGGTGCTCAACCGTAAGGCGGAACACAGAACTCAACCGTAAAGCGGAACAGAGAAAATGACCGGTGCGGAGGGCGAGCTAGGGACCTACACAGCCGGCGCCCGCCGACATCGTTAGCTGGGAAGGGGCCAGAGTAGCTTCGACAACTGCGGACCTGTTCCGCTCACGCAATGTTGTGAACGGCCCCTGGGTCGACCACCACCGCCAACCCGACACCGCACAAGCGAAAAGAGGCTGCCGGATCGTCTCCCGACGACCCGACAACCTCCTGACATGGTCAGCGGCCGGAGAGCTCCAGCCCGGAGGACCATGCGTACCGCCTATCCTATGGACCCCGTGTTGACTGGGAGAGGATACTCCCCACGCGGACCGGCGGACTTAGCGGTGCGTCCCCCGAACGAACCGAACCGAACTCACTGCTGAACCATGAGACATCGGATCACCTCCTTTCGCTTGTTGAAACAACGCGGCCAAGCCTGACCGCAACGCCAATGTGTGCCGACCGCGCCTGCGATACAAGCCTTGTTTTACGGAAGTTTTCGGGCAATCCTGTGCGACTGCCGGCCAGCCGATGACCCGGCCGAAATCAGCCGCGGCAATCCTCGGTGACGCGTTCGATCTCGGCCCAGGCGGGTACCACGAGCGGCGGCAGGCCGGCTTGCTGGACGACAAACCGCCCGCGACTGAACCCCATCGCCTCCAGCAACGAATCGTTCGGCATCAGTGCGGCGGCGACATAGGGGGGCGTGCCCCCGGTCGGCTGGACCGACACCGCGCGCGTCACGCTCGACGTGCGGATCGTCAGCGGTGTCGCCGCACTCCCCGCGCGCGACAGATAGATCGCGCGCGCAGCCGTATCGCAGCGCAACGTCAGCGACGCGTCGGCATTGGCGGGCCCGAACAACGCGATCGAACCGCGCGCATCGCGGCGATACACCCACGTCCCCGGCGAATACGGCCAGTCGCGCCAATCGGCGGCGATCGGTACCGGGCGCGGCGCCGGCGCGGGGGGCCGGGCCACGGTGCGCGGCTGCGGCGGCGGTGCTTCGGCCCGCGGCGGCGGGACACAGCCGGCGATCGACGCGAGCGTCGCCAGGCCGGTGAGCCGCGCCAGGACGCGGGGGCTGGCAAGCGATCGCAAGCCGACGAGGGAAGGGGACGGAGTGCGCATCGCATCGCTATGCGGCACGCCCGGCGGTCGCTCAAGTACGACGAAGCGCGCTAGCCGGGAACCGCCGCACGGTGATACCGGTTCAGCGACGGAAGAAATCAGGAGAACGTCCATGTCCGATACCGCCGCCCAGACGCCGACCCAGCTGCTCGTCCAGTCGAACATCTCCGGCACGATGAAGGTCGAGAGCCGCGACGGCGACAATGTCGGTTCGGTCCACGCGTTCATGGTCCACAAGGGCACCGGCCGGGTCACCCACGCCGTGCTCAGCCTCGGCGGCTTCCTCGGCATGGGCAAGAGCTTCTACCCGCTGCCGTTCTCGCTGCTCCAGTTCGACGCCGTCCGCGACCTTTACGTCGTCACGATCGACAAGCGCGTCCTCGAAGGCGGCCCCAGCTGGGCGAACAACGCACCGGTGTTCGACCAGGCCTATGCCGACCGCGTCGCGAGCTATTACGGGTCGAGCAGCGAGGATCTCGTCGTCGGCTGAGCCCTACGCTACCCTTGGTCGATGCTGAAGATTTCGCCATCGTCGTCGACGATATAGGCCTGACCATCGCTCGCGACGCCGAACGAAACCGGGCGGTCGATCGTGCCTTGATCCGGCGCAAAATCCTCGTTGCGCCGCTCCAGCATCGGCCCCTCGATCGTCCCGGCACGGCGCAGCGGATCGGCGGGCGTCGTGAACAGGGCGCCGTTGCGATCGGCGAAGACATAGACGCCCGAGAGCGAGGCGATCGTTGGCGAGCCGACAAATCCGCCGACGATCGCTTGGCCGAAGCGCGTGCCGCCGGTGTGCGGATATTGGATCGAAGGGTCCACGACATCGGCCGGAGCGGTGCCGCGGACGATCTTGGTCCCTTCCTTGAACGGCCAGCCGAAATTCGTCACGGGTGCGCCGAGCGGTAGGAAGTCGACCTCTTCGGCGACATCCTGTCCGCTGTCGGAGATCAGCAGGCCACCGCTGTAATACGCGCCGCCGTTCGGATTTCGCAGGCCTTTCGCAATCGCCGAAACCAGGAAGAACTGCGGAGAGGCTCCGGCATAGGGATCCGGATTGTTCGTCACGCGAAGGATCTTCCCCAATCTTGACGATGAGTCCTGCGCGCTGCCAGCCGGGTCGCCGGCGCCACCGGCATCGCCCGTCGCGATGATCAGGTTGCCGGCGTCGTAGCCCAGCCAACCCCCGCCGGGATATTGCGGCACGGACACTGCCAGCAGCGGACCGCTATTATCCGGGACAGTCTGCCCTGCCTGGTTGCGGAGATAGCGCTGAACGATCAGGAACCCGTTGGGGTTCGTGAACATCACGTGGAAGATACCGGTGGTGGCAAACGTCGGCGCCACCGCCAGTGCGATCATCCCGCGGTCGCCGCTTCCGACATCGGCGACCTGATAGAACAACGTCCGCGCACCCGTCTGCGGGTTCAAATCGTAAATCGCGCCGGATCGTTCCACGACCAGCATCCGCGTCGCACTCAGGCTGGCGATCGCGACGGGGTGGATGAAACCGGTCGCGACACGGTGGACGGCGATTCCCTCCTTGCTGTTCGTCACGGTGACCTGGAGTGCGATCGTGCTGCTCGCCTGACCGTCGCTCGCAGTCAGCTGGACCAGATAGACGTTGTTTCCGTCGAGATCGGTCGGCAGTTCGAAATTCGGCGGTGCCACGAAGCCAAGCTGGCCGGTTCCGTTCAGCGTGAATTTCGCGGCATCCGCGCCGCCGCTGATCGCGTAGGCGACCGGGGCGCCCTCGGGATCGGTTGCCGCGGCCTGATAGACGATGGCCGTCGTATTCTCGACGACGCTAACGGCGTTGGCGGATGTGAAAACCGGGGGTGCGTTCACCGGGGTGGGGGGCGGCGTCGGAACGGTCGGCGAACTTCCCGGATCGCTACCGCCACAGGCCGTCAGCAGTAAGGCCGCGATCGGCGTCGTGATCGCGGCAACTGCAGTCCACGGACGCGATGCGCCGCGCGAACGCGCGACGGCTTTGATGGTAGCGATAATCGTTACTCCCCAGAACCCGGCCCCCGCCGGATCAGCCACGCTACCGTGGATCCGCGCGGACGCCAAGGGGCGGGGCGACCGAAGTTCGACCGATTATCGCGACCGCGAGCCCCCCATCCGCATCTTTTGACTCTTGCCGTAGCGTGTCTTCCGCGTGCCCGGCTTGCCCTCGTTCGAACGCCCCATGACCGGCGCCTTTTGCTGGTCGACCGGCAGGCCGAGTTCCTCGTTCTCCAGCTGACGAATTTCGTCGCGCAGACGCCCGGCGGTCTCGAACTCGAGATCGCTGGCAGCCTTGCGCATCTGCTTCTCGAGGTCCTCGATGTACGCGCGCAGGTTGTGGCCGACCATGTGCGGGCGGTCCTCGTCGATCGGGATCGTCACCTGATCCTGGCTCGCGACATGCGCGATGATGTCGCCGATGTTGCGGCGGATCGTCGTCGGGGTGATGCCGTGTTCGGTGTTGTACGCGACCTGCTTCTCGCGGCGGCGCGAGGTTTCGTTCATCGCGCGCTCCATCGATCCGGTGACGCGGTCGGCGTACAGGATCACGCGGCCGTCGACGTTGCGCGCCGCGCGACCGATCGTCTGGATCAGCGACGTTTCCGAGCGCAGGAAGCCCTCCTTATCCGCATCTAGAATCGCGACCAGCCCGCATTCGGGGATGTCCAATCCCTCGCGCAACAGGTTGATGCCGATCAGCACGTCGTACACGCCGAGCCGCAGATCGCGGATCAGTTCGATGCGTTCCAGCGTCTCAACGTCGCTGTGCATGTAGCGGACCTTGATCCCCGCCTCGTGCATGTATTCGGTCAGATCCTCCGCCATCCGCTTGGTCAGCGTGGTGACGAGCGTGCGGTATCCCAGCGCCGTCGTCTTGCCGACCTCGACGATCAGGTCCTGGACCTGCTCCTCGACCGGCTTGATCTCGACGGGGGGATCGATCAGCCCGGTCGGACGGATGACCTGCTCGGCGAACACGCCGCCGGTCTGCTCCATTTCCCAACTGCCGGGAGTCGCCGAGACATAGGTCGTCGGCGGGCGCATCGCGTCCCATTCGTTGAACCGCAGCGGGCGGTTGTCGATCGCCGACGGCAGGCGGAAGCCGTATTCGGCGAGCGTCAGTTTCCGTCGGTGATCGCCGCGCGACATGCCGTTGATCTGGCCAATCGTTACGTGGCTCTCGTCGACGAACAGCAACGCGTTGTCGGGGAGATATTCGAACAAAGTGGGTGGCGGCTCGCCCGGCATGCGGCCGGTGAGGAAGCGGCTGTAATTCTCGATCCCTGCGCAGGAGCCGGTCGCGGCGATCATCTCCAGGTCGAAGTTGGTCCGCTGCTCGAGCCGCTGTGCTTCCAGCAGCTTGCCCTCCAGCACCAGCTCCTTCAGCCGCTCGGCCAGCTCGTGCTTGATCGCTTCGCCCGCTTGCTTGAGCGTCGGGCCGGGCGTCACGTAATGCGAGTTCGCATAGACGCGCACCGAGTTCAGCGATGCGACCTTCTTGCCGGTCAGCGGATCGAACTCGATGATCTCCTCGATATCGTCGCCGAAGAACGAGATGCGCCACGCGCTGTCCTCGTAATGCGACGGGAAGATTTCGAGCGTGTCGCCCTTCACGCGGAAATTGCCGCGCTGGAACGCCGCGTCGTTGCGCTTGTACTGGAGCGCAACGAGCTTGCGCACGATCTCGCGTTGGTCGACGGTCGTGCCCTTTTTCAGGTCGAAGATCATCGCCGAATAGGTCTCGACCGAGCCGATGCCGTACAGACACGACACCGACGCGACGATGATCACGTCGTCGCGTTCGAGCAGCGCGCGGGTGGCCGAATGCCGCATCCGGTCGATCGACTCGTTGGTCGACGATTCCTTCTCGATGTAGGTGTCCGACCGCGCGACGTACGCCTCGGGCTGGTAGTAATCGTAATAGCTGACGAAATATTCGACCGCGTTGTCGGGGAAGAACGACTTCATCTCGCCATACAGCTGTGCGGCCAGAATCTTGTTCGGCGCGAGGATCAAGGCGGGGCGCTGGACGCGGTTGATGACGCTGGCCATCGTGAAGGTCTTGCCCGAGCCGGTGACGCCGAGCAGCACCTGGTCCTTCTCGCCGTCACCGATCGCGGAGACGAGTTCGGCGATCGCGGTAGGCTGGTCGCCCGCGGGTTCGTATTCGCTAACGAGGTTGAACCGCTTGCCGCCCTCGACCTTGTCGGGGCGCGCGGTCGGGCGGTGCGGGACGAAGCTTTCGCCGGTTTCGGGCTCGGCGAGGCTGGTGCGGATCTGAATGGCCATCGAGTGGGAATATGGGGAACATGGCCTGAGTCGGCAACGGCCACGGGACCTGGTTGGGCAATGCCAAGTTTAGCTGTTGTTGACCCGTCCGGCTCGCGCCCATAATGCGACCGTTTCGCAAGCCATCGATCCGCCAGCGCCCGCGCGTAGGCCAAGGAATAGACGCATGACCGCCCCGACCGTCGAAGCAACCCGCGCGCCCGCGCTGATCCCCGAGACCCCCGCGTTCCTCAACGCCAAGGTGCTGTGGGTGCGTCACTGGAACGAACATCTGTTCAGCTTCGCGATCGAGCGGCCCTCGACCTTCCGTTTCCGCTCGGGCGAGTTCGTGATGATCGGTCTTCCCCAGGAAGGCGGCAAGCCGATCATGCGCGCCTATTCGATCGCGTCCCCGCATTATTCGGAAGAGCTCGAGTTCCTGTCGATCAAGGTCGAGGATGGCCCGCTGACCTCGAAGCTCCAGCTGATCCAGCCCGGCGACGAGGTGTATCTCGGCAAGAAGCCGACCGGCACGCTGGTGCTCGACGCGCTGTTGCCGGGGAAGCGGTTGTTCATGTTCTCGACCGGCACCGGCCTCGCGCCGTTCCTCAGCCTGATGCGCGACCCCGACGTCTATGCCGCGTATGAGCAGGTGATCGTCGTGCACAGCGTCCGCCGCGTGAGCGATCTCGCCTATCACGACGAGATGGTCGGGCTGCTCTCTGAGGATCCGCTGATCGCCGACGAAGCGCAGACGCAGTTCCACTACATCCCGACCGTGACGCGCGAGCCGTTCCGCACCACGCGGCGGATCGGTGCGCTGATCGAGGACGCGTCGCTGTTCGGCCATCCGGTCCGCGGCGAGCAGAAGCTCAACCCCGAAACCGACCGCGCGATGCTGTGCGGCTCGACCGAGATGATCAAGGAATTCGCGGTGATGCTCGAGGCGAATGGTTTCGAGGAGGGCGCGAATTCGAAGCCGGGTACGTTCGTGATCGAGCGCGCCTTCGTCGGCTGATCCACGACCGCAACGCTAGCTGTTCCCCCGCGAACGCGGGGGCCCAGGGATTACATCACCGTTGAATGCCGGGAGGGTTCGGGCCTGGACCCCCGCCTCCGCGGGGGAACAGCTAGTTGCGTCCCCCGTGTAACCCTCCGATATTGCTCCTTATTCATAATAGGAGAGACCCATGATCGGTTACGCGACGCTCGGCACCAACGACATCGACTCGGCGTTGGCATTTTACGACGCGCTGTTCGCGACGGTCGGCGGCAAGCGCCTGATGCAAATGCCCGACGCGCGCCAGTTGACCTTCTACGGCGCGGGCCCCGACAAGCCGATGCTGGTGATCGGCAAGCCCTATGACGGCGCGGCCGCCACCGCGGGCAATGGTACAATGGTCGCGCTAGCGGCGGATTCGCGCGAGCAGGTCGATCAGGTCTACGCCAAGGCGATCGAACTCGGCGGCGCGGACGAAGGCGCTGCCGGCACGCGTGGACCCGAGGAAATGGGCTTCTACGGCGCGTATTTCCGCGATCCGGACGGCAACAAGCTCTGCGTGTTCAAGATGGGGTGAAGCGCGGGCGCGATTGAGGGAAATACCATCCCGGCGAAGGCCGGGGCCCAATTGGAAAGGTGGCAGTAACGAGGCGCTGTCCACCGTTAGCAGCCTTCCCCAATTGGGCCCCGGCCTTCGCCGGGGTGGTTGGATGTGGAGCCGGCGTTACGCTTCTCTCTCGTTGTCCTCCCGCGAAGGCGGGAGCCCAGTCTGGGTCCCCGCCTTCGCGGGGAAACAGCCTTACTCAGTCGAAGGGGATACCCGACGAACAGCTTCGGGGTGACGGAGAATTTAGCGCAAGTCCCGCACCGTCGGCGTATCGAGACATTGCAACAAAGCCGCCCGAGCCATCGGCGTTACCGTCGCCGGCTTTACATACCCCGCAACCTCCGTGGGCCGCCCGATCGCCACGGGCTCGAACCCGGTCTGCCCCGTACACCGCATCGCCGCCGCCAGCAGTTTCGGCGGCGTATCATACCCCTCGAACGACAGGCGGAACGTCCCCCAGTGAATCGGGATCGCGTGTGCCGCGCCCAGCCGTCGATACACCTCGACCGCATCCACGGGCCCGATATGGCTACCCGATTCCATCTGCCCGTCGACGAACCGGAACGCACCGATCGGGATCAGCGCCAGCCGGATCGGTCCCAGCGCCGCCGCCTCGACCGGCCATTGGCCGTCGCCCATCCCGGTATCGCCCGCAAAGAACACATTCCCGCCCGGCAGCGTCACGACGAAGCTCGACCACAAGGCGCGGTTGCGATCGGTGAACCAGCGGCTGCCCCAATGATGGTTGCGCGTCACGACGACATCGACGCCGGGCTTGATCGCCGCTCGCTGCCCCCAGTCGAGCGCGGTCGCCTGCGCGCCGGTCTGGCCGATCACGCTGTCGTTGCCCAAGCTCGTGACGATCCGCGGCCGATCGCGCTCCCACAGCCGCTTCAGCGTCGCCTTGTCGAGATGGTCGTAATGATTGTGGCTGACCAGCAAGAGGTCGATCCTGGGAAGCGCATCGAACGCGATTCCCGGCTCGGGGACACGACGCGGCCCCGTCCCCAGCGGCCCTGCCTTCTCCGCCCAGACCGGATCGGTGAGGATGTTGAGCCCCTGCGTCTGGATCAGCACGCTCGCATGACCGACCCACGTCACGACCATCCGCTCACCCTCGACGCGGGCGGGCGGCGTGATGCGACTCACCGCGACCGTCTTCGGCCACGCCGGGCGGCCATCGCTGCCGGTGAAATAGCGCCAGAAGAAGCTCGCACGACCACCGCCCGCAGGCTGGATCTGCTGCGTGTCGGCGTCGTTGTCGGGGTTGGCGAAGTGCGCACCGTCGAAATGGCCGCTCGCCGGTCCGCGGTAGTAGATGCGGTCGAGAAAGCGCGGCACGATCGTCACCGCCAGCGCGACGACCACGACCGCCAGCAGCACGACGCCCCCGACGATCTTCAACACACGACGCACGCCATTCCCCTATCCGTTGCCGATCCGTAACGCATCGTGTCGAGCATCGTTCAGACCGCTTGGCGCAGGCCCGCAACCCCGATAGCCTCGCGCCAAAGGGGATTCGCAAAATGCGTAAGTTTATCATCGGGCTATTGCTCGCAACCGCCGTTCCAGCCGTCGCGAGCGCAAAGACGGTCGCGGTCGAGGAACAGTCGATCGATCAGCTCCAGGCGGCGATGACGTCCGGCAAGGCGAGCAGCGTCGACCTTGTCCGCGCCTATCTCGCGCGGATCGCCGCGATGGACCGCAAGGGCCCCACTCTCCGCGCCGTCATCGCGCTGAACCCCGACGCGCTGGCGCAGGCCAAGGCGCTCGACGCCGAACGCAAGGCTGGGCGCATCCGTGGTCCGCTCCACGGCGTGCCGGTGCTGATCAAGGACAATGTCGAGACCGCAGACGCGATGCCGACGACGGCCGGCAGCCTTGCGCTGAAGGACAATCTCACGCGTCGCGACGCACCCGTGGTCGCGCAACTCCGCGCGGCAGGGGCGGTGATCCTGGGGAAGACCAATCTGAGCGAATGGGCGAACATCCGCTCGACGCGGTCGATGAGCGGCTGGAGCGCGGTCGGCGGCTTGGTCAAGAATCCCTACGCGCTCGACCGGACCGCGTGCGGATCGTCGAGCGGCTCGGGCGCGGCGATCGCGGCGAGCTTCGCGGCGGCCGCGATCGGCACGGAGACCGATGGCTCGGTGGTGTGTCCGTCGTCGCTCAACGGACTGGTCGGGTTGAAGCCGACGCTCGGCCTCGTCAGCCGCACGCACGTCGTGCCGATCAGCCACAGCCAGGATACGCCGGGGCCGATGGCGCGCAGCGTCCGCGACGTCGCGACGCTGTTCTCGGCGATGATCGCGGCGGATCCCGCCGATGCCGCGACCGCGGGGGCAGGGGCTTACAAGCGCGACTATGCCGCCGGGCTGTCGACCAGCGCGCTGTCGGGTCTGCGCGTCGGCGTGATGCGGCCGGAGATGACCGCGGACCTTGCCGCGAAATACCAGGCCTCGCTCGATGTGCTCAAGGCTGCGGGCGCGGTGCTGGTCGAGGTCAAGCAGCCCAAGCTCGATGGGCTTGGCGAGGCGGAACTCGTCGTGCTCCAGACCGAGTTGAAGGCCGATCTCGACACCTATCTCGCGACCACGCCCGCAGCAGTCCGCACGCGGACGCTCGATCAGGTCATCGCGTTCAACACGGCCAACGCAGGCGCCGAAATGCCGTTCTTTGCGCAGGAGACGTTCGAGGCTGCGGCGAAGACCAAGGGGTTGAACGATTCGGCGTACAAGGCAGCGCGCGCGAAATCGCTGCGGCTGGCGGGTACGGAGGGGATCGACGCGATGCTCAAGGCGGCGGGCGCTACCGTACTGGTCGAGCCGACTTACGGCCCCGCGTGGCTGAGCGAGCCCGTGTACGGCGATCAATACGGTGGCCCGAGTTCGAGCGGATTGCCGGCGGTCGCGGGCTATCCGAACCTGACCGTGCCGATGGGGCTGGTCCGCGGACTGCCGGTCGGGCTGTCGTTCATCGCGACGAAGTATGGCGACGCGGCGGTGCTGGGCGCGGGCTATGCGTATGAGCAGAGGGCGAAGGCGCGGGTCGCGCCACGGTATCTGCCGACCGCCGATGTAGGGGCAGGGATGGAGGCTTCCCGCTAGTATGACCCGGCCGGTCTGCTGGCTACCAGACCGCGATGCCCCATACGTCCCGTCATCCTGACGAAAGTCAGGATCCAGAGCCAGGAGGTCCGTACTGCGTGACCCTGGATCCTGACTTTCGTCAGGATGACGGTGGATGGGACGATGTGCCCCGGAGGGGATGGGGGAGGCGTCAGTCAGCCCGCTTGGCGAAATTCCACTGCCAGAGCATCAGCAACGGCACGACTACCGTCTCCATCACCAGCCCGAGCACATGGCCCTGCGACGGCACACCCACCACGAGTAGCGAGATCCCCCGCGAAAGCCCGCCGACGAAAATCAATCCGCCGAGCAACCGAAACCGCGGCCCCTTGCGCTCGATATCCGGAATGCAGCTCAAAAACCCCAATCCGGTCGCAAAGAAGATCCCCGAGATATACCGGAAATGGCTATCCAGATCGCGCGGCACCTCGGCAAGATGCCCGAACGGTGCCGGCCCGTGCAGCACGCCTTGGCCGCCGACGATCAGCGGCAACAGGCACGCGACCGCGACTACCGCCTGCAATATGCGTTTCTCGATCACAACAGGTCCTTCAGCAATTCAGGCCGGATACGGAAGGCTCTCAACGACATCCTGACCTCGAAGATGAACGAGACAAGCGCCGCGATCAGCAGGATCATAGCGAGGATGAAGCACAGCGCCACCGCGGTGCCGAAATGCAGCTTGGCGAGTTCGGCGATGAACAGCAGCGCGATCAGCACGCAGGTCATGATCGCGCTCGATACCGCCAGGAACAGCGCCGCGTTGATGATCGTCATCCGCCGGTCGAGCAACCGCAACTCCCAGCCGTAGCGGGTCCGATCGGCCGCCGAGAAATTGGGGTGCAATTGCTCCAGTTTCCGCGCGCGGTCGATCACGCGGGACAGCCGTCCGGCCAGCACGTTGAGCAACTGGCCGATGCCCGCGAGCATGAACACCGGCGCGAGCGAGAGCTGGATCGTCTGGGCGATCGTCGAAATGGCGGGGATCGTCGGCATGGCGGCCACCATGCTGGGGAACGTCGCCGATTGCAAAAGCGCTGGCTGCAAAAGAGCATGCAATCGTAACCTTCTCCGCGGTATCGACGGCGAATGTCCAAGCCGATGCTCCTGGCCGACTTCGTCCGGCTGCCGCCGATCGTGCGCAGCGACGTGGTCGAGGGGCTGGCCGCCGCGATCGACACCGTCGCGGAACGGGGCGCGCCGAGCCACCGGTTCCTGCGCTTCGGCTGGTACGCCGCCGCGCTCGCCGCCTATGGCGGGCAGGCGCGGACATTGGTCGTCGCGCAGGACGATGCGCCGGTGCTGACGCTGCCGTTCGTCCCGCGTGGCCCGCCCGCGCTGGGGATCGCCGCGATCCCCGGATGCTACTGGCCGTTCCGCAGCTTCGGCCTCGCGCTCGAACATGGCGACGCCGCGCTGAAGACTGCGCTGTCGATGCTGTCCGCGCACATGAACGGCCTGCGCATCGGCCCGGTCTATGACGATGATTTCGCCGCCACCGCGCTGATCGCCACCGCCCGCGCGAATGGCTGGGTGGTGATCGACCGCCCAATCGGCGAAAGGTGGTCGCTGGATCTCCGCCCGGTCGTTGACGGGAAGCCCTGGCCGCGCCGTTCGACGCTGCGCAAGAACCGCTTCCACGAAAAACATCTCGCCGACCATGGTGCGCTCGAGTGGCGGTTTCTGTCGGGCGGCGATTGGCCTGCCGCGTTCGAAGCGCTCGGCACGATCGAGGAGGAGAGCTGGATCGCGCACGCGACGGATCGCAAAGGCATGAAATTCACGCGCGACGGTCATCTCGCCTTCTGGCAGGCCGCCGTCGCCGACCCGGTCCTGGCCGCGATGTTCCGCGCCGCGCTGCTCGGAGTCGATGGCAAGCCCGCCGCCTTCTCGTTCGACATCGACACGGGCGACCTGCTGTATGCGATCGCGAACAGCTATGATCCGCGCTTCGCCAAGCATTCGCCCGGCAAGCTTCTCTACTGGCGCAATATCGCCGCCGCGCTCGCCCGGGGCACGCGCCGGATCGATTGGGGGGCGGGCGACAGCGGCTACAAGCGCGTGATCGGCGCGCAAGTCGACGCCCCGATCCGCGACTGGCTGCTGCTCAGGCCTGGGCTACCCGCGCTCGCCGGTCGCGCGCTCGGCTGGCTCTGGCGCCGCAGCGGCATCACACCCACCGCTAGCGCCCGCGCGGATCACACCCGCAGGTAGCGGTAGTACCAGACCTCGTGGCCCTGCCGCCGCGCTTTCCGTTCGTACCGCGTCTCGGGCCAGTCGTCCGGGCGCGTCAGGAAGTCGTGCGGGGTTTTCGCCTGCCATTCGAAATCGCGGCGCGCGTTCATGATCATCATCGACCAGCGGCAATAGGTCGGGTCGTCGGTGCCGAGGCGGAACTCCGCGCCCGGCTTCAGCTTGGCGGCGATCGTGTCGAGCGGGCCGTGATTGACCATGCGCCGCTTGGCGTGGCGGGCCTTCCGCCACGGATCGGGATGCAGCAGGTACAGCCGGTCGAGGCTCGCATCGGGCAGGCGCTCGATCACCTCGAGCGCATCGCCCATGTGCAACCGGACGTTGGTCAGCTCGCCGTCGCGGATGTGCGCCAGCGCGCCGACGACACCGTTGAGGAACGGCTCGCAGCCGATGAAGCCGACGTCCGGGTTCATCGCGGCCTGTCCTGCCAGATGCTCGCCCGCACCGAAGCCGATCTCGACATGCAACGGCCGGTCTTCGCCGAACAGGGTCATCGCATCGATCGACCCCTCGTCGGGCACTGACAGGTCGGCGAGCGTTTCCTCGACGAGCGCAGCCTGGCCGAGACGCAGCTTGTGGCCTTGGCGACGGCCATAGAGGCGGCGGATAACAGCAGGATCGTTCATCGCCGGGCGCTCTAGCGGGCGATTGCCTCGGAGCAAAGCATGACGCGAACCGTTACACGCTCGTAATGGTCGACACCGCTTCCAATTCGCCCGGCGAAGACGTCGAGGACCTCAAGGCCGCCGATGCGCAGGACCTGCACAAGGCCGTGCGCGAGGCGGGCGAGGAGGAACTCGACCGCCCGGTGTCGTCGCTGTTCTTTTCCGGACTCGCGGCGGGCATGGCGATTTCCAGTTCGCTGATCGCGGAAGGGGCGCTGCATCAGGCACTGCCGGACACGCCGTGGCGGACGATCATCGTGTCGCTCGGCTATCCGATCGGCTTCCTGGTCGTGATCCTCGGGCGGATGCAGTTGTTCACCGAGAGCACGATCAGCGCGATGCTGCCGCTGGTGACGAAGCCATCGGGCTGGGCGCTGAAGCGGACGCTGCGGCTGTGGGGCGTGGTGCTCCTCGCCAATCTGATCGGGACGGCGATTACCGGCGGTGCGATCGCGGCGGGGGTGCTCGGCAACAGCGAATTGCGCGGCGCGATGATCGAGGTGTCGATGCGGATCACCGAGCTTTCGGCCTGGGCAACGTTCGTCAACGCGATTCCCGCCGGGTTCATGATCGCGATCCTCGCCTGGTCGCTGCCCAACGCGCGGCAACAGGCGTTCATGGTGATCTTCGCGATCACCTATGTCGTTGCGATCGGCGGGTTCAGCCATTCGATCGTCGGTTCGGACGAGGCGTTCCTGCTGCTGTTCTCCGGCAATGTCGGCGTCTGGCAGGCGTTGGGCGAATTGATCCTGCCCGCGGTGCTCGGCAACTTGCTGGGCGGTGCGGGGTTGTTCGCCTTGCTCGCGCATGCACAGGTGCGCGGCGAGATGGACGGACAAGGCGAAACGTGATGGGCAAGACCAAGAAAGCCGCGAAAGCCGTCGAGACCGCGGACCGCGAGGCGACGTACAAGGCCGCCGAGCACCGCGACGAACCGCTCGTCAAGGCGACCGGGTTCCTCGCCGAGATTGGCGACCAGCCGCAACTCGTGGCGACCTCGATCGGCACGGTCGTGATCGGCCTGATCGCGCGCAGGCCGGACGTGATCCGCGGCGGTGTACGAATGCTGGCGGCACATGCGGCGGCAACCTTCGTCAAGTCGGCGATCAAGGCGTCGGTCGATCGCACACGCCCCGAAAAGGCGATCGAGGACGGCAAGGCGCGGTTCGAACCGGGCAAGAGCGACGAGCACGAACAGACCTCGTTCCCGTCGGGCCACACCGCGGGCGCGGTGGCGGTCGCGCGTGCCGCGTCGCGCGACATCGACGGGGCCGGGACACCCGCCGCGTTGATCACCGGCGTGGTCGCCGTCGCGCAGCCGATCAATGGGAAGCACTATCTGTCCGACCTCGTCGTCGGCGCGGCGGTCGGCTGGATCGCCGAAGCGATGGTCAGCGCGGTGTTTGACCGGGTCGCACCGGTGATCGAAAACGTCGCCGCGGAAAAGCTGCCTTTGCTCGGCGCGCCAGCTAACGCTTGATTAGCCATACTTTTTTCGCCGATGGCGGTGTTGTGTGGAACCGTTACGAGCCCGTGACGGTTTGCGACCTCAACACCAGAGGGAAGATACCATGAAGAAACTCGCCATCGCCACGTTGATCGCCGCCATCGCACTCCCGCTCGCAGCCTGCGGCGGCAAGGGCGACGACAAGCTCGGCAGCCAGGTCGAGAAGGCCGCGGATAACCGCGCCGATTCGCTCGACGCGGCTGCCGATAATCTCGAGGACCAGGCCAAGGCGGTTCGCAAGGACGGCGAGCGCCAGTCGGACGCGATCGACGATGCCGACGTGAACGCGCAGGCAATGCCGCAGGCGCAGAAGGATGCGCTGGTCAACGGCAGCGAGAAGCTTCGCTGATAGCGCCCGGCGCATAGCTGCGCCGAAAGCTGGGCCGTCCCCTGGTGAAGACCGGGGGGCGGCTTTTATTATAGGGTGTCGGCGGATCGCGGTGCGGCGCTAGAAAAGGGGTACGACATGATCGACAGGCGTCGACTGGAAACGGGGGGCTTCATCGTCTTCCTGGTGGCGATCACGGTAGCGTTGTGCGTCGTCGTCTCGACCTTCGCGGTGGCGCTGTTGTGGAGTGGGCTGGCGGCCATCCTGTTCCAGTCGCTGTACCAGTGGCTGCTCAAGCGCTGGCCGGGCCGGCGCAATCTGGCGGCGGCGATGACGCTGCTGATCATCTTCGTCGCGGTGATCGTACCGACGCTGATCATCGGCAGCCTGATGATCGACCAGTCCGCCTCGGTCTATGCCAAACTGCAGAGCGGGCAGATCAACTTTGGCGCGTATTTCCAGCAGATCCATGACGCGTTGCCGCGCCGGATTCAGGGTGCGCTCGACAAGGCCGGGCTCAACAGCTTCGAACAGGCGCAGTCGCGCGTGTCGACCATCCTCGGCAACAGCGTCCGCTCGATCGCCGGGCAGGCGCTGTCGATCGGTCGCAACGCGGCCGCGTTCGTGCTGTCGTTCGGCATCGGGCTGTACGTGACGTTCTTCCTGCTGCGGGACGGCGACAGGGTGGGGCCTGCGATCCGTCGCGCGTTGCCGCTGGAGCATTCGGTGGCGAAGACGCTGGTCGACAAGTTCGTCGCGGTGGTCCGTGCGACGATCAAGGGATCGGTGATCGTCGGTCTCGCCCAGGGCGCGCTCGGCGCGGTGACGTTCTGGATCGTCGGAGTGCCGGCCGCGCTGCTGTGGGGCCTGCTGATGGCGCTGACGTCGCTGCTGCCGGCACTGGGGCCCGCGCTCGTCTGGGTCCCGGTCGCGGTCTATCTGCTGGCGACCGGCGCGATCTGGCAGGGCGTGGTGGTCATCGTCTCGGGCGTCGTGGTGATCGGCCTGGCCGATAACATCCTGCGGCCGATCCTGGTCGGGCGGGATACCGGGATCCCGGATTACATCGTGCTGGTGTCGACGCTCGGTGGAATCGAGGCGGTCGGGATCAGCGGCATCGTTGTCGGTCCGTTGGTCGCGGCGTTGTTCCTGACCGCGTGGCAGATTTTGACCGAACAGCGGCACGCTCAGGTTACCGACGCCGTTCGTCCTGAGTAGCGGCTGAGCTTGTCGAAGCAGCGTATCGAAGGATGGGTTAGTACGCGCCTCACCCCTGATCACCCCCTCTCCCCTCGGGGAGAGGGAGGGGCCCGCACGGCGAAGCCGGGTGGGAGGGTGAGGGGGAGTGAGGCTCGGACCCTCTCCCCAAAGCCCCTCACCCTTCCGTCCCTAAGCGGCTCCTCCCTCCCTCTCCCCGGTGGGGAGAGGGACTAGTAAGGCTCAATTTCCGCGGTGCGAACCAACCCCTCCGTCATCCTGACGAAAGTCAGGATCCAGAGCCATGATGGACGCCGCCTGTTACCCTGGATCCTGACCTTCGTCAGGATGACCGAGTGAACAAAAAAAAGCCTCCCGCGGACTGGTCCGCGGGAGGCTTTTTCACAGTATCAAAGGCGTCGCTATCAGGCGACGGCGGCCTTCAGTGCCTCGACCAGATCGGTCTTTTCCCACGTGAACGTGTCGCCCACAGGCTCGCGACCAAAGTGGCCGTACGCCGCGGTCTTCTTGTAGATCGGCGCGTTGAGCTTGAGGTGCTCGCGGATGCCCTTCGGCGTCAGACGGACGAGCTGCGGCAGGACCGCCTCAAGCTTGGCCTCGTCGACCGTACCGGTGCCGTGCAGGTCGACATAGACCGACAGAGGTTCGGCAATGCCGATCGCGTAGCTGAGCTGGATCGTGCAACGGCGCGCGAGGCCGGCCGCGACGACGTTCTTCGCCAGATAGCGCGAGACGTACGCGGCCGAGCGATCGACCTTGGTCGGATCCTTGCCGCTGAACGCGCCGCCGCCGTGCGGTGCCGCGCCGCCGTAGGTGTCGACGATGATCTTGCGACCCGTGACGCCGGCGTCGCCGTCGGGGCCACCGATCTCGAACGCGCCGGTCGGGTTGATGTAGATCTTGGTCGCGTCGGAGATGAAGCCGTCGGGCAGCACATCCTTGAACACGCCCATCACGTAGTCACGCAGTTCGGCGTACTTTACCGGATCGGGGTTCCTGCCCTTCTCGGAATAGCCCGGCGCATGCTGCGTCGAGACGACGAGCGCGGTCGCGGCGACCGGCGCTTCGTTCTCGTACGACAGCGTGACCTGGCTCTTGGCGTCGGGCTGAAGGAACGGCGCAACGCCCGAATGGCGGTCAGCGGCCATCCGCTCGAGGATCTTGTGGCTGTAATACAGCGTAGCGGGCATCAGACCGGGGGTCTCGTCGGTCGCGTAGCCGAACATGATGCCTTGGTCGCCGGCGCCCTCGTCCTTGTTGCCGCTCTCGTCGACGCCCATCGCGATTTCCGCGGACTGCGCGTGGAGGTTGTTCTCGAAGCGGAAGGTCTTCCAATGGAAACCGGTCTGCTCGTAGCCGATTTCCTTGACGGTGTTGCGCACCGCGGCTTCGATCTCCTCGAGCACGCCCGGTGCCCACTCGCCATTCTCGTAGATGCCCTTGCCGCGGATTTCACCGGCGAGGACGACGAGCTGCGTGGTGGTCAGCGTCTCGCAGGCGATCCGCGCCTGCGGGTCCTTGGCGAGGAACAGGTCGACGACGGTATCGCTGATCTGGTCGGCGACCTTGTCGGGATGGCCTTCGGAGACCGATTCGGAGGTGAAGAGAAAGGACTTGCGCATGAAACCTCTTCGCAAAGGCTCGCCGACAGAGGGTCAGTGAGCGACATATAAGGAAAGCTTTATATGACCTTCTAGCGACGCCGACGGCGCACGGCAACCGCGCTTGCAAGCATTAGCGCCGCGACGATCGCCGCCATCGCGTTGCCGACACGCGAGAACAACGTGGGCGGCAGCGCAGACGGCATCGGCTGTTCGATCGCGCCCGCGGTCTCGTGCGGGACGGTCGCAACGAGCCGGCCATCGGCGGCAATGATCGCCGAGATACCCGTCGGGGTGGCGCGGAGGATCGGCAACCCCTCCTCTATCGCGCGCATCCGGGCTTGCGCGAGATGCTGCGGCGGCCCCCATTTGCCGAACCACGCGTCGTTCGACGGGTTGAACAGGATTCGCGGGCGGTGCGCGCGATCGACCACGTCGCCCGAGAAGATGATCTCGTAGCAGATCTGCATGCCGATCGAACCGAAGCCCGGCAGCGTCAGGTTCGCAGGCCCCTTGCCCGAGGTGAAGTCGAAGTCGCCGGGGACGAGCCGCGCGAGGCCGAGTGGCTTCAGCAGCCACGGCATCGGCAGATATTCGCCATATGGCACGAGGTGCGCCTTGTCGTAGCGGCCGCGAAGCCGGGCTTGCGCGTCGAGGGCGAACACCGAATTGGCCGCGCCGGAGATCTGATCCCTGGTATTGAACTCCAGCGCGGTGCCGCCGATCAGCAGAATATCCCGGGGACCCAGCAGTCTTGCCATCCGGCGGCGCAGGTAGAGCGGGCTCGACCAGCCATAGGCGTAGAACGGATAGCCATCCTCGACATAATCGCGGACCACGCCCTCGGGCCAGACCACGAGACGCGGGGTGACGCCGCCCTGGCCGCTCAGCTTCTCGAGTGCTGTAAGGACACGTTCGCCGTCGGTTTCGCTCCGGTCCTCCTGGTCGATGTCGGGCTGGACCACGCGGACCAGCGGCGTGCCGGGAGCCGGCGGCGGCGCATTGGTCCAGAGCGCAGACAGTGCGGCGAGGCCGAGAGCGGGAATGGCGATGGCGGGCAGCGTCCAGCGACGTACCGCGAGCATCAGCAGCGCGCCTGCCGCCAATATGGTCACGCCGGACAACGCGTAGGTGCCGATAAAGGCGGACAGCTGCGCGACGCCGATCGCGGGGAGCCAGACGACGCTCAGCGGATCCCATGCGTAACCGGTGAACAGCGTCGCGCGGAGCCACTCGGTCGCGATCCAGGCAGCGCCGAAGATCAGCACGAACGTCGCGTCGGGCGTGCCCGGTCGCCGTGCGATCTTCCAGGCGAGCGCGCCGGCGAGCATCGGGAACACCGCGAGGTACAGCGCGAGGCCGACCGCGGCGAAATAGCCGAGCACCGGCGGCATCGCGTCCTGGAAGTCGAACGCGTGCTTGAACCAGTTGTTGTTCACGGTGAAATGCCCGAGCCCGAACACCCATCCGCGCCAGAGTACGACGCGCAGGGTCGGCGCGTCGTGGACGAGCTTCATCCACACCGCGAACGCGACGAGCGTCAGTGGCCAGAGATCGAGCGGGGCGAACCCGGTCGCGGCAAGCGCACCGAGGACGAGGCAGGCGAGGGCAGGGTAGCGGTTCACGCTCGCGCTATGCCGTGGCGGGGAAGGAGGGGCAATGTTTTCGGTGTGATGGGGTGGCGGCATGAAGAGCGCCCCATCTACTCCTTCTACCACCCCGGCGAAGGCCGGGGCCCAATTGGAAAGGTTGCAGTAACGGAGTGCTGCCCGCCGTTAACGACATCTCCCAATTGGGTCCCGGCCTTCGCCGGGGTGGTTGGGGGTGGGGGAAGGCCATCCTCACCAATACTGTTTCCCCGCGAAGGCGGGGAAACAGACTGGGCTCCCGCCTTCGCGGGAGAACAAGGTTTTGGGCTTATCTCCTGTTATTGCGGTGGTTCAAAACTCCCACGCAATCCGCCGGGTCGACGAACTCTCAACCACGATCTATCTTCCCTCCATGACCCTACGCCCCTTCCACCTCGCCTTCCCGGTCCACGACCTCGCCGCAGCGCGTACCTTCTACGGCGCCACGCTCGGCTGTCGCGAAGGGCGTTCCAGCGAGCAGTGGATCGATTTCGACCTGTTCGGTCACCAGATCGTTGCGCACCTCGACCCCTCGGCCAAACCCGTCGCGGTGGAGAACGCGGTCGACGGCCACGCCGTCCCGGTCCCGCACTTCGGCGTTGTTCTCACCATGGACGACTGGACCGCGCTGTCCGAGCGCGTCACCGCCGCCGGCGTCCAGTTCGGGATCGCGCCCTACATCCGCTTCAAGGGCCAGCCCGGCGAACAGGCGACGATGTTCTTTCTCGATCCCAGCGGCAACGCACTCGAGTTCAAGGCGTTCGCTCACGACGACATGCTTTTCGCCATTTAAGGCCAAAACTCAGTTCAAGGATCTCCCATGGCCAACCCCATCACCGTCGACGTCCCCCACCAGCTCGGCAAGGCGGCGGTTCGCGCGCGGCTCGACGGCAGCATCGACAAGATCGGCGCGAACATTCCCGGCGGTTCTTTGACCGATCACCGCTGGGACGGCGACACGCTGCACTTCACCGTCAAGGCGATGGGGCAGACGATCGCGAGCGCGGTCACCGTGTTCGAGACCAACGTCCACGCGGTCGTCGACCTGCCCGGGATCCTCGGGTTGTTCGCGAGCAAGGTGCAGGACATGATCCGCAAGGAAGCGCCGAAGCTCCTGCGCTGAGATCAGGGAGATCAGGGAGATCAGGGAAATCAGGTAGGCGCGCGCCGATACAGGTCGAACGCTGCCTTGGCGCCGACGATGGCCTGCTCGACCCAGGCCTCGTCGGCGGTTTCGCCGTCGATCGCGGTCAGCAACGCGCGCCACTCGCCCGACAGATGTTTCGCGCCGAGATACGCGGACGGCATTCCTTCGGGAACCGACCGCGACAGCATGACACCACCGAGCCGCGACCCTTCGACCACATACATCGCACCCCACCCGGCGGCAGCGCTCGCCGGGACGTCGAACGTCATCGGCGCGGGCATGTCTTCGCCCAGCGCGGCGAGGTCCGCGGCAAGCTCTGTCCCCCGCGACCGAACCGTCGCCAGCCCCGGAATAGCGGTCAGCCAAGCCTCGACCGCGGGCAAGGCCTTGGCATGCGCGATCAGGAACGCCCGGTAGTCATCCGCATCGGTCAGGTCGTAGCGCCCGAACCCTGCATCGACCGCGTCGTGATCCGCTGCCGTCGCGCTCCGCAATCGCGCAACGGTGGAAACCCGATCGCTCAACAGCAGCGTCCCCCGCCCTTGCTGCCGTATCGCGCCTCCTGGCGATCGCGGAAGAACGTGCGTTCGTCCATCGGCGCGTGGTCGGGATGCCGCTCGGCCATGTGCTGGCGATACGCAGCATAGGACGGCACGCCGACCATCAGCAGCGCGGTCTCGCGTGCCTTTGCGTAGAGCGTGCGGATCATTCTGCGGCCACCAGCTGCGGCGGGACTTCGGTCACCGTCGGCCGGTCGATCTTCAGCGCCGCGAGACAGGTACGGATCCCGAAGAAGACGATCGACAGCACCACCGCCAGGAACAGCGCGCACAGCCCGGCGTCGATCCGGTCGTTGAGTACGATCCGCTGCATCTCCGCCATCGTCTTGGCCGGCGCGAGCAACTCACCCCGCGCCGCCGCATCCGCGAACTTAGACGCATGTGCGAGGAAGCCGACCTTCGGATCGCTCGCGAACAGCTTCATCAGCCCGGCAGTGATCGTGCACAGGCACAGCCACGCGGCGGGCAGGATCGTTACCCAAGCGTACCGCTGGCGCTTCATCCGGAACAGAACGACGGTGGCCAACACGAGCGCGACCGCCGCGAGCATCTGGTTCGAGATGCCGAACAGCGGCCACAGCGTGTTCACGCCACCAAGCGGATCGGTAACGCCCTGGTACAGGAAGAAGCCCCAGGCGATCACGCACAGCGCGGTCGCGATCAGCCCCGGCACGATCGCCGAGGCATTGCGGAACGACGGCACCGCGAGCCCAATCAAATCCTGCAACATGAACCGCCCGGCACGCGTCCCAGCATCGACCGCGGTTAGGATGAACAACGCCTCGAACAGGATCGCGAAGTGATACCAGAACGCCTTCATCGCCTGCCCGCCGACGAGGTGACTGAAAATCTCGGACATCGCCACCGCCAGCGTCGGCGCGCCGCCCGTCCGCGAGACGATCGTGGTCTCGCCGACGTCCTTCGCGGTCTGCGCGAGGAGTTCGGGTGTGATCGGGAAGCCCATCGCGGTCACTGCGGTAGCGGCCGAGGCGAAGTCGGTGCCGACCACCGCCGCCGGGCTGTTCATCGCGAAATACACGCCGGGATCGAGGATGGACGCGCCGACCAGCGCCATGATCGCGACGAAGCTTTCCATCAGCATCGCGCCATAACCGATGAACTGCGCGTCGCCTTCGCTGGCGATCAGCTTCGGTGTGGTGCCGCTGGCGATCAGCGCATGGAAACCCGATACCGCGCCGCACGCAATCGTGATGAACAGGAAGGGGAAGAGCCCGCCCGACCAGACCGGACCGCTGCCGTCGATGAACGGGGTCAGCGCCGGCATCCGCAGCGGCGGTGCGACGACCGCGATGCCGATCGCGAGCGCGACGATCGCGCCGATCTTGAGGAAGGTGGAAAGGTAGTCGCGGGGGGCCAGCAACAGCCACACCGGGAGGACGGAGGCGACCGCGCCGTATCCCACCATCAGCACGCAGAGCTGCACCGGGGTCAGCGTGAACAGCGGTGCGAGCGTCGGCGAGGCGGCGACGGTGCCGCCATAGACGATCGCGGCGAGCAGCCCGATGACGCCGAGAACGGAGACTTCGCCGACCTTTCCGGGTCGAATCCAGCGCGTGTAGATGCCCATCAGGAACGCGAGCGGGATCGTCGCGGCGACGGTGAACAGCCCCCACGGGCTGCCGGCGAGCGCGCGCACCACGATCAGCGCGAGCACGGCCAGGATGATGACCATGATCGCGAATGCACCGATCAGCGCGATCACGCCGGGGACTGCGCCCATCTCCATCCGGATCAGCTCACCGAGCGACCGCCCGTCGCGCCGCATCGAGATGAACAGGATCATGAAGTCCTGCACCGCGCCGGCCAGCACGACGCCGGCGAGGATCCAGAGAGTGCCGGGGAGGTAACCCATCTGTGCGGCAAGCACCGGGCCGACCAGCGGACCGGCACCGGCGATGGCGGCGAAATGGTGACCGAACAGGACGTTGCGGTCGGTCGCGACGTAATCGAGGCCGTCGGCGCGGCGCAGGGCTGGCGTGGGGCGCGACGGATCGAGCTGCATCACATGCCGCGCGATATACCGCGCGTAGAACCGGTACGCGATCAGCTGGACGGAGACGGCGGCGGTCACGATCCACAGCGCGTTGACATGCTCGCCGCGCTCGAACGCGACGACCGCGAGCGCGCAGGCTGCGAGCAGGGCGAGTGCGCCCCAACCGATCTTTTCGCGTAATGTCATTGCGTTCGCCCTCCCGTGCGGTCCGTTCCGCGCGGCATCGCGTATTCGGGCGCGGAGCGCTAGCCTAGATTGGGTTGGTGAGGCCTGACCACAGTTTGGCTCGAACCGCGGTTGGGGTTCCGTAGCGGTAAGATGCATCACGAGGCTGTCACCCCCAGCGGAGGTACCACCCCGGCGGAGGCCGGGGCCCAGTTGGCAAGGTTGCAGTAACGGAGCGGGGAGCATCGCAATCGCCGTCCCCCAACTGGGCCCCGGCCTCCGCCGGGGTGGTGGGCTTAGGTTGGGTGAGGGGCTTCGCTCCGTTGGCGTGCCGGAAAATCTGTTCGGTTGCGCGCCCTCGGTCGCGCGGGATGGCGTAGTTCGACACGAGCCCTGGACTGCGGGCTTCGTACCGAACGGAAAGTCGTCACGGAACACTCAGGAGACGCGTTCGAACAGGCACATCCCCGCCTGAGGCTCACCCCTCCCGTCACCCCGGTGGAAGCCGGGGCCCACCGCGCCGCACGATCCGACGGGGTTGGCGTGCGGCACGGTGGAGGCCGGGACGAGCCCGGCATGATGGGGTTGGGGCGGGCTTGGTAGTGGCGCAATATGGGTGTTCGACCGTCAAAACTGCACGGAAGTCGCGGACCGCCCCTGAGCTGTTCGCCGCAGACGCGGGGGCCCAGCTGAATATCGTAGCGCACCGGTACCCTGGACCCCCGCGTTCGCGAGGGAACAGCAGGCCTATCGATGCGCATGCGCCTGAATGCGAATGTCCTTCGATGGGACTTTACCATTCGGACTACCGACGCGCGGGCAGTTCGAGAGACGCATCAGCCGCCGCGATGTCGCGACGATGGGCAGACCAACGCCGCTATTCACTTGGCTCCCCTCCCTGGAAGGGAGGGGCTGGGGGTGGGTTGGCCGGTTTAGGCCACTAGCGTTGGACCGTGTGGAAGCCGACCCACCCCAGCCCCCTCCCTTCCAGGGAGGGGAGGAGGGAGCCGCACCTTGGCTCGTCGCCCCTACCGCCTCCAAAGCTCAAACCTGCGAATGATGGCCCTTCAGCTCATCGCCGACGATCCGAACCACGTGCAGCACGTTGGTCGACCCGGGCGTCCGGAACGGCACGCCCGCCAGCACGATCACCCGGTCGCCGGCCTTCGCCATCCCGTGCCGCAACGCCATCCGCTTCGACTTCGCGACCATGTCCTCGAACGACTCGACGTCGCGCGTATGCACCGCATGCGTTCCCCACAGCAGCCCGAGCCGCCGCGCGGTCTCCTGGCTCGGCGTAAGCACCAGCAACGGCACCGACGGCCGTTCGCGCGCGATCCGTCGTGCGGTCGAGCCCGAGGTCGTGAAGCAGATGATCGCCACCGCCGACACGGTGGCGGCGATGGTCTTCGCGGCCTCGGCGAGCGCATCCGCGGTCGTCGGATCGGGCTTCATCACCGTGAAATGCATGCGGTCGCCATGCTCTGGATCGGACTCGACCGACACACCGATCGCATCCATCATCGCTACCGATTCGACCGGCCACGCGCCCGCCGCGCTCTCCGCCGACAGCATGATCGCGTCCGCACCATCGTACACCGCCGTCGCGACATCCGACACCTCCGCGCGCGTCGGCGACGGCGAAGTAATCATCGATTCGAGCATCTGCGTCGCGACTACCACCGGGCGGCCCATCCGGCGCGAGACCTCGACGATGCGCTTCTGCAGCGGCGGCACCTGCTGCGGCGGCAGCTCGACGCCGAGATCGCCGCGCGCGACCATAACGCCGTCGCACGCCTCGACGATCTCCTCCAGCCGCTCGATCGCCGCCGGCTTCTCGATCTTCGCCATCAGCGCCGCCTTGCCGCCGATCAGTTTCCGCGCTTCCCAGAGATCTTCCGGACGCTGGACGAACGACAGCGCGATCCAGTCGACGCCCTGGTCGACCGCGAAGTCGAGATCGCTGCGATCCTTCTCGGTCAGCGCGGCCATCGGCAGCACCACGTCGGGGACGTTCAGCCCCTTGCTGTTCGACAAGGCGCCGCCGACCTCGACCCGCGTCGTGATCTCGCGCGGGCTATGCGACACGACGCGCAGCACGAGCTTGCCGTCGTCGAGCAGCAGGCGCGCGCCCGGCTCGATCGCCGCGAAGATCTCGTCGTGCGGCAGTTCGACACGCGTCGCGTCGCCCGGCGTCGGGTCGCGGTCGAGCAAGAAGGTCGAGCCGGTTTCGAGCACCGTACGGCCGCCATCGAACTTGCCGACACGCAGTTTCGGCCCTTGAAGATCCGCGAGGATGGTCGAAGGACGCCCGAATTCCTTCTCCAGCGCGCGAATCGCCTGGATTACGGCGATCTTCGACTGCTGGTCGCCGTGGCTCATGTTGATTCGGAACGCGTCTGCGCCGGTGCGGAAGAGAGTCGCGATCATCTCAGGCGTGCTGCTGGCAGGGCCTAGCGTCGCGAGGATGCGGACTTTCCGCGAACGGGGTGCGATGGCCTTGGTCATGCGGTGCGTTTTCCTCGGCGTTTCCTGGGGGAGATCTTTGCCGCGATGGGCCTTAAACCCTATCTCCGCGGGATCAACCACGGAGCACAGTAATGAATCCCGAAACCGACTCGCTCGATACGCTCGACGATGCCGTAGCAGCTAAAGCCTTTCGTCGCCTGATCCGCCACCTCCGCCACCGCGAGGATGCGCAGAACGTCGACCTGATGGGTCTGGCCGGTTTCTGCCGCAACTGCCTGTCGGACTGGGTCGAGGAAGCGGGCGGCCTGTCGAAGGATGCGGCACGCGAGACGGTGTACGGAATGCCGTATGCGGAATGGAAGGCGCATCATCAGGGCGACGCGACACCTGAGCAGCTCGAACGGATGAAGACGAGTGTCGCAAAGAACGCGCCCAAAAACGGGGCCGTCTGATTCAGGCGATTGAGCCTAACACGGTAAACGCCTAGACGCGGGCCCGCACCCAATTCGGCATGATTCAGGACGTCTCCGGACGACGATCACCGGTGCGGGCTTGTATCTTGATTGGCTTTTGACCGGCGCGTGGGCGCTGGCGAGTGGGGAATTTTCGATGTCTGACGAACGGCAACACGGCATGGGCGGCGGCGCGGTCGCAGCGGACGAACTGCGCCTGCTGATCGAGCGCGCCGAGCGTCTCGAAGAAGAGAAGAAGGGTATCTCGGACGACATCAAGGACGTGATGGCCGAAGCCAAGGGCCGCGGTTACGACCCCAAGGCGATTCGGAAAATCCTGTCGATCCGGAAGAAGAAGAAGGAAGAATATCAGGAGGAGGAAGCGATCCTCGAGGTGTATCTCCAGGCGTTGGGGATGATCTGAGGATTTCTGATCTCGCGCGGTGCCTCCCCCGACATGGTGTCGGGTCGCGAGGGGGCACCGCGTTAACCCGCTCGATGTACCGGTAGAGAATGTTTCTCCCGATCCTCGCGGCGTTAGTCCTGTTCCTGATCATCAACATGATCACCGTCACCGCGTTCGCGGTCGACAAGCGGCGATCGTCGACCGGCGCATGGCGCATTCCGGAGTCCCGCTTGCTATGGTTCGCGGCGCTTGGCGGTAGCCCCGGTGCGTTCTGGGCGCGCGGTCGCTACCGGCACAAGACACGAAAGCAACCATTCGTCGGCCGGCTCCAGCTGATCGCGATGGTACAAGTTGGCGTCCTCGCAGGTTTCGCCATCGCGTTCGCATTCTAGGTTCGGCAACTCGCAGCGTCATTGCTGCACCTGAATCTTAGGTGTATTACCGTTATGCAACATTGCATCGGGGGCAGGCATGCGGGTATTTCTGGGAATGGCGGCGGCGTTGGTCAGTGCTTCTGTCGCGGCGCAATCGGTCGAGATTGATACGCACAACCTCGCGCAGCGGGCGGAGGCGTTCGTCCGTGTTCGCAATCAATTCGATCAGGCGGCGATGATCGCGATGATGGCGCCCGAATACCAGGAAGTATCGCCCGTCGGCGAGGTCGATTCCCGCGAGCGCGTGATCGGGTTCTATGCGCCCGAAAAGAAAAAGCCCGCGCCGCCGATGACGATCACCGAGACCGTCGCGCGGCCCGCTGGTGCTATCGGTGTCGTCACGATGCGGGTCGCTTATGCGGTGCCCGGTAAGGACGGCCAGCCACAGTCACGTGCGCTACGCGCCGGTTTCGTCGCACGGCGGATCGGCAAGGAGTGGCGCTTCGTGTCGGCGCAGTTCACGCCGATCCGCTAGGCCGCTTCCGCCGGCAGCGTCGTCCAGCCCAGCCCTGGGATCGTGATCGAGCGCTTGCCGGCGAGATCGGTGCGGCACACGATCAGTTCGCGGCTTTCGATGTAGCCGATCAGCCGCTTCACCCGGCCGATCGAACTCGTCCCGTACGTGGCCGCGATCCGCGCGTCCGAGGGGCAGGGCTCGCCTTCACGTGCCGCGCGGGCCACCAAAAGGAACGCACCGAGCATGTCGTCGGGGAGGCCGCTCGCCACGTCGAGCGCCGCCGTCCATGCCTCGTCGGTCATGTCGAAGATCCCGGCACGGGCGCAGCTCAGGCGCCGGACGAAGCCGGGCAGATCGAGCGGCGGCTTGGCGAGACCGCCCATTCGGCAGCGCACCTGGAAATCCTGGAACAGCACCGACGGCGGCCGCAGCGTCGACTCCGGGTCCTCGACGATCGCGCGGAAGACGTCGGCGTAGACCGCTTCGACCTCGTCGTCGGTCTTCTCGGGCGGCGGCGGTGCGGCGGTGCGCGGCTCGGGCGGGCGGGCGATGCCGTCGAGCAGTTCCTCCGCCGGTACGCGACGCGGGCGCGAATCGAACATCAGGCCGAGTTCGGGCGCGTCGACCACCGGCTCGGACAGCAGGTCCTGCAGGTCCATCGGCGCGGCGCTGGGGAGGGGGGTGAGCTTCGGGCTGCCGCTGCGTGCGGACGTCGCGACGTCGCCGATCTTCACGGTGATCGGCCGGCGCGACACCGCCGGCCCAAGCGCCATGAACGTGCCGCGCTGGAGATCGCGAATCGCTTCGGCCTGGCGCCGCTCCATCCCGAGCAGATCCGCCGCGCGCGCCATGTCGATGTCGAGGAAAGTGCGGCCCATCAGGAAGTTCGACGCTTCCGCGGCGACGTTCTTCGCAAGCTTCGCCAGACGCTGCGTCGCGATCACGCCGGCGAGACCGCGCTTACGCCCACGGCACATCAGGTTCGTCATCGCCGCCAGTGACGCCCGACGAACCTCTTCCGAGACCTCGCCGCCGGTCACCGGTGCGAACATCTGCGCTTCGTCGACTACCACCAGCACCGGATACCAATGCTCGCGCGGCGCATCGAACAGCGCGGACAGGAACGACGCGGCGCAGCGCATCTGGCCCTCGACCTCGAGTCCTTCGAGGCTGAGCACCGCGGACGTCCGGTGTTCGCGCAACCGCGTCGCGATGCGCGAGATTTCGCGTTCGCTATAGTCGCCCGCCTCGATCACGACATGCCCGTGCGGCCCCGCGAGCGTCACGAAATCGCCCTCGGGATCGATCACGATCTGCTGGACATGGCCCGCCGATCGCTCGAGCAGGCGGCGCAGCAGATGCGATTTCCCCGATCCCGAATTGCCCTGCACCAACAGGCGGGTGGCGAGTAGTTCCTCCAGGTCGACGCCGACGGCAGTACCATTGCCATCGGTGCCCATATTCACGCTAACCGTCATGCCGCGCGTTTGGCAGGTGCGGGCGTGTGGGAGCAAGGAGTCTTTGTGGCTTGCGTCGCAACGCCGGCTTTGCGCGCTGGCATAATCCGCATTCCGGGCTAGGGCGCAAACATGGCCACGAAATCCTCCCCGCTCGCCGATCTCTCGCAACGGTTGCTCGGCAAGGCGCCGAGCGATCTCGACGACGAGGAGCGTCGCGTCCTCGCCGGGATCGAGGCGGGGACTACCGTCAGCCGCGATGCCGCCGACGTGTCCGACGAGCGATCGACCTTCGGCGAGCGACTGTCGGACCGGGTCGCGGCGATCGGTGGGTCGTGGGGGTTCATCATCGCGTTCACCGCGGTGCTGATCGGCTGGATGCTGCTGAACTCGGACATCCTCGCGCATTTCGGGCGCGCGTTCGACCCGTATCCCTACATCTTCCTCAACCTGCTGCTGTCGACCGTGGCCGCGATCCAGGCGCCGGTGATCATGATGAGCCAGAACCGGCAATCGGCGAAGGATCGCCTGGCGGCGAGCCTCGACTACGAGACCAATCTGCGCGCCGAACTCGATATCCTGCGCGTCCATCACAAGATCGACCATCTTGTGCTGGCCCGGCTGGACGCGATCGAGGCGAAGATAGACGGTCTGGCGAAAAGCGCCCCCGGAGCCTAAGAGCGGCGCATCAGGCTATTAGAGGCACCGATGGCAGGCCATTCCAAATACAAGAATATCATGTACCGCAAGGGCGCGCAGGACAAGAAGCGCTCGTCGGCGTTCAGCAAGCTCAGCCGAGAGATCACGGTCGCGGCCAAGATGGGCCTGCCCGACGTCGACATGAACCCGCGCCTGCGCGCGGCGGTGAATGCGGCCAAGGCGGCGTCGCTGCCCAAGGAGAACATCCAGCGCTCGATCGACAAGGCGAGCCGCGGCGATGCCGAAAATTACGAAGAGATCCGCTATGAGGGCTTTGGCCCAGGCGGCGTCTCGCTGATCATCGAGGCGCTCACCGACAACCGCAACCGCACCGCGACCAACGTGCGCGTCGCGGTCGGCAAGAACGGCGGCAACCTCGGCGCGGGCGGTTCGGTCAGCCACGCGTTCGACCGCGTCGGGCTGATCTCGTACCCGGCGAGCGCAGGCGATGCCGACACGGTATTCGAAGCGGCGCTCGAGGCTGGCGCCGAGGACGTCACGTCGAGCGAGGACGGCCATGAGGTCTGGACCGCGCAGGGCGACCTGCACGAGGTGGCCAAGGCTTTGGAAGCCAAGCTCGGCGAGGCCGAAGGCGCAAAGCTCGCCTGGCGCCCGCAGGTGATGGTCGCGGTCGGTGCGGACGATGCGGCGACCTTGTTCAAGCTGATCGACGCGCTCGACGACGACGACGACGTGCAGACGGTGTGGGGCAATTACGAAATCTCCGACGAGATCATGGAGTCGCTGGGTTGAGATGAAGAAGGTTTGTTCGCGCAGAGGCGCGGAGGCGCGGAGAGTTGTGCTTCGCGGCGACGTCCTCCGCGCCAGCGGCCTCATTTCTGTCGGCCGGCCCGGAGAATCGAAAGTCCCGCTGACGCGAGACGATCGCCAGGAACGCACCCCCTCCGCGCCTCCGCGCCTCCGCGCGAACCAATCTTCTTTCTTCTCATGATCATCCTCGGACTCGACCCCGGCCTCGGCACCACTGGCTGGGGCGTCATCCGCGCCGACGGCAACCGCCTGAGCCATATCGCCAACGGCCAGATCAAGACCGATCCGTCGATGGCGCTCCCTCGCCGCCTCACCGCGCTCTACAATGCGCTGATCGACGTCATCCGCACCGAACGCCCCGACGGCGCGGCGGTCGAGGAAGTGCTCGGCAACACCAACGCGCAATCGACGTTGAAGCTCGGGCAAGCGCGCGGCGTCGTGCTTCTGGCTGCCGCCGGCGCCGGGCTGCATATCGGCGAATATCACCCCTCGACCGTCAAGAAGGGCGTGGTCGGCACCGGCGGCGCGGACAAGAAACAGATCCAGGCGATGATGGCAGTGCTGCTGCCCGGCGCCAAACTCGCCGGTCCCGACGCGGCGGACGCGCTGGCGGTAGCGATCACGCACGCGCATCATGTCGCCAGCGCCGCGGCGATGTCGCGACGGAGCGGCTTCGGCATCTGACCTGCCCGTTCCCGCCCGAGATGGCAGTTCGAATCCGCGTTCACTTCCTTTCGATCGAGCCGCTGCCTGGCGGGACTGCGCGTATTGTAGGGATCGTCGCCAGAGTCGCGCGCCCAGTTTAACTTGAATAAAGCTCACACTGCCGCGTATCGATAGGCTAAGGATCGTGCGGGGTTCGGCTGCCACGGTTCAATCGCCGTGGGTTTTCAGTGCCGAAAAGAAACTTTGCTACGCCGTTCAGGGGGAATGATGCTCGTAGATCACGTGCGCGGGGGCACCAACAGCCCGGCCGTGCCCATCGAGGCCTTTGCGATGCCACCCGGCATGCGGATGCGCTACGACCTTCCGGATCCGGCGCTGGCGGAGTTCGTGACCGGCTACGCGATCTATACCAATGTCGACCGCGCGCCGATGATCAACTGGTATCTGCCTGCACCGGCGATGATCTCCGTGCTCGTCGACGCCGGGCCTCTCGACGTGTCGATCGGCAACCACCGCTTCGGCCCGCTCGATCGCGCGAGTCTCTATGGTCCGACCAGCAGGGCGTTCCGCACCGAGACTCACGGTGGCATCGCCGTCGGTATCGGCTTGAGCGCGCTTGGATGGGCACGGATGACGGTGCGCTCGGCGGGCGATTTCCATAACCGCGTCGTACCGCTCGCGGGCGTGGCGGGGCCCGCCATATCGACCAGACTGGCCGACGGCCTGGACCTGCTGGACGACGACGCCAAGATCAAGCCGCTGCTCGATTCCATCCTTCCCTCGCTGTTCCGGCGACCCCACCCGCGCGAAGACCTGATCCGCGCGTTCGGTGCGCTGACCGTGACCGACGGCGTGATCGAGATGAAGGATGTCGCCGACCGGCTCGATATCCCGACGCATGAACTCCGGCGGATGGCGACGCGCTATTTCGGGATGCCGCCGAAGTTGCTGCTGCGGCGCGCGCGCTTCCTGCGGTCGTTCATCCGGTTGATCACCGATGCGGGGCTGAACGATTATTCGAAGATCGACAGCAGCTATTTCGATGCCTCGCACTTCCTGCGCGACGCCGGCACGTTTCTCGGCACGACGCCGCGGCGGTTCGTGGCATCGGAGACGGTGTTCCTGAAGGCGAGCCTGCGCGCGCGCGCCGCGGTTATCGGCGCGCCAACCCAGGCGCTCCACGGTGTGCACAAGCCCGCGCCGTCCACGGCGTCGCGTTCCCAGGCTAGCGAACCCGCGGCGAGCCAATTGCGGGGGTGAGGCGATCGAACCGGTCATGACGGTCTCGTTTTGCCGGGATGACGCGCCCGCGGCATTGTTCTACCGCCATCGATCATGATCGCGCATCTCAAAGGACGTCTGGACTCGACCGGTACCGATCATGCGGTGATCGATGTCGGCGGCGTCGGTTATCTCGTCGGCGCCTCGGCGCGGACATTGTCGACGCTCGGCCCGATCGGCGAGGCGGCGACCGTCTTCACCGAGATGCTCGTGTCGGAGGATTCGATCCGCCTCGTCGGGTTTTCGAGCGGGTCCGAACGCGACTGGTTCCGGCTGCTGACCGGCGTGCAGGGCGTCGGCGCGCGCGTTGCGCTGGCGATCCTTTCTGCGCTCGAACCCAATGACCTGTCGCGCGCGATCGCCAGCGGTGACAAGGCGATGGTCGCGCGTGCCAACGGCGTCGGTCCCAAGCTCGCGCAGCGCATCGTCATGGAATTGAAGGACAAGACGGGCGGTATCGTGCTCGGGCCGGGCGGCACCACCGCGGCACCCGTCGTTGGCGCGGGCGCGGATGCGGTGTCGGCACTGCTCAACCTCGGGTTCCGCCCCGCCGAAGCCTCCACCGCCGTCGCCGCGGCGGAAGAGGAACTGGGCGCCGACGCCACGCTAGACGCACTGGTCCGACTGGCGTTGCGCAAGGCGTCGCGGTAGCATTCCCGGTCTGCTGGACGGTTCGGCGAAACAGGACTATATCGGGAACATGGCTCAGCTTAACGTGTCCCTGCCGGCCGATCTTCACGACTATCTGGACACGCGCGCATCGGCAGAGGGGTACGTCGATCCGTCGGACTTTTTGCGGGCCCTCGTGCAAAAGGACCGGCAGACTTATGAAGCCGAGGTTGGTCGTGTCCAGGCGCTGATCGACGAGGGGATCGCCTCTGGCGTGGTGGACGGTGAACCCGAAGATCATGTTCGGGCGATCTTGGCGGAGATTGCCGAACCACGTGGTTGAACTCCGCCTTAGCGTCGCGGCGTTACGCGATCTCCGGCAGATCAGGGCAGACGGTATTCGGGATTTCGGCGCTGCGGCGTCGGACGCGCACATGCTCGGGTTGGAGCGGCTGTTCGGGCTATTGCGGCGAAATCCGCTTGCCGGTCAGCGACGGTTCGAGTTCACACAGCCGGTCCGCAGTCTCTCGCTCCGGCCGCATCGCATTCTATACCGGGTCGAGGACGACAAGGTGTCGATCGATCGCATCATTCACCAGGCGCGTGATGTGCCGCGTACGTTCCGGAAAGATCAGTGACAGACGACCGCATCCTGACCGCAGCCAAGCGCCCCGAAGACGTCGACGCCGCGCTGCGCCCCAAGACGCTCGACGAATTCGTCGGGCAGAAGGCCGCGCGCGAGAATCTGCGGATCTTCATCCAGGCTGCGAAATCGCGCGGCGACGCGCTCGATCACGTGCTGTTCTTCGGCCCGCCGGGGCTCGGCAAGACCACGCTGGCGCAGATCGTTGCGCGCGAGATGGGGGTGGGGTTTCGTGCTACCTCGGGCCCGGTGATCGCCAAGTCGGGCGATCTCGCCGCGCTGCTAACCAATCTCGAGGACGGCGATGTGCTGTTCATCGACGAGATCCACCGGCTGCAGCCCGCGGTCGAGGAGGTGCTGTATCCGGCGATGGAGGACCGCGCGCTCGACCTGATGATCGGCGAGGGGCCGAGCGCGAGATCAGTGCGCATCGACCTGCCGCGGTTCACGCTGATTGGCGCGACTACGCGGCAGGGCCTGCTGACGACGCCGTTGAGGGATCGCTTCGGGATTCCGGTGCGACTGCAATTCTACACCGTCGAGGAACTCGAGCGCGTCGTCACGCGCGCTGCCGGGCTTCTCGGTCTAGGCATCGCCAAGGACGGCGCGATGGAAATCGCGCGCCGGGCCCGCGGTACGCCGCGCATCGCCGGGCGATTGCTGCGAAGGGTGCGCGATTTCGCCAATGTCGCTGGGCATGAGACGGTCGACGCGAGGGCGGCGGATGCGGCGCTGAACCGGCTGGAGGTCGATTCGCTGGGTCTCGACGCAATGGATCGGCGTTATCTGATGATGATCGCCGACATCTATCGCGGTGGCCCGGTCGGCGTGGAGACTCTCGCCGCAGGGCTCAGCGAGCCGCGCGACACGATCGAGGAAGTGATCGAGCCGTATCTGATCCAGCTCGGCCTGATCGCGCGCACCGCTCGCGGGCGGTTCCTGAACGCGGGCGGCTGGAAGCACCTGGGCCTCAACCCGCCAACCGGCAGCCAGGACGGCCTGTTCGACACCTGACTTCTCACCCCTCCCTGGAAGGGAGGGCAGGGGGTGGGTCGCCTTCCGCATATTCAGGTCTCTACGACCCAAGCAGGCCGACCCACCCCCAACTCCTCCCTTCAAGGGAGGGGAGAAATCGAAATTCACGGACTTGTAAGAATCCACACCCAGAGATCGATCGAACTTGGCCGCAACACTGCTTTTGTTGCGTGGCACCCAAGCGCTTCATCTGATAGCCAATCCGAATGCCCCTTTCGGCCGCCGCCTCCGCCCGCGAAATCCTCACCAGCCTTCACGACGTGATGGCGTCGCGCACGTCCGCGCAAGCCAAGCTCAATTCGGTCGTCGGCATCATCGCCACCGCGATCGATAGCGAGGTGTGCTCGATCTACCTCCTGCGCGAAGGCGTGCTCGAACTGTTCGCCACGCGTGGCCTCGATCAGGCCGCGGTTCACGTCACCAAGCTGGCGATGGGCGAGGGGCTGGTCGGGACGATCGCCGAGGACATCGAGGTGCTCAACCTCGACGAAGCCGCCAGCCACCCCGATTTCGCCTACAAGCCCGAAACCGGCGAGGACCGCTTCCACAGCTTCGCCGGCGTGCCGATCATCCGCCGCGAGCGCTCGGTGGGGGTACTGGCCGTCCAGCACACCGACCGTCGCAAATATGCGGACGTCGAGATCGAGGCGTTGCAGACGGTCGCGATGGTGCTGTCCGAACTCATCGCCAACGCAGGGCTGATCGATACCACCGGCGGTGGCGCGGATCGGCCGCAGTCGACCGCGGCGATGCGGATCCCCGGCCAGAAGCTCGTCGACGGCATGGGCGCGGGCTACGCGGTCTATCACCAGCCGCGCATCCATATCGAACACACCGTCGCCGAGGACACCGACGCCGAACGCCACCGCGTCTACGCCGCGTTCGACAAGATGCGCGAAGGCATCGACCGGATGACGCGCGATGCCGAATTCGGCGTCGGCGGCGAGCATGTCGAAGTGCTCCAGACCTACAAGATGTTCGCCTATGACGAGGGTTGGGCGCGGCGCATCAACGAGGCGATCGACTCCGGCCTCACCGCCGAGGCGGCGATCGAACGCGTCCAGCAACGCACCCGCCAGCGGATGCGCCAGATCGACGATCCGCTGCTCGCCGACCGGATGCACGATCTGGAGGACCTGTCGAACCGGTTGCTCCGCATCGTCTCGGGCCAGATGGGCACCGCGGCGCAGATGGGCCTGCGCCAGGACACCATCCTCATCGCGCGCAATCTCGGGCCGGCCGAACTGCTCGAATACGACAAGCGCAGGCTGAAGGGCGTTATCCTGGAGGAAGGCTCGCTAACCGCGCACGTCACGATCGTCGCGCGCGCGATGGGCGTGCCGGTGCTCGGCCGTGTCCGCGACATCCGCAGGCTCGTGGCAGAAGGCGACATGCTGTTGCTCGACAGCGCCGAGAGCAACGTCTTCGCACGGCCGTCCGCAGCGATGGAGGAGGCGTTCGAGGCGCGCCTCGCAATGCGCCAGAAGCGCAAGGCCGCGTTCGCAGCACTCCGCGACGTCCCGCCGATCACCAAGGACGGCCACCGCCTGACGCTGATGGTCAACGCAGGCCTGCGCGACGACGTGGCCGCGCTCGACATCACCGGCGCCG
The DNA here is from genome assembly GCF_001422045.1 of Sphingomonas sp. Leaf242. Taxonomy (GTDB): domain Bacteria; phylum Pseudomonadota; class Alphaproteobacteria; order Sphingomonadales; family Sphingomonadaceae; genus Sphingomonas. The sequence goes on from NZ_LMLW01000009.1 coordinate 249,743, forward strand.
ACGGCATCGGCCTGTTCCGCACCGAATTCCAGTTCCTCGTCTCCGCCACGCTGCCGCAGCGCGAGCGTCAGCAGCGGCTGTACCGCGAAGTGCTCGACGCAGCGGGTGATCGTCCGGTGATCTTCCGCACCGTCGATATCGGCGGCGACAAGGCGCTGCCGTATCTCAACAAGCACGATGCGGACGAGGAGAATCCGGCGATGGGCTGGCGCGCGCTGCGTCTCGGCCTGGAGCGCGACGGATTGATGAAGGTCCAGGCCCGCGCGCTCCTGGAAGCCGCCGCCGGTCGCACGCTCAACGTGATGTTCCCGATGGTCAGCGAGCCGTGGGAGTTCGACGAGGCGCGCGCGCTGTTCGAGGCGCAACGCCACTGGCTGGAGGGCCGCGGCCGAAAGATGCCGCTCGCGATCCGCTACGGTGCGATGCTCGAGGTGCCGGCGCTTGCCGAGATGCTCGACATCCTGCTGCCGAACATCGATTTCCTGTCGATCGGCACCAACGATCTGACGCAGTTCCTGTTCGCCGCCGATCGCGCGAACCCCAAGCTCGCCGAGCGCTATGACTGGCTCAGCCCGTCGATCCTGCGCTTCATCGCCCGGCTTATCGCGCCGGTTCGTGCGGCGGGCGTCGACCTGGCGGTCTGCGGCGAGATGGGCGGGTTGCCGCTGGAAGCGATGGCGTTGATCGGTCTCGGGATCGAGCGGTTGTCGATCACGCCCGCCGCGGTCGGTCCGATCAAGGCGATGACGCGCTCGCTCGATCGGTCGGCGTTGGCGCCGGTCATGACAGCGCTGCTCGCCAACCCGCCGCGCGACATGCGCGCCGCGCTGACCGCATGGGCGGTGGAAAACGGCGTCGAACTCACCTGAACCGCGTTTGCCTGCCGGCTGCGCGTTGACAGGACACGGACCGTCGTAGAAACGGAAACCATAGCGGGCGACGCTTTGAGAGCCCGGTTTCGGAGATAAGAATGGACGAGGTCGAACCCGGCCAGAACGCTGTGCCCGCTCCGACCGAGCGTGCTGGCGACATTCTTCGTACCGCACGCGAGGCGCAGGGGTTGAGCGTTGCCGATATCGCGACGCGGACCCGCGTACCGCTCCGCCATCTCGAGGCGATCGAGGCTTCGGACTATAGCGTCTTGCCGTCCGCGACCTATGCGATCGGTTTCGCGCGCGCCTACGCGCGCGCGGTCGGCGTCGACGAGGTGCGGATTGCGCAGATGGTGCGCGAAGACGTCGCCAAGCTCGGCCGCCGGACGCCCGAATACGAACCGTATGAGATGACCGACCCGTCGCGCGTGCCGTCGCGCGGGATCACGATCGTCGCGCTCGGGATCGCGATCGCCGTTCTTGTGCTGGTCGGCCTCTGGTACGGTACCGACATGTTCCGCGGATCGCGGACGTCGCCCGCCGACGTATCCGTCGCACAGGTTCCGGCCGCGCCCGCAGCGAAGACCGCGCAGTCGGTGCCCGCGGCGCCGACCCCGGCCAACGGGCAGGTGACGCTGACCGCATCGGACGAGGTCTGGATGCGGGTCTACGACGCCGATAACAAGACGCTGTTCCAGCGTACGATGAAGCCGGGCGAGAAGTTCGATGTACCGCGCGACGCGAAGGACCCGATGATCAACGTCGGTCGTGCCGACAAGCTGGCGGTGACGCTCAATGGGGCCGCGGCGCCGGCGCTCGGTACCGGCGAGCGTGCGATCAAGGATGTCCCCGTCGGTGCGACGGCGATCGCCGCGCGAATCGCGGGAACACCCGAGCCACAGGCCACGCCTGCCGGGTCGTCTGCGACCACCGAGCGGTCGCGCCCGCGTCGCCCGAATACGCCCCGCCGTCCGCTCAGCGAAACGCAGCGCGCGAACATCGACTCGGCCGAGACACCAGCGCCGACCACCACGAATCCGTGAGCAACCGCAGGCATCGCCCGGGTCTTAAGGCTGGCGACAGGAGGGGTAGTGTAGCTATACCCGGACGATTAACCAATTCACCGGGGGGCGTGGCCCATGCGTAAGTCAATTCTGGTCGGCGTCTGCCTCGCGGCTCTGTTGCCGGCGACCGCGCAGGCGCAGAACGTCGAAGGCCGCGTCGGCAAGCTCGAGAGCGAGATGCGCGCGGTGCAGCGCAAGGTGTTTCCCGGTGGCGCAGGCCAGATGCTACAGCCCGAGGTCCGCGCGCCGCAAGGCGAACAGGGCCCCGGTCCGGGCTCGCCCGCGAACAGCGCGATCATCGACGTGACGCAGCGCGTCACCTCGCTCGAACAGCAGATGACCTCGCTCACCGAGCAGATCGAGCAGAACCAGAACCGCGTGCGCCAGTTGCAGGATGCGTTCGACAGCTATCGGCGCACCAACGATGCGCGGCTGAAGGCACTCGAAACCGGCCCCGCGCCGATCGCGGCGGGCGGCCCGATCGAGCCTGACGACGCGTCGAACGGCGGTCCTTCGCGCCCGACACCGCGGCCCGATACGGCGGCCAAGCCTAGTACCACTACGCCGGCACCGACCAAGGTCTCGGTCGAGAAGCCGTCCACCGGCGACGCTGCGGAAGACGATTATATGTACGGCTATCGCCTGTGGGCGGCCAAGCAATACCCGCAGGCCGAGGCGCAGCTGAAGAAGGTCGTCGCGGACTATCCCAAGAGCAAGCGCGCCAGCTATGCGCAGAATCTGCTCGGCCGGTCGTATCTCGACGAGGGCAAGCCGAGCCTCGCGTCGATGGCGTTCTACGACAATTACAAGAAGATGCCCGACGGCGAACGCGCGCCCGACAGCCTGCTGTATCTGGGGCAGGCGCTGACCAAGCTCAACAAGCCTGCCGATGCGTGCAAGGTGTATGACGAGCTGAACGACGTCTACGGCGCCAAGATGGCCGCAGCGATGAAGGGGCAGGTCGCTGCCGGACGCAGCGCGGCGAAGTGCAAGTAAGCGATCCCTCGATGCGTGTGCGTGACCCCTTGTTCGTGACTTCACGTCGCACACCAGCACTACCCCGGCGGAGGCCGGGGCCCAATTGGGAAGGCCAGCGTAACGGCGGGCTGCGCTCAGTCATTACCGCTCGCCAATTGGGCCCCGGCCTCCGCCGGGGTGGTGATCGCTCGACGGTCAGGGCCCCCGCCGCATGACCGAAGAAGGCCGTCGCTTCGCCGCCGACTTCGCGCGGCTCGCCAGCGACATCGTCAACCCGCTGTTCGCGGTATCTGGCGGTCCCGACAGCATGGCGATGCTGACGCTTGCGCATGAATCGCTTCCCCCGGGCTTCACGGTCGCCAGCATCGACCACCGCCTCCGCCCCGAGGCGGTCGAGGAATCCGCGATGGTCGCCGCCTATTGCGCGACGCTCGGCATTTCTCACGCCACGCTCGCGCCGAGCGAGCCGATCACCGGTGCCAGCATCCAGGCGCAAGCCCGCACCACGCGCTATGCCCTGCTGACGGAGCACGCCCGCGCGATCGGGGCGGGGGCTCTCGTCACCGGGCATCACGCCGACGATCAGGCCGAGACCTTCCTGATGCGGGCGGCGCGCGGTTCGGGTCTGGCCGGTCTCGCTGGCGTGCGGGCACGCACGCACGTCAACGGCGTCATCGTGATTCGTCCGTTGCTCGACTGGCGCCGGGCCGAACTCAGGGCGATCGTCCGTCGTGCCGAGGTGCCGTTCCTCGACGATCCCTCGAACCATGACGACCGCCACGATCGCACGCGGTTCCGCCGGTTGCTCGGCGAGAACGAATGGCTCGGCACGCCGAATCTCGCACGCGCCGCCGCCGCGCTGGCGGAGACCGACACCGACGTCCGCGCGATGGTCGACTGGGTCTGGACCGAACGCGCCAAGGTCGGCGGCGGCGAAGTGAAGCTCGCGGTCGAGAATCTGCCCCGCGAAATTCTCCGCCGTCTCGCCCGCCGCGCGATCGGCACGGTCCGCGCCGAGGCGGGCATCGTCGCGCCCGAATGGACCGAGGCCGCCAACATCGAAAAGCTGCTCGACTCGCTCACGACCGGCAAGCGCACGACTCAGGCCGGCATCATCGCCAGCGTCCGCGGCGATGTCTGGCGGTTCCGTGAAGCGCCGCCCCGCCGCGTTCTCGACTGACCCGCGCTCCCGAGTGCCGGCTTTCCCCGGCAAGCCAGAGCCTCTGCGTCGGGTGACGTGACCGCCCGTTCACACTGATCAACGCAAGTCGCGCGTTGTTCCATTGCCATTAACCTGCGCGCGCTTATCTTGTGCGCTGAAAGGTATCGTGCACCCATGAACGACAACGAGAACCGCGGGCAGAAGCCCCAGGGCCCCGGCAACGGCGGTCCTGACAATGGCGGCGGCGGCAATCCTTGGATGAAGAGCCTGTTGATCTGGGTCGGCATCCTGCTCGCGCTGGCGCTATTCGTGACTATGTTCGACGGCCGTACGGCCACGTCGGGCGGCAACACGATCGCGTATTCGGCGTTCCTCGACAAGGTCGACGAGGGTACCGTTAAGGACGTCAACATCTCGCGCGACATGATCTCGGGCACGTTGTCGTCGGGCGAGAAGTTCAAGTCGTACCCGATCCAGGACTCGACGCTCGTGCCGAAGCTGCGCGAGAAGGGCGTTGCGATCAGCGCGAAGCCCGAAGAAGGCCCGTCGATGCTGGCGCTGCTGCTGTATCAGTCGCTGCCTTTCCTGCTGTTTCTCGGCATCGCGTTCTTCGTGCTGAAGCAGATGCAGAAGAACTCGGGCTCGGGCGCGATGGGCTTCGGTAAGAGCCGCGCGAAGATGCTGACCCAGAAGGAAGGCAAGGTCACCTTCCAGGACGTCGCCGGCATCGACGAAGCACGCGAAGAGCTCGAGGAGATCGTTGAGTTCCTCAAGGACCCGACTAAGTTCGCGCGCCTCGGCGGCAAGATCCCCAAGGGCGCCTTGCTCGTCGGCTCGCCGGGTACCGGCAAGACGCTGCTCGCCCGCGCGATCGCGGGTGAAGCCGGCGTGCCGTTCTTCACGATCTCGGGCTCCGATTTCGTCGAGATGTTCGTCGGCGTCGGTGCAAGCCGCGTCCGCGACATGTTCGAGCAGGCCAAGAAGTCCGCACCGTGCATCGTCTTCATCGACGAGATCGACGCTGTCGGTCGCCATCGGGGCGCCGGTCTCGGCAACGGCAATGACGAGCGCGAGCAGACGCTGAACCAGCTACTCGTAGAGATGGACGGCTTCGAGGCGAATGAAGGCATCATTATCATCGCGGCGACCAACCGCCCCGACGTGCTCGACCCAGCGCTGCTGCGTCCGGGCCGCTTCGATCGCCAGGTTACCGTGCCGCGGCCGGATATCGAGGGTCGCATAAAGATTCTCGAAGTCCACATGAAGAAGGTGCCGCTGGCCCCCGACGTCGACGCTCGCGTCATCGCCCGCGGTACGCCCGGCTTCTCGGGTGCCGATCTCGCCAATCTCGTCAACGAGGCTGCGCTGCACGCGGCGCGCAAGGGCAAGCGTCTGGTGGCAATGGCCGAGTTCGAGGAGGCCAAGGACAAGGTCATGATGGGCGCAGAGCGTCGCAGCATGGTCATGACCGACGACGAGAAGCGGATGACCGCGTATCACGAGGCCGGCCACGCCGTCGTCGCGATGCACGAGGCCGCGTCGGATCCGATCCACAAGGCGACGATCATCCCGCGCGGTCGTGCGCTGGGCATGGTCATGCGTCTGCCCGAGCGCGACTCGTACAGCTATCACCGCGACAAGATGTACGCGAACCTCGCGGTGTCGATGGGTGGCCGCGTCGCCGAGGAAGTCATCTTCGGCTACGACAAGGTTTCGTCGGGCGCTTCGGGCGACATCCAGTACGCCACCGGTTTGGCACGCGACATGGTCACGCGCTGGGGCATGTCGGACAAGGTCGGTCCGCTCGAATATGGCGAGCCCGAGGGTGAGTCGTTCCTCGGATACTCGTCGAGCCGTCCGTCGCGTATGTCGAACCAGACCGCGCAACTGATCGATGACGAGATCAAGCGGATCGTCGAAGGCGGTCTCGACCGCGCCAAGCAGGTGCTGAGCGATCACGTCGACCAGCTCCATACCGTGGCCGGCGCGCTGCTCGAGTTCGAGACGCTGACTGGCGACGAGATCAAGCAATTGATCGCCGGTGAGGATATCGATCGTCCGGATCCGGGGGCGAAGGCATCGACCGTACCACGTGCGGGGACATCGATCCCCAAGACGCGCCGCCCGAACGGTCCGTTCGGTACGCCGTCGCCGCTCGGCGCCTGATCGGTTCGTCGCGGATCGGTTCATCGAGGCGTAAGCCATTGATGTGTATGGGCAGTCTTTCCCCGGAAAGGCTGCCCATGTCGTATCTGCCCAAATCATTTCCTGTGGCTCTGATCGCCGCCGCGACGATCGTCGGGGCCGCCGTCCCGGCAAATGCGGCGATGACCGTCCAGACCTTTCTCGCGCGCGCCAATGCGCTCCGCGATCAGGGGCCGATGGCGTTGATGTCGCCCGACCTGCCGGTGCTCAAGGCGGAAGCAAAGGCGGCGACCACGCAGTTGAAGGCGGATCGCGCCGCGCGCGCCGCCGCGGGCAAACCGCCGATCGCCTGCGTGCCGGAAGGCGAGAGCGTCGGCATCATGGACATGCTCGACGGCCTGTCGCAGCTCCCCGCCGCCGATCAGAAGCGTCCGCTCAAGGACGGGTACGCGCGGGTGCTGGCGAAGCGGTTCCCCTGCAACTGAGGCGCCGGGCGCGCTGCCGTGTTGATAACCGACGGATCCGGTCATACCGTCGGTCGATGTCTTGCTCGCCTTGGCCCTCCAGAATCCGCTTTTGCTTGCCCGAGGTTTGACCCACGTCGGCATTCTCGGAGGGTCGTTCAATCCCGCGCACCGTGGCCACCGCGGTATCACCCTTGCGGCGATCGACGCGCTTGCGCTCGACGAGGCGTGGTGGCTGGTATCTCCTGGCAACCCGCTCAAGGACGCGGCCAACGACATGGCGCCACTCCCCGCGCGCCTCGCCTCCGCGCGGAAAATGGCCCGCCGTGCGCCGATCCGCGCGACCGATATCGAGGCGCGGCTGCACACCCGCTACACGCTCGACACGATCCGCAAGCTCAAGCGTCGCTACCCGAAAATCCGCTTTATCTGGCTGATGGGGGCGGACAATCTCGCCGACTTCCACCGATGGAAGAACTGGCGCCAGATTGCCCGCGAGGTTCCGATTGCGGTAATCGCGCGTCCGGGATATGACGGGCGCGCCCTCGCGGCCCCCGCGATGGGTTGGCTGCGGCGCTTCCAACGGCGCACAGACCATGCGAAGAGCTGGACGACGTGGAGATTGCCGGCCCTTGTGCTGTTGCGCTTCCGACCCGACCCGACCTCCGCAACCGGCCTGCGTGCCAAAAATCCCGACTGGGTTCAGCACGTTGCTGGTCCGGTAGTCTTACCCAGGAGCTGACTTGGCCACTTCCCCTACTGCCCCTCGCGCGACCGACCCCGAAGAGGTTGAGGCACTGCATCGCCTGATCCTCGCGTCGCTCGACGACGACCAGGCGGTCGAGACCATCTCGATCCCGCTCGCGGGCAAGACCAGCATCGCCGATTACATGGTGATCGCCAGCGGTCGTTCGACCCGCCAGGTTGCCTCGATGGCGCAGAAGCTGGCCGAGCGGATCAAGGCCGAGTTCAAGCGCCCGGTGAAGATCGAGGGCCTGCCGACCGCCGACTGGGTGCTGATCGACGCGACCGACGTCATCGTCCACCTGTTCCGCCCCGAAGTCCGCAGCTTCTACAATCTGGAGCGGATGTGGGCATTCGGCGACGCACCAGCGCCGCCGCCCGTGCCGACCTTCACCGACGAAGACTAAGCCGGCTCCGAGGCGGCGATGCTGCTCCACATCGTCGCCCGCGGTCGGATCGGGCGCTCGCCCGAGGCCGACCTCGTCGACCGCTATCTAAAGCGCATCGTCTGGCCGACCAAGGTCAGCGAGCTCCCCGACACCGGCGGCAAGATCCCGCTGGTCGGCGAGCAGACCAAGCGCATCCTGCTCGACGAGAAGGGCGAGACGCTGTCGTCGACGCAGTTTGCGCAAAAGCTCGAGCGATGGCGCGACGACGGCGTGCGCGAGGCACGATTCATGATCGGGGCGGCCGACGGCTTCGACGATGCGGCGCGCGACGAGGCGGACCTGCTGTTCTCGTTCGGCCGCGCGACCTGGCCGCATCTGCTCGCGCGCGCGATGCTCGCCGAACAACTCTTCCGCGCCACCAGTATCCTTGCCAACCACCCCTATCACCGCGAAGGGTGATGCATGAGGGTAGGGGGCGTTCTCGCGATCGCGGCGCTGTTCGCGGCGGCGGGGGTAACCGCACAGACCGACGCGCCCGAGCTGGCGACCGAGCAGCAACGTCTGGTCGCGGCGAAACGCGACGCCGCGCTCGCCGCCGCCCGCGCCGCCAAGCTCGCCGCGGCGGCCACGCAGGAGCGCAACGCCGCCGACAAGGCGCGCCGTGAAGAGCAGGCTTTAGCCGCCCGCGTAACAGCTGCCGAAGCAAACCTGGCGACCGCAAGTGCGCGCGTAACGCTGGTTGAGCGCCTGCTGGCCGATCAACGCGCCAAGCTCGGTCGCGCGCAAGCCCCCGTCGCCCGGCTCCTCGCAGCATTGGAATCCCTCGCCCGCCGCCCGACGATCGTCGCGGTCGCGCAGCCGGGATCGGTCGACGACCTCGTCCATGTCCGCGCTGTTCTCGGCAGCGCGCTCCCCGTGGTCCGCCAGCGTACCGAAATGGTCCGCATCGAACTCGCCGAAACACGTCGCCTGCAAGCCAGCGCCACGCTCGCCGCCAAGGCCTTGGCAGACGGTCGCGCGCGCCTGGAGAACGACCGCATCGCGCTAGCCACTCTTGAAGCGCGCCATCGCCAGCGTAGCCAGGCGTTCGGCCGCGGCGCGCTCAGCGAGTCCGATCGCGCACTGGCGCTCGGCGAACGCGCGCGCGATCTGGTCGACGGCATGGCCGCCACCACCAACGCCAAGGCGACCGCGGCCAGCCTGATCGCGCTCGCCGGTCCGATCCCCCGCCCGATCGCGCCCGGCACCCCGCCCCCGTCGCCACCGCGCGGCGTGTACCGTACGCCGGTAGCGGGCAGGCTCGTCACCGGCTTCGACGAGGTTTCGGACTCCGGCGTCCGATCGCGCGGCCTGACCTTCGCCACCGCCCCCCGCGCGCGCGTCGTCGCACCCGCGGCCGGCACGGTCCGCTACGCGCGTCGGTTTCGCGACTACGGCATGATCGTCATCATCGACCACGCCGACGGCTGGACGAGTCTCGTGACGGGCCTCGCCGCAACCACCGCCAAGTCTGGCAACCACGTAGCGATCGGTGCCCCGCTCGGCACCGCACCCAGCGAAGACCCCCGCATCACCGTCGAACTCCGGCGCCGGGGGCGGCCCGTCGACGTCGCTTCGTTGATCAACTGAGAGCCGACGGCTGGCAAGTGTTCCGGATCTGGACCTTGCTAAGACATCCCGTCACGTCGGACCGGTTTGATACTATACCTTTCGAAAAGTATGAGCCGCATTCGTATGGTATCGTGCCCCTCCTTGTTCTCCCGCGAAGGCGGGAGCCCAGTCTGGATCCCCGCCTTCGCGGGGAAACACGTCTTACTTGCTCGGAAGTGATAGTCGCCGACCGGTTGGGGGGGCGCCGTTCCGCAAATCCAACTCGGTCGAGTATGCGGAACCGTGGATGCCGGAACGAGCCCGGCATGACGGAGCATCGTGGGTACGTGCCGCCCCGAACGTCACCCCCTAGTCAGCCTCGATTAACCCCGGCCCCGCTTTGCTCCGCGCGTTGCCGCCAGCGTTCCGCTACGCTACGCCGTCACGACCGTACGACACGTCTTTTCTCAGGTTGCAGGACCATCGATGCCTCGTCCTATACTGCGTACCCCGTTCCTTGCCGCGACCGCGATCGTCGGCGCGCTGACGCTGATCCCACTCGCCACCTCGGCGATGGCGGCGGTCGACACCGACACCTACCGCGAGTTCGACCAGTTCCTCGATGTGTTCAACCGCGTGAAGGCGGATTACGTCGACAAGGTCGATGACAAGACGCTGATCAAGGGCGCGATCCAGGGCATGCTCGCCAGCCTCGATCCGCACAGCTCGTACGTCGACGCACTCGACTACGAGAACCTGCGGATCATGACGGAGGGCAATTACGGCGGCCTCGGCCTGACCGTCCAGATGGAAGACGGCGCGATCAAGGTCGTTTCCCCACAGGAAGACTCCCCAGCCGCCCGCGCGGGTGTCAAATCCGGTGACTACATCACGCATATCGACGGCAAGCTGATCTACGGCGATTCGCTCGACGAGGCGGTCGGCAAGATGCGCGGCAAGCCCGGCAGCAAGATCACGCTCGGCCTCGTCCGTCCAGGCCGCGACAAGCCGCTCGACGTCACGATGATGCGCGAGATCATCGTCCAGAAGCCGGTGAAGTGGGAAGTCCGCGGCGACGTCGGCTATATCAACATCAACACCTTCAGTGAGCATACCGGTGCGGATACCCGCGCGGCGATCATGAGCATCGACAAGTCGCTCGGCCATCGTCCGCTCGGCTATGTCGTCGACCTGCGCGAGAATGGCGGCGGCCTCCTGACCCAGGCAATCGAGGTCAGCGACGCCTTCCTCGATCACGGCGAGATCGTCTCGCAGCGCGGTCGCGAGAAGACCGATATCGAGCGCTATTACGCGAAGCCCGGCGACGACGCGCACGGCCTGCCGGTCGTCGTCCTGACGGATCCCGGCACCGCGTCCGCGTCGGAGATCGTCGCCGGCGCGCTCCAGGATCATCACCGCGCGCTGATCATGGGCGAGCGCAGCTTCGGCAAGGGCTCGGTCCAGACCGTGCTTCCGCTCGGGCCGCAGACCGCGCTCCGCCTGACCACCGCGCGCTACTTCACGCCGTCCGGCCGATCGGTGCAGGAGGGCGGGATCGAGCCCGACATCAAGGTGCCGCAGCTCACCGATCCCGACTACAAGTCGCGCCCGGTGTTCCGCGAGGCAGACCTCCGTAAACACCTGATCAACGAGGTGAAGGCCGACAATGCGGTGCTCGAGGAGGATACCAAGACCGACCCGCGCTTCTCGCAGACGCCCGAGCAGTTGAAGAAGCAGGGCATCGACGATTTCCAGCTCTATTACGCGCTGAAGACCGTCGCGCGTCTCGGCGGGCCGACTCAGGTTGCCGCCGCGACCAAGCCGCGCCCGATCAAACCTGATGCCGACGCCGCCAAGGCAGCCACCAAGTGAGCGTGCGTCGCGGGTTGGGCATGACCAAGAACGAAGAGATCGCGCGCGCCATCGCGCTCCTGCTGCCGGCGTTCCTGCTGCTCGGCGCGCTCGGCTCGCAATATCTCGGCGGTCTGTATCCGTGCGAGATGTGCCATTGGCAGCGCTGGCCGCATTATTCCGCGGTGCTGATCGCGGGGGCGACGTTCTTCGTTCCCGGACGGTCGCTAAGGGCATCGCTGGTGATCATCGCCGGGGTGCTGATCGGGCTGAGCGGGCTGATCGGCGTCGCGCATGCCGGCGTCGAATATCATTGGTGGAACGGGTTCACCGCCTGCACCACCACCGTCTCGATGGCCGGCACGACCGCTGCCGAGCGCCTCGCCGCGATCATGAACGCGCCGATGGTGCGCTGCGATTCGCCGCAGTGGAAGCTGCTCGGCATTTCGCTCGCCGGGTTCAACGCGATCTTTTCCCTCGTCGGTGCGTTCACCATATTCGCACTCATGAGGAAGACGAGATGAGCGGCTGGAAGCCAGGAGACGCCAAGCGGGCGACGGATTCGATGATCCGCGTCGATCAGGCCGGCGAATACGGTGCGATCCGTATTTATGCGGGCCAGCTTGCGGTGCTCGGCGACCGCCACCCGGCGTCGCGCTCGATCCATCACATGGCGCAGCAGGAAGAGCGGCATCGCGCGTTCTTCGACAAGATGATCGTGGAGCGCCGCGTGCGCCCAACGGTACTTCAGCCGATCTGGAAGGTCGCTGGCTTCGCGCTCGGCGCCGTTACCGCGGCGATCAGCCCGCGCGCTGCGATGGCGTGTACCGCCGCGGTCGAGACCGAGATCGACAAGCATTACGAGGAACAGCTCGTTCAGCTTGGCGCCAGCGACCCCGAGCTATCGGCAGCCATCCTCGATTTTCAGGCCGAGGAACTCGAGCACAAGGCGACCGCGATTGCGGCGGGGGCCGAGGAGACACCGGGGTATCCTGTGCTGAGTGCGGCGATCCGGCTGGGTTGCAAGGTCGCGATCGCTACCGCCAAGCGGATCTGAGATGCGACGTTCGAAATGAGAATACGGATTGTGGGAGTGATGCGTATGAAAATGCTTTTTGCGGCGGCGTTACTCGTCGCCGGACCTGCGGTGGCGCAGACGTCGCAACCCGCGCGCCGCGCGCCGCCTACGCTCGCGCAGTTGCCCGCCAAAGCGCCGACCCTCGCCCCGGCATTGCCGGGCGCTACCGGCAAGCCGAACACGATCTCGGCCCCCGGCGAAGTCTCGCGTAGCGCGCCCGTCAACGGCGTGCTGACCCTGTTCGGCAACGAACGCTGCCCGACCAATCAGAACGGCGAAGAGATCGTCGTCTGCGTCCGCCGCAGCGCGCAGGAGCAATACCGCGTTCCCAAGGAACTCCGCGAGTTCGTCGTCACGCCCGAAAATGCCAGCTGGGCGACCAAGGCCCAAGGCACGATGGACGCCGGGTCAGGGGTGAACACGATCGGCAGCTGCTCCGCAGTCGGCGCAGGTGGCGCCACCGGCTGCTTCGGCCAGCGGGTCAGGGAATCGCGGCTGGAGAACAAGACGCGGGCTGCAGAAGTCCCGGTTCTCCCATAACTCATCGCAAGCGATAGCGCCCTACTTCCCCCCTCCCTGAAAGGGAGGGGCAGGGGGTGGGTCGGCTTCCGCAGGCGGCAACGCCAGTGGCCTAATTCCGCCAACCCACCCCCAACCCCTCCCTTCCAGGGAGGGGAGCACGTTTTGATCCGGGCGACCCTGCCAGCACACGCCACCCAGAAAATGCCCCTTGGCTTCCGCGCTGCGCACCCCGTACCGTCGCCCTGGGACATACAAGGGGGCACGAATGGCACTAACACTGGGAAAACGAAAAACCCGTCTGCGACCGATCGCTGCCGACGGTTACGAAAAGCTTCTCGCCTACGCCGCCATCCTCCTCCTCGCCGCCGTCATGACCGCGCTGATCCGCGGCCGCCCGCACTGGCCGGAGGTCCCGACGATCGTCTGGTTCCATCTCGCCACCATCCTCGTCGCGCTTGTGCTCACCCCCATCATGCTCCTGCGCAAACGCGGCGACCGCCCGCACCGTGCGCTCGGCACGATCTGGGTCGTCGCGATGCTCGCCACCGCGCTCGCCTCGTTCGGCATCCGGACCAGTACCGGCGGCTTCGGCATCATCCACCTCCTGTCGATCTTCACGCTCGTCCAGGTTCCGATCATCTGGTGGTCGGCCCGCGCCCACGACCTAGCACGGCACCGCACCAGCGTGCGCGGCATGGTCACCGGGGCGCTGCTCATCGCGGGCGTGTTCACCTTCCCGTTCGGGCGCATGCTCGGGACATGGCTGTTCGCCTGATACCGGCGCGCGCTGTTCCAGACGTAACTGTCCTACGGGCAGCAGGGGTGGCATGATGAGCGAATGACGTCGGCAGCAATCCGAAGCGCGTTCGCTAAAACCGCCCCCTACGGTGCGTCGGGGGCCGACGAAAATGCTGCACCAGCGTCTGCACTTTCTGCACTTCGGTCGCGGGCGCTCCCTGCACGATGCTGGAATCGCGTTGTTTGTCAGCGAGCTAAACCAATCCGGAGCGAATGTGGCGATTTTCGAGCGTAAGAGCCCATCGCAAGGAGCAACGGCATGACCGAATCGCTGAGCATCGCCTTCCTGCTATTTCCGAACGTGACCCAGCTCGACCTGACCGGTCCCGCGCAAGTCCTCTCGCGGCTCGGCAACGCCCGGCTCGACCTGGTCTGGAAAACGCTCGACCCCGTCCCGACCGACGCCGGCTTCTCGATCCTGCCGACCGCGACCTTCGCCGGTGTTCCGCGCGCCGACATCCTGTGTGTCCCTGGCGGTTTCGGAACCAACGACGTGATCGCCGACGACGAAGCGATGGCGTGGGTCCAGGCGATCGGTGCAGACGCGACCTGGGTGACGAGCGTCTGCACCGGATCGCTTATCCTCGGCGCGGCAGGCTTGCTCGACGGCTATCGCGCCGGGTGTCATTGGGCGCAGCGCGACATGCTGACGCTGTTCGGCGCGATCCCGGTTGACGCACGGGTCGTGGTCGATCGCAACCGCGTCACCGGCGGCGGCGTCACCGCGGGGATCGACTTCGCCCTCACCCTGACCGCGATGATCCGCGGCGAGGCGCATGCCAAGGCGGTCCAGCTGAGTCTCGAATATGATCCCGCACCGCCGTTCGACAGCGGCTCGCCCGCAAAGGCCGACGCCGATATCCTCGAAGCCGTTAAGCGGCGAACGGCGCAGCTTGTGCCAACGCGCGACGGCGACCTGCGCGCGCTGGCGAAGCGCCGCGGTTACCCTCGAGAGACTTAAGGGTGGCGCTTCAGTCCACGCACGCGGTGCCAGATGTAGAAGCCGACAAGAGCGATCAGGACCACACCGATCAGCAGGTCGGCGCTGTGGAACGCAGCCTTCACACGCGGATCGCTATCCCACTTGTCGCCGAGCTTCATGCCGACCCAGGCCAGTCCGAAGCACCAAGGCCACGATCCGACGAAGGTGTAAATGTGGAACGGCACCAGCTTCATCCGCGCTACGCCGGCAGGGAAAGCGATGAACGAGCGGATTACCGGCAGCAGGCGCCCGATCAGCACCGCTATGCTGCCCCAGCGGGCGAAAAACCGGTCGGCGGCATCGAGCTCGCCCGGACCGATCAGCAGGTATTTGCCCCAGCGCTCGGCCATCGGCCGGCCGCCGCGCTTGCCGATCTCGTACGCGACGATCGAGCCGAGGTTGCACCCGATCGCCCCCGCGGTGGCGGCGAGATACAGGTCGAACCGCCCGGTCGAGACGAGATAGCCGGCGAACGGCATGATGATCTCGGACGGCAGCGGGATGCACGCGCTCTCGATCGCCATGAGCAGCGCGATGCCGACATAGCCACCCGACGAGATCACGCCGATCGTGAAGGTGGCGAGGGTCGCCAGAATCTTTTCGAACATGGATCGGCCGATTGCGCGAACCGGGCGCGGAAGGGAAGAGGCAATCGGAACCGTCGGCCATGTCGTGCGCTGTTTGCGGCATGACAGATCTCATACTCAACGACGGCCGCACGATGCCCCAATTCGGCATGGGCACGTGGCAGATCCCCGACAGCCAGGCAGCCGCGATCGTCCGCGCCGGGCTCGATATCGGTTTCCGCCTAGTCGACACCGCGGCGATCTACGACAACGAACGCGGCGTCGGCGACGGCTACAAGGGTTCGGAGGCGTTCCTGACGACCAAGCTTTGGAACGACCGACAGGGCGACGCCGAAGCGGCGATGGACGAGAGCCTGGCGCTGCTCGGTGTCGAGTTCGTCGACCTGTACCTGATGCACTGGCCGGTCCCCAAGCAGGACCAGTATGTCGAGGCCTGGAAGGCGATGATCGCGCTCCGTGATGCCGGGAAGGCAAAGTCGATCGGCGTGTCGAACTTCCTGCCCGAGCATATCGATACAATTGTCGCCGCGACTGGCGTTACCCCGGCGGTAAACCAGATCGAGCTCCACCCTAATTTCCAGCAACGCGAGCAGCGCGCGTATCACGAAGCGCACGGCATCGTGACGCAGAGCTGGAGCCCGCTGGGGCAGGGCAAGACGCTGTTGCAGGACGAGGTCATCGTCCGCATCGCCGGCAAGCACGGCCGCAGCGCAGCGCAGGTGATCCTCGCATGGCATCTGGCGAAAGGCTTCTCGGTGATCCCGAAGGCGTCGGATGCGGAGCATCTCGCCGACAATTTTGCCGCGCAGGATTTAACGCTGGACGACGAAGATATGGTCGCGATCAAAGCCCTGGACGATCCCGCCGGTCGCTTGGGGCCTGAGCCTAACGCGATGTGAGTAGTGAAAACGGCTCTCCAACCTCCGTCCGTCATCCTGACTTTCGTCAGTGACGGGCGAGCGAAGTTCAACTGGTACAATATGTCGCCGAAGATCAGCCGATCCGCCCTCCTACGACCCGCAGATCCTCGACAAACCGCGCATATTCCTCCGCAGCCTGAGCCGGATCCGGCAACCGCAGCAGATAGCTCGGATGCACCGTGATCCAAGCCTCGCCGCCATCCGGCAACTGCAACGCCCGGCCACGTTCGCGCCCGATCGTCATCACCTTCCCGAACAACGACCGCGCTGCGGTCGCACCGAGCGCCACGGTGACTTTCGGTTTGATCAGCATCTGCTCCTGCTCGATCCACCAGCGGCACGCGTCGATCTCGCCGGCGCCGGGCTTCGCATGGATCCGCCGCTTGCCGCGCTGCTCGAACTTGAAGTGCTTCACCGCGTTGGTGACGTAAGCGCGCGATCGGTCGACGCCCGCTTCCGCCATCGCCTTGTCGAACATCTGACCCGCCGGCCCGACGAACGGTCGTCCGGCAAGATCCTCCTGGTCGCCCGGCTGTTCGCCGACGAACATGAGCGGGGCGTCGACCGGGCCTTCGCCGAACACGGTCTGCGTCGCCGGCTTGTAGAGCGGGCACCGCGTGCACCCGGCCGCTTCGTCGCGCAAAGCTTCCCATGCGATCAGGCTATTCCCGCCGACCGTGTCGCGCGCCTTCGCAATCATCCCGCTCTCCCGCGCCTGTGCCGCTGCCAGCAGGCCCGGCACCAGGGCGGTTTCGGGCATGTTCTTCCAGTATTTCTTCGGCATCTCCTTCAGCATCGCGCCGATTTTCACGCGGGCCGGGTTGAAGATGCTGGCGTAATAGGTCTTCCAGACCTCTTCGGTCGGGTCGCCGTCGGGGGCATCGGCCTTACTGGCGCCGGGGCCTTCGCTCAGCGCCTTGCCGTCCCAGTGGATCGAGACCTCGGGAGTCAGGATCGACCAGCGCATGCTTGCGAAGCGATTGACGAAGAACGCGGCGTTGGCGCGGACGATGTGGTGGTCGGGCTCGAACCACGCAACAAACCGTGTTCCGCCATCCTCCTCGACCTCGCGAAAGCGCAGAAATGCGCGCATCTTGTGGATATCGCGGCGAACGTCCTTGGCGATCCGGTCGAGGCGGCGGACGAGCGGGTCTGCGCGGTCCTCGATCAGTTTGGGTTCGCGGCGAAGGCGGGTGAGCAGCGTGTAGAGCAGGGCGAACCGTTCTGGGTCGCTGCCGAGGATGGCGCTGCGGGCTAGGTCTATAAAGGCGCGGGGGACGGAGAACGCGCCGGGGGGCGGAGCGGGGGCGGGGTCCGCCACGGTTGCGAACAGGTCGACCGGCTCGTCGCCGACTTGCCAGACGACGTCGTCAGGGGGGACGTCCTCGGCGATCAGGCCACGCGCGGCGTCGCGCCAGCCGTCGAAATCGTCGGGTTCGGTTAGGGTTACGACGCGCATAATCCTCCCCGGCACGGGGAGGGGGACCAGCGAAGCTGGTGGAGGGGGGCTTCCGCGAACGTGTCGGTGGTGGTGAGCCCCCTCCACCCCGCCGCTGCGCGTCGCGGTCCCCCTCCCCGTGCCGGGGGGGAATGCGTCGGCGTCACGCGAACATTTCCATTTGCTTGGGTTTTGGGGCGATGATGGGGCGGAGCTCGGCTTTGTCCGCCAGAGCTACCGGGCGCCAGTCTTCGGCGATGATGAAGGGGCGGAGCTTGGCCACGGATATCGTCAACCTTGCGATGTCCGCCAGATGCAGGCGGCGCCAGCGGCGGCTGGTCAGGATACCGTTGACTGCCTTTACGCCGAGTCCGGGGACGCGGAGGAGCATTTCGCGGGGGGCGCGGTTGACGTCTACCGGGAAAGATCCGCGGAATTTGAGCGCCCAGGCGAGCTTGGGGTCGATGTCGAGCGGGAGCATGCCGGTTGCGTCGTCGGCGGCGGCGACGACTTCGTGCGGCTGGAACTCGTAGAAGCGCATCAGCCAGTCGGACTGGTAGAGACGGTGCTCGCGCATCAGTGGCGGGCGTTGCAGCGGCAGGACGGCGCTCGCATCAGGGATGGGGCTGAACGCGGAATAATAGACGCGGCGCAGGCCGAAGCGGTCGTACAGGGTCGACGCCTTCCGGACGATGTCGCCGTCGGTTGCGGCATCGGCGCCGACGATCATCTGGGTCGACTGGCCGGCAGGGGCGAATTTGGGCGCGGACTTGTACTTGGCCTTGGCGTCCTTGCCGTCGATGATCGACGCCTTCACCTCCGCCATCGCGGTCTCGATGCGGACGCCGTCCTTTTCGGGGGCAAGCCGCTTCAACCCGTTGGCGGTCGGCAGTTCGACGTTGATCGAGACGCGATCCGCGTACAACCCGGCCTGATGGACCAGTTCGGGATCGGCGTCGGGGATCGTCTTGAGGTGGATATAGCCGCGAAAATGGTGATCCTCGCGCAGCGACCGCGCGACCTCTACCATCTGCTCCATCGTGTAATTGGACGAGGCTATGATACCCGACGAGAGGAACAGGCCCTCGATATAATTGCGCTTGTAGAAGGCGATGGTGAGATCGACCACTTCCTTTGCCGTAAAGCGGGCGCGGCGGACGTTCGAGCTCTTGCGGTTGATGCAGTAATGGCAGTCGAAGATGCAGCTGTTGGTCAGCAGGATCTTCAGCAGCGAGATGCAGCGGCCGTCGGGGGCGTAGGCGTGGCAGATGCCCATGCCCTCGGTCGACCCCAGTCCCTTGCCGTCCTTCGAATCGCGCTTGGTCGTGCCCGACGACGCGCAGGACGCATCGTATTTAGCCGCGTCGGCGAGGATCTCGAGCTTTTCACGGGTGTCGAGTTGGGCCATTCGTTCGTCTTACGTTCCGCGAAAAGGGGTGTCGAGTGATGGAGATCAACTTGTCGATATGTCGTTGTATTGGCCGCCTTTCGGGTCGGCCCCGATGCTGGAAGTGCACAAAGTGCAGACGCTGGGAGCATTTTTCCGATGTCTGCACTTAGGCCCAGACGTGGACGATTGCGGATTCACGACGGTGACAGGATCGGGTTGTGTAGGACACCCGAAAGTCAGCCGAACAGATAGCGGATCAGGTCGACCATGCCGCCGAGGCTCACGGGCAGGAGCAACAACAGGAAGAGATAGACGAAGATCAGGCGGGTGAGCGCCTTCTCGTGCCGATACACGGGCTTGCGGGGAGGCAGGTCCTCCTTGCGCGGCCAGATGCTGGATTCGTCGAGGAACATCGAGGGTCAACGTCGCGAACGGGGATTGTCTCCCTACGCCGTTGCAATGAGTCCGGTTGCGGCTTGCAGGTCGACCGAGACCAAGCGGCTGACACCGCGTTCGATCATCGTCACGCCGAACAGGCGGTGCATGCGGCTCATCGTGACGGCGTTGTGCGTGACAACGAGGTAGCGCGTGTCGGTGTCGCGCGACATGCGGTCGAGCAGGTCGCAGAAGCGCTCGATGTTCGCATCGTCGAGCGGTGCGTCGACTTCGTCGAGGACGCAGATCGGCGCGGGATTGGTGAGGAACAGGCCGAAGATCAGCGCGACCGCGGTCAGAGCCTGCTCGCCGCCCGACAGGAGCGTGAGCGACTGGAGGCGTTTGCCGGGTGGTTGCGCCATGATCTCGAGACCGGCTTCGAGCGGGTCGTCGGAATCGATCAGTTCCAAGTGCGCGGCGCCTCCGTCGAAGAGCGTGGTGAACAAGCGCTGGAAATGGCCGTTGACCGCTTCGAACGCGGCGAGCAGGCGCTGGCGACCTTCGCGGTTCAGCGTGCCGATCGAGCCACGCAATCGGTTGACGGCTTGCCCGAGTTCGTCGCGTTCGACCGCGTTGCCGCGCGCGGACTCTTCGAGTTCTGCGAGTTCGGTCTCGGCGACGAGGTTGACCGGGCCGATCCGCTCGCGGTCGGTGGCGAGACGGTCGTGGATGGCGGACTCTTCGGCTGGCGCGTGGACGTCGGCGACCGCGAAGCCGAGGCGTTCGGGGAGGACGGGGGCGGGGCATTGGAAGCGCTCGCCCGAGAGGCGGCCGAGATCGAGGCGGCGTGCTTCGTGGTTTTCGACGCGGGCGATCGCGCCGGCGCGGGCTTCGCGGGCGACGGCGAGCGCTTCGGTGGCGGCGCGGTGGGCGTCGTCGGCAGTGCGGGCGGCGGTTTCCGCGGTGCGTTCGGTGGCGAGGAGCGCGTCGGCGGTTGTGCGCGCTTCCTGGTGTTCGGCGTCGAGCGTCTCGATTTCAGCGTCGAGGGCGGCGGGGCGAGCGGCGATCTCGGCGAGGTCGGTGCCGAGCGTGGTTTCGCGCGAGTCCATGGCGGCGATGCGCTTGGCGGCTTCACCGGCTCTCGCGCGCCAGCTTCGGGTGTCGGCTTGGGCGGCGGACAGGCGTTCGCGGTGGGTGGCGATGCTGCGGTCGAGCGTGGTGCGATCGGCGCGGGCCTGCGCGATGGCGGCGCGGGCATTTTCGGCGTCGTATTGGAGTGCGGCGACCTGGCGCGCGTTGGCGGTGCCGTCGGGGACGGCGGCCATGGCGGCTTCGGCGCGGGTGCGGTCGACGTGAGCGTCGGCGACGTCGTCGGCGATGCGGTGCGCGCGGACGTCGAGGTCTGCCCGCTGGGTGGCGAGGCGTTCGAGCGCGGCGGCGGCGCGGTCTTCTTGGCGGGCCGCATCGCGCGCGTCGGTTTCGGCGCGTTGGAGCGCGGCGCGCGCGGTTTGCGACTGGCGGCGGGCGTCGGCGATCTGCTGGTCGACCGCGGCCCGCGCGGTTTCGGCGGTGTCGAGCATGGCGGCGGCGGCGGGGCGTGCGGCCTGAAGGGCAGTCAGACGGTTGCGGCGGACGAGGCGTTCGGCGGCGGCCGCGCCGGTGCCGGTCGCGGCGAACCCGTCCCAGCGTCGCAAGATGCCGTCGCGCGTAACGAGCCGCTGGCCGACCGCGAGCGCTTGGCCGGCGTCGGTGTCGACGACGAAGACCTGTGCGAGGCGGCGAGCGAGGGCGGGGGGCGCGTCGACATGCGCGGCCAGCGGTTCGGCGTCGGTCGGGGCGCTGGGGTCGTCGGCGCGGGGCTTGGCGCCGGCCCACGCCTCGATCGGGGCGTCGAGATCGTCGCCGAGTGCTGCGGCGAGCGCGCGTTCATAGCCGGTGGTGGCAGATACGTGATCGAGCAGGCGGTCGCGGCCCGAGCGCTGCGTGGCTTTCGTCATTGCGGCGACTTCGCTGTCGATCGCGGCGAGGTCTGCGCGGGCGCTAGCACGGGTGGTTTCGGCGGCGTCTCGCGCGCTGGTCGCGGAGGCTTCGTCGGTGTCGGCCTGGGTGATGGCTTGGCGGGCGGATTCTGCTGCGGCGGTGGCGGCGCGTCGGGCTTCGGCGGCGGTTTCGCGCTCTGCGGCTAGCGGAACGGGGTCGCCGAGGGCGCGGAGGGCGGCGGCGATCTGCGCGGCGTCGCGATCGGCGCGGTCGGCGCGGGTGCGGGCGGCGGCGAGGGCGGCGCTGGCGACGCGGACTTCGGCGGCGTCGCGAGCTTGCGTGGCGAGCGCCTGGGCGAGAGAGACTTCGGCGTCGCGGGCGCTGCGTTCGGTCTCGGCGAGCGCGGCGTCGAGATCGGGGATCGCGGCGGTGGCATCTGCGATCGCGGTGTCGAGCGTCTTGGCCTCGTCGGCGAGGCGGGCGAGCGCGGCGGCGGCGTCGCTGGCGAGCGATCCTTCGCGCGCGCGGTCGTCGGCGATCCGGGCGCGGGCGTCGGTGAGGTCGGCGATCCTGCGCTCGACGCTGGCCTTCTCGGTCTTGAGCGCGGCGAGGCGGTGGGCGAGATCGCCGACCAGGTCGCGCGCGGCGAGCGCTGCTGTGCGCGCGGTGGCGACGGCTTCGATCGCGCGGTGCTGGTTTGCGGCGGCTGCGCGCTCGGCTTCGGCGGTGGCATGGACGCGGGTTTCTGCGGCGCTGGCTTCGGCTTTGGCAGCGTCGGCTGCGGTGGCGGCTTCGCGCCATCGGGCGAACAATGTGCGCGCTTCGGCGACGCGGATCTGCGCGGAGATGAGGCGGTAGCGTTCGGCGGCGCGGGCCTGGCGTTTCAGCGTGGCAGCGCGGGCGTCCTGGTCGGAGATGATCTCGTCGAGCTTGGCGAGATTGGCTTCGGTGGCGCGGAGCTTGCCCTCGGCGTCCTTGCGGCGGACGTGGAGGCCGGCGATCCCGGCGGCTTCCTCGAGCATCGCGCGGCGGTCGGCAGGCTTGGCGGCGATGACCGCGCCGATCTTACCCTGGCTGACGAGCGCGGGCGAGTGCGCGCCGGTGGCGGCGTCGGCGAAGAGCAGGCCGACGTCCTTGGCGCGGACGTCGCGGCCATCGATCCGGTAGGCGGAGCCGGCGCCGCGCTCGATCCGGCGGACGATTTCACGTTCGTCCCCGGCTATTTCGGCGAGGATCGAGACTTCGGCGAAGTCGCGTGGGGGGCGGGTCGCGGTGCCGGCGAAGATGACGTCTTCCATGCCGGCGCCGCGCAGGGATTTCGCGCTGGCCTCGCCCATTGTCCAGCGGAGGGCTTCGAGGAGGTTCGATTTGCCGCAGCCATTGGGGCCGACGACGCCGGTGAGGCCGGGTTCGATGCGGAGATCGGCGGGGTCGACGAAGCTCTTGAAGCCGGTGATGCGGAGGCGCTTGATCTGCATTCTTGCGCCCCCCGACGGTTGGTTTTGATCGTGTGCCGAACCGCCGAGCTTGTTTCCCCGCGAAGGCGGGGATCCAGACTGGGCTCCCGCCTTCGCGGGAGAACAAGGGGGCGGGCTGCCCGCGGGCACGCTTACCGCCCTTGCCTCCACCCCGGCGAAGGCCGGGGCCCAATTGGAGAGGTCGCGGTAACGAAGCGCTGATCTCCGTTAGCAACGTCCCCCAATTGGGCCCCGGCCTCCGCCGGGGTGGTAGTTACTTGTGGAGCGGTTAGCTTACGCCCCAGCCGCCTTCAGTGCCTTCTCCATCTGATCCCAGCTCACGACCTGATCGAGCTTCTTGTCGTTGATCAGGAACGTCGGCGTGCCCGTGACCGTCCCGGCCTGCATCGCGTTCTCGGTCGGCTTGGCCATCACTTCGAGCTGCTTCTGATCCGCGAGACATGCGCGCGCCTTCGCTTCCGGGATCCCGCGCTGCTTGACGAAATCGATCGCGCCCATCTGTTCGGCGAGCTTGGTCGCGACGACCGTCGGCGGCTGGTTGGCGAGCGCCTTCTGCTGGTCAGGCGTCATCGCCTGGAGCTTGTCGAGGAAGGCGATCTGGTTGCCGTACATCTGCTCGAGGATCGGGAAGAACGGCGCGACGCCGCCGCACTGGCCGAGCAGGGTCAGCGCGACGTCGGGCGCGCCGTGGACGAGGAAGTCGCGGAATTCGAAGCTGACTTTCCCGGTCGAGACGTACTTCTCGGTCAGCGGCTTGTATGCCTCGCGGCCGAACGCGCCGCAGGTCGGGCACGAGCGTGCGCCGTATTCGACGAGCTTGATCGGCGCGTTCGGGTTGCCCATCAGGTAACCCTCGGGGGTCTTCACGACCGTCTCGGTCCAGTTCTGGCCGGCGGGGGCTGCGGCGGCTGCAACGGGCGCCGCGGCGGGCTGGTCTACGTTACCGGTCGAATCGTTCTTCGAACAGGCGGCGAGCGCGAGCGGCAGGACGGCGAGCGTGGTCAGGAACTTCATCGGGTTACTCCAGTGGATCACGTGAATTAACGGGCGCCGGCCTTGCGGAGCGCGGGTTCGAGCTGTTCCCAGCCGACATGCGGGACGAGTCTGCCGTTGAGGTAGAAGGTCGGCGTCGAGTCGATCTCCTTCGGCGCGTCGGCGGTCAGTTTGACGATGCGGTCGATCTCGGGCTGGTTGGCGAAGCACGCGTTGATCGCCGCGTCCGAGAGCCCGCGCGCCTTGATCATCGCGGTCAGGCCGGAGCCGTCGGCGTTGGCGCGGATCTGGGCCGCGGCGGGGTACATGGCGAGGCGCGCGGCGTTGCCCTGCTGGTATTCGATCCCGCGCTCGAGCCATTGCGGCTGTGCGGCGAAGATCGCGGACGAGGTGGCGGAGAAGCCTTTGGGGCCGGTGCAGCGCGCCAGGATCGCTGCCGACAGGTCTAGACGGTCGCGGATGAAGTGGCGGAACTCCAGGCTGGTCGAGCCGGATGCGATCATCTGGCGCTTCAATACGGGTTCGGATTTCACCGAGAAGTCGGCGCAGTGCGAACATGTGTAGCTGGCGTATTCGACGAGCTTCACGCGGGCGGCGGGGTTGCCGATCAGGTACGCGCCCGAGGGGAGGATGCGCGCGGTTTGCGACCAGTCGCGCTTGGGCGCGGCACCGGTCAGCAGGAAGAGGGCGAAGACGGCAAAGAGGACGCGCATCAGGTGATCCTGGGAAGGCCGTGCGTCGAGGCGACGCCGGCGGCGAGGGATTCGAGGACGGCGCGCAGTTCCGGATCGGCGATGCCCTTCAGGCTCATACCGAGATCGACGGGGACCGGGCGGATCGAAGGCGGGGCCTTCCGCGGGACGGGGGCGGCGACCTCGCCCTGGCGGATCGCGACCTTCACGATCGCGGCGTAACCGAAGAAGCGGTTCACGCGCTCGATGATCTCGGGCGCGATGTGCTGCATCATTGGTGCGTGCGCGCCGCGGACGGTAAGGGTCAGGACGCCGTCCTGCTTCTTGCCGACCGGGAAGCGGATCGATTCGGGGATGCTCGCGCCGGCCAGTTTCGCGCCGACGATCTCGGGCCAGCGGCTGACGATCGACGACTGGACGAAGCCGAATCGCCGGAATGCCGCGCCGCCGATCGCGGGCAACAGTTCGGCGACCGCGCGCGAGCGGTTCTCGCGCGGGGCGTCGGGATCGGTCTTGCCTTTAATGCGCTTCGTCGCCGGCTTGGGCGTCGCAGATTTAGGCACAGAAACGGGCGGCTTGCTCATCTGCGAACCCATGCCATAGGCGACGCGTGAACGCCAAGCGCTCTTCGGTCTCCGGGGCCCTGCTCGACTGGTATGACGCGCATCGTCGCGACCTGCCGTGGCGCGCGAAGCCGGGCGAGGGGGTCGATCCGTACCGGGTGTGGCTGTCGGAAGTGATGTTGCAGCAGACGACCGTCGCCGCGGTGACACCGCGGTTCCTCGCGTGGACCGCGCGGTGGCCGGATTTCGCGAGCCTGGCGGCGGCGGACGATGCCGATGTGATGGCGGCTTGGGCTGGGCTTGGGTATTACGCTCGGGCGCGCAATCTGGTGAAGGCGGCGAAGGCCGTGGTGGCCGAGCATGGCGGCGTGTTTCCGCGGACCGAGGTGGAACTGCGCGCGCTGCCGGGGCTGGGCGCGTACACCGCGGCGGCGGTGGCGGCGATCGCGTTTGGCGAGCGGGCCGTGGTGGTCGACGCGAATGTCGAGCGGGTGGTTGCGCGGCTGTTTGCGATTCAGACGCCCTTGCCGGCTGCGCGTCCTGCGATTCGGGTCGCGGCGGACTCGATCACGCCGAATACTCGGGCGGGCGACTTCGCGCAGGCGATGATGGATTTGGGGTCCGGGATCTGCACGACGCGTGCGCCGAAATGTTTGCTGTGTCCGATCCGCGCGTTTTGCGAGGGCTTTACTCAGGGCGCGCCCGAGCGGTTGCCGGTTAAGGCGAAGAAGGCGGCGAAGCCTCAGCGGTACGGGACGATCTTCTGGCTGGAACGCGATGCGCAGGTGCTGCTGGTGCGGCGGCCGGACAAGGGTTTGCTGGGCGGGATGCGCGCGTTTCCTACCGGGCCTTGGGGTGATGTTCCCCCCGGTTTCGAGGACGCGCCAGCGCAGGCGGATTGGCGGATGCTGGACGCGACCGTCGCACACGGATTTACGCATTTCGATCTGCAACTGACGCTTGCGGTGGCGACGGTCGAGGCGCATCAACCGCGCGTTCCAACGGCAAGCGAATGGTGGCCGATCGACGAGCTGGATACCGCCGGCCTCCCGACCGTTTTCGCCAAGGCCGGCAAGACCATACGGAGAGCTGCATGAAACTGGTGCACTGGATTTCGACGGGCGGACTTGCCGCGTTGGCCGCCGCCACGGCCTATGCCCAACAGGCGCAACCGCGTCCGCAGGTCAGCCCGCAGGCTCGGCCGACGCCGCGGATGACGATCCCGGTCAACGCATTGCTGCCTGCCACGTCCGCGCTGTTCGACAGCTATGTCGCGCAGAACAAGATGCCGGGGATCGTCGGTGCGTTTGGCGCCGGCGACGGTCCGACGCTGTTCCCGTCGGCGGGCAAGATCAGTGACGACCCCAATGCTCCGGCGGCAGGCCCCGATTCGCTTTGGCGCGTGTATTCGATGAGCAAGCCGATCACCGGCATGTCGGCGATGATGCTAGTCGAGGACGGCAAGCTCAACCTCGACGATCCGGTCAGCAAATATATTCCGGCGTTCAAGGACATGAAGGTCGCGACCAGCCCCGACACGTCGCTCGCGACGCGGCCCGCGGTGCGGCCGATCACGATCCGCAATTTGCTGACGCACACCGCCGGGCTCGGCTACACGATCGTTACCAAGGGACCGCTGCTCAAGGAATATGAGCGGCTCGGGATCCTGCCGCTGTCGGTCAGCGCGGCGATGGAAGAGAAGATGCGGCCCGTCCGGCCTAAGTCGCTCGAGGAGTTCGCCAACCGCGTCGCGACGCTGCCGCTGATCGCGGACCCCGGCACCAAGTGGAGCTATTCGATCGGGCTCGACGTGATGGGTCGCGTGATCGAGGTCGCCAGCGGCATGAGCTTCGAGCGGTTCGTCCAGACGCGGTTGTTCGATCCGCTCAAGATGAAGTCGAGCTTCTGGCAGGTGCCGCAGAGCGAGGTCGGGCGGCTGGCGACCAACTATGCGTTCGTCGGCGACACGCGGACGCCGCTCGATCCGGCAGCAAACTCGGTGTTCCTGCAGAAGCCGAGCTTTCCGTATGGCGGCGCCGGCCTGGTGATGTCGGCGCGCGACTACGATCGGTTCCTGCACATGATTCAGGACGGCGGCACGCTCGACGGCGTGCGCGTGATGAAGCCAGAGACGATCGCGCTGGCGACGTCGAACCTGCTGCCGGCGGGCGTCGTGTTCGGCGGAGTTGGCGGCGGCACGGGGGGAACGCAGGGGAGCAACATGGGCTTCGGCGCGGGCGGTTCCGTGGTGCTCGCGGATACGCCGAACGGGCCGGGCAAGGGCACCTATGCCTGGGGTGGTGCGGCGGGCACGATCGCATGGGTCGATCCGTCGAAGCATTCGCGCGGCAACGTGATGGTCAATTACTTCCCGGCGGACCGGATACCGCTCCGCCAGCAGGTGGTCGCGGCGCTGATGCAGGACGCGGCGAGGTTGCGCCGATGAGCGTGATGGACGCACCTGGGTTTACCGGCGGGACGCTCGACCGGTCGGATGCTTTGCGTCACGATCCGGAAGGGCTGGCGGCGGCGCGGCGCGACTGGCGTGCGCGGCTGCTGGTGCTCGATGGGCTGCTGCCGGGCACGACCGACGACGGGCATCTCGCCTGGACGTCGATGGCGGATATGCCCGACGATGCCGAGCCGATCCTGCTTGGACTCGACGAAAGCGGGCGGCCGCATTTCGCGGCGCTGCTGAACGGGATGCGCGTCGACAATGCACCCGCGATGCGCTCGCCCGCGCTGATGGCGGTGCTGGCTGCGCTCGCGCCGGGTGAGGCGGCGACGTACGCTGGCGCTCGGAGTGTGATCGACTGGCATGTCCGGCACGGCTTCTGCGCGAAGTGCGGATCGCCGACCGAAATGTTCCGGGCGGGGTGGGCGCGGAAGTGCCCGAACTGCGGGACCGAGCATTTCCCGCGGGTCGATCCGGTGGTGATCATGATCGCCGAGCATGACGGGCGCGCGCTGCTCGGGCGCGGCAAGGGATGGCCGGTGGGGCGGTATTCCGCGCTCGCCGGTTTCGTCGAGCCGGCCGAATCGATCGAGGAGGCGGTCGCGCGCGAGATCCTCGAGGAGTCGGGGGTTCGGGTCGGCAAGGTCCGGTATGTCGCGAGCCAGCCCTGGCCGTTTCCGTCGTCGCTGATGATGGCGTGTGTCGCGGAGGCGGAGGACGATGCGATCACGCTCGATGTGAACGAGCTCGAGGATGCGATGTGGGTGCCGCGCGAGATGGTGCGTGCGGTGTTACGCGGGGAGGAGGGGCCGTTCATCGCGCCGCCGCCTTATGCGATCGCGTATACGCTGTTGAAGGAATGGGCGGGGGAGTAGGTCGCCCAGAAGATAACTCGCCCCCCTCCCTGGAAGGGAGGGGTTGGGGGTGGGTAGGCCGGTTTTAGACACCGCCGTTCGAGCTCGGGGAAACCGACCCACCCCCTTCCCCTCCCTTCCAGGGAGGGGGGAAGTCGTGTCGCTTACGCGGCGATCTTCAATTCCTGCATCACGTCCGCGGTGATCGACAGGCTCCGCTTGCGCGCCTCGTGGTCGTAGATCGCGCTGGTCACCATGACCTCGTCGACGCCGGTCCGCTCGACGAACGCCGCGATGCCGCGTGCGACCTTGGCCGGGCTGCCGACCGCGGAGCATTGCAGGACGTGGTCGAGGATCTGGTTGCCCTGCGCGCCGAGCGACTCGCGATAGCCTGCGAGGGGCGGCTTCATCTGGCCTGGGTTGCCGGTGCGAAGCGCGACGAACGACTGTTGCTGCGAGGTGGCGAGCAGTTCGGCTTCCGCATTGGTCTCCGCCGCGAACACGTTGAAGCCGGCCATGACGTGCGGCTTGGCAAGGCGCGCCGAGGGGCGGAAGTCGCGGCGGTAGATCGCCAGCGCGGCATCCAGCGCATCGGGCGCAAAGTGCGAGGCGAACGCGTAGGGCAGGCCCAGCGCCGCCGCCAGCTGTGCGCCGAACGTGCTGGAGCCGAGGATCCACATCTCGACGTCCGCGCCTGCGCCCGGCGTCGCGACGATGCCGGTCTGGCCGTCATTGGCGAAGTAGCTCTGGAGCTCCATCACCTCCTGCGGGAACGCGTTGGCGTCGGTTTCGAGCGTGCGGCGCATCGCGCGCGCGACGCGCTGGTCGGAGCCGGGTGCGCGGCCGAGGCCGAGATCGATGCGGCCTGGGAACAGCGCGTCGAGCGTGCCGAACTGCTCGGCGATCGTCAGCGGCGCGTGGTTGGGAAGCATGATGCCGCCCGAGCCTACGCGGATCGTCTTCGTGGCGGCGGCGATGTGCGCGATCACGACGGCGGTCGCGGCCGACGCGATGCCGGTCATGCCGTGGTGTTCGGCGACCCAGTAACGCTGGAACCCGACGCTCTCGGCGTGCCGCGCGAGGTCGGCCGCGTTGGCGAGCGATTGGGAGACGGTGCCGCCTTCGATGACGGGGACCAGATCGAGCAGGGAATAGCGTGTCATGCGGCAGAGATAGGTACCGAGCGGTAGCTTATCCAGCCCCGCCGGTCTCTCACGTTCGTCATCCTGACGAAAGTCAGGATCCAGAGCCAAATACGGCAGCGCCCGTTATTCTGGATCCTGACTTTCGTCAGGATGACGGATTGGGGGACGTGGGTTTCAGAAGCCCAGGCTGTAGCGCATCGCCATGCCGTAGTCGTTCGGGAGCGCCGCGAAGTTGCCGGGGTCGCGGCGGAAGAACAGGTTGGTGTCGAGGCCGCCGCCGAACGCGGGCACGCCGTAGCGCATCTCGACATCGAGTTCGCGGCCTTGCGGGGCAAGGTTGAGGCGTTGCGTGGTCCAGTCGGTAACGGTGTTGCTGGCGTAGTCGAAATAGGTCGGGAGGCCGAGGTCGATCCCGCCGCGCGCCACCCGCAACGGTTGCGCGACGCGGAGGCCGAGCGTGTCATGGCCGAACACGCCGTCCTTGCCGATGTCGGCGGCGAAGGCGTTGGTGCGGACGAGACCGTCGCCGCTGAGACCGCCGCGCACCGCCGCGCGGGTCCAGCCCTGCCGCATCGATCCGCCGATGCTCCAGCCGCTCCCCGCATCGAACCGCGCCTTGGTATCGACGAACCACGTTGCCGCGCGGGTCGCGCCGAGCGCCGCGTCGAAGCGCGCGCCGAGGACGGTGTCGCGCTCGTCCATGCGCGTCGCGGCGACCATCGTCGAGAGCGCGCCGAAGCGGCGGTCGACGGTCAGCGAGGCGCGGTTGTAGCCCGAGCGCTGCCAGCGGTCGCGCAGGCGGAGGTCGCCGTCACGCTGCGTCAGGACGTCGCCATTCTCGATTCCGGCGGTGAAGCCGAACCCGCCGACGCTCTGCCGCATCGCGCTCGATGCTCGCGTATTGCTGTCGAAGCCAAGGCCGCCGGTGTTGGCGATCAGGAAGGCAGGTTCGGACTGGCCCGAGAGCTGAGCACTCAGTGCGGTCGATCCTTGCGCGAAGCCGAACCCGAACGACAATGTGCTGCCGAGCTTCTGCGTCACCATCCCGGCGATCGCGCGCGCGCTGGTTGCGTCGGCGGTGGAGAGCGAAGTGCGATCGAGCGCGACGTCGCCGTTGGCGCGCGGCGCTAGCGTCATCGAGACGGTCATGCCGCCTTGCGCCAGCGCGACGGTGCGGAATCGCGACTGGAGCGCGCCGCCGAGCGAGCGGTCCGGGCTGCGGCGGGCGATCGTCTTGGCGAGGTCGATTGCGAACGCGCGGCTGTAGCCGTCGAGGATCACCGCGCCGAGTTCGCCTTGCGCCGCGTCGCCCATCGGCGCGGACAGGGTGGCGTTGCCGGTCGTCGAGACGACCGCCTTCGACCCGGCGACCGACATTGCGCCGAGCGGCTGGAACGCGCGCGTCAGGTCGAGCACGCCGTTGCCGTAGACCGCGTCGACGCCCGGCGCACCGGCATCGCGTGCGCTCTTGAACAGGATGTCGACGATCTGCGCGCCGGTGAGGTTGGGGAAGGCCTGCGCCAGCAATGCGACGGCGCCCGAAATCTGCGGCGCGGCGAACGAGGTGCCGGACCAGAGATAGGTAGTGTCGGCCTGGTCGGGCGCGCGGACGCTTTCGCCGACCGCGGTGAGGAAGTGCGCTGCGCCGGTGCCCGCACGGTCGCTGAAGGTCGAGATACCGTCCGCGGAGCCGACCGAGCCGGCGATGATGACCTGATTGCGGCCCTGCACTTCGCCGGCGACATTGGTGAAGGGATCGGGGTTGACCGAGCCGTCGTTGCCCGCAGCGATCACGACGACGAGCCCGGCGGCGGTCGCGCGGCCGATCGCATCCTTCAGGCTTTGCGGCATTTCGGAGCCGCCGAGCGAGATGTTGACGACTTTTGCACCCGCCGTCCGGGCCGCGTCGAGGCCCTTGGTGATCGCATCGGTGCCGAACTTGCAGCCCGAATCCTTGTCGTCCTTGCTCGCGGTGGCGCAGGTGCCGGGGCGGTCGGCGCGCAGCACGATCAGCGTCGCGTCGAATGCCACGCCGTGCGAGCCCGCGCCGTTCCGCCGGCCTGCCAGCGTGAAGGCGACCGCGGTGCCGTGGCCGCCTTCGTCGTCGATCGTGCTGTTGCCCGCGACATCCTGCGAGGCGGACGAGACGCGGGTGCCGAATTCCTGGCTTTGCAGGTCGATGCCGCTGTCGATCACGCCGACGTTGATGCCCTTGCCGGTCGCACCGACGTTATACGCGGCTAGCGCGTTCATCGAGACCGCGCCGACGGTCGCGCGGTATTCGGCGGTATCGTTGCCGGATGGAGTCGGCGTGGGAGCAGGCGTCGGGGCCGGGGTGGGTGTTGGCGTCGGCGTCGGCGTTGGAGCCGGAACTGGCGTGGGCGTTGGGGTGGGCGCTGCCGGAGGAGCCGGGGTGCTGTTGATACCGCCGCTGCCCCCACCGCCACAGGCGGCGACCAGAAGTCCCGTCGCCACGGTCGCGGACCGCAATAGGCCAGCCTTTATGCGTCGCATGAATCTCACCCCTTATTCCCCACCAAGCTATTGGAATGAAAAGCGTTACTCGACCGTAAACACCCGCGCAGGAGATCTCCATGCGGCGGGCCCCGGCTTGCCCCGTCACCGGGTGATGCCTAGAGGTTCGCACGATGCTTGCCCGCCTTGACCATGTCCGCAACTGGATCTTCGATCTCGACAACACGCTGTATCCGGCGAGCGCGGACCTGTTCGCGCAGGTCGATGCGCGGATGACCGGGTTCATCCAGGATCTGCTGGGGTTGGAGCATGACGAAGCACGCCGCGTGCAGAAGGGATATTTCCACAATCACGGCACGACGCTGTCGGGGCTGATGGCCGAGCATCACGTCGATCCGCACGCGTTCCTGGCGCATGTCCACGATATCGAGATGGACGTGATCGAGCACGACGCGCCGCTGGTTGCGGCGATCGCCAAGCTGCCGGGGCGGAAACTCGTCTTCACCAATGGCGACACGCCGTATGCGACGCGGATCCTGGAGCGGCTCGGGTTGAGCGAGAGCTTCGAGGCGATCCACGATATCCACGCGATGGACCTGATGCCGAAGCCGCATGCGTCCGCTTATACGGGCCTCTGCGCGGCGTTCGATATCGACCCGACGCAAGCGCTGTTCGCGGACGACATGGCGCGCAACCTGACGCCGGCCAAGGCGATCGGGATGACGACCGTGTGGATCGACAACGGCTCCGAGCAGTCGCCCGACGCGGCGCGCGATCACATCGACTTTACCGTGCCGGTGCTTGCGCCGTGGCTCGAAACCATCCTGGAGACATCATGACCTTGCAGACCATCATCGACGCCGCCTGGGACGACCGCGCGAACCTGGGCCTCGATACCAAGGGCGATGTGCGCGACGCGGTCGAGTCCGCGCTGGCGATGCTGGACGCAGGGACTGCGCGCGTTGCCGAGCCGACGGGCGCCGAAAACGGGGGGGGCTGGCAGGTCAACCAGTGGCTGAAGAAGGCGGTGCTGCTCTCGTTCCGGCTTAACGACAATGTCGTGATCGACGGCGGCTCGGCCGGCGCGCCGGCGTTCGACAAGGTGCCGTCGAAGTTCGCGGGCTGGGGCGACGCGGAGTTCCGCGCGGCGGGTATCCGCGTCGTTCCGGGTGCAGTCGCGCGGCGCGGCAGCTTCATCGCCAAGGGCGCGATCCTGATGCCGAGCTTCGTCAATATCGGCGCCTATGTCGGCGAGGGCACGATGGTCGACGCGTGGGCGACGGTCGGCAGTTGCGCGCAGATCGGCAGGAACGTCCATCTGTCGGGCGGTGCCGGCATCGGTGGCGTGCTCGAGCCGTTGCAGGCGGACCCCGTCATCATCGGCGATGGCGCCTTCATCGGCGCGCGCGCGGAAGTCGCCGAGGGCGTCCGCGTCGGCGAGGGCGCGGTGCTGTCGATGGGCGTGTATCTCGGCGCCTCGACCAAGATCATCGACCGCGCGACCGGCGAAGTCTTCAAGGGCGAAGTGCCGCCGTATGCGGTGGTCGTGCCGGGCTCGATCGGCGGCGGGGACGGGAAACCGGCCTTGTATTGCGCCGTGATCGTCAAACGGGTCGACGCGCAAACGCGCTCCAAGACCAGCATCAACGACCTGCTCAGGGACTGATCGGGTCGACAATGCTGCGACTGCTGCCTATCCCCGCCGAAACATTCCGAGGAGAAATATTTTGACCGCTGCCGCAAGCCAGGTTCTCGACCGCGTTCTCGTCCTCGAAATGGTCCGCGTGACCGAGGCGGCGGCGATCGCCGCCTCCACGCTCGTCGGGCGCGGCGACGAGAAGGCAGCGGATGCAGCCGCGGTCGAGGCGATGCGCGAGGCGCTCAACTCGCTGTACATGGACGGCACCGTCGTGATCGGCGAAGGCGAGCGCGACGAAGCCCCGATGCTGTTCATCGGCGAGAAGGTGGGCTCGGCAATCGGCAAGGGCCCGAAGATCGACATTGCGCTCGATCCCTTGGAAGGCACGACGATCTGCGCGACTGCGGGGCCGAACAGCCTCGCCGTGCTGGCGATCGCCGAAGAGGGCGGGCTGCTCAACGCGCCCGACGTCTACATGGACAAGATCGCGGTCGGGCCGGGCTATCCCGAGGGCATCATCGATCTCGACAAGACGCCGACCGAGAACATCAATGCGGTCGCCGCTGCCAAGGGCGTGCCGGCGCGGGACCTGATCGTATGCGTGCTCGACCGGCCGCGTCACGAGGCGCTGATCGCCGAACTGCGGCAGGTCGGCTGCGGGATCATGCTGATCGGGGACGGCGACGTTGCCGGCGTGATCGCGACGTCCGATCCCGAGACCACGGTCGACGTGTACATGGGCTCCGGCGGCGCGCCTGAGGGCGTGCTGGCGTGCGCGGCGCTGCGCTGCGTCGGCGGTCAGTTCAAGGGGCGGCTGCTGTTCCGCAACGACGACGAGCGTGGGCGCGCTGCGAAGTGGGGGATCACCGATCTCGACAAGCAGTATGACCTTTCGGAACTGGCGAAGGGTGACTGCATCTTTGCGGCGACCGGGGTTACGGATGGGTCGTTGCTGGCGGGCGTGAAGCGGAAGAAGGGCAAGATGACGACGGAGAGCGTGGTGATGCGCGCGTCTTCGGGGACCGTGCGGTGGGTCAAGGGCGAGCATCGGACGGATTGATCTTCCAATACCACCCCGGCGAAGGCCGGGGCCCAGGTGGAAAGGTCGGAGTAACGGAGCGTTGTCCGCAGTTAGCAACGTCCCCCAACTGGGCCCCGGCCTTCGCCGGGGTGGCTCCCTGGTGGAATGTCGCACCAGCCAACCATGTTTCCCCGCGAAGGCGGGGACCCAGACTAGGCTCCCGCCTTCGCGGGAGAACAAGGGCGACTGAGCTTACCCTACCGACGTGGTCGTCGTTCGCGCGATCAGTTCTTCATCCGCCAGCCGGTCTTGAAGATCCAGGCGATCGCGATCAGGCATGCCGCGAGGAAGCCCGCCGTCACCGCGAGGCTGACCCCGACCGCGACGTCGCCGACGCCGAAGAAGCTCCAGCGGAAGCCGCTCACCAGATACACGACCGGGTTGAACAGGCTGAACGTCCGCCAAGGCTGGGGCAGCATGTCGATCGAGTAGAACGCACCGCCGAGGAACGTCAGCGGCGTGATCAGCAGCGCGGGGACGAAGTTCAACTGCTCGAATCCGTTGGCCCACACGCCGATGATGAACCCGAACAGGCTGAACGCGACCGCGGTCAGGATCAGGAACGCGATCATCGCAAACGGGTGTTCGATCCGCAGCGGCACGAAGAACGACGCGGTCGCGAGGATTATCAGCCCGAGGATCACCGACTTGGTGGTCGCCGCGCCGACATAGCCGATCACCATCTCCATCGCCGAGACGGGTGCCGACAACAGTTCGTAGATAGTGCCGGTGAATTTGGGGAAGTAGATGCCGATCGATGCGTTCGAGATGCTCTGCGTGAGCAGCGACAGCATGATCAGGCCGGGGACGATAAAGCTGCCGTAACCGACGCCGCCGACCTGCTGCATGCGGCTGCCGATCGCGCCGCCGAATACGATAAAATACAGCGAGGTGGTGAGGACGGGGGTGACGAGGCTCTGCCAAAGGGTTCGCAGTGCACGCGCCATTTCGAAGCGGTAGATCGCCCAAATGCCGTGGGTGTTGATCAGCGAGGGGGTCATGCGCGTTCTCCGACGAGATCGACGAAGATGTCTTCGAGGCTCGATTTGCTGGTTTCGAGGTCCTTGAAGCCGATGCCGAGTTCGCTGAGCTTGCGGAGCAACGAGGGGATGCCGGTGTGATCGGCCTGCGCGTCGAAGACGTAGCGGAGGTGCTTGCCGTCGTCTTCCAGCGACAGGTCCCAGTCGGCGAGTTCCGGGGGGATCGCCGTCATCGGGTCCTGGAGCGCGATGTCGAGTTCGCGCTTGCCGAGCTTCTTCATCAGCGACGCCTTGTCGTCGACGAGGAGCAGCTTGCCCTTGTTGATGACTCCGACGCGGTCGGCCATTTCCTCGGCTTCCTCGATGTAGTGCGTCGTCAAGATGATCGTCGTGCCGCCTTCGCGCAGGCGGTGGACGAGCTTCCACATGTCGCGGCGCAGCGCCACGTCGACGCCCGCGGTAGGCTCGTCGAGGAACAGGATTTCGGGTTCGTGTGCGAGCGCCTTGGCGATCAGCACGCGGCGCTTCATGCCGCCTGAGAGCTCGCGGATCTTCGCGTCGCGCTTGTCCCAGAGCGAGAGGTCGCGGAGCACCTGTTCGATGTACGCGCTGTGACCTGAGCGGCCGAACAGGCGACGGCTGAAGGTGACGGTGGCGAGCACCGTCTCGAACATGTCGACGTTGAGTTCCTGCGGCACGAGGCCGATGCGGCTGCGCGCCTGCTTATAGTCGCGGATGGCGTCGTAGCCGGCGACCTTGATCGTGCCGGCGGACGGCGTGACGATGCCGCAGATGATGCTGATCAGCGTCGTCTTGCCCGCGCCGTTGGGGCCGAGGAGGGCGAAGATCTCGCCCTTCTGGATGTCGAGGTCGACGGGGTGGAGGGCTGTGGTGCCGCTCTTGTAGGTCTTGGTGACGCCCGCGATGGACAGGATCGGTTCGGTCATTGGCACCCCTTTTTCGTGGGTGTCAGATGGGGGTGGGGAGGGGGGAATGATAGGCCTTCCCGCGCCTTCTTGTTCTCCCGCGAAGGCGGGAGCCCAGACTGGGTCCCCGCCTTCGCGGGGAAACAAGGAAGGGAGCGTCAACCGGCGCGGGCGGCTGCTACGGCTTTCTGGAGGTCTTCCAACGGCAACGCGCCCGACAATACGCGGTCGCCGACCACCCAGCTAGGCGTGCCGGTCATGCCGAGCTTGGCGGCGGTTTCCATGTTCTTGGCGATCTCGGCGTCGGCGGTCTTGGTGAAGCTTGCCTGCGTCGTGTCTACCCCGGCCTTGCCCGCAGCTGCGGCGATCGAGGCGTCGCTGACGGGGCCGCCGGCGTAGAGCGCGTCGTGGAAGGTGGCGAACTTGCCTTGTTGTGCGGCCGCCAGGCTGGCGCGGGCGGCGATGCGGCTTTCGGCACTGAGGATCGGGAGTTCGCGGAAGACCACGCGGACTTTCGGGTCTGCGGCGATCAGCTTGGCGATCATCGGCAGGCTCGCGCGGCAATACCCGCAATTGTAATCGAAATACTCGACGAGCGTGACGTCGCCCTTGGGGTTGCCGGCCCAGGCGCTGCCGAACGGCGTGACAATCGCGTCGCGGTTCGCGGTGACGGTCTTGCCGGACTCGCGGTCACGGAGTTTCTCCATCGCCTCGGGCAGTATCTCGGGGTGCGCCAGGACGTAGTCGTGGATGATCGATTCGACCTGCGCGCGCTCGACGCCGCCGCCCTGGCGGTCATAGCCCCAGACCGCGAGGCCTCCGATGACGGCGCCAGCGACTGCGATCGCCGGGAATGTAAGTTTGTTCATTTGCGGCGCTTATACTGCTTGGGATTGTCGTCCATCTCGTTCTGCGCGGCCATCGCGATATCCTGCGCGCGGATCCAGTCGGTGGTGTTCGCCGGGATGTTCGCCAGCGCATATTGCGCGCTCGCCGACGCGGTCCGCATGTCGCCGCCCATGCTGGCGCGCTCGGCAGTGGCGAGCGCGGCGCGCGCGGTGTCGCCGGTCAGTTCGTAGACGGTGCCGAGCTGCATCCAGGCGAACGGGTTCTGGTCGTCGCGGCCGACTGCTGTGCGCAGGACCCTGGTCGCCTCGGGGTAGTTCGCCTTGTTCTCGGTCGCGATCAGTGCGTGGCCGAAGGTGGTGGCGATCAGCGGGTTGTTGCGCGAGCCTTCCGTGGCTTCGCGTAGGGGGGCCAGCGATTCGGTCGGCTTGCCGGCTTCGAGCAGAATCTGGCCCTTGATCTCGAGGAAATACGGGTCGGTGGGCTCGGCCTTTACCAGTGCGTTGGCTTCGGCGTCGGCTTTGTCGGGGTAGCCGGCTTTGTGGTACGCGTAGGCGCGGGCGTAGTGGGCGTAGATCGACTGGTTGCTGGGCGGGTAGGCTTGCAGTGTCTGGTCCGCGGGCATGACGTAGCCGGCGAGCTTGGCCTTCACGCGGCGGAAGCGTTCCTCCAGCGCGGCGTCGGGCTTGTTGGCCCAGGCGGGCGAGGCTTGCAGGTCTGCGGTGAGCGTTGCGACGCGCTCGCCGGAGAGCGGATGCGACTGCATGAACGGATCGATGTTGGCGGTGCCGAAGCGGTATTCCTGCTGCTGCAATTTCTTGAAGAAGCTGAGCATGCCGCGGCCCGAGACGTTCGCCTCGCGGAGGAATTTGGCGCCGGTCGCGTCTGCGGTCGATTCCTGGACTCGGCTGAACGAGAGGTAGCTGCCCATCGCCGCCTGCTGGCCCGCCGCCATGATGCCGGCACCTGCCTCGCCGCTGCCGGCCGCCATCGCGGCGAGGCCGAGGACCATCGAGAGCAGGTACATTCCCATTGCCGGCTTGGTGCCGCGGTCGGCGAGGACGACATGGCCGTCAGCGATGTGGCCGAGCTCATGCGCGATGACGCCCTGGACTTCGTTGGCGTTGTCGGCGGCTTGGATGAGCCCTGAGTGGACGTAGACGGTCTGGCCGCCGGCGACGAACGCGTTGATCGATTCGTCATTGATGAGGACGACCTTCACGTCGCGCGTCGAGAGCCCGGCCGCCTTGATCAGCGGGTTGGACATCTCCGCGAACATGGTTTCGGTCTCGGCGTCGCGGAGAATCGACTGGGCCTGGATGGGCGTCGTCCAGAGGAGGAGGGCGGTGGCTGCGGCGGCTACTAGACGCTTCATATTACGGGGTATCGTCGATTGGGGGCGGGGGGGCAATGGTCGTGCGGTCGGGCGTTCGGTGGAGTGAAGTATAGGAAGTGCAGACGCTGGGAGCTGTTTTGCGGTTGGTGGGGAGTACGGGTGGCGTTGGGGGAGGGGAGCAGGGTTTGGGTGTGTAGGACAGGGGGGGGGCTGTTGGGTCGTTTGGGGCACGTCGTGCTCGTTTCTCTCCGACCGTCATTCCAGCGAAAGCTGGGATCTCATGGTTTGGCGGGTGTCGCGTGCCACGTGGGATACCCCAGCTTTCGCTGGGGTGACGGGTTTTGGTTTGGGATGGAGAGGGTGCGATCTAGACAGTGCCGCTGAATAGCCACCTCCCCGGCGGAGGCCGGGGTCCAGTTGGGGGACGTTGCTGACGGAGGGTAGCGTGCCGTTATTGCTACCTTTCCAACTGGGCCCCGGCCTTCGCCGGGGTGGTGATGGGTGGGGGGAGTTCGGCGTGCGTCACTACGGCGCTGGAACTCAAACCTCGCACCGCCCTCCTGTCTTGTTCACCCGCGAAGGCGGGTGCCCAGTCTGGGTCCCCGCCTTCGCGGGGATACAAGTTTTTCGCGGTTCGCCGGCCACCGGAGGCGTTGGACGCTGACGGATATCGTGCTGCCGGACGATCGCCCCCCTACAAACGAAAACGGGCGCGGCCTTTCGGTCGCGCCCGTTCTTCAGTCACGGCGTCCGGAGTTAGCCGAAGGTGCGCTGCCACCAGCCGCGGCGGGGGGCGCCGTCGGGGTCGTCGTTGGCGCCGTCATCGGTACGGGGGGTCGCGACGTCCTGGGGCTGGACTTCGGCCTTGGGCGGGGTGGTTGCGATCGGCTCGGCGAGCGGCTCGCTGGTCGGGGCGGCATCGCCGGCATCGAGTACGGCTGCTTTCCGCGGGCGACCGCGGGGCTTGGCGACCTTGGCGGGCGCTTTCTCGACTACCGGGGCTTCGACCACCGCGTCCGACGCCTTGCGACGTGCACGCTTGGGCTTCGGCGCCGACGCTTCGATGGTCTCGGCGGGCGTTGCGCTCACCTCGTCCATCGTCGCTTCCGCAACCGCTTCGCGACGGCGACGACCGGGCTTGGGTGCAGCCGGCTCGGCCGCGACGGGCTCCAGAGCGATCGGCGCCGGAACCACTGGCTCCGGTGCAACCGTCTCGGCTTCCGCTTCGACCGCGCGTGGCTTGCGACCACGGCGAGCCTTAGGTGCTGCATCCGCCACCGCCTCGGCGATGTTCGCCGCAGCGGCTGCCGCACGAGCTCGTGGACGACGGCGCATTTTCCGACCCTCGGCGACTTCCGCCACCGGGGATTCCTCGACGAACGGTTCGTACGCGGGCTCGTAAGGCGGCTCGGCATAGGTCGACTCGACCGGCTCGTACGCTTCGGGCTCGGGGGCCTCGGCGATCAGCTGGGCGTCGTCGACGCTGCTGACGGCGACCGACTGGCCGTTCTCGGCGCCCTGCTCGTTGCGGCGACCGCCGCGACGTCCCCGGCGACCGCGACGACGACGGCCTTCGCCCTCTGCGCCATTCGCCTGCTCAGCAGGTGCGCCAGCCTCGACCGCTTCGCCACCGCCGACTTCGACGATGTCGCCCTCGACCTCGTCGATCTCCTCGACGTTGGTGTCGGCGTCCTCGAACGAGCCGTCCTCGTTGACGCCCTCAGCTGCACCTTCCTCACCGGGACGTGCACGACCGCGACGACCGCGACGACGACGGCGCTTCTTGCCGCCTTCACCGTCCGCATCGCGAGCCTCGCGGGGCGCACGCTGCTCGCCATTGCCTTCACGACCGCCCTCACGACGACGCGGCTGCTCGGCTTCGGCCTCCTCGACCTCTTCCTCCTCGATCTCGTCCTCGATCTCCTCGGGGAGGTCGTCTTCGTCTTCCTCGATGATCTGGACGAACTTCGGGGCGTGCGCGGGCGGTGGGCCGCTGGCCTCGACCGTCATATGCGCGCCTTCCTCGTCCTGGCCGGGGATGATCTCGACGATCACGCCGTAGCGATCCTCGATCTCGGCGATGTCGGCGCGCTTGCGGTTGAGGATGTACACCGCGGCTTCCTGGCTCGCGCGCAGGGTGAGCAGCGAACCGCGACCGCGTGCGGCCTCGTCCTCGATCAGGCGAAGTGCGGAGATGCCCGACGACGATGCGGTGCGGACGAGGCCGGTGCCCTCGCAATGCGGGCAAGCACGCGTAGATGCTTCAAGCACGCCGGTGCGCAGGCGCTGGCGGCTCATTTCCATGAGGCCGAACGACGAGATGCGGCCGATCTGGATGCGCGCGCGATCGTTCTTGAGCGCCTCCTTCATCGCCTTCTCGACCTTACGGACGTTGGAATTGTTATCCATGTCGATGAAGTCGATGACGACGAGCCCGGCCATGTCGCGCAGGCGGAGCTGGCGGCCGATTTCCTGGGCGGCCTCGAGGTTGGTCGCGGTCGCGGTCTGCTCGATCGAATGCTCGCGCGTCGACCTGCCGGAGTTGATGTCGATCGAGACGAGCGCCTCGGTCGGGTTGATGACCAGATAGCCGCCCGACTTCAGCTGGACGACGGGATGGTACATCGCGGCAAGCTGATCCTCGACGCCGGCGCGCTGGAACAGCGGCACGGGATCGGCGTAATGCTTGATGCGCCGCGCGTGCGTCGGCATCAGCAGGCGCATGAACTCGCGCGCCTGGCGATAGCCGTCCTCGCCCTCGACGATGACCTCTTCGATTTCCTTGTTGTAGATGTCGCGGATCGCACGCTTGATCAGGTCGCTGTCGCCGTAGACGAGCGCGGGGGCCGACGCCTTTAGCGTTGCTTCGCGGATGCCGTCCCACAGGCGGGCGAGGTAATCGAAGTCGCGCTTGATCTCGACCTTCGAGCGTTGGAGGCCCGCGGTGCGGACGATGCAGCCCATCGACGGCGGCAGCTGCATGTCGGCCATGATCGTCTTGAGACGCTTGCGATCGCCCGCGTTGCTAATCTTCCGCGAAATGCCGCCGCCGTGCGACGTGTTCGGCATCAGCACGCAGTAGCGACCGGCGAGGCTCAGGTACGTGGTCAGCGCCGCGCCCTTGTTGCCGCGCTCCTCCTTGACGACCTGGACGAGCAGCACCTGGCGGCGATGGATCACGTCCTGGATCTTGTAGCGACGGCGCAGGTTCATGCGACGCTCGCGCAGGTCTTCGACCGCGGCATCGTCGGCGCTTGGCTTGCGCTTGCGACGGGGTGCTTCGCCCGCTTCGCCGCCTTCGAGTTCCTCGGCGACGTCGGGATCTACCCCGCCATCGTCCTCGAAGCGCTCGATGTCGTCCTCGTCGTCACCCTCGTCTTCGTCCGAGTCGTAGTCGGCGCGCAGCGCTGCTTCCTCGGCGGCGTGCTCGGCTTCCTCGCGGAGCAGCGCGTCGCGATCTTCCTTGGGGATCTGGTAGTAATCGGGGTGGATCTCGCTGAACGCGAGGAAGCCGTGGCGATTGCCGCCGTAATCGATGAACGCCGCCTGGAGCGACGGCTCGACCCGCGTGACCTTGGCGAGGTAGATATTGCCCTTGAGCTGCTTGCGTTCGGCACTCTCGAAATCGAATTCCTCGATCCGGTTACCCTTGACGACTGCGATCCGGGTCTCTTCCCGGTGGCGTGCGTCGATCAGCATGCGCGTTGTCATTATAAATTCTCCGCGCGCGCGCCGGGCCTGTCGGCAGCCGTCGCGCGCTTGATGGTGGTGCGGTCGGGCACGGACGCCCGGACTCGCGGATGGTATGCGAAACTGCCTCTGCGCGAAGTGCATGCCGCGGGAACTCTCCCTGCGGCGCCCGCACGACCGCGAGTCCGTCGGCGAAGGCCGGTCGGAGTGCGGGGCGGGGGGAATGCGTCATTCGAGCGTCAACCTGAATTGCCGCGCCGGCGAGAATCCGCTGGCGGGCGTCGAGACCGGCGCGTCGCTGGTAAAAACTAGGCGACACACGGCTGTACGACAGGACTAGCACTGCATACCCGATCTCGCAACTGGCCCCGGAACCGTCGCTTTCGTGGGCGTTTCGGCTCGAAATAGGGGCAGCGAGGCGCAGACTTGCCGGGGCGGCAGAGCCTTGCCGGCAAATACATGGCAAACGGCAAATTAACCGCACTGCGCAACCGCGTCTTGTGATGCGAGGCGCTATCGCTCGCTCACAGAGATCGGATGTATCGATCAAAGGGGTGTAGCATGGGTTTTCGCTGGACCGGCGGCAGGACCGCACGGCAAGGACGCGGGGTGTTGACGGTCATCGCCCTCATCGCCGGCTGGCTGGCGAGCGTTCCCGCCTGGGCGGCGACCGTGCAGAGCGTCGCGATCCGGGACGGGCGGATCGTCATCCGCTTCGACGAGGCGGTCGGCGATGCCGCCAGCCGCGTGCTGACCGGCCCGCGCCAGATCGCGGTCGACGTGTCGGGCGCGACTCCGGGGCGGGAGGTTGTCGGGCGCGGGCTGGTGACCGGTGTTACGCAGATGCGCAGCGGGCGATCGGGCATGCGGATGGTGTTCGATCTGGCCGAGCCGGCGATC
Organism: Sphingomonas sp. Leaf242; assembly: GCF_001422045.1. GTDB lineage: Bacteria > Pseudomonadota > Alphaproteobacteria > Sphingomonadales > Sphingomonadaceae > Sphingomonas. The sequence goes on from NZ_LMLW01000009.1 coordinate 293,125, forward strand.
GTCACAGATGGCGGCTTCGACTCCGACGGGCGCGAGTTGACGCTGGCGTTGCGCACGGTCGATTACGACCAGTTCGCGGAAGCCGGGATCGCCGGGCCGCTGAACTTCTTCCCGTTCAATTTCGGGGCTGCGTCGCGGCCGAAGTACAAGGTGTCGGTGCCGGTGCCGCCCAAGGCGCGGGGCATGAAACTGCCGCGCGTGCAGGGCGACGATACGCGGCCGCTGGTGGTGATCGACGCGGGGCATGGCGGTGTCGATCCCGGCGCGATCGGGCCGAACGGACTGCGCGAGAAGGACGTGACGCTGAAGGTCGCCAAGGCGATCCGCGACGAATTGCTGGCGTCCGGGCGCGTACGCGTGGCGCTGACGCGGAACGACGACCGCTACCTGATTTTACGCGAGCGGTATGGGGTTGCTCGGCGGCTCAAGGGTGATCTGTTCATCTCGATCCACTGCGACAGCACCGGGTCGGAGAACGCGACCGGCGCGACGGCGTACACGTTGTCGGAGGTGGCGTCGGATAAGGAAGCGGCGCGGCTGGCGGCGCGCGAGAACAAGGCGGACGTGATCTCGGGCGTGAACCTCGGCGAGGCGCCGGCGGACGTGTCGTCGATCCTGATCGACCTGACGCAACGCGAGACGATGAACGCCTCGGCGACGTTCGCGCGGCTGCTCGGGCGCGAGGCTAGGCCGTTGATGCCGTTGAAGGCGAACTTCCACCGGATGGCGTCGCTGATGGTCCTGAAGGCGCCGGACATGCCGTCGATCCTGTTCGAGACGGGGTATATCTCGAACCCGCAGGACGCGGCGTTCCTGGATAGCGAAGAGGGGCGGCACCGGATCGCGGAGAGCGTGACGCGCGCGGTCGAGGTGCATTTCGCGCGGCGGATGGCGGCGCGGTAGGTTCGGGGAGGGGTGCTCGCTCCTCCTTGTTCTCCCGCGAAGGCGGGAGCCCAGACTGGACTCCCGCCTTCGCGAGAGAACAGGCTAGTTACGTTCGATACTGTTTCCTCTGATCGCACATCATGCCACAAGTCGCCCGAATTGTTTTGAGGCTGACGAAATGACCGACGCGACGCGGGGCGTAACCGACACGGGCCCCGAGACCAGCATGCGCGAGCTTACGTTTCGCGGGATCGTGCTCGGCGGGATCATCACGCTGCTGTTCACGGCGGCCAACGTCTATCTCGGGCTCAAGATCGGGCTGACGTTCGCGACGTCGATCCCGGCTGCGGTCATATCCATGGCAGTGCTGCGGTTGTTCAAGGATTCGACGATCCTCGAGAACAACATCGTCCAGACGATCGCATCCGCCGCGGGCACGCTGGCAGCGATCATCTTCGTGCTGCCGGGCCTGGTGATGATCGGCTGGTGGCAGGGCTTTCCGTTCTTCACCACCGCGGCGATCACGATGTTCGGTGGCGTGCTCGGCGTGCTGTTCTCGGTGCCGCTACGCCGTGCGCTCGTCGTCGACACGGTGTTGCCGTATCCTGAGGGCCGTGCGGCTGCCGAGGTGCTGAAGGTCGGCGCGGGTAGTCGCGAGGGCGGCGAGGAGAGCGCGCGCGGGCTCGGCATCATCGTCGCCAACGCGGTCGTCTCGGCCGGGTTCGCGATCCTGACGCAGACCAAGCTGGTCGCCGCCGAAGCCGCGACGTGGTTCCGCGTCGGTGCGGGCGCGACCGGGATCTCGGGCGGGCTGTCGTTCGCGTTGCTCGGCGCGGGGCATCTGGTCGGCATCTCGGTCGGCATGGCGATGTTTGCCGGCGTGGTGATCGGCTGGTGGATCCTGCTGCCGATCCTCACCTCTGGGGGCAGCGTGACCGGCACCGCCGAGGTGATCGCCAACACCGTGTTCCGCTCGGACGTCCGCTTCTTCGGCGCGGGCGTGATCGGCGTCGCGGCGATCTGGACGTTGTTGAAGATCGCCGGGCCTGTGGTCGGCGGCGTGCGCTCGGCGCTGGCGGCGTCGGCGGCCAAGCGGGGTGGCGAAGTGCTGGCGCTGGAGGAGCGCGACATTCCGATCGGGATCGTCGGGATCGGTTCGCTGGCGATGCTGGCGCCGATCGGCATCCTGCTCTGGACCGTGTTGCAGGGCGGGCCGCTGGAGGCGTCGGCGATCGGTCTGATCGCGGGGAGCCTGGTGTTCATCCTGGTCATCGGCCTCGTGATCGCGGCGGTGTGCGGGTACATGGCGGGGCTGATCGGCGCGTCCAATTCGCCGGTGTCGGGGATCGGCATTCTCGCCATCCTGGCCGCGTCGATCCTGCTCGTGTCGTGGTTCGGCCGCGCAGTCGAGCCGGGGACGACGCAGGCGTTGGTCGCCTACGGATTGATCGTGACGGGCATCGTGTTCGGGATCGCGACGATCTCGAACGACAATCTCCAGGATTTGAAGACCGGCCAGCTGGTCGGCGCGACGCCGTGGAAGCAGCAGGTGGCGTTGCTGATCGGCGTGGTGTTCGGGTCGATCGTGGTGCCGCCGGTGCTGAACTTGCTGGGGAGCACGTTGGGGTTCGCGGGTGCGCCGGGGGCGGGGCCGAATGCGCTGGCGGCGCCTCAGGCGGCGTTGATCTCGGCGCTCGCGAAGGGCGTGCTGGGGGGCAATCTCAACTGGGCGATGATCGGCTATGGCGCGCTTACCGGCGTGGTCGTGATCGCGGTCGACGAACTGCTGGGCAAGGCGGGGAAGCTGCGGTTGCCGCCGCTTGGCGTTGGGCTCGGCGTGTATCTGCCGATGTCGGTGACGTTGCCGGTGACGATCGGGGCGGTCGTCGGGTTTGCGTATGATCGCTGGGCGGATCGGGCTCGCGATCCTGAGTTGGCGAAGCGGATGGGCGTGCTGACCGCTACCGGCATGATCGTCGGGGAGTCGCTGTGGGGCGTTGGCTTTGCGGGGATCGTGTATCTGACCAACAAGGAGACGCCGTTGGCGCTGGTCGGGGACGGGTTTGCTAGCGTGGCGCTGGTTGGCGGGACCTTGCTGTTCGCGGTGCTGACTTGGGTGATGTACCGGCGGACTATGGCGGCTTCGCGGTAACGTGCGTGCCCTCACCCTTCCCACCCGGCAAGCGCCGGGCGGGGCCCTTCCCTCTCCCCCGAGGGGAGAGGGGAGAAGTTTGTTTCCCCGCGAAGGCGGGGATCCAGACTGGGCTCCCGCGTTCGCGGGAGAACAAGATTGGGTTGGGACCTTGGTCCATTCCACCACCCCGGCGGAGGCCGGGGCCCAATTGGAAAGGTGGGCGTAACGGAGCGCAGTTCGCCGTTATTTGCGTCCCCCAATTGGGCCCCGGCCTCCGCCGGGGTGGTGCTTACGCGTGGGAGAAGGATGGCGTCCGTGAGACGCCCCGCTCACTTCATCGCAGCAAGCATGTCCTTGATCGGCACGAACGCGAAGCCCACCGAGCTGTCGGCGATCCCGTACGGCATGAAGATCGTATCGCCATGCTTCAACGCGCCGCAGCTATACACCACGTTGGGCACATACCCCTCGCGGTCCTGGTCCTTCGCCGCGAGAATCGGCTGCTTGGTGCGCCCGATCACCTTCGACGGGTCGTCCTTGTCGAGCAGCACCGCGCCGATCGAATATTTCCGCATCGCGCCGACGCCGTGCGTCAGTAGCAGCCAGCCCTCGTCGAGTTCGATCGGAGGGCCGCAATTGCCGATCTGCACCAGCTCCCACGGATATTCGGGCGTCAGAATCTTCTCGCCGTCGTCCCAGTCGGTCAGCGTGTCGGACTTGAGCAGGAACAGGTTTTCGCCGTCCTGCCGGCCGATCATCATATACTGGCCGTTCACCTTCCGCGGGAACAGCGCCATGCCCTTGTTGCGCGCGGCGGGGCCGGTCATCGGCACGAGGTCGAACGCGCGGAAATCGCGGGTGCGCATCAGTTCGGACTGGATCACCGAGCCGTTATACGCGGTGTAGGTGCCGATCCACTCGTAGTCGCCGTCCTCGTGCTGGAAGCGGACGATGCGGAGATCCTCGAGGCCCTTCGACTGCGCCTGCGTGATCGGGAAGATCACCGTGCCGCTCAGCGTGCTGTCGCGGTGGCGATAGACGGTGACGGGGCCGATCGGCATCTCGTCCTCGCCGCTGCCGACCGCATCGGTCGCGGTCGCGAACGGCGGCTCAGGTGCGAGCTTCATCTGGTTTTCGCAGGTGATGATACCTTCGCGGAACGCCACCGACGAGATGTGACCCTCGCCGACCGCGCGCAGGCTCATCAGAATTCGCATCGAGCCCGGCGGCATGCCCGACTGGTCGAAATGCGGCACCGCGCTCGGGTTCATCAGCGCGGCGGCGGCATAGCTGTATTCGTGGCAGAAATACGCGCCGATCAGCTGGCGCTTCTCGTCGCCGATCTCCGCGCCGTTCAGCCCGAGCATGTCCTCGATCTGGTCGTAGCGCGTCATGAACACGCGCCGCGTCTGCCAGTGGCGTGCCTCGAAATCCTTCAGCACGACCTCGAGCTGCGCGCGCGCCTGTGCGGGCGACATTTCCAGCACTTCGCCGACGAGCCGCTCGGTGCGGCTCGGTGCGCCGCCATGACCGCCCCAGGCGATATGAAACGGCCGCACGACGACACGCGAAGGGTCCGCGTGCAGCCGCAGCTGGTGGTTGAACAGATCCATCGTAGCAGTGCCCCGCGTCGTTCCACTCAGCGCACCGTCGCCTGTCAGGCTGTCTCTAGCGTGGCTAGGCGACGACGCGCGCCGCTCCTGCCACGCTTTGCGCTGCCTTTGATACCCCTGAAATGGCACAACTTGCGAGTTGGAGCGCCAAAATCGACTCGGCGCCCTGGTTTCGGTTGAGCCCGGTCGGCATCAGGCCGTCATAGCAACCGCCGTCCGCGACGCTCGCCAGCGGCAGGTCGAGGTCGTTGACGCCGAGGAACCAGCCGTACGCGCGCAACGCCTCGTCACGCCAGCGCACGTCGCCGGTCGCGTCATACGCTGCGGCGCATGCATCGACGGTGGCCTGCGCCTCGAGCGGCTGCTGGTCGAACTGCAACGGCTCCGCATAGGGCCGGTTGAAACTCTCCGACCCGACCGCACGGAAACGACCCTCCGGCGAGGTCTGCTTTGCGACGATCCAGTCGAGCGTGGCGAGGCCACAGTCGATCAGGTCCTGACGCCCGAGCGCCTGGCCTGCGCGGATCAGCGCCTGCGGGAGGCGCGTATTGTCATAGGCGAGCACGATCTCGAACCACTGCCACTCGGGACGGCGGGCCTTGGCGAGCAGATCGAGATGGACCTTGGGGAAGGCTTCGAGGATCGACAGCGACAGCTGGTGACCGGGCTTGGCCTCCAGCATCGCCGCCGCGCCGAGCATCGCGAACGCCTGCGCGCGCAAGGAGCCGAGTTCGAGCGCCATCGACGCGGTCGAATCGAACATCGCCGTCGCCCAGTCGCGGTGCTTGGCGGCCTGCGCATCGCGCGCGGTGACGCCGAGCGACCAGAGCGTGCGGCCGTTCGAATCCTCCGAGCCCGAATCCTCGCACCAGGTGCGATCGAAGTTCATGAAGTTGCGGAACCGGCGCGTGTCAGGGTTCCAGGCGTACTGCACGAACGAGGCGTAGATCGTCATCCACTTGTCGCGGGTGACGTCGTCGAGATCGGGCAGCGCGCTCATCAACATCAGCGCGCGGCAGTTATCGTCGATGCAGTAGCCGTGGCGACGATCGGGGATCGAATAGATCGAATGCTGGAGCATGCCGGTCGAATCGCTCATCCGCTCGACCGCGGCGAAATCAGGCGTCAGCTGCTTCAGCGGGGCTGGCACCTTGGCGAGGCGAAAAGGGCGCGCCGCCACGATCGCACGGATCTCCGTCATCATCGCCTCGGCAAGCTTCGGCCAGATCATCGTGCGGCCGCGCGCATAGGCACGCTCGGCCAGACGGTTGCGATCGCGGTCGTTCGACATCAGCGCGTCGATCTCGCGCGCGAATGCATCGACGTCACCGAACGGGACGAGCACGCCGTGGCCATCCGCGAGGATCTCGGTCGCATGCACGTACGGCGTCGAGATGACGGGCTTGCCGACGCCGATCGCGTAGCTGAGCGTGCCCGACGTGATCTGCGCGGGGTTGGTGTACGGCGTCACATAGACGTCCGACGCCTGGAGATAATCGAGCAGTTCGCCATGCTCTAGGAAGGCATCGACGAACGAGACGTTGTCGGCAACGCCCTTCTCGGCGGCAAGCGCCTTCAGCTTGTCGCGGTACTTCTCGCCCTCGTACGCGACGAGGTTCGGATGAGTCGCGCCGAGCACGACGTACAGCAGGTCGGGATGCTTCGCGATCACCGCGGGCAGCGCGTTGATGACCGTCTCGATCCCCTTGTTGGGGGCGAGCAGGCCGAACGTCAGCATGACCTTACGGCCTTCCCAGCCGAACTTGTCCTTCAGCGCGGCCGGATCGAGCAGGTCGCGATCTGGCACGCCGTGCGGGATCATGACGATCTGGCGCGAATTGGCACCGTAGACGCGCTGGAGGATGTCGCGGCCACGCTCGGCCATCACGACCACGCGGGCGGCGCGACGCAGCAGGCCTTCGAGCACGCGGCGCTCATCGGCATTGGGCTTTTCGAGGATCGTGTGCAGCGTGACGATGACCGGCAGCGTGGTGCGATCGAGCAGTGCGAGGATGTGCTCGCCTGCCGGGCCGCCGAAGATGCCGTATTCGTGCTGGAGCCAGATCGCCTGAGCGCCACTGGCCTCGATCTTCCGCGCGGTGTCGATATAGGCCGACAGCTCGGGCTCGGGGATCGTGCCGGTGACTTCGGCCGGGTAGTCGTATTTGCCGGGATGATCGTCCATCGCGTAGACGTCGACTGCGATCTCGGGGAAGCGCGCGCGCATGGCCGTGAAAACGTCGGTCGTGAAGGTGGCGATGCCACACTGTCTCGGCAGGAAATTACCGATCAGCGCCAGTCGCGCGATATTCCCACCGTCCGCCGGTTTCACCATACCCTGTCCCTCGTTTGAGCGCGCACTTCTGGGAGAACCCGGTCGCGCATCCATTTGAACGGTTCAGGTAGCATAAAGTTTCATCACATACTGCAGTGCAGCACGGGAATAATATCAATCTAAATCAAATCGATATTTCGCGTAGTCGTCCTGGGCCCTCAACCGCGACCGCGATAGGAGGCGACTCCCTGGTCCGGCAGCCACAGATCTTGCGGCGGTGCACTCGATTGCCAAAACACGTCGATCGGGATTCCACCGCGCGGATACCAATAGCCACCGATGCGCAGCCACACCGGCTTCATCTCGTCGAACAGGCGCTCGCCGATGCCGACGGTGCAATCCTCGTGGAACCCGGCATGGTTGCGGAAGCTGCTGAGGAACAGCTTGAGCGACTTGGATTCGACGATCGTCTCGCCGGGGACGTAGTCGATGACGAGGTGCGCGAAGTCGGGTTGGCCGGTGACGGGGCACAGCGACGTGAACTCGGGCGCCGCGAACCGCACGAGATACGTCCGGCCCGGCCGCGGGTTCGGAACATAATCGAGCACGGCCTCTTCTGGAGAGGCGGGGAGGGCGCTGTTCTGGCCGAGATGCAATGGGTTCTGGGGAGCGGTCATGTGCCGCCATGTAGGATGCGATGACGCGTAAGAAAACCACACTCGTACCGATCCTCGGCGACCAGCTTACGATCGACCTCGCCTCGCTGCGGGACTGTGATCCCGAAACCACGATCGTGCTGATGATGGAGGTCGACGAGGAGACGACCTACGTTCGTCACCACAAGCGCAAGATCGCGTATATCCTGTCGGCGATGCGGCACCATGCCGAGGCGCTGCGCGAGGCCGGGTGGACCGTCGAATACACACAGCTCGACGACCCCGACAATGCGGGCAGCTTCACCGGCGAGATCGCGCGCGCGGTCGAGCGGCATGACTCTGAACGGATCGTCGTTACCGAGGGCGGCGAGTGGCGCGTGATGGCGATGCTCGAAAGTTGGGAGACGCTGTTCGGCATCCCGGTCGAGATCCGCAGCGACGATCGGTTCCTTGCCAGCCATGCCGACTTCGAGACCTGGGCCGCCGAGCGGAAAACGCTGACGATGGAGTGGTTCTATCGCCAGATGCGGACGCGCACCGGGCTGTTGATGACCGCCGGCAAGCCCGAGGGCCATCGCTGGAACTTCGACAAGGAGAACCGCAAACCGGCGAAGAACGACCTGCTGATGCCGCGCCCGCTGGTGTTCGCGCCGGATGCGATCACGCGCGACGTGCTGGCGCTGGTGGCGGAGCGGTTCGCCGATCATCCGGGAAGCCTCGACGGATTCGAGTACGCTGTGACCGCGAAGGATGCGGAGCGACAGGCAGCGAACTTCTTCCGCCACGCGCTCGCGCAGTTCGGTGACTACGAGGATGCGATGCTCACCGGCGAGCGGCATCTGTGGCACTCGATCCTGTCGCCGTACATCAATTCGGGGCTGCTCGATCCGCTCGACCTGTGCCGTCGCGCGGAGGCGGAGTATCGCGCCGGTCGCGCACCGCTCAACGCGGTCGAGGGGTATATCCGCCAGATCATCGGCTGGCGCGAATATATGCGCGGGATCTACTGGCGCGAGGGGCCGGAGTACGTCGAGCGCAACTTCCTCGATCACCACCGCGAACTGCCCGGCTGGTACTGGACCGGCGAGACCGACATGCATTGCCTGCGCGAGGCGATCGGCCAGACGCTGGAGACCGCGCACGCGCACCATATCCAGCGGCTGATGGTGACGGGCAATTTCGCTCTGCTGATCGGCGCGGACCCGGCCAAGGTGCACCTCTGGTATCTGGAGGTGTATGTCGATGCGTATGAATGGGTCGAATTGCCCAATACGTTGGGGATGAGCCAGTTCGGCGATGGCGGGCTGCTCGGGTCGAAACCCTATATCTCGTCGGGCGCGTATATCGACCGGATGTCCGATTATTGCGGGACGTGCCGGTACAACGTGAAGCAGCGGATCGGGCCCGATGCGTGCCCGTTCAACGCGCTGTACTGGGATTTTCTCGCGCGGCATGAGGACAAGCTGGGGCGCAACAACCGGCTGGCGATGCCCTATCGCAACTGGGCGAAACAGTCCGAGGCGGACCGCGAGGCGACGCGTGCGCAGGCGGCCGGGTTCCTCGCCTTCCTCGACGCGAGCGGCCCGGCTGGCTACTGACCGATCGAGCACAAGGAGCCGCATATGGACGCGTTGGTAAGCACCGAATGGCTGGCGAACGAACTGGGCGCGAGTGATCTGCGGATCGTCGACGCGACCTACGCCGAGGGGCGCGATGCGGCGGCGGAGTATGAGGCGGCGCACATCCCCGGCGCGGTGTTCATGAACCTCAGCGAGCTACGCGATACCGACAGCGACCTGCCGAATACGCTGCCCTCGGCGGAGAAGTTCGCGAGCCGGATGCAGACGCTGGGTCTCGGCGATGGCAGCCGGATCGTGCTGTACGACAGCTCCCCCTGGCACACGGCGGCGCGCGCATGGTGGATGCTGCGGTTGTTCGGCGCGCGCAACGTGGCGATCCTCGATGGCGGGTTCGCCAAGTGGCAGGCCGAGGGGCGCGAGATCGCGACGGGGAAAGAAACGCCGCGGCATCGTCACTTCACGACCTGGGCGGACCTGAACGGTGTGCGCGATCTCGACCAGATGAAGGCGAACGTCGCCAGCGGCGCGGAACAGGTGCTCGACGCGCGGTCTGCGACGCGCTTCACCGGTGCGGAGGAAGACCCGCGGCCGGGCACCGCGCCGGGGCATATTCCGGGCTCGAAGAACCTGCCGCAGGGCGCGGTGTTCAACGCGGACGGCACGTGGAAGACCGGCGACGCGCTCAAGGCCGAGTTCGACAAGGCGGGCATCGACCTGGCGAAGCCGATCGTGATGACCTGCGGCTCGGGCATCACCGCGTCGGTGCTCGCGTTCGGCGCGCACCTGCTCGGCAACGACGCGGCGCTGTACGATGGCAGCTGGTCCGAATGGGGTGGCGATCCCAAGACACCCAAGGCGACGGGAACGGCATGAACGACACGAACAAGCCGGTCGGCGACGCGACCAAGGTCGTCCTCGCCGGTCGTCGCCCGGAATGGACTCAAGGTATCGTCAGTCCGCCCGTATGGCGCGCCTCGACAATCCTGTATGACTCGGTCGGCCACCTCCGCGAAAGCGCCACGCGCGATACGCATCACCGGCTGTTCTACGGGCGTAAGGGAACGCCGACGCAGTGGAGCCTCGCCGACGCGCTGACCTCGCTCGAGCCCGGTGCGGAGGGGACGTTCCTCTATTGCTCGGGCGTCGCGGCGATCGCGGCGGCGTTGCTGTCGGTGCTCTCGCCGGGCGACGAACTGCTGCTGGTCGACAGCGCCTATGACCCGACGCGCGGGATGGCAGGCGGGCTGCTCAAGCGGTTCGGGATCACCACGCGCTATTACGACCCTATGATCGGCGCGGGCATTGCCGACCTGATCGGCGAGAACACGCGGGCGATCTTCATGGAAAGCCCCGGCTCGCTGAGCTTCGAGGTGCAGGACGTCCCCGCGATCGTCGCCGCCGCCAAGGCGCGCGGCGTGACGACGTTGCTCGACAACACCTGGGCCACCCCGCTGTTCTTCCCCGCGATCGAGCGCGGCGTCGACCTGACGATCCTCGCCGGCACCAAATATGTCGTTGGCCATTCGGACGTGATGCTCGGCTCGGTCACCGCCGGCCCCGGCCATTTCAAGAAACTCCGCGAGACGAGTTTCCAGCTCGGCCAGGTCGCCAGCCCCGACGATTGCTGGCTCGGCAGTCGCGGCCTGCGGACGATGGCGGTCCGCCTCGCGCAGCACCAGTCGAGCGCGCTGACCATCGCGAACTGGCTCAAATCGCGGCCTGAAGTTGCGCAAGTTCTCCACCCGGCGCTCCCCGACTGCCCCGGCCACGACCTGTTCGTGCGCGACTTCAAAGGCTCCAGTGGCCTCTTCTCGTTCGTCCTTAACGGCGGCGACGAGACGTCCCGCGCCGCGCTGATCGACACCCTGCAACTGTTCGGCATAGGCTATAGCTGGGGCGGCTTCGAAAGCCTCGCCATCCCCGCCGACCCGCACCGATACCGCAGCGTTACCAAGCGCGAATCTGCAGGCCCGATGGTCCGCCTCCAGATAGGCCTCGAAGACCCGGCCGACCTGATCGCCGATCTCGAAGCCGGGCTCGCCGCCTTCTCTGCCGCAAAGGTCTAGACGATTTCCGATCGAGACGTGTCCGTGCGGGACGCTGACGCACCCATCTTCGGCCCCGCGTTCCAGGCCGAGCTGGACACGCTGTTCCGCTGGCGCCGAGACGTCCGGCGGTTTCGGCGCGATGCGTTGCCGGACGGGCTGCTTGACCGGTTGCTAGAGACGGCGAACGCCGCCCCATCGGTCGGACTCAGTCAGCCGTGGCGGTTCGTGACGGTCGACGACCCTGCACGCCGCGCGTCGGTCCGCGCCGATTTCGAGGCGTGCAATGCAGCTGCGCTGGCGACGCAGGACGAGACGCGGGCGGCGAACTACGCGCGGCTCAAACTCGCCGGGCTCGAACAGGCGCCGTGTCATGTCGCGGTGTTCATCGAACCCGACCCAGAGCAGGGCCACGGCCTCGGCCGCCGGACCATGCCCGAAGCTGTCGCGTATTCCGCCGTCATCGCGGTCCACACCCTGTGGCTGGCAGCACGCGCGCACGGGATCGGCCTTGGCTGGGTCTCGATCCTCGACCCGTCGCGTATCCGCGAGATCCTGGACGTGCCCGAGACGTGGCAACTGGTGGCGTATCTCTGCATAGGATATCCGGAGATCGACGCGGTCACCCCGGAACTGGAGCGCAACGGCTGGGAAAAACGGCGTTCGATCAGCATAGTGGCGCGCTGAGACGTACCTGCCGCTGGCGCCGACTATCCGGCGACACTGTGGCGCATGCGCAACATGCGTGCTGTCAAAGCCCGATTGTACGCAAGATTCGCTTGTGCGCTGCACCATGCGCTGTCATCCCGATGTCATCGTCGGAAAGACCGCGCTGGGGTTCGGCCCCTAAAGATGCGGCGTCCGCGGATGCAGGGCGGACATCGACTTCCGGTATCGAAAGGGAAACGATGCGCTTCACCACACTTCTTCTCGGCGGCATTGCTTTGGCTGCCGCTACGCCCGCGTTCGCGCAGGACGACACCGCGCCTCCCAAGGAGGTTACGGTCACGGGCTCGGTCGGTCTCGTCAGCGACTATCGCTTCCGCGGCGTGTCGCAGTCGGATGAGAACCTCGCCGTCCAAGGCGGCATCACGATCGCGCACAAGAGCGGCGTCTATATCGGCACCTGGGCGTCGAACCTGTCCGGCTGGGGCACGTTCGGCGGCGCCAACATGGAGCTCGACCTGATCGCAGGCTACAAGGTGCCCGTCGGCGGCGGTGCGCTCGACGTCGGCGCGACCTGGTACATGTATCCGGGCGGCTTCGACAACACCGACTTCATAGAGCCCTATGCCAAGCTGTCGGGCACCGCCGGACCGGTCGCGCTTCTCGCGGGCGTCGCCTATGCGCCCAAGCAGCAGGCACTGGGGCCGTGGTACACCAACGGCACGTCGGCCGCAAACGGGGTGTACGACCGCGTCAACGCCAAGGACGACAATCTCTATCTGTGGGGCGACGTCAGCAGCGGGATCCCGACCACCGGCGTGACCGTGAAGGCGCATGTCGGCTATTCGCGCGGCAACAAGGGCCTCGGGCCGTTCGCGACCAGCGTGTCGCCGACGGGTGAGTATTGGGACTGGCTGCTCGGCGCGGATTACGTGATCCCGACGACGCCTCTCACGCTGGGGGTCGCGTATGTCGACACCGATATCTCGAAGCGCGAATCGGCGTATCTCCAGCCGAGCTTCAGCCGTGGCCAGGATGGCACCGGTTCGATCGCCGGCGGCAAGGTCCTGGTGTCGCTGACCGCGGCGTTCTGATCGCTCTGAGGATAGGTCTCCCCTGAACCTTGTTTCCCCGTGAACGCGGGGACCCAGACTGGGCTCCCGCCTTCGCGGGAGAACAAGACGGGTAGAGGTTCCGCGATACCAAGACCGTCATCCTGGGCTTGACCCAGGATCCAGAGCCGCAGGCGTTCCGTTCGTGGCTCTGGATCCTGACTTTCGTCAGAATGACGGGAGTGGGCGGTGGACCAAGACCGGCAGACACGAAAAAGGGCGGCCCCGCGAGGAGCCGCCCTTTTTCGTACGTCGGGAGAACCCCGATCAGTTCGCCTTGGCGCGCGCGTCCTGGCCGTCGCCTTCGGGGGCGGCGACGATGTCGCGCGTCGTGCTGCCCTTGTCGACGACGGTGGTGTCGGGATCGCCCGCGCTGGAGCGAATGCCGGGATCGTCCGAATCGGCACCGGCGTCGTTCAGCACGCCGGTTTCCGCGGGGCTGCGCGCGGCGGTGCCGCCGAACAGCGCGTCGAGCGTCTGCGCGTTGGCGGCGGTATCCTGCGGGCGGGCGGCGCCGGGCTGCGGCGGGACCAGCGCGAAGTCGGGCGGGATGACCAGCGGCGCCTGGCGTGCGACTGCGAACTCGTCGGGACGCGCACGATCGAGGCTCTTGCTCGTCGCACAGCCGGACAGGAGGACGACGGCGCTCGCCAAGGCGACGACGGGCCCGGCGGCCAGGGGTACGAACTTACGCATGGGAATTCTCCACAGGGGGCTTCTCGCGCACGAGAAGCGCCCGAACAAGCAGGACGAGCACGCCGACAGTAATCGCTGCATCGGCGACATTGAAGACCAAAAACGGACGCCATTCGCCGATATGCAGGTCGCAGAAATCGACCACATAACCAAGTCGGATCCGGTCGAGGATATTGCCGATCGCCCCGCCGAGCACGAAGCCCAAGGCGACCTGGTCGGCCGGGTTCTTCTCGCGCGTCATCCACACCGCGACTCCGACCGCGATCGCCCCGGTCAGCAGCACCAGCGCCCAGCGGGTGAGGTGGCCGTCGGCGGGGAGCAGCCCGAGCGAGATGCCGATGTTGGGGACGAAGCGCAGGTCGAAGAACGACGTGATCGTCTGCGAATCGCCGAGCGAATCGATCCCGAGCGGCTTGGTCACCGCCCATTTGCTGAGCTGGTCGGCGAGGAAGAGCGCGATCGCGGCGGCGAACCCGGCCTTGGGCAGGTTACGCATCGGCCACCACCTCGTCGCATCGGTTGCAGAGCTCGCCATCGACGGTCACCTCGGGGAGGTGACGCCAGCAGCGGCCGCATTTGTGGAGTGTTGTGGGTTCGACATGAATGGCGTGCGAGATTGCCTTATCGTCATTGGCCATTGGGCCGAGCTTCAAAGCTTTGGCTGTTGAGGTAATCAGGACCTCTTGCCAGTCTATACCAGCAACCCGCTCGAAATTACCCGCATCGACCATCAACTGTACGTCGGCTTCGAGGCTCGAACGTATCGTCTTGTCGCGACGTAGCGGTTCGATTTCAGCAGTAACCGCTGACCGGAGGCTCCGCACCACACTCCAACGTTTCATAAAATGCGGGATGCTCTCATCCAGCGACGGCAGCGACGGCCATTCGAGGTAGTGCACCGAACTGTCCTCGCTCGGGAAACGCGACTGCCAGACTTCCTCCGCGGTGAAGCAGAGCACCGGCGCGGCATAGCGTACGAGCGCGTGGAACAGCACGTCGAGGACGGTGCGGTACGACCGGCGCTTGATGTCGCTCGGCGCGTCGCAATAGAGCGAGTCCTTGCGGATATCGAAGAAGAACGCGGACAGGTCCTCGTTCGCGAAGTCGGTCAGCAGGCGCGTGTAGCGGTTGAACTCGTACGCTTCCGCCGCTTGGCGCAGTTCGGTGTCGATCATGCCGAGGCGGTGGAGCACGTAGCGTTCCAGCTCGGGCATGTCGGACACGGCTACGCGCTCCGACTCGTCGAAGTCTTCGAGCGCGCCGAGCATGTAGCGGAACGTGTTGCGCAGCTTCCGATACGCGTCGGAGGCGGTGGCGAGCACTTCCTTGCCGATCTTCACGTCGTCGAAATAGTCGGTCGAGGCGACCCACATGCGCAGGATATCCGCACCGGACTCGCCGATGATCTTGAGCGGATCGACGACGTTGCCGAGCGACTTCGACATCTTGCGGCCTTGGCCGTCGAGCGCGAAGCCGTGCGTCAGGACCGCGTCGTAGGGCGCGCGACCGCGCGTGCCGCAGCTTTCGAGTAGCGACGACTGGAACCAGCCGCGATGTTGGTCCGAGCCTTCGAGATACAGGTTCGCGCGCGTGCCTTCGCCGTAGCGTGCTTCGACCGTGAAGACGTGTGTGCAGCCGGAGTCGAACCAGACGTCGAGGATGTCCTTCACGACCTCATAGTCGGCGAGGTCGTAGTCGGGGCCGAGCAGCGCCTGGTGACCGTCGGCGTACCACGCGTCCGCGCCGTTCTGGCGGAAGGCTTCGACGATGCGCGCGTTGACGTTCGCGTCGTTGAGGTACTGGCCGGTGGCGCGGTTGACGAACAGCGCGATCGGGACGCCCCAGGCGCGCTGGCGCGAGATGACCCAGTCGGGGCGGCCCTGCACCATCGACGTGATCCGGTTTTCCGCGCGCGCGGGGATCCAGGTGGTGGCGGCGATCGCATCGAGCGCGATCTCGCGGAGCGTGGCGCCGTTGCCTGGCTCCCTCTCCCCGTCGGGGACAGGGCTGGGGTGAGGGGCTGTTCCGGGCGCAGCATTGCTGGGCTGCCCCTCACCCCGACCCTCTACCCGCAGGGGAGAGGGAGCAGAAGAAGCATCCATCGGGATGAACCATTGCGGGGTCGCGCGGAAGATCACCTTCGCCTTCGAGCGCCACGAATGCGGGTAGCTGTGCTTGAAGTCATCGCTTGCCGCCAGCAGCGCGCCAGCTTCGCGCAGGTCGGTGCAGATCGGGCCGTCGGCGCTCACGAACTTCTTGTTGATGACGCTGCCCTGGCCACCGAGCCATGCCCAGTCGGCGCGGTACATCCCGGCGCCGTCGATCGCGAAGACCGGGTCGATGCCGTATTGCTTGCAGAGTTCGAAATCGTCCTCGCCGTGGTCCGGCGCCATGTGGACGAGCCCGGTACCCGCGTCGGTCGTGACGAACGCGCCGGGGAGGAACGGCCGCGGCTTCGCGAAGAACCCGCCGAGTGCGTGCATCGGGTGACGGGCGGTCGCGCCTTCGAGTTGCGAACCCTTGATCGTCCAATGTGGCCCATTGTTGACGTCTTCATTTAGAAGACCGGTGCGCTTCTCAAATTGCGCAACCAGATCCGTAGCGACCAATACCTGGATCAGGCGATCATCCGATGCCATCCAATATGCGCCATACTCGATCTCAGGCCCATAGCTCAGCGCCTGGTTCACCGGGATCGTCCACGGCGTGGTCGTCCAGATCACCGCATGCGCGCCGACCAGTTCCGGCGCATTCGGCGCAGAGTCGATCTCGAACGCCACGTCGATCTGCGTGGAGACGATGTCCTCATACTCGACCTCGGCCTCGGCGAGTGCGGTCTTCTCGACCGGCGACCACATCACCGGCTTGGCGCCGCGGTACAGCTGGCCGCTCTCCGCGAACTTCAACAACTCGCCGACGATCGCGGCCTCGGCCTCGTACTTCATCGTCAGATACGGATCGGCCCAGTCGCCCATCACCCCGAGCCGTTCGAACTCGGCCTTCTGCACGGCGACCCATTTCTCGGCATAGGCGCGGCATTCGGCGCGGAACTGGTCGACGGGCACGTCGTCCTTGTTGAGCTTCTTCGCGCGATACGCTTCCTCGACCTTCCACTCGATCGGCAGGCCGTGGCAGTCCCAGCCGGGGACGTAGGGCGCGTCCTTGCCCATCAGCGACTGCGAGCGGACGATGATGTCCTTCAGGACCTTGTTCATCGCATGGCCCATGTGGATGTCGCCGTTCGCATACGGCGGGCCGTCGTGCAGGATGAACCGCTCACGCCCGAGCCGCTGTTCGCGCAACCGATCGTAGATGCCGAGCTTGGCCCAGCGCTCCAGAATCGCCGGCTCCTTGGCGGCGAGACCCGCCTTCATCGGGAAGTCGGTCTTCGGCAGGAAGACGGTATCGCGGTAATCGCGGGCGGGCGCAGGAGTATCGGTCATAAGTGGGCCGGGCTGTAGCCGAGCGACGGGGGACACACAAACACTTCCCCTTCCTGCTCCCCTCCTTGGAAGGGAGGGGCCGGGGGTGGGTCGGCATGGGGCAGGAGCTAGCGCTAGCCAACGGGCCGACCCACCCCCAACCCCTCCCTTTCAGGGAGGGGAGGCGCCAAGGATCGCGTGCGCTCTCTGACAGTCGGCGTCCATCTGGGTGATGAGCGCGTTCATGTTGGCGAACTTCGCTTCCGGGCGGAGATACTCGATCAGCGAAACCTCGATCCGCTGGCCGTACAGGTCTTCGCCGAAATCGAAGAAATGCGGCTCGAGCAGTTCCTTGGGTGGATCGAAGCTCGGGCGGATGCCTAGGTTCGCGGCGCCCTTTAGCACGCGCCCGTCCTCGAGCCGCCCGGTCACCGCGTAGATCCCGTAGGCGGGGCGCAGGTAATTGCCCATGTCGAGATTGGCGGTCGGATAGCCGATCGTGCGGCCGACCTTGTCGCCGTGCTGGACGAAGCCCTGGATCGCGAACGGCCGCGTCAGCAGGCGGGTGGCGGTGGCCATGTCGCCAGCGCGCAGCGCCTCGCGGATGCGGGTGGACGAGACGGTCTCGCCCTCCAGCTCGATCGCGCTCACCGTTTCCGCGCGAAATCCGTGCGCAGGCCCACGCGAGGCGAGCGTGCGGACTGTGCCGCCCTTGCCCTTGCCGAAGGTGAAGTCCTCGCCGGTCACGACCCCCGCGACGCGCAGGTTGCGTTCGAGCCGTTCGGTGATGAAGCGTTCGGCGGTCAGCGCGGCGAGATCGCCGTCGAAATTGAACACGACCATCGCATCGGCGCCGGCCTTCTTGAAAAGCTCCAGGCGTTGATCGAGCGTGGTCAGGCGGAACGGGGGGGTGTCGGGTCGGAAGTGGCGGACCGGATGCGGATCGAACGTCGCCACCAGCGCCGGACGCCCCTCGGCCCGCGCCCAGGCGACCGCGCGCGCGACCACCGCTTGGTGACCGAGGTGAAATCCATCGAAATTCCCCAGCGCGACGATCCCGTTCGCCAGATACGACGGGAGCACCGCACCGCCGTCGAGACGTTGCATGCGCGGGTCAGTAACCAGCCGTCGCGAAAGGCGATAGTCCTTCCGTAACCTTGTTCCCCCGAACAGTCTTTAGGGGCGGGCGAGCGTGACGAAGCTGTAGGCCGGGCGGTCGTTTTCGGCGGGGTGGTCTTCGCGCGCGATCTCGTGCCAGCCGTCGAAGGCGGGGACGGTCGCGTCGCCGTCGGGGGCGGCGTGGACTTCGGTCAGTTCAATGCGATCCGCGTGGGGAAGGAACTGCGCGTAAATCTGCGCGCCACCGATCACCGCCACGTCGTCGCCCGCCATTGCGAGCGCCTCGTCGACGGAGCGCGCGACGTCTGCGCCCTCAGCGCTCCAGTCGCCCCGCGTGAGGACGATGTGACGGCGACCGGGGAGGGGGCTCGGGAAGCTCTCGAACGTTTTCCGGCCCATCACCATCGGCTTGCCCATCGTCAGCGCCTTGAAGCGCTTGAGGTCGGCGGGGATGCGCCAGGGGAGTTGCCCGTCGCGGCCGATGACGCCGTTGGTGGCGCGGGCGAGGTAGAAGGTGATCATGCGGCGGTCATGCCGGAATGGGGGGCGGAGAGCTACTCTCCCGTTTTACGTCGGCATCCCGCCGTTAACTCCACCCCGGCGAAGGCCGGGGCCCAATTGGGGAACGTCGTTGATGAGTGCTGCGCTACGTTACTCCGGCCTTGCCAATTGGGCCCCGGCCTTCGCCGGGGTGGTAGATAAACGGTGTGGTTCAGCTCGGCGCGTGTTCCTTCACATACGCCTCGGGATCCTTGTCGACGACCTTCACCCCGTTCAGATGGTTCGCCTCGAACGCCGCGAACCGCACGCCCAGTTCATGCCGCTCTTCCAGCGTTGCGTGCTTGCGGAAATCGGTCAGGCCCTGGCGTTCTTCCTCGGCCAGATGATCGCTGTTCGCCTTGTTGCACTCGCCGACCGCTTCGAACCATGCGTCCGAGCCGACCGGGTGCTTGTCGACCGCTTGGCCGGTGTCGCGGATGTCGTTGTGATCCTCGATCGCGTCCTCGGTCTCCTCTGCGGCCGAGTCTGCGTCGTTGCCGCCGGTGCCGATCTTCATCAGCCGCGGGTAGAAGAAGCGCTCCTCCGCCTCGGCATGCGCGTCGAGCAGGTTCTTGAGGCGGGTCCAGAGCGCGGACAGCGCCTCGGTGTCCTTGGCGTCGATCGAATCGATCTGCGCGAACAGTGCGCGCTGCTGCGCGTGTTCGTCGAGAATGAGCTGTGTGATATCCATGCGCATCTGAACCGCACAGCGCACGCGCGGTTCCTATTGCGATTCGGTCGCGCGGCGCTGCCGCGGGGTCGCTCTCTATTTAGACCGCGACGGGGGCCTTGATGTGCGCCTGCGCGAAATAGTCGTGGAGGACGAAATCCTCATACGCGTAGGCGTCGATCGAATCCGGTTTCCGGAGAATTTCGAGGCGCGGGAGAGGTCCGGGCGAGCGCATCAGTTGCAGTTGCGCCTGCTCCAGATGGTTCGAATAGAGGTGGCAATCGCCGCCGGTCCAGATGAACTCGCCGACCTCGAGCCCGCATTGCTGCGCGAGGATGTGCGTGAGCAACGCGTAGCTGGCGATGTTGAACGGCACGCCGAGGAAGATGTCGCCCGAGCGCTGGTAGAGCTGGAGCGACAGCTTGCCGTTCGCGACATGCGTCTGGAACAGGCAGTGGCACGGCGCGAGCGCCATCGCGTGGAGGTCGCCCGGGTTCCACGCGCTGACGATCTGGCGGCGCGAGGCGGGGTTGGTCCTGATCTGCGCGATCAGCTCGGCGATCTGGTCGATGTGACGGCCATCTGCGGCGACCCAGTCGCGCCATTGCTTGCCGTAGACCGGGCCGAGATCGCCATTCTCGTCCGCCCATTCGTCCCAGATCGCGACCTTGCGCTCCTGCAACCAGCGGACGTTGGTGTCGCCGCGCAGGAACCAGAGGAGTTCGACGATGATCGAGCGGAGGTGAAGCTTCTTGGTGGTGAGCACGGGGAAGCCCTGCGCGAGATCGAAGCGCATCTGCGCGCCGAACACGCTGAGCGTGCCGGTGCCGGTACGGTCCATCGTCTCGACGCCGGTCGAGAGTACGCGGTCCATGAGGTCTAGATATTGGCGCATGGCAGGGGCGTAGCGGCGCGGGGGCGGGGGCTCAAGCGGATGTAGTTGCGCGTGCGGTCGCCGGTGCCGCGGGGCAGGCGGGTATGTGCTGCCGTCGCCCGTGCCTTCCCCTCGTATTGCCGACCTTGCCGCGGCGCGCGCGCTGTTCGTCGGGCTGCGTGATGCCACGGTAGAGACGGTGGCGGTCGCGTATCTTGATCCGAATCGGAGGCTTCTCGGGATGCGGCATGTCGTCGGGGGGCGAAATCAGGTGGTAATATCGATCCGGACGGTCGCGGTGGATGCGCTGGCGTTCGGGGCTCACGGGGTGATCCTCGCGCACAACCATCCGAGCGGGGATGCGACGCCGAGCAAGCGGGACGTGGCGTTCACGCGGGCGCTGGCGGCGGGGTTGCGGACGTTGGAGGTGGTGTTGCTCGATCACTTGGTGATCGCTGAAGAGCAGGTGACGAGCCTCCGCGCGATGGGCGTGGTGTGAGGAACACTAACCCCAAACGCACCACCCCGGCGAAGGCCGGGGCCCAATTGGAAAGGTCGAAGTAACTGCAAACTGCGCGGAGTTGGCAACGTCCCCCAATTGGGCCCCGGCCTCCGCCGGGGTGGCGCAATTCGTCAAATTAGCGGCTCCGATAGCGACTCCAAAGCCGAACCCAACCTCACTTCAGCCGGCACGCCCGGATCGCTTCCGGCGCGGGCCGCGGGCCGGTCGCGCGGAACGTCGCGAGATACCCCCCGGCGGACGGCATGTCGTCCATGTCCACTTGCGTATACCCCACCGAGGCGAACTCGCATTTCAACAGCGCGGGCGGCGTGCCGTGGTTCTGCGTCGGGCGGTTCGCGTCGACCACCACCACCAGCCCGTCGGGCTTCAGCGACGGCCGCAGCCGCCACAGGAACTCGTAGGGCTGCTCGATCTCGTGATACATGTGGACCATCACGACGCGGTCGAAGCTGGCCTCCGGCAACTTGGGGTCGTTCGCCTCGCCGAGCTTGACGCTGACGTTCGCCAGATCCTCGCGCGCGACGCGTTCGGCAAGCTGGTCGCGGACGGCGGGGAGGATGTCTTCGGCCAGTACGCGGCCGGTCTTGCCGACGCGGGCGGCCATGCGGATCGTGTAATAGCCTTCGCCCGCGCCGATGTCCGCGACCGTCATGCCCTTGCGGATCTCGGCCTTGTTCATGACCTCGCCAGCCTCATTGAGCCGGTCGCGCGCTTCCTCGTTCGACCAGCGCGCCGAGACGATCGACGCGACCGGGCGATCAGCCGCCGGGAACACCGGCTCCTTGGGCTCGCGCTTGATCAGCGGCTTGCTGCCATCACACGCGCCGAGCACGAGCATCGGCAGGACCATCAGGGCAAGGGCACCCCGCAAGCTCAATCGACGTCCTCCACCTCGACGGCCTCGCCGGTCACGCGCTGCGACAGCGCCGCCGCCATGAACATCTCGAGGTCGCCGTCGAGCACGTCCGACGGGCTGGTCGAGACCACGCCGGTGCGCAGGTCCTTCACCATCTGGTACGGCTGAAGCACGTACGAGCGGATTTGGTGCCCCCAGCCGATGTCGGTCTTGCCGGCGTTCTCGGCATTCGCCGCAGTCTCGCGGATCGCCAGTTCGCGCTCGTACAGACGTGCGCGGAGCTGATTGTACGCCTCGGCCTTGTTCTTGTGCTGCGAGCGCTGGTTCTGGCACTGCACGACGATGCCGGTCGGAATGTGCGTGATGCGCACCGCCGAGTCGGTCGTGTTGATGTGCTGGCCGCCGGCGCCCGACGCGCGGTAGGTGTCGATGCGCAGGTCGCTCTCGTTGTACTCGACCTCGATATTGTCATCGACGACCGGATACACCCAGACGCTGGCGAACGACGTGTGCCGCCGCGCCGCCGAGTCGTACGGGCTGATCCGCACCAGCCGGTGCACGCCGCTCTCGGTCTTGGCGTAACCGTACGCGTTCTCGCCCTTGAGCAGCAGCGTCGCGGACTTGATCCCGGCCTGCTCACCCGAATGCTGGTCGACCAGTTCAACCTTCAGACCGTGGCGCTCGCCCCAGCGCGAATACATCCGGCTGAGCATGCCTGCCCAGTCCTGGCTCTCGGTCCCACCGGCGCCGGCGTTCACCTCGATATAGGTGTCGTTGGCATCGGCCTCGCCCGCGAGCAACGCCTTGATCTTGTCCCGGTCGGCCCGCGCGGCGAGTTCGGCGAGCGCGGCGACGCCGTCCGCCTCCATCGCGGTATCGCCTTCGGCCTCCGCCATCTCGATCAGCTCGGCGGTGTCGCTAAGCTCACTTTGAATCGCACGCGTTGCGCTGATCGCCTCGTCGAGACGACGACGCTCGCGCATCACCTCCTGCGCGGCCTTGGGATCGGACCAGAGCGCCTGATCCTCGACGCGCGCGTTCAGCTCGTCGAGACGACGCAGCGCGCGGTCCCAGTCGAGGAAGCGGCGCAGCAGCGCCAGCGCGTCGTTGATGGTGTCTACGTGAGCCTGCGCTTCGGCGCGCATGATATTCTCCAAAAATTCCGTCTTCCCGGCGGAGGCCGGGATCGCCGTCCCAAGCGAGCGGGGCGGGTCTCCGGCGGGCGCTGGGATGACGTCTATATAAGCGCGCTAGTAGATTCCGCCTTGTCTTTGCAAGAAATCGCTGTCGCGCAGGGCTTCGGCCTTCTTCACCGCGGTCGTCGTCGTAGCAGCCGTGGGGGCGACATCGGAGCGTCGTGCGGCACGCCGTGGTTCGCTCTCGGGCTTGAACGCTTCCCAGATCACCGCGGGTTTGGGATCGCTGGTGTCGGGCCACGTGCCATAGACCGGACGGCCGCTACCGCGATCGATCCGGACCATGCGGATCCCGGCAGGTGCGCGGAACGGCAGCTTGGGCAGGTCCTCATACGCCTTGACCGCGAACTGCTTGAAGATCGGCGCGGCGAGCGTGCCGCCCTGCGCTGCGCCGCCAAGGTTCTTCGGCGTGTCGAACCCGATATATAGGCCGCCGACGAACTGCGGCGTGCCCCCGACGAACCACACGTCGGTCGGGCCGTTGTTCGTGCCGGTCTTGCCGAACATCGGCCGGTCGAGATCGCGCAACGTCACCGCAGTGCCGCGCTGGACCACGCCTTCGGTGATGTGGACCATCTGGTACGCGGTCATCGCGTCGAGCACCTGGCGCTGACGCGTGATCGGCCGCGGCATCGGCTTGCCGTCCCAGTCAGGCGCGTTGCAGCGATCGCAGGGCCGCCAATTCTCGGGCCAGATCACCTTGCCGTGGCGGTCCTGGACGAAGTCGATCAGCGACGGCGGGCCGCCCTTGCCGTTGTTGGCGAGGATCGAATACGCGTTGACCATCCGCCCGACGGTCGTCTCGCCGGCGCCGAGTGCGTAGGAGAGATACGGCGCATAATCGCCGACGCCCATCTTCTTGATCGTCGCGACGACTTTCGGCATGCCGGTCTGCGCGGCGGCGCGCACCGTCATCAGGTTGCGCGACTGCTCGATGCCCCAGCGCATCGTGTGCGGGCCGGACCCGCGCGAATTGCCGAAGTTGCGGAAGCATTTTTGCCCGAGCCGTGCGCCCTGATAGACGCAGAACGGCCCGTCGACGATGATCGACGCGGGCGTCATGCCGTTGTCGAGTGCGGCGGAATAGACGATCGGCTTGATCGTCGAACCCGGCTGGCGCATCGCCTGAGTCGCGCGGTTGAACGCCTGCAAGCGGTCGTCGAAGCCGCCCTGCATCGCCAGAACGCGGCCCGACGCGGGCTCCTCAACGACGAACGCGCCCGAGACCTTGGGAATCGCCCGCAGTGAGAACTCTCCGCCGTCGGGCGCTACCGCGATGATGTCGCCAACCTTGATCGCGCCGAACGCGTTGCCGCCCTTGCCGCGCACCGGCATTTGCGCGGCGTAGCGCGGCAGCGTGCCGGTCTTGCCGGTGCGGAAGCCGAGGCTCCACGTGTTGCCGTCCTTGCCCGTGACGATCGCCGCGACCCAGTCCCGGTAATCGAGCGCGATGTTGCTGTTGAGCAAAGGCTGGAGCCAGTTGTCGTCCTCGATCTCGACATGGCGGATCGGACCGTTCCAGCCGCGCCCGCTGTCGAACCGCACCAGACCATCGCGCAACGCCTGCTGCGCGAGATCCTGCAACTTCGCGTCGAACGAGGTCCGCACCCATAGGCCGCCCGAATAGACGCTGTACGGACCATCCTTCGCGTTCTCGCCGAACTTCGCCATCAGCTGGCGACGCACTTCCTCGACGAAATAGCCGCCGACGCTCTCGAACTTGGGCGTGCGCCGCATCACCGCACCGAGCGGCTCGGCATTCGCCTGGTCATGCTGCGCGCGCGTGATGAAGCCGTTGTCGAGCATCCGGTTGAGCACATAGTTGCGCCGCGTCATCGCCTTCTCGGTGTTGCGCACCGGATCGTAGTTCGACGGACCCTTGGGCAGGATCGCGAGATACGCCATCTGCGCGAGATCGAGCTGGTCGAGCTCCTTGTCGAAATACGCATGGCTCGCCGCCTCGACGCCGAACGCGTTACGGCCGAGCGCGATCTGGTTGAGGTACAGCTCGAGGATTTGCTCCTTGGTCAGCGTATCCTCGATCTTGTATGCCAGCACCGCCTCGCGCAGTTTGCGCGATGGCGAATAGGCGTTGCCGATCAACAGGTTCTTGGCGACCTGCTGGGTGATCGTCGAGCCGCCCTTGGCGCGCTTGCCGGTGCCGAGCTTGGTCGCATAGTCATACACCGCGCCGGCGAGGCCGGGATAATCGACGCCGTGATGTTCGAAGAACGACTTGTCCTCGGCGGCGAGGAACGCCTTCACGAGCAGCGGCGGATATTCGGCGTAGCTGAGCTCGACGCGGCGTTCGCGGGCATAGCTGTGGATCGGCGCGCCATCGATTCCGCGGACATTGGTCGGCAGCGGTGGCTCGTACGTCCGCAGCGTGTCGACCGACGGCAGGTCGCGCATGACCGCAAACCAGAACGCGAAGATCGCGACGAAGCCAAGCACCACCAGCACCAACGCCGCCTTGGTCCACCGACTCGCCCACGCGCGCGCGACCCTGCCGCGCAGCCGGTCGGAAGTGCGGCCTGTCGCCGTCGTCGAGGTGGGGGAGGGATCGGACGCCATGATTACTGCCGCAGCGTCTAGCAGGTTCGCGGGCGCTTGCCAGCCTTCGGTGGTGTGGTGGTTGGGACAGGGCGGGGGGTGAGGGGGCGTAAGGCGCGGCCCGTTGCCTGCACACCTCCCCGGCGAAGGCCGGGGCCCAATTGGAAAGGTCGATGTAACGAGAAGCCGCCCGAAGTTACTGCCGTCCCCGATTGGGCCCCGGTCTCCGCCGGGGTGGTATTATCGCCGTAGGGTTGCATCGTTAGCGGGCTGAGCTTCCCACTCCGTCACCCCGGACCTGTTCCGGGGTCCACCGTTCCGCAAACTCCAAGGCCGGCGAGCCTGCGGAACGGTGGATGCCGGAACAAGCCCGGCATGACGGAGGAGGGGACGTAACCCCGCTCCCAAACGGTCGCCAACTTCTCGATCCTCCCACGCCGGGGGGAAGTGGCACGGAAGGTGACGGAGGGGAGGACACGGAGATGAGGTCGTCGCTTACCGCCCCCTCCGTCAGGCAAGTGCCTGACACCTCCCCCCTGGCGGGGGGGGAATCGAAAGCGCGCAATCATCGGTTTGAACCCGCACCTTCCCAAGGGACCGCCCAAGCAAAACCTGTCGCCAACTCCGCTACTGTGGCAGCAGGCGCGCATGACCGCGCCGCCGCTCCCGATCCTAGCCGTACTTCCCGAACTTCTCGCCACCCTTCGCGACCGCACTTCCGCGGTCCTCGTCGCCCCTCCAGGTGCGGGCAAGACCACCGCAGTAGCGCCGGCTCTCCTCACCGAACCCTGGTGCACCGGCGAAATTCTCCTCCTCTCCCCCCGGCGCCTGGCCGCGCGTGCTGCCGCCGAACGCATGGCCTCCACCGCGGGCGAACCCGTCGGCCAGACCTTCGGCTACGCCACCCGCATGGACAGCAAACGCTCCGCTGCCACCCGCGTGACGGTCATCACGGAGGGCATCTTCGTCGCACGCATCCAGGCCGATCCCGAACTTGCCGGCGTCTCGGCCGTGCTGTTCGACGAAGTCCACGAGCGCAGCCTGGATGGCGATTTCGGCCTCGCGCTGGCGCTCGACGTTCAGGCCGGCTTCCGCCCCGATCTCCGCATCGTCGCGATGTCCGCAACCTTGGACGGCGCAAGGTTCGCCGCACTCATGGACGGCGCCCCCGTCATCGAGAGCGAAGGCCGAAGCTATCCGCTGACCCTCCGCCACATCGGCCGTCAAGCCGAACTCCGCATCGAGGACTCGGTCGCCGCCGCGATCCGCCGCGCACTCGGCGAAGCGGAGGGGGGCGTGCTCGCCTTCCTTCCCGGCGTCGCGGAGATCGAACGCACCGCCGACCGTGTCGCCAATCTGTCCAACGACATCGTCCTGCACGAACTCCACGGCAGCCTCGACCCCGCAGCGCAGCGCGCCGCGATCCTGCCCGAACCAGACGGACGGCGGAAGGTCGTGCTCGCCACCAGTATCGCCGAGACCAGCCTGACGCTCGACGGCATCCGCATCGTCGTCGACTCCGGCCTCGCGAGACGCCCCCGCTACGACCGCGCCGCCGGCATGACGCGCTTGGTCACCGAACGTGCGAGCCAGGCGGCCGTCACGCAACGCGCCGGCCGCGCCGCGCGCCTCGGGGCGGGCATCGCGTATCGCTTGTGGGAAGAAGCTGCGACTGCCGGCCTCCCACGCTACGACCCGCCTGAAATCCTGGAGGCGGACCTGTCTGCGCTGGTGCTGGCGTGCGCGCTGTGGGGCGTGGGCGATCCGCGAGACCTCCGTTGGATCGATCCGCCCCCCGCCGCGGCTATCGACGAGGCGATGGCGCGGCTGACGACGCTGGAGGCGATCGAGGATGGCCGCCCAACTCCGCATGGCCGCGCGATCGCCAAGCTGCCGATGCCGCCGAGACTGGCGCACATGCTTCTGCGGGCGGGTGAGCGCGGCTTGGCGCCGGTTGCAGCCCAGATCGCAGTCCTGCTCGGCGAACGCGGCATTGGAGGTCAGGACGTCGATCTAGAAACCCGCCTCCGCCGCTGGAAAACCGAACGTGGGGCCAAGGCGCAAGCGGCAAGAGCGATGGCCGATCGCTGGGCGCGCCTTGCTCCCCTCCCGCTTGCGGGAGGGGTTGGGGGAGGGCGCGACATACCCCAAGCGCGCGGCATTGCTGGGTCAGCCCCTCCCCCGACCCCTCCCGCAAGCGGGAGGGGAGCAGAGGTTTGCGTTGCGCTTGGCTTCCCTGACCGGGTCGCACGCCGCCGTGACCCGTCCGGCGAAACCTGGGCGTCGGTCGGCGGCCGCGGGTTCAAGCTCGACCCGACCTCGCCGCTCGCCCGCTCCGAATGGCTCGCCGTCGCCGACACGCAGGGCTCGGCGGCCGGCGCGCGCATTCTATCAGCCGTGGCGATCGAGCAGGCGACCGTCGAAACCCTCTTCGCCGACCGCATCGACTCCCGCCGCACCGTCACGTTCGACCCGACGACCGGCGGCATCCAAACCCTCCGCGAACGCCGCCTCGGCGCGATCCGCCTGTCGAGCGGCCCCGACAGCGGCGCCGACCCCGACGCGATCCTCGCCGCGCTCATCGACGGCGTCCGCGAGCACGGCTTCGCGCTGCTACCGTGGAGCGATGGCGCCCGAGCCCTGCGCGACCGTGCCGCCTATGCGGGCGTACCGCTCGACGACGAAACCCTGCTCGACCGCGTCGACGAATGGCTCGCCCCGCTCCTGACCGGCAAGCGCCGACTCGACGCGATCGTCCCCGGCGCGCTCGCCGAAGCCTTGCGCAACCTGCTCGGCTGGGACGCGATGCAGACTGTCAACCGCCTCGGGCCACCCGACTTCACCAGTCCCGCCGGCAGCACGCATGTGATCGATTACGCAGCCGAAGGCGGCCCGCGCGTCGAGCTCCGCGTCCAGGCCCTGTTCGGCCTCGCGGTGCATCCGACGATCGGGGAGGCCCGTGTGCCGCTAGTGTTGAGCCTCACATCCCCCGCCGGCCGCCCGATCCAGACGACGCGCGACCTCCCCGGTTTCTGGGCGGGCAGCTGGACCGCGGTGGCGAAGGAAATGCGTGGCCGCTACCCCAAGCACCCCTGGCCCGACGACCCCGCCGCGGCGTCCGCCACGCTGCGCACGAAAAAGGCAGATGCAAGGGCCGCCGGTTCGCGATAAGGGGGACTCATGCCAACCGCCCGTATCTTCCAACGCCCCAAGAACGCCATGCAGTCCGGCAAGCACCGAACCGACGCCTGGCAGCTCGAATTCGAACCCTCGGAGCCCAAGCGCCCCGACCCGCTCACCGGCTGGGCCGGCAGCGGCGACACCCGCGACCAGCTCCGCCTGCTGTTCCCGACCGCAGAGGCGGCGATCGCGCACTGCGAGCGCGAGGGGGTCGGCTACACGGTAGTGCCGGCGCCGCAAAAGACTCTGAAGCTGCAGAGTTACGCCGACAATTTCAAGTAAGCCGCGGGCGTCCCACTAACTTGTTCTCCCGCGAAGGCGGGAGCCCAGTCTGGGTCCCCGCCTTGGCGGGGAAACAACTGTCGGTTAGAGAATCGATCCCGCCAGGATCAGCAGCATCTTGGTGTCGATCGCCACGCCCGCCTTCCGCTTCTCGGCCACGAACGCCGGCACGTCCGCCAGCGGCACCCGGTGCACGGTGATATTCTCGTCGCCATCGCCGCCGCCATCGCTCACCTTCGTCAGCCCGGTCGCGCGGACCAGCGTGAAGCATTCCGACGTCATCCCCGGCGACGAATAGAACACCCCCAGATCCTCGATCGCGTCGGCGCGGTAGCCGGTCTCTTCCTCCAGCTCGCGTCCGGCCGCCACCGCGACGCTCTCGCCCGCGGTCTCGTCACCCACCAACCCCGCCGGTAGCTCCAGGCAAGCCCGCCCCAACGGCACGCGGAACTGCTCCACCAGGATCACATCGCCGTCGTCGATCGCGATGATCACCGCCGCCGCGATCTCGCCCTGGCGCGCGGCGAATTCCCACGTGCCCTCGGTCTGCACGGTCAGGAATTTCCCGGCCCATACGGTCTTGCTCATAGTTCGATCAGCCTGTCCGGAAGTTCGTTCACCGGCGCACCGGTCCGCGGAAAATGCTCGGCCAGCACCGCGCCGATCTGCGCGACGGCATCCGCCATGCCGTCGGCGGGACGATCGTCGCGCACGCCGGCCAGCACCGCCGCCATCGCCGCACCCCAGGTCTCGTTCGGCACGCGCGAGTGAATCGCGTCGTCGGCGATGATCTCGGCACGGTGCTCGGCCAGCGACAGGTACAGCAGCACGCCGGTCGAGCCCTTGGTACGCTTCTCGGCACCCGCACGGAACAGGAGCAGAGCCCGCCGCCGCACGCGCCGCGCCTTGGTCGCGCCCGGCGTCAGCGCAAGCCGCGCCGGTGTCCACGCCAGCACCAGCCGTACGCCCAAGAACACCAAGGTCACCAGCACGAGTGCCACCACGTACAGCGCACCCTGCGGTGCCGCTTGCCAGGGATCGACCCGCGCATAGATATGGTCCGCCGCGACCGGGTGATATGCGAGCAACGCCAGCGTCAGCAGCATCGCCAGCACGCCCCAGTGCATCGACACGTCATGATAGGCATCGGACTGCCGTGCGACAATCGTGACGATCTCGCCGGTCGTCGCGGTCTCCGCCCGGGTGACCGCCGCGGTGACGCGGTCGTGGTCGGTGTCGCTCAACCGCATGTCACCATCCCCCCGATGCGCCGCCGCCGCCGCCGGATCCACCGCCGCCGCCACCAAAACCACCGCCGCCCCAGCCGCCATCACCGCTGTCGCCGCCACCGCCCCAGCCTCCGCCGCCGCCACTACCGCCGCCACGAGTCATCGCATCGGCGATGCTCCACAACACGATCGGCAAGGCGCCGCTGCCACCGCTCCAGCTGCCGCCATCGACGTAATGCTTGCCGCCCGCGCGCCGCGAGATCATTGGAATGACGATCGCCGCCAGCACGATCCCGAAGAAGATCAGCCCGATCGGCACGCCGCCGCCGCCCGAATTGGAGCGACGATGCGTCTTGTCATACTCCGCCGCTGCCGCCGTGACTTTCGCGCGTGCCTCGGCATCAGGCAGCGCAAGCTGGTCCGCGACCGCGTTCGTCCCCGCGACGATGCCGCCGGGGATGTCGCCCGCCTTGAAGCGCGGCAGGATCTGCTGGTTGATGACGACGCTGGAGAACGCATCGGTCAGCACCGGCTCGAGGCCGTAGCCGACCTCGATCCGCACCTTCCGGTCGTTCGGCGCGACGAGCAGGATCGCGCCGTTGTTCGCGTCCTTCAGCCCGACGCCCCAGCTCCGCAGCAGGCGATTGCCGTAATCCTCGATCGGATAGCCTTCGAGATCGGGCACCGTCGCGACCACCAACTGGTTGCCGGTCGTCTTTTGCAGGTCGTCGAGCCGCTTGGTCAGCGCCGCTTCCTGATCGGGCGGGATGACGTTCGCGGTGTCGACGACGAAGCCGGTGAACTTCGGGAAGGTCTGCGCGGTTGCGGCGCCGCTTCCCAGCAGCACCGCGCACGCCAGCGTCAGGAGATGGCGGAGCATGATGCCCCGATCAGCTCGCGTTGCCGAAGTTCACCGTCGGTGCGGTCTCGGCACCCGGCGTGGTGGCCGAGAACGGCACCATCGGCTTGGCACCGTAGAAGATCTTCGCGCCGACCGCGTCGGGGAAGGTGCGGATCTTGGTGTTGTACGCCTGCACCGCGCCGTTGTAATCGCGCCGCGCGATCGTGATGCGGTTCTCGGTGCCCTCCAGCTGGCTCATCAGCGTGGTGTAGTTGGCCTGGCTCTTCAGCTCGGGATACGCCTCCTGCAAGCGCTGGAGCGACACGCCGACCGCACCCTGGACGCGCTGATACTGCTCCATCTTCGCCGGATCGGACAGATCGGCGGCCGAAACCTGCACGGAGTTCGCGGCGGAGCGCGCCTGCGTCACTTGGACGAGAATGTCCTTCTCCTGCGCGCCCGCGGCCTTCACGGTCGCGACGAGGTTGGGGATCAGGTCGGCGCGGCGTTGATAATTGTTCTGGACGTCGGCCCAGCGCGCCTTTGCGGTCTCTTCCGCGGTCGGAATGCTGTTGATCCCGCATCCGGCCAGCGCCGATGCGAGGAGGATGGCGGCGGTACCGCGGGCGATTGGGGCACGTGACATCGGGGCTCTCCTGAATACCTGTATCACCCTCATAGGACAGTCGCGAGGGTTGGCGAAACCGAAATCGGTGGTTAGCGTCGGTGGTGCAACAGAGGGGGCGTAGATGCTCAAGGAATTCGCCGGTGTTTAAAGAATTTAAGGCGTTCATCATGCGCGGCAACGTGCTCGATCTCGCCATCGCGGTGATCATCGGCGCGGCGTTCGGCAAGATCGTCACCTCGCTCACCGACGACGTGCTGATGCCGGTGATCGGCAAGATTTTCGGCGGGCTCGATTTCTCGAGTTATTTCTGGCGGATGGGGCCGGTGCCGGCGAACTACGTCGGCTCGTTTAGCGATTATGCGGCGTTGAAGAAGGCGGGGGTGCCGTTGCTCGGATATGGCGCGTTCGCGACGCAGCTGGTCAATTTCGTGATCGTCGCGGGGATCATCTTCATGATCCTGCGCGTGGTGAACCGGACCGCGGCGCTGATCGAGCGCGAGACGGCAAGGTTGAAGCGTGAGGAAGAGGCGGTTGTCGTCGCACCGGCGCCGGAGCCCGTCGAGATCGCGCTGCTCCGCGAGATCCGCGACGAGTTGAAGGCGCGAGGGTAACGACAGCCTGTCCCTCTTCCCCTGCGGGGAGAGGGAGGGAGGAGCCGTAGGCGACGGAAGGGTGAGGGCTTGAGGCTCGGGACGTTACATCCCAACGCCCCCTCATCCGGCGCTGCCGCGCCACCTTCTCCCCGGGGGGAGAAGGATAGAGTTACGCCGCTACGAGATCCTCGGCGTTGGCATCCGCGAGGCTCGTCCCATCCAGGATCCGCGCGGTCTCGTCCCGAACGCGCATCATCGCATAGCGGATCGCGCAGTCGGCTTCGCTCTTGCAGTCGAGGCACGGGCGGTATGCGGTCCGGCTTACGCACGGTACCAGCGCTAGCGGCCCCTCGATGATCCGGATGATCTCGCCAAGCGAAATCAGATGGCTCGGCCGCGACAGGCGATAGCCGCCCATCTTGCCGCGATGGCTGTGCAACAGGCCGGACTCGCGCAGGTCGGCGAGGATCAGCTCGAGGAATTTGCGTGGCACGTTCGCCTCGGCGGCGATCCGCGTCATCGGGATGGGAGGGCCACCGGCGGGGGCGCCGCCAAGGAAGATCATCGCGCGGAGCGCGTAGCGGGAGCGCTGCGTCAACATAATGCAGGTTGCTATGCACGCGCTTTGTGGCGAGCGAAAGGCGGTTTGGCACGCTGCATGCTAGACTGTCACGTTAGGTAATAAAAAAGCCGTCGGACTCGGGCTTTTCATCGCGCTGTGTCGCGCCTATATCGGTTATGCCGTCGGGGGAATCTTCTCTTGGCGGCTATGGCGATAAACCGTGGCGTGTCATAGACACAGCGGACCCGGGGGCAGTACCCGGCGACTCCACCACCGCCCTCTTCGCAAGAGGGGGACGATGACGGGGTCGAACTAGGATCGACGTGTGTTCAACGACGCTATGTTTCGCTCGGAATGGGACCACCGCAACGGCCCATACACAAGTGCCAACGATAACGAAGCACTCGCAATTGCCGCATAACTGACGGTCTAACGACCTAGGTTATACGGACGAAAGCGCGGTTCGGGCCACACCGGGCAACAGAAGTGGACACCGGCGGTACGGGGGGCACCGAGCAACAGAAGCTCCCCACTATTCCAGCATTTGCTCCGATCACGTGACCCAATCACGCAGCAAGGCGCTCGACCACCCGCAGCACGGGCAGGCTGAAGCCGAGCGGACCGACCAGAACATTGGTCACGACCAGCACGCCACCACCCCAGTAATAGGCCGGATGTATCTTCCCGCGTACGCGCAGGTCGAAGATCATCCCCGCGATCACGAACACCGCCATCGACGCGAACACCGCAAGCGGCGCGAACTTGCCCAGCTGCGGCATCGGCAGGAGCCGCCCAAGCGCCGGCGACATGACCAGGATCGTCCCGCACAGCATCAGCCGCTTGTGCCATGCCGCCTGTTTGCGCAGCGCGATTGCCCAAGCAGTGAGGATGCCAAAGCCGATCACTCCCAGCACATCGAGCACGAGGAAAATGCCCGGCGGGAAGAACGGCGGTACGCGGTGCTGCTGGATCGCCATGACGGTGGTGACGATGCCAAGCACGACCATCGTCAACGCGATACCCGCGCCCAGCACCCCCAGCTGGCGATGGCGCGTGATCGAACCGCGCACGATCAGCCAGTTCTGAACGACGTAAAGTATGATCCATGATAGAAAAGCGGCGGCGTGCACATGAACTTGGATGGGTAACGCAAAGAACGTCCAATGCATTCGCGCGGCGTTAACCGTGAAGCCTAGGATCACCGTCGCCGCGATCGCTATCGCCATGCCGAGGAAGAAGCGCCGCTCGCTGGCGAAGGCGTTTCGCGGTGTGCCCGCCAAAGTGTTCGCTGCCGCCATCATGCCGCCCCCACGAGTCGATGTTCAGGGGCGGAGGGTGATCCCAATTATCGTGGGCGGCAACGACTATCGTCGGCGGCGCGGATCGAGGCCAGTAACCGCGACATCGCTATCAGGTCTATGCGGGCACTGTCTGTCCGTGCTGGAGCATCTGGCTGAGCTGCGCCTTCGTATAGGGCTTTTGCAGAAACCGCGCAGCCGCGGGGAGGGCGGACGACGCACCGTTGTCGGCGCCCGAGGTGACCAGGATCGCGATGTCGGGACGTTGCGCGTGGACCGCATGCGCGAGGTCGATCCCGTTTAGAGCTCCCGGCATGCGGACATCGGTGAACAGGGCGGCGATATCGGGCCGTTCCTTGAGCTTGACGAGTGCGTCGGCCGCATTGGTCGCTTCGACGACTTCGTAGCCGGCATCCTCCAGCGCGAGGTTGGAATGGACACGGACGAGCGCGTCGTCGTCGACGATCAGTATGACAGATTTGCGAATGGCGTTCATACCGGTTCGAACTTCCGGCATGCCGCTCCGTTCCGACATTAATCGTCTTATCGGACCATAACGCGGCAAAGCGAGCCTGACATGAGAAAGGGGCCCGGTCTCCCGAGCCCCTCCATCAATTGCCGTTAGGCGGCAAAGGCTTAGTCGCGATCGCCGGTCAGGAACGCCGGAGCGAACTCGGGAGCCTTGTCGCCGTCGGTGCGTGCAGCACGCTCGCCGCCGCCGTTTCCGCCGCCGTCACGACGCGGGCCGCGGCCACCGCCGTTGCCGCCTGCGTCACGGCCGCCATCGCCGTCGCGACGCGGGCCGCGCGAGCCGCGGTCACCGCCTCCGCCTTCGCCGCGCGGACCACGACCACCGCCGCCACCGTTGCCGGCGTCACGGCCGCCATCGCCGTCACGACGCGGACCGCGCGGACCACGATCGCCACCCTCGCGGGGCTCGCGTGCAGGACGCGTGTCCTCCAGCTCTTCGCCGGTCGTCTGGTCGACGACGCGCATCGACAGGCGAACCTTGCCGCGCGGGTCGATCTCGAGAACCTTGACCTTGACCTCCTGGCCTTCGGTCAGCGCGTCGGAAACCTTCTCGACGCGCTCGTTCTTGATTTCGGACACGTGGACGAGACCGTCCTTGCCACCCATGAAGTTCACGAACGCCCCGAAATCGACCAGGTTGACGACCTTGCCGTCATAGACCTTGCCGACTTCGGCTTCCTCGACGAGGCCCTTGATCCACTTGATCGCGG
This sequence comes from Sphingomonas sp. Leaf242, assembly GCF_001422045.1. Classification (GTDB taxonomy): domain Bacteria; phylum Pseudomonadota; class Alphaproteobacteria; order Sphingomonadales; family Sphingomonadaceae; genus Sphingomonas. The sequence goes on from NZ_LMLW01000009.1 coordinate 328,394, forward strand.
CTTCGATCTGCGCGGGGTCGGACGACGACACCTTGATCACGCCCTCGTCGTCGATGTCGACCTTGGCACCGGTCTGCGCGACGATCTCGCGGATCACCTTGCCGCCGGTGCCGATGACTTCACGGATCTTCGACTTGTCGATCTGGAAGCTCTCGATGCGCGGTGCGTGTGCCGACAGTTCCTCACGGGTGTGGTCGAGCGCCTTGGCCATCTCGCCCAGGATGTGCGCGCGGCCTTCCTTGGCCTGCGCCAGCGCCTTGCCCATGATCTCCTCGGTGATGCCGGCGATCTTGATGTCCATCTGCATCGTGGTGATGCCCTCGGACGTGCCAGCCACCTTGAAGTCCATGTCGCCGAGGTGATCCTCGTCGCCGAGGATGTCGCTGAGAACCGCGAAGTTCTTGCCCTCGAGGATCAGGCCCATCGCGATGCCCGACACCGGACGCTTCAGCGGAACGCCGGCATCCATCATCGACAGCGAACCGCCGCAGACCGTCGCCATCGACGACGATCCGTTGCTCTCGGTGATGTCCGACAGAACGCGGATCGTGTACGGGAACTCTTCCTTGGTCGGCAGCACCGGGTGCAGCGCGCGCCATGCGAGCTTGCCGTGACCGACTTCGCGACGACCCGGCGCACCGAAGCGACCGACTTCACCGACCGAATAGGGAGGGAAGTTGTAGTGCAGCATGAAGTTTTCGTACGACAGGCCGTTGAGACCATCGATCATCTGCTCCGCATCGCGCGTACCGAGCGTGGTGGTGCAGATCGACTGCGTCTCGCCGCGCGTGAACAGGGCCGAGCCGTGCGTACGCGGGAGGAAGTGGACCATCGCCTCGATCGGACGGATCTGCGTGGTGGTGCGGCCGTCGATGCGGGTGCCGTCCTTGAGGATGGCGCCGCGGACGATCTCCGCCTCCAGCTTCTTCATCAGCTTGCCGGCTGCCATCTGGTCCTGCGGCGACGCGTCCGCAAATGCGGTCTTGCCCTTCGCACGAGCGGCATTCAGCAGGTCCGAACGCTTGGACTTGTCGGTCACCTTGTAGGCGGCCGCGATGTCCTTGCCTATCAGCTTCTTCAGCTTGTCCTTGGCGGTCGAGAGATCAGCCTGTTCGGCCATTTCCCAAGGATCCTTGGCAGCCTTCTCGGCCAGATCGATGATCAGGTTGGCGGCTTCGCGGCAGGCCTTGTGGGCGAACTGCACGGCGCCGAGCATGATCTCTTCCGAAAGCTCCTTGGCTTCCGATTCGACCATCATCACGGCCTGGCCGGTGGCGGCGACGACGAGGTCGAGATCGCCAGCCTTGGCTTCTTCCAGCGTCGGGTTGAGGATGTACGCGCCATCGACATAGCCGACGCGCGCTGCGCCGATCGGGCCCATGAACGGCACGCCCGAGATCGTCAGCGCGGCCGATGCGGCGACCATCGCGAGGACGTCCGGCTCGTTCTCGCCGTCATACGACAGAACCTGGCAGATCACGTTGATCTCGTTGTAGAAACCCTCTGGGAAGAGGGGGCGGATCGGGCGATCGATGAGACGGCTGGTCAGCGTCTCCTTCTCGGTCGCGCCGCGCTCACGCTTGAAGAAGCCGCCGGGGATGCGGCCGCTCGCGGAGAACTTCTCCTGGTAATGGACGGTGAGCGGGAAGAAATCCTGCCCTTCCTTGACGGTCCGTGCAGCCGTCACGGCGCACAGAACGACGGTCTCGCCGAGGGTGGCGAGGACTGCGCCGTTTGCCTGGCGCGCGACGCGGCCGGTCTCGAGCGTCAGCGTCTTTCCGCCCCACTGGGCGCTTACGGTCTTGGTATCGAACATTCTTTTTCCTTCACTCCGGTCGCCAGATGCGAACGGGGCCTATGTGCGGGCTTAGCCGGCCCGCGGCGGTGTGGGATGAATTGTCATCCCAGGAGGGGTGGCCGAATTGCCGCCGCTCCAGTTCCTTGTTCCCCCGCTAAGGCGGGGGCCCAGTCTGGACTCCCGCCTTCGCGGGAGAACAACCCTATATACGAAAACGGCCCCCCGAGGGGAGCCGTTCGTGTTACTTGCGGAGACCGAGCTTCGCGATCAGATCCAGATAGCGCTGGCCGTCCTTGTGACGGAGATAATCCAGCAGCGTCCGGCGCTTGTTGACCATCATGAGAAGACCACGACGCGAGTGGTTGTCCTTCTTGTGGCCCTTGAAATGCTCGGTCAGGTTCTTGATGCGCTCGGTCAGGATCGCGACCTGGACTTCCGGCGAACCGGTGTCACCCTCGGCGCGCGAATGCTCCTTGACGAGCTCGGTCTTGCGTTCAGCGGTAATCGTCATGAATTCATGTCCTCGACATCACAGATTGAAACCGCGAACGACCCGGACGTCTCCGTCCTCGACCTCGACCAGCGCGACCGGGACAGCGTCCAGTTCGGCGAAGTATTGGCCATCGTCTGCGGCGATCCCGGCCAAGATACGCCCCTGTCGGAGCGCCCCTGCCTGGTCGGGGGTGAGGGAGAGAGCCGGGATGTCGTCCAGCGCCACCCTCAAGGGCAGAAGTACATCTTCAAGCGCGTTGCCTCTAGCGAGTTCGTCCAGTTTGTCCAGCGATATCGCGGCGGTGAGGTCGAACGGGCCGGCTTTGGTGCGGCGGAGCATCGTGACGTGGCCGACGGTGCCTAGGGCGATCGCGATGTCGCGCGCGAGGGAACGGATGTAGGTGCCCTTCGACACATGCGCGGTAAGCGTGAACTCCTCCAGGGGAGTGTGGGGCAGGGGGGCCTCCTGCAATTCCTCCCCGGCACGGGGAGGGGGACCGCCGTCCGCTTGGACGGCGGTGGAGGGGGGCTCGCCACCAGCGGAACGCCCGCGGAAGCCCCCCTCCACCAGCTGCGCTGGTCCCCCTCCCCGTACCGGGGAGGATAGCGAGTGAATCGTCACGGCGCGGCTAGCCAGCACTACCTCGTGTCCCGCCCGCGCTAGGTCATAAGCCCGCTCTCCATCCACCTTCAGCGCTGAATAGGCGGGCGGGACCTGGGAAATCGGCCCGGTGAACTGCGCGAGAACCGCCTCCACCGCCACCAGAGTCGGTCGCACGTCGGAGGTAGCGATGCTCACCCCCTCGGCATCGAGCGTATCCGTCTGAACCCCGAACATCACCGTAAAGTCATAGATCTTGTCGCTATCGAGCATCCGCCCGGCCAGCTTCGTCGCCTCCCCGACGGCGATCGGCAGAACCCCGGTAGCGAGCGGGTCGAGCGTGCCCCCATGCCCCACCTTGAACTTCCCATACCCGCCGCTCCGCAAAGCCCGCTTCACCGCCGAAACGCCCTGCGTCGAGCCAAGCCCCAGCGGCTTGTCGAGAATGATCCAGCCATGCATGCGTATAAGTCCTAGAGCTTAGTTGAAGCGGGAGCGGTCCCCACTCACTCCGTCATCCTGACGAAAGTCAGGACCCAGAGCCACAAAAGACGGTGTCCGGTACCCTGGGTCCTGACTTTCGTCAGGATGACGGGAGTGGGGGCGTTACGCCAACGCCTCGGTAAAATGCCGCCGACACAGCGCAACATAGCGATCGTTCCCGCCAATCTCGGTCTGCTGTCCCTCGGCAATCGCCCGCCCGTTCTCATCGACCCGCAGGTTCATCGTAGCTTTCCGCCCACACCCGCAGACCGACTTGATCTCCACCAGCGAGTCCGCGAGCGCCAGCAACCGCGCCGACCCCGGAAACAGCGCCCCCTGGAAATCGGTCCGCAACCCGTACGCCAGCACCGGTATACCAACCATGTCGCAGATATGCGCGAGTTGATCGACCTGCGCGGACGTCAGGAACTGCGCCTCATCCACCAGTACGCACGAGATCGCGTCCTCGCCGTGCTGCCGAACCACGCAGGCCCCGATATCCGTCCCCGCATCGAACGCGATCGCCGGCGCCTCCAGCCCGATCCGCGACGTGATCGTCCCCGCCGCGAACCGATCGTCGATCGCCGCCGTGAACAACATCGTCCGCATCCCCCGCTCGCGGTAGTTGAAGTCCGCCTGCAACAGGTTCGTCGACTTCCCCGCGTTCATCGAGGCGTAGTAGAAATACAGCTTGGCCATGCTAGTCTGGAAGCCGGAAGGACCGACTATGTCCAGCGAAATTCCAAACGCCTTGTATCCCGTTATCGTTGTTCAGGATCGCTATCAGGGTGTTTATAGCGGCGGGAAATGGCTCGCGATCGCCGTAGCGGACACTGTGGAGTTCGGCTTGCCGCGCGCATCTTGGGCACTGGAGTTCGGGCCAAATGCTGGCGACGTCGATGCGGCCATGTTTGGATGGGCGCACCTGACTGGATAGCTGCCGCTGCTACGCCCAATGCCGCGTTAGATGCGCTGCTCAGCCGATCCAACCCTGATATTCCCGTTCGTCCTGAGTAGCTGCTGAGCTTGTCGAAGCGGCGTATCGAAGGATGGGTTGGCGCGGGGAATCTGTGCTTCGATACGAGCCCTCGATACGGCTCTTCGAGCCTACTCGGTCTCTACTCAGCACGAACGGAAGAGGGAGACGAGGGCGCGAGGAGCGGAGGAACGGGAAAGGCAGTTGCCCGACCAGCCGTAGCTCCCGACTGACTACAAGCGCGGGGGTAGCAGTCCGACAGAATCAATCTTCCGCCAGATCCCGCGCGATATGCGGGTCACGCAGCAGCGCCTCGATGTGCGTACCCTCGTCGAAGCTCTCGTCCGCGAGGAACTTAAGCTTGGCGGCATACCGCATCTGCACACGGTTCGCGACTTCGCGCTGAAGGTAGGCGGTGTTGGTGCGCAGCGCCTTCAGCACCTTTTCTTCGTCCTTGCCGAGCAACGGCTTCACGAAAACGGTGGCGTGTCGGAGGTCGGGGGACATGCGGACTTCGGTGATCGTCACGAGGTGCTTTTCGAGCACCGGATCGTGGACATCGCCGCGCGCGAGGATGTCGGACAGCGCATGACGCGCTTGCTCGCCGACTCGCAACGAGCGGACGGCTTTTGCTTCTGGGGTATCGGTCTTCATTCTTTTAACTCCCTCGCCCCTCCGGGGAGAGGGTGGGGGTGAGGGGCTGCCACGAACGCTGTCGCGCGGTACCGCCCCTCACCCAACCCTCTCCCCGCGGGGGAGAGGGCTCTAGGCCTCAAAGCGTGCGTTCGCGCATCTCGACTTCGAACGTCTCGAGGACGTCGCCGGCCTTGATGTCGACGAAGTTCGACGTGAACGTCACGCCGCACTCGAGCCCCGCACGGACCTCGGCGACATCATCCTTGAAGCGACGCAGCGATGCGATTTCGCCCTGGTAGATGATGACGTCGTTGCGCGTGATGCGTGCCTTGAGCGCCTTGCGGATGTTGCCCTCGGTGACGAGCAGACCTGCCGCCTTGCCGTGCTTGCCCGCCGAGAAGACCTCGCGGATGTCGGCACGACCGACGACCGTCTCGAACGCTTCCGGCCCAAGCTCGCCAGCCATCCCCGCCCGGATCTCGTCGATCAGGTCGTAGATCACGTCGTAATACTTGAACGCGACCTTCTGGCGCTCGGCGATCTCGCGGGCCTTGGCGTTCGGACGAACGTTGAAGCCGATGATCGGAGCACCCGAAGCGGCCGCCAACGTGACGTCCGACTCGGTGATGCCGCCGACGCCCGAGCTCAGCACGCGTGCCTTGATCAGGTCGGTGGAGATCTTGTTGATCGCCCCGACGATCGCCTCGACCGTGCCTTGCGTATCCGCCTTCACGACCAGCGGATATTCGATCGCCTGCTTTTCCTTCAGCGCCGAGAACATGCTCTCGAGGCTGGCAGGAACCGAGGCGGTCCGCTTGTCGGTCTTCACGCTGCGACGATATTCCGCGACTTCGCGGGCGCGTGCCTCGTTCTCGACCACCTGGAACGGATCGCCCGCCTGCGGAACACCCGACAGACCGAGGACCTCGACCGGCATCGCCGGACCCGCTTCCTTGATCTGCTTGCCCTTGTCGTCGACCAGCGCGCGGACCTTGCCGCTCTCGCCGCCGACCACGAAGATGTCGCCGACCCGCAGCGTACCGCGGTTGACGAGGATCGTCGCGACCGGGCCACGACCCTTGTCGAGCTTGGCCTCGATCACCGTACCCTCGGCCGCGCGATCCGGATTGGCGCGCAGTTCGAGCAGTTCGGCCTGGAGCTGGATCTTCTCGATCAACGCATCGAGACCGATCTTCTTCGTCGCGGAGACTTCGACGTCCTGGACGTCGCCGCCCATGTCCTCGACCACGATCTCCTCGCTCAGCAGGCGCTCGCGCACCTTCTGGGCATTGGCGCCTTCCTTGTCGATCTTGTTGATCGCGACGATCATCGGCACGCCCGCCGCCTTGGTGTGGGCGATCGCCTCCACCGTCTGCGGCATCAGGCCGTCGTCCGCCGCCACCACCAGGATGACGATGTCGGTGACGTCCGCGCCACGCGCACGCATCTGCGTGAACGCCTCATGGCCCGGGGTGTCGAGGAAGGTGATCTTCGACTTGTCCTTCAGCGTGACCTGGTACGCGCCGATATGCTGGGTGATGCCACCCGCTTCGCCGCGCACCACGTCGGTGCCGCGCAGGGCATCGAGCAGCGACGTCTTGCCGTGATCGACGTGACCCATGATCGTGACGACCGGGGCACGCGGCTTCAGCGTCTCCTCGGCATCGTCAATCGTGTCGTTGGCCAGATCCTGGTCGACATCGCTGACGCGCGTCAGGTTGTGGCCGAACTCGGTGACGAGCAACTCGGCGGTATCCTGGTCGATCGTCTGCGTCATCGTGACGGGCATGCCCATCTTGAACAGCGCCTTGACGAGGTCAGCACCCTTTTCGGCCATGCGGTTGGCGAGTTCCTGCACCGTGATCGCCTCTGGGACGACGACATCGCGGATCTGCTTGGCCTGCGCCTCGCGCGGACCACCGGTGCCACGACGCTCCTTCTCGCGCGCACGCTTCAGCGCGGCGAGCGAGCGAGCGCGTGCACCATCACCATCGCCGAGTGCGCGGTTGACGGTGAGCTTGCCCGAGGTGCGACGATCGTCACCCTTGCGGTCACGCTGCTGCGGACGCGCGGGGACAGCGTCGCGACGGACGCCACCGGCCGGAGCATTGACACCGGTCGCGCCGGGACGCGCCGCGGTCGTGCCGGCATTCGCAGCCGTGGTCGGCGCTGCGGCAGCGGGTGCCGCGACAGGCTTTGGCGGCGGCGGAGGACGCTCGGGACGCGCCACCGGCGAGAACCGGCGCGGTGCCGGGAACGCCGGATCGCGGGTCAGTTCAATGACGGGCGGCGGTGCCGGCGGAGCGACAGGCGCGGGTGCAGGCTTTGGAGCCGGCGCAGGAGCAGCCACTACCGGAGCAGGCTTCGGTGCAGGCGCAGGAGCCGCGGCAACCGGTGCCGGGGCAGGCGCCGCAGCAACGGAGGCTTCGACCGGCGCAGGCGCTGGCGTCGGAGCCGCGACCGGAGCGGGAGCCGCTTCGACCACAGGGGCCGGTGCGGGCGCAGGAGCCTCGACCGGCTTCGGCGCCTTGGCTTCAGCCTCGGCACGCGCACGATCGGCGACGCGATTACGCTCGTCTTCGATCGCCTTGGCCCGTTCGGCTTCCTGGCGACGACGCCCTTCCTCCAGCGTGTTCATGCGCTGCTCTTCGGCCTCGCGGAGCAGCTTGGCCTGGCGCTCCTGCGGCGACAGATTGCTCTGCTGCTGACGCACGGGGGCGGGCGCAGGCTGCGGTGCACGCGCCTGCGGTGCCGGGGCTGCGGGGGCAGCCGCCGGGGCGGGCGCGGCAACCGGTGCGGCATCCGCGACCTGCACGTCGGGCTCGCCCGGACGGCGCAGGACGCGCGCGCGCTTGGTTTCCACGATCACCGTATTCGATCGGCCGTGGCTGAAGCTCTGCTTCACCTGGCCGGTCTCGACCGTGCGCTTCACACCCAAAGGTGCGCGCATGCCAAGTTTCGGCTTCTCGTTGTCCGTGTCGCTCACTCAAATTCCTCAGTCATGTCCACGGCCGGGCGTGTTCCGGTCGATCCGGACGCCTGTTGTATCGGTGGCGCCCCATTTTGTGGTGACGCCGATGCGCCCTGCGAGGCCGTTTCGCAAGACACGGAAGAAGGTTCGGGGCCGATAAAATGCAGCCAACGGTCGAGCGCTTCGCTCACCCGCTTTGCTGCAGCGCGGTCGGTCAGGCCAATGTGTACCACATTTTCCCGCCCCAGCGCCAACGCCAATATGGTGCGCGATACCGGGAGTGCCAACCCCCGCAAACCCGAGCCCTCGACATCGTTGCCGATGCGCCACGCCTGATCGAGCTTGCGGTTGCCGTCCTCGGCCGCGTCGGACGCGTGATACAGCGCCTTCAGCTTGCCCTGGCGCGCGTTCTGCTCGATCCGGTCGGAGCCGATCAGCACCGTGCCGGAGCGCGATTCGAGCCCGAGCCGGTCGAGCGCGTTACGCTCCAGCGCGGATTCGATCTTGGCGGGAAGCTCGGGATCGATGGTGAACTCGCCGGTCTTGAACGCGCGGGAGAGAGCGCCCTTGAGCTTGCCCTTCTTGATCGCGGCTTCGAGTTCGACTCGCGTGACGCCGATCCATGCGCCGCGGCCCGGAGCCTTGGCGCGCACGTCGGGAAGGATCTGGCCATCGGGCGACAACGCGAGTCGCACGAGGTGCGGCCGCACGTCGCGCTCACCCGAGAGGATGCACTTGCGGATGGGTTCGTCGGTCATGCGGCGATCCCTTCGGTACGCGGATAGGTGTATGCCGGAACAAGCCCGGCATGACGTAATACCTCGTCACCCCGGACTTGTTCCGGGGTCCACGGTGCTGCACTCTCCAAGCCATGAGGAACAGACAGCCCTGCGTCTATATCCTCTGTAACGCCTACAATGGCACGCTGTACGTCGGCGTCACGTCCAACCTTATCGGCCGCATCCTCCAGCACCGCGAAGGCACCTTCGAAGGCTTTACCAAACGCCACGGCATCATCCGCCTGGTCTGGTACGAAATGGCCGACACGATGGAAGCCGCCATCGCGTCCGAGAAGCGAATCAAGAAGTGGCACCGCGACTGGAAGATGAACCTGATCGAGAGAGACAATCCCCATTGGGACGACCTCGCCACTAGCCTCGGTCTCGAACCGCTGCCCTAACCCCCCGGCATGCCGGACTCGTTCCGGCATCCACGGTTCCGCTAACCCGCCGGCCGTAGAGAATGCCGACCGGTGGACCCCGGAACAAGTCCGGGGTGACGGAGAAGAGGTGGTACGTCCTAGCGCCTCATCGGGAGGGTTCCGCATGTGCGTCCTCCTGCGCTGGAGTCGTCTTTGGAGCGTCGCGGTCGACCAGCAGCTGGCCGCCCGCGCCGTAATTCTCGGTCGAGACCTCTTCGATCACGATCTGCACCGCAGCCGGGTTCTTTCCCAGCCGCTGCACGAGCGACTGGGTGACGTCGGCGACGATGCCGGACTTCTGGTCCTTGGTGGCGGACCCCGAGATGCGGATGCTGACGAAGGGCATCAGGCCTTGTCGCCCTCGCTCTTCGTGTCGGTCTTGTCCGCCGCGTCTTCAACCGAAGCGTCCTCGACCGAAGCGTCGTCCGCCGAAGCGTCCTCAACCACGGCTTCGTCGGCCGTCGTCTCTTCAGTCGCAGCGTCCTCGACAACAGCCTCCTCAACAACAGCGCCGTCAGCCGAAGCCTCTTCCACCGGAGTCTCGTCCGCCTCGACGTCGTCGGCCGAAGCCTCGGGCGCCTCGTCCTCGAACCAGTGCGCGCGAGCGGCCATGATGATCTCGTTGCCCTGCTCGTCGCTCAGGCCATATTCCGCGAGAATCCCGCCCTTGGGCTCAGGACGCTTCGGCGCATCTTCGTTGCGACGACGTGGCTCGACGCGCTTCTTCTCGACCAGTTCGTCGGTCGCCAGATCGGCGAGGTCGTCGAGCGTCTTGATACCCGCCTTGCCGAGCGTGACCAGCATCGCTTCGTTGAGATACGGCATGCCGGCCAGCGCGTCCTCGACGCCGAGCGCGGTACGCTCTTCGCGGCTCGCAGCGTCGCGACGCTCGAGCGCCTCGGTCGCACGGTTCTGCAACTCGCCCGCCAGATCCTCGTCGAAGCCCTCGATGCCGGCGATCTCTTCGACCTCGACATAGGCGACCTCTTCGAGGTTCGTGAACCCTTCGGCGACCAGCAGCTGTGCGAGCGTCTCGTCGACGTCGAGCTCCTTTTCGAACATCGCCGAGCGCTCGACGAAGTCCTTCTGGCGCTTCTCCGACGCATCCGCCTCGGTGAGGATGTCGATCGCCTTGCCGGTCAGCTGCGACGCGAGCCGCACGTTCTGGCCTCGACGACCGATCGCCAGCGACAGCTGGTCATCGGGAACGACCACCTCGATGCGCTCTTCTTCCTCGTCGATCACGACGCGCGACACGGATGCCGGCTGCAACGCGTTGACGACGAAGGTCGCGATGTCGGGCGACCAGGGGATGATGTCGATCTTCTCGCCCTGCATTTCCTGAACGACGGCCTGAACGCGGCTACCCTTCATGCCGACGCAAGCGCCGACCGGATCGATGCTCGAATCATGCGAGATGACGCCGATCTTCGCGCGCGAACCGGGATCGCGAGCCGCTGCCTTGATCTCGATGATACCGTCGTAGATCTCGGGCACTTCCTGCGCGAACAGCTTCTTCATGAAGTCCGGGTGCGCACGGCTGAGGAAGATCTGCGGCCCACGGTTCTCGCGGCGGACGTTGAGGATCAGCGAGCGGATGCGGTCGTTGACGCGCACTACTTCACGCGGGATCTGCGCGTCGCGGCGGATCACGCCCTCGGCGCGGCCCAGGTCGACGACGACATGGCCGAACTCGACGCGCTTGACGACGCCGGTGATGATCTCGCCCGCGCGGTCCTTATACTCTTCGAACTGGCGCTCGCGCTCGGCGTCGCGGACCTTCTGGAAGATGACCTGCTTGGCAGCCTGGGCGGCGATGCGGCCGAACTCGATCGGAGGCAGCGGATCGACGATGAAGTCGCCCAGCGCTGCGTCCTTCTGGAGCTTCTGCGCGCCCTTGACGTCGACCTGCTTGAAATAATCGTCGACCGCCTCGACCACTTCGACGACGCGCCACAAGCGCAGATCGCCGGTGTTCGGATCGAGCTTCGCGCGGATGTCGTTCTCGGCGCCGTAGCGCGAGCGGGCGGCGCGCTGGATCGCGTCCTCCATCGCCTCGATCACGATCGCCTTGTCGATCATCTTCTCCGACGCGACCGAATTCGCGATCGCGATCAGTTCCGCGCGGTTTGCGGTGACTGCCGTGGCCATCAATGCTGTCCTTCTTCGGTGTCGGCCTCGTGAGCATCGGGCTCATCGGTAGGCGTATCTTGATAGAAAACCTCGTCCGCGCCTTCGATCGAAAGCGGCGCGGTCGCGGCGATGAGACGGTCGGTCATGACGAGCTTGGCGTCTGCGACTTGCGAAAAGTCGATCGTCATGAGCTTGTGCTTGTTGACGTCGACGGTGATCTTCGTCCCCTCGACGCCCATCAAATTGCCCGAGATCTGCTTGCGATCCTCGAAAGGCTCGACGAGGCGGATGCGCGCCTCCTGGCCTTCCCAGTCTGCGAAGTCCTGGAGCCGGGTCAGCGGACGATCGATACCGGGGCTCGACACTTCCAGACGATACGCGTCCTCGCCGACCGGGTCCTTACCCTCGGCCTCGAGCGCATCGAACTTGTCCGAGATGCGGCGCGACAGCTCGGCGCAATCCTCGATCACCAGCTGGCGCGTGTCGGGACGCTCGGCCATCACCTGCAACGTCGGATCGGACTTGCCGCCCTGCATGCGCACGCGCACGAGGCTGAGGCCGAGCGCGGTCGCCTCGGGTTCGATCAGGTCGGTCAGCAGGGCGATATTCGCCATCGAAATTCCAAACAGGGCCAAAGCACAGGTGATTGCCGCCGCGGAGCAAGCCCCGCAGCCTCTTCATCTGGCGATGTAGAGAAGTGGTGCCTCTATACGCGGGGTGGCGCTGGTCCGCAAGCGGGAGCAACCTTCGTTTAGTACGCTGCGTTAGCGCAGGGATTTCCGGGAGAAGATCATGATTCGCAAAACGCTGTTCGCCACTGGGTTGCTGACAACCACGCTGCTCGCCTCGACCGCCTGTTCCGCGCAACCGGCCGCAGCGGGCAAGCCGTTCAAGGAGACGGTGGTCGCCGACTTCGATTCGCCCTGGGCGATGACGGTCCTGCCGGACAAGCGCATGCTGGTCACCGAGAAGAAGGGGGAGATGCTGCTCGTCTCCACCGACGGCAAGTCGCGCCAGACGGTCGCGACGCTCACGGTCGATTCGGCCGGGCAGGGCGGGCTGATGGACGTCGTCCTCGCACCCGACTTCGCGACCAGCCAGCGCGTCTATTTCAGCTATTCGACCGCAGGCGAGGGCGGCAAGGGCGTCGTCCTCGCACGCGGTCGCCTGCGTCCGGATGGTGGTGGCGGCACGCGTCTCGGCGAGATCGAGGCGCTGTTCAGCGCGCGGCCCTTCGTCGAAGGCAACGGCCATTACTCCGGCCGAATCGCGTTCTCGCCCGACGGCAAATACCTGTTCTTCACCAACGGCGAGCGCCAGAAATTCACCCCGGCGCAGGACCCGAAGATGACGCTCGGCAAGGTGTTGCGCCTCACGCTCGACGGCAAGCCCGCCCCCGGAAACCCGCTTGCGGCCAAGGGTTTCGCACCCGAGATTTGGAGCTACGGCCACCGCAACCTGCTCGGCATTGCGTTCGACAAGCAGGGCAATCTCTGGGAGCAAGAGATGGGGCCGAAGGGCGGCGACGAGGTCAATTTGATCAAGCCCGGCCTCAACTATGGCTGGCCCAACGCCTCGAACGGTAGCAACTACGACGGCTCGGATATCCCCGATCACAAGCCCGGTGACGGCTATGAGCCTCCTAAGGTGTTCTGGAACCCGGTCATCTCCCCCGGCGGCCTGATGATCTATTCGGGCAGCATGTTCCCGCAGTGGAAGGGCGACGCGTTCATTGGCGGGTTGTCCTCGAAGTCGCTGGTCCGCGTCCACCTCACCGGCACCAACGCGGCAAAAGGCGACCAATGGGACATGGGGGCAAGAATCCGCGAAGTCGAACAAGGCCCGGATGGCGCGATCTGGGTGCTGGAAGACGGCGGCGACTCACAAGGCCGCCTGATCAAACTGACCGCGAAGTAAGCCAAATTCCCCTCCCGCTTGCGGGAGGGGTCAGGGGAGGGCGCGACGTACGTACTGGCGTCCGGTCTGTGAGGCACACCCCTCCCCCGACCCCTCCCGCTAAGCGGAAGGGGAGCAGAAGCGCGCTAGTCCCGCACGATCAGGTAGTTCATCCGCGCAGCCGCAATCGGCTTCTCCCGCTCGTCCTGCCAGGCGGTCGCCTCGACATTCGCCACCCGCGTCCCCAACCGAGTCACCACGCCCGCCGCCCGCGTAGGCTTGTCCCGACCACCTCGCATGAAATCGACCGTGACGTTGACCGGCTTGATCCGCCCGCCACCTTCGGCCTCCAACGCATGCTGCAAAGCCGCAATCGCCGCCATCTCCAGCAACCCCGAAATCGCACCGCCATGCAGAAACCCCGGCCGCCCCAGCACGTCATCCGCAAACGGCATCAGCAGCACGGGTGGCGCGCCGTCCTCGGCTTCGACCGACACGCGGAGAATCTCGGCATAGGGAGGCAAGCCGATCGTCATGCCTCGATCCTTCTGTCGAGACCCATCCCGGCGACATCGCCCACCACCATGAAGGTCCCCGCGACATGCGCCAGCGGATCGTCCGGATCGCCGTCATGCGCCTGCCCGCGCACAAACGCGATGGAGCGCGTGATCCGGTAGCACTCGCCGCGCCCGATCACGGTCTTACCCGGTGTCGCCGGGCGCAGATAATCGACCCGCAGGTCGAGCGTCGCGTGCGGCACGAATGCTTGCCGCTTGATCCAGATCGCGAGACTCGTCGCCATGTCCATCATCGTGATGATCGGCCCCGACGCGATCACGCCGCTCGCCGGATCGCCGATCAGCCGTTCGTCATAGGGCAGCGCAAGCTCCGCCCAGTCGTCGCCATGCGCGTGATAGCGCATCCCCAGCGCGGCGCCGTGCCCGCCGAACCCGCGCGTCGCAAACCATTGTGGATTAAAACCAGCCATTGCCCGCCTCTACACGGCGGGTGGCCGCGCGCAACATTGCGGGCGCCGTTGCAGGTGGGCCCAGGCGCGGTTAGCGTTCGCGCAAAGATCAAGAGGATCGCCAGAATGAACGACCGGGTCACCCTCACCGTCACCGAAGGCATCGCCGACGTCCGCCTCGCGCGCGCCGACAAGATGAACGCGATCGACCCGGCGATGTTCGAGGGCATCGCCGCCGCGATCGACCGGCTCAAGGGAATGACCGAAGTGCGCTGCGTCGTCCTCTCGGGCGAGGGTAAGGCGTTCTGCGCTGGGCTGGACATGGCATCGATGGCGAATGGCGGATCGGGGCTGGGGCTCGGCGAAAGGACGGCGGAGGGTGCGAACCTTCCCCAGCAAGTCGCCTGGGGCTGGCGGACCTTGCCCATGCCGGTGATCGCCGCCATCCACGGCGTCGCGTTCGGCGGCGGATTTCAGATCATGTCCGGCGCCGACATCCGCATCGCTCACCCGCAAGCCCGCTTCGCGATCCGCGAGACCCATTGGGGCCTGGTCCCCGACATGGCCGGGATCGCCTTATGGCGCACGCTCGCCCGCGACGACGTGCTCCGCGAGCTCACCTACACCGCCCGCGAGTTCGATGGCGCGGAAGCGCTGCGGCACGGCTTCGTCACGCGTCTGTCCGAAGACCCGCTCGGCGAGGCGATCATGCTCGCCCGCGAGATCGCCGCGAGGAACCCCCACGCGATCCAAGGCTCGAAGCGCCTCTACAACCTCGCTGCGGATGCGGACGCGACCACGATCCTGCACGCCGAAACCGAAGAGCAACTGAAGGTCATCCGCACCCCGAACCAGATCGAACAGGTCCGCGCCAACATGGAAAAGCGCGCCGCGGTGTTCGCGGACTAAGCCCCCGTTGTCTGCACGAGAGTAACGCGCAGCCCGCACGGAAATAACGCGTATCCGTCATCCTGACGAAAGTCAGGACCCAGAGTTACTAGGGGAAGCGCGTGGCACTCTGGGTCCTGACTTTCGTCAGGATGACGGGGAAGGGGGATGATAATCGAGAGAGGTCACCTCGCTACCCACCACCCCGGCGAAGGCCGGGGCCCAGTTGGGGGCCGATAATAGTGGAGGACGGTACTTCGTTACAACGACCTTTCCAGCTGGGCCCCGGCCTCCGCCGGGGTTGTGCAGTTAGGTACGCTACGGAAATATTGGGGCGATGAACTTCCTACCCCGACACCCCCTACTTCACCTTGTCATACGGCGTGAAATCGCGAAACCGGCAATATCCCGACGGGATCGACATACCCACCGACACCGTCCGGAACCGATCGTTCCGGCACAATTGCCCGCCATAAACATCGACGATCAGCGTATCGAAGGGCCGCAGCGAAGGGCACTCGCCGACCGGCCCCGTCTTCCAGATCCGCTTGCCCGATTGCCGATACAGGATCGTATGCGCGTCGACGATCTCAGGCCCGTTGAGCTGCTGAAGATCGATGCACCGCACCGGCGCACCCGCAGTCCGTCCCGCCAACGGGTCCGACTTGCCCGCGCCGAGCATCCCCACCGTCAGCAGCGCCGCCGCCGCCAGAATCACCCCACGCATCACGGCTTCCGATACGGGATGAACGCGCCGAAGCTGCAACTCCCGGTCGGAAAGCGCGACGCCTGGTCGAACGTCTGCGCGATGTCGCCGCGGCACAGTTGCCCGGTCGGCGTCCGCGTCACGAGGATATCGCCGCGCGCGATGCCCTCGCATCCGCCCACGGTATCGCTGCGGTACACCAGCCCGCTGTTGACCCGGTACAGGATCGTCGCGCCGTAACCCGAGCTCTGCTTCTGCGGGAACTGGCTGATGCACGTCTCGGGCTTGCCCGGCACCAGTCCAGCGAGTTCCTTCGCCAGCTTTGCCTGCACCTCCGAGTCGCGCACCTGTGCACGCTCGACCTCCGCCTGGGTCTGCGTACACGCGCCAAGCACTACAGCCGGCAGCATCAAGAGTGGCAAGGTCCGCATACGCATCGCAACGCTCCTCAAAATCCCCGCCACCCTCATGCGCCCTTTATCCGCGAAACGCATCCTTCGCCGCACGATAGCGGGCTAGCTGCTCGACCGACGTCGCGCGCAGGAACGGATTGGTCGCCCGCTCGCGCCCGATCGTCGTCGGCACGGTAGGCTCGCCCTTCGCGCGCGCCGCATCGACCTCGACCATCCGCGCGACGATGTCCGCATTGTCCGGCTCGGCAACCAGCGCATACCGCCCGTTGCTCTGCGTATATTCATGCCCGCAGAACACCTCGGTCTCGTCCGACAGCGTCGCGTATCGCTGCATGTTCGCGAACATATCCTCCGGCGTCCCCTCGAATAGCCGGCCACACCCCATCGCGAACAGCGTGTCGCCGGTGAAGATCGCCGCATCGTCGGCAAAGTGGAACGCGATATGCCCCTGCGTATGCCCCGGCACCGTCATCACGGTCGCCTCGTGCGTACCAAGACGAACGACATCGCCTTCACCGACCTGCTCGTCGAGCGTCGGGATCTTGTCCGCCTCGGCCGCCGGGCCGACGACCGTCGCGCCGTACGCCTTCATCTCGGCATTCCCGCCGGTATGATCGGGATGCCAGTGCGTCGTCCACACCCGGTCGATCCGCCAGTCGCGCTTCTTCGCGGCGGCGATCACCGACCCCGCTTCACCCGGATCGACCACCACCGTCTCGCCCGAGACGGTGTCGTGGATCAGCCAGGCGTAATTGTCGGAAAGCACCGGCACGCGGACGATATCGAGCATCAGAGGCTTACCACTTGCCGGTGTTCGGCATCGACACCCACGGCTCGGCGGGATCGAGCGCACCGTCCGCCTGCAACAGCTCGATCGAGATGTTGTCGGGCGTCCGCACGAACGCCATGTGGCCGTCGCGCGGCGGCCGGTTGATCGTCACGCCCGAGTCCATCAGCCGCTGGCAAGTCTCGTAGATATTGTCGACGCGGTAGGCGAGGTGGCCGAAATTACGACCCTCGTCATACTCCTCGGGATCCCAATTGTGCGTCAGCTCGACCTCGGCGCCGTCGTCGCCGGGGACCGACAGGAAGATCAGCGTGAAGCGACCCTTCTCGTTCTCCATCCGCCGGACTTCCTTCAGCCCGAGCAGCTCGAAGAACGCGATCGTCTTCGCCGGATCGGTCACGCGGATCATCGTGTGGAGATATTTCATGCTCGCTCCGAGGGTTGTTCGGAAGCGCAGATAGGGATGGCTTGCGTGGCGTGAAAGGGTAGGGCTTCTAGGGAAGCTTGTTTCCCCGCGAAGGCGGGGACCCAGTCTGGGCTCCCGCCTTCGCGGGAGAACAAGGAAGCGGGCGCTAGCGCCCGATCGGCGCGCGGGGACGAGGATCGCTAGCCTGCCCGTCGAACTGCCGCAACGCCGCCACCGCACTCCGCCCCACCGGCGTATCCGGCGCCAACCGCGCCGCCTGACCCCACGCCGAACGCGCCCCGGCCTCGTCGCCCGTCAGCGCAGCGATATTCCCGGCCTCCAGCTGTACCGAAGCATCGTCCGCCGATCGCTTCAACGCTTCGCCGATATCCTTCTTCGCCCGCGCCGGATTCCCCTCGCGCCGCGCCAGCGTCGCCGACAACAGCCACGCCAGCGGATCGTCCGCGGCATTGGTCAGCGCCAGGTCGATATCGGTCCGCGCCGACTCCAGATCGCCCGTCGCCACCAGAGCCCGCGCATGATCGAGCTGAGCCTCACCCAGCGGCAAACCGGTCAACGTTCCCGCGGTCAGCGCGGAATCGAGCGCTGCCCGCGCCTTGGCCGGATCCGCCGCTGCGAGCCACGCATTTCCCGCCTGCGCCCAATAGGTCGCCGCGCCGGCATTCTTGGCGAGTTGCGCCGCCCGCGCGGCCTCCTCGAACTCGCCCGCCGCCGCCGGCCACGCCTTCTCCGCCGCATAGGCGAGCCCGGCACATTCGCGCGCGGCGAAGCGCCCGCCTGCGATCCGCCACCGCGCCGCCTCGGCCCGCGCGGCTGCGGGATCGGTCTGGACGAGCGCGATACAGCGCCGCAACCGGTCGACCCGGATGTCGAGCGGCCCGGCCTGCGCCGGTGCCAAGCCGGAGGTCTGGCCAGTGGCTTGGCCAGCGGTCTGAGCGGCAGCGAAAGCGAGCAAAATGAAGATCATAGGGCGGCGATCACATCCTCGACCGCCCGGATGATGAGGGAAATGTCGCTGTCGCGCGACAGGCGGTGGTCACCGTCCTTGACCAGCCACGTCTGCACATCGGCTGAACGCAACAGCTCGGCGAGGCGCGCGGTGCGGTGCCACGGCACGTCCGGATCGCGCTGTCCCTGGACCAGCCGGACCGGCCCGTCGAACGCGATCTCGCCGAACATCAGCCGGTTCGCCTCACCCGACGACCAGAATGCGCGGGTATAGACCGTCGGTTCGGGGCCGTAGGGGTTCTTGCGCTCGAGCCTCCCGTTGCTGAGCAGCGTCATCTTCTCGTCGGTGGTGAAGCCCCAGTCGGTGAAGTCGGGCGCTGGAGCGATCCCGACCAACCCCTTGACCAGGTCGGGGCGCAGCTTGGCCACCATCAGCATTAGCCACCCGCCCAGCGACGATCCTACCAGGATCGCGGAGCCTTCGGCGAGTGCGTCGATCATCGCCAGTACGTCGTCGCGCCAGTCGACCAGCGTCTGGTCCTCGAACGCCCCCTCGCTCTGCCCGCACCCGCCATAATCGAACCGCAGGAACGCACGCCCCTCGGACTTCGCCCAAGCCTCCAGCGTCACCGCCTTGGTGCCGTTCATGTCGGAGGCATAGCCCGACAGGAACACCAGAGTCGGACCTGTCCCAGGCGTGTGATGATAGGCGAGGCGAGGGCGCTCCTTGACGGGGGCTTTGACGGGGGGCGTCGGTGCAGGCGGCGTGGCGATGTCGGTCATGCCGACACCTTAGCCGCCCCTCAGTCGCGGAGAAAGGCGTCGAGTGCAGCCTGGAACGCGGCAGGCTGATCCAGCATCACGAAGTGCGCCGCATCGCCGATATCGACGAAGGTTACCTGCGGTGCAGTGGCATAGGCCTTCCGATAGAGCGCGTCGGCAACCGGCTTGGTCGGTCCGACCGCGTTCCACGGATAGACCAGCGTGATCGGGGCTGCGATCGACGCCATAGCGGGACGCAGGTCGGTGATCAGGTCCTCGTACATCGCCTGCGCCGCGACGCGCGCATCCGCCTTCGCCGCCCAGCCGGCGACCGCCGCGCGAGAGGCGGGCTTCAGTGCCATGCGCTCGGCAAGCGCCGCGTTCGCCGCCAAGTTGGCCGGCTTGCCGTACGCCGCGGCCATGCCCGCGCGCATCGCCTTGGCCTGCGGTTCGAGCGCCGCCACGGTCGCACCGGGTGCGAAGATCTCGCCGATATACGGTAGCGAATCGACGATCATCAGCTTGCCGACGTCTTCCGGATGCGCCTTGGCCAGCATCAACGCGACCAGGCCGCCCATCGAATGCCCGACGATCGCGGGCTTGCCGAGCTTCGACCCAGTGATCGACGTGGCAGTCAGCGTGTGGAGGTCGGCGACGATCCCGTCGAGAATGCCCGACGACAGGTTCGCGCGCGGATCGTCGCCGCCGAAGCCGTTGACCTGCACCACATACAC
The DNA here is from genome assembly GCF_001422045.1 of Sphingomonas sp. Leaf242. Lineage (GTDB taxonomy): Bacteria > Pseudomonadota > Alphaproteobacteria > Sphingomonadales > Sphingomonadaceae > Sphingomonas. The sequence goes on from NZ_LMLW01000009.1 coordinate 348,213, forward strand.
TCGGTGTGACTTGGCGAGCGTGGGAACGACGCCCGCCCATACCGCGCGCGGCGACGACAGCCCCGGAATAAGGATCACCGGCGTGCCCTTGCCGATCGTCTGCACCGAGATATGCGGCATCTGCGTCGCGCCCGCCTCGACCTTTGGCGCGGCCGCGGGGGCAGACTGCGCATCGCTTCCGACGGGATGCAGGGCAATCATCAGCGTGACCACGGTGGCGGCAAGGCGGGCTTTGAGGTGCGCAATCATGTCACGGGCTCCTCCGACGGGCTGGTGAAGATATCCTCGATCGCCAGCCCGAACAGTTCGGCAATCTTGAACGCGAGCGGCAAAGACGGATCGTAGCGTCCCGTCTCGATCGCGTTGACGCTCTGCCTTGACACTTCGAGGCGCTCGGCGAGATCGCCCTGGCTCCAGTCCCGTTCGGCGCGCAGCACCTTGAGGCGGTTTTTCACGCCGGGCGCCGAATTGCCACGATATTATACCCCCAGCCGATCCACAGCCCGGCGAACCATAGCACCGCCGCGTAATAGGACACGATGTGCGGGACCAACCCGAAGCCTTCGAGAAAGCCCCATGCGGTCATGACGCTGACCATGAACCCACTGGCGATCAGCGACTGACGGATCATCAACATGCGCAGATACTCGTCGGTTTCCTCAACCATATATTGGCCAAGCGCAACGAAAGTGCCGATCAGCGGCACCGCGGGCAGCAACGCTGCGACATAGGCGATCGGACCATGCAGCGCCCCGCGCCAGAACAGGGCGACGATCGCGACCAGCAACACCGCGTAGACAAGGCCGAGCGGCAGGATGCGGCGGTAATAACGGCGGATTGCCGGGTTCATGAGCATGGCACGCGTCCTTATCGAATCGGTAAAGGAAGCTTGTCACTCACCCCCGAGCATGTCAACCACGCTTTCCGTTAAGCGAAGGTAGCTTGTCACTAGGCGCGGCTATCCAGCCCACGCAAACGCGTTCTAGGTGTGACTTTATCGTAACCTTAGGCCGTGCGCCTGTCCGCGCGGCACCTGTCTCACCGCGTCAGATGATGAACTCGACCGTCTTCATCTGCGTCTGATCGGCCGCCACCGCGCCGCGCTTCTCGACCATCTGCCGGTGCAGTTCGGCGACCGTGTCGCTCCCGCGCGTCTTGCACCACGCGGGCACGAACGCATGGACCAGCGCACCGAGGCCGCCCTTGATCATCGTCATGCCGAACCGCCCGGCGACGCCGAAATGCTCGGTGTAACTCTCGCCGACGGTGTCGGGGTGGTCGAGGAACAGGCGGCGGAACATCATTGGTCTCCTAAGCGGTGAGCGTATCACCGCGCGGCCAAGGCGTCGACCATGCCGCTGGCGAGCACGCTCAGCGTGTCGTCGCGCGCGCCCATCACGACGATGCGGTCGCCCGGACGCGCTTCCGCGACCAGCGCCGCGGCGGCTTCGGCCCGGTCGGCGATGTGCCGCGCGTCCCGACCACCCTCGACGATCTGCGCGACGATATCCGCGCTGGTGACCTCCCGCGCGACCGTCCCGCCGTAATAGGCCGGGTCGGGGAGGACGAGGACATCGTCCGCCGCCATCCGCTCGACGAAGGTGGCGACGAGTTCGCGGCCCATCACCTTCAGCGGGCCATAGCCGTGCGGCTGGAAGAATAGCAGCAAGCGCCCGGGGAACGCGTGAAGCGTGTCGAGCGTGGCGGCAATCTTGTCCGGGTTATGCCCGAAATCGTCGATCACCGAGACGCCGCTCGCCTCGCCGACCAGATCGAACCGGCGGCGCAGGCCCGTGAACCCCGCAATCGCCTTGACCGCATCGGCCAGCGATACGTCCGCCGCCATCGCCGCACCGATCGCGGCGAGCGCGTTCGACACGTTGTGGCGGCCGGGGACGGCGAGCTTCACCGGCGTCCGCACGCCGCGCGAGACGATGTCGAAGCGGATCGCGAACGGTTCGGGCTTGAGGTTCTCGGCACGCAGATCGGCCGACGCATCGATCGCGAATGTCGTGACATGACCACGTGGCAGGCGCGAGGCGAGCGCGGCGGCGTCGGGATCGTTCGCGTTCACCACCGCGGTCTCGGCCTTGGCGATGAAGTCCCCGAACAGCACGCGCAGTTCCTCCAGCGACTTGTGGTCGAGGCTGACGTTGTTGAGCACCGCGATCTTCGGTGCATAGCCAGCGATCGATCCGTCGCTCTCGTCCACTTCGCTGACGAACGCGTCGCCTTCTCCGACCAGCGCACTCGCGAACGGCGCGTCGGGCGTGGCGAAGTTCTTCATCACCGCCCCGTTCATCACCGTCGGATCGCGCCCGACCGCATGCAGGATCCAGCCGATCATGCCCGTGACGGTCGACTTGCCGCTCGTCCCCGCCACCCCGATCGGCAGCCGGCTGTCGTTGAATAGCGACGCCAGCATTGTCGCACGGGTAGAGCGCGTGCAGCCCAGCGCATCCGCTGCGATCATGTCGGGCACGCTCGCCTCGATCGCCGCCGAGGCAATGACGAGCTGATCGGCCGAGACGATCCCGCTGCCATCCTGCGGGAACAGCGCGACGCCTTTTGCGGCGAGGTCGTCGAACTTGGCAGGCACGCGGCCCTGGTCGAGGTTGCGGTCCGAACCCGCGACGGTCGCGCCGCGGCCCGCGAGGATCATCGCGAGCGGCATCATGCCGCTGCCGCCGATACCGACGAAGAAACAGGGTTTGCTGATATCCATCGGCCCGCGATATGGGCGGTTTGGTAACGGGGCAAGGTCGGGAACACGAACAATGCGCATCGGTGTCCTCGCCGCGTCGAGCCGGACCAATCCCGCGGCGATCGCCAAGATCACGGCGTATGCTGCTAGCGCGTTCCCCGAGGTCGAGCTGGTCTTCCACCCGCAATGCCTGGAGACCGACGGCCATTTCGCCGGTTCCGATTTTCGGCGGGCGGGGGCGTTCCTCGAATATGCCAACGATCCGGCGTTCGATGCCCTCTGGTTCCTGCGCGGCGGCTACGGTGCGAACCGCATCCTCGCGATGGTCATGCCCGAGCTCGGCCGTGCGGCGCGGCACAAGACGTATCTCGGCTATTCCGACGTCGGCTTCCTGCTCGGCGCGCTCTACGCACGGCGGATCGGGCGGCCGGTGCACGGGCCGATGGTCAGCGACATCAACCGGCATGACGGCGAGGCGACGGTAGCGCGGTCGCTAGGCTGGATGGTGCACGGCGATCGGGCTGGACTGGAACCGGGGCTCGATGGGCGGCCGTCAGCCGCATTCAACCTCAGCATCCTGACCTCGCTGATCGGCACGCCGTGGCTGCCTGATCTTACCGATCACGTGCTGATCGTCGAGGAGGTGTCGGAGCCGCTGTACGCGATCGACCGCATGCTGTTCAAAGTCGCCAACGCCACGCAGTTGAAGGGGATTGCGGGGCTGCGGCTGGGTGCGGTGACGGCGGTGCAGGAGAATGATCCGCCCTGGGGCGAGACGCTAGACTACATGATGATCCGCTGGTCGCGGGATATGGGGGTGCCGTATCTGGGGCGGGCGGAGATCGGGCATACGCAGGCGAACCATGTGGTGCCGTTCGGGGTGGTTTGAGCGGGGCCTCACATTTCAAAATTGCTAGCGTCACCCCGGCGGAGGCCGGGGCCCAGTTGGAAAGGTGGAGGTAACCGAGCGCGCCCTCCGTTAGCGACGTTCCCCACCTGGGCCCCGGCCTCCGCCGGGGTGGTGCTCTTTCCCGAAAGTACGGTTTACCTAACTGCCGCCGGATCGATCACCTGCATTCCCCCGAACCGCATTTTCGGCTGGCCCGGCAGCGTATAGCTCCCCGCCACCTGCTCCACCGCCCAGGCGCGCAGATTCGCCACCACCTCGACCCGCTGCAAGCGATCCCGCTCGCCCATGAACACCACCAGATCCTCGCGCCGATTGCAGTCGCGCGTGTCCGCGGTCGCGCACGGCGAATACAGGATCGCCAGCGCCACGATCTTTCCGGCCGGATCGAGCACCGCTGCGCCCTTCTCCGGACAACTATGCGCCCGGCACGCGGTGAAGCGGTACAGCGCCCCGATCCGGGTCGGTTCGTCGGGCGGCCCATGCAGGACCTCGATCTGCTGATCCGCGACATCGCCGTTCGCATAAAGATACGACGCCTTGCGCTTGCCGATGAACCGCCGGACTGCGGCGGTGAACGCGGGCGCCGTGATCAACTGGTTCGTATCGCGGCAGGCTGCCAACTTCGTCGGCGCGCATATCGCAGCAGGGCCCGCAGCAGGCGCGGCAGCGGCAGACAACATCATCAGCAGACCCAGCATCGCACTCTCCCAATACGCCCAGGCACTCTCCAATCCGGCGCATGTCCGTCTGGAGTAGCCCTGTGCGCGTATCACCTTATATACACGCCGTGCGCGGATCGGTCCGCGCACGTCATCCCGAGAGAAAGTCTCCCATGTCTGCAATGTTCCGAATCACGCTGCCCGACGGTTCCGTCCGCGAGGTTGCGCCCGGGACTACCCCCGCGGATGTCGCCGCGGCGATCGGCCCGGGCCTCGCCAAGGCCGCGCTCGCCGCGCGTATCGACGGGCAGGTGCGAGACATCAACCGGCCGTTCGAGGGCGATACCGCACTCGCGCTGGTGACCGCACGCGACGAGGCGGATGCGCTCGAACTCGTCCGCCACGATCTCGCGCACGTGATGGCCGAAGCGGTGCAGCACCTCTTTCCCGGCACGCAGATCACCTTCGGTCCTGCCACCGACGACGGCTTCTACTACGACTTCGCGCCGAAGGATCGCCCGTTCACCGACGAGGACCTGCCCGCGATCGAAGCCGAGATGCGTGCGATCATCGCCCGGAACGAGCCGTTCCTGCGCGAGGTCTGGTCGCGCCAGCAGCTGATCGATCGCTGGACGCAGCAGGGCGAGAGCTTCAAGGCCGAATGGGCCGCCGAACTCCCCGAGGGCGAGGAACTGACGATCTACCGCCAGGGCGAGTGGCTCGACATGTGCCGCGGGCCCCACATGGCGTCGACCGGGAAGCTCGACCCCGCCGCGTTCAAGCTGACGCGCGTCAGCGGCGCCTATTGGCGTGGCGACCAGAAGAACGCGATGCTCTCCCGCATCTACGGCACCGGCTGGCTCAACAAGAAGCAACTCGACGCGCATCTGTTGCGGATCGAGGAAGCGGCCAAGCGCGACCATCGCCGTATCGCGCAGGAAATGGACCTGTTCCATCTCCAGTCCGAAGCGCAGGGCTCGGTGTTCTGGCATCCCAAGGGCTGGGTGATGTGGCGGCAGCTCGAGGCGTATATGCGCCGCAAGCTCGACGCCGCTGGCTATGCCGAGATCAAGACGCCGCAGTTGATGGACGCCAAGATGTGGGAGGCGTCGGGCCATTGGGGCAAGTTCCGCGAGAACATGTTCGTGGTCCCCGACGAGGTGCCGGGCATCGATCCGAACGCCCCCGTGCTGACCGGCAAGGGCGACTTGATGGCGCTCAAGCCGATGAACTGCCCCGCCCACGTCCAGGTCTTCCGCCAGGGGATCAAGTCGTACCGCGACCTGCCGCTGCGGCTCGCCGAGTTCGGCTGCTGCCACCGCAACGAGCCGCACGGCGCGCTGCACGGCATCATGCGCGTCCGCCAGTTTACGCAGGACGACGCGCACATCTTCTGCACGCCCGAGCAGATCGTCGCCGAGACGCGCGCATTCTGTGAGTTGCTAGACGCGGTGTACCGCGACCTGGGTTTTGCCGATTACATGGTGAAGCTTGCGTTGCGCCCCGACAATCGCGCCGGCGACGACGCGCTGTGGGATCGCGCCGAGGGCGATTTGCGCGAGGCGTTGACGCTTGCCGGGCTGATGGAGGATCGCTTTCAGTTCGAGGAGCTGCCGGGCGAGGGGGCGTTCTACGGTCCGAAGCTCGAATTCCACCTGACCGACGCGATCGGCCGGACGTGGCAGTGCGGCACGTTGCAGCTCGATTACGTGCTGCCCGAGCGACTCGACGCGTCGTACGTGGGCGCGGATGGCGAGCGGCATCGCCCGGTCATGCTTCACCGCGCGATCCTCGGCACGTTCGAGCGCTTCCTCGGCATCCTGATCGAGCATCATGCCGGTCGCTTCCCGCTCTGGCTCGCGCCGGTACAGGCGGTCGTCGCGACGATCGTCTCGGATGCCGACGAGTATGCCGAGCAGGTTGCGGCGAAGCTGAAGGCGGCCGGGATCCGCGTCGAAACCGACCTCCGCAACGAGAAGATCAACTACAAGGTGCGCGAGCACAGCCTCGCGAAGGTGCCGAACCTGCTGGTTGTCGGCAAGCGTGAGGCCGAGGAGGGCAAGGTCGCGCTGCGCATGCTCGGCAGCCAGGCACAAACCATCCTGACGCTCGACGAGGCGATCGCGCGTCTTGCGGTCGAGGCACGCGCACCCGATATGTGATCCAACGGGGCCGGCTATTCGCCATCTGTTCGGGCGGGCGTTTCTGCGCTATAGACTGGCCCAAATATTGTCTGAAACTTCAGGAGCAACCCCCATACGTCCTCCCACGATACGCCGGCCGATGCAGACGCCCGCAATGAACGGCCCGCGATTCAACGAATTCATCCAGAGCCAGAAGGTCCGCGTGATCGATCACGAGGGCGAGAATCTGGGCGTGATGTACACGCGCGAAGCGATCGAGCAGGCAGCCGAGCATGGCCTCGACCTGGTCGAAGTGTCGCCTAACGCCGATCCACCCGTCGCCAAGTTCCTCGATGTCGGCAAGTTCAAGTACGAGGCGCAGAAGAAGGCGAACCTCGCACGCAAGTCGCAGAAGACGCAGGAGATCAAGGAGATCAAGATGCGTCCGAACATCGACGACCATGACTACGACACGAAGATGAAGAAGGTGAACGACTTCATCGGCGAGGGCGACAAGGTCAAGATCACGTTGCGATTCCGCGGTCGTGAACTCAGCCATGGGCAGCTCGGCATGAATTTGTTGAAGCGTGTCCAGGACGACGTCGCGGAGATCGCCAAGATCGAGGCGTATCCGCGCATGGAAGGCCGCCAGATGCTGATGGTGCTCGCACCGAAGTAACTGCGCGGCGGCTTCTTGCCGCGACGATGTGAAGTATGAAAGGCTGGTTGGTCCCAACGGACTGGCCGGCCTTTTTGTTGTCTGCAATTCCTCCGGGCACGTATCGGTCGGGCGACGGGAGCGTCCAGCTGGTCGCCATCGCGGCGATTCGCAGGGCCGGGGTCAAGGCCGCACCCATGTTTCGCTGCCAAACATATCGTGTGCTGCCTGTCACCTGCGGCGGCCTCGAGGCGGGGCGTCAGTCTGCTCCGAGCTCGCTGGTAACGGCATGTAACGCCGCCGGACAAAACGTTGCAATTTGAAACTAGGGTTTGGCCGCTGCCGCGGTGTGGCGGTTTGGAGACACGATCTTCGAAAATCTATTTCCGTCTGCGGAAATTACTAGACGCGCAGGGCGTAATCTCTCTACCAATGCTCCAAACCATAAGTTCGAAAACATTCGAACACATCAGGAGAGAGTGCCGATGCGTATGATCGCATATCTGTTGTCCGCTGCTGCGACCGCGGCCATTGTAACACCGGCACTCGCGCAGCAGTCGACCTCGACAGTCGAGGCGCAGGCCACGCCATCGCAGGGAACGGCGAACGCATCGGTCGCAGGCCAGACCAATGCGGCGACGGATGCTGACACGACGCGTGCGGCCAGCGCGGCAACCGATGCCGACGCCGGGGTCAATGCGAACGACATCGTGATTACCGCGACCCGCCGCTCCGAGCGTCTGTCGAACGTACCGATCGCGGTCTCGGCAGTCGGTCAGGAAGCGTTGCAGAATTCCGGCGGCAGCGACATCCGCTCGCTCAACCAGCTCGCGCCCTCGCTGCTCATCTCGTCGACCGGTAACGAATCGAACGCGTCCGCGCGTATTCGCGGAATCGGTACGGTCGGCGACAATCCCGGCCTCGAAAGCTCGGTCGCGGTCTTCATCGATGGCGTCTACCGCAGCCGCACCGGCGTCGGCCTCAACGAACTGGGCGAGATCGACCGCGTCGAGGTTCTGCGCGGCCCGCAAGGCACGCTGTTCGGTCGCAACGCCTCGGCGGGTCTCATCAACATCATAACCCGCTCGCCCGAGTTCGACTGGCACGGCAACGCCGAGGCGACCTATGGCAATTACGATCAGAAGCGCCTCGCTGGCGGCATCACCGGTCCGCTGATCGCCGACAAGCTCGCCTTCCGCGTCGACGGCGTCTTTGTGAAGCGCGACGGTTTCTACAAGAACGTCACGGCGGCGAACGGCAGCGAAAGCCGCGTCAACGACCGTGATCGCTATTTCGTCCGCGGGCAGCTGCTGTTCAAGCCGACCGAGACCTTGAGCTTCCGCCTGATCGGCGACTATTCGCACCGCAAGGAAAGCTGCTGCGGTGCGGTCTATTACAACCAGGTCGAAACGACCGACCCTACGCCGAACGCGGCGGGCGTCGCGCCGTTCTTCGGAACGGTCAACGCGGATGGCGCGGTGGTCAACAACGCCACCAACCGCATCGTCGATATCCTGCGTCGGCAGGGCGCGGCGTTCCCGCTGGCCGGCAATAGGCCCGATCCGTTCAACCGCGATGTCGCGATCACGCCGGGTCAGACGTTCCGGAATACGACCAAGGATTATGGCGGCTCGTTGCAGGCCGATTGGGATCTCGGCGGCGCCACGCTGACGTCGATCACGTCGTATCGCCAGTACAAGTCGGGCAATGCCGGCGATGTCGATTACACTAACGTCGACCTCACGCACCGCGCGGGCGACGGCAACGCGTACCGCCAGTTCAAGACCTTCACGCAGGAAGCGCGCCTGCAGGGCTCGCTGTTCAACGATAAGCTCGACTGGCTGGTCGGCGGCTTCTACTCGAACGAGAAGCTGAAGCTGGTCGATAACGTCGTCTTCGGCGCGCAATACGGGCAATTCGCTGCCTGCCGCCTCGTCGCGACGGTCAGCCCGGTTGCCGCGCTCCAGAACCAGAACAATCCGGGCTGCATGAGCGCCGCTGGACGCGCAACGATTGGCGGCGCCTTTGGCCCGGCAGGTGGCCTGATCACGTCGGCACTCGATCGTCTGACCGGCGGTCCAGGACTTGGCGGCGGCGTGAACAACGTTGGCGACTCGGGCTCGATCTATCGCCAGAAGAGCGAGAACTATGCGTTCTTCACGCACAACATCCTGCATCTGACCGATACGTTGTCGCTGACCGGTGGTCTGCGCTACACGCACGAAACGAAGAAGTTCAACGCCAAGTTCAACAACAACAACACCGTCTGCCCGATCCAGCAGGCGGCACTCGCGCCGCTGACGCTGACGCAGAGCGGCGCTACGGGGTTCGCGCAGGGCATCGTCACGCTGACCTGCACGGGTAACTCCAGCCCCGCGCTGAACGCCTTGAACCTGAACGACAGCTTCGGCGACGGCGAATTCACCGGCACCGCGGTCCTGTCGTGGAAGCCGTTCACCAAGTTGCTCACCTACGCATCGTACGCGAAGGGCTACAAGGCGGGTGGCTACAACCTCGATCGCTCGGATCTGGGTGGCGTCAACGGCGTGCTCTCGCCGCGTAGCAACGCCGATGCGTCTGGCCTGCGCTTCAATGCCGAGAAGGTGAACAATTACGAGATCGGCGCGAAGTTCAACACGCGTGGTTTCACCTTCAATGTCGCCGCGTTCCGTGAAGAGTTCACCGACTTCCAGCTCAACACCTTCAACGGCTCGATCTTCGTCGTTCAGAACATCGAGGCGTGTAAGGACAATCTCAACGGGCTCGACAGGGACAACGGCTTCAACCCGGTTACTGGCGCGCAGACCGGGACATGCCCGACCAACCGATCGAAGAAGCCTGGCGTGATCTCGCAGGGCGTCGAGCTGGAAGCGACGATGTCGCCGATCAAGCAGGTCACGTTCACCGCGGGCTACACCTATGCCGACACGCATTTCCGCAAGAACCTGATCGGCAGCTCGACGACCGGCGAAGCGCTCGATCGCGCACTCTTCCTGCTCCCGGGCAGCCAGCTGTCGAACGCACCCAAGAACGTCGTCACCACGTCGTTTGCCTGGACTCCGGATATCGGTGCTAACGGCATGTCGGGCCTGTTCTACGTCGATAGCCGCCTGTCATCCGACTATAATACGGGATCGGACTTGGCCCCGGAGAAGAAGCAGGACGGCTTCGCGGTGGTCAACGCGCGCGTAGGCTTGCGCGGCAAGGACCAGGTCTGGGCGCTCGAATTCTGGGCGCAGAACGTGTTCAACAAGAACTACATCCAGGTGGCGTTCAACACGCCGTTCCAGGGTGCGGGATCGTCGGCCAACGTTGCAGCCTATGGCGGCACCGGCAACGCGCTCTACTCGGCATTCCTCGCTGAGCCCCGTACCTACGGCCTGACGCTGCGCTCGCGCTTCTGATCGGGAAAAAACGCGTAACGAAAAGCCGGTCTGCACTTCGGTGCAGGCCGACTTCTTCGTGTTCCTCTTCGTCATTCCCGCGGAGGCGGGAACCCAGACTGGCAAACCCTGCGGTAGCATCGCGAACGTTTGAGAATATGGGTCCCCGCCTGCGCGGGGATGACCAAGCATGCGTAGCGGCTAGGCCGCCAGATCGATTTCTTCGCCCGCCGCGGCCGCCAGCAACCGTCGCTCCAGCGTCCTCAACCGCGCGGGCTGCGTGATCCGGTCGCCCGTCAGGTCGGTGATGTAGAACGTATCGACCGCGCGCTCGCCGTACGTCGCGACATGCGCGGAGTGGATTGTCACCTTCGACTGGAACAGCGCGTTGGCGAGCTGGTTGAGTAGGGCCGGCCGGTCTCGCGCATTGACCTCGACCACCGTGAACCGGTTCGACGCCTTGTTGTCGACCAGCGCATTCGGGACGATGTCGAACGCCTCCGCGCGCGTGCGCGGCAGGGGCTTGGCCACCAGTCGGTCGGCTAGCTTGCCACGGTTGGCGAGCGCGTCCTCGATCGCGGTTTTCAGTCGCGAAAGCTGACCGGACTCGTCGAACGGCCGCCCGAACGGGTCCTGGACGAGGAAATTATCGATCGCCATGCCGTCACGTGTCGTGTGGATGCGCGCATCGATGATGTTGCCGCCCGCGACGTGGATCGCGCCGGCGATACGGTAAAACAGCCCGGGATGATCCGCCGCGTAGATCGTTACCAAGGTCGCGCCCCGCCCCGGATAGACATGCGCGTCGATCGCCAGCTGAGCCTCGCCGGTGGCGGCGAGGAAGCGCGCGTTGTGCGCGAGCACGTCCTCGGGCTCGGCGATCCAATACGCTTCGGGCAGGCGGTGGACGAGCGTCGCGAAACTGTCCGCGTCCCAACCGAGCGCATCACGCAGATGCTCCTGCTTGGCGGCGATCCGCTCGGCCCGCCCCTTTTGCTTGTGACCGAGGCGCAGGACTTCCTCCGCGGCTTCGTACAGATCGCCGAGCAACTGGCGCTTCCAGCCGTTCCACACCCCAGGCCCGACCGCGCGGATATCGACGATCGTTAGCGTCAGCAGCAGGCGGAGGCGTTCCGGGCTCTGCACCACGTCGCAGAAATCGAGGATCGTCTTGAAGTCGCTGAGATCGCGCTTGAACGCGGTCGCCGACATCAGCAAATGCCATCGCACCAGCCACGCGACCGTTTCGGTCTCCGCCGGGGTCAGTCCGAAGCGCGGGCATAGTCGCTGCGCCACCTCCGCACCGAGGATCGAGTGATCGCCGCCACGTCCCTTGGCGATGTCGTGGAGCAGCACCGCAACATACAGCGCACGCCTCGACACGATCTGTTCGAAGATCGCGCTGGCAAGCGGATGATCCTCCTTGAGCACGCCGCTCTCGATCCGCGCGAGCAGGCCGATCGCGCGAATGGTGTGCTCGTCGACCGTGTAGTGATGGTACATGTCGAACTGCATCTGCGCGACGACACGCGCGAAATCGGGCACGAACCGGCCGAACACGCCCGCCTCGTTCATCCACCTGAGCACGAGTTCGGGATCGCGCGGCGAGGTCAGCACGTCGAGGAACAGCGCGTTTGCGGTCGGGCTGGTGCGAACGTCGTCAACCAGTTTAGCGTCACGCGCGGCTGCGCGCATCGCCAGCGGGTGGATCTCGACGCCGTGCTTGTCGGCGAGCTGGAAGATCTCGATCAGCCGTTCGGGATCGGCCTGGAAAAAATCGTCGCTAGGCAGCGCCAACCGTCCGCGATCGAGCACGAAGCCATTGAGCTTCCGCGGCGAACGGCGGATCGTCGGCAATCCGAAGCGCCGGCCGCGTGCCGCGAACTTCTCGTCGAGATGCGCGAGGAAGACGCCGCTAAGCGTGCCGACGGTCTTCGCCTGCAGGAAGTAAAACTGCATGAACCGCTCGACCTTCGACTTGCCGGGCCGATCCGAGAATCGCATCCGGTCGGCGATCTCGCGTTGCAGGTCGAACGTCAGCCGGTCCTCGGCGCGGCCGGTAATGCTGTGCAGGTGGCAGCGTACCGCCTGGAAGAAATTGTCGGCGCGGTGGAACAGGCGATATTCGGCCTTGGTGAACAGCCCGACCCCAACCAGTTCGGCGGCGCGCTGGACGTCGTAGATGTATTTGCCGATCCAGAACAACGCGTGGAGATCGCGCAAGCCGCCCTTGCCCTCTTTGACGTTGGGCTCGACGACATAGCGCGTGTCGCCCATCTTGCGGTGTCGCGCGTCGCGCTCGGCGAGCTTGTCGGCGATGAAGGTGCGCGCGGTGTCCGCTTGGACCTCGGTCTTGAAGCGGTGCGACGCCTGTTCGTAAAGCTCGGTATCGCCGCAGACGTAGCGCGCTTCGAGCAGCGCGGTGCGGACGGTGACGTCGCTCTTGGCCTGACGGACCATCTCGTCGAGCGAGCGGCTGGACTGGCCAAGCTTCAGCCCGAGATCCCACAGCGCGTACAGCATCGATTCGATCACGCGCTCGGCCCAGGGCGTCTGCTTGCCGGGGGTGAGAAAGCCGATGTCGACGTCCGAATGCGGCGCCATTTCCGCACGGCCATAGCCACCGACCGCGATCAGCGTGAGGCGCTCGCCGATCGTTGGATTGGACAGCGGGTACAGCCGCTGCGTGGTGAAATCGAACAGGATGCGGAGTAGAGCGTCGATCAGGTACGCCTGCGCACTCGATGCTTCCAATCCGCGCGAGGGGTGTTCGACGAGACGGCGTTCGACCTCAACCCGACCCTTTTCCAGCGCGGCTTTCAGCAGGGCAGTTGCATCGCGGCGAAGCGCGGTGGGATCGACGCCTTCCAAGGCGGCAATCGTTTCGGCGACGGCGCGGCGATCGATGATCGTGCGACGGTTGGGGAGGTGATCGAAGCGGCCGGACATGACGCCCAGATAGGGGCGCCGCGCGCGTGCGTCATCAGGATTGCGCAAACGCCCGCCGAAACGTAACCGGACGCGCGAGTGGAGGACGAAAATGAGCGAACCATTGCGCGTAGCCCTTGCGGGGCTGGGAACCGTCGGCGGCGGTGTGATCCGATTGCTGGATGCGAACCGCGAGTTGATTGCCAAGCGGGCCGGCCGGCAGATTGAGATCGTCGCGGTTTCCGCGCGAGATCGCGGCAAGGATCGCGGCGTCGACCTGTCGCGGTTCGCGTGGGTCGACGATACGACCGCACTGGCGAAACAGCCGGGTGCGGATGTCGTGGTCGAGCTGATCGGCGGATCGGACGGCCCCGCGTTGACCTTGGCGCGCAGCACGCTGGCGGCCGGGCGTAACTTCGTCACCGCGAACAAGGCGATGATCGCGCATCACGGGCTCGAACTTGCGCAAGCGGCAGAGGGCGCCGGGGTCGCGTTGAAGTTCGAGGCAGCGGTCGCGGGCGGCATTCCGGTCATCAAGGGGCTGCGGGAAGGCGCTGCGGCCAACGAGATCGCTCGCGTGTACGGCATCCTCAACGGCACCTGCAATTTCATCCTGTCGAAGATGGAATCGGAAGGCCGCGACTTCGCCGAGGTGCTGGCCGAGGCCCAGGCCCTCGGGTTCGCCGAATCCGATCCAAGCTTCGACATCGACGGCGTCGACGCGGCGCACAAGCTGTCGATCCTGGCCGCGGTCGCGTTTGGCACGCAGCCCGCGTTCGATGACGTCGCGATCAGTGGCATCCGGCATCTGCTCGGCGCGGATATCGCCGAGGCGGCGGCGCTAGGATATCGCGTGCGACTGCTGGGGCTGGCGGAAGCGGGCGCGGACGGACTGTTCCAGCGCGTCCATCCGCATCTGGTGCCGATCGATCATCCGCTGGCGCACGTCACCGGGTCGCTGAACGCGGTCGTGGCGGAGGGCAATTTCGTCGGCCGGTTGCTGTTCCAAGGTGCAGGCGCCGGCGATGGCCCGACCGCGAGCGCCGTGGTCGCCGACCTGATCGACATCGCCCGCGGCGAGTTCGGGCCTCCGTTCGCGATGCCGGTGGTCTCGCTCACGGCGGCACCCAAGGCGGACAGTGGCGAGCGACGTGGCCGCGCGTATCTCCGTTTCACTGTCGCGGACCGGGTCGGCGTGCTGGCGGAGATCGCAGCGGCGATGCGCGACGCGGGTGTCTCGATCGAGAGCCTGATCCAGCGTGGGGCGATCGCGGATGGCAGCGTGCTGGTGGCGATCGTCACGCACGAAAGCCCGGAACGCTCGATCGCGCAAGCACTGGAGAAACTGCGCGGGTCGCAGAGTCTCGTGGGCCAGCCGATGTGGATGCATATTCTGGATTGAGGGGAGGGGGCCGGTAATGACCGCCACGCCCGCCTAAAGGCTACCACCCCGGCGGAGGCCGGAACCCAATCGGAAAGGTCGCGGTAGCGGCCATGCGCCTCGTTACTGACGCCCCCCAATTGAGCCCCGGCCTTCGCCGGGGTGGAGGACAACTACGCAACCTCCTCCTTGTTCTCCCGCGACGGCGGGAGTCCAGACTGGGTCCCCGCCTTCGCGGGGCAACATTCTGCTTTTGTCGGCGGAGGCGCCTCTACTTCACCGGCTCATCGAGCACGATCGGCACGCGGTTCGACGTGTCAGGCTTTTTCCGAAACTTTCGCGCGACGTCGCGCACCAGCGCCATCGCGTCCTTGCCCTCGCCATTCTCGCAGCAGCTATAGGGATCGATCAGTGCGCCGATGCCGCGGATCAGCACCACCGGCACCGTCAGCAAATCCACGCCCGTACAACCCCCCAGCGGGCACACCGGCCCCGCATTGTCGAGCGCAGCCCGCGGATCGCCGGTCGGCTGGCGCGGTCGATCCTGCGGCGGGCGTTCTTCAGGTAGCGGAAGGCGTTGCTCGGCCATCCCCTTGCCGCCGCAGACGATGATCTCGGTCGGGCTCGAACCGGGGCAGGCGGGCGGGTTCAGGATCGACCAGCGCTGCGGCGGGGGAGCGACGACCGGGATGGCAGGCACGGCGGTTTGCAGCAGGATCGGCAGCAGGATCACAGCGCCTCCAAAGCCTTAGTTGACGGTGCCGACGGGGCCGTCGAGGTCGATCGGCACGCGACCACGCTTGTCCGGTTTCTTCGCCAATGCGCTCTTGATCAGTCCGACTGCCGCCTTTGCGATCGGGGCGATCGGTGGGCCAAAGCCGACCTGGCATCCGCGCTGGCTCGCCGCGCAGGGCGTGCCCTCCAGTTGCAACGCACGGACGGCGCTGAGCTCGGGATTGGACGCGACCGCACGGTCGGGCGGGCCGCGTTCGTCCGGTAGCGGCAGGCGCGGGCTGTTCGCCGCGGGGCCGCCGCAGACGATTATCTCACTGCCATCCTTCGACGCCGCCGCACATGGATCGACCAAAATCGAAAAGCGCTCTGGCAGGGGTGTTTGCGTAGACGCAGCCGTTGGTGCGGCTTGCGCAAGCATCAAGAGCAGGACCGCTATGATCATCGGGCCGTCACGGTGCTGTCGGACGCAAGCCGCCGGCTTTAACGTCCCCGGAGCCCTCGCCGGGACCGAAGCCAACGGTTGCCCGCACGCCAGCGCTACCCCCGCCTACCAGAAATGGCCCCATGTCTTCCATCGGCGTACGCGCATGGACCAACGCCGACCGCTGTTCCGTCACCATATCCCGACGTTCGACGATACGCGTCGCAAGCGGCACACGGAACCGGTCGGCATGTCGCATCCCGCAGACCGTGATATCGGTCTCGTCAGCGCTCTGGATACACGGTTTCTCGGCGGCCATGCGCGCCTTTGCGGTGGCGATCAGCGGGTCCTCGATCAGTAACGACAGCAGCATCGCGAGCATGAGGGCCTCCAGCCAGATCCACAGCCTGGCTGCGATCGGCCGGGGTAGCAAGCGTCATTCGCTGGTGGTTGCGTCAATCTTGGCGACACCAAGCCGGGGAATGTCGATTGCCGGACACCGATCCATCACCACCTTCAGTCCCGCGGCTTCGGCACGGGCGGCAGCGTCTTCGTTAACGACGCCAAGCTGCATCCACACCGCTTTTGCCCCCGCCGCGATGGCCTGGTCGACGACCTCACCGGCAGCCGCCGAGTTGCGGAAGATGTCGACGATGTCGATCGGATCGCCGAGTTGCGACAGGTCGCGAAAGACGAACTCGCCGTGGACGTGCTCGCCGGTGATCTGCGGGTTTACCGGGATCACACGGTAGCCGTGCGCCTGAAGCTTGGCCATCACGCCGTAGGAGGGGCGGTCGGGACGGTCGGAGGCGCCGATCATCGCGATCGTGCGGGCGCTTTCGAGTAGCGTCTTGATGTCGGCATCGGCGGTCAACGGCATCGATGCCTCCTGCAAGAAGAAACCTGGTCCGCTCGTACCGCAACTCAACACGTCGGGTACGACCGGTAATCAGACAACGTGGATCAGGCTCGCGGGTTTCATAGTTTTCCGAGCCATGCGACGATCTGAGCCGCAATCGGCATGAATACCGTATCGTCGGGGTTCGAGGCGGGCGGGGTGCCCGCGTCGGATGCGGTGCGGATTGAGATCGTCAGCGGGACGCGGCCGAGAAACGGGATGCCGAGTTCACGCGCCGCCGCTTCCGCGCCGCCATTGCCGAACGGGTCCGATGCCTCGCCGCAATGCGGGCAGATATAGCCGGCCATGTTCTCGACCAGTCCAATGATCGGGATGCCGGCCTTCTCGAACAGGTCGATCGCGCGACGCGCGTCGATCAGCGCGAGATCCTGCGGGGTCGAGACGATCACCGCCCCCGCCGGCCGGTATTTCTGGACCATCGTCAGCTGGACGTCGCCGGTACCGGGGGGGAGATCGAGCACGAGCGTATCGGTCACGCCCCAGTCGGCCTCGACCAGCTGGCCGAGCGCGCCCGCCGCCATCGGTCCGCGCCACGCGACAGCCTTGCCCGGCTCGACGAGCTGGCCCATCGACAGCAATGGGACGCCATACGGGGTGGGGACGGGGTCGAGCACCTTGTCCTTCGCAGTCGGTCGAGTGCCTTCGACGTTCATCAGGCGCGGCTGCGACGGTCCGTAAATATCGGCGTCGACCAGCCCGACGCGGCGACCCGCGCGTGACATCGCGATGGCGAGATTGGCGGCGAGCGTCGATTTGCCGACGCCGCCCTTGCCGCTGGCGACCGCGATCAGCCGGCGGGTCGAGCGTTCGGCAGTGACGGCGATCCGCACTTCGGTCACGCCGGGCTGCGTCGCGGCCATCCGGACGGTCGCCTCCAGCGCATCGCGCGCCTGCGGGTCGAGCCCGGTCGCATCGATGATGATGCCCGCCCGCGTCCCTTCTAGCCGGACGGTCGCCCGCTTGCCCGCCACTACGGCAACCGCCGCCTTTACGCCTTCGATGTCGATCATCCGCGCCAGATAGGGCCGCGAAGGCCGCTTGGCACTGTTTTTCCGCCAGCGCACACCTATAAAGGTTGGTATGACGATCTTCTCGCGCTGGTTCCGGCGCCCCGATATCCTCGCCACCGAAACACCGAAAGGCCCTTGGGGCGGCTCGGGCGACGACGGTAACAGCGGCCCGCGCAATCCCTGGGCGCAACCTCCAGGTGGCCGCAAGCCTGCCGCCAAGCCGACCGCGCTCGACGAGTTCCTGCGTAAAGCGCGCGGCTCGGGTGGCGGCGGCGGCGGTAATGGCGGTTTTGGCGGCCTGCCGTCGGGCGCCAATGCTCGCGCGCTTTGGGCGATCGGCGTCGCGATCATCGCAGTCGTCTGGATCCTGTTCACTTCGGTCCACCAGATCGGCCCGCAGCAGCGCGGCGTCGTCACCTATTTCGGCAAATACGCCGGCACGCTCGATCCGGGCGTTCGCCTGACGATGCCTGCGCCGATCGCCGACGTGACGGTGGTTGACGTGCAGAAGATCCGCACCGACAATTTCCCGACTGGGGACGGCGAGAATTTGACGCTTACCGGCGACCAGAACATCATCGACCTCGCATACTCGGTGCGCTGGGATATTTCCGATCCGCGCGATTACGTGTTCCAGCTTGCCGAGCCGAACGAGACCGTCCGCGCTGCTGCCGAGAGCGCGATGCGCGCGGTGGTGGCGACGACGACACTAGACCAGGCGATCGGCACCGGTCGTACCGTGATCGAGCAGCGCGTCGCCGACCTGACCCAGCAGATCCTCAACGACTACAAGTCGGGCGTCCGTATCCAGGGCGTCGCGATCAAGCAGGCTGCCGCGCCGGCGCGGATCGTCGAGGACTTCAACGCGGTCACTGCCGCGCAGCAGGAGGCGATCGCCAACCTCAACCAGTCGCGCTCCTATGCGCAACAGGTTGTCGCGCGCGCGCAGGGCGAGGCCGCGTCGTTCGACAAGGTCTACGAGCAGTACAAGCTCGCGCCAGAAGTGACACGCCGTCGTATGTATTATGAGACGATGGAGGCGGTGCTCGCCAAGAGCGACAAGACGATCGTCGAGACACCGGGCGGGGTGGTGCCGTATCTGCCGCTGTCGAACGCCAAGCGCCTGCCGAATCCCGAGGTAGTCACGCCAGCGCCCGCCGCTGCCGCCGCGGCACCCCAAGCTCAGCCTGGAGCTGCCCAGTGAACGCCGTGAGTTTCCGCAACCCGATCGTCGCCGGGATCATCGCGCTATTGCTGGTGATCCTTGCCGCATCGACCTTCGCGATCGTCCCCGAGACCAAGCAGGCGGTGATCCTGCGCTTCGGCCAGCCGATCCGCACCGTCAACGCGTGGCAGCCGAACACGCCGTTCGGCCAGACCGGCGCCGGTCTGATCGCGCGCATTCCGTTCGTCGATCGGATCGTCTGGATCGACAAGCGCGTGCAGGATCTGGAACTCGACAACACGCTGGTGCTGTCGACCGACCAGCTCCGGCTCGAGGTCGACGCGTATGCGCGCTACCGGATCGTCGATCCGCGCAAGATGCGTAATGCGGTCGGTAGCGAGGACCGGATCCCCGATCAGCTTCGTCCGATCCTAGGCTCGGCGCTGCGTAACGAGCTCGGCAAGCGGCGCTTCGTCGAACTGCTGAGCCCCGAGCGGTCGGAACTCATGGACAACATCCAGAAGGGTCTTCAGCGCGTCGCCAGCCAGTACGGCGTCGAGATCGTCGACGTCCGCATCAAGCAGGCGAACCTCCCCGTCGGTCTGCCGCTCGAAAGCGCGCTCAAGCGCATGTCGAGTGCGCGCCAGCAGGAGGCGATCACGATCCGTGCCGAAGGTCAGAAGCAGGCGCAGATCGTGCGTGCGCAGGCCGACGCGGATTCGGCGAAGATCTATGCCGAGAGCTTCGGCAAGGACGCCGATTTCTACGACTTCTACCGCGCGATGCAATCGTATCGCCACACGTTCGGCGCGGATGGCGGTCCGGCACCCGAAGGATCGACCTCGATCATTCTTTCGCCGAACAACAGCTATTTGCGGGAATTCGAGGGCCGCGGGCGTTGAGCCTGCGGAACCTTTGAACGCCCGTTCATATTCAAGCATCATTCAGGACGGTGTCCCTACGGGATACCTGTTTCGATTGATGAAACGAGAGGACAACATCTAGTGCGTTACGCCTACGCCATTACCAGTGCTCTTCTCCTCGGCGGCGCGACCGCGACGCTCGCGCTCCAGCCAAGCGGCGCGCAGGTCGCGCAGAACGAACCCGGTGCGATCCAGGCGGTCTCGCCGAAACCCGGCGCGCCGATGAGCTTCGCCGACATGGTCGCGCGTCTCCAGCCTGCGGTCGTCAACATCTCGACCAAGCAGACGATCGTCCAGAAGCAGCAGGCCAATCCGTTCGCGGGCACGCCGTTCGGCGACCTGTTCGGCGGCATGGGCGGCGGTGGTCAGGGTGGCGCGCCGGTGAAGCGCGAAGGCGCCTCGCTCGGCTCGGGCTTCCTGATTTCGCCCGATGGCTATGTCGTCACGAACAACCACGTGATTTCGCCGGGTGCACAGGGTGCGACGGTCGATTCGATCACCGTGACGCTCAGCGACAAGAAGGAATATGTCGCCAAGGTCATCGGCAAGGATCAGGAATCCGATCTCGCGCTGCTGAAGATCGATGCAAAGAACCTGCCGTTCGTGAAGTTCGGCGATTCCAACGGCGCGCGCGTCGGCGACTGGGTCGTCGCGATCGGCGAGCCGTTCGGCCTTGGCGGTACCGTCACCGCCGGCATCGTTTCGGCGATCAACCGCGTTACTGGCCAGGGCGGTGCGTATGACCGCTTCATCCAGACCGACGCCTCGATCAACCAGGGCAATTCCGGCGGCCCGATGTTCGATCTCAACGGCAACGTGATCGGCGTGAACTCGCAGATCTTCAGCCAGTCGGGTGGCAATATCGGCATCGGCTTCGCGATCCCCGCGGCCGTCGCCAAGCCGATTATCGCAACCTTCATGAAGGGCGGCACGATCGAGCGCGGCTATATCGGTGTCCAGCTGCAGCCGGGCGGCACGATCAACGAGGATACCGCCGCGGCGTTGGGCATCCCCAAGAACCAGGGTGAGCTGATCAACGACGTGACCGCAGGCGGCCCGGCGGCAAAGGCCGGCGTGCGCGCAGGCGACGTCGTGACCAAGGTCAACGGCCAGCCGGTGACGGTCGACCAGTCGCTGTCCTACCTCGTCTCGAACGTGAAGCCCGGTCAGACCGCGCGTCTCGACATCCTGCGTAACGGCAAGCCGACCACGGCCAACGTCGTCGTGGTGCCGCGTCCAAGCGCCGACAAGCTGGCGGCTGTGGTAGGCGGCGATGCGCAAGGCTTCGGCTCCGACGACGGTGACGACGGCGATGATTCGGCAACGCCCGCCGCACCGGTGGCCGGCGCAGCCCTCGGCATCGGCGTGCAGCCGCTGACCCCGGCGATCGCGCAGGCAGTCGGCGTCGAAGCCAGCACGCAGGGCGTCGTCATCGCCGTGGTTGCGCAGACCAGCGACGCGTATGGCAAGCTCAAGCGCGGTGATGTGATCATCTCGGTCAATGGCACCCCCGTGCGCACGGCGGCCGATGTCCAGAGCGCGGTCAATACGGCCAAGTCCGCCGGCCGCCCGCAGGTCCTGTTGCAGGTCAAGCGCGGCCGTAGCCCTGCAACGTTCCTGCCGGTCAAGATCAAGTAATCCACGACCGACACGATCGACACGAAAGGACCGTCGCTCCCCCGAGCGGCGGTCCTTTTTCTTTGCGGCGCGCGGGGTTAGGGTCGGCGCCGGATACAGAGGACGAGACCCATGACCGACGGCATCTTCATCGGCGCGAGCGTGGACGGGAAGCCGCAGACGCTCGAACTGAAGCGCGCCAACCGGCACGGCCTGATCGCGGGCGCGACCGGCACCGGCAAGACGGTGACGCTCCAGGGGATCATCGAGGGCTTCTCCGAGAACGGCGTGCCGTGCTTCGTCGCCGACGTGAAGGGCGACCTGTCCGGCCTCGCGATGGCGGGCTCGCCGACCGCGAAGACGCACGCGAGCTTTGCCGAACGCGCGAAGGCGATCGGCGACGATGGTTGGGCCTATGCCGATAATCCGGTGCAGTTCTGGGACCTGTTCGGCGAGCAGGGCCATCCGATCCGCACCACGATCAGCGAAATGGGGCCGCTGCTGCTGTCGCGGCTGATGGACCTCAACGAGGTGCAGGAGGGGGTGCTGACGATCGCCTTTCACGTTGCGGACAAGGAGGGACTGCTGCTGATCGACCTCGACGATCTCCAAGCGATGCTGACCGAATGCGCCGGCCGCGCGGACGAGCTGACGGTGACGTACGGCAACGTGTCGAAGCAGTCGATCGGCGCGATCCAGCGCTCGTTGCTCCAGTTGCGCACGCAGGGTGCGGAGAATTTCTTCGGTGAGCCTGCGCTGGAGATGAACGACTTCATCGGCGTCGACGACAAGGGGCGGGGGATCGTCAACATCCTCGCGGCGGACAAGCTGATGGCCTCGCCCAAGCTGTATGCGACGTTCCTGCTGTGGCTGATGAGCGAACTGTTCGAGCATCTCCCCGAGATCGGCGATCCCGACAAGCCGGTGCTGTGTTTCTTCTTCGACGAGGCGCATCTGCTGTTCGACGAGGCGCCCAAGGCGCTGCTGGAGAAGATCGAACAGGTCGTACGCCTGATCCGTTCGAAGGGGGTGGGTGTGTACTTCATCACGCAGAACCCGATCGACGTTCCCGACACGGTGGCAGGGCAGCTGGGCAACCGCGTCCAGCATGCGTTGCGTGCGTTCACACCGCGTGATCAGGCCGCGGTGCGCTCGGCGGCGGAGACGTTCCGGGCGAACCCCGGCGTCGACGTCGCGACGATCATCACCGAGCTGAAGGTCGGCGAGGCGCTGGTGTCGCTGCTCCAGGCGGACGGCGCACCGACCCCGGTCGAACGCACGCTGATCAAGCCGCCCGCCTCGCGCGTCGGCCCGATCACGCCGGCCGAGCGGAAGGTGATGATCGAGACCGATGTGGTCGGTGCGAAATACGACACGCTGGTCGATCGCGAATCGGCGGAGGAGTTGCTGGCGGCGAAGACGCAGGAGGCTAGCGCTGCGGCGACCGAGGCCAAGGCGACGACCGAGGCGGAGAAGGCTGCGGCGGCGCAGGCGAAGCTTGATGCAAAGGCGGCAAAAGAAGCGGAGCGGGCTCGCGTTGCGGACCAGCGCGAGGCTGATCGGCAGCAGCGCGAGGCCGACCGCGAGGCGGCGAACTCGCCCTGGACCAAGATGGCATCGTCGGCGACACGCGCCGCCAGCTCGTCGATCGGACGGCAGGTGGCGAACGAGATCGGCAAGCAGGTCTTCGGAACGAAGTCGCGGCGGTCGTCGTCGAGCGGTGGCTTGGTCGGCACGGTGCTGCGCGGGGTTTTAGGCGGGCTCTTCCGAGGGTAGACTGCCCTCATGATCAGGGGCCGAGCCGCCCCCCAAACAAACACCACCCCGGCGGAGGCCGGGGCCCAATTGGGGAACGGAGGTAACGTCGAACGGCGCTCCGTTACATCGACCTTTCCAATTGGGCCCCGGCCTCCGCCGGGGTGGAAGCCAATTTTCAAGGAGTCAGACATGTCCCTCGATTTCGCATCCACTACCGACTGGGCCCCGACCGACTGGACCACCATCGGCGCGGACAGCCTCGACGAAGCCATCACCCTTCGCCGTGCGATCCACGCGGACCCCGAAGTCGGCCTCCATTGCCCGCGCACCTCGGACAAGGTGAAGGCCGCGCTCGCTGGGCTCCCGCTCGAAATCCGAGAGGGCACCTCAACCACCGGCTTCGTCGCGATCCTGCGTGGCGGGCGCGCCGGCAATGCTGGTGGCAACGGGCGCACGGTACTCCTCCGCGGCGACATGGATGCGCTACCGATGCAGGAGGAAACGGGCCTGCCGTTCGCCTCCAAGATCGACGGCGCGATGCACGCTTGCGGCCATGATTCGCACACTGCGATGCTGGTCGGCGCGGCCAAGGCGCTGTGTGCACGCCGCGAAGACCTGCCTGGTACGGTCGTGTTTATGTTCCAGCCCGGCGAGGAAGGCCATCATGGCGCCCGCCACATGATCGCCGACGGCTTGCTCGACTCGCCGCTGCCCGAGGCTGGCTTCGCGCTCCACATCTCGCCCAACATGCCGATGGGCCACGTCGTCAGCCGCGCGGGCACGCTGATGGCTTCGACCGATACGCTGCGCGCGACGATCACCGGCCGTGGCGGGCACGCCGCGATGCCGCACGACTGCCTCGATCCGCTGCCGATCGCCTGCGAGATCGTTACGGCCCTGCAGACTTATGTCGCGCGTCAGGTCGCAGTTACCGACCCCGCAGTGCTGTCGATCACCAAGCTCAACGCGGGCAGCGCGCACAACGTCATCCCGTCGACGGTCGAGATGCTCGGCACGATGCGCACCCTCTCGGAGCGCACGCGCGAACAGGTCCGTGCCGCCTTCATCCGCATGGTCGAGGGTATCGCCGCCGCACACGGCGCGGTCGGTGCGCCGACGATCGAGGAAGGCTATCCGGTCACCGTCAACGATGAGCGCGCGACCGACCTGATGAAAGCGTGCGCGACAGCGATCGGTGGCGAGGGCGCGTATCAGGTGATGCCGCCGATGATGGGCGCGGAGGACTTTTCGTACGTCCTCCAGAAACTGCCCGGTGCTATGGCGTTCATCGGTGCTGCGCCCGAGGGTAGCGATCCGCGTACCAACCCGCCGCTCCACAACACGAAAATGACGATCGACGAACGCGTGATGGCGCATGGGATCGCGATGCACTGCGCGGTGGCGGAGCGGTTTTTGGCGAACGGGTTCGACTGAGGGCTTGCCCGAAGAGGGAGGTCGCTCTTCTTACGTCATCCTGACGAAAGTCAGGACCCAGAGCCAACTACGGTATCGCCCGTGAGTCTGGATCCTGACTTTCGTCAGGATGACGGGGGTTACGGGACGGGAGTTTCAGTGCAGCGGGCGGGTGGTTCCGGCGTAGTGGGCGACAGCGGCTGCGGCCTGTTGGATCAGCCGCTGGCGTTCGGGCATTGGCCGGATCGTATCCCCGATCATCACCGCGATCGCATAGCGGCGCCCGTCCGGCGCGGTCAGCAGGCCGACGTCGTTGAAGCCGGCGTTGCGCCGGCCGAGGTCCTGGCCGGTGCCGGTCTTGTGCGCGATCTCCCAGCCGCCGGGGAGCGCCGCGCGCAGACGAGCGCGACCGGTGACCGAACGCCCCATCGTATCGAGGAGGATCTTGGTCGAGGTCTCGGACAGGATATCCCCCTTCGCCAGCCGCGCGATCGCGTCGGCAATCGCGATCGGTGCGGCGCCATCGGGTGGATTGCGGACATACGCATTCAGCGCCGCCTCGCGCGCGGCGGGCGACAGCCGATTGCGCGCAGTCAGGAAGCCGCCATTGACCGCGTAGGACGGCTGCCAGATCAGCCCCGCCGTACCACTCTGAAGCAGCCGTTCGCCCGGACCGAAGCGGATTGCACCAAGCTGTTTCCGTGCGATCATCGACCGTACCGCGGACGGCCCGCCGACCCGCGTGAGCAGCCGGTCGTTCGCCGTATTGTCGCTATGCGTCAGCGCGCGGGTGAGAAGGTCGCCAACAGTGGTGCGATAGCCGTCGCCCTTGACGAGCATCGCGATCGGCTGGTGAAATAGAGTCAGGTCCTGGGGGCGGACGACGATCGGTTCGTCGAGGCGCAGCTTGCCCTGATCGCGCAGGTCCATCACGGTCAGCGCCACCCAGAGCTTGCTGACCGATTGCTGCGGCAGGAGCTGGCGCCCGCCGGCTTCGACCGTCCAGCCATCGTCGACCGCGCGGATGGCGATGCCTGCCTTGCCCTGGAAACCGCTGTGCAGCTCGGAGATCGCGTTGACGAGGCTGAGCGGAGCGGGGCGCAGAGCGCGGGGCAGTGGCGGCGGCACCGGGATCGAGACGAACCCCTCGGACTGGTGCATCGGTCCGACCGCAGGAGGGCTTGGCCGCGAGGCCGATCCGCAACCGGCGAGCGCCGCGCCGAACAGCGAGGTTACCAGAAGACGCTTGAACGCACTCGCCGATGTCATGATGGAACGCCCTGCACTGAAGCACCGACCCTTATCCGTTGATCCGCCGCGCGAAACAGGACGCAGGCGTCGCTGCGACGAAGCGCGCCGACGGCACGCCCAGTCGCGCAGGGATCAGGGAACGAGAACCGTATCGACCGCCTCAGGCAGCGTCTCTGGGTAATCGAGCGTGAAATGCAGCCCGCGGCTCTCGTGCCGGTGCAGCGCGGATCGGACGATCAGTTCGGCGGTCTGGAGCAGGTTGCGCAGCTCGATCAGGTCGGGCGTGACGCGGAAATGTTGATAATATTCCGCGACCTCGTCGTTCAGTAGCTTGATCCGGTGCTTGGCGCGTTCGAGCCGCTTGGTGGTGCGGACGATGCCAACGTAATTCCACATGAAGCGGCGGATCTCGGTCCAGGTCTGCTTGATCACGACCTCTTCGTCGGAATCGGTGACGCGGCTTTCGTCCCAGGGGCGGATCGGCGGGGGCGGGGGCAGCGAGTCCCACGCAGCTGCGATGCTGTCCGCCGCTGCCTCGCCGAACACGAAGCATTCGAGCAGCGAATTGGACGCAAGCCGGTTGGCGCCGTGCAGGCCGGATTCGGTGCACTCGCCCGCTGCATACAGGCCGGGGAGGTCGGTCTTGCCGTGCTCGTCGATGACGATGCCGCCGCACGTGTAATGCTGCGCGGGGACGACCGGGATCGGCTGCGTGGTCATGTCGATGCCGACCGTCAGCAGCTTCTCGTGTATGTTGGGGAAGTGATGGCGGATGAACGCAGGCGGCATGTGGCTGATGTCGAGATGGACGTAGTCGAGGCCGTAGCGCTTGATCTCGGCATCGATCGCGCGCGCGACGATATCGCGGGGGGCGAGCTCCATCCGCGCGGGGTCGTAATAGGTCATGAAGCGCTTACCGGTCGATGGATTGATCAACCGCCCGCCTTCGCCGCGCACCGCTTCGGTGATCAGGAAATTCTTGACCTCCAGATTGTAGAGGCAGGTCGGGTGGAACTGCATCATCTCCATATTGGAGACGCGGGCGCCCGCGCGCCATGCCATCGCGATGCCGTCGCCGGTCGCGCCGCGGGGGGCGGTCGAGAACAAATAGGTCCGGCCCGCACCGCCGGTCGCGAGGATCGTCGCCCGCGCGGTGTAGAGGGCCACGCGTTCGGTCTTGCGATCGACCGCGTAGACGCCCCAGACGTTGCCCGAGCCCGAATAGCGCTCCTCGTGACGGCCAGTGGCGAGGTCGATCGCGATTTGATCCGGCACGAGCGTGATGTTCGGATGTGCTTCGGCAGCCTTCTGGAGCGCTTCCTGCACCGCCCAGCCGGTCGCGTCGGCGACGTGGACGATGCGACGGTGCGAGTGTCCGCCTTCGCGCGTCAGGTGCAGCGCGTTGCCCTCGGTCTCGAACGGCACGCCGAGATGCGTCAGGCGCTCGATCGCGGCGGGGGCGCCTTCGACGACCATCTCGACGATCGCGCGGTCGTTGAGCCCGGCGCCGGCGACCATCGTGTCCTCGACATGGTTCTCGAACGTGTCGCCGGGTTCGAGCACCGCGGCGATCCCCCCTTGCGCCCACGCGGTCGAGCCTTCGTTGAGCGCGCCCTTGGCCAGCACGGTGACCTTGAAGCGCTCCGCCAGGTTGAGCGCCGCGGTAAGCCCGGCGGCGCCCGAGCCGACGATCAGGACGTCGCTATTCATGGTGGGAGAGCCTCGACGTAAGTGGTGATAGGCACGCGCTGCGGCACGGCGCGGAAAAACGATCCTGCATTCGCCCGATGTGGCACAAAATACCGGGTGCAGGACAGCAGATAGGACGGGTCGTGCGATAAAACTGTGACGCCTCAACCGATTGAGTCGACCGCAGCGAAACGCCAGTCACGATCGGCGGCGAAACCGACGATAGCCGGCTTTGACCCGCTGCGATTTGGGCGTCAGGCTGCGATCGGTATGGTCCGGGGATCGATTCTCCGCGCAACCGACCGGAACGGGCGAAGCATGTGACGAAGAACAAGGAACGGGGCTCGGGCGCGCCGGGAAAGTCGGTGGGGATCGATCGCAGCGCGCGGCTTGGCGATCGCGGTGGGAGGCTCGGTATCAGTCTTTCGGGGACCAACCTCGAACGCGCGGGCGACTACAACCAGCGGACCGTGCTGCAGGCGATCCGTGTGAGCGGCGAGGCGAGCCGGACCGATCTCGCGACGATCACCGGGCTGACCGCGCCGACGATCGCCAACATCACGCGGCGGCTGCTCGAGGAGGGGCTGATCAGCGACGCGGGGCGGCGGCAGGGCGCGCGCGGGCAGCCGGCGGCGCAGCTTGTGATCAATCCGGCGGGCGGCTTTTCGGTCGGGATCAATATCGACCGCGACCATATCACGATCGTGTCGCTCGACCTCGCGGGGACGGTTCTGACGCGCGCGACGCGGGAAATCGCGTTCGCGATGCCTGACGCGGTCTCGGCTTGGCTGCGCGACGAGATCGCCGCGATCCGATCGTCCGATCTGATCGACGAGGCGCGCCTGCTGGGAGTCGGTGTCGCGATGCCCGACGATCTCGGGCGGGTGCCGTTTCCGCATCGTCCTGCCGCGTATGAAGGCTGGGACGACATAGACGTCGTCGCGCTCGTCGGGGCGATCGTGCCGTGGCCGGTCTATGTTGACAACGATGCCGCAGCGGCAGCGATCGGCGAGGCGCAGTTCGGGTCGGGGATGGTCCTGCCGAGCTTCTTCTACGTCCTGGTCAGCGCGGGGCTGGGCGGCGGACTGGTGATCGACGGGAATTATTTCCGCGGCGCGGGCGCGCGCAGCGGCGAGATCGGTTTCATGCCCGACATGACCCCGCGCGCCCACGGCCGGACGGTGCAGGAAACGGTGTCGCTGTCCGCGCTCTACGATCGGCTGGAGGCGGGGGGCTGCGATGTTGCCGGGGTCGGCGCGCTCACCGGCGTCGATCCGGCGGTGTCGGCGATCGTCGCCGACTGGGTCGAGGATGCGGCGCAATCGCTGATCGCGCCGCTGATCGCGGTGAGTTGCCTGGTCGATCCCGGTGCGGTCCTGATCGGGGGACGGTTGCCCGGGCCTCTGGTAGACGCGCTGGTCGAGCGGCTCAACGCGATGCTGGCAGACTTGGCGCTACCGTCGGCCGCGCGGGTGATGCGCGCGGCGATGTCGGACGACGCGCCCGCGATCGGCGCGGCGATCCTGCCGTTCCTCCACCATATCCTTCCGTCGGACGCCATCTTGATGCAGGCGGGTCGCTCCGGCTGAACGATTAACGCAATTTAACTTTTTAATTCGATGGGGCTTGGCTAGATTGGTCTCACGCGTGCCGCTGTGACTGGGCGACGGCGGGAGCGATTGGCGTCGGCGGTTCTGATCGCAGTACAGCCCCTGTGCCTCTTTACCGAGAGACGCTGCACTCCCCCATCCGGTTTCGACGTCGCCGACGGCGTTCGACGGGAGAGGCGATCGATGGTTCAGATTGGTATTGATTTTGGCGGGACGAAGATCGAGGCCGCGGCGCTCGACGAGGGCGGCCAGTTCCTCAGCCGTCTTCGCGTGCCCAACCCGGGCGATTACGATCGCGCGGTGCGCGATGTCCGCGACCTCGTTCTCGCGGTCGAGGCGGAAGCGGGCGCGTTAGGCACGATCGGGATCGGCACGCCCGGATCGATTTCGCCGCGGACCGGCCTGATGCGCAACGCCAATTCGCTCTATCTCAACGGCCGCACGTTCCGCGAAGACCTGGAGACCGCCATGGAGCGGCCGCTGCGGATGGCGAACGACGCCAATTGCCTCGCGCTGTCGGAGGCGGTCGACGGTGCCGCAGCGGGGGCGCGATCGGCGTTCGCGATCATCGTCGGGACCGGATGCGGCGGCGGACTGGTGATCGACGGGCGGATCGTCGAGGGCGCGAACGGGATTGCCGGCGAATGGGGCCATGTCCCGCTGCCGTGGCCGACGGGCGTCGAGGTGCCGGGGCCGGCGTGTTGGTGCGGCCAGCATGGCTGCCTGGAAAGCTGGGTGTCGGGGACGGGATTCCGTCGCGATCACGAGAGTGTCACGGGGCAGGCGCTCGACGGCGCCGCGATCATGGCTGCCGCGCGCGCCGGCGACGCGGACGCGACCGCGACGCTCGATCGCTACATCGACCGCCTGGGTCGCGCGCTCGCGCTGATCGCGAACCTGGTCGATCCGGATTGCTTCGTGCTCGGGGGCGGCATGTCGAACGTCGTGGAAATCTACGACCGGCTTCCTGCGGTGGTGCGCAGCCACACGTTCTCGGATGGCTGGGACGCCAAGATCGTCCAGGCGGTGTGGGGCGACAGCAGCGGGGTCCGCGGCGCCGCGCGGCTCTGGCCAGCCTGACGCCGGTCGACGATCAGGGCGCGGCGCGCAGT
This sequence comes from Sphingomonas sp. Leaf242, assembly GCF_001422045.1. GTDB lineage: Bacteria > Pseudomonadota > Alphaproteobacteria > Sphingomonadales > Sphingomonadaceae > Sphingomonas. The sequence goes on from NZ_LMLW01000009.1 coordinate 378,582, forward strand.
CCGCAGACGTCGCCGCGCAGATTGTTGCCGGGCTGCGGACCGCCGTTGACAAAGCCGAGATACGTCTTGCTCGCCAGATCGTAGCGTTTCCAGGTCGGCAGGCCCGGTGCGTTCGGGGTGCCGGTGCGCGCGAAGGCGAGCCAATAGGCCTGCATCGGCGGCGCGCCCGGTTCGAGTTCGTCGCTGCCCGCCATCACGTAGCGGATCTCGCTGCCGTGCGTCACCGGCTTCGCGTCGGGGGCGGTATAGTCGAACTGGTACTGCCAGACGGGCTGGCCTGCGCGGGTTCGCGCGGCGGCGACGGTTGTCGTCGGGCAGCGGAAGGTGATGTCGTTCGACAGGATCAGGTCGAGATCGCCCATCCGCGGATCGGCGACGGGGATCGTGTCCACGCCATATGCTCGCCGCGCGAGGCCGGCGTTGCGCCCGAATGCGTCCGCGATCGCCTCGCCCGCGCGCGAAACGCCGCCGTGGAGCGTCAGTTCGCGCGCATTGTTGCCGACGATCAGCGGGGCGGGGTTGCCGCCTTTCGCCAGGGTTTCGGCGGGGGGCTCGGTCAACACGCGGCCGTCGACGATCGCCTGGAGCCAGATGAAGCTCTTGTCGGCCAGACCGGGAACGTCGACCGCCTCGGTCGCGGCGATCAGGCGCGCGACGGGGAGCGCGCGGAGCGCGGCGGCGGTCTGCGCGATGCCGGCCTTTGCCGCGATCATGGTGCCGAGGCGTTCGTTCTCGGCGAGGCTGCGCGGGGGCGTGCCGAAGCCGGGCGTGCCGCTTTCCTCGATCGCCTTGGCGAACAGTCCGCGCGATCCGGGGCTGAGGAGGTGCAGGCCGACGTCCATCGCGCCGGCGCTCTCGCCGAACAGCGTGACGTTGGCGGGATCGCCGCCGAACGCCGCGATGTTGGCGCGCACCCAGCGGAGTGCTGCCTGCTGGTCCATCAGCCCGTAATTGCCCGAGGCGCCGCCGCTCTCGCGGGTGAGCGCAGGGTGCGACATAAAGCCGAGCGCGCCGAGCCGGTACTGGATGCTGACGAGCACGACGCCCTTGCGGACCATGCCCGACTGGATCGTGCCCGCGCCGCCGCCCGCGTAGTTCGAGCCGCCGTGGATCCAGACCATCACCGGTAGCGGCTTGGCGGGTTTGGAATCGGGGGTCGCGACTTCGAGATAGAGGCAGTCCTCGCTCGCGAAACTGGCCGCCTTGGTGTTCCAGCCGCGATCGACCTGCGGGCAGGACGGCGCCGATACGGTGGCGTCGCGGGTGGTTTTCCAGGCGCGGACCGGCTGCGGTGGCTTCCAGCGGAGCGGGCCCGTCGGCGGCGCGGCGTAGGGGATGCCGCGGTAGAGCTGGCGACCATCCGCAGTCACCTCGCCGCGCACCGCGCCGCGGTCGGTGGAGACGATTGCGGTCGACAGGGCTAGCGCGGCGAGCAGCATCAGCGGGCGATCACCGCGCGGGTCGGGGCGGGGTGCGACAGCGCCGCCTTGAACGCGCGCTCGGCGACCGGCGCCATCATCGCATACCCGGCCACCGTCGGGTGGACGTGATCCGACGAGAGCCCCTCGCGCATCCCCAGCGTGCCGGGCGCGACCAGCGCGGACCAGTAATCGGCATAGGTCGAGCCGGTCGCCGCCGCATAGGATTTGAGCCACGCGTTCATCGCGACGATCTTGCTGCCGGTATCGAGGCCCGGTCGCCACGGATAGCGGTCGGCGGGCGGGATCGAGGCGAGGATCACGCGGATGCCGTTGGCCTGCGCGAGTTCGGTCATCGCGCGGATATTGGCCTTGCTCTCGTCGGGCGTCATCGGTCCGGTATTGAACGCGATGTCGTTGGTCCCGGCCATGATCTGAACGACGGCGGGCTTGAGCGCGATGACGTCGGCGGGGAAGCGGACCAGCATCTGCGGCGTGGTCTGGCCGCCGATCCCGCGGCCGATCCGGCCGGGCTTGAAGAACGTCGGAACGTGATCGAACCAGCCCTGCGTGATCGAATCGCCGATCAGGACGATGCGAGGTTGCCCGGCAACCGGGGCCGGAAGCGCGGCGTTCGCGTCGCGGTAACGGCCGACCCAGGCCCAGTCGGTGTGGAGCCGGTCCTCGGCGTCCTTCGCCGATTTCTGCTCGGGCGTCGGGTCGGCGGCGAAGACGGGGAACGCCACGGCGACGGCGAGCGCGGCGAGCAACAGGTGGGTCGGTTTCATCAGGTCATCCTATCGGGTCGGCGGTTACCGGAGCGGCATCGGGCGGTCCTGCGCCGCCGCCGCTGCCGGGGCTACAAGCAAGGCGAGGGCGGCGAGGATCTTCATCGGTTCAGCGGACCTTGACGGCTGTCGGCGTTACGTTCCAGCCGCGCAGCGCGACCGTCGTCCGGCCCTTGGTCGCGGAGGCGGGGTAGCGGATCTCGATCCGACGCTTGGCACCGGGCAGCAGCGAGACGTAATTGTCGGTGAAATAGGCGGGCAGGACCTGCGTGCCGTCGCTGTTCATCACTGTGAGCTTGGTCGCCAGCGCGGCGACGCTGCCCGGGTTCGCCAGGTCGAGCGTGGTCGCGATCTCGTCGCCATCGCGGCGGCTGGCCGCGGTAGAGGTCAGGTGGACCTTCGCCATCTGGGTCATGCCGCGATAGGCGGTGTCGTCGGCGCCCTGCCAATAGACATTCTGCGAGACGATTTTCCCCGCGGCGTCGGTCACGTCGAGCGACACCAGTACCATGCCCTGTGCCAGCAACGGCGCGAGATCGAGCGTGAAGGCATCGGCGACCAGCCCGGCGCCTGCGCTGACCGTCGCGCGCTGGTCGGCGAGCACGCGGTTGTCGAGCGACGTCACCTTGGCATGTACGACCGCGCCAGCCAGCGCTGGGCCGTTGTTGACCAGCACGATCTTGTGATCGGGGAGGTTCATCTGGACGTGGACCGGCTCGGACGCCTTCTTCGTGCCATAGAACGCGGCATGCGTGTCATAGTCGGACGAGAAGATCTGCCAGGCCGAGGACGGCCAGGCGGGCTGCGTCATCCACAGCATCCGTGCGGAGTTCGTGGTCCAGAGCCCGGCGTTGAACCCCTCGAAGATCGCACGATAGGAGTCGTACTCCATCATCTGCGCCTTGCGCTCGAAGTCGGGCAGGCTGGTGCCCGCACCATAGCGTGTCGCGAGCGCATCCATGTACGTCTTGACCGCGCCGTTCCCGGTCTGGTGCCAGTCGTGATACGCCCAGGCATCGCCGATCGGCCAGAGATCGGCCTTGGGCAGCGCGCGCGTCCACGCCTCCAGCGTCGGGAAGCTGGGCGTGCCGAGTTCGACCGAAAAGCCCTTCGCGTGTTCGGTGAAATAGGTCGATTCCGGGCGCCAGTTGTACGGCCCGCTGTTCTGTAGGTTCACGCGGTTCGACGAGCCCATGTAGAGGCGCGTGCCGTCGTCGCGGTTGATGATCTCCTGCAGCGCCTCGTTGAGGATCGGCTGCGGCACGCCCTCGTTGCGGCCGAACCAGACGACGATCGAGGGGTGGTTGCGGAACCGCTTCACGACGTCCTCGGCGTTGGCGGCGAACAGCGGCACGTCCTGCGCCTCGATGTTGTAGTCCTGAGTCGATTCCCAGAAGTCGTTGAGGATCATCAACCCGTGTTCGTCGGCGAGATCGTAGAAGGTCTCCTCGGTATTCTGGCCGACCCAGTTGCGGATGATGTTGAGGTTCGCGTCCTGATGCAGCCGGAAGAACGGGAGCAAGCGATCGCGCTCGGTCCGCTTCATGAAGTCGTCCATGCCGATATTGCCGCCGCGCGCGGCGATCCGCACGCCGTTGACCTTGATCAGCAGATACGGCGCGAGCCCGGCGTCGCCCGCGATCGGCGTCACCGCGGGCGAGCTTTCGGCGCCGGGGACCAGCGAGGCGGCCCAGCCATTGTCGGTCTGGCGGATACCCTGGTGCGTGCCGTCGACGATCTGGGTACCGAGCGAACGCGCCTTGGACAGGTCGATGCCGACGCGGCGCAGCGTATCGGTCTTGTCCATCAGCGAGATCTCGTACGTCACCTGCCGCATGCCGAACCGCAGGATCTTGGTGTCGGAGACGGCGTTGTTGGCGGCAGTCGTCAGCGTCAGGTCGTGCAGCGCGGGCGTGCCGTAGCCGTTCGGCCACCAGAGCTTCGGGTTGCGGACCGCGAGCGCGGGAAACTCGGCGGGCGCCATCGTCACGTCGGCGCTGGCATGGGGCGCGAGCGGCACCGACTTGCTGACCGTGACGGCGTCGAACTTCGCGGTGACCGTGGCGGTGGTCGGCTGGTCGGTCAGGTTGCGGACGGGGACGGTGATCTCGACGTTCGCGACGCTGTTGTCGGCGTTCGGCAAGGTCGTCACCACGTGCGCATCGCCCAGCGCGGTATCGCCCGTCGCGATCAGGTCGACGCCCTGCCACAGCCCGGTGTTGCGGTCGCGGATCGACGGGATCCAGTCCCAGCCCTCGCTCGCGACGAAGGTCGGGCCGTCGAGCATCTGCATCCCGCCATTCTCGCCGACGCCCGCGGTCATCGACTCCTCGTGCGCAACGCCGGGATGCGGTGGCGGCGACACCTTGACCGCGATGACGTTGCGGCCCGCGGCGAGCTTGCCGGTGACGTCGAACCGGCCGCGGATGAACGCGCCCTTCATCGTGCCGAGACGCGCGCCGTTCAGCCAGATCTCGGCGGCGTAGTTGACGCCCTTGAAGTTCAGTTCGAGATGCTTGCCGACGGTCTCGGCGGGAATGTCGATCTCGGTGCGATACCAGTAATCCTGCCGCGCGAGGCTTTCGGGGATCGTCAGGTTGTTGAGCCCGAACGCGGGATCGGCATAGACGCCGCGATCGACCAGCGTCGTCAGGACGGTGCCGGGAACAGTCGCGACGTACCAGGATTTGGCGTCGTAGCCCGCGCGCGACAGGGCGGCGCCATCCGCTTGAACCTTGGGGGCCTCGGCGAGACGCCAGCCGGCGACGGTCCACAGGCCGGGGGCGCGCCTGGCGAGTGCCGGACCGCGCGGGATGGGCTTGGCGACCGGCTTGGGCAACGGCGCGCGCGTGCGCGGGATGGTTGCGGAATCCTGGGGGGTGACCTGTCCGGCCATCTGGCGCACCTGAACCGGCCATTCGGACTTCACCGTGCCGCGATCGGCATAGCCCGCGGGCAGCGCCGCATTTCCCGCCGGCGTCTGCGCCGACGCGGTCGATGCGAGCATCAGCGCGAACAGGGAAACGCCAAGCCCGGTGGCAGAACGGTCGGTCATCAGTCATCCCCCATATCGGCAGCCGGATCTGTGGCCGGGCTGCGCTATCGATCCATCAGAGCATGACCGACCGAGAAAGCCAATTCATTTGGCAAATCAGACCTTTGACAGGAACCGCGCGGACGGTGCGAAGGCCCGCTCGGCTTCCATCAATCGCCGCACTTCGTCATCGGCACGGGCGCGGAGTCGATCTTGACGTCGGAGATCGACAGGCCGAGCTTGCCGTCGGTGGCGATCACGAACGGTGCGGTGACGTGCGCCATGTCGATGCCGCGCTTGGCGAAGCATTGCAGCGGAACGATCACCTGCTGCCAGTCGCCCGGCTTGCCGGCCGCGAGCGTCCTGGTGATCGGGACGGTGACCGCCTTGCCGTCGTTGCTGACCATGCCGAGACCGATCGGTGCGCTGCCCGCGCGATCGACGCGGACGTCGACGACGAGGCTGAGTTCGCCGTTGCTCTCACGCGTGAGATCGAGTGGACCCGACGCCTCGACGCGCGTTTCGGCGGGGCCGCCGGTCCAGACGAGCGCGCGCGCATCTTCCTGACGGCGGCGGTCGACCGCGGAGGCGGTGAGGCGCTTGGTCGCGGTCGTCGCGTTGACGCCGAGCAGGCGGACCTTCGACTGGCCCTGCTCGACCAGCGCGAGCGACCAGCCCTCGGGAACGCGGCCCTTGCCGAAGATCGTGCCGTTCGACGATGCGGCCATGCCGGCGGGGCGGGTTTCGTCGAGCTTCGGCACGCTGCCCGGCTTGGCATAGCTGAGCCCGTAGCCGAACACGAACAGCGGGTCGTAGCCGGGGTCGGAACGGTTCAGGACATACTGGTCGGGACGCTTGGGCCAGGAGAAACTCAATTTGCCGCGGAAGTCGTTGGCGACGCTGCCGTCCTTCTTGCGGAACAGCACGTCGGCGACGCCGCCGCCTTCGCTGCCTGGCAGGAACGCCGCGACGAATGCATCGGAAGCGTTGAGTTCGGCATTCACCCAGAGCGGGCGGCCCGACAGGAACACCGCGACGACGGGGACGCCCGCGGCCTTCAGTTTCCGCAGGAGCTCCAGATCCGATTTATCCTCGGGGCTGTATTCGAGGTTCGGGCGGTCGCCCTTGAACTCGGCATAGGGCTGCTCGCCGAACACGACGATCGCCGCGTCGGGCTTCTTGGCGAAGCTGCCGTCCGCGGACAGCGTCGCGGTGCCGCCGGCGTCCTTGACCGCGGTGCTGATCCCCGACCAGATCGTCTCGGCGTTGGGGAAGTTCGCGTTGGTCGTGCCGCCGCCCTGCCAGGTGAGCGACCAGCCACCGGCCTGTTGCGGGATGTTGTCCGCACCGCCGCCTGCGACGAGGATGTTGGCGGAGGGCTTGAGCGGGAGGAGTCCGCCTTCGTTCTTGAGCAGCACCATCGATTCGCGCGCGGCACGGCGGGCGATCGCGCGGTGGTCGGCGGCGCCGATGAGGTTCATCTTGCCGGCGAGCGCGCGCGACGACGGGCGACCGCGATCGAACGTGCCTGCGCGGATCTTCACGCGCAGGATGCGGCGGACCGCGTCGTCGAGGCGCGTGGCGGGGATCTCTCCGGATTGCGCCTGTTTCAGCGTGTTGGCGTAGAGCGTCTTCCACCCGCTGCCCGAATACATGAACATGTCGAGCCCGGCGTTGATCGCCGCGGCGCAACTCTCGTTCGAACACCCGTCGACCTGGCCGTGGCCGTTCCAGTCGCCGACCACGAAGCCGTCGAAATGGAGGCGGTCCTTGAGGACGCCGGTCAGCAGGCTCTTGTTGCCGTGCATCTTGGCGCCGTTCCAGCTCGAGAAGCTGGCCATCACCGACTGCGTGCCGGCCTCGATCGCGGCGGGGTAGCCGCCGAGGTGGATGTCGCGCAGGGTCGTCTCGGGGATGCGCGCGTCGCCCTGGTCGCGACCGCCGGTGCCGCCATCGCCGAGGAAGTGCTTGGTGGTCGCGATGACGTGGTCGGGGGCGAGGAATTCCTTGGTGCCGACCTTGCCCTGGACGCCTTCTATCACCGCGCCGGCATAGTCCGCCTGGACCTGCGGCTCTTCCGAATAGCTTTCATAGGTCCGGCCCCAGCGATCGTCGCGGACGACGGCGAGCGTCGGTGCGAAGGTCCAGTCGATGCCGGCGGCGGCGGTCTCGATCGCGGTGACGTGGCCGATCTCGCGCATCAGGTCGCGATCACGCGCGGCGCCGAGCCCGATATTGTGCGGGAATAGAGTGGCGCCGGGGATGTTGTTGTTGCCGTGGACCGCGTCGGTGCCCCAGATCACCGGAATCGCGGGGCGGCCGTCGCTGCGCGCCATCGACGCGTCGTAGAAGTCGTCCGCGAGTTTTAGCCACTCGACCGGCGGCGCGAGATCGTTGCCGTGCGGGCCGGCGTTGCCGCCGTTGAGGATCGAGCCGAGCTTGTAGGTGCGCAGGTCGGACGGCTCGATGCTGGCGATGTCGACCTGGATCAGCTGGCCGATCTTGTCCTCCACGGACATGCGCTTCATGATCGCGTCGATCCGTGCCTCGACCTTCGGATCGCGCGAGGGACGCGCGTTCGCGGTCGGCCAGATCTCCGGGTGCGCGACCGCGGAAAGCGCGGGTGCCGGAGCCGGCACGGGCGTCGTCGCGGATTGCAGCAGAAGCGCGATCGTGACCGTGGAAAAGCCTGCCGACATCATAGTCCCCCGAGATGGCACGCGATTTGGTATCGGTACCTTATGGCCTCGTCGTACCGGTGCGGCGCGGTAGCATGCAAATGAATTGGTCGTGCGGTGGCGGGCGTTGTCGCGCGGGCGCGTTGCTCAGAAGCCGATCGACAGGCTCAGCGTGATCGCGCGCGGTCGGACCGGGACGGTCTGCTTGATCGACGCGAGCGTGAACGGGTTGCCGAAGCCGAAACTGTTGCCGCGTCCGTTCAGGAGATTGTCGACCGCGAGCGACCAGTGGCGCGGACCGTCGTCGACCGTCGCGCCGGCAGCGACCGTCGCATAATTGCCCGCCCGACGATCGAGCGTCGGGTCGAAGCTCAACCGGGTCTGGCCGATATAGCGCGCAGTCAGATAGGCGCTGGCGGGCAGCGCGATCAGCGAGAATTTCCGCGTCAGGCCGAACCGCGCGGAAAAGTCGGGGACCACCGGCAGGCGGCGGTCGTCGTCGTTGCCACGCTGGTATTCGCTGGGGGAGGTCAGTCGTGCGCGCTGGATGGTGGTACCGACATCGATCGTCAGCGGTCGCGCGTCCATCCGCGCGCCGAACTCGATGCCGTAATTGGTGGCGTTGCCGACGTCGATCGTTCCGAACAGCCCATCCGAATCGACCACATCGCTGCGCAGGTGCTTCCAGACCGACCCGAAGACCGCGCCGGTGAGGCTGACCCGGTCGTCGAACGCGCGGACCCGCCAGCCGAGTTCGAGGCTTTGCAGTTCGTCGCCTGGAATTTTCTGGTCCTTACCGGGCAGATCGCGCGAGACCGCGGCGGGCCGGATCGCGCTGGCATAGCGCAGCCAGACCAGGCCGATGTCGTCGCGGTGCCAGCTGAGTGTCGCGCTGGGGGTGATTCCGAGCTTGGTCGCGCTCTGCTCCTGCGGGCCCTGCTGTTCGATGTCGTTGGTCGTGACGAAGCCGCGCAGGCCGAGCTTGAAGTCGAGTGCGGAGGACAGCCGCTCTGTGCCTTCGGCGAACAGCGCGGCCTCGAAGACCGCTTCCTTGTCGTCGCGGGCTTCGATCGCGTCGCCTGCCGCGACGAAGCTGCCCTTCAGCCGGGTGGTGCCCTTCAGCAGCGACGCACCGATGATCCAGGGATGGCGCGCGGACGGATCGCTGACGCGAAACTCCTGCGTCAGCAGGCGTATCTCGCGACTCTCGTCATAAGCGAGCGGCGTGGCGGTATCGAGCAGGCTCGCCCTGCTGCTCGCGTCGTAGGTGCTGGTGAAATCGTGCGATACGACCGAACTGGTCGACTGTACGTCGAGCCGGCCGATCGATCCGCGGATGTCGAGCGATCCCGTCACGAAATCATTGTCCTGCGGCTCGGCGATCGAAGTCGCGCGCGTCAGGCCTCGCGTGGCATATTGGCTGTCGCGGGTGTCGATCCACTGGCCGACGCCGCTCGCGGTCGCGGTCCAGCCGTCGCCGATCGCCCAGCGCAGTGCCGCGCGGGCGCCGGTTCGCCCGGTGCGGTTGACGTTGCGTTTGCCGCGTCCGTTGTCGTCGATCCAGCCTGGCATCGTCTCCGCCCAGGCCGATGCGCGCAGCGCCACGCTGCCCGTCACGATCGGCAGGTTGACGGTCGCATCGAGCGCGCCGCCCAGCGCGCCGTCCTTGATTCCGGTGACCTCGGTCGAGAGCGTCTGGGACACGGCGTTCAGATCGGGCCGGGTGGTGACGATCCTGACCACACCGCCGAGCGCGCCGGTGCCGTACAGCGTTCCCTGTGGCCCGCGGAGGATCTCGACATGGTCGATATCGACCATCCTGAGGTCGGGATCGGGCGAGGAATAGCCGATCCGTGCGTCGTCGAGATACAGGCTGACGAGCGACTGGCTGGTGCCGTTGAACGCGCTGTCGGCGACGCCGCGCAGGAACACCCGGTCCCGGCCCGGCCCGAGATTGGTCGAGAACGCGCCGTCGGTGGCGGCGAGGAGATCGACCAGCCCGCGCTTGCCGCTCAGACGATCCAGCGCCGGCGCACCGAATATGCCGATCGAGGCGGGAAGGTCGGACAGCCGTTCGTCGCGTTTGCTGGCGGTGACGATGATATCGCCACCGGCGTCGACCGGCGGTGCGATCTCGCGGTTTCGCTCGTCCGGGTCGCGGTGCGGTGCAGGTTCGATCCGCCAGGTCGTCGCATCGACGCGGACCGCGCGCAGATGCGTCCCGGCGAGCAGCTTGCGGAGCGCCTTGGCGATATCCGACACATGGTCGATGCGTTTGACCTGCACGGCGGGCAGCGACCCGGCCATGCCGATCGAAATGCCCGTCTGCCGCGCGAGCGAATCGAGTGCGATGCGCAGCGAACCCTGGGCGATGCTGATCCCGCCCTGAGCCGGTTTATCCGCGTAGGCCGGCGCGCTCGATATGGACGACGCCGTCAGCGCGACGCAACCGTACAGGCAGAACCGCGCGAAGCTGATCGAGGAGCCGCGATCCATCGCCAATCGTCAAAACCCCGGAAAAGCGCAGCCCAGCGGCGGACGGATCGACCACCAGCGGGGCGGTCGCATACCGCGATATGTCCGCGACAACCAGCGGTAACGGCGCACCGTCGTAGTTCAGCCGGCCATCGGTCCAGTCGGCGACCGAGGCGGGCGAAACCGACCGCCGCTCGGCGATCCCGGTGGTGGTATCGATGTCGAGCCGCTGCCCCGCAATCACCGCAGCGGGAGGCGACCCGTCGGCGGTATGCGGCGCGACGCTGACTTCGCCTTCGGCGACGGCGACCGACAGCGTTCGACCGGCGTTGACGACCGAAAAGCGCGTGCCGACGTCGCGGATGTCGTAGTCGCCGGCGCGGACGATCAGCGTTCGCGACGGATCGTGACGGACGGTAAAGCTCGCCGCGCCGTTCGCCAGCGTGATCAGCGGGGTGGTGCCGCCGGCGACCGAAACGCGCGATCCGCGATCGATCCGCATCGCACTGCCATCCGCCAGCGTCAGCGCACGCGTATCGCTGGCGTTCGTCGCATAGACCTGTGCCCCGTCGCCACCGAGTTGCGGCGCGACGAACAGCAGCGCCAGCCCGGCCGCGAGCGCGCCGCCGGTGCCCGTCGCCGCCCAGCGCCAGCGCGATGTCCAAGCGGGCAGGGCGAGCGGTTGCGCTTCGACCACCGCGTCGTCGTTTGCCGGCAGCAGCGCGGCGATTGACGGGGCGGCCTTGCCGATCTCGTCATCGAGCAGCGCGATCGAGTCATAGGCGGCGCGGTGCGTGTCATCGAGAGCGAGCCAGTCGCCGAACCCCACCCAATCCATGTCGGGCGCATCGATCCGGGCGTGCCAGGCCGCCGCTGCGTCGATCGGGTCTTGGGTCGTCGCAGCCATCAAGGTGCCCTCGTTCCAAGCGGATGCCCCCCGCTCGTGCCATAGACGCCACCGTTCATCCCGCACCGCAGTCGGGCGTGACGATCAATCGTCGTTTCGATCATCGAGCGCCTTTCTGAGATGCCTGAGCGCGACGGCGATGTGCTTTTCGACCGCACTGCGCGTGATGCCGAATTCCGCGGCGACCTCGGCATGCGAGAGGCCATCGATCTTGTGGCGGCGGAACACACGCATCGCCCCCTCGGGGGGGCCGGCGAGCGCGGTTGCGAGTTGCGCGATTCGCTGCCGCCCGGCAACCGCGTCGAAGGCGGAGGGCGTATCGTCGACCGCTTCGTCGCCCATGATCGTCGTCATGCTCTCCGCATAGCCGGTGTCGCGACGCGCCCGCCGTCCGGTCGCGCGCACCCGGTCGAGCACGATGTTCAGGCCGATCCGGTGGAGATAGGCGAGCGGGTTGGCGATCGGTCCGGCGGCGGGTTCGGCGGTGCGCAACCATATCTCCTGCACCACGTCTTCGGCTTCCGCAGCACTCCCCGTTCGCCCGGTGAAGAACCGGACGAGCTGCGGGCGATGCGCCGCAAGCACTGCCGAAAGCCCGGCAGGCTGAAAACTTTCCGCGTCGGCTACGGCATTGCTCCGAACTTCAGGAACCGAGACGGATACCGCGTATCGCGGCGTCTGTCGCTACCGAAGGACGGTGGGGCGTCTCACAGACTGCGGGATCGCGTGACGACACGCCACAGCAGCACGATTGCGACCGCGATCAGCAGGAAGACCGCGGCGATCGGGGCGAAGTAGAAGAGCGGCGCCCGCCACGGCGTCGTGGCGACCGGTGGCGATCGAGTCAGGTCGTCGCGGATCGATGGTCGCGCCACGGTGGTCGCGCTCGCCAGATCGTCTTCGCTGGTGTCCGGCATCGAGATCAGAGCCATGGCGGTCATCATGCCACGTCCAGCCGGCGTTCGGGCTGTGCAACCATATTGTCCTCGTACAAGGCCAGAAGCGCGTCGAAATGATCGTCCATCGTGCGCACCGGGCGATCGAGAGGACCCGACGCCGAGGCCAACCGCGTTCCGGCAAACGCCAGGATCGCATCGGCGGCCGCCTGCGTATCGCCGGATCGATAGAGTACGCCGTCATTGGCCTGCGCCAGATCGGCGGCGCCGCCGCGATCGGGTGCGATCAGGGTCAGCCCCGACGCGATCGCCTCGGCCGCGACGAAACAGAAGGTCTCCGCCTCGCAACCGTGGACCAGCGCATCGGCACTGGCCATCAGCCGGGCGATCGCGGTCCGGTCGCGGATCGGCTCGAGCAGGCGGACATGCGGGTTGTCGCCGATCGCGTCGATCACGCGCCGTTGCCGCGAACCGCCGCCGATGATCAACAGCCCGACCGGGGTATGCGTACCCGCGACCGTCGCGGCCTGCGCGACCATGTCCCAGCGCTTTTCGGGCGCATGGCGCCCGACCCCGATCAGCAGCAGCGCATCCTCGCCAAGCCCGCACAGCGCCAGCATCTCGCGGCGCAGGTCCGCGTTGCGTAAGCGCGGCGAGAACTGGCCCGGATCGACGCCCATCGGATCGGTCGTCACCTTGTTGAGACCGCCTTCGCGCAACCGTTGGGTCAGGCTGTCGCTGGCGCTGACGATATGGTCGAACTGTGCGTCGAGCCGGCGCAGATGCCGCCAATACCAGTCGAACGCGCGGTCGATCGCCTGGGTCGAGGCGACGTTGCCGAACCAGCGATAGGCATAGGCCGACAGCGGATCGGCATGTGCGATCAGCGAGAGCCGCGCGCGCGACCCCGACTGCGTCCGCCAGTCCGCGACCATCGATGCGCTGCGCCACGGCGACGACACCTCGACCACGTCGGCGTCCTCCTCGTCGAGCATCGCATGCAGGGCGGTGCGGTCGGCGAAGTAGCGATAGGAGCGGTCGAGCGGGAAGCGTGGCGATTTCAGCCATCGCACGCGGGCGTTGGGGCCGCGCTGTTCTTCGCGGTTCTCCTCGCCGGGGGCGATGACGACGACTTCGTGCCCGCGCGCGGCGAGCGCGACGAGCTTGCGGTCGATATAGGTGCGCACGCCGCCGCCGGTCGGCGTGTAGAATGCGCAGACGTCGACGATCTTCATGCTGCGATCCTCTCGACCGGGGCATCGGACATCTGGTCGGCGACGAGATCGGCATAGCGCGAAACCGTGCGGCGCTCGGCGAGCGTGCGCAGCGTGCGGTCGATGCTGGTCAGCAGGGACTCCTTGGTCACGTCGCCTGGGTGGACCGCGACGCGCATCGTCGGCATCCAGTCGGGCATGATGCGCGCCGCCGCGGCGACCGCGAGCGAACTGGCGGTGCGCGCGCGCGTCCGGCTGGCCCAGGTCACGACCGGGCCGCGCGAGACGATCGCGCCGGTGGCAGGCTGCCAGACGCGGAAATGATCCTCGGCCAGCGCGAAGTCGCAGGCCTTCAACGCCGCGTGCGCACCCGGTCCGTATAGCCAGGCCGGGGCGATGAAGCCCGCGACCGACCGGCCGATCGCCTGCTCGACCATGTCGCGACCGGCGCGCATCCGGTGTTCGGCTTCGGCCGCGTCGAGCCCGAGGAACTCGCCTTCGCCGGCGGTCATGTAGCGTGCCTTCAGAGCAGTGGCCGCATTGCGGTGATCGCTCGCGTCACGGTGGAACCAGCCGTGCAGGAACATCTCGACGCCGGCATCGGACCATGCGCGCAGCCGCCGCTCGAACGCCGGGGCACGATCGAGCCGCGCGGCGCCCCAGTGATCGGGGACCACCAGCATCGCGAACTTCGGTCCGCCTAGGATCGCGTCGATCCGCTCGGCGAGCAGGTCGATCGGCGCCACGAAGGCGGGGGAGACGTCGTGAATCGACACCACCAGGCGGCGTTGCGCCGCCGATTTGCCTGCCATCGGCTTGGCGTCGGACGCTGGAGGACGCTGCCCCTCGCTGTGGTCGCCCCCGCTCTCGCTCTGGTCGAATGTCGCCATGGTCTTGCCTTCATACGTCGCGCACTGATGACGGGACGGCGCCGCCTCGATGCTTCCGCAGTCCGTGCCGATACCTACCGGCAAATTATTTCACTGATGGGACGGGCATCGCTGCGGCTCGGCGTTGCTGGCGGCGTCCTGTGGGCATGACCCGATCCGGATCACTCGCTTCGGCGTCGCTTGGCACCACACGCCTCTGCCGCCCGCCGCTGGCCAGGTCCTGTTTCTACCGGAGCAATGTCGCATGACAGAGATGCCGCTGACGCTGACGCGCGCGCAGGTTTTCCCCGCCCTTACCCCGACCGTCGTCCGCAAGGGCTTCGTCGGCCGCTGGCTCGCGCCGCTGTTGTCCGCCGCGATCCTGATCGGCGCGTTGTGGCAGCTGCGCAGCCTCGACGTGCCGGGCATCCTGCACATGGTGCCGATGTCGCCGCTGTTCTGGGCGATCTTCGCGCTGGGCTATCTGGTCACGCCGTTCAGCGAATGGGTGATCTATCGGCGGCTCTGGCGATTGCCGCCGAGCGGCATTCTCGCGCTGCTACGCAAGCGGATCAGCAACGAGATCATCCTCGGCTATTCGGGCGAACTGTATTTCTACGGCTGGGCGCGCAAGCACGCGACGATGGTCGGCACCCCGTTCGGCGCGATCAAGGACGTCGCGATCCTGTCCGCGGTGGTCGCCAACGTCTGCACGCTCGCGCTGGCGGCGGCGAGCTGGCACGCGCTCGCCGCGCTGCATCTCGGCACCAGCGCGAAGGTCATGATCGTGTCGGCGGCGAGCATGGCGATCCCGTCGCTCGTCACGCTGGTGCTGCGCAAGCGCCTGCTGACTCTGCCGCGTCCGGAACTGACCCGGATCGCGGTCATCCATTTCCTGCGGATCGTCGCTACCACCGTGCTGGCCGCGTTGCTGTGGGCAGCCGTGATGCCCGCCGCGCCGCTCGCCTGGTGGCTCGCGCTGGCGACGTTGCGGATGCTCGTGTCGCGCCTGCCGCTGTTGCCGAACAAGGACATCGTGTTCGCCGGGCTGGTCGCCTTCACCGTCGGGCGGACCTCCGAAGTGACCGCGGTGCTGACGATGATCGCCGGGCTGTGGCTGGTAACGCATCTTCTTCTCGGGGCGGCGCTGACCGCGGTCGAACTCGCTACCATGGAGCGTAACAAGTGATCCTGTTTTCGATATTGGCGCTGGCCGCTACCCCGATCCCCTCGACGCCCAGGCTCGGCACCGTCGAGGCGCGCTGCCGACCCAACGAACCGGGGCCTGCGCTGATCGTCGATGTTGATGGGCTGAAGGACCGGGTCGGTGTACTCCGCGCCGAACTCTACCCCGCGCGCGACGGCGACTTCCTCGCCGACGACAACGTCCTGATCGGCGCCGGTAAGACTTTCCGCCGATCGGTGATTACCGTGCCCGCGAGCGGGGTGGCGTCGCTCTGCCTGCGCGTGCCCGCACCGGGGACCTATGCGCTCAGCGTCGTCCATGCGCGCGACGGCGGCCACGGCTTCAGCCTGCTCCACGACGGTATCGGCTTTGCCAGCAACCCCAAGCTCGGCCATTCCAAGCCGCGGGCCGATCAGGCCAAGGTCGTCGTTCATGACGGTATCACCACCACGCATGTCGTGATGAACTATCGCAGCGGACTATTTTCGTTCGCGCCGATCAAGCAATAGCCGAGGAGGATCCGGACCCGCGGATCAGCGGGTCCGGTCCTTGACGGTTTCCATCGCCACGAAGGTCGACGTGCTCGCGACGTGCGGCAGGCTTGAGATCTTCTCGCCGAGCACCGCGCGGTAGCGGCGGATGTCGGCGGTGCGGACCTTGAGCAGATAATCGAAGCTGCTCGCGATCATGTGGCATTCCTCGACCTCGGGGATGCGGCGGACTGCGGCGTTGAACGCCTTCAGTGCCTGTTCGCGCGTGTCGTCGAGCTTCACCTCGGCGAACGCGACGTGATCGAGACCCATCTTCTCGGCATCGACGATCGCGCAGAAACCGCGGATCACGCCGCTTGCGATCAGTTTGCGCAGGCGAACCTGGCAGGGTGTCTTCGAAAGCCCGACAGCGGCCGCGAGGTCGGTGACCGACATGCGCCCGTCCTCCAGCAGCGCAGCGACGATCTTATGGTCGAAGCCGTCCATTTCGACTGCCACTGGCATTAAATCACTCCGATCGGTTCGCGAATGGCGCGTACAAAAGCGATATAGGCCGCCCGATGCCGATACATAAGCCGGATCGACTTTTGGAAGCGATCTAAGGCGGTGGCATGACCAGCCAGCCCTTCGCCGCCTTCGCCCCCGCTATCCGCGAGGCTACCTCGTTGCGATCGGCGATCACCGCCGCGTATCGGCTGGACGAGGCCGAGGCGCTCGCACCGTTGATCAAGTCCGCGACGCTCGACCCCGAAACGCACGCCGCGGTGCGCGAGACGGCGCGCGACCTGGTGACGCGGATGCGCGCCGAACATCGCGGCACCGGCGTCGAAGGACTGGTGCAGGAATATTCGCTGTCGAGCCAGGAGGGCGTCGCGCTGATGTGTCTCGCCGAGGCGCTGCTGCGGATCCCCGACGATGCGACGCGCGATGCGCTGATCCGTGACAAGATCGCCGGCGGCGACTGGACCGCGCATCTTGGCGGCGGCAAGTCGCTGTTCGTCAACGCCGCGACCTGGGGGTTGGTGGTCACCGGCAAGCTGGTCGGCAGCGTCGACGATCGCGGGCTCGGCGCGGCGTTGTCGCGGCTGGTCGCGCGGGTCGGCGAGCCGGTCATCCGGCGCGGCGTCGATCTCGCGATGCGGATGATGGGCGAACAGTTCGTCACCGGCGAGACGATCAAGCAGGCGCTCAAGCGCGCGCGCGAGCTGGAGGCCAAGGGCTTCGGCTACAGCTACGACATGCTCGGCGAGGCGGCGACGACCGCCGCCGACGCTGCGCGCTACTATGCCGATTACGAGACCGCGATCGACGCGATCGGCAAGGCGTCGGCGGGGCGCGGCGTGTATGCGGGGCCGGGCATCTCGATCAAGCTGTCCGCCCTGCACCCGCGCTACGTCCGTGGGCAGGCGGCGCGCGTGATGGACGAATTGCTGCCGATGGTGGCGCGTCTCGCCGCGCTGGCGAAGCGCTACGACATTGGCTTCAACATCGACGCGGAGGAGGCCGACCGGCTCGAACTGTCGCTCGACCTGCTCGAGAGCCTGGCGCTCGATCCCGATCTGGCGGACTGGAACGGACTTGGGTTCGTCGTTCAGGGCTATGGCAAGCGGTGCCCGTTCGTGATCGACTGGATCGTCGATCTTGCGCGGCGATCGGAGCGGCGGATCATGGTCCGGCTGGTCAAGGGCGCATACTGGGATGCCGAGATCAAGCGCGCGCAGGTCGATGGCCTCGCCGACTTCCCGGTCTACACGCGCAAGCTCCATACCGACATCGCGTACATCGCATGCGCCCGGAAACTGCTGGCCGCGCCCGACGCGGTGTTCCCGCAGTTCGCGACGCACAACGCGCAGACGCTCGCGACGATCTATCAGCTTGCCGGACCCGATTTCGCGATCGGTCAATACGAGTTCCAGTGCCTGCACGGGATGGGCGAGCCGCTGTATCAACAGGTCGTCGGCACGGATAAGCTCGACCGGCCGTGCCGGATTTACGCACCGGTCGGCACGCACGAGACGCTGCTCGCGTATCTGGTTCGCCGGCTGCTCGAGAATGGCGCGAACTCGTCGTTCGTCAACCGGATCGCCGATCCTGCGATCTCGATCGACGCGATGATCGCCGACCCGGTCGATATCGTGTCGGCGATGCCGAACCCCGGTGCGCGCCATGACGAGATCGCGCTGCCGGGCGGACTGTTCCCCGATCGGCGCAACTCGGACGGCATCGATCTCAGCGACGAGACTGCGCTGGCGGCGTTGGGTGACGCTCTGCGGGAAAGCGCGGCGATCGCGTGGTATGCCGGTTCCGAGGCCAGCGGCGAGACGCGTGCGGTACTCAACCCGGCCAACCACCGCGACGTCGTCGGTCACGTTGCCGAAGTCGCCGTCGAGGACGCGCGCGCTGTCGTAGCGCGGGCGGCCGCGAGCACCTGGTCCGCAACGCCGGTGGCGGAGCGTGCTGCGGCGCTCGATCGTGCGGCCGACGCGATGCAGGCGCGGATGCCGATCCTGATCGGTCTCGTGATCCGCGAGGCGGGCAAGTCGGCGGCCAACGCGATCGGTGAGGTCCGCGAAGCGATCGATTTCCTGCGCTATTATGCGCAGCAGGCGCGGACGACGATGGGGCCGGCACAGATCGCGCTGGGGCCGGTGGTGTGCATCAGCCCGTGGAATTTCCCGCTCGCGATCTTTGCGGGGCAGGTCGCCGCCGCGCTGGTCGCGGGCAATCCGGTGCTCGCCAAGCCTGCCGAGGAAACCCCGTTGATCGCTGCCGAAGCGGTGCGGTTGTTGCACGAGGCGGGGATCCCGGCGGATGCGTTGCATCTCATTCCCGGCGACGGTGCGATCGGCGCGGCACTGGTCGGCGCGCCCGAGACGGCCGCGGTGATGTTCACGGGGTCGACCGACGTCGCGCGGCTGATCCAGCGCCAGTTGGCGACGCGGCTGTCCGCCACCGGCGCGCCGATCCCGCTGATCGCCGAAACCGGTGGCCAGAACGCGATGATCGTCGATTCGTCGGCGCTGGCGGAGCAGGTCGTCGCGGACGTGTTGGCGTCGGCGTTCGATAGTGCGGGACAGCGGTGCTCTGCGCTGCGCATCCTGTGCCTGCAGGACGAGGTTGCCGACCGGACGCTGGCGATGCTGAAGGGTGCGCTGCAGGAGTTGCGGATCGGCCGTACCGACCGGCTCGCGGTCGATATCGGTCCGGTCATCACCGCCGAGGCGAAGGCGGGAATCGATACGCATATCGCCCGGATGCGCGCGGCGGGGCACCGGGTCGACCAGCAGGACCTGCCGGCCGAATGCGCACACGGCACGTTCGTCGCGCCGACGATCATCGAGATCGGTCATATCGGCGACGTCGAACGCGAGGTGTTCGGGCCGGTGCTCCACGTCATCCGGTTCAAGCGCGACAAGCTCGACGCGCTGATCGATGCGATCAATGCGACCGGGTATGGGCTGACCTTCGGGCTGCACACACGGCTCGACGGGACCGTCTCGGATATCACCGCGCGGGTGAAGGCGGGCAATATCTACGTCAATCGCAACGTCATCGGTGCGATCGTGGGCGTGCAGCCGTTCGGTGGGCGCGGGCTGTCGGGGACTGGTCCCAAGGCGGGCGGTCCGCTGTATCTCGGGCGGCTCGTGACTGAAGCCGCGAACGCGCAGATCGGGTCCGGTACGGCGATGCCGTTGCTCGACTCGTTCATCGCGTGGCTGGGCCAGCGCGGCCACCGCGCAACCGCCACCGCCGCGCGTCTCTATCGCGACGGGTCGGCGCTGGGTGTCGAGACGCTGCTGCCGGGCCCGGTCGGCGAGCGCAACGTCTATGCGCTGCATCCGCGCGGGCGTGTGCTGCTGAAGCCTGCGACGCCAGCGGGGTTGCTGGAACAGATGGCGGTCGTGCTGGCGACGGGCAATCGTGCGCAGGTCGAGGGCATGGCGCTGCCCGAGGGGATTCCTGCGGCGGTCGCTTCGGTGTTCGCAGAGGACGACGACGCGCCGTTCGCCGCGGTGCTGGTCGAGGGTGATGCGGCGGCGGTGACGCAGATGGTCGAACGGGTTGCGGCGATGCCGGGGCCGATCGTCCTCGTCCATGCGGCCAGGCTTGGCGCGCCGCTTGCCTACACGCTCGACTGGCTGCTGGAGGAGGTGTCGACCTCGATCAACACCACCGCCGCGGGCGGCAATGCGAGCTTAATGATGATCGGATAACGGGAACAGGACGATGCGGCGTCACCATGATGATGCCTAACCGCACTTTAATTGTAAAAATGTCGCTCGAACACGCGACCGACATATCCCTGCAACATATCGGCGCGAAAGGGAGAGCGTCGCCGCTCCCTCTCCCCCTGTGGACGGCGACTTTGACCGGGTCCCCCCTGTCCCGGTCTTCTCCCTGAACTACGGGGCGACCTTCACGGTCGCCCCGCCTTTTTGTGTTCGGGAACGCGCGGGATCTCGGCGCTAGACGCGCCGCGGCGATAACCTGAGATTCTCGCACTCTATCGATCCTCCCCCGCTAGGGGGAGGTGGCAGGCGCTTGCCTGACGGAGGGAGAGGTAAGGGAAACCTCTGTTCCGATGTCCTCCCCCTCCGTCGCCTTCGGCGCCACCTCCCCCTTGCGGGGGAGGATCGTATCGCAGTCTTTACGCGGCCAGCTTGCGCAGGACGTAGTGGAGGATGCCGCCGTTGAGGAAATATTCCAGCTCGTTGACGGTATCGATCCGGCACTTGGTCTGGAACGTCTCGCTGGTGCCGTCGGCGCGGGTCATCTTGACCGTGACGTCCTGACGCGGGCGGATGCTCGCGACGTCGAGGATCGTGAAGGTCTCCGAGCCGTCGAGGCCGAGCGTCTTGCGATCGGTGCCTTCGGCGAACTGCAATGGCAGCACGCCCATGCCGACCAGGTTCGAGCGGTGGATACGCTCGAAGCTCTCGGTGATGACCGCGCGGACGCCCAACAAGTTCGTGCCCTTCGCCGCCCAGTCGCGCGACGAGCCGGTGCCGTATTCCTTGCCGGCGACGATCACCAGCGGGGTGCCGTCCTGCTTGAAGCGCATCGCGGCGTCGTAGATCGCCATGACTTCGCCGTCGTACTTCGACATGCCGCCCTCGATGCCGGGGACCATCTCGTTCTTGATGCGGATGTTGGCGAAGGTGCCGCGCATCATCACGTCATGGTTGCCGCGGCGTGCGCCATAGCTGTTGAAGTCCGCCTTGCTGACCTGATGCTCCTGCAGGAAGCGACCAGCGGGGCTGTCGGCCTTGATCGAACCGGCCGGCGAGATGTGATCGGTGGTGATCGAATCGCCGAGGATCGCGAGCGGCTTGGCGTCGATGATGTCCTGGACCGGCGACGGCGTCATGCTGAGGCCCTCGAAGTAGGGCGGGTTGGCGACATAGGTCGACCCTGCGCGCCATGCGTACGTGTCCGAGCCGGTGACGTCGATCTCGCGCCACTTGGCGTCGCCCGCATAGACGTCGCCGTAGCGCGCGCCGAACATGCCTGCGTCGATGTTGGCGTCCATCGTCGTGCGGACTTCCTCGTTGGTCGGCCAGATATCGCGCAGATACACGTCCTGGCCGTCCGACCCCTGGCCCAGCGGCGTCTCGATCATGTCGGTCGTGACGGTGCCCTTGATCGCATAGGCGACGACGAGCGGCGGCGAGGCGAGGAAGTTGGCGCGGACGTCGGGCGACACGCGGCCTTCGAAGTTGCGGTTGCCCGAGAGCACCGACGCGGCGACGAGGTCGTTCTCGTTGATCGCGGCCGAGATCGCAGGCGCGAGCGGGCCCGAGTTGCCGATGCAAGTCGTGCAGCCGTACCCGACAAGGTTGAAGCCGAGCGCGTTCAGGTCGGCGGTGAGGCCAGCCTTGTCGAGATAATCGGTGACGACCTGCGAGCCAGGAGCGAGCGAGGTCTTCACCCAGGGCTTCGACTTGAGGCCGAGTGCGTTCGCCTTGCGTGCGACGAGCCCTGCAGCGACCAGCACCGACGGGTTCGAGGTGTTGGTGCAGCTGGTGATCGCGGCGATGACGACGTCGCCGTCGCCGATGTCATGCTCGCGACCCTCGACCGCGACGCGGGCGGGCTGCTCCTTGTGGTAGAGCTTGTGGAGGTCGCTGTTGAACACCTCGTCGACCTTGTTGAGGCTGACGCGGTCCTGCGGGCGCTTCGGGCCTGCGAGCGATGCAACGACGGTGCCCATGTCGAGTTCGAGCGTGTCGGTGAAGACGGGGTCTTCCGCGTTCTCGTCGCGCCAGAAGCCGTTGGCCTTGGCGTACGCTTCGACCAGCTCGACATTCTCGTCAGACCGTGCGGTGAGGCGCATGTAATCGAGCGTCTTGTCGTCGATCGGGAAGAAGCCGCAGGTCGCGCCGTACTCAGGCGCCATGTTGGCGATCGTCGCACGGTCGGCGAGCGTCATCGACGACAGGCCGGGGCCGAAGAACTCGACGAAGCGGCCGACCACGCCCTTGGCGCGCAGCATCTGCGTGACGGTGAGCACGAGATCGGTGGCGGTGATGCCTTCGTTGAGCTTGCCGAGCAGCTTGAAGCCGACGACCTCGGGGATCAGCATCGACACGGGCTGGCCGAGCATCGCGGCCTCGGCCTCGATACCGCCGACGCCCCAGCCGAGTACGCCGAGACCGTTGATCATCGTCGTGTGGCTGTCGGTGCCGACCAGCGTATCCGGATACGCGATCATCGTGCCGTCGCCGTGGTCACCCGACGACGCCGACGACCAGACGGCCTGACCGATATATTCGAGGTTCACCTGATGGCAGATGCCGGTGCCGGGGGGGACGACCTGGAAATTGTCGAGCGCCTTCGAGCCCCACTTCAGGAACTCGTAACGCTCGATGTTGCGCTCATATTCGAGGTCGACGTTGTCATGGAACGCCTGCGGGGTGCCGAACTCGTCGACCATCACCGAGTGATCGATGACGAGGTGGACGGGGACCTGCGGGTTGATCTTCTCGGGGTTGCCGCCGAGCTTGGTCATCGCATCGCGCATCGCGGCGAGGTCGACCACGCAGGGAACACCGGTGAAATCCTGCATAAGTACGCGGGCGGGGCGATACTGGATCTCGCGGTCGCTGCGACGCTCCTTCTGCCAGTCGACGATCGCCTGGATATCCTCGCGCGTGACGGTCACGCCGTCCTCGAAGCGCAGCAGGTTCTCGAGCAGCACCTTCATCGAGAAGGGCAGGCGGCTGATGTCGCCGAGCTGTTCCGACGCCTTGGCGAGGCTGTAATAGTCGTACGACTTGCCGCCGGTGGAGAGGCTGGTGCGGGTCTTGAGGGTGTCCTGGCCGATGGCAGTCATAGGGGTCCTTCCCGTGGGCGTCGGGCCGCCGGGCGCCGAGGGGACAGCCATATAGGCCACGCGGGCGCGTCGGGGACCGAGCGAAAAATGCTGTTACCGGAGGGGCCTTAGCAAGGGGGAGCGCATCGGGGAAGGGTGGGGTTGCCGTGCTGCAAGGTATTCGGTGATCGCGGTATGCGCGGTAGCGCTACCGGTTGTTTGCGGTCGCGGGGGGAAGTTTGGTGCGCGCGTTCTGTCGGACCGGCGCGAGACGACGACGATGACGGTCGATCGGCCTGTGGCATATTTAACGCGTTTGTTACGAATAGTTACAAAGGTGTGAAAGTCGACGGATCATCGATTGCGTTCGCAAAATGGTCTGCATAGCTTCCCTTCATGGTGCACGTTTCCGAAAATGGACGGCACGAACAGGGGGTTATACAGATGACGATCGTTTCTGCGGGCGCAACGAACTGTCTTACGCGTCGGTCACGGCTGAACCTGCTCGCGTCCACTGCGATCCTGATTGCAGCCGCCGTTCCGACGCTGGCGTCGGCTCAGGAGCGCCCGACGAGCGTCGACGTGATGGCGTATGGCAGCACGCTCAACCCCGCCGATCTGGTCACCCAGCCGAGCATCGTCATCAGCGCTCCGGGTACGCCGACCACCGCACAGGACGTCGCGGGTGGCGTCAACGGCGTCGGCCAGATGACGATCGATGCGGGCGGTGGCGGCCTCGGGATCTGCACCGGGTCGCTGATCAACCCGCGCACGGTCATCTTTGCCGCGCATTGCGTCAACGAGAACGGCGCCGGCACCGGTGCGCAGGACCCGTGGCAATATGGATCGAAGGGCGGCGGCATCCCGATCGCGTTCGGGTTCGCACAAAACAACCGCCCCGCGGTGATCGACTGGTTCCTGCCGACCACCGCGACCGGCGCGGTCAATGCTCAGCAGTACAAGACCAACACCGCCAACTTCCTGTATAACGTCAATCAGGTCGTCTATAATGCCGACTCGCTGAAGCTCGGCCTGTCGCAGAACTTCATCCAGGGCGACGTCGCGATCGCGACGCTCGATACGCCCGCCGCCAACGTGCCGACTTGGGCGCTGCTGCTGTCCGCGCTGCCGGCACCCGCGACGATCGGCGCGACCACCGGCACCGGCTATCACGTAACGATCACCGGCTATGGTCGCAGCGGGCAGGGTGGCACGCTGGTCGGCGATACCAACGGCATCGATTATCGCCGTCGCATCGCCGAGAACACGATCGGCATCCTCGGCTCGTTCGACGATCGCGATGCGTTCCTGTTCGGCTCGACCAGCGGCCTGCCGCAGAACCTGTATCAGCTCGATTTCGACGATCCCCGCCGTGGTACCGCCGCCGCCAGCCCCTATGATTTCAACCTGTTCAAGGACGACGCGCTGCCCAACGAGGGTACGACCGCGGGCGGCGATTCGGGTGGTCCGCTGATCCTCGATCGGACCTTCGCCAAGCAGGTCGTGATCGGCGTCCTGTCGGGCGGTAACCGGTTCTACGGCGCGCAGCCGTTCGGTGCCTATGGTACGGCCAGCTTCTACCAACCGCTCTATCTGTTCTCGGATTACATCGCCGCGAACAATCCGTATCGCTATGCGCAGACCAAGGCGGGCGACGGCCAGTGGACCGACGCGTCGCACTGGGTGACCGCACTCGATCCGAACTACCAGATCATCGTCGACGGCAAGCTGGTCAACGGCGTGCCGACCAGCACCGGCGCTGGTATCGCTGGCGATGGCAACAAGTTCGGCCAGGTATGTTTCCAGACCGATTGCGTCGACGTGAAGACGGGCGTCCAGACGGTCGACGGCGTTCCGGTGACGGCGACCGCCGCCTCGCCCGCAGTCGTGACCAAGGTCGCGACGGGCGGTGTCGCTGCGGCCGGCATGATGCTGGAAACCGTGGCGCAGGGCGGCAAGGCCGACGCATCGCTGCTGGCCAGCGCGGAGAACGCCGCGCAGGCCGGTAAGGACGTGACGGCGCTGGCGGTGCTGTCGCCAACGCTCGCCAACGGCCTGCCGGGCGCGACCAACTTCGTGCCGAACAACGTCGATCCCGATCGCACCACGCAGCGTAGCGCACGCTATTACGACGTCACGCTGGCGGCGGCGGGCACCACCACGCTCGCATCGGCGGTCACGGTCGACAAGTTCACCGTCGCGGGCAGCACGGCCAAGCTGGCGGTGACGTCGGCGGGGTCGCTCACCAGCCTGATGACGATCAACCAGGTCACCGGCACGGTGCAGAACGACGGCGTGATCTCTACGCCGGGCGACTATTTCATGCTCGCCGGACTGCTGACTGGATCGGGGCGGATCAACACGCCGTTCTTCACCAGCGTTTCGGGCATGATCGCGCCGGGCACGATGGGGACGACCGGGACGCTGACCGTTGCCGGCAACGGCATCCTGGCCTCGGGTACCAACCTGCTCGTCGATCTCGGCGCCAACGGCACGTCGGACAAGCTCGCCTTCGTGGCGACTACGTTCAACGCCAGCGGCGCAGCGACCAACGGGATCGTCAATCTCGGCGGCAGCGTCGGGTTCGCGCCCGTCGCGGGGCAGACCATCCGATCGAACGATATCTACACGATCGTGACGGCGCAGGGCGGGGTCAGCGGAGCGTTCAATGCGGCGACGCCGCTCAGCGCGATCCTGACGCCGAACTATGTCTACAGCGCCAATGCGGTGCAGGTGCGGATCGTAGCCGGGCAATACAGCAATGTCGTTGCCGCGACGCCGATCCAGACAGCGTATGCCGGGCTGCTCGATCGCAACCGCTCGAACGCTGCGGCGCTGAGCGGGCTGTACGGCACGCTCGATCTGCAGACCGCAGCGACGATCCGGTCGACGCTGGAGGGCCTCGCCCCCCGCGCGGAAACGCTGAAGTCGAGCCTCGGCGTGGCGTCGGTCGACACGATGTCGCGGTTTTACCGCGATCGCATCGCGCAGATCGATACGCGCCACGGGCTCGGCGGAACGCTCGTGCTGATCGGCAAGCCGTTCCAGGTGGCGTCGCTGATGGCGAGCGACCTGCCGGGCGGGCAGGACATGATGAGCGACACCGGCGGCACGGTCGTCCAGCCGGGCAAGCTTCCCGACGACATGGGCGGCTTCATCGCCGGCGGCTATATCGACGGCCGCAGCCGCTCGATGCCGACCGCGATCCCGTTTGGCGGGCATGACAAGTTCGACGGCTATTTCATCGCCGGCGGTCTGGAGAAGCAGGCCGGCGAGGGCGCGGTGATCGGCCTGTCGGTCTCGTACACCAATACCGACGGCACCACCGGCGGGATCGCACAGCGGGCGAAGGGCGCGCTGTACCAGGGCACGGTCTACGGCAAGCTGGAGACCGCGTCGGGGATCATCCTCGATACGCATGTCAGCGCGGGTGCGTTCGTCGCCAAGACCGATCGCAGCGTCGGCTTCGTCGGCACCAGCTACCGGTTGCGCAGCACCGACAACGCGCTGACGCTGGTCGGCGAGGTCGGCCTCGGCAAGGCGTTCGACCTGTCGATGCTGAAGGTCGGTCCGCGCGTGTCGATCCGCGCCAGCCATATCGGCTTCGGCAAGTCGATCGAGACTGGCGGCCAGAACGGGAGCGGCCCTGCGCTGTTCGTCGACCGCGACAGCTTCGACAGCGTGCAGGGGCGTGCTGGGCTGTTCCTGAGCGGTGGCGCGTCGCTCAAGCCCTATGTCGCGGCGAACTACGTCCACGACTTCAACTCGACGCCGGGCGTGTTCGGCGCGAACTTCGTCGGCGGGATCGGTCCGAACGCACTGTTCGCGCTCGCCGGCCAGGACAAGAATTGGGGCGAAGTCAGCGGTGGACTGACACTGGTCGGTGACCGAGTCGACGTCTCGATCGGTGCCGATACCACGATCGAGCGCAGCGACGTGTCGAACCAGACCTACAAGGGGTCGATCAGCATCCGCTTCTGACAGGGCACCTCGATTTGGCGGTAGCGCCGATCCGGCAAGGGCCGTCCGCTGTAGCGGATGGCCCTTTTCGTTGTGCGTTCCGATCCCGAAGTGGCATTCCGACTCGGGCGAGACGTTCGGCATCTTTCGTCCGACCATCAATGCGGCCGCGTATTGTCGCCTGATGAAACGATGATATTGATATTGGATAGTTCTTTCAGAACTAACAAATATTATGGTTTATTCGCGGGGTAGCCGTTGCTGGGCTGCCTAAAATCCCAACTATGCTTGGTCGATGTCTTGGAATTATCAGGCTTGTTTTGAGATCTTGATCAATTACTATGACAAAGATAAGGTTTGGCCCGTCCGCTTCATTAACTCGCGTCCTATAATGTCGTGATCGACCGTCCTCCGCATTGCCGGCGGCACGCGGCGATGCTGAGCAAGTCCTGCGAGCGGAAGTGGCGGCTAAACGAGCGAAGGGTGTCGGTCCGGCACTCCTGACATAGGCAAGCGAATAGGGGGAAGTCCGATGCGAAGCGCAGATCAAGCTATCGAACGCCTGACGGCTATCAGCCGCCTTATCAACGAGTCGCGCGACATCGCCGACTCGGAGCAGGAATTCATGCTCGGCGCGAAGCTGGACGATTGCCTGCTGTGCGCAGAGGAACGGATCGCCACGCTCGCGGCGTAAGGCTGCGGTCGTCGGCGGCCCGACGTCCACGAGCGCAGTTCGCAATTGACTGCCGAGGCAATGGTTGTCATGGCAACCATATGGACTTTTTCACGCCCGCGGAATTCGGCCCGGAATGCTCGCTCGGCTATCTGTCGCGGCGCGTCCACCAGATCGGACAGAGTTTGATCGAACCGATCTTCGTCGATGAAGGCGTGTCCGGAACGCAGTGGTCTGCGCTCATGTCGCTTCTCGCCGGACGCTCGTCGACCTGCGCCGATCTCGCGCGAGACCTGTCCTACGACAAGGGCGCCAGCACCCGGCTCGTCGATACGATGGAGCAGCGCGGATGGGTGACGCGGTCGCGCGCGAACGACGACCGGCGGGTGCTCAATCTCGAACTGACTCCCGACGGCGAAGCGATCGCGATCCGGTGTCGCGACCGGATCGTCGCCTATTGGAACGTCCTGCTCGCCCAGGGGTGGGCAGCGGACGAGATCGACACCTTGATCGGCCTCCTGCAGAAACTCCGCACGACACTGGACGATGCTCTTACGGAAGGTCGTCGACCATGACCGCTCGAAACCGGATTTTTGCGACCACGCTGCTGA
This sequence comes from Sphingomonas sp. Leaf242, assembly GCF_001422045.1. GTDB lineage: Bacteria > Pseudomonadota > Alphaproteobacteria > Sphingomonadales > Sphingomonadaceae > Sphingomonas. The sequence continues at coordinate 407,094 of NZ_LMLW01000009.1, forward strand.
CGGGGATGCTCGCGGGATGCGCGGTGCCTGCGTCCGAGACCGTCGTGGCGCCGATCGCACCCTCGACGCTCGGTCTGTCCGCCGAGCCGGCGCCGGTCGTTGCGGCGGACTGGTGGCGCGGGTTCGGCGATCCGCAACTCGATCGCCTGGTGCACGATGCGGTGGCAGGCAATCCGACGCTCGATGCCGCGCTGGCGCGGGTCACGCAGGCGCAGGCGGTGCTGTCGACCAACCGCGCGGACAACGGCCCCGAAGCGACGTTCGACGCGCAGGAGCAATATGCGCGGCTGAGCGGTCGCTACACGATTCCGCCGCCGTATGCGGGAACGACCCAGTTCGTCGGCACGGTCGCGGCGAATCTCAGCTGGAACCTCGATCTGTTCGGGCGTCAGAAGGCGGCGATCGCTGGTGCGCGTGCGTCGGTACGCGCCGCTGCGCTCGACGTCGCCGCGGCGCGGTTGGCGCTGTCGGGGGCGGTGGTGCAGACCTATATCGACCTCGAACGCGCCGAAGCGCAGGCGGCGATCGCGCAGCGGACGATCGCGACGCGGCAGAATACGCTGCGGCTGGTCAATGTGCGGATCCGCAACAAGCTCGGCAGCAAGCTGGATGCGCAGGCGGCGACGACGTTGCTGGCGCAGGCTCAGCAGGCGTTGCTGCGCGCGCAGGCGGCGCAGGTGCTGGCAAAGAACGCGCTGGCGGCGCTCGCGGGGCGCGGGGTCGATTACCCCGCGACGATCGGGGCGACGGCGTTGAAGCTCGATGCGGTCCTGCCGTTGCTGAAGACGGTGCCGGCGGATCTGCTCGCACGGCGCGCCGACATCGCTGCCGCTCAGGCGCGGATCGACGCGGCGGCGGCGGGGCGTCAGGTCGCGCGGCGGGCTTTTTATCCGAACTTGAACCTGGCCGCGATGGCGGGGTTCCAGGCGGTCGGGCTCGGCAATCTGGTGTCGTTCGGTGCCGGGACGGTGGGCGCCGGTCCGGCGATCCATCTGCCGATCTTCGACAATGGTCGGCTGAAGGCGGGACTGGCGGGGGCGACCGCAGCGCTCGATCTCGCAACCGCGGATTATAACGATCGCGTGATCGGGGCGGTGCGGGAAGCCGCCGATGCGGTCGCGCGGATCGGCGCGCTGGAGGCCGACCGTGCGCGCCAACGCGAGGTGGTGCGCGGCTATGCCGAGACCGGGCGGCTGAACGCGATCCGCGTCTCCAGCGGTCTCGATAATCGGCTCGACCTCGTCGACAACGATGTGCGCTTGCTCGCCGCGGAACAGGCCGATGCCGACCTCGCCGCGAATTCGGCGCAACAGCGGGTGCAACTCGCGCTGGCCTTGGGCGGCGGTTTCGATTTTCAGGAAGTGACACGATGACCGATACCGAAACGCACGCGCCTGCGGCTGCTCCTGCCGGCAATCCGCGGGGGCGCAAGCTGGGACTGACGATCCTCGGCATCATCGTGCTGGTCGGTGTGATCGTGTGGGCGGTGTTCCACTTCCTGCTCGCGGCGCCCGAGCAGGAAACCGACGATGCGTATGTCGCGGGCGATGTCGTCTCGATCACCGCGCGCGATCCGGGGCAGGTGACTGCGATCCACGCCGACAACACGCAAATGGTGAAGGCGGGGCAGCCGCTGATCGACCTCGACGCGGCGACCGCCGATGTCGGATTGGCGTCTGCCGAAGCGGAGCTCGCGCGGGCGGTTCGTGCGACCCGGTCGGATTTCTCGAAGGTCAACGAAACCGGCGCGGCGGTGGTCCAGGCCGAGGCCGAACTGGCGCGCGCGCGGAACGACTTGGTGCGACGTCGCGGCGCCGCCGCGGAGGGCGCGATCTCGGGCGAGGAATTGAGCCACGCCGCCGATCAGGTGAAGGTGGCGGCGGCGACGCTGCAACTCGCGCGCAGTCAGCAGGTGCAATCGCGCAGCGGCGTCGCGGGCACCACCGTGTCGAACAACCCCGCGGTGATGGCGTCGATCGCGGCGTACCGGCGGGCGGCGATCACGCGCAGCCACATGCATGTCGTCGCGCCGATCGACGGCGTCGTCGCGCAGCGGACCGTGCAGCTCGGGCAGCAGGTGTCGGCGGGAATGCCGCTGATGGCGGTGGTGCCGCTCGACCGCGTGTGGGTCGACGCGAACTTCCGCGAGACGCAGTTGCGCGATCTGCGGATCGGCCAGCCGACGACCGTCACCGCGGATATGTACGGCGACGATCTGGTCTATCACGGGCATGTCGTGGGTCTGGGTGCGGGTAGCGGCAACGCGTTCGCGCTGCTGCCGCCGCAGAATGCCAGCGGCAACTGGATCAAGATCACGCAGCGCGTGCCGGTCCGTATCGCGCTCGACAAGGGCGAACTGCGGCGCAACCCGCTGCGGGTCGGGTTGTCGGTGAACGCGACCGTATCGACCGCCGACAAGTCAGGGACGATGGTCGGGCGGCCGGCGGCGGCTGCCTACAAGGGGCTGGCGACGGGCGGGGGCGACCCCGCGGTCGAGGCCAAGATCCGGCAGATCATTGCGGCTAACCGGTGATGTTGGCGCGCGGTTGCTTCCCGTCGTGCGGTACGAGCGCCCGCCTCCTTGTTCTCCCGCGAAGGCGGGAGCCCAGTCTGGGTCCCCGCCTTCGCGGGGAAACAAGGGGCTTGGTGGCAGCGCCTTCACCCACTGCACCACCCCGGCGAAGGCCGCGGCCCAGTTGGAGAGGTGGTCGTAACGAAGTGCCGTCTTCCATTAGCGACGTTTCCCAACTGGGCCCCGGCCTTCGCCGGGGTGGTTGTAGTGCGGCGTTCCGTTCTCAATCGCAGCAGAGCGCCACCTGATGGCCGCCCCCTCGGGCCCCGGTCCCGCCCCCCTAGTCGGTGGCTCGCTCGCGCTGACCGCGTTCGCGCTCGCGCTCGGCACGTTCATGCAGGTGCTCGACACGACGATCGCGAACGTGTCGCTGCCGACGATCGCCGGCAACCTCGGCGTATCGAGCGACAATTCCACATGGATCGTCACCGCGTTTGCTGTCGCGAACGGCGTCGCGGTGCCGCTGACCGGGTGGCTGATGGGCCGGTTCGGCGTGGTGCGGACGTTCTGCGTCTCGGTGTTCCTGTTCACGATCGCGTCGTTCCTGTGCGGGATCGCGTGGGACCTGCCGTCGCTGATCGGCTTCCGCATCCTCCAGGGCGCGGTGTCGGGGCCGATGATCCCCGGTAGCCAGGCGCTGCTGATCGCGATCTTCCCGGCGCACAAGCGATCCACCGCGCTCGGCATCTGGTCGATGACGACGCTCGTCGCGCCGATCATGGGACCGATCCTGGGCGGCTATATCTCCGACAATTATCACTGGAGCTGGATTTTCCTGATCAACGTGCCGTTCGGGATGTTCTGCGCGTTCGTATGCTGGAACAAGCTTGGCAAACGCGACACGCCGACGCGCAAACTGCCGATCGACCAGGTCGGGCTGATCATGCTGGTGGTGTGGGTCGGCGCGTTGCAGATCGTGCTCGATCTCGGCAAGAACGACGACTGGTTCGCCTCGGAGCGCATCGTGATCGCCGCGCTGGTCGCCGCGATCGGGTTCGTCGGCTGGCTGATCTGGGAACTGACCGACGCCAACCCGGCGGTGAACCTGACGCTGTTCAAGAGCCGCAATTTCGCGATCGGGACGATCGCGTTCTGCCTCGGCTATGCGGTGTTCTTTGCGAATACCCTGCTACTGCCGCTCTGGTTGCAGACGCAGCTCGGCTATACCGCGACCTGGGCGGGGCTGGTCGCGGCGCCGTCGGGCGCCGTCGCGGTGATCCTGACGCCGTTCGTCGCGCGGCTCAGCGGCAAGATCGACGCGCGCATCCTGGCGACGGTCGCGTTCGCATCGTTCGGCTACTCCTATTATCTGCGCTCGGGCTACACGACCTATGCGAGCTTCTACGATCTGATGCTGCCGATGCTGGTGCAGGGGATCGCGATGAGCACGTTCTTCCTCGCGATGCTGACGATCTCGTTCGACCGGATTCCGGCCGAGCGGCTGCCTTCGGCGACCGGCATCTCGAACTTCGCGCGAATTACCGCGGGTAGCTTCGCGGCGTCGCTGATCACGACGGCATGGGATCGCCGCGAGACGCTGCATCAGTCGCATTTGTCCGAAGCGGTCGGGTCGGGATCGCCCTATCAGCTGGCGCGGGGTGCGCTGACGCGGATGGGGCTGACCGATGTCCAGGCGGCGGGGGCGATCACGCGGCAGATGGTCGGGCAGGCGTATCTGCTGGCGTCGACCGACATCTTCCGCGTGTCGGCATGGCTGTGCGTGGCGCTGATCGCGATCGTCTGGTTCACGCGCCGTCCGACCCCGCAGGAGGGACCGATCGCGGCGGACTGACGAACGATATTAAGCATGATCGAAACACAATCGAAACGAGTGTGTCCTATAAGACAGTCACGACTTCTGAAACGCCTGTGGGGGGCCAGACCAAATGACGATGAAATCAACCGCTTCGCGGCTCGCTGTTGCGTGCCTGCTGTTTACCGGCGCACCGGCTTTGGCCGGCGAGCGCGTGTGCCTCACGACCGTGAGCAAGCCGCGACTGGTCTGCGACGAGGGCGCCTGCGTCCGCGTCCCGGTCCGCGACCTGTGCGACGCGGTGCAGGCATCCTATCCCGGCAAGCGCCGCATCGCGAAGCCGGTGCCGGCGGTCGGGATCGATCCGGTCCGCAACGAACTGACGATGCTGATCGCCAGCGTCAGCTGATATAGGCATCAGCTGACGAAGGCGAATGCCGCGCCGGGAACGGTGACGGCGAGGTCGGTCGGGGCGAGGGTCCCGTCCGGCCGCACGTCGAGGATCGTGACGCGGTGATCGCGTTCGTGCGCGACGACCATCCGCCGGCCCTCGTCGATCATCGTGAAGAACCGCGGCGACGCGCCGCCGCTCGCGACATGCTGGATGAGTGATGCGTCGCCGTTCGGATTGAGCGCGAAGACCGCGATGCTGTCATGGCCGCGGTTGGACACGTAGAGGCGATCGCCCGCGGCGTTCGCGTCGATATGGGCTATGATATTCGCGCCCTGCCAGCCTGCGGGCAGCGTCGGCAGTGTCGTGCGAGTGTGCAGATCTGCTCCGTCGACGTCGAGGATCATCAGCGTGCTCGACAGCTCGCAGATCAGATACGCTGTTCCCGGATGCGCAGCGGTGAACAGCATGTGCCGCGGCCCTGATCCGGGCGGGGCGACGAAGGCGATGCGCGGTGTTCCGAGCGTCCCCAACTTCACGTCGACGGCGAACGCGCGCACGACGTCCGCACCGAGATCGGCGACATACAGACACCGGTTGTCGAGACCGAAGCCGACCCAATGCGTGTGCGGCGAAGTCTGGCGTTCGCGATCCGGGCCGTTGCCGACAGCTTTATGGATATCGGCCGGGAGGATCGGGAGCCCTGCTGCGTCCAGGCGGTACAGCGCGGTGGTGCCGCTGCCGTAATTGGCGATCGCGATACAGGATTGCGTCCGGTCGAGCGCGACATGGCACGGTGCTGCGCCGCCGCTGCTCGACGAAGCCAGCGTGTGCCATCCGTCGGATCCTCGGCGATAGACTCCGAGCGCGCCGTCATCCTGCTCGTCAACGAGATACTGCGTATCGAACCGCGACGAATAGACGCCGAACGACGCGTTGCGCGCTGCGGTATCCGCGGGACCGATTACGAGGCGATCGGCTTCGATCGAAAGCGGGTAGAGGCCCGCACCGCCGCCGCCCGCATAGGTTCCGATCCATAGCTGCCCCGACAAGGAGGCGGCGGTGGTAGAGGGTTCGGGCCGGGCTTCAGCGAAGGTCATGCCGAGCGTCTATCGTGATTTTGACGCGCGGTCGCTTCGGATCATCTCGCGGTCCGCCCGGTTCAGATCGTCAGCAGAGCAACCAGCTGCTCGCGGTACAGCCTGGCGAGATCGCGGTGCATCTCTGCAATCAGCGTGTTCGGCGCGCGGCGGGCGAGGACGGACTGGTCGTCCATGCGGCGTTCGATGATCGAGGGATGCGGGAGAAGATCCATTGCCGCCCTGCTGCACCCGCGATGTTTCCGGCCAATGTCCCAAGACGGTTAACGCCCCGAAATGCGCGATATTCCGTGTCGTGGCAGGCTGGTATTGCTGATAGCGTTGTCCTACCGCGAGCCGATGGGCGATCTGGACAGACTGGTTCCTTCGGGGATCATCGAGCAATGGGTGTATCACCTGCGACGGCAGCGATCGCGTGCGTCGGATGCGATCTGGCTGATCGATCAGGGGTTCACGCTGCACGACGGGATGGACGGCGTGCCGCAGAACGACGCGACCGCACGCTGGCGCGCCGAACAGGAAACCGTCGTCGAGGAGGTCACCGCGCTGCTCGCGCTGTACGACGGCATCAACCTCGGCAAGATCGACATCGACGCTATCGACGACATCGCCTGAGGGCCGCCACCACTATCGCCGCCGCCATCGTCCGAGGCGCTTAGCCCGCCTCGCTATAACTCTCGCGAATAAGCCTGCCGGTATCGTGCAGCGACGTGCTGCGCGGCATTTCCGGGTCGGGCATATCCGTTACCAGCTCGGCGGACGCCGCCAGTTGCAGATGACGCTCGCTGAGCGCCTGATGCGCCGCACGTCCGGCATCCGTACGCGACCGGCTGGCCAGCCGCTGTTCCTGCTCGGCACGGCTGCGATGATAGGCCACCTGCGCCTGCCATGCCTGCGTGCGCATCGCCGCGTGATCGTCGGTCATAATGTCTCCGCTTCGACCGCGGGTTTGCTGTCGGTTGCTTTATAGAGTGTTAACGCGCCGGTTTATTGCGGCACGGTGCGACGCGCATCAGACGGGGCGCGGGGCCGGTGCCTGCCAGCCGCCGCCCAGCGCGCGGAACAGGTCGACCTGCGCGCCGGCGATCCGCGCGTCGGCTGCCGCAAGGTCCGTGTCCGTATCCGCCAAAGTCCGCTCCGCATCGAGGACGTCGAGGAAGTCGATCTGGCCTTCGCGCTGCCGGGCGCGGGTAATGCGAGCTGCGGTGGCGGCGTTGTCGTGTGCCGACTGCAATTGCGTGCGGCGATCGAGTTCGCGGGCGTAGTTCGACAAGGCGGTCTCGGTTTCCTCTAGTGCGGTGAGGACGCTGCCGTCGAAATTGGCGAGGGCGCCGCGCGAGTCCGCCTCGGCGCCGGCGATCCGCGCGCGGGCCGCCGACTGGTTGAGCGACCAGTTCAGCAGCGGGCCGAGCAGCCAGCGGATCGGGCCGCCGGTGAAGATGTCGCCGACGCTGAGTGCGGTCGAGCCGATCGACCCGCCGAGCGAGATCTGCGGATAGAGTTGCGAGGTCTGCACGCCGATCCGCGCGGTAGCCGCGGCCAGCCGACGTTCGGCGGCGTGGACGTCGGGGCGGCGTGCTAGCAACGCCGCGCCGTCGCCGATCGGGATCGGCTGGTCGAGGCGCGGCGTGGTGGTGCGCGCGCCGGCGGTTGCGGGCAGGTCCTGCGGGGTGCGGCCGGTGAGCGTGGCGAGGCGGAACAGCGCGGCTTGGCGCTCGGCTTCGATCTGCGGGATGTTGGCGGCGCGCTGGTCGCGCAAGGCCGCGATCCGGACCTGGTCGAGGCGGGCTGCACGACCGGCGTCGACGCGCTTGCCGGTCAGCGTGTTCGACTTGTCGAGCAGGTCGACGATCCGCCGGGCGACCGCGAGACGTTCGGCGGACGAGGCTGCATCGACATAGGCGCGGGTTGTTGCCGCGACGATCGAGACGCGGACGGCGTCCGCATCGGCCTGCGCCGCGCCGACGTCGCCGCGGGCGGCTTCGACGTTGCGGCGGACTCGGCCGGCGAGATCGACCTCGTAGCTGACGTCCAGGCCTACGTCGTAGGTGGCACGCTCGCGGTCGAGACCGGGCAGGTTCTGGAGTTGCGAGGTGCGCGCGTAGTTGCCGCTCGCGCCCGCGTTCACCTGTGGCTCGCGATCGGTCTTCGCGCCGCGCAACGACGCACGGGCGCTGTCGAGGCGGGCGACCGCGACGCGGAGGTCGGTGTTCGCCGCGAGCGCATCCGCGACGAGGCCGTCGAGGACCGGGTCGCGGTACATCCGCCACCAGTCGTTGTCGGGCGCGGTCGTGACGGTCGCGGCGTTGGCGGTGACGAACGATGCCGCCGCCTTGGGTGGGGTGATCGGCGCGACATAGTCGGGGCCGGCGGCGCAGGCGGCGAGCGTCAGCGCCGAGAGGTTCGCGAGGAGGGCGGACTTCATGATGCTGGTCCTATTCGGCTGGCTGGAGCGTCGGGGCGGCAGCGGTTGGCTTGCGGCGTTCGAACCGCAGCGCCAGCGCCCGTGCGACGACATAGAAGGTAGGGGTGAAGAGAAGCCCGAACCCGGTCACGCCGATCATCCCGAAGAACACCGCGGTCCCGAGCGCTTGGCGGAGTTCCGCACCCGCACCGGTCGCGATCACCAGCGGCACCGCGCCGAGGATGAAGGCGAAGCTCGTCATCAGGATCGGCCGCAACCGGTCCTTCGCCGCGCGTACCGCGGCCTCGACCGGGGTGAGGCCGTCCTGTTCCTCGGCCTGCTTGGCGAACTCGACCACGAGGATCGCGTTCTTCGCGGCGAGTGCAATCAGCACGACCAAGCCGATCTGCGTGAGGACGTTGTTGTCCATGCCTCGCAGGTTCACGCCGGTCATTGCGGCGAGCAGGCACATCGGCACGATCAGGATGATCGCGAGCGGTAGCGTCAGGCTCTCATATTGCGCGGCGAGCACGAGGAAGACGAACACCACCGCCATGCCGAAGACGAGCGCGGCGGTGCTGCCGGCTGCTTTCTGCTGATAGGCGATGCCGGTCCATTCATGCGCGTAGCCGGCAGGGAGCGACGCATCGGCGAGCTTCTCCATCGCGACCAGCGACTGGCCTGACGAATAGCCCTTGGCAGTGTCGCCATCGACCTCGACCGCGGGGAAGAGGTTGTAGCGGACCACGCGGTACGGGCCGGTCTTGTCCTTGAACGTCGAAACCGAGCCGACCGGGACCATCTGGCCCGAGTTGGAGCGCGTCTTCAGGTTGGCGATATCCGCGGTGGTGTTGCGGAACGGTGCGTCGGCCTGCGCGGTGACGCGGTAGGTCCGGCCCAGCAGGTTGAAGTCGTTTACGAACGCCGAGCCGAGATAGACCTGCAACGCCTCGAACACGCGCTCGGGGGGAACGCCCAAGAGGTTGGCCTTGGCGCGGTCCACATCGGCGAAGATGCGCGGCGTGGCGGTGTCGAAGAACGTGTAGATCTGGGCGAGACCCTTGGTCTGGTTCGCCTGGCCGATCAGCGCGTAACTCGTCTTGCCGAGGTCGGCGTAACCGTGGCCGCCCTGGTCCTGCACCATCAGGCGATAGCCCCCGGCCGAGCCGATACCCTGGATGAGCGGCGGCGGGACGATCAGTAGGCGCGCTTCGGTGATGTCGCCGGTCGCTTTTTGCGATTCCGCCATGATGCTGGCGAGCGTGACGCCGAGCTTCTTGCGTTCCTCGAAGCTCTTGAGCGGGATGTACGCGGCCGCCGAGTTGGGGGCAAGCGTCTGCGAGGGCCCGTCGAAGCCCGCGAGCATGACCGCGCCCTTGACGCCGGCGAGCGGCAGGATGCGTTTCGCGACCTTCTGCATGACGGCATCGGTGCGCTCGACAGACGAGCCGGGCGGAAGCTGGATGACGGTCAGGAAGTAGCCCTGGTCCTGTGCGGGAACGAAGCCGGACGGGGTGATCGTGAACACGCCGACCGTGACCGCGATCAGTGCGGCATAGGCGATCATCATGCGCTTCGGTGCGGTGACCAGGCGGGCGGTGAGGCGGGCATAGCTCTCGCTCATCCGTTCGAACCCGCGGTTGAAGGCATCGCCGGCACGCCGCACGGTGCGGGTCAGGCGGTTGCCCGAGTCCGCGGGGGCGGTTGGCTTGAGCAGCATCGCGGCGAGCGCCGGCGACAGCGTCAGCGAGATGAGCAGCGAGATGATCGTCGCGGTCGAGATCGTCACCGCGAACTGACGGTAGAACGCGCCCGACAGGCCGGTGAGGAACACGGTCGGGATGAACACCGCGCACAGCACGAGCACGATCGCGACGAGCGCGCCCGACACTTCGTCCATCGACGTACGCGCCGCCTCCAAGGGAGAGAGCCCGTGTTCGAGGTTGCGCTCGACATTCTCGACCACGACGATCGCGTCATCGACGACGATGCCGATCGCGAGAACGAGGCCGAACAGCGAGAGGTTGTTGAGGCTGTATCCGGCGGCGGCGAGCACCGCGAAGGTACCGATCAGCGAGACCGGGATCGCCACGATCGGGATGATCGCCGCGCGCCACTTCTGCAGGAAGACGAGGATGACGAGCACGACGAGGACCATCGCCTCGAAGAGCGTGTGCTTCACCGCGTCGATCGACTGCGCGATGAACTCGGTCGGGTTGTAGATGACCTTGTATTCGAGGCCCTTGGGGAAGCGCTTCGACATGCTTTCCATCTCGGCGGTGACGGCTTGTGCCGCGCCGAGCGCGTTCGAGCCGGGCCGCTGGAAGACAGCAGCGATGACCGTCGGCTTGCCGCTGAGATAGGTGTTGGCGCCGTAATCCTGCGCGCCGAGTTCGACGCGCGCGACGTCCGAGACGCGGACCTGGCGGCCTTGTGCGTCGGTGCGGATGACGACGTCGGCGAACTGCTTGGGATCGGTCAGGCGGCCCTGCGTCTCGACGTTGAGCTGGAACGCGCTGTTGCCCTTGTCGTAAGGCGGCTGTCCGAGCGTGCCGGCGGCGACCTGGACGTTCTGCGCGCGCAAGGCCGCGACGATCTCGCCGGCGGTGAGGTCGAGTGCGGCGGCGCGACCAGGGTCGATCCAGACGCGCATCGAATAATCGCGCGCGCCGAACAGCTGCACGTCGCCGACGCCGTCGATGCGGCTGAGGCGATCGCGGACCTGCGTGAGCGCGTAGTTGGAGATATAGCCGCGATCAAGCGAGTTGTCGGGCGAGACGAGGTTCACCACCATCAGGAAGTCGGGCGACGTCTTCCGCGTCACCACGCCGAGGCGCTGGACGTCCTCGGGCAGACGCGGGACGGCGACTGCGACGCGGTTCTGGACGAGCACCTGCGCGGCATCGAGGTTGGTGCCGATCTTGAAGGTGACGGTGATCGTGACCTTGCCGTCGCCGGTCGATTGCGACGACTGGTACAGCATGTTGTCGACGCCGTTGATCTCCTGCTCGATCGGCGCGGCGACGGTTTCCGCGACCGTCTCGGCGGAGGCGCCGGGATAGGTCGCGCTGACAGTGACGGTGGGGGGGACGATGTCGGGATATTGCGACACCGGCAGCGTCATATAGGCGATCGCACCGACGATCGTGATGATCACCGCGATCACGCCCGCGAAGATCGGCCGGGTGATGAAGAAGCGCGAGAAGCGCATGGGAATTTCCTCGGTAGAGGGAGGCGGGCACGCGCCAACACCACCCCGGCGGAGGCCGGGGCCCAGTTGGGCGAACCGCAATAATTACATCGAAACGCTATCCCACCTGGGCCCCGGCCTTCGCCGGGGTGGTGGTTACTTGGCGAGTGTAGCCTCGCCCGAGATGGGCTGGACCGATGCCGGCGCACTCGCACCCGAGGCGACCACGATCCGGCCGACCTTCGGCGCGACGGTCGAGCCGGGCATCGCCATCTGCGTACCCTGGATGATAATCCGGTCGTTCGGCCCGATCCCCGAGCGCACGATGCGCAGCCCATCGACCACCGGTCCTAGTTCGACCGGCTTCTGGCTCACGACGTTCTTCGCATCGATCGTCAGCAACACCTTGCGCGCCTGATCGGTCTGCACCGCATCGTCGGGCACCAGCAGCGCCTGCCGTGTTCCCGCACTCGCTAAGCGCATGTTGCCGAACATCCCCGGCGTCAGGAAATACCCCGGATTGGCGAGCACCGCCCGGCCACGGATCGTGCCCGAACGCTGGTCGAGCCCGTTGTCGGTGAAGTCGAGCTTGCCCTTCCAGCGATGCTCGGTCTCGTCCTGCAACTGGATCTCGACCGCCGCTGGCGTCGCGCCGGGCTGCCGTGCGCGCTGCGTCTTGAGGTACAGCGCCTCGGAGCCGTCGAACGTGAAGTAGATCGGGTCGAGTGCGTTGATCGTGGTCAGCACCGTGCCGCCGGTGCCTTCGCCGCCCGCGACCTGGTTGCCCGCATCGACGCGGCGGTCGGAGATACGACCGCCGATTGGCGCGCGAACCTGCGTGAAGCCTACGTCCAAAGCGCGGGCGCGCTCGCGGGCTTGGGCTGCGGCGAGCGCGGCCTGAGCTGCTTCCAGCTTGCCACGCAACGCGTCAACTTCGCCTGCCGAAACCGCTTCATCGGCGACCAATCGTTGGGCGCGGCCAAGGTCGGTGCGAGCCAGCGACAAGGCGCTCTTTGCGCTGGCGACATTGGCATGCGCCTCAGCCAGAGCCGCAGCAAACGGGCGGGAATCGATCGTGAAGAGCAATTGTCCCTTGCTGACGATTTCGCCGTCGCGGAAATGGATCCCGGTGACTTCGCCTGCCACGCGCGGACGGATCTCGACCGTACGGCTCGGTGCGAACCGGCCGACATAATCGTCCCACTCGCTGACCTGCCGCACCAGCGGCGACGCGACCGTGACGGAGGCGGGCGGGGGTGCCGCCATCGCCGCGTCGGGATGGTCGAACAGCTTCACGCCGACCGCACCGAGCAGCGCGATCGGCACGAGCACCATCGCGCCGCGCTGCCATGCGGGTCGTCGGTGACGGTCCGCGGGCGGCGACGCGACGACGTCGGCGTCGTTCGCGGCCGTGATCGTGGTAAGTTGGTTCACGCTGCGATGCTCCGCTTCTGCTGGATGCCGACGCGCATGCCGGTCACGCTCTCGACGAGCGTTTCGATCTGTGACTCGGCAAAGCCGGCGGCGAGGAAGCCCTGGATCTCGGCCATCGGCAGCGCGAAGCCGCGGCGCCAGGCGTACACCGCCATCCGCCGCAGCGCCTCGAGCCGGGGATCGGCGAGCCGCGACGCGGTGCTCAGGCCGAACAGGCTGCCCATTGCGCGCGACATGCGGCTAGGGCCCGACAGGCTGCGCAACGTGTCGCGCTTGGCGAGCGCGATGACGCTCCATTCCAGCGCGGAAAAGCCGGTCGGGGCAGGAGCCGTCACGGCCTGGGCGCGGCTGGTGACGGGCGAAGCGAACATGTTGTCGAGGTCGAGATAAGCCATGGGATTGTCCCCCTTTTGATCTTGGGCAAGCGCTGGCCTTCGTCGGTGGACGGTCCACCGACGTCAGCTGGTCGCGAGGCGTGCGCGGTCGTTGCCGGCACATCACCGTGCCGCGCTTGCCCGCTTGGAATTTTCGAAAGTTCGGCTGAAGCCTAGGTTTTAACCGTGGTCATGGGTTGGTGTCCCCGGCTGCCCCATCCGAAGTAGGAGAGAGCTTCGATACCAGTCGGTATATAAACCTGGCGTTCATCTAGTCAACAAGACTTTTGTACCGGCCGGTATTTTTTCCGCAGCGCGGTAGAAACCGTGTCTATTTGGTTGGCCACATGAGCATGCTGGTCTCGACGAGTTGCTGGAGCTCGGTGCAGCTAGCGCCTGAGCCGGCCTGAATCGACAGGCCCTGCATGATTGCAAAGAGGTAGCGCATCAGCGCGTGCGACTCGAGGCCTTCGGGGAACTCGCCCGCCGCCTTGGCTTCGTCGAACCGCTTCATCAGCGCGGCTTCAGACGACGCGCGACGCTTGGCGACCTCGGCCTTGATCGGCTCGGCTTCCGCGCTGCACGCGACGCTGCTGATGACGCTCAGGCAGCCTTTCGGGTCGCACGTGCTCATCTGCATCTGCAACGCACCGCGTAGCAGGTTTTCCGCTACGGCACGTGCAGTCGGCGCGTCGAGCGCTGACGTCATGTAGGCGAGCTTCTCGCGCTCGTAGAGGTCGAGCGCCTTGTGGAACAGCGCCTCCTTGTTGCCGAACGCGGCATAGAGGCTGGGCTTGGTGATCCCCATCTCGGCGGTCAGTTCCGCCATCGACGCGCCCTCATAGCCGTTGCGCCAGAATACGCGCAGCGCACCCGCCAACGCCTGGTCGAGATCGAACTCGCGGGGGCGGCCCTTGGGGGCGGTGAGCGTGCAAAGCCTATTCATACCGGTCGGTATATAGGGCCGACACGTCAAAAGGTCCAGTTACCGCAAGATCATACTGGCGATCGGTGTTTCCTTTGTGCAACCATTGCGGCACGTGCCGGTTGAAAGAGCCGTGACCGGTGGAATCGAAAGGAACGAGATCATGGCCGACGAAGTCAAAAGCGCGATCGATCAGGGTGCGGACTATGCCAAAGCGACCGCCGACCGGATTCGCGAAGGCGCCGACACCGCGCGGGCCAGCTTTTCCGAGAAGGTCGCCGAGCCCGCCAAGCGTGCCGGCGAGGCGATGAAGCAATCGGGCGAGAAGATCGCCGAGGGCGGCGCGACGATCGGCAAGACGATGATCGACCAGGCCGAGCAGAACGCGCGCGAAGCATTTACCGCGATGCGCGAGGCGGCGAGTGCCAAGGACCTTCAGCAGGTCATGAAGATCCAGGGGGACTATCTGCGCGAGCAAAGCCAGCGCAGCATGAGCCAGGCGCGCGAGATCGGCGAACTGATCATGCGCTTCGGCAAGGATGCGGTCGCGCCGCTGCGGAACGGCGACACGTAACGGTCGTCGTATGTCGGTCCGGGACGTCTTGTTGGGCAGGGTGTCCTGGTTCGGTCTTGAGCTGAATGGCTTCGGATCATCTCCCGCACTCCTGCAGACGTGAGCGATGCAACCTTCGACATTCCTTGGACGGGCGACGCGGACCAGCGTCATGTTGAGTGCGGATGTTTTTCAGGTCGGCCGAGCGGGCAGTACCGCTCACCGGGTGACCAACATCTCCGAGATGGGGATGTGCATCGTGCAACCCGTCAAAATGGCCGTGGGCGACGTCGTCGTGCTGGTGATCGGCAGGGTCGAGCATATGGTCGCCGATGTGATGTGGGTGAGGGCGGGCCTTGCCGGATTGCGGTTCCACGAGCCAATCGATCTCGCACTTGCCAGGGCGCGACGGGTGGCAGGGCACGTCGTTGCCCCACCCTCCGCCGGCTGGCTGGCGGCGTTGAACGACCCTTACGCCAAATGACTCGAGGGGAATAAGGCCTCTCCCCGCACATGCCGTATTGTCCGCGGCCGACGGCGATGCACGGGTGCGGGGATTCTAACGCCCCTGTAGTTTGGCCAGGATGCTCATCGACTGTTCCGACCCCGACTGGGGAACGATTTCCCCGGCACGGTCGATGATCGCGTCCCAATGCGCGGCGACCCCTTCGACCGACAGATCGTCGCCGGTCAGCAGTTTGCCTTGCGTCAGCGTAACATACGCCGCCTGGAACACCCCGGCGCCGGCGCCGACGATCATGTTGGTGGGTGCGTCCTCCGACACGAGGAACACCGCGGCGGGCGCGACCTTGTCGGGAGAGAAGGCCTTGAACGCTTCCTCGGGGAAAATGTCCTGCGTCATCCGCGTGCCCGCGGTCGGCGCGATCGTGTTGACCTTGATGTTGTTCTTCGCGCCTTCGATCGCGAGTGTCTTGGTCAGGCCAGCGAGGCCGAGCTTGGCGGCACCGTAGTTCGCCTGGCCGAAATTGCCGAAGAGACCGGTCGACGACGCGGTCATCAGGATGCGGCCGTAGTTCTGGCTGCGCATCGTGTCCCACACCGCCTTGGTGGCGTTGGCCGAGCCGTTCAGGTGGACGTCGACGACGAACTTGAAATCGGCCGGCTCCATCTTGGCGAAGCTCTTGTCGCGCAGCACGCCGGCGTTGTTGATGAGGATGTGGACGCCGCCCCATTTCTCGGAGGCGCGCGCGACCATCTCGACCATCTGATCGTAGTCGGTGACGCTGCCGCCGTTCGACATCGCCTCGCCGCCCGCGGCTTTGATCTCCTCGACGACTTGGAGCGCGGCGTCGGAATGGCCGGTCCCGTCGCGCGAGGCGCCGAGATCGTTTACGACGACCTTCGCACCACGACGGGCGAGTTCGAGCGCGTATTCGCGACCGAGACCGCCGCCTGCGCCGGTGACGATCGCGACCTGATTTTCGAAACTGATAGACATGGAAAAGGCGCCCCTCTCTTATAGTTGGAGCGCCTTTCCTAGAACGTAAAGCCAGCTAGGCAAGCGGCAGGATCATGCGCCGCTTGCCGCCGGACTTACTTGCCGCCGCGGTTGCGGCAGCCGTCCTTGACCGTCTTCGAGCAGACCGGATAGTCGGCCGGTGCGGGCGTCGGCGGCGTCACGGTCGGCTGACCGAAGACGATTTTGCCTGCACCTGCTGGCGGTGCGGGGGGCGCCATCGGTGCGGCCGGCGGTGCGGCGGCATCGGCGGGTGCTGCCGCTGCCGGATCGGCAGGTGCCGGCGCCGCCTGGTCGGCGGGTGCGGCCTGCGCGGCGGGATCGGCGGGTGCCGTCTGCGCTGCGGGATCGGCCGGAGCCGTCTGGGCGATCACGGGCGTCGCGAGAAGAGCGGCGGCGGCGAGAAGAATGGACTTCATACGAATCTCCTAAATGGGTGCACCATTTTGGTAGCGCGACGGTTGAACGCACTAAGTCGAGCTTGGGTCCTTCGTTTCGCAACCGATTCCATTCGGGTCGCCGCTAGACCCAGATCGGGACAGGGTTTCAGCCCCCCGTATCGAGCGAATATCCCGCCGAACGGACCGTACGGATGATATCCGGACGCTCGCCGACGTTGATGGCTTTGCGCAACCGCCGGATGTGCACGTCGACCGTGCGGCTCTCGATATCCGAGTCATGTCCCCACACCGCATCGAGCAGCCGTTCGCGCGAGAACACCCAGCCCGGATGCTCGAGGAAATGCTTTAGCAGCCGGAACTCGGTCGGTCCGAGCGACACGACTTCGCCCGAACGACGGACCTTGTGGCCGACCGTGTCCATCTCGATGTCGGCATAGCTAAGCGCTTCACCGGCGAGGGCAGGGCGGACGCGGCGCAACACCGCGCCGACGCGCGCGACGAGTTCGCGCGGCGAAAATGGCTTCGTCACGTAATCGTCGGCGCCGGTTTCGAGACCCCGCACGCGATCCTCTTCCTCACCACGCGCGGTGAGCATGATGATCGGCACGTTCTGCGTCTCGGGTGCGCGGCGCAGGCGACGGCACACCTCGATCCCCGACAACCCCTCGACCATCCAGTCGAGCAGGACGATGTCGGGCACTTTCTCCTTGGCGAGCAGCAACGCTTCCTCGCCGTCGGGGGTATGCGCGATCTCGAAATCCTCGCGCTTGAAATGCCAGACCAGCAATTCGGCGAGGGCGGCATCGTCCTCGACCAGCAGCATCTTTGCGCGTGCCATTATGCCTGCTCCTTCTTCATGCCGCGTTCGCGATCGACCATCTGCGTGCCGGTCGCGGCGAAATAGACCATCTCGGCGACGTTGGTGGCGTGGTCGCCGATCCGCTCGAGGTTCTTGGCGACGAACAGCAGATGCGCGACTTGGCCGATCGTCCTGGGGTTCTCGACCATGTAGGTCACGAGTGTGCGAAAAATGCTGTCGTAGAAATCGTCGAGCGCGTTGTCGCATTCGACGACGCGGACGGCTTCCTCGGGGTCGCGCGCGGCAAACGCGTCAAGCACGTCGTGGACCATCTCGCTCGCCATCCGGCCCATCGCGGGCAGGATCGAGATCGGCTCGATCCGGTGCTCGCTCTCGATCATCGGCACGCGCTTGGCGATGTTCTTGGCGTAATCGCCGATCCGCTCGACGACGCCCGCGATCTTCAGCGCGGCGACCACCTCGCGCAGGTCGACCGCCATCGGCGCGCGCAGGGCGATGATCCGCACCGCGAGCCGCTCGACCTCCGCCTCGATGACGTCGATCTGCTTGTCGGCGACGCGCACCTGCTCCGCGAGCGCGAGGTCGTTGCGTTGCAGCGCCTGCATCGCCTTGTCGATCGCGTCCTCGGCGAGCCCGCCCATCTGCGAGATCAACCCGCGGAGCTCGCCGATGTCGTTGTCGAAGGCCTTGACCGTATGCGTGTTCATGGTCGTTTCCCGACTCAGCCGTAACGGCCAGTGATGTAATCCTTGGTCCGCTCTTCGCGGGGATTGGTGAAGATGTCCGAGGTGTTGCCGTATTCGACCAGCGTGCCGAGGTGGAAGAACGCGGTCTTCTGGCTGACGCGAGCGGCCTGCTGCATGTTGTGCGTGACGATCACCATGGCGTAGCGGCCGCGCAGTTCGTGGATCAGTTCCTCGATCTTGGCGGTGGCGATAGGATCGAGCGCCGAACACGGCTCGTCCATCAGGATGACCTCGGGATCGACCGCGATCGCGCGCGCGATGCACAGGCGCTGCTGCTGGCCGCCCGACAAGGCGGTGCCGCTGTCGCTCAGCCGATCCTTGACCTCGTCCCACAGGCCCGCACGCCGCAGCGACTTCTCGACGATCCGGTCGAGATCCGCCTTTGCGCCGGCGAGGCCGTGGATGCGCGGGCCGTAGGCGACGTTCTCGTAGATCGATTTGGGGAACGGGTTGGGCTTCTGGAACACCATGCCGACGCGGGCACGCAGCTGCACCACGTCCATGTCGGGCGAATAGATGTCCTGGCCGTCGAGCTTGATCTCCCCGGTCACGCGCGCACTCGCGACGGTGTCGTTCATGCGGTTCAGCGTGCGCAGGAAGGTCGACTTGCCGCAGCCCGACGGGCCGATGAACGCAACGACTTCGTCTTGGTCGACGTCGATCGAGACATCGTTGATCGCGATCTTGCTGCCATAGGCGACAGACACGTTGCGCGCCGTCATCTTGAGGACGGGAGGCTTGAAAGGTTTTGGCATCACCAGCGGGTCTCGAATCGGTTGCGGAGGTAGATCGCGACGCCGTTCATCGCGAGCAGGAACACGAGCAGGACGATGATCGCGGCGGAGGTCTTCTCGACGAAGCCGCGGCTGACCTGATCGGACCAGAGGAAGATCTGGACGGGCAGCACGGTCGCGGGATCGCTCAGCCCGGACGGCGGGGCGGCGATGAAGGCGCGCATGCCGATCATCAGCAGCGGCGCCGTCTCGCCCAGCGCACGCGCCATGCCGATGATCGTGCCGGTGAGGATGCCGGGCAACGCGAGCGGCAGGACGTGGTGGAAGACGACCTGCACCGGCGACGCGCCGATACCGAGCGCGGCGTCGCGGATCGACGGCGGCACCGCCTTGATCGCGTTGCGCCCGGCGATCACGATCACGGGCATCGTCATCAGTGCGAGCGTGAGGCCGCCGACGATCGGCGCCGAACGCGGCATGCCGAACGTCCCGAGGAAAACGGCCAAGCCGAGCAAACCGAAGATGATTGAGGGCACTGCCGCGAGGTTGTTGATCGAGACCTCGATCAGGTCGGTCCAGCGGTTCTTCGGCGCATATTCCTCGAGGTACAGCGCGGACAGCACGCCGATCGGGAACGCCAGCAGCAACGTGACGATCATCGTCAACAACGACCCCTTGAACGCCCCCCAGATCCCGACGCGCGTGGCATCGGTCGAGTCCGCCGAGGTGAGGAACCCGGCGTTGAACCCACGGGTCAGCGCGCCGCTCGCCTTCAGCCGCGCGACGATCGCTTCGGCGTCGCGCGTGCCGTTGCCCTTGGCGGCGACGTCGATCGGGCTGGAAACGGGGACTTCCAACACGGTCCTGCGCTGGAGCAGCGACGGGTCGGCCTTGATCGCATCGCGCACCACCGCCCAGGCGCCGTCGGAAAGCAGGTCGGTGCCGTCCTTGCCGAACGCCTTGGTCGCGGCGAGGTCGACGGTGCCTTCGAGCCCTGCGCCGGCAAGCGCGAGATCGGCGCCGCGACCGACCAAGCGCGCGGGCTCGATCGGCAGCTTGGCGGCCGCGAGATCGACCGGCAGCGATACGCGCGTCTCGACGAAGCCGCTGGCGCCCTGCATTACCATCGTGATGAGCAAATAGGCGAGGAATGCGGCCGACAGCCACACCGCGGCGAGCCCGGCGAAGCGGAAGCGGCGTTCGGATGCGTAACGACGCTTGATCCGCGATTGCATCGCCTGCGTCGTCCAGTCGGTCGGCACGCGGCGCACCGGTTCCGCAGCACTCACGGGCAGTTGGGGCACGAGCGTGTCACTCATAGGCTTCGCGGTACCGTTTGACGACGCGCAGCGCGACGATGTTGAGAAGGAGCGTGACCACGAACAGCGTCAGGCCGAGCGCGAACGCGGCGAGCGTCTTGGGGCTGTCGAACTCGGCCTCGCCGGTCAGCAGGTCGACGATCTGCTTGGTGACCGTGGTGGTGCTCGCGAACGGGTTGAGCGTCAGCGTCGCGACACCGGAGGCGGCCATCACGACGATCATCGTCTCGCCGATCGCGCGCGACACGGCCAGCAGCACGCCGCCGACGACGCCGGGGAGGGCGGCGGGGAGCAGCACGCGGCGGATCGTCTCGGACGAGGTCGCGCCCATCGCGAGGCTGCCGTCGCGCATCGACGAGGGGACCGCGGCGATGGAGTCGTCGGCCATCGACGACACGAACGGGATAATCATGATGCCCATCACGAGTCCCGCGGCGAGCGCGCTTTCCGACGATGCCCAGCTGATCCCGACCGACACGGCGAGGTCACGCACCGCCGGCGCAACGGTCAGCGCGGCGAAATAGCCATAGACGACGGTCGGCACGCCCGCGAGCACCTCGAGGATCGGCTTCATCCATTTGCGCGTGTTCGGCGCGGCATATTGCGTGAGGTAGATCGCGCTCATCAGCCCGAACGGGATGGCGACGATCATCGCGATCACCGCGCCGATGAAGAACGTCCCCCAGAACAACGGCACCGCGCCGAGCGACGCGCCCGGATCGCGGCCATCGATGACTTGCGGGCTCCAGTGCGTCCCGAACAGGAAATCGGTGATCGGCACGACCGAGAAGAACCGCGCGGATTCGTACAGCAGCGAGGCGACGATGCCGACGGTGGTCAGGATCGCGATCAGCGACGCGCCGAGCAGCATCAGCATCACGACCCGCTCGACCTGCGTCCGCGCACCGAACCCGGGTTTGACGCGGGTGAAGGCGAACGCGCCACCGGCGAACGCGAGCAGCAGCGCGGCGGCGGTGGCGATCCAGTCGTAGCGCGATTGCGCCGCGGTGTAGGACGGGGCGAGCGTCCGCGCGAGCCCGTGGAACGCGCCGAAGCTGTGACCCTCCGCGAGAGTGCGCGCTTCGGACAGGATCGATGCGCGGTCGAAGCCTGGCGGGGGGAGCTGGATCGCGGCTGGCGTGGCGAGCACGGCGTCGGTGACCAGCGCGGGTGCGGTCATCGACCAGACGACGAGGAAGACGAGCGGCGGGATCGAGGTCCACAACGCGACGTACCAGCCGTGATGCGACGGCAGCGAGCTGAACCGCACGGTGCTGCCGGCGCGGAAGCGTGTGGCGCGGACGCGGGCGGTGAGCCAGCCGATCAGGCCCAGGCCAAGGACTAGGAAGAGGAGGGCGATGGGGGACATCAGGCGTGCCCGCCGAATGCTGCTATTTCGGCATGAATCCGATAGAGCACCGGGGGGGACTCCCCCCCGGCGAAGGCCGGGGTCCAATTGGAAAGGTCGGGGTAACGGGGCGCTGCACTCACCAATGCAACGGTGCCCAATTGGGCCCCGGCCTTCGCCGGGGTGGTTGCCCTGTTAAGTGGTGTTGTCGCCGCCAAATCTCCGTTCCCCCGCGGACGCGGGGGCCCAGCTAAGTTCCGGCGGCGCGCTTGGCTCCTGGGCCCCCGCGTTCGCGGGGGAACTGGGACGGGCGTATGATTGGACGAAACACGCATCACGACAACACCGCCGGATCCAGCACGGTCTCGTTCGCGATGATCGCCGCCGACCGCGCCTGAATCGCCGCCGGAGACGCAATCAACCCCCGCTTCACCAACGGCCCCGTCGCACCCCAGTTCGCCGCATACAGCTTCAACAAGTTCCGCAAGCCCGGAATGGCTGTCAGATGCGCCTTCTTCACATAGATATAGAGCGGCCGAGATCCCGGATATGCATTGTCCGCGATCGTCGCATAGGTCGGCGCCACGCCCGAGATCGATACCCCGTTCACGTCGTCCTTGTTCTCTTCGAGATAGCTGTATCCGAACACGCCGATCGCATTCGGGTTCGACTGCAATTTCTGGACGATCAGATTGTCGTTCTCGCCCGCATCGACATACACCCCGTCCTCGCGCACCCGCGTGCACAGCGCCTTGTGCGCCTCGGCATCCGACTTCGCGAGCGCCTTGGCCGAAGGATCGCTCGCCTCGCACCCCTTGGTCAGGATCAGCTCGGCCAGCGCATCGCGCGTGCCACTCGTAGCCGGCGGCCCGTAAACCTGGATCGGCACCGCGGGCAGCGCAGGATTGACGTCGCGCCAGACCCGCGCCGTGTTCACCTTGCCGCCCGGATTGGCGGCCAGCGCCTTGTAGAGGTCGGTCGGCGTCAGCTGCATCTTCGGGCCGTTCTTCGCCTCGGCAAAGGCGATGCCGTCGATCCCGACCTGGATCTCGATCACGTCGCGCACGCCGTTCTTCGCGCACGTCGCGTACTCGCTCGCCTTCATCCGCCGCGACGCGTCCTCGATATCGGGATGCGCCGCGCCGACGCCCGCACAGAACAGCTTCATGCCCGCGCCGGTCCCGGTCGATTCGATCACCGGCGCCTTGGCATCGGGATCGTTCGCGATCAGCTGCTCGGCGATCATCGTCGTGAACGGGTAGACCGTCGACGATCCGACCGCGGTGATCTGATCGCGCGAGCCAGCACCGCCGCCGTTCGCCTGATCGACGCACGCGGCCAGAGCACCCAACACCCCAAGTAGAACGAACCGCTGCACCAGAATTCCCGTCATGCACCGGCCTTAGCGGTACTTAAGACGATCCTGTGTGACAGTTGGGTTACCCTTTTATGACAGCGCCTTTGGCCGCGCCGCCGCTCGGGGGCAGGATGACCGAAACGACCGTCCCGACGCCGACCTGGCTGGCGATATCGAGCCGTCCGCGGTGGCGCTCGACGATGTGCTTGACGATCGCCAGACCTAGCCCCGTACCACCCAGCGACCGGCTGCGTCCCGCGTCCGCACGATAGAAGCGCTCGGTCAGCCGCGGGATATGGACGGCCGCGATCCCGTCGCCCTCGTCGCGGATCGACAGGCGGATCATGTTCAGATCGTCGCGCTTCAGATCGATCGACACCGGCGTTCCCGCGCGACCGTATTTCATCGCATTTCCGATCAGATTGTGGAGCATCTGCGACAGCTGGGCCTTGTCGCCGGATACCGGTGCGAGGCGGGGATCGATCGTCGCGACCAGATCGAGCCCGCGATCGCCCGCGGCATCGACCACCTCGGCGCAGACGTCGGTGACCAATTGCGCGAGGTTGACCGCCTGATCGGGCAGGCGGAACTTCTCCGCCTCGATCCGGCTCAGCGAGATCAAATCCTCGACCAGCCGCTGCATCCGCCGCGCCTCGTCGTCCATCACCTTCAGGAAGCGCGCGCGGACCTCGGCATCCTCGCCCGCCTCGTCGCGCAGCGTCTCGATGAAGCCGAGGATCGACGCGAGCGGCGTGCGGAGTTCATGGCTGGCATTGGCGACGAAATCGATCCGCATCCGCTCGGCGGCATAATTGCCGGTCTGGTCGACCAAGTGGACGATCCGCTGGCCATCGGACGCCTCGCCGAGCCGCATTTCCCAGCGCTGATCGCGCGTCCCGAGACCGACCAGCTCGATTGGCCGCTCGCCGTCGATCGGCCCAGGCGTGCCGAGTCGCTCGGCGGCGGCGGGGTGGCGGATCGCGACGCGTGCATCCTCGCCGAGAATGTGCGCGCCGAGCAACGTCCGCGCCGCGCTGTTGGCCAGCGTGACCCGCCCGTCCTGGACCAACATCACCGGCGCGACGATCGCGTCGAGCACTTCGTCCATCACCGAGGGCACGGCGGACAGGGTGTCGTCCGGGGCGGGCGCCTCGTCGCCGGTCCCGGCGGCCACCAGCGCGGCGGCGACGCCCCCGACCACCGCGACGATCGCGCCCTGGATGTCGCGTGTGATCACGAACACCGCGACCGAGGCGACGATGACGACGACGATCGCCCAGAAGGTACGCAGGCCAAATCCGGAAAGCATGGTGATCTCCAAGGCGCGCGGACGGGGCGCGCACCCGTCCTAGTTCGGTACGATCGGTGCGGCTATATTGTCAGCGCTTCAGGATTGTGAAAGGGCTTGGGAATAACAGGGGCATCATGAGCGACGATACGCGACCAGAGCAGGATCCGGCCATGATCCCGGAGCACCGCGAGGACGGCGTGCCGACGCGTCGTCGCGTCCTGGCGCTCGGTGCGGTGACGGCGGGTGCGGTCGTGTCGATCCGGCCCGCGCTCGCGCAAACCGCCGGTTCAGTGCTCAACTGCGAAATCCCGGTGCCCGATCCGGGCCGCGCCGGCAGCTATATCGATGCGAACGGCAGGGTCGTTCCGGCGCGCACCAAGGGCGCGTTCCCCTCGTCGTCGCGGCCGTTCAAGGGCGAAGAGGTCAAGCGATCGATGGCGACCGGCAGGAGCCTGCCCGGGACCGATTCCGAGCGTAGCCGTGCGTATGTGAATTATATCCGCCGGTTGCAGCGCGGCCAGGGCGGCTTCACCTGCTTTGCGTCGTTGCAGATGCCGCGCGCCTGAGACCGTGGACGACGCGGTCTATCGAGCGCCGCCGACCGACGGAGTGCTGATCGCGCCGCTCGACGAATTCACCGCTGTCTATCACCGCGCGTCGGGGATCACGCATCTGCTGACCGAACCTGCTCCCCAGATCATTGCGATACTGGGCGAGAGCGGACTGACCCTGGGCGCTTTGCTTGATAAGCTTGCGGAGGATTACGAGCTTTCCGACGGGACGCGCGAGGCGTTGGCGGCGCGGCTCGACGAACTGGTCGAAGCCGGACTGGTCGAGGCGGCGTGAGGCACGCGTTTGCCGTGCGCATCGGCCCCGTCGGGTTCCGCATCGGCTCCGACTGGCGGTCCCCGATCGCGCAGATGGAGACGCTGTACCGCGACTACCCCAAGCCGAACGACGGCGTACCGGACTTCACCGTGCGCCTTTTCGCGCGCCGGCCCTGGCGCCGGCTCATCCGCCCCTCGGTCGAGATCGGCGGCGACTACATGCTGCCCGAAGCGGCGCCGTTGCCGTTGCTGCAGGGTCTGCTCGCGGCCGAGATGGCGATGAACCTCCAGATGGCGCTCGGCGCGCGGCGGTATCTGCTGCTCCACGCATCGGCGGTTGAGCGCGACGGGCGCGCGCTGTTGATGACGGGGATTTCGGGGGCGGGGAAGTCGACGCTGGCGACGCTGCTCGCGGCGAAGGGTTGGCGGTTCATGGGCGACGAGTTCGCGCTGCTCGATCCGGCGACTGGACTGGTCCACGCGTTCCCGCGACTGATCAGCCTGAAGAACGAAGCGATCGCCGCCGCCGAAGCAGCATGGCCCGACGCGCGGATGGGGCCGCTGATGCCGGCAACGCCGAAGGGCGACATTCGCCACATGGTACCCGATGCAGGCGCGATCGCGGCGATGGATGTTCCAGCGCGCCCGGCGTTGCTGATATTCCCTCGCTACGGGTTCGAGGCGGAGACGCGACCGGTGCCGCCGGCCGAAGCGTTCGTGCGGATGACGCAGGCGTCGACCAATTACGTGGCGCTGGGCGAGGCCGGGTTCCGCGCGCTGACCGGTCTGATCGCGGGCGTCCCCTCGGTCGCGATCGACTATCCCGACGGCGCGCGCGCGATCGAGCAGGTCGAGGCGCTGTGGGCCGCACTGTGACCGATGCCCGCATGCTCGCGCGCGCGCTCGCCGATCCGGTCAGCGTCGTCGGACTCGATGCGGATGGCTGGACCGCATTGCTGGCGATGGCGCGCGCCGAGCAGTTGATCGGGACGCTCGCGATCCGCCTCGACGGGTTGCCGATGCCTGGCGCGGTGAAGACGATCCTGGCGGATGCGCGCGCTTCCGCCGAGCAGGGCCGCCGCGTCGCGCTCTGGGAAGCGGAGATGGCGCGGCGGGCGCTCGCCGCGGTCGGCTGCCCGGTCGTGCTGTTGAAGGGAACCGCGTTCGTCGCGGCGGGATTGTCGGCGGGGCAGGGGCGGTCGATCGGCGATCTCGACATCCTGGTGCCGCGCGCGTCGCTCGATACGGTCGAGGCGGCGTTGCTCGCGGCGGGCTGGGAATGGGTGAAGCCCGATCCGTATGACGACGTCTATTATCGGCGCTGGATGCACGAACTCCCGCCGCTGATCCACCGCGAGCGTGACCGGATGATCGACGTGCACCACACGATCCTGCCGCTCACCGCGCGGGTTACGCCCGATCCGGCGGCGTTGATCGCGGGTAGCGTGGCGCTGGAGAACGGGCTGCGCACGCTGTCGCCGAACGGGATGATCGTCCATGCTGCGGCGCATCTGTTCGCGGACGGCGATCTGGCGGGCGGCTTGCGCAACCTGTGGGACATCCGGTGCCTGCTCGACGAGTTCGGGACCGATGGACTCGACGCGGATGCGCGTCGGCACGGCCTGGAAGAACAGGTGGCGCGGTCGCTACGGCTGGTCGACGCGCTGTTCGGCGCCGGCAACGTGCGCGGTATCGATCGCCTCTGCGTCCGCCGGCTTACCGCACGCGATGGCTGGGGCAGACCGATCCGACCGGTCATGCGGCTCGCCTTCTACATCCGCTCGCACTGGCTGCGAATGCCGCCGGCACTGCTCGCGCGGCACCTCTGGACCAAGTTCCGCAAGGGTTAGGGCGCCGGACTTACGGTAACCGCGCGCCACGCTGGCGCCGCACCGACCAGACGATCAGCAACACGACCGTGATCGCCAGCGTATCCGCGATCCAGTCGTGGATGTCGCAATCGCGGTGCAGCGACGGGATCGACTGCAGCACCTCGATCAGCGCGCCGAGAAACGAGAATCGCTCGCCGATCCGCGACAGCTTGGCGGTCGGATACGCGAACGCCGCCAGCAGCGACATTGTCGCGAACGCGAGCATGTGCTCGAATTTGTCGCCGAACTGGTCGATCGGCATGTGCGGCGGCTTGGGCAGCAACGCCATCGTCACCGCGAATACGATCGCCAAGACCAGCGCGATGCGGAGAAACAGGGGGCGGTTCATGCGCCGAGCCTTTCGAGCGTCGGCAGCAATTCGGCATAGCCGTCGATCACCGCGTCGGCGCCGAGTTCCGCAACCGGCTGCATCAGGAAGCCGAAGCTGCACGCGATCGTCGGCAGCCCCGCCGCCTGTCCCGCCTGGATATCGAAGATCGAATCACCGACGAACGCCGCGCGTCCTCCGCCGCCCCCGCTTTCCCGACAAAGCCGGACCATTTCAAGGATGGGCATCGGCGACGGCTTCGATTCGGCCAGCGTATCGCCGCCGAGGATGCACGCGAACCGATCGGTCAGGCCGAGCTGGTCGAGGACGGTCCGCGCGAACCGTTCGATCTTGTTGGTGACGATCCCGAGCGTCACGCCGTTGGCCGCCAGCGCATCGAGCGCCTCGATGACACCGGGGTACGGCTTGGTCAGCACGCAGATGTTCGCCTCGTAATAGGCGAGCAGCTTGGCATGCAGCGTGTCGAGCATCGCCTCGTCATAGCCGCCGGTCGCGGTCAGGCCCTGCTTGAGCATATGCCGCGCTCCGCCACCGATCATCGGCTTGACCTGCTCGACGCTCAATTCCGGGCGACCGGCCGTAATCAGCGCGTGGTTGACCGCGGCGGCCAGGTCGCCGCTGGTATCGAGAAGCGTACCGTCGAGGTCGAACCCGACGATATCGAAAGAAAAATACGTCATTGCAGCCACGCCTGCCAGCGGCGCTATGGAATTGGCAAGGCTTTCGTGGCAGCGATCCTTCCATGATGACGCATTCCAACGACCAACCGTTTCCGGCGCCTTCCCCCGCACACCCGATTGCGGTCGTTATTCTTGCCGCCGGCAAGGGTACGCGGATGAAATCGGACCTGCACAAGGTCCTCCACCCGATCGCCGGACGGCCGATGCTGTTGCATCTGGTCGCAAGCGCAGCCGCGCTGCATCCGGCAAAGACCGTCGTGGTGACCGGCGCAGGGCGCGAGCAAGTCGAGGCGGCGGTCGCACCGCTCGGTATTTCCACCGCGCTTCAGGCGGAGCAGCTCGGCACCGGCCATGCGGTCGCGCAGGCTCGCGACGCGCTGGCGGGGTTCGATGGCGATGTCCTGATCCTCTACGGCGATGTGCCGCTCGTCACCGCAGCGACGATGCAGCGGATGATCGACCGGTTGCACGGTGACGACAGCCCCGCCGTCGTCGTGCTCGGCTTTCGCCCCGCGAACCCCGGCGCCTATGGTCGCGTCATCGCCGACGCTGCGGGCCGGATGGACCGGATCGTCGAGTATAAGGACGCGTCGGAGGCGGAACGCGCGGTGACGCTGTGCAACTCCGGGCTGATGGCGGTGCGCTCTACCGACCTGTTCGCGCTGCTCGACCGGCTTGGCAACGACAATGCGGCGGGCGAATATTACCTCACCGATATCGTCGAGCTTGCCGCCGCCGCTGGCCGCTCGTCCGCGGTGATCGAGACTGGCGCGGACGAAGTCGCCGGCGTTAACAGCCGCGGTGAACTCGCCGGTGTCGAAGCCTCATGGCAGGCCACGCGCCGCGCACAGGCGATGGTCGACGGCGCAACATTGATCGCCCCGGACACCGTCTGGTTCTCGCATGACACGCAACTCGGTCGCGACGTCGTGATCGAACCCAACGTCGTTTTCGGCCCCGGCGCGCGTATCGCGGACGGCGCGACGATCCATGCGTTCAGCCACGTTGAAGGCGCCACCGTCGGCAAGGGCGCCAACGTCGGCCCGTTCGCGCGCCTCCGCCCCGGCGCGGAACTCCACGCGGACGCGAAGGTCGGCAATTTCGTCGAGATCAAGAAGGCCATCATCGGCGAGGGCGCGAAGGTCAGCCACCTCACCTATATCGGCGACGCGGACAT
This sequence comes from Sphingomonas sp. Leaf242, assembly GCF_001422045.1. Classification (GTDB taxonomy): domain Bacteria; phylum Pseudomonadota; class Alphaproteobacteria; order Sphingomonadales; family Sphingomonadaceae; genus Sphingomonas. The sequence continues at coordinate 436,187 of NZ_LMLW01000009.1, forward strand.
CGGCGCGGGCGCGAACATCGGCGCGGGCACGATCACCTGCAATTACGACGGCTATTTCAAATACCGGACTGTCGTCGGCGAGGGCGCGTTCATCGGCTCGAACTCCGCGCTTGTCGCGCCGGTCACGATCGGCGCAGGCGCGATCGTTGCAGCCGGGTCGGTGGTGACGCAGGACGTGGAGGCCGATGCGCTGGCGCTGGTCCGCCCGCCCCAGATTTCGAAGCAAGGCTGGGCAGCGCGCTTTCGCGAGAAGATGATCGCACGCAAGGCTGCTCGATGAAGTTCGCAAGCGAAACCCTGTTTCCCCGGAGTATGATCTGATGTGCGGCATCGTTGGAATTTTGAGCGGCGAAGACGTCGCGGGTCGGTTGCTCGACGGGTTGAAGCGGCTCGAATATCGCGGCTATGATTCGGCGGGTATCGCCACCGACAATGACGGCGCGATCGAGCGGCGTCGTGCTTCGGGCAAGCTCGTCAACCTCGCCAACGAACTCGCCGCGCATCCGCTGCCCGGCAAGACCGGCATCGCGCACACGCGCTGGGCGACGCATGGCGGTCCGACCACCAACAACGCGCACCCGCACGCGACCGGCGAAGTCGCGGTCGTCCACAACGGCATCATCGAGAACTTCAAGCCGCTGCGCGACGAACTGATCGCGCGAGGCCGGACGTTCACCAGCGAAACCGACACCGAAGTCGTCGCGCATCTCGTCAGTGAGAAGATCGAGGCGGGCATGGACCCGATCGCCGCCGTCCGCGACGTGCTGCCCCGCCTGCACGGTGCGTTCGCGCTCGCGATCCTGTTCCGCCAGCATCCCGACCTGCTGATCGGCGCGCGCCTCGGCTCGCCGCTCGTGGTCGGGCACGGCGAGGGCGAGATGTATCTCGGCTCCGACGCGCTGGCGCTCGCGCCGTTGACGCAGCGTATCGCGTATCTCGACGAGGGCGACTGGGTTGTGCTGACCCGCGACGGTGCGCAGGTCTACGACCGCGAGAACACTCCCGTCGAGCGCGCGATCACGCTCTCGGGGATCACCGGCGAGGTGATCTCGAAGGGCAACCACAAGCATTACATGCTCAAGGAGATCTACGAGCAGCCGATCGTCGTCGCGCAGACGCTCCGCTCGTACCTCAAGCGGATGGAAGGCGAGGTTTCGCTGCCGATCCCCGAGTTCGACCTGTCCACGATCAAGCGCGTGACGATCGTCGCGTGTGGGACGAGCTTCTACGCCGGCATGGTCGCCAAATACTGGTTCGAGCAATTCGCGCGCGTCCCCGTCGACCTCGATGTCGCCTCCGAGTTCCGCTACCGCGCGCCGGTGATGGAAGAAGGCGGCCTCGCGCTGTTCATCTCGCAGTCGGGCGAGACCGCCGACACGCTCGCTGCGCTGCGCCACGCTAAAGCCGAGGGGCAGAAGATCGCGGTCGTCGTCAACGTGCCGACCAGCTCGATGGCGCGCGAAGCGGACCTGCTACTGCCGACGCACGCGGGCCCCGAGATCGGCGTCGCCTCGACCAAGGCGTTCACCTGCCAGCTCGCCGTGCTCGCCGCACTCGCCGCGAATCTGGCGCGCGCGAAGGGGTTGCTGACGAGGGACCAGGAGCGCGAGATCGTCCGTCACCTCGCCGAGGCGCCCGCCGCGCTTAACGGCGCGCTGGCGTATGACGAAGCGATCGAGGCGATGGCGCACAACATCGCCGGCGCGCGCGACGTGCTGTATCTCGGCCGCGGGACGGATTATCCGCTGGCACTGGAAGGCGCGTTGAAGCTGAAGGAAATCAGCTACATCCACGCCGAGGGCTATGCCGCCGGCGAGATGAAGCACGGTCCGATCGCGCTGATCGACGAGCACGTTCCCGTCATCGTCATCGCGCCGTCGGGCCCGCTGTTCGACAAGACCGTCAGCAACATGCAGGAAGTCATGGCCCGCGGCGGCAAGGTCGTGCTGATCTCGGATTACGACGGCATCCAGGCCGCCGGCGAAGGCTGCATGGCGACGATCACCATGCCCAAGGTCCACCCGCTGATCGCGCCTTTGGTCTACGCGGTGCCGGTGCAGTTGCTCGCGTATCATGTGGCGGTGCTCAAGGGCACCGACGTCGATCAGCCGCGGAATCTGGCGAAGAGCGTGACGGTCGAATAATCCGTGGCATGGTTGGAGCCGCTGGTGCCCCAACCATAGACACCACCCCGGCGAAGGCCGGGGCCCAATTGAGGGGACAGAGGTAACTAAGGCGCGGTCCTCCGTTACATCGACCTTTCCAATTGGGCCCCGGCCTTCGCCGGGGTGGCGCTAATGGCGGGCTATCCGCCGATTTCTTGCCGCCGCGCCAAACCCTCGATTGACTAAGATTGTGCGCCGCGTCACAACTCGCGGCGTCGATGTCGGGCAACCGGCATGGCACCGCGCGGGAGAGCGTTTCCGGTCCTTTCAGGGCTGATGGAACCGCCGAAGGAGCAACCACCCCGGAATCTCTCAGGCACCAGAGACCGCGCGGGGCTGATCGACACTCTGGAAAGCGTCCTGACGTGAGTCGAGGGCCACCGAAGGGGTAAGCGCTGGACAAGTCCGGCGCGAAAGCTCTCAGGTCCCGTGACAGAGGGGGTTTGGATCGTTGCACCCATTGGTGCCGCGCGCCCCTTCGACGGAGACGACCATGAGCGATTACGCCAGCATCATCGATCAGGCCGACGATTACGTCGAGCCCGAGGTCCTGCCATTGCCGCTCGACGCGTGGCACCGCGCGAACGGCGCGCGGATGGTCGAGTTCGCCGGCTACGAGATGCCGATCCAGTATGAGGGCATCATGGCCGAGCACGCCTGGACGCGCGACTCGGCAGGCCTGTTCGACGTCAGCCACATGGGCCAGCTCGTCTTCTCGGGCGAAGGCGTCGCGCACGCGCTCGAAACCGTCCTGCCGGGCGACATCGCCGGGCTTGGCGAGGGCAAGATGCGCTATTCTCTGCTGCTCGCGCAGGACGGCGGCATCCTCGACGACCTGATGGCCACGCGCCTCCCCGACGACCAGCCGTCGCCGTTTTCCGCGCAGGACGTCGAGCCCGAAGCATACGACCCGCTCCACCCATCACCGACCGCAAGCGGCAGCTTCTACGTCGTCGTCAACGGCGCCACCAAGTATGACGACGTCAGCTACCTGATCGAGCATCTGCCCGACGACGTCACGATCAACATCCTCGAAGACCAGGCGCTGCTCGCGGTGCAGGGACCCAAGGCGGTCGAGGCAGTCGCGCGGATCGTCCCCGGCGTCGACGGCCTCGTGTTCATGACCGCCGGCGCGTTCCACTGGAACGACGTCCCGCTCTGGATCAGCCGCTCGGGCTATACCGGCGAGGACGGCGTCGAGATTTCGCTCCCCGCCGAACACGCCGTCGCGTTCGCCGACGCGCTGCTCGCGCTCCCCGAGATCAAGCCGATCGGCCTCGGTGCGCGCGACTCGTTGCGCCTCGAAGCCGGCCTGCCGCTCTACGGCCATGATCTCGATCCCGAGATCACGCCGGTCATGGCCGACCTCGGTTTCGCGCTGTCGAAGCGCCGCCGCGAAGCCGCCGACTTCCCCGGTGCCGAGCGCATTCTCACCCAGCGCGAGCAGGGCCCCGCCACCAAGCGCGTCGGCCTGATCGTCGAGGGCCGCCAGCCCGCGCGCGAAGGCGCCGAGGTGATCGACGACACCGGCGCGACGATCGGTCGCCTCACCAGCGGCGGCTTCGCACCCACCCTCGGGAAGCCGATCGCGATGGCCTATGTGCCGCTCGCGCTCGCCGCCCCCGGCACTCGCATCGAGATCGCGCAACGCGGCAAGGTCCACACCGCCACCGTCACCGCGATGCCCTTCATTCCCCACCGCTACGTCCGCGCAGGAGCCAAGTGATATGAGCCGTTACTTCACGCAGGATCATGAATGGGTCGACGTCGATGGTGACATCGGCACGGTCGGCATCTCGGAATACGCGCAGAGCCAGCTCGGCGACGTCGTGTTCGTCGACGTCCCGGAAGCCGGCAAGACGCTGAGCAAGGGTGACGAAGCGGCGGTCGTCGAGTCGGTCAAGGCCGCCTCCGACGTATACTCCCCGGTCTCGGGCACCGTCACCGAAGGCAACGCGGCGTTGACCGACGACTCCAGCCTGGTGAATTCGGACGCCGAAGCGGCCGGCTGGTTCTTCAAGCTGACGCTCAGCGACCCGAGCGAACTCGACAGCCTGATGGACGAAGCCGCCTACGCAGCCTTCGTCGAAGGGCTGTAATTCTAGAACCCCCTCCCGCTAGCGGGAGGGGGCAGGGGGTGGGCACGCGCTCTCCTCCAGCGTTCCGCCCGTTTGATGCCGGGCGCCCACCCCCGACCCCTCCCGCATGCGGGAGGGGGGAGTCGATGCCGATGCGCTACCTTCCCCTGACCCAGCCCGACCGTGCGGAAATGCTCGCCGTCATCGGCGCCTCGACCATCGACGATCTCTTCGTCGACGTCCCCGAAGCCGCGCGCCTAGACGGCCCGGTCCGCGACCTGCCGATGCACGCCTCCGAAATGGCGGTCGAACGCCACATGTCGGCGCTCGCCAAGAAGAACCTCACGGCGGGCGAAGCGCCGTTCTTCCTCGGCTGCGGCGCCTACAAGCATCACGTTCCGGCCTCGGTCGACCACCTGATCCAGCGCGGCGAGTTCCTCACCGCCTACACGCCGTACCAGCCCGAGATCGCGCAGGGCACGTTGCAGATGCTGTTCGAGTTCCAGACGCAGGTCGCGCGTCTGCTCGGCACCGACGTCGCCAACGCCTCGATGTACGACGGCTCGACGGCGTGCTGGGAGGCGATCGTGATGGCGCGTCGCATCACCAAGCGGGGCAGGGCGATCCTGTCGTCGGGGCTTCACCCGCATTACGTCTCGGTCGCGAACACGATGGCTAAGTTCACCGGCGACGTACTCGACACGACCGCGCCCGAACTGGTCGCCGACATGGACCTCGACCAGCTGATCGCGAAGATCGACGACGATACGTCGTGCGTCGTCGTCCAGTACCCCGACATCCTCGGCCGCATCGCCGACCTGCGCCCGCTCGCGGATGCGTGCCACGCGAAGAAGGCTCTGCTGATCGCGGTCGTCACCGAGCCGGTCGCGTTGGGCGCGATCACCTCGCCCGGCGAGATGGACGCGGACATCGTCGTCGGCGAAGGCCAGTCGCTCGGCGTCGGCCTCCAGTTCGGCGGGCCTTACGTAGGCCTGTTCGGGTGCAAGGACAAATACGTTCGCCAGATGCCCGGTCGTCTTTGCGGCGAGACCGTCGACGCGGACGGCCGCCGCGGTTTCGTCCTCACGTTGTCGACCCGCGAGCAGCACATCCGCCGCGAGAAGGCGACGTCGAACATCTGCACCAACTCCGGGCTCTGCGCGCTGGCCTTCTCGATCCACATGACGCTGCTCGGCGAAGCCGGCCTGCGTCGCCTGGCAGGGCTGAACCACGCGGGTGCGGTTCATGCCGCACGTCGACTGGCGAAGGTGCCCGGCGTCGAATTGCTCAACACGCTGTTCTTCAACGAATTCACGCTGAAGCTCCCCGTCGAAGCCCGCCCGGTCGTCCGTACGCTGGCCGACCGCGGCATCCTAGCGGGCGTCTCGCTGGGCCGGTTGTATCCCGGCAATGACGACCTCGCTAACGGACTGGTCGTTGCGGTGACCGAGACGACCACGGCGGAGGACGTCGAAACGCTTGCGTCCGCACTCGAGGAGATACTGGCATGAGCATCAACCAGAGCGGCTGGCGCCCGACCTCCCCCGAGGCGAACACGGTCAACGTCCCAGCGTCGGTAACCGGCAACAAGGCGCTGATGCTGGAAGAAGCGCTGATCTTCGAGATCGGCGACGCGAAGACGACGGGCGTCGACTTCGGCGAAGGCGACGTCGCGCACGACATGCTCGGCGATCTGACGCGCACCGCACCGATCGGCCTCCCCGGTCTTTCCGAGCCGGAAACCGTCCGCCACTACACCCGCCTCTCACGCCAGAACTACGGCATCGACCTCGGCTTCTTCCCGCTCGGCTCGTGCACCATGAAGCACAACCCGCGCCTCAACGAGAAGATGGCGCGGCTCCCTGGTTTCTCCGACGTCCACCCGCTCCAGCCGGTCGACACCGTGCAGGGCGCATTGGAAGTCATCCACCAGCTCGCGCACTGGCTCGTCACGCTCACCGGCATGACCTCGGTCGCGATGAGCCCGAAGGCGGGCGCACACGGCGAACTCTGCGGCATCCTGGCGATCCGCGCCGCACTGGAAGCCAAGGGCGAAGGCGCGCGGAAGATCATCCTCGTCCCCGAGAGCGCGCACGGCACCAACCCCGCCACCGCAGCCTTCGCCGGCTATAGCGTCGAGGATATCCCCGCCACCGCCGAAGGCCGCGTCGACACCGCCGCGCTGAAGGCCCGGCTCGGCCCCGACGTCGCCGGCGTGATGATCACCAACCCCAACACGTGTGGACTGTTCGAGCGCGACATGCGCGAAATCTCCGATGCGGTGCACGCGGCGGGCGGCTACGTCTATTGCGACGGCGCGAACTTCAACGCGATCGTCGGCCGCGTCCGCCCCGGCGATCTCGGCATCGACGCGATGCACATTAACCTCCACAAGACCTTCTCGACCCCGCACGGCGGCGGCGGCCCGGGCTCGGGTCCGGTGGTGTTCTCGGAGGCTTTGACTCCCTACGCACCGCTCCCGTTCGTCGAGAACCAGGACGGCCAGTTCGTCCTGGTCGAGGAGGAAACCGCAGGCGAACACCATGCCGGCAGCTTCGGCCGGATGGTCGCGTTCCACGGCCAGATGGGCATGTTCACGCGCGCACTCACCTACATCCTCAGCCATGGCGCCGACGGACTGCGCCAGGTGTCGGAGGACGCGGTGCTCAACGCGAACTACATCCTGCGCAGCCTCGACGACACGCTCGACGCGCCGTTCGGCCCCTCGGGTCCTTGCATGCACGAGGCGTTGTTCTCGGACTCCGGCCTCGCCGCTGGCTTCTCGACGATCGACATCGCGAAGGGCCTGATCGATGAGGGCTTCCACCCGATGACGATGTATTTCCCGCTCGTCGTCCACGGCGCGATGCTGGTCGAGCCGACCGAGACCGAATCGAAGGCGGCACTCGACCAGTTCATCGCCGCGCTCCGCTCGGTCGCCGAACGCGCCAAAGCTGGCGACCCGAGCCTCAAGACCGCGCCCCATTTCGCCCCCCGCGCGCGCCTCGACGAGACGCTCGCGGCACGGAAACCGGTCCTGGTCTGGAAGGACCCCGCTCCGCTAGCGCAGGCGGCGGAGTAAACCTCGCAGTTCTCCTGCGAACGCAGGAGCCCAGGGTCACGAACGCAACAGCCCGTAACCCTGGATTCCTGCATACGCAGGAAAACGGATTGCCCAGAACACCGCAACCGATCTAGCCTCCGCCCCAACCGGGGTGGGGGCCAGGATCGATTCAGGCGCACGAAGCACAAGGCTGGATCAGCTACGCGATCACCGCGGTCGTCATCGGCATAGTCTTCGCGGTCCGCTGGCGCCGTATGAGCGTGGTAAAGCCGCTCAAGCTCGAACGCCTCTGGGTCTTCCCCGCGCTCTACGCCGCCGTCGCGCTGTACATGTTCGCGATGTACCCGCCGCACGGCCTTGCCTGGCTGTTCTGCGCGCTGGCCCTGGTCATGGGCGCAGCGCTCGGCTGGCAACGCGGCAAGCTCATGCGCATCACGATCGACCCCGACAGCCACGCACTCAACACGACATCCTCCCCCGCCACGGTCCTGTTCCTGGTCGCGATCGTCGCAGTCCGCACCGGCGCGCGCGCCGTCATCGGCGACGGCCACGCCCTCCACCTCGACGCCTTCGCCATCACCGACATGCTGGTCGCGCTCGCGCTGGGCCTGTTCACTACGCAACGCATCGAAATGTACGTCCGCGCAAAGCGGATGCTCGAAACGGCACGCGTCCCCCAAATCCCGTCATCCTGACGAAAGTCAGGATCCAGGATACCACTCACACCGCGTGTGGCTCTGGGTCCTGACTTTCGTCAGGATGACGGGCAGCATCAGGATGAAGGGTGGTGGTGGGATGCGCACCCGCAACTCACACGTGACGAACCTCCGCGCACCCGCTATCCGCACCCCATGATAAAGCGCGCACTCCCCGTCACCCGCGAGGCGGATTTTTCCGCCTGGTACCAGGCCGTCATCTCTGAGGCGGATCTTGCCGAGGAATCCGGCGTCCGCGGCTGCATGGTCATCCGCCCGTGGGGCTATGGCATCTGGGAGCGCATCCAGCGCCTGCTCGACGACCGGATCAAGGCGACCGGCCACGAGAACTGCTATTTCCCGCTCTTCATCCCGCTCTCGTACTTCGAGAAGGAGGCCGAGCACGTCGACGGCTTCGCCAAGGAAATGGCCGTCGTCACCCACCACCGCCTCAAGGCCGACGGATACGGTCGCCTGATCCCCGATCCCGACGCCAAGCTCGAGGAGCCGCTCGTCGTCCGCCCGACCTCCGAGATGGTCATCGGCGCCGCCTTCGCGCGCTGGGTTCAGTCGTGGCGCGACCTGCCCGTCTTGATCAACCAATGGGCAAACGTCGTCCGCTGGGAAATGCGCACGCGCATGTTCCTGCGCACCAGCGAATTCCTCTGGCAGGAAGGCCACACCGCGCATGCCACCGCGGACGAAGCGCGCGACGAGACGCTGAAAATGCTCGAAGTCTATCGCGATTTCGCGGAGGAATGCCTCGGCGTCCACGTCATCGCCGGCGAGAAGCCCGAGAACGAGCGCTTCCCCGGCGCGGTCGCGACCTACTCGATCGAGGCGATGATGCAGGACGGCAAGGCGCTGCAAGCCGGCACCTCGCACTTCCTCGGCACCAATTTCGCGTCGGCACAGAACATCCGCTTCCAGAACGCGGGCGGCGAGTTCGAGCTGTGCAACACCACCAGCTGGGGCGTGTCGACGCGGATGATCGGCGCGGTCATCATGGTCCACGGCGACGACGATGGCCTGCGCGTGCCGCCGATGATCGCGCCGTGGCAGGTCGTGATCGTGCCGATGCTGCGCGACGTGCCCGAGGACGCGGCGATCGTCGACTATTGCAAGTCGCTCCAGGCCGAACTCGCCAAGCAGTCCGCGCTCGGCGAGCCGGTCCGCGCGCTGCTCGACCTCAAGCCCGCCAAGGCCGCGACCAAGCGCTGGGGCTGGGTCAAGAAGGGCGCCCCGATCGTGATCGAGGTCGGCGGTCGCGACATGGCCGGCGGCAACGTCACCGTGATCCGCCGCGACCGCCTGTACCGCGAGGACGGCAAGCTCGACAGCGTCGCCACGCCGCGCGACACGTTCGTGAGCGAAGTCTCGGGGATGCTGCACGACATCCAGGCGACGCTCCACGTCGAATCGATGAACCGCGTGAAGGGCAATATCGTCCCCGCCGACGACTTCGCCGCGGTCGAGGCGCATTTCGCCGACGGCGTGAAGAACCCCGGCTGGGTCGACGTCCGCTGGTCCAAGCCGACGGGGGCGGCACTCGACAAGGTCGTGGAGCGGTTGAAGGCACTCAAGCTGACGATCCGCAACGCGCCGATGGGCCAGACCGGGTGCGATGACGGCGCCTGCATCTTCACCGGCGAACTTGCGGTGGAGCGCATCCTGATCGGCCGCGCCTACTAATCGCGCCTATCGCCTGCGACCGGTGTCCCGTTCAGGGCTCATCATTGGAACAAGGGGCGAAGACCGCGTGAACACCCGAGGCACGGAGCAACCAAAATCGTCCGGTCTGTTGGCTGCATGGTAGTCGCTCGTCTGGTATCGTCGCATCGGCTTTGGCGGTGCGACCTTCAGGGGGCAGGCATGGGCGTGACGGGAATCGGCGGGTTCTTCTTCCGGGCAAAGGACCCGGAGGCGATCCGCGTCTGGTATGTCGAGCATCTCGGCGTCGGGTCGGTGCCATATGGATCGTGGGAGACGCAGGCAGGGCCCAGCGTCTTCGCGCCGTTCGCCGTCGACGCCGACTATTTCCCCGCGGATCGCCCTTGGATGCTCAATCGGCGCGTCGACGACCTCGATGGCCTGATCGCGAGCCTTCGTGCGGCAGGAGTCGCAGTAATCACCGATCCCGAATGGGATATGCCCGGTTTCGGTCGCTTCGCGCGTATCCATGATCCGGAAGGCAATCCGATCGAACTTTGGCAACCCGAGGACCCAGAAGGTTGAGGAAGCGCCCGAGTTTGATCTGACGATCAGCGGTAGATCGGAATAGGGCGCCTTTGGTCTCGACCTTGCCGACGTGGAGACTTTCCCCCCCTCCCTGGAAGGGAGGGGCCTGGGGTGGGTTGGCCTGCTTGAGCCACGGGGGGTCGGGTGTACGGAAGCCGACCCACCCCCAACCCCTCCCTTCCAGGGAGGGGGGAGCAGGTCGGCCAGTCCTCTCTAACCGGCAGGTTGCTACTGGGCTTTAGCCGAGCTCGGAACCACCACGCTCCTGTCTAGAACAACTCCCCCTGCGGCCCCCTTGGGGCCCGGAACAGATCGCTCCGCAAAGCAACCCGCTCGCGGTTCAGCCCATGCTTCGCACACGCAATCCGGAACCGGGTCCCGAGCAGGTCCGCCCAAGGCCCTTGTCCCTGCATCCGCGTGAAGAAGTTGGGATCATTGTCCTTGCCCCCGCGCAGCGAGGCGATCGTCGCCATCACCTTCCCCGCGCGATCCGGAAAATGTTCGTCGAGCCAAGCCCGGAACAGCAGAGCGACCTCATGCGGCAGCCGTACTGGAATAAAGAACGCGCGCGTCGCCCCGGCCTCCGCTGCCCGCGCGATCAGGTGCTCGATCTCGTGGTCGGTGATCGCCGGGATGACGGGCGCGATCGACACGTACACCGGCACCCCCGCATCCGCGAGTTTGCGTACCGCCGCCAGCCGTCGTTCAGGATGCGGTGCGCGCGGTTCGACGGTCGACGCCACCTTCGGATCGAGCGAGGTGATCGACATCGCCACAGCTGCCAGCCCCTTCGTCGCCATCGGTGCAAGCAGATCGATATCGTGCACCACGCGGTCCGACTTGGTGGTGATCGTCAATGGATGATCCGTCTCGCTGAGCACCTCGATGATGCCGCGCGTGATCCGCCAGTCGGTCTCGATCGGCTGGTACGGATCGGTGTTCGTCCCCAGCGCCATCGGTGCGACGACATAGCCAGGCTTCGACAGTTCCACCCGCAACAGCGCTGCCGCGGATGGCTTCGCGAACAGCTTGCTCTCGAAATCGAGCCCCGGCGACAAATCGTGGAACGCATGGCTCGGCCGCGCGAAGCAATAGATGCAGCCGTGCTCGCACCCGCGATACGGATTGATCGAGCGATCGAACGGCACGTCGGGCGATGCGTTGCGGCTGATGATCGTGCGCGGGGTTTCGACGGTCACCGTCGTCCGAAGCTTCGGCGCGATCCCGTCGATCCCCTCGCGCATGTCGAGCCAGTCGCCATCCGCCTCGGTCTGCGGCAGGTTGAAGCGCCGGCTTTCGCCATTGTGGGTAGCACCACGAACCGGACGGGCCTGTTTCATCGACTGAAACTAGACACCGTCACGGAACATAGCAAGAACGATATTAGAAGTGGAAGCCGATCCCGGCGACGACCTGGTGACGGCTGAAATCGAGGCTCGCCTTGTCCGACCCGTCGACGACTTCGTAGCCGTTGTAATCGGTGTAGACGTATTCGAGCTTGCCGTAGAAATTGCGCCCGAACCCGGCCTGTACGCCTGCGCCGACATGGAAGCCGCTCAGATTGTCCGAAAGGCGGAAATTGTCCTCAGGAAAGGTCGGATCGGTGTAGTTGAGGCGGATCTGGCCGTTCGAATAGCCGCCCTTGATATAGGCTACCGTCGTCGGGTTGATCAGAAAGCCACCGCGCACGCCAGCGGTAAGGTTGCGACCGGGCTTCAGGCAGGTGTCGACACCATCGCCACCGTCGAAGCACTGCTTAGCGCTCGAACCCTCGATACCGCCATAGACGCCGAGCATGGTGCCGCCGTTGACGACCATATCGTAGCCGACCTCGCCGCCATAGGTGACGCCGCTCTTGCCTTCGCTGAGGCGGGCAGAGTCTTCGCCGGCTTCGACGTTCAGTTCAGTGATGACGCGGTCGTAGCCGATCCGCGGCTCGACGCGCAGGCCGCTGACGCCGTCGGACTGGCCATACGCGGTCGCAGCGTCGCTAGCGCCATTCGGACCCACGTCGGACTGGGCGAAAGCCGGCGCGGCCGGTGCGGCGGCGAGTGCCGCGATAAGCAGGTACTTGTACATTCGATAGGTCCCCTGTGAACCAGCCCCCTGGCTGATCCCACGGCTGTCTCTCTCCCCGCCGCGTGGTTTCGACAAGGTTAACCTAGCCCGGTTGCGTCTATTTCCGATCCATCGGTCGGGCTTCGAATGAGCGCTCGCGAAGGGGCGACAGAACGCCTAGGGCGGTAGCATGACGGAACAGATCACCACCGTGGAGCGCGCATTCGAACTGGCACGATCCGGCGCCTGCAGCTCGGTCAACGACCTGCGACAGCGCTTGCGCCGCGAGGGCTATGATGCGGTGCATCTTCACCTGCACGGCGCATCGATCAACAAACAGCTGGTCGACTTGATGCACGCCGCAAAAGGATCGTCGAGCGCAGAGTGATGGGTGCGGCTGCCGGGTGAACTGCGTCGCCGCGGGGCGTCGCTGGCTTCGATCGACGGGCAGGCCCATTGGGAAGGATGGTGCGGGCGGGGGGACTCGAACCCCCACGGGCCTAGGCCCAACGGATTTTCGTACCAGCTACGGTTTTCACCGCCGCCCGAGGGCGTTTGTGGTCTGGACTATCCCTTCACCATGTCCCGGCAGGCCGGGATACAGGTGCTGCCCGTCTAGTCTCTACACCTTCCCGAGATCGCTCTCGGGCTTGGCTCGGGATTCCCATTTTACAGGCTTCCCCGAATTTGAGCAGTTCTACGCCGCGGGTTTCCCCGTGGGCACTCAAGCATGTCTAAGTCCGGTGCGTCTACCATTCCGCCACGCCCGCATCCGAGGCGGTCTTAAGACGCTTCGGCGCCGCCGCCAAGACCTCACACGTTGAGGCGGGCGCGCATTTCCTTGCCGGGTTTGAAATACGGCACGCGCTTGGCGTCGACCGCGACGACCTCGCCGGTACGCGGGTTGCGACCGGTACGCGCATCGCGTGCGCGCGTCGAAAAGGCGCCGAACCCGCGCAGTTCGACCCGACCGTCGCCGGCGAGCCGTTTCGAAATCTCGTCGAAGAACGTACTGACGATCAGCTCGACTTCGTTCGGTTGCAAGTCCGGATGCGCTTCGGCGATCTTCAAGACTAGTTCAGATCGAATCATTCGATTTCCCGCTCATGTGGCAGTTCCGCTCGTTGATGTAAGTCAACCTGCGAAGCGTTAGCACTAATCCGGACGCAGTCAAAAACCAAAATGGGGTAAATAAGAAAAAGCCCGGCATGTTCGCGACATGCCGGGCCAAATCTTGGTTAAGCCGTTGAGCTTACTTCTTCTCTGCTTCCGTACGAGCCTTGAGAGCCTCGCCCAGGATGTTGCCGAGGGTCGCGCCCGAGTCCGACGAACCATACTGAGCGACAGCCTGCTTCTCTTCCGAGATCTGCATAGCCTTGATCGAGAAGGTCGGCTTCTTCGAACGATCGAAGCCGGTGACCATCGCGTCGAACTTCTGGCCGACCTGGAAACGCTCCGGACGCTGCTCGTCGCGATCGCGACCCAGATCCGTGCGCTTGATGAAGCCGGTCGCGCCATCGTCGCCCTGCTGCACTTCGAGACCCGCGTCGCGGACTTCGAGAACGGTCACGGTAACGATCGCGTTCTTGTTCAGCTTGTCGCCTGCTGCTGCGATGCCGCCGGCCGAAGGCCCGCCACGCTCGAGCTGCTTCATGCCGAGCGAGATACGCTCCTTCTCGGCGTCTATGTCGAGCACGACGGCCTCGACGGTCTCACCCTTGCGATGCAGGTTGAGCGCGTCCTCGCCCGAAACACCCCATGCGATGTCGGACATGTGGACCATGCCGTCGACGTCGTTGTCGAGGCCGATGAACAGACCGAACTCGGTCGCGTTCTTGACTTCGCCTTCGACGGTCGAACCGATCGGATGAGCGGCAGCGAAGGCCTCCCAAGGATTGGCCTGAGCCTGCTTGAGGCCGAGCGAGATGCGACGCTTCTCGGAATCGACTTCGAGGACCATGACGTCGACTTCCTGCGAAGTCGACACGATCTTGCCCGGGTGGACGTTCTTCTTGGTCCAGGACATTTCCGACACGTGGACGAGGCCTTCGATGCCCGCTTCCAGCTCGACGAACGCACCATATTCGGTGATGTTCGTGACACGGCCGGTGAGCTTCGCGCCGACCGGGTACTTGACCATCGCGCCATCCCAGGGATCGCTCTCCAGCTGCTTCATGCCGAGGCTGATGCGCTGGGTGTCCTTGTTGATGCGGATGATCTGCACCTTGACGGTGTCGCCGATATTCAGGACTTCGCTCGGGTGACCGACGCGCTTGTAGCTGAGATCGGTGACGTGCAGCAGGCCATCGATGCCGCCGAGATCAACGAACGCACCATAATCGGTGATGTTCTTGACGACGCCGTCGATGATCTGGCCCTCGGCCAGGCTCAGGATCAGGCCCGAACGCTGCTCTGCGCGCGTCTCTTCGAGAACGGCACGACGCGACACGACGATGTTGCCGCGCTTGCGGTCCATCTTCAGGATCTGGAACGGCTGGGGGATGTCCATCAGCGGGGTGACATCGCGCACGGGGCGGATATCGACCTGCGAACCGGGCAGGAACGCGACGGCGCCGTTCAGGTCGACGGTGAAGCCACCCTTCACTCGGCCGAAGATGACGCCTTCGACGCGGGTCGTCTTGGAGAATTCGGTTTCCAGCTTGTCCCATGCGGCTTCGCGACGGGCGCGATCGCGGCTGAGCATCGCTTCGCCGTGGACGTTCTCGACGCGGTCGACATAGACTTCGACTTCGTCGCCGACCTTGAGGTCAGCCTTCTGGCCCGGCGCTGCGAATTCGCGAAGCGGCACGCGGCCTTCCGACTTCAGACCGACGTCGATGACGGCCATGTCGTTCTCGATGCCGGTCACGGTGCCATGCACCACGCGGCCCTCGAAGCTGTCGGCGTCGCCGAGCGTTTCGTTCAGCATCGCCGCAAAATCGTCGCGGGTCGGCATTACCTGGGTTGCCATAGAATTCAGTAATCCTAGTCTGTTTCCGGCCAAGCGGTTGGGTCCGCTGGTCTTGGCCTTCGTTGCCGCGACGACCGAACGTCGAACGCGGCATCCGGACGGCACGAGGCGCAGAGGACGTAGACGCTGAATGCGAAAACGGCGCGTGAGACTCGTAGGTCTCCGCGCCTTCCTCCACGAGCATCGCTCGCCGGACGGTTCCGTATAGCCGAAACCGGGTCTCGGAGCAAGTTCGCCGCTGCTTCGTTAGGGGCCGCTCACAACAGGAGCGAAGATTTGAACGAACGCGGCATTCTCGTGCTGGGCTGGGTCGCCACTGTGACGGCGATCGTGATGTACCTGTCGTACATCGACCAGATCATGCTGAACCTGTCGGGTCAGAAGGGATCCGTGGTCCAGCCATTCGCGACGATGGTGAATTGCGCGCTGTGGGTCGGGTACGGGTTTCTGAAGGACAAGCGGGACTGGCCGATCGTCGTGGCGAATGCGCCGGGGGTGGTGTTCGGAGCGGTGGCGCTGGTTACTGCGCTTTAGGGCGCGTGGGTCACATCGCTGTGAGCGGGCGGGGCTAGGGGATATAACGCGCGACGCCCCCGCTTCCTTGTTCTCCCGCGAAGGCGGGAGCCCAGTCTGGGTCCCCGCCTTCGCGGGGAAACAATATTGGGTCGCGGTAGCTACCCCAACAGAGCAACCACCCCGGCGAAGGCCGGGGCCCAGTTGGGGGACGTTGCTAACGAACGATGGTCCGCTGTTACTGCAACCTTTCCACCTGGGCCCCGGCCTTCGCCGGGGTGGAGCCTTCTGGTTTGTAAGGCGTGGTCGAAGCCCTAAACCGAAGCGGCCTTCTTCGCCCGCTGCGCTTCAACCAGCGCAACCGCCCGCTGCACCGAAGCCTCGATCGACAAAAAGCTAGTATCCAGCAAAGCAGCATCCGCCGCCATCACCAGCGGCGCAGTAGACCGCCCACTATCCCGAGCATCCCGCGCCCGAATATCCGCCAGCACGCGATCCTTGCTCGCCGTCCCACCCCGAGCCTGCAACTCCGCATGCCGCCGCTGAGCCCGAATATTCGGCGTAGCCTTCACGAACAGCTTCGCATCCGCATCCGGCGCGATCACCGTGCCGATATCGCGCCCATCCAAAATCGCGCCATCCTCCTGCGCCGCGAACCGCTTCTGCCGATGCAGCAACGCCGCGCGGACCAGCGGATGCGCCGAAACCACCGACGCCAGCGCGCCGATATCGTCGTCGCGCAACGCCGGATCGCTGAGCAGCGCATCGCTGAAATCGCACGCCGCGACCGCGTCGGCCTCGGTCTCCGGATCGAGCCCCATCCGCGCCACGCTCAGCGCCACGGCCCGGTACAACAGCCCGGTATCGAGATACGGCAGGCCGTAATGCTTAGCCAAGGCGCGCGCGATGGTGCCCTTGCCCGATGCCGCCGGACCGTCGACTGCGATGATCATCTTAATTCCCCCGGCCGGTCAGCGCATCGAGCGACCGGAAGAACACGGGATAGCTCGTCGCCACCGGCGATACATCGTCAATCGTGACGGGCTCGCGGGCGCCAAGTCCAGCCACGACCATGCTCATTGCGATGCGGTGGTCGAGTTTCGAGGCGATCCGAGCGCCACCACGAATCGCCGCGCCGCCCGACCCGGTGATCGCCATGCCGTCCTCATACTCCTCGCAAACGACCCCGCATGCTTCGAGCGCGATCCGCATCGTCGTGATCCGGTCCGATTCCTTGACCCGCAACTCATGCGCGCCGCGCGCGATCGTCGTCCCAGTCGCGAAGGCTGCGGCGACGAACAGCACGGGATATTCGTCGATCATGCTCGGCGCGAGATCGGCCGGTACCTCGATCGCGGTCAGCGGGGCATGCCGGACGCGCAGGTCCGCGACAGGCTCGCCACCGACGATGCGCGGGTCGAGCTCAGTAATATCCGCGCCCATCATCCGCAAAGCCGTGACAATCCCGATCCGCGTCGGGTTCAGCCCGACGTTACGCACGACGATATCCGACCCCGGCACGATCGACGCCGCCACCAGCCAGAATGCGGAGGACGACGGATCGCCCGGCACGACGATATCCTGCGGCTTCAGGTCCGCTTCGCCCGTGATCGAGATGATGCGGCCCCGGTTCGTCTCTTCAACGGTCAGCTTCGCGCCGAACCCGGTCAGCATCCGCTCGCTATGATCGCGCGTCGCGACTGGCTCGATCACGCGCGTGATCCCCGGCGTGTTGAGCCCCGCGAGCAGGATCGCCGACTTCACCTGTGCCGACGCGACCGGCAGCGTGTATTCGATCGGCACCGCCGGACACATCCCGCGCACCATCAACGGCAGCCGCCCGCCCGGCGACGACGTGATGTCCGCCCCCATCTGCGACAGCGGCTCGATCACGCGCCCCATCGGTCGCCCCGACAGCGACGCGTCGCCCGTAAAGGTGCAGGTGATCGGATGGCTCGACACCAGCCCCATCAGCAACCGCGTCGACGTGCCAGAATTGCCCATCTCCAGCGCAGTCTCGGGCTGGAGCAACCCGCCCACGCCAACACCGTCCACGGTCCAGATTCCGTCCTCACCACGCTCGATCGTCGCCCCCATCGCGCGCATCGCAGCCGCGGTGGCGAGCACGTCCTCGCCCTCCAGTAGCCCCTCGATCCGGCTAGTGCCGACCGCCAGGCTCGCGAACATCAAGGCGCGGTGGCTGATCGACTTGTCGCCGGGGACCGCAATCGAACCGGTCAGGGGACCGCGCGCGACGACGTCCATCGAAGTGGGGAGGGGGTGTGCCATGGGGCCGGGCTTTTGACAGTGGCCTTGCGCTATGGCAAGGCGCGCCCACTTTGCGAGGGTATCCCCCCGCAATCCATTCATCCGAAAGGTTCTATCGGCATGATCAAGCCGGAATGGGGCACGAAGCGTTCGTGCCCGAAATGCGCGACGCGTTTCTACGACCTCGAAAAAGCCGACCCCGTGACCTGCATCGAATGCGGGTATGCGTGGGAGCCCGAGCCCATCCTGAAGTCGAAGCAGCCGCTGCCGTTCGAAGTCGCCAAGCCCGACACCAAGAAGCCCGACGCGGATCTCGAGGGTGACGAGGAAGAGGACATCGCCTCGATCACCGGCGAGGACGAAGAGCCCTCGGCGGACGACGAAGTCGATCTCGGCGGCGACGACGACCTCGGCGTCGAGACGCCGCAGGACGAGCACGAGCGTTAAGTAGAATAAATTTGGCAGGCGGCATTTACGCCGCTTGCCAACCCGGGCGGGTCCGGTTAGTGACCCGCCTCCCAACGGGAATGGGGCCGTAGCTCAGCTGGGAGAGCGTTCGCATGGCATGCGAAAGGTCAGGGGTTCGATCCCCCTCGGCTCCACCATTCTCTTTAAGCCGTTGAAATCACGGTAAAGTATTGGGAAACAAAGGCTTTTTACAAGCGTCTAGTACAAAGGTACGAGGACGGAAGCCGATGTGTTCATACCTCCACAGAGCCCCTAACGGGGTCTATTATTTCCGCATGGGCATACCTGCGGACCTGCGGCCCTTCATGGCTGGGAAGCGGGAGATAAAGCGTTCACTAGGTCTAAAGGACCGTGACGCCGCTAAAGCCGTGATACCCGATATGACGAAGGCTGCTCACGCCTTGCTCAAACAAGCGGAGCGGGATCGTGACACGGCTGCAAAGCCTGCGCCTAAGCCAGTGCCTGCTAAGTCACCTGCTCAGATCGAGCGAGACCGGCAACGGTGGGAGGCTGAGCAAGCGCAAGTCGAATACTCCGCCGATGCGAACTTCGCCGCTGATATGGAGCATGAAGCTCTAGGGCCGATCATGGATGCGCTCAGCGAGGGCGTAGAGGCTGACGCTTCCCCGGCTGAGATAGCTAGGGCTGGTCGCCTCCTAGTTCTCCATGAAAGGGAGAAGGCCGATAGCTTGGTCGCTGCTCTCCATGCCCGGTACGGCAACGGACAGATTGCCCGCGCATCGGAAAGCCAAAATCAAGCCGTTGAATGCGAGCTTGTTGCCGGGTCCGGTCTGTATCTCGACAAGGATATTCTAGATCGCTGGGCAGCGGAACGCGGTGTCGTTCCCAAGGGCAAGGATACTCACAAGTCAGTAGCCGAATGGTTTTATGCCCGGACTGAGCGCAAGCCGGTCGAGCAAATCACACGGCAGGACGTGCTGGCCTTCAAGGACAAGCTGCTCGCTGAGGGGCAAACCGTCTCCAATACGAACATGAAACTATCTCGGCTGCGGACGCTGATTGGCTGGGCCTATCAAAACGATCTAGCGCCAACGAACGTAGCTGAGGGGATTAGCGTCAAGGTTGCCGACAGCGGTAAAACACAGCGGCTTCCGTTCTCCCTGCCCGAGCTACAGGCCATCTTTGCTAGCCCGGTCTATGCCAACGGGGATCGGCCCAAGGGCGGTAGGCTTGAAGCTGCATACTGGCTACCGCTGCTCGGTCTGTTCACCGGGGCGCGGCTAGAGGAAATTGGACAGCTTCGCGTGTCGGACGTGCAGCGTAAGGATTACCCCGATCAAGATGGCAAAATGCTGTCAGGCTGGTTCCTGAGCATCGCTGCCGGGACCGACGAACTGGGGCAGGCGAACCGGATCAAGAACGCTGCCAGTGAACGGCTTGTGCCATTGCATCCTGAGTTAGAGCGGCTTGGCTTCATCACGTACGTTACGAAGTTGGCCGACCAAAAGGGCAGGGTATTCCCGGACCTAAAGCCGAATATCTATGGCCGACATACGGCTAAATGGGGCGAATGGTTTGGACGCTATCTGCGGACCGTTTGCGGAGTTGCTGACAAGCGTAAGGTTTTCCATTCCTTCCGTCATACCTTCAAGGATTATACCCGTAGGGCCAGGATCGCGGAGGGAGTGCAGCGGCAGTTGATGGGCCATGCTGGCAAAGACGTAGCCGACGATTACGGTAGCGGATACGATCTACACAGCTTGGCGGAAGCAATGGCAACGTATCGGGTGCCGGGGCTGGTTATCGGCTAGAGCGGCTGCATATCTCCCCGGCGTTAATGCGGGGAATTGATATGGCAACTTGAGCGCGAACGCATGACTGGAATGGCGAGAAGTAGATATGTCCTGCCGTTGATAGCAGTATTGCTAAGGCGATTATTAGTGCGCCTTTGACTGTATTGCTCACGTTCTGACTTTGCCTCCGTGCCTGTTACTCAGCCCTACAACGAAGCCGAACATACAGATACCCGATTTGCGCCCGTATCAGCCCCCTCAGGGAATCAATCGGATGCGTTCGGGTATCTCTATGGCCGGATTAGCTATCGCCTCTCAGCGACTCTTCTAGTCGGTCTATCAGGCGTCATAGCCAATCGGTACGCCAGCCTCTCGGCGGGCCTGCTCCCCGGTCGGGGTGACGCGGTATCCCGTATCGGTCTGGAAACCGGCAACATCGCCTACCGGAGTGCCGTGGGACTGACGGGCTTTTACCCCGGTCTGAGCTACCCGAATGCCGGTCACGTCCTGTCCGCCCTTGTAGGGATCATAGCCGGTCATGCTCTGCCCCGTCTGTGGGCCGTTGGGGCCGCTGGGGGCCTGCGCTAAGAGGGTGTAGCCGGTCGGACCCATGATCCACTGCGGGCCGGTCTGTTGCGCCTGAGCGGGCTGCTGCGGGGCCTGTGGCGTATGCGGCTTTGGAATATTAAATCCGAAGGAGCTTTGCACCACTTCACCGGGCGGGATCGAAGATGCCTCAGGAACATCGGGCGTCTCTGCATAGGCTTCGATAGTGCTGCCAAGGGCATCATCAACGGTCCAGTTAGCGGCATCAGCCTCGGTGACTTCGCCCTTACTGATAGCCAGCGCCTTTGCATCCTCAAGGATCATCGGAGCGAGATTATCAAGATGCCCTTCATCACCGGTATCATTGTATGCAGTCAGCGCCTTGTCATACATCGAGACGGTAGCATCATCGCTGTTATGGATAAGATCGACAGCAATCTCTAGGGTATTCTTCAATGCAGGAACGCGAGCCGTGAAAGAATCTAGTGCATTCTTGTAGGCGATATTGGCAGGCAAACCCTTAGCCAATTCGGTATTAGCGTGCTGCTGTACAGTACGGGGATTGTGCCCATGCACTGCAATTAGGGAAAGAGCGGCTTTCACCTTTACGGCTTGCCGGGGAGTTAGTGCGGTCATTGGTTTTCCTTAAACATATTCAGAATGTGCGGCGGTGCCGGTTTGGCAGGCGCTGTAGGTGGCACGTCGCCAATCGTCGGGACGGGAGGGATCACGCCGGAGCGGATGCAGGCGACAAGGTACTGGAAGGCGAGCTTGCAATCCTTGGCTCTAAGGTACGGACGGCCATTGGCTTCCCAGATCGAACGTGCTTGGGCGGCGGAACGTCGGGCTTCGCATTGGCTGTCCGGGGAGAAGCCGTAGATTGCGGGAGTTACGCGGGGGCCTGATAGGCGGGGCCAACCTGCTGCATGTTCGTCGGCTTCCCTTGTCAGCATCACGGATAGGTTAGCGACAGCGAACGGGAGGCCAGCGGCTTGCAATGGCTGCTCGCAATTCGGCTGCATCAGCCAAGATGATACGGCAGACCATTCCAGATGGGCTTTGACGGCATCGGCATAGGGGCCTGCCCGCTGCATCAGATCGTATAGGGTTTGCGGGACTAGAGCGACCTTTGGAACGTAATCGGGACGGGAGGGCTTTGGTGCCGATCCCGTTCCCCGATCATCAGGATTAGACATTACGCAGCTACCGCCGCGCCCTTAACGTAGCCCCGCTGCTTGCCGACGAAGTACAGGCCGAACGCCTCCTGTGCATTGCCCGGTGCCAGCGCCATAATCTCGGCAGGGATAGCCTCAGGCTTCACCGTTACGAGATATTCGTATGCAGCCTCGTCCAGTGCAGCAAACCCCCGGCATTCATGCACCTTGGGGAGGGACTCCTTTGCGTCATTATTCCACGTCTTACGGGTGTAATAGATCATGAACTCCGTATTCATCAGGTTTTTACCCGGTGAAGCGACAATGCGGATATCGGTGAAGTTTTTAAGTCGCGCCTCTCGCTCTAACTCGGCCTGATTAGCAAGGGCATCAGCAAAGCGATCCTTCGCATCTGCAAGAGCCTTAGCAACTTCATCAGCCTTGAGAATTGCGGGCTTGCCGATTAGCTCAACAAGATCATTGATCTTCGACAGCTGGGCATCAAGGGCTTCAATTTCATTAGCGATATCTGCAAGCGTGGTATTCTGTGTCATTGGTTTTCTTTCTTGTGTATTGATGGGGATTAAAGATTAGCGCTGTGGAGTAGGCGCGAACGGGCCAACCTTTAGCTTCTCGGCGCGGTAGGTATGGATCGTGCCTGTATCGGCATCGACTGCGGCCATTAGAGCGGCCCGACCGGGGCGACCCGCAGGCTTACGGCAGAGGAAGTCAGGCAACGGGATGCCTAGGGCTTCCAATGTGAAGCGAACGCCAATCGTTACGCGGCGGTCTGTAGATGCGAGGTAATCAGCAACCGGCTTGTTATTGATGCGGTCGGTATCAACGGTGGCAATATTCACGGCTTATCCTTCATCGTGTGTAGGAACTTGTCCCAATGTAAAAGAGAGATAGCCCGCTTGCATATAAGCAAACAGGAACAGTTAAATCAGGTATAGTGAAAGGGTCGCCTGCTAGATGCCAACAGGGGGCAATGCTACAACTAGCAGGCTGGCGATGCTCAGGGCCGATGGGCGACATTGGTTTAATGAGCATTGCGTAATGTGAGAAGCGGCTAGGTGCCGGACATTCCTCAGATTAGCTCAGTGGAAAGGTAGCTGGAAAACCAATGACGGAAACCAGCGTATCGTATGCCTATTCAATGTAAAGGCTAGGGGTGCCTCGATATTGATTACTGAGCTAATCTGAAGGATGCGTATCAGGAATACGGTTTAGGACCGTAGAGTACGAATGATATCTAGATATAATACCATCTATTATCATCTTAGATTAGTGAATATTAAGCTGGATCTATCGGTTTCCCCCTTACCCCCAAACCTCCTAAATCGGAAGCTGCCCGTAAGAACGGATAAAGGATAATCGACTACATAGGCAGAAGCGGAATGCCTCAGCTACAGTCATTGGGAAAGCCTCAGAGCCAGTATCATCTTGAGTTAGATCATACGTCGCTTGGAGTGCTATCGGTTTGGACGCCATGTACCTATTCGTAAGAATAGCACACCCCCTCGCTCTAAAGCTAACCATTGCTGGCTGTGGGTCCTACAGTTATCGCACTGTCAGGCGTCCTAGGGCTTCCTAGCTTGGGCGGTGATGAATGGGTTTATATGCAATACGGTACTGGAATGTACTGGGTCGATTTGCTTCATTGCACTACGGTACTGGAAGGGACCGATTGCGAAGGTGATGTTTGCTATTGCTATACGGTCCCAATATGTCCTTGCCCGAATAAGCCCCTCTCAGACTCATTCCGATAATCAGGCTGGGCAATACCCGGACCCTCCCCAATTGAGTCTGGCGGGGCTGAGGCGGCGCATACGCGGGCCTTCCCGTCGCCTGCCCGGTATCAGCTTGGGGAGTGGCAGCGCATTACGTCGCTAACCGATTGAGCCGCCCACTTGCCGCCTCGGGCTGTGATGATCCCGCGAGCATTAAGCTCCCCGGCGATAGCCCTCAGGCTGGTATGGCCGTCAGCCCTGATCGCCTCAATGATCGGCGCAACGTCACTAGCGAACGCCTGAGCCTTGGCCTTGATCGCTTCCACCGCTGCCCCGTTGCCCTTGCTCTCCCCGAACGCCTTAGCGCCCATTGGATTGCCTAGCTTGGTGCCTCGGGCTTTGGCAGCGGCGAGGGCTTCAATCGTCCGCTTGCTGATAGCTTTGCGTTCGGCCTGGGCCATTGCCGCCATTATGTGAATTGTAAGCTCGTTCGCCTCAGGCATGTCGGCAGCAATGAACCGGGTTCCAGCATCTTGCAGCTTCGCGAGGAAGGCGAGGTTACGGCTCAGTCGGTCCAACTTGGCGATAACGAGGGTAGCCCCTGTCACCTTGGCATGATGCAGTGCCTTGATAAGCTCAGGCCGATCATCCCGCTTGCCGCTCTCGACCTCGACATACTCAGCTAGGGGCTGGCAATCCCGCGACTGACAGAACGAGGCGATGGCAGCTTTCTGAGCATCTAGGCCCAAGCCGCTGCGGCCCTGCTTGGCAGTCGAGACACGGTAGTAGGTGACGGTTCGCATTGGCTCGGTTCCCTGTTGCCAAGCCTAGATAGAACCGTTGTCCATAATTGTCAAACGCTCGTTAGGCTATTCTGGACAGAGCCGATGATGGATCGGTAGGCGACTGTGACACGTCATGCAGGGATGGAGAACCACGCGCGATAATGCAGGTCGCGCTAGGCGTGTCATAATCGCCTGAGGCTCGGACCGGGCATACGGGGTAAACCGGGCTCACTCTTGTCGGAGGGGCCCTCTCGCATATTCTTACCATTTTTCGGCCGTAGGCGGGTAAGCGATTGACTAGTTAGGCTTTGCATTCAAATACCACCTGAAACGACCGGGGCCAAAGTAATTGGCGGCAAGGTTCGTAGGGGGTGGCATGTCAGGAATAGAATCCGTTAAGGACTTAGTGAAGCCTCCATTCGCTAATTATGACATAGTAGTATACTTTGGATGTGGTTTGTTTTCGCTGCCGTTTATCGTCCACTATACAGGTGGCTTGCGGGCTAATACAACAAGCTTCAATTTTGGTATAGAACCGCAGTTTGTCTCGACGCTCGTAACTACCTTAACTGTGCTATTTTCAGTTTATATTCTTGGGCATATAATCGCCTACGTCGGTAGCCAGCTTATAGAGAAGCTAATGGATAGCTTCTTTGGTAAGGCCAGTACAATAGTTATACTGGGTACAAAGATAAGAAATACAAGTCTTTCTCAGGTTATTCGCGGGCAGCTTAAAAACAACGTAATAAAGAACTTCTCAAGGGCGACATGGCTGAGTAGTTTGATTAGGTGTTTAACGCATCTTCCCGCTTTGCCATCATACTTTGGCATCCTTGTATTAGGATTTTTTGGATTTTACAGAACGCGCTTGTCTAGGGAGGTTCTCGCTGCGGCAAGCGCCAAGCTGAGCGCCATTCCAGTCCTAGACATCGAAATAAGAGTAGATACGGTGTGGTTTAAGCCACTGGAAGCTATCGTAATGAATAACAATCCAAGTGCAACCGCCCGAATGTATAACTATCTGGTGATATCGGGGCTATTCCGATCGATCTGCACAATATTACTGGCATCACTTTGGTTTGAAATGGCCTATGTATTATTGCGTATCTCTGGATACGATGCGCCTCAGGGGCTTCTCATGCTCGGCAATAGCAGTCTACCGTTTCAGCTATTTAGCTATGCGGCAATAAGCTTGGTGTATCTGTTCTCTCTTTTTTCTTACCTGAAGTTTCAGCGGCGTTATGTTGAGGACGCAATATTCGCATTCGTGTTCGCTAAGGGTTGAGCAAGCCAACGGTAAGGGCTTGCCCTAGCTAGTACAAAGGGCTAACACAAAGGTCCCGACGCCGAAATAAATACCCTTTGTTTTCCAGTGCTTAAGGGGATTTTAACCGATCCCCCTCGGCTCCACCATTTCCGTTGATGACCGGTTCGCCGGATATTTTTTAAACTGACATCGCAAATTGGTCGAACGCGGTTCGGGATGCGGCATCGCCACACCCCGAGACGAATGCCGCACGTCTAGAATGCAGCGGATAACCCTGCGAACGCCGAAACGCTGTTGCGGTCGTCGCGCAGCGCATAGCCGGCGACACCGGCGCGGAGCGACAATTGTCCCGCGACATTGCCGTCCACCCCCATCGCATAGCTCATATAGCTGCGATCGGCGCGTTCGACCGTGCTCGTGAAGCTGATCGGGGCGCCCGTTGGCGTCATCGTCAGCGTGCGGGGATCGTCGTCGAATTCGCGCTCGTACCCGGCGCGTGCGAAGAATCGCACCGGTTCTCCGGGAACGGTGCGAAGGACTGCGCCGAAGCGGCCCGTCAGGCTTTGGATCTCCTGTTTGCCGAAGCTCGCCGCCGTCGAGAGCCCGCCGGCTTCCGCATAGCCGGCGATGCGAACACGGTCATACTGCGCCGCGAGGTCTGGGCCGAAGGTGAGCCCGCCGAACTTGACGAGGTCGACCGCGGCAGTCACTCGCCCGGCGACGTAGGTGCCGTCGGTCTCGCCCTCATGCGATCGGATCGCCGGGCCGAGCTGGACGGTGCGCCGAATGTGGCGGTAATCGATCTCGCCATAGGTCCCGTCCGCAAGCAGGCGGACCGCGCCGAGGTCACCGCGCGCGTAGCCGCTGACCGACCAGGCGCGGGGCTTGTAGCTGCCAGCGCCGGTCTTGAAGTCGCCGGTGCCGTCCGAATAGCCGCCCGCGAGACCGACTCCCGATGCATCGCCGATCGCGAGGTCGGCGCCGGCAGTGCCGCTGAAGCCTCGCTCGGTGATGCCGACGCGCTGGGCGGAGGTGCCGCTCGAGTAATAATGATAGCCGGCGCTGCCGAACACCGACAGCGCGTGTCCGTCGCGTTGCGCGCCGCCACGCTCGGCGGCCTCGAACAGGTCGCGTTGTCCGCGGAGCATCGCCTGCGCCGCATAACCGAGGCCGGCGATCTGGTCGGGCGCCTGGACGAGGCTCGCCAGCGCCTGCCCCTGGATACGTTGCGTGATGCCGGCCGGGTGGACGCTGTCCGCTTGGATATACGTCTCGTTGGCGTTCGGCGACACGAGCGTCGCGCGCGTGCAGGCGAGCGACGAGGGGACGGTGCAGGCAACGCCGGTGATGTTGGTGTAGCCATAGGTCGCGGGGCTGGCGACGAGTTCGCCGAACAGTCGGTCGGTGTCGAAGTACAGCGCGTTGACGTTCGCCGCCGCCAATGCCGCAGCATAGGTCCGGTTGAACAGCTGGAGCCCGGCCGCGCCGCCGGTCTGAACCGCGAGCGTGACGATCCGCGTGGCACCCGCCGTCTGGAGCCGGCTGACTTGGGCTGCGAGCTGGGTCGCCGCAGTGGTCAGGATCGCGGTGTTGGTGCTTCCCGCCGCCTGAAACGCGAAATAGTCGTTTCCGCCGCCCTGGATGTAGACGAGATCGCGCGGACCGAACGTGCCGCCGGCGGCGAGGAAATTGCTGATCTGGGTCGCGACCGGGATCGATAGCGCGTTCGCGGCGGTCACGCGCGCGCCGCCGATCGCATAGTTGGTGCCGCCCTTGCCATAGACCGGGTCGAGCGACAGCCCGAGTCGCGCCGCGAGGACCTCGGGCGCAACCGGGTCGGGGTTGGTCGTGAAGCTGCCCGCATCGCGCGGCAGCCTGGGGTCCAGCGTCAGGTAATAGCCGCCGTCGGCGAGGCTGTCACCGAACACGACCATGCGGTTATAGGTCTCGGTCGTCGCGACACTGGCCGGGCCGGCGGTCTGTGCGTGGCCCGGACTCGCGACGCTCAGCACGGTCCCGAGCAGCAACGCCGTGTAGGTCGTCTTCATGATACCCTCTCCCTGGCGGCGAAGGATCGTTGTCCTTCGCTCTGCCGGGATTGTCGGAGCCGTTTACGTCCGCGTCAATAGAGGGTCGTTTGGGGTAGGGGGCCGTTTAGACGAACAGCCCGACCAGCCAATAGGTCGCCGCGCCGATCAGCGCGGCGGCGGGCAGCGTGAGCGTCCAGGCGACGACGATGTTGCTGGCGACGTTCCAGCGGACCGCGGAGAGCCTCCGTGCGGCGCCGACGCCGACGATCGAGCCGGTGATGGTGTGCGTGGACGAGACCGGGATGCCGAGATAGGTCGCGGCGAACAATGTGATCGCGCCGCCGGTCTCCGCGCAGAAGCCCTGCGCAGGCGTCAGCCGCGTGATCTTCGAGCCCATCGTGTGGACGATCCGCCAGCCACCCGACAGCGTGCCGAGCGCCATCGCGGCCTGGCAGGACAGCACGACCCAGAGCGGCACGTGGAATTCGCCGCCGAGCAGGCCCTGCGAATAGAGCAGCACCGCAATGATCCCCATCGTCTTCTGCGCGTCGTTGCCGCCGTGGCCGAGCGAATAGAGCGCGGCCGAGATCAACTGGAGTTTGCGGAAACGCTTGTCGACGCCGAGCGGAGTGAGCTTGAGACTGGTCCACGCGACGATCAGGACCAAGACCAGCGCGAGCCCCAGGCCGATCGCGGGCGACGCGAAGATCGCCAGAACGGTGGCGATCACGCCCTTCCAGACGATCGCGCCGAAGCCGACCTTGGCGATCCCCGCGCCGAGCAGCCCGCCGATCAGCGCGTGGCTGCTGCTCGACGGGATGCCGAGCACCCAGGTGATGACGTTCCACGCGATCGCGCCCATCAGCGCGGCGAAGATCACCTGCGCATCGATGACGTGCGCCTGGACGATGCCGGTGCCGACGGTCTGCGCGACGTGGAGGCCGAACACCGCGAACGCGATGAAGTTGAAGAACGCGGCCCAGAGCACGGCGTATTGGGGTTTCAGCACGCGCGTGGAGACGACGGTGGCGATCGAGTTCGCTGCGTCGTGAAGGCCGTTCAGGAAGTCGAACAGCAGCGCGATGCCGATCAG
The DNA here is from genome assembly GCF_001422045.1 of Sphingomonas sp. Leaf242. Taxonomy (GTDB): domain Bacteria; phylum Pseudomonadota; class Alphaproteobacteria; order Sphingomonadales; family Sphingomonadaceae; genus Sphingomonas. Next base: position 465,067 of record NZ_LMLW01000009.1, read on the forward strand.
GCCGATGAGGAGCGGGAGGGAGAGGATCATGCGCGGCCGCCCGCGGTTACGCGGTTAAGGTGCACCGCCGCTCTCCCAACCACTTCACCACCCCGGCGAAGGCCGGGGCCCAGTTGGAGAGGTCGCAGTAACAGCGCACCTTCCTCCGTTATTGCCGTCCCCCAACTGGGCCCCGGCCTTCGCCGGGGTGGCGTTTCGTTGGAGCGTCGCGACTCGTACGACACCTCAAGCATGGTCGATGACCAGCCCCTGGATCTCGTTCGCGACGTCTTCGAAGCGGTCGACGATCTTTTCCAGGCTGCTGTAGATCTCGCGGTTGATGATGAAGGTCATCGGGTCCGCACTGATCTTCGAGGCCTGGAACAGCGCGCGAAGGCCGGTGTCGTGGATGTCGTCGGCATGACCCTCGATCTGGATCAGTCGCGCGGTAAGGTCGTGCAACCGGCCTGCGTTGGTGCCGAGCGACCGCAGCAGCGGGATCGCTTCCGCGGTGATCCGTGCGGCCTCGACGATGATGCCCGCCATGTCGCGCATCTGCGGCGAGAATTCGGTGACCTCATACAGCGCGATCGCGTTCGCGGTGCCGTTCATCTGGTCGATCGCGTCGTCCATCACGCCGATCAGATCGGTGATCGCGCTGCGGTCGAACGGCGTTACGAACACGCGGCGGACGTCCTGGAGGACCTCCCGGGTGATATCGTCGGCCTCGTGCTCGCGCTTGACGATCTCGGCGATCTGACCCTCGATCGAGCCTTCGCCGTGGAGCAGCCGTGCAAGCGCATCGGCGCCGGCGACCAGAGTCGCGGCATGCGCGTCGAACAGTTCGAAGAACCGCCCCTGCTTCGGCATCAGCGACTGGAACCAGCCCAGCATCGGAATTCTCCTTTTCGCGCTCGTGCGCACGACGGGTAAGATACGTTGCGCGAGCGATGCCGGGATCGGCGGCTCACGGAAAGCAGCGATCAGCGCCTTCAGGCCGGGCTCATTGACAGCCTCCGCCGCACGATCAAGCGTAAACCAGCGTGTGTCGCGCTGATGACGTTCGGGCCAGTCCTCGACCTGCTCGACGAACGCGAGCGGAAACACGGTGACGATCATGTCGCGGTAGCGGCCGGTGCGGCGGCGCTTGCGGTACGCGAATTGCCCGACAGGAGAGGGGCATGGGATACCGCGAATGCCGGCTTCCTCATAGGCTTCCTGCGCCGCGGCCTCGTGGCTGGCGAGCCCCGTGATGGGATTGCCCTTGGGAATCACCCAGCGGCCGGTATCGCGCGACGTGATCAGCATCACGCGCGCATGCCCGGCTTCGTCGATCACATAGGGAAGCGCGCCGATCTGTTCGATGGTCCGGGTCCTCACGCCCGCGGAATCACGGGGAAAGACTGGAGCTTATACGCGGTTTTTACGCAAGGATAGCGGATCGGCGCTGGCTTTATGGGCGGTTAGCCGGGGCCCATTTCTGTCCCATTGCCGGACGCCGCCAGCTTAACCACTTTTGCCACTGGTCGAATTGGTAAACGCGACGTTAACGTTTTCATCATGACCAGACGCCTAGTCCTCACCAACGAAGCCGCCCGCCATCCGCTGCGCCGATCGTTGCCGCCGCCGGTAGTCGCCAGCGCGAAGAACGACGATCACGACGTGAAGCTTTTCCTGCTGAGTTTCGCGGCGTTCTTCACGTGCTTCTACAGCTTCATTTTCTGAGGCCTACGCACCCCTTTTTACGTTCGTGCTGAGCGGAGTCGAAGCACCTGCTTTTGGCACTCCCCCTTCGACTTCGCTCAGCGCGAACGGGTTCAGGTGTGAGGCTACCCCTTCAGCGTCGGCAAACACCCGATCGCGTCGTCGTCGCAGGCCCGGTGCAGCTTCTGTGCGAGCCATGCCGAGACGAGGCACATCGCCGCCACCAGGAACAGCATGTCCTCGGGCGTCACGCCCATCGCGGTGATGCCGATGACGAGGATCGAACCGACCGTCATCGCGCCCGAGTTGACGACGTTGTTCGCCGCCACGGTCCGCGCGGTCTGGTCCTTCTCGACGGTCGTCGTCAGGAACGCGTAGAGCGGCACCACGAACATCCCGCCGGTGATCGCGATCGCGAGCAGAGTCGCTAGCACGGGAATCGCACCCGGCTGATGGATGAAGCCGGCCCAGTCGTAGAAGTGCCCCGGTGGCGCCGGCGTCCAGGTCCGCACCAGGAACGAGAACAGTAAGACGAATCCGCCCATCGCGATCACCGATGCGGGCGAGAACTTCGCCGAGATACGCCCGCGCAACATCGTGTTGATTACCACCGAACCGATCGCCACACCGACCGAGAACACCGCGATTACGAAGCTGGCGACTCGCTCGTCGGCGGTCAGCACGTTCTTCACCAGCGGCGGGAAGACGATGATCAGCACGGCGCCGATCGTCCAGAAGAAGCTGATCGCGATGATCGCCAAGAACAGCCGCGGGATGTGCAGCGTCGCGTTGATCAGTCGCCACGACGCCGTGAACGGGTTGTAGTCGAGCTTCAGCGGTGGGCCTTCGCGTGGCGCCGGCGGCACCTGGCGTCCGGCGAACCAGCCGATCGCGGCGACGACCAGCACGCTGGCAGCGGCGCCCTCGATCGGAATCCAGCCTGCGGTCACGGTGCCCAGCAGGATCGCGAGATACGTCCCGGCCTCGACCAGCCCGGTGCCACCGAGCACATCACACGGTTTCAGATGCTGCGGCAGGATCGCGTATTTGATCGGGCCGAAGAACGTCGAATGCACGCCGAGGCACAGGACTGCGCCGAGCATGAGCCCGATCCCCAGCGACGGATGCCCTGCGCGCGCGACCATCAGGCCGGTCGCGCCAAGCAGCATGATGCCGATCTCGACCGTCTTCACGATCCGGATGATCCGCGCCTTGTCGTGGCTGTCCGCCAATTGTCCGGCGAGCGCGGACAACAGGAAGAACGGCAGGATGCCGAGTCCCGTCGCCAGCGCGTTGAAATTGGCCTCCATCTTCGGGTCGTTGAAGACCGCATAGGTCGCGAACAGGACCATCGAGGTCTTGAACAGATTGTCGTTGAACGCGCCGAGAAACTGGGTCGTGAACAGCGGGAGGAAGCGACGTTGCTTCAGCAACCCAAGGGCATTGAGCATGACGGGAAATAGCCCTGATCGTTGCGGTAATATGTCCAACCCTTAGCCGAGCGTCATCCGCGCGCCAACGCTTAAACCGGTTTCGCCGCGCGACCGACCGGTATAGGGGTGGTGGGTGTTGAGCTTGCCTAACCTCCTGACATTGTCGCGGATCGTCGCGGTGCCCCTGCTGGTCTGGTTCCTGTGGTGGCCCGACTGGGAGGCGGGGTACGGCATCGCCTTCGTGCTGTATTGCCTGATGGGTATTACCGATTATTTCGACGGCTATCTCGCGCGGTCGAGCGGCGCGGTGTCGCGGCTGGGGATATTCCTCGATCCGATCGCGGACAAGATCATGGTCGCGGCGGTGATCCTGATCCTGGTCGGGACGCGCGATATTCCGGGCGTCCACGTCATTGCGGCGCTGGTGATCCTGCTGCGCGAGATCGCGGTGTCGGGGCTCCGCGAATTCCTGGCGCAGGTGCAGGTGTCCGTACCGGTTTCGCAGCTGGCGAAATGGAAGACGACGTTGCAGCTCGTATCGCTCGGCGGCATCATCCTCGGCGGCGCGGTGCCCGACATGGCCTGGGTCCACACCGTCGGCATCGTCGCGCTGTGGGGCGCGGCCGTCCTTACGCTGATGACCGGATGGGATTATCTCCGCGTCGGCCTGAAGCACATGGACTGAATAGGCATTACGGGCATGACGATACGGATGGTGTATTTCGCCTGGGTGCGCGAGCGTATCGGCACGGGTGAAGAGTCGATCGAGCCGCCGACGAGCGTCGTGACGGTTGCCGATCTGGTCGACTGGCTGGCGGAGACGAGCGCGGCCCATGCGGGCGCGTTCGAAAACCGATCGCGACTACGCGCGGCGATCGATCAGGACTTCGTGCCGCTCGATACGCCGATCGGTCGCGCACAGGAAATCGCGATATTCCCGCCGGTGACGGGCGGATGATCCATATCTCGGTCCAGCAATCGCCGATCGATATCGCCGCCGAGATGACGCGTGCGGAGGCGGCTGGCGCCGGCGCGGTGGCGACGTTCACCGGGTTGGTGCGTGCGGACGACGGTGTGGGAACGCTTGAGCTCGAACATTATCCCGGCGCGACCGAGGCAGCGTTGCTCAAGGTCGCCGAGGGCGCGATCGAGCGTTGGTCGCTGCGTGCCGCTATCATCGTGCACCGCGTTGGGCCGATGCATCCGGGCGAGCGGATCGTGTTCGTCGCGGCGACGGCGGCACATCGCGGCGCGGCGCTGGAGGCCTGCGCGTATCTGATCGACCGGCTGAAGACCGACGCGCCATTCTGGAAGCGCGAAACGCGGGGAGTTGAAGCTAGCTGGGTGGAGGCGCGCGATCACGATCACGCCGCTGCCTCCCGCTGGAATACGCCTAGCAGCTAGCGCGAAGATTGTTCTCCCGCGAAAGCGGGAACCCAGACTGGATCCCCGCCTTCGAAAGAAAACAAATTAGTGCAGGCCGCGCTCTCCGATGAGACCGCGGCCCGCACTCAAATCAGCCGAGCTTCGGAACGCTCATGCCGTTGGTGAGATGAACGACGCCGTTCGTCTCCTTGATGTCCGCGGTATCGACGAACGACTTGATCCCGGCGGTATCGGTCAGCGCGATATTGCCGTTCGCCTCAAGCGACGCGATCAGCGGCTGGCCGGCGAGCGTGGTCAGCGTGGCCTTGCCACCGCCCGCGGTGATCTGCGCCTTCAGCTGCTCCGACGTCAGCGCACCGGCGACGACGTGATACTTGATGATCGTCGCCAGCGTCGGCACCGACTCAGGCTTCAGCAGCGTGTCGAGCGCACCGGCGGGCAGACGCGTGAACGCTTCGTCGCTCGGCGCGAACAGCGTGTACGGGCCGGGGCCTGCGAGCGTCGTCTGCAACTTTGCTGCGGTGACCAGCTTGGTCAGCGTCGCGCGGTTCGGCAGCGTCGGCAGAGCGGCCGCGATCGTCGTGGTCGCGGCGGCCGTCGACGCGGCGGCCGTCGACGCGGCGGGCGCACCGGCAGCCTGCGGCGCTGCGGTCGTCGCGCCCGGAGCCGCTGCCGCCGGAGCAGCCGTCGTGGGCGCGCCCGTCCGCTGCGCAGCAGGTGCGGTGGTCTGTGCCGTCGCGCCGGTAGCAAGGAGCAGGCTCGATGCGGCTGCGATCATCAGGTTGGTCTTAACAGTCATCTGCAACTCCAGAGATTGTGGAAGGGACGTATGAAACTCGAACGGAAAAACTTGGGTAGATATCGGTCGGACTCAATGATTTTGCCGGCAAGCCGTAGCATCGGCGCGATGAATTGAGCCTAATTGCACTCAGATCAACTCAGCTTGGGCACGATCACGCCGTTGACGACATGAACGATGCCATTGGACTGGCGGACGTCGGCAGTCTCGACATAGCTCTTGTTGCCGTTGACGTCGGTAAGCGTGATGACCGCGCCGACCAGTGTAGCCGTGATCGGATCGCCCTCGACCGTGGTCAGCGTCGCCGTGCCGCCACCTGCCGTGATGCGGCGGCGCAGATCGTCGGCGGTCACCACGCCGGGCACGACGTGATAGGTCAGCACCTTGGTCAGCGACGCCTTGTTCTCGGGCTTCAACAACGTGTCGACCATGCCGGGGGCAAGCCGCCCGAACGCGTCGTTGGTCGGTGCGAAGACCGTGAACGGCCCCGGCCCCGACAGGGTGGGCACCAGACCCGCGGCCTTCACCGCGGCCACCAGCGTCGAGAGATTGGGCGCCGCAGACGCGTTATCGACGATCGTCTGCGTCGCCATCATCGGCACGCCGCCGACGGTCGGATTGGCCACCGCGGGCGGCCCGTTCGGGACGGCGAGCGCGGGATTGAGCGGCGTGGTCGACGCACTGGCGACGTCGTCCTTCGATTTGCCACTGCACGCCGCAAGCGCCAGCGCACTCGTGATCAGCAGTAGCGGAAGCGTCTTCGACATCATCGGGTCTCCAGCGGGAACTCGCGAAACATACGATCGAACGCCGAGTTGGTTGCGCAAGCGTGTCGATCTCGGGTCGAGGTGAAGACCGAGCAAGTCGGAAGCGCGACGGTCTCCCATCCCTGAAAGGGAGGGGCAGGGGGTGGGTCGGCTTCCGCATCGTGGACCGTCAGCAACCCAAGCTGGCCGACCCACCCCCGACCCCTCCCTTTCAGAGATGGGGGCAGAAGTGTGAGCTTACTGAACGTCGGCCAGCGCCTTCGCCATCAACCGGAAGTCCTTCTCGCGCGGGCTCGCCCGCCGCCATACCAGCGCGATCTTCCGCACCGCATTGATCTCGTCGAGCGGGCGTGCGGTGATGTTGGTGTTGTCGAGGATCCCCGCCTTCAGCGCCATCTCCGGCAGCATCGTAATCCCGAGTCCATTATCGACCATCTGCACGATCGTGTGCAGCGACGTGCCGAGCATCGTCGCCTCCGCACGCAACTCCGGCCGGTTGCACGCGCCGAGCGCATGATCCTTCAGGCAATGCCCATCCTCGAGCAGCAGCAGCCGCGTCTCGTCGATCGCCGATGCCGGGATTGCGGGCAGCGCGGTCGGCTCTTCGCCCGACGGATAGGCGACGAACAGCCGATCCTCGAACAGCGTCTCCGACGTCACCTCGCCGCACGCATAGGGGAGCGCGAGGAGCACGCAGTCGGTCCGGCCGTTGTGCAACCCCTCGCACGCCGGACCGCTCGGTTCCTCGCGCAGGAACAGCTTCAGATCCGGATAATCCTTGCGCAACCGCGGCAGGATCCTCGGCAGCATGAACGGCGCGATCGTCGGGATGACGCTCATCCGCATGTCGCCCGACAGCGGCTGGCCGGCGGCGCGCGCCATGTCGCCCAGTTCCTCCGCCTCACGCAGCACGCGCCGCGCCTTGTCGGCGATCCCGTCGCCCAGCGGCGTGAACCGCACAACTCGCCGGGTCCGCTCGACCAGCACCACGCCGATCAGCGTTTCCAGCTCGCGCAGGCCCGCCGACAGCGTCGATTGCGTCACGAAACACGCCTCCGCGGCGCGTCCGAAATGGCCGTGGTCCTTCAGCGCAACCAAATATTGCAACTGTTTCAACGTAGGTAGATAAGTCGCAGCCATTAATCGCCTCTGTCGATCATCAGATGATAAATAGAGCGTTGGATCGATTACACCAGCCCCATATACCGCATTGCACAACAACCGAGCGGGTTCACCGCCGCCTTTGAGGATGCCTGGAGCCAAGTTTAATTCCAGGAGGCTTCCATCATGTTGACCATCGGCGACCAGTTCCCATCGATGACCATTCCCGTCCAGCAGGGCATTGCAGCGCTGCCCGCCGGCGAGACGCTCGACCTGACGACCGCCTACCCCGGCAAGTGGAAGGTGCTGTTCTACTGGCCGAAGGACTTCACGTTCGTGTGCCCGACCGAGATCGTCGGCTACAGCGACATCCGCGGCGATTTCGAGGACCGCGACGCCGTGCTGATCGGCGCGTCGACCGACACCGCGCACGTCCACCTCGCCTGGCGCAAGTCGGACGCGGACCTTGCCGCAGCAGACTTCCCATGGCTGGCAGATAACGGCGCGAAGCTCGCCGACGCGCTGGGTATCGTCGACAAGAACGAGCATGTCGCGTTCCGTGCGACCTTCATCATCGATCCGGACAACGTCATTCAGGCGGTCCAGGTCAACGGCCTGAACGTCGGCCGCAACCCCGCCGAGACGCTCCGCGTGCTCGACGCGCTACAGACCGACGAGCTCTGCCCCTGCAACTGGAACAAGGGCGACGACGTCCTCCAGCTCGCTGCGTAACTGAAACTCCCCTCCCGCTTGCGGGAGGGGTTGGGGGAGGGCGTGTCCACACGGGCCGCCCTCTCTTTTTGTCTCCAGTCCCTCCCCCGCCCCCTCCCGCAGGCGGAAGGGAAGCAGAAGGAATTATCATGTCGCTCAAGGAATTCGCAGGGCAACTGCCCGATTACGCCAAGGACATCCGCCTCAACGTCGGCTCGCTGCTGAACGAGACGCATCTCACCGATCAGCGCAAATACGGCCTGTTGCTGACCTGCGCGCACGGCTCGGGCTACAACCCGCTGGTCGAAGCCGCAGAAGCCGAATGCGCGCCGAAGCTCTCGCCCGAGGCTGCGAATGCAGCGCGCGCGGCGGCCGCGGTAATGGCGATGAACAACGTCTATTACCGGTTCACGCACCTCGCCGGGAACCAGGAATACCGCAACATGCCCGCCAAGCTGCGGATGAACGTGATCGGCCAGCCCGGCATCGACAAGGTCGATTTCGAGCTGTTCAGCCTGGCCGTGTCGGCGATGAACGGCTGCGGCATGTGCATCGACAGCCACGAGCAGATTCTGAAGAAGGCCGGCGTGACCGCGGAAGCGATCCAGACGTCGGTGCGGATCGGCGCGGTTATGGCCGCGGTTGCGACGGTTCACGCGACGCTGTGAAGTAATCCCCCTCCCAAACCGCTTCCGTCATCCTGACGAAAGTCAGGATCCAGAGCCAAGACCGTAGCGCCCGATACTCTGGATCCTGGCGTTGGCCAGGATGACGGGAGCGAGTTTGGCGGGGGAAGGACTTAGTGCCAGATCGCGCGGTATAGTCCGAACAGGCTCGTGATCGTCAGGATCACGCCGACGAGCACCATCAACGTCTTCGCCGGCACGCGCTTCGCCAACATCGCCCCGAACGGCGCCGCCAGTACCCCACCGATCAACAACCCCACGGTAGCCTGCGTAAACGCCGCCCAGCCGAGCTGCGTAATGAACGTCGCCGAGATCGTCGCGGTCAGGAAGAACTCGGCGGTATTAACCGTGCCGATCGTGGTCCGCGGCGATGCGCCCTGCACCAGCAGGTTCGAGGTCACCACCGGCCCCCAGCCACCACCGCCCGCCGCGTCGAGGAACCCGCCGACCAGCCCGAGCGGCTCGACGATCTTCGGCTCCTTCTGTTTCGGCGGATAACGAAGCCCGCGGTACAGCAGATACACACCGATCGACGTCAGATAGGCGAGGATGAACGGTTTCGCCGTGCTCGCATCGATGTTCGACAGCACGTACGCACCCAGTACGCCGCCGATCACCCCCGGGATCATCAACCGTAGGAACAGCGTCCAGTTGACGTTCTTGTGCAGCACATGGCTGATCCCCGACACCGCGGTCGTGAAGGTCTCGACGGTATGCACGCCCGCCGATGCCGCGGCTGGCGGTACGCCGACCCACAGCAGCAGCGTGTTCGAAATAACCCCGAACGCCATCCCCAGCGCGCCGTCGACGATCTGCGCGGCGAACCCGACCAGGATGAACGGCAACAGCGTTTCGAAGCTCAAGGTCGTCAGGTCGAACATCGGCATCCCCTTAATATCGCGCGCAGAGTGCAACGCGCGGGCTTATCCCACAACAAAGATAGGCTTTACCCCGATCCCGGCAGTCCGATGTGGGGGCCTGAGGCGGCTCATGCGCGCGGTTCTGGAAATCGGTCGTTCGATACCCTAGATACGGAAATCGCGAAGGGGACTGCGGATGTCGAGCGGATTACTGGCCTATCTGGATTCGATCCGCGCCCGCGATCCCGCCCCGCATTCGCGTGCTGAAATCATGCTGTATCCCGGCGTCTGGGCGCTTGGCTATCACCGCATCGCGCACCGCCTGTACAAGGCGAAGCTCTATTTCCTCGCGCGCTGCGTCAACCACTGGTCGCGCTTCACGACCGCGATCGACATTCATCCGGGCGCGACGATCGGCCGCAATTTCTTCATCGACCACGGCTTCGTCGTGATTGGCGAGACCGCGGAGATCGGCGACGACGTGACGATCTACCAGTGCGTCACGCTCGGCGGCACCAGTCCCGACAACGGCGTGCAGGGCAAGCGCCACCCGACCATCTCCGACGGCGCGATCATCGGCTCGGGCGCGCAGGTGCTCGGCCCGATCACGCTCGGCAAGCGCTCGCGGGTCGGCGCCAACGCAGTCGTCACGCGCGACGTGCCCGCGGGCACAACGGTCGTCGGCATCCCCGCGCGCGCGACCACGATCGAGGGCGGCAACGCGCCCGAGGTGCCGCGCTTCGTGCCCTACGGTACGCCGTGCAGCGAGATGTTCGATCCCGCCACGCAGAAGATGGAGATCATGCGCTGCGAACTGGAGACGATGCGCAAGCGGCTCGACGCGCTGCTCGCCGACGAGCATCCAGAGGACCGCCGCGGCCGCGCATGATGGTGGATAACTGATGGGCGTCGTACCTTTTCCTACACCGTCCAAGGCGACGCAGGTCGGCTTCGAGCGCCTAGAACTGAACCGGATTCTGGACCTTTACGGGCGCATGGTCGCGGCAGGCCACTGGCGCGACTATGCGATCGATCTCGGCAAGGACGCCGCGGTGTTCGCCGCCTTCCGCCGTGCCGCCGAACGGCCGGAGTTCAGAATCGAGAAACGCCCATCGCTGCGTAACAAGCAGGGCATGTGGGCGCTAATTGGCGAGGCCGGCGCGGTGGTGAAGCGCGGGCATGAACTCGGGCCGGTGCTGGCGCCAGTCGAGCGGCGTTTCATGAAACTGGTCGAGGATTAACCTAGTTCTGCTCCCCTCCCTGAAAGGGAGGGGCTGGGGGTGGGTAGGCCAGCTCGTGTCGAAGCGTCGCCCGATACGGAACCGACCCACCCCCGGCCCCTCCCTTCCAGGGAGGGGAGTTAACAAGCAGTCACACCAGCACCGGCGCCGTCTCGCGGTCCGCTTCTCCGAACACACGCAGGTACCGCGCGATCTCCGCGGGCTCGCCGGTGGCCTTGGCGGGGTTGTCCGACAGCTTCACCGCCGGCCGGCCATTCGCTTCGATCACCTTGCAGACCAGCGATATCGGCTCCAGCGCCGCCGCGCCGTCGGGGTCGCAGCCGCGGAAATCGTTGGTCAGGTTGGTCCCCCAGCCGAAGCTCATCCGCACCCGCCCATGAAAATGGCGATACGTCTGCTCGATCGTGTCGATGTCCATCCCGTCGGAGAAGATCAGCAGCTTGGTCTTCGGATCGACGCCCTGTTCCTCCCACCAGCGGATGATCTGCTCGCCACCCGCGATCGGCGGCGCGCTGTCGGGACGGAAGCCGGTCCATTCCGCCAGCCAGTGCGGCGCGTTGCGCAGGAACGCGGTGGTGCCGAACGCATCGGGGAGGGCGATCAGCAAATTGCCATTATAATGTTGCCGCCAATGCTCGAGCACTCGGTACGGCGCCTCGGCAAGCTCGGCGTCGCTGTCGGCGAGCGCGGCGGTCACCATCGGCAGCTCGTGTGCGTTCGTCCCGATCGCCTCGAGGTCGGCGTCCATCGCCAGCAGCACATTGGACGTACCGATGAACCGGTCGCCGAGCCCTTCCTTGAGCGCCTCGACGCACCAGCGCTGCCACAGGAACCCATGCCGCCGACGCGTGCCGAAATCCGACAGCACGAGGTCGGGCAGTTCGCGCAACCGCTCGACCTTCTCCCACAGTTTCGCCTTGGCGCGCGCGTAGACAATGTCGAGCGCGAACCGACCGCGATCACGCAGGGCTGCGCGCGACTTCAGCTCGTTGATGATCGTCAGCGCGGGGATTTCCCACATCGTCGTGTGAGTCCACGGTCCCTCGAAATGCAGTTCGTACTGCCCGTCGACTTTCCGCAGATCGTAGGCGGGCAACTGGAACTCCGCGAGCCAAGCCAGGAACTCCGGCCCGAACATCTTCTGCTTCCCGTAGAAGCTGTTGCCCGCGAGCCAGATCAGCTCCTTCTTCGCGAACCGCAGCGTCCGCGCGTGATCGAGCTGCGCGCGCAGTTCGGCCTCGTCGACGATCTCCGCGAGCCGCACGTTCTTGGTCCGGTTGATCAGCGCGAAAGTGGCGCTGACGTCGGGATACACCTGCCGGATCATCTGCAGCATCAGCAGCTTGTAGAAATCGGTATCGAGCAGGCTGCGCACGATCGGATCGAGCCGGAAATTGTGATTGTACGTCCGGGTGGCGATATCGGTCACGGCCATGCGCATGGGCTCCTGCGTTGTTGCGGTGCGGGTGTCCGAGAAGACGCGTTTGTGTCAAGCAGCGGCTAAAGGAGACGGGCGATGGCGCGGTTCGTGGTCGTGGTGGATACGCAGTGGGATTTCATGGCGGAGGGCGGCGCGCTCAGCGTGGCGGGGGCCGACGCACTGGTCGCGCCGATGCAGGCGTGGCTTTCGGCGCTGTCCGCCGTCGACACTGCGGGAGTCCTCTTTACCTTCGATACGCATTTCCGCGAGACCTACGCCGCCTCGCCCGAAGCGGCGATGTTCCCGATCCACTGCGTGCGGGGGACGCGAGGGTGGGGCAACATGCTCGACGTCGCGCTGGTCGACCCGGCGATCCCGGCGTGGCGGATCGAGAAGGGCGTGTTCGACATGTGGGCCGAGCCAGGGCTGGCGATCGAAGACGCTCGCGATGCGACCAAGCCGACGATCCTGCGCGATGATTTCTTCGCCGCGTTGGCGGCGAACGGCGTCACCGACGTCACGGTGATCGGCGTCGCGGCGGATTACTGCGTCCGCTGGGCCGTCGACGGACTGATCGCGCGAGGCTTCGCGGTGACCGTGCCGGCAGGGCTCACGCGCGGGATCGAACGGCAGATCGATATAGTCGTCGCAGAGGAGTTTGCCGGTGCGCGGCTGGTTGTCGAGCCAGTCCTCGCATAAGCCGGCTTCCCCAAGTCCAGCGATGCTCTTCCCCCTTGTTCTCCCGCGAAGGCGGGAGCCCAGGCTGGACCCCCGCCTTCGCGGGGGAACATGCTTTCACGCTGCCGGCGTTCACGCCATCGCCGCAATCAACCTCCCCACATCCACCGTCGCGAACGAGGCGAAATTGTCGGCAACCCCGAACGGCAGCAATAGCGTCCGGTCGTGGACGATCCCGCCGCAACTATAGACGACGTTGGGTACATACCCGTCGCGCTCCTTCGGGCTCGGGACGATCAGCGGATCGGTCATCCGCGCGAGCAGCTTGGTCGGGTCGGCCTTGTCGAGCAGGCACGCGCCGACGCAGTAGTTGCGGACGCTGCCGACGCCGTGAGTCAGCACCAGCCAGCCTTCGTCGAGCTCGATCGGCGATCCGCAATTGCCCATCTGGATGAATTCCCACGGCCATTTCGGCTCGACGATCCTGGTGCCCCCGTCCCAGGTCAGCAGGTCGTCCGAGGTCAGATACCAGATATTCTCGTTGTCCTGCCGCCCGAGCATCGCGAAGCGCCCGTCGATCTTCCGCGGGAACAGCGCCATCCCCTTGGTACCCGCGACCGCGCCGCGCATCGGCTGCATCTCGAACGTCTTGAAGTCCTCGCCGCGCAGCAGCTCGCAGCGCGTCTCGGAGCCGCTGAACGCGGTATAGGTGCCGAGATACTGAACCTCGCCGGCATCCTCGAACCGGACGAGCCGCAGATCCTCGATCCCCTGACGCTGGCTCGGCAGGATCGGGAAGATCACGGTTTCCGACAGCTCGCGACTGTTGCCGCATTGCAGCCGGGTCGGACCGCCATCGGTCGCGCCCTGATCCGACGGCTCGATCCGCGGCGGCACCGCGGTCCGGCTGGCGGGGTCGACCGAGAAGCCGTCCTGCGGCGACCAGCTCCCCGTGCGGAACGTCACCGACGAGACATGACCCTCGCCGATCCCGCGCAGCGACAGGATGAAGCGGAGACCATGGTCGGGCGCACCGCTCTGATCGGGATGCAGCACCATGCTCGGGTTGAACAGCGCAGCGGCCTCGAACGAATATTCCTCGCTGAGATACGCGCCGATCAGCACCTGCTGGTCGCGCGTGATGGTGCGGGCGTCCGGCGTCCTCGCCATGACCTCGCCGAACCGGTGGAGCAGCAGGTCGTCGACGTCGCGGTGGCGCTCGTCGAGCGACGCGGTGACGCGCTTGCGTTCGGCATGAAGCTCGTCATGCGACAGCGACAGCACGCGGTCGATCACGCGCTCGACGCGGGGGTGGCCCTCGACCTTGAACGGACCGGGATAGTCGACGTTGAACGGGCGGATCACGGTCCGCGACGGATCGGGGCGCAGCTGGATGTTCGAGAAGGTGACGAGGTCCGTTACGGCCATGATCGGCTCCCTTGTGCGCCGACCGGCGCGGTGCGGTATCGACTGCAAACGCCGGAGCACCCGGATCGCCGCATGACAAACCCTTCACCGCACAGACATACGCGGGAAAACATCGCGCGCCATGACCGACGTTCGATCTTGGGGCGGGGGCGGCATGCGCGGACTATCGACACACGCCAGCGACTGCGCCCTGGGGCTGCACGCACCGCGGTCACGCCACCGCGATCTGGCCGATCAGCCGGTCCAGCGCTCCGCCTGTCGACGCTGCGGCGCGGCGATCGTCAAATCCGCGGTCAGCCGCCGCTGGATCGTCTCGGGCGTGCTCGGCTGATTCTGTCGCGATATTGGTAAAGGGGCGTTCGATCCGCCGCCGTCCCACGATTACGGCGTATCGCGATCCGGCGGCGGCGGGGCGGGGCGGTCCGCCCCGTTCCGCCACGTTTCGGCACCGGCCTTCGGCAATTCGCCGCGGGTCAGCGCACCATCGCGATTGCGGTCGAGCGCGGCGAACCGGGTCGCGGCGGCCATCGCGAATTCGGATCGATCGACGCCGCGGTTCAGGTTGCGATCGGCCGCGATGACCGGTTCGGGGAAATCGAAGAACCCGAACTTCGCGGCACCAAGCCGTTCATGGACGGTGGCATCGGTCTTCTTGCCGTCGTCGCTGCCCATGCGCATCCCCTGACCGCCGCCGCCGCCGCCGCCGCCGCCGCCCTGCCTCCGTCCACCCCCGGAGCCGCGTCCGCCACGCCCCCCGGGGCCGCGCGCGCCGGGTGAAGTACCGCCGCCGCCCGACGCGACACGGATCTCGGGAACCAGGACGTTTTCGTAATAGGCGATGTCGTCGGGATCGATCTCGCCATCGTTCCCGCGATCGAGCACCGCGAAGAACCGCATCGCATCGCGCTGGAATTCCGCCTCGGTGATACGACCATCGCCGTCGGCGTCGGCACCCGAGAACCAGAGCGCCTCCGCCGCGCCGGGGTGTTGCGACGTCCTGAACGGTTCGCCCATCGGACTGACGAACAACTGCCCGCGACCGTGGTCTGACCCCGCGTCGGCAAGGCGATGTGCTGCATCACCGTGCGCGCTCGATCCCCGAGGTCTCGGCAGGTCGGCAGCGCACCCCGCCAGCGCGCCGGCCAGGCCGATAAGAAATACTGTGCGCATGACGCCTCCTCGATACCGTGACCACCAGTTGGCACGCGAAACGTTGCCCCGATATGTCGGGCCGCGCCGGTACCGACGTATCGCTCAAGTCATACGGGCAACGTCACCCGCACCAGCAGGCCACCGTCGGCGCGATTTTCGATCGTCGCCTCGCCGCCGTGTCCGCGGGCGACGGCACGCACGCTGGCGAGGCCCAGCCCGCTGCCGCCCGTATCGCGGTTGCGCGAGTGTTCGGCGCGAAAGAACGGCTCGAACGCGCGCGCCAGGTCGGCAGGCGCCATGCCGCTGCCGGAATCGAACACGTCGAGCACGGCCATCCCGCCGGCGCGGTGGAGCAGGACTTCGGCATGCCCGGCATAATTGACGGCATTGCCCACCAGATTCGCGAGCAGGGCCTTCAGCGACGGCGTGTCGCCTTCGATGATCAGCGGCGATCCGGGATGCAGCACGACCTGATCGCCGCGATCCGCAAAATCGTCGGTCACGCTTTCGGCGAGCGATCGCAGGTCGAGCTTCTGGCGGCGGACATGGCGGGTCATGTCGCGGACGAACGCCATCGCCGAGCCGATCCGCTGGCTCATCTCCTGGATATCGCCTTCGCTTGCGATCCGAATATCTTCCGGCGCCTTTTCGAGCCGCAGCGACAGCCGCATCAGCGGCGTCCGCAGATCGTGCGCGACCGCGGCGATCAGCGTGGTTCGATCCTCGACGTACCGGTTGAGCCGTTCCTGCATCAGGTTGAACGCGCTGGCGGCTTCGGCGATTTCCGGCGGACCGGTGACGGGTAGGGGGGCTGCCCGCGGATCGCGGCCGAGCCGTTCGGCGGCGGCGGCGAACCGCCCGATCGGAGTCGCGACGCGGCGGGCCAGCAGCAGGGCGATCGGCGCGACGACCGCCATCGCCGCCAGGAACCACAGGACGATGCGCGCCCGCCAGGGCCCGATCGTGCCGTTGGTGGGCCGGATCACGAGCCACCGCCCGTCTGGCCGCTCTATCGACACCACGAACGGTCCGAACAAGGCGTTCTCGAACAGGTGATGACGGGATCGGACCATGCCCATCGGCACCGGGGGACGAAGCGCTCCCGCCAGCATCGGCATCGCGGAGGGTTCGGTCTCGACGGTCACGCGCTCTGCGGGCAGTGCAAGGTCGTTGGCGATCAGTTTGGCGAGGCGTGCATCGCGCGAACTGTCGGACGGTCGAGGGGGGCCGCCTGTGATCCTCATGGTCAGCAACTTTGCCGGGTCGCTACCCGAGCGGACCACGCCGGCAACGCGCGCCGTCGTGTAGATTACGGGCATCGGCGGCGGCATCAACAGCACGATCGCGAAGTTCAGGATCTGAACCAGCAGCACCGTCGTCAGCAGTAACGCGAGAATCCGGACGAACAGCGTCCACGGACGCAGCCTGCCGAGTTTCGACGGCGTGTAGATGGTGGCGGGTTGCGTCACTGTCGGGCCACGCGCGGTACGAAGAAATAGCCCTCGTTGCGGATCGTGCGGATGATCTCGTCGCCGCGCGAGCGAAGCTTGCGGCGCAACCGGCTGACCTGCACGTCGATCGCGCGATCGAACGCGTCGGTGTCGGGTCCGCGCGCCGCTTCCAACAGCGCATCGCGCGCCAGCACGCGTCTTGGCCGCTCGACGAACGCGCGCAGAACCGCGAACTCGCCGTCGGTCAGGTCGATCAGCGTACCCTCCGGATCGAACAGTTCGTGTGCCGCGAAATCGACTCGCCAGCCGAGGAATGCGAACGACCGGCTTTCACCCGCATCCTGGATTTCGCGCGCGCGCAGTGCGGCACGGACGGTCGCCAGGATCTCCCTCGGGCTGCACGGCTTGGACAGATAGTGGCTCGCGCCGATTTCGAGGCCGAGGATCCGATCGGGTTCATCGCCCAGCGCGCTGAGCATAACGATCGGCGGCGCGCCAACCCGCGCGAGCCGGCGACAGACGGACACGCCATCTTCGCCGGGCATCATCACGTCGAGCAGGATCAGCGATACCGGGCATCGTGCCAGGACGGCGTCCATCTCGTGCGCATTGGTGGCCGTCTCGACCTGAAACCCATGCATGCCGAGGCTCTGCGCCAACAGCGTGCGGATCATGTGATCGTCGTCGACCACCAGCAGCACGGGCTTCGCCGAATCTTGAACAGACGTTGAATTCATCGGTCTTTCTTAGGTCGGCGATGTGTTCGCGATGTTTCCGCGCCGATCATCATCGGGATATCAGGCCATATGGTCGGCGAATAGCGCGGAACGGTCTTCGCGATCTCAGTACAACGGGCCGGCGTCCCCCCAGAACAGCGGTTGTTGTCCATATTGCCGTCAGCGCTCTGTAAGGTCGGGTCGGCACGATGTGCGGCATGACGCCGTCGAGTCTTCCTGCGCTTGCCATCCAGGTCGTGCGGATCGTCGCGGCTGCCGCGGCCTGCACGCTGCTCGCGTTTGCCGGTACGGCGGCGGACGATCCGTGGCGGCCCTATCGTGTCGCGATCGGCAGGCAGTGTCCAGCGAAGCATCTGGAATGGCTGTCCCCCGCCGATCTTCGCGACGTGATCGAGACGTACGAGGCCAGTGCCGCGCCCCGCACACATGCCGCGATGTCGGTTGCCGAAGCCGGCCGATGCGCCACCACGATGGCCGGGGCGACCTGCGGTAATGTGGCCGAGATCGAGGCGGTTCGCGGCGCGGGAGAGTTGCCCGCGCTCGCTGCATCGGTCTGCGCCGCCTTCGTCAAGTGTCGCGGCCAGTCCGACTGCATCGCCGCCGAACCCCCGACTACCGCGCCCAAACACTAAAAAGGCCGCCGCCCGGTATCCCGGACAGCGGCCTTTTCTTTAGTCAGCGCCGAGGCGTCTGACGAAACCGATTACTCGGTCTCGTTCAGATATTCGCCGGCATCCGCGTCGGTGCCGGTGCCCGAGGTGACGACCGCTGCGAGCGGATCCTCACCGACGCCGCCTGCATCACGCGGCGAGCGCGCGAGTTCGGCGGCGTGCTCGTCGGCAGCCGACATCGGTGCCACGATCGACACCTCCGCCATCTTGCGCTGCTGGACGCGCATCGCGGCGTCCCGGCTGTTGGCCACGACACGCAGGCGGTTGAGGCCTGCACCGGTGCCTGCCGGGATGAGCCGGCCGACGATCACGTTCTCCTTCAGGCCCATCAGCATGTCCTGCTTACCCTGGACCGCTGCCTCGGTGAGGACGCGGGTGGTCTCCTGGAACGATGCCGCCGAGATGAAGCTGCGGGTCTGCAGCGACGCCTTGGTGATGCCGAGCAGGATGGGCTTGCCCTGTGCGCGGGTCTGCTTCTTCTCGAGCTTCTCGTTGGTCGCGTCCATTTCCTCGCGATCGACCTGCTCGCCCTTCAGCAGCGTGGTGTCGCCGCCGTCGGTGATCTCGACCTTCTGCAGCATCTGACGAACGATCGTCTCGATGTGCTTGTCGTTGATCTTCACGCCCTGGAGACGATAGACCTCCTGGATTTCCGACACGAGATACTCGGCGAGGGGTTCGATGCCCATCGTCTCGAGGATGTCGTGCGGATCGGGCGAACCGCCGATCAGGTTGTCGCCGCGCTTGACGTAATCGCCTTCCTGGACGTCGATGACCTTCGACTTCGGCACCAGATACTCGACGACGTCGCCGCCATCCTCGGGCTGGATGCCGATCTTGCGCTTCGCCTTATAGTCCTTGCCGAACACGACGCGGCCCGAGATCTTGGCGATGATCGCCGAGTCCTTGGGGATACGTGCCTCGAACAGCTCGGCAACACGCGGCAGACCACCGGTGATGTCGCGCGTCTTGGCGCTCTCGCGGCTGACGCGGGCCACAACGTCGCCGCCGAACACCTGTGCGCCGTCCTCGACCGACAAGGTCGCGCCGATCGCCAGCATGTAACGACCGGTCTCGCCCGACGTCTCGTCGAGCAGGGTCATGCGCGGACGCAGATCCTCCTTCGACTTGGTCGCCGCACGATATTCGATCACGACGCGCTGGGCAATGCCCGTGGCTTCGTCGGTCTGCTCGGTGAGCGTCTTGCCCTCGATCAGGTCGACATACTTGATCGTGCCAGGGTTCTCCGTGATCACCGGCATGGTGAACGGATCCCACTCGGCCATCCGATCGCCGCGCGACACGATGTGACCATCGTCGAACAGCACGTACGCACCGTAGGGGATGCGATCGACCGAGAGCTCGCGGCCGTCCATGTCGACGATCGCGATTTCACCCGAGCGGCTCAGCACCACGCGACGGCCACGCTGGTCGACGATGATACGCAGATCGCGGAACTGCACCGTACCGTCGGCGTGAGCCTCGAGGTTCGACGTTTCGTTGAGCTGCGCCGCACCACCGATGTGGAACGTACGCATCGTCAGCTGCGTGCCCGGCTCACCGATCGACTGCGCGGCGATGACGCCGACAGCTTCACCGATGTTGACCGGCGTACCGCGGGCGAGATCGCGCCCGTAGCACTTGCCGCAGACGCCGATCTTCGACTCGCAGACCAGCGGGCTGCGGATCTTGCACGACTGCGTGCCGAGTCCCTCGATCGTCGTGATCATCGGCTCGTCGAGCAGCGTGCCCGACGGGATGACGACCTTGCCGGTCTTCGGATCGACGATGTCCTCCGCGGTCGTGCGACCGAGGATGCGCTCGCCGAGACTTGCGATCGTCGAACCACCCTGAAGAATGGCCTTCATCTCCAGAGCGCGGGTCGTGCCGCAATCCGGTTCGATGATGACGCAATCCTGCGACACGTCGACCAGACGACGCGTCAGGTAACCCGAGTTCGCCGTCTTCAACGCCGTATCCGCGAGGCCCTTGCGAGCGCCGTGGGTCGAGTTGAAGTACTCAAGGACGGTCAGGCCCTCCTTGAAGTTCGAGATGATCGGCGTCTCGATGATCTCGCCCGACGGCTTGGCCATCAGGCCACGCATACCGGCAAGCTGCTTGATCTGCGCCTGCGAACCACGAGCACCCGAGTGAGCCATCATGTAGATCGAGTTGATCGGCTTTTCACGGCCGGTTTCCTCGTCGACCTTCACCGCACGGATCTCGTCCATCATGGCGTTCGCGACCTGATCGCCGCAACGGCTCCAGGCGTCGATCACCTTGTTGTACTTCTCCTGCTGCGTGATCAGACCGTCCTGATACTGCTGCTCGAAGTCCTTCACGAGCGCCTTGGTGTCGTCGACCAGACCAACCTTGGCGTCCGGAATGATCATGTCGTCCTTGCCGAACGAGATGCCGGCGCGGAACGCGTGGCGGAAGCCGAGCGACATGATCGCGTCGGCGAACAGCACGGTCTCCTTCTGGCCGGTGTGACGATAGACCTCGTCGATCACGTCACCCACGTCCTTCTTGGTGAGGAGGCGGTTGACGGTGTCGAACGGCACCTTGTGGCTGTGCGGCAGGCACTCGCCCAGCAGCATGCGGCCCGGGGTCGTCTCGTACCGCTTGAGGTACTGCTTGCCCTTCTCGTCGGTCTGCGGAACGCGGCTGATGACCTTGGTGTGCAGCGTGACCGCCTGAGCGTTCAGCGCCTGATGCACTTCGGCCATGTCACCGAGCAGCATCCCCTGGCCCGGCTCGTTCTCCTTCATCATCGACAGATAATAGAGACCGAGGACCATGTCCTGCGACGGAACGATGATCGGCTTGCCGTTGGCGGGCGACAGGATGTTGTTCGTCGACATCATCAACACGCGCGCTTCGAGCTGCGCTTCGAGCGACAGCGGAACGTGCACGGCCATCTGATCGCCGTCGAAATCGGCGTTGAACGCGGAGCAGACCAGCGGGTGGAGCTGGATCGCCTTGCCCTCGATCAATACCGGCTCGAACGCCTGGATGCCCAGACGGTGAAGGGTTGGCGCACGGTTCAGCATGACCGGATGCTCGCGGATCACCTCGTCCAGGATATCCCAGACTTCCTTGCGCTCCTTTTCGACCCACTTCTTCGCCTGCTTCAGGGTCATCGACAGACCCTTCGCATCGAGCCGTGCGTAGATGAATGGCTTGAACAGCTCGAGCGCCATCTTCTTCGGCAGGCCGCACTGGTGCAGCTTTAGCTCAGGCCCGGTCACGATGACCGAACGACCCGAATAGTCGACGCGCTTGCCGAGCAGATTCTGGCGGAAGCGGCCCTGCTTGCCCTTGAGCATGTCGGACAGCGACTTCAGCGGGCGCTTGTTGGCGCCCGTGATCGTGCGACCGCGGCGACCATTGTCGAACAGTGCGTCGACGGCCTCCTGGAGCATGCGCTTCTCGTTGCGGACGATGATGTCCGGCGCGCGGAGCTCCATCAGGCGCTTCAGGCGGTTGTTGCGGTTGATCACGCGGCGATACAGATCGTTCAGATCCGACGTCGCGAAACGACCACCGTCCAGCGGCACCAGCGGGCGCAGCTCGGGCGGGATGACCGGAACGACCTCGAGGATCATCCACTCGGGGCGGTTGCCCGAATCGATGAAGCTCTCGACGACCTTCAGGCGCTTGATGATCTTCTTGGGCTTCAGCTCGGACTTGGTGACCGCAAGCTCTTCGAGCAGCGCGGTACGCTCACCGACGAGATCGAGCGATTCGAGCATGATGCGGACCGCTTCGGCACCGATACCGGCCGAGAACGCGTCCTCGCCATACTGGTCCTGCGCGTCGAGGAGCTCGTCCTCGGTCATCAGCTGGTACTTCTCGAGCGGGGTCAGGCCCGGCTCGATCACGATGTATGCCTCGAAGTACAGCACGCGCTCGAGCTGCTTCAGCTGCATGTCGAGCAGCAGGCCGATGCGCGACGGCAGCGACTTCAGGAACCAGATGTGCGCGACCGGGGCGGCGAGCTCGATATGGCCCATCCGCTCGCGGCGGACCTTCGAGACGGTAACCTCGACGCCGCACTTCTCGCAGACGATGCCCTTGTACTTCATGCGCTTGTACTTGCCGCACAGGCACTCGTAGTCCTTGATCGGACCGAAGATGCGCGCGCAGAACAGGCCGTCACGCTCGGGCTTGAACGTGCGATAGTTGATGGTCTCGGGCTTCTTGATCTCGCCGAACGACCACGAACGAATCTTGTCCGGGGACGCGATGCCGATCTGGATCTGGTCGAACGTCTCGGTCTTGGCGACCGGATTGGCGAAGGGGGTCATCTCGTTCATTTTATTCTCCATTCCCCTTCCGCATGGCGGGAGGGGCTAGGGGAGGGGATGTCGTAGCCTCTCGGGGTGGTGCCTGCGGGGACAGGCCCTCCCCCGACCCCTCCCGCAAGCGGGAGGGGAGGAGTTGAGGCTTACTCCGCCGCGATCTGGATGCCGTCGCTGTCGAAGCCGGGCTCCGACTGCTTCAGGTCCACATTCAGGCCGAGCGAGCGCATTTCCTTGACGAGCACGTTGAAGCTCTCCGGGATGCCGGCCTCGAACGTGTCGTCGCCCTTGACGATCGCCTCGTAGACCTTGGTGCGGCCGACAACGTCGTCCGACTTCACCGTCAGCATTTCCTGCAAGGTGTACGCCGCGCCGTAGGCCTGGAGCGCCCAGACCTCCATCTCGCCGAAGCGCTGCCCACCGAACTGCGCCTTACCACCCAGCGGCTGCTGCGTGACGAGGCTGTACGGCCCGATCGACCGTGCGTGGATCTTGTCGTCGACCAGATGGTGGAGCTTCAGCATGTAGATGTAGCCCACCGTCACCTTGCGATCGAACTGATCGCCGGTGCGGCCGTCGAACAGGTCCGACTGACCCGACGTGTCGAGGCCCGCCAGCGCCAGCATCGCCGACACATCGGCTTCGCGGGCACCATCGAACACCGGCGTCGCCATCGGCACGCCGCCCTTCAGGTTCTTGGCGAGCTCGACGATCTCGTCACCCGTGCGGGCGTCGATCTCGGCGTGATACTGCTCGCCGTACACCGTCTTGAGGCGATCGCGGACCGCCTCGGGCATCGCACCCGGCTTGGCGTCCGGATTCTCTTCACGCCACGTCTCGAGAGCCGCGGTGATCGACTGACCCAGGCCACGTGCGGCCCAGCCCAGATGCGTCTCGAAGATCTGCCCGACGTTCATGCGCGACGGCACGCCCAGCGGGTTGAGCACGATATCGACCGGCGTACCGTCGGCGAGGAACGGCATGTCCTCCGCCGGCAGGATGCGGCTGATGACGCCCTTGTTGCCGTGACGGCCTGCCATCTTGTCGCCCGGCTGCAGCTTGCGCTTCACCGCGACGAACACCTTGACCATCTTCAGCACGCCCGGCGACAGCTCGTCACCACGCTCCAGCTTCTCGCGACGATCGTGGAACTTGTCCGTGATCAGCTTGGCTGCATCGTCATACTGGATCTTGACCGCTTCCAGATCGCTCTGGACCTTGTCGTCGGCGACCGCGAACTTCCACCACTCGTGGCGGTCGACGCTGTCGAGCAGATCCATGTCGATCACGACACCCTTCTTGACGCCCTTCGGCGCCGAGGTGGCGGTCTGGTCGAGCAGCATCTCGCGAAGACGCGACCAGGTCGCACGGTTCAGGATCGAACGCTCGTCGTCCGAATCCTTCTTCAGGCGCTCGATCTCCTCGCGCTCGATCGCCATCGCGCGCTCGTCCTTGTCGATGCCGTGACGGTTGAAGACGCGAACGTCGACGACCGTACCCGACACGCCCGGTGGCAGACGAAGCGACGTATCGCGCACGTCGCTGGCCTTCTCGCCGAAGATCGCGCGGAGAAGCTTCTCCTCCGGCGTCATCGGCGATTCACCCTTCGGCGTGATCTTGCCGGCGAGGATATCGCCCGGCTCGACCTCTGCACCGATGTAGACGATGCCCGCCTCGTCGAGGTTGCGAAGCGCTTCCTCGCCGACGTTCGGGATGTCGCGCGTGATGTCCTCAGGCCCGAGCTTGGTATCGCGAGCCATCACCTCGAACTCGTCGATATGGATCGACGTGAACACGTCGTCCTTCACGATCCGCTCGGAGATCAGGATCGAATCCTCGTAGTTGTAGCCGTTCCACGGCATGAACGCGACGAGGCTGTTGCGACCCAGCGCCAGCTCGCCGAACTCGGTCGACGGGCCGTCGGCGAGCACGTCGCCGGCACGGACCGCATCGCCCACCTTCACCAGCGGACGCTGGTTGATGCAGGTCGACTGGTTCGAGCGCTGGAACTTCATCAGCGTGTAGATGTCGACGCCCGACTTGCCGGCATCGATCTCGCCGGTTGCCCGGATCACGATACGCGCCGCGTCGACCTGGTCGACGATGCCCGCACGCTTTGCCGAGATCGCGGCACCAGAGTCACGTGCGACGGTCTCTTCCATGCCGGTGCCGACGAACGGCGCCTCGGCCTGGACGAGCGGCACGGCCTGACGCTGCATGTTCGAGCCCATCAGTGCGCGGTTGGCGTCATCGTTTTCCAGGAACGGAATGAGCGATGCCGCGACCGAGACGAGCTGCTTGGGGCTGACGTCCATCAACGTGATGTTGTCGGGCAGCGCCATCAGGAATTCGCCAGCCTGACGCGACGACACCAGTTCCTCGACGAAGCCGTTCGACGAATCGAGCTCGGCGTTGGCCTGCGCGATCGTGTGCTTGGCCTCTTCCATTGCCGACAGATAGACGACGTCGTCGGTGACCTTGTGGTCGACGACCTTGCGGTACGGAGTCTCGATGAAGCCGTACTTGTTCACCCGCGAGAAGCTGGCGAGCGAGTTGATCAGACCGATGTTCGGCCCTTCCGGCGTCTCGATCGGGCAGATGCGGCCGTAATGCGTCGGATGAACGTCGCGGACTTCGAAGCCAGCGCGCTCACGCGTCAGACCACCTGGTCCAAGTGCCGACACGCGACGCTTGTGGGTGACTTCCGACAGCGGGTTGGTCTGATCCATGAACTGCGACAGCTGCGACGAGCCGAAGAATTCGCGGACCGCGGCAACCGCAGGCTTCGCGTTGATCAGGTCGTTCGGCATGACGGTCGAGACGTCGACCGACGACATGCGCTCCTTCACGGCGCGCTCCATGCGGAGCAGGCCGACGCGGTACTGGTTCTCGAGCAGTTCGCCAACCGAACGGACACGACGGTTGCCGAGGTTGTCGATATCGTCGATTTCGCCCTTGCCGTCCTTGAGGTTCACGAGCGTCTTGATGACCTCGAGAATGTCCTCGGTGCGCAGCGTCGTCACGGTGTCCTCGACGTCGAGGTCGAGACGCATGTTGAGCTTCACGCGGCCGACGGCCGACAGGTCGTAGCGATCCGGATCGAAGAACAGGCCCGAGAACAATGCCTCGGCGGTCTCCAGCGTCGGCGGCTCGCCGGGGCGCATCACGCGGTAGATGTCGGACAGCGCCTGCTCGCGCTCTTCGGCCTTGTCGACCTTGAGCGTGTTGCGGATCCACGGACCGGTCGCGACGTGATCGATGTCGAGCAGGTCGAGACGCTCGATGCCTGCCTGGTCGAGCAGTTCGAGGTTCTCGGACGTAACTTCGTCACCGGCTTCGATGTAGATGCGGCCGGTCGACTCGTCGATCAGATCATAGGCCGAATAACGCCCGAAGATTTCCTCGGTCGGGATCAGCAGGTCGGTGAGACCGTCCTTAAACGCCTTGTTAGCAGCGCGTGGGGAAATCTTCTGGCCGTTCGGGAATACGACTTCGCCGGTCTTCGCATCGACGATGTCGAACATCGGCTTCTGGCCACGCCAGTTCTCGACCTGGAACGGAACGATCCAGCCACCCTGGCCGCGGACGAACGTCACGCGGTTGTAGAAATAGTTGAGGATCTCTTCCGACGTCATGCCGAGCGCGTAGAGCAGCGCCGTGACGGGCAGCTTGCGCTTGCGATCGATGCGGACGTTGACGATGTCCTTCGCGTCGAACTCGAAATCGAGCCACGAACCGCGATACGGGATCACGCGCGCCGCGAACAGATACTTGCCCGATGCGTGCGTCTTGCCGCGATCGTGATCGAACAGGACGCCCGGCGAACGGTGCATTTGGCTGACGATGACGCGCTCGGTGCCGTTGATGAAGAACGTGCCGTTCTCGGTCATGAGCGGCATGTCGCCCATGTACACGTCCTGCTCCTTGATATCGATGACCGACTTGGCCTCGGTATCGGGATCGACCTCGAACGCGGTCAGACGCAGCGTGACGCGCATCGGCGCGGCGTAGGTGATCCCGCGCTGACGGCATTCCTCGACGTCGAACTTCGGCGGCTCAAGGACGTAGTCGTCGAAATCGAGATAGGCGGTGCCGGCGAAATCCTGGATCGGGAACACGCTGCGCAGCGTCTTCTCGAGACCCGAGACGTGGCCGATCGACTTGTCGGAGCGCAGGAACTGCTCGTAGCTCTCGCGCTGGACTTCGATCAGGTTCGGCATCTGCACGACTTCGTGGATGTTGCCGAAAACCTTGCGGATACGGCGCTTTGCAGTGCCGTGTTCGATCGCCTTGGATGCCATAGGTTTATTTTGCCTCGTCAGCCGAAAATTCGTGCTCGGGAACCCCCGAGCGGGACGCACGTTCACGCAAAAAGGCCGCGCGCATCAGGTGCGGCGGCTCTCAGCGTATGAAACCTCGGTATCCAATACGATCGACACGCTGCGCGACGGCATGTCAT
This sequence comes from Sphingomonas sp. Leaf242, assembly GCF_001422045.1. GTDB lineage: Bacteria > Pseudomonadota > Alphaproteobacteria > Sphingomonadales > Sphingomonadaceae > Sphingomonas. The sequence continues at coordinate 492,034 of NZ_LMLW01000009.1, forward strand.
TTCCCGGATGCTGTGGTGAGATGCGGATATAGGCGCGCCGCGGCGTCATGTCAAAGGGTGGACGCGATACGGTCGTTTCGACACGGCCGCACTGCCGGAAATACTATAGCTATGGTCAAGCGCCTGACGCTATTGCATCTTTGGTAATATTTGACGCGTATATTCAGTGTTACCGTTTGGCATTCGCAGGGGAGTAGCGACGTCATGAACGCGAAGATCGCAGAGCGAGAAGTATCCGATCAGGACCGTGCGAATTGGATTCGGTTGATCGAAGATCACGAGAAGATTGCCCGGCAATGTTCGGAACTCGTTAATTTATCACGAGAATCTAATACGCAAAGCGCGTTCGCGTCGCGCAAGCTGATCGAGCTGGCAGTGACCGTCGCCGATCATCTGGGCGTCGAGGACGAGGTCATCGATCGCACCGTCGTTGCGATGGAAGCGCGATGCTCGGCCGATACGATCGCGATGATGGAGGAGGATCTCGACATCCTCCGCTCGGACTGGAAGGCGTTCATCGGCCACTGGCTGCCGACGATTTCCCCCGACGACTGGGCTGCGTTCGGCGTGCAGGCGGAGTCGATGCTCGACCGGCTGTCGCTCCAGGTGAAGCTGGAGACCGAATTGCTGTACGACCACGCGTTGCAGGACGGCGTCGTGCGTACGGGCGGGCTCGTGCTGCACTGATTGGGTAGAGTGGGGCATCCAATCGGCGCGTCACTCAAAGGTGCCCCCCAAAAAACCACCACCCCGGCGAAGGCCGGGGCCCAGTTGGAAAGGTGGTGGTAACGAAGCGCTGCCTGTCGTCAGCAGCGTTCCCCAACTGGGCCCCGGCCTCCGCCGGGGTGGTACCGCTCTCAGGGACACATAGCCCCGATCAAACCAGTCTTTACTTCTACCGCCGCTTCTTCTTCGACGGCACCACCACGACCGGAGCCACCGGCACCGGCGGTTGCGCCGACACCTTCACCACCAGCGGCAGCACGGCGGGATCCGCCGGATACAACCGCCGGGCCCGCGCGAACACGAACCGTGCCTTCGCCGCCCCGGGCGCGCTGCCGCTCGTGCCTACCCAGCGCCAGTGCCAGGGCTCCCACTTCACGTTCTGCTTGTTGCCGCCTGGAAAGCTCTGCTCGAACCCGAACCGCGGCGCGTTCAGCCGCAGCCAGCGCGCGGCAGGCGTGGCGGCCATGCACGCCTCCGCATCGGGACACCCGTTCGCAGGCCGGACCGCGAAGTCGAGCGCATAGCCGGTCGAATGCTCGCTATATCCAGGCGGCGCGACCGAAATCGCCCGATCCGCCGCGGTGCTGATTTCGCCGCGGCAGAACACGCTGCGCTGGCGCGCGATCGACCGCTGACACGAGAGCGCGCGGAGCTGGCCCATCCCCGAAGGATCGCCCTGCGCCGCTGCGAACAGCCGCAACAGATCGGGCAGGATATCGGCGCGTACCACGCATGGATTGCCCACCGAATATTCGGACGGCAGCGTGACCAGTTCGGTTTCGGCGGCGTCGCCGTACGGCAAATGCCCGAACGCGCGACCATCGGGCGCGATCGCCGCGCTCTGGCCTTCGCACAATTGGGCCTCCGCGACGGTCGGGGCGAACAGGAGCGCGAGGGCCAGCGTGCGGTGCAACATCGACGCGGGCTCTGGCACGCAGGCGCTAATGATGGCAAGGGCGGCGCCATGCATGGTGAACGCGTACTCTTCCTCGACGGCGAGGCCCTGGTGATCGACAAGCCCGCAGGGCTGCCGGTCGATCCGCCCCGCGATGGCTCGCTGAGCCTCGAAAATCATCTCGAAAGCCTGAAGTTCGGCTTCCAGCGCTGGCCGAAGGCAGTGCACCGCCTCGACCGTGACACGAGCGGCTGCCTGCTTCTGTCGCGCAACCCGAAGGCGCATGCCCGGTTACAGCAGGCGTTCGAGCAGGGCCTCGTCTCGAAACGCTACGTCGCCCTCCTCGACGGTGAGGTTAACGGTGAATCGGGCCTGATCGAAATGCCCCTCGGCAAGGTCAGCACGGCAGAGACCGGCTGGCGGATGGTTGAGGACCCCGAGGGCAAGAAGTCGCGTACCAAATGGCGTGTGCTCGAGATCAAGGATGGTCGCTCGCTGGTCGAGTTCCTGCCCGAGACCGGCCGCACGCACCAGATCCGCGTCCACGCCGCGAGCGGTCTCGGCGCACCTGTGGTCGGCGACGGCGTGTATGGCAAGGCGGATGGGCTGGGCATGATGCTCCACGCGCAGCGGCTGATCGTCCCGCGCCCGGGCAAGCCCGACGTCCTCGCCGAAGCGCCGCTGCCCGAGCGCTTCGCCAAGGCCGGGTTCGTCGATGAGGCTGCCCCGGTTGCCGACGTTGCCCCAACTGCCGACGCGGTAACGACTCCCGACTCTACCGACGACTGAGCGGGTTGAGGGCAGGGGCTAATGGTCGCGATCCAGATCACCCGATCGATCTCGATCGACGACAGCGAACTGATCGAGAGCACGACGCGCTCGGGCGGTCCCGGCGGCCAGCACGTCAACACCACCGACAGCGCGGTGATCCTGCGCTTCGACGTCGGCCTCTCGCCCGGCCTGCCCCTCGCGGTGAAGAACCGCATCGCCGTGCTGGCCGGATCGCGCCTGACGCGCGACGGCGTGCTGGTGCTGCGCAGCGAAGGTTCGCGGTCGCAATTGCTCAACCGCCAGGAAGTCCGCGAGCGGCTGGTGGCGCTTATCAAGGAAGCGACGATCGTTCCCAAGGCACGCCGCGCGACCAAGCCGTCCAAGGCGGCAAAGGCACGGCGGGTCGATACGAAGAAGGTGCGTAGCGGGGTGAAGGCGGGGCGGGGCAAGGTCCGCGACGATTGAGCGATTTATGATCATGTGCCATCCCTCCGCCCCGTCACCCCAGCGAAAGCTGGGGTATCCTTGAGGAACGGACCGCCGGCGCCAACATGGAGATCCCAGCTTTCGCTGGGATGACGGATTTTGGAGCGTGCTAGTTCCATCAAGTCGCCGACCAAGGAAGATCACATGTACCAGTTCGATATCTCCGCCGGCACCAAGGCCGACCTCTACCGCGACCTGCTCGCCGCGCTAGACGCGCTGACCGCGGACGAGACCGATCCGATCGCCAACATGGCGAATGCCGCCGCGCTGGTGTGGGAGTATCTGCCCGATCTCAATTGGGCAGGCTTCTACCGGCTGGTGCCCGAAGCGCAGGGTGGCGAACTCGTCCTCGGGCCGTTCCAGGGCAAGGTGGCGTGCATCCGCATCCCGGTCGGCAAGGGCGTATGCGGGGCCGCCGCCGCGACGCTGACCACGCAGTTGGTCGAGGACGTGCACGCATTCCCAGGGCACATCGCCTGCGACGCGGCAAGCCGGTCGGAGCTGGTGGTACCGGTGATCAAGGACGGCACGCTGATCGCCGTGCTCGATCTCGACAGCCCGGAGCCGGCGCGGTTCGACGCTGAGGATGCGGCAGGGTGCGAGGCGCTCGCGGCATTGTTGAGCCAGCGGCTTTAGGCGCTGCTCCGTTTCGGGACGGTACGCTTGCTGGTGACTCGCTCCCGGCTTTGGTAAGCAACCCCTCAAGACATCCGGCGTTTGCGCGGGATAGGGTGGCGGAACCAGGGAGATGAACATGCGGAGCCTTATTCTCGCGAGCGCAGGGCTCGCCTTGGTCGGCGGCGGCGCGGCGCACGCGCAGCAGCGGCCCGGCGCCGGCTACGGCATGCCGGGCGCGACGATGCAGGCACCGATGGCGAATCCCCGCCGGCCCGGTCCGATAGCCGCCAATCCTCCCATCGTGCAGACCGCGTCGCGACAGGTGGGACCGCACCGCCAGCCGCGTTGGGGCAGCAAGATCGGTGGTCGCTGGTGGGCCGGTGCGAACGCGCCGGGCGGCTGGACCGGCTACCGCCGCCCGCATCGCGGCTGGGCGGTGCCCGGCTATTGGAATGCGCCGCGCTTCTACGTGGGCGACTGGTCGACCTACGGTCTTCCGCAACCGCCGCAGGGGTATAACTGGGCGCGCTACTACGACGACGCCGTCCTGATCGACCCGCGAGGATCGGTTTACGACACCGTCGGCGACGTCGATTGGGACCGCTATGATTCGAGCAGTTCGGTGACGATAAGTCCTCGGGATTATGCGGCAAACGACACGGTGTACGCCGGGCCGAGCGAACGCGGGTATGCGCCGCCATATGATGATGGTCGCACGCCGCGGTCGGACGATGGTCGCTACGATCGGCGCGACACGGGTCTGGGCGGTGCCGCGATCGGTGCCGTAGCCGGTGGCGTCGCGGGCAACGTCATCGCCGGACGTGGCAACCGTCTCGGCGGTACGCTGATCGGTGCCGGCGTCGGCGCAGCGGCAGGCTACGCGATCGACAAGGCCGAGGATCGTGGCCGTCGCACGCCGTCACCAGTCCGTGCGGGATACGGCGCAGGCTATCCGCCGCCCGCGCCGTATGCGGACGATTATGCGCCGCCCCCGCGCACATATGCGGACGACTACGCGCTGCCCTATGGCGCCGGCTATCAGCCGCCGCGTACCTACGCGAGTGCGCCGGGCGAAACCTGGGTTTCGCGCGATGGTGCCACGACGGTCACGACCACCAGCGGCCCGGCCTATCCGGCAGGCTCGACGACGGTGGTCGTTCAGTCCGTCCCGGTGACGACGACCACGACGACCACAGAATATTACGAGACGGTGCCCTATCCGCGGCGCAAGCTACGCCGGCGCTAGGCGCTGCAGGTGGCTCACCCCAGCATGCCGGCATAGGACTGGGGCGGGAGGGGTAGCGTCATGCGCGCCACCAGCCCGCTGCAGATCACGATCGTCAGCGCCATTGCGCCGATCATCAGGACCCGCCGCGGCGGTGCGCGATCGGTGAGCAGGACGACGGAGACCGCCGTCGCGATCATCGGCCACAGGTGATAGCGCAGGTCGGACGCGATGCTCAGCGCCGCGAAGCTGACCTCCAGCGCTAGGGCGGATACCAGCAACGCGGTGGCGAGTTCGCGGACAGGATCGCGCGGGCGCGACAGGCTTGCGGCAAGCGCGGTGATCGCGACGACGATCCAGGCGATTGGCCAGCCGAGCGGGGTCTCGACGATCATCGCGGTCAGCACCTCCCACGCGCGGGCTCCTGCACTGGGGTTGGCGAGCCCGATCGTGTTCGGCTCCGACGCGACGGGCGGCGCGGCACTCGGCCAGTGGAACGGGACCAGCCACCGGTCGGTCGAGTTCAGATGCGCGAAGCGGTGCCCGGCATAGGCGATCGGATGATGCAGCGCCGCCGACGCCAGCGTGAGGTACAGCGTCGTGGTCGGCAGCGCCCGCAGCCGTGCCATCGTCGTTCCGCAATGCGCATCGTCGCCGAGCGGATCCCAGAAGAACGGCTTCGCGCACCGCCGCTGGATCACGATTGCTGTCTCTTGCCGGGTAAGGCCTATGGTATTGGCGTCCGGCGTACGCGCGGCGATGCCCGCTATGTCGTAGAGCGCCTGCGTCGCTTCGACCCCACTGGGTTGCGCGCGGAGCAACTGGTGGTTCACGATCGGCGCGACGCCGAGCACGGCGACCACCGCGACGAGACCGGCGACGAGCTTGGTGAGGGGGTGTGCCGGGCGCGGGGCCAGCGTCACGATCAGCGGAACGACGATGAACACGGCGTTGGCGCGGACCAGCACGGCGTAGGCGAGTAGCAGTGCGACCGGGATATACATCGCGCGGGGCAGCGGGCGCTGCATGAGTCGCCACCAGCCTATGATGCCGACTGCGGCGAGAAGCGCGCCAGCGAGTTGTGCGTCCTTGAGCACGACGCCCTGCCAGCCGAGAAAGGGTGGGAGCAGGCCGATCGCGAGGATCGCGGCGGCGCCGCGGGTGCGACCGATCCGGGCTAGCGCGGTGGCGATCAAACCGAGCCCGAGCCAATAGGTGACGAGTTGCAGGACCAGCATCGGCGTCGCGCCTGGCCCGAGCGGCGCGAGTAGCGCCCAGACTCGCGCCATCGCCGGTGGGTGCCAATCGTCGTACACGCCCGACAGGACCTGTTGATATTGCGTGACGGTGTCGTACATCGCGGTGCCCGGCCAGAAGAGCGCGAGCGAGGCGATGCATAGTGCGACCGCCGTTATCGTGATGTGGCGGTGCGTGAGGCGGGAGTCTGGTTCAATCGACATTCGCGGTTCCCGCACCGGTGGCTTATGCGCCGCGAAATCCTGAAAGCGGGACGTCGTGGCCGGCGCGACCCTTTGCCGCGTCGCGCGCGAGGGTCAAGAGAAATAGGGCCGAAACGGTATGGTTCGCTCGGATCGGTCGGTCGGCCGGATATCAGACTGGTCTCGACTCGTGCCTGACAAAAGGACGCCCCACCCGCCTCCGTCATCCTGACGAAAGTCAGGACCCAGAGCCACAAGGGCGGCGGCTGGTATCCTGGATCCCGACTTTCGTCAGGATGACGGAGGCGACTGGAGTACCAACCTCAAATCTTCCCCCGCCAGGGGGAGGTGGCTGGCGCTTGCAAGACGGAGGGGGCGGTAAGCGACCACCCCTCTGCGCGTTGTGCCCCTGCAACCCTTCAGTGCCAGCTCCGCCTAGATGGGTAGGGACGCAAGCTCAGTAGTGGATTGCGCGGCCGTAGGCGGCCAGGACGCTCTCGTGCATCATCTCGGACAGAGTCGGATGTGCGAACACCGTCTCCATCAGCTCGGCTTCGGTCGTCTCGAGCTGGCGCGCGACGACATAGCCCTGGATCAGCTCGGTGACTTCCGCGCCGACCATGTGCGCGCCGAGCAGCTCGCCGGTCTTCGCATTGAACACCGTCTTCACGAAACCCTCGGCCTCGCCCAGCGCGATCGCCTTGCCGTTGCCTATGAAGGGGAATTTGCCGACCTTCAGCTCGTACCCGGCCTCCTTGGCCTTTGCCTCGGTCATGCCGACCGACGCCACCTGCGGGCGCGAATAGGTACAACCGGGGATGTTGGCCTTGTCCATCTGGTGCGGCGAACCGCCGGCGATTTTCTCGACCGCGATGATGCCCTCATGGCTGGCCTTGTGCGCGAGCCACGGCGCGCCGGTGACGTCGCCGATCGCCCAGATGCCGTCGACGTTGGTGCGGCCGTAGCCGTCGGTCTTGATATGCCCGCGATCGGTCTCGACGCCGAGCGCCTCCAGTCCGATATTCTCGGTGTTGGGGACGATGCCGATCGCGATGATCGCGTGGCTGAAGGTTTCTTCCGAAACCTTGCCGTCCTTCGCCTTGATCTTCGCCGTGACGCCGTTCGCCGAAGGGGTCAGCCCTTCGAGACCGGTCTGGGTCAGCAGCTTGATGCCCTGCTTGGTCAGCGCCTTGTCCATGAACGCGGAGACTTCCTCGTCCTCGACGGGAAGGATTCGCGGGAGCATCTCGACGATCGTCACGTCGGCGCCCATGTCGTTGTAGAAGCTGGCGAACTCGACGCCGATCGCGCCCGAGCCGATCACGAGCAGCTTGGTCGGCATCTCGGTCGGCACCATCGCGTGACGATAGGTCCAGATCCGTTCGCCGTCAGCCTTGGCGAACGGCAGGTCGCGCGCGCGGGCGCCGGTCGCGACGATGATGTTCTTGGCTTCGAGCTCGACGGTCTTGTCGCCCTGCTTGACGCTGAGCTTGCCCTTCGCCGTAACCGTGCCGACGCCCTCGACTACGGTCACCTTGTTCTTCTTCATCAGGCCCTTGACGCCGGCATTGAGCTGGCCGGCGACCTTGCGCGAACGATCGACGATTTTGGCGAGGTCGAACCCGACATTGTCCGCCTTGAGGCCGTAGCTCTTGGCGTTCTGCATGTAGTGATAGATTTCCGACGTGCGGAGCAGCGCCTTGGTCGGGATGCAGCCCCAGTTGAGGCAGATGCCGCCCAGCCGCTCGCGCTCGACGATCGCGACCTTTAGGCCGAGTTGCGACGCGCGGATCGCGGCGACGTAGCCGCCGGGGCCCGAGCCGAGGATGACGAGATCATAGGTATCAGCCACGGTAAGTCCTTCGATTCAGTTGGTTTCGGGCGGCACGGGCCGCGGTTTGCGATCGTCGCCGACCGCCACGAAGATGAAGCGCGCCTGCGTGACCTTGCAGCTGTCGTTGCTGTGACGCGCGCGGCGCCACGCCTCGACTTCGATCGTCATCGAGGTACGCCCGACCGCGCTCAGCTCGGCATAGACCGAGACTTCGTCACCGACGACGACCGGCATGTGGAACTTCATCGCGTCCGCGGCGATCGTGACGGCACGGCCGCCGCTGCGCCGGGACGCGACCGAACCCGCGGCAAGATCCATCTGGCCCATCAGCCAGCCGCCGAAGATATCGCCATACGGATTGGCGTCGGCCGGCATCGCGGTGACGCGGATCGTCGGGGCCTTGTTGGGGGGCAGATCGGTCACGCTTCACTCCTGCGGGTCGTTCGGTCGAGACGGCGGGCACGGCGTAATGGCCCTACGCCCATCAGTACGGTCGCGACCATCGCCGCAGCCCCGCACGCCCAGATCACGTCCTGCCCGAGTGGGTAGGACCATGCCGCCGCCCAGGTGATCGCGATTGCGACTACGAGACCTGCGAAGATGTGCAGGATCTCGATGGTCGTCTTCTTCATGTCGAACACCCCCTAAACCGTTCGTGCCGAGCGCAGTCGAGGTACATGAGCCTCATGCCCTTCGACTTCGCTCAGGGCGAACGGAGTGGAGGCGGTCAAGTCCATGTCCGTCAGACTACGCCAGCATGCCCAGCGGGTTTTCGACGAGGTGCTTGAACGCCTTCATGAACTGCGCGCCGTCCGCGCCGTCGATCGCGCGGTGATCGAAGCTGCCGGTCGCCGACATCACGGTCGCGACGGTCAGCTCGTCACCGACCACGTACGGACGCTTCTCGCCCGCGCCGACCGCGAGGATCATCGCCTGCGGCGGGTTGATGACCGCATCGAACTGCGTGATGCCGAACATGCCCATGTTGCTGATCGAGGCGGTACCGCCCTGATATTCCTCGGGCTTCAGCTTGCCGTCGCGAGCCCGTGCCGCAAGGTCCTTCATCTGCGTCGAGATCGACGACAGCGAGGCGGTATCGGCACCGACGATGATCGGCGTGATCAGCCCCGATGGCGTGCTGACCGCGACCGAGATGTCGGCCCGCTGGAAGGTAATCAGCTGGTCGGGCGTGAACATCACGTTGCAGGTCGGCACCTGCATGAGCGCGACGGCCTGCGCCTTTATCAGCAGGTCGTTGACCGACAGCTTCACGCCGCGCGATTCGAGGCTTTTGTTCAACTCGCCACGCAGCTTGAGCAACGCGTCGAGACGGATGTTCACCGTCAGGTAGATATGCGGAACGGTCTGCTTCGACTCGGTCAGGCGACGTGCGATCGTTTTCCGCACGTTGCTGAGCTTGGTCGCCTCATGCGGGATATCCGGCACGGTAGCCGGCTTTGCGGCAGGCGCCGGAGCAGCAGACGCGGTTGGCGCAGCAGCTTCGGTTTTCGCAGCAGCGGGTGCGGCACCCGGCTTTGCGCTCTCGACGTCGGCCTTGACGATACGACCTTTGGGGCCGGAGCCGGATACGGCACCGAGATCGATGCCCTTGTCGGCGGCGAGGCGACGCGCGAGCGGGCTCGCCTTCACGCGGTCGCCGCTGGCGGCAGGCTTGGCCGAACCGGCGTCGTCGGGACGGCCATGATCCTCGGCCGAAGCTTCGGTCCGCTCGACCGGCTTGGCCTCGGTCCCGGTCTTGTTCGGGTCCGTCGGATCGGGCTTGGCTTCCGATTCCTTCGCGGCCGGTTCGGGCGTCTCGCTCTTGGTCGGCGCGGACGAGACCGAAGACGCGTCCTCGCCCTCTTCGGCGATGATCGCGATGACGGTGCCGACCTTCACGTTGTCGGTACCCTCGGCGACGAGGATCTTTACCACGGTGCCTTCGTCGACGGCTTCGAATTCCATCGTCGCCTTGTCGGTCTCGATCTCGGCCATCAGGTCGCCGGATTTGACGACGTCGCCTTCCTTGATCAGCCACTTGGCGAGAGTACCCTCCTCCATGGTGGGGGACAGCGCAGGCATCTTGATCTCGATCGACATGGATTTCCCCAGGGCGTGACGTAACGGCATGCCTACTCGCGCCCTCGTCCGCTCGGGTCAACCCCGGCGCACTTGCGTATCCACCCGCCCCGGCCCAATTACCGGCAATAACGGGGGCTAAAATGCGCATTTATCTGGTGGTTATCGACGATAGTCCGGAAGCTGGCATCGCGTTGCGGTTCGCGGCTCGGAGGGCGGTGAAGACCGGCGGCGGCGTCGAGATCCTCACCGTGATCCCGCCGCAGGAGTTCATCGCGTTCGGCGGTGTCCAGGCGACGATCGAGGAGGAAGCGCGGTTGCACGCCGAGGGGTTGGTCGCCGGCGCCGCGGGCACGTTGCTGGAGGAATCCGGCCTTCGTCCGTCGATCACCGTCCGCGAAGGCGAAGCGCCGAAGATCATCCGCGAGATGATCGCGGCGAACCCGGAGATCGCTGCACTGGTGCTCGGCGCGGCTGCTATCGGCGCGCCGGGCGAGTTGATCGCGCATTTCGCGGGAACCGACGCGGGTGCGCTGCCGGTCCCCGTCATGATCATTCCCGGGTCGCTGACGCGCGAGGCGATCGATCGTCTTAGCTGACGTCCACCAGCGATCGGGTCGACAAAAGCCGTTCGACATCGTCGATGCCGGAGCGGGTCAGCTGGAGTGCTTCGCGCATGCTATCGGGCGGATCGACCAGCGATTTGGCCTCCAGCACACGAATCCAGCGATCCAAGGTCGCGCGATTTAGACCGAGCTGGCTGGCGACCGAGTCGACCGTTGCGATCCGACTCTCGGCCTCCGCCACATAGACGCTCAACAGCAGCGCCCAGGCATGATCGGCGAACAGATCGCCGCCCAGCGTCTTATCGCGTGCTTGCATAACCGCGAGCAGATCCTTTGCGCGGCGCCAAAGACTATGTGGTAGGCGATCGTCGTGACGCGGACCTGCAATCATCGAGCCGAGTGGGGCTGCGGCCGACATCGTGCCAACGAGATGGCCGCTCTCGCCGCTGCCGATACGCAAAACCTGGACAGTGAGCGTGATGATACTGCCATCGCCGCCAAGATATCGCTTGCGGATCGATTGCGACTGACCATTTGGACGAAGAGCTTGGACCTGCGATACGTTGCGAGCGATATCCTCAGGGTGCGTGATTGACGTATACGACATGCCGATCAGCTCTGTGCGCGTACGTTTCAGCACACGAGCCACCGGTTCATCGATGGCTTGTATGATACCGTCCATATTCGAGATTGAATGGCCTATAATCACTATCGGTCCCGGATTTCGATAAGTACCTCTACGCATTTGATTAAAAAGTATCAAATCTGAATCATGTTCGTGCGATTTATCGATTTCGCCGAAAGTGATCTTCAGCTGAATTCCAGTTTCAGTTGGTTCGTCTCGGCGATATTAAACACTTGAGGCGTGCCTGCGATCCGGGCACGATCATTCCATGTCGACCCTTATCGTTCCACTGCTTCTCGCAGCCGCCGCCCCGCTCGCGCCCCCACCCGCGACTCAATCCGCTACCTCGGCGAAGCCGTCTGCGACCCGATTGAAGGCGGACGTCGCAACGATGGTCGATTTCGGCACACGCCACACGGCGTCGACCACGACCGACCCCAAGCGCGGTATCGGCGCCGCCCGGACCTGGGCAGCGCGCCGCTTTACGGAGATCGGTGCATCGTGCGGTGGGTGCATCGCGGTCGACCGGATTTCCCGACGTTTCACCGGCCCGCGCGCACCGACCGGCGTGGTGGTAGAAGACGTCCTGGGGATCCAGAAGGGCCGCGATCCGAACCGGGTGGTGATCGTCGGCGCACATATCGACAGCCGCGTGACCGATGTCATGAACGCGACCTCCGACGCGCCGGGCGCCAACGACAATGCCTCGGGCGTGGCGCTGGTCTTCGAGGCTGCTCGTCTGCTGTCGCAAAGTCAGTTCGACGCGACGATCGTCTACGCGGTGTTCTCCGGCGAGGAACAGGGCTTGTGGGGCGCCGAACTGCTCGCCGATACGGCGAAGGCGCGCGGCTGGCAGGTGTCGGCGATGCTCAACAACGACATCGTCGGCAACACGGTCGGGCAGGGCGGCGTCCGGGTCGCGGACAAGGTGCGCGTGTTTTCGGAAGGCATTCGCGCATCGGAAGACATGGTCGCGCAACAGGGACGGCGTGCGGAGGGCGGCGAGGACGATGGCCCAAGTCGCGCGCTGGCCAAGGCGATCGATGGGATCGCCGGCGGCATTCCGGGCGGGCTCGACGTGATGATCGATCGGCGGCCGGATCGATTCGGTCGCGGTGGCGATCACGAACCGTTTCTCAAGCTCGGCTATCCCGCGGTACGGTTCTCGGTCGCGGCCGAGAACTGGGATCGCCAGCATCAGGATCTGCGCACCGAAAAAGGTGTCGTCTACGGCGACACGATCGAGGGCATGGACTTTCCGTATCTGGCCAAGGTGACGGCGATCAACGTGGCGACGATCGCGCAGATTGCCGCCGCGCCGGCGGCGCCCGAAGACGTATCGATCGCGGGTGCCTTGTCGCGCGATACGACGGTCGAATGGACTGCCGTGCCGGGCGCCGCACGCTACCGCGTCCGGTGGCGCCGCAACGACGCGCAGGGCTGGACGGACGTCCGCGACGTGACGGGTACGCAGGCGGTGCTGGTCCAGGTGCCGGTCGACGACACGTTCGTCGGCGTGTCGGCGCTGTCAGCGGATGGCGCCGAGAGTCTGGTCAGTTTCGGTGGGCGTGAGCGCCGCCGATAGTCGCGGCAGGAAATTACTGTCGGCGTTGGGGGGCGGCGGTCGGTGGCGGCTGCCGGATCAGGCGGCCGCCGACTTTTGCCAACCGCGGTTGGCCAACGCGCGGGCTTCCTCGACCGGAAGCGGGCGACCGAAATAATAGCCCTGAACCTTGGTGCAGCCGAATTGCCGGACCATCCGGTGTTCGGCCTCGGTCTCGACGCCCTCGGCAGTGGTCGCCATGCCGAGGCTCTCGGCCAGCGCGACGACCGCACGAATGATCGCGATCGCCTCGCGCATCCCCTTGGCCGCGTCCTGGACGAAACTGCGATCGATCTTGATCGATGAGAACCGCGTCCGGCTAAGATAGCCGAGCGACGAATAGCCGGTCCCGAAATCGTCGAGGCTAAGCCGCACGCCGAGATCGAGGACGCGTTCGAGGACCTTGGCGACGCCCAGCCCCTCATGCATGAACACGCTCTCGGTCACTTCGAGCTCGAGCCGTTCGGCGGACAGGCCGGAGCTGGCCAGCGCGCCGGTGACGGTCGTCACGAATCCGGGGTTCTGCAGCTGGTCGGGCGATACGTTGACCGCGATCCGGATCACCGATGGCCAGCGCGCAGCCTCCTCGCACGCGGTGCGCAGGACCCAGGCGCCGATATTGGCGATCAGCCGAGTTTCCTCGGCGAGCGGGATGAACTTGTCGGGCGACACGATGCCGAATTCCGGGCTATTCCAGCGCAGCAACGCCTCGAAACCCAGCAGGACGCCGGTTTCGGCGTCGACGACGGGCTGGTAGACGAGATGCATCTCGCCATTCTCGACCGCGGTGCGCAGCGCGATTTCGAGGACGCGACGCTCTTCGGCCTGAACGTGAAGCGCGGGTTCGTAGCTGCGGTAGACGCCGCGACCGGCATCCTTGGCGCGGTACAAGGCAAGATCGGCCGAACGGATGAGCATTTCCGCGGTCCGGCCATCGCGCGGACCGACCGCGAGACCGATGCTCGCGCCTATGTAGAGCGTGTGCGCATCCATTTCGTAGGGGAGCGACAGCGAGTCGATGATCCGCTGGGCGAGCGATTCGAGCGCGACCTGATCGCTGGCGTCGCGGACGATGACCGCGAACTCGTCGCCGCCGAGCCGACCGCACAGTTCGTTGTCGGTCATCAACTGGCTCAGCCGTTCGGAGACGCGGCTCAGCAGGCGATCGCCGAACGGATGGCCAAGCGTGTCGTTGACCGCCTTGAACCGGTCGAGGTCGAGCATCATGAACGCGTACCGGCCGCCCCATTGGCCGGCGTCGCCGATCGTCCGGACCAGTGTTTCGTTGACCATCAGCCGGTTGGGCAGCCCGGTGAGCGTGTCGAAGCGCGCCATCCGGTTGATCTTGTCGACCGATTTGCGCTGTTCGGTGATGTCGGAGCCGACCCCGCGGAACCCGCTGAACACGCCGCGATCGTCGAACCGCGGCGAGGCCGCGATCTCCCACCAGCGATCTTCGCCCTTGATCTGCACGGGCAGGCGCAGATCGCGAAAGCTCTCGCGTTTCTTCATCTTGTCGGCGAGCGTGCGCAATCCGGTGGCGAAATCACCGGTCTCCCAGGTCGGCCCGGCGAGCAGCTGGAGCAACGGCATGCCGTCGATGCTGGCCGGATCGAGGCCGGCGGCGAACGCGAAACGCGGCGAGGCGCGGACGATGCGGCGCGTGGCATCGGTCTCCCACAGCCAGTCGGCGCCGGTCTCCTCGAACTCGCGCAGCAGCAGGCTGACGGTCTCGTCGCGCTCGTCGAGCGCCATCTCGCTGGCGTGGAGCAGCATCAGCGTCCGCGCGCGGCTGACGCAGACCAGCATCAGCAGCAGGGTGAAGACGAACACACCGACCGAGGCCGCGATCGTGCCTGCCATAGCTAGCTGGAGCGTGACAGCACTGCCAAGATACCCGAGGAAGACCAAGGTTCCGAGCGTCAGCGGCGCCATCGCGAACGCCGCGCCGGTCATCAGTGCGCACAGGGTCAGCCCGAGACCCGCGGTCGTCCCGGACGGCGCATGGGTACAGAACAGCACGGGTACGGTCGACCAGGCTAGCGCCAGCAGCAAGCCTTCCCAGCCGGTGTTGCGGACATCGCGCAGCGCGATCTGGCCATCGCCGAGTTGGGGTGCCCTGAGGCGCCGGGCTGCGATGCCGCCGACGACGAGCAGCAGCACGCCGAGCCAGCTGGCGATCTGCCATTGCGGCGACGTGTCGTCGACCAGCAGCGCCGTGGCGGTTGCGGCGATACCGTTCGCCGCGAGCATCACCAGCGCCATCCTGCGCCCGCCGTGCAGTTGCGCAGTCCGGATTCGGCTCCATTCGACCGGATCGGAGCCGTCGCGCAGACCTAACAACAAGGGAAGCGTGACTGCGATCCCGCGCAACGGTGAAGGGGTTTTGATGCTCACGGAGCGAACCCTAATAAGCTTTAGTTAGCAGACTGTTGGCGTACCGTCGCCGATATCACGATTCATCGCGGATCTCTGTCCTACCGGCGCGTTCTGCCCAACTAAGAACCGCAGAGCATCGCAATCGAGGCGCTATCTCAGGCTGCGATATCGTATGGTTTGATATCGCCGCTGAGATACAGGTTGCGAGCCTTAGCCCGGCTGAGCTTGCCCGACGAGGTGCGTGGTAGCGTCCGCGGCGGAATCAGTTCGATCAGGCAGTTCATGCCCGTCACCGACCGCACGCGCTCGCGGATCTCGTCGCGCAGGCGCAGGCGTTCGGCTTCGTCCGAGCTGCGGCATTGGACCAGTACGGCGGGGGTCTCCTCGCCGCCAGGCGTCGTGATCGCGAACGCGGCGATGTCGCCGGCCTTGAAGCCGGGGAGCTGTTCCACCGCCCATTCGATGTCCTGCGGCCAGTGGTTCTTGCCGTTGACGATGATCATGTCCTTGGCGCGGCCGACGATGTAGATATAGCCGTCCGACATATAACCCATGTCGCCGGTATCGAGCCAACCGCCGGACATGCACGCCTCGGTCGCCGCGTCGTCGCGGAAGTAGCCGACCATCACCGACTTGCCGCTGCACCAGACCTTGCCGATCGCGCGCTCGGGGAGCGGCGTGCCGTCCTCTTCACGGATTTCGATGCGCATGTCGCGGACCGGCTTGCCGCAGTTGACGATCGCGCGATACCGCTGGGGACGGTCACCGCCGCGGCTACCCCCCGAGAGCTGGGTTTCCTCGACCAGTTCGACGCGGATGCCTTCGCCCGGCGGCATCAGCGAGACCGCGAGCGTCGCCTCGGCAAGGCCGTAGCTCGGCAGGAACGCACTCGCCTTGAAGCCGGCATCGGCGAACGCGTCCACGAACGATTGCATCACGTCGGGGCGAATCATGTCGGCGCCGTTGCCGGCGACGCGCCAGCGCGACAGGTCGAAGCGGTCGCTCGCCTTGGTCTGCGACGACATGCGGCGCGAGCAGATGTCATAGCCGAAGGTCGGCGAATAGCTGAGCGTCGTACCCTCGTTGCGGCTGATGAGATCGAGCCACGCGAGCGGACGGCGCGCGAAATCCTCGGTCTTGAGGTAATCTGTGGAGACCTGGTTGGCGATCGGCGACAGGAAGCAGCCCACCAGACCCATGTCGTGATACCAGGGCAACCAGGAGACACAGCGATCGGTGTCGCAGACTTCCATGCCGTGGCTATGCGCGGCCAGGTTGTTGAGCAGCGCCGCATGGGTAATGATGACGCCGTGCGGGAAGCGCGTCGAGCCGCTCGAATATTGCAGATATGCGATGTCGTCCGGCTTGGCCTCGGGCAGCGTTGCCGCGGGCGCCTCGCGCGTCGCGAACTCGGACCAGTCGATCCCGACGGTGCCAGACAGGCGCGCGGCCTCGCCCGCCATTTGCGCGAGTTCGGGCGGGAAGATCAGCATTTTCGGGTCGCAGCTCTCGAGCTGGACGCGAAGCTGTTCGATGTACGAATCGCGGCCGCCGAACGAGGTCGGCAGCGGCAGCGGCACGGGCCAGGCGCCGGCATAGACGACGCCGAAGAACAGCGCAGCGAACTCGGGACCGGTCTCCGCGACCAGCGCAATGCGATCGGCGGGGGCAACACCGGCGGCGATCAGGCGATCGGCCATCGCGCGCGCGTCGGTACGGAGCTGGCTGTAGGGATAGGGCTGAGCCAAAGTGCCACGCGCGTCGTGAAAATTAAGACCACGGTTACCGCTCGCGGCGTAGTCGAGGGCTTCGCCCAGCGTGCCGAAATCGGCGAAGCGGCGCGGCAGGGCGTCTGCGGTCGGCGTGGCGACAGGGGCCGCTACGGTCTGGCCGTGCTTGCCGTCGGTGGTGGCCGTGTCGGTCATTGCCGTTTCGGTCGTCATCGCAGTTCCTGCCTTGCTCCGTCGCGGCGATCGAACACACCACGCCTATCTCTAGTCTAGCCGTTCAACTTCGGGTGTCAGTGTGGCACAATGATGGCGTGGACGACGATGACGATGCCCTCGACCCCCAACGGGACGCTAGCGACTCCGACAGTAGTCGCTCGACGGATGGTCGTGGCACGGCGAAACGCGGCGGGTGGGGCAAAGGCCAGGACAAGAGCCGATCGCGCGAACGGCCCGCGCCCAAACCACTCGATGCCGCCGCGCTCGAACGTTTGGCGCTCCGCTACGTCGAACGGTTCGCGACGACGCGGGGGCGGCTGACCGATTACCTCAACCGCAAGATCCGCGAACGTGGTTGGGCCGACGAGGCTGCCGGCGCCGACGCCGACCCTGCCGAGTTGGCGCAACGTATGGCCGAGCTCGGCTATGTCGACGACCGGGCCTTTGCCGAGCAGCGCGCGGCGGCGATGCAGCGGCGGGGCCTGGGGGCGCGACGTGTCGCGGGCGCATTTCGCGAAGCGGGCATCGACGAAAGCGACGCGGACTCGGTCGCGCCGGCGATTGCCGACCGCGCGGTCGAATCGGCGCTGGCGTTCGCACGTCGCAAGCGGATCGGCCCATACGGCAGCGGGGACAGCGATGGGCACGGGGACCGAAAACTGCACGAGAAGCAACTTGCGGCAATGCTTCGCGCCGGTCACCGTTTCGATCTGGCACGGCGGATCGTCGCCGCCCCGCCGTCGGCTGTTGTAGAAGCATCCGATTTCGAGTGATGTCCGTCATGGATTCGTTGCGATTGCGACGAAGCGTGCTAGCTAGGCGGCTAGGGGTGTAATGATGCGTATAGTGACGCAAACAGGGGCGGAAATGCCGGTCGAAACTGCGATCGAAGCCACCATCGACAACGGGGGACTATTGGCCGGACTTGTCGGCGGCGTCGATGTGCGTGCGATCGGCGGCGTCATCAAGTGGTTCGACGTGACCCGTGGGTTCGGTTTCGCCGTCGCGGACGACGACAGCGTTGGTGATATCCTCGTCCATTTCTCCGTCCTGCAGCCTCATGGCCGCCGCAGTCTGCCCGAGGGCGCACGAATCGAGACTCTGTCGGTTCAGCGCGGTCGAGGGTTCCAGGCGCGCGAGATCGTCTCGATCGACATGACCAACGCCGTCGCCGAGGTGGAGCGGACGTCGACATCGTCGCCGGACCGGGTCGATCCGATCGCGATGATCGATGCCGCTGGGCCGTTCGAGCCGGTCGTTGTCAAATGGTTCAACCGCCTCAAGGGCTATGGCTTTCTAGTCCGTAGCGCAGACGGCAGCGATATATTCGTCCATATGGAGACGCTACGCCGCGCCGGTATCGAATCGGTCGAGCCCGACCAGCCGCTCCGCGCGCGGGTCGTCGCAGGACGGAAGGGGCCGCTGGCGGTCGTGGTCGAAGAGGGTTTGTAATGAGCGTACTTGCCAAGGCCGGTCTGGCCGCGGTTCTGATTGGCGGAGCAGGAGCGGGCGGGATCGCGTACATGCATACCGATACCAAGACCGAGAATGCCGCGGTGGTCACACTCACGATCAGAAGCGCGAACGGCCCGCATGTGTTCGTCGTCGAGCGCGCGAAGACGGCGGCGGAACAAGAACGCGGCCTGATGTACCGGACCGATCTGAAACCCGATGGTGGAATGTTGTTCTGGCCGTATCCGGCCGACGGCGGCGCGCCGGTGAACGCGAACTTCTGGATGAAGAATACGCCGAGTCCGCTCGACATTCTCTACATCCGCGCAGACCGGACGATCGCCCGGATCGCGGAAAACACCGTGCCGTTTTCCGAGGCGCCGATCCCGTCGGGCGAACCGGTCGGCGCAGTGCTGGAACTGATGGGTGGACGGTCTGCGGAATTGGGGATCGCCGAGGGTGATCGCGTAACTTGGGACGAGAGCGAGAAGTAGCGCGGAAGGGTCTGCCGGACCGGCGAGACCGGCTTTGATGGGGACGGCGTCCTTTCTACACAGGGTAGCGTGTTTCCCCGCAACAAGGGGAACCAGCATGTCGGTCGAACGCGGGCACACCCTCGCTGCAAAAGGGTGAGCACCGACACGCCTGTCGAATTACACAGGAAGCGAGGCTTCGCCCGACCTCGGCCATCATCATGGTTGAAGCCCGCCCTCACTCGGGTTAAGCGCATCGGCATGGGCTTTCTCGCATCGACTTTCACGTGGTGGAACGGCGCCACCCTCGGCACCAAATTCGGCTTGCGCAGCATGGCGAAGAAGGGCGAGGACGCGCTTGGTAACGTCTATTACGAGGGCGGCAAGGATACCGCCGGCAACCCGCGTCGCTGGGTGATCTATCAGGGCGCGACTGACGCCAGCCGAGTCCCGCCCGCGTGGTTCAGCTGGTTGCATCATCAGGTCGACGACGTTCCCGAGCGCGCTTTGCCGCCTGTTCGCGCCTGGCAGAAGCCGGCGATTCCCAACATGACCGGCACCTCACTCGCCTATCGGCCTTCGGGTGCGCTCGAAAAGGGCGGAACGCGTGCGGCGGCCACGGGTGACTACGAAGCCTGGGTCCCCGAAGGGTGAATTTGCGCTGGCTTGCCGCGGCCGTGCTGGTCGTGGCGCTGGGGGTGGGCGGCTGGTTCGGCTATCGCGCGTTGCAGACGCCGAATAAGCCTGCCGGGGTCGTCCAGCAGGATCTGCCGATGGCGGACGAGTCGACGAACTCTTCGGTCGAGACGATCGATACCGGGGCGGCGGCGATCGCGAATGGCGGAACGCCGATGGCGCAACGCTTTGCGGTGATCGGCATCCTGAACAAGCGAAATGGCGAAACGCACGACGTCACGCTGAAGCCCGGCCAGGCCACGCGGATGGGCGATGTGGTGCTGCGGCTGCGCGCCTGCGAGCAGACCGCGCCGTGGGAGCAGGAGCAACTGACCGGCGCGTTCGTCCAAGTGCTGGTGCGTGGCGTCGACACGCATTGGCGCCGGACGTTTTCAGGCTGGCTCTACAAGGAACGCCCCGCGCTGAACGCGGTGCAGCACCCCGTCTACGACGTCTGGACCAAGAGTTGCGCGATGACGTTCCCCGCGACCGGGCCCGATACCGCGTCCGATGCGGAGGCCTTGCCCGCCAAGCGATCGAGCGCGCGAAAGTCGCCGGCCGACGCCACGCCTGCAGTAGCCGATGCGCCGAGCGCACCGTCGAGTGACGCGGCCAGCAACGCAACGTAATTCGCGCGATCGATTTCGACTGCGCCGAGCGAGGCGAGGTGCGAGGTCTGAAACTGACAGTCGAGCAGCGTGAACCCACCGACGCGCAGCCGTGCGACCAGATGCGCGAGCGCGACCTTCGAGGCATCGGTCGCGCGGCTGACCATGCTTTCGCCGAAGAACGCACGGCCGAGCGCGAGTCCATAGAGCCCGCCGACCAGCTTGCCGCCGTCCCAGCATTCGACCGAATGTGCAAAGCCCATCGCGTGCAGCGTCGTGAAGACACGTTCGATACTCGCGTTGATCCAGGTCTCGGGCCGGCCTGCGACGCTTTCGGCGCAGAGGCGGAGAATAGGCTCGAAAGCGGTATCGACTGTGACCTGGAACCGGTCGGCAACGATCGTCTTGCGCAACGACCGCGAGAGCCGGAACGAATCAAGCGGCAGCACGGCGCGGCGGCGCGGCTCGACCCAGTAGACGCTGGCGGCATCGCGGCTGTCGGCCATCGGAAAGACGCCGACCGAGTAGGCGCCGAGGACGAGCTGCGGGTCGAGTCCATTTTTCGGATCCAGAACCTCGCTCATGCGGCCAGCCGTTGTTCGATCCGCCGCCACAGATCGGCGAACGCGCGCGCCGCCGACGACTTTGGCAAGAAGACGCCGACCGGTGCGCGCCGCGATGCCATCGCCTCAATGCCGCTTGCCATCGGAATCACCGGCCAGTCGGGATGCATCGCCAGCGCCTCGGCATGTAGCGCGCGGCGCTTGTCGACCATGACATGGACCGGCAGCAGCGGCGTCCGGCCGCCGAGGTGCGCGACGACCGCTTCATAGGCACGAGTCGACAGCGGCGAGGGGATGACCGGGATAACGATCAGGTCGGCGGCGCGCATGACCTGATCGGCGGTCTCGGTCAGGCCCGGCGGGCAGTCAAGGACGACGCGGTCGTAGCCAGCGAGGTCGGACACCAGTTTGGCGAGGCGCTTCTTCTTGTCGAGATCGTGGAACAGCTGGTCGAGCCCGCGGAGCGACGCATCGGCGGCGATCAGGTCGAGCTGCGGATATGCGGTCGGCCGTGCCTGCTTGGCGACTGCGATATCCTTCGAGAACATAGCCTGCGCCTGGTCGACCTTGCCCGGCCCCCCGAGCACCCAGGTCGCCGCGGCCTGCGGGTCGAGATCCCAAAGCAGCGTACGTCTTGCCGACAGCGCGGCGGCGCACCAGGCGAGGTTCACGGCGAGCGTCGTCTTACCGACGCCGCCCTTCAGGCTGTATATCGCTAGTGTTGCCATGGATCATACGGTGCCGGGCCGGCGGCGTCCGGGCAAGGGTGCACGACACAAAGAAAAACGGCCGGCGGGGAAACCGCCGGCCGTTTCTGGAACCGTTCACGCCAAAATATTGGCCGATCGAACCTTATGCGTGGCAAATCTGCGCCGACTTGCCCGGACGGGTCAGCGTGACGCTGTCCTCGTTGCCGGTCATCGACCAGCCGCCCTCGGCGGTCTTCGGCGAACCGGCGACGTCAGACTTGAGTGTGGTCGGCGTGCCGTCCTGCTTGGTGCGGACCACGGCCTGCTTGTCGCCCTGGAAGAACGTCACGTACAACAGGCTGTTGTCCTTGCAGCGCAACGTCTTTTCCGACTTGATCGCGGGCGGCAACTCGACCGGCGCGGCGTTTGCGAGCGTGTTCGCCATTGGATCGGGATTGGTGTCGACTACCTCTGGCGAGGCTGGCTTGGAGTTGCAGGCAGCCAGCACGAGCAGCGCGGCAACGGCGGTGATGGGGATGATCTTCATAGCGGAACCTCGCTTCGCGCATGCAGCATAGGGCGTCAAGGTTTAAGCGCTACCATCGCATCCTCGGACGACGAACAGGTCAGCCTTGCTGACGGGCTGAGCAGGGCTCGGGATGTCGAGCGCCCGTCGGAAGGGGTCAGGGCTTCTGCATACCACGCAACGCGTAGAGACGCGTTTCGATGACATCGATCGGTGTCGCGATGTGCGCGGCGACCAGCGTGTCGCCGACAGCGAGCATGATCCGCGTTGCTTCCTCCAGCAACGACAGCGCATGTTCGTAGTTTTTCATGACCGATAGCCCTTTTCCTGGCCGCGACTTGGACAGGTGGCGAGGCTAACATGGATCAATCCACCCTGAAAGCACGTTATGGGTTTGCGCGAGAGGCGTTCGGCAAGACCTGTCGGCGTGGCGTATCGTGTTTAGCACGCAAAACTTTCGATGGGTTGCCCGCAGCGGATGGCAGCGCCATTTGTCGGCGATGCACACGACATCTGATACGCTCGCCCTGATCGGCAACACCCCGCTCGTTCGACTGAAGGGGCCGAGCGACGCAACGGGCTGCGATATCTTTGGAAAGTGCGAATTCGCCAATCCCGGCGCGTCGGTCAAGGATCGGGCGGCGCTGTTCATCGTCGAGGATGCGGAGGAGCGGGGTCTGCTCCAGCCCGGCGGCACGATCGTCGAGGGGACCGCGGGCAACACCGGTATCGGTCTCGCGCTGGTCGCCAACGCCAAGGGCTACAAGACGATCATCGTCATGCCCGAGACGCAGAGCCGCGAGAAGATGGACACGCTCAGGGCGCTGGGGGCCGAACTGGTGCTGGTGCCTGCGGCCGCGTTCTCGTCGCCGTGCCATTTCGTCCATACTTCGCGCCGGATCGCCGATGAGACGCCGGGCGCGATCTGGGCGAACCAGTTCGACAATATCGCCAACCGCCGCGCGCATATCGTCGGCACCGCCGAGGAAATCTGGGCGCAGATGGAGGGGCGGGTCGATGGCTTTACCTGTGCAGCCGGCACCGGCGGGACGATCGCCGGCGTCGGGCTCGGGCTGAAGGCCAAGGACGAGGCGGTCTGCATTGCGCTCAGCGACCCGCACGGCGCCGCGCTCTATAACTATTATGCGTACGGCGAACTGAAGTCCGAGGGATCGTCGGTCGCCGAGGGGATCGGGCAGGGGCGAATTACCGCCAATCTCGAAGGCGCGCCAATCGACACCCAGTTCCGGATCTCGGACCAGGAGGGGTATGCCTGGGTGCGCCGGCTGCTCGACGACGAAGGACTCTGCCTTGGCTTGTCGTCGGGTATCAACGTCGCGGGAGCGGTCGCGCTGGCGCGGCATCTGGGTCCGGGAAAACGCATCGCGACGATTCTGTGCGATACCGGATTCCGGTATCTGTCGACGCTGTACGATCCCGAGTGGCGCACAGCCAAGGGCCTGACTTGAGCCGGCCTGCGTCGAGAATCGACAGCGGGACGATGGTCGGGTATCGGAACGCGACAAGATGAAGTCACCCAACGATCCCTATCAGCGCATGCAGCGCATCAAGGTCGGCCTGATCGGCCTTGCGGCCGTGGTGCTTTTGATCGGGCTGGCTAGCGCGATCATCGGCTCTGCAAGCCGCGAGCGGCCGGTCGCGGCGATAGGGGCCGCCCAGCCGGACGTGGTGGCCAACATGGGTGTGACGAACAGCGGGGATGCCGCAGATCCCACCGAGCCCCTGGCCGAAATGGGCGTCGCTCCCAGTGCAAATGGTCAAGCCCCGACTCGCTGAGGCTGATTGCTGCCCTTGATTGCACATCGCCGGACACGATCCAGGGCGCGTTGAACATTCGCGCGTGCCCATCGAGGCTGCCCGTTCGAACCGCCGATTGTGCCTGATCCCCGGAATTCCCCAGCCTAACGTCCCTAATGGCGCGTTAATTCGCGTTGTGGGGTGCGATTTTCCCCGATTTGGTCGACGAAACCTGTCGTGGATTCCGTCCAATCCCCAAAAATCCCGTTGCGTCCCCAGTCCGCTATGGTAGATGGAGATTAATACAGGGGCATGTTTCACCGTCGGCGATTGCTGCGGTCGAGGCGCGACGAGGGTCGCGGCTCGGGAAGGTGAATCATGTGCGCCATTTCGAAGGGTTTTGGCGTGTCGGTGCGTGGTCGCTATCAAGGAGACGGTATCGGCCTTGTCGACGACAAGGGCCGGGTAGCCATCCCCTCGGCACTCCGCACCACGCTCTCGGCAAATGCCCCCAAGGCGAACGGCAAGGACGGCGGGACCATCATCATCGGCGCGCATCAGAAGAATCGCTGCCTGGTCGCGTATGATCCCGGTTACGTCGACATCCTCGCCGAGCGCCTCGATCGCCGCGAATCCGAGAATCCTGCCGAGAACGGCGAATACGACTACAACATCAAGCGCGCCGCCGCGTCCGGCGAAGCGGTGCCGTTCGACGGCTCCGGTCGCTTCATCATGCCTGCGTTCCCGCGCTTCTATGCGGGCATCAAGGGCCATGCGTTCTTCTACGGCGTGCTCGACTACATCGAGATCTGGGACCCCGCGACGCTGATCGCCACCGACGGCATGCCCCCCGTCGTCAAGGAGATGGCGCGCTTCTACATGGCCGAGAAGGGGGTGCAGCTGTGAGTTCCCCCGACGCACCGCACATTCCCGTCCTGCTCGACGAAGTCCTCGCTGCGCTTTCCCCTGAGCCCGGCGAGACGATGGTCGACGGCACGTTCGGCGCGGGCGGCTATACGCTGGCGTTGCTCAAGTCGGGCGCGCGGATCGTGGCGTTCGACCGCGATCCAGACGCGATCGTCAATGGTCGCGCGATGGAAGAGGCCGAAGAAGGCCTGACGCTGATCGCCGCGGATTTCTCGGCGATGGCGTCCGAACTCGAAGCGCGGGGCCTCGCACCGGTCGACGGGGTGACGCTCGATATCGGCGTGTCGTCGATGCAGCTCGATCAGGCCGAGCGCGGCTTCTCGTTCCAATCGGATGGCCCGCTCGACATGCGGATGGCGCAGGCCGGCATGTCGGCGGCGGACTTCGTCAACGAGGCGGACGAGAACGAGATCGCCGACGTGCTGTATCAATATGGCGACGAGCCCAAGTCGCGGCGTGTCGCGCGCGCGATCGTCGCGGCGCGCCCGCTGACGCGGACCGGCGAGCTGGCGCACATCGTCCGCCGCGCGCTCGGCTACAAGGCGCACGACAAGAAGGACCCCGCGACCCGGGCGTTCCAGGCGATCCGGATCCATGTGAACCGTGAGCTCGGCGAACTGGCCGACGGATTGCTGGCGGCCGAACGCGTGCTGAAGCCCGGCGGACGCCTGGCCATCGTGACGTTCCACAGCCTCGAGGACCGGATGGTGAAGCGCTTCCTGCGCACGCGTTCCGGGGGCTCGCCTTCAGGTTCGCGTCATCTTCCGCAGGTGAAAGCCGTTGCGGAACCTAGTTTTTCTCATGTCGGCCGCGGTGTTCGCGCCGGCGAGGCCGAGATCGCACGCAACCCGCGTGCGCGCTCGGCGACATTACGGACGGCGCGGCGGACCTCCGCGCAACCATGGACGGAAGAGGTGACGACATGACGGCGGCGTATCGGATGAAGGGTGTGGGCTGGTTCGGGGGCTGCGTGGCCGTCGTGCTCGGTTTCTACCTCGTGTCGCTGCAGGTCGCCGCCGAGCGCAAGAAGCTGGAGGCGGTCAATGGTCAGATCCGCTCGGCGCAGCGCGACATCCGTGCGCTGGAAACCGAATTCGACACGCGCGGCAACCTGGCGCAGCTCGAGCGCTGGAATGGCGATACGCTGGCGCTGTCGGCGCCCACTGCCGGCCAGTTCGTCGTGAGCGAGGCCGCGCTCGCGGCGCTCGACGTCAACAGCCTGCGCGCGGACGGGGTCCAGACCGCCGCGCTGCTGGTGCCGTCGGGGGCGGGGTCCGTCGTCTCCACGTCGATCGTGCCGGTCACCGCCGCTCCTGCCGTGGTGAAGCTTGCTCCGGTGCAGATGGCCCAAGTTACGGCACCGCGCGCGATGAACGTCGCGATCCAGGCCGCGTCGAAGACGGCGCTCAAGCCGGTCGTGATCCGCGCGTCGGTGTCGACGCCGCGCTCGGCCGAGGCCGCACTCGTCCGCGCCGCCAAGACAGAGCGCCTCGCCGCCGTCGCGAAGGTCCGGCCGCAGGCAGTGGCGATGCTCGACCGGAAGCTGCTGTCCGACACGACGCTGGGTGACATCATGAGCGGCGCCCGCTCCGAGAGCCGTAAGCGGCGGTGACCGCCTTGGTCGCCCGGCCCGTCTCGCAGCAACGTAGCGCCAACCAGCGTCATGCACTGGTGGCGACGGCGCACACGCGCCTGATGATGCTGATGTTCCTGTTCGGAGCAGCGGTGCTGGTGGTGGTCGGTCGGCTCGGAATGCTGGCGGTGCAGGCGTCGCTCGCCGATCCGCAGGCGCGCTCGGCGGCGATCGCGGCGCGCGGCGACATCGTCGATCGCAACGGCGCGCCGCTCGCGCGGACGATCGATGCGTGGACGATCGCGGTGCACCCGAAAAAGCTGATCGGCGATCCGACCGAAATCGCCAGCAAGCTCGCCGCGCTGATGCCCGAGGCGGGCGACCAGGCGCATTATTATGCGCTGCTGACGTCGGGCAAAAGCTTTATCTATCTCCAGCGGCGCGCGTCGCCGGCGCTGGTCGAGCAGGTCAATGCGATCGGCGAGCCGGCGATCGTGTTCGATCGCGATACGCAGCGGCTGTATCCGCAGTCGACGATGGCGGCGCACGCACTCGGCTTCCTGTCGACCGCAGGCCACGGCATGAGCGGGATGGAGCGCGTGCTCGACGAGCGGCTGACCAATCCTGCGCTGAACGGCACGCCGGTCGCGCTGTCGCTCGACAACCGCGTCCAGGCGGCGATGGAGAGCGAACTCGGCCGCGCGATGACGACGTTTTCCGCGCGAGGGGCGGGCGGCATCGTCCTAGACGTCGCGACCGGCGAGGTGATCGCGATGGTCTCGCTGCCCACCTTCAACCCCAACCGCGTCGGCATGTCGGGCAGCGAACAGCTCCGCAACATCACGACTCAGAGCGTGTTCGAGCTCGGCTCGACGTTCAAGCCGATCACGATGGCGACCGCGATGGATACGGGCGTGGTGACGTCGTTCGCGCGGCGCTTCGATGCGACTCATCCGCTCCAGGTCGGCCGCTTCACGATCCATGACGAGCGCGGCGATCCGAAGCGCTGGCTGAACATGGCCGAGACGCTGATCTACTCGTCCAACATCGCCACCGCACGTGTGGCCGACGAGGTCGGGCCCGCGAAGATGCAGGCGATGTTCAAGAAGCTCGGCTTCGATACCAAGCCCGATATCGAACTGCGCGAGAAGGGCCGTCCGTTGTGGCCGAAATACTGGGCGCGGACGACGACGATGACCACCGCCTACGGGCACGGTATCGCGGTGACCCCGCTGCATCTGGCGAGCGCGTATGCGGCGCTGGTCAATGGCGGGATCTGGCGGCCGGCGACGTTGCTGAAGGTCGCGCCGGGTCATGCGGTTGCCGGTCGCCGGGTGATCAGCGAGCAGACAAGCGCGCGGATGCGGCAGATGCTGCGGCTGATCGTTCAGCGCGGCACGGGTCGCAAGGGCGATGCGCCGGGCTACCGCGTCGGCGGCAAGACCGGGACGGCCGAGGCCGCGGTCTCTGGTGGCTACGATCATTCGCGCAACGTGGCGACGTTTGCCGCGGCGTTCCCGATGGATGCGCCGCGTTATGTCGTGCTGGCGATGCTCGATTCACCGCTCGGGACGAAGGAAACCGCCGGGTGGAAGACTGCTGCGTGGAATACCGCGCCGGTGGTCGGCCGGACGATCTCGCGCGTCGGGGCGATCCTGGGCGTGGTGCCCGACGCGCACCGCGACATCGACGAGTCTGACATCCTGCCGACTTTGTGGCAGGACCCGTCGCGTACACAGCCGACCGGGCAATGAGGACTATTGCATGAAACTCGCAGCGCTGACCGACGGGACGGAAGAGGCGCAGGTGACGGGGTTCGCGATCGATCACCGCAAGGTCGCGCCCGGCACGGTGTTCGGCGCGTTCGAAGGCGCACGCGTCAACGGCGAGGATTTCATCGAGGACGCGATCCGCTCGGGCGCGATCGCAGTCGTGGCGCGGCCTGGGCTGACGGTCGAGGGCGCTACCTACATCGCCGACGACAACCCCCGCGAGCGGTTCGCGCAATTGGCCGCGAAGTTCTTCGCGCCGTTTCCCGAGACGTCGGTGGCGATCACCGGGACCAACGGGAAGACGTCGTGCGTCGAGATGACTCGGCAGCTGTGGCGGATGGCGGGGTTCCATGCAGCTTCGATCGGTACGCTGGGGGTTACGACGGCGGACGAGCGTGTCACGACCGGGCTGACCACGCCGGATGTGGTGACGTTCCTGTCGAACGTGGCGGGGCTCGCGCGCGAAGGCGTCACGCATCTCGCGTTCGAGGCGTCGAGCCACGGCCTGACGCAGTACCGGACCGAGGGACTGAAGGTAGCTGCGGCGGCGTTCACGAACCTCAGCCGCGACCATCTCGACTATCACGGCGACATGGCGGCGTATTTTACGGCCAAGATCCGGCTGTTCTCCGAGGTGCTCTCGACGGACGGTGCGGCGGTGGTGTGGGCTGACGATCCTCAGTCGGCGCGGGTGATCGATCTGGCGCGCGAGCGTGGCAACCGGCTGATTACGGTCGGGACGCAGGGCGAGACGTTGCGGCTGGTAGGGCGCGATCCGACGTTGCTCGGGCAGGGGCTGACGATCGAGGCGGAGGGCCAAACGTACAAGGTGACACTGCCGCTGATCGGAGCTTACCAGGCGGCGAACGCGCTGGTGTCGGCGGGACTCGTGATCGCGACCGGTGGCGACGTGGCCGCGACGATCGCCAATCTCGCGCGGTTGCAGCCGGTGCGCGGGCGGCTGGAACGCGCGGTGATCGCGAAGTCGGGTGCGCCGGTCTACGTCGACTATGCCCACACCCCGGACGCGCTCGAAGCGGCAATCGCTGCGCTGAAACCGCACGCAGGCGGCAAGCTGATCGTGGTGTTCGGCGCCGGTGGCGATCGCGACACCGGCAAGCGTGAGACGATGGGGCAGGTCGCGGTGCAGCATGCTGACCGTGTGATCGTGACGGACGACAACCCGCGGACCGAGGACGCTCGCGCGATCCGTTGCGACGTCCTGAAGGGCGCGCGGGGAGCTGAGGAAATCGGCGACCGGCGCGCGGCGATCGGTGCGGCGGTGCGCGAGGCTGGGCCCGAGGATATCGTGCTGATCGCGGGCAAGGGCCACGAACAAGGGCAGATCGTCGGCGACATGGTCCTCCCCTTCGACGACGTGACCGTCGCGCGGGAGTGCGCGGCGTGAGGGTAGCTATCTTCTTCCCCCCTCCCGCTAGCGGGAGGGGCCGGGGGTGGGCTCGCGGGTTCGGCAGGCGCTGCGCTTCGGCGATAGCGCGCGCCCACCCCCCGACCCCCTCCCGCTTGCGGGAGGGGGGGCAGTGAGTCTGTGGACTTCGGCCGAGATCGCAGCGGCTACCGGTGGTGTGGCGTCTGGTGACTTCGCCGTCACTGGCGTTGCGTTCGACTCGCGCGAAGTTGGGCCCGGCGACCTCTTTATTGCGATGAAGGGCGAGGCCAGCGACGGGCACCTGTTCCTCGATCAGGCCTTCGCACAGGGCGCGGCGGGGGCGATCGTGTCGGAGCCTTGCTATCATCCGCACGTCATCGTCGAGGACAGCTTTATCGCGTTGCAGGCGCTTGGGCGGGCGAGCCGGGCTCGGAGCGGTGCGAAGATCATCGGTGTCACCGGGTCGGTTGGGAAGACCAGCGCGAAGGAAGCGCTGTTCGCCTGCCTCGACCGCGCATCCCCCGGCGACGTGCACCGTTCGGTCAAGAGCTACAACAACCACACCGGCGTCCCGCTGAGCCTCGCCCGCATGCCGCGGGACGCGAAGTTCGGCGTGTTCGAGATGGGGATGAACCATGCCGGTGAACTCGCCGAGCTGACCCAGATCGTCCGACCGCACATCGCGATGATCACTGCGATCGCGCCTGCGCATACCGCATTCTTTCCCGACGAGAGCGCGATCGCCGATGCCAAAGGGGAGATCTTTGCCGGGCTCGAACCTGACGGGACCGCGATCGTCCCCTACGACAGCCCGCACCGCGACCGGCTGCTCGGCCATGCCGCGCCGCATGCCGCGCACATCGTGACGTTCGGCAGCGAGAAGGGCGCCGATGTCCGCGCGATCGAGGCGATGCGGCTGCCGACCGGCGGGACGTTCGTCACTGCGCGGATGGGGCAGGGGGCCGAGCACGAGCTGAGTTTCACGATCGCGCAGCCCGGCGCGCACTGGGTGTCCAATGCGCTCGGCGTGCTGGCCTGCGTGCAGGCGGCCGGCAGTGATCTCGGACTCGCCGGCCTCGCGTTGGCCGAACTCGGCGGATTGCAAGGCCGTGGCGCGCGGTCGCTGGTGACCGTCGGCGAAGGGCAGGCGCTGGTGATCGACGAGAGCTATAACGCCAACCCCGCCTCTATGCGTGCGACGCTCAGCGTCCTCAGCCACGAGCCTGGTCGTCACATCGCGGTACTCGGCGAGATGCGCGAACTGGGCGAGGGCTCCGACGACTATCACGCCGGCCTCGCCGAGCCCATTCTCGCCGCGCGCGTCGAAATGGCGCTGCTTGTCGGTGAAGCGATGGCGCCGTTAGCGCAGGTGCTTGAGGGACAGGCCGAAACCGTCCATGTGGGCGACGCTGCGGCCGCGCTCGCGTCGTTACGGACGATCCTGGCGCCCGGCGATGTCGTGCTCGTCAAGGGATCGAACGGGGTGGGCCTCGCGCGCGTCGTAGCGGGTCTCCAGGCTGGCCTCAAAGGCGGGATTAACTGAATGTTGTATTGGCTCGCCGAGCATCTGGGGTTTCCCGGCCTGCTGAACCTCATCCGTTACCAGACGGTGCGGACCGGGGGTGCGGTCGCGACCGCGCTGATCATCGGCCTGATCATCGGACCGAAGTTCATCGGCTGGTTGCGCGTGCGGCAAGGCAAGGGCCAGCCGATCCGCGCTGACGGCCCGCAGTCGCATCTGTCGAAGCGTGGGACGCCGACGATGGGCGGGCTGATGATCCTGACCTCGATGTGCCTCGCCATCTTTCTGTGGATGGACCTGAGCAATCCGTATGTATGGGCGTGCCTGTTCGTGACGCTCGGCTTCGGGACGATCGGCTTCCTCGACGACTATGACAAGGTGCGCAAGGCGAGCACCGCGGGGATCAGCGGGCGCACGCGGTTGCTCCTCGAATTCATCATCGCCGGCGTCGCCGCGACGATCATCATGTCGCAGAACGGGCCGCATCTGTATCTGCCGTTCACGTCGCGCATGTATCTGGATCTCGGCTGGTTCTTCCCGGTGTTCGCGGCGTTCACGATCGTTTCGTTCGGCAATGCGGTGAACCTGACCGATGGGCTCGACGGGCTGGCGACGATGCCGGTGATCATCGCCAGCGTCGCGTTCATGGTGATCGTGTATCTGGTCGGGAACGTGAAGTTCGCCGATTATCTCGGTATTCCGCACGTCCCCCGCGCGGGTGAACTTGCGATCTTCTGCGGGGCGATCGTGGGGGCCGGGCTCGCGTTCCTGTGGTTCAATGCGCCGCCAGCGGCGGTGTTCATGGGCGATACCGGGTCGCTGGCTTTGGGCGGCGCGCTGGGAACGATCGCGGTCGTCGCGCATCATGAGATCGTGCTGGGAATCATCGGCGGGCTGTTCGTGATCGAGGCACTGTCGGTGATCATCCAGGTGTTCTTCTACAAGCGCACCGGCAAGCGCGTGTTCCGGATGGCGCCGATCCACCATCATTTCGAACAGCTCGGCTGGGCAGAGGCGACGGTGGTGATCCGCTTCTGGATCATCGCGCTGGTGCTGGCGCTGGTCGGCCTTTCGACGTTGAAGCTGCGGTGATCGTTGCGCAGGCCTGGCGCGGGAAACGCTATGCGGTGCTGGGACTGGCGCGGTCTGGGGCTGCGACCGTGCGGGCGTTGGTGGCTGGCGGGGCGCAGGTCGTCGCGTGGGATTCCGATGAGGCGAAGCGTGATGTCTTCACTCCCTCTCCCCKGMGGGGAGAGGGCTTTTAGAAGTGGCGCCGCTTGACGATCTCTCGGGCTTCGATGCGCTCGTGGTGTCGCCGGGCGTGCCGCTCAACACGCACCCGCTCGCCGCCGCGGCGCGCGCGGCCGGCGTGCCCGTCATCGGCGACATCGAGCTCTTCGCACAGGCCCGTGCAGACCTCCCGCCACACAAGGTCGTCGGCATCACCGGGACCAATGGCAAGTCGACCACCACCGCGCTCGTCCACCACATCCTCAAGACCGCCGGCATCCCGACGCTGATGGGCGGCAACATCGGCCTACCGATCCTCGAGCAGGAAGCGCTCCCCGAGGGCGGCGTCTACATGCTCGAACTGTCGAGCTACCAGATTGACCTGACGCAGACGCTCGATTGCGACGTCGCGGTGCTGCTTAATATCACGCCCGATCATCTCGACCGCTATGACGGGTTCGAGGGCTATGCCGCGTCCAAGGCGCGGCTGTTCGCGATGCAGTCGCCTGACCATGATACGGTCATCGGGATCGGCGACGCGCCGTCCGCGCAGATCGCGCGCGGGCTGTCGGCGAAGGGCGAGCACCTCACCAAGATCGCGCCCGGCGTGTGCATGGATCAGAGCAACTGGCCGACGTTACAGGGGCCGCATAACGCTCAGAACGCACTTGCCGCGATCGCCGTGGTCAAGGCACTGGGCGTGAGCGAAGTCGACATCGACCGTGGCCTGATGAGTTTCACGGGCCTGCCGCACCGGATGGAGCAGATCGCCTCATATGGCGGCGTTGCCTATGTCGACGACAGCAAGGCGACCAATCCCGAGAGCACCGCGCCGGCTTTGGCTGCGTTCGACCGGGTCCACTGGATCGTCGGTGGGCGCGCGAAGGGCGACGACCTCGACGCCTGCAAGCCCGCCTTCGGTCACGTCGTCCACGCCTACACGATCGGCGAGGCTGGCCCGAAGTTCGCCGAGATTTTGAAAGACTCCATGCGCGTCGATAACGTCGGCACGCTCGACGCAGCGGTCCGCACGGCCGCCGCAAACGCCAAGCCGGGCGACACTGTTTTGTTATCCCCCGCCTGTGCTAGTTTCGACCAGTTTCGCGATTACGAAGCGCGCGGGGCCGCGTTCCGCGCCGCGGTGGAGTCGCTGGCATGACCGATATCCGCGCTGGAAGGATCGACGTTAGGGGCGATATGGGCACACCGAAGACCAGCATCGTCGCCAAGATGAAACGGCGCGGCGGGCGGGGCGATCAGTCGCCGCTCGGCACGTGGTTCTGGGATATCGACCGGATGCTCCTGCTGCTGACGCTGTTCCTGATTGCGATCGGACTGATCGCGGTCGCGGCGGCGTCGCCGGCGAGTGCGGTCCGCTATTCGGGCGAGCACCACAAGATCGCGCCGCTCTACTATTTCTGGCGACAGTTGATGTGGGTCGGCGTGTCGCTCCCCGTGCTGTTCGGCGTGTCGATGATGCCCGTGTCGATGGCGCGGCGGATGGCGATCGGCGGGTGCGCGCTGTTCGTGCTGATGCTGATGGTGACGCCGTTCATCGGTGTCGAGGCGAACGGTGCACGCCGCTGGCTCGGCGTCGGGTTCGCGCAGTTCCAGCCTTCGGAGTTCCTGAAGCCGCTGTTCATCGTCACCGTCGCGTGGCTGTTGTCGCTGCGTGCGAAGGATGCCGAGCTGCCGACCGTGCTGATCACCGGCGCGATGACCGCGGGCGTCGCGGTGCTGCTGATGCTGCAACCCGATTTCGGCCAGACGATCATCTTCTGCTCGGTCTGGATGGCGCTGCTGATGATCGCGGGGACGCCGGCCAAGGTGATGCTCGGCCTCGTCGCGATGGCGCCGGCCGGGCTGATTGCCGCCTATGTGTTCTACGGCGTGGCGCGGTCGCGGATCGATGCGTTCCTGTTTCCGGGTGTCGAGGGCGAGGGCGCGGGCGACCATTTCCAGACGAACGCGGCGCATAATACGCTGACCGCGGGCGGCTGGACCGGGACGGGGCCGGGCGCGGGTGCGGCGAAGTTCGGGCTGCCCGAGGCACATACCGACTATATCTTCTCGGTGATCGGCGAGGAATTCGGGCTGATCGCGTGTTCGGTGATCGCGGTGATCTTCCTGGCGATCGTGGTGCGCGTGTTCGTCAAGCTGCTGGACGAGCAGGACGAATTCAAGCTGCTCGCCTCCGCGGGCCTCGCGACGCAGTTCGGCGCGCAGGCGCTGGTGAGCATGGCGGTGAACACGGGCCTCGCGCCGTCTAAGGGTATGACGCTGCCGTTCATCAGCTATGGCGGGTCGTCGATGATTGCGTTGTCGGTCGGCATGGGGTTGCTGCTGGCGTTTACCCGGCGCAATCCGTTTCTCACGCGGAGCCCCTATGTCGTCCGCTGGAGTGGTGAATGAACGTTAATCAGTCTCGGCATTACGTCCTCGCAGCCGGTGGGACCGGGGGACACATGGTCCCGGCAGCGGCGCTCGCGGCCGAACTGACCAAGCGCGGCCACCGTGTCGCGTTGGTCAGCGATGCGCGCGGCGTGCGGTTTCCGGGGCTGTTCGAGGATATCCAGACGCATGTCCTGCCGGCGGGGCGCTTTACCGGTGGACCGCTCGGTTGGGCTCGGGCCACGCGGGAGATGTGGCGCGGGCGAGCAATGGCGCGCGAGCTGTACCGGACGTTCAAGCCGGCCGCGGTGATCGGCTTTGGCGGCTATCCTGCACTGCCGGCGTTGCTGGCGGCGTTCGCGGACAAGATCCCGACCGCGGTGCATGAGCAGAACGCGGTGCTGGGGCGCGTGAACCGTTTCGTCGCGGGGCGCGTGGACGCGATCGCGACCTCGTCCGAGCCGACCGAGCGCCTCGCGCCGAAGCTGCTGGGCAAGGCGCATCTGGTCGGCAATCCGGTGCGCGAGGCGGTGCTGGCGCTGCGCTCGCGGCCGTATCCGCTGCTGGAGGAGGATGGAATTTTTCGCGTGCTCGTGACGGGTGGCAGCCAGGGGGCGAGCATCCTGTCGCAGGTCGTGCCCGACGGTCTGGCGATGTTGCCGGTGACGTTTCGGCGGCGGTTGCAGGTGACTCATCAGGCGCGGATCGAGGATATCGACGCGGTGCGCGCGAAATACGCCGAGCATCATATTCCGGCCGAATTGGCGACGTATCTGCCCGATATGCCCGAGCAACTGGCCTGGGCGCATCTGGTGATCGCACGCGCGGGGGCTTCGACGATTTCGGAGCTGACCGCGGCGGGGCGGCCAGCGATCCTGGTGCCCCTGCCGGGGGCGACCGACGATCATCAGACCGTGAACGCGCGCGAGATCACGCAGGCGGGCGGCGCGCGGACAATTGCGCAGGGAGACTTTACCGCAGTGGAACTGGCCAAGCAGATGCAGAAACTCGGGCTCGATCCGGCGGCGTTGCAGAACGCGGCGGGTCGCGCGCGGAGTTGCGGGCGGCCGAATGCGGCGAGCGATCTGGCCGATCTGGTCGAGAGCCTCGACGCGCCGATGTCGCGCATTCCGGTCGGCGCGCCCTCGAAGCCCAAGGCGCAGTTCGCATGAAGGGCGTCGCAACGGATATCGGCACGATCCACTTTGTCGGGATCGGCGGGATCGGTATGTCGGGCATCGCCGAGGTGATGAAGAACCTCGGCTACCGTGTGCAGGGGTCGGACGTGGCCGAGGGCTATGTCGTGCAGGGCTTGCGCGGCAAGGGCATCCCGGTGGCGATCGGCCACGCGGCGTCGAACATCGGCGATGCGGCCGTGGTGGTCGTGTCGACTGCGATTGTGCGCTCGAACCCGGAGGTCGAGGCGGCGCTCAATGCCCGCGTGCCGGTGGTGCGGCGTGCGGAAATGCTCGCCGAGCTGATGCGGTTGAAGTCCACCGTCGCGGTGGCTGGGACGCATGGCAAGACGACGACGACGTCAATGGTGGCGGCGCTGCTCGATGCGGGCGGGGTCGATCCGACGGTCATCAACGGCGGGATCATCAACTCGTACGGCTCGAACGCTCGACTGGGCGCGAGCGACTGGATGGTCGTGGAAGCGGACGAGAGCGACGGCAGCTTCCTGCGGCTCGACGGGACGATCGCGGTCGTGACGAACATCGATCCCGAGCATCTCGACCATTACGGCTCGTTCGACGCCGTGAAGGATGCGTTCGTCGAGTTCGTCGAGAACGTACCGTTCTATGGCGCGGCGTTGTTGTGCCTCGATCACCCGGAAGTGCAGGGGATCCTGCCGCGGGTGCGCGATCGTCGGGTGGTGACGTACGGTTTCTCGGCGCAGGCGGATGTGCGCGGGGTGGAGGTGACGCCGATCCCGGGCGGCAACCGGTTCGATTGCGTGGTGCGCGAGCGTGATGGCGCGACGCGGACGATTTCGGGGATCGAGATGCCGATGCCGGGGCGGCACAACGTCCAGAATGCGCTGGCGGCGATCGGCGTGGCGCTGGAGCTAGGGATCGCGGATGCGACGATCCAGCAGGGGTTTGCCAAGTTTGGCGGCGTGAAGCGGCGGTTCACCAAGGTCGGCGAAGTGGCTGGCGTGACGATCATCGACGATTACGGCCATCATCCGGTCGAGATCCGCGCGGTGCTGGCGGCGGCGCGCGAGGGCGTGAAGGGTCGCGTGATCGCGGTGGTGCAGCCGCATCGCTATTCGCGTCTCGGCAATCTGATGGAGGACTTCCAGACGGCCTTCAACGATGCGGACCGGGTGCTGGTGACGCCGGTCTACGCGGCGGGCGAGGCGCCTGTGGAGGGCGTCGATGCGGCGGCTCTGGTCGACGGGTTGAAGCGGCGCGGGCACCGGTTTGCTGGTGTGGTTGCGGATGCGGACGCGCTCGCGGTGGAGCTGGCGGCGACGATCGAGGCGGATGACATGGTCGTGTGCCTCGGCGCTGGTGACATCACGAAGTGGGCGGCTGGGTTGGCGGATGCGATTGCTGCCGAGCGCGCGAAGGTGCTGGCGTGAGTGGCGCGTCGCAAATCCTCCCCGGTACGGGGAGGGGGACCATGCAAGGCATGGTGGAGGGGGGCGTCCACGAGCGTAACGCTTCTGGCAGAGCCCCCTCCACCGCCTTTGGCGGTCCCCCTCCCCGTGCCGGGGAGGATCTGCGTGGTACTCTGACGGCTAATGGCAGTCTGGCGGACTTTATTTGGTTTCGTACAGGTGGCCCGGCGGAGTGGCTGGTGCGGCCTTCGGATGTCGATGATCTGGCCGGCTTGCTTAAAACGCTCGACCCATCAACTCCAGTGCTTCCCGTCGGCGTAGGCTCGAACCTGATCGTGCGCGATGGCGGCGTGCCGGGGGTCGTTGTGCGATTGCCTAAGGCGATGGCCAAGGTTTCGGTGCAGGACGGCCGCGTTCGTGCGGGTGCGGGTGCGATGGGGATTACCGTTGCCAGTGCCGCGCGGGATGCTGGAATTGCCGGGCTTGAGTTTCTGCGTGGGATTCCGGGTACTGTCGGCGGAGCGGTTCGGATGAACGCGGGTGCTTATGGTCGCGATGTCAGCGATATTCTGGTCGAGGCTACCGTGGTTACGCGGGAGGGTTCGGTCGAGATTTGGCCTGCCGAGAAACTCGGGTTCACCTATCGTCATTCGGACCTGCCTGCGGGAGCCGTCGTGGTCGAAGCCGTGTTCTCCGGTACGCCCGGCGAGCCTGCCGTGATCGGCGCGGAGATGGATCGGATCGCGGCAGAGCGCGAGGCATCGCAGCCTTTGCGGTCGCGCACCGGGGGCTCTACGTTCAAGAACCCCGAGGGGCACAAGGCTTGGGCATTGATCGACGCGGCCGGGTGTCGGGGGCTGACTCGCGGCGATGCGCAGGTCAGTGAGAAGCATTGCAATTTCCTGCTGAACCTCGGGTCCGCGTCGAGCGCGGAAATCGAGGCGCTGGGTGAAGAGGTACGCGACAAGGTGAAGGCGCATTCGGGGATGACGTTGGAATGGGAAATCCAGCGGGTTGGTGAATACCTCCCCGTCCGCTTGCGGGATGGGGCGGGGGAGGGCGGTCCAGATACCGGCATCTTGCATCAACCCCTCCCCCGACCCCTCCCGCAGGCGGGAGGGGAGCAGTGAGTGCGGCTCTTCACATCGCGGTGCTCATGGGCGGCTGGTCGGCGGAGCGTGAGGTTTCGCTGATGTCGGGTAACGGCTGTGCGGATGCGCTTGAGTCGCTCGGCCACCGGGTTACGCGGATCGATATGGGACGGGACGTCGCTGCCAAGCTGGCGGACGCGAAGCCCGACTTGGTGTTCAACGCGCTGCACGGCACGCCTGGCGAGGATGGATCGGTGCAGGGGCTGCTCGATCTGATGGGGTTGCGCTACACCCATTCGGGTCTCGCTACGTCGGTGATCGCGATCGACAAGGTGCTGACCAAGCTGCTGCTCGTTCCCGCGGGCGTGCCGATGCCGGGCGGGCGGATCGTCAAGTCGGCGGATCTGTTCGAGGGCGATCCGATGGCGCGGCCCTATGTGCTGAAGCCGGTCAACGAGGGTTCCTCGGTCGGCGTGGCGATCGTCACCGACAGCGGCAATTACGGCAATCCGATCGCGCGCGACAGCGTCGGGCCTTGGGGCGAGTTCGAGGAACTGCTTGCCGAGCCGTATATCCGCGGACGCGAGCTGACGACCGCGGTGCTCGGCGGCAAGGCGCTCGGGGTCACCGAATTGAAGCCCAAGAGCGGGTGGTACGATTACGACGCGAAATACACCGACGGCATGACGGTCCACGTCTGCCCGGCGGAGATCCCCGACGAGATCACCGATGCCTGCAAGAGCCTCGCGCTCGAAGCGCACCGGTTGCTCGGCTGCAAGGGGGCGTCGCGGTCGGACTTCCGCTGGGATGACGAGCGTGGCGTCGACGGGCTGTTCCTGCTCGAGGTGAACACGCAGCCGGGGATGACTCCACTGAGCCTCGTGCCCGAACAGGCACGGCATATCGGCATGAGCTATGCCGAGCTGGTCCAGGCGATCGTCGACGAGGCGTTGCAGGACAACCCCTCCCCATGAGCCGCACTATCAAGCGCGGTCCGCCGCCCAAGCGGCCCGCCCCGCGCCGGAAGGTCGCGGTCAAGAAGGTGTCGGTCATGGACCGGCTGGTCGGGATGCTCCCGGTCAGTGAGGACACGCTTCGCAAAATCGCGACGTGGTCGATCCTGGGCGCGGGCGGTGCGGTCGCGATCGCGGCGGCGACGTGGGTCGGCATTCCCGG
Organism: Sphingomonas sp. Leaf242; assembly: GCF_001422045.1. Taxonomy (GTDB): domain Bacteria; phylum Pseudomonadota; class Alphaproteobacteria; order Sphingomonadales; family Sphingomonadaceae; genus Sphingomonas. The sequence continues at coordinate 531,608 of NZ_LMLW01000009.1, forward strand.
CATGATCGGCGCGGCGGTGGCCGAGGGTGCCGGGCGTGCGGGCTTCAAGGTCGAGCAGATCGAGGTCACGGGGCTCAAGCGGATGGACCGGATGTCGGTCTATGCGGTCGCGCTCGAGGACAAGCAGAACCAGACGTCGATGCTGTCCGTCGACCTGGAGGCGGTGCGGCAGAAACTGCTGCGCTATGGCTGGATCGCGGACGCGCACGTGTCGCGGCGGCTGCCGAATACGATGCTGGTTGATATTGTCGAGCGGACCCCCGCCGCGGTGTGGCAGGACAATGGCCAACTCACGTTGATCGATTCATCGGGCGTGCTGCTCGAGCCGGTCCAGCCGGATGCGATCCCGAACCTGCCGCTGGTGATCGGGCCGGGCGCGGATCGGCAGGAGGCGTCGTACCAGACGCTGCTCGCCGCCGCGCCTGCGCTGAAGCCGCGCGTGAAGGCGGCGACCTGGGTCGGCAATCGGCGCTGGGATCTCACGTTCGAGAGCGGCGAGACGTTGGCGTTGCCGGAAGACGGTGCGCCGCGTGCGCTGGTGAAGTTCGCCGAGCTGGATGGGGCGCGGCCGCTGCTAGGGCGCGGCTGGATCCGGTTCGATATGCGCGATCCGACCAAGCTGGTCGCGCGCAAACCGGGCGCGAGCCTGGCGCACAGCGTCGACGTGCCGGCACCTGCCAGCGCGCCAGCAACGGGCGAAACTACGAATACTCCGTCGCAAACGGCGGGCGCGAACGTAACGGGCGGGGAGGGATGACATGGCGAAGGTGGCACCGGAAGGGCTGATCACGGCGCTCGATATCGGGTCGTCGAAGGTTTCGGCGATGATCGCGCAGAAGGGGGACGGGGGCGAGCTGATCGTGCTCGGCACCGGCCAGCGCGAGAGCCGCGGCGTCAAGCGCGGCTACATCGCCGACATGGCGACGACCGAGGCGGCGGTGCGCGAGGCGGTCGAGCAGGCCGAGCGGATCGCCGGGATCAACATCGAGAACGTCTGGGTCGGCTTCTCGGCCGGCGGCCTCGTGTCCGATGTCGCCGAAGTCGAGTTCGAGCTGGGCGGCCACCGCGTCGAGCAGCAGGATATCGATGCGTTGCTCGCCGCGGGGCGCAACTCGATCGATCCGCAGGGCCGGATGGTGCTGCACGCGCAGCCGGCGCTCTATACGCTCGACGGGCTGACGGGGGTGAAGACGCCGCTCGGCCTGCATGCAGACCGGCTCGGGGTGCACATCCATGTCGTCGCGGCGGACGGTTCGCCGGTGCGCAACCTCGATCTGTGCGTGCGGTCGGCGCATCTCGAAGTGAAGTCGATCATCGCTTCGCCGGTCGCGACCGGGCTTGCCTGCCTCAGCGACGAGGAGCGTGAGCTGGGCGTCGCGCTGGTCGAGATGGGGGCGGGGATCACCAACGTGTCGCTGTTCGCCGGCGGCATGCTGGTCGGGCTGACCTCGATCCCGATCGGCGCGCAGGACATTACGGACGATATCGCCAGCGCGTTCGGTACGCGGCGCCAGAATGCCGAGCGGATGAAGTGCTTCCATGGCTCGGCAAACGCCAGCCCCCGCGATAATCACGACATGATCCCGGTCATGCCGATCTCCGCGGAGGACGGCGCGGGCGAGGGCGCGCAGATCACCAAGGCGCAGCTGATCGGCGTGATCCGCCAGCGGCTCGAGCATCAGATGGGCGAAGTGCGCAACGCGCTCACCAAGCTGAAGTTCGAGGGGCCGGTCGGGCGTCAGGTCGTGCTGACCGGCGGTGGTGCCGAGCTGAAGGGCATTGCCGACTATGCGCAACAGGCGCTCGGGCGGTCGGTGCGGATCGGTCGACCGCGTGGCCTGACCGCGCTGCCGGAAGCGCATGGCGGACCGGCGTTCGCGACGCTAGCGGGGTTGGCCTTCTATGCGGCGACCAACCCGATCGACCTTCGCGGGCTCGCGCCGCAGCGGACGACGGTGCATCGGCCAAAGGGTATGGGCATGATGCGCAAGTTGATTCAGGCGGCACGCGCGAATTATTAAGAGTTTCGAGGGCGCTGGCGTTATTTCGGCTGGAACAGGCCGTGACGTTGGTGCACACAGATTAATCAGGGGCCCGGCCGTAGCGTATCTACCGGGTTGTGCGGAGAACGGCGATGAGCATCGAATTCCTTAGTCCCGAAGTGGACGATCTGGCCCCCCGCATCGCGGTGATCGGCGTCGGCGGCGCGGGCGGCAACGCGATCGCCAACATGATGCGGGCCGACGTCCAGGGCGTCGACTTCCTCGTGGCGAACACCGACGCGCAGGCGTTGAAGCAGTCGACCGCACCGCAGCGGATTCAGCTCGGTACCAAGATCACGCAAGGTCTCGGCGCCGGCTCGCGTCCCGAGATCGGTCGCGCAGCCGCCGAAGAGACGATCGATCAGCTCGCCAAGATGCTCGAAGGCGCGCACATGTGCTTCATCACCGCCGGCATGGGCGGCGGTACGGGTACGGGCGCGGCACCGGTCATCGCCAAGGCGGCGCGCGACATGGGCATCCTGACCGTCGGCGTCGTGACCAAGCCGTTCGCATTCGAAGGCAACCGTCGCGCCAAGTCGGCCGAGGGCGGCATCGACGAGCTGCAGAAGTATGTCGACACGCTGATCGTCATCCCGAACCAGAACCTGTTCCTCATCGCCAACGCGAACACGACCTTCAAGGAAGCGTTCACGATGGCGGACGAGGTGCTCCAGCAGGGCGTCCGCAGCATCACCGACCTGATGGTGATGCCGGGCCTCATCAACCTCGATTTCGCCGACGTCCGCTCGGTGATGCAGGAGATGGGCAAGGCAATGATGGGCACCGGCGAGGCAAGCGGCGACAACCGCGCGCTCGAAGCCGCGCAGAAGGCGATCTCGAACCCGCTGCTCGAAGGCGTGAGCATGCGCGGCGCGAAGGGCGTCATCATCTCGATCACCGGCGGCGACGACATGCGCCTGCTCGAAGTCGACGAAGCCGCGAATCACATCCGCGACCTGGTCGATCCCGATGCGAACATCATCTGGGGTTCGGCGTTCAATCAGGAGCTCGAAGGCAAGATCCGCGTCTCGGTCGTCGCGACCGGGATCGATGCCGACGCGCGTCCGCCCGAGGTTGCACCCGAGCCGACCCGCTCGTTCAGCTTCGGATCGCGCAAGACCGACGAGAACACCTCGTTCCGTCCGAGCGAGCCTGCCGCTTCGTCGGCCGCGCCTGCTGCGTCGTCCGCCGACGAAGAGCCGCTCGACCTGAACGCGTCGTCGGAAGTCGAGCCATCGGCGTCGAAGTCGGATGACGAGCTGGTGCTCGGTGCCGAGACGATGGTGCCGCAGGCCGCGCCTGCGCCGGTTGCTCCTGCACCGCAGCCGGCGCCCGCACCGCGCACGTATGGCGACGAGCCTTACGGTCGTGGTCCGATCGCGCGTCCGGCGTCGACATCGTCGGTGCCGCCCGCTCGCGCGCCGATCGCGCCGGCTGTTCCGGTGCCGACGCCGGCAGCGGACGAGGGTGGTGCACGTCGCCGCTGGCTCGCTCCGGGTGCCGAGGCTGCCCACGAGGCGGTTCCGGCCGCACCGCGCGTGAAGCTCGGCGGTACGTTGTTCGAGCGCATGTCGAATGCGGCACGCGGTGCTGCGAAGGAAGACGGCGAAGCGGCCCCTCAGGATCCGCTCGACATCCCCCGCTTCCTGCATCGCCAGAACAACCAGTAAGCCGGGAACATCCTGGCGGGAAGTCGACTGACGGGTTTGAGTTTCAAGCACGCCTAGAAAGCTCCGTCATGCCGGGCTCATTCCGGCATCCACGACACCGCATGCTCGCCGATCAGCGATACGCGGCATGGTGGACCCCGGAACAAGTCCGGGGTGACGGAGCATCTAGGAGGGAGGCTTGTCACAAGCTGATAGATACTGCTCTTGAGCGAATGACTCTGCCCAACGCATCGTTCGTCGCCACCGCGCCCCGGTTCGCCGCGACCCGCGCACGCAAACATTGCCGGTTCGGTCGGGCTGGCGTCTAGACAGATGATCCTCATGACCCGCTCGTCCCATCATTTCCTGACCGCTGCGCTGGCCCTCGTGCTCGCGACCGCGCCGTCCGCCTCGTCCGCGCAAGGCGTCGTCCAGGCGCTTCCGGGCACGACCGATGCGGACAAGCTCGGCGACGTTATGCGCCAGCTCGCCAGCAATCCGCGCGACGTCGATGCGCTGATAAAGGCCGGCGATCTGTCGATGGGCCTCGGCGATCTCAGCGGTGCCGCGGCGCTGTTCGCGCGCGCCGAAAAGGTGAACCCGCGTGACGGTCGTGCGAAGGCGGGGATGGCGTCGATTCTCGTCCGGTCCGAGCGTCCGGGCGAGGCGCTGCGCTATTACGCGCAGGCGGAGGGTCTCGGCCTCGATCCGCGCAAGTTCGCCGCCGACCGCGGCCTCGCGTATGATCTGATCGGCCAGCAGGACCGGGCGCAGCGCGATTACCGCGTGGCACTCCGTGACGCGCCCGATGACGAGACGATCAGGCGCTACGCGTTGTCGCTCGGCATTTCGGGCAAGCCCGAGCTTGCGATCCAGCAGCTCAATCCACTGCTGCTTAAGAGCGATCGTGGCGCATGGCGCTCGCGCGCATTCATCATCGCGATGAACGGTGATGTCGCCGGTGCCGACAAGATCGCGACGACGATGATGCCGGCTGGCACTGCACAGGGCCTGCAACCGTTCTTCCAGCGCCTGCCAAGCCTGCCGGCGAGCGACCGCGCCTTCGCTGTGCATTTCGGGGAGGTCCATGCGACGCCTACGCGTCTGGCCGACGCGCGGATGACTCCGCCGCTGGGCATGCTGGCGCCCGATCCGACCGCACCGGTCATGGTCGCCGCCGTGCCGCGGCCGGTGGTCGTCGCGACCTCTGGCAAGACCAAGCGCAACCGGCGCGGCAAGCCGGATCGGACCGAAATGGCCGCGGTTACCACGCGTGCCGCTGCGACCACGCCTGTTGCGGCGACACCAGCACCGACTATTCCCGCTGCGATCGCGCCACCGCCCCAACTGGCTTCGGTTCGGACGGTGCAGGCCGCGCCTGTGCAAGCAGGAGGGCGCATCGCAACGCCGCAGCCGACCTATCGCGCGCCGCAACTCGCGCAGGCAGCGATTGCAGGGCCGCAAACCCCGTCGCCCGTTTCGGTGGCGCGCATCGTGCCAACGCCGACCGGGGCTTTGCCGGCGACTACCGTAACGCAGATGGCCGCCCTGCCTGCCGGGCGCATACAGTCGGAGAGCAACACGCGGGTGGCCAATGCGGTCGCTGCCGCAGCTACACGTACGCCCGCCCAACCCGCGACGGCGAGCCCCGTGCAACCCGCGCCGGTGCAGCAGGCTTCGGTTCAGTCGCGGCCCGTCGAGGCGGTCCCAATTCGGCCGGCCCCCATGCAACCAGCGCCGGTGCAGCAGGCGGCGGCCCAGCCAACATCCGTACAGCCGCAGTCCGTACGGCAGGCTGGCGCCCCGCCGCTGCCGAGCCCCGGTTTCTCCACTGGTGCGACACCCTCGACGCCGCCGGTCGAGGTGGCCGCTGCGATCCCGCCGCGCGCAGTCTCGTCGAGCGAGGACTCGATCCTCGCGCGGATCGTCGCGGGGCTGTCGATCCCCGCTTCCGAACTCGGTGTCGCACCGATGCATCCCGCGCCCGTCGTGACGCAGGCTGCGGTGCCGATGCCCGACGATGCCGAACGCGTGCTTGCGGAGGCCAAGGCCAGGACCGAGCGTGACGCCGCGGCCAAGAAGACCGCCGCCGAGCAGCTCGCCGCGGACAGGAAGGCTGCCCTCGATAAGAAGGCGGCCGCGCGAAAAGCCATCGCGGACAAGAAGGCGCTCGCGGAGAAGAAGGCCGCCGCGGCGGAGAAGCTTGCCGCCGACAAGGCTGCGGCCGAGGAAAAGCGGATCGCCCGCGCCAATCCCGCGCGGACCTGGGTGCAGGTGTCGACCGGCGCGACCGAGGGTGATCTGCCCAAGGCGTGGAAGAAGGCGAAGGCCAAGGCACCGACCGTGTTCGGCTCCCGCGCCGGCTGGACCGCGCCGTGGAAGGCGACCAATCGCGTGCTCGCCGGGCCGTTCAAGACCGATTCGGAAGCGCGGACCTTCGTCAATCAGCTCGCCAAGGAAGGCGTCTCGACGTTCACCTTCACCAGCGATCCCGGCGAAATCATCACGAAGTTGCCGGCGAAGTGAGTTACCGCGCGCCCTGGGCATCGGACCCGGCGCGCAGCAAAGGACGACTTCAAGAAGAACAGAACGGGTCCGTCCGTGGTCCGCGCGACGCCTTTCAACGCGACCGCGACCGGATCATCCACTCGATCAGTTTCCGTCGCCTGCGCCACAAGACCCAGGTGTTCATGGCGCCCGATGGCGATCATTTTCGCGTCCGCCTGACGCACAGCCTGGAGGTCGCACAGATCGGCCGAACGATCGCGCGGACGCTGGCGCTGAACGAGGACCTGACCGAAGCGCTGTGTCTCGCGCACGACATCGGCCATCCGCCGTTCGGTCACGCCGGCGAGGATGCGTTGAAGGCGGCGCTGACCGAGCAGGGTGGGTTCGATCACAACGGCCACACGCTGCGCACGCTGATGACGATCGAGCGGCCGTATCCGTTGTGGAACGGGCTCAACCTGACATGGGAAACGCTCGAGGGGCTTGCCAAGCACAATGGCCCAGTGCGGCATCCGGGCTGGGCGCTCGCGGTCGCCGATGCGGAATATCCGCTCGCACTGACCAGCTTTTCGAGCCTCGAAGCGCAGGTCGCGGCGATCGCCGACGATATCGCGTATGACAATCACGATATCGACGATGGCCTGCGCGCGGGGCTGCTGACGCTCGACCAGATGCTGGCCGTACCGCTGGTCGCGCGCGGCTGGGACGATGTGCGCCGCCGCTTCCCGGACGTTGCGCCGAAGCGGTTGGTCGGCGAACTCGTCCGCACGCAGATCGGGACGATGGTCAACGACCTGATCGCCGAAACCCGCCAGCGAATCGCGGTGAGCGGCGTCACCAGCGTCGACGACGTCCGCGATGCGGGCCAATGCCTGGTCGGCTTCTCGCCCGAGATGCGCGAGGCGGAGCGCGACCTGAAGCGGTTCATGTACGCCAATCTCTACCATCATCCGCGCCAGCTGGCCGCGGCTGATGCGGCGCATGGAATCGTGTCCGGGCTGTTCGCGGTGTATCGCGACGATCCGGGGACGATCCCCGAGGAGTGGCGCGAGCGGTTGCCTTCGGAAGATCCGGACCGCAGCCGGCACATCGCGGACTTCATCGCGGGGATGACGGACCGGTATGCCGTATCGCGCTACCGCGAACTCGTCGGCCCGATCGACCTGCCCGAGGGGTTCTGAGGGAGACGTAGCGGGCTCCCCCTCCGTCATCCTGACGAAAGTCAGGACCCAGGGTAACGAACGACGTCCTCAGTGGCTCTGGATCCTGACTTTCGTCAGGATGACGGGCGTGTTGTGGTAGGTCGAAGCCAAACGCAAAACGGCGGCCGGACCGAGGTCCGACCGCCGCTGCAAGCACCTAAAACCCAGTCAGCTTAGCGCGTGACCGAGGCGATCCCGCCGGCTGCGCCATTGGCTTCTGTGGTCTTGAAGGCGACCGGGACGCCGCCCGAAACGCCGGATACGCGATCGCCGCGGACGATCAGGTGAAACTTCTGACCCGATGGATAGCGGCGGCCGTCGATGACTTGGCGGCTGCCGTCCTGCGTCGAGGTGTAGACATAAGTGCTGCCCTCGTGGACGAAGCTCTGCTTGGTGTCGGCGGCCATGCCGATCGTCGAGGTGAGGGCTGCCGCTGCTGCTGCGATGATCTTGATAGCGTTGCGCATGATCGTGTCTCCCGCGTGGTGCATCGAGCCGGATCGAGTCTCCACCCAACTCTCGATCCAATGAAATATTGCGGTGCAGCATCAGTTGCAATTGCAAACCTATCCGTTGCGATTGCGTACCGTGCAACGACGAATTGCGGCGCGGATGCGACGAGCGGCGCGCGTGACATACTTGCACGACATTTGACGCGTACGCCGGGTGACGAAGGAGAAGCGTCGTGTCTGCTTCCAGTATCGCGCTCAATCGGTTTGGCCTCGGCGCACGGCCCGGTGATACCATTGCCGGCGATCCGGCGAAGTGGGTGTTGGCACAGTGCGAAGAGTTCGAGCCGCGGCCGGCGGTGATCGCAACCGCGCCCTCGACTGCCGGGATTTCGGTCGGGCTCGTCGCCTATTATGCGCAGGAAAAGGCGATCAAGGCGCAGTTCGGACCGCGCACGCCGAAAGCTGCGACCGGCATGGATGGGAAGCCCGCGGTCTCCGGTCCCACAATGCCCGGCGCGATGAGTCCCGCCCCCGTGTCCCCGGGCGTTGCCCTCCCGGCGACGGCGCAGCCTCCTGCCATGCCGGGCGCGCTCGATCCCGGAGCGGCGGCGCGGCAGGAGGCGCGACAAGTCATCGGCAAGCAGAGTCGCACCGATTATGGCACGGCGGTCGCGGCGCGAACGATGGCGGCGCTGACCGGCGAGGCGCCGTTTGTCGAGCGGCTCGTGCATTTCTGGGCGAACCATTTCGCGGTCTCGACCGAGAAATTCGAGGTGATGGCGCTCGCCGGGCCGATGGAGTTCGAGGCGATCCGCCCGCATGTGCTCGGTAAGTTCGCCGACATGCTGAACGCGGTCGAGCGGCATCCGGCGATGCTGCTGTATCTCGACCAGGCGGTGTCGATCGGCCCGGACAGTCCGTTCGCCGTCCGGAAGGCCCGGCGCCGCACCGGGTTGAACGAAAATCTCGCACGCGAGATCATGGAGCTGCACACGCTTGGCGTCCGCAGTGGCTACAGCCAGGCCGACGTCACCGAATTCGCGCGCGCGATGACCGGGTGGACGGTCGCGGGCATCGGTCGTGGCCCCGGTGCGCGCGTCCAGGACGATTCGCGCGCGGGCGCCTTCCTGTTCCTCGACGACGTTCATCAGCCCGGCGATCGGACGGTGATGGGCAAGCTCTATCCCGCGGCGGGGGAAGCGCAGGCGCAGGCGGTGCTGTCCGATCTCGCGGTCCACCCCGCGACGGCGACGCACATCGCGACGAAGCTCGCCCGGCACTTCGCGGGCGATACGCCGCCGCCCGCGATGGTCGCGCGGTTGAAGACGGCGTTCCTGAAATCCGGCGGTGATCTCCCGACGGTCTATCGCGCGCTCGTCGCGTCGCCCGAGGCGTGGGTGCCGCAGCCGGTTAAGTTCAAGTCACCCTGGGAATGGTATCTCTCCACGCAGCGCGCGCTCGGCACGACCATCGTCCAGCCCGGCGTCACGGTGGGAATGATGAACCAGCTCGGCCAGCCGATATGGCAGCCGGGGCAGCCGATCGGGTATGATGACGTCGCCGCAGCCTGGGCCGGGCCCGATGCGATCCTGCGGCGCGTAGAGGCAGCGGAGCGGTTCGCGGCACGTGCCGGGCCGGTCGATGCGCGGGCGTTGGCGCCGACGCTGTACCCCGCCTCGCTCAGTCCCACCACTGCGCAGGGCCTGTCGCGCGCAGAAAGCCCGGCGCAGGCGCTCGCCCTGTTGCTCGTCGCCCCCGAATCGCTGCGGAGATAGTCATGCTCGACCGTCGTTCCTTCCTCACCATCGGGACGCTTGGCGTGCTGGCGTCCGCCTTCGCGCCGCGCATCGCCTTTGCGCGCGCGGCGACCGACAAGCGGTTCGTCTTCATCATCCAGCGTGGCGCGGCCGATGGTCTCGGCACGATCGGCGCGGTCGGCGATCCGGCGTTTGCGGGCGTGCGCGGCGATCTCGCGGCCGACTTCGCGACAGGGACGAAGCTCGACGACATGTTCACGCTGCACCCGGCGATGATGGCGAGCGCTGGGCTCTACAAGCAAGGTCAGGCGCTGTTCGCGCATGCGATCGCGTCGCCGTATCGCGATCGCTCGCATTTCGATGGCCAGAACGTTCTCGAGACGGGCGGCGCGAGTGCTTACCAGGTCCACGACGGCTGGCTCAACCGGCTGCTCGGCGTGCTGCCTGCGGAGGAAGCGCGCGCTATCGCGGTGGCGGCGACCGTGCCGATGGCACTGCGGGGGCGGCGCGAGGTGGCCTCCTACGCGCCGTCGAGCCTGCCCGACGCGTCCGACGACCTGCTGCAACGCGTCGCGATGCTGTACAACGGTGACCAGCAACTCCACGGCCTGTGGAGCGAGGCAATGGCGACGCGGCAACTCACCAGTGATCTCGCCCAGGACGGCGGGCGCAATGCGGCCGCGACCGGTGCGCTCGCCGCGCGCTTGCTCAAGCCCGACACCGGCGCACGGATCGCGATGATCGAGACCGGCGGCTGGGATACGCATACCGGCCAGCGCGGACGACTGACCGCCCAGTTGAAGGGCCTCGACGCGATGATCGCGTCGCTGCAGGCGGGGCTGGGACCGCTATGGGCGGACACGATGGTCTTGGTCGCGACCGAGTTCGGACGAACCGTCGCGGTCAACGGCACCGGCGGCACCGATCACGGGACGGGCACCGCGGCGATGCTGTTCGGCGGTGGCGTGAAGGGGGGCAGGGTGGTGTCCGACTGGCCGGGCCTGGCTCCCGCCGCGCTGTACGAGGCACGCGATTTGAAGCCGACGATGCAACTCGATGCGTTCATCGGCGGCGCGGTGTCGTCGCATTTCGGTGTGGAGCCGGCTCGGGCAATGGCGGCACTGTTCCCGACGAGCGCGAGGACTGCGGCGGTAGAGGGGCTGATACGGGTATGAGTGTTGGGGGGCTGTAGGTGCGCCCGGGCCAAGTCCCCCTCGGCCGCGCTTCTTTACCGGAGGGCCGCAACTTTCACCAAGTCCGTCATCCTGACGAAAGTCAGGACCCAGAGCACTATACGTCGCCCTTTGAACCCTGGGTCCTGACTTTCGTCAGGATGACGGGGGTGTCGCCTAAAAATGTGCCCCATCCTATCCATCATCCCCGCGGAGGCGGGGACCCATATTCTCGGGACGGAAGCTACACCTCGCACGGCCAGCCAGTATGGGTTCCCGCCTTCGCGGGAATTACGGTGGGACTCGTCGACACGTATCACCCCGCCCCCCCGGCGGGATTAAATTGAGCGCCAAGCCGCGATGGTCTAGAGCGCGCGTTTCCTTGACGTACCGGGACTGCCATGACGCTCTACACCCGTTTCGCCGCGCACATCGATGCGGCGCTCGACACGCTGACCGCGGCGGGGACGCTGCCGGCCGGTCTCGATCGCAAGAACGTCACGGTCGAGCCGCCGCGCGACACCAGCCACGGCGATCTCGCGACCAACGCCGCGATGGTGCTTGCCAAGCCTGCCAAGACCAATCCGCGCGTCCTCGCCGATGCGCTGGTCGCCGAACTGTCGAAGCTTGAGGACGTGGCCTCGGCGAGCGTAGCAGGCCCCGGCTTCATCAACCTGAAGCTGACCGACGACGCCTGGCGCGCCGAACTGGCCGCGATCCCCGAGGCGGGCGCCGACTACGGCCGATCGAAGCAGGGCGACGGGATCACCGTCAACATCGAGTATGTCTCGGCCAACCCGACCGGCCCGATGCACATGGGCCATTGCCGCGGTGCAGTAGTGGGCGATGCGCTCGCCAGCCTGCTTGAGTTCGCTGGCCACAAGGTGATCCGCGAATATTACGTCAACGACGCCGGCGGCCAGGTCGACGTGCTCGCGCGCTCGGTCCACCTCCGCTACCGCGAGGCGCTCGGCGAGACCGTCGAGATCCCCGAAGGCCTGTATCCCGGCGATTATCTCGTCCCCGTCGGTCAGTCGCTCGCGAAGGAGTTCGGCGACCGCTACGTCGGCGCGCCCGAGAGCGAGTGGCTGATCACCTTCCGCACGCAGGCGGTCGCCGCGATGATGGTAATGATCCGCGCCGATCTCGCGCTGCTGGGGATCGAGCACGAGGTGTTCGCCTCGGAGGCCGAACTCCAGGCCGCGAAGAAGCCCGAAGCGGCCGAGGCGGAACTGCGTGCGCGCGATCTCGTCTATGACGGCGTGCTCGAAGCGCCGAAGGGCGAGACGCCCGACGATTGGGAGCCGGTCGAGCTGCCGCTGTTCCGCTCGTCGCAGTTCGGCGACGACCAGGATCGCCCGATCAAGAAGTCGAACGGGTCCTGGACCTATTTCGGCGCCGATCTCGCCTATCATTTCCAGAAGAGCCAGAGCGCCGATCAGCTGATCGACATCTGGGGCGCGGATCACGGCGGCACGGTCAAGCGGATCGTCGCGGCGGTGGCGGCGCTGACCGGCGGCAAGACGCGGTTCGACGTCAAGCTGGTCCAGATGGTCCGGCTGCTGCGCAACGGCGAGCCGGTCAAGATGTCGAAGCGGTCGGGCAATTTCGTCACGCTGGCGGACGTCGTGCGCGAGGTCGGCAAGGATGTCGTGCGCTTCACGATGCTGACGCGGCGGTCGGATGCGCAGATGGATTTCGACTTCGCCAAGGTGGTCGAGGCGTCGAAGGACAACCCGGTTTTCTATGTCCAGTACGCGCATGCTCGTATCGCATCGCTGCATCGGCGCGCGGAAGAGGCGGGAATCACGCCTATTTCTGCGGATTTGTCCCGGCTTGATACGGACGAGCTTGCCCTCGTACAGCTTGCAGCGCAGTTTCCACGGCTCGTCGAGATCGCCTCGACCGCGCGCGAACCACACAGAATTGCGTTTTATCTCTACGACTTGGCGGCAGCGTTCCACGCGCTATGGAATGTCGGAAACGATCGTCCCGACCGTCGTTTCCTGGTGATCGAGGATCCACAGGCGACCGCGGCACGGCTTTTCTTGGCGTCCGCTATAGGGCAGATTATTCATAACGGCCTCGCCATCATGGGTGTCGAAGCGGTTTCGGAGATGAAGTGATGGCCGAAGATATGGATCTGCGCGAGGAAGACCGGCTCCCCTGGCTCGAAACCGTCGAGCCGGACGAGCAGGAAACCGTTGGCATCGGCCGCGTCATTGCGCTCGTCGTGCTCGGTCTCGCGGTGCTCGCGGCGATCATCTTCGGCATCTACAAGCTGCAACAGCGCGCGCCGACCGGCGGCGGCCAGATGATCGCCGCGCAGGAAGGCGACTACAAGGTCAAGCCCGACGACGCCGGCGGCCTGAAGGTCAAGGGCGAGGGCGATTCGGCGATCGCGACCAGTGCGGGGAAGTCGGGTAACGGCGCGATCGATCTGCGCGGCGTGCCGGAAGCGCCTGTCGACGGCAAGCGTGCGGTCGCGGCCAAGACTGATGACACAGCGGGCCGCAACGCGGTCGCACAGGTTCCTGCATCGGGGGGGCGGCTGGTCGCGACGGCACCGCTGTCAGCGTCGAAGCCGAGTGGCGCCGGCGCGGCTACTGGCGGTTCGCTGGTCCAGCTCGGTGCGTATCCGAGCGAAGCAGTCGCCAACGCGGCCTGGACGAACTTCTCGAAGCGGTTCGCGTATGTCGGCGCGCTCGGCAAGTCGGTCCAGCCGGTCGCGACGGGCGGTCGGACCCTGTATCGCCTGCGCGTGAACGCAGGCAGCGCGAACCAGGCGGCGGATATCTGTGGCCGGTTGCGGGTCGCTGGCGAGACTTGCTTCGTCGCCAGCTAAGAGCTGTGGCGATCGGCGGGAGCTGGACTATTTGCTGCTGACCGTGGCTGGACGCCGGTTGTCATAGATCTATTTGTTGCGCGCGGTTTCGGTGGCGTGATGACACCGCCAAGGTGCGACCGGCCTCGCGCACGGCGTTCTGCTTAAGGTTGTGCGCGTCGCGCTACGGTCGCGCGACGCTATCGCACAGTCGATCGTCTTTGCCGGGCTTGGCGACCCGCTAGGGCATCACACCACGCGACGATGCTTTCCACCGTATTTGCGCCCGATATAATCGCCGATCTGTGCGACTTCGGTGGCTGCGGCGAGCGCGCCGTTCATCTGGCAAGGAAGTGGATCGCTGTCGTGATTGGCGACCCGGGCCTGAACCTTGTCGCACAACTCCTCGATATCCGCGCGCGACAGAACGTTCTTCTCTCGCAATAGGCAGATGAGGCTTTGCAGGATGACGAGGTTTTTGTCTTCGGGGTCCGCTTCGAGCTTCAGGGGCGTCGCCATCATGCCTCTCCTTCAATGTTTTCAGTAGACTATGCCCATCTGGACCGGTTGCAAGCCCTAAAGCCAAAAATGACGTACCGATTGCTCGAAACCGGAGGACTATCCTTCTGGTCCGCAGGCGTTTCGAGCGTCAATCCCGTACCGCATAAGTTATCTGCCGTTCCTTCCGGATGCTGTCGGTCCGAGTGAAGCCGGGGTGACGGAACGGGTTGGCGTGCTTATCTGTGTGCGATGTACAAACCAAAAGCCGGTCTTCCGACGCGCGAGCAGATCCTCGACTTCATCGCCACGTCCAACGTGCCCGCGGGCAAACGCGAGATCGCCAAGGGCTTCGGGCTCAGCGCGCAGGACAAGATCGGGCTCAAGGCGCTGCTGAAGGACATGGCCGACGAGGGGCTGATCGACAGCGCCCCCGGTCGCGCGTTCCACAAGATGGGCGGCATTCCTAAGGTGACGGTGCTGCGGATCGCCGATGTCGATGACGGCGGCAACGTCTGGGCGGTCCCGGAGCGCTGGGAGGCGGAGGGCGTGCCGCCGCCGCGTCTGCGCGTGCGCGAACGGAAACGCGGGGCGCTGGGCGTTGGCGAGCGAATCCTCGCGCGCACCGAGGAGGCCGGGAACGGCTGGATCGCGCATCCGATGAAGGTGCTCGCGCCGGCGTCCGAGCAAGTGTTGGGCGTGCTGCGCGAGGATGGCGGGCGGCTCTGGCTGACGGGGGTCGACAAGCGCGAGCAGCGTGAGTTCGCGGTCGCGGACGCGGGCGGCGCGGCACCGGGCGACCTCGTGTTGGCGGAACTCGCTGGCAAGCCGCCCAAGATCGCGGCACGCGTCGTGTCGAAGTTGGGCGATCCTTTTGCGGCGCGCAGTTTCTCGCTGATCGCGATCCACAAGCTCGGGATTCCGGACGTGTTCTCGCAGGAGGCGCTCGACGAGGCGGAGCGGGTGTCGAAACTTCCGTTGGGTGAGGGGCGTGAGGATCTGCGCGACCTGCCGATCGTCGCGATCGATCCCGAGGATGCGCGCGATCACGACGATGCGGTCTGGGCGGAAGCGGATGACGATCCCTCCAATGCGGGCGGGTGGAAGGCGATCGTCGCGATCGCCGATGTCAGCTTTTACGTGCGGCCGAAGTCGGAGGTCGACCGCGAGGCGCGGCGGCGCGGGAACTCGGTGTATTTCCCCGACCGGGTCGTGCCGATGCTGCCGGAAATCCTGTCAGCGGAGGTGTGTTCGCTGAAGGAAGGTGCCGACCGTGCCGCGCTCGCGTGCCATTTGCGGATCGGCAAGGATGGCTCGCTTAAGTCGTGGCGCTTTACGCGCGCGGTGGTGCGGATCGCCGCGAACCTTGCGTATGAGGAGGCGCAGGCGATCATCGACGCCGCATCGCCGGTGGTGGACGAGCGCGGCGACATGCTGAGCGTATTGCAGCCGCTCTGGGCTGGCTGGCATGCTCTGGCCAAGGCGCGGGATGCGCGGGCGCCGCTCGATCTCGATTTGCCGGAGCGTCGCGTGGTGCTCGACGAGCAGGGACGGATCATGTCGGTGTCGCCGCGCGAACGGCTCGATGCGCACCGGTTGATCGAGGACTACATGATCGCCGCCAACGTTGCCGCCGCCAAGGCGCTGGAGGCGAAGAAGGCGCCGGTGATGTACCGCATCCACGAGCCGCCGAGCCGCGAGAAGTTGGCGGCGCTCAAGGAGTATCTGGAGACGTTCGACGTGCCGTTCGCGCTCGGGCAGGTCGTCCGTCCGGCGACGTTCAACCACATCATCGAGCGGATCGGCGATGCGGATTTCCGCCCGCAGGTGATGGAGCAGATTCTGCGCACGCAGACCCAGGCTTATTACGCGCCCGGCAATCACGGGCATTTCGGCCTCAGTCTGGGCAGCTACGCGCATTTCACCTCGCCGATCCGGCGCTATGCCGATCTGCTCGTCCACCGCTCGCTGGTGTCCGCCTACGGTCTTGGTGAGGGCGGGTTGCCGGCGGACGATGCGGCCAACGTGGAGTCGGTCGGCGAGATCATCAGCCGGCTGGAGCGCCGCGCGATGGAGGCGGAGCGCGATACCACCGATCGCTATGTCGCGGCGTTCCTGTCGGAGCGCGTCGGCCAGGTGATAGACGTGCGGATCACCGGCGTGACCAATTTCGGCTTCTTCGCGACGGTCGAGGGGATCGGCGGCGACGGCCTTATGCCGGTGCGGGACCTGGGCGGCGAGTATTTCCGCTTCGACGAGGGGGCGCGCACGCTGACCGGCGAGCATAGCGGCGATGTCTTCGCGCAGGGGCAGACACTGGAGTTGCGGCTGGCAGAGGCGAACCCGGTGTCGGGTGCCCTCCGCTTCGAGATGCCCGAGGGGAAAGGGGCGGCCCAGCCTCCCCGTGGCGGACGCAAGCCGGTGCGCGAGATCAAGCGGCGCGGTCGCCCGGCGAACATCCGCCACCAAGGCAAGCGACGTTAGGATTTGCGCAAACCCTCCGCGTTATGCGAGATCGGCGCGGGGGGAGAGTATGCGGGGACTTATACTAGGCCGATCGCGTCGACGGATCGTCAAGGATTTCGTCGCGGCACGGGCCACGTCGGCTGATCGTGCGATCCCCTATGTCGCGAACGACGCGCGGATATTTCGCCAACTTCGAGTCTATGGCGCGATCGTCGACGACGGGGCGGGGCGTTATCATCTCGATGCGCGAGGGCTCGGCGCATTTCGCGCTTCGGTACGACTTCGAGCCGCAGCGATCGTCGGGGTATCGGGCGTCGCTGCAAGCGTTGCGGCGGCGGCGACGGTCTTCGCGCTTGCCGAATAAGCTCTCGCCGGTAAATCCGAGCCCATCCGGCATGCCGATGGCGTTGCGTCCGCATCGGATCCGCGGAGTCATCCCGGCGCTGTTTCTGGCGCGACACGCGATCGGACCCGACGATGCGATCGTCTTCCTACCGCGTGATGCTCGGGAGCAGGCGACTTTCGATCGGCTGCGCGCCAACGGCATCGTCCGCGAAACCGCACCGGGCCGCTTCTACTTCGATCTCGACGCGCATTATGCTGCCGTCGAACGACGCCGACGTCTCGCTATGCCAATCGCCATCATCGTGTCGGTGCTGATTGCCTGGATCGCCACGCGGTTCTTTCGCGGTTGATCACCCGACCGTGAAGGTCAGCCCCGCCTTCGCCACCAGCCGATCGCGCAACTTTGCTCCCATCAGCGCGCCCGGCGTCCAGATCCCGCCATCGCCCTCCACGTCCTGGACGAGGCACAGCGCCGCCTCGGCGATCATCTTGCTGGTCGAGCCATAGCCGGGATCGCGGTCGCCGGTTACGACCGTGTCGATCCGCTCGCCGTCGGGCATGATGCCTGCGAACAGCAGGTCGTAATGGCCGGCATCGCGCTCCTCCTTCGACGGGCCTTCGCCGGGTTTCGGCCCCTTGTCGCCCGAGAATGGATTGAACTTCGCGATCGCCTCCGCCGCAACCTTGCCGAGATCGCCCAGCCCCGCGACCATCATCTCGTCATAGACGAAGTCCGCGCCATAGGCCTCGCCGAGCAGGAAATTGGTGCGGTGGACGTTCTTCGTATTGATTGGCGCCATCACGAACGGCGCGACCCAGGCCGAGAGGGTCGTGTCGTATTCGGGGAGCAGCCCGGTCGGCTGATGCGGTCCCTGGAAGCCGGGGGTGAGCGCGAACGGGCTGGTCAGCAGCTTGACGATGCCGGGATCGCGCGCGACGGCGGCGAGCGTCGCCTTGAGGCTGGCCGCGGTGCCGCCCGAGAACGTGCCCTGCATTTTCCGCACGCGGCCTTTCACGCGGGGGGCGGGGGCGCCGTATTTCGCCTTTGCCGCCTCCTGCAGCGTCAGCACGCCGAGATCGAACGGGATGGAATCGAAGCCGCAGGAGAACACGATGCGCGCACCGGTCCGCGTCGCTTCGCCTTCGTGCGCATCGATCATGTGGCGCATCCAGGCTGGCTCGCCGCACAGGTCGACATAGCCGGTGCCGGTCGCGGCGCAGGCGGCGACGAGGTTGGAGCCGTACAGCTGGTACGGTCCGACCGTGGAAATGACGACGGTGGCGCGTTCGGCCATCGCGCGGAGGCTGGCGGGATCGTCCGAGTCGGCGGTGATCAGCGGCGTGTCGGCGGGGGCACCGATCAGGTCGCGGACCTCCTGCAGTTTTGCGAGCGACCGCCCGGCCATCGCCCAGCGAACGCCGGTCGGGTAGGTCTGAACGAGGTACTCCGCCACGAGCCGCCCGGTGAACCCGGTTGCGCCGTAGATGACGATGTCGAAGTCGCGCATATCCATCTCCTCTTTTGCCGAGTTTGCGCGCGCGGGCATGGCATCGCAAATGAAACGCCATCGTCGGCATGGCTCGCCAAGGCCACGCCTATCTGCGAAGATCACCCGATGGCATCCGATCGCAAGACCGTCGCGTTCATCGTCGACCAGCTCGCCGCGGCGGGGGATGTTTCCGCAAAGCCGATGTTCGGCGAATACGGCGTCTATTGCGACGGCAGGATGGTCGCGCTGATCTGTGATGAGCAGCTCTTCGTCAAACCGACACCGGGTGGCCGCGCGTTCGCGGGGGCGATCGACGAAGCGCCGCCCTATCCGGGCGCGAAACCGTGCCTGCTGGTCGACGCGGATCGCTGGGACGATGCGGAGTGGCTGGCCGAACTCGTCCGCATCTCGACCGCCGAATTGCCGATGCCGAAACCGAAAAAGCCCAAGGTCAAAAAGGTCTAGGCGGCCTCGTTGAACTGCAGGCTCGCCAGCCGCGCATAGAGCCCGCTGTTGGTCATCAGCGACCCGTGCGAGCCTTCTTCGACGATCTGACCGTCGCTCATCACGATGATCCGCTCGGCCGCGCGCACGGTGGCGAGGCGGTGCGCGATGACCAGCGTGGTGCGGTTCGTCATCAGCCGCTCGAGCGCTTCCTGCACGAGCCGCTCGCTTTCGGCATCGAGCGCACTGGTGGCCTCGTCGAGCAGCAGGATCGGCGCATCGCGGAGGAGCGCGCGCGCGATCGTGACGCGCTGGCGCTGGCCACCCGACAGCCGTGCGCCGCCTTCGCCGAGGAACGTGTCGAGGCCCTCGGGTAGCTTGCGCAGGAATTCGGCGGCATTGGCGGCTTCGGCGGCGGCCCAGAGCTGGTCGTCGGTCGCGGACCAGTCGCCGTAGCGGAGATTGTCGCGCGCCGAGGCGCCGAAGATGATCGTCTCCTGCGGGACCATCGCGATGCGGGCGCGGACTTCCGCCGGGTCGGCGTCGCGCAGGTCGATGCCGTCGAGCGTCACGCGGCCGGCGTCGGGATCGTAGAAGCGCTGGACCAGCTGGAATAGGGTGGTCTTGCCCGCGCCCGAAGGACCGACGACGGCAACCGTCTCGCCCGGCTTCACGTCGAGCGAGAAGCCGTTGAGCGCGGCAACGTCGCGCCGCGTTGGGTAGTGGAACTGCACCCCCTCGAACGCGAGCGCGCCGCGTGGCGGTTGGGGCAGGGCGACCGGGTTGGCGGGCGCGGCGATCTCGGGCTTTTCGCGGAGCAACTCGGACAAGCGTCCGGCCGCACCGGCGCCGCGCAACAGGTCGCCGTACACTTCGGTGAGCGCGCCGAACGCGCCTGCGACGATGCCGCCTGTCAGGACGAACGCGGCGATCGCGCCACCGCTGATGCGGCCGGCAGCGACGTCGATCGCGCCTTCCCACAGGACTAGCGTGATTGATCCGAAGACGAGGCCGATGACGATCGCGGTCATCACCGCACGCAGCATGATCCGCGCGCGAGCAGCGGCGAAGGTCGCGCTGACCGCGTCAGAGAAGCGGATCGCCTCGCGGTCTTCCTGCCCGAATGCCTGCACGACCTTCATCGCGCCGAGCGTCTCGGTCGCGATCGAGCCGACGTCGGCGACTCGGTCCTGCGACGTGCGCGAGTAGTTGCGGACGCGTTTGCCGAGCAGCGCGATCGGCAGGATGATCAGCGGGATGCCGATCATCAGCATGCCCGCGAGTTTGGGCGAGATCGCGAACAGGTAGATCAGCCCGCCGATGCCGGTGAAGGTGTTGCGGAGCGCTATCGACACCGTGCTGCCGACGACCTGTTCGATCAGCGCTGTGTCGGAGGTGAGACGCGAGGCGATCTCCGACGGACGGTTCTCCTCGAAGAAGCGCGGTGTCAGGCGGAGCAGGTGGCGCTGCACGTTTGTGCGGATATCCGCGACGACGCGTTCGCCTAGCCACGACACGTAATAGAAGCGCACCGCGGTCGCGAGGGCGAGCACCACGACGATCATCAGCAAATAGTGGAACGAGTTGGCGACCGACCCGCCCGCACCGGGGCCGAAGCCGCGGTCGATGACGCGCTTAAATCCGTACGGAATGCCGATCGTCGCCGCCGACGTCATCATCAGCGCGAGCCCCGCGAAAGCGATCTGGCGAGGATATTGGGAGGCGTGACGCCACACCATCGCGAGATCGCCGATCCGGCGGGACGTCTTCTCTTCGGGTATCGGCTTGGCCATGCGCGGTGCCTAGCAGTGGCGGGGGTGGCGCTCAACGAGAACCGGGCGTCGCCGAGACCGGTGATCCGGTCGCGCGGGACAGAGCCGCGGTCGATCGCGCGTTGCACTGCGGCAAAATTGCGTTACCACCGTGCAAAGCCCGATGAGGCGAGAGGATACCGCATGCTCTACGATGCCTATGAATTCCAGCGTTCAATGATGGCCGGTGCCAGCAGGATGGCGAGCTTCGGCGCGGATCTGCTCAACAATCCGGCAAACCCGTTCGCCTATTTGGGCGGCGGCACGGTGGTCGCATCCGCGCTCGAAGTGTTCGCACACGCGAATGCAACGCGGGGAAAGCCGGCGTTCGGGCTCGACACGACGACGATCGACGGCCGCGAGGTCGCGGTGCGCGAAGAGATCGTGTTGCGGAAGGACTTCGGGCAGCTGAAGCGGTTCGTGCGCGAGGGCGTCGAGGGCGGTCCGAAGCTGCTGATCGTCGCGCCGATGTCCGGCCATTACGCGACGCTGCTGCGCGGCACCGTCGAGCGGATGCTGCCGTTCGCCGACGTCTACATCACCGACTGGCGCGACGCGCGCAGCGTGCCGCTCTCGGCGGGGCGGTTCGATCTCGACGATTACATCGATTATCTGATCGAATATCTGGAGACGATCGGCGCGAACGAAGGGCAGGGGGGCACGCACATGCTGGCCGTCTGCCAGCCCTCGGTTCCCTGCTATGCTGCTATCGCGTTGATGAGTGCGGACAAGAACCCGTGCCGTCCCAAGACGTTGACGATGATGGGCGGTCCCGTCGATACGCGCGAGGCGCCGACCGCAGTGAACACGCTGGCGACCGAGCGGCCGCATGCGTGGTTCGAGCAGAACGTGATCGCGACCGTCCCGGGCAATTATCCGGGTGCGGGGCGGAAGGTGTATCCTGGCTTCCTGCAACTCGCCGGATTCATGTCGATGAACCTGGGCAACCACATGGTCTCGCACTGGGAGATGTATAAGCATCTCGTCCAGGGCGACGGCGAGAGCGCGTCGCAGAGCCAGGATTTTTATGAGGAATACCGCTCGGTCTGCGACATGACCGCGGAATTCTATCTCCAGACGATCGACGTCGTGTTCCAGAACCATGCGCTGCCACGTGGGATCATGACGCATCGTGGTCGGCTGGTTGATCCGGCGGCGATCACCGACATTGGGTTGCTCGCGGTCGAGGGTGAGCGCGACGATATTTCGGGGTTGGGGCAGACCAAGGCGGCACTGACGCTGGCGACTGCGCTACCCGACGAGAAGAAACGCTATCTGATGGCGGAAGGTGCTGGCCATTACGGCATCTTCAACGGCACCCGCTGGCGGGAGAAGATCGCGCCGGTAGTGGAGGAGTTCATCACCGCGAACGGGTGATGGAAAACGGGCAGCCCTCGCAGGCTGCCCGCAATCGTTAGGCGATCGAGTTTACCACCGCGTGGCTGCTCGACTCGTCCGAACGGATCGTGCCGCCGAATAGCATCTTGAGCCGGCCGCCGATCGAGATATCGGTTTCCCACAGCTCGGCGCTGTCGATGTCGAAGCGCAGCAGCGTGAGGTTCGGGTCTTCCTTGCCGCCCGGAAACCACGCCTCGACCTGGTTGTTCCAGAGCTTGTCGATCTGCGTGCGGTCGTTGGACGTCGAGACGTCGCCGGCCATGCACGCGAAGAAATCATGGCCCTTGCCGACGAACTGCGCCATCGCCGCGCCGCCCTTGGCGATGCGGTTGTCGCGGCCGGCGAAGAAGAACAGCGTGTTGGGCTGATCGTCGTCGATCTGCGCGGTCATCGGCTCGGAATGCTGGCCGTCATGCAAGCCGATCATCACGAACGGGCTGGCCTTCAGCTTATCGATGAACTTCGCTGCGACTTCCTGCGGGGTATCCTTGTCGGCCATCGTCATTCTCCTATTGGCTTGGATTGCCACTGAGAACGGGCGGGGCGGAGGTTGGTTGCGCGGGGGCGGCGCGATCGGCGCGTGCAATGTAGCTTGGTGATTGCGCATGCGACGCGTCATGGTGACGGCGGCAGCAAGTCTGCTGTCGCACATGAAAGGATCGAGAATGTCTCTTGTCGATCTGTGTCTGATACTAGGCGTGCTCTTCGCCTTTGCGACCTTGGTCGTGAAGATCATCGAAGTGGCACGTCGAGGATAAGCACACGGGCGGGGTTCGAGCTGACACTCGGGCCCCAAACGCAGTTGAGCCCCGGCTGCTGACACAACCAGGGCTCGCACAGAAAGGCAAGAATGTCCTTTGCCGAAAGACTAAATATCGCTTCTCGACATATCTTGCAAGGTCACAGTACTTCGAACAACCCGGCTGCGCCCATGCCGCCGCCGACGCACATCGTGACGACGACGTACTTCGCACCGCGACGCTTGCCTTCGATGAGCGCGTGGCCCGTCGCGCGGGCGCCGGTCATGCCGTAGGGGTGGCCGATCGAGATCGCGCCGCCGCTGACGTTGAGCAGCTCGTCGGGGATGCCGAGGTTGTCGCGGCAGTACAGGACCTGCACAGCGAACGCCTCGTTCAGCTCCCACAGGCCGATATCGTCCATCTTTAGGCCGAAGCGCTTGAGCAGCTTGGGGATCGCCACGACCGGGCCGATGCCCATCTCGTCGGGCTCGGTGCCGCCGACCGCCATGCCGACATAGCGACCGAGCGGCTGGAGCCCTCGCTGCGAGGCGATCTTCTCTTCCATCAGTACCGAGGAGGACGAGCCGTCCGAGAGCTGCGATGCGTTGCCGGCGGTGATCGTGAAGTCGGGGCCCATCACCGGCTTGAGCGACTGGAGGCCTTCGAGCGTGGTGTCGGCGCGGTTGCCCTCGTCCTTGGTTATCGTCACGTCCTTGTACGTGACTTCCTTCGTCGCCTTGTCGACGATCGCCATGTTGGCATCGACGGGCACGATCTCGGCGTCGAAATAGCCGGCAGCCTGTGCGGCGGCGGTGCGCTGCTGCGACTGGAGCGCGTAGGCGTCCATTGCGTCGCGGCTGATGCCGTAGCGCTTGGCGACGACTTCGGCGGTCTGCAGCATCGGCATGTAGACGTCCTTGTGCATCGCGATCAGCTGGGGATCGGGCGCGACGCGCATCTGTGGAGTCTGCACGAGGCTGATGCTTTCGACGCCGCCGCCGATCGTGATGTCCATGTTGTCGGTGATGATCTGCTTGGCCGCGGTGGCGATCGCCATGAGGCCGGACGCGCACTGGCGATCGACCGACATACCCGAGACGGTGACGGGGAGACCGGCGCGCAGCAGTGAAGTGCGGGCGATGTTGCCGGCCTGGTGGCCCTGCTGGAGCGCGCAACCGAAGACGACGTCGTCGACTTCGGCGCCGTCGATGCCGGCACGCTCGACCGCGGCCTTGATCGAATGCGAGGCGAGCGTGGGGGCGGGGGTGTTGTTGAAGCCGCCGCGATAGGCGCGGCCGATGGGGGTGCGGGCGGTGGAGACGATGACGGCTGAGCGCATGATGTTATCCTTATCTGCTGCCTTCCCGCTTGCGGGAGGGGTTGGGGGAGGGGGTGGCCAGAGCGGTCGGCGCATTCGCGGCTATCTCGGGCCCTCCCCTGACCCCTCCCGCAAGCGGGAGGGGAATTAGTTTCAAACGAAAATTTGGCTGATCCATTCGGCGATCAGGGCGGGCTTTTCCTGGCCTTCGATCTCGACCGAGAAGGCGTTGGTCTGCTGCCACTGGCCGGGGCGCTTTTCGTCGAACGAGAGCAGCTTGAACCGGCCGCGGACTTTCGAGCCGGAGCGGACGGGGGTCAGGAAGCGGACCGAGTTGCCGCCATAATTGACGCCCATCTTCGCGCCTTCGATGGTCGGCGCATCGGGGACCTTCGACGACAGCAGCGGCATCAGCGACAGCGTTAGGAAACCGTGCGCGATCGTGCCGCCGAACGGGGTCTGCGCCGCGCGTGCGGGATCGATGTGGATGAACTGGTGGTCGCCGGTCGCGTCGGCGAACTTATCGATCATAGCCTGCGTGACCTCGACCCAGTCGGAGACCGTTTCGGTGCCGATGCGGGCCTGCATTTCGGCAGTGGTGATCGTGGCCACGGCATTCCCCTCATGGTTAGCGCTGAACGCTGGTGCGTCTCTAGGCATGTCGGTAAGGCTCCTGCAAGCCTCGACCAACCTAAAGGAGGAAAAACCCGTATTCGCGCAGGTGAAAGAGCGAACCCGATGTTCTAAACTTCGTCGCGGGCCGCTTTGCGTTCGGGATAGGGCATGACCACCGATCCATCGGGCGCCGCCATCATGTTCACCTGCGTCGGGAAGGCGATTTCGATCTTCTCGTCGTTGAACCGCTTCAGGATCGCGATGCCGACCGCCGTGCGGCCGTCGTAGAAGCTCGCGTAATCGGGGCCCTTGCTGTCGAACTGGACCTCGAAATCGAGGCTCGACGCGCCGAAGCCGGTGAAGCCGGCGCGCGTGAAGATCTTATCGTTGGCCTCGACGATCTCCTTCAGCATCGCGGGAATGCGCGAGCAGACTTCGGGGGGCGTGGAGTAGGTGACCCCGATGACGAACTTCGCGCGGCGGTGGTTGCGCTGCGTGTTGTTGAGAATCTCCTTGTTGAGGAGGTTCTTGTTCGAGATCACGCGCTCCTCGCCGTCGATGCCGCGGATGCGCGTTGATTTGAGGCCGATCGCCTCGACGCTGCCCGAAGCGGTGTCGTAGCTGATCGAATCGCCGCGGCGGAACGGGCGGTCGAAGATGATCGCGAGCGCGGCGAACAGGTCGGCGAAGATGCCTTGTGCCGCCAGACCGATCGCGATGCCGCCGACGCCCAGACCCGCGACGAGGCCGGTGACGTTGACGCCGAGATTGTCGAGGACGACGACCAGCGCGACCGCGAACACCACGAAGGTGACGAGCAGGCGGATCAGGCCCATCGCCGACAGCAACGCTTCGCCCGAATAATGTTCGGACTGCGTGCGATGCTCGATCGCGCCTAGGATGATCTCGCGGACCCAGACGGCGGCCTGGAATACCGCGGCGACGGTGAAGAGGAAGTTGATCGTCGTCGCGACTTCGCCGGGGGCGGCGGAATAGCCGGCGACCAGCTTGGCGGCGAGCATGACGATGAAGAAATTGCCGGTGCGCGCGATCGCCTTGCCTACGACGATGCCCCAGCCGTTGAGCGCGCGCGGGCGTTCGCACAGCTTGCTGCCGAAGCGGCGTGCGGTGTGGAGCGCGACGACGATCACCGCACCGATCCCGAATGCGATCAGGATCTGGAGCCAATAGGCCTGGACCCAGGCGAAGCTGGCGGTGACGAAGCCCTGCGCCTGGTCGCCGACGTCGCCCGCGTCGAAGATCGGTTGCTTGGCGGCAGCAGTGGTATTGGTCATGGGAATACTCGTCAGGCCGCTTTTGCCAGTGTCGCAACAGCGGGCGTGCCGGCTTCGAGGAAGGTGATCAGGCCACATTCCTCGCGGCTCATGTAGCGCTTGGCGCGCGGAAGGCGGAGCGCCTTGCGGAAGGTCGACTGACCGGTTTTCACAAGCGCGATCAGCGACGGGTGGACATAGCTTTTGCGCGCGATCGCGTGGGTGTTACCCAGGCGGGCGACGACGGGTTCGAGCATCGTCTTGAGGCTGAGGTCGCGTTCGGCGGATGCTAGTGCCTCGAACGCGGCGACGCTGGCGGCCCAGGTCCGAAAATTCTTGGCGGTGAAATCGGTGCCGGTGACGTCGCGGATATAGCAGTTGACGTCGGTCGAGGTGACGGGGTGCGCAACGCCGGCATCGTCGAGCCACGCGAACAGATGCTGTTCGTCGAGGTCCTGGCATTTCTTGACGAAGCTGCTGAGCGAGCGATCGGTGATCTTGAGCGTCCGCATCTTGCCGGACTTGCCCTTGTACTGGAGTTTCAGCGTCGAACCCTTCACTTCGCCGTGGCGCTTGCGCAACGTGGTCGCGCCGAAGCTCTCATTCGCCTCTGCATAGGCTTCGTTGCCGATGCGGATGTGGCCGCCGTCGAGCAGGCGGATGACCGCGGCGACTGCGCGTTCGCGGGTCAGCGAGCGCTTGCGGAGATCAGCCTCGACCGCCTTGCGGATCTTGGGGAGGGCGTGGCCGAAATCGGCGCAACGCTCGTACTTGGCGGCCTCCTGCGCTTCGCGGAAACCGAGGTGATAGCGGTATTGCTTGCGCCCTTTCTCGTCCCAGCCGACCGCCTGGATATGACCGTTGGGCTTGGGGCAGAACCAGGCGTCGCGGTAGGCGGGGGGCAGGCCGACCGCGTTCAGCCTGTCGATCTCGTCGCGGTCGGTGATGCGTTCGCCCTTGGCATCCCAATAGCCCCAGCCGTTCCGCATCTTCTTGCGGGTGATGCCGGGCTTGGAGTCGTCGGAATACACGATCTTGGTGGGCAATGCGGTGGTCCCTTGGGGGCGTCTGATTCTGACTATCTCTGCAAATGTTCGGGAAGGCGCATCGTTCCGGAACGAGGCGGGCTGCGCTTGGTTGAGGGGGCACGGGATTTTACTGGAGACATGACATGGCCGATCTTTCCCAAGCTCGCGTATTGATGCTCGCTGCCGATGGTTTCGAGACCGTCGAACTGTTCGAACCGCGCAAAGCGCTTGAGGCGGCGGGCGCGAAAGTGACGCTCGCCTCGATCAAGACCGACCCGATCCAGGGCATGAAGGGCGACATCAACAAGGCCGAGACGGCGACGCCCGACCTGACGCTCGACGAGGTCGATACCGACGATTACGATGCGCTGGTGCTGCCGGGTGGCGTCGCCAATCCCGACACGATGCGTCAAGAAGAGCGCGCGATCGAGATCATCACCGAGTTCATGGAGGACGGCAAGATCATCGCCGCGATCTGCCATGCGCCGTGGTTGCTGGCCGAGGCGGACGTGATCGACGGTCGTCGCGTGACGAGCTTCCCGTCGATCCGCACGGACCTGGAGAATGCGGGCGCGGACGTGGTGGACGAGGAGGTCGTCGTCGACGGCAACCTGATCACGAGCCGCAAGCCGGATGATATTCCTGCGTTCAACAAGGCGATCATCGCCGCGCTGGAGGAAGAACTGGCCGACGAGCCGGTTGACTGATGTGTTCCCCTTCCGCTTGCGGGAGGGGTTAGGGGAGGGGACGGGGTTGCGGCTTTTATCGCAGCCCCTCCCCCGACCCCTCCCGCAGGCGGGAGGGGGGCCTGTTGAGTTTGCGTTGCGCGGGGCGTTCTACCAAGTGGTAGAGCGCGATCGAGGCCAGCAGTACCACGTTGAGGTACAGCGCGATCAACATCGGCGGGACAGCCGCCGCGTTGCTGACGAACAGCAGCTTGAACACCACCCACAGCATGAAATGGCCGAGATACGTGGCATAGCTGATCTCGCCAAGATAGTGGATCGCCCGGCTGGAGAGCGGATTGTGATTTGCCGCGGTTGTGAGCGCCAATACGAGTAGCAGGCAAGCGAACGCAGCCGGGACCATCAGTGTTTCGGGTGCCCCAGTCGCCCAAGCGGCGAGAAGCGCGATGCCTGCGGTCGACGCAGCGATAACGATCGGCCCTTTCCTAACATCCCGCCACCGCAGCCAGAGCGCGCTCACGATCGTACCGGTCGCGAACTCGGTCAGGCATCGCAGCAATCCGTAGCGCGGGATATCGGTACCGAGCGTCGGGGCGGCCGTCGTGAGGTAGAGCAGCACGAGGATCGCCGTTGCGATGACCAGCAAGACCGGGCTGGCTAGCCGCCGCCAGTCGACCGTCGCAATCAGCAGCGGAAACAGCAGATAGGCGCCGAGTTCGGCGCTGATCGACCAACTCGGATCGTTCCAGGCCAGGCGGTCCGTGAATCCCCAGTTCTGCAAGAGCAGTATGTCGAGCGGGAGTCGTGCGAAGGGATAATCGACCGGGTCGGCGCGGCCGGTCGCGACGAACACCAGCGCTAGCGCCACCGCACCCGCCAGCACAACGATGTGCAGCGGCCAGATCCGCGCGATCCGCTTGCGCAGGAACGGGCCGATCCCGGCGACGCCCTGCACACGCAGGCGCTCATGCCAGGTCAGCCAGATCACGAATCCGGACAACAGGAAGAAGAAGTCGACCGCGAGATAGCCCTTGGCGATGATGACGAGCGCCGCCTGCGGAAGCCCGGCGATCGACAGCCTGATGTGGTAGAGGACGACCAGCCAGGCGGCGAGACCGCGCGCGCCGGTCAGCGCCCGAAGCTCGGTCTTCACGCGCAAGTCTTCACAGGGGTGCGGGTCGCGATTGCGGTACGCGGCGCATCGGCCGGAACGTCTGCTCGCTGCGCTTGCGACCGAGATACGTGTCGAGGCCGATCTGCGCACCGATCAGCATGTAGATGAACGGCTGGAACGCGATCGCGATGAACGCAGCGCCCAGCAGATAGACGATATGCGCGCTCTGCAACGCAGCGGCGAGCGGTCCGGCCCAGGCGAGTTCGTCGTCGGGATCGCGGTAGCGGCGACGCAGCACCTCCATCCGGACGATGCCGATAAGGTTGATCGCCAGCCAGAGCGCCAGCCCCGGATAGCCCTGTTCGCCGAGCATCTCGAAATAGGCGCTATGATACGCGCGCGCCTTGTCGACCTCGACCTTAGACCCGCCGGTGATCGCGCCACCCTCGGCGGTCTTCAGGTCGTAGCGGATCCGGTTGCCGAGGAAGGCGTTGAACCCGCCGCCGAACGGATGATCCTTCGCATAGTCGATCGTCCATTTCCACACCGCCAGCCGGGTCGAGGCGGATTCGTCCGCCTGATAGGTCTTGATGGTGTTCATCCGGTTGGTGAAGGTCGACGGGAGGAACGGCACGGCGGCGACCCCGAGCGCGACAATTGCCGCAAGATACAGACCCTTGCGCTTGACCGCGCGCAACGACAGCAGCGCCAGCAGGCCGATGCACAACAGCCCGGTACGGGTCGATGTGCCGACCGGGATCAGCAGGCACGCGAAGACCAGCGCGAGGCAGAATCCCTTCAGTCGCCAGTCGCGCTTGAAGATCGTGCCGTATCCCATGAACCAGAAGATCACCGGTATGATCGCGATCGCGACGGTGCTGATCGTGCTGCCCTCGTACAGGCCGGAATTATTGTCGACCATCAGGTTCAACTGGCCATAGCCGCCGCCGCCGCTGGCGATCGTCTTGATCCCGCCGACGATGATGATCGACGAGGCGGACAGGACCATGAACACGAGCAGCGCCTCGATCCGCAACCGCGTCCGCAGCGTCAGCGGCAGGAACGCGGCGAAGATCAGCGCCTTCCACACCCAGTCCCACTTTTCCAGCGCCTCGACCGGGAAGTCGGCTGCGAGCGTAGTGGCCCAGCAATAGAGCATCAGCACGACGATCAAAACCGACCGCGCGCCGACCCGCGTATCGCGCTTGTCGTCGGCGAGCACCCAGCCGCCGACCGCGAGCGCAACCGCGATCAACGAGATCGGGATGGTGTTGAGCAGCAGGTAGGTGAGGCGCTGCGGCGAGACAATATCGATATAGACGTAGACGAGCACCAGCAGGAACGGCCGCCGGAAGCCCATCCCGAAAAACGCCAGCAGGAACGCGATGAATGCGAGATCACGCACCGGGACGGGTCTTCGTGTCGGGTTTGTCGGGCGTATCGTGTGGGCTCGGCTCGCGATCGAGGTCGGGGCGCTTGAGCAAAAGGAACGCAGCGAGCATCATCAGCCCGTGGCTGAGGCCGAGTGCGAGATTGTCGATCATGATGCGGCCTCCTTTCGGCTACGATACACACATATTGGACCGACAGCTTTAGGTCGGGTCGGTTGACGCGCCGTTAAGCGATGTGGTGGCAAGCGGATAGCACGATGCGTATCCTTCATATCCTCGATCACGGCCTGCCTTTGCAGAGCGGCTATACGTTCCGCACGCGGGCGATCCTCAAGGCGCAGGAGCGGCTGGGGTGGACCGTCGCGGCGGTGACCGGACCGCGTCACGGCGATGCGCCGGCGTCGGTCGAGTCGGTCGACGGGCTGACCTTTCATCGCACGCCGGCGGCGTTGACGTCCGGTCCTATCGGCGAGGTCGCTGGGATCGCCGCGTTTGCCCGGCGCATCGAGGCCGCGGTCGATGCCTTCAAGCCCGACATCCTCCACGCGCATTCGCCGGTGATCGATGCGCTCGCCGCGCTGATCGTCGCGCGCAAGCGGAAATTGCCGCTGGTGTACGAGATCCGTGCGTTCTGGGAGGATGCGGCGGTCGGCAACGGCACGGGGACGGCGACGTCGCTGCGCTACCGGGCGACGCGCGCGCTGGAGACGTGGGCAGTGCGGCGCGCGGATGCGGTCGCGGTGATCTGCGAAGGGCTGCGCGGCGACCTGGTCGCGCGCGGCATCGCGGCGGACAAGATCATCGTGTCGCCCAATGGCGTCGATCTCGACCTTTTCGGGACCGCCCCGCCACGCGACGATGCGCTCGGCGCGGAACTGGGGCTCGATGGCGCGGACGTGATTGGGTTCATCGGCAGCTTCTACGATTACGAGGGACTGGACGACCTGATCGCGGCGATGCCGATGCTGGTGGCGCGGCGTCCGAACGCACGCCTGTTGATGGTCGGCGGTGGCCCGATGGAGGCGGCGTTGCGCGCGCAGGCGGGGGCATCGCCGGTCGCCGACGCGATCCGCTTCATCGGCCGCGTCCCGCACGACGCGGTCGAGCGCTATTACGGGCTGGTCGACATCCTCGCCTATCCACGCAAACGCATGCGGCTGACCGACCTGGTCACGCCGTTGAAACCACTCGAGGCGATGGCGCAGGGGCGGCTGGTCGCGGCGTCGGATGTCGGCGGTCACCGCGAACTGATCCGCGCCGAGGGCAAGGCGAGCGATACCGGCACGCTGTTCGCGCCCGACGATCCCGCCGCGATCGCCGCGGCACTGGGTGCGATGTTCGACGATCGCACCGGTTGGGACGCGCGACGGGCACAGGGGCGTGCCTTCGTGCAGGCGGAGCGTAACTGGTCGTCAAACATTCTACGCTATGCACCTGCCTATCAGCGGCTCGTTTCAGCCGCGGCACGGGAAAATTGATGGTCGCATTCCTCCGCCAACGCCTGATCCGTTCGGTCCCCGTCTACGGCGCGGTTGTCGGCGCGGTGATCGTCGCCGGCGGCGTCTTCCTGTCGCCGACCACTACCCTCGAAGGCCTGGTCTGGACCACCGGGGTTGCGTCGTTGATCCCGGCCGCCGCACCGCCGCTCGGCATGACGGCGCGCCTGTTGCTGGCCTTGGGTGGCGGCATGCTGGCCGCGGCGCTGCTGTGGTCGTCGCTGTTCCTGTTGGTAGGGCCTGGCGGTCTGCTCGTGCGGCGCCCACGTCGCGACGATGATCTGCCGGTGGTCCGTCGCGCCGATGCGCATCCCGACGCGCCGCCGCGCAAACCGATGTCGGCCGCCGATCTCGGCACGCCGATGATGGAGGTCGGCGTCGGCAAGGCGCGTGACGAGCGTGGCATCCCGGTCGATCTCGATCTTCCGCTCGCGGCGTTCGATCCGACGGCGATCCTGCCCACACCGATGGTACCGGCTCGACCGGTGTCGTCGCTGATCCACATCTCGCTGAACGCGACGGAGAGCGTCGCCCTCAACAAAAGGGCGGCAGCCGGCGGCGCCGATCCCGTGGCGATGCTCGAGCCATGGGACGTGCCTGAGGCTAAAGGGCACGCCGAGGCCGAACTGGCGATACCGGAGCCGACCGTCGTCGCGTCGGCAACGGCCCCGGCCGAGCCGACCGCGTCCTCCAACGAGGCGGCGCAGCCGCAAACGATCGAGACCTTGTTGCGCCGCCTAGAGCAAGGCGCCAGCCGTCGGCGGCGGCTCGGCGCGCACTGAGGGCCGGGCGTACCCGATAGGGTCGAAACCGCTTTTTCTATCTGGCAAGCTCTGATACCCAAGCTTCGAAAACATCGAGGAGGGATCATGGCGGCGACTATAGACGAGCTTGCTGACCGATCGGGCGATAGCTCGGGCGTCGTCCCGCCCTCCGAACAGGGCGCATCGCGCTACGCCTGGTATGTGCTGTCGGTCCTGTTCCTGGTCTATGTGCTGAACTTCGTCGACCGGCAGATCATCTCGATCCTGGCGGAGGACATCAAGCGCGACCTGGGGCTGAAGGATCAGGATCTGGGGTTCCTGTACGGCACCGCCTTCGGCGTGTTCTATTCGCTGTTCGGAATCCCGCTTGGGCGGCTGGCGGACAATTGGCACCGCGTCCGGCTGATGACGATCGGGTTGTCGCTGTGGTCGGTGATGACCGCGCTGTCGGGATTTTCGAAGACCGGAGGGCATCTTGCCGCCGCGCGGATCGGCGTCGGGATCGGCGAGGCAACCGCTAGTCCTTCGGCCTATTCGATCATCTCCGATTATTTCCCGAAGCGGCTGCGCGCGACGGCTTTGTCGATCTATTCCGCCGGGTTGTACGTCGGCGGCGGCTGTTCGTTGTTCATTGGCGGGCTGATCGTGCAGGGCTGGAACAAGGCCTATCCGGGCGGCGGACCGCTCGGGCTGGTCGGCTGGCAGGCGGCGTTCATGGCGGTCGGCGTCCCGGGGCTGTTGCTCGCCGTCTGGATCGCGACGTTGAAGGAGCCGATCCGCGGGCTGGTCGAAGGTCTGCCCGAGCCCGACAAGCATCCGGCGCCGTTCCGTGCGTTCGGAGCCGAACTGGTGACGATCGTGCCACCGCTGACCTTGATTGGTGCGGCAATGGGTGGTGCGCGGGCTCTCTGGTACAACCTTGTTGCGCTAGCGCTGGTGGTCGCGGCGGTGTTGGGGCTGGTCGCGGCGGGCGAACCGTGGCCGCAATGGGTGGCGATCGGGATCGGTGTTTACGCGGTGTTCTCATGGGCGTCGGCGCTGAAGCGGCGGGATCCGCCGACCTTTGCGCTGATCGTCGGGACGCCGGCGTTCCTGTGCACGGTGGTGGCGTATGGGCTGAACGCGTTCCTGAGCTATGCCGCGAGTTTCTGGGCGGCGCCCTATGCGTTGCGCGAGCTTGGCGCGACGCCGGCGTCGGCGGGGTTCATGATCGGCAGTCTTGGCGCGACCGCGGGGTTCCTCGGGCTGACGATCGGCGGGGTGGTGTCCGATCGGTTGCGCCAGGGGAATCCGGCGGGGCGGTTGTGGGTGGTGATCTTCGGCGCGGTGGTGCCGGTGCCGTTCTTGATCCTCGCCTTCACCGCGTCGTCGCCGGTCGCGTTTTATGCGGGGATCTTCCTTGCGCAGTTGACCGCATCGTGTGCGCTGGGGGCGGCGGCGGCGACGACGCAAGACATGGTGTTGCCGCGGATGCGGGGCACGGCGACCGCGACGTTCTTTATCGGGACGACGCTGATCGGGTTGGCGCTGGGGCCGTACATGGCGGGGCGGGTGTCGACGCTGACCGGGAGCTTGTCGATCGGGATGCTGTCGTTGCTGGTGGTGACGCCGATCACGCTGGCGTGTGCGGTGGCGGCGTACCGGCTGGCGCCTGGGGCCGAGGCTACGCGGGAGGCTAGGGCTCGGGCGGCGGGGGAGGCGGTTTAACCGCTCCTGTTGACCCTATGCCGGCCACCCTCTTCCGTTCGTGCTGAGCGAAGTCGAATCACCTACGCTTGGGGCATGCCCTTCGACTTCGCTCAGGGCGAACGGGGAGGAGGTAGGTCGGTGCGCGAAAAATGCGCTTCGATACGAGCCCTCGATACGCTTCTTTGAAGTTACTCGGTCTCTACTCAGCACGAACGGGGGCGGGGTGCATTACTCATGCCGTCACCCCGGACTTGTTCCGGGGTCCACTGTGCCGCGAACTCACGGCTTTCGAGTTTGCGGGGCCGTGGATGCCGGAACGAGCCCGGCATGACGGGGACGGGGGCGGGGCTCAAACGAGCGCCCGCCAGCGCTCGTTACCCCCCCCAAATCGTCGTTATCCCGCCTGGAACACACCGCAGGCGATGCGCCCGCCGCTGTTGCCGGCCGGATCGGTCATCAGGTCGTCCGGACCTGCATGCACCACGAAGGCTGAGCCGTCCGTGTCCATCAGGCCCGCCATCGTCGCGCCGGAGATCGTGATGCCGATCGTGCCGCGGCCGTCGGTGCCGATGACGAGGTTGGGCAGGTCGCCCTCGTGCGGTCCCTGTGGGTTCATGCTGCCGTGCTTCATGCCGGTCGGGTTCCAGTGGCCGCCCGCGGTCGTGAAGTCGGGGGCGTCGCAGCGGCCGACCATGTGGATATGGGCGCCGTGCGTGCCGGGGGGCATCGCCTTGGCATCGAGCGTGAAGCGGATGCCGCCCGCGACTTCGGTGGCGGTGGCGCGGCCGACATCGACCCCGTTGGCGTTCTGGAGCGTCGCGATGGCGTGCCGGCCGCCTGCCATCGGCGTGCCCGTGTCCATGCCGGCCTTGTCGCAGGCGCTCAAGCTCATGGTCGCCGCGCCGAGCAATGCCAGTGTCGCAATCCGCATAATGTCTCTCCCTGTTGTGTCTTGGCGAACCCTTCGCCGTGGCTCAGGTTCCGCCCCCGGTATCGAGCGCCCAGCGAGCGACGGGTTCGTACGTCGCGCCGTCGCGGCCGAGATGGCTCTGGTACAGCACGAGATGGGGCAGCGGGAAGGGCGCGCTCGACAGTGCGGCATGCGTCGTCAGCCAGTCCTCGATCGCGAACCCGACACCCGCGGACCGTGCCAGCCGCGCGACGGTAATGTGCGGGAGATAGGCGCGGTGTTCGGGCGGGAGGCCGGCGCGGACGCACGCTTGGTCGACCTTGCGGTGGAGCGCGGCGAGCGCGTCGGGGGGCGTCACGCCGGCCCAGAGCGTATCGGTCCGTCCGCGCTTCTCGAACCGGCCGACTCCGGTGAGGGCGACGCTCGGGACCGGCGCGACGATGTGGCTCAAAGCGACCGCGACGTCCTCCGCGACCGGTCGTTCGACCTCGCCGATGAAGCGGAGCGTCACGTGCAGTTTTTCCTCGTCCTGCCAGCGTGCGGTGGGCACGCCCTCCATTATGTCGAGCAAGCTCTGACGGATAGCGGGTGGCGGGCGGAGGGCGACGAAAAGGCGGATCATGGATTGCGGCAGGTTAACCGCGAACCACCGTGCCGATGCAACCACTCTGCTTGAAAAGCGTCCTGTAAAAGACGATATTCACCGTAACCGGCACCATGCCGGACAAAGGAGCTGATTTCACCATGGCTAATTGGTCTGACCCCCGGCCCCGCGCCGCGCCGTTCGGAACGACGGCCACGGGCCAGCGTACCGAGGCCTATGACGCTGGTCTCCGGTCGTACATGCTGTCCGTGTATAACTACATGGGCTCGGCTGTCCTGCTGACGGGCATCGTCGCGATGCTGTTTGCATGGGGCGGCGCAGAGTCGCCCGCCGCACAGGTGTTCATGAGCGGCGGCATCCTGAAGTACGTCATCATGTTCTCGCCGCTCGCGATCGTGTTCGGCATGAGCTATGGCCAGAACAAGATGTCGACCGGCACGATGCAGATGCTCTTCTGGGGCTTTGCCGTCCTGATGGGCCTGTCGATGTCGACAATCTTCCTGGTCTATAGCGGCACGTCGATCGCGGGTGCGTTCTTCGCCACCGCAGCCGGTTTCGCTGGTCTCAGCCTGTACGGCTACACCACCAAGCGCGACCTGTCGGCGTTCGGGACGTTCCTGATCATCGGCATAGTCGGCCTGCTGGTCGCGAGCCTGATCAACATGTTCCTGCAGTCGGGCGTGATGCAGCTGGTCATCAGCGGCGTCGGCGTGCTGCTGTTCGCGGGCCTCACCGCCTACGACACGCAGCGTACCAAGGCGCTGTATGCGCAGGTCGCTGGCACGGACATGGTCGGCAAGGTCGTCATCATGTCGGCGCTGAGCCTGTACCTCGACTTCATCAACATGTTCATGTTCGTGCTGCGTCTGTTTGGTAGCAGCCGCAACTAACTCCCGCTAAGGTTGTGACGAACGCAGGGCTCGGCGGGACACCGCCGGGCCCTTTTCTTTTGGCCTCGGGACAGGAATGGGACGCGCCATGCGGCTCTCGATCGACGTGCGTCTGGATTACGGGATCACGGGGGATGCCGATGTGCTCCTCCAGATCGAGGCGGCGGCGATGGCCGACCAGACGATCGAATCCGAGTCCCTTACCTTGTGGTCGGATAGCCCGATCCGGGCGGTGCGCGGCGAGGACGGGATCGGCCAGCGCTGCTGGTCGCGCGGGCATGGCCGGTTCACGGCCGAGTATAAGGCCATCGTCGCGGTAAAGCGCGAGCGGGTGCAGCTCGAGCTGTATCCGGCGACGCCGCCGCGGATGCTCGATGGTGAGCTGACGCCGTATCTGATGCCGAGCCGTTATTGTCCGTCGGACCGTTTCGAGGGCTTCGTCGCGCGCGAGTTCGGCGGGCTGGAAGGCGGTCCGCTGGCGGCGGCGCTGACCGAGTGGGTGTACCAGTCACTCGACTATCGCTGTGGATCGAGCAGCGGAGAGACGACGGCGCTCGATACGTTTGCGTCGCGCTCGGGCGTGTGTCGCGATTATTCGCATCTGCTGGTGTCGCTCGCGCGGGCGGGTGGGATCCCGGCGCGGTGCGTGTCGGCCTATGCGCCGGGGGTCGATCCGCCCGACTTCCATGCGGTGGCGGAACTGTGGCTGGCGGGGGACTGGCGGCTGATCGACGCGACCAGGATGGCGACGTGCAGCGACATCGCGCGGGTCTGCGTCGGACGCGATGCGACCGATATCGCGTTCATGACGGTATTTGGTCAGGCTTATCTCTGGGAGCAGACGGTAAAGGTGACGCCGCTCGATTGAGCCGGCCCGCGGAGCCCTTCGCCGGGAAACAAACTTCGCTTCGTCCGTTGGTCATCGCCAAGATTAAAAAGGGACGTCGCAATGACCGACATAGACAAGAGCGCGCTGGATAGCCTGTCCGTAGCGCCCGACGACAAGGATGCCGAGGGCAAGAGTTCGGGTCGCGATCCGCGCCAGGAGGCAGGCCAGGACAAGTCGATCGGCAAGCGCCTGCAGAAGAATCCCGACAGCGCCGACGCGCGTCTCGACAACGGGCTCGACGAGTCGATGGACGGCAGCGATCCGATTTCGGCGACGCAGCCGGGGTCGGGCAGCGAGCCCGCGAAGTCGTCGGGCTATGACGAGGATGCCGAGCGGGCGCTGCGCGAAAAGCAGGCGTAGCTCTCGCATCTGCTCAACGAACGGGCGTCGGTCGGCAACGACCGGCGCTTTTTTGTTGCCCAAACGCCTCGCAAGACGATCAAATCGCTTAGTTTCGTTCGGTTCATCGCAGCCTTGTTGCAGCGCAACAGCTTTCATGGTCGCTTGGCGTTACGGAAAGATGACGCGCGATAGGAACGTTGTTAACCATCCGAGCGCATAGTCTGCCGGTTCCTTGACGAGAGCGGGGTGACGACATGGCTTCCAGAATGAAACCGGCACAGGGATCGATGACGCTGGCCGAGATGAAGGAATTTGCGGCTTTTCCGAGCGCTGCGCAGCGTTACATCCGACGGTCTCTGGATGTCGGGCTGGACCGCGACGACGCGACCGAGCGGTGGTCGCGCGATGTCGTCGAGGCGGCAAGCATCCGTGCCCAGGCGAGGCTCTACAATGCGCTGCCCGATCTTCGCGTCATGGTGCCCGACGACAGCGGTCTCGACGCGATCGAGCCGTTCCTCGCGCCGCTGATGACCCTCGTCGCGTTCGATCTGGGCCAGGGGCGGTTGACCAGCTTTTCCGCATTGCGCTTCCTGTACGAGCGGCTGATCGGGGCGGAGGTCCGGCCATGGCTGCCGTCCGCCTTCTGCGCCGCGGCTGCGCTGCCGCATCTGCATCCCGAACTCCGGCGAAAATTGCTCCAGTCGATCAGCGAAGCCGCGGCGACCGCGTCGGGCTGGTCGAACCGTCAACCGGCGTTCTTTCCCTATTGGGTGGAGAAGGTCGATTCGGGGACGACGCTGGCGAACTGATCGAAGGCCTAACGACACGCACGCCAGCCGATCGATCCGCGTTCGGCCTGGTCGAGGTGGAGATGGTCGGCATGAGCGGCGTTGTAATCGGGGGACAATGTCGTCGCGAACAGCGTGCATGCGCCGTCGCGCACGTCGTGGAGAAACGCCGCTTTCGCCGTGTCGCCCCGCCAGTCGCGCGCGATCGTGATCCGCGTGCCGTTGCTGAGCCGAAACCCCGCGATGTCGACGGCGTCCGCGGTCGAATGCTCGCTCCAGCCGGTCGGGCCGCTGCCCGCGACGCGGCGGCAACTATAGCTGCCGAGATGATCGATCTGTGCCACTCGGGCGCCGAAATGCCGCTGGGCAGATGGCTGCACGACATTCCACTCCCACATCGCCAGCGCCGCCGCGACCGGGCAGGATAGGCGCAATCCCGCCGGGCTGAACGCGATCCGCCGAACCTTGCCATCTGCCGTGCGGGGATCTTCGACCAGGCGAACCCCATCGGCATAGCCGCATCGATCCCCGTCCCGACGGGGCGGCAGGACCGCATAGGACACGCCGGCCTGGTCGAGCAGCGCCCGGCATGCTGGAAAATCCCGGGTCAGCGCCGTCAGCTTGCGGCCGGTGAACGCGCCGATCGGTTGGCCGAGATCGAGCGGAGTCCACGGCAGGTCCTGCGGTCGCCCCCGCAGGTTGGCCCACAGCACGAGGCAGAGCGCGACCAGCAATGCGAGCCCCGTAAGCCCGCCGATCGTACGACGAAGCGCGCGCAAGCGATCAGCCGCGGACCGCGTCGCTGAGCCGCTCCACGGTCACGGGATAGCCGAGATCGTCGGGAATGCAGAGACGATCGACGCCGTCGCGCGTCTCGATCCACGGCGTGATCGTGCGAACCGGGTGACTCCGCGCGTGCGCGATTGCCGTCTCGACATCGGCGAATTGCGCCAGCCGTTCGAGATTGCGACGGGTCGGGAAGATGATCGTGGCCCGGCCTGCATCGGCATCCGCCAACACGTCGGCGGCGGTGGACCAAAACAGGCGGACGTTCTCCGTTGCGTCGACGCGGGGTGCGGGCGCACCGGCGGGCAGGCGGGCCAGATAGAAGCGCGTGTCGAAGATCCGCACGGCGGCGTGTGCGGGTAGCCATCGCGCGAAATACTCGAGCGCATCGACGTCGACCTGCGTTCCCGCCTCGGCCAGCACCTGCGCGAAGGGGAACCCCGCGTGCAAGGCGGCCCTGAGCGTCGCGAGCGTCGCTGCCGATGGTGCCGGCGACAGGCCGATCGCCAGTCCGACTTCCTCGATCGTCTCGCGGATCGCGGCGATCCGCGCGGCGGTATCGGCGTCGGGACGCCCCAGCAACGCCGCCAGCGCATGATCGCCGGGATCGACCCGACCGCCCGGAAACACGAGCGCGCCGCCGGCGAACGCCATCGCCTTCGCGCGCTCGACCATCAAGATCTGGGGTGGCCCGACCGATGCTTCGCGGCACACGATCAACGTCGCTGCAGGGATCGGGGGCGTCGGGTCTGAGTCGGGCATGGCCCGCGATACCTCGCGAACGGCCGGTCCGGTAGCGTATGCGCGAAGTCTGCCGATTAGTCTCGATCGGCGGGGTTCAGGACACCGAAGGCTCGAATGTCTGTAAATTTCGGGAGGATGTCCGTTCAGCCTGGGGCGCCTATAGCGTTATCGGAGCACACGAGGCGGTTCGGCCGAACTTTGATCCAGAGACACAGCGGGCGTCACGCGAACGAGAAAGTGACGGTCATTCTCTGGCATACAATCTGTCTTCGGTTTCGGTCATCGAGGGCGAAGTGCCGCGGTGCTTTTCCTCACCACGAGTTCGTGATGGAGCGTGACTTGCTGCGGGGGGCCGTCGACGCCGCGCAGAATGTCGACGAGCAGTTCGACCGTGCGACGCCCGATCATGCCCTTGGGCTGGGCGATGGTGGTCAGCGGCGGCTGGAAGTAGCGCGCGAGCGGCAGGTCGTCGAAGCCGATCACCGAGATGTTGGCGGGGCATGAGAGCCCCGCATCGCCAATCGCGCTGAGCGCGCCCATCGCCATTTCGTCGCTAAAGCAGAATAGCGCGGTGACGTCGTGTGCGAGCAGGTCGCGGGTGTGATCGACCGCGGATCCCGCGGAATAGTCGCCGATGCTGATGTGCAGGCTGTCGCGCAGGCCGGCGCGGGTCGCGGCGACGATCGCGCCGGCGAGGCGGTCGCGGCTGATCGGGCTTATCTCGGGGCCAGTGATGACGCCGATGGTGCGGTGACCGAGATCGATCAAATGGTTGATCGCATCGGCGCTCGCCGCGGCGTTGTCGATGTGGACGCTGGGGACGCCCAGGTCCGGGCTGTATTCGCAGCCGTTGACGACCGGCGCAGCGGTCCCCTTGCGCGCCAGCAGCGGGGCAAGGCTGGCGGGCAGGCGGTGGCCGAGGAAGATCAGCCCGTCGACTTCGCGGCGCGAGAGCATATCGGCGTACTGATCCTCGACGTCTGGATCGTGCCGCGTGTCGCCGACGACGACCGAATACCCCGCGTCCCGCGCGGCCTCTTCGGCGCCGCGGATGACGCTGGCGAAGAAAGCGTTCGAGATGTCGGGGACGGTCAGCAGGATCTTCGCCGCGCGCAACGTCCGCAGGCTGCGCGCGGCGACATTGGGCGCGTACCCCGACTCGCGGACGACCGCGAGCACCCGCCGCCGCGTTTCCTCGGACACCTGTTCGGGGCGGCTCAGCACGCGCGACACGGTGGCGGTGGAGACGCCCGCGAGTGCGGCCACTTCGATGATCGTCGGCATCGGCTCGTCATGGATCCGGTTGGGGGCAGTGTCGATATATATCCGATGTAATCCTTTACATTCGTTTCGCGTCTTCGTAGCCTCGTGTCCGACAAGCAGGAAAACTGCGATCGGAGAGGTGGCGAATGGCCGTGACGAACGATGGATTTCAGGCCGCGCCCGCCGTCGGTGGGATGCTGACCGGCCGCCTGAGCGTGATGATGTTCCTGCAGTTCTTCGTCTGGGGCGCCTGGACCGTCACGCTCGGCCTCGTCATGCAGACCGTCGGCATCGGCAACCTCATCGGCAACGCGTTTTCGGTCGGGCCGATTGCGTCGATCGTCGGGTCGTTCCTGCTCGGCATGGCGGCAGCGCGCTATGTCAGCCCGCGGATGCTGATGGTCATCCTGCACCTGGTCGGCGGCGTGCTGTTGTTCGTTCTGCCGTCGCTGGTCACGCCGGAAAATGGCGGCACCTTCGTCTGGCTGCTACTCTGCTACATGATCCTCTACATGCCGACGGTCGGCGTCGCCAACACGATCGCGCTGAAGAGCTTTGGCGAGCGGACCGACAAGTTCCCGTTCGTCCGTGCGTTCGGTACGCTCGGCTGGATCACCGCGGGGCTAATCATCGGCTGGGCAGGGCTGTCCGCTAGCCCCGAAATCTTCCGCGTCGCGGCGGTCGTCTCGATCGCGCTGGGGCTCTACAGCTTCACGCTGCCGAACGTGACGGCGGATGCACCGCGCGACGAGAGCGTGCTCCGCCAGGTGTTCTGCATCGAGGCGTTCGGGTTGCTCAAGCAGCGCTCGTTCCTGATCTTCATGACCTGCGCGACGCTGATATCCGTCCCGCTGGCGATGTATTACGCCTATGCCTCACCCTATGTCGGCGCGACCGGCATCAGCAACGTCGGCGGCACGCTCGCGATCGGGCAGATGTCCGAACTCGTCTTCATGTTCTCGATGCCGTGGCTGTACCGCCGGTTCGGCGTGAAGCCGCTGCTGCTGGTCGGGATGGCGGCATGGGCCCTGCGCTATGCTTTGTTCGCGATCGGCGATGGCGGATCGTCATTGTGGGCGGTGTATCTCGGCGTCGCGCTGCACGGCGTGTGCTATGATTTCTTCTTCGTCGCCGGCGCGATCTACACCGGCACGATCGCCACGCCGAAGGGGGTGAACGCGCAGGCGCAGGGTATGCTGACGCTGTTCACCTACGGCGTCGGCATGCTGCTCGGCTCGCAGATCGGCGCGCTGCTGTACGCGCAGCTGCCCGCATCGCCGACCATCGCCGACTGGCAGCATATGTGGTGGTATCCCGCGATCGCCGCGGCCGTGATCGCGCTGCTGTTCCAGTTCACGTTCCGCGACGACACCAGAAAGAGTGCAGCATGACCGGCATGAAGGGCCCCGGAATATTCCTCGCCCAGTTCCTTGGCGACGAAGCGCCGTTCGACACGCTCGACGGTCTGGCGGAATGGGCGGCGGGGCTTGGCTATGTCGGCGTCCAGATCCCCTGCAACGCCCAACTGATCGACCTGAAGCTTGCCGCCGAGAGCAAGACCTATTGCGACGACCTTCGCGGGACGCTCGCCGAGCACGGCATCGAAGTCACCGAATTGTCCACGCATCTGCAAGGCCAGCTGGTCGCGGTCCATCCGGCGTACGACACGCTGTTCGACGGCTTCGCGCCCCCCGAAGTCCACGGCAAACCTGCCGAGCGCCAGCTCTGGGCGGTCGAGCAGGTGAAACTGGCGGCGAAGGCGAGCGCCAACCTTGGCCTGTCCGCGCATGCGACGTTCTCGGGCGCTCTGGCATGGCCGTACGTGTATCCGTGGCCGCAACGTCCCGCTGGACTGATCGAGGAAGCGTTCGCCGAACTCGCGCGGCGCTGGACTCCGATCCTTGACGTGTTCGAAGAGGTCGGCGTCGATTGCGCGTTCGAGGTGCATCCGGGCGAGGACGTTCATGACGGCGCGACGTGGGAGCGGTTCCTGGCGGCCGTCGACAACCATCCTCGTGCGCGCCTGCTGTTCGATCCGTCGCATTTCGTGCTGCAGCAACTCGACTATCTCGACTTCATCGACCGCTATCACGATCGGATTTCGTGCTTCCACGTCAAGGATGCCGAGTTCAACCCGAACGGTCGCACCGGCGTCTATGGCGGCTACGAGAACTGGGTCGATCGCGCTGGCCGCTTCCGCTCGCTCGGCGACGGGCAAGTCGATTTCTCCGACATCTTCAGCAAGATGGCGCAATATGGCTATGACGGCTGGGCGGTGCTCGAATGGGAGTGCGCGCTGAAACGGTCCGATGACGGAGCCCGCGAGGGTGCGCCGTTCATCCGCGACCACATCATCCGCCTGACCGAGCGCCCGTTCGACGACTTCGCCGCTAGCGGCATCGATCGCGCCGCGATCCGCAAGCTGCTCGGGCTGTCCGAGGGGCAGGCATGAGCCGGCTTCGTCTCGGCATGGCCGGCGGCGGGGAGGGGGCCTTTATCGGCGCCGTCCACCGGATGGCGGCGGCGCTCGACGGCGACTGGGATCTGGTGGCGGGTGCGTTCAGCACCGATGGGGGGCGCAACACGCGCACCGGCGCGCTGCTCGGTCTGGATCCGCAGCGGGTCTACCCGACGATCGATGCACTGATCGCGCACGAAAGTACGCTGCCCGCGGACCAGCGCATCGAAGCGCTCGCGGTCGTCACGCCGAACCACCTCCACGCGCCGATGGCGATCGCCGCGCTGGAGGCCGGCTTCCACGTCTTCTGCGAAAAGCCGATGGCGATGAGCGTCGTCGAGGCCGAAGCGATCGCCGCCGCCGCCAAGGCCAGCGGCCGCCACTTCGCGCTGGCGTTCACCTATAGCGGCTTCCCGATGATCGAAGAGGCGCGCGCGCGGGTCGAACGCGGCGATTTCGGTGCGATCCGGCTGGTCCAGGTCGAATATCTGCAAGGCTGGCTCAGCCAATCTATCGACACCGACGGCAACAAGCAGGCCGAATGGCGGACCGATCCCGCCCGCGCGGGACTCGGCGGCTGTCTCGGCGACATCGGCAC
This sequence comes from Sphingomonas sp. Leaf242, assembly GCF_001422045.1. GTDB lineage: Bacteria > Pseudomonadota > Alphaproteobacteria > Sphingomonadales > Sphingomonadaceae > Sphingomonas. The sequence continues at coordinate 576,053 of NZ_LMLW01000009.1, forward strand.
GCACGCGTTCCAGCTTGCCGAGCATGTCTCCGGCCTGTCGGTACACTCGGTTTCCGCAGACCTTACGACGCACGTCGAAGGCCGCCGCCTCGACGACGACGTCAGCGCGCTGCTCCGCTTCGAGGGAGGTGCCCGCGGCACGCTCAAGGCGAGCCAGATCGCGGCGGGCGAGGAGAACGGGCTCAGGCTCAGGATCCACGGCGAACGCGGCGGCCTCGAATGGTCGCAGATGGAGCCGAACACGCTGACGCTGCGCTGGCTCGACCGCCCCGCCGAGATCGTGCGGACCGGCGGTCCGGGCATGCTCGACGCGACCGCTCCGCTCGTACGTACACCCGCGGGTCATCCCGAGGGCTATATCGAGGCGTTCGCCAACCTGTACCGCGCGTTCGCCTCGGCAATCCGCGGCGATGGCAAAGGCTGGTTTCCGGGCGTGACCGATGGCCTGCGCACGATGCGCTTCATCGAGGCGGTGATCGCCAACGCCGGCGCGGACCGCAAATGGACTTCAATAAATCCGGGAGAGAATGAATGAAGCTGCTCATGGCTCTGGTCGCAGGAAGTATCGCGGCAGTTGCTGCGGTCACGGTCTCCGCGCCGACCACCGCACAGTCTACCGCGACCTCGCCGCCCGCCTTCGCCGCCTGTCGCGCCTGCCACACCGTCGTGAAGGGTGGCCGCAACGGCATCGGTCCGAACCTGTACGGCGTGGTCGGCCGAGCCGCCGCCGCGACGCCAGGCTTCAACTACTCGCCTGCGCTGAAGGCATCGAAGCTGCGCTGGGACGAGAAGACGTTCAACGAATACCTCGCCGCGCCGCAGAAGAAGGTGCCGGGCACGCGCATGCCGATCGCCACCCCCGATCCGGCCAAGCGCGCGGCGATCATCGCGTATCTCAAGGCCGAGGGGTCGAAATGATGGTAATGGTCGCATGACCCTCTCCCGCCGAAATCTGCTCGGGGCTGGGCTCGCGGCAAGCGCCGCCGCATCGCTGGGACCGGGCGTGGCCGCGGGGCAACGCCGCAGTTCGAACGCCGCGCGCTTTTCGCTCGGTTTCGCGCCGCACGAAGGCAGCTTTGCCAGCCGCGGCGGGCGGATCGAGCAGATCGCCTACGCCGCCGACCAGGGTTTCACGGCCTGGGAGGACAACGAGGCGGGGACGCGCTCGGTGGCGGAGCAGGAGCAGATGGCCAAGGCGCTCGCGCAGCGCGGCATGACGATGGGCGTGTTCGTCGCCAGCATGCCCAAATGGTCGCAGTCGCGGCCGCTGCTCGGTGCCAATGACGGCGCCGAGCGCGAGGCGTTCCTTGCCGACATCCGCGCCTCGCTCGACGTCGCCAAGCGATTGAACGCGAAGCACATGACCGTCGTTACCGGCTTCATGGATCCGAAGGTGCCGGTCGATATCCAGACGGCGCGCGTGATCGACATCATGCGCCGCGCGGGCGACATCGTCGCGCCATCGGGCACGGCGATGGTGATGGAGCCGCTCAACACGCGGACCAACCATCCCGGCGTCTATATGCAGTCGATTTCGCAGGGCTATGCGGTCGCGCGCGGCGCCAACAGCCCGGCGGTGAAGATCCTCGCCGACCTGTATCATGAGCAGATCCAGTCGGGGAACCTGCTCCCGACGCTCGACACCTGCTGGGACGAGATCGGCTATATCCAGTTCGGCGACAATCCGGGCCGCAATGAGCCGTCGACGGGCGAGATCAACTTCAAGTCGATCGTGAAGTGGCTGAAAGCGAAACGGTACACCGGCGTGATCGGCATGGAACACGGCAATTCGATCGCCGGCCGCGCGGGCGAGGATCGCCTGATCGCCGCCTACCGCGAGATCGACGCAGCATGAAGGGGATCGGGATGAAGACGGTATTGATGGCGAGCGTCATCGTGGCGCTGGCGGGGCCAGGTGCTGCGCAGGAGAAGCCCGGTTTCAAGGACACGCCGATGCTGCCGGGCGGCCAGTGGCACGTCCATGATGCCGACCGCCCCGCGCCGACCGTGGTCGCGCCGGCGACCACCCCCGGCGGTCCGCCCGCCGACGCGGTCGTGCTGTTCGACGGGCGTTCGCTCGACGCATGGAAGCCCGATCGCATCGCATGGCCGATCGCGAACGGTGCGCTCACGATCCCCTCGCGCGCGAAAAGCGGCGGCGAGAACAACCTCGTCTCGAAACAGAGCTTCGGCGACGTGCAGATGCATCTCGAATTCCGCTCGCCCAACCCGCCGACCAAGACCTCGCAGGATCGCGGCAACAGCGGCATCTGGTTCATGCAGCGCTATGAATTGCAGATCCTCGATGGTTCGCAGAACCCGACCTACGCCGATGGCACCATCGGCGCGGTCTATGGCTGGAAACCGCCGCTGGTGAACGCCGCGCGTCGCCCGGGCGATTGGCAGACGTACGATATCGTGTTCGAGCGCCCGCGTTTTGCTGCTGATGGCAGCCTGCTCCGGCCGGCCTATGTCACCGCGTTGCTCAATGGCGTGCTGGTCCAGAACCATCAGGCGATGCTCGGCACCACGATCTGGCGCAAGGTCGCCAGTTACACCGCGCACGCCGACGCCGCGCCGATCCAGCTCCAGGATCACGATTCGCCGGTATCGTTCCGCAACATCTGGGTCCGCCCGCTGACCGAAGCGGCGATCGCGCAGGATCTGAAGAAGGACGGAAAATGATCGATCGCAGAACAGCACTTGCCGGCGTCGTCGCCATGTTCGGCAGCGCCTTGTACGCACCCATCGCGCGCGCCGCAGGGGTCGGCCAGGCGCCCGGCGCGGCGGCGGGGATCCCCGTCATCAGCGAAGGCCCGCCCAGCGTGGCGGTCTTCACGGCCTCCCAGCGCGCGCTGATGACCGCGCTCAGCGAACGCGTCCTGCCGACCACCGACACGCCGGGCGCGATCGCCGCGGGTGTCCCGGCCTATATCGAGAAGCTGCTCGCCGACTGGGCCGCGCCCGCCGACCGCGTGCCGATCCTTGCCGGGCTCGACGCGATCGAGGCGCGCAGCCTGAAGGACTACAAGGTCGCCGGGGCGAAGGCGACCGCGGCGCAGCAGGACGCGCTTCTCACGCTCGCGATGAATGACCAGATCTCGTCGGGCGGCGTCTTCTTCGAGGCATTCCGCCAGCTCGTCGTCACCGGCTATTACACGTCGGAAATCGGCATGACGCAGGAGCGCGAATATTTGCCGGTGCCAGGCGAGTATAACGGCGCATTCCCCTATTCTCAGGTCAACAAGGTCTATTCCGCATGATCCTCAGCCGTAGAACCCTGCTCGCCGGCTCCGGTGCGGTCGCCGCGCTCGCGTTCGTGCCCACCGCCTCGGCCGCGCAATTGAAGGCGATTGGCCTGCAACTCTACACGATCCGCGACATCTTCTCGAAGGACCCGGTCGGCACGCTCGGACAGGTCGCGAAGATCGGCTACCGCGAGGTCGAGTTCGGCGGCGGCGGCTATGACGGCATGGATCATGCGATGCTGCGCCGGACGATGGACAAGCTCGGCCTGACCGCACCCTCCGTGCACATCAGCTACGACGCGCTGTTGAAGCAGTTCGACCAGTCGGTGACGATGGCCAAGACGCTCGGCGCGACCACGGTCGTGCTGCCGTACATGACCGACGAGCATCGCAACGAGGCGGGCTGGACCGCCGCGCTGCCGAACTTCAACCGGTTCGCGACCGACCTGAAAAAGGCCGGGCTGGGCTTCGCGTATCACAACCACGATTTCGAGTTCACCACCAAGCCGGGTGGCGTCAGCCTGTACGAGCGGCTTTTGAAGGAGACCGATCCCGCGCTCGTGAAGCTCGAACTCGATCTCTACTGGGCCATGCATGCGGGCGAAAACCTCACGACGCTGGTCGGGCGGCTGTCGACGCGCCTCTACGCCTACCACGTCAAGGACATGCGCCCCAATCGGAGCATGACCGCGGTCGGGCAGGGCACGATCGATTTCGCCGCGCTCTTCAAGCTGAAGGGCAGCGCCGGCGTCCGCCATTTCTACGTCGAGAACGACGAGGCGCCCGCGCCCTATCTGCCCGACATCACCACGAGTTTCCGGACGTTGCGCGCGCTTCGTTTCTGACCGACCGCGCTTCTGACCGGCAGCGTTTCTAATTGGGTGCGTTTCTAAGTAGTAGGAGAGGAAGATCATGGCCGAGACCAACAGGTTCGACGCGATCGTCATAGGGTCTGGCGTAAGTGGTGGCTTTGCCGCCAAGGAATTGACCGAGAAGGGCCTGCGCGTCCTGATGCTCGACCGCGGCAAGATGGTCGAGCATGGCGAGGGCTACACCTACGACGGCAAGCCCGCCTACGAGGTGCCCGCGCGCAACATTATGCCCAAGGCGTTGATGGAGAGCGATTACTTCATCGGCAAGCACGGCTATGTCCAGCCCAGCAACCGCGAGTTCCACAATGACGACCGGCTGAACCCTTATGCTTATGACGAAGGCAGCAAGTTCTACTGGATCCGGCCGGGCGCGGTCGGCGGCAAGTCGCTGATCTGGGGCCGCTGGTGCTTCCGCTGGAGCCCGGAGGATTTCGAGGCGAACAAGCGCGACGGCATCGATGGCGATTGGCCGATCCGTTATGACGACGTCGCGCCGTGGTACAGCTATGTCGAGAAATACATCGGCGTCTCGGGTTCGCGCGAGAACCTCGCCTATCTCCCCGACAGCGAATTTCAGCCGCCGATGCCGATGAACGTCGCCGAGAAATGGCTAAAGCAGGGTCTCGAAACCAAATTCCCAGGCCGGAAGCTGATCAACACGCGGCTGTCCAACATGACCGAGGACAAGCCCGACCAGAACCGCACCAAGTGCCAGTTCCGCAACCAGTGCGGCAATGGCTGTTCGTTCGGCGCCTATTTCTCGACCCAGGCAGTGACGTTGCCGGCCGCACGCGCGACCGGACGGTTGACGCTCAAATCGGACTCGGTCGTCACCAACCTTGTCTACGACGCGGCGCGGAAGAAGGTTACCGGCGTCCGCTACATCGATACGAAGACCGGCCAGGCGGAGACGGTCAACGCCGATCTCGTGTTCCTCTGCGCCTCGGCGATCGCATCCACGCAGATCCTGCTGAACTCGCGCGCGCTGGGCAGTGACCGCAGCTATTTCGACGAGAGCGGCACGCTCGGGCGCTATGTGATGGACCACATCTTCCGCGTCGGGATCGAGGGCGACATCCCCGGCATGGAGGAGTTCATCGAGTTCGGTCGCCGGCCCGGCGGCGCCTACATCCCGCGCTTCCGCAACATCGGCGGCGACGAGGGTGTCGGCTTCAAGCGTGGCTATGGCTATCAGGGCAGCGCCTATCGCAACCCCGCCGCCCCGGTCGGGTTCGGCGCATCGATGAAGCAGGGCATGCGCAAATACGCGCCGTGGCGGTTCAGCATGGGCGCGTTCGGCGAATGCCTGCCCTATGCCGACAACAAGGTGTCGCTGCACCAGTCGAAGGTCGACCGGTACGGCGTCCCGCTGGTCCGCTTCGACGTCCGCTTCCGCGACAACGAACTGAAAATGATGACCGATGCGCGCGCCCAAGGCGAAGCGATGCTCAAAGGTGTAGGGCTGACCAACGTCAAGAGTTCGGAGAGCGAGCACGTCCCCGGTGACGCGATCCACGAAATGGGCGGCGCGCGCATGGGCCGCGACCCGCGCACGTCGGTGCTCAACGAATGGAGTCAGGCACACGCCGCGTCCAACCTCTACGTCACCGACGGGGCTCAGATGGCTTCGATCTCGTGCGTGAACCCGTCGCTGACCTTCATGGCGCTAACCGCCCGCGCTGCCGATCATGCGGTTCGTCAGAAAAAGTTGCGCGCCTAGCGGCAGTAGGTTGTGCCGCCGACCGAAAAATAGGCGGCCCGGCGTGGAGTTATGACGCGGCCATCTCGGCCCGCTACTTATGTACTGTAGGATGTTTAACGACTGCACGTATCCCGGCGCTACGTGTTCTCAGGAACAGCTGGTGACCCCTACGAGAATCGAACTCGTGCTTACGCCGTGAGAGGGCGTCGTCCTAACCGCTAGACGAAGGGGCCGTTAGCAGATGCGGGCGTCTACGGAATGGGGTGGCAGGCGTCAAGACGCTTGCCGATAATTCCGTAGATGTCCGCCCGTTTTATCGGGCGCTCGTTTTGTCAGGCGGCGGCCTTCTTGCGCTCGGCCATTTCCTCGTTGAGCATCTCGGCCAGCAGGAAGGCTAGTTCGAGGCTCTGGCTGGCGTTGAGGCGGGGGTCGCAATGGGTGTGATAGCGGTCGGCTAGCGACTGCTCGGTCACGTCGATCGCGCCGCCGGTGCATTCGGTCACGTTCTGCCCGGTCATCTCGGCATGGATGCCGCCCGCGTGCGTGCCTTCCGCGCGGTGGACCGCGAAAAAGCCGCGGACCTCGGCGAGGATGCGGTCGAACGGCCGCGTCTTGTAGCCGTTGGCGGCCTTGACGACGTTGCCGTGCATCGGGTCGCAGCTCCACACCACCGGATGGCCCTCGCGCGTGACCGCGCGGACGAGGCGAGGCAGGTTCGCCTCGATCTTGTCATAGCCATAGCGCGTGATCAGCGTCATCCGGCCGGGGACGCGGGCAGGGTTGAGCGTGTCGAGCATCCGCAGCAGCGCGTCGGGCTCGAGGCTCGGGCCGCACTTGATGCCGATCGGGTTGCCGATGCCGCGCAGGTATTCGACGTGGCTCGAGCCCTCGAAGCGGGTGCGGTCGCCGATCCAGAGGAAGTGCGCGCTGGTGTCGTACCAGTCGCCGGTCAGCGAATCTTGCCGCGTCAGCGCCTGCTCGTACTGGAGCAGCAGCGCCTCGTGGCTGGTATAGAAATGCGTTTGCGCAAGCTGCGGCACGGTCTCGGGATCGATCCCGCAGGCTGCCATGAACTCGAGCGCCTCGCCGATCCGGTCCGCGGTCTCGGCGTATTTCTTCGACCACGGGCTGCGGCCCATGAAGTCGTGCGTCCAGCGGTGGACCTGGTGCAGGTTCGCGTAGCCGCCCTGCGCGAAGGCGCGCAGCAGGTTGAGCGTGGCGGCCGACTGCGAATAGGCACGGATCATCCGCTGCGGATCGGGCGCACGCGATTCCGCGGTGAAGGCGATGTCGTTGACGTTGTCGCCGCGGTACGAGGGCAGCTCGACGCCGCCGATCGTCTCGGTATCGGTCGAGCGTGGCTTGGCGAACTGGCCGGCCATGCGGCCGAGCTTCACGACCGGCAGCTTCGACGCGTAGGTAAGCACGACGGCCATCTGGAGGATGACTCGGAACGTGTCGCGGATGTTGTTCGCGCTATGCTCCGCGAAGCTCTCGGCGCAGTCGCCACCCTGGAGCAGGAACGCCTTGCCGGCGGCGACTTCGGCGAGCTGCGCGGTCAGGTTGCGCGCTTCGCCGGCGAAGACGAGCGGCGGAAACGTGGCCAGCTGGTCGGTCGCGGCGGTCAGCGCTGCGGCGTTGGGATAAGAGGGGAGCTGTCGTGCTTCGTGACGCGTCCAGCTGTCGGGGGCCCAGTTCGCGGCCATATCATGTCGTCCGATCGATGAATTGTGGGGCTGGCCATGCGGGAAAATGCCTTTTCGCGCAATGAAGTAAAGCTTTGGGGCGGGTGTGGCGGCTCGTTCAATAACCCGCGTCGAGGTCGGCGACGTTCTTCATTGGGCTGCCGGCGAGGAACGCAGCGAGGTTTTCGAGAAACAGTGTCGCGCCGCGCGCGAACATCGTTGTCTGGCTGCGACCCGACAGATGCATCGTGACGATCGCGTTGGGCGTCGACCAGAGCGGGTGCTCGGGGGGCAGGGGTTCGGGATTGGTCGGGTCGAGAACCGCACCGGCAATGCCGCGGTCGGTGAGCGCGGCGATCAGCGCGTCGTCGTCGATCATGTCGCCGCGGGCGATATTGATCAGCCATGCGGACGGTTTCATCGCCGCGAGTTCGTCGCGGCCGATCATCGCGTGCGTGGCGCCGGTCGAGGGCGCGGCCAGGATGATCCAGTCGAAGTCTCCGAGCCGATCGCGCCACGCGTCGGGTGTGAGCGTGCCGTCGCGGCCGGTGCGCGTGACGCCGGTGACGTCGACGCCGAACGCGCTCAGGCGATCGCCGATCATCTTGCCGATCGTGCCATAGCCGATGACGAGGACCTTGGTGCCGGCGAGTTCGATCTTGCCGGGTGCGTCCTTCAGCCATTCGTGGCGGTCCTGCGCACGAACGACAGTATCGAAGCGCTTCGCGGCGACGAGCACGGCCATCACGGCATATTCGGCGACTGCGACGGCATTGATGCCCGCACCGTTGGTCAGCGTGACGCCGTTGTCGCGCAGCGTGTCGAGCGGTAACGCGTCGAGACCGGCATAGATCGTCGACACCCATTTGAGGGTCGGTCCGGCGTGGCGGATCGCATCGGCGACGAGCTCGGTCGGCTGCATGTCGACCCAGGCGATGTCCGCATCGGCGATCATCGCGTTCGCCTCGGCAGGCTTGGCGAACCAGGCGGTTTCGAGGTTCGCGGGGAGGTGCGGTTCGAGGAGCGGGCGGGCGGCGGCGGGGAGGACGGCTTTCATTGGGAGAGCATCGGCGCGCGGCGGGGCATGTCAAGTTGTGGCGGGGCTAGCGAGGGGGTCGATCGGTCCGCGTACTCCAGAGTGTTACCATCCTCCCGTTATTATCTCGTCATCCCCGCGCAGGCTCGGATCCATATGCTAAAGATACGCGATCTAGTCGTGAAGCTTGCGAGTATGGGTTCCCGCCTCCGCGGGAATGACGACGGAAAGGGCTCACACCGCTACGATCTTCCAGTCCCAGCCGAGCGAGTCGCCGTCCATCACCTCGACTCCGGCGGCGGCGAGTTCGTCGCGGATCGCATCCGACCGTCTGAAATCCTTCGCGGCGCGCGCGTCGCGACGGTCCGAGAGACGTGCGGCGATGGCGGCTTCGTCGATCGTTGCCGTTACCGGGCGGATGCGCAGGTCTTCGCGGCTGATCGTCGCGAGATCGAGTCCCAGCACCGCGTCGAAATCGTCCAGCGCGGCGATCCGGTCCGCCGGCGCGACTCGCTTGTCCGCGAGCAGTTCGTCGAGGATCGGCAGCGCGCGCGGAGTAGCGAGATCGTCCGACACGGCCTCTTCCAGCCGGTCGGCATAGGCATGTGCGCTGCCCGACGGGCCGCCGGGCTCGCGGGCGCGCAACGTCTCGACCGCCTGCACCATCCGCTTCAGGCGGATCGCTGCCGCCGCGAGGTTCTCCCAGGAGAACTCAAGCTCGCTGCGATAGTGCGCCTGGAGGCACATCAGGCGGTAGGCGAGAGGGTGGAAGCCGCGGTCGACGATCGTCTGCATCGTCGTGAACTGGCCGGTCGACTTCGACATCTTGCCCGCACGTTCGACCAGGAAGTTGTTGTGCATCCAGACGCTCGCACCGGTATCGGCGCACTCGCAATGCGCCTGGTTCTGCGCGATCTCGTTGGGATGGTGGATCTCGCGGTGATCGATCCCGCCGGTGTGGATGTCGAAATGCGCGCCGAGGTAATGCTTGCTCATCACCGAGCATTCGAGATGCCAGCCAGGCGCGCCGCGACCCCACGGTGAATCCCATTCCATCTGGCGGTTCTCGCCCGGAGTCGAGGTGCGCCAGATCGCGAAGTCCTGCGGGTTGCGCTTGCCGGCGACGGGTTCGATTCTGCTTTCGATGTCGTCGTTCCCGGCACGTGCGAGGCGGCCATAGTCCGGGACCGTCGCCACATCGAAATACAGTCCGCTGTCGAGCATATAGCAGTGCTTGGGCGCGATCTGTTCGGCGAACGCGATCATCTCGGCGATATGATCCGTCGCGACCGCCCAGCGTGCTGGCGAAACGATGTTGAGGCGCGCGACGTCGCGTTTGAACACGTCGGTATAATAGGCCGCAATCTCCCAGATCGAACGTCCTTGTGCGGCGGCGGCCTTTTCCATCTTGTCGTCGCCGACATCGGCGTCGGACGTCAGGTGCCCGACATCGGTGATGTTGATGATGTGAGTCGTCGGCCATCCCTTCCACCGCAGCACGCGGCCCAGCGTATCGGCGAACAGGAAGGCGCGCATGTTGCCGATATGCTGGTAATTATAGACGGTCGGCCCACAGGTGTAGAGCCCGACATCGGTCGGGTCGATCGGCTGGAACGTCTCGAGCTGGCGCGTGAGGCTGTTGTACAAGGTCAGGGGGATGCGGGTCATGCGGCTGCTCTTAGCGGTGCATTGGTCCTGCCGCAAAGCCGGCAAAGTGGCTTGCCGACGTACGGGGAAGCGCGGTTTGGCTTGAAACCCCCGCACTCCCCTGATAGGGGCCCCAGTTCATGCGGCGCGGACCTATTCGCGACGGCAAAAATCTATTCGACCGGAGCTTAACGGGTTTATGCAGATCATCGTACGCGACAACAACGTCGACCAGGCCCTTCGCGCGCTCAAGAAGAAGCTGCAGCGCGAAGGCGTGTATCGCGAGATGAAGCTGCGCCGGCACTATGAGAAGCCGTCGGAGAAGCGTGCGCGCGAGCGTGCAGCGGCGATTCGTCGTTCGCGCAAGCTCGACCGCAAGCGCGCAGAGCGCGACGGCGCACGATAAGATTTGGTCGGCCGAGCCCGGCGAACGGGCAGGCCGATAGTTTCGGGGGGTGTCGTGATCGGCGCCCCCGTTTGCTTTCCAACGGCACGCGCGGCGCTCCGGCGTGACCAGATGACCGGGGCCTGATCCGATGTCGACCGTCACCGCAGTGCCGCTGCAGCCCACCAAGCGCAGCTACCTTGTCTATCTTTGGGTCGGTATCGCGCTCGCGCTGATCGCCGCAGTAGCGCTTGCGCGCCAGGGCGACGACCCGCTGGCGCGCAATGCGCGTGCCCGAGGTGTGGTCGTGACCGCGTCCGGGTTGCAGTACAAGGTGATCGCGCCCGGCAAGCCCGGTGCGGCCAAGCCCACCGATGCGGACGTTGCGCTGGTCAACTACGAGGGCAAGCTGCTCAACGGCACGACCTTCGACAAGTCGCAGCAGCCGATGCCGATGCCGGTGACCGGCGTCGTCCCGGGCTTCTCCGAAGCGCTGAAGCTGATGCCGAAGGGGTCGAAGTATCGCTTCTGGATGAAGCCGTCACTTGGTTATGGCGACAAGGCCGCCGGCCCGATCCCGGCCAACTCGACGCTGGTGTTCGATGTCGAGCTGCTCGACTTCCTGCCGCAGAGCGTAGTCCAGCAGATGCAGGCACAGGCGCAGATGGGGCGTGGCGCACCCGGCGCGATGCCAGGCGGTGTCCCGGGTGGTCCGGCCGGTATGCCGGGTGGCGCGCAGAACCAGCCGCATCAGTAAGCCGCCGCGATGTAAGCCGGACGGTCCTCCGGCTTACCGCCTTCATGATCGAGACATGAAAAAAAAACGCCCGCGGCCTAATGCCGTCGGGCGTTTTTTCGTCGGGTAGGTGATCAGTGCCGGGGCGGGAGGACCGGGCGGGGCTGGTCCGGCCAGATGCCGCGCGTATCGAGCACGGTCTTGTCAGCACGCTCTTCCAGCGGGATCGACTTGAAGACGTCGTGATCGACGAGCACGACCATGATCGCGCACGTCTCGATCGCGCTGTCCACGTCGATCAGTGTCGCGCCCGTCTCGGCTAACGTGATCGGCAGCGACTTGGCATAGGGCTCGACGATCCGCACGCGGTCGCCGAACGCGCCCGCCACCGCCTGTGCGACCTTCAGCGCCGGGCTTTCGCGGAAGTCGTCGATGTTCGCCTTGAACGCGAGGCCTAGGCAGGCGACCACCGCATCGGGCATCGAGTCGACCAGCGCGGAGACCTGCGCGATGACATGGTCGGTCTTGCCGTCGTTCACTTCGCGCGCGGTCCGGATCAGCGGGGTCTGGTCGGGCGCGGCGTGGACCAAGAACCACGGGTCGACAGCGATGCAATGCCCGCCAACGCCGGGCCCGGGCTGGAGGATGTTCACGCGCGGATGGCGATTGGCGAGGCGGATCACCTCCCATACGTCGACGCCCATCGTATCGGCGATCAGCGACAGCTCGTTGGCGAACGCGATGTTCACGTCGCGAAACGCGTTCTCGGTGAGCTTGGTCATCTCCGCCGCGCGTGCGGTCGTGGTGACGCAGGCGCCGCGGACGAAGCGGCGATAGAAGGTCAGCGCTTTCCGCGCACACCTAGGTGTGATTCCGCCGATCACGCGGTCGTTGTCGATCAGTTCGACCAGAATGCGGCCGGGCAACACGCGTTCGGGGCAATAGGCGATCGCGATGTCGGCCTGTTCGCCGGCACGTCCGGGTACGCGGATATCGGGACGCAGCCTGGCCAGCACGTCACGCACCTGTTCGGTGGTGCCGACGGGCGAGGTCGATTCGAGGATGATCGTGTCGCCGGCTTTCAGCACGGTCGCGATGGTCGTCGCGGCGTCGAGGACATAGTCGATGTTGGGGGCGTGATCGGCGTCGAACGGCGTCGGGACGGCGATCACGAAGACGTCGGCGGGCTCGATCGTCATCGATGCGCGCAACGTGCCGCGTGCGACGACGCCCGAGACGAGACCGTCGAGATCGACCTCCTCGATATGCACGCGACCCGAGTTCACCGTCTCGACGACCGATTCGGTCACGTCGACGCCGAGTACGCGCGCGCCGGTGCGGGCGATCACTGCCGCGGTCGGGAGGCCGATATAGCCTAGGCCCATGACGACGACGGAGAGTTCGGGGTCAGAGAGCATGCGCGGCGGCGTCCTTCGGGGCGGGAGTTCGGGCGAGAGTTCGGGCAATGACGTCGGCGATCCGAGCGGCGGCGTGACCGTCGCCGAACGGATTGTGCGCGCGCGCCATCGCGGCATGGGCGGTGGGGTCGTCGAGCAGTGTAAAGATCTCGGTTACGATGCGGTCCTCGTCGGTGCCGATCAGCTTGGCGGTGCCGGCGGCGATTCCCTCGGGGCGCTCGGTCGTCTCGCGCATTACCAGGACGGGTTTGCCGAGCGCGGGCGCCTCCTCCTGCACGCCGCCCGAATCGGTCAGGACGATGTCGGCCATCCCGAGCGCGCGGACGAAATGCGGGTAATCGAGCGGCGCGGTCCGCGCGACGTTGGCGCGGTCGCCGAGAACCGCGTCCATGACCGAGACGACGTTAGGGTTGGGATGGACCGGGAACAGCACGGCGACGTCGTCGCGCGCGGCGATCCGACCGATCGCACGCGCGATCGCGGCCATGCCGTCGCCGAAATTCTCGCGGCGATGAGTCGTCACCAGGATCAGGCGCTTGCCCGCGAACCGCAGCGCGATGTCGTCGAGCCCGGCGGCCAGCGAGGGGTCGGCGGCTACCCGGTCGGCGGTCCAGTGCAGTGCGTCGATGACCGTGTTGCCGGTCACGTGGATCGTATCGGCGGCGATCGTCTCGCGGCGCAGCGCCTCGGCCGCGGTGTCGGTCGGCGCGAAGTGCAGCGCGGCGATCGGCGCGACGATCCGGCGGTTCACTTCCTCGGGCCAGGGTTGATAGATGTCGCCCGACCGCAGCCCGGCCTCGACATGCGCCACCGGCACCTTGCGGTAATAGGCGGCGAGCGCGCCGGTCATCGCGGTGGCGGTGTCGCCCTGGACGACGACGAGATCGGGGCGTTCGGCGTCCATCACCTCGCCGAGCCCGGTCAGCAGGCGCGCGGTCAGGCGGTCGAGCGTCTGGCCGGGCTCCATCAGGTCGAGATCGATGTCGGGGGCGAGGTCGGCGATCGCGAGCACCTGATCGAGCAACCCGCGATGTTGGGCGGTCACGCAGGTTCGTACCGTGAGCCCAGATATCGCCGCCAGCGCGCGGATCACCGGAAAGAGTTTGATCGCTTCGGGGCGCGTTCCGAAAATGACGAGGATCTTGGACATGGAACCTCTCTAGCCCAGGATATTTAAGGACGCGCTAACCGGTTACAGCGTTTCTTTGGTCGGCTGTTCGGAATTGCGCGGGTGCGTAACGATCGGTAAATGGTGCACCGCAACTAAACGACCTCGACGACATAATTGGAGCTCCGAATGACGATCAAGCCGCTTCGCAAGGCCGTATTTCCCGTCGCCGGACTCGGCACGCGTTTCCTGCCGGCGACCAAGTCGATGCCCAAGGAAATGCTCACCGTCGTCGACAAGCCGCTGATCCAGTATGCGGTCGAGGAAGCGCTCGAGGCGGGGATCGAGCAGATCATCTTCGTCACCGGCCGCGGCAAGGGCGCGCTCGAGGATCATTTCGATATCTCGTACGAGCTCGAAGCCACGATGAAGGCGCGGGGCAAGTCGCTCGATGCGATCAGCCATATCCGGATGAAGCCGGGTTCGCCCGTCTATGTCCGCCAGCAGGAGCCGCTGGGCCTCGGCCATGCCGTGTGGTGCGCGCGCGAGATCGTCGGCGACGAGCCGTTCGCGGTGCTGCTGCCCGACGAGCTGATGGTCGGCAAGCCGGGCTTCATGAAGCAGATGGTCGAGGCGTATAACAAGGTCGGCGGCAACGTGATCGGTGCGCTCGAAGTCGCCGATTCGGAAACGGACAAGTACGGCATCATCTCGCCCGGCGCGATCGATGGCCGGCTGACCGAAGTGAAGGCGCTCGTCGAAAAGCCTAAGCAGGGCACCGCGCCGTCGAACCTGATGATCCCCGGCCGCTACATCCTGCAGCCCGACGTGATGCGGATTCTGGAGACGCAGGAAAAGGGTGCGGGTGGCGAGATCCAGCTGACCGATGCGATGGCGCAGCTGATCGGCAACCAGCCGTTCCACGGCTTCACGTTCGACGGCCAGCGTTACGACTGCGGCGACAAGGCCGGCTACATCCAGGCCAATCTCGCCATCGCGCTGTCGCGCGCCGATATCGGTCCGGCAGTCCGCGACTTCGCCAAGGGCCTGCTGCAAGGCTGACCCGGGTTTATCGGCTCTCCGTCACCGGGGACTGGTTCGCCGCGTATCCAGTCAAACATGTACGGTCATTCCCGCGCAGGCGGGAACCCATATTGGCAAACCTCGCGACCTGATCGCCACCGTTTGAGCATCTGGGTCCCCGCCTCCGCGGGGATGACGGAGAAGTACATGGAAGGGGATATCTGCCGACTGGACCGGCATCACCGTTCTACAAATCTAGATCTCTCGATTTTGCAGAACGGTGGATGCTGGAACCAGTCGGCATGACGGGAACCGGGGCATCAAGCCCAACATAGGGCGGTACGCCCTAAAAAATTTGCCCAGAGCAGCCGCGGCATCCGGGGTCCTTGGGCAGACGGATCGTGCGAAATCGCAGGCCGAGCAGGTCGATCAGCAGCAACTTGCCCGCTTGATCGTCGCCGAACTGTGCGATCGCGCGCAGGACTTCGAGCGCGGCGAGACTGCCCAGCACGCCGGTGACGGGGCCTAGCACGCCGTCCTCCGCGCAGCTCGTCTCGGCGCGCTCGGGATCGTCGCCGACGAAACAGCGGTAACATGGCTTGTCGAGTTCCCACCCGCGGTAAGTCGCGAGCTGTCCTTCGAACTGGCCGACGGCGGCCGACACTAGCGGGATGCGTAGCGCGTAGGCGGCATCGGCGACGCAAAACCGGGTCGCGAAATTGTCGCATCCGTCGAGCACGACGTTGGCGCCCGCCAACAGTGTAGCGGCATTGGTCGGGTCGATGCGTGTGCGGTGCACGTCGACCGTGACGTGAGGATTGATTCGCCCGACCGCCGCCGCCGCCGCGTCGACCTTGGCGAGGCCGGTGTCGGCGGTCGTGAAGATCGTCTGGCGCTGCAGGTTGGACGGTTCGACCGAGTCGTCGTCGATCAAGATCAGGCGACCGATCCCGGCGGCGCCGAGATACTGGAGCGCGGGCGAGCCGATCCCGCCCGCACCGACGATCGCGACGGTCGCGGCTTTCAGTCGCGCCTGGCCGGTGCCGCCGAATTCCTTGAGGACGATATGTCGCGCATACCGGGTGAGTTCGTCGTCGGAGAGGATCATGCGCCCCAGGCGAACGTCAGGCTGGTGCGATACCAGGTGTCGGTATCGGTATCGACAACGTCGATCGCATCGCGCGCGCCGAGGATGACGCCGGCCGCATATTGCTCGACCGTCGGGCAGTCGATCGCACGCGGGGTGATCCGCCGGACGCGACCATCGGGGGTCATCAGCACCGCAAGGTCGATGCTGAGCGTCCAGCCCTGTGTCGTCCGGATCGCCCTTGCGCACCGCCCGGCCATGACTTCGCCGTGCACATAGGCAGACGTGTTGGCGAGCGTCGTCGAGCGCTGGCGGATGCGCAGGACGGGCAAGGCACTCCAATCCTGCGGCGCCAGCGGTACGCCAGCAGAGGCCCCGCCGCTCGACGGCGTGCTGGGCGATGTCTGTGCAGCCGGAGGCGTGGGTATGATCGCACCGGGGGGGGCGACGACCTGGAGAAGGGCGAACAGCGCGCCGATCATCGTCCGGTCGATCCGAAGCCGCCTGCGCCACGCGTCGTGTCGTCGAGCGTCGCGACTTCGGTCAGCGTCGCACGCAGGACGACCGCCGGAACGAGCTGCGCGATGCGGTCGCCGCGCGCGATCGCGAACGGCTCGCCGCCGAGATTGGCGAGGATAACCTTCACTTCGCCGCGGTAGTCGCTGTCGATCGTGCCGGGGGTGTTGAGGCAGGTGACGCCGTGTTTCAGTGCGAGGCCCGAGCGCGGGCGGACCTGGACTTCGTGACCAGGTGGTATCGCAATCGCGAACCCCGTCGCGACCGCAGCGCGGTCGCCGGGCGCGAGCGTCAGCGCTTCGGCAGCGACCACGTCCATTCCGGCGGCGCCATCGGTCGCATAGGCAGGCAGCGGCAGGCCTTCGCCGTGCGGCAGGCGTTTGAGTTCGATCCCGATCATGATTCGGGTTCTAGCGCATCGGCGATGCGGTCCGCCAGTCGTGCGGCGACCGTATCCTTCGGCAGCCGCTCCCAGCTTTCGACGCCGGTTGCGGTGACCAGGTGGACGCTGTTATCGGCGCCGCCCATCACGTCGCCCGACACGTCGTTCGCGACGATCCAGTCGGCCGACTTGCGGAGGCGCTTGGCGGTCGCGTGTTCGATCACGTTTTCGGTCTCCGCGGCGAAGCCGATCACCAGACGGGGGCGCTGCGGGCCGTGCGCGAGCGTGGCGAGGATGTCCGGGTTCTCCGAGAGCGACAGCAGCGGGGTCGCACCGTTTTTCTTGATCTTCTGCGGAACGGCGTCGACGTGCCAGTCGGCGACCGCCGCGACCATCACGGCGGTGTCGACCGGCAACGCTGAGTCGACCGCGCTCGCCATCTGCCGCGCGGTCTCGACGTCGATCCGGTCGACTCCGGCAGGCGTGGGAAGCGTGACCGGGCCCGCGACCAGCGTGACGCGCGCGCCGAGATCCGCCAGCGCCGCGGCGATCGCGAACCCCTGTTTGCCGGAGGATCGGTTGGCGATGTAGCGAACCGGGTCGATCGGCTCATGCGTCGGGCCGGCGGTGACGAGGATATGGCGCCCCTCCAGTCTGCCGGGGCGGGGCGGGGCCAGCATCGCCTGAACGGCAGCGGCGATCGCCGGCGGTTCTGGCAGGCGGCCGGGGCCGAATTCCCCGCAGGCCATCATTCCCTCGTCCGGATCCAGCACGGTGATCCCGTCGGTGCGCAGCTGCGCCACGTTGCGGACGGTCGCCGCGTGCTGCCACATGCGGACGTTCATCGCCGGCGCGACCAGCACGCGCGTATCGGTCGCCAGTAGCAGCGTCGTCGCGAGATCGTTCGCGATGCCGTTCGCCATACGCGCGATCAGATCCGCGGTCGCGGGGGCGACGACGATCAGGTCGGCTTCCCGGCTGAGCTGGATATGACCCATCTCCGCCTCGTCCTTGAGGTCCCAGAGCGTCGTGTAGACCTTGTCCTCGCTGAGCGCGGCGAGCGTCATCGGCGTGACGAAATGATGCGCAGCCTCGGTCATCACGCAGCGCACCGCGTGACCGCTGGTCTTGAGCAAGCGGATCAGCTCGGCGGCCTTGTAGGCGGCGATCCCGCCCCCGACGATCAGGAGGATGCGTTTCATCTGCGCAGTTCTAGCGGATAACGCGCGTCACCGTAATGCGTCGCGTATCGCGCGCGGCGGCGATCATGTCGCGCAGGCCGTCGACCGCGAACACCAGCCCGACCAGCAGCACCGGCGTGGTCATCAGCGCCCAATAGAAATTGTCGCTGCGCGCGAACAGCGAGATCAGCGCGGCATAGGCGGCGAACACGACCAGCGCGCGCGTCGCGACCGCATCACGCCACGCGAGCCAGCCGAACAGCGCCATGCCGAGGACCAGCGAAGCGAGCCATTGCGGCAGGATGTCGAGGCCCGACGAGATGGTCGCGAGCCGGACGTAGAACCCGAACCCTTCGAGCCCGTTCCAGCCTTGCGACACGCGGTCGAGCGGCCCGCTGACCAGCGAGACCGCGTGGGCGTGGGCGGCAAGGACGACCGCGAAGATTACGATCGCGCCGAGCCAGCCCAGCGTCTCGCGGCGCTCGCCTTCGAGCCACGCGAACAGTGCCATGATCGCGACGTACAGCAACGCGGTCTCGCGGATCAGCATCGCCGACAGCCCGAACGCGACCGCGGGCAACCAGTGGCCGGGACGGCGCAGCGCGAGCGACACTGCGATCAGCGGGCCCGCCCACACCTCGTGGAACACCACGAAACTCGGATCGAGGTTTACGAAGAGCCCCGCGACGGCGAGCAAGCCCGCCGCACCGAGCGGCACCAAGCCGGTCATCGCCGGACGAAGCCGCGCGACCCAGGCGAGGATCGTTCCGACGCACAACCCCAGCAGCAGCAGGTTCACCAGTATCGGGGGCAGAGCCGCCTCGACGACCGCCAGCGTCGGCAGGCGGACCGCGAAGAAGGGTTTCAGGGGGTAATGTCCCATGCGCTGCGCCTCGGCGGCGGCCGTGTAATAGGGCGAGCCGCCGCGGATCCCGGCAACGATCGACTGGTACAGCAGGAGGTCGGTCTGGCCCGGCGGCGGCGGGTCGGCAGCCACCGAACCGGCGGCGATCCCGGACGCGCTGCTCGGTCGCGGACCGGGTGAGGTGATCGCGCCGAGGCACGCCGCCAGGAACAGGAGCAACACCACGATACCGATCCGCGCGTGCGCCGACGGCATGCCCGCGAACCGGGTCGCGCCGGTCGTCCATACCGGAGCGCCGCGGCGCGTCTTCATGCCCTCAACCAAGAAGCAGCGTCGTCGCGACCCCGGCAGCGGCGGCGAGCACCGCGACCAGACCGTAACGCCAGCCGCCACCGATCCGGATGACCTCGATCTCGCGCAGCGGCATCGTTGGCGGTGCGCCACCGGGGGCGGGGTAGTGCGCCTCGATCCGGCGGACCAGTTCGGGGAGCCGGGTCAGCGTCTGGACGTCGGCGATCAGGCGTTCGGCGATCATCGCCTCGGGGCCGAGCTCACCGCGGATCCAGTCGCGGACGAACGGCTCGGCGGTTTCCCACAGGTTGATGTCGGGGTTGAGGCTGGTCGCGACGCCCTCGACCATCACCATCGTCTTCTGGAGCAGCAGCAGATGCGGCTGCGTCACCATGTCGAAATCGCGGGTGATCGAGAACAGGCTGTCGAGCATCATGCCGATCGACATGTCCTTGACCGGCAGCCCGCGCATCGGCTCSCCGACCGCGCGCAGCGCGGTCGCGAACTCGCCGACGTCGTGATAGGCGGGGACATAGCCCGCCTCGAAATGGATCTCGGCGACGCGCTTATAGTTGCCGGTGATCAGGCCGTAGAGGATCTCGGCGAGCCAGACGCGCGCGCGCCGGTCGATCCGGCCCATGATGCCGAAATCGATCGCGGCGATGCGGTTGCCGGGCAACGCGAACAGGTTGCCCTGGTGCATGTCGGCGTGGAAGAACCCGTCGGCGATCGCCTGGCGCAGGAACGCGCGGACCAGAGTCTGCGCGAGTGCGGGGAGGTCGTAGCCGGCGGCGACCAGCGCTGCGCGGTCGGACAGCTTGATGCCGTCGATCCACTCGATCGTCATGACCTTCGCGGTCGAGCGCGCCCAGTCGATCGCGGGGATGACGAAATCGGGCTCGGCGGTCATGCCTTCCGCGAGTTCGGAGGCGGAGGCGGCTTCGCGGCGGAAGTTGAGTTCGCGTAAGGTCCAGCGCTTGAACGTCTCGATCGTGAGGCGGGGGCGGAGGCGCATCGCCTCGGGGCTGAGTGCCTCGAGTTGCGCTGCGGCCCAGCTGTAGGTGTCGATCGCGCGCGCGAAATCGTCCTCGACGCCGGGGCGGAGGACCTTGACGGCGACCTGGCGGCCGTCGGTGGTAACGGCGCGGTGGACCTGCGCGATCGACGCGGCGCCGACCGGGATCGGTTCGATGCGCGAGAACAGTGTTTCCAGCGGCTTGCCGAAGCTTGCCAGCATCGCCGCCTCGATCGTCTCGTAGGGGACGGGGGAGAGCTGATCCTGCAACCTCAGCAAGTCATGTGCAGCGTCCTCGCCGACGAGATCCGGGCGCGTGGCGAGCGTCTGGCCCAGCTTGATCGCCGCCGGCCCGATCGCCTGGAACGCATCCGCATAGCGCGGCACTGCCGGCACCCGCGCCCCGAACCGCGCGATCCGCGCGAGGCGGCGGACGGGGGCAGGCGTGTTCGGGTCGCGCTCGATCCCGCGCAGCGCTCCATGGCGTGCGAGAATGCGACCCCATTTCAGAAGACGCCAAACGTGCGTGGTTGAAGCCGTCACAGTTGGATCAAATCTTCCAGCCGCTGTGGATCGCGACAAGCCCGCCCAGAAGCGGCTCGACCTTCGTTTGCACGAAGCCGGCGTCCGCGATCATGCCCTTGAACTTGGGCATGTCGGGGAAGCGGCGGATCGATTCGATCAGGTAGCGGTAGCTGTCGGCGTCCTGTGCGAGCAGTTGGCCGAGCTTTGGGACCATCTTGTGCGAATACGCGTCGTACACCTCGGCGAACCCGGGCCAGACGGTGGTCGAGAATTCGAGGCAGTAGAAGCGTCCGCCACGGCGCAGGACGCGGTGGGCTTCGCGCAACGCCTTGGGGATATCCGTCACGTTACGGATGCCGAACGCGATCGTGTAGGCGTCGAAGAACTTGTCGGGGAAGGTCAGCGTCTCGGCATTGGCTTCGGTCCAGACGAGGCCGTCGATGCCGCGCTTCTGGGCGCGCTGCATGCCGACTTCGAGCATCTGCGGGTTGATGTCGGCGACCGTGATCGATGCGCCCGACGGCTCCATGCGGAACGCGATGTCGCCCGTGCCACCAGCCATGTCGAGGATCTGCTCGCCCTCGCGCGGTTTCACGCGGCGGACGAAGCGGTCCTTCCACAGGCGGTGCATGCCACCCGACATCGCATCGTTCATCAGGTCGTATTTGCCTGCGACGTTCGAGAAGACGCCGCCGACGCGGGCGGTCTTCTCGGTGGCGGGGATGTCTTCGTAGCCGAAGGAGACGGTATCGGGCGTGAGTGCGGGCGCGGGCGCGATCAAGTCGTTCATATCCTGCGCTCTAGCCGCGCCTTGTGGCGCGAGCAAACGCAACCTAGCTGCAAACCGTGCCAGAATTACCAGAAGTCGAAACCACCGTGCGCGGGCTGGAGCCCGTGCTGAAGGGCCAGCGCCTGACCTCGGTCGAGCCGCGTCGTGCCGACCTGCGCAAAGCGATCCCGGTCGACCTGCGCCAGCGGATGACCGGGGCGACGGTAACGACGCTCGGGCGGCGCGCAAAATATGGGCTGATCGATACCGATCGCGGCGATACGCTCGTGTTTCATCTCGGCATGTCGGGGCGCTGGCGAGTCGATCCGAGCGAATTGCTGGCGCACGATCACCTGCTGATCGGCACCGCGGCAGGGCGGACGGTCGCGCTCAACGATCCGCGGCGATTCGGCTTTCTCGATCTGTGGGCGACCGAGGACATCGCGAATTACCCGCCGTTCCTCAGCATGGGGCCGGAGCCGCTCGGCCCCGACCTGACCGCCGCGTATCTGCTGGAAGCGCTTGAAGGGCGGGGGGCGTCGATCAAGGCGATGCTGCTCGACCAGCGAATCGTCGCGGGGCTCGGCAACATCTATGTCTGCGAAGCGCTGCACATGGCGAAGATCGCACCGTCACGCGCGGCGGGGCGGATCTCGCTGTTTCGACTCGAGCGACTCGTCGAGGCGATTCGGACGGTGCTGACCGCCGCGATCCTGGCGGGCGGTTCGTCGCTTCGCGATTACGTCCGGCCCGATGGCGAGCTCGGCTATTTCTCCAAGCAGTGGCGCGTCTATGGGCGCGAAGGCGAGGCGTGCGAATGCGGTGCTACCGTGAAGCGGCGGACGGAGGGCGGGCGCTCGACGTTCTGGTGTCCGAAGTGCCAACGCGGTTGAGCCTATTAGTTGACGGGCCAGGACAAAGTGGGTAGGGCCGCGGCTTCGAGAGGGCGTAGGAGCAATCCGGCGCCCCTTTTTATTCATTCGAACATCCAGAGGGCTTCATGGCGAACACGCCGCAGGCGAAAAAGCGTATCCGTCGCAACGACCGTCGCGCGGAAGTGAACGGCAACCGCGTCGGCCGTATCCGTACCTTCATCAAGAAGGTCGAGGCCGCACTGGCTTCGGGCGACAAGGGCGCAGCGACCACCGCACTCGCGGCCGCACAGCCTGAGCTGCAGCGTGGCGTCGCCAAGGGCGTGCTGCACAAGAACACCGCGAGCCGCAAGTTCGCGCGTCTGACCAAGGCCGTGACCGGGCTCGCATAAGCGACCGATCACTGTCGAAAGCGGATCACCCGTCGGGACATTCCCGGCGGGTTTTTTGCGTCTGCGAAGGGAACCAAGTGCGACGGTGCGTAACCCACGGATTCCCCGCGATTCGAGTGGTCCGAAGTCAAGTCACGGAATGATTGAATTCGCAAAAAATACGTAAACACAGCCACTTATAAAAATATCGACGCATTTCCGCGGCTTGATCAAGTCAACCCGCTTTATTTCGAAAATGTGACGCGTCGGGGTCTTGCCCGGATCGCCGATCGCTTCATAACGGGGCTCACAGCGACGGTGGTTTCCACCGCTGCATCAAACACACAGGGCGAAGATGCCGGATGACCCTTGGGGTCGTCGGGGGACCATTTTCTGTCGGGACTATATCACCCGCGCGAGCAATCTCGCGGGGTCGGAGAAGCGTGCGCGTGACGAAGTGGCAAGGATCAATGACGCACGCGACCGAGGCCGAGAAGGCCTGGGCCCGCGTGCGTGCATCCTTGCGCGAGTCGGCGGGGGCACGCCTGTTCGAGCAGTGGCTGAAACCGATCGAACTCGTTCCGGGTGACGATCGCGATACGATCCGGCTGGCGCTGCCGTCGGCGTTCATGACGAACTGGGTCCGCAATCACTATGCCGACCGACTCGTGCTCGAATTCAAGCAGATCCTGCCCCACGTCCGCACCGTCCAGATCGAGACCCGGGCGCCGGGTCGCGCGCCCGTCGTGCTCGCGATCGAGCCGGTCGCCGACGCCATTCCAGCCAAGCCCGTCGCCGATCCGGTGCCGGTCGAGGTCAAGCCGGCTCCCAAGCCCGTCGCCGAGCCTGCGCAGGTTTCGATGAAGTTCGGTGTCGATCCGTCGCTGAAGCCTGCGCCGACGCCGGTTGCGGCCTCCGCGCCAGTCGGCGTGCCGGCCGAGCGGCCGCCGCTCGACCCGCGCTATACCTTTGCGCGATTCGTCGTCGATCCGTCGAACAAGGTGGCGTTCAACGCGGCCAAGGTGCTCGCCGAGCCGGGCCCGGTCCGGTTCAGCCCGTTGTTCCTCCACAGCGGCACGGGGCAGGGCAAGACTCACCTCATGCACGCGATCGGTCACGCGTTCCTCGAGCATAATCCGAACGCGATCGTGCTGTGCATGTCCGCCGAGCGCTTCATGTACGACTTCGTCGCGTCGATGCGCGCGCGCGATACGCATGCGTTCAAGCAGCGGCTGCGCGGTGCCGACCTGCTGCTGATCGACGACCTCCAGTTCATCGCCGGCAAGGACGCGACGCAGGAAGAATTCTTCCATACGGTCAACGAGATCATGGCGGCGGGCAAGCGGCTGGTGATCTCCGCCGACCGCTGCCCGCAGGCGCTGGAAGGCGTCGAGGCGCGGATCGTCAGCCGGATGTCGGTCGGTCTCGTTGCGGACATCAAGGCGCCCGACCTGACGTTGCGCCGGACGATCCTCGACCGGAAACTGGTCGACCTGCCCGACATGCGCGTGCCGACCGACGTGCTCGACCTGCTGGCCGCGCGCATCCACGCGAACATCCGCGAGCTGGAGGGCGCGCTTAATCGGGTCGTTGCGTATGCGCAGCTGACGGGCGACACGATCGACCTCGACTTCGCAGTGGCGACGTTGGGCGAAGTGTTGCGCGGCGCGCAGAAGCGCGTGACGATCGACGAGATCCAGAAGCTCGTGTCGGCGCATTTCGAACTGAAGCCGCTCGATCTGATTTCGGCGCGGCGTGCGCGGGCTGTCGCGCGGCCGCGGCAGATCGCGATGTATCTGGCTAAGCGCCTGACGACGCGGTCGCTGCCGGAGATCGGGCGGAAGTTCGGGGGGCGGGATCACTCGACGGTGATCCATGCGGTGCGGAAGATCGAGGAACTGCGTGATTCGGACCGGGATATCGACGCCGCGGTGCGCGTGTTGATGCGCGAGTTGGAAGGCTAGGCTAGCACGTACTTCCCTGTTCTCCCGCGAAGGCGGGAGCCCAGACTGGGCCCCCGCCTCCGCGGGGGAACACGCTAGTGCGCGCGATATCGCGGCATGTGGCCGCGGGACCCGGCAGACCATAAACTTCCCCGGCACACCAAAAAATCGCCGTCATCCTGACGAAAGTCAGGATCCAGAGTTACGGACGCTGCGCTTTTATGGCTCTGGATCCTGACTTTCGTCAGGATGACGGGACCGGGGGGCGGTCCTTAGACCTGTAACCCCATCGCGTCCTGCGTCTGCTTGAGCACCGGTGCCGCCAGCGCGCGCGCCTTTTCCGCACCCGCCTGCAATACTGCGGTCACCGCGCTGCGGTCGTCCAGTAGCCGCACCATCTCGTTACGGATCGGCCCGAGCTTCGCCACCGCCAGATCCGCCAGCGCAGGCTTGAACGCGCCGAAGCCCTTGCCGCCGAACTCGCCGAGTACGGTCGCGACGTCGCTATCCGCCAGCGCCGCGTAGATCGTCAGCAGGTTGCGCGCCTCGGCGCGGTCGCCGAGTTCCTCGACCGTCGCCGGCAACACGTCGGGATCGGTCTTCGCCTTGCGGAACTTGTCCGCGATGGTGTCGTCGCTGTCGATCAGCTTGACGACCGACTGCTCGGACGGGTTCGACTTCGACATCTTCGCCGACGCATCGCGCAAGGACATGATCCGCGGCGCGGCCTTGCTGATCAGCGGCGCGGGGAGCGTGAAGAGGTCGACGCCGTAGTCGCTGTTGAACTTGGTGGCGATGTCGCGCGCGAGTTCGAGATGCTGCTTCTGGTCCTCGCCGACCGGCACGTGAGTCGCGTTGTAGAGTAGGACGTCGGCGGCCATCAGTACCGGATAGTCGTACAGCCCGACGCTCGCGCCCTCGCGGTTCTTGCCCGCCTTGTCCTTGAACTGCGTCATGCGGTTCAGCCAGCCGACCCGGGCGACGGTGTTGAGCAGCCACGCCATCTCGCTATGCGCGGGCACGCGCGCCTGGTTGAACAGGATCGACTTGGCCGGGTCGATCCCGGCTGCGATCATCGTCGCCGCGACCTCGATCGTGTGCGACGAGAGCTCGGCGGGCGCGATCCATTCGGTCGGCGCGTGGAGATCGGCGATGAAGAACATCGACTCGCCACCCTGCGCCGCGACGTCGTCCTGCAACGTCACCCACTGCTTCACCGCCCCCAGGTAATTGCCGAGATGGAGATTACCGGTGGGCTTGATGCCGGAAACGACGCGCATGGAGAAACCTTACTTGGAACGACGCAGAAGCGTGGAGATGTCGCCCAGCCGGAACGCGCCGGTGAGCAGGGTCGCGATCGCATAGACGACACCGCCGGTCGTCACCAGCACGAGCATCGCCCCCCAGCGCTGAATGCTGATGCCCGTCACGAACGGCTGGAACAGGTCGTTGAGGAAATACATCACGACGCCCATGATCAGCGCGGCGACCAGCAGCCGCCACGTCCGCCGGCGCAGCCGCGCGTCGGGCGTGAAGTGCCCGCGACGGACCAGCGTCCGGTACAGCATCGCGACGTTGACCGTGCTGGCGATCGCGGTGGCGAGCGGCGGGCCCATGTGACCGAGCGGCTTGATGAAGGCGAGGTTGAGGACGAGGTTCACGACCATCGACATCGTCGCATAGCGCACCGGCGTCTTCGTGTCGGAGCGCGCGTAATAGCCCGGCGTCAGGACCTTCACGAGGATGTACGAGGGCAGCCCGATCGAGAACGCCGCCAAGGCCTGCGCGGTGGGCAGTGTCTGGGCGGCGGTGAACTTGCCGTGCTGGAAGAGCGCGGCGATGATCGGCCCGCCGCACACGATCAGCGCGACCGTCGCCGGCAGCGTGAGGAACAGCGCCAGCTCCATCCCGCGATTCTGCGTGGTCATCGCCTCGGCGTCCTCGCCGCGACCGAGCTGGCGCGAGATGGTCGGCAGCAGGACGGTGCCGAGCCCGATCCCGATCAGGCCAAGTGGGAGCTGGTTCAGCCGGTCGGCGAAATAGATGTACGAGACCGAGCCGGCTGGCAGCAGCGCGGCGGCGAGCGCGGTCGACACGACGAGGTTGATCTGTACCGCGCCCGCGCCGGCGGCGGCAGGCCAGATCAGCGACATGAGCTTCTTCACATCGGGGTTGAGCTGCGGACGCTTGAGCCGGAGCTTCACGCCTGAGGCGCGGCACGCGTAGATCAGCCAGAGCAGCTGCAATGCACCCGACACGGTCACCGCGATCGCTTGGTTGCGCGCGGTCAGCAGCGGCTGGTGTTCGTGGAACAGCAGCAGCGCGGCGATCAGCGTCGCGTTCAGCAGGATCGGTGCGGCCGCGTTGATCCAGAATTTGTGCAGCGAATTGAGGATTCCCCCGAGCAGCGACACGAGGCTGATCAGCGGCAGATAGGGGAGCATGATCCGTGACAGGTGCACGACATAGTCGAACCGCTCCGCGCTCGCGCCGTTGAAGCCGAAGGTGAGCAGCCACGTCAGCGGCCATGCCGCGATCTCGAAGAGCACGGTCATCAGGATCAGCGTCGGCAGCAGCACCGACAGCGCATCCTCGGCGAACGCGATCCCGTCGGGCAGCCCGCGGCCGGACTTGTCGCCGACCTTCCGGTTGAACATCGGGATGAACGCGGCGGAGAATGCGCCCTCCGCGAAGAGGGCGCGGAACATGTTGGGGAGGCGGAACGCGATCAGGTACGCGTCCGACGCGAACCCCGCGCCGACGAACCGCGCGAACAGCGAGTCGCGTACCAGCCCCAGGATCCGGCTGGCGAGCGTCAGCCCGCCGACCGATCCCAGCGCTTTGGTAAGGTTCATGTATTCCGCCTCCGGTCGCTCAGGCCTGGCCGAAATCGCCGACGTTCGGCTGGACGCCCTGCTGCTCCGACTGAGTCAGATACAGCTGGCCGAAATCGATCGGCTCGAGCAGCAGCGGCGGGAAGCCACCGTCACGCACCGCATCCGACAGCACGCGGCGCGCGAACGGGAACAGCAAGCGCGGGGCCTCGCCCAGCAGGAACGGCTGGACGTGCTCGGCCGGGATGTTGCGCAGCCCGAACAGGCCCGCGTACGACAGGTCGACGATGAACGCGACCTGGCCCTCGCTCTCGGCGCGGACGTCGATCTTGAGCACGACCTCGTGCACTTCGTCGCCGACCTGCGCCGCGCCGATGTTGAACTGCACGTCGATCGCCGGCGGGGTCTGGTTCTGGTAGACGGCGGGCGCGTTCGGGTTCTCGAACGACAGGTCCTTGACGTATTGCGAGATCAGCCCGGCAGCGGGGATCGTGTCCTCGCCGTTCGCCAGCATCTGGTCGGGCGTCGTCACGCCGTTATCCTGGTCATCCATTCATCATGTCCTTGAAGCTATGGCTAGGCCGTAAAATCGGGACCGAACCGGATCGCTGGCGCGTTCCCATCGGTCGAGCCGGTGCGATTAGCAGTGCCGGGGGGGGGTTTCAACGGGCGCGGGTTTGAATAACCACAGCTTTGGCCTATGTTGGACGCAAGATCGGAGGCACCGTTGTTTTACGTAGTTCTTCTCGCGATGGTGGCCGGGTTCCTCGCCATGCGTCTTTACAGCGTGCTTGGTAAGCGAACCGGGCATGAACAGCCGTTGCCGCGTGCGGCCGAAGAGCGTCCGGTGCCGGTGTCCGTGCCGCGGACGATCGATGCCGTCGCCGAGCCGCGCGATGTCGCCAACCGCAATATCGATCCGCAGGCCGAAGCCGGGCTTCGCGCGATCGTGGCGGGCGAGCCGGGCTTCGACGTCGGCCGCTTCCTCGAAGGGTCGCAGGCCGCGTACCGCATGATCCTCGAAGCGTTCTGGAAGGGTGACGAGGATGCGCTGGCCGATCTCGCGATCGACGACGTCCGCGCCGCCTTCGTAGAGGCGATCGCAGCGCGTCGCGAGGCGGGCGAAGTGCTCGACAACCGGCTGGTGTCGATCGAGCGCGCGGTGATCGCGGATGCGAGCGTTTCCGGGCGCGACGCCCAGATCACGGTACGCTTCGATGCGGACATCGCGGCGGTCACGCGGGACGCGGAGGGCGTCGTCCTCGCCGGCTCGCTGACCGACGCCGTCGAGACGCACGACGTCTGGACGTTCGCGCGGACGCTGAAGAGCAGCGATCCGAACTGGAAGCTCGCGGACACCGACGAAGCCTGATGCGCGATTTCAGGGGGGGCGGGCTCGCTGGCCTGGGACTGGCGCTGCTGTTGAGCGCGTGCGTCGGCGGCGTCGAACCGCCCCGATCCGGGCCGGGGCCGATCGGGCGCCCAGCCGATCGACCGAGCGAACCGGTCCGCGTCCATCCCTCGCGCGATACCGGGGCTTCACCGAACATCCGCGGGATCCAGATGCCGGCGCGAATCGTCGGTGCGGTGCCTATGCTGGCAGCGCCGGTCGTGCCTGCGATCGAGCCTTTGAATGCCGCAGCGGCCGGCGTGGTGCCGGGACCGGCCGTCGCCACGCTGCCGATCGACGACGGGCAGGCGCAGGCAGCGCTGGCTGCGTTCGTGACGAGCTGTCCGTCGCTGATGCGCCGAAACGATTCCTCGGGTCTGACGCGGGGTACGGATTGGCAACCGGCGTGCACCGCGGCGGCGTCGACCGATCGTCGCGATGCCCGGGCGTTCTTCGCGCAATGGCTCGAGACCGCGCAGATCGGTGACGGCAAGGCGTTCGCGACGGGCTATTACGAACCCGAGATCGCTGGGTCGCTCGATCGCCGCGATGGCTACGCGCCGATTTATGGTCGCCCGAACGATCTGATCGATGTCGATCTCGGCGCGTTTTCGACCGCGCTCAAGGGCAAGAAGGTTCGCGGCCGCGTCGATGGCAGCAACCTCGTGCCCTATTACGACCGGACCGCGATCGAGCAGGGCGCGATTTCGGGGCGTGCGCCGATCCTCGCCTGGGCGCGCGATCCGGTCGAGCTGTTCTTCCTCCAGATCCAGGGGTCCGGGCGGTTGCGGCTGCCCGACGGCGAAATCCTGCGAATCGGCTATGCGACGCAGAACGGCCGTGATTACACCGGCATCGGTGCGCTGATGAAGTCGCGCGGGCTGCTCCAGCCGGGCCAGACCTCGATGCAGGGAATCGTCGCGTGGCTCCACGCGCATCCCGCCGACGGGCAGGCGATCATGCGCGAGAACAAGAGCTTCGTGTTCTTCCGCGAATTGGAGGGGGCACCGCTGGGGGCACTCGGCTTGCCCGTCACGGGTCAGGTGAGCGCCGCTGCCGACGTCAAGTTCGTGCCGCTCGGTGCGCCCGTGTTCCTGTCGCTCGATCGTCAGGACGCGAGCGGCCTGTGGATCGCGCAGGATACCGGCGGCGCGATCAAGGGCAGCAATCGTTTCGACACCTTCTGGGGTGCGGGCGCCGCGGCGGAGGCGACGGCGGGCGGCATGGCCGGACGCGGCACGGCGTATCTGCTGCTGCCGATAGGGACGGTCGCGCGGCTGAACGCTCAGGGTAATGGGGCGCGATATGGCGGGCCGACCACTCAACCCTGACGAGGCCCAGCTTTGGGCGAGGGTAATGCAGACCGTGCGACCGATGCGCGTGGTCGCCGTGCGGATTCCCGAGCGCGCGCCGCCTTTGCCGCCACCACCCAAGCCGATCATCGGTCCCAACGGCAAGATCGTGCCCGCACCGCCTGCGCCGATGGGGCGGGTGAAGCCGCTCGTCCGTACCGTCGTGACGCCGTACGCGGCAAGGGCAGGGGGCGGTGCGGGGGCCAAGCCTGTCGTCGCGCGACCGGCGCCCAAACCGATCACCGCAAACACGCTCGATGGCGGCTGGGACAAGCGGCTGACGCGAGGTGTGGTGAGTCCTGACAGTTCGATCGATCTGCACGGCCATACGCTTGCGTCGGCGCATGCGCTGCTCGATGTCGGTCTGGGCCGGGCGATCGCCCGTGGCGACCGCGTGTTGCTGCTGGTCACGGGAAAGCCGCCACGGCCCGAAAGCGAACGCCCGCACGCGAGAGGCGCTATCCGGTCCGCAGTCGCCGACTGGCTGGCTGGCTCGCGCCACGCAGATTCGATCGCGGCGGTTCGCGGCGCGCATCCGCGGCACGGCGGGCAGGGCGCGTTGTATATCGTCCTGCGCCGCGGGCGGGAGTAAGCGAGTGCATTGATCCTCTCTGGCCGGAAGGATCGAACGAGAATAGCCAACTTAGGCCAGTGCGCGCGCGATCACGTCCGCATAGATATCCGTCAGCGTCCGCAAATCCTCGACCGCGACCGCCTCGTCGACCTTGTGCATCGTCGCGTTGATCAGCCCGAACTCGACCACCGGGCAGAGCTTCGAGAGGAAGCGCGCGTCGGAGGTGCCGCCGGTGGTCGACAGTTCCGGGGTGATCCCGGTCGCGCCCGCAATGGCCTGCGACAATAGCGTCGAGAACGCCCCCGGCGCGGTCAGAAATGCTTCGCCCGAAACCTTGCCCGTCACCACGACGCCGGGCGCGTGACGCTCGGTGATCGTGCGGATACGGTCGATCAGATCCGCCCCGCGGTGGCGATCGTTGAACCGGATGCTCAGCCGCGCGGACGCCTTGGCGGGAATGACGTTGTGCGCGGGGTTGCCGACGGTGATGTCGGTGACTTCGATGTTCGACGGCTGAAACCAGTCGGTTCCCTCGTCGAGCACCACGGCGTCGATCTCCGCGAGGATCGCGATCAGCCGCGGGATCGGATTGTCGGCGAGATGCGGGTAGGCGACGTGACCCTGGCGCCCCGGCACGTCGATCCAGATGTTGACCGAACCGCGCCGCCCGATCTTGACCATGTCGCCGAGGCGCGCGGTCGAGGTGGGTTCGCCGACCAGGCACACGTCCGGCACGATCCCGCGCGCCGCCATCCGCTCGATCAACGCCACGGTGCCGTAGGTGGCGGGGCCTTCCTCGTCGCCGGTGATGATCAGCGACAGCGTCCCGGTATTGCTCCGGCTGGCCGCGGCGACGAAAGCGGCGACCGCGCCCTTCATGTCGACCGCGCCGCGTCCGTACAGCAGTCCACCGCGGACCTCGGCGGACCAGGGCGACCCGGTCCAGCCTTCGCCGGGCGGGACGACGTCGACATGACCGGCGAAGGCCAGATGGCGGGGGCCGTCGCCGCGCACCGCGAGCAGATTCTCGACCGGACCGTCGGGCGCCTCGCCGCTCATGAAGCGATCGACCGCGAAACCGAGCGGGACGAGCGCGGCTTCCAGCACGTCGAAGACGGTGCCGCGCGCGGGCGTGACGCTATCCGCGCGGAGCAGCGCCTGGGTCAGCGCGACCGGGTCGATAGCCCCGCTCATGCAGGCGTCGGCACCGGCTGCTCGAATTGTTCGAGGACCCATTCCTCTTCCTGCGCCGCGGCGATCCAGTCCTGCATGAACGGGTGCTCGAACATCGCCTGCATGTAGCCCGCTGCAAAGCGTGCGATCGGCAGCTGATAGGTGACGATCCGCGTCACGAGCGGCGCGAACATGATGTCCGCCGCGCCGAACTGGCCGAACAGGAAATCGCCGCCGCCGCCGAAGCGCGCGCGCGCCTGCGCCCATAATTCCATGACCCGCTGCAATTCGACCAGCACGTCGTCGTCGGGTTGCTGCGCGGGGAACACCTGGCGGACGTTCATGCTGTGCTTGCGACGCAGCGCGGCAAAGCTCGAATGCATCTCCGCCGCCATCGATCGTGCCATCGCACGCGCGGCGTCGTCTTCGGGCCAGAAGCGGTCGCGACCCACCTTGTCGGCGAGATAGTCGACGATCGCCAGGCTGTCCCACACCACCGCGTCGCCGTCCCACAGGATCGGTACCTTGCCCGACGACGGCGCGAACTCGTCGCCCGAGCGGCGCTTTTCCCAGTCGGCGTCGTACATCGGGACGACCACCTCTTCGAAGAGCAGCCCGGATTGTTTGCAGGCGAGCCAGCCGCGAAGCGACCAGGACGAATAGGCCTTGTTGCCGATGATCAGTTTCATGGCAGCGGTGCTAGCCGCGTCGGCGGGCGGGGGCAACGTCGGGCATCGGCACGACGCCCGCGCGTTCACGCGGCATGATCCGGTGGAGCACACCGATGGCAGCCAGCGCCACGACCGTGCCGAGGATGATATCGATCAGGTAATGCGTGCCTTCGACCGGCGTCGACAGCAGCATCGCGGCGTTGATCGCGACGACCGGCCAGCGCAGTCGCGGCAACCGCCATGCGGCGTTGATGTAGAGCGTCGCGGCGGCGGCGTGGAAGCTTGGCGCCGAAACGATGCCGCGCAGGTGACCGAGATCGACCACGCGCACGCTGTGATCGCGTAGCGCCGGGATCAGCCCCTGCTGCCATTGCTCGCTCTCCGGCATATAGGCGATCGGGCCGTGCCACAGATATGAGAACGGACCGATCGCCGGCATGAACGCGTAGAGGATCAGCGTGCCGATTGCGGTCAGCCAGAACGTCGCGAGAAAACGGTGCGCGGCAACGCGGTCGCCGGTGAAGGCGAAGGTCGCGAACAGGATGACGGGCGTCAGGTAGATGCTGCGATACGCGGCGAGACCGAGCGATTGCAGGATCGGCGTCGCCGCGACGAGCCGGTACCAGGCGAGCCAGTCGAACTGCAGCAGCGCGTCGATCCGCTGCAGCGCGGCGTCGTGGAACCCGTGGGTCATCGCCGCGACCGGATAGCTCGCGACCGCGCCCATCAACGCCAGCAGCGTGAAGACGCCGTAATATTCGGCACAGTCGGCGATCGCGCGGGCATGGCGCCAGGGCCGGTCGCGAAGGCCGAAGCGCACGCCAAACAGCCCAATGCCGCTGACGTAGAACGGCATGTTGTCCGCATCGTACGGGTCGATCGAGAGACCGGCGATGCGCATCATCACCGTCAACAGCGCCAGGCTGAGGATCATCCCGCCGCCGACCCACCACCCGTAGTCGGGCAGGCTGGCGTTCGCGGGCGCGGTGGTACGGTACTCGGCGGCGCGCGGCCGGGTGGCTGTAATGGAAACGTCACTCATGGTCGGCGAACGCGTATCACATCGGGAAGAACAAGCGACCCCCGTCGGCCGGACCAGCTTTCGCTTGGCTGAACGGGATCGAGCGGACCTCGGCTCACCCGCGGGACGTCGCCTGTCGCTATGCAGGCGACGGCCCCGGCATGCGCCCCCTTGTTAGAACGAGCCGGGCACCATCCGTTGCGCGGTGGTCGGGGCGGCGGGGATCAGCAGGTCCTTCCGCGTGCTGGCGGTGGTCCGTGCCGATTGCGCGCTGACATCGCTGGTGATCGCCGAGCATGTGCGGCCTGCGAGGAAGTCGAGCGCGCGACGCGTCGAGGCTTCCCGCGAGTCGCCGAGCGGATAGCCGATGTCGTCGTCCGCACGGCAGGTCGCCTCGACGGTCGATGCCAGACCATCGAAGTAATTGCCGTTGCGCGCGGCGTTCTGCGTCGCGAACGCGATCACGCGGAGACGATCGTCGCAGGCCGGTTTGTCGAGCGCGATCTGGCCGACCGGCTTGCCGTAGGTGTTGGTGCCGATCAGCGCGGCATTGGCGTGGAGATAGGGCGTGAACGCGTTGATCACGAGTTCGCTCGCCGACGCCGTTCCCCCGCTGCCGATGAACGCGATCCGTGTCGGGGCGATCGATTCGGCTTGCGGCGCGAAGAAGCGCGTCGTGTTGTTCGACGCCTTCTCGGTGCGGAAGGTCGTGTAGTCGAACACTTCCGACGTCGATCGGCCGCCGCCGAGCAGATCGCCGAGATACTCGGCGGTCCCGACCAGCCCGCCGCCATTGTAGCGCAGATCGACGATGACGTTGGTCACGCCCTTGGCGCGGAAATCGGCGAACGCAGCTTTCAGCGCGGGTTCGGCGGTCGAGATAAAGGTGCGGAGGTTGATGTAGCCCACGCGTTGGCCGTTATCGTCGATGATCTTCGCGCCGTACCGCGTCGACACTGGCAGCAAGGTGAAGTCGGCCTTGGCAACCGTCACGTTCCGGGCTCCCGCAGCATCGGACACGCGGAATACGCGCGCCGTGCCGGTGGTGTCGGGACCCAAGGCCGTGGTCAGTCCTGCGGTGCCGTCGGCGGCCATGATTGCGCTGACCGTGCGGAGATTAGCCGCCGTCGTGCCGATTGCCAGGATCTCCGTGCCGCGATCGATTCCTGCCGCAAGTGCGGGCGCCCCCTCGAACGATTCGGTCGCGAACAGCCGCTGGCCGGTCTGATCGAGCGCGAACCGGATGCCGAACCCTGCGCTCGATCCCGACGTATAATAGGCGGTCTCTTCCTTGATCGACGTCAGATAGGTGAAATACCGGTCCTTGCGCTGCGCCCGCGCGGTGGCGGTCAGCGCATCGATATAATCGTCGACCGTGCTGTACGCCGCGGGGCTCAGGGTTGCGGGCAACGTGTCCGGGAAGAGATACCATTCACGCAATTGTGCGGCGGCCCAGTCCTGGCGCTCCCGTAACGAACAGCCCGCAGTCGCGGTTGGCGTCGGTGTCGCGGCTGTGCTGCCCCCCGTCGAGACCGACCCGCTATCGCTACCCCCGCACCCCGACAGCATCGCAGCCATCGCCAGCATCGCCCCTGCACGCATACGCATCCCGCATTCTCCCCTTTGACGGGGCGTTACGGAGTTTGACGAACGGTGTCAGGCGGAATCAGTCGATCGATCCGCAATCGTTCTTTTAGCTGACCGCTTCGACCACCGCGGCGCGGAGTTCGGGGATGCCCATGCCGTATTCGCTCGACGTCACGAGAATGTCGGGATGCGCCGCCGGACGCTTGCGCGCCTCGATCGCCGTGCGCTCGGTGACCTCGATCAGCTCGGACGCCTTGATCTTGTCCGCCTTGGTCAGGACCATGCGGTAGCTGACCGCGGCCTTGTCGAGCATCTCGAGAATCTCGCGGTCGACGTCCTTGATGCCGTGGCGCGAATCGATCAGCACGAGTGCGCGTTTCAACACGTCACGACCGCGCAGGAAGTCGTTGATCAGGAAGCGCCATTTCTTGACCACGTCCTTCGGCGCCTTGGCGAACCCGTAGCCGGGCATGTCGACCAGCCGGAACGCGAGCGGCGCGCCGACGTCGAAGAAGTTCAACTCCTGCGTACGGCCCGGCGTGTTCGACGTGCGCGCCATCGAGTTGCGCCCGGTGAGCGCATTCAACAGCGACGACTTCCCGACGTTCGAGCGACCCGCGAACGCCACCTCCGGCACCGACGCGTCGGGCAGGAACTCGAGCGTCGGCGCCGACTTCAGGAAGCCGACATGTCCCGCGAACAATTTGCGCGCATGCTCGAGCATCTCTGGCGTGAACGGTGCGTCGGTCTGATCGAGGTCAGGGCCGAGGTTGGATGGCTCGTTCACTTGGTCACCGGCACTTTCAGGCCCGGATGGCGGGCGTAGAGCAGCTTCTGCTGGATGATGGTCAGGCAGTTCGACGTGATCCAGTAGACCTGGAGGCCGACCGCGAACGGCGCCATCACGAACATCAGCACCCATGGCAGCAGCGCGAAGACCTGCTTCTGCGTGTCGTCCATCGGCGTCGGGTTCAGCTTGAACTGGAAGTACATGCTGATGCCGAGGATGATCGGCACGACACCGATCGCGATCATGTGCGGCGGGGTGAAGGCGAGCAGGCCGAACAGGTTGAGCGGCGTCAGCGGATCGGGCGCGGACAGATCCTTGATCCACAGCACGAAATGCTGATGGCGCATTTCGATCGTCAGCATCAGCACCTTGTACAGCGCGTACATGATCGGGATCTGGAGCAACGTCGGGGCGCAACCGGCGAGCGGATTGACGCCCTCGGCCTTGTACAGCGCCATCGTCTCCTGCTGCAGCCGGACCTTGTCGTCCTTGTGCTTTTCCTGGAGCGCCTTCGCCTTGGGCTGGACGGCGCGCATCGCGGCCATCGACTTGAACTGACGCTGCGCGATCGGGAACAACAGGCCGCGGATCGTCACGGTCAGCAGGATGATCGCGACACCGAAGTTGCCGATCGTGCGGAACAACAGGTCCAAGTAATAGAAGATCGGCTTCTCGACGATCCGGAACCAGCCCCAGTCGATCGCGTAGTCGAGCTTCGCGACGCCTTCCTTGTCGGTGTAGCGATCGAGCAGCCGGACTTCCTTGGCGCCCGCGAAGAAGCGCGAGGTCTGCGTGATCGCCTGGCCGGGTGCGAGCTGCTTGGGCTGGAGCGCGTAATCGGCCTGGTACGCCTTGTTGGCGCCGGCGCGGAACTGGCCGTCGAACGACTGGCCCTGGTCGGGGATGATCGCGGTCAGCCAGTATTTGTCGGTGAAGCCGAGCCAGCCGCCGGTCGTCGTGAACTTCTGCGCGGCGGCGTCGATATCCTTGTAGTTGGGACGGTAATGCGCGCCGCCATTGTCGACCGACATCGGCCCGACATGGATCGTCATCGACGACGGATCCTTCGAGATGCCGACGCGATTGACGAGGCCGTAGGGCGCAACGGGGACGGGCGCGGTGCCGGCGTTGAGAACCGTCTGGCGGACCGTGAACATGTAGTCCTGGTCGACCGCGATCTGGATGCGGAAGCGCTGGCCGGTGGCGTTGGTCGCGTCGAGCGTGACCGGCGTGGTCGGCGTCAGCGTGGTGGCGCCCGAGGGCGTCCAGATGGCGTCGGCGGCGGGCGGGGTCAGCCCTTGCGCGCGCCAGCCGAAGCTCGCGAAATACGCGTCGGGTGCGCCGGCCGGCGAGAGCAGGCGGATCGGCGGCGAGTTCTTCGCGACCGTCTCGTCATAACCCTTGAGCACGAGATCATCGATCCGCGCGCCCTTCAGGTTGATCGAACCGGACACGCGCGGCGTCTCGATGCGGATACGCGGCGTCTCGGCGATCACGGCGGCGCGATCGCGGACTGCGGCGGCACCGTCGGCAGCCGGATCGGCGGCGGGATTGGCGACGGCCTTGGACTTACCGCCCTCGATTTTCGTGACCGGCGGATTCGCGGTCGGGAAGAACTTGCCCTGGATCAGCGGCCATCCGAACAGGATCAGCGCCGCGATCACCGCGAACAGCACGAAATTCTGCTTGTCGTCTTTCACAGGGCGGCGTCTTTCAGTTTCTTGTCGATATCTGGGACTGGGTCAGGGCCGTACCCGCCCCACGGATGGCACCGCGCGATACGCTTCGCCGCCAACCAGCCCCCCTTGAGCGCGCCATAGCGCCCAACGGCCTCGATTGCATAGGCGGAACACGAAGGATCGTAGCGGCAACTCGACGGCAGGACGAGCGAGGGCCCGAGTTGCCATGCGCGGGCAATGAGGATGAGTAGGCGGGCTAGCATGTCAAAACCGACGCTCGCCTAAGCCACAATATTGTTTCCCCGCGAAGGCGGGGACCCAGACTGGGCTCCCGCCTTCGCGGGAGAACAAGGAGCGGGGTGGGCGCGTCGAGTAACACTCGTTCTTCCGCCATCCCAACCCCAACACCACCCCGGCGAAGGCCGGGGCCCAATTGGGGGACATTGGTAACGAGGCGCAGCCACTCATCACGGCCGCTTTCCCAATTGGGCCCCGGCCTTCGCCGGGGTGGTGGCCTGTGCTGGGGTGGTAGTTTCTGCTGAGGTGTTCGCAGCAGCTTGCGGCGTCACCTTACGGAAAGCCTTACCCAGCTCGGTCCGCAACAGCGCGTAATCCCGCTCGACGCCGCCGTTACGCCCGATCAACACATGATCGGCCCCGGCAACGCCGCGTTCCGGCAACAGCTCACGCGCCAACGCCCGCAACCGCCGTTTCATGCGATTCCGGACGACGGCGTTGCCGATCTTCTTGGTGACGGTGAAGCCGATTCGCATCGTCAGGTCACCGTCGTCGCGAGGGCGCATGAGCAGGACGAATCCCGGCATCGGTGCGCGCTTCCCCGCATTCGCCGCGAGAAAATCGCGGCGTTTGTCTAGAATTGTTAGGCCGACAGCTTCTTGCGACCGCGGGCGCGGCGTGCGTGGATCACTGCCCGGCCGCCGACCGTCGCCATCCGTGCGCGGAAGCCGTGACGGCGTGCGCGTACCAGGTTGCTCGGCTGAAAGGTCCGCTTCATTGGTCATTCCCTAGGTCATCAAATAGAAAACGGCCGCCACGAGGACGGCCTTGATGGCTGGGCGCTTACGGAAAGGGACGCGACAAGTCAATTCACACCGACCTTGGCAGCCGAGCTTTTCGACGCCTTCGCGCGCTCGTGGCGCCGCATCGCGCTCTGTCGCCGCATCATCCGGTCGATGAAATGCCCGGTCTTAGGCCAGCGCCGCTTCAGCCGCGCCCATTTCAGCCGCGCCCAGCGCGAATTGCGCAGCACCAGCACCATCCCTCCCGCGAACAGGAATATCCCCGCCGGTCCCGGCAGCGGCGCGAGAATCGGCGCACTCAGGATCAGCAGTATCCCGAGCAGCAACTGGCCGAAGCGGAGAACGGGGGAGCGGACTGCTTTCACGGAAGGCATGTGGGTCCGGTGTATTAGGATGGCAAGACGGTGGGGCGATCGGTGCGACCCGTCCTTGCAGACATGGCAAATCGGGTATGAATAAGGCGTGACGTCGTGTCGCGGGGGAGCGGGCATGGCGGCGATCGTGGCGACGGTGGCGTATCTGGGACTGGAAGCACGTGCGGTCGAGGTGCAAGTCCAACTGATTCCAGGACTTCCTGCGTTCAACGTCGTCGGTTTGGCGGACAAGGCGGTCGGCGAAAGTCGCGAACGCGTGCGGGGCGCGATCGCCGGGATGGGGCTGTCGCTGCCGTCGAAACGCATCGCGGTGAACCTGTCGCCCGCCGATCTGCCGAAAGAAGGATCGCATTTCGATCTACCCATCGCCCTGGCGTTGCTCGCAGCGATGGGTGTCGTCGATGCCGAAGCGCTGGCGGATTACGTGATCGTCGGCGAACTCGGGCTCGACGCGCGGATCACCGCGTCGCCGGGCGTGTTGCTGGCGGCGCTGCATGCGTCGGAAGTGGGGAAGGGGCTCGTCTGTCCGGCCGCGCAAGGATCTGAAGCGGCATGGGCGGGCGAGATCGAGGTTATTGCCGCGCCCGACCTGTTGGCGCTGCTGAACCACTTCAAGGGCCATGGCCTGCTCAGCCCGCCCAAGCCCGGCATTGCGGAACAGTCCGATCGCGGTCCGGACCTGCGGCAGGTGAAGGGGCAGGAGACGGCCAAGCGCGCCTTGGAAATCGCCGCCGCCGGGTCGCATAATCTGCTGATGGTAGGCCCGCCCGGCTCCGGCAAGTCGCTGATGGCGTCGTGCCTGCCCGGTATCCTGCCGCCGCTCGACCCCGCCGAGGCGCTCGAAGTCTCGATGGTGCAATCGGTAGCGGGGACGCTTTCCGGCGGCCGCCTGACCCGCACGCGGCCGTTTCGTGCTCCACACCATTCCGCATCGATGGCGGCACTTACCGGGGGCGGGCTGAAGGTAAAGCCGGGCGAGGTCAGCCTTGCGCATCTCGGCGTCCTGTTCCTCGACGAACTCCCCGAGTTCCAGCGCGCCGTCCTCGATTCGCTCCGCCAACCGCTGGAAACCGGCACGGTCAGCGTCGCGCGCGCCAACGCGCACGTAACGTTTCCCGCGCGCGTGCAATTGATCGCAGCGATGAACCCGTGCCGATGCGGCCATCTTGGTGACGCGAGCCTCGCCTGCGCGCGCGCGCCGAAATGCGCGGCGGACTATCAGGCGAAGGTCTCCGGCCCTTTGCTGGACCGAATCGATCTGCACATCGACGTCCAGGCGGTCAGCGCGGCCGACCTGATCCTCCCACCGCCGACCGAAGGCTCGGCCGAAGTCGCCGCCCGCGTTTCCGCCGCCCGGGCGATCCAGACCGAGCGATACCGCGACCACCCGGTACGCACCAATGCGGAGGCGGATGGCGCGTTGCTCGACGCCGTTGCCACGCCCGACGAAGCTGGCCACAAACTCCTCGCCCAAGCCGCCGAAGCGATGCGCCTGACCGCGCGAGGCTACACGCGCATCCTCCGCGTCGCCCGTACCATCGCCGATCTGGCCGGCAGCGAACCCGTCGGCCGCATCCACATCGCCGAGGCGCTCAGCTACCGCCGCCAACCGCCGAGAAACTGAACGGTCGTAATTCCTCGTCAAGACAGCTTGCGGCGGACGAAAGCTTAGTCTAGCCAACCCGCCGCTGCCCCTGTGGCGAAATTGGTAGACGCGACCGACTCAAAATCGGTTGCCGCAAGGCATGCTGGTTCGATTCCGGCCAGGGGCACCAACCACTAATTCCAACGCATCCCAACCCGTCCCGCAAGGGGCGGGTTTTGTTGCTATTACAGGGTTGTGCGGCGTCTCATCGCGTCCCATTGTCACCCAATGCAGCGACGATCATTTGGGGGCACTTCGGGGGCACCGAGTTTCGTGCTTGGGGGCACTGAATGCTGACCGATACAGCAATCAAAAAGGCGAAGCCGAAGGAGAAGGCTTACAAGCTCGGCGACTCCGGCGGCTTATATTTATACATCATGCCCAGCGGATATCGCAGCTGGCGCATGAAGTTCCGATACGGCGGCAAGGAGAAGCGTCTGGTCTTCGGTTCCTACCCGGACACGACTTTGCTTCAGGCGCGCGCCATGCGGGAGAACGCGGCGAAGCTACTGCGGGACGGGATCGACCCGTCGATCCACAAGGTGCAACAGGCGGCAGCGCAGGTGGCTCGCGTCGGCGCAACGTTCAAGACGATCGCGGAGGACTGGTTGATCAGCCAGGAAGCGACCTGGTCCAAGCGGTATGCGCAGAACGTGAAGAACAGCTTCGTGCAGGACGTGTATCCGAAGCTCGGTCATTTGCCGATCGACGCGATCACCACGCCGTTGGTGCTAAAAGTTCTACGTCCGGTCGAGGAGCGCGGCGCGATCGAGACGGCGCATCGTATCCGGCAGCGGATTTCGGAGGTGTTCGCGCGAGCGATCGGCAGCGGCATCGTGGCGGCGGATCCGGCCGGGGTGGCGCAACGTGCGCTGTCGCCGATCAAGCGTGGCAAACAGCCTGCGGTGCGGACGGTGGAAGCCGCACGGATCGTCCTGCGGAAGGTCGAGGAACAGCCGGCGCATCCGCTAACCAAGCTCGCGTCGCGCTTCCTTTCGCTGACGGCCGTGCGATCGGGCGTGTTGCGCATGGCCGAGCCAAAGGAATTCGAGGGACTGGGCGGGCCGGAGCCGATCTGGCGTATCCCGGCAGCCAAGATGAAACTGGTTATCGACCAGAAGGAAGATGCAGCCTTCGAATTCATCGTCCCGCTCTCCCGGCAGGCCGTCGACACAGTGAGGGTCGCAATGGAGTTCGCTGGGAAGGGGCCGTTGATCTTTCGCAGCGTGCGCCATCCGCGCCGCCCGTTGAGCGACAGTACGTTGAGCAAGGCATATCGCGAGGCCGGGTTTACCGGACTTCACGTCCCGCACGGTTGGCGATCGACCTTCTCGACCGTTATGAACGAACTGGCAGGGGTAGAGAGCAGGGTAGGGGATCGTGCGATCATCGACCTCATGCTGGCACACGTGCCGAGCAACAGCGTCGAGGCCGCTTACAACCGTGCCGCATACATGCCGCGTCGGCGCGAGCTGGCGCAGGAATGGGCGGATATGCTGGTGCAGGACCTTGCACCGCTAGAATCATTGCTGACGGGGCTACGGCAACACGCCTGACCCGTCAGGGAGCAGTGGCATGACCGCGCGCTCCCTCTTCAAGATCGTCGGCGGCAAAGCCTCAAAGGGCCATCGGACCGGGCAGCCGGTCCGCCGTAGCAGCTATCGTGCAGGCGAGCGCGAGCAGCGGTATTGGCGGCCGTTCAACAAGGCTGAACGCAACGCGCGCATGCGTGCTGCGGAAACCTACGACCGGAAGCACAAGATCGCAGGCAAGCGTAACGGGCCGCTTGGCGCGATCGGCGTAGACGTGCTGCGCGAGCTGATGCGAATGATCGACTTCAAGACGGGCAGGCTCGAACCCGCCATCGCGACGTTGGCGACGCGGCTAAGCCGTTCGCGCGGCGCGATCGTCAAGGCGCTCGCGCGTCTGAAGGAGCATGGCTTCCTCAACTGGATTCGGCGGTTCGAACCGATCGAGGATCCCGACGCCTTCGGTCCCCAGGTGAAGCAGGTGACGAACGCGTATTGGTTCGGCTTGCCAAAGGAAGCGGCCGACATGGTCCGCCGCATGATGGGCAAGGGGCCGATGCCAGACGACGAGGTAACCCGCAGGAAGGCCAACGAAGAGGAAACCGCGGCTATGCTGGCGACGATCTCGGCCGAGGATCTGGCGGCGTTCCGTGCCGGCGACGAGTCCCCTCTCGCGAAAGCTCTCGCTTCGCTAGGCCGTCGCGTAGATCTTTGTAACGCGAATTCACCGGGTGGTCAGAACCCGACCCTACAAGGTTAAATATAAAAGGAACGCCGTTGGCGTGCGCAGATTTGCTGCTCCACCAAGCCTCCGAGGCCCCTAACCCGACGGGTTCAACATCCAGCGACCGCGGGTGAGCGAGCCGGCTTGCGCCGTCCCGTGCATCCTGGAGAGGATGCGCAAATTCGGTGCCATTTCAGCCCCGGACGTCCATGCTCGAGGATATCCTCGGTTAGAGGGCGTTTGGCCTGGGCGCGCGCCATAGCAGTTAGGGGACCGGGTAGCGGCTGAGGCATCGCGATTGAGGTTGTCAAAGTGCCAGAAGCCAAACGTGATTTACTGCCAACATGCCATTCGCATTTGGCGGAATTGGTGGGGTGTGGTCGTCGCGCGGCGCTGGACTTCGATGCGGCGTCGCGTAAGTTAGACTAAGTAGGGGAGATGCCAAACGCGGCATGGATTTAGGAAAGCGGCATGAGTGACCAACACTGGCCGGATGCGCTGGGGCGGATAAATACTAGCAACAGCGCAGGCGTATATTACAACAATTACTCCGATACGGCAGGCGCGAACAGGATCGGCGAGCGAGCTCCCGGTTATAAGGCCAGCCTAAGCGTCATGGCTTCGTCCAGAAGAAAGGTTCTGGTCACTCTGAACTTCTTCGCCTTATCTGGCTACGGCTTTTCTTCGACTGCGGGCGAGATGCAGAGAGCCAAGGATACGCTGGTTGATCAGGTCCGGTCGCTGT
Organism: Sphingomonas sp. Leaf242; assembly: GCF_001422045.1. Taxonomy (GTDB): domain Bacteria; phylum Pseudomonadota; class Alphaproteobacteria; order Sphingomonadales; family Sphingomonadaceae; genus Sphingomonas. Next base: position 619,858 of record NZ_LMLW01000009.1, read on the forward strand.
GGAACCAGCGCAGGTTGAGACTGATATTGTTCGTGCTGGACGAGCGAGGACGGTCCACCGACGTCTCACGCAGCCTGGATGTCGAGTTTCGGATCAGATGGACTCGGTCGATGGCGAGCGCCGATTACGTCTTGTGCGTGTACCCAACACAGAACGATCTTCCCATGGTCCCAGGTAGGACCGACCGGCCGCCGTTCGTCATGTCAGGCGCCTGGACTCAATCGCACAGGATCGAGATGCATATCGCGGCGACCGAACAGGCGTGGACATTCAGTCATGAATTCGGTCACTGCATCGGGCTACCCGACGAATACAGCCACCCCGGTGTCGGCTATTTCAAGCCGGACGGGCGCGAGGGCCTGTTGCTTCAGCGGCCGGACGCTTTCATCCCCGCCAACCGGCAAGGCGGGGTTACGTCTGGCCGCCGCAATTCGGATCTCAGGACGGAGATGAGTACGAATCCCAACAGCAACCTCTTGCCAAGACATTTGTGGCCGACCGCGATCGAAGTCAGAAGGCTGGTCAATCGGTTATCGAAAAGCACCAAATTTGGTGTCGATGTGAACTTTTCTCGATGAAGGACGCACCGGCGATGAAGGCCTTCCTGCTGTGCTTGATCGCGCTGACCGCGTGTGGCTCAACTAAGGATCGATCCGACGTGGACCTTCCCACCAACGCGGCAAGCCCTGATGCGGCTAGTTCGCAACCGGGCAAGGACACGATCCGAACGTCGGCTGTGGCCAGCAAGAACCTGCCGGCGAAATACGTGAAGGCACTATCGTGCGACTTCGACGAGAAGCTCACCACTGCCGTGCAGACCTATCATAAGACGGAGGCGGGGCGAGCCGAGCGCGCACGCGACGTGACGCTGCTCAAGTCGCTCGGCTTCACGCGGGAAGGGCGCGACGGCGATCTTGAGAGCGTGGGGGGCAAGATCGCGGCACCCTCCGGCCTAACCGTTCTCGGCTTGCCTGTCCGATCGGTGGAGTTAAACGGCATGATCGGCGATGCGAACGCGATGTACGTCACTGTCTTCGACAACGGCGTGACCGTGAACCAGGTCGTCAATGCCGCCCGTCTGCAGATAGATTTTCAATCCTACAAGAAGTACAAGATCCGCCACTACAGTAGGGGACTTGCTAGCAAACCCTATGCGCAACTTTATCTGGACGACAGAGGTGGTGGTAATGCCACGCTTGTATGCCAGATCAAGGGTACTCCGGACTGACCCCCAAAGGATTCTCACCAGATGCCGATCAGCACTGGTTCGCAACATGGTCCCGCGGTATTCTCTCGCGCCTGAAGACAGTCGCCATCGTGATGCTTAGGGCTCAAACCCAATCAGTCTATTGATCTGAATGGAGCTTCCTGATTCACAGAGTGTGTGACGATGGAGGCGGTAGATGGCGTTGTTCTGGTTG
>NZ_LMLW01000010.1 GCF_001422045.1 Sphingomonas sp. Leaf242
GCATCGCTACCCGTTACGACAAGCTTGCGGCTAACTTCCTGTCAGCTGTCGCGCTCGCAACAGCGGTCGCCTTTTGGATGTGAATGAGTCTGAGCCCTAGAAGCCATGCCCGATAATTTCGCTGTTGTAGTGGCATCGAGCCAAGCTACCATGTCAATGTCGATAACCGATTCGGAGAATTTCAAGTGAGGATGCTTACAATTTTGGCGGCTGCGACTGCTGTAATTCTTCCCGCTATGCCTGCCGATGCCCAAACCCTACGTGCCTGCCGACTCGAGGCGGATACATCTGGAGGTGATTATCAGGCACCGGGAGCACGTAGGTGCAGTCCGGTTACCACTCCGCCGTCGCTTGGCCGAAGCTCGGCAAGTGCGGGCGCCCCTGGCGTCGATTCTGGTAGCTCGCAAGAAACGACGGATGCAGAGCGACTTCTAGAAAGCGCCCTTTCCAAATAATGTTAAAAGGCTGCGGCGGATATACCCTCCGCCGCAGCCACACTCTCCCGCGGGCTTCGGCGCGTGCCGTACCCCGATTCCGCGACATCGGTACCCGGGCCGCTTACGCTCATTCCCGGTCATTCTTACTTCCGGTATGACGGCGTATGGCAACTGGTAAATGGGTATCGACTGCGCTGGTGCTTGGCGCGGTAGCTGCATGGATAAGCATTTTCTCGACTGTTGAACCACGCCTGCCGGCTGCCAGAGCAGATGGGTCTTTCTACAATCCGTGCTGTGGCTTCTTAACCTTGCGCGGTGGTAATTTGCGGGATGGAAACGAAGCTGTCTCCTACGTGATCGAGCGGGATAAGGTCGGTGCTTACGTTCTGCCGAACGCCCTAGTCAGTGTCGCCAGCAAACGGCTCGACATCGATCGCAGTGCATATCCGCTCAAGCTGCGACTTGATCGGGAGCGTGATCCATCCAGCATCGAGGTGATGGATCGTAGCAACGGACCGGCCTATATTTTTGCACGCCGCGATGTCCGCTAACTTCCCATTCCGGTATCGCCCAACAACGGGCTTTAGGTAAGATTTTTAGATTTACGGCTAAGCACGTCGCCGCCCAACGGAGCGGTCAAATGCAGACATTCATTCAAAAGATATTCGGCATCGGAGGCTGTTTTGGCTTCGCAATTTTGCTCCTCGGGGCGGGTTGGCAAACTTACGTCCTAGAGTTTCGTCCTGTCGTGTCGACTCACGTGCCGGAATTCCCGTCGCCAAATTGGATGTGCGGTCGAGCTATTAGCGCTCGCCATTGCGTCGTCATCAGTATGGGTGAACGATCCGTTTGGGACTACTTCATTTTATCGCTGCCTCTTTGCATCATGCTGGCGGGAGGTGGGATACTCCTATCCCGCTCTGAGCACGTCCGCTAACGCCCAATAGCGGTCGTTCGTCCCTCACCGTCTCTTGCCCGAAAGCCGCCGACCGTTAAGGTTCCTACAGCGATGGATGCGACTTAGGACGGGATGATCATGCTTGCTCGTTACTGGACCAACAAACTCGGTCTGGCAGGAGTGCTCGGTCTGTATGGCGTTTCCGTTCTCCTTCTTGACCTTTTGGGAGTGAGTGAGTTTGCGGCCGTGGCTCTCCCGTTGGCGCTCCTTCCGCTGGCTAGCCTCCTCCCCGGTTCACGCCGATTGTTCTCCGGAATGATGCTGCCCGGCATCCTGATCTGCGCCACGGTCGCAATAGCTTATGGATCGTTGAACTGGACCGACGCACCGTCCGCCAGACTCGTTTATGCGGCATACTTTCTATTCGCTGCCTCGTGGGGATATGCGATCTATCGGGCGTTCTCGACACCAACTTGATGTCCGCTCTCCATCCATCGCCCGCGAAAGCAGCCTGACCGCTCCCCTTCCGCAAACCCGCCAGCCCGCTAACGCCCAAATATGGACATTCAATCAGGCCGTACCTGCCGTCGAAAGCGGCCGTTCGGTTCGCCCGACCTCATCCAGTATTTACAAATCCTAGATAATTTGGGTCCAATTTCCAGAAAGTAAAATCTAATTTAGGGATTTCAGATGCGGAAAGATATTCTAGGATTTTGCATCGTAGCTTTATTATTTTCGACTAGTGCAAATGCACAATTTGCGGGTCTACTCGGAAAAAGATTTGGACTTCCACCAGAGGGCGAAGTCGGCGGATCGTATCAATCAAATAACCAGATAAGAACGTACATCACGTCAGAGCCATATGATAATTCATTGTTATACGAAAAACTTATAACCAAGACGTCTGAAATGGCGGCAGACCGAGGTTTTTCGCATATTGGTGTCACGAAGAACAGCTGCACAACCGCTATAATTGGGGGAACCCCCCGCTCAACAAGCTGCTATCTGATAGCGATTATGCTAAATGAGCACGAAACCGCTAAATCTCGTGGGGGCCGTGAGGTTCGGTACTATTCTGTGAAAACCGTTAGTAGTGGTGTGATAGCGCCGCTACCCGCATCAAGGTAATAGCGCGACAAGTTGACTCCCGATCAACGGCCCTTTTCTGAAGAGCGGCTGCGCCACGCAGTGTCTGCTAACACCGCCCCCTACCCAATAACGGCCAGTCCGCTTTCCTCCCCATCACGACATTCGCGAGCGGATAGTCGGGCTTCAAAATCGGTTTTCGCAAAGATGAACCAGCGTCCGAAGTTGGGAAGCGAGGGAAGGGGCGTGAGCGTCCGCAATTCGGTCTCGCCGGCCCCAACCGGCCGGGCCATCAAGGACCGATTGCCGACGTTCGCGGCTGGCTGATCCAGAGGAATTTGTATCGCCGCAGAAAACTCACGCCAATCGGGCGGAACCAGTGATACTCTGGGCGAATTTGCATAGCCGATTTGGACGACCCCGTTCAGGAACAACAGCCCTAAAGGCGGCCCAGTCTGTGCGGATTATGCAAAATTCGAATCTGGATCAGTCGGCTGTGGCGAGCTGTGCCATCATGAGTTGGCGCACTGCCTCGGGACGAGACAGTGGGCTCGTCTGGCGGTCGATCCATGCATCCAGCGCGGCGAGTTGATCAGGAGCCAAGCGCAAGTTGATGGGTGTCGAACCCACTGGCGGCCTTCCGCGACCTCTTTTGTTGGCACCAACAATTGACATGGTTAATAGTTGGTGCCAGATATAACGAGCTGACGCAAGGCTTAGGACCCTCGCGTCAGCTCTGACCACAACCGATCGAGTGGAGATCGAATATGGCTGCTGAAGCCCCTTATAGGGGTGTGCGAATCCGTGCACCCGAAATTGATGCCGCCGACGTCCCTTTGATCGACATGGCCGACCGCGACATAGTCATGAGCGGTTCCAGCGACGTCCAAGAGGGCGGCGACTCGATCGACGCGCTGATACTTGGCGTCGAGGCTTTGATCGAGCGGCAGCGTGGAATGATGCGTCATCACCACGCCGACGCCTTCCTGATCGATAACGAGCTTTGCGGTGCGATTGCGTCGTTGCTTACGATGGTCCGGACCAAAGCAACCGAGATCGTCGACGTCGGCGGGGAAATGGAGAAGGCCGGCCAGCGCTTGCCAAAGGTCATGGCAGCGTGAGGGCCGCGTTGCAACGGAAGGCCGCAGACAGCTTGGTGAGAGAGGGCGAAGTGTTCGCCTTCGCTAGGTCGGTTGCGCCGGCTGCGCTCGATCGCTTCGACGGCATTCGGATTGGCAATCTGATCGAGGCGTTGTTTGGATTGCTCAATCAAGCCGCAGGCGATCCGGACTTGGAAGACGGGGACCTAGACCGCTGCACGGCGGGCGAAGGCGGCCCAATGCAGGCGCGCGGCTCGATACCCTTTGGCAGAACGCAGCGTGATAGGCACCGGCTTTCCAAATCGTCGCTTGTGGAGTGATCTTTAGTCACTTAGGGATGAAGGCCAGTCGAAAACAAGGATGGCCGATGCCAACCAAAAAGCCGATTCTACGCGGCGATATCATGGCCAAGGCTGAAATCCCTCGGGACGTCATGACGTTCTGGGTTAGGGGCGGCGTGCTGCGCCCGATCGACGCTCCGAAAACGGGCACCGGCTTCAAGTTGCGGTTCGAATGGTATGAGGCGAACATCGCCGCGATCATGAACCAGCTCCGCATCCTTGGCGTCAGCATCAAAGGGATGCTGTCGGTCTGCAAGGTCTATCGCGACGCTATTGCGTTCTTCGATGGTCGCGGCGCGACTCGCGACGAAGTTCACGCCATGTGGACGCTCGACATGATTGAGCGCAACGTGATCGCCCGCAGGGTGAAGCGCTGGGGGTATCGCGACATAGTTGAAGCCCCCGGCTTCGACCCAGATACGAACCCATGGATTGCCGCAGAAGCGGCCGATAATATCTCGATGGAAGACGAGCTTTGGGCCGAGATCGTGCCGTGGACCGCTGAAATCCACGGCGCGCAGAAGGTAACGGTGCGCGTCATGGAGTTGTGGGAAGGGATGCCGCGCGAGGAATTTCGCCGCCACCTCGATCCCTATGTGAACATCACCGAGCAGGCCGAGGTGAGCTATGCGCCCGACGGCGTTGCATCCCCCGAGGAATTGACCTTTTTCTGGCGGGTTGGAGAGACTGACGACTACCGTTTCAGATGGGGTCCCGACGCAGGCAAACTGGCGCGCGCGGATGGCGCAAAGTCCATGATCGCGATCGACGTCTCCGCGGTTCTGCGATCGGTCTGGCACACACCAGACGGCGGAGCTTCCGCATGATCGTGAAGCCTCGCGAACCGGCCGACCTCTACGCTCCGTTGGAGACGGTGCCGAGGCCCCGTCCGATCGGCGAGGTTTTCCAGGTCTTATTGGTCCGCTGGTGGCTGACGCTAATGGTCGAGGCGTACCGCGTGGCCAGTAAGCCGCGCCTGCGACCGCCCAAGGCCAAGCGCACCCGCTAATTTCGACACGTCCGCCCTACCCCATCGCTCGGAACGCGCTTCCGAGAACGCCACCGCCTTGCCGGAACGCATCTGATGATAAACGCCAAGCCTGTAGCCGCTCCCGCAGCGGCTTCCATTACAGCCAACGACAACCGGCAGGCTCCGCGTATCGGACCGCCGCGCATGATCGCGCAGCCAATCCCTCACGACGTCGGGATCGCTCTGTTCATGAGGGGGGGGGGCGGCGTGTCGATCGGTGTGATCGCCGCGACGATCGCTCCGCAATGGCAGCCGAATCTCCACCAGTGGAAAATTCATTATGAGCATTGCAGCGACCGTTGAAACCCACGTGAATGAACCATCAAAGCAGCTAGCTGCCTGTTCCCCAATTCGGAAACAGGGCCGCACCCCAGCTGGGAGTGCCTTAAAGCGGGATCAGGTAGCATTCCCGATCGAGGTCGTGCGGATGATGGGCCTGGATACCGCAGTGGGGTTGATGGGCAAGGGCCGCCGTGCAGACGAACTCTGCATCACCGTTCGCGCACTCAATTACAAAAGCAGTGGCGAGCGTGGCGCGTCCGATGCCGACATCAGGTCCGCAGCGGCCGCCCGCGAGGGAAGGGGCGAACGGCTCCTCGCCCATGCACGCAGGCTTCGGGCCGTACTCGCCCGCCTATTTGAACACGATTGCCTCAAGGAAGCCGCATGACCGCTATGACTCTCGCTACCGCCAGACAACGCGGCGCGGCCAGCTCCGGCGGTCGCTTCCTGCGCGTACCTGACGTGATGAAGACCACAGGCCTTGGTCGATCAACGATCTACCGCATGGTCGCGGCCGGTACGTTCCCTCAGCAAGTGAAGCTGACCGTGCAAGCCAGCGGCTGGTGGCAGGCCGACATCGATGATTGGATGCGCGAAAGGCTAGCAGCGTGCCCCCTACGCCCCTGAGGATGGGGGCACTTAAGGGGGCACTTCGCAAATCAACCAACTATGAAAACGCAGGGAAAACAACACCATGATCGGCGAAAACCGGCAGAGGCCAGGGGCACCATCTCTTTCCAACGATCGCGCTTCGACCCTTGCGGCTAGCGTCATACCGATCGTTCCCTTGCGAAAATTTCGCCGGTAAGGACGCGGGATGGCGAAGCGACCGGTCCGATATGTCTCGTCGCGACGGCGCAAGCGATCCGGGCTGAGGCCATCGTCCGAGCATTGGCTGCTCCTGCTTGGCGCAGTCGTTGCGTTCGCGGTCGTCATCGGATGGCTGACCGATGTGCCCTGGCCGACCGAAACCACCACGGGTAACCGGAAAGCGCGGCTGACGATGGCGCAGGCGCGCGCCTCGAACGCGCTCGTCCCGATCGCGACCGCCAAGCGCCGGGCGGCGACGCCGTTCCGCTTCCGTGGCGGTCCCGCCGCGCGGCTCCAGGCGACCGAATGCCTCGCGACCGTCGCGCTGTACGAGGCGGGCAACGGCCGCGACGCGCAGCGCGCGGTGATCCAGGTCGTGCTCAACCGCGTCGGCGCGGCGGGCTTTCCCAAGACGGTGTGCGGCGTCGTCTATCAGGGCGCGAACCGGACGACCGGGTGCCAGTTCTCGTTCAGCTGCGACGGGTCGCGCACGCGGCGGCCCGAACATGACGGCTGGGAGCAGGCGCGTCGCGCCGCGCGCCGTGCGCTGAGCGGCTATGTCTACGCGCCGGTCGGTCGCGCGACGCACTATCATACCGACTGGATGGTGCCGTATTGGCGCAGTTCGCTCGTCAAGGTGGCGACCGTCGAGTCCCATATCTTCTATCAACGGCGATGACCTGCATGCTTAGATTTCCGACACCGCTGGCCAGGGTCGCCTGCCTCGCCGTGTTTCTCGTGACGGGGTGCGCGGGCGGATCGTACCGTCCGGTGAGCGACGCGCAGGTCAAGCTCGGCGGGCCGTATCGGGTCCGTGGCACGACCTATGTCCCGGCGGCGGACCCGAGCTACGACGTGCTCGGCTACGCCAGTTGGTACGGCAGCGAATCGGGCAACCGAACCGCCAACGGCGAGCGTTTCCGTGCCGAATGGCCGACCGCGGCGCATACCACCTTGCCGCTGCCGACCTATGTCGAGGTCACCGCGCTCGATACCGGGCGGCGGATCATCGTCCGGATCAACGATCGCGGGCCGTTTGCCGGTCATGCGCGGATCCTGGACCTGTCGCGCGGCGCCGCCGAACTGCTCGGCGTGCGCGCCGGCGGGCTGGCCGCGGTGCGGGTGCGCCGCGTCGAACCGTCCGAAAAGGATCGCGCGCGGTTGCGCAACGGGAAGGCCGCACGGGCATTGCCACCGATTTCGGAGCACGACCGCCTGAGCTTCCGGTCGCAGCTTTCCGCCGCGGGCTTTTGAGGCGCGCGCCCTACATCGCCAGCGCGCGATCGTAGCCGGTGAGTTCGAGATAGCCGCGACCGCCGCGCGTGCGCACCGCACCCTCCCAATAGACCGGCAATCCGCTGCGGCGCGCGTCGAGTTCCTGCGCGGCGAACATCGGCGTCAGGCGCCAGCGCTGGATCCGGTTGGCAATACGCACGCTCAGCTCCTGCGCCACCGGATAGGTCGCGCCGGTCGCCTTGCTCCGCCACGTCGCGAGCGGGCGAAACGCGACGTCGTTGGGCCCGAACACCGTCGTCGTGCCATCGGCGCGGCGCAGCGATCCGCCCGACCACAGGATCCCGCCCCCCTTGCGGCGGATCCGGAATGCCATCAGTGCCGAGCCGTCGTCGAAGTTGAGCCCGGTCCAGTCCCAGCCTTGCGCGGTCGGCGCGAGATAGTTGGACGACCATTCGCGATCGAGCCACGCCTCGCCACGCACCGCGACCGCCCGCCCGCCGCGCATCACCCGCCCGGTCACGCGCAGATGGGGGATCGAGTAGTAATAGCTCGCTTCCTCGGGCCGCGGCCCCTTCTGGCTATAGCCGCCACGACCCTGCGGCAGTGGCGGCTGCGTCGGCTGGAGATCGAGCGCCAGGCCGAAACCGTCGGCGGTCACGCGCGTCGTCCAATGCCCGTCCTTCGCGCGCAGCATCCGCCAGTCGCGGATCGCGATATCGGCATCCCCGGTACGCGCCTGCGCCAGACCGAAGCCGGCGCGCGCGGCGCGCTCGCCGTGGAGCAGCCGGCCGGTCGCGGGATCGGACAGCGCGGCGTGCGCGAACAACACCTGGTTCGGCGCGAACCGGCTCGGATTGCGCGCGTCGCTCGGCGGCCGCGTGCGGAAGAAGGTCACCTGAAACCCGAGATCCTCGCCCGCATCGGTCTTCAGCCAGCCGGTGACGTACCACCATTCGGTGCGGAATTGCGGATGCGCACCGTGATCGACGGGGAAACGCAGGACGATGCCGGGCCGGACGACGGGGTAGGGCGTCGCGGCAGGCGCGGCGACGCCGACCGTTGCGATGAAGCCGAGCAACAACGGCAGCGTGCGGCGCATCACCAATCCTCTCGTACCGATTGCACCGCGCTGTTCGCGGTCGCGCGGCGTCCTGCCAGCACGGCGGTGATCGCGGCCGCCCCGGTCAGCGCCGCGGCGACCCCGAGCAGTGTTTCGTAGGGAATCCGCGTCGTCATCGTCCAGTTGAACGACTGGGGGTTGATGACGTGGATCAGTACCTGCGAGAGGATCAGCCCTAGCCCGATCCCCGCGAGCGCACCCGTCAAGCCGATGATCGCGCCTTCGATCGCCAGCATCGCTGTCAACTGGCCGCGGGTCAGCCCGAGATGCCGCAGCATCCCGAACTCGCGTTCGCGCGCGATCGTCTGCGCCGACATGGTGGCTGCGACGCCCGCCAGTCCGACCAGGATCGCGACGGCTTCGAGCAGATAGGTTACCGCGAAACTCCGGTCGAACAGCGTCAGGGCGAGTTTCCTGAGCGTTGCCGGGCGACCGACCTCGACCTGATCGCGCAGGCTTGCGGGCAAGCGCGCGGTCATTGCGTCGGCGACCTTGCCGATATCCTCGCCGGGCGCGACCATTGCCGATATCTCGTCGCGGCCGTCGTCGCCGGTGAGCCGCTGGTAATCGCCCTCGTCGATGAGAACCGCGCCCGCCTGCCGCCCGTAATCGCGCCAGACGCCGGCGACCACGAACCGCGTCCGCCCTGCGATCGGCAGCGTGATAGTCTCGTCCGGATTCCAGCCGTACAGCCGTTGCGCGGGTTCCGAGACCCAGACGGGTAGCGCGTTGGCGGGCAAGGCCGACCCCTTCGCGATCAGGACCAGCAGCGGATCGCGACCGCCGCGTTCGGGCCGCGCGATCAGGCTGATCGGCGGGCGATCGGGGGCGATAGTCAGCGGGATCTGGCGGCTGAAGGCGAGCCGCGCGACGCCGGGTGTGGTGGCGAGACGAGTCCGCGTCGCCGGATCGAAACTCGCGCCTGCGGTCGTGCGCAGATACAGATCGGCGCCCAGCACCTGCCCGAGCCATTCGTCGACCGCGCCGCGAAAGCTCGTCACCATCGTCGCCATCGCGATCATCAGCGCGGTCGACGCGACGATCCCGCACAGCGCGGTCGCCGCTTCGCCGGGGGCACCGTGGAGATGTCGGATCGCCAACATCCCGGGCACGCTACCGCGCGTTCGCTTCGCCATAGGCGCCAGCAGCGTCCGGGCGAACCACGGCACGCCGGCGACGCCGCCCGCAAGCATCGCCGCCATCCCGGCAAAGCCGAACAGCGGGAGCCCGTTTATCGCTGGCAGCATCGCCACGCCGCCACCGACGAGCAACAGCGCGGCGGCGGGCCACCACGGCACGGCGCGGCGCGGGTCGAGAACGTCGCCGGCGTTCTTCAACGCGGCGGCGGGCGCGGCGCGGGCGGCGGCACGCGCGGGCAGCGCACTGCCGAGCACCGCGGCGAGCAGCCCGAGCGCGAAGAAGCCGAGCGCCGCTGCGGGCTGGAACACGACGTGCGCCGCGCCGCCGCCGAAATAGCCCGCGCCGAGATCGCCGCCGAACCAGTGCAGCGCCGCCCAGGCGAGGCCATAGCCTGCGGCGAGGCCCGCCGATGCGCCGACCAGGCCGATCGCCAGCCCCTCGACGACCACCGCCGCGACGATCCCGCCGCGCGGCATGCCGAGCGTCCGCAGCAACGCGAACGCGCGCTGGCGACGCACCACCGACAGCGACTGCGCGGAATAGACGAGGAAACCGCCGGTCAGCAGCGCCACCAGCGCCAGCATGTCGAGATTGACGCGGTATGCGCGCGACAGCGAGTCGCCCTGCGCGTTCTGCGTCTGCGCGCTGGAGAGGATCGCGTCGGCGGGGAGGATCGCGCGCAACGCCGACTCCGCGGCGGGCCGATCAGCCAGCGCGAGATCGATCCGGTCGACCCGGCCGAGCCGCCCGAACCGCCACTGCGCGGCGGCGATGTCGATCACCGCGACCGCCGTCGCCGCGTCGGAGGCGGGCAGCGTCCCGGCGATGCGCAGCGGCACCGACCGGCCGTTCGCGGTCACCACGATGCGTTGCCCGACCGCGGTCCGGGCCTGCGTGAGCGCGGCCCGCGACAGGAACACCGAGTCCTCGTCGAACGGGGTATCGGTACTCGCCGCGTTCTGGCCGAGACTCGGCGGACGCACGCCGATCAGCGACGGCGTCACCATCGCCGCGCGGATCACGTCGACCCCGAGCAGCGTCAGCCGGGTCTTGCTGATCCGCGCATCCAGCGTGACGACCGGGCTCGCATCGGCGACGCCGTCGGCGCGTGCCACGCGCGGATAGAGGCGCTCGTCGACGCCGAGCGGGCTGGTCGCACGGACCGACAGTTCGGCCGCACCGCTGACCCCGCGCATCGCCCCGTCGAACGCCGCCAGCGCCGATCCGTTGACCAGATGCACCGCGAAGCCGAGCGCCACGCCGACCAGAATCGCCACGGCGGTCAACAGGAAGCGGGCAGGGTGGAACCGCCACTCGCCGCCGATCAGCCAGCCGAGCGCCAGGCGGCTCGAGCGAAGGCCTGGTTCACCCCGTTCGCCTGGCTTAAACGCCACGCTGCTCCACCAGTCCGTCACGGCCGAGCGTCAGCACGCGGTCGGCGATCGCCGCGGTCGCTGCCGAATGCGTCACCATGATCCCCGCCGCGCCGTTGCCGCGCACCGCGTCGGCGAACAGCGCGAGCACGCGCGCCGCCGTTTCGGGATCGAGATTGCCGGTCGGTTCGTCGGCGAGGATCAGCGCAGGCCGATGGACGAGCGCGCGGGCGATCGCGACGCGCTGCAATTCGCCGCCCGACAGATCGCGCGCATAGCCGTCGCCGCGGCCACCAAGACCGACCGCATCGAGCATCGCTTCCGCACGCGCCTTTGCCGCACCGGCATCGGGCGAGATCAGCGCGAGCGGGAGCGCGACGTTCTGCTGCAACGTCAGATACGGCAGGATGTGGAAGGCCTGGAACACGAAGCCGATCCGCTCGCGCCGCAACCGCGTCCGCGCGGTTTCGTCGAGCGGGCCGAGCACTATGCCGTCGATCGCAACGCTGCCCTCATCGGCGTCGTCGAGCCCGGCGAGGATGTTGAGCAAGGTCGACTTGCCGACCCCCGATTCGCCGATGATCGCGACCAACTCGCCGCCCGCGACCTCGAGATCGAGATGCTCGAACAGCCGCCGCGGCCCCGGCACCGATTTGCCGAGCGCCTTGACCGACAGCAGGGGCGCGGGTTCGCTCATGACCCAAGCCGTGCAGGAGGAGGGCGGGTCGGGCAAGTCCGATTTAGCGGATATCGCTGGATCCTGTTCATCGATGTTACCGCTCGGGTATTTCATCCGCCGTTCCTGCCGCTTGCCGGCGCCGCGTCGGTCCGGCACGATCACCGCAACGAGAAACGCGAGAGGGTTCGATGGCGCAGTACGGCGATTTCCAGAACGCGATCTATGGCGCGGGCTTGCGCGGTGTCGTGCCGAAGCTCCCGGTCGATTTTGCGACGCTCGAACGTCGCGCCAGCGCGGCGCTGCCGCCCGCGGTGCTGTCGTATCTCCAGGGTGGGTGCGGCGACGAGTTCACGCAGGACGAGAACGCGCGCGCCTTCAGCCATTGGGGCCTGGTGCCGCGGATGATGGTCGACTGCCGGACGCGCGATCTGTCGGTCGAGCTGTTCGGGATGACGCTGCCGACGCCGCTGTTCATGGCCCCGGTCGGGATCAACGGCATCTGCACGCAGGACCAGCACGGCGATCTCGCTGCCGCCCGTGCCTCGGCGATGACCGGCGTGCCGCTGATGGCGTCGACCCTCTCCAACGATCCGCTCGAAACCGTGGCGCAGGCGCTGGGGGATACGCCGGGGTTCTTCCAGCTCTACACGCCCAAGGACGTCGGCGTCGCGGAGAGCCTGGTGCACCGCGCAGAGGCGGCGGGGTACAAGGCGATCGTCGTGACGCTCGACACCTGGGTGACCGGCTGGCGGCCGCGCGACCTGAATGCGGCGAACTTCCCGCAGCTCCGCGGTCATGTGCTGATGAACTATTTCTCGGACGCCGCCTTCCGCAAGCTGCTCGCCAAACCGCCCGAGGAGGATCCCGCGGCGGCGATCGGCGCGTGGGCGGCGACGTTCGGGCGCGTGCTGACCTGGGCGGACATGCCGTGGCTGCGCTCGCTCACGAAGCTGCCGATCGTGCTGAAGGGCATCTGCCACCCCGACGATGCACGGCGCGCGATCGACGAGGGCGCGGACGGCATCTACTGCTCCAATCACGGCGGCCGACAGGCGAATGGCGGGATCGCCGCGATCGACATGCTCGCCGATGTCGTCGCCGCGTCTGGCGCGACGCCGGTGCTGTTCGATTCGGGCGTGCGGTCGGGCACCGATGTCGTGAAGGCACTCGCGCTCGGCGCCACCGCGGTCGGGGTGGGCCGCCCGTATACCTACGGTCTGGCGCTCGATGGCGCGGACGGTGCGGCGCACGTCCTGAAGTGTCTGCTCGCCGAGGCCGACTTGCTGATGGCGGTCAATGGTTATCCGAGCATCGCCGACGTGCGCGCGGCAGGCGCGGTCAGACAACCGCGCTGAGCCGCTCAATCGATGCGGTACTGGATCGGCTTGAAACTGCCGCCGTTCGATTGCAGCGCCGAACACGCGGTCATGCCGATCACGAGGTCCATCGCCGCGCGGAAGACGATCGTGTCGCCGGCCTTGCTCAGCGGCGGCTCGACCGTGAACGTGCCGGTCTCGCCGTTGATCGGCACGTTCATGAAGCAGTTGAACGCCACCGGGATCTGGTCGGGCTCGATATCCCATGGCGCGAGCGCCTCGGCCAGGTTGCCGAAGCACCCGCGATGCGGATCGGTATCGCCATAGATGATCGCGAAGGTTTCCTTCGAGCACGGCGTCAGCAGAAAATCATGCCGGCCGACATCGTCCGAAACGATCTCCAGCATCACATTGCTGCGGTTCGAATAGAGCAGGTCGCCGGTCGTCAGGTACAGTCGGCTCGAATAATCCAGTGTCCGCCCCGACGAGATCGCCTCACGCACGTCCGCGCGGTTGTAGGCGAGCAAATCCGATACCTGGCGGCCTTCCGGATCGATCACGGTGAGCGTCTGCCCCTTGTCGAGCGTGAACCCGGCTCCCGAGCGCGGGGGGATCGTCTTGATATCAGCCACGGGCTTCGCCTCGCTTGAAAGGGCATTTCCAGGATTCGTCGACGACGCGCCCACTATATTGTCGCGCTTCGCTCGATTCGCCGTGGCGCGCCAGCATCGGGTTCATCGAGCCGGCATATTCCAGATCGCGCGCGAGGATCGAAGATCGCAATTTGTCGTAGCGCTGCTGGTCGCGCAGCACCTCGAACTGGTCGTGCAGGTTGAACACCATTGCGGGCGATTCGAACTTCCGCGCCGGACGGCTCGCATTCGGATGCAGGCCAACCACAAAGAACGCCTCGCCGGCAAAGCTCAGCGAGAAATGCGGATCGTCGGGATCGCTGCTCACCGACGGGTCGGGACGATAGCCAAGCCACTCGTCCTTGTCGCTAAGCGACTGAGCACGCGCCCAAAGATGCGCTTCGAACTCTTCTTCGGACAACAAGGCAGGCGCTTCGAACAGGATGATGAGCGTCCGGAAGATCGCGCGGTCTTCGCGGTATTTCCGCACCGTTTCACCCAGGGCCGGGGAGATTCTCATGTCATCCCAAGCAGATCGCACGTCACGCGCGACCAGGATGTCCATCTGGCCCTTGGCGAGTGCCGATTTTGCGCCGACGCACGGAAACTGCGGCGCCTGCACCGTTTCGATGAACTTGCGCGCGAGCGGATGATCGTTCTGGAAGATTGGCTGGTACATGGTCGGGGAGGAACCCGCGAACCGCCGCAATGTTTCGCATCCGGCATAACCTTTGATATTGATCAGTACGAATCCCGATCTGTTCTTCTATCGCGCGCAGCGGTACGAGGCCGGGCGGTACGAGGCCGGGTGATGAAGGGGTGTCGATGATCTCGGAAAAGTTTCTCATGGGGCGCGGCCGCCATGAGCTGAGCAACGAAGAAAAGCAGGTGCTGGAAGACGGCATCGAATCCGTGCGGCAGGTGCCCGCGCGCAAGCAGATCGTCCGCGCGGGCGACCTGATCGAGACGAGCACGCTGCTGATCGAGGGGTTCGTGTGCCGGTATATGGACGATCGCGAAGGCCAGCGTCAGCTGGTCGCGGTGCATGTGCCGGGCGATTTCGTCGACCTCCACGCCTTCCCGATGAAGCGGCTCGATCACGACATCGCCACGCTGGGGCCGGTGAAGATCGCCTGCTTTGAACACCGCACGCTCCAGACGATCACCGAACGCTATCCGCATCTGACGAAAAAGCTGTGGTTCAGCACGCTGCTCGATGCGGCGATGCACCGCGAGTGGATCTTTCGGCTCGGGCGGCTCGGCGCCGAAGGACGGATCGCGCATCTGTTCTGCGAACTGAACGCGCGGCTCGAGATGATCGGGATGGCCGAGGACGGACAGTTCATGCTGCCGATGACGCAGCCGGATCTGGCGGAGGCGACGGGGTTGACGGGAGTCCACGTCAACCGCGTGCTACGGGTACTGCGCGAGCGTGAATTGCTGACGTTCAAGGGCGGGCAGGTCTGCATTCTCGACCAGCAGAAACTCGCCAAGCTGGCGGAGTTCGAACCGCAATATCTGTACGGCACGCACACGGACGGGTGAACCGGAATAGTGTCGCGGATCGGCGAAGATCGCGTCCGATCCTGCGGCAGGGTTCCGCATTGTGACTTTATCACTATGCTACCCGGGACATCGACCGGGAGATCCATGTGCAATTTCTATACTTCGCCGCCAGCGCCGTCGCGCTGATGGCGTCTACCTCCGTCGTCGCGCAGCTCGCGCCCGCCGCCCAGCCACCGACGACGCCTGCCACGAACCCGTTGCTAGCCGACTGGACCGGTCCGCTGGGCGGGGTGCCGCCCTGGGACAAGGTTCGCCCCGAGCTTTTCCCGCAGGCGTTCGAGACGACGCTTGCCGAACGGACCGCCGAATATCGCAAGATCGCCGACAATCCGGCCAAACCGACCTTCGCCAACACGATCGTGCCGATGCAGTTGGCCGGCAAGCGCTACGGTCAGGTGATGACGCTGTTCGGCGTGATGACCGGCAACATGAACACCCCGGCGTATCAGAAGCTCGACCGCGAATGGTCGCCCAAATTCTCCGCGGCGTCGGATGCGATCACGTTCGACAAGCCGTTGTTCGCGCGCATCCAGGCGATCTACGCAGGCCGCAACTCCAATGGATTGAACGCGCAGCAGATCCGGCTCGTGACGCGGATCTACGACAGCTATGTGCGGCAGGGCGCCAAGCTCACCGATGCGCAGAAGACGCAGCTTTCGCAGTATAACCAGCAGCTCGCGACCGCGTTCTCGACGTTCGGCGAGAAGCTGCTCGCCGACGAGAGCAAGGCGATTTCGGTCACCGACGAGGCGCAACTCACGGGGCTTCCCGATAGCGTGAAGGCGGTTGCCAAGGCGGCGGCGACCGAGCGGAAGCTGCCGGGCTTCGCGATCGTCAACACGCGGTCGGCGGTCGATCCCGTGCTGACCTACGCCACCGATCGTGCGCTGCGCGAGAAGGTCTGGCGCGCATTCGTCAACCGCGGCGACAATGGCGATGCGAACGACACGAATGCGACGATCGCGCAGATCGTCAAGCTCCGCGCCGACCGCGCACACCTGCTCGGGTTCAAGACGCATGCCGACTGGCGGATGCAGGACACGATGGCGAAGACCCCCGCCGCGGCGATGAACCTGATGATGCGCGTCTGGCCCGCCGCCAAGGCGCGCGTGGCCGAGGAAGTCGCGGACATGCAGAAGGTCGCCGGCACCTCGCTGACGATCGAGCCGTGGGATTACCGCTTCTACCAGGAGAAGGTGCGTAAAGCCCGGTACGACCTCGATCAGGCGCAGCTGAAGCCGTATTTCGAGCTCGGCAACATCATCCAGGGTTCGCTGTACGCCGCCAACCGGCTGTACGGGCTGAACTTCAAAGAGATCACCGGCACCGTGCCCGTGTTCGAGCCGAACATGCGCGTGTGGAGCGTCACCGACAAGACCGGCAAGGACGTCGGGCTGTTCTACCGCGACGATTTCGCGCGGACCGGCAAGCGATCGGGCGCTTGGGCGAACACGTATCGCGGGCAGCGGGGCTTAGCGCCGGCGCAGCTTGTGCTGTCGTCGAACAACAACAATTTCGCACGAGGTGCGCCCGGCGAGCCGATCCTGATCAGCCTCGACGATGCGCAGACGCTGTTCCACGAGTTCGGCCATGCGATCCACGCGATGCTCCAGAACGTCTATTATCCGGGGCTCGCGGGCACGCCGCGCGACTTCGTGGAATATCCGAGCCAGGTGAACGAGCATTGGCTGCTGACCCGCGACGTGCTCGACAAATATGCGCGGCATTACCAGACCAAGGCGGCGATGCCGCAGGCGTTGCTCGACAAGATCGAGCAGTCGAGCAAGTTCAACGAAGGCTTCAAGACCGCGGAATATCTGTCGTCGGCGATCGTCGACATGAAGATCCACACCGTGCCAGACGGCGTGATCGATCCGGACAAGTTCGAGGCCGCGACGCTCGCCGAGATCGGCATGCCGAAGCAACTGGTGATGCGCCACCGCGTGCCGCAGTTCCAGCACCTGTTCGCGTCGGACAGCTATTCGGCGGGCTATTACAGCTACCTCTGGTCCGAGACGATGGACGCCGACACCTTCGCGGCATTCGAGGAGGCGGGCAGCCCGTGGGACAAGCCGACCGCGGACAGGTTCGCGAAGATCCTGCTGTCGACCGGCAACGAGACCGATCGTGCGGAGGCGTATCGCGCATTCCGTGGGCGTGATCCGGATGTGAACGCGCTGCTCAAGAAGCGCGGTTTTGCCCCAACTCAAGCGGCGCAGGGAACGAAGTAATGGCTAGCAGCACACTCCCGCCGGAGAAGAACCACCGGCTGAAGTCGATCCTCGGCGGGTCGGCGGGCAACCTCGTCGAATGGTTCGACTGGTACGTCTATTCGGCGTTCGGGCTGTATTTCGCACCGGTGTTCTTCCCGAAGGGCAATGCGACCGCGCAGCTGATGAGCGTCGCCGCGGTGTTCGCGGTCGGCTTTCTGATGCGGCCGATCGGCGCGTGGGTGATGGGCATCTACGCCGATCGCCATGGGCGCAAATCGGGACTGACGCTGTCGGTGACGCTGATGTGCGCGGGCTCGTTCCTGATCGCGATCACGCCGGGCTTCGCGACGATCGGCTGGATCGCGCCGGCGCTGCTGATCCTCGCACGCCTGATGCAGGGCCTCAGCGTCGGCGGCGAATATGGCGCGAGCGCGGTGTACCTGTCGGAGATGGCGGGCAAGTCGCGGCGCGGCTTCTTCTCCAGCTTCCAGTACGTCACGCTGATCGCGGGGCAGTTGCTCGCGCTTGGCGTGTTGTTGCTGCTGCAGTCGACGCTCGACACGGCACAGCTCGACGCGTGGGGCTGGCGTATTCCGTTCGCGATCGGCGGCGTGCTCGCGCTGGTGGTGTTCCGCATCCGTCGCGGGCTGCTCGAGACCGAGAGCTATCAGAACGCCAAGGCTGACGGCACGCCCAAATCGAGCGGCTGGCTGCTGTTCAGCAAATACCCGCGCGAGGCGTTCACCGTGCTGTTGCTCACCGCGGGCGGCACGCTCGCCTTCTATGCGTACACCACGTACATGCAGAAGTTCCTGGTCAACACGAGCGGGTTCAGCCGCGAGTCCGCGACGCTGATCATGACCGCGGCGCTGGCACTGTATGCGGCCTTCCAGCCGGCGGCGGGCGCGCTGTCCGACCGGATCGGGCGCAAACCGTTGATGGTCGGGTTCGGCATCGCCGGCGTGTTGTGTACGGTGCCGATTTTCACCGTGCTGGAGACGGCGACCAATCCGTATCTTGCGTTCGGCTTGGTCGTGGCCTCGCTGTTCATCGTGACGGGCTACACCGCGATCAACGCGGTGGTGAAGGCGGAACTCTTCCCCGCACACGTCCGCGCGCTGGGCGTGGCGCTGCCCTACGCGCTGGCGAACATGATGTTCGGCGGCACCGCCGAGTACGTCGCGCTGTGGCTCAAGAACGAAGGCATGGAGCGCGGCTTCTACTGGTACGTGACGGCGATGATCGGCGTGTCGCTGATCGTGTACCTCCGCATGAAGGACACGCGCACACACAGCCAGATCATCGAGGATTGAGCGCGCCCCAAACTGACCCAACCCTCCCGTCATCCTGACGAAAGTCAGGATCCAGAGCCTCATGCCGAGGCTTTCGTGGCTCTGGATCCTGGGTCGAGCCCAGGATGACGGATGGGGTAGCGTAGCCCCAAGTCCAAACCTGTCCTAGCGCGGCAACTCGATGATCGCGTCGAGGCCGCCGCCAGCCTGATCTGAAGGGGCACGGTTCACCAGCCGGATTTCTCCACCAGCCTCGCGCACGATCGCCTGCGCTAGGGCCAGTCCCAGACCGATCCCCCCCGTCTCGCGGTTGCGCGAACTCTCCAACCGCGTGAAGGCGTCGAACACGTCGCCCATCCGGTCCTCGGGAATGCCCGGGCCTTGATCGGCCACCACGATGGCGACGGTCTTTGCCCCAGCCTCGACCCGAACCTCCGCAGAGACGCCATACTTCACCGCGTTCTCGATCAGATTGCGTACCGCGCGGCGCATCAGCGATGGCCGCAACCGCATCCGCAGCCGGTCCGCCTCGACGAAGCTCACCTCGCTGCCGATGTCGCGAAAATCCTCGACCACCGCATCCACGAGCGCCGCGAGGTCGACATCGGTCGGCGGCTCGCTCGGCCGTCCCAGCCGCGCCAGCGACAGGATATCGTCGAGCGTGCGGTTCATTTCCGCCACCGTGTCGATCATCTTCGCGCGATCAATGTCGTCCTCTACCGATTCGATCCGCACCCGCAACGCGGCGAGAGGCGTCCGCAGGTCGTGGCCGATCGCGCCGAGCATGCGGTCCTTCTCGTCGAGCATGCCCGTCACGCGCAGCCTGAGCGCGTTGAACGCGGTGATCAGCGCGGCGACGTCGTCGGGTCCTTCGGCGGGCATCGGCGTGCCGGGTTCGCCCGGTCGGAACCGCTCCGCCGCCACGCGCAGATCGCGCAAGGGGCGCGACAGCCGGCGGACGATCCACAGCACCGGCAGCAGGACGATGATGTAGAGGATCGCGGTCTGGCTCAGCAACGCGAACAGCAGGCGCGCACCGGGTTGCGGCCACGGCGCGGTGATCGTCAGCCAGCCGCGGCCGGGCTGTTCGACCGCGATCAACAGCGTGGCGCCATCGCGCTCGCCACGGCGGATCCCCGCACGGCGGCGATTGTCGCGGTCGCTGTCGTCGTCGAGCGTCGAGGGCTGCAGTCCGGTATCGATCCGCCCGACCGTCACGCCCTGATCCGCGAGCTGGCGGCGAAGTTCGGCTGCGACCTCGGGATGGCTCTCGTTTCCGGCGTTTCCGGTCCGTCGGATCGGATCGTCGGGAAGACGGCGGACGCGGCCGCGATCCGCGGTCAGGGGACGCCCGCCATGCGCCTCGCGGTCGAGCGCATCGGCGATCCGGGTCGCGACCGGGCGGGTCGCCTGCGAAAGGCGAAACTCGATCCGATCACGCAGGACCAGACCGAAGTTGATCGCCTGCGCCACAAACAGCGCGAGCGCGATCAGCAACGCCATCTGCCCGGCCAGATTACGCGGCCACGGACGGGTCATGAGCGTATGATCACGGGCGGGTAATCACAGGCGGGTAATCACAGGCGGGCGATCACAGGCGGGTCACTTCCGCGGCCAGCGTATAGCCGCCGCCCCAGACCGTCTTGATCAACTCGGGCGTCTTGGCATCGGTTTCGATCTTGCGTCGCAACCGGCTGACCTGATTGTCGACCGCGCGGTCGAACGCGGCGGCCTCGCGCCCCTGCGTCAAATCGAGCAACTGGTCGCGCGTGAGCACCTGGCGCGGTCGCGTGACCAGCGCCAACAACAGATTATACTCGCCGGTCGACAGCGGCACCGACACGCCCTCGCGGTCGACCAGCGCGCGTTCGCCCGATTTGAGCACCCAGCCGGCAAAGGCATAGGCGTTCGCCTCGGGCGCGTGCTGGCGCGCACCGCCCGCGGTCGCACGGCGCAGGATCACCTTTACCCGCGTCGCCAGTTCGCGCGGCGAGAACGGCTTCACGACGTAATCGTCGGCGCCCATCTCGAGCCCGATGATCCGGTCGGTCTCCTCGGTCCGCGCGGTCAGCAGGATCACCGGCACGTCGCTGGTCGCGGCGATATGGCGGCACAACGACAGCCCGTCCTCGCCCGGCATCATGATGTCGAGGATGACGAGATCGATCGCATACGCCGTCAGCCGCGTCCGCGCGCTCTCCGCATCGCCCGCCTGCGTGACGCGAAACCCCTGTTTGGTGAGGTACGCGGCCAGCGGCTCGCGGATCGAGCGCTCGTCGTCGACGAGCAGCAGATGCGGCATATCTCCCATCGGGGCAGTGTCTAGCATGGCGGCTGTCCAGGGGAAGCACCGGGACGTGGTGCCTCCCCCCTTTCCGAGTTATCGAGCAGGAGCGGGCGCTGGCGGGGTGGCGCGTTCGCTTCGGTCGACGTGGCGCATCTCGGCGGCATTGGCGCGCTCGGTCGCGTCGATCGTGCCGTCGTGATTGGCATCCATCCGGTCGAACCGCCTGAGCGCGCGCGCCTCGAACTCATCGCGCGTGATGCTGCCATCGCCGTTCGGATCCATCCGCCGGCCCATCCCGTCATGCTTGCGACCACCGGGCGGGGGCACGGGCACGTCGCGGCCGCTGGCTACCATCCGGTCGTGCAGCGCCGCGCGATAGGCCTGCATCTCGCCACCGCTCACGCGGCCGTCATGGTCGGTGTCCATCTGCGCGAACCGCGCGTCGGCCTGCGCGATCGCTTCCGCGCGTGTGGCGACGCCGTCATGGTTTGCATCTTGCCGCATCGGTGGGCGCGGGGTTGCAGGCGCGGTCTGCGCGCTGGCAGCAGAGGTGAGCGCGCTGGCGGCGAGCATCAGGGTGAGGACGGTCTTGCGCATGTCGGACTCCGGCTGTGTGGGACGAATTCCCATCGAATGACGCCGGTCTAAGCCCTGGTTGTCGCAGGCTTTTGCCGCCGGGCCGCCAATGTGTCGCAAGATATGTCGGCGTCAGGCGAAGATCGCGACGCTCTGCATCTGTTCCGCGACCGGCGTGCCGTCGGCGTTCCAGATCGCCATCTGCTGGCTCGAACTCCCCTCCCGCGTGTAGTCGGTGGTCGCGCGGAGCAGCCACCAGCCGTCCTGCGTCACCGGCTCCGGCCCGAGGATGTTGAGCAGCCACGTCATCGAGCTGAGCGGGGCGGGGCCGCCAAGCAGCTTCAGCGCGGCAGGCGGCAGGCAGTCCGCGATCGCGATCAGCTCGACCATCGGATCGAGCCCTTCGCGCTCGACCAGACGCGCCCAGCGGAGCCACTCGGCGGGCCCGACGCGGTCGTCGCGGCGGTCGAGCAGGTCGAAGTTGCGCGAGAACGCGACCGCACTGTGACCGCGGAACGTCTGCGTGTCTGGTTCCGGCATCGGGAAGTCGGGCGCGCTGCCGGTCTGGTAATCGACGCGCGACTCCACTGCGCGCATGAACACGAACGTCGCGCGCAGGCCTAGCCCGGCCTCGCTCGCGACGTCGACCTGGACGAACGCCGCGTTGCGCCCGCGCCGCAACCGCTGCGCCCGGATCGTGATGTCACCCGACAGCGGCCCGATGAACGACACCTGCGCGGACCGCAACGGCGGCAGATCGACGTCGGATTTCTGCGCGGCGTGGAGTGCCAGCGCCGCGGAGAAGCCGCCATAGGCCGTGCGGCCCTGCGTCCAGTTCTCCGGCACGGTGCCGCGCCAGCCGCCCGAGATCGGCTCGAGCGCGTCGATCGCCTGTTTGAGACTGGTCATTATGGTCCTTTCATCCTTCGTCATCCTGGGCTCGACCCAGGATCCAGAGCCAAGCATCGGAGCATTCGTGGCTCTGGATCCTGACGTTCGTCAGGATGACGGGAGGGAGGCGGCCAACTGATCGCGCAGGTCGCGTTTCAGGACCTTGCCGATCGCGCTGCGGGGGAGTTCGTCCGCGACATAGAGGGCAGATAGTCGCTGCGTTTTGCCGACTTGTGCGTTTACCCAGCTTAGGATCGCGGACGGATCCTCCGTCGCACCGCCACGCGGCACGTAGAATCCCACCGGTGTTTCGCCCCACGCCTCCGACGGAACGCCGATCACCGCGCAGTCCGCCACCGCGGGATGCTGGGCGAGCACCGCCTCCAGGTCCGACGGATAGATGTTGAACCCGCCCGAGATGATAAGGTCCTTCTTCCGGTCCATCAGCGTGAGAAACCCGTCCTCGTCGAACCGGCCGACATCGCCGTGGCGGATGTAGCGGTTGCCGTCCGCGTCATGCCATTCGGCGTCGCGGGTCGCCTCGATGCGCCCGTGATAACCGTTCATCATCGCCGGGCTGCGGCCGACGACCTCGCCCATTTCGCCTGGCGCGACCTCGCTGCCGTCATCGTCGATCAGGCGGATCTCGTGCCCCGGCATCGGCTGGCCGACGGTGTGGAGCTTGGTCGGGTTCGCGGTCGCGTTCAGCGCGCAACTCGCGCCGCCCTCGGTCATGCCGTAGAATTCGACGAGCACGCCCGGCCAGCGCGCGACCACGTCGGCCTTCAGCGTCGCGGAGAACGGCGCGCTGGTGCTGGTCTTGAAACGGAACGCCGACAGGTCGAAGGCGTCGAAATCGGGCAGCGCCATGATCCGCTGATATTGTACCGGGACCAGCATCGTGTGCGTCGCATGATAGCGCTGCGCGAGTTCGAGATAGGCGCGCGCGTCGAACTTGCCCATCAGCACCACAGTGCCGCCCCAGCCGAGCGTCGGCAGGAAACTGACGAGCGTCGTGTTAGAATAGAGCGGGGTGGCGATCATCGTCACGGCGGTGTCGAACCCCGCGGCGGTGTTTCGCGAGATATGCGCCCAGCGCATCGCGTGGCTCTGGACGATGCCCTTCGGCGTGCCGGTGGTACCGGAGGAATAGATGATGTTGAACGGGTCTTCGGGCGAAATATTGACCGGGATTGGCTGGGCGCCATCGGGAGCGAGCCAGTCATCGAAAGCCTGAAAAGCTTGTTCCCCCGCGAAGGCGGGGGCCCAGCCTCGGCCCCCGCCTTCGCGGGGGAACAAGACCACGCGGGCTACAAGTTGTTGCCCTTCCAAAGCTCGCGCGTTCTCCGCATCGAGGAACACGATCGGCGCGCCACTATCCGCAATCATCGCCGCGATCGCCGCCGGCGTAGCGGATGGCGCGATCGGCGTTGCGGCGCACCCTGCGCGTACCGAACCCAGGAAAGCCGCCGCATAGTCGGTCGTCGGCGCCGCGACGATCGCGACCGCCGTCCCCGGCGCCACCCCGTCGCGCTGCAACGCCGCCGCGACCCGGTCCATCATCGCGTCCAGCGTCCGATAGTCGATGCTGCCCTGCGCGTCGGCCACCGCGGTACGATCCCCCCGTTCGAGCACGTGCGCACGGATCAGATCGGGCAGGGTGGCAAAGCCGGTGGCGAGCATGTCTGAGGCGGTCGTCATCCGCGCATCGCTAGGCGAACGCGTCCGGCAATGCCATACGGTATATTCGAAAACCGGACTCGAGGAGATGCCGTTGCTGTTCTACGATAGCGCGCTGCCAGCGCCCAACCCGCGCCGCGTCCGCATATTCCTCGCCGAAAAGCATGTCCGCGTACCGATGGCGCAGATTTCGATCCCCAAGGCCGAACACAAGGCGGAAGCGTTCCTGTCGGTCAATGCGCTCGGCCAGACGCCCGCGCTCGCGTTCGACGATGGCCGCGTGCTGACCGAGAGTGTTGCGATCTGCCGCTATTTCGAGTTGCTGCACCCCGAACCGCCGATGTTCGGGCACGGTGCGCACAACATCGCCGAGATCGACATGTGGACGCGGCGGATCGAATTGCGGCTGATGACTCCGCTGTCGATGGTGTGGCTGCACACGCATCCCTGGACCGCGCGCATCGTCCAGCCGCAATATACCGACTTCGGCGAGAGCCAGCGTCCGCGCGTGCTGGCGGCGATGGCGGAGTTCGATCACGCGCTCGACGGTCGCGACTGGCTCGACGGCGAACGCTATACGATCGCCGACATCGTTCTGCTCACGACGATCGACTTCGCCAAGTTCGTCGGCATCGCGATGCCCGACGAACTGGCGCACCTGAAGGCCTGGCATGCGCGTGCGTCGGCGCGCCCCAGTGCGAGTGCGTAGAGCTATCTTGATGCGAACAGGCTGGATTAACCAACTCGTTTGACGAGATCGCAGTCATCGCGACCTAAAACCCCCGGCAGGCTGATTGCACAGTTCGGGGAGCATCGATGAAAGCGGCGTTACTAATCGGAGCGATCTGCGCGCTGTCGACGGCGGCATTGGCTGAAGATGTGCGGCCCGGTATCGCGTCTGTGGCGGTCGCCCCGGTTTCACAGATCGTCGTGCCCGCGCATACCGAGATGATGTTGCGGCTGGACGAGGAAATCGGCTCCGACCGCGCCCGCGTCGGCCAACCGGTCGCCCTCTCGGTGGCGCGCGATGTCATCGTCGACGGTCTGGTGGTGATCCCACGCGGCACCGCGGGAACGGGCGCCGTGACCTATCGCACCGGCAAGGGCGCGTTCGGCAAATCGGGCAAGGTCGACATCGAGCTAAGGTCGATCGACGTCGGGGGGCGCATGGTCCCGGTGGTCGGTCGCTATCACGCCGCAGGCGACGGCCGGACCGGCGAGACGATCGGTACGATCCTGATCGGCGGGGTCGTCGCCGGCGCGTTCGTCACGGGTCATCACGCGATCTTCGAGGAAGGCCGCGAGTTCACCGCCTTTACCGGCGCCGCGACTCCGATTGCCCGCCCGACCGTTCGGATGGCGCGGTTCGTTCCGCCCGTCACGACGTCCGCTATGCGCAACGCGATGTTCGAGCGAGTGGGGTCGAACGGACCGCTATTCGGGGATGCTGCTCCCAGAGTCGCGCCCGCCTACGTCGCCTATGGAACCTTGGCGCAGCGTCTCGCTGCCGCGCAACCCGTCCGTGGCGGTGATCCGCGTCTGGGGTGGACGATCAGCGACTGACGAGCCGGCATGCGTCCGGCACGATGCGATCGGTCTGGCCCTTGTGCGAAAAGATCCTTTGCAATCCCGGTTTTCTGTGCGAGGGAGCCGCATACCCGGTATTCAGATTGCCCGGACGCTCCGCTCCATCGCCGATGGACCGACGAGCCCGGCCACGAGGTTGGAGAGGGGATAAGGCGGAAGAGCGATCCACGGAGGTCGCATCTTCCGCCGTCCTTCTTCTCATTCCACCGGTTCAACCCAGGCGCGTCAAAAACCCTGCCCTCGGCGCGCGCTTCAGCCGATTTGCGCGTGCCGTGGTGGTCGCTAGCCGCGCTATGATGCAGGTTTAGCTTGTCTGGTACGCGACCAATGCCTTAGCCTCGGGCAATATTCGATGTCGAGGTATCGTAATGGCAGTAGCGTATCAGTCCCATCCCGAGATCGCCGACACGCTGGCGATGGAGCGACGGGGCCTGACGCTCGCGCTGCTCACCTTCACCTATTTCTTCAGTTACATGGACCGCCAGATCCTCGCCATCCTGCTCGAGCGGATCAAGGCGGACCTGGTGCTGACCGATACGCAGCTCGGGTTGCTGTCCGGACTCGTGTTCGCGATCTTCTATGCGACGCTCGGCATTCCGGTCGCGCGACTCGCGGATCGGACCAGCCGGCGGAACATCATCGCCGCCAGCCTGACGATCTGGAGCGCGATGACCGCGCTGTGCGGGCTCGCGCAGAACTTCACGCAGCTGATGCTCTTCCGGATCGGCGTCGGCATCGGCGAGGCGGGGTCGAGCCCGCCCAGCCATTCGATCATCGCCGATCTGTATCCGCCCGAGAAACGCGCGAGCGCGATGGCGGTGTATTCGCTCGGCGTGGTGCTCGGCGCAGGGTTCGGCACGCTGATCGGCGGGGTCGTCGCGCACTCGTATGGCTGGCGGATCGCGATGATGACAGTCGGCCTGCCGGGGATCGCGCTTGCTGTCCTCGTTCGCCTGTTCATGGTCGAGCCGCGCCGCGGCCTGTCCGATGCCGCCCGCGCGGTGGCGGCGCCGATGCCGAGCGTCGCGCAAGGGTTTGCGTCGATGTGGGCGAGTGCCCCGGCGCGGCATCTGGTGGTCGGCGTCACGCTGACGTCGATGATCGGTTACGCGCTGACCGGTTGGGGGCCGAGCTACATCCAGCGCTCGCTCGGGATCTCGATGCTCGACATCTCGCGGTATATCGCGCTGCCGGGGGCGCTGTTCGGTGCGGTCTCCGCGCTGGCGGGCGGCAAGATCGCTGACATGCTCGCCAAGCGTCATGGGCTCCACGTCCAAGCCTGGGTGGTGCTGGTGATGAAGGGCCTGTCGCTCCCGTTCGCGCTCGCCTTCTACCTGATCGACGCGCCGGTGATTGCGATCGGCAGCTATTTCGTGTCGCTGATCTTTGCGAACTCGTATCTGGGGCCGAGCTTCGCGCTGATCCAGCATCTCGCGCCGTTGCAGATTCGTGCGATGTGGGCGGCGATCACGCTGCTGGTCATCAATCTGGTCGGACTGGGGCTCGGACCGACGATGGTCGGCTGGCTGAGCGACCTGCTGAAGCCTGGGTTTGGCGAGGACTCGCTGCGGTATGCGCTGATCATCATCGTGCTGATGACGCCGTGGGCGCTGTTCCACTATTGGCGCGCCGGGGTTCTGCTGAAGCGCGCGGAGGACGCTGCGAGGTAGCCGCTTCTTCGTCAGGCCGGCCGAGAGGCCGCGGCCGCGGTCGGGTGGGCCAACGCATCCGCCAACAACCACGTCATCGCACTTGTCCGGTCATCGAACACCGCCATGTCGTCGCGCACCGCGACGATCCGCTTCACCTGCAGCCGCGCGAGCTTGCCGTCGGTGAACAAGGCGACTTTCCGCGATTTCAGCGGGATGGTCAAAGCCACGCGCTGGAGCATCGCCACCACCTCCTGGGGCTGGATCGCGGACCGCGAGAAATTGCCCAGCAGCATGTGACGCTTGCCGGTCGCCAGCACCCGCCGTGCCTCGCCATCCAGGTCGCGCAGGAAGCCCTCGACATGCGGGATCGTCCAGAATCCGGACGCTTCGACCTCGATGATGCCGGTGTCGAGATCGGTCGTGATCGTGTGCATGACGCCCTCCGTGGAGGTGTCGGAATCGGCCGCTCGGCGTTAACGACGCGTAACCAAACCGTTACGAGTGCGATTGTCGCCGACTATGTCGTAGTGGCGACTGGCGTCAGGCCTTCGCCATCCGATCGTCGAACAGGCCGAACATCAACGTCGAGGCGTACATCGCGATCGCCCGCTCGCGCGGCATCGTCGACGCCCATTTGCGCATGTCGAACGCCGCGTTCTGGAGCGCCATCAACGCCTGTGCGGCAATCAGCGCATCGACCGCGCGGATCGAGCCTTCGCCGATCCCGTCCATCATCATGCCGGCATAGCGTCGTGCGATGCCGTTCGAGCGATCGACCATCGCGTTGCGGACGCCGACCGGCAGGCCGCTCAGCGCCGTGGTACGCAGCAACGGCCCGCGCTCGGCGAACTGCACGTCGAGCAAGGTCGCGACGGTGCTCGACAATTTGTGCCAGTAGCTCCCGCCTTCGGCTTCGCCACGGCTCTGCGCATCGGCGATCGTGTCGAAGCTGCGGCGGTAGCACGCAATGACGAGGTCGTCCTTCGCATCGAGATGGTGGTAGAAGCTGCCCTTGGTCACGTTCAACTCGGAGGCGATCTTCTGCACCGAGGCGCCGCGATAGCCGAGTTCGTTGATCAAGCGCGTCGCGGCGAGCAGGAACGCCTCTCGGCCCGGCTCCGCCTCGTCATGGCTGAGATCGAGCAGGGTAGGCGACCATTTGGCGTTCTTGCCCGCGATGCCGTGTGCGAACACGTCCATCAGCCGTTCCTCGACCCGGCCGTACTGGTCAGGCTCGTACCGCGTCAGCCAGATCGGCAGCCAGAACGTGTTTTCCAGCAGCACATGCGCGCGTGCGCCGTTGAGATCGGTCTGCGCGCGCGACGAAGTCGGGCCCCACAACAGGCGCGTCCGGCGGAACACCTCGCGCCAGCCCGCCATCAGGCGGCCGCGCATCGGCTCTTCGGTCGCGCGCAGATCGGACAGGACCGCGAACGCCTTCTCCTCGCCGCGCTGGATCCGCCCGAGCCGGTCCATGTTGAGCGCGAGATAGCGCCGAACGCGGTCCTCCGGCGTTGCCTCTTCCGCCGCGACGTCGAGCATCGCGATCAGCGATTCGAGCGTGTTCTCGAACGCTGCCGCCGCGAGGTCTTCCTTGCGCTTGAAATAATAGGTAACGCTCGTCGTGTTGAGCCCGACGCGCCGCGCCACGTCCGCGAACGTCATGCCCTTGGCACTCTGTTCGTTGATCGCTTCTGCCGCCGCGGCGAGGATCGCGTCACGCTTCGCACGGAAGCGCTTGGTCCCCTGTTCGCTCTCGTCGCTGGCCTCTGCCGGAACCTTCATCGAAACACCCTAACAGCTTCGATTTGAAGATACAGTGTTTTTTAGGCGGTTTCAGGGCGGACTTGAAAACATGCTTTCCGGGGCCCTCCACACGCTTTACCGAATGTGCGGTATGGTCTAACCCGCCACAAAAGCGATGACGAACGGAGAGCCCGCATGGATTTTACGCTGAGCGAACGAGAGACGTATTTCCGGGATCGGGTCCGGGATTTCATCGACCAGAATATCCGCCCGCGGCAAGCCGATTACGACCAGCAGGCGCATGAGGGCGAGCGCTGGAAGGTGATTCCGGTGATCGAGGAGATGAAGGAGAAGGCCAAGGCCGCGGGCTTGTGGAATTTCTTCATGCCGCCGCATTCGGGCCAGACTCACGTCGACGATTCGTTCGCGTTCGAAGGCACGCAGCTCACCAATCTCGAATATGCGTTATGCGCGGAGGAGATGGGGAAGGTCGCTTGGGCGAGCGAGTGCTTCAACTGTTCGGCGCCCGATACCGGCAACATGGAGGTGTTTCACCGCTATGGCACGCGCGAGCAGAAGGAGGCGTATCTCGGCCCGCTGATGCGCGGCGATATCCGCTCCGCGTTCCTGATGACCGAGCCCGCGGTGGCGTCGTCGGACGCGACCAACATCGAGACGTCGATGGTCCGCGATGGCGATCACTACGTCATCAACGGCACCAAATGGTGGTCGTCGGGCGTCGGTGATCCGCGCTGCAAGATCGCGATCGTGATGGGCAAGACGAGCTTCGAGGGATCGCGGCACCAGCAGCAGAGCCAGATCCTCGTGCCGATGGACACGCCCGGCGTGACGATCAAGCGCATGCTCTCCGTCTATGGCTATGACCACGCGCCGCATGGGCATGGCGAAGTGGTGCTGGAGAACGTCCGGGTGCCGGTCGAGAACGTGCTGCTCGGTGAGGGGCGCGGGTTCGAGATCGCGCAGGGGAGGCTCGGGCCGGGTCGTATCCATCACTGCATGCGGACCATCGGTGTCGCCGAGACCGCGATCGAGGCGATGGCGCGGCGACTGCTCGACCGGGTCGCGTTCGGCAAGCGGATCGCCGACTTCTCGGTGTGGGAGGAGCGGATCGCGACCGCGCGGATCGACATCGAGATGACTCGTTTGCTCTGCCTCAAGGCGGCGGACATGATGGACAAGGCCGGCAACAAGTCCGCGCAGATCGAGATCTCGATGATCAAGGTCGCCGCGCCGAACATGGCGTTGCGGATTTTGGACGATGCGATCCAGGCGCATGGCGGCGGCGGCGTGTCGGGCGATTTCCGGTTGGCGCACGACTGGGCGGCGATGCGGACGCTCCGGTTCGCGGACGGCCCGGACGAGGTCCACAACCGCTCGATCGCGCGCAACGAGTTCGGGAAATACGGCGACTTCCGCAAGGGCGGCGTGTCGAGCGGGGATGTCGGGGTGAGCCGATAAACCCCCGTTCGTCCTTCTTTCTTCGTCATCCTGGGCTCGACCCAGGACCCAGAGCCACAAGGGCAGCGATCTCGGCTCTGGGTCCTGACTTTCGTCAGGATGACGGTCTCGTTTCGGAGCGCACCTACCCATGAAAGCCGCAGTCCTTTTCGAAGCCAACACCCCGCTCAGCATCGAGGATGTCACCATCTCGAAGCCGACTGCGCACGAGGTGCTGATCCGCACGGTGGCAGTCGGCGTTTGCCGGTCCGATCTGCATTTCGTCGACGGCGCCTATCCGCACGCGATGCCGACGATCCCGGGGCACGAGGCTTGCGGCGTAGTCGAGGCGGTCGGCGAGGAAGTTCGCGGCGTGAAGGTGGGCGACCATGTCGTCACGTGCCTGTCGGCGTTCTGCGGTCAGTGCGAATTCTGCGTCACCGGCCGGATGTCGCTGTGCATCGACGCCAGCGTGCGCCGTCCCAAGGGCACCGCACCGCGCCTCATGCTCGGCGACCAGCCGATCGCGCAGATGCTCAACCTGAGCGCCTATGCTGAGATGATGCTGGTCCACGAACACGCGTGCGTCGCGATCGACCGCGACATGCCTATGGATCGTGCCGCGCTGCTCGGGTGCGCGATCACGACCGGGGCGGGGGCGGTGTTCAACACCACCGACGTGACTCCGGGCGAGACGGTGTGCGTGGTTGGCTGCGGCGGGATCGGGCTTGCGGCGGTCAACGCGGCCAAGATCGCCGGCGCGGGGAAGATCATCGCGCTCGATCCCGTCCCGGAAAAACGCGCGATGGCCGAGAAACTCGGCGCGACGCACAGCATCGATGCATTGTCCGAGACCGCAGCGGACGAGGTTGTCGCGATTACCAAGGGCGGCGTGCATCATGCGATCGAGGCGGTCGGGCGTGCGCAATCGGCGGCGACAGCGGTCAAGGTCCTGCGTCGCGGGGGCACCGCGACGATCCTCGGGATGATGCCGCTCGGCGAGAAGGTCGGGCTGTCGGCAATGGACCTGCTGTCGGGCAAGCGGTTGCAGGGCGGCTTCATGGGCTCGAACCGCTTCCCGGTCGACATCCCGCGGCTGGTCGATTTCTACATGCGCGGGTTGCTCGATCTCGACACGATCATCGCCGACCGGATGCCGCTGGAGCGGATCAACGACGCGTTCGACGAACTCCGCCGCGGGGATACGACCCGCAGCGTGATCACCTTCTCGTGAGCGACGCATCGACCAGCATGGTCGGCACGATCGAGGTCGGCGACAAGGACCGCCTCGACCTCGACACGCTTTGTGCATGGATGATGGCCAACGTGCCCGGCTATGCCGGTCCGCTGAGCTACGCGAAGTTCGCCGGCGGCCAGTCGAACCCGACCTACCGCCTCGACACGCCGGAGCGCGCGTACGTGCTG
The DNA here is from genome assembly GCF_001422045.1 of Sphingomonas sp. Leaf242. Taxonomy (GTDB): domain Bacteria; phylum Pseudomonadota; class Alphaproteobacteria; order Sphingomonadales; family Sphingomonadaceae; genus Sphingomonas. The sequence continues at coordinate 31,854 of NZ_LMLW01000010.1, forward strand.
CGCCGGAAACCGTTCGGCCCGATCCTGCCGAGCGCGCACGCCGTCGACCGCGAATACCGCGTGATTGCGGGGCTGCATCCGACCGGCTTCCCGGTGCCTCGGCCCTATGGTCTCTGCGAGGACGCGGCGGTCATCGGTTCGGCGTTCTATGTCATGGAGATGGTCGAAGGGCGGACGATCTGGGACGGCGCGATGCCGGGTGCGAGTCCGGCTGAGCGCACCGCGCATTACGAGGCAATGGTCGACACGCTCGCCGCGCTCCACAACACCGATTACGCGGCGGCGGGGCTTGAGGAGTACGGCAAGCCCGGCAATTATTTCGAGCGCCAGGTCGGCCGCTGGACCAAGCAATATCGCGCCGCCGAGACCGAGCATATGGAGTCGGTCGAACGGCTGATCGAATGGTTGCCGCGTACGCTGCCCGAGCAGACGCGGACCTCGATCGTCCACGGCGACTACCGCATCGACAACATGATCTTCGCGCCGTCGGAGCCTAAGGTCATCGCGGTGCTCGACTGGGAATTGTCGACGCTGGGCGATCCGCTCGCGGACTTCTCGTATCTGCTGATGAGTTGGGTGACCGAACCCGAGGGGCGCTCGGGCGTGCTCGGCATGACCGGGCCGGAGACGGGCATTCCGACAATCGAGCAGGTCGTCGAACGCTATTGCGCCGCCACCGGTCGCGACGGCGTGCCTGATCTGAACTGGTATTTCGCCTATAACCTCTTCCGCCTGACCGGCATCGTCCAGGGCATCAAGAAGCGCATCATCGATGGCACTGCGTCGAGTGCTCAGGCGGAGAAGACGGTAGCGAAGATTCACGGGTTGGCGGACGCGGCCTGGGGTTTCGCGGTGAAGGCGGGGGCCTGATTCCCCTCCCGCTTGCGGGAGGGGTTAGGGGRGGGGGTGACCTCCCCCGGCATGAAACGTTGCGGAAAGGTCGGGCCCTCCCCCGACCCCTCCCGCAAGCGGAAGGTGAGCAGAAGACAATGTCACAGTTCGACCTGACCGGCATGGTCGCCATCGTCACCGGCTCCTCGCGCGGCATCGGCTTGGCGTCCGTGCGCGAACTCGCAGAGCACGGCGCGAAAATCGTGATCTCCAGCCGCAAGCAGGACGCGTGCGACACGGTCGCGGCGGAACTCAACGCCAGGCATGGCGACGGCACCGCGATCGCCATCGCCGCGAACATCTCCGACAAGGCGGGGCTTCAGCATCTGGTAGACGAGACCCGCGCGACGTTCGGTCGCATCGACATCCTCGTCTGCAACGCCGCATCGAACCCCTATTACGGGCCCCAGGCCGGCATCGCCGACGATCAGTTCCGGAAGATCCTCGACAACAACATCGTCTCGAACCACTGGCTGATCCAGATGGTCGCGCCCGAGATGCTGGAGCGCCGCAGCGGCAGCATCATCATCATATCCTCGATCGGCGGGCTGCGTGGCTCGCCGGTGATCGGCGCCTATTGCATCAGCAAGGCCGCCGACATGCAACTCGCGCGCAACCTCGCGGTCGAGTTCGGCCCGTCCAACGTCCGCGTGAACAGCATCGCGCCCGGCCTGATCAAGACCGATTTCGCGCGCGCCTTGTGGGAAGACCCGCAGCGGATCGAGGCAGCGAACACCAGCGTGCCGCTCCGCCGGATCGGCGAGCCGGAAGAAATCGCGGGCGCGGTCGTCTTTCTGGCGTCGTCGGCAAGCAATTTCATGACCGGCCAGACGATGGTCATCGACGGCGGCGTCACGATCTAAGCGAAGGACCATGCGATGCGTTTTACGGACAAATCCATCATCGTCACCGGAGCAGGTTCCGGCATCGGCCGCGCCGCCGCGCTCCTGTTCGCGAGCGAAGGGGGCAGGGTCGTCGTCGCGGACAAGACCGAGGGGGCGGACGAAACCGCGCACCTGATCGTGCAGGCCGGCGGCACGGCGAAGGCGATCCGCATCGACGCTGGGCTCGAAGACGACGTGATCCGCACGATCGCGCTCGCTTGCGACAGCTTCGGCGGGCTCGACGTGATGTTCGCCAATGCGGGAATCTCGGGCGGCATGGCGAACCTGTTCGACACCGACGTCGCGCTCATCACCGAAGTGCTGCGCGTCAACCTGATCGGCCCGTTCCTTGCGATCAAGCACGCCGCGCCGCGGATCGCCGAGCGAGGGAAGGGCGCGATCGTCCTCACTGCCAGCGTCGCCGGCATCCGCTCTGGCGCTGGCTCGCCCGCCTATTCCGCGTCGAAGGCCGGCGTCATCAACCTTGCCGCCGTCTCTGCCCAGCAACTCACAGGCTCGAACGTCCGCGTCAACGCGATCTGCCCCGGCCTGACCGAGACCGGCATGACCAAACCCGTGTTCGACTATGCGCGCGAGGCGAACAAGATGGACCGCGTCGGCCGCCTCAACCCGCTTCACCGCGGCGCGCAGCCCGAGGAACTCGCCAAGGTCGCGCTGTTCCTCGCCTCCGACGACGCCAGCTACATCAATGGCCAGGCGATCGCGGTCGACGGCGGCCTCTCGTCGAGCCATCCCGTGACACGGCAGGAATACGGCAAGACCGCCGCCTGACCGATGATGCTGTCGGGTCGCGGCGTTTCGGCCGCTGGATACGCTTGCGCAACGACTTTTGCGGGACCATTTGCGACGTGCGGACGTTGAGCGTCCGACCCCATAAAGGAGAACCCCCATGGCTTTCGAACTCCCACCGCTGCCGTATGCCTATGACGCGCTCGAGCCGGTGATCGACCAGGAAACGATGAAGTTTCATCACGACAAGCATCACGCGGCGTACACCGCGAAGCTGAACGAAGGCGTCGAGAAGGATTCCGCGCTGGCGGGCAAGTCGATCGAGGACATCCTCGGCATGATCTCGTCGCAGCCGCCGCTGGTCCGCAACAATGGCGGCGGTTTCTGGAACCACGACTTCTTCTGGAAGACGATGGCGGCCAAGAATGGCCAGGCACCGTCGGGCAAGCTCGCCGAGGCGATCGATCGTGATTTCGGCAGCCTCGACAAGCTGAAGGAAGAGTTCAACACCAAGGGTGCGGGGCAGTTCGGCTCGGGCTGGGCATGGCTGATCGCGGATGCGAGCGGCACGCTAAAGGTGACGAGCACGCCGAACCAGGACAACCCGCTGATGGACGACGCCAAGGAGCCCGGCACGCCGCTGCTCGGCAACGACGTCTGGGAGCACGCCTATTACCTGACGTACAAGAATGATCGTCCGGGCTATCTGAAGGCTTGGTGGGACATCGTGAACTGGGACGTCGTCGGTGAGCGCTACGCGAAGGTCGCGGGCTGACTTTGATCCCCTCCCGCTTGCGGGAGGGGCTAGGGGAGGGGGTGACGCACGTACTGGCGTCCGGTCTGTTTGGGCAGCCCCTCCCCCGACCCCTCCCGTGAACGGGAGGGAGAAGAAGCGTTACCCTTCGGGCGGCAGGTCGGTCACGGCTTTGTCGCCCGTTTGCAATCCGTGCTTCAGCAGCATCGGGATGTTGGCGAACGCGAAGAGCAGCGTCAGCGGGATCGCGCCCCAGAGCTTGAAGCCGACCCAGAAGTCCCAGGTCGTGTTGCGCCACACGGCCTCGTTCAGCACCGCCATGAACACGAAGAACACCGCCCAGTTGCGCGTCAGCTTGCGCCAGCCATCCGCGGACAGACCGGGGTAAGCGGTGGCGAGCAGCGACTGAAGCAGCGGACGCCCGGTGACGAGACCGAACGTCAGGATCGCCGCGAACATCGCGTAGATGATGGTCGGCTTCATCTGGATAAAGCGCTGGTCGTGGAAATAGATCGTCAGCCCGCCGAACACGACGATCAGCGCGCCCGATAGCCACAGCATCGGTGAGATGTGGCCGGTCTTGACCTTCGACACGATCATCGCGGCGATCGTGGCGATGATGAACGCGGTGGTGGCGGCGACGACGCGGACGATCGGCAGGCCGGGCGTGAGGAAGTTCACCGCGAAGAAGACCGCGAGCGGACCGTAGTCGACCGCCATGCGAAGGCCTGGGGATAGGGGGGACTTGGTCACTGGAATATCCACGAAATACGGTAAGATGCCGTTCGTCTTGAGCGTAGTGGAAGGACATTGCCACAAGCTGACCAGTCCTTCGACTTCGCTCAGGACGAACGGGGGAGGCGGGGCAAGCGTTACTTCCGGACGCTCTCGACCCCGGCGATGATCCGGCTCACTTCGTTGGCATCGAACGGGCGCAAATCAGTCATCCCTTCGCCGATGCCGATCGCGTGGATTGGCAGGCCGTATTTCTCGGCCGCCGCGACCAGCACGCCGCCACGCGCAGTGCCGTCGAGCTTGGTCATTACGAGGCCGGTGACGCCGGCGACTTCCTTGAAGACTTCGATCTGCTGGAGCGCATTCTGGCCGGTGGTGGCGTCGAGCACCAGGACGATGTCGTGCGGGCTCTCCGGGTTGATCCGACCCAGCACGCGGCGGATCTTGGCGAGCTCGTCCATCAGCTCGCGCTTGTTCTGGAGCCGACCCGCGGTGTCGACGATCAGTACGTCGATGCCGGTCTCTGTCGCCTTCTTGACCGCGTCCCACACTACGCCCGCCGCGTCGCCGCCCTCGGGGCCGGTCACGATCGGCACGCCGACGCGCTCGGCCCAGGTGCGGAGCTGGCCGATCGCGGCGGCGCGGAAGGTGTCGCCGGCGGCGAGCATCACACCGTAGTCCTGCTCCATCAACAGATGCGCGAGTTTGGCGATGGTGGTGGTCTTGCCCGAGCCGTTGACGCCGATGACGAGGATCACCTGCGGGCGCGGGAAGGCGTCGATCTCGATCGGCTTGGCGACCGTGGCGAGGACCTTCTCGACCTCCTCAGCGACGATCACGCGGATGCCGAGTTCTTCCATGTTGCGCTCGAAGCTGCCCTCGGACAGGCGGCGGCGGATGCGGCCGGCGGTCTCGGGGCCGAGATCGGAGGCGATCAGTGCCTCCTCGATGTCGTCGAGCGTCGAATCGTCGAGCCGTGCGCCGCCGAGGCCGGCGAGGTTGCCGACCAGCCGGTCGGAGGTGCGCTTGAAGCCGCCGATCAGCTTGTCGTGCCAGGTTGGGGTGGTGCTCATGATGGTTCTCGTGTTGCGCTGAGGCGGTCGGACGTGGCGCCGGTGATCGTGATGCGGACGATGTCGCCGGGTATGGCGGGTTCGTCCAGCAGGACTTCTGCGAAATTGCCGATATGGCCGCGTTCGCCAGGGCGTTCGACGAGCAGATCCTGCGACGTGCCGACCAGCGTTTGCAGCCAGTTCGCTCGCGATGTTTCGCCGGCCTCGCGCAGGAGGGCGGCGCGCTGGCGGCGGACCTCGGGTTCGACCTGCGGCATCCGGGCGGCGGGGGTGCCGGCGCGGGGCGAATAGGGGAAGATGTGCGGGTGGACGATGTGGCAGTCGTCGATCAGCGCGCGCGTGTTGGCGAACATCGCCGCATCCTCGGTCGGGAAGCCGGCGATCAGGTCCGCGCCGATCGCGATGTCGGGGCGGGCGGTCTTTAGGCGATCGACGAGGGCAACGCTTTCGGCGCGCGAATGGCGGCGCTTCATGCGCTTGAGTATCATGTCGTCGCCGGCCTGGAGCGAGAGATGGACGTGCGGCATGATCCGCGCTTCGGTCGTCAGCAGTGCGAAGAGGCGGTCGTCGATCTCGATGCCGTCTAGCGAGGAGAGACGCAGGCGCTCGAGTGCGGGCACGTGGTGCAGGATGCGCTCGACGAGGTGGCCCAGCGTCGGCGCGCCGGGGAGGTCGGGGCCGTAGCTGGTGAGGTCTACGCCGGTCAGGACGATCTCGCGGTGGCCTGCGTCGACGAGCCTGGCGATCCGGTCGACGACCGCGCCGGCGGGCACCGAGCGGCTGGGGCCGCGGCCGAACGGGATTGCGCAGAAGGTGCAACGGTGGTCGCAGCCGTTCTGGACTTCGACGAACGCGCGAGCGTGCGCGGAGAAGCTCGCGGCGAGATGCGGCGCGGTCTCGCGGACCTGCATGATGTCGGAGACCACCACTGCGTCATCCGTCTGCCAGGCTGAAAACGTCAGCTTGTCGGCGTTGCCGACGACGCGGTCGACTTCGGCCATCGCAGCGAAGCTGGCAGGATCGATCTGCGCGGCGCATCCGGTGACGACGATCTGTGCCTCGGGGCGGTCGCGCTTCGCGCGGCGGATGGCGACGCGCGTTGCCTTCACCGCCGCGTTGGTGACGGCGCAGCTGTTGACCACGACCATGTCCCGCCCGGCGACGAGTGCGCGGATGGTCTCGCTTTCGGCGATGTTGAGGCGGCAGCCGAGGCTGATGACCTCTGGCGCGGGGGCGGGTGACATGCGCGCGATTTAGGAGCCGTAGGGGGCGAAGTCCACGCTTTGTGGTTCGGGTCTGGCCCGGCTGCCGTCGATCAGCCCGCCAACCTTGGCGCGATGCCGCGCTGAGGCGGCGCGCTGATGTCCGGTCGTTGCGCCAGCAGCCGCTTTTCCGCGAGCAGCCGGCGCACCTGCGCAGCGCACAGCGGCCGCCCGTACAGATAGCCCTGGCCCTTTGCGCATCCCATGCCGCGCAGTCGCTCTTCGATTGCGGCGTTCTCGATTCCCTCGGCGGTGGTCGGCAGGTTGAGACTGTCGCCGAGCCGGACGATCGTGTTGACGATCGCCATGCTGTCGGGATTGTCGAGCATCGAGCCGACGAAGCTCTTGTCGACCTTGATCCGGTCGAACGGCAGCGCGCGCAGATGCGCGAGGCTCGAATAGCCGGTGCCGAAGTCGTCCAGAGCGATGCTGATGCCCTGGTTCTTCAGGCTGCCGACGATCGACTGCGCGAGTGGAAGATTGTCGAATAGCGCGCTCTCGGTGATCTCGATCTCGAGCCGGCTGGCGGGGAAGCCGGTCTCGACGAGCGTCTTGATGATCTTCTGCGCCAGCCATGCGTCGCGCAACTGCACCGGCGAGATGTTGATCGACAGCGACAGGCCTGCATCCCAGTCGCGCGCGGCGGTGAAGGCCTGACGCATGACCGACAGCGACAGATCGCCGATCAGGCCGATCCCCTCCGCGATCGGAATGAAAACTTCCGGCCCGATCGCGCCGCGCGTCGGATGCTCCCACCGCGCGAGCACCTCGAACCCGGTGATGCAGCCGGTCGTTAGATCGACCTGCTGTTCGAAGAACGGCACGATCGCATCGTTGGGAACGGCCACGCGCAACCCGGCCTCGAGTTCGCCGCGCAACTGGACGGATCGCTCCATCGCGCCATCGAACCAGGCATGACGATTGCGCCCGGCGACCTTGGCGGCATGCAGCGCCATGTCCGACGTCCGCAACAGTGCGTCCATCGACGTGCAATCGATGTCCGAGCGGGCGATGCCGATCGAGGTGCTGACATGGACTTCGGTCTCACCGATGAGGAACGGTTTCGAGAGATCCGCGATCAGCCGGTCGGCGATCCGGTCGACGACCGCAGGATAGGCGGCATCGAATACCACCGCGCAGGCGAACTCGTCGGCGTTGAGGCGCGCGAGCAGGCTCGATCCGGGGACCAATGCGCTGATCTTCTCGGCAACCAGCGTGAGCAGCGCGTCGCCGATGGCATAACCGTGCACGTCGTTGACCGTCTTGAAGTGATCGAGATCGATGGTCAGCAGGGCCAAGGCCTTGCCCCGGCGCAGCGATCCGGTGAAGAGCGCGGCGCCTTCCTCGATCAGGCTTCGGCGATTCAGGAAGCCGGTCAGCGGATCATATTGCGATAGCAGCTTCGCGCGCTGATCCGCGTCTGACAGTTGCGACAGTTCTTCGGCGAGGCCGCGATATCGGAACCAGCCGAACAGGATCAGCGCGACGTTGAGAAACATGGCCGCGATCAGCGTGCGATCGATGACGGCGTTGCCGCCCTTCAAATGCTCGATCGCTTCCAGCAATACGCCCCCGCCGGTGCCGATGAACAGCAGCAGTGCGGCGCCCGTGAGCGCGCCGGTCATGAATTCCCGGCTGATGAGGCGAAGCGAACGGGTCGTCGCCGGCGGTAAAATCATCGATAAAACGGCCTGTAGGGTCCTTGGTCCATCCGATGTGCTCCGTGAGATATGTAGGACAGGTTAAGGTCCGCGGCGTTGCGCCGGGGCGTTGATATGCTGCGGTGAAGGGAACGCGCAGGAGCCCGTACGCTGTCGGCGGGCCTTCGGAATCATGCCTGCCTTGCACTTCACGCGCGTTTCCCGTAGATGGCGGCCCACGTTCCGTTACGGGGCGCATTGGACGAGCATCCAAGGATGCACGCTGGCCGGCGAGGTTTCGCCCGCCGGCGCTTTTGCGTTTTGTCGCGGTGATTTGGAGTATTTCGATGTTCGAAAGCCTGAGCGATCGACTTGGCGGCGTCTTCGACCGCCTTCGCGGCCGGGGTGCGCTGACCGAAGCGGACGTGCGCGCGGCGATGCGCGAGGTGCGCGTCGCGCTGCTCGAAGCCGACGTCGCGCTGCCCGTCGCGCGCGAGTTCGTCGAGAAGGCGACCGAGAAGGCGATCGGCCAGAACGTTCTGCGCTCGGTCACGCCGGGACAGCAGGTCGTCAAGATCGTCAGCGATGCGCTGGTCGAGATGCTCGGTTCGGATGCCGTCGAGCTGGAGCTGGGCGTTACGCCGCCCGCTGTCATCATGATGGTCGGCCTCCAGGGCTCGGGCAAGACGACCACCACTGCCAAGATCGCCAAGCGGCTGGCGGCGGGGCAGGCCAATTTCGGCCAGGCCGGTCGCGAGCGGAAAAAGGTGCTGATGGCGTCGCTCGACGTCAATCGCCCGAACGCGCAGGAGCAGCTGGCGACGCTCGGTACGCAGATCGATGTCGCGACCTTGCCGATCGTGCAGGGTCAGCAGCCGGTCGATATCGCCCGGCGCGCGATGCAGGCGGCCAAGCTCCAGGGCTATGACGTCCTGATGCTCGATACCGCGGGTCGTCTCCATGTCGACCAGGCGTTGATGGATGAGATGAAGGCGGTCGCCAACGTCGCGAACCCGGCAGAGATCCTGCTCGTCGTCGACTCGCTGACTGGCCAGGATGCGGTCAACGTCGCGCAGAACTTCAGCGACCAGGTACCGCTGACGGGTATCGTGCTGACCCGCATGGACGGCGATGCCCGCGGCGGCGCGGCGCTGTCGATGCGCGCGGTCACCGGCAAGCCGATCAAGTTCGCCGGGACCGGCGAGAAGCTCGATGCGCTCGAGGCGTTTCATCCGGAGCGCGTCGCCGGCCGTATCCTCGGCATGGGCGACGTCGTCAGCCTGGTCGAGCGCGCCGCGGAGTCGATCCAGGCCGAAGACGCCGAGCGGATGGCGGCCAAGATGGCCAAGGGTCAGTTCGACATGAACGACCTGCGCGCACAGCTCGCGCAGATGCAGCGGATGGGTGGGCTCGGCGCGCTGGCAGGGATGATCCCTGGCATGAAGAAGGCGCAGGGCGCGGTCGCGTCGGTCGGTGGCGAAAAGGTGCTGGTGCACATGGACGCGATGATCGGATCGATGACGATCAAGGAGCGCAACAAGCCCGAACTGATCAACGCCAAGCGCAAGATCCGCATCGCCAAGGGCTCCGGGACGACGGTCCAGGAGGTCAACAAGCTGCTCAAGATGCACCTCGAAATGTCGACCGCCATGAAGAAGATCAAGAAGATGGGCGGCATGAAGGGCATGATGGCGATGCTCGGCAAGGGCGGCATGGGCGGCGGCCTTGGCGGAATCGGCAATGCGATCGGCGGGCCGCAGATGGGCGACATGCTCAACAAGGCCGGCACGGGTGGCCTACCGGGCGGTGGCGGCGGTCTGCCGGGGCTTGGTGGCCCCAAGATGCCGCAGATGCCGGCCGGTTTCGACGATTTTCTGAAGAAGAAATAACCCTCCTTATCCAACCACGACACCTCGGCTTCGCTCGGGGATCTATCTAGAAAACGAAGGAAAATATCATGGCAATCAACATTCGCCTCGCGCGGGGTGGCTCCAAGAAGCGTCCTTACTACAAGATCGTCGTTGCCGATGCGCGTTCGCCGCGTGATGGCCGCTTCATCGAGAAGATCGGCAACTACAACCCGCTCCTCGCCAAGGACAACGAGCAGCGCGTGCAGCTCGACGCCGACCGCGCGAAGCATTGGCTGAGCGTCGGCGCGCAGCCGACCGACCGCGTCGCGCGCTTCCTCGACCAGGCTGGCGTGCTCGAGCGTTCGGCGCGCAACAACCCGAACAAGGGCAAGCCTGGCGAGAAGGCCACCGAGCGCGCTGAAGAGCGTGCGACCAAGGCGGCTGAAGCTGCCGAGGCCGAGGCCGCTGCGAAGGCTGCACCTGCTGTCGAAGCAGAGGCTCCTGCCGCTGCCGAGACCGAAGAAGCCGCTTCGTAAGACGGCGGATGGATCGGTTCGGATTGAGCCGATCCATCCTTTTCCTCGTCATCCCAGCGAAAGCTGGGATCCAGAGCCACGGGCGAAAGCGTTCCGTTGCTCTGGATCCTGGGTCGAGCCCAGGATGACGGTGAGGGGGCGGGACCTGAGTGTCCCCTCCACCTAGGCGTGCGTAAGCGCACCCGATCGGCACTTCATGCGTTCTTTCAATCGGTAACCCCGAACAGGAGCGCACGATGGCCCCCGAAACCGACCCCCGCACAGCCCCCGCACCCGAGGACATCGAAGATGCCACCAACCAAGGCGTCTCCGCCGACGACCCCGCCGAAGGCTCCGACGACACTCCCGGCCGCGATGAAGGCTCCGCGCAAGGCTGACGTGACGCTCGCCGTCGTCATCGGTGCGCACGGCATCGGTGGCGAAGTGCGGCTGAAGGTCTTTGCCGAGAATTTCGGAAGCTATAAGAGCTTCAACAACGGCGCGCTGTCGCTGAAGTCCGCCCGCAACGGCAACAACGGCATGATCGCGCGCTTCGCCGAGGTCGCCGATCGCAATGCAGCAGAGGCGATGCGCGGGACCGAACTGACGGTGCCACGTTCCTCGTTGCCGCCGCTGGAAGACGGTGAGTATTATCACACGGATGTGATCGGTCTCGATGTCGTCTCGACCGATGGCGAGGCGATCGGGCGGGTCGTGGCGATCGACAATTTCGGTGCGGGCGACGTGATCGAGATCGAGCGGCCGTCCGTGGATGACAAGCCAGGCAAGCGGTTCATGATACCGATGCGGCCCGAGGCCGTTCCCGAATGGGATGCTGACCGGCTTGTCGTCGAGGCTTCGTTCGCGGCTGAGTAAGCCTTGTTCTCCCGCGAAGGCGGGAGTCCAGTCTGGGTCCCCGCCTTCGCGGGGAAACAATCTCCTTCGAGCGTGCGCTTACCGCCGCAGCGGCCGTTGCTCGGCGAGCATGTTGCGGATCGTCGTGGCCGCAACGCCCGCTTCTCCCATCGCGTGGCTGATCTGATCGAGACCCTTCACCACATCGCCCGCCGCGAACAGGCCGGGGACTGAGGTTCGCTGATGCGAGTCAACCTCCAGGCAACCATCCTCGGATGCGCGCGCGCCTGCTGCGACGGCCAGTTCCGAACGGATTACCGATCCGAGCGCTGGATAGATGCTGTCGAACGACAACCGCCCTTCGACCGTGTCCAGCGCCAATTTGTCGTCCTCGATCGCGTAGTTGCCGCAGGGGCCTCCGACGCGGACGATTCCGGCTTCGTCTAGCGCTGCTTCGCATGTCGGATCGAGATCGTGGCCGCCCTCGGGCGCGATCAGCGTCACGTCTTTCGTGTAGCCGCGCAGGAACAGCGCCTCGCGCATGCCGTGGTCGCCAGTGCCGATGATGCCTACGCGCTTGTCGGTGACTTCGTAGCCGTCACAGATCGGGCAGTAGCGGAGCAACCCGGCCTCCAGCGCCTCGTCGTGGATCGCATCGGGCATATTCGGACGGTTGTTCACGACTCCGGTGGCGAGCAGCACGCTCCGGGCTCGTGCGCGGCGATCGCCCAGCCGAACGGTGAAGCCGTCGTCGTCGACCTCGATCGCATCGACCCGCACACCCTCGCGCACTGCGCCGTACGTCTCCGCCTGCTCCAGCATCCGGGCGAGCAGGTCCGTGCCGCGGATGCCTTCCGGATACCCCGCATGATTATGCGTGCAGGGTATCAGCGCAGCGCGACTGCTCCCGCAATCGAACAGGCGGATCGAAAGATGAAACCGAGCGAGATAGATCGCCGCGGTGAGCCCCGCCGGGCCGGCGCCGATGATGATGCAATCGTCCATCCCGCGCGAGCGTTTCGCAGGCGTAATTGTTCCTTGCGCCGCTCTGGTATATACCGCGTGTGCATACGGAGGCGGCAATGGCCAAGGAATATCGCGCGAAGGTCTTCAAGTCGGGCAACTCGGTCGCCCTGCGCTTGCCCAAGGCCCTCGGGATTGCGGAGGGCGCGGAGATGACCGTGCGCGAGGACAGCGGCAAGTTCATCGTCGAGCCCTATTCTCCGGTGCCCAAGAAGATCGATCTTACCGGCATCTATGGGTCGATCCCCGGGTTGAAGCTCATCGACCGCGAAGACCGGATCTTCGAACCCTCGCCGCGTCCTTGGGACGATCCGTCCTGGCCGGGGCGGACCGACGAGCCGTGAAGTATCTGCTCGACACCAATATCTGTATCCTGTTGCTTGGTGGTAATGTCCCTGTGCTTCGACAGCGTGTCGAGCGATGCGACGAGGGCGAACTGGGCATGTCGGCGATCGTCTTTGCCGAACTGGCGGTCGGTAGTTGGCAAGGCAAGCTGCCGCCGTTGCAGACGGTCGATGCGTTTAGCCGATGGGTGCCGGTACTTCCGTTCGACGAACTGTCGGCCCGGCTACATGCACAACTGCCCTTCAAACGCGGGAGCTTCGATCGGCTGATCGCTGCGCACGCACTGTCGCTTGGAGTGACCCTGATCACCAACAACGAGCGCGACTTCGCCGACGTGCCCGGCCTTCGCATAGAGAATTGGACGCTGTGACTTTCGCTGCCACGATATTGACGCTGTATCCGGAGATGTTTCCGGGGCCGCTGGGGACGTCGCTTGCGGGCCGCGCATTGGGCGAGGGGCGGTGGTCCTGCTCGCCGGTGCAGATCCGGGATTTTGCGACGGACAAGCACAAGTCGGTGGATGATACGCCGGCGGGGGGCGGGGCCGGGATGGTGCTCAGGGCCGACGTGGTGGCCTCGGCGATTGACAGCGTGGCGGATGGGCGGCCGGTGCTGGCGATGACGCCTCGGGGCAAGCCGCTTGCCCAGGAGCGGGTTCGGGAGCTGGCGCAGGGTCCCGGCGTCACCATTCTGTGTGGCCGGTTCGAGGGGTTCGACGAACGCCTATTCGAGGCGCGGGAGATCGAGGAGGTCTCGATCGGCGACTACATCCTGTCGGGTGGCGAGATGGGCGCGCTGGTGCTGCTCGATGCTTGCATTCGGCTGCTGCCCGGCGTAATGGGCGCGGCTTCTAGTGGGGATGACGAGAGCTTCGAAACGGGGCTGCTCGAATATCCGCATTATACCCGACCTCAGATATGGGAAGGGCGCACGATCCCGCAGGTGCTGCGATCGGGGGATCATGCGAAGATCGCTGCATGGCGCAAACGCCGCGCAGAGATCGATACACGGTCACGGCGACCGGACCTTTGGGAGCGCCATGAGGGCGTTCGGGTCCAGTCGCCCTCTGGCGCGCAGCGACACGAGGACGAGACATGAACCTGTTGCAGACGATCGAAGCCGAGAACATCGCGAAGTTCCTGGCCAACAAGACGATCCCCGATTTCCGCCCCGGCGATACGCTGAAGGTCGGCGTGAAGGTCGTCGAAGGCGAGCGCACGCGTATTCAGAACTACGAGGGCGTGTGCATCGCGCGCTCGAATAAGGGCATGGGATCGAACTTCACCGTGCGTAAGATGAGCTTCGGCGAGGGCGTCGAGCGCGTCTTCCCGCTCTACTCGCCGAACGTCGATTCGATCGAAGTCGTCCGCAAGGGCGCCGTGCGTCGCGCCAAGCTGTATTACCTGCGCGGCCGCACCGGCAAGGCAGCGCGTATCGCCGAGCGTCGCGACATGCGCCCTGCCAAGGGTACCGCAGCCGCCGAGTAATCGGAGACTGTTCGAGTTGGAGAAGGGCGCGGGGGCGATGGTCCCCGCGCCCTTTTTCGTTGAGCGCCTGAAATCAGTGTCTTGCGGCGATGCTGCAGTGCGGAAGTGCACGAAGTTCACAGTCTCACAGCGTTCTGCACATCGCCCGATATGGGGTTTGATAGGGGCGTTCTGGGCCGAGGTGATGCATGCGGGATGGGCGGGGTTGGGCATCCGCTGAGGGTGCGCTCCGAGGCGCGTGTAGGACAGCGGATTAGCGCGTCGGCCAGCGGCGGCCGTGGTGGTGCCTGCACGCCTCTGTCCTTCGGAGCATGGGGGCGGTTATTTGGTCGGACAGGGGCGCGCATTTCTCCGCAGGCGCGACTTGCGCTTCCTTGTTCTCCCGCGAAGGCGGGAGCCCAGTCTGGGTCCCCGCCTTCGCGGGGAAACAACTCTTGCTGGCGGATTGGGATCGCCGCCTGCTTGGGCTGTACGGACCTTGCCATGCGGAGCGCGCTCGCGTGGACATGCCCCACCCCGACCCTCCCCTGAAGGGGAGGGAGTTTTCGTCGTGCCACCATGCGATTTCGGCGCGTTACGCAACGCACTGACATCCCCTCGCGGGCGGGGAACCCTATCCTCGGGACTTATGATCACATTGTGCCACGGAGCGCAGCTAAAGGACTGGATTCACGCGAAGGCGCTAAGGCGCGAAGAGAAGACCGGGCAATTGCGCTAAATAAGCTGCTTCTCTTCGCGCCTTAGCGCCTTCGCGTGAACATGCCCTTCTCCGTCATCCTGACGAAAGTCAGGACGCAGGATCACGAACGCCGCGCTGCTTGGCCCTGGGTCCTGACTTTCGTCAGGATGACGCCGTGGGTGGGGAGGTGTTCGGCTTGTCGTCGCGAACGGTGCCGTCTGAAGGGCGTGCCTGTGGTGTGTACGCGCCTCCGGTGGCCAGCATGCACCCGTCAGCCCGCCTCAAGCGCCCGTCAGGCGTCGCGCCACGCGCCGGGTTCCAGACCTGCCACGGTCCAGTCGCCGATGCTCCACCGGACCAGCCGCAGCGTGGGGTGGTCGATCGCGGCGGTCATGCGGCGGACTTGGCGGTTGCGGCCTTCGCGGATGGTTATCGTCAGCCAGCAATCGGGGATACTCGCGCGGACCCGGATCGGCGGCACGCGCGGCCAGAGGTCGGGCGCGGCGATCCGCTCGACGTCGGCGCGGGCAGGGCCGTCCTTCAGCACGACGCCGCCCCGCAACCGATCGAGCGCGTCCTCGCCGGCGTCGCCCTCGACCTGCACGAGATAGGTCTTGGCCAGCTTGAACTGCGGGTCCGCGATCCGCGCTTGGAGGCGACCGTCGTCGGTCAGCAGCAACAGTCCTTCGCTATCGCGGTCGAGCCGCCCCGCCGGATAGACGCCCGGCACCTCGACGAACTGCGACAGCGTCGCGCGCGGGGTCGGACTGTTCACGTCGGTGAACTGGCTGAGCACGTCGTACGGTTTGTTGAACAGGATTACCCGGGGCATGGCGCTGTCTTAGGGGAAGGCCATTAAGAGGGTCGAGGGGTAACGCCAAACCGGCGACATAAAAGACTCGTTGATGCCGCCACGCATGGAAGCACGCCAAGTAAGGTGGCGCCCAAAAGCTACCATTTTTGGCTGTATCAAACGATTAATTACATTTATCATCAACGACTGGTGGTTTGACTTGGAGGTTGAGCGATGGCCGAGAAAGTGATCCGCATCGATCGTAAGACCTTTCGTCTCGTCGCTACGGTGAACGAGGGTGGCAGTCTGTATTTTTCCGCGGGTGCTGTAATCGCGGTCGAGAAATATGACATGAGAATCGGTAAGAGCGAGTTCGATTTTCAGGTGAACTCACGTCGTTTTCGCGGGCGTGTTCCTGAGCCGATAGCAGCCTCGCAGGCTGGCTTAGATCGCGAGTTTATGGAAAGTCGCGTTAAGTCGAACTTGATGGGGCTACCGGTCAGTGTTGGCAATGCTGTAGCGATGGCGCGCAACCGTCGTATCGAACTTACCTATGGTGAAGTACGTCCTCAAGTGTTCCGTAGCTCGGTTCCCACGCAACCGGTTGCGTGGCGTATTTGGTTCAAGCAGACTTGGTATAGCGGGCAAGCGAGCGGACGAAGCATGCTCGGCAAAGCCAAGGCATCTGACGGTCTCAAGGCATCCGCCTCCGCTGCAGGAAGCGCCGCCATAGGAGGTGCTTCGGGGAGGTCCATCACAACTTTCGCCCCCAATGCGATTGGGCCGCTGACCAACGATGCCGGAATTCTACGAGTATATGTCCCGACGGAGGATCCCTTCACTCTCTTCCGCCGTCCGTTTGATAGCCATGATCTGATAGGACGCGCGCCAACCTTGGCGGATCATGTAGGTTCTTTTATTCGGGGACGTGGCTGGTGAGGACGCGAGTATTTTTGATCGCACTACTTGTTACGGCATGTAGTCCGGACCGGGGTCGATCGCCAGATGACGTCGAGCATGGCTATATTGTATTTAATCCAAAAACACAGGACAGTGGTTGGGCGATCATAGATGCGATGAACCACGAACTCCCAGCTACCGAAAAGGTTAAAGTTCGGACCGCTGGGCTCGTTGCGAGTGATAAACCAACCATGTTCGTCGACTTCACTGGTAGCTGTACGCGTGATCGAGACTTTCTCAGTCTTGTTCGCCAAATAGCTGCACGACATGATCAAGCTGGGTTGGAATGCAGCGCAAAACCTCCGACGGCGCTCTGAGCAGGGGGATCTGGCCTACGTGGGAGCAGGTCATTTTCGAGCTGGGCCGCGACATGGACTTGGGTCTGATTAGAAGGTGCCTAGCGCGTGGTGTTAGTGGGTATGAGCGGGCGCCGCTGCGTATATTGTTGGGTTCCGAAGCCGCTGGCCCGATCGACGATTTGCTTGTTCGTGCCGTTGCTTGGATCGTAATCCGACTTGCTGGAATCAAGCGCGTAGAATGGCGATCGCCGCCTATGCCGCCCCCTGCCTACTCTGGCTGGCGAGGAAATTTGTTATTTGTTGTTTTTTGGGGAAGTGCGATCGTCATCACAGGAACGGTGCTACGACGATACGCGCACGGCTGAGTTAGTCAGGTCCAGAATCTCAGGCTGATAAAAAAGGGGCCGCAGCTTGCCGAAAGCTGCGGCCCCTAATTTGCGAAAACCCCAACCCTTACTGGTCGAGGAAGCTCCGCATCTTCCGCGACCGCGACGGATGCTTCAGCTTCCGCAGCGCCTTCGCCTCGATCTGGCGGATGCGCTCGCGGGTGACCGAGAACTGCTGACCGACTTCCTCGAGCGTGTGATCGGTGTTCATGCCGATGCCGAAGCGCATGCGCAGCACGCGTTCTTCGCGCGGGGTGAGCGATGCCAGCACCCGCGTGACCGTCTCCTTCAGGTTCGCCTGGATCGCGGCGTCCACCGGGATGATCGCGTTCTTGTCCTCGATGAAGTCGCCGAGATGCGAATCCTCCTCGTCGCCGATCGGCGTTTCGAGGCTGATCGGCTCCTTGGCGATCTTCATCACCTTGCGCACCTTCTCCAGCGGCATGGAAAGGCGCTCGGCCATCTCCTCCGGGGTCGGTTCGCGGCCCTGCTCGTGGAGGAACTGGCGGCTGGTGCGGACCAGCTTGTTGATCGTCTCGATCATGTGGACCGGGATGCGGATGGTCCGCGCCTGGTCGGCAATCGAGCGGGTGATCGCCTGGCGGATCCACCACGTCGCGTAGGTGCTGAACTTGTAACCGCGGCGATACTCGAACTTGTCGACCGCCTTCATCAGGCCGATATTGCCCTCCTGGATGAGATCCAGGAACTGCAGGCCGCGGTTCGTGTATTTCTTGGCGATCGAGATCACCAGCCGCAGGTTCGCCTCGACCATCTCCTTCTTGGCGATCCGCGCCTCGCGCTCGCCCTTCTGGACCATGTTGACGATCCGGCGGAACTCGGTGAGCGCCATGCCGGTCTGCTGCGTGATGTCGGCGATCTCGGCGCGGATGCGCTCGACCGCCTCACCCTCGTTGAGGACGAACGCGGTCCACTTCTTGTCGACCTTGTTGACCGTCGTCAGCCAGTTCTCGTCGATCTCGTGACCGATGTAGCGATCGAGGAAGTCCTTGCGCGGCACCTTGTGGCGCTCGGCGAGGCGCAGCATCTGGCCGCCCAGCGCGGTCAGGCGACGGTTATAGGCATAGAGCTGATCGACCAGATATTCGATCTTGGCGTTGTGGAACTGGACGCTCTCGACTTCCGCCGTGAGTTCCTCGCGCAGCTTCTGGTATTTCCGCTCGTCGGCCGCGGAGAAATCGCCGCCGATGCCCATCGCGTCGACGCGGGCTTGCTGGATCTTGCTGAACTTCTTGTAGAGCGCGGTGATGCTGGCGAACCGCTCGAGCGCGATCGGCTTGAGCTGCTCTTCCATCTGCGCGAGGCTGAGGGTGTTGTCCTCCTCCTCGTCGTCCGATGCGCGCGGGGCACGGCGCTCGCCGTCCTCGTCCTCGTCGGCGGACGGCTCTTCGGGCTCGGCCTCTTCCTTGAACGAGGGGCCGGCGTTCTTCTCGCTGATCTCGCCGTCGTCGGCTTCGCCGTCCTCGGCCATCGCTTCGGGGGCGGGGTCCTTCGACAGCATCGCATCGAGATCCATGATCTCGCGCAACTGCATCGTGCCCTCGTTCAGCGCGGTCGACCAGTCGATGATCGCGTTGAAGGTGATCGGCGATTCGCACAGGCCGAGGATCATTGTGTCGCGACCCGCCTCGATCCGCTTGGCGATCGCGATCTCGCCCTCGCGGCTGAGCAGCTCGACCGCGCCCATCTCGCGCAGGTACATGCGGACCGGATCGTCGGTGCGATCGATGGTCTCTTTCTTCTTCTCGATCGCGGGGCCTGTGTCGGCATCCGCGTCGGCGGCCTCCGGCTCGTCCTCGTCGTCCTTGGCGGGCTCGGTCTCGCCGTCCTCGCCAGCTTCGTCGTTCTCGACGATGTTGATGCCCATCTCGCTCAGCGCGGCGCTGATGTCCTCGATCTGGTCGGACGACATCTCACCCTGCGGCAGCGCTTCGTTGAGCTGCTCATAGGTGATGTAGCCGCGCTTCTTGGCGCGCGCGATGACCTTCTTGATCGACGCATCGTTCATGTCGATCAGCGGCGCATCGCCGGTTTCGTTCGTCTCGGCGGGTTCCGCCATGTTCGCCTTAGCCATCAATCGCCCTCGGTACCCAACGCTCGGGCGTCTTCGTTCGACTGTACAAGATTTGCAAGTCGGACTTCCAACGCCTGTTTCTCTCTTACCATAGCCACTTGTCGTTCGAACGCATCTTCGGTGAAGTGCGTCTGCATCGCCGCGGTCGCCTGCTTGAGTGCCGCGTCTACCTCAGGGCGGGCGACCATGATCGCGATCGCTTCGTCGAGGTCGGCACGGACGCGGGCTGGATCGGCCGTGGTCTGCGTGAACGAATAGGGCATCGTATCGGCTCTCAACAGGTCACTCGCGACTGAATTGAAACCGGACCTCGCCAATATGGTGAGCAAGCGCCCGCTATCAAGCTTCTGGTCCTCAAGTGCAACATCTACGACCGCTTCGAACAATCGGCCGAGCGCGCCGTCGATCATTTGGAGCGAGCCGAGCACCTCCATGTGGCGCGCGATCTCGACCGGGTGGCGGATCAGGCCGGCGAGCACTGCCTTGGCCAAAACGCGGTCGATGCCGGTGGCGAGGAACGCCTTTGCGTCTTCGGTCACCGGTGCTGCGGGAGGCTTCCAACCGCCTTTGGGGCGTTCGCCGCGGGGCACGAAGGGGGCGCGCACCGGTTTGAAATGCTCGTAGAAGCGGTTCTTGAACTCGGCGTGATATTGCTGCTTCACCGACGGGTCGGCGATGCCCTCCGCGAGTTCGTGGAGGCGGCGCTTGAGGCCGGCGCGTTGTTCGGGGGTGTCGAGCGCCTCGGCGGCGACTTCGGACGCCCAGAGCCGGTCGACGAGCTGTTCGGGGGTCTTCAGCAACGCCTCGAACGCGCCGGGGCCGCCGGCACGAACGAGATCGTCGGGGTCCTGGCCTTGCGGGAGCGTGACGAAGGCGAGGCTGCGGCCGGGCGCGAGTAGCGGGAGCGCGCGGTGGGCGGCCCGGAGCGACGCCTTCTGGCCGGCACCGTCGCCGTCGAAGCAGAGCAGGGGGACGTCGACCATGCGCCACAGCCGTTCGAGCTGCGCTTCGGTCAATGCCGTGCCGAGCGGGGCGACCGCTTCGCCGAAGCCGGCCTGGGCGAGCGCGATGACGTCCATATAGCCCTCGACCACGAGCACGCGGCCCGATTTGCGCGAGGCGGGGGCGGCCTTGTCGAGATTGTAGAGCGTGCGGCCCTTGTCGAAGAGCGGGGTGTCGGGGGAGTTGAGATACTTCGGCTCGCCACCGTCGAGCACGCGTCCGCCGAACGCGATCGTCCGGCCGCGGGGGTCGCGGATCGGGATCATCAGGCGGCCGCGGAACCGGTCGTAGGGGTCCTTGCCTTCGACATTGATCAGCATGCCGGACTCGACCAGCATCGGGTCGCCGTAGTCCTTCAGCGCGGTCTTGAGCTTGCCGCGGCTGTCGGGGGCGAACCCCATGCCGAACGCACGCGCCGTCTCGGGCCTGATCCCGCGGCGGTCGAGGAGCGCGCGCGCGTCGGTGCCGGGGAGGCCGTTGAGCTGTTCGGTGAACCAGTCGGCGGCGTCGGACATGACCTCGTGCAGGCCCTTGGCGCGCTCGGCTTTGGCGGCGGACTGGCGGTCCATCGCGGGCATGTCCATTCCGGCGGCCTGGGCGAGCTCCTTCACCGCGTCCATGAAGGGGAGGCCGCGCTGGTCGGTCATCCACTTGATCGCGTCGCCGTGCGCGGAGCAGCCGAAGCAGTGGTAGAAGCCTTTGTCGTCGTTGACGTAGAAGGAGGGCGTCTTCTCGTTGTGGAACGGGCAGCAGCCCTTGTACTCGCGCCCGGCCTTGGTGAGCTTGGTGGTCTTGCCGACGAGCGCGGAGAGCGAGGTGCGGGCGCGGAGTTCGTCGAGGAATTGTGGGGTTAGCGCCATGGAGTGGCTTCGGTGGGGGTGGTTTGTGCGGCCATGCCCTCCCCCGACCCCTCCCGCAGGCGGGAGGGGAGCAGAAGAGGGGTGGCGTTTGCAGCGAGCGCGGCAGTGTCCCCCTTCCGCTTGCGGGAGGGGTTAGGGGAGGGGCGTTCCGCAAGCACGCGCCCGATCTCGGCCACCACGCCCTCCATCCGCTCCAACACGTCGTTGTTCCAGAATCGGATCACGCGGTAGCCTTGCTGTTCGATGAAGTGCGTCCGCCGGGCGTCATCGTCGGATTGCCAGTCATGCTGTCCGCCATCGACCTCGATCACGAGCTTCGTAGCGCGGGAAACGAAATCACAGATGAACGGACCGATCGGGACCTGACGATTGAACCTCACGCCCGAAGTCCGACGTGCGGCGAGGTGTTGCCATAGCGCGATCTCTGCACGCGTGGGGTGGGCGCGGAGGTCTCGGATGCGGGTGCGTTGTTCCAATGCTCCGTCTCCTTTGTGGCCAAGCCCTCCCCCGACCCCTCCCGCAGGCGGGAGGGGAGCAGAACTTACGACAGCGCCGCCTTTACCAGGCCGCTCGCCTTGCTCATGTCCAGCTCGCTGGCGTGGCGGGCCTTCAGTTCGGCCATTACGCGGCCCATGTCCTTCATGCCGGTCGCGCCGAGCTCCGCCTTGATCGCCTCGATCGCCGCCGCGGTTTCCGCCTCGCTCATCTGCTGCGGCAGGAAGCGTTCGATCACCGCGACCTCCGCCGTCTCCGCATCGGCGAGCTCCTGGCGGCCGCCCTTCGAGAACATCTCGATCGACTCGCGGCGCTGCTTGACCATCTTCTGGAGCACCTCGACCACCAGCGCGTCGTCGCTCTCGGGCGCCTTCCCCGTGCGCGCCTCGATGTCGCGGTTCTTGATCGCGGCCTGGATCAACGAGATAGCGTTGCGGCTCTGCTTGTCGCCGGCCTTCATGGCGGTCAGCTGCGCAGCCTTGATGTCGTCGCGAATCATGTACTGGTCTTTCAGGCGGTTCGGGATAGCCCGACGGGATAGCGCGTCCGCCGCCCGTTTAACAGATTGACGCTGCGGCACGCCGGCCTTAGCGGACACCACTTAGCGACATCGTCAACGTAAAGAGAGTGCCCAGCCTGATGGCCGACGCCCAGCCTATAGCCATGCCTGCCGGTGCAACAGGCGTCCTCGTCCTCGCCAATGGCGACGTGATCTGGGGTCGCGGGTTCGGCGCAGAGGGCAGTGCGGTCGGCGAAGTGTGCTTCCACACCGCGATGACCGGCTATCAGGAGGTGCTGACCGACCCGTCGTTCGCCGGGCAGATGATCTGCTTCACCTTCCCGCACATCGGCAATGTCGGCGCGAACCCCGACGACGTCGAGGCGGACGACCCGCACGCGCTCGGCATCATCGTTCGCGAGGACGTGACGCAGCCGTCGAGCTTCCGTGCGGTCGAGGGGCTGGATGGCTGGATGAAGCGGCATGCGCGGATCGGGCTGTCGGGCGTCGACACGCGCGCGCTGACGCGGCGGATCCGGGTGGCGGGCGCGCCTAATGGCGTGATCGCGCATTCGGCGAGCGGCGAGTTCGACGTGGCGGCGTTGCTGGCGATGGCGCGGGCGTGGCCGGGGCTTGAGGGGATGGACCTCGCCAAGGATGTCTCGACCGAGATGCATTATGGCTGGGGTGAGGATGCGCCCGGCGGTGTCTGGAAGCTGGGCTTCGGCTACGGCGACAGCTCGCAAGCGGGAGAGGGCGCTTCTGCTCCCCTCCCGCTTGCGGGAGGGGTCGGGGGAGGGGCTGACCAATCAGTGCCGACCCCGCCTGAGGTAATGCCCTCCCCCGACCCCTCCCGCTCCGCGGAAGGGGAGCAGAAGGGCCGGCCCCACGTCGTCGCGATCGATTATGGCTCGAAGCGCAACATCTTCCGCAACCTCGTGGAGGCAGGCGCGAAAGTCTCCGTCGTCTCCGCCACCGCCAGTTTCGACGACGTGATGGCGCTCGCGCCCGATGGCATCTTCCTGTCGAACGGCCCCGGCGATCCCGCCGCGACCGCCGAATACGCGGTGCCGGTGATCCGCCAGCTGCTGGAGACGGGCAAGCCGCTGTTCGGCATCTGCCTCGGTCACCAGTTGCTCGGCCTCGCGGTCGGCGCGACTACGACCAAGATGTTCCAGGGCCACCGCGGCGCCAACCACCCGGTCAAGCGCCTGTCCGACGGCGCGGTCGAGATCACCAGCATGAACCACGGCTTCGCAGTCGAGCGCGATAGCCTCCCCGCGAACGTCCGCGAGACGCATGTGTCGCTGTTCGATGGGTCGAACGCAGGGCTGGAACTGACCGATCGGAACGCGTTCAGCGTGCAGTATCACCCGGAAGCTAGCCCGGGGCCGCAGGACAGCCTGTATCTGTTTGCGCGATTTGTAGGCGGCTTGCGCAGTGAGTAGCAGATCGCCGCATCAAACTCAGCGTGACGTTTTGCATGTGCTATTTGATCGCGCAACAAAAGGTCATCGGACTGATCCCAGTTTAACGCGCCCGAGAATAAGCGAGCTTCTTAGCGATGTCAGCAAGGTAAAGCTTTCTCCTGCCGTGCTTCAAATTCATCTCGATGACCTTCTCTCTCAGGGACTAGTTGGTGCACCAAAGAGAGGAGTGCGCGACAGGTTTCAGATAACCGCGCAGGGCATCCAGAGTATGGATGCGGAAATTGCGGCGACGCCAAGCTCGATCAACTCCGAGTCATGGACCGGGTCGCTTGATAGAACGAGCATCACCGACTCCAAGCGCGTCGAAATTATCAAAAGAATAAAGAACTTGCAGGCTGTGGTCGAGGATTCCGATCTTACGAACTCAGAAAAATCTCAGGCAGGTGCCTTGATTGCTGCATCGATAACGATGGCCGAAGCGCCAAGCCCTCCTTGGGAATCAATCAAAGAGCTGATGATATTAATCGCAAGTATATCGACGGTTCTTACGCTTGCTCTCGAAATTGCAAAGATGATTAGTTAGATGCCAAAACGCACCGACATCTCCTCGATCCTCGTCATCGGCGCAGGACCTATCGTCATCGGCCAGGCGTGCGAGTTCGATTATTCGGGCACGCAGGCGATCAAGGCGTTGAAGGAGGAGGGCTATCGTATCGTCCTCGTCAATTCGAACCCCGCCACGATCATGACCGATCCCGAGCTGGCCGACGCGACCTATGTCGAGCCGATCACGCCGGCGATCGTCGCCAAGATCATCGAGAAGGAACGCCCAGACGCGATCCTGCCGACGATGGGCGGGCAGACCGCGCTGAATACCGCGCTCGCGCTGTTCCATGACGGGACGCTGGAAAAGTTCGGCGTGACGATGATCGGGGCGGATGCCGATGCGATCGACATGGCGGAGGACCGGCTGAAGTTCCGCGATGCGATGGACCGGATCGGGCTGGAAAGCGCGCGCTCGGCGATCGCCCATACTGTCGAGGAAGCGCTCGAAGGTCTTGAGAAGACGGGGCTTCCGTCGATCATCCGGCCGAGCTTCACGATGGGCGGCTCGGGCGGCGGGATCGCGTATAACCGCGAGGAATTCATCGCGATCGTCCGCAACGGGCTCGATTTGTCGCCGACCACCGAGGTGCTGATCGAGGAATCGCTGCTCGGCTGGAAAGAATACGAGATGGAGGTGGTGCGCGATCGCAACGACAACGCGATCATCATCTGCTCGATCGAGAATGTCGATCCGATGGGCGTCCACACCGGCGACTCGATCACGGTCGCGCCGGCGCTGACGCTGACCGACAAGGAATACCAGATCATGCGCAACGCATCGATCGCGGTGTTGCGCGAAATCGGTGTCGAAACAGGCGGTTCGAACGTCCAGTTCGCAGTCAATCCGAAGGATGGCCGGCTGGTCGTCATCGAGATGAACCCGCGCGTCTCGCGCTCCTCGGCGCTGGCGTCGAAGGCGACCGGCTTCCCGATCGCGAAGGTCGCGGCGAAGCTGGCGGTCGGCTATACGCTCGACGAGATCGAGAACGACATTACCGGCGCCACCCCGGCGGCGTTCGAGCCGACGATCGATTACGTCGTGACGAAGATCCCGCGGTTCGCATTCGAGAAGTTCAAGGGCGCGTCGAACACGCTCGGCACCGCGATGAAGTCGGTCGGCGAGGTGATGGCGATCGGTCGCAACATCCACGAGTCGATGCAGAAGGCGTTGCGTGGGCTCGAGACGGGCCTGTCGGGGTTCAACCAGGTCGATCATCTGGTCGGTGCACCGCGCGCGGAAATCGAGGCGGCGCTGGCCGTCGCGACTCCGGACCGGTTGCTGGTGGCGGCGCAGGCTTTGCGCGAGGGCTTCACGGTCGCCGAGGTGCATGCGATCGCCAAGTACGATCCGTGGTTCCTGGAGCGGATTGCCGAGATCATCGCGGCCGAGGCCGAGGTGATGAAGGACGGCCTGCCGATCGACGCGCCCGGCATGCGGCGCCTGAAGAGCATGGGGTTCAGCGACAAGCGGCTCGCATGGCTGGCGCTGCAATCCGCCAATCTGCGCGGCATGAACCGCGGGATCGCACGTGGCTCGGGGCTGATCCACGAGGTCGTCAAGGCGATGACCGGCGGCGTGACCGAGGAGGAGGTGCGCCAGCATCGCCTGAAGCTCGGCGTGCGGCCGGTGTTCAAGCGGATCGATACGTGCGCGGCCGAATTCGATGCGAAGACGCCGTACATGTATTCGACCTACGAGGCGCCGAGCTTCGGCGAGCCCGAGAATGAGTCCGAGCCGACCGACCGCAAGAAGATCGTCATTCTCGGCGGCGGGCCGAACCGGATCGGGCAGGGGATCGAGTTCGATTATTGCTGCTGCCATGCGTGCTTCGCGCTGGCGGATGCGGGTTATGAGACGATCATGGTCAACTGCAACCCGGAGACGGTGTCGACCGATTACGACACGTCGGACCGGCTGTATTTCGAGCCGCTGACCGCCGAGGACGTGCTGGAAATCCTGCATGTCGAGCAGCAGAACGGTACCTTGGTGGGCGTGATCGTGCAGTTCGGCGGGCAGACTCCGCTGAACTTGGCGCGGGCGCTCGAGGCTGCGGGCATTCCGATCCTCGGGACGACGCCGGATGCGATCGATCTGGCGGAGGACCGTGAGCGGTTCGCGGCGCTGATCACCAAGCTCGGGTTGTTGCAGCCGGCCAATGGCCTCGCGCGGAGCCGGGACGAGGCGGTCGCGGCGGCAGAGCGGATCGGCTATCCGGTGCTGATGCGGCCTTCGTATGTGCTTGGTGGCCGGGCGATGGAGATCGTCGATACGATCGGGCAGCTCGAGCATTACATCGCGACCGCGGTACAGGTGTCGGGCGACTCGCCGGTGCTGATCGACCAGTATCTGCGCGATGCGATCGAGGTCGATGTCGATGCGATCTGCGACGGGACCGACGTGGTGGTCGCGGGCGTGTTGCAGCATATCGAGGAAGCGGGCGTCCATTCGGGCGACTCCGCGTGCTCGATCCCGCCATATTCGCTGTCGGCGGAGATCATCGCCGAGATCGAGCGGCAGACGGTGGCGCTCGCGCATGCCTTGTCGGTGGTCGGCCTGATGAACATCCAGTTCGCGGTGAAGGATGGCCTGGTCTACCTCATCGAGGTCAACCCGCGCGCGTCGCGGACCGTGCCGTTCGTCGCCAAGGCGATCGGTGCGCCGATTGCCAAGATCGCCGCGCGTGTCATGGCGGGCGAGAAGCTGGTCAATTTGCCGAAGATCGACCGGCATATCGACTATTATGCTGTGAAGGAGGCGGTGTTCCCCTTCAACAAGTTCCCAGGTGTCGATCCGGTGCTGTCACCGGAGATGAAGTCGACCGGCGAAGTCATGGGAATCGATCCCGATTTCACGATCGCATTCGCCAAGGCACAGCTGGGCGCGGGGACGATCCTGCCGACCAAGGGCAACGTCTTCGTCAGCGTGAAGGACGGCGACAAGGCGATGATCGTCGAGGCAGTGAAGGCGCTGGTCGATACTGGCTTCTCGATCGTCGCGACCGGTGGGACGGCGGATCACCTCGCCCTCGCCGGTTTGCCGGTCGAGAAGGTCAACAAGGTGGCGCAGGGCCGGCCGCATATCGTCGACCGGATCAAGGACGGCGATATCGCGCTGATCTTCAATACGACGGAAGGGTGGCAGAGCCTGAAGGACTCGCAGCCGATCCGCGCGTCGGCGCTGGGACAACGCATTCCGTACTTCACGACCGCGCCCGCTTCGCTCGAGGCGGCGAAGGCGATCGCCAAGCTTTCGACGCACAGCCTTGAAGTACGGCCGCTGCAATCCTATTATTCGCAGTCGCACGACTGATCCCGACATGAGAATGATGTGTGGGCGGGGCTGGTACAGGGCCTCGCGCGGGGAAATGGATTTGGGGACGAGATGATGGCGACCGTCGAAAAGATGCCGATGCTGCAGGAAGGCTATGAGACGCTGAGCGCGGATCTGAAGCGCCTGAAAGCCGAACGTCCGACGATCGTCGACGCGATCGAAGAGGCGCGCGCGCACGGCGACCTGAGCGAGAACGCGGAATATCACGCCGCGAAGGAGCGCCAGGGCCAGGTCGAGGCATCGATCTCCGACATCGAGGACAAGCTGAGCCGCGCGCAGATCATCGATCCGAAGGATTTGTCAGGCGACAAGGTCGTGTTCGGCGCGACGGTGACGCTGCTCGACGAGAACGACAAGCCGGTGAAGTATCAGATCGTTGGCCAGACCGAGGCTAACGCGAAGACCGGACGGATCTCGTACAATTCGCCGCTGGGACGTGGGTTGATCGGGCGGAAGCTCGATGAAGAAGTCGAAGTCACGGTGCCGGCTGGCGAGCGTTACTACGTCGTCTCCAAGATCGAGTTCATCTGAGCCTTATGCAATTCTTCGAGACGCGGGCGACGGCGATCATCACGATCGTGACGGTCATCGTCTCGGGATTTCTGGTGCTGAGCGGATCGCTTGGGTACTGGGCGGTGAACGCGGGGTTCATTCCGTTGCGGATGACCGATCTCGGTATTCCGAGCGAGCATATGTTTGTTGTGCCGTCCTGGGCGACGCCGCTGACCGCGACGCTGATCCATGGTGGCTGGGCGCACATCGCGCTGAACCTCGTGATGCTGGTGTATTGCGGGCAGTTCGTCGAGAAGGCGCTGGGGACGGTCGGATTGGTCGTGCTGTACGTGCTGGGCGCGTATGCGGCGGCGGCGGGGCATTGGGCGTTCGGGCCTGAGTCTACCGCGCCGATGATTGGCGCTTCCGGGGCCATTTCCGCCGTCGTTGGGGCTTACGCGCTGCTGTATGGCGAACGGCGGGCGGAGGCGATCGGGCCTGTACCGGCTGGGGTCGTGCATGTTGTGTGGCTGGCTGCGGCGTGGATCGGGATCCAGCTGCTGATGGGGCTGGCCGGGTTTGGGGCTTCGGTTGGGGCTAGCGGGCCTATTGCCATTGGCGCGCATATCGGTGGGTTCTTGGCGGGGCTGGTGCTGGCTCGGCCTTTGTTGCTCTGGCATTACCGGGCTGCTTAGGCGGCCTGTGCCTCAAGGCGTTCGCTCCGCCCCACGTCTAACCCACACCCACACCCACACCATTCGTCCTGAGTAGCTGTTGAGCTTGTCGAAGCGGCGTATCGAAGGATGGGTTGGCGTGCGGGGCCTGTGCTTCGATACGAGCCCTCGATACGGCTCTGCGAGCCTACTCGGTCTCTACTCAGCACGAACGGAAAGGGGTGCGGCGCCTTTGGCGGCTTTCCTTCTCCCGATCGGGAGAAGGACGGAGCCCGTGACCTTACTAGAACCTGATTGTCGGCCAAGTATCGCCAAGCCGTCATCCCCGCGAAGGCGGGGATCCATGAACTGTATCGCTGCGATCAGGTAGCGACGTTAGCCAATATGGGTTCCCGTCTCCGCGGGAATGACGGCTCAAGAGTAGTTCAGGCTACGGTCGCGCCCAGGTTCGGTTCGAGCATCCGGTGCAGGTGCACCACCACAAACTTCATCTCGGCGTCATCGACCGTACGCTGCGCCGCAGCACGCCAGGCCTTTTCGGCGCTGGCGTAGTCGGGGAATACGCCGACGAACTCGATCTTGCTCAGATCGTTGAAATCCAGGGTGCGCGGGTCGCTGACGCGGCCGCCGAATACGAGGTGGAGCTTGCTCATGCGCTTGCTTTCCTAGGGAGGGGGTTGCCGCCTCCCTAGCGTGTTCGACCCGCGGTTTGAACCCTTAGACGCCCTATCTTCTCAAACGGCAGGCTTTTGCGAAACCGCCTTCGCACCTGCGGTACCTGCCGTCGTGACGGCCTTGACGATACCCTCGAGCAAGCCCTTGGCCTGGTCGCGTGCATTGTCCTTGGTCAGGCCGAGTTCGCCAAGTTCCGAACGGCCCGCGTCCTTCGCAGCCGCAGTCGCTGCGACGAGAGTCTCGCTGAGGCGCTTGCCGACGGGGGCGAGCAGTTCCTTCTCGCGCGCCGAACGCGGTAGCAGCGCACCGGCGAGCGCGCCTACGGCCAGACCGCCGACGAGGATGCCGAGCGGGTTGGACTCGAGATTGTTGACGACGCGCTTGGTCTTCTCGCGCGAGACTTCGAGAACCTCGGAGGCCTTGTCGCCGGCGTCGTGATAGACCTTCGATGCGGTCTCGCGGACGGTGTCGAGGCCTTCACGCAGGCGGCTCTCGGTCTCGTGGGCGGCGTCGTTTGCGGTGGTCTTTGCGTCGGTCATGGAAATGTCCTTCTGGTGGCAAGCTGCTCGCCGTTCGATGCAATGAGGGTTGAACGCGAGCCGGGACTTCTAGGTTTCAGTGGGGTCAACGCCCGCGGCGGAACAGTCCGACGATCCGGTGACGCGCGAGGAACAGCCCGGCGACCGCCGCGAACCCTGCGGTCGGTCCCGGATTGCGCTTCACGGTATCCACGCTGGCGCTGAGCGCGGCGGTGCCGGCATCGGCGACGTCGCGGCTGGCGTTCAGCGCGAGCTTCCGCGGATTGAGCCGGTCCTGCAACTGCCCGAGCGTCATCATGACGCGCTGGCGGGCGAGGGCCGATTCGATCTCTGCGGCGGCGACTTTGGCGGATGTCATGATACGGGCTCGCTCTTCGTCTGAAGCTTCGACTTGCCGATCATCGCCAGGATCGCCGCCACTGCGAGGACGGCCACCACGACGATGGCGGTCGCCCATCCTGGCCCCACCAGCGTCGCCACCGTCAAGATCGCACCGACCAGCAGTGCGATCAGCGCGGCCAAAGCCAGCACGCCGGCGACCGCGAAGAACATCGCGGCCGACTTGTACGCACTGGCGGTCTCGCCGAACTTCGCCTTGTAAACAGCGACTTCCGCAGTCGCGAGGCTCTTCGTCTCGGTCGCCAGGCGACCGACGATCGACACGAGGCTCTCGTCCTCGCCGGTCGCGAACGTCAGTGGATCGACCAAGACGTCAGACCTTCGCGTTGGCATCGACGCCCGACTGCACCAGTCGCGCGACGACGAAGCCGATGGCGGCTGCTGCACCCACCGCGATGGCCGGCGATTTCCGCACGAGTTCGCGCGCGTCGTCGAACAGCTCGTCGATGTCCTTCGCCTTCACCTGGTCGGCGAAGCCCGAGACGCTGTCGGCCGCGCTACGGGCATAGCCGCCATATTGCGAACCGAGCTTCTCATCGACCTGGCCGGCGGCGTCGGTCAGCAACTGCGCGACCTGTTCCAGCGCACCACTCGCGCGTGCCTTGCCGTCCTCGGCGAAAGTGCGGACCTTGTCGGTCGCCTGCGCGGTGTACTTGTTCGCGCCGTCCTTGATCGCCTGCTTGGCGTCGCCGGCCTTGGCCGAGACATCGCCGTTATCGATCGTCTTGCTGAGCTCGGTCCCGACCTCGTTCGCGGTCGTTTTCAGGTCGTTGACGGTGTCGTTTACGCTGGAGTCGGCCATGACGGTCCCTTTCAGAATTGTTACGCCCTCAACACCGTCGTTGGAGCACGGTTCCCGAACCGTCGCGCGATTGCACGACACTATTCTCGGATGTCCGCGCGATTGCCCGATATGGCGTGAGACGGTAGAGGCGGCGCGAACGACCCGGCACCGGGATTTGTAGGAGCATCGTTACGTGACCGCAATCATCGACCTTCATGCACGCCAGATCCTCGACAGCCGCGGCAATCCGACCGTCGAGGTCGACGTGCTGCTCGAAGACGGCAGCTTCGGCCGTGCCGCCGTTCCGTCGGGCGCCTCGACCGGTGCGCACGAGGCGGTCGAGCGCCGCGATGGCGACAAGACACGCTGGGGCGGCAAGGGCGTCGACGGCGCGGTCGACGCGGTCAACGACGAGATCACCGACACCGTGCTCGGCATGGACGCGGAGGACCAGTCGGACCTCGACCGCGCGATGATCGAACTCGACGGCACCGAGAACAAGGGCCGGCTGGGCGCGAACGCGATCCTCGGCGTGAGCCTCGCCGTCGCCAAAGCCGCGGCCGAAGCACGCGGTCTGCCGCTGTACCGCTATGTCGGCGGCGTGCAGGCGCATCTGCTGCCGGTGCCGATGATGAACATCATCAACGGCGGCGAGCATGCTGACAACCCGATCGACTTTCAGGAGTTCATGGTCGTGCCGGTCGGCGCGTCGAACATCCTCGAGGCGGTGCGCTGTGGCTCGGAGATCTTCCACACGCTGAAGAAGGGCCTGAGCGAGAAGGGCCTGTCGACCAGCGTCGGCGACGAGGGTGGTTTCGCACCGAACATCGGCAGCACGACCGAGGCGCTCGACTTCATCATGTCGAGCATCGAGAAGGCTGGGTACAAGCCGGGCGAGGAAGTGATGCTCGCGCTCGATTGCGCGGCGACCGAGTTCTACAAGAACGGCAAGTACGACATCTCGGGCGAGGGCCGGATCCTCGAAAGCGCCGAGATGGCGGAGTATCTCGCGGACCTAACGCGGCGCTATCCGATCTTCTCGATCGAGGACGGCATGGGCGAGGACGATTGGGAGGGCTGGAAGACGCTCACCGACCTGATCGGCGACAAGGTCCAGCTGGTCGGCGACGATCTGTTCGTAACCAACCCGAAGCGTCTGAAGCGTGGCATCGACCAGGGTATCGCGAACTCGTTGCTGGTGAAGGTCAACCAGATCGGCACGCTGACCGAGACGCTGGAGGCGGTGTCGATGGCGCAGCGGGCCAAGTACACCGCGGTGATGTCGCATCGCTCGGGCGAGACCGAGGATTCGACGATCGCCGATCTGGCGGTCGCGACCAACTGCGGTCAGATCAAGACGGGCAGCCTGGCGCGGTCGGACCGGTTGGCGAAGTACAACCAGCTGATCCGGATCGAGGAAGAGCTGGGCGATGCGGCGCGCTATGCGGGCCGCGACATCCTGATCGGGGGGTGATTGCCCCATCCGTCATGCCGGGCTTGTTCCGGCATCCACGGTCCCGCATATTCGACAGACTTGATTGCGCGGAACGGTGGACCCCGGAACTAGTCCGGGGTGACGGAGTGGATTTGGAGTACCGGAGGACGACATGGCACGCGTGACGACGAAGACCAGCAAGTTGCGGAAGACGATGCGCAAGGCCGCGTGGCCGGCGCTGGGGCTGACGCTGATGGCATTCTTCGGCGCGTATGCCGTACTCGGGCCGAACGGGATGTTCGCGTATGGCGATTACAAGCGGCAGCTTGCGAAACGCGAGCAGGACTATGCCGCGCTCGATCGCAAGCGCGAGGTGCTGAAGAACCGGGTGGCATTGCTGAACCCGGATCATGCGAATCCGGATATGGTCGACGAGATGGTCCGCAAGGAACTGAACGTCGCGCATCCGGACGAGGTTATCGTCCCGCTGGGGAATTGAGCTTCTGCTGCCCTCCTTGGGAGGGAAGCGATCTTCTGCTCCCATCCCTGAAAGGGAGGGGCTGGGGGTGGGTTGGCCAACTTGAGCCGCCACCGATGGGACATGGGGAAGCCGACCCACCCCTGACCCCTCCCTTCCAGGGAGGGGCAAGAAGTGTGGTCGGTTGGATGTTTACCGGCCCAGGAAGGTCAGCAGGTCGTTGGTGAAGCGATCGCTCTCGGTGATCGTCAGGCCGTGCGGGGCGCCGTCATATTCGACCAGCTGCGAGTCCGCGATGCCCTTGGCGGCGGCGCGGCCGGTGGCGTCGATCGGCACGGTCTTGTCGCTCGTACCGTGGACGACCAGCGTCGGTACGCGGAATGCCGCCAAATCCTGACGGAAGTCGGTGTGGCCGAACGCCTTGGCGCACTCCAACGTCGGGTGAAGGCCTGCCTGCATCGCAAGGCCCCATGCCCAGTCGACGACCTCGTCGCTGACCGGCGACGTGATGAACCCGACGCCGAGGAATTGCTGGAGGAAGGTCTTGAAGAACGCCGGGCGGTCGTCCTCGATATTCGCGCCGATGCTGGCCAGCGTTTCCTCGTCGACGCCATCGGGGTTGTCGTCGGTCTTGAGCATGTACGGCACCACCGACGAGATCAGCCCGGCGGCGACCACGCCCTTGCCCTCGTAGCGGCTCATGTAGCGCGCGATCTCGCCGCCACCCATCGAGAAGCCGACGATCGTCGCGTCGGTGTTCGCGCCGGTGGCTTCCATCACGTCGGCCAGATCGTCGGTCAGCGTGTCGTAGTTGTAGCCGGTCCAGGGCTGGCCCGAGCGACCGAACCCGCGGCGGTCGTACGCGATCGCGCGGAAGCCGGCGTGCGCGAGCGCCATTGCCTGGGCGTCCCAGCTGTCGGCGTTCAGCGGCCAGCCATGCGTCAGGATCACCGGGCGTCCCGTGCCCCAATCCTTGACGTAAATATCGGTACCGTCACGGGTTTTTACGTAGGGCATCAAGCTATCCAGTCTCTCTAGGGAGGTGTGCGCTCAACGGCTCATCGCGCCCACCGTTCCGCACGCTGGCGTACCGAAGCTTCGACTGGCAGCATGGTTCCAGACGAATCGGAATTGGAGACAGGATGCGGATCGGACTTTTGACGACGGCGCTTGGCGCGGTCCTCGCCTTGAGCGCGTGCGGCCCTGCGCAGACGACCGCGAACACGCAGGCTCCTGCTGCGCCGACCACCGCTGCGAAGGGCGACTGGGCGGGGTTTCGCGATGGCTTCATCGACGGCTGGTTCAAGATCGATCCGGCGAACGCGGTCTATCAGGGCAAGCACGAATATGACGGCGGCCTGGGCGACTGGAGCGCGGCGGGGCTGAAGCGGCAGGCGGACTTCCTGCATGGCGCGATCGACAAGGCGGGGGCGTTCAAGGACCTGAAACCCGCCGAGGCGTTCGAGCGCGACTATCTGGTGCAGGTCGCCAAGGGGAAGCTGTTCTGGCTGGAGGATGCCGACCAGCCGCACCATAATCCGGCCTGGTACGTCAGCGCGGGGCTCGATCCGAACACGTATATCGCGCGCAACTATGCCGATGCGCCGACCCGGATGAAGGCGCTGACCGCGTTCCTGCAGAAGATCCCGGCGGCGGCGGGCAACATCAAGGCGAACCTCAAGACGCCGATGCCGCTGAGCTACGTCAATTACGGGACGGCGGCGTTCAACGGCTTTGCGGATTATTATGCGGGCGACGCGGTGAAGGCGTTTGCAGGCGTCAAGGATGCGGCGGCGCAGAAGCAGCTGGCGGACGCGGCGCAGGCGGCGTCGAAGGCGATGCGCGATCTGGGGACGTGGACCGAGGGCCAGCGCGCGACCGCGACGCAGGATTTTGCGCTCGGGGCGGAAAAGTTCTCGCGGATGGTGGCGATGACCGAGGGCGTCGATACGCCGCTCGACCAGCTGGAGGCGGCGGGTGTCGCCGATCTCAAGCGCAACCAGGCGGCGCTGGCGCAGGCGTGCGGGGTGTTCGCCAAGGGGCAGACGATCCTGGCGTGCATGGACAAGATGAATGCG
Organism: Sphingomonas sp. Leaf242; assembly: GCF_001422045.1. GTDB lineage: Bacteria > Pseudomonadota > Alphaproteobacteria > Sphingomonadales > Sphingomonadaceae > Sphingomonas. The sequence continues at coordinate 66,907 of NZ_LMLW01000010.1, forward strand.
AACAAGCCGGTCGGCGGCCCGGTTGCAGAGGCGCGGCGGCAGATCCCGACGCTGCGGAAGTTCGTCGTGGATCACGACCTGGTGACGATCCCGGGGACCGAGCAGGCTTTGGTCGAGGAGTCGCCGCCGTATAACCGGCAGAACTCGGCGTATATCGATCCGCCGGGGCCGTTCGATAAGGGCGTGCCGTCGATCTATTACATCTCGCCGCCCGACCCGAGCTGGACCAAGGCGGTGCAGGACGCGTTCGTGCCGGGCAAGAACGACCTGCTGTTCACCTCGGTGCACGAGGTGATGCCGGGGCATTTCGTCCAGTTCCTGCATGCGAACCGCTCGCCGTCGCTCTTCGGGCGGTTGTTCGTGGGGTATGCGTTCGCCGAGGGGTGGGCGCATTATGCCGAGGAGATGATGTGGGAGGCTGGGCTCAACAACGGCGATCCTGAGACGCATGTCGGGCAGATCTCGAACGCGTTGTTGCGCGATTGCCGGTATCTGTCTGCGATCCGCATGCATGCGAAGGGGATGACGCAGGAGCAGTCGTTCCGGATGTTCGTCGACGAGTGTTACCAGGACGAGGGGAACGCCAAGCAGCAGGCGGCGCGGGGGACGTATGATCCGGCGTATCTGAATTATACGATGGGTAAGTTGATGATCCGGAAGCTGCGGGCGGACTGGACTGGGACGCGGGGTGGCAGGAAGGCTTGGAAGGCGTTCCATGACCAGTTCCTGAGCTATGGGGGGCCGCCGATTCCTCTGGTGCGGGCTGCGATGATGGGGGAGGCTAAGGCGAGCGCGGCGTTTTAATTTGGGAGGAGCGTGATCGTTCTCCCATCCACCCCGGCGAAGGCCGGGGCCCAATTGGTGAGCGTCGCTAACGAAGCGCAGTCTACCGTTACGCCGACCTTTCCAATTGGGCCCCGGCCTTCGCCGGGGTGGTGCATTTAGGGGTAAAGGCGTCCCAAACCAAAGCATGTGTCCCCGCGAAGGCGGGGACACAGACTGGGCACCCGCCTTCGCGGGTGAACATTCTTTTTTCTTCAGCTTCTTCTGCTGCTCCCTCTCCCCCTTCCGGGGAGAGGGCTGGGGTGAGGGGCTGTTCCAAGCGGAGCGCTGCTTGGCTGCCCCTCACCCCGACCCTCTCCCCGGAGGGGAGAGGGAGGAGGAGTCAGCGCGCCTGTTGCGCTGGTTGGACGTCCTGGGTTTCTTCGGTCGGCGGGTTGCGGATCGAGGGGCGGAGGCGGCTTAAGCTGCATAGGCCTGCTACTAGCGCTAGGCCGGCAGCTACGAGCGGCGGGGTCATGCCGGCGCCTACGCCCATGGCCAGCAACGCCGCGACCAAGGTGGCGCCGGTGGTCTGGCCTACCAGGCGGACCGTGGAGACGAGGCCGCCAGCCGCAGCGGCGCGTTCGCGGGGGGCGGAGCCGATGATCAGGCGTGCGTTCGGGGCCATGAACATCCCGAACCCCGATCCGCACAGCGCCATCCGCCATGCGATGTCGAAATACCCCGGATCCGCCGGCATGTACGCGATCAGCAGCAGCGCGCAGATCGACACGCCCATACCGATCCCGCCGAGCAGTCCGGCCGGGTACCGATCCGACAACCAGCCCGACAACGGCGCGACGAACATATTCGCTAGCGGCCACGGCGCGATTGCCGCACCGACCTCCGCCGCGCTGAACCCGTAGGCGTGCGTCAGGCGGAACGGGGTCGAGAGCAGCATTGTCATCTGCGCGATGAACGCGGTGTAGGCACCGATCGCCGACAGCGCGAGCACCGGGCGCGCGAGCAGGTCGATCGGCAGGATCGGCTTGGTCTCGCCCTGTTCGCGCTTCACGAAGAACCAGCCGATCACCACGCCGGTCAGCACGATCGCGGCGGAGACGATCGGGCTGTCGCCGTGAACCGCGCTTTCGGCGCCGCCGATGACGAGTCCGATCATCGCCGCGCACATCACCGCGCCGAGCACATCGAACGGTTCGTCGTGTTTGCGCGGTTCGGGTAGCGCGCGTCCGAGCAGGAGCGACGCGATCGCGAACGGTACGGCGCTGGCGAACACCCAGGGCCAGGGGGCGATGGCGAGGACGAGGCCGCCGATCGTCGGGGCGAGTGCCGCGGAACTGGAGACGACGACCGAGTTGATACCGAGCCCGCGGCCGAGTTGCTTGGTCGGGTAGATCGAGCGGATCAGCGCCGACGAGACGCTCAGTGCCGCCGCCGCACCCAGGGCCTGCGCGGCGCGGACGACGAGCAGGAAGGGCAGGCTCTTGGCAAAGAAGCAGAGCAACGTCGCGACCGTGAACAACAGCTGGCCGTATTGGTACATCCGCTTCAGGCCGATGCGGTCGCCGAGCCCGGAGAACGGAAGCAGCGCCATCGCCAGGATCAGCTGGTACACCGTGACGACGGTCACCACCGCGCTGTTGCCGACGTGCAGGTCGCGCGCGATCGTCGGCAGCGCGACGGTGGCGATGCCGCCGTCGATGATCGTCAGCGCGGTCCCCGCCGAGATCGCGGCGATCGCGACGAAGCGCCGGGGCTTGGGCAGGCCGTCCTGCATTTTCTTGAACTCGCTTCGTTACCCCGGATCCTTCAACTTTCCTCAGGAGAGCCTTGTTCCGGGGACCACCGTGCCGCACACTCGACAGGATTTGTTATGCGGATCGGTGGACCCCGGAACAAGCCCGGGGTGACGGTAGGGAGTTGGGTATGCGTGGTTTTTGCTTTTCGGTGGCAGCAGCGATGCTTGCGGGTACGTCGGCCATTGCCCAAGTCGCACCGATGACCAAAACTGATACGACCAAAACGAACACCGCCGCCGACCCGTATATCTGGCTCGAGGACAAGGATGGCGCGAAGCCGCTGGCCTGGGTCGAGGCGGAGAATGCGAAGACGTTGCCGCGGCTGCAGAACGATCCGCGCTACAAGACCTTCTACGCCGAGGCGCTGGCGATCGCGTCGGCGAAGGATCGTATTCCGATGCCGAACCAGATGTTCGGGCGGATCTATAATTTCTGGCGCGATGCCGATCATCCGCATGGCCTTTGGCGCTGGACCAGTGCTGCTGATTACGCGTCGGCGACGCCGAAATGGACGACCGCGCTCGATCTCGATGCGCTGGGCAAGGCCGAGGGGAAGCAGTGGGTGTGGAAGGGCTCGACCTGCCTTGAGCCCGAGCAGCGGCTGTGCCTGGTCGCGCTGTCGGAGGGCGGCGAGGACGCGGTGACGTATCGTGAGTTCGATCTTTCGACCGGGCGGTTCGTCGCGAACGGCTTCACGCTGCCCAAGTCGAAGCAGGATGCGACCTGGGTCGACAAGGATACGCTGCTGGTGGCGCGCGACTGGGGTGCGGGGACGACGACGCAGTCGGGCTATGCGTTCGTGATGAAGCAGCTGAAGCGCGGGCAGGCGCTCGAGGCCGCGACCGAAGTGTATCGGGGTGCGGCGACCGACCAGGGCGGGACTGCGGCGAACGTGCTGACCGACGAGAAGGGCAATCGCCTGATCGTGATCCAGCGTCGGAAGACGTTCTTCGGCGCGGACAAGCTGGTGTGGACTCCGGCCGGTGCGCGGCCGCTGGCGTTACCCGACCGTACCTTCCCGGCTGGTATGATCGACGGGCAGGTGATATTCTCGACCAGCGATCCGTGGGGCAAGATTCCCGAGGGTGCGATCGCGTCGGCACCGCTTGCCGAGGTGGAGAAGGGCAGGATCAACCCGACGATCGTGTTCGCACCAGGGCCGCGCCAGTCGGTCGACGGGATGGGGCTGACCAGGTCGAAGCTGTTGCTGGTCGTGTCGGACAACGTCCGGGGCCGCGCGTCGGTCTATTCGCACGGCGCGAACGGCTGGACCGCCAAGCCGATCGCGCTGCCGGACAATGCCTCGATCGATGTCGTGAGCACGACCGATCGCAGCGACGACGCGTATCTGACGGTGACCGGGTTCCTGACGCCGACCTCGCTCTATTCGCTGGATGCGGCGACGGGCGCTGCGCCGAAGCCGATCAAGACGCTGCCGGCGAAGTTCGACGCGTCGAACGATATCGTCGAGCAGTTCGAGGCGACCTCGACCGACGGGACGAAGGTGCCGTATTTCGTCGTCCACAAGAAGGGCATCGTGCTCGACGGGACGACGCCGACGATCATGACCGCCTATGGTGGCTTCGAGGTGTCGATGACGCCGAGCTATTCGGGGAGCACCGGCAAGCTGTGGCTTGAGCGGGGCGGGTCTTACGTGCTGGCGAATATCCGCGGTGGCGGCGAGTTCGGGCCCAAGTGGCATGACGCGGGGCGCAAGACCAAGCGGCAGGTGATCTATGACGACTTCGCGGCGGTGGCGAAGGACCTGTTCGCGCGGAAGCTTACGAGCCCGGCCAAGCTCGGCATCTATGGCGGCTCGAACGGTGGTCTGCTGATGGGGGTCGAGTTCAACCAGCATCCCGATCTCTGGAAGGCTGTGACGATCCAGGTGCCGTTGCTCGACATGATCCGGTATGAGGGGATTGCGGCAGGGGCCTCGTGGGTCGACGAATATGGCTCGGTGACGGTCCCTGCGGAGAAGGCGTTCCTCGAGACGATCTCGCCGTATCAGAACATCAGGAAGGGCGTCGCGTATCCGGAGCCGTATATCTGGACGACGACCAAGGACGACCGCGTCGGGCCGCAGCATGCGCGCAAGTTTGCGGCGCGGTTGAAGGAATATGGACTGCCATATCTGTATTATGAGGACACGGCGGGCGGGCATTCGGGCGATGCGGATATCGAGCAGGGGGCCCGGTTGCAGGCGTTGCAGATGACGTATTTCACGCAGAAGCTGGTCGGGCCGGCTAAGTAGGGGCGCGGCTCCTGCCGTCATCCTGGACCTGATCCAGGATCCAGAGCCACGAAGCGTTATGCTTGTGGCTCTGGATCCTGACGTTCGTCAGGATGACGGAGGTTCGTCAGGATGACGGGATGGGGGTGCGGATCAGCGGCAGCGGACCTGGCTGTTGTTCTGGTCGACTGCACGCCCGGCGAGGCCACCGACCGCTGCACCCAGCAGCGTACCCACGGTCCGCGAACGACCGCCGTCGATCACGTTGCCGAGGATACCGCCACCGGCTGCGCCGATGATCAGCCCGGTGGTGCCGTCGCTGCGCTTGCAGTAATATTTGCCGTCCTGCCCGGCGTAGACGCGGTCGTTGGTCGACAGCGTGCGTTCCTGATAGTTCGGGCCCGCGCGATAGTAGCGCGAGGGGTCATAATTGCCTTCGTCGCGCTCGTCCGGATAGGCTTCCTGATAACCACGGTCGGGTGCGGTGCGATAGCCGCCCTGTGGCGCATAGCCGCCGCGATTGCGGACCGACTGGTAGCGATCGAATTCCTGGCGGAAGATCTGCAATTCGCTGTCGAGGCGTGACTGGGCGGCGGCGAAACGGGCGTCGTCGGCGCTGCTCTGCGCGAGCGCGGGTGTCGCAACGGAAAGGCACGTCGCCGCAATCACTGCAACCGTACCGAACAAACGCTTCATGACTGAAATCCTTATCGAGGGTCGAACGCAACGGCGGACGGCAGCACGATACCACCGTCCACCTTTCCCGGCGCGCGATTTCACGCGCCGGATCGCCTTACATCAGCGGCAGATCTGCACGCGACGATGGTTGCGCCATTCGGTGCGGCAGCGGCGATTGTTGTTCCAGTTGCGACGATCATGGTCGCGACCACGATAGCGACGGTCGTCGTGACGATCGCCGCGGTGGTCGTTGCGGCGGAAATCACGGCGGTCGCCGCGATGGTCGCCACGGTGGTCGTTGTCGCGATACTGCTCGCTATGGCCGCGATCGCGCTGCGCCTCGGCCGGTGCGGCGGCGCCGAGACCGAGCGTTGCAAGGGCCAGCCCGGCGGCGATGAGATGGGTAAACTTCATGAGATGTCCTCTCGAACCCGACAATCGGGATGTGCCAGTGATACGGCTATCGAGTGACATCGTTCCTGAACGAATTTGTCGGCCGCGGTACAGGTTTGGCATCATTCTAGTCCCCGATTGCAGTTCGTGATCGTAAAGCGACAAGCGACGGTTGACGCACCGTCTCGAATGGCGTACGTTCCATCATGGTGATCGAAAGCATTCGGCATAAGGCGTTGCGGTCGTTCGCCGAGACCGGCCGGTCGAGGGGATTGCCGGGCAATCTCGTCGATCGATTGCGAAATATGCTGGCGTATCTCGCCGCTGTCGAAGCCGGGGACGAACTGACGGTGCCACCCAATTTCGGCGCGCATCGCTTGGCGGGTGATCGGGCAGGCCTATGGTCGCTGACGGTGACGAAGAACTGGCGGATGACGTTTTGGATCAACGATGCGGGTGGCGTCGAGGATCTCGATCTGGAGGATTATCACTGATGGCGATCAAGCTTCATGCGAGTTTTGCGGTTCACCCAGGCGCTTGGTTGCGGGCTGAAGTTGTCGCGCCGCATGGGTTGAGCGTGACCGACGCGGCCGCCAAATTGCGCGTGACGCGGCAGGCGATGAGCAACTTGCTTGGCAGCCGGGCCGGGTTGTCGGCTGAAATGGCGATCCGGTTCGAGAAGGCGTTCGGTCTGCAGGCTGAAACGTTGATGCGGATGCAGGCGGCGTATGATCTGGCGCAAGCTCGGACGCGTGAGGGCGAGATCGAGGTGGAGCGAGTGGCGGCTTAAGCGGCTCAACATCGATCACATCAGGATTGTTTTACATCTGGTGGGTCAACGCCTCGGATACTCGTCCCGGATTTACGTTGAATTTCTGTGCCACGTCACGTTGATGTAGCTTTGGATACTTGGCAACGAATGCCCTGATATCCTCCGCGAGTTCTGGCGTGAAGTGTGCGCTTCGCGCCGAGGCACGCGTGACTGGCGAATTTCGATACGTTTCGTCGGCTAGATCGTGAAGTTCTTCGATTCCGGACTCGTCCGCAATCTCGCGAAGTCGAGAACGGATCTCAGGAATCGTTCGCTTGTTGTCCGACATGTACCCATCCTCGACTCGAAGTCTTGGAGGGATGATCTCAAACTTGACCGAAAGTTGCAAATTTACGGGAACGTGCAAAAAATTCCTGTTCAGTTCGGCATCGGGCGCCTCTCGACGCTTTACTTCATCCTATCGTAACAAAGCTGTCCATCACCCGCTTGCGCCCGGACTGTTCGAAGTCGATCTCCAGCTTGTTGCCCTCGATTTCGGCGATCGCGCCGTAGCCGAACTTTTGGTGGAACACGCGCATGCCGAGCGAGAGGTCGTCGCGGCCCTTGTTGCCGAGGCTGATCGCGCTTGATCGGCTTTCGACGACGCGGGCGGGTTTGGTGGAGAAGGTGCTGCCGGTGCCCGAGGCGCGCTGCCAGCCGGGGCCTCGGCCGGTGCCGCGGGCGACGTCGGCGAACGGATCGGCGCGGTCGGACCAGTTGGCTTGCCAGAGGCTTGCGCCGCCGGACATCGTGGTTTCCGTGTCGATATGCTCAGGCGGAAGTTCGGCGACGAAGCGTGAGGGGATCGACGAGTTCCATTGGCCGTAGATGCGGCGGTTGGCGGCGTGGATGATCACCGCAAGCCGGCGCGCGCGCGTGATCGCGACATAGGCGAGGCGGCGTTCCTCCTCGAGGCTTTTCACCCCGCCTTCGTCCAGCGAGCGCTGCGATGGGAACAGGCCTTCCTCCCAGCCGACCAGGAACACGGTGTCGTATTCGAGGCCCTTGGCGGCGTGGATGGTCATGATCGTGACCTGCGGATCCTGCGCGCCGCCCTCGTTGTCCATCACGAGGCTGACGTGTTCGAGGAACGCGCCGAGCGAGTCGTATTCCTCCATCGCGCGGACGAGTTCGCTGAGGTTCTCCAGGCGGCCGGTCGCCTCGACCGATTTCTCGGCCTGATACATCGCGGTGTAGCCGCTCTCGTCGAGCAACTGCCGAGCGAGTTCAGCGTGCGGCAGGCTGGTCGCCATGTCGCGCCAGCGGGCGATGTCGCCGACCAGCCGTCCGAGCGACTTCTTCGCAGCCCCGGTCAATTCGTCGGTGTCGAGGATGCGCGCGGCGGCGGTGGTCAGCGGGGTGCCGGTGGCGCGCGCGAGCTGATGAATGCGCGCGACCGCCTTGTCGCCGAGGCCCCGCTTGGGGACGTTGACGATGCGTTCGAAGGCGAGGTCGTCGGCCGGCTGGTTGACGACGCGGAGGTATGCCAGCGCGTCGCGGATCTCCGCGCGTTCGTAGAAGCGGAAGCCGCCGACGATCTTGTACGGCATGCCGATCGCGATGAAGCGGTCCTCGAACTCGCGCGTCTGGTGCTGCGCACGGACCAGGATCGCGACCTCGTCCAAGGATTTGCCGGAACGGCGGACAATGTCGATCTCCTCGCCGACCCGGCGCGCCTCCTCGGGGCCGTCCCAGACGCCGATGACCTTGACCTTCTCGCCGACGTCGCGCTCGGTCCAGAGCTGTTTGCCGAGCCGTCCACCATTGTTGGCGATCACGCCCGACGCGGCGCCGAGGATGTGCGGCGTGCTGCGGTAATTCTGTTCGAGGCGGATGACCTTCGCGCCCGGAAAGTCGCGCTCGAACTTCAGGATGTTTTCGACCTGCGCGCCGCGCCACGAATAGATCGACTGGTCGTCGTCACCGACGCAGGCGATGTTCTTCCGCTCCTGCGCGAGCAGCCGCAGCCAGAGATATTGCGACGAGTTCGTGTCCTGATACTCGTCGACCATGATGTATTTGAAGCGCTGCTGATACTGCGCGAGCACGTCGCGGTGCGTCTTCAGGATGACGAGCATGTGGAGCAGCAGGTCGCCGAAATCGCAGGCATTGAGCGCGATCAGTCGCGCCTGATATTGCTGGTACAACTCGCCGCCGCGACCGTTGGCGTAACGCTCGCTCTCGCCCGCATCGATATCGGCAGGGACGAGGCCCTTGTTCTTCCACTGGTCGATCAGCCCGGCGAGGCTGCGCGTCGGGAAGCGCTTCTCGTCGATATCGGCCGCGAGGATGAGCTGCTTCAAGACTCGCAACTGGTCGTCGGTATCGAGGATCGTAAAGTTCGATTGCAGCCCGACCAGTTCGGCGTGGCGGCGCAGCATCTTCGCGGCGATCGCGTGGAAGGTGCCGAGCCACGGCATGCCCTCGACCGCATCGCCGACCAGACGACCGACCCGCTCGCGCATCTCGCGTGCGGCCTTGTTGGTGAAGGTGACGCTGAGGATCTCGGACGGCCATGCCTTCTTGGTGAAGATCAGGTGCGCAAGGCGTGCGGTGAGCGCCGCGGTCTTGCCGGTGCCGGCGCCGGCGATGATCAGCACGGGACCGTCGGTGGTCAGCACCGCCTCGCGCTGCGGCAGATTGAGACCGCGCAGATAGGGAGGCTCTGCTTGCGGCGCGGACGTTTGGGCGATCTGGTTCACCGGTGAACAGGTAGGGAACGGAGGCTGATCGGGCAACCTTTGAAACGTCGCCGAATCGTCGCGCGGGCGTCATGAAGCCCGCCTAGAGACGGCGCAGCGACGTGGTTCGTGGTCGGAGCAGCCGCATGCAGAAAGGCTGTCCGACGCACTGGCGCCGTCGTCCCGCAGGCAGCGCCCTGCGGACCGCAGGACCATTTGAGGACCATCATCATGAAGCTTTTCAACAGCGTCGTTTCGGCGGCGATCCTTGGCGCGTGCCTGTTCTCGGCGGGGGCATCGGCCAGCGCCGTGCGCGAGCCGGTGTCGGTGCGCGTGTCGCATCGCGGACTCGACCTGACCAGCGACGCCGGGCGGACCGCGTTCCAGCGCCGCCTGCAATCGGCGATCGCCAGCGCCTGCCAGCCGCGTACCAACGGCCTAGATGCGCTCGCCGACGCGCGCCAGTGCCGTCAGGAGATGACCGACGATGCGCGCGTCAAGTTCGCCGCGATCCTCGGCCGCAACGGGACGCAGCTCGCCAGCATCGGCGCGGGGCGGTGAGCCGTAGCGGTCGTTGAGGAGGTCGGCGCCCAACGTCCTCCCCCGTCAGGGGAGGGGCGGAGGCGACGGAGGGGGAGGGCACGGAACAGAAGTTACCCCTTCCTCCCCCTCCGTCTGGCAAGAGCCAGCCACCTCCCCCTGGCGGGGGAGGATCGGTGACGGCCTCGTCCCAAATCAGGGCGGATCGTCGCTTGATTTACATCTGTCATAAGATTGTCATCGTTAGGGCCGACTGCACATCCTCATGGCAACCTCCACATTTGCACCCGATGCGATGACGGCTGATTCGAGCACTGCGGCGTCGGCCCCGCGCACCGGCCCCAAACTCGATCATGCGATCCATCCGTCCGGCCGCTGGATTTTCCTTGCGGTGCTGATCGGCGGGCTCGCTTATGCCGGGTTCAGCATCGCGATCGATACCGCGCAGGTCGGCGAATCGCTGGCGGGCGGGGCGTTCGCGTTCCTCGCGCTCGCGTTGCTGATCGCGCTCGGGTTCGAGTTCGTGAACGGGTTTCACGATACCGCCAACGCGGTCGCCACCGTCATCTACACGCATTCGATGCCCGCGCCGCTTGCGGTGGTCTGGTCGGGGTTCTTCAATTTCCTCGGCGTGATGCTGTCGTCGGGGGCTGTGGCTTACGCCGTCATCACGTTGTTGCCCGTCGACCTGATCCTCAACGTCGGCAGCGTCGGCGGGTTCGCGATGATCTTCGCACTGCTGCTCGCGGCGATCGTCTGGAACCTCGCGACCTGGGCGGCCGGGCTGCCCAATTCTTCGAGCCATGCGCTGATCGGTTCGATTCTCGGCGTCGGCCTCGCCAACCAGATGATCAAGGGCGGCGCGGACGGCACGTCGGGCGTCGACATGGCGCAGGTTTGGAAAGTGCTGTCGGCACTCGCGTTCAGCCCGGTCGTCGGCTTCGTCGGCGCGTTGCTGATGCTGCTCGTGATGAAGCGGTTCCTGCGTGATCGCGCGCTTTACGAGGCACCCAAGAGCGATACGCCGCCGCCGCGCGGCATCCGGGCGCTGTTGATCGGCACCTGCACCGCGGTCAGCTTCGCGCATGGCAGCAACGACGGGCAGAAGGGGATGGGGCTGATCATGCTCATCCTGATCGGCTGTGCACCGACCGCCTATGCCTTGAACCGGACGATGCCCGAGAGCGCGACGCCGGCGTTCGTGCAGGCCGCGCACGACGCGTCGACCGCGTTCGTGGCGCATGCGAATGGCGCGCCCGGAGACGTCGCCGCCGCGCGGATCGACGTGACGCGCGCGCTGAAGACCAAGCAGGTCGCCGATCCGGTCGTCTATGGCGCGTTGGCGACGCTGTCGGACGACGTGTCGACACGGATCGCGGGCTATGGCTCGCTCGGCAAGGTCCCCGCCGCGGCGACGCCGAACCTGCGCAACGACATGTATCTGCTGCTCGATACGACCAAGCTGATCACCGCCGATACGGCCGCGCAGAGCCGCTTCACCGCGCAGGAGATCACGACGCTCAAAAGCTATAGCGGGCAGCTCGAGCAGGGGACGCGCTACATCCCGACCTGGGTCAAGATCTCGGTCGCGCTGGCGCTTGGGCTCGGGACGATGGTCGGATGGAAGCGGATCGTCGTCACGGTCGGCGAGAAGATCGGCAAGTCGCATCTGACCTACGGGATGGGCGCATCGGCCGAGCTGGTCGCGGCGGCGACGATCCTGCTGGCGGTCCGCTACGGCTTGCCGGTGTCGACGACGCACATCCTGTCGTCGGGCGTTGCGGGGGCCAGCGTCGCCAACGGCGCCGGGTTGCAGCGGCGTACGGTGATGAACATGGCGCTGGCCTGGGTGATGACGCTGCCGGTGGCGATGCTGCTGTCGGGGGGGCTGTACTGGCTGCTGCTGACGCTGGCGCACGCGCTGGGATATTGATCGAGGACGGCAAAACCACGATCGTTCGACTGTAGCGCACCGCCATGCCGGCACCCGTCCGGCATCAGCAGACCGATCGCCGCAGACCGACCCGCGCTAGGCGGTGACGGGGCGCCCTTCGTCGGCAAAGGCCGCGGCGACGGCGGCGGCGCTCGCCAGGACGCCATCGACGCGACGCACGCCGAGCAGATCGGCCATCAGCAGGCGGGCGATCTCGGGTGCTGTCTCTATCCGCGCCAGGATCGACAGCATCGCCGCCTCCGCAGGCGTCATCCGCGCGCAGCAGCACGGCGCGATCGCGATCGTTCCCGCGGACGTGCCCGCGAGATCCGCCATCAATGCGCGCAGCAGGACGAGCGGCCGCCGGAAGCTCTGGCCGAACGCGGTGAACAGGGTGTGCGCGGCGCGCGCGTCCGCAAGGCCATTCGCGCCCATCCGCCGCATCGCGAACAGCGCGATCCGCGCGTTTTCACAGTCGGGCAACGCGTGCGGAAGCAGGGCGGTGGCGGTTCGAACATCGGTCATTCACGCGACTCCGTGGTGGTCGCGCCAAACTCGACGGTTGGTTATTGATAGTCAATAGCAATAAGAGATCAGTCCGGCGGCTGGTCGTTCCGGACGAGCGCTTCGCCTGCAATGTACAGCGATCCTGCGATCAGCACGACTGATGGACCCTGCGTGGACAGGCGATCGAGCGCGTCCGCAATGCCCGGAGCGACGTCGCCCTGGACGTCGTACCGGGCTGCGATCTCGACCAGCGCGTGGGGGGCGTGGTGCGCGTGCCCTTCGACGGGGATGGCGATGATCCGGGCCAGCGACGGCGACAGGATGCGGAGGACGGCGTCGGCATCCTTGTTCGCCAGCATCCCCATGACGAGCGTGACGGGGCGACCTTGCGCGATCCGGCGCAACGTCCTTTCGACCGGCTTGGCGGCGTTGGGATTGTGTGCGCCATCGAGCCACAGATCGCTGCCGGCGGGGAGGCGCGCGAGGAGCGGGCCGTCAGAGAGCCGCTGCATGCGCGCCGGCCATTGCGCCCAGTCGGCGGCGGCGCGCATCGCGGCTTCGGGGATGTGCAATGCGCCTTGGTGCCGCAGCATGGCGATCGCGAGCGCGAGGTTGCGCGACTGGTGCGCGCCGACGAGGCGTGGGCGGTTGGTGACGACCGAAAAGCCGGTGTCCTCGTAGCGGACGGTCGCGCGCGCGGTCTCGCTGGTCCAGGCGGTGCCGCGGGCGACGACGGGCGCGCCGGCCGCTGCGGCGATGGCTGCGATCTTCGCGCGGAGGGCCTTGGGATAGTCCATCGTGACGAGCGGGACACCGGCCTTGGCGATCCCCGCCTTCTCGCCGGCGATCTCCAGCAACGTGTCGCCGAGGAACGACTGGTGATCGATGCCGAGCGCGGCGATGCCGGTGACGACCGGGTTCGGGATGACGTTGGTCGCGTCGAGCCTGCCGCCGAGACCGACTTCGACGATCGTCGCTGCCGCTGGCGTGCGCGCGAAAGCGAGGAAGGCGGCGGCGGTGGTGACTTCGAAGAAGCTTGCCTGGAGGTCGGCGGCTTGATCGAGGACTTCCGACAGCAAGGCGGCGAGCAGGTCGTCTTCGATCAGCTTGCCCGCGAGGCGGATGCGTTCGTTGAAGCGGACGAGGTGCGGGGAAGAATAGACGTGGACGCTGTGCCCGGCAGCCTCGATCGCGGCGCGCAGGAAGGCGCAGGTCGAGCCTTTGCCGTTGGTGCCGGCGACGTGGAACACCGGGGGGAGATCGAGGTGGGGGTCGCCGAGGCAGCTCAGGAGCGCGGTGATGCGCTCGAGGCCGAGGATGTCGGCGCCGGGCGACAGCGCGGTCAGCCGGTCGAGTTGCGCTTGCACTGCGGGGGACGAGGACGTCGCGTGGTCGGGCATTCTTCTAGGCTCCCTCTCCCCTCCGGGGAGAGGGCTGGGGTGAGGGGCTGTACCGGGGCGCAGCACTGGCTGGCTGCCCATCACCCCGACCCTCTCCCCGGGGGGGGAGAGGGAGTGCTTTACGCGGCCTCGCGCGCGCTGAGGTACCCGATGACCGTGCCGAGCTGTTCGCGCAGGTCCTTCCGGTGGACGACCATGTCGATCATCCCGTGCTCGAGATAATATTCTGACGTCTGGAAATCCTCGGGCAGCTTCTCGCGGATCGTGCTTTCGATCACGCGGCGGCCGGTGAAGGCGAGCGTCGCCTTGGGCTCGGCGATCTGGACGTCGCCGAGCATCGCATACGCCGCCATCACGCCACCCGAGGTCGGATCGGTCAGCACGACGATATACGGCAGGCCGGCATCGTGCAGCATCTGGATCGCGACCGTGCTGCGCGGCATCTGCATCAGGCTGAGGATGCCCTCCTGCATACGCGCGCCACCGCTCGCGGTGAAGATCACGTAGGGCACGCGGTCCTCGATCGCCGCCTCGACGCCACGGACGAAGGCCTCGCCGACCGCGAGGCCCATCGAGCCGCCCATGAAGCCGAAATCCTGCACGCCGACGACGACGCGGTGGCCGTCGATCGCGCCGCGGGCGTTGATCAGCGCGTCCTGTTCGCTGTTGTCGGTACGCGCGGCCTTGAGGCGATCGGTGTAGCGCTTCTGGTCGCGGAACTTGAGCGGATCCTCGGGCACTTTCGGTGCGGGGAGTTCGCTGCAGCTGCCCTCGTCGAACAGTTGCGCAAAACGGATCTTCGGCCCGATGCGGTCGTGATGATCGCATTTCGGACAGACGTAGAGGTTGTCCTCGAGCTCCTTGGTGAAGATCATCTGCCCGCAGCCCTTGCACTTGTGCCAGAGATTCTCGGGCGTCTCGCGCTTCGCGACGAACGGCAGGACGTTGCGGACGCTGTTGAGCCAGCTCATGCGGGAACCTTTCGGGCCGAAGCGACGGCGTCGGCGAGAGACTTGATATAGGCGCGGACCGGCTCGGCCGCAGCGGCACCGTGCTGCGCGACCAGTTCGACGATCGCCGAGCCGACGACGACGCCGTCGGCGACCCGCGCGACGTTCGCCGCCTGCTCGGGGGTGCGGATGCCGAAGCCGACCGCGATCGGGATGTCGGTCTGTGCTTTCAAGCGAGCGACGGCATCCTCGATCGAGGATTGCTGCGCCTGCTGGAGCCCGGTGATCCCCGCGACCGACACGTAATAGAGGAACCCGCTGGCGCCATCGAGCACGGTCGGCAGGCGGGCGGCGTCGGTGGTGGGGGTGGCGAGGCGGATCAGGTCGATCCCGACCGCACGTAACTGCGGGCCGAGCGCGTCGTCCTCTTCGGGCGGCACGTCGACGCAGATTACGCCGTCGACGCCGGCGTTGGCAGCGGCTTCGGCGAACCAGTCCGCGCCACGGCGGAGCATGGGGTTGCCGTAGCCCATCAGGACGAGCGGCACGTCCGGATGCCGCGCGCGAAACGCGGTGGCGGTCGCGAGGATATCCGCGGTGCGCGTCCCTTGCGCGAGGCTGCGGATGTTGGCGGCCTGAATCGCGGGGCCGTCGGCCATCGGATCGGTGAACGGCATGCCGAGCTCGATCGCGTCCGCGCCGCCGGCGACGAGCGCGTCCAGGATCGGGCCGGTGGCTTCGGTGGTGGGATCGCCCGCGGTGACGAACGCGACGAGCGCGGCGCGACCGGCGGCGGCGGTGCGTGCGAAGGTGGCGGCGAGGCGGCTCACTGCTCCCCTCCCGCTTGCGGGAGGGGTTGGGGGAGGGGCTGACATAGCCGCACATCCAAGGTCTGAGGAGCGAACAGGCCCTCCCCCGACCCCTCCCGCAAGCGGGAGGGGAGCAGAAGCGAAGTCATATCGCCACTCCGAGCGCTTCGGCGACGGTGAAGATGTCCTTGTCGCCGCGGCCGCACAGGTTCGCCAGGATGATCTGGTCCTGCCGCATTTCGCGGGCCTTCTTCGTCACCGTGGCGATCGCGTGGCTTGGTTCGAGCGCGGGGATGATGCCCTCGGTCCGGCACAGTAGCTGGAAGGCGTCGAGCGCTTCGGTGTCGGTCGCGCTGTCATACTGGACGCGGCCGATGTCGCGCAGCCAGGCGTGCTCGGGGCCGATGCCGGGATAGTCGAGCCCGGCCGAGATCGAATGCGCCTCGGTGATCTGGCCGTCCTCGTCCTGCAACAGATACGTCTTGTTGCCGTGGAGCACGCCAGGGAAACCACCCGCAAGGCTCGCCGCGTGCTGCTTGTCGAGACCATGACCCGCCGCCTCGACACCGAGCATCTGCACGTCGGCATCGTCGAGGAACGGATGGAACAGCCCGATCGCGTTCGAGCCGCCACCGATCGCGGCGACCAGCATGTCGGGCAGGCGACCGACCCGCTCCAGCATCTGAGCGCGTGCCTCGGTGCCGATCACGCTCTGGAAATCGCGGACCATCTCCGGATACGGATGCGGGCCGGCGGCGGTGCCGATGATGTAGAAGGTGTCGTGGACGTTGGCGACCCAGTCGCGCATGCCCTCGTTCATCGCGTCCTTCAGCGTGTGCGCGCCGCTCGTCACGGGGCGGACTTCGGCGCCGAGCAGCTTCATGCGGAACACGTTGGGCGCCTGACGCTCGACGTCCTTTGCGCCCATGTAGATCACGCAGGGCAGGCCGAACCGCGCGCAGACCGTGGCGGTGGCGACGCCGTGCTGGCCCGCGCCGGTCTCGGCGATGATCCGCGTCTTGCCCATCCGCATCGCCAGCAGGATCTGGCCGATGCAGTTGTTGATCTTGTGCGCGCCGGTGTGGTTCAGCTCGTCGCGCTTGAACCAGACTTGCGCACCCATGCCCTCGGGCGCGGATTCGCGCAGGGCTTCGGTCAGCCGTTCGGCGTAGTAGAGCGGGCTCGGGCGGCCGACATAATGCTCAAGCAGGTCGTCGAACTGCGCCTTGAAGGCGGGGTCGGCCTTGGCGGCGCGGTACGCCTCGTCGAGTTCGAGGACGAGCGGCATCAGCGTCTCGGCGACATAGCGGCCGCCGAAGTCGCCGAAATGGCCGCGCTCGTCGGGCTGGGCGCGGTAGGAGTTGGGGGCGAGGGGAGCGTTCATGCAGGGGCGTTTAGCACTTCGTAAATCGCTGTCACCCCTTCCGTTTCCGCTAAAGACCACCCCGGCGGAGGCCGGGGCCCAATTGAGAAAGGCTTTTTGGCGAGTCGGATGCTCCGTGACCTCGACCTTTCCAATTGGGCCCCGGCCTTCGCCGGGGTGGTGCTAGCGCGCGGCGACCGCCTTCAGAAACGCCGCGATCCTGGTTTCGTCCTTGGTACCGGGTTCGCTTTCGACCCCGGAGGACACGTCGACCAGTTCCGCGCCGGTGCGGCGGATCGCCTCCGCCACGTTCGTCGGATCGAGCCCGCCCGACAGCGCCCAGGGCAGCGGATGCCGGAAGCCGTCGAGTAGGTCCCAGTCGAACCGCAAGCCCATCCCGCCGGGCAGCGCCGCCGAGTCCGGCGTCTTCGCGTCGTAGAGGATGCGGTCGGCGACTCCGACGAACCCGTGCGCCGCGTCGAGATCGCCGCGCGTGCGAACTGCCACCGCAACCCAGGTCTCGATCCCGAACTTGGCGCGGATCGCGGCGGCGCGTGGCGGGGTCACCTTGTGGAGTTGCAGCACGTCCAGCGCCGCCGAACCGACGGCCTGTTCGAGCATGTCGTCCTCCGGATCGACGAACACGCCGACCTTGGCGACATGGCCCGGTACGCGTGCGGCAAGTTCGGCCGCCTTCGCAAACGTCACGTGGCGGGGCGAGGCGGGAAAGAAGACGAACCCGACATGGCTCGCCCCGTGCCGGATCGCAGCGTCGAGCGTGGCGAGCGTGGAAAGGCCGCAAATTTTCGTTTTCTTCATGCGCGTCTTGCTAGTGCGTTCGTGGAGGCCAAACCAGTGCAGTCTGATCCAGACCATTCCACCGACCTGTCCGAATATCGCCAGTTCGCGATGGGTGCAGGGCGCTGGATACCGCCGGTCGTCATCATCCATCTAGCCGCGATCAATGGATTGGTGCGGATTTATACCGGCTATTCGCTGACGTCATGGTTGCCAACCGATCGGCTGGTGCCGTGGGCATGGGTGAATGGCGGTATGTTCACGATCGCCGCGTTCGCGGTTCGGCGGGGCCGCTGGAACGTCGGCGCTGGGGCGTTGCGAGGTTGGCGGGCGCGGATGGTGGCCATCACCTGGATCGCACTCTCGGCCGTGTGGTTCTGCCTTCCCGAGATACTGACTGCTATCCGCGCGATTGCCATCCCAACTGGTAACGGCGGCGAATGGTAAAGGGGGCCAGGTACGCCCCCCTCGTCAGAGCGTCGCGCCGATCGCGCGGGCGGCGGTGTCGGGGTCTTCGGCTTGCGTGATCGGGCGACCGACCA
Source organism: Sphingomonas sp. Leaf242 (assembly GCF_001422045.1). GTDB lineage: Bacteria > Pseudomonadota > Alphaproteobacteria > Sphingomonadales > Sphingomonadaceae > Sphingomonas. The sequence goes on from NZ_LMLW01000010.1 coordinate 85,127, forward strand.
CGAGGATCGACGCGCCGGCATCGAGCGCCTGGCGCGGCGTGACGACTCGCTTCTGGTCGCCGATCTGGCCGTCGGGCAGGCGTACGCCCGGCACGACGAAGAACCCCTTCGGCCAGATTTTCTTCGCCGCTGCGACTTCGGCACCGGAGCAGACGATGCCGTCGACCCCCGCCGCGCAGGCCAGTTCGGTCAGCCGCGAGACCTGGTCGTGCGCGCTGCCGACGACGCCGGTTGCGGCGAGATCGGACGCGTCGAGGCTGGTGAGCATCGTCACCGCGATCACCTTGGTGCCGATCGGCGCCGCTGCCTTCGCATCCTCGAGCATCGCCCGGCCGCCGCTTGCATGGACCGTCAGGATCGCCGGTTCGAGCGCGCCGAGCGCCTGTACCGCCTTGGCGACGGTGTTGGGGATATCGTGCAGCTTCAGGTCGAGGAAGATCGGCAGGCCGAGTTCGGCCATCGCGTGGACGCCGGCCTGGCCATGTGCGGAGAAGAATTCGAGCCCTAGCTTGATGCCGCCGACGTGATGGCGGACGCGCGATGCGATCGCCTTGGCCTTGGCGAGATCGGGCGTATCGAGCGCGACGTAGATGCGGTTGCTCACAGGAGCGAGCCCGGCTGGGTCGTGGTCGACAGGTCGGAGGCGGGGCCAGCGGCGGTGATCGGCGCGACCGGCGTCTCGGCGTGCGCGAACGCCACCGGCTCGGGCCGCGGCGTCCGCAGTTCGACCAGCTCGCGTTCGCACGTCGCGAGGCGTTGCCGCAGCCGCCAGCGGATCGCGTGATTGTACAGCATCGTCGGCACGAACCCGATCAGGAACGTGACGAACAGCAGCAGCGGCAGGTTCACGTCGGCGATCAGCCCACCCCAAAGCTGGATCTGCACGGCATTCCAGTTCGATATCGTGAAGACTGCGGCGATGAACGCCAACAGACACCAGAACAGGATTTTCAGGAACTGCATGCGGCCACCTCTATCGCGTCCCTCCGCGCCGAAGCGCCGATGGGTGTGCCAGAGCTACCGCCAAGCGGCCGGTTTGGCCAGTCTTGTGCGGAAAAGGGGGATCTCAGCCGATTTCGGTCCTGATCTGCGCGATCAGCGGCAGGATCGCGGTGAGCCGGGGTTCCTCCTCGTCGAGGATCGCGACGAACGCCGCGCGCTTGATCGCGGCGACGCGGCCGGGCTTCATCCGCACTGTCTTCGGCAGCGTCGAGACGGTGATGTCGATCATCCGTTCCGCGCCGTGGAGGCGGCCCCAGAGATAGTCGTTCTCGCGGTAGGTCCGGCTGAAGAACGCGCCGAACGTGCCGAACTGGATCCCCTTCAACGTCGCGTCGGCACCGCCCGAGCGGATCGCGGTGGCGTCGTCGGGGGCGATGCGGTCGACCTTGATCGGATCGAACTCGTCGAGTCCTTCGCCCTGCAACAGCGGCAGCGTGGCGGTGTCGAAATACGGAAAGCCGAGATAGGCGAGCAACATCGTGCGCCGTGCGGGCTTGGCGAGTTGCGCGAACGCGGCGGCGAGGCGCTGGTCGGTCTCCGCGTCGAGCCGACCGAGGTCGAAGGTCCGGCCGAGCGTCGCCAGCACCTCGGTCGCATCGCCGCGCATCGCGCGGACCGCGTCATGCTGTCCGGCATGCATCTCGCCGCGCATCCGATCGAGATACGGCGACAGCGATTCGTAGATCGCGTCGCGCATCGGGGCGAGTTCGGGCTCGTCGGCCTGCGTCTCGACCTCTGCCAGCCGGCGTGCCATCAGCCGCAAGCGGCGGATGCGAAAGCCGATGTCGAAGGTGCGCAGGAACGCGATCGACGCGGGGCTGGCACCGCCGGGATAGTTCGAGCCGAGCTGATCGGCGCCGGTCGCGACGACGCTCGCCACGATCGCCGACCTGATCTGGGCAAGGCGGCGTGGACGATGATGACGGCCCGCGTGAAACAGCAGGCTGGCCATCGTCTCGATCACCGCGCTGCGTTTGACGTGCCCGTAGGCGACGAAGCCGTACCCTGCCTTCGACGCGGCCGCCTTTTGCGCGCGCCGTCGCCAAGTGATCAGCCGGGGAGCGGTCGGGCGGTCGAGAAACAGCGTGTGGCCGAACAGCGATTCGACATCGGCCTCGACATCGGGGCGGATCGCGGTGACGATCCCGCGCATCCGATCGATCCGCGCGGAACGCTCGGCGATCGCCTCCAGATTGTCGCGGATCGGCTGCTGGCGCGGGATGTCGCTGATCGCGGCGATGATCGTCTGGAAGAAACCGGGCGTGCCCTCGCCGCGATTGAGCCGCAGCTTGATGCCCGGCGAGGGGTCGATGTAGATGAAGCGACGGTCGATCTGGCGCCGTGCCGGCCGTTCCTTGAGCGCATCGAGCGCGGGCCGGAACGGCGCGTTGGCGAGCACCGATCCATCGATCAGCACCGCGGTCTCCGCCGCTTTCGCCGCAGCATGACGTGGCAGAACGCGCTTGAGGAAGGCGCCACGCCCGGGCCATGCGATCTGGCGGGTCTGAAGCACGGTGTCGAGTTCCGCGACGGTGAACGGCGGGAACGCGCCGGGAAAACTCGACGTCGCGCGGGCCGCGAACGCGAGTTCCGCACGCGGTGCGAGCGTATCGGTCGCGCCGCCATTGTCGGTGAAGTCGACCACCAGCCGATGCTCGGTTTCGACCACCTCGGCCGGCGAGTTGAGCTGCAAGCGCTCGGGATGGCCCGAGAAATCGGTGACGGTCACGAACAGGTCGAGCGGCTGTCCGGGCGGCAACAGGCGGGGGCCGCGCGTGCTTGCCGCCATCGCGTCGAACGCGTCGAGCAGCAAATTGGTGAAGGTCTTCCCCCCGAACGGCGGCTCGAACCAGCGCGAGCGGATGAAGTGCGACAGCTTGGCCCGCACCTCCTCGCGCGTCGGCTCGTCGAGCTCCTCGACCTTGTCGGTGCTGCGCCCCGCCGCCATCCAGGCGAGCGGCATCGCCCAGACCTTCGACAGCCGCGATTTCGGCGCCGCTTCGGTATCGATCAGCGCCTCGACATCGGCCGAGGTCATCCAGAGGTCGGTCAGCGGATCGAGGCTCTGGCCGGTGGCGATCGCCTGCGCGAGGAAGATGCCGTTGATCCCGCCCGCACTCGCGCCAGCGATGATGTCGGCGAGCACGCGCACGCGGATTGACGCGTGTTCTTCGATCTCCTGGAGCAGCGCGTGATAGACGCCCTGGCTGCCCCCGACCGGGGTCTCGCCGTCGTGGAACGCGCGGCTGGCGCAGACGAGGCGCCAGATCTCCTTGGTGATGCCGTGCATGTAGACCGCCAGGCTGATCCCGCCGTAGCAGACGAGCGCCAGTCGCAGTTCCTTCTCGCGCATCCTAGATCCCGTCCCGCATCGTCGTTCGCATCGCGCTTATGTCGGCTGCAGAATAGCCCAGATCGGCAGATGATCCGATGCCTTGCGCGCCGCCGGGCTTGCATGCACGCCGGAGTCGGCGACTTTCAAGTCACGCGAGACCATGATCCGGTCGAGCCGTGCGATCGCCCGCCTGGAATGGAAACTCGCGCCGGTCTCGGCAAACGCATAGTCGCGCCCGAAATCGCGCAGGCACCCGGCGCCTGCACTCCATTCGTTGAGATCGCCCATCATCACGGTCGGGTGGCGGTGCGCGCAGGCGTCGACATGATTCATGATCGCGGCGGCCTGCTTGCGGCGCCAGAGCCCCGACAGGTCGAGGTGCATGCCCAGCACGCGCAGCGTCGCGCCCGCGAGTTCGATGTCCGCCATAACGGCGCCGCGAGGCTCGAGTGCGGGCAGATGCAGTGGCTCGCTCGCGACGATGCGCGCCGATTTGCGGACGAGGATGACATTGCCGTGCCAGCCCATGCTGAGCGCACGCAGGCCGAAATCGACCGGTTTCCAGTCACTATGTTCGTCGAGAAGATGGTGCGGGAGGACGCAGGCCTTGGCGCCGAAGCGTCGATCCGCCTCCTGCAGCGCGATCACGTCGGCATCGATTTCGCGCAATACCTCGACCACGCGCTCGGGATTGCGCCGACGGTCGAGCCCGATGCCCTTGTGAATATTGTAGCTGGCGACCTTGATCATGCGTGGGGGCTTAACGCGGCGTCCGGGAATTGGGTTGCGGCGTCATGCCTGCGAAACGACAAAGCGATCGAGCGCCGACGCGGGATCGACCCGCGTCGGCGTGCGCGTTCAGCCCTGCGCGACGTCGCTCGCGTCGAACTCGGCGAACGCGGCCTTGACCTTGGCGGCCTTGGCCTCGTCCGCGATGTCGACCGAGATGACGATCTTGTCCTCCAGCGCCGCGTCGTCGCGCGATGCGGGCGAGGGGTCCTGGCCTTCGGTGTCCGCGCCCGCCGTCTCGCTGCCGGCACTGTTGGCGGGGCCGTCGGTGGTGATGAAGATGTCGGTCCGCTCGATATGCTGCTCCTGGACGAGACGCTCGACGGTCATCTCGGCTTCGCGGCGGGTGTCGAACTTGGCTTTGAGGGTCGTGGGCATGGGAACTCCTTGGGTTAAGCGGGAAGGGGGGTGGGGTGATTCGAACGGTCGGCGCTCGTCGCGGCGACGAAGTGATCGAGGAAGTTGGTCAGCTCGATCCGCCGACTTGCTTCCTGCGCGAACTCATTGTCGACGCCGAGCGCCCACAGGATCGATCGGCGACCGGGGTCGTCGTGCAACGCGTCCAGCTCCGCGGCGCGGCGTTCGACGTCCTCGGGCGTATCGGCGAGACCCGCCTCGATCAGGTCTTCGGACTGTCGGCGCAGCGCCACCGCGATCTCGCCGGGCGCCAGTTCGGGGTGGTATTGCACGCCCCAGAAGATTCCGCCGTCGTGGCGGATTTCCGCCGCCTGGATAGTCGTGACGGCGTTGCTCGCGAGCAGCGTGGCATCGTCGGGGAGGTGCTCGACCTCGTCGCCGTGGATCGCGGGCGCGTCCCAGCTTGGTGCCCGGCCCGCGAGCAACGGATGGCTGCGCCCCGCATCGGTCGGCGTGATCCGACGCGCGAGCCCGGCCTCGAGCTTGCCGGGCATCTTCCGCACCGTGCCGCCTGCTGCCGCCACCGCGAGTTGCAGGCCGGCGCACGATCCGAACGACGGCGTGCGCGATGCGAACACGTTGCGCATGAAGCTCAGCTGGCGACGGACTTCGGGGGTGTCGTCGTAGACGTGAAGCGGTGAACCGGTGACGAACACCGCATCGAACGCCGCGATTTCGGTCGCGTCGTAGACCTCCGCGTCGTCGTCGGCGGGGGCGACGATCGTGATCCTGGCATCGGGACGAAGCTGTTCGAGCGTGGCGGCGTAGCTTTCGCCTGAACTCTTGCCGGTATGCCGGCGGCGCGCATCACGCTCGTCGGCGGTTTCGCTCTCGGCGACGAGAAAATGCGGCACGCTGCGTCCTTCGTCCTATCGATCAGACATCCCCCAACGCATGGCCCGGCGTTTCGTCCTTGCGCCCGCGAACAATTATCGCGCTACTTCCGCGGTGTGGCAGGTTTGGGCGACAGCCAGCCGCTGTCGGCGAGCCAGTCGTTCAGCCGGTCGGGCCAGTGCAGGATCGAGATGCGGTCGGACTCGTCGAGATTGAATGCGTGATCGCTGTCCGCATACATGTGCAGCTCGGCCGAGACGCCCGCCTTGCGCAACTGTTCGTACAGCGCGACCGGCGGTGCGGCACAACAGGCGTCGCGGCTGCCGGCGATCAGGAAGGCGGGTGGCGCGGTCGCAATCGCGGTCGCCGGAATGCCGCGCGGTCCGGGGAATACCAGGACCTGAAAATCGGGACGCGCGAACTGGCGGTCGATCGCGTCGACCACGGGCCGGGCAGGTGGCTCTGGATTGTCAGCGATCAGCGACACGAGTTCGCCCCCCGCCGAAAAGCCCATCGCGCCGACGCGGTGCGGATCGATTCCGTAGTCGGCGGCGTGCGCGCGGACCCAGCGGACGGCTCGCCGCGCATCGTCGGCGGCGTCGCCCTCGACCGAATAGTGCGAGCCCGGTTCGTTCGCCAATCGGTACTTCAGGACGAACGCGGTGACGCCCATGCGGTTGAGCGCGGTGGCGACTTTCGTTCCCTCGTTGGTCCAGACGAGCAGCTTGTGACCGCCGCCGGGAATGACGACGATCGCCGCGCCGTTGCGATGCGCAGGCGCGGCGGGGAAGGCGATCAGCGACGGATCGTGGATGTTGCGGACCCAGTAATCGCGGCCGATCTCGGCTTCCTTGCGGCGTCCCGTCGAACCGGGCGCGCCGTTCGGCCAGAGCGGGATCGACGTGTAGGTCGGGGCCGGTACCGGCGCGGGGTCCTGTGCCGCCGCCGGTACCGCGATGACCAGCGCCGCGATCGCCCAGAGGGCGCGCATCACTTGGCTTCCGCCGCGGCCGCCATCGCCGCGCGCGCCGCGAGGATATAGGCCGACGTCGTGCTGACGGTGTATTCGTTCTCAAACCACAGGAACGGCCAGTCGGTCTTCAACTCGGGAAAGTCGGGTTTGACGATCAGCACGCCCGGCACCATCCCGCCCGGGATGAAGCTGTAGTCGGCGCGGTTGTGACCATAGCCGATCAGTTTCGAGTCGGTGCCGACGGTCGACACCAGTGAGAGGTTGTTGGCGGGGTGTCGCCCGAGCACATAGTCTAGCGCATCGAGCGTATAGCCCGTGCCGATCAGCTCGGGGAACGCCTTGTGCATCAGGTACATCGACGTGCCGAAGCTGACGACCTGGTTCGATCCGGCCCAGGAGCCGTCGCTGATCGGCACCCCGAACGGATTGCGCGCCTTGTCGCCGTCGGCCTTCGTCTTGAACTGCTGGACCAGCGGCACGAGCTGCGCGCGATAGTCCGCATCCATGAACGGGATCGCGCGGACCGCGACGCCGCCGATCCAGCCGAAATTCTGGCGGATCACGGGCAGCAACTGGCGGAGACGATCGGCATAGGCCGTGTCGCCTTTGCTGGTGATCAGCAGTTCGATCGTCGCCGCGACGTTCGCCGCGTCGGCCGAGCGCGGCGAGGAGGAATCGTCGCGCCCGTCGCCCGACTTGACGATGCCGCGCTGCTGTTTCGCCCACATCGCCGTCGATGCGGTCAACGCGTCCTTCGCCATCGCCGGATCGCTCGACGTCAGTGCGCGCGACGAGGCGGCGAGCGCAGCGGCGACGAGCAAATTGTTGGCGGGCAGGTCGGTGGTGAACGCCCAGCGATCATCGGGAGCGCCCGACGTGCCGCCCTTGCGCTCGGCCGGCTTCAGCGCGGCGTCGTAGAGCAGGCCATCGGTCTGCGATCCCGCTTCGCCGAGATGCGCGTATTGGCGCAGCGCCGGGTCGACGATGCCGACGATCGCGTGCCCGAACACCTTGTACTGCGCGAGCAGCTGGAGCGTGCCGTGGCGGATCTGCTGGACCGCATCCTCGACGCCGTCGGGCTTGCGGATCTCGACCGCTCGCGCGGCCTCGTCGACGCTGGTCTCGTCCCAGTCGAGCCCGAACAACTCGCGCGCCCAGACGAGATCGCGCACCACCGAGGCGTTCTCGGGAGTCTGGATGTCGTAATCGCCGGCATCCTGGAAACCGCCGACCGCGAGGCCGGGGATATGCTCGCCCGCCTTGAACGGCGAGTCGAGGTTCGCGCCCATCTTGTAGCCGTCGAAATGCGTGATGTCCGGCGGCGCCTGGCGCGCATCGTCGAGATGCGACGGCGCCGACCACACGCGGTACTGCTCCCTGATCCCGACATGATCCATCTGTTCGGCGATGAAGGTGTCGAGCGAGGTCTGCCAGATCCGGTCATACGCGTCGGCGGCGATCCGGAACGGGTTGGTCGTCTTGCCCGCGTAAGAGATCGCGTAGATGCCGGGTTCGCGCACCGTCGAGAAATCGAACGCCGCGTAATCGTAGCGTGTCCAACGACCGCGCGATTGCGTCCCGGCGCGCAGCACGGTCTGCTGGCCGCCATCGGCGGTAAGCCTGACGAGCGCGGCGTCGGCGGGCGCCTTGAACTTGGGATCGAGCTCGATCAGCGCGATCTTGGGCCGGTTCGGCGTATAGCCCGCCTGGTTGAACGACACGACCGGCTCGCGCACCCAGTTCTTCACGACGTTGGGCCGGACATGCCAGACGACCGCATTATCCTTCGCACCCGCGGCGATCATCGAGCGGACGACGAACCAGCCGTTCTGCGCACGATTGCGCGCGTCGTATAGCGACAGCGGCCCCTGATCCGAGGTGATCGTCACGCGGGTCAGCGGATCCTCGGGCGACAGCGTGACCGACGTGCCACCGCTCGCCATCGGCAGCGGATCGCCGGAGCCGTCCTTCGCCATCGGTCCGGTCGGATGGCGCGGAAACAGGCCCGGCGCGGCATCCATCAGATAGGTCTTGCCGAAATAGGCGGTCGGCAGGAAATCGAGGTTGAAGCCCGCCTTGCCCGCGAGGCTGGCGGGCAAAGGCTGGTCGAGATCGACCGCGATCCGGAAGCCGTCGCCTTCCGTGGTCACCTTCACCGCATAAGCGAGGTTCACGTCCTTGTAGGTCGAGCGGACGACGATCTGGTTGGGTTCGCTGCCCGTGGTACGGCTGACGAACGCGGGCACGCGCGCCCATTGCTCGGGGGTGGGATCGAGCCGGACGGCGCCGTCGGTCGCGAGGCGATTGCCGTGCAGGACGATCTGGATCCCGGCGTTCTTCTCGTCGAAGAAGATCGGGCTGAACTGGTTCTGGTCGATAATCACCGACAGCCCCTGCGTTTCCAGCGTCCCGGCAGGCGTCGCGGTAAGCGATTGGGCGGAGGCCGTTCCGGCGCCCCCAAATAATGCTGGAACGACGCACGCACCGACGGATGCGAGCAAAGCGATAAATGCCGATCTTGGCACAGGCCTCTCCCTGATGATGTCTGCAGTTTCGTCCGGCGGCGGCGCTTCTATCGAGCGCTCGCGGGGCCGCCGGGTAGTCAAGGTCTTGGTGGGATTACTTCGCGGGCTTGAGCAGGTCGTGCATCGCCATCCAGCGGGTGAACTCGTCGAACCAGCCGGTGCTGGTGGTGGTCTTGGGGTACATGCCGAAGCCGTGACCGCCCTGTTCGAACAGGTGGAATTCGACCGGACGCTTGGCCGCGTGCCAGCTCTCGATCAGCCCGAACCCGCTATTGCCGAAGAACGGATCGTCCGCGGCGAGCGCGACGAACAGCGGCGGGGCGCCGGCGGGGACGGTCATCGCCGCGAGCGGCCCGTAGATGTTGCCGATGAACGCGGGCTTCGCATCGCCGCCCGCTACGGTCGTCGCCATCGTCAGCATCGCGCCGGCGGAGAACCCGACCATGCCGATGCGAGTCGGATCGACATGCCATTCGGCGGAGCGTTTGCGGACGAGCGCGAAGGCGGCGCGCGCATCCGCGATCTGCGGTGCGAGTCCCGCCATCATCGCATCGGGCTTCGGGCGGGGCGCACGCGCGATCGACGAGAACATCGCGGTCATCGATTTCTCGAACGCGGGCATCGCCTCGGGCGTCGGGTTGAGGCGATATTTGAGCACGAACGCTGCGACACCCTTGGCGGCCAGCGCGCGCGCGACGTCATAGCCTTCGTTTTCCATCGACAGCGTCTTGAAGCCGCCGCCCGGCGCGACGATCACCGCGGTGCCGGTCGCCTTGGACGGATCGGGCAGGAACGGGGTCAGCGTGGCGATCGTGACGTTGCGCGCGAACACGCTGCCATATTGGCTGTGCCAGGCTTCGGGGGCGGTCGCGCCGGGCAGCTTGCCGGTGCCGAGAACGATCGCATCGGTCTGCGCGGGGATCGCGATCGGGGTCATCTGGTCGGACTGCGCCTGGACCGGAGTCGCCAGGATCATCGCTGCGGCGAAACCGAGTCGCGCCAGCCCGAATCCCGAACGGCGACGGCGCACGCCCCCACTCGCCGCGTTGTTGCTCATCACGTGTACCATGATCGCTCTCCCCTGTTTTATCGTTATTGGTCGTCACGATAAAGAGAGCGCTACCATTGCGCAATTTATACTTTCGATCCCGCGCGTTGCCGTCGGACATACTGAGTTATCGAGAAGCGCCGGTGATGCCCGCCAAAGACTCCTGCGTGTATTCAATGCCATCATGGCCATGCACGGCCCCGTCGAACGAGCTATTCTTGGGTGCAGCATGGCGCTGTATTTCAATCTCGACGGGAACGGTCTGGACTAGCGCTCCCGGATCCCTATTCTGGCGGCGGGGAGAGCGGGGATGCGATTTGCTAGACTGTGGGCGGCGCTAGCGATCGTCGTCGCGCCGGTTGCCGCGTTCGGGGGCGATACGCCGCACGTCACGCTTGCCACGCCCAACATCTCGGACGGCGCGATCACGCGTTTCACCGTGCGGTTCAGCGACGCGATCGTCCCGCTCGGCGATCCGCGCGCCGCCTCGCCGCTGAAGGTCGAGTGCGCGGTGTCGGGCGAAGGGCGCTGGGTAGATCCGCAGACCTATGTCTGGGACTTCGCGCAAGGCCTGCCTGGGGGAACGCGCTGCACGCTCGCGACGCGCGAGGGACTCAAGAGCGCGGCGGGCTACGGCGTCGATGCGGAGAGCTTCACCGTCGATGCCGGCGGTCCGATCGCCCGCGCGGTGCTGCCCGGCGAGGGCGATATCGAGGAGGATCAGGTGTTCCTGGTCGCCGCGAACATGCTCGCGACCCGTGAATCGATCGCCGCCAACGCGTATTGCGCGGTCGACGGGATCGGCGAGAAGATCGCGGTCGACGTGCTCGCGCCCGATCTGCCGGGCAAGCTGCTCGCCGGATTGGGAAGCAACTACTCGGTCAGCAATTTCCTCGAAAGTGCCGGACTGCCCAAGACGGTCCCCGCCGATACCGCATCGCGCCAGCGCGCGCTGGCCGGCATTACCGCGCTGAAATGCCGCCGCCCGCTGCCGCCGGGCCGCGACATGGCGCTGGTGTGGGGCGCGAACATCGCCAGTGCCGGGGGCAAGCTCGCCGGTGCCGACCAGCGGTTCGACTTCACCGTTCGGAAACCCTTCACCGCGCGGTTCGAATGCTCGCGCGTCAACACCGCAGCGGGATGCAGCCCGGTCGAGAAGGCGTATCTGCGGTTCTCCGCGCCGGTGCCGATGAGCGCGGCGACGGCGGTTCGCCTGACGCTGGCGAACGGCAAGACGATCGCGCCCGTGTTCAGCGACGAGGAGAAGACCCGCGCGACGATCGAGCAGGTCACGTTCGCCGCACCCTTGCCGGTCGCGACGCGTGGGACGGTGGCGATCCCCGCCGACCTCAAGGACGAGAGCGGTCGCATTCTCGCCAACCGCGAACGTTTCCCGCTGGAGGTGAAGTTCGACGAGGCCCCGCCGCTGGTGAAGTTCGCGGCTGATTTCGGCATCCTCGAGGCAAAACAGGGCGGCGTGCTGCCCGTCACCGTGCGCAACGTCGAGCCTTCGCTGCAAGGCCAGACCGCGGGTATTGGCGGCCAGCGGCTGCGCGTGGGCGGTACCGACGGCGAGATCGCCGCGTGGCTGCGGCGCGTCGAGGATGCGGGCAAGACCGACTACCAGACGATCGAGCGCAAGGGTGCCGAGCCGCTCCAGATCAACCATACCGGCGAGAAACCGCTGCTGTTCGGGAGCGGGGGCGGCGGGGCTAGCGGCGGCGCGGGCGATCCGTTCAAGCTCGACCTGCCGGGCAAGGGCAAGGATTTCGAGGTCGTCGGCCTGCCGCTAGGCAAGCCCGGCTTCTACGTCGTCGAACTCGCCAGCCCGACGCTGGGGCGTGCGTTGCTCGGCCGCGACGTGCCGCGCTATGTCGCGAGCGCCGCGCTGGTCACCGACCTCGCCGTGCATTTCGAATGGGGGCGCGATCGCTCGCTCGCCTGGGTCACGCGGCTGTCGACGGGCAAGCCGGTCGCGAACGCGGTGGTGCAGGTCAGCGACAGTTGCACGGGCAAGCCGCTCGCGCGCGGAGCGACCGACAAGAGCGGCGGGTTGATGGTCGCGCGGGGCCTTCCCGAACCCGAGACCTATGGTAGCTGCAAGGGCGAGGGCTCGCCGCATCCGCTGATGATCTCGGCGCGTAGCGGTGACGATTTCAGCTTCACGCTGACCGACTGGGGCGAGGGTATCCGGCCGTTCGATTTCGACCTGTCCTATGGCTATTCGGCGGCGACCGACATCATCCACACCGTGTTCGATCGCGCTTTGGTCCGCCAGGGCGAGACGATCCACATGAAGCACATTCTGCGCCGCCCCGACGCGCGCGGCTTCTCGTTGGCGCCGGGCTTTACCGGCACGCTGCGGCTGTCGCATCGCGGTTCGGACACGCAGTTCGAGATGCCCGTGACGATCGGCGCGAACGGCACCGGCGAGACGGTCTGGACCGCCCCCAAGGGCGCGCCGATGGGGGATTACGACCTCATCTTCGTCGTCGGCGACACCACCACCGAGTCCGCGCAGTCGTTCAAAGTCGACGAATACCGCCTGCCGACGATGCGCGCGAGCGTGACCGGGCCGAAGACCGCGCTGGTCAAACCGCGCACCGCACAGCTCGATCTGTTTGCCGGCTATCTCTCGGGTGGCGGTGCCCCCGGCCTGCCGGTCGACGTCCGCATCGGCTGGTTCGCGCATAGTGCGACGCCTGTCGGCTACGACAAGTTCAGCTTCGGCGGCGAACCGATCACCGAAGGCGTCAAGCCGCTCGATGGCGAGGGCGAGGATGCGAAGACGCCGTTGCCGCCGACCCAGATGCTGCCGGCGACGCTCGGCAGCGACGGCACGCGGCGGATGACGGTCGACATGCCGCAGACCCTCCCCGGCACGACCGATATGCAGGTCGAGATGGATTACCGCGATGCGAACGGCGAGACGCTGACCGCCTCGAAATCGATCCCGATCTACGCCTCGGGCGTGCAACTCGGCGTCGCCACCGATGGCTGGATGATGCGCGCGGACGATCTGCGCCTGCGCTTCGTCGCGCTCGATACCGAGGGCAAGCCGATCAAGGGGCAGACGCTGTCGGTCGCGCTCTACAGCCGCCAGATCCTGACCGCGCGGCGGCGGCTGATCGGCGGGTTCTACGCCTATGACAACCGGATGCGGACGACCAAGCTGTCGGCCTCGTGCAGCGCCACGACCGATGCGCAGGGACTCGCGCAGTGCAAGGCGGATCCGGGCGTCTCGGGCGAGATCTACGCGGTCGTCACCACCACCGATGCCGACGGCAACGTCGCGCGCGCGGTGAAGTCGGTGTGGCTCGCGGGGAACGACGACTGGTGGTTCGGCGGCGACAATGGCGACCGGATGGACGTCGTCCCCGAGAAGCTCACCTATGCCTCGGGCGAGACCGCGCGGTTCCAGGTTCGGATGCCGTTCCGCTCGGCGACCGCTTTGGTCAGCGTCGAGCGCGAGGGGGTGTTGTCGAGCTTCGTCGCCGAATTGTCGGGCAAGGACCCGGTGATCGAGGTGCCGATGGACTCCGCCTATGCGCCCGACGTCTATGTCTCGGTATTGGTCGTGCGCGGCCGTGTCGAGAGCGGGTTCTGGAGCTGGATCCACCGGATCGCGCGGACGCTCGGGCTGTCGGACATGCCCGAGGACGCGGCCGAGCCGACCGCGCTGGTCGATCTCGCCAAGCCCGCCTACCGCCTCGGCATCGCCAAGGTGAAGGTTGGCTGGGAGGGCCATACGCTCGCCGTCGCGGTCAAGGCGGACCGCGAGCGTTACGCGCCGCGGGGGACGGCCAACGTCGCGATCCAGGTGCGGAAGCCCGATGGCAGCCCGGCGCGCGAGGCCGATGTCGCGTTCGCCGCGGTCGACCAGGCGTTGCTGCAACTCGCACCCAACGACAGCTGGAACATCCTCGACGCGATGATGGGCGATCGCCCGCTGTCCGTCCTGACCGCGACCGCGCAGATGCAGGTCGTCGGCAAACGGCATTATGGACGCAAGGCGCTCGAAGCGGGCGGCGGCGGTGGTGGCGGCGACCTGTCGGGGCTCAACCGCGAGAATTTCCAGCCGGTGCTGTTGTGGAAGGGGCATGTCCCGCTCGATGCGCAAGGGCGTGCGCGCGTGTCCGTGCCGCTCTCCGACGCGCTGTCGTCGTTCAAGCTCGTCGCGATCGCCACCGATGGCGCGCAGGCGTTCGGTACCGGCAGCACCGACATCCGTACCGCGCAGGATCTGTCGCTGTATGCCGGGATGCCGCCGCTGGTCCGTTCGGGCGATTTCTACGGTGCGCGCTTTACGCTGCGGAACGGATCGGACCGCGCGATGACGGTCACGGCGAACGTCGACGTCTTCCCGCGGATCGCACAAGGCAAGCCGCTGACCGTCACCATTCCCGCGGGTGGTGCGGCACCGGTGGCGTGGAACCTTACCGCGCCCTCTGGCGTCGATACGCTGCGCTGGACGGTGCGTGCGAAGAGTACCGACGGCCGTGCGACCGATCAGGTGACGGTGACGCAGGACGTCATCCCCGCGGTGCCGACCGAGATCTGGGCGGCGACGCTCGCGCAGGTCGGGGAGAACACACTGATCCCGATCGCGCCGCCGATGGGGGCGCTGCCGGGTCGCGGCAGCGTCGACATCCGCCTTGCCGATACGCTGGCGCCGTCGCTCGCCGGGGTGCGCGACTACATGAGCCGCTATCCGTTCAACTGTTTCGAACAGCGGCTGTCGCGGATCGTCGTGCTCGGCGACATGGCGGGCTGGGCGACGCTGGCGGGCGAAATCCCGACCTATCAGGCGCCCGATGGCCTGCTGCGCTACTTCCCCGGCGACAGCCTGCAGGGGTCGGAGGCGCTGACCGCCTATGTGCTGTCGATGACGGGCGCGGCGAACCTGTCGCTGCCCCCGGTGCAGCGCGCGCGGATGATCGAGGCGATGAAGGCGGTGCTCGACGGGCGCTTGCGACACGAGGATTACGGCGATGTCCGCCTGACCAAGGTCGCGGCATTGGCGGCCCTAGCACGGCAGGGCGAGGCCACCCCGGCTATGCTCGGCCAGATCGGCATGACGCCCGCCGAGATGCCGACCGCGAGCCTCGCCGACTATATTACCGCTCTTACCGCGATCCCCGGCGCGTCGACCGAAGCCAAGGCGCAGGCCGAGGCGGTGTTGCGCACGCGCCTCGTGTTCGAGGGCACGCGGCTCGATCTGTCGGACTCGGCCAATGCGTCGTGGTGGCTGATGTCGTCGGCGGACGAGGCGGCGAACAAGGCGACCGCGGCGGTGCTCGGGCGGCCGGGTTGGCAGGACGATGCGCCGCGGCTGATGGTCGGCACGGCGCTGCGTCAGTCGCGCGGGCATTGGGATACGACCACCGCCAACGCCTGGGGTGCGATCGCCGCGCGGCGGTTCGCGCAGGTCTATCCGGCGCAGGCGGTCACGGGGGCGACGATGCTGTCCTACGCTGGCCGTAGCGTCGCGCGCGGCTGGCCGCTGGCGGAACCCGCGCGGACGGTGTCGTTCCCGCTCGCTGCCGCCGGACCACTGCGGTTGGCACAAGGCGGCGGGGCGGGGCCGTGGGCGACCGTGTCGATCTCCGCGGCCGTGCCGCTGCGGCAGCCGCTGTTCGCGGGCTATCGCCTGACGCGGAAGGTCGATGTCGTGCAGGCGCGTACGGCAGGGCGGCTGACGACGGGCGACGTGCTCCGCGTAACGCTGTCGGTCGAGGCGACCGCCGAGCGCAACTGGGTCGCGATCAGCGATCCGGTGCCGGCAGGGGCCACGGTGATCGGCGATCTCGGCGGCCAGTCGCAACTGCTCCAGCAGGGCGGCGGTGGCGGCGAGGGTGAGGGTGGCGGTGAGGGCGGCGGTCCGAGCTATGTCGAGCGCGGCCGCGATACGTGGCGCGCCTATTTCGCCTGGCTGCCCAAGGGAACCACGACCGTGACGTACACGCTGCGGCTCAACGGCGCCGGCCGGTTCCAGATGCCGCCTAGCCGGGTCGAGGCGATGTATTCGCCGGCAATTCGCGCCGCGGTGCCGAACCAGACGATGGTCGTCGCGGATCGATGAAGCAGCGCGCGGCGCTTGTCGGATTGCTGGTGCTGATCCTCGCCGCGGTCGGGTTCGACTGGGCGACGTTCCCGCCGCCGCTGCCGGGCTATGCGCAGGTTCGCGCTGCGTGGAAGCCGTCGGAGGCGTGGCTGTACGATCGCCACGGCGTGCTGATCGACAGCGCGCGCGTCAATTTCGCCGCGCGTCGGCTGGCGTGGGTGCCGCTCGACCAGATCGCACCGGTCGTGCCCGCCACCGTCGTCGCGGCGGAGGACGCCCGCTTCCGCAGCCATGGCGGCGTCGACTGGCTGGCGATCCTCGGCTCGGTGCGCGCGCGCGCGAAGGGCGAGCGGGGCAGGGGGGCGAGTACGCTCTCGATGCAGGTCGCGGCCTTCCTGTCGCCGACGCTGGCGATGCCCGGCGCACGCGGCTGGCGCGACAAGCTTCGCCAGATGCGCGCGGCCCGAGCGCTGGAGATGACGTGGAGCAAGGACCAGATCCTTGAGGCGTATCTCAACCTCGCGCCGTTCCGCGGCGAGGCGCAGGGGATCGGCGCGGCGGCGCTGTCGCTGTTCGGCAAGACCCCTGCGGCGATGGCGCGCGACGACGCGCTGCTGCTGACCGCGCTGCTGCCCGATCCGCAGGCCGCCGCACCGCGCATCGCCGCGCGGGCCTGCCGATTGGGGGGCGTGGGCGATTGCGCGCGGTTCGCCAGCGAGGCCGCGTCGATGCTCGGGCCGGTGCGGACGCTGGCGCTCGATCCGGGGCTCGCGCCGCATCTCGCCGATCGCCTGCTGACCAAGCCCGGCCTGCGAATCACCACCACGCTCGATGCAGCGCTGCAGCGCACGGTCGCCGCCGCGTTGCGTCGCCAGTTGCTCGGGCTCGGCGGATCGCGCGCACGCGACGGGTCCGCGGTCGTGATCGACAATGCCAGCGGTGACGTCCTTGCTTATGTCGGCGGGATCGGCGGCGCCTCGACCGCGCCGGCGGTCGATGCCGCCAACGCCTATCGCCAAGCCGGGTCGACGCTGAAACCGTTTCTCTACGCACAGGCGATCGAGCGCGGATACCTGACGCCGGCGTCGGTGCTCGACGATTCCCCCGTGCAGCTCGACACCGCGTCGGGGCTGTACGTCCCGCAGAATTACGATCGCGGGTTCAAGGGGCGCGTGTCGGTGCGTAGCGCGCTGGCGGGGTCGCTCAACGTGCCCGCGGTCCGGACGCTGCTGCTGGTCGGGGTCGAACCGTTCCGCGATCGGCTGTGGGATACGGGCTATCGTGGCCTCGTCGAGGACGGCGATTATTACGGGTTCAGCCTTGCGCTCGGATCAGCCGAGGTGACGCTGCTCGAACAGGCCGATGCGTACCGGTCGCTGGCGAATGGCGGGCGCTGGTCCCCGCTGCGGCTGACCGCCGATACTCCCCACGTTGCCGCTCGTCCGGTCACGACGCCAGCCGCCGCGTGGATCGTCGCTGACATGATGGCCGACCCCAATGCCCGCGCCGCCACCTTCGGTCTGGACTCGGCACTGCGGCTGCCGTTCTGGACCGCGGTGAAGACGGGCACTTCGAAAGGCATGCGCGACAATTGGTGCGTCGGATTCTCGCGCCGCTATACGGTCGCGGTCTGGGTCGGGAACGTCGAGGGCGACCCGATGCGCGCGGTCTCGGGCACCAGCGGTGCGGCGCCGGTCTGGCGCGACGTGATGCTGGCGCTCGGACGTGACGACGAACGCGGGCCCGCCATGCCCGCCGGTGTCGAGCGTCGCCGGATCGCGTTCGCCGACGCGATCGAGCAGCCCCGCATGGACTATTTTCTCCGCGGCACCGGCCAGTCGCTGATCGCGGCAGCACCCGCCACCGCGCGCCGTGCCCGGATCGTCAACCCTGCCTCGGGCAGCGTCTACGCGATCGACCCTGACATCCCCGCCGACCGCCAGCGCCTCGCGATCGAGACCACTGGCGACGTCCGCGCGCACCACGTCTTCCTCGACAATCGCGACCTCGGCCCCGCCGCGCAACAACTGCTGTTCTTCGCGCCGCCGGGCCGGCACCGGTTGCGGCTCGTCGATGCAGCCGGTCGCGCCGCCGACCAGGTGATCGTCACGATCCGCTGAGCGTGCTGCATTTGCGAACGCGCGGGGGACAAGCGCGAAGCCTGCCGTTCGCCGTTCACAGGGCCGGTTTGCCCGGTGTCTGCGATCCTCGCGCCGGTCCCACGTCGATCACCCGCAACCGATAGCGTCCTGCCGGCAGCATCAGCGCGACATCATCGCCCGCGCGGATCGCGATCCGGTCCAGCGGCACGGAGGCGGCGGGCTCGCCGACCGGGCGGGCCTCGACGACGCGCCAGCCGCTTGCCGGATACAGCGCGCGGGGAATGCTGACTGGCAGGTCGCCGGCCTGCCGCCGCCATAGGGGGCGCCCGCGGACGAAGCGTGCCGTGGGGTGATCGACGACCAGGTCGAACGTGCCGGGCGGCTCGTCGTTCGGCAGCGCGGACAGCCGCACCTCGCCGCTACTGCCGCGACACGTCGTCTGCGAGATGGTGAGCGGATCGATTCCGGTCGTCGCCTTGAGCCGCGCGGCCATCCACCGGGTGCCGTCGGCGCGTGGCACCTCCGCAGCGTGCGAGTAGCCGACGTGGACCAGCAGCCTGGCACCGGGATGATCGTGTACGTAGGCGGCGAGGTTGCGCGCCTGTCCTTCCTCGCGCGTTGCGATCCGCTGGTCCATCGTCGCGTCCGCCGCCGGATGTTCATCGATGAACTCGTAGGCCAGGAGATGATAGCCGAGCGCCTTGGCACGTCGACCGAGCCGCCCGTATCCCGCCTCCGAGAGATAATGGCCGTCGCCGTCCTCGAAATACGGCAGCGCCGGCTGCCGGACGAACGCCGGCAGATATCGCGTCGGCGTGCCGGGCATCGATGGAGACAGCGTCTCCAGTGCCAGCGTATCGTACCCGAGCGGCCGCAACCGCGTCGCGACCGCGGTGCTGAAGCCGCGATGGTCGGTGCGTTCGTGGCTCTCGGTGACGATGACGATCGACGTCGTCCGCGCGCGTCGCTCGATCTCGGCGAGGACGTCCGTTGCGGCCTCGAGCGGCGCGCATGCCTTCGCCTGATAATCCTTGCTGCTCGCCGCGATCAGGTCTTCCCGGCCGAACAGGCTCAGCGTCTGTGCGGTGCTGCCGTCGCCCAGCGGATGCGTCGGATCGATCGCTGCCAGCCGGGCGAGACTAGAGGACAAGTCGGGGAGGCTGGCGGCGGTAACCCGCTCGACCGGTCCCACGAAGCGGACGCTGCGCACAGGGCGTTCTTCCTGGGCCATGACCGATGCGCCGAGCGTCGTGAGGATCAGCAGGGAAGCGATGCGCGTGGCGGGAAATATAGGCATTGCCGAGGCTATCAAGCCGGGCCCCGGTGTTCCACACCCTAGTCGCCGTTTCGCGATTCTGGTGGATGGGTCGAGCGGCGCGGCACGGTCTCAGGCAGTGTCCCGAACGCCGGCATATTGCGCATCCGTGACGGGTTCGAGCCATTCGACGTTCTTGCCGTCGAGCGCCTCCTGGACGGCGATGTGGGTCATCGCCGTCGTCGGGGTCGCACCATGCCAGTGCTTGTGGCCTGGAGGACACCAGATCACGTCGCCGGCGCGGATTTCGACGATATTCTCGCCCTCGCACTGCGTCCAGCCGCAGCCGGCGGTGACGATCAGCGTCTGGCCGAGCGGATGGGTGTGCCAGTGCGACCGCGCGCCGGGCTCGAACGTCACCGCCGCGCAGGAATGACGGGCGGGAGCGGGCGGCACGTTCAGCGGGTCTATACGCACGCTGCCGGTGAAATAGTCGGCTGGGCCGGGCTGCGACGGTTGCGATCCTGCGCGCTTGAGGTGCATCGAACGACTCCTTTGTGGGTGATCTTGACGAGATATCGCCGCATGTCTCGCGGGCTTCGGTGGGTTCGTCGGCCGTGAGAGATAGTGCGCGTACGGGCGCGGGACGCGGTCAGGCGGCGGCGCGGTCGGTGCCGCAGAACAGCGCGACCGCTGCTGCCGCACTGAGGATCGCCGCGCAGCCGAGAAACTCCGTGCTCGGTCCGGTAGCATCATACGCCAGGCCGCCGATGGTCGCCCCGGACATGATCGCGAACTGGACCACCGCGACCATCAGTCCGCCACCGGCTTCGGGATGGTCGGGCGCGGCGCGGGTCAACCACGTCCACCATCCAACCGGGGCCACGGTGGCGACGAAGCCCCACACGGCGAGCAGGACCGCGACGATGGCGACCGACGTTCCGAAGATCGCCAGGCCGACCGCGACGAGGGCCATGATCGCCGGGATCGCCGCGAGCAGGAGGTGAATCTGGCGGCCGATCAGGCGACCGATTAGCGTCGTGCCGATGAACCCCGCGACGCCGACGACGAGCAGCAGCGTCGACAGCGTGCCCAGCCCGACGCGCGTCACCTGTTCGAGGAACGGACGAAGATAGGTGTAGAGCGCGAACTGTCCCATGAAGAGCAGGACCGCGCCGGCCAGCCCGAGCAGGACCGTCCTGCGCCGCAACAGGACCAGCATGCCGCTGCCCCCGACGCGTCGTTCGGCGGGTAGAGAGGGCAGCGCCAAGGCCTGCCACGCGGTCGCGGCGATCGCGATCGGCACCACGCAGAAGAAAGCGCCACGCCAGCCGATCAGGCCACCGAGAAAGCTGCCCAGCGGCGCGCCGATCACCGTGGCGAGCGCGTTGCCGCCGTTGAGCATGGCGAGCGCCTTGGGCACCGACTCCGCCGGCACCAGCCGCATCGCGATCGCCGCCGACATCGACCAGAAGCCGCCGATGGCGATCCCGAGTATCGCGCGTCCGAGCATCAGCATCGCGTAGGTCGGCGCGCAGGCCACCACGGCGCCGGACACGATCAGCAAGGCGGTCAGCCCGAGCAGGACGAGGCGGCGATCGATGCCGTTGATCAGCCGGCCGAGCGCCAGGCTGGCGATCATCGCAAACAGGCCGGAAATCGCGATCGCCTGACCCGCTTGGCCGGCGGTGAGGTGAAGGTCGGCTGCGATCGGGCTGAGCAGGCTGACCGGCATGAACTCGGACGCCACCAGCACGAAGGTGCAGAGCGTCATCGCGTACACGGCGCCCCATGCGGGTGCTTGCGACGCATGGCCGTGCTCGGCGTCGATCATTGTTGCGGTGGTCAGCGAAGCTCTCCTCGGAACGCGGCGGCGTATTCCTCGGGCGAGATAGGCCTGTTCACCGAAGGCGATTAGCCCCGATGCACTCCAAGGACCTGTGAGCAAAGCTCAACGTTTCGCATCACCGCCCGAGCGGCTGCAACTCCTTGATCAAGTCGATCAACGCCCGGAGCCCGGTCGGCACATGGCGGCGGCTCGGATAATATAATTCGTAGCCGGGGCCGGTCGTCGACCAGGACTCCAGCACCAGCGAGAGCGCACCGGATGCGACATGCGGCGCGAAGATCGGCGCGATGCCATAGACCAATCCGGTGCCGCCGAGCGCCATCGCCAGCATGGCGCGGCCATCGTCGGCGGTGATGCGGCTCGCGACCGGCACCGCGAACTCCCCGTCCGGTCCCTCGAATTCCCAGCGATAGATACGATCGTCCCCCAGCCGCACGCCGATGCAGCGATGCCGAACGAGATCGGCGGGGGTCGCCGGCGTACCGAACCGCGCGAGATACGCCGGCGCCGCCGCGACCACCCAGCGCAGGTCGGCGGACAGCCGCTGTGCGATCATGTCCTCCGGCACCGTGCCGCCATGACGGATGCCCGCGTCGAACCCGGAATCGACCACATCGATCATCCGGTTGCTGGCGACGATGTCGACCTCGACGTCCGGATAGCGGTCGGCGAACGCCGACATCACCGGCCCGAGCAGCAAGGTCGCAGCGTCGGCAACGACGTTGAGGCGTATCCGCCCGGCCGGCGTGTCGCGAAAGCGGTTGAGGCCTTCCACGGCCACAGCGATCTCGGCGAACGGTCCTTCGACCGCATCGCGCAGCGCCCCCCCGGCGGCGGTGAGCGTGACGCTGCGGCTGGTGCGGTTGAGCAGACGTACGCCAAGCCGTCCTTCCAGCCCTTTCAGCGCATGGCTCAGGCCCGAAGCGGTGACGCCGAGTTCGAGCCCCGCGCGACTGAAACTGCGGTGTCGCGCGATCGCCAGAAAATAGGTGAAATCGGCCATGTCGGGTCGGCTGGAAGGCATGGCTCACGGTGTGGAGCGTCCCCCCGGCGAAGACAATATGCGCCGGGGGCAGATGGACCAGGTGCGCGGCGCGGCCTGTCGCTCCCGGAGCCGGGTAGGCGCCGATGTCCGATTCCGGGTCAGGCCGCCGAGGACAAGATGCAATACACCAGCACCGGCACGCCGATCAAAAGGATCAGAAGCAGAAGGTTCAGCTCCATAAGTCTACCGAGCCAGTTCCGCTTTCCCTCCGGCACGCCCGCAGCATCGGCTTTGGAATAGTCCTCGACGATTTCCATGTCGAATTTGTTCGAGAAGAAGTGTTTGGGTCGCATTCTCAGAAAAGGCTGAGGCGACGGGCTGCGAACCTGTGGCTTATGATCGCTCGCAGAAGGATCGTCGGAGTTCGAGATATTGTCGGCCATTTTACGGTTTCCGCACATTCGAGATCATGGGCGCGCAGCGCGCGTCCCAAAGGTCAGATCGAATAAAGCCCGAACTCGAGCGGCATTGGCCGCGAGCTCGGGCTAACCGCGTGCGGCGAGTTGGCCAGCGTGGTCGCGAAAACGCTTATGTGTCGCAGGTGCGTACATGCGAATACCATCGTGGACCCACGCCTTAATGTCAACGCGCGCAAGATTCCGGCGCAACCATATTGTCCTCGACGGGCGAAATCTTGGTTCGACGAGGCGGGGCGGGCGCTTTGGCGCTCGGCTTCAGGGCGTTGAGATATAGGCCGTGTCCGTCGAAGAGTTTCGACTGTCCGTCCGATGGCGGTAAAAAGTGGTGCCGGTTGCAGGAATCGAACCCGCGACATCCAGTTTACAAAACTGGCGCTCTACCAACTGAGCTAAACCGGCCCACGTGCGCAGCGCGACAAGGCGTCTGCGGCGTTGCGCTCCAATGCTTCAAGAAACGCCGAAGGTCCAGCCCTCGGTGCGGGCGATATCGCGGGTCATGCCTGCTGGCGCCCAGAGATCGGCGCGATCCGCGTTCGCGCGCAGCCACGCCGCGGTCAGGATCGCGTCGGTGGCGTGATCGTCGTAGCGCGGCAGCGGCGTATGCGGGTCGCTGCCCAGACCTGCCAGCGCCGCATCGAGCGCGGCGGCGTCGCGCATCTTGCTCAGGCCCTTGCGGATGCCGGCGGCGCGCGCGGCGATGGTGGTGTAGATTTCGACGATCGCCGGACCGTGATCGGGCCGCGGATCGAACGGCCATACCGGGATACGCCCAGCCAGCCGGTGCAGCACGCGCATGCCCGTCAGGCTCGACTTGCCGACCTGCGCCGCGCCGACCAGGTTGAAGCAGCTCGTCGGCGCGAAGCCCATCGCGCGCTGGCCCAGCTCGCAGACGCGCATCCGGCCCGCGCCGCCCGCGAACAGATCGCCGCAATCGCGATGCTGGCGGAAATGGCGGCGGATGTCGGGATCGCGCAACACGGTGTCGACCGCGAGATGCGGGTCGGCCGACGACAGCGTCTCGACCAAGTCCCACAGCGTACGCGCGTCACCGGGGCTTTGCTGCCAGCCGGGGAAATAGCCGCCCTGATCGACAAACGGGAACGCCGGCGAGAGATCGAACCCGATCAGCATCGGCGAATCGCGCTGGTCGAGCAGCCAGTCGAGCACGTCCGCGCGTGACCAGGCCACTGAGTTGGGGGGCGACACCAGCACCGGCGCTGCATCGCCGACGCCGCAGGTCGCGACCGCGATACCCTTGTGGCGATGCCCCTGCGCACCCGACCAGTCGATCGCGGTGAACCGGGTGAATCGCGCCGCCTTGCCGGTTTCGGAATTTACAGGCGGCGGGCTCGGCATCGCGGTTCAGGTGGCGCGGCGTTCGGACGGGTACAAGGGCTTGAGCAGCACCAGGACGACGATCGCGATCACCAGCGCCGCGGACGCATAGGGGCGGCTGAACGCGAGCCCGCCATGATCGACCGGCTTGTCGAGAAAATCGCCGACCGCGGCGCCGAGCGGGCGGGTGAGGATGAACGCGCTCCAGAACAGGAGAACCCGGTCGACCGCCGTCCACAGATACAGGCCTGCGATCCCTGCGAGCACGACGCCGAACAGGATCGCGGCGCCGCCGTAGCCGAGCCCGCCGGTGTCCGCGGTCCAATCGCCGAGCGCGGTGCCCAGCGTCTGCGAAAACGTGATCGTCAGCCAGTAGAACAATTCCGCGCGCGGTTCGTGGACGGTCGCGACCGACACCGAACCGAGCCGGTTGTACCACAACGCCAGCGACGCGACGACACAGCCGAGCAGCAGCAGCGATCCGCCGGGATAGCCGATCCCGAGGGAGCGGGTGGCGAAGTCCGCGAGCGTCGTGCCTGCGGTCGTCGAGGCGATGATCGTCGCCCAATAGAGCGCCGGGCGGTAGCGGTCCGCCGCAACCTGTTGCCACACCAACAGCAGCAGGATCGCGACGAAGACGATTGTGGCGGTGAGGTAGCCGAGGTTCAGCGACATGCTGACCGTGTCGCCCGCGGTCTCGCCGAGCGTGGTGGCGAGGATCTTGATGATCCAGAACGCCGTCGTCACCGCCGGCACCTTGGCGGCAACCTTGGCGAGCGTGGCGCGATCGCAAGCCGTCATGACATTCTCCCCTCGTTGCTTGGGAGACGCCGACGAGGCGATCGATCCGCAGTGTCGCACACCGGAAAATCGCGGAAGTTTTAATCGGGACATGTGGAACCGATGCCGCGGCGGCGTCTCGTCGTCGAAGCAAGAGCAGGGAGATCGCACGGTGTCGGTACGGATCGCGAGTTTGGGTGTCGGTATCGCCGCGCTGGTCGGAAGCGCAGCGCCCGCCGCGGTGCCATCCGCCGTGATGACCGCGCCCGGCACGAGCGTGTCGGTGATGACCTACAACGTCCACGGCGTGCCCTGGCCGGTCGCGGAGGATCGATCGAGCGCGTTGTCGGCGATCGCCGCGCAGCTTCGCACGATGCGCGCCGAGGGGCGGCAACCCGGAATCGTCGCGTTGCAGGAATCGTTCGTGCCCGAGGCCAAGGCGATCGGTGCCGCGGCTGGCTATCGCTATGTCGCGTTCGGTGCGCCGGCCGAGGCGACCGCGGACCCCGCAACCGCACAGGACCGGCAGTTCGTCGCGGATGGCAGCATGCTGCGCGGCGAGCGGGTCGGCAAGCATGTCGGCAGCGGCCTCGCGATTTTCTCCGACTATCCGATCCTGGCGGTGCGGCGGATCAGCTATCCGGTCTGTGCGGGCTATGACTGCCTTGCAAACAAGGGCGCGATGGCCGCGCTGATCGCGGTGCCTGGGGTCGCGGGGCCGGTCACGGTGATCGACACGCATCTCAATTCGAACGGCGCGACTGGCGTGTCCGAGCCACGCGCGCTGTATGCGTATCGGCGGCAGATCGACGTGCTGAGCGGGTTCATCGGTTCGATGGCGCGGCCCGGCGGGACGATGCTGGTGGCGGGCGACTTCAACGTCGGTCGCGATATCGCGCGGCGCGCCTATTTCGCGCAGCACATGTTCGGCGGAGCGACCGCGCTGACCGGCGGCTCGCTGAAGTGCCGGGAGTCGCGGACCTGCCTGGTGACGCAGCCTGCCGACATCGCCTACTCGACCGGGCGCGCGAAGGATTTCCTGCTGTATCGTCCGTCGAACGGCGCCGCCGTCCAGCCGCTTGCGCTCAGCGCGCCGTTCGGTCGCGGTCCCGACAATGCGATGCTGTCGGATCATATCGGCGTGATGGTGCGCTATCGGATCGACGGCTCGACTAGCCGTTCGGTGCCCGGCAGCACGCTGGCGAGCCGCCGGGCAAAGGGTGCCGCTACCCGCGCCTAGTCCTCGAGGCGCCCGGTGAAGAGCAGGTGGCGGGCGTCGTCGGCGACCTGGTTGGCGGCGCCGAGCCGTTCGATCAGCTGCGCGGGGCGGCTGCCGCGCAGACCCGCTACCGTCAGCGCGCCGTCGCGGACATAGGTGTAGACGCCGCTGACCGCGAACGCCGAGGTGTAGGCGATATGCGCCTGCTGGTCCGCGGTGGTGCGCTGGAACGCGTCGGACGCGTAGAATGCGCGGCGCGTCATCGGCGTGGCAAACGCGATGTCTAGGATCGCGACCAGCGCGCGTTCGGGCGGCACGCTGTGGTCGACGTTGGGTGCGGGCGGGGCGGGGTCCGCATTGTCGTAGCGCTCGGGCACATGGAGCCGCACTTTCAGCACCGCCGGATCGCCCGCAAGCGTCTCGGCGAACTGCATCATGTACGCGCCAAAGCCGGCCGCGTCGTCGTGGCGCGCGCCGAAATGGACGTGAAGGCGGTCGAGACCGTCATCGCCGTTCGGGATCGGGTCCGGGGCGCGGTCGACCAGCGTCCGAGACCCCTGCGGCAGCGCATAGGCGACGGTCGCCGCGAACATGTTCTGTTCGTCCGCGAACAGGATCGCGCAGGCATCGTTGAAAATGTCCTGGTCCGCTTCGGAGGCGAAGCCGATCTCGACGCCGCCATCGAGCACATAGTCGTCGAATGGCGCGATGCCGTCGATCGCCGGCCACAGATGCGCGTCCTGCTCGCGGTTCAGATGCGTCTGGACGTACCAGCCGAGCCCTGGAATGCGCGAGCACAGCGGGCCGTGGACGTCGCGCCAATAGGTCGCGAATACCTCGTGCGGAACGCCGGGGCGGCGGAGCACGGTGGTGTAGCTGTTGACGACGATGCTGGCGTCGCGCGCGGCATAGTCGCGCGCGGGGTCGATGATGGACATGAGGATCTCACGGCTTGGGGATGGCAGGACGAGCACCCCCAACGCATCGCCACGCAGATCGGCGCGCGCTGCAGACCGATAAGGCGTCAGTCCTTGGCTTCGGGCGCCTGTTTCCGGCGGCGGTTCCAGAATTCGAGGCGCTTCTTCACGTCGCGCTCGAAGCCGCGCTCGTTGGGTTCGTAGAGCACCGGATGATCGTGTCCCCCGAGTTCGTCGGGGAAGAAGCTCTGTCCCGCGAACGCATCGGGGTGATCGTGGTCATATTGATACCCGTCGTGGTAGCCGAGCTCCTTCATCAGCTTGGTCGGCGCGTTGAGGATGCGTTTGGGCGGCGCGATCGACCCGGTCGATTTCGCCAGCGCGCTGGCCTTGTCGAACGCGCGGTACGAGGCGTTCGATTTCGGCGCGGTCGCGACATAGTTGATCGCCTGCGCGAGGAACAACCGCGCCTCGGGTAGGCCGACCCGCTCGAACGCCTGCCACGCGGTCATCACCTGGACCAGCGCCTGCGGATCGGCCATGCCGACATCCTCCGACGCCGCGCAGCACAGCCGGCGGAACACGACCGACGGGTCCTCGCCGCCGGCAATCATCCGCGCCGCCCAGTACAGCGCCGCATCGGGATCGCTGCCGCGCAGGCTCTTGTGGAAGCAGCTGAGCAGGTTGAAATGCTCTTCCTGCCCCTTGTCGTAGAGCGGCGCGCGTTGCTGCACCAGGGTTGCGAGCGCGATCGTATCAAGATCGGACGGGTGATCGGTCGCGACGATGTCCTCGCACAGCCCGAGCAGATAGCGCGCGTCGCCGTCCGCCATCGCCACCAGCGCGTCGCGCGCATCGTCGGTGAGCGGCAGGGGGCGTTCGAAATGCGCTTCCGCCCGCGCGATCACGCGGTGCAGGTCGGCGGCGGCGAGGCGATTGAGCGTATAGACCTTCGCGCGCGACAACAGCGCTGACACGAGGCTGAAGCTCGGATTCTCGGTGGTCGCGCCGATCAGCACGATCGTCCCGTCCTCGACCGCGGGGAGCAGCGCGTCCTGCACCGGTCGCGAGAACCGGTGAAGCTCGTCGACGAACGCGACGGTCGGTTTCGACGCCGATTCGCGCAGCCGGGTCGCCTCGGCGAGCGCCTTGCGCAGGTCGGCGATGCCGGTCGACACCGCCGACAGCTGGATGAAGTTGTAGCCAACCTCGTCCGCCATCAGCCGCGCGATCGTCGTCTTGCCGACCCCGGGCGGGCCCCAGAGGATGAACGACGACAGCCGCTTGGCCGCGATCATCCGCGCGAGCGCGCCCTCGGGTCCGACGAGGTGCTCCTGGCCGATGATGTCCGAAAACCGGCGCGGGCGCAGGATTTCCGCGAGCGGCCGCGGTGCGTTGGCGCTGAAGAGCGTGTCGGACATCGGGTCTCGGGTTCCACGGATCGAGGGGGGCGCAGCGGGCGATACCGCGGCGCACGGCAATCGCCGACATCGCTGCGGCAGTGCGTGTGCCTGAGAGAACATAAGGGGTGTGGCGCCGACATTGAACCCTTGGCGGCGCGGTGCGGACTTGGGGCTGCTGCGAGGCAGATCGAACAAAATGCAGCGCCTCCCTTGAATGTGGAATATTCTGCGATATATCTCAGACCATCTTGGAAATATCGGAGAACACTCAAATGCGTAACGAAATGGGATTTGGACCGTGGAGCGGCGGCCCCCGGCATGGTGGCCACGGCCGTCGCGAGCATGGTGAGGACCATGCCCATTGGAGGTCGGGCGGGGGGTCACGCGGTCGAGGCCGCCGGGTCTTCGACGGCGGCGAGATGAAGCTCGTGCTGTTGAAGCTGATCGCGGATGCGCCGCGGCACGGCTACGACCTGATCCGCGAGATCGAAGGACTGGCAGGTGGCAGCTATGCGCCGAGCCCTGGCGTGATCTATCCCACGCTGAGCACGCTCGACGACATGGGGCTGATCGACGAGCAGAAGTCGGAAGGCGCCAAGAAGCGCTTCGCGGTAACCGACGAAGGGCGTCAGTTGCTGAAGGACAATGCCGAGATCGTCGAGGCGCTGTTCGCCCGGTTGGCAGCCGTCGGCGCCGAGTCCGAACGGACCGACGGCGCACCGATCCGCCGCGCGATGGGCAATCTGCGACAGGTGCTCCAGACTCGGCTGATGCGCGCGGACGTGAACGAGGACACGCTGCACGCGGTCGCCGGGTTGCTCGACGAGGCGGCGCAGAAGATCGAGCGGCTCAAGTGAGCGTCTCGCCCATCATCTTGATCGCGCGCGTGCCAACGCAGTCCGCCAGCAAGTATCTCCAGCAGCTCGCCAAGCACTGGAGCCACAAGATGGAGGTGACCTTCTCGGCCGAAGAAGGCCGCATCGCCTTCCCGAACGGCGCGGTGCTCGACATGCGCGCCGACACCGACACGCTCGACATCGCGCTGACGGTCCCGGCGGGCGAGGACGTCGACCGGATGCGCGACGTGGTGTCGAGCCACTTAGACCGCTTCGCCTTCCGCGAGGCACCGCTGACGTTTGACTGGACGGACGCGGTATGAACCGATCCTCCTACCCTAGGGTAGGAGGCGTCTAGTCCAACCATGGGAATCTAAAGCCTGAGCGGATTGGCCGGTCTGTAGAGGAAAGCGGAATGGCCGCTTCCGGGCGGGGGTATCGCGATAGCCACCATAGCGCGAAGCTGCCGCCTTTCTCGAAAACGACGGTCAACCGCGGTTACGGTCTGCTTCCCGATACCAATTTATCAGGTTGGCAGGCCATAGTCGCATGCGAGCATAGCCTGCCTATCCGCGATTGGTTCACGCAGCGGACGCTGCTGTCGGGAAGATCATCATGGTCGATGTCGCCGACGCGCATAGTCGGCCCTGTGCATCCAGCAGCCGAGCTTCGGAAAAACCGGCGCGGCGCCCCAACGATACAATCTTGCCCTCGGCGCGCACTGGTCCGCTCGCCTCGGTCAACGCGCGATGATACGACACCTTCAATTCGAGTGTCATAGCGCCCTGACCTGCCGGCAGACTGGAATGCACCGCGGCACTGCAGGCGCTGTCGAGCAAGGTCGCAGTATAGCCGCCATGCACCGATCCGATCGGGTTGTAGACCTTACGCGACGGCGAACCCTCGAACACCACACGGCCACGCTCGAGTTCGACCAGAATGTACTCCAGTGTCTCGCCGATCGGCGGTTGAACATCGGCTGCCATCAAGGCTGCCATCTGGTCATGGCCATCAAGCTCTACGTCATCGGTCAAGAAGTTCATACGCGGACATCCTCATTGTGATCTCAGAGGCAGGCATTTGAGCGGCCGCAAGCCATACGGACGCAGCGCTTCTACAGCGTAATTGAACCAGCTACATCCGGCCGAATCGGTACTTTATCGTGAAGTTCGACCGCCTCGGCACGCACTACGCGCGCATGGCCCGCGCCAGAACCCGGTGAAAAATCGCGGCTGCGGCGCGGGGGGCGAATGACGGATGGGAGGTTGGCAGACGGGCGGCTTTCAGTCGCGCAGTGCCGGTTGTGGCATTCGCCTATCATTGCAAGCCGCTAGCTCTGTCGATGTTCGGCTCATTCAGGGCTGGCGCGCCCAGTCGAACCGGTCGAACCCTACGATAAAGTACCGATTCGGCCAGATGCTGGCGGCGTGATTGCCCTGTAAAAGCGTGCTTCGTGCTCCGACCTCCAGCCAGCCCATCTTCTCCCGCAGCGATCGAAAGAGGTGCTTCCGAAATGACCGGCGTCCTCCCGAACACCGAGGCTCACAAGGATCAGCAAATCGAAGCAGCAGGGGCATCAGGTTCGCCCCCCGCTCGATCGACCGGCCCAATCTACCTCGATAAGCCGTTCTTCGAGCTATTGGTCGGTAGTTACCGCCGCATCGTGGGCGATGCCTTATTTCCTGAAAACTGCGATGAACATTGGCTTTATCATCAAGCACCGTTCGCTGTTGTCGCTCACAACGCCGATCCCGATCCCGTTTTCATTTACGCCAATATCGCAGCTCAGCGCTGTTTCGGTTACGGATGGAGCGAGTTTACATCGCTACCATCACGCCTATCCGCAGAGCCGACCAATCGTGCGGATCGACAGATCCTGCTGGATAAGGTCAAAAAAGACGGACATTACTCGGGATATTGCGGCGTAAGAATAACGAAATCCGGTTGCCGGTTCTCGATTGATGACGGTTGTATTTGGCAGTTAACCGACCACGATGGGTCAACGCATGGACAAGCTGCAACCTTTTCGCCCCTTGGCTGAGTGAGCCAAACTACCTGCGACCACATGATACCAACCAGATTGCTGTCGCTATCTGACCTGTGGCTGGAGGTGCCGGCTAAACCATGCCCGATCTCGATCTGGACCACATAGCGGGACATTCATTTCGCTGATCGTGCTGAACGAACCACCGTTCTCGGGAGTCCGGATCGCAATCCTGAGCGTCCGGGTCTGAGCGACCTACGCCCCCCGCCGGGCCATCACCTGAAGGTACGTATCCAGCACGGCCTGGTTGATCGTATCCCACAGATAGCCCGCGGCCTTGTCGTGGCCGGCCCAACCCATCGTCTCGCGCAGGCCCGGTTCGGTGACGATCCGGCCGATCGCGTCGGCGTAGCCCGCGATGTCGCTCGGCGGCACGAGGAAGCCGGTCACGCCGTCGTCGACCAGGCCGACCGCGCCCGAGGCCCGGGCTGCCACGACGGGTACGCCCGAAGCCATCGCCTCCAGCGTTACGTTGCCGAACGTCTCGGTGACGCTCGGGTTGAAGAACACGTCCATCGACGCGACCGCGCGGCCGAGATCGTCGCCCGACTGGAATCCTGCGAACACCGCGCCGGGAACGCGCTCGGCGAACCAGTTGCGCGCCGGACCTTCACCGATCACCAGCACCTTGTGCGCTATGCCGCGCGTCTCGAGCGTGCGGATCACGTCGGCGAAAACGTCGAGGCCCTTTTCCTTCACGAGCCGGCCGAGAAACCCGACCGCGACCTCCCCGTCGGCGATCCCGAGCGCGCGCCGCCAGGTGAGATCGCGGCGGGTCGGCGTGAAGCGATCGTGGTTGACCCCGCGCGACCAGATCGCGGTCGGCGTCGTCACGCCCCACTCGCGGACGATCTCGGCCATGCCGCGCCCCGGCACCAGCACTTCGTCGACGCGGTTGTAGAACCGCGTCAGGATCCTGATCATGACGGGTTCGAAGAACGCCATCTTGTAATAGCGGAAATACGTCTCGAACCGGGTGTGAAACGACGCGACCGTGGCGAGACCGTGGCGATGGCCATAGGCGATCGCGCGGTGGCCGAGGAAATCGGGCGCGGAGACGTGGATCAGGTTCGGCGCGAACGCGTCCAGATCGCGGCGGATCGCGGCGGGTAGCCCGCGCGCCATCTTGTACTCGCCGCGCCCGGCCGGCAGTGGCAGCGACGGGACCGCGACCAGATCGCCGGTCGGCGGGAAGGCAGGCTTGGCGTTGGTCGGCGAGTAAATGCGGACTTTTGCGCCCTGCGACAGCAAATGGCCGACGAGCAGGTTCAGCGCCTGGTTGGCGCCGTCGCGAACATAATTATAATTGCCGCTGAACAGGGCAATACGCAGGTCGGTGGCGTCCATCGCCGCGCGGATAACGCCGGGTGCGGTGAAGCGCCACTAAATCCGCACGGTAGCGTCGCCACGGTTCAAGTCGGCGCCCATTGATGTTCCCGTATCGTTCTCGTACATGCCGCGTATGGCGAAACCCCAGAAGCGTTATGTATGTCAGGCTTGCGGATCGGTGTCGCACCGATGGGCGGGGCAGTGCGCCGATTGCAACGAGTGGAACACGCTGGTCGAGGAGGCGAACACCGCCGCGACGCCGTTTCATTCTAAGCACAATCTGCAGACCGGCGGGCGGGCGATCCAGCTCGTCGGGCTCGATGCCGAGATCAAGCTGCCCGATCGGATGGCGACCGGGATCGCCGAACTCGATCGTGCGCTGGGCGGCGGCTTCGTCGAGGGCTCGGCGACGCTGATCGGTGGCGATCCGGGGATCGGCAAGTCGACGCTCCTGCTTCAGGCGGCGGCGAAGATGGCGCTGGCGGGGCAGTCGGTCGCGTATGTTTCGGGCGAGGAGGCGGCGGATCAGGTACGTCTGCGCGCGCGCCGGCTGGGTCTCGGCAACGCGCCGGTGCAACTGGCGGCGGCGACCTCGACGCGCGATATCCTGACGACGTTGCAGACCAAGCCGCCGGCGATGCTGGTGATCGATTCGATCCAGACCATGCACTCCGACCTGATCGAAGGCGCGCCCGGCACCGTCAGCCAGGTCCGTGCGTCGGCGCAGGAGTTGATCCGCTTCGCCAAGGAGCGCGGCACTGCCGTGGTGCTGGTCGGGCACGTGACGAAGGACGGCTCGATCGCCGGTCCGCGCGTGCTGGAGCATATGGTCGACACGGTGCTATCGTTCGAAGGCGAGCGCAGCCACCAGTATCGTATCCTTCGCGCGATCAAGAACCGGTTCGGCGGGACCGACGAGATCGGCGTGTTCTCGATGCAGACCGAGGGGCTGGCGGAGGTCGGCAATCCGTCGTCGCTGTTCCTGACGCACCGTGACGACGCGATGACGGGGGCGACGGTGTTTCCGGCGCTGGAGGGGACAAGGCCGGTGCTGGTGGAGATCCAGGCGTTGACGGTAAGGCTCGCGTCGGGCGCGACGCCTCGGCGTGCAGTGGTCGGCTGGGATTCGGGGCGTCTCGCGATGATCCTCGCGGTGCTGGAAGCGCGGTGCGGGCTGAGTTTCTCGAACGCCGAAGTGTATTTGAATATCGCCGGGGGCTACCGCGTGCAGGATCCCGCCGCGGACCTAGCAGTGGCGGCGGCGCTGATCTCGGCGATGTCGGAACGCCCGGTGCCGGTCGATGCGGTGGCGTTCGGCGAAGTCGCACTGTCGGGCGAGATCCGCCCGGTCGCGCACGGGCCGTTGCGGCTGAAGGAGGCGAGCAAGCTTGGCTTCGAACGCGCATTGGTGCCGGCGTCGATGACCGGGGAGAAGAGTGGCATGAAGCTGTCGGGCTTCAAGACGCTGGCGTCGTTCGTGGATCACATGATGGGGCGGGGGTAGGCGCCCAAAACCTTGTTTCCCCGCGAAGGCGAGGACCCAGACTGGGCTCCCGCCTTCGCGGGAGAACAAGCTCGTGGGTCGTTACTGCGTGAGAGCGCGCGTTAGTGTCCGCCCGCTATATCCGTTCGCGATAGGCGCCGTTTTAGAGCCATTTACCGCGCTTTCCTAACGTGTTCGTTACCCATGCCAGAGAGGCACCACCCCGGCGGAGGCCGGGGCCCAATTGGAGAGGTCGTGGTAACGAAGCGCAGCGGTCGCCAGCAGCCTTACCCAATTGGGCCCCGGCCTCCGCCGGGGTGGTGCACTGACTGCGATCATCAGGCACTGATCGATCGAACCACGCAACGGCATCGTGGCGGGCAGGTTCGGACAAGCGGCGAACGCATGGCCTCTCGCGACAGCCATGCTATGGCCGCCGCCATGGCGAACACCAAAAGCAACACCGGCACCGTCGAGGTCGACGGCATCCGATACGACTGGAACCTGGAGCGCGAGCCGCAACACACGGATGCCGAGGGCTGGAAGGGCATGACGATCTCGCTGTTGCAGGACGATGCGCAGCGCGAAGCCCTGCTCGAATTCCCCGCGCCGAAACGCCTGTTGAAGGGGCTGCCGCGTGGGCGGCTTCAGATCGACGACGCGACGATCGCGCGCGGCGTGCGGGCGGCGTTGGCCGCGGGATGGGAGCCGATGTCGCGCGGCAAGCCGATGGTCTTCACGGTGGATGCCGAAGGGAACTGAACCGTGGATCGGCGTGACACCCCGACCCCGACGGACGCGCGCACGCGGATGCAGCCCCAAGCCGACGTGGAAACCGCGTTGCTGGGTCCGATCCTGCCCGATCGAGAGTGCGGCGATTGCACCGCGTGCTGCACCGAGCTGACGGTGAACACGCCCGAGTTCGCCAAACCCGCGGGAACGCCGTGCATCCACCTTTCAGGCCAGGGGTGCGGCATCCACGCCGTTCGCCCGCGCATCTGTCGGACATGGTTCTGCGCCTGGCGACGTGTTGCGAGCCTGCCTGACGCGGCGCGGCCCGACCGGTCCGGGCTCCTCGTGTCGCTCAATTTTGTCAAAGAACCGCAGAACTGCCTCGAAGGCGTCTCGATCAACGTTCGCGTGCTCGCCGGCAGCGACGCGATCGCGAACGGCATGGCGGCCACCGTGCTCGACAGCGTGTGCGACCAGCTGGTTCCGGTCTGGTTCAGCGATGGGTCGAGGAAAATGCTGATGCATCCCGACAACGAAATTGCCCGCTTTGTGCTCTCAGGGGAGGCCGCACCCGCGCATTTGCAGGACGAAGTCGCCGCGTGGCGCGATCGCTACGCTGTTTTCGGAGCGAACCGCTGAGACTCGGTTTCCGCGTGCACTAGCGGTTCGCCGCCTGCGTCCCTATTCCAGACTGCATGAACCTGACCGCCCTAGACATCGTCGTCCTGATCGCCGTTGCCGGGTCGGCCGTGCTCGGGCTGATCCGCGGGTTCGTGACCGAAGTGCTGTCGATGTTCGCCTGGGTGGCGATGGTGGCGATGTTGAAGCTGTTCCACATCCCGCTCGCCGCCGCCCTGTCGCCGATGATCGGCACGGTCGGAGGGGCAGCCGTGCTGGCCTTCGCAATCATCACCGGCGTGACGTATATCGGCGGGCGGCTGGTCGCCAACGCGATCGGCGCGCGGACGCGGACCTCGATCCTCGGCCCGGTCGACCGTGCGCTCGGCTTCGGGTTCGGCGCGTTGAAGGGGCTGATCCTCGCCAGCCTCGTCTTCCTGCTCGCGACGCTCGTGATCGATACGATGAGCGGCGGACCGTCGCGCCGCCCCGAATGGATGACCCGGTCGCGTACCTATCCGCTGCTCAACGCGACGAGCGCGGGAATCGCCGATTTCGTCGACCGCCGTCGCCGCGGTCAGCCCGTGTTCGGCGCCCACACGCCGCCTTCCCGATCCGACAACGCAAGCGACCCGAAATCATGAGCGCGCCCCTCTACAACGCCGAGATCCTGCGCCTTGCCGCCACGATCCCGCACCACGAACGCCTGACGGAGCCGATGGCGACCGCGGAGAAACGCTCGCCGATCTGCGGTAGCCGCGTGACGATCGACGTCGCGATCGATGATGAGGGTAAAGTCAGCGAGGTCGGCCTGCTGGTCCGCGCCTGCGCGCTCGGCCAGGCTTCCTCGTCGCTGCTGGCGTCGAACATCCTCGGTCGCACCCCCGCCGAACTCGCCGCGACGCGCGATGCGCTGACCGCATGGCTTGCGCGCGAGGGCGATGCGCCCGATTGGCCGGGGATGGACATCTTCACTCCCGCACTCGACTACACCGCGCGGCACCCGTCGATCCGGCTGGCGTTCGAAGCCGCCGCCGAGGCTGCCGATACCGCTGCAAAGGCGAAGGTCTGATGGCGGAGGCTTCGCCGTCGCTGCTGCGGGACGGCGTCGTGCTGCTCGGGTTCGGTCTCATGTTCGTGCTGCTGTTCCGGCGGCTCGGGCTCGGTGCGACGCTGGGGTATCTGGTCGCGGGCGCGGTCGTCGGGCCGCACGTCCTCGGTCTGGTCGGCGATGCGGAGTCGAAGCTCGGGTTCGCCGAACTCGGCATCACGCTGCTGCTGTTCATCGTCGGGCTCGAACTGAATCCGTCGCGGCTGTGGAAGATGAAGGAGGAGATCTTCGGATTGGGGCTCCTTCAGGTCGCGATCTGCGGGCTCGCGATCACCGCGATCGTCTGGGTTGGCGCGAGGTTCTCGCTCCCTGCCGCGCTCGCGCTCGGCCTCCCGCTGGCGCTGTCGTCCACCGCGCAGGTGTTGCCGATGCTGCGGTCTTCCGGGCGGATGCGCACCCCGTTCGGCGAGCGCGCGTTCTCGATCCTGCTGTTTCAGGACCTCTCGATCGTCCCGCTGATCACGATCGTCGCCGCGATGAGCCGCAACCCCGCCGATGCGAATGCGCCTCCCGGGTGGCTGCTGGCGATCTACACCGTGCTCGCGGTGGTCGGCCTCGTTGTGGCGGGACGCTTCCTGTTGCGCCCGTTCTTCCGCCTGATCGGCAATCTCGGCGAGCGCGAGATGTTCGTGTTCGCCGGCCTCTTCACCGTCATCGCCAGCGCCGCGATCATGGAATGGCTCGGGCTGTCGACCGCGCTCGGCGCGTTTATCGCCGGCGTGATGCTCGCGGACAGCCCCTACCGTCATGAACTGGAAGCCGATGTCGAGCCGTTCCGCTCGATCCTGCTCGGGTTGTTCTTCCTCGCAGTCGGCATGGTACTCGATCTCAACGCGATCGCCGAGCGGCCGGTGTTCGTCATGGCGATGGCCGCCGCGCTGATCGCCACCAAGACCAGCGTCATCATGCTGATCGGCATGGCGTTCAAGATGACGTGGCGGCAGGCGTTCGCGCTCGGGTTGTTGTTGAGCCAGGGTGGCGAGTTCGGCTTCGTGCTGTTCGCGCAGGCACAGGCGGGGCTGCTGATCGAACCGCAGGCGGCCAGCCTGTTCGGCGCGATCATCACGCTGTCGATGGCGACCACGCCGTTCCTGATGGGGATCACCCGGCGTTTCCGGACCGAACCGTTGGCGAAGAATCAGGAGCGCGACGGGCCCAAGACCGATGGCTCGAATGCGATCATCGTCGGCTATGGCCGGTTCGGGCAGACGGTCGGCCAGATGCTGCTGACTCAGGATATCCCGGTGACGCTGATCGATACCGATATCGAGATGATCGACATCGCCGGCGAGTTCGGCGCGAAGGTCTATTACGGCGACGGCACGCGGCTCGACCTGTTGCGGCAGGCGGGGGCGGCGGAGGCCGAACTGATCTGCTTCTGCATGGACGGCGATCAGCTCGAACCCGACACGATCGAGGGCGTTCACGAGGCGTTCCCGAACGCCGCGATCTATGTCCGCGCATTCGACCGCCGCGCGCTGGTCAAGCTGAAGAACACGTCGGCGCAGTATGTCATCCGCGAGGTGCTCGAATCGGCGGTCAAGATGGCGCGGCTGGCGATGGACGGGCTCGGCGTCGCGAGCGCGGATATCGACCGTGCGGAGGACATGTACCGCGCGCGTGACAAGGAGCGGTTGCAGCTCCAGATCGATTCGGGCGACATGCGCGCGGCGCGTGCCGAAACCGCCGAACGCTTTCCGTGGGGGAACGACGCGACATGATACTCGTCATACTGGCCGCCTTGTCGGGCGCGATCGCGGTCGCGGCCGGGGCATTCGGGGCGCACGGCGCGAGTGGCTCGGCGGCGGAGTGGCTCAAGACCGGAGCGCAGTACCAGCTCGTCCACGTCGTCGCGGCGCTGGTGGCGATTCGGATGGAGGCGCGCGGGCCGGCGTGGCTGTTCGTGATCGGCGCGGCGATCTTCGCGCTGACGTTGTACGCGATGGCACTGGGCGCGCCGCGCTGGTTTGGTGCGATTACACCGATTGGCGGAGCGTTGCTGATCGGCGGCTGGTTGTGGCTGGCCTGGAGTGCGGCCCGCACCTGACCTCCTTGTTCACCCGCGAAGGCGGGTGCCCAGTCTGGACACCCGCCTTCGCGGGTGAACAAACTTCTTTCTGGTTCTCGGGTGCTACCGCTTCTTCCGACAGGCATCGGAGCAATAGATTACGCTGTCCCAGTCGCGCGCCCACTTCTTCCGCCACGTGAACGGCCGCTCGCATGCCGGGCAGACCTTGGTCGGCAGATTCTGCTTCGCAACACCGTTGGGCATCAGCGGGGCTGCGCGTCGAGGAACGCTTCGACGTCCCGGAGGTCGACCGTCTTGTCGAGATACGTCTGACCGATCCCGCGCGCGAGCAGGAAAGGGAGAGTGCCCGCCGCCATTTTTTTGTCGTGCCGCATGTGATCGACCAGCCGCGCACCGCTCGCGGCGATCTTCGCAGCCGCCAGACCGTTCGGCAGCCCGACGTCGCGCCAGTGCGCCGCTACTCGCTCGGCGTCCTGACCCGAGCAAATCCCTTGCGATGCCGAGAACCCGAACGCCAGCGAGCAGCCCGCCGCGACACCCTCGCCGTGGATCAACGCCTGCGAGAACCCGGTCTCGGCCTCCAGCGCATGCCCGAACGTGTGCCCGAGATTGAGCAACGCCCGGATGCCGTTCGTCTCATGCTCGTCGGCCGCGACAATCCGCGCCTTCGCCGAAACGCTGTGGGCGATCGCGTACTCACGTAGGCCGATGTCGCCGCTCAGCAACGCGGCGCCATTCGCCTCACACCATTCGAAGAACGCGAAGTCGTCGATCAGGCCGTATTTCACGACCTCGGCATAGCCCGCGCGCAGTTCCCGGATCGGCAGCGTGTCGAGCACCTGAGGATCGATCAGCACCATCACCGGCTGGTGGAACGCGCCGATCAGGTTCTTCCCGGCTTTCGTGTTGATCGCGGTCTTGCCGCCGACCGAGCTGTCGACCTGCGCCAGCAGCGACGTCGGGATCTGCACGAACTTACACCCGCGCTTCAGGATCGAGCAGGCGAACCCGACTAGATCCCCCATCACGCCGCCGCCCAGCGCGACGACGTGATCGCCGCGTTCGACACCGAGTTCGAGCAGCCGGTCGCACAGCATCTCCAGCGTCGCCCAGCTCTTGCTGCCCTCGCCGGGGGCCAGCACGATCGCTTCCGACGCGATCCCCGCCGCAGTCAGCGACGCCTGCAACGTCGAGAGGTGGACCGACAAATTCTCGTCGGTGACGATCGCCACGCGCCGACCCTTCGCAAGCGGTGCAAGGAACTCGCCTGCCCGCGCAAGCAATCCGGCTTCGATGTGGATCGGGTATGTCCGCGCACCCAGTTCGACAATAACGGTCTTCATCGGCCAAGCGCTCTCAGGATAGCGGCGACGGTCGCTTCGTGCGGCGTCTTGTTGCTGACAATATGGATGTGCGCCTGCGCGTAGATCGGGTTACGCACGCGCGCCAGTTCGGTGAGCACCTTCCCCGCATCGCGGTTGCGGAGCAGCGGGCGGCTATCGCGGCGGCCGACGCGCTCGACCAAGATGTCGGGATGCGCGCTGAGCCACACCGACACCGTATCGCGCAGGATCAGCGCGCGCGTGTCGTCGTTGATGAACGCGCCGCCGCCGGTCGCGATGACCTTCGGCGTGCCGTCGATCAGCCGTGCGATCACGCGGCGCTCGCCGTCACGGAAATACTCTTCGCCGTATTTCGCGAAGATCTCGGCAACGGTCATCCCCGACGCGGCCTCGATCTCGTGGTCGGCATCGACGAACGGCAGGTTCATGCGCAGCGCTAGGCGGCGGCCGACGGTGGTCTTGCCGACGCCCATCAGCCCGACGAGCACGATCGGGCGATCGATCGGGGCAGGGCGGCGACTGCCCGAGGGCCCGCCTGAAGGGTTGTGGCTTTGCAACATCGTAGCCCGCGCTATACAGCGGCTCCGCGCGAGGGCAAAAGCTCTTGGCGCGCGATTTTCTGCCCCGTTCACTACCCCCGTCCACTACAAGGTTACGTCGCATGTCCCGTTTCATCGTCTCGGTCGTCGTCGTTCTTGTGGTCGTGGTCGGCGGCCTGTTCCTGTTGGCAGGGCGCGCGACCGAGCGTCCGCAGAGCCACGTCGAGAAGGCCGTGACGCTTGCGAACCTCTCTTAAGGCCACGCTGTCGGCGGCCGTCGCCGTCGGGGCGCTCGTCGCGCTGGCACCTGCGATCGGCCAGGATCGCCCCGAATCGATCCTGCCGCCGGGCTTCGGCGATACGACCCCGTCGCCGGCCCCCGCGTCGCGACCGAACGCGCCCGCAAACGCACCGCAGCCGACGCGCCCGACCACGCCCACGCAATCATCACCCCCCTCATCGACACCCCCTTCGCCCTCCAGCGCGATGATCCAGCCGCTGCCATCGACGACGCCGGACGGGCTGCCGGTTCCACCGCCCGTCGCCACGCCCGCGCCGGTCGATCCGAGCGTGCTCGCGCGCTACGAGATGCCCGAATCCGCGCGGCGTTCGCTCGAGACGGTAGGCCCGGTCACGGCGAGCGAGGGCGGGCTGGAGACGGATGCGTTCGGCGATGCCGATGGTCAGTATGTCGAGACGCTGATGCGCCGGCTGACCGCGCCGCTGCCGTCGCGGTGGATGTCGATCCTGCTGCGGCGCGCGCTGGTGTCGCATGTCGATACGCCGAGCCGTACCAACGGCGCGGACTTCGCGGCCGAGCGGGCTTGGCTGTTGTTGCGGATGGGCGAATCGGTCGCCGCACGCGCGGTCACGCAGAGCGTCGATACCTTCAACTACACGCCGAAGCTGTATCAGGTCGCGATGAACGCGTCGCTGGCGACCGGCGATCCTGCCGGGTTCTGCCCGCTGGTTCCCGGCGCGATGCGCTATGCCCCGTCGCGCGGCTGGACGATGGCGCAGGCGATATGCGCCGGGCTGTCGGGCAATCCGGCGCAGGCGACCCCGCTGATCGCGACCGCCAAGCGCCGCAATGTCGCAAGCGGCGTCGACATGCTGCTGGCGCAGAAGGTCGTCGGTGCCGGCGCGCAAGGGCGTCAGGCAGTGACGATCGAATGGGACGGCGTCGATCAGCTGACCGCCTGGCGGTTTGGCCTGGCGATGGCGACCGGGGTCGCGGTGCCCGACGAGCTCTATGCGAGCGCCGGGCCGCAGGTGCGATACTGGCAGGCACTCTCCCCGTCGGTCGCGCTGAGTGACCGGCTTGCGCCTGCCGAGGCGGCGGCGGGGCAGGGCGTTCTGTCCAGTTCCGCGCTGGTCGACCTGTATGCGGCGACCGCGACCGACGACGATGCGCAGAGCGGCGCGAGCGCGACGGCGAACGATCTCCAGACCGCCTACGCCGATCGCAATGCCGAGACGCGGCTGACCGCGCTGCGCCAGTTGTGGGGTGGCAAGGACGCGGAACCTGCCTATGCGCGGCTGGTGCTGACCGCGCGGGCGGCGGCGCGGATCGACCCGACCTCGGGCAAGGCGGACGCCGATCATCTGGTCGCGTCGATGCTGACCGCCGGGCTCGACCGGACCGCGGCGCGCTGGCTCGGTACGGTGCCGAGCGGTAGCGATGCCTGGGCGATGATCGTGCTGAGCGATCCCGATGCGTATCGCCGGCTGAGTTACGCCGACCTTGCCTCCTATTCGGGCGGCGCGGGTGATTCGGCGCTGAAGCAACGGATGCTGTTCGCGGGGCTTGCCGGGATGGGCCGGCTTTCGCAGAGCGACATCGAGCGCGCCGCGCAGACGCTCGGCGTGCGGATCGGGGCCGCCAATGCCTGGACGCGCGCGCTGGATCGTGCCGCGCGCGACGGTCAGGCGGGGACGGTCGTCCTGCTCTCGGCGATCGGCATGCAGGCGCCGAACTGGAAGGGCATCCCGCCCGAGGCGCTCTACCGCATCGTCGGTGCGCTAC
The DNA here is from genome assembly GCF_001422045.1 of Sphingomonas sp. Leaf242. Lineage (GTDB taxonomy): Bacteria > Pseudomonadota > Alphaproteobacteria > Sphingomonadales > Sphingomonadaceae > Sphingomonas. Next base: position 127,528 of record NZ_LMLW01000010.1, read on the forward strand.
GCGCGGTGGGGCTCGATGGCGAAGCGCGGATGATCGCGGCCGAGGCGATCGCGCGGGCGTGACGCACGGCCGGGATCGCGCGCTGATCGATCGCTTCCTGGAAATGATGACGGCGGAGGCCGGAGCGGCGGCGAACACCGTCGCGGCCTATCGCAGCGACCTGTCGCTTGCGTCGCAAAAGCTTGAAGGCGGCTTGGTCGATGCCGATGCGGATGCGCTGGCGACGCTCGCGGGCGAATGGTCCGCGCTGTCGAACGCGACCGTCGGACGAAAATCGGCGTCGCTCAGGCGTTTCTTCGCGTTCCTTGCCGACGAGGGCCACCGTCCCGACGATCCCGGCAACGCGCTCCCTCGGCCCGGCACCGTCCGCGCGTTGCCCAGGATATTGAGCCATGCCGATGTCGACCAGCTGTTCGCGGCGATTGCCGAACGGATAGCGCGCGATCCGCTCGACCCCAACGACCTGCGCCTGTCCGCGCTGTTCGAACTGCTCTACGGCTCCGGACTGCGCGCGACCGAACTTGTCAGCCTGCCGCGCAACGCCGTCCATCCCGATCGCCCGTTCCTGATCCTCCGCGGCAAGGGCGGACGCGAGCGGTTGGTGCCGATCTCCGACCGTGCGCGCGCCGCCGTGGCGCTGTGGCGGACATATGTCGCGACCGATCGCGCCTGGTTGTTTCCGTCGGGCAAGGGGCACCTCTCGCGCATCCGGCTGTACCAGATCGTCAAGGCGCTCGCCGCCGAAGCCGGCATCCCCCCCGACCGTGTCAGCCCCCACGTCCTGCGCCACGCGTTCGCGACGCACCTGCTCGCCGGCGGTGCCGACCTGCGCGCGCTGCAATCGATGCTCGGCCATGCCGATATCGCGACAACGGAAATCTATACGCATGTCGATGCGAGTCGGCTGGTCGAGCTGGTCAACACGCGCCACCCCCTCGCGGACCTGCCCCCGCGGTGACGCGGACAGGGCGGCGCGTTGACGCGGACGGCGCCGCGCCGTAACCGCCGCACATGCCTAGCTTCCTCGACTTCGAGAAACCGATCGCCGAACTCCAGGGCCGGATCGACGAACTCCGCGACACCGCCGCCGAAGGCAGCGTCGACCTGTCGGTCGATATCGCCCGTCTGCAAGCCAAGTCCGACAAGCTGCTGAAGGACACCTTCGCGCGGCTGACGCCGTGGCAGAAGACGCAGGTCGCGCGTCATCCCGAGCGCCCGCACTTCAAGGATTATGTCGCCGCATTGTTCGACGAGTTCGTGCCGCTCGCGGGCGACCGCGCATTCGGCGACGACCAGGCGATCATCGGCGGCTTCGCGACGTTCCGGGGCCGCAAGATCATGGTGCTCGGCCATGAGAAGGGCGACGACACCGCGAGCCGCCTCCGCCACAATTTCGGCATGGGCAAGCCCGAGGGCTATCGCAAGGCGATCCGCCTGGTCGAGCTCGCCAACCGATTCGGCCTGCCGATCGTCACGCTGGTCGACACCTCGGGCGCGTTCCCCGGCATCCAGGCCGAAGAACGCGGTCAGGCCGAGGCGATCGCTCGCTCGACCGAAGCGTGTCTCAACGCCGGCGTGCCGATCGTCGCGGTGATCGTCGGCGAGGGCGGTTCGGGTGGCGCGGTCGCACTCGCCGCGGGCAACCGCGTGCTGATGTTCGAGCATGCGGTCTATTCGGTGATCAGCCCCGAAGGCTGCGCGTCGATCCTGTGGCGCACCTCCGACAAGGCCCCCGAAGCCGCCGAAGCGATGCGGATCACCGCGCAGGACCTCAAGGCGTTCGGCGTGATCGACGAGATCGTCGCAGAACCGCTCGGCGGCGCGCACCGCGACTCGGTGGTTGCGATCGAATCGCTCGGCAATGCGGTGTCGTCCGCGCTTGCCGAGTTGGCGCCGCTCTCGCCCGCCGATCTCCGCACGGATCGCCAGGCGAAATTCCTCAAGATGGGCCGCCTCTGACGCGGTCGCTCGGCCGGCGACACTGCGCCGAACAGCGCAACGAAAAAGGGCGGCGAAACCGAAGTTTCGCCGCCCTTTTTCGTACGCTACTGGTAACTGGATTACGTGGTCGAGGTGTTCAGCTTGGTCGAGACGTTGTTGAACGTCTTGTTCAGGCTGTTGCCCAGGCCCTGCATCGCGGCGATGGCGGCGACGGCGATCAGCGCGGCGATCAGGCCGTACTCGATTGCGGTTGCGCCCTTGGAGTTCTTGAAAAACTTGCGGATCGTCTTCATTCCGGTCTCCATTGTTGGATTGCTTCAGTGTCACCCGGCTGGCCGGATGGACCGGAACAGCGCATCGACAGATACAAGTGTCTGGTTGAGAAAGGTTTAAGGCCGCGATCGATAGTTTTGGCGGTGCCGATACTGGGTGCGCGCGATGGCGCCCCGCGGGTCAGCGCGCCTGCGAAACCTTGGTGTCGACGGTATTCCACATGCCGATCGTCGAGTTCGCCATGGCGGACAGCCCGACGATCATCGCGATCACGACGAGACCGAGGATCAGGCCATATTCGATCGCCGTCGCGCCGCGTGAATCGCGAACGATGCTAACGACGGTGCGGGGCACCCGGTTCGATCTGGACGTCAGGAAACGCATGCTCGCACGTGTAGGCGTAGGAGATTAAAGAATGACCAACGACGACAGTGTTCCCGTGCGATTGTTACCCGTGGTGGCCGCGGCGCTGGTCGATTTTGAGGGGCGGGTGCTGCTCCAGCAACGGCCCGAGGGAAAGTCGCTCGCCGGCCTCTGGGAATTCCCCGGCGGCAAGGTCGAACCGGGGGAGACGCCCGAAGCCGCCTTGATTCGCGAACTCGAGGAGGAACTCGGGATCGCGGTCCCGCACGCCTGCCTGGCCCCGGCGACGTTCGCCAGTGCGCCGCTGGGCGATCGCCACCTGCTGTTGCTGCTGTACGTCACCCGCAAATGGAGCGGTGTCCCGCGTGCGCTCGAGGCGACCGCGTTGCGCTGGGTCAGGCCGGTCGAGATGCACGCGCTGGCGATGCCCCCCGCGGACCGTCCGCTGATCGGCCTGCTCGACGCGCTGATCTGACTCGGCGGTCCGGTACGGTCAGCCGCATCGGCGAACGGGCTGCAACCGCCGGGCAAACGTCACTGCCGTCGTATGGCGTCCGACCGACCCGGGGGACGTCTAGGGAAGAAGACCTAGAGAATGTTGGACGCCCTTTGCGGCGTTGCTGCCCTGGCCGAACCGCTTGTGCCAAAGCCCGGTAATGATCGGCACTATGATCGATGTCATGATCACGCAGATAGCGACCAATGTCGTGGCATCTTTAGCGACCGGCATGAATTCCGGTGCGACGGCGGCGATTGCCAGAGGATTGGCCACTGCGGCGCCGGCCGTCGACGATGCTGCGATGCCAGCAGTACCGGTGCCTCCGCCAACCAGAATGTCCGCGATGATCAGCGGCACGCCAGTCGCGACGATTACGAAAAGCGCGAAAACGATCCCAAGCGCAGCCAATGGTGACATCAGCGTATGCAGATCGATGGTATTGCCTAGCGCGAACGCGAAGAAGGGGATCAAGATCTTGCATCCCGGCGAGAAGAAATCGCGTAACTTCGGATCGAGGTTCCCGAGAGCAAAGCCCGCCACAAATGGCAATATGGCGCCGACAAATACCGCCACTTTGAAATGCGCCACCCCCGTTGCGCCGAGTATGAGCATGCTCATCAGCGGACCGGACTCGATCGAGAGCAGGACGAAAGCCCCGGATTCCTCGCTGCTCCCGAAACTTTGCATCAGCGATGCGTACAGTCCGCCATTGGTCATATCGACTGCGCACACGAGGGCGAGGAGCGACATGCCCGCAAAAAAGCCCGTCTGAACACCGTCCGGTGGAATGTACCGGGACGCGATGGCAACGATTACCCAAGCCGTTAAAAGCTTGGTCAGCAACAGGGAACCGGATTTGCGGAGCACTGTCGTGGTCGTGCTGAGATGGACGGATGCGCCGATGCAAAAGAACCAGACCGCAAGGATGGGGATGATCCCGGTCATGAGCCCTTGGGTAAAGCCGCTGAAATACGTCGGCGCGCCAGGGGCAAGCGTTCGGCATAATGCGCCAATGAACAGTGGCACTATCATCATGCCACCCGGAATGCGGTCGACGCGGTCCTTGATATTCATCGGGGTACTGCCACCGCGGCCCGGGCTGGCTCGATCTCCCGACGCTCGTGAGTCTCGAATATCTTGAGAATGCTGGTCATGTCGGGAGCACCTCATTGGGTCGCCGCGGGAGAAGATTGCTCCGGCGGCGAGCAGAGCACGGAGCACGCTTCTACAGGGCAATCACCCCGGCCGCATCTGGCCGAACCGGTACTTTATCGCGAAGCTCGACCGTTTCGACCGGCCTCGCCAATCCTGCATGAGCCGAACGTCCACCGCTGTGGCAGTAAGTAAGGGTGATCGATCAGCACTGCGAGAAAGGCGGCCCCGCCGCACAGTGGCCGCTATCGCCGCAGACGTGTTCGAAAGCGCCACTTTCGCTTTCCTCCCATCGCGAACATTCCAGCCAAACAATTGGTCAGCAATTCGTGATGAGGCGTGGTGAGGCAACGCTAAGTCGCCGTAAATAGCGGCATACAATTTGGAGGCCCGACCGGGAATCGAACCCGGGTGCGAGGATTTGCAGTCCTCTACGTCACCACTCCGCCATCGGGCCCCGATGCGTGAAGGCGGCGCAAATGCTTCGTTTTGCGCGGCGGGTCAACCGGGAGTTTGCGGATCGCGTCGAATTGTCGGGATCGGCGTGGCGGGGGCGTGCAGACCGACCGGCTGTTCCTCAATGCGCGGTCTGGTCACGACGGTCGCGGGGCAGTGGATGCGGTGAGCCGCAGGGCGCGAGGGCGATTTGCGCGGGACGACGGTCGGTTTGCTTGCTAGAGGAGCCGCAGAGGTGTTGCCGTGGACTTCCGCATGCGCCCTCGACGTCCCGCCCGCGGCATCTCGGTGTCACACGGGCGGGCGGGGCGTCACCCTCCCGGCATCGTCCTGTTCCGCACTTCGTCGCGTCGGGCGGGGGCTTCCGCCTGTTTTGAACCAAACGCGCGCTTGGCGTAGCACGGCGCGCGCGATATCAGGTCATCACGACAACTAGTGTATTGCACATGTAAAACAGCTGTGCGACAGGATAAGCCATGACGACGATGAGCATCGACACCGCCCAGCCCGCCACGCGCCCGATCGGCGGCGCAGACACCGGCCCCACCGCATCGGCATACGACGGCATGCGCCACGCGATGGTCGCCAGCCAGTTGCGCACCAACGCGGTCAACGACCAGCGCGTGGTCGCGGCTATGGCGCGGGTGCCGCGCGAGACGTTCATGCCCGACGCCGTCCGGTCGATAGCCTACCGCGACACCGCGATCCCGCTCGGCGGCGGTCGCTATGCCAATCTGCCGATGGCGACCGGCCGGCTGCTGACCGAAGCGTATCTGACGGCCAGCGACCGCGTGCTGCTGATCGGTGCGGCGAGCGGCTACACCGCCGCGGTGTTGTCCGAGATCGTCGCCTCGGTGGTCGCGGTGGAGAGCGATCCGGCGTTGGTCGCGACCGCACGCACGGCGCTGGCCGGGGTCGGCAACGTCGAGCTCGTCGAGGGGGCGATGACCGACGGCAGCGCTGCCGGGGCACCCTATGACGTGCTGATCGTCGACGGCGCCATCGAATCAGTCCCCGAGGCGCTGATCGCGCAGGTCCGTGCCGACGGCCGTGTCGTCGCCGGGATCGCCGAGCGCGGGCTGACCCGGTTGGCGGCGGGGCGAAAGACCGACGGCGGGTTCGCTTTGGTGGCCTTCGTCGATGTCGAATGCGTCACGCTACCCGGCTTCGATACGCCCAAATCCTTCAAGTTCTGAGGCAGACCATGCCGCGCACCGCTCATATTCGTCGTTTGTTTCTGGGTGTTGCGCTGGTTTACGGCGCTGCACCGGCTGGCGCCGAAACGCTGCGCGAGGCACTGGTCAAGGCGTACAACACCAACCCGACGATCACCGGTCAGCGCGCCGCCCTGCGCGCGAGCGACGAGAACGTGCCGATCGCGCGCGCGACCGGACTGCCGTCGGTGAATGCGACCGGCGACTATACCGAGTTCGTGGTCACCGCGCAGAACAGCTTCATCGCGCCCCCTCGGCAGGCGGTGGTGCGCGCGAACGTGTCGATCCCGCTGTATCTCGGCGGTCAAGTCCGCAATTCGGTCGCGGCCGCCAAGACGCGCGTCGAGGGTGGTCGCGCGACGCTGCGCGGGACCGAGGCGGATCTCTTCACCAACGTCGTCAGCGCGTACATGAACGTGATCCGCGACGAATCGATCGTCGGGCTCAACACGCAGAACGTCCGCGTGCTCGACGTCAATCTGCAGGCCAGCCGGGATCGGTTCCAGGTCGGCGACCTGACGCGTACCGACGTCGCGCAGTCCGAGGCCCGTCTCGCGCTAGCCCGCGCGCAGCTCCAGTCCGCCCAGGCGCAGCTGATCTCCAGCCGGGAAAATTACATCCAGCTGGTCGGCACGCCGCCCGGCACGCTCGAGCCGCCGCCGGTATTGCCGCATCTGCCCGACAGCCCGGCATCGGCGGTGACGGTCGCGATCGACAATAATCCGACGCTGCTCGCCGCCGCCAAGGAGCGCGATGCGACTCGCTACGACATCGGCGTGGCGCGCGCGACTCGCCTGCCGCAGATCAGCGCGACGGGTGGTGCCGGCTACACCAACTATCTGGGATCGATCAGCAAGACCAACGGCGTCGCCGCGTTTCCCAACGCGAACAAGACGGTGCAGGGCGGGCTGTCGCTGACCCTGCCGCTGTTCCAGGGCGGGCGTCCCGCGGCACAGGTTCGGCAGGCCGAGGCGCTCAGCTCGCGCGCGATCGAGAACGTGACCGCGACCGAGCGCAACGTCATCTCGCAGGCGCGATCGGCCTATGCGGTCTGGCGGTCGTCGGAACAGGTTATCCAGTCGTCGGAGACCGCGGTCAACGCGAACAAGCTGAGCCTCGAAGGTGTGCGCGCCGAGAACAGCGTCGGGACGCGGACGATCCTCGACATCCTCAACGCCGAGCAGGAATTGCTCAACAGCCAGGTTACGCTCGTGACGGCGCGGCGCGATGCGTATGTCGCGGGCTTCGCGTTGCTCGCCGCGATGGGGCAGGCGGAGGCGCGCGACCTGGGTCTCGACGGCGGCGCGCTCTACGATCCGGTCGCGAATTACAAGCGGGTCAGCCACAAGATCTGGGACTTCGGCGGCGACGGCGAACCTGCCGCGGTCGCGACCAGCACCGCGCAATCGCCCGCGCAGGACGCGCATGTCCAGCCGCAAAGCGATCCGTTGCTCGCAACGCCAGTTGACAGGAACCCGGCATTGACGACAGGTATGGACGCGCCGAGCCGCCGATAGGGGCGTCGCGCGGCCACGGGGTTTGGGATGGTCCGGATGGGGGATATCAGTGCGGAGCCGTCGATGGAGGAAATTCTCTCGTCGATCAAACGGATCATTGCCGAAGAGGGCGATACGATGCCCGGTCGTAACCGCCGTCCGTCGCGGCCGATGCCATCGCCGGTCGAGCGCGACGCCTATCTGGACGGCGGCGCCGATGCTGACGACGACGAAATCCTCGAACTGAGCGATCCCATGCCGATGGTCGACCGTACGCCCCGCACCCCGAAGTCCCCGGTGCTGTCTTCCGTCGATGCGATCCCCGAGTCGCGTCAGTCCGCGCCGAAGCCGCAGCCGGCCGATGCGCCCGCGGCGGCATCCGCACCGACCGATCGCCCGATCGTCTCGCGCGAAACCGCCGCTGCAACGCGTGCGCCGCTCGAAGCGTTGACGCGGATGATGGTGAAACCCGATGCCAACAGCGACGGCACGCTCGAAGGCCTCGTCCGCGAAATGCTGCGGCCGATGCTGCGCGAATGGATGGACGCGAACCTGCCCGGTCTCGTCGAAGACATGGTCGCGCGCGAGATCGCCAAGATCATGAACCAGCAGCCCTGATCCGAGCGGCGGACGCGCGCGTCTGCCTTTCGTACCGCTGGACGCTCGCGTCTGCGCTTCGTACCGCGGGGTGCCTCGGGCGGCGGTTGGCGACGTGGTCGATCTGGTTTTATCGATGCGGAACAACGCCGTGCGATGCGGTGTTTGACTATCCATGTCTGATACCGAGACCGTTAGCCCCGCCGAAAAACCGGCAATTCCTGCGTCGCACGGCGGGCAGAACGACTTTTCGTCCGCGGACACCAACAGCGATATCTTCTTCGCCGCGGTGAAGACCACGCGGATGCCGATGGTCGTCACCGACCCGCACCGCGACGACAACCCGATCATCTTCTGCAACGAAGCGTTCTCGTTCATGAGCGGCTATTCGCAGGACGAGATCCTCGGCCGCAACTGCCGCTTCCTGCAAGGTCCCGAGACCGACCGCACCGCCGTCGCCGAAGTCCGCGCGGCGATCACGAACCGCGAGGAAGTGGCGGTCGAGATCCTCAACTACCGCAAGAACGGCTCGACCTTCTGGAACGCGCTGTTCGTCTCGCCGGTGTTCGGCGAGGACGGCACACTCAAATATTTCTTCGCCAGCCAGCTCGACATCTCACGTCGGCGCGAGGCCGAGGAGGCGCTCCACGAGGCGCAGCGGATGGAGGCGGTCGGCAAGCTGACCGGTGGGATCGCGCACGATTTCAACAACCTGTTGCAAGTCATCCAGGGCTATGCCGACATCCTCGACGCGCGGATCGATCCCGACGACAAGTCGGCACGCCGCGCGGTCGACGCGATTTCGACCTCCGCCACGCGCGCCGCGACCCTGACGCAGCAGTTGCTCGCGTTCGCGCGGAAACAGGAATTGCGCGACCGGTTGATGAACCTCAACCAGCTGATCGGCGACTTCCGCGTGATCCTCGAACGTAGCGTCGGTAGCGGCATCACGCTCAAGCGCGATTTGGCGGAGGATCTGTGGAACTGCCGGGTCGATCCGGTCCAGGCCGAGATGGCGTTGCTCAACATCATCGCCAACGCGCGCGATGCCACCGGCGGCGCGGGCAAGGTCACGATCGCGACGCGCAACGCGGTGCTGCCCGAGGATGCGAGCCTCGCCAAGCTCGAACCCGGCGAATATGTCGTCGTCAGCATCTGCGACGACGGTCCCGGCGTCGACCTGACGACCGCCGACAAGCTGTTCGAACCGTTCTACACCACCAAGGAAATGGGCAAGGGTGCCGGGCTCGGCCTCGCGATGGTGTACGGCTTCATGCGCCAGTCCGGCGGCCTGGCGACCGTCCGCAACGGCGCTGGCGGCGGCGCGGAATTCTCGCTGTATTTCCCGCGCGCCAGTGGTGCGGTCGAGCGCAAGCCTGCCGCCCCGCTCGCGCCGCGCACCGGTGGCGCGGAGCGCGTGCTGATGGTCGAGGATCAGATCGAAGTCGGCGAACTCGGCCGGACGATTCTCGAGGATCTCGGCTATGAGGTCGTGCTGGTGAACAGCGCGCGCAGCGCGCTCGACACGTTGGCTGGCGATTCCGACTTCAAGCTCCTGTTCACGGATATCCTCATGCCCGGCGGGATGAACGGCGTCGCACTCGCGCAGTCGGTCAGGCGCGATTACCCGCATACCGCGGTGCTGTTGACCACCGGGTTCGCCGACGAGGCGATCGACGAGGGCAGCCGGTCGTTCGAGCTGATCCGCAAGCCGTACCGCCGCAACGAACTGAACGAGCGGATACGGCAGGTGCTGGACAAGCCGGGGGCCCGTACCTGAGGTTGGCGTACCTGAGGCTGGCCTAGCGCGGGCACGCTCGCTAAGGCTCGGCGCATGAGCGAGCTTCCCAAAACCTTCGACCCGGCCTCCATCGAATCGCGCTGGTATGCGCATTGGGAGGCGAGCGGCCAGTTCCGCCCCGACCGTCCGAACGCCGAGCCGTGGACGATCGTCAACCCGCCGCCCAACGTCACGGGCTCGCTGCACATCGGCCACGCGCTCGACAACACGCTGCAGGACATCCTCACGCGCCACGCGCGCCTGAAGGGCAAGGATGCATTGTGGGTGGTCGGCACCGATCACGCGGGCATCGCGACGCAGATGGTGGTCGAGCGCCAGATGGGCGCGCTGACCCCGCCGCAGAAGCGCACGGACATGACGCGCGAGGAATTCGTCGCGAAGGTCTGGGCGTGGAAGGAAGAGAGCGGCGGCGAGATCACGCAGCAGCTCCGCCGGCTCGGCTGCTCGATGGACTGGGCGAACGAGCGCTTCACGATGGACGAGGGCTTCTCGAAGGCCGTCCTGAAGGTGTTCGTCGACCTCCACAAGCAGGGGCTGCTCTACCGCGACAAGCGCCTGGTGAACTGGGATCCGGGCCTCGGCACCGCGATCAGCGACCTCGAAGTCGAGACGCGCGAGATCAAGGGCAGCTTCTGGCACCTTCGCTATCCGCTAGAAGACGGATCAGGCTTCATCAAGGTCGCGACCACGCGGCCAGAGACGATGCTCGCCGACATGGCGGTGGCGGTGAACGCCTCCGACGCGCGCTACACCGCGCTGATCGGCAAGCAGGTGAAGCTGCCGATCACCGGACGCCTGATCCCGATCATCGCCGACGACCATGCCGATCCGGAGTTGGGCTCGGGCGCGGTGAAGATCACGCCGGGCCACGACTTCAACGATTTCGAGGTCGGCAAGCGGGCAGGGATGGCCGCGGGGTCGATGCTCAACATGCTCGATGCCAAGGCGCGCGTCGTGCAGGTGTCCGACGGGCTGATCCCGGCCGAGCTGCTCGGGCTGACGACCGCTGAGGCGCGGAAGGCCGTGGTCGCGCGTCTCAAGGACGAAGGCTTCCTTATCGCGCATGTCGACAAGGACGGCGAAGAGCACGACGCCGAGCCGCGCACGATCCAGACCCCGTATGGCGACCGCTCGGGCGTGGTGATCGAGCCGTGGCTGACCGACCAATGGTATGTCGACGCGAAGACGCTCGCCCAGCCGGCGATCGAGGCGGTGCGCACCGGCGCGATCGATATCGTGCCCAAGACCTGGGAGAAGACGTTCTTCAACTGGATGGACAACATCCAGCCCTGGTGCGTGTCGCGCCAGCTCTGGTGGGGGCATCGGATCCCCGCTTGGTTCGGGCCGAAGATAGAGCGCGGTCGTTCAAGTTATGAGTTTTCGTACGAGCAACGCGATACTCAACAGTTTGTCGCGATCGATAAAGCTGGCGCGCTGGTCCTTGCGGAGGCGGCTTATGCCGAATTCCCAAATAAGAAGGTTCGAACGTTCGAAAGCTTTGAAGAAGTCGTTCGCTGGGAGATGGCTTCACGGGACACGACTGATACTATTGCAATTTGGCAGGATAGCGACGTCCTCGACACCTGGTTCTCCTCCGCACTCTGGCCCTTCGCCACACTCGGCTGGCCCGAGGAGGGTGCCGTTCCCTCTCCCCTGCGGGGAGAGGGCCAGGGTGAGGGGCAGCCAAGCAGCGCAGCGCCCGGTACGACCCCTCACCCCGACCCTCTCCCCGCAGGGGAGAGGGAGCAGAAGCAGTTAGGCGGGCGCTACCCGAACGACGTCCTCATTTCCGGCTTCGACATCCTGTTCTTCTGGAACGCGCGGATGATGATGCAGGGGCTGCACTTCATGAAGGACGTGCCGTTCCGCACGCTCTACCTCCACGGCCTCGTCCGCGCGGCGGACGGCGCGAAGATGTCGAAGTCGAAAGGCAACGTCGTCAACCCGCTCGGGCTGATCGACACCTACGGCGCCGACGCGCTGCGCTTCTTCATGGCCGCGATGGAGAGCCAGGGCCGCGACATCAAGATGGATGAGAAGCGCGTCGAGGGCTATCGCAACTTCGCCACCAAGCTGTGGAACGCAGCCCGGTTCGCACAAGCCAACGGCATCGTCGCCAGCACCAACCTGGAGGCACCGCGCGCGCAACTGGCCGTCAACAAATGGATCATCGCCGAGACGATCGCGACCGTCCAGACGGTCGACCTCGCGCTCGCCGACTACCGCTTCGACGGCGCCGCCAACGCGATCTACCAGTTCGCGTGGAGCCGCTTCTGCGACTGGTATCTCGAACTGATCAAGCCATTAGTCAGTGAAGTCGATCAGCGCCTCGCACGCGGTGAAGTCGTCTACACGCACGAACTCGTGCACGCCGACGAAACTCGAAAAGTCGCGGGCTGGGTGCTCGACCAGATCCTGGTCCTGCTCCACCCGTTCATGCCGTTCATCACCGAGGAACTGTGGCATGCAATGGCCGATCCCGCCCACCCGCGCGAGCACGACCTGATCGTCGCGCAGTGGCCGATGGCGGACGCGCGCTCGCTCGATCCCGAGGCGAGCAAGGAAGTCGACTGGCTGATCCGCCTGGTTCAGGAGATCCGCACCGCGCGCAACGAACTGAACGTGCCGCCGGGTGCACGCCTCCCGCTCCACGTCCGCGATGCGAACGCGACGACCTTGGCGCGACTGGAGCGCCAGGCCCCGGCGCTCGCGCGTCTCGCCCGCGTCACGCATGCCGACGGCGAAGCTACCGGCGGCGCGGCGCAGGTCGTGGTGGACGAAGCGACGTTCGTCCTTCCCCTCGAAGGCGTCATCGACCTCGATTCTGAGCGCGCCCGCCTGACCAAGGCGATCGCGGCGGCGGAGAAGGAGCGCGACGCGCTGTCGGGCCGCCTGGGCAACGCCAGCTTCGTCGAACGCGCCAAGCCCGAAGCGGTGGAAAAAGCCAAGGCCGACCACGCCGACAAGGCCGCCGAAGCTGCCCGGTTGCAGGCGGCACTCGGCCGCTTGGGCTAACCTGCTCCCCTCCCGCTCGCGGGAGGGGTCGGGGGAGGGGCGTGCCTCAAGCGGCCGGACGCCAGTACGTACGTCGCGCCCTCCCCTGACCCCTCCCGCAAGCGGGAGGGGAATGCGTGGTTGAAGACCTCGTCGCTCCTACCAAGGTCCGCCCCCAGGTTCCGCCGGGATGGCGAATCAGCAAGCATAGGCGAGGGAGCCTTCGACCCTCAAATCAGCAACGCCGTTTCCCCCGCTCCCCCCCGGCGAAGGCCGGGGTCCAATTGGGTGACGTGGCTGACTGCGACAGCGCTCCATTACTACGACCTTCCCGATTGGACCCCGGCTTTCGCCGGGGCGGCATAGTTATTCGGGGCAGGGACCTACCGGCTTGTTCCGGAGTTCACTCCGCGGCTAGGCAGTCGACATGACAGGACGCCTGACCGTTCGCCGGTGATTGCCGGGCAGAGTTCGGCATAACGGAGAGACTGTGTGAGCGACCTTCCACCCGACGTCGAAACCACCACCGTTTCCCAAGATCCATCCAGCCCCGGTCCCGTCCGCTCCCGCAGCAAGCCCGGCCAGCGCGATCTCACCGCCGGACACATCGGCCGCACGCTCCTCGCCTTCGCCCTCCCCACGCTCGGCTCGAACATCCTCCAGTCTCTCAACGGCTCGATCAACGCGATCTGGGTCGGCCGCTACCTCGGCGAGGGCGCGCTCGCCGCGACCTCGAACGCCAACATCATCATGTTCCTCACCTTCGGCGCGGTGTTCGGGTTCGGCATGGCGGCGACGATCCTGGTTGGCCAGAGCTTCGGCCGTCACGATCTGGAGGGCGCACGCCGGGCGTTCGGCTCCGCAGTCGGTCTGGTCCTCGGCGGTGCGATCGTCATTGCCGCGCTTGGCTGGGTGTTCGCGCCCGAAATCCTGCATCTGCTCGCCACCCCCGGCGACGCGATGCCGCTCGCACTCGCGTATCTGCGCGTGATCTTCCTCGGGCTGCCTGCGTCGATGATGATGGTCCTCCTCATGATGGGCCTGCGCGGCACCGGCGATTCGATGACGCCGCTCTGGTTCATGCTGCTCAGCGCGATCCTCGACAGCGGGCTCAACCCGCTGCTGATCGCCGGTATCGGACCGTTCCCGCAGATGGGGATCGCCGGTTCGGCAATGGCGACGTTGGTTGCCAGCCACGTCTCGCTGCTCGGGCTGATCGTCTATATCTACAAGCGCGACCTGCCGCTGCGGCTCCGCGGCAACGAGCTCCGCTACCTGATTCCCGAGCGCGCGCTGACCGGGACGATCGTGCGCAAAGGCTTGCCGATGGGCGCCCAGATGCTCGTCATGTCGACCGCCGGCCTCGCGATGGTCGGGCTGGTCAATCGGCTCGGCGTCGATACCGCGGCGGCCTATGCCGTGTCGCAGCAGTTGTGGACCTATATCCAGATGCCCGCGCTGGCGATCGGCGCAGCGGTCAGTTCGATGGCGGCGCAGAATATCGGTGCGGGCCGCTGGGACCGGGTCGGCGACATCACGAAGTACGGCCTGCTCTTTAACGTCGCGCTGACCGGGGCGATGGTCGCAGTGGTCATCCTGTTCGATCGCCCGGTGATGACGTTGTTCATCGGAGCGGCCAGCCCTGCGCTGCCGATCGCGCGGCATATCCAGTTGATCGCGAGCTGGAACTTCATCCTGTTCGGCGCGACGATGGTGCTGTTCTCGACGGTGCGTGCGAACGGCGCAGTGATCGCGCCGCTGATCGCGCTGATCGTCGCGCTGTATCCGGTGCGGATCGGCTTCGCGCTGCTCGCGAAACCGTGGCTCGGCGCGGACGCGTTGTGGTGGAGCTTTCCGCTAGGGTCGCTCGCAACACTGGCGATCGCGGCGTGGTATTATCGCTATGGGAACTGGCGAAAGGGTGCGCTCGTCGTGCCCGACGACAGCGAGGAACAGGCGCACGGTATGAGCGAGCCGGGCGGGCGGTTGCAGCCTACGGGGTAAGCCCCGTCCCCGTCATCCTGACGAAAGTCAGGATCCAGAGCCACGAAGGGCCGCGCTCGAATACCCTGGATCCTGACTTTCGTCAGGATGACGTGAGTTACCGCAGCCGCTTAACGAACGAACGGCCACCTTCGCGGCGCTCGTGCTGGAAGTTGGGGATCGTCTCGATCAGGTCCGACAGCCGGTTGAACCCGTAATTCCGCGCGTCGAAGCTCGACCGGTTGCCCGCAAGCTGCCCCAGTTCGGCAACGCTGGCATAGCCCTTCTCGTCGCGCTTCACCGCGTTGTACGCATCGATCAACAGCTTGATCACCTGCTCGTCGATTGGTTGCGCGGTCTTTGGCCGAGCGACCGGCGCGGGCGTAGCGGGCTTCTCGCCAGCCACCGGAGCAGGCGCGGGCACCTGCATCGGCTGAGACGTCTCGTTCAGCGCGCCGACGTCGATGAACCGCGTGCACGCCTGGCGAAACCCTTCCGGTGTCCGCGAAGTGCCGAAGCCATAGACCGGAATGCCGTCCTGGCGGATGCGCGTCGCGAGCGGCATGAAATCGCTGTCCGACGACATGATGCCGAATCCGTCGATCCGCCCACGGAACAGCAGGTCCATCGCGTCGATCGTCATCTTCATGTCGGTCGCGTTCTTGCCCTTGGTCAGGTCGAACTGCTGCTGCGGCTCGATGCCGTGCTTGATCGACATGTCGCTCCACGCCTTCAGCGCGGGCTTCGACCAGTTGCCATAGACCCGCCGGACGTTGACCGTGCCAAGCTCGGCAAGGACGGTCAGCACCGGGTCGAGGGTCGCCGCGGACGCATTGTCCGCGTCGATGAGAAGGGCGATGTTGCGTGTTGTCGTATCGATCATGCGCGCAAGGTTACGCGCGCGAGCGGCCTGCGTCCACGCTCCAGACACCGCCCCCGGCCGCGGCGAGATACAGGAAGACGAAGCAGTAGAGCACCGCCGCCTCGCCGCCATTGGCGATCGGGAAGGGGCCCTTCGGCATGTGCGCCATGAAATACGCGACCGCGGACATGCCCGACAGCACGAACGCGACCGGCCGGGTGAACAGGCCGACGATCAGCAGCCCGCCGCCAACGACTTCGAGCACCCCGGCGACCGTCAGCAGCGGGTTCATCGGCATCGGGAAGGGGGGCAGGCCAAAGAATTTCGAGATGCCGTGGCTGAAGAACACCAGCGCGACAACGATGCGCATGACGCTGAGCAGGCGGGCGGACCAAGTGGCGGGTATCGGCATGGGGAGGATCCTCGGGTCGTTGCGTACGCGAAATGTCCCACGGCTTCGTGGCCCCGTCAATTTAGGTAAATCGAAACGGACCGTTCAGCGTTTTAGGGCTGGATACGCGATCGCGACAACCTCGTATTCACGCTCGCCGGCGGGCAGGTCGACGCGCCGCACATCTCCGATCGCGGCGCCGCGCAAGGCGCGTGCGAACGGCGAGTTCCAGCCGATCCTCCCGTTGCTTGCGTCGGTCTCGTCGTCGCCGACCAAGGTCAGGATCCGCTCGACGTCATCCTCGTCCGCGACCGTCACGCACGCGCCGAACCAGACGCGCGAGCGGTCTTCCTGCGCCGCGGGGTCGACGACCTTGGCCGCCTTCATCCGCTTCGACAGCCAGCCGAGCCGCCGGTCGATCTCGCGCAGGCGCTTGCGGCCGTAGATGTAATCGCCATTCTCGGACCGGTCGCCATTGCCTGCCGCCCACGAGATGACTTCGACCAGCTTCGGCCGTTCGCCAGCGAGCAGGTGCTCATATTCCTCGCGAAGAATCGTGTAGCCGGCGGGGGTTATGTAGTTGGGGCGATCCATGCGCTTGCCTACCATGTTCTCCCGCGAAGGCGGGAGAACAGTCTGGGCTCCCGCCTTCGCGGGAGAACAGCTCAACCCGGCCGGTTCTTCCCCAGATACCACGACAACCGCGCCGCCCCCCGGCTCTTCGCCCGCGCGGGGTTCATGAGATCGTAAACCACCGCATTTTCCAGCACGCGCTGCACGTAGTTGCGCGTCTCCTGGTACGGGATCGCCTCGACCCAATCGACCATGTCGACAGCGCCCGTCCGCGGATCGCCGTTCGCGCGGAGCCATTTGTTCACGTTGCCGCCGCCCGCATTATACGCCGCAACCGCGAGCGGATAACTGCCGTAATTGGCGTACACGCGCTGGAAATAGCTCGAGCCCAGCATGATCGACATGTTCGGATCCGTGGTCAGCGCCGCCTGGTTGTACGCGAGGCCGATCTTCCCAGACTGCTCGCGCGCGGTCGCCGGCATCAGCTGCATCAAGCCGCGAGCGCCCGCATGCGACACCGCGGCACGATCGAACTGGCTCTCCTGCCGCGAGATCGCGTGGATGATCGTCCAGTTGTCCTCATACCCCGCCGGCACCGCCACCATCGGAAAGCCCACCGCGGAATAATCGCTCAGGCCATTCGCCAGCGCACTCCGCCCGACCATTACGCCGAGATCGGGGCGGTTGATCGTCTTGGACAGTTCGGCGGCAAGCAGGTGATCGGTATCGCTCGTCGCGTCCGCGGCGATCTGGCGGACGAAGGCGGTCTGGTCCTGCCAGTCGCCGATCTGCCCGAGGAACTTCACCGCACGCACCACCTCGCGCCGGTCGAACGCGGCGCGGACCGACGGATCGACGACGATCGACGCTACCGAAGGCGGCGCGACCAGTGCGCGGCCGGTCCGCTCGTTGGCGAGCTGCCCGTAATATTGATCGCGATACCCGGCCGCCTGGCCGTAGAACGCCGCAGCCTGAGGCGCCAACCCGGCCGCCTCCGCCGCACGACCCGCCCAGTAATAGCCCTTCGACCGCACCTGCGGAGAGCGCGATCCGCGTGCGTACCGGTCGAACAGCGTCATCGCATCCGCCGGCCGCCCGAGCTGCTTCATCGCCACGCGTCCGCCGAGCCAGGCGAGATTGGTATATTCGTCGCGCTCGGCATAGGATTTCGCCGCGATGTCCGCCCCGTAAGGATACGCGTCGTCGATCTGCCGCGCGATGTCGTAGGCGGTCTGGTACTGCCCGTCGTTCGCCGCGCCGTTCGCGTTGGTGACGAGCACCTCGTACCACTCGGCGGCATTCCCCGGCCGCGTCACGAGCGACCGAGGCCGCGCCAGCCACGACCGCGCCGACGGGCTCGCCCCCGAATTGCGCAACCACTGCGCCCGGTCCGCGACATAGCCCGCATCGTTCGCATACAGCGTCTGCGTCGAAGCCGAGATATCCGACGCGTTCGGCGCATTCGTCCGAAACGCGAGCCGCGCCTCGAAGATCGGCCGCCGCGCCGGGCTCGTCCATGCCAGTTGCCGTTGCGCCGTGCCTGTCTGGCCCGCCCACAGCAGCGCATCCATCCGCGCATCCTGATCGTCCGGCGTCAGCGCACCCGGAAAGCCCGACAGCACCATCGCCTCGTCGGTCGGCGTCAAGCCACTGCTCCGCCACGCCGTCCGCACCGCCGCATACGCCTGATCGCGCGCGCCCGTCGCCATCAGCGCCCGCGCATAGCCGACTCCGCCCGATGCCGACTGCGGCGGAAAGCGACGGAAGAACGCGACGACGCTCGTTGGCGATCCGGTCGAAGCCTTGCGCTCCGCCGCACGCCGGTTCGCCGCCTCGTTAGGCCAGCCCGGATGCGCCATCAGGAAGCCGGCATAGCTATCGAACGGCAGCGCATCGGTCTGCTGCAACGCGCGCCACTGCGCGATGGTCGAGGCGATCGCGCCGTCGCTCATCGTCGGGTTCGCGACCGGCTGAGCTTGTGGCCCCATATTGGCGAGCTGCGTGCTGTAGCGATCCAGCGTCTGCTCGCCGCCCTGGCCCAGCACGCCGGACGAAACAGCCGTCCCCGCGACCACGGCTAGAAGAAGGCTCGTCTTGAACATCGATGCTACCATGTGGACAGCATACGCATCGAACCCGTATCTGTCCTGAACGAAATCCAGATACGTCCCAGGATCTGGCGAATTAGGACCGCAGGCCACCGCATGTTTTCAGGATCGATTCCCGCGCTCGTCACGCCGTTCGCCGCCGATGGCAGCTTCGACGAACCCGCCTATCGCGACTTCATCGAATGGCAGATCGTCGAGGGTTCTTCGGCGCTGGTCGCGTGTGGGACCACCGGCGAAGCCGCGACCTTGTCGTACGACGAGCATTTCCACGTCGTTCGCGTCTGCGTCGACCAGGCCAAGGGCCGCGTCCCCGTCATCGCCGGCGCCGGCTCGAACGATACGCGCGTCGCCTCGGCCAATTTGCGTGCCGCGAAAGAGGCCGGTGCAGATGCCGCGCTGATGGTCCCGCCCTATTACAACCGGCCGGGACAGGAGGGCATCTTCCGCCACTTCGAAGCGCTGGCGCAGACGACGCCGCTGCCGATAATCCTCTACAACGTCCCTGCGCGGACGGTGACCGATATCCAGCCGGCGACGCTGGCGCGGATCGTCACCGCGTTCCCCGACGTGTTCGTCGGCGTCAAGGATGCCAGCGGCGTCCTCGCCCGCGTCTCTCAGCATCGCGCGTCGTGCGGGCCGGCGTTCTGCCAACTGTCGGGGAATGACGATATGGCGCTGGCGTTCAACGTGATGGGCGGCACCGGCTGCATCTCGGTGACGGCCAACGTCGCGCCGAAGCTGTGCGCGGAGTTCCAGGCGGCGTGCCAGGCTGGCGATTTCGTCAAGGCGCTCGCGTATCAGGATCAGCTCTACCCGTTGCACGAGGCGCTGTTCACCGACGCCTCGCCGGGGCCGGTGAAGTACGCGATGACCAAAGTGCGGGCAGGGTTCCCCGAAACCCTGCGGCTGCCGATGACTCCGGCCGGTGAAGCGGCGCAGGCTGCGGTGGACGCCGCGCTCGCACACGCCCGGCTGGTCTGAAGCCTACTGCTACAGGGCGAGATCGACGGGCCGCGTCGCAGCATGGTTGCCGTCGAAGGCGAACGCGGCGTTGGGTCCGCCGCGCTCGACCCAGTGCAGAAACAGGTGCGCGGACCACGCATTCGGGTTGGGCGTGATCCGACCATGTCGGCGGTGGACGCCCTGATAGAGGACGCCATCGCCGGGCTCCATGCTGACCGAGGCGAACCCGGCGGAACCGAAGTCGTCCTCGACCACGGGTTTGGGCACGGCGACGTGGTCGGTACCGATCTCCAGATCCCACGCCACGCCGTCGCTGTAATCCAGCGTCAGCGACAGGCTGTGCTCGCACGACGGCCGATCGCTGTGCACGCGGCAGATGTCGCCTTCCTGGTAGATCCGGAAATAGCTGTACGCGGGCAGGAGGTCGCGCCCGATCGCATTCGCGACGAACGGCGTCAGGCCCCACAGCAGCCCCAGCATCGGCGGATAGTGAAACCCGTAGACCTCGATCGCGTCGCGCCGCAGCAACGCCGAGCCGTTCTTCTGCGCGGTTAGGGGCGTGCCCCGAGCCTCCATGTCGGTGATGAGTTGGCGGAGGAAGGCATTGGCGACCGATGGCGCGATCAGGCGCGGAACGGCGGCATAGCCGTCTTGGTCGTAGCGTTCGGTGACGTTCATGGCATGAGCTAACCCAATGGTTGGGGGGCGGCAATCATGTGCTTTTGGTTGCAGGACAACCTGCGCCGCAGTCGACGCCGTCCCGGCGAACGCGAACCTCGTTTGAACCAACCACAACGGTCTCCCCTCCCTGGAAGGGAGGGGCAGGGGGTGGGTAGGCCAGCTTGAGCCGCCACGGTTCGGATATGCGGAGCCCGACCCACCCCCAACCCCTCCCTTCCCGGGAGGGGCGAAGAAGAGGAGAGAGCAGGACCAACAAGAACTACACCACCACCGCTTCCCCTAAGCCTCGCGACCTCCTACATCGCGCGTCCCATGGCACGTCCCAAACCCCCGACCTTCGAGAAGACCAAGATCGTCGCCGAGAACCGGCGCGCGCGGTATGATTATTATATCGAGCAGGTGTTCGAGGCGGGCATCGCGCTCACCGGCACCGAGGTGAAGGCGCTGCGCGGCGGCGAGGGCTCGATCGCCGAGGCCTATGCCGAGGTGAAGGGGAAGAACGTCGTCCTGGTCAATTCGAACATCCCCGAATTCAGCCACGGCAACCGCTTCAACCACGAGCCCAAGCGCCCGCGCAAATTGCTGCTCCACGAGCGCGAGATCAACAAGATGTTCGGTGCGGTCGCGCGCCAGGGCATGACGCTCGTGCCGCTGATGATCTACTTCAATTCGAAGGGTCGCGCGAAGATCGAACTCGCGCTCGCCAAGGGCAAGCAGAACCACGACAAGCGCGATTCGGTGAAAGAACAGGACTGGAAGCGCGAGCAGGGCCGGATCATGCGGGATCGCGGATAACCGACGTGGCGCCGGTGTCGATGACCCTATCGTCTTGAGCATATTCGGGCGTCTCGCGGCGTGGTCGCATCGCAGTTTGCCGACCCGCGAATCGATGGAGCGGAACCGTCTCCTCCGCCCCGTCGCGCATCGCGTCCTCGCGCCGGAACTTTGGCGCTTCACCCGCCGCTCGGTCCCGCGCGGCGTTGCGCTGGGGATGGTCGCGGGCATCCTGATCCCGGTCGCGCAGACGCCCGTCGCCGCGATCTTCGCGCTGCCGTTCCGTGCCAACGTGCCGACTGCGGCGCTGACCACCTTCATCACCAACCCGCTGACCACGCCGCCGCTCTGGATCGCGGCCTATTGGATCGGATCATCGATGCTTCGGCTCGACGCGCATGTCCCCGGCCAGCCCGTCGCCGACGCCGCGGCACGCACGGAATGGATCCCGTGGCTGATGCAGGCGGGGCCCGCCACCGCGCTCGGCCTGCTGGTCATCACGGTAGTGTGTTCGATCGGCGGCTATGCGCTCAGCGCGCTCGGCTGGCGGTTGTGGATCGCGCGCAAGTGGCGGCATCGGCATGATAATCGTCACGGTCATGTTTCGTAACATTTGACACCGGTTGGAATTGACGGACCGTCCTATCGGCGTAGAACACGCTGCATCCTGACGATCTTTCTCCGAGGTTCTTGATGCGCAAGTCGATTGTTACCGTGATCCTGCTCGCGTCCACCGCGTCGGCTTTCGCCCAGACGAAACCCAGCACCAACCGCCCATCGCCTGTGCTGGCGAAGGCCGCGAAAGGCCCGGTCGCGGCTAGGGACGCGAACAAGCCGCAGATCGGCGATTTTGGCTTCGACATGGCAGGCCGCGATACCAGCGTGACGCCGGGCACCGACTTCTTCGATTATGCGAACGGCGGCTGGGTGAAGACGACGCCGATCCCCGCCGATCGCTCGTCCTACGGCATGTTCCACGTCCTCCAGGACCTGTCGCTCGCGCGTACCCGTACGATCCTCGATGCCGCGGCGACCAAGCCCGGCAACAAGGTCGGCGATTTCTACTCGAGCTTCATGGACGAGGCTGCGGTCAACGCGAAAGGCGTGACGCCGGTCAAGCCAATGCTCGCCGCGCTCAAGGCGACCAAGGACAAGACCGCGCTCGTCACCGAGATCGCCAAGCTCCAGCGCCAGGGCGTCGGCGGCCTGGTCGGGGTCGGCGTGTCGCAGGACGACAAGGACCCGACCACCTATGTCGTCCAGTTCGGGCAGAGCGGCCTCGGCCTCCCCGACCGCGACTATTATCTGAAGGACGACGCCAAGCTTGCGACCGTCCGCACCGCGTACCAGGCGTATCTCGCGCGGATGCTGACGCTTGCCGGCGAGCCCAATGCCGCCGCTCGCGCCGCCGCCGTGTTCAACATGGAGAAGGGGCTCGCCACCGCGCACTGGACGCGGATCGAGAGCCGCGACGCCGACAAGACCTACAACAAATGGACCGCCGCCGACTTCGCCGCGAAGGCACCGGGCTTCCCGTGGGCGCAGTACATGACCGCGATGGGCGTCACCGGCCGTCCGTTCTACCTCGTCGCGCAGCCGAGCACGGTGACCGGCGAGGCGAAGGTCTTCGCCGACACGCCGGTCAACGTCCTCCAGGACTATGCGATGCTCAAGGTGCTGCGCGCCTACGCGCCGTATCTGTCGAGCGATTTCGACAAGACCAACTTCGCCTTCTACGGCACCACGCTGTCCGGCACGCCCGAGCAGCAGGTCCGCTGGAAGCGCGGTGTCACGACCGTGTCGGGCGCGATGGGCGAGGCGATCGGCCAGCAGTACGTGGCGAAGTATTTCCCGCCCGCATCGAAGGCGGCAGCCGACGATCTCGTCAAGAACGTCATCGCGGCGATGGGCGAGCGTCTCCGGAACCTCGAATGGATGGCGCCGGAAACCAAGACCAAGGCGCTCGCCAAGCTCGCCGCCTTCACCCCGAAGATCGGGTATCCAGACAAGTGGCGGGATTATTCGGCGCTCCAGATCCAGCGCGGCGATCTCGTCGGTAACGTCGCGCGCGCCAACGCGTTCGAATACGACCGCGACCTGAAGAAGCTGGGCCAGCCGATCGATCGCGGCGAGTGGTTCATGACGCCGATGACGATCAACGCCTACGCCAACCCGACGATGAACGAGGTCGTCTTCCCGGCCGCGATCCTCCAGCCGCCGTTCTTCGATCCGAAGGCCGACCCGGCGGTCAATTACGGTGGCATCGGCGCGGTGATCGGTCATGAGATCAGCCACCACTTCGACGACCAGGGTCGCAAATACGATCTCAACGGCAAGCTCACCGACTGGTGGACGCCGCAGGACGTCGCGCGCTTCAAGGTGTTCACCGATGCGCTCGTGAAGCAGTACGACGCGTACGAACCGCTCCCCGGCCAGCACATCCAGGGCGGCCTGACGCTCGGCGAGAACATCGCCGACTTGGCGGGCCTCACGGTCGCCTACGACGCGTACCACAAGTCGCTCGGCGGCAAGCCCGCGCCGATCATCGACGGCACGACCGGCGACCAGCGCTTCTACTATGGCTGGGCGGGCGTCTGGCGCACCAAGTTCCGCGACGCGGCGCTCCAGCAGACGCTGTTGTCCGACCCGCATTCGCCGGGCCACCAGCGCGTCCTGACGGTCCGCAACCTCGATCCTTGGTATGCAGCGTTCGGCGCCAAGCCGGGCGAAAAGAGCTACCTCGCCCCCGCCAACCGCGTCCGTATCTGGTAACTGACCCGTTCCATAGAGCCCCGTCATCCTGGGCTCGCCCCAGGATCCAGAGCCACGCACGTTACGCTGTTGGCTCTGGATCCTGACTTTCGTCAGGATGACGAAGTCTGGAGAGAAACATGAAGTCCTTCATCGTCGCCGGCCTGCTCGCCGCAACCGCCATCACCGGCGTCACCGCCGCCATTTCGCAAACGGCTGAGCCGACCCCGCCCGCACCCGCCTCGACCGGCGCGCAATACGGTACGTTCGGTTTCGACGAGAAGGGGATGGACAAGACCGTTCAGCCCGGCGACGATTTCTACAGCTACGCCAACGGCACCTGGGCGAAGAACACGCCGATCCCCGCCGACAAGGCGGCATACGGCGCGTTCAACTTCCTCTCCGACCTGTCCGAGAGTCGCACCCGCGGCATCCTCGACACCGCCGCGAAGGACCCGAAGTCGAAGATCGGTCGCGCCTACGCGACCTACCTCGACACCGGCACGATCGAAGCCAAGGGCCTCGCGCCGATCCGTCCGTGGCTGAAGAAGATCGCCGCGCTGAACGATCGCGCGGGCTATCCGGCCCTCCTCGCCGAGGCCGACCGCGCCGGGATCGGCGGCCCGTTCGGCGGCGGCGTCGGCCAGGACGACAAGCAGCCCGAGCAGTATGCGCTCTCGCTCGGCCAGTCCGGCCTCGGCCTCCCCGACCGCGATTATTACCTCAGCACCGACGCGAAACTGGTCGAGGCACGCAACGCCTACCGCGCGCACATCGTCAAGATGCTGGGCCTCGCCGGCGAACCCAATGCCGAGGCGCGCGCTACCGCGCTACTCGCGTTCGAGACCGAGATCGCCAAGGTCAGCTGGACCCGCGTCGACAGCCGCGACGCCACCAAGACGTACAACAAGATGACCGTCGCCGATCTCGCCAAGCGTGCGCCCGGCTTCGATTTCGCCGCGTACTTCAAGGGCATTGGCACGCCCGTCCCGACCGTCATCGTCGCGCAGCCCTCCGCTATCACCGGCATCGCCAAGCTGGTCGCGACCGCGCCGATCGGCGTGCTCAAGGACCAACTGATCCTCCGCTCGCTCGACGGGTACGCGGAAGTCCTGCCCAAGGCGTTCGACGCCGAGCAGTTCGCGTTCTTCGGCACCGTCCTCGGCGGCACGCCCGAGCAGGAGGCCCGCTGGAAGCGTGGCGTCCAGTTCACCTCCGGCGCGCTCGATGACGAGGTCAGCAAGCTCTACGTCGCGCAGTATTTCCCGCCCGAAACCAAGGCCGCAGCCGACAAGCTCGTCAAGAACGTGCTCGCCGCGATGGGCCGCCGGATCGACAAGCTCGAATGGATGGCGCCTGAAACGAAGGTCAAGGCACACGCCAAGCTCGCCGCCTTCACGCCGAAGATCGGCTATCCGAGCCAGTGGAAGGACTTCTCCGGGCTGACGATCACGAGCGGCGACGCGTTCGGTAACGAATGGCGGTCGAACGAATGGCAGCACCAGGACAACATCGCCAAGCTCGGCAAGCCCTTGCAGCGCTGGGAATGGGGCATGACGCCGATGGAGGTGAACGCCTATGCCAATTTCGGCATGGTCGAGATCGTCTTCCCCGCGGCGATCCTGCAACCGCCGTTCTTCGATCCGAAGGCTGACGACGCGGTCAATTACGGCGGCATCGGCGCGGTGATCGGCCACGAGCTGAGCCATCATTTCGACGATCAGGGCTCGAAGTATGACGCCAAGGGCCAACTCACCGACTGGTGGACGCCGCAGGACGTCTCGCGCTTCAAGGCGCTGACGGGCAAGCTCGGCGCGCAGTACGACGCGTACGAACCGCTCCCCGGCATGCACGTGAAGGGTCAACTCACGATGGGCGAGAATATCGCCGATCTTGCCGGCCTGACGGTGGCATATGATGCGTACCACACCGCGCTCGGCGGCAAGACGGCGCCGGTGCTCGACGGGTTTACTGGCGATCAGCGCTTCTATCTCGGCTGGGCGCAGGTCTGGCGTCGCAACTACCGTGAGGCGAACCTTCGCAACCGCTTGCTGACCGATCCTCACTCGCCGTCGCAGCAGCGCGCATGGGTCGTGCGCAACCTCGACCCCTGGTACGCGGCATACAAGCCGACGCCGGGCCAGAAGCTGTACCTGACGCCGGAACAGCGCGTTCGGATCTGGTAATAGGCGACTCCCCTTGCGACTGCGGGGGAGCAGGAGCGCAGACGCTCCCTGCTAAGGAAAGCGCCCAAGTCAGCCTAACCCCCAACGGTCTCCCCTCCCTGAAAGGGAGGGGCAGGGGGTGGGTAGGCCGCTTGGAGAGCACGCCGTCCACCAACGGGCCGACCCACCCCCAACCCCTCCCTTCCAGGGAGGGGAGCAGGATCAACCTTACCCTAGGCACAACAACCACCCCGGCGAAGGCCGGGGTTCAGTTGGGGGACGTTGCTGACGTCGGTCCGCGCATCGTTATTACTACCTCTCCAACTGGCCCCCGGCCTCCGCCGGGGTGGCGATTTCTTGTGGGGAACGTCGCCTGCGATACGAGTAACCACGGCAATACCCCCGCAACCCGCTTGACGCCCAACCCCGCTTGAGCGGATGACCCACCCGATGGCATCGCTCGTTTTACCCACCCCCGCCCGCAACGCCGCGCTCGTCGCCATCGCGTCCGGCATCGCCGCCGCGGCGATCGTGCTCCTGCTCGTCGGCAGCTGGATCGCCGCCGCCGGGTTCTTCGCCGCGGCCGTCATCGTCATAGGCGCGCTGATCGCCTGGCATCTACTGAACCCCGTCGCGAAGGACGCGCCGCGCCCGGTCGACTGGGACCTCACCCGCACCGTCGCCGAAGCCGGCACCGACGCGATCGCGATCACCGACCGCGCCGGCCGTCTGGTCTGCGCCAACGACGCATACGATGCGCTGTTCGCAGGCTTTCCGACACCCCCGGGATTGCCGCTCGACGATGTCGGCACAGCGGCGCTCGCCGATGCCGGCCGAACCGCCTGGCGCGACGGGATTGCGAGGGTCGAGCGCCTCAACGCCCGCGGAGTCTGCCTGTCCGCGCACATCGCACGCGCCGGCGATGAAGCGGACATGCTCGTCTGGCGATTCGTAACCGCGCAGGATCACGATCTCGCCGAGACGCTGGCGGCGTTGCTGCCCGGCCCGACCGGCGACCGGCTCGGCGGCAGCGGCATCATGGCGGCGCTGCTCTCCACCGACGGCCGCGTGCGGACCGCCAACCGCGTGCTGCGCGCGCGCGCCAGTGGCAACGATCACGAATCGATCGACGGACGCGATTTCGCGAGCTTTCTCATCACCGACAGCCGCGGCTTCGTCCGCTTCGAACGCGAGGGTCTCGAAGGCACGCCGCTTCGCGTCCTCCAGGTGCCGTTTCTCGAGGGCGACGATGCGCCGGTTCTCGTCGCGCTGCTGGACGACGAGGAGGCCGCTCCGCCGGTCGGCGCGAGTGCGTCGGCGCATGTCCGAAGCTTGGTCAGCCTGATGCCGTTCGGGATGGCGTTGGTCGACCGTGACGGCCGGTTTCTTCAGATGAACACGTCGTTCCTGCGCGCGGCCGGCGTCAATCCGGTCGCCCCGCCGCTCTATCCGGGCGATCTGGTCGTCCGTGAGGACAAGGCCGCGGTCGCCGACGCGATCCGCAAGTTCGCGAACGGCGCGACGCACTCCGCCGACATGGCCGTCCGCCTCAAGGATCACCCCGACGAGCCGGTCGCGCTGACCATCGCCGGCGCGCGCGGATTGGGCGATGCCGCCGTGCTGCTAAGCCTCAAGGACAATAGCGAGGAGAGCCGCCTCAAGCGCGAGGTCGCGCAGGCCACGAAGATGCAGGCGGTCGGCCAGCTCGCGGGCGGCGTCGCGCATGATTTCAACAACATCCTGACCGCGATCATCGGCCACTGCGACCTGATGCTGATGCGCCATTCGCCCGGCGACAGCGATTACGACGACATCCAGCAGGTCCGCACCAATTCGAACCGCGCCGCCAGCCTGACGCGCCAGCTGCTCGCCTTTTCGCGCCAGCAGACGCTGCGCCCACAGATTCTGCAGCTCCCCGATGTCGTCTCCGAAGTCTCGAACCTGCTCAAGCGCCTGATGGGCGAGAACGTCCGCCTCGACATGACGCATGGCCGCAATCTCGGCCCGGTGCGCGCGGATCCGGGCCAGCTAGAGCAGGTCGTCGTCAACTTGGCCGTCAACGCGCGTGACGCGATCGTCTCGGCGAACGCGCGCGGCGGGGGCGTGCTGACCATCACCACCCGCGCGGTGTATGCGTCAGAGGTCCGAGCGATGGCTTCCGACATCCTGCCCGTCGCCGACTACACCGCGCTGATCGTTCAGGACACCGGGACCGGCATCCCCCCCGACGTGTTGCCCAAGATCTTCGAACCGTTCTTCACGACCAAGGAATTCGGGAAGGGCACCGGCCTCGGCCTTTCCACCGTCTACGGGATCGTCAAGCAATCGGGCGGCTATATCTTTGCCGACAGCAAGCTGGGGCAGGGCGCCACCTTCACGATGTATCTGCCGGTCCATTCTGCCCCCGCCGCGACGCGGCCTGCGATCGTGAAGCCCGCGCCGAAGCCCGTCGATCTCTGGGGCACCGGCACGATCCTGCTCGTCGAGGACGAAGACATGGTCCGCGCGGTCGCAGAGCGCGCGCTCTCGCGGCAGGGCTATACGGTGCTGACCGCGGAGAACGGCGAGGTCGCGCTCGAAGTGCTTGAGAAGCATGGCCGCCCCGATCTGCTGATCAGCGACGTCGTCATGCCGCAGATGGATGGCCCGACGATGGTGCGCCACGTGCGCGAAAAATATCCCGACCTGCCGATCCTGTTCATGTCGGGCTATGCGGAGGAGCAGCTGCGCAAATCGATCGATCTGGATAACGTCTCGTTCCTGCCGAAACCCTTCTCGGTGCAGGAACTTGCCGAAGCGGCGCGGGACGTGCTCGCCGCGCGGTGAAACGAAACCGGAATGAATTGAACAAGATGTTGGCAAGTCGTAACAATCCCGACTATGCGCATTGCATGACCGCTTCCCAGCAGATCCTCCCGCAGCAGATTCTGATCGTCGAGGACGAACCGTTGATCGCCATGATGCTCGAGGATTTCCTCGAGGTGCTGGACAAGGGAGTCGCAGGCTCGGTCGATACCGTCGCTGACGCGCTCAAGCGGATCGAGCAGGGCGGCGTCGATGGCGCCATCCTCGACGTCAACCTCCGCGGCGGCGAAAAGAGCACCGCGGTCGCCGAGGCCTTGGCCGCGCGCGGCGTCCCGTTCGTCTTCGCCACCGGCGGCGGCGATGACGGCGTAGCCCCCGAATTCCGCGACCGCCCCCGCTTGCAGAAGCCCTTCACGATGGACGGCGTAGCCAAGGCTCTCGAAGGCCTCTGACTCCTTCTCCTCCTTGAAAAGGGGAGGCCGGGGGCGCTTGGTGAGAGTAACCTCATCTAGACGGTCATCCTGACGAAAGTCAGGACCCAGAGCCAAGTAGCGCATCGTCAGTAACTTGGGGTTCTGACCTCGTCGGAATGACTCCCGTTGGCGAATCGATGCCACCGTATTGCACAAACACTGTCCCAGCCTCACGCTGCGTTCCTATGTATTTGCTACATCAGACCTGATGCGACTTTCGCGAGCCCGGACGGTCACGCTGTCGTGCACGCTGGTGGCACTGGTCACAGGGTATGGTTCCGGCGGCATCAGCGTTTCGATAGCGTCGCGATACTCGCTCTCCCCGGTCGCTTGGGCGTTCGACAACGACAGCGGCACGTTTCTGATCCTCGCAACGCTTTTCGTCGTCACCATCGGTGTCATGGTCCTGCTCATCGCCCTGCTGGCGCTCGTCCACTAAATTGCCCGTTCGGCCTCGCAACTCTCTTGCGCAAATACCCCCTCCCGCGACATAGGCGTTCGCCATGACCCGCACATTCGATAAATCGCGCCTGCCGAGCCGGCATGTCTCCGTCGGTCCCGAGCGCGCCCCGCACCGCAGCTATTACTACGCGATGGGCCTCGACGAGGAGCAGATCGCACGCCCGTTCGTCGCGCTCGCGTCCGCCGGCAACAACTCCGCGCCCTGCAACACCACGCTCGACGCACAGGCCGATGCCGCGCAGGCCGGCGTCATCCAGGGCGGCGGCATGCCACGCCGCTTCAACACGATCACCGTCACCGACGGCATCGCGATGGGCCATCAGGGCATGAAGGCCTCGCTGGTGAGCCGCGAAGTCATTGCCGACTCGGTCGAGCTCTCGGTACGCGGCCATTGCTACGACGCGCTGGTCGGGTTCGCCGGTTGCGACAAGTCGCTTCCGGGCATGATGATGGCGATGCTACGCCTCAATATCCCCTCCGTCTTCGTCTATGGCGGCTCGATCCTGCCCGGCCGCTATCAGGACCGCGACGTCACCGTCGTCGACGTGTTCGAGATCGTCGGCAAATACGCGGCCGGCGCGTGCCCGCTTTCCGAAGTCCACGCGATCGAGAAGGTCGCGTGCCCCGGCCACGGCGCGTGCGGCGGCCAGTACACCGCCAACACGATGGCCTGCGTCGCGGAAGCGATCGGTTTGTCGATCCCGAACAGCAACATGGTGCCGGCTCCTTACACCACGCGCGAACAGATTGCGGTCGCCGCCGGTGCGCAGGTCATGGAGTGTCTCGCCGACAACATCCGCCCCCGCGACATCTGCACGCGCGAGGCGTTCATCAACGCTGCGCGCGTCGTCGCCGCGACCGGCGGCTCGACCAACGCCGCGCTGCATCTGCCCGCGATGGCGTCCGAAGCCGGGATCGAATTCGACCTGTTCGACGTCGCCGAGATCTTCAAGACAACGCCGTACATCGCGGACCTCAAACCCGGTGGTAAGTACGTCGCCAAGGATATGTACGAGGCCGGCGGCGTCTACATGCTGATGAAGACGATGCTCGCCGGCGGTTTCCTCAACGGCGATTGCCTGACGGTGACGGGCAAGTCGCTGGGCGAGAACATCGACCAGGTGACGTGGAACCCCGACCAGAAGGTCATTTACGACATCAAGACTCCGCTCACACCGACTGGCGGCGTCGTCGGCCTGCGCGGTAGTCTCGCCCCCGACGGCGCGATCGTGAAGGTCGCCGGCATGCACCGCCTCCAGTTCTCGGGACCTGCGCGCGTGTTCGACTGCGAGGAGGACACCTTCGCCGCCGTCGAGAACCGCGAGATCAACGAGGGCGAAGTCATCGTCATCCGCTACGAAGGCCCCAAGGGCGGCCCCGGCATGCGCGAGATGCTGTCGACCACCGCCGCGCTCTACGGGCTCGGCATGGGCGAGAGCGTCGCGCTGATCACCGATGGGCGCTTCTCGGGCGGCACGCGCGGCTTCTGCATCGGCCATGTCGGCCCCGAGGCGGCCGATGGCGGCCCGATCGCGCTCGTCGAGAATGGCGACATCATCCACATCGACGCCGAAGCCGGCACGATCGACCTCGACGTGGCGGAG
The DNA here is from genome assembly GCF_001422045.1 of Sphingomonas sp. Leaf242. Classification (GTDB taxonomy): domain Bacteria; phylum Pseudomonadota; class Alphaproteobacteria; order Sphingomonadales; family Sphingomonadaceae; genus Sphingomonas. The sequence continues at coordinate 158,909 of NZ_LMLW01000010.1, forward strand.
GACGTGATGGCGGAGCGCCGTGCCGCGTGGGTGCCGCGCACCAGCGATTACGGGTCGGGCGCACTCTGGCGCTATGCGAAGACCGTCGGCCCCGCGTACAAGGGTGCCGTCACGCACCCTGGAGCGGCAGCCGAAACCCATGTCTACGCGGATATCTAAGCAAATACTGACGGTTGCCGCGCTCCTCTCGCTCCCGTTAGCAGCGTGCGGGCGGGGGCCGTCCAGCGCGGACGTCGAGGCCAAGCAGAAGGCCGAAACCGCCGGCGACCGCCAGATCCCATGCGCGCGCGGTACGGCTGCGTTGGCCCCGACCTGCACCGTCGAGCAGGCGCTGGGCAAGGATGGCCTGATCCTCACGGTGCGGCATGCCGATGGCGCGTTTCGCCGCCTGCTCGTCACGCGGGACGGCCGCGGCGTGATCGCGGCGGACGGGGCCGAGGTCGCAACGGTTACCGTTGTCGGGAGTGATGGCATCGAAGTAGCGCTCGGCGGCGATCGCTACCGGTTGCCCGCCACGGTCCGGGGCGTCACGCCGCAGTGATGATCGGGATCGAAGGCCGCCCCATCCTGACGGCCGCCGAAATGCGTGCAGCGGAAGACGCGGTGATCGCCACCGGCGTCTCGGTGGAAACGCTGATGGACCGCGCTGGCACCGCGATTGCACACGCAGTCCGCCGGCTCGCGGGCACAAACGAAGTTCTGATCCTCTGTGGCCCCGGCAACAACGGTGGCGACGGGTATGTCGCGGCGCGCGTGTTGGCAGGGATGGGCGTGGCGGTTCGGGTTGCGGCGTTGTCGGAGCCCAAGACGGATGCGGCGAAGTCGGCGAGGGCAGGGTGGCCAGGCCCGGTCGAAACGCTTGCGGAGGCAAAGCCCGCCCCGATCCTCGTAGACGCGCTGTTCGGCACGGGCCTCACGCGCCCGCTCGACGCCAGTACAACACCGACCCCCAACCGTTCCCCCGCGGACGCGGGGGCCCAGCTAAATCCCAAGGGCTTACCTAGCGGCCTATCCTGGGCCCCCGCGTCCGCGAGGGAACGGTCTGTGGTCGAGTGTCTCCATTCCCTCGCGAACGCCGCTCAACTCAGCATCGCTGTCGACCTGCCCAGTGGCCTTGCTACCGATACAGGCGAGGCGCTCAGCACACCCCCCGTCTTCAACCTCACCCTCGCGCTCGGCGCGGTAAAACCAGCGCACCTCCTCCAACCCGCCGCGCGCTATTGCGGCCAGATCCGCCTCCTCGACATCGGCGTCCCTACGCACAGCCAAGCTGAAGTCCTCAAGGCCCCAAGCCTCCCGACCCCCGGCCCAGACTCGCACAAATACACGCGAGGTATGGTCGCGATCGTCGCCGGCAGCATGTCAGGCGCTTCCGATCTCGCAGCGCTCGCCGCGATGCGCGCCGGTGCCGGCTACGTAACCCTGCTCGGCGATAGCCAAGGCCCCCCGCACGCACTCGTCCGCACGCCATTCTCGGACCACGCGCTCGCCAACGATCGGATCGGCGCACTGGTGATCGGTCCCGGCCTCGGCCGCGACGATACGGCCAAGGCCCGCCTCGACGCCGCGCTGACCTCGGGCCACCCGCTGATCATAGACGGCGACGCGCTCCGCCTGCTCGACCCCGAGCGGATCAAGGCGCTGAAGGTCCCCGTCATCCTCACCCCGCACTCCGGCGAGTTCGACGCACTTTTCGGCAAATCCGACGCCGACAAGATCACCCGAGCCCGAGCCGCCGCCACCCGCGCCAATGCCATCGTTGTCTTCAAAGGCGCCGACACCGTCATCGCCGCCCCAGACGGCCGCGTCCGCATCGCGCAAGGGGCCAGCGACTGGCTCTCCACCGCCGGCACCGGCGACGTGCTAGCCGGCGCGATCGGCGCGATGCTTGCCGCCCGGCTCGATCCGCTCGACGCCTGTGCCGGAGTGTGGCTCCACAGTGACGCTGCCCGCCGATTGGGCGCGGCTTTCATCGCCGACGACTTGGCGGAAGCGCTCCGGTCGGCCAGAGCGGCCCCATGACCACTGACTCGACCTCTGAAACGAACATCGACACGATCGTCCGCGTCGCAGCGCGCGGCGACGGCATGACCGCCGACGGCCGCCACGCCGCCTTCTCGGCCCCCGGCGACACGCTCGCAGCGGACGGCACCGTGATCCCCGGCCCGCACCACCAAACTCCCCCCTGCGTGCATTTCCCGACCTGCGGCGGCTGCCAGCTCCAGCATCTCGACGACCAGGCCTATGCCGAGTTCGTCACCGACCGCATCGCCTCCGCGCTCGACGGCCAGGACCTGTCCGCCCCGATCCGCACGCCGCACATTTCCCCCGAGCGCAGCCGCCGCCGCGCGACGCTCCACGCCGAGGCCAAGGGCGGCAAGATCACGCTCGGCTTCACCGCGGAGAAAGCGCACACGATCGTCGACATCAAGGAATGCTGGATCCTCGATCCGCGCCTGTTCGCGCTCGTCCACCCGTTGCGTTTGCTGCTCAAGCGCCTCAACTTCCGCCGCCGCGCGGACATCCACCTGACGCTCGCCGACCAGGGCGCCGACATCCTGATCACCGGGTTCGCCCCCGAAGGCCTCCCCGCCGCCGAAGCGCTCACCAAATTCTGCGAAGACTACAAGATCGCCCGCGTGGCGTTCGACGACGGTCTCGGACCCGAGACGCGCTGGGAGCCGGACGCGGTCACGATCACGCTCGGCGGCGTCCCCGTACCGCTCCCGCCCGCGTCGTTCCTTCAGGCCACGCCGGACGGCGAAGCTGCGCTTACCGCCGCCGTCCTAGAAGCGATCGGCAAGCCCGCGACGGTCGCGGACCTCTTCGCCGGCCTAGGCACGTTCACGCTGGCGATCCCCGCGAAGGTCTATGCGGCCGAAGGCGCGCGCGACGCACTCGGCTCGCTGAAGGCCGCCGCGCATCGCACGCAGCGCCCGGTCTACCCGGAGCACCGTGATCTCTACCGCCGACCGCTGACGGTGGCCGAGCTCGACCGCTTCGACGCGGTGGTGATCGATCCGCCCCGGTCCGGCGCGCGCGAACAGGCTACCGCGCTCGCCGAATGCAAGACGCCCGTGATCGCCTACGTCTCGTGCAACCCGGCCAGCTTCGCGCGCGATGCCAAGGAGTTGTGCGACGCCGGCTGGCGGATCGACTGGGTCCAGCCCGTCGGCCAGTTCCGCTGGTCGACGCATGTCGAGCTAGCCGCGAAGTTCGTCCGCTAACTATCCTACCCTGTAAGGGGAGGTGGCAGCGCATTGCGCTGACGGAGGGGTGACCCGCTATCGAGAGGGCGATACCCCTCCGTCGCTACGCGACACCTCCCCTTCCAGGGGAGGATAAGCGTGGCGATCAAAGCCGCTGGCTAAATCTCCGGATAAACCGCACTCACGAAGAACAACCCGTCAGGCGGCGCATTGAGCCCCAGCATCGCCCGATCCTTCGCCTCCAGCGCGGCCGCAACATCGCCAACCGCCCAACGCCCCATACCCACCAGCGCCAGACATCCGACCATAGACCGCACCTGATGATGCAGGAACGATCGCGCCGCCGCATAGACGAACAGCCGCTCCCCCTCCCGCACCACCTCAAGCCGGTCCAGAGTCCGCACCGGGCTATCCGCCTGGCAATGCGCCGACCGAAACGTCGTGAAGTCATGCCGCCCGACCAGCGCCCCGGCAGCCTCCGCCATCGCGTCTGCATCCAGCAATTGCGGCACCTGCCAGGCCAGCCCCGCCTCGAACGTCAGCGGCGATCGCCGGTTGACGATCCGGTACTCGTACGACCGCCCGACGCACGAAAACCGCGCATGCCAATCGTCGTCGACCACCTCGCACGCCAGCACCGACACCGGCGCCGGCTTCACCAGCGCATTCAGCCCCTCCATCAACCGAAACGCCGCGAGCGGCTTCGCAATGTCGACATGCGCACGCATCGCGATCCCGTGCACACCCGCATCGGTCCGCCCCGCCGCCTGTACCGACGCGGTCTCGCCGGTCATCTTCAACACCGCCGCCTCCAGCGCCGCCTGAACGCTCGGCCCATGCTTCTGCCGCTGCCAGCCCATGAACGGCCGCCCGTCGAATTCCACCGTCAACGCGAACCGCGTCAAAGCTGCGTCCCCGACGGGATCGCAAACCCGCGCAGCATTTCCTCCGCCGAGGTCACGCCACGCCCAGCGCGCTGCACTAGGGTCGGCCGGATCGCCCCGTCGCCACACCCGATCGTCAGCTCGCCGTTGACCGTCAGACCCTCGCACCCAAGAAACGAGAACGGCAGCACGTCCGCGGCCAGCACCTTCACCCGCTCGCCGGCATGCTCGAACCACGCCCCCGGCGCCGGGTTCATCGCCCGTACCAGCCGCTCGACCTCGACCGCCGACCGCTCGAAATCGATCCGCGCCTCCGCCTTGTCGATCTTCGCCGCATAGGTAACGCCCTCCGCGGGTTGCGGCCGGGCAGGGTAGGCGTCGAGATCGCTCAGCACCTCGACCATCAACCGAGCCCCCATCGCCGAGAGTTCGGACGTCAGATCCCCCGCGGTCTTGCCGACGATCGGCGTGCGTCCCTCGAGCCGAACCGGGCCGGTATCCAGACCCGCCTCCATCTGCATGATCCCCACGCCCGTCTCGGCATCGCCCGCGAGAATAGCCCGCTGCACCGGCGCCGCGCCGCGCCACCGCGGCAATAGCGACCCGTGCACATTGAGGCACCCGAACCGCGGCGCCTCCAGCACCGCGCGAGGCAGAATAAGACCATAGGCCGCAACCACCGCCACATCCGCGTCCAAGGCGGAAAACGCCTCGCGAGCCTCCAGCCCCTCCGGCAAAGACGCCTTGAACGACACCGGCGTCCGCACCTCGATGCCCAGCGCTTCCGCCCGAACTTGCACCGGCGACGGCACCAACTCGCGCCCACGCCGCCCCCCTGGCCTAGCCGGCTGGCAATACGCCGCCACCAGTTCATGCCCCGCCGCGACGAGGGCCTCCAGCACCGGCACTGCGAAGTCCGGCGTTCCCATGAAGATGATCCGCATGGCCCTCTCGAACACGCTGGCGGGGAGCCGCGCAACCCCCTATCTGTTCCCTATGGCATCCCCCGAGATCGAGGCGCTGACGCAGGCGCTGGCCCGGCTCCCCGGCCTCGGCCCCCGGTCCGCACGTCGCGCCGTGCTGCATCTGCTCAAGAAGCGCGACGCGGCGTTGGGTCCCTTGCGCGAGGCACTGACCGCGGTAGACGAGCGGCTGGAGAACTGCTCGACCTGCGGCAACGTCGACACCACCAACCCCTGCGCGATCTGCGCCGACCCGCGCCGCGACCAACGTTCGCTGTGCGTGGTCGAGGAGGTTGCAGATCTCTGGGCACTCGACCGTTCCCGCCTGTTCCCCGGCCGCTTCCACGTCCTCGGTGGGCGCCTGTCGGCACTCGAAGGCATCCGCCCCGAGGACCTGAGCATCGACAGCCTCGTCCGCCGCATCGAAGCCGGCGGCATCGACGAGGTCGTCCTCGCGATGAACGCCACGCTCGAAGGCCAGACCACCGCACACTACATCGCCGAGCGCATCGAACGCTTCCCCGTTCGCGTCACCCAGCTCGCGCACGGCCTGCCGGTCGGCGGCGAACTCGACTATCTCGACGAGGGCACGCTGGCGCAGGCGTTAAGGGCAAGGCGGCCAATGGCTTGACGCACCCCCGCGCGGAACCTAGCTGCGCAGGATGACCGTCATGACCGTTCTCGAAGTCCCCGATCCCCGCCTGCGCCTCGTCGCCGAGCCGGTGGAGACGGTCGACGACTCCACCCGCACGCTCGTCGCCGACATGATCGAGACGATGTACGACTTCAACGGCATCGGCCTTGCGGCGACCCAGGTCGGCGTACAGCTGCGCGTCCTCGTCATCGATCTCCAGGAGGAGAAGGATGAGGACGATAAGCCGATCAAGAACCCCAAGGCGTATATCAACGCCGAGATCCTGTCGGTCAGCGACGAGGTCTCCACGTACAACGAGGGCTGCCTCTCGATTCCGGAGCAATATGCCGAGGTGGCGCGCCCGGCGCGGTGCCGCGTGAAGTGGCTCGACGAGACCGGTGCTGCGCACGAAGAGGATTTCGACGGGTTGCTCTCGACCTGCATGCAGCACGAGATCGACCATCTCGACGGCGTCTTGTTCATCGACCACATCAGCCGCCTCAAGCGCGACATGGTGCTGAAGAAGCTGGCGAAGCAGCGCAAGCTGGGGTGAGGGGCGGGGGGCTCTTAGAGCGTATCTGAGAGCACGCCCCCAATCACCCAACACGCGACCACCCCGGCGAAGGCCGGGGCCCAGTTGGAAAGGCCGCAGTAACTACGCTCCGCGCTCAGTTAGCGACGTCCCCCAACTGGGCCCCGGCCTCCGCCGGGGTGGTGCTGGTGGAGAAGGTGTCTCCCCCCCTAGTTCCCCCGCGAAGGCGGGGGCCCAGGACCACAAGCGCCACTGCTCATAACCCAGGACTCCCGCCTCCGCGGAAGAACAACATATTCCGATTGTCCTACATCAACCGTTCGACGTATGTTCCACGCATGACGTCTCCATCTCGCTTCCAAACCCGCTCGCCGATGCGCACATTCTCCCCTAAGAAAATGCTGCGCCAGCGTCTGCACTTTGTGCACTTCCAGCTAAATTCGCGGGTGCAAAATGGCTGAGTTCGCCATCATCGCCGTCCTCGCGCTAGCCGCCGGCATCCTCCTCGGCTGGCTGCTAGCCTCCCGCCGAGCCGCCACCCTAGCCAGCGAACTCGCCGTCGCCCAAACCAAGGTCGCCGACGCCGACCTCATCCGCACCGCGCGCGACGCCGTCGAGCGCGAACGCAACGCCGCGATGCAGGACCTCGCTACCCTCCGCGCGCAGAACGCCGAGCGCGCCACCGACACCGACCGCCTGCGCCTCGACCTCGCAGCGATCCGCACCGACCGCGATGCCGCCCGCACCGAAATCGCCACACTGAAAGCACAAGGCGAGGCGTTCGAAGCCCGCCTGCTCGAGCTCCGCGAGGCGAAGGACGTCATGGCCGCGCAGTTCGGCGACGTCGCCAACAAGCTGCTGAGCGACGCGCAGAAGACCTTCCTCGAACGCGCCGACGCTCGCTTCCGCCAGTCCGAGGAATCCGCCGGCCTCAACCTCAAGTCGATGCTGCAACCCGTCAGCGACCGCCTGCAACGCTACGAAGAGGGCGTCGCCAAGGTCGAGGCCGAGCGCCGCGACGCGTTCGGTGACCTCAAGGGCCAGATCGAACAGATGCGCCTCGGCCAGGAAAAGGTCTCCACCGAAGCCGCCAAGCTTGTCAACTCCCTCCGCAACGCCCCCAAGTCCCGCGGCCGCTGGGGCGAACAGCAGCTGAAGAACGTCCTCGAAACCTGTGGCCTCAGCGAACACACCGACTTCCAGACCGAGGTCTCGGTCGCGGTCGGCGACGACGGGGCAAGGTTACGCCCCGACGCAATCATCCGCGTCCCCGGCGGTCGCGCGCTGGTGATCGACGCAAAGGTCTCGCTCAACGCGTACCAGGACGCGTTCGGCGCGGTCGACGACGCCGAGCGCCTGATCGGCCTAGCCGCCCATGCGGCCTCGATGCGCGCACACGTCAACGGCCTCGGCAACAAGGCCTATTGGAGCCAGTTCGCCGACACGCCCGACTACGTCATCATGTTCGTCCCCGGCGAACATTTCCTCTCCGCCGCGCTCGAACACGACCCGACGCTCTGGGACTTTGCCTTCGAAAAGCGCGTGCTGCTGGCAACCCCAACGAACCTGATCGCGATCGCCCGCACCGTGGCGGCGGTCTGGCGCCAGGAAAAACTCGCCAACGAAGCGCGCAAGATCGGCGAGCTCGGCAAGGAAATGCACGATCGCCTCGCCAAGGTCGCGGACGACCTGCGCAAAGTCGGTGTCGGCCTCAACAGCGCGGTGAAGAACTTCAACGGCTTCACCAACTCGTTCAACGGCCGCCTGATGGTGACGGGGCGCAAGTTCCGCGACCTGAACATCGAAACGGGTGCGCGGGATCTGGAGGACGTGTCATCGGTAGACGCGCTGGCGCTAGGCGAGGGGCCCGCGCTGATCGAGAAGCCGGAGAACGTCGAAAGCTGACCTTCCACTACCACCACCCCGGCGAAGGCCGGGGCCCAGTTGGCGGACGCGGATGATGGACGCTGCGATCCGTTACTTTAGCTTTCTCAACTGGGCCCCGGCCTTCGCCGGGGTGGTGGTGGAGGGTGGCTTCTTCCGCACCAGAAACCGATCGGTACAAAAATCGTTCACCTCTCGGCAACCTTTCCACATCCCGCGCATTAACCGGATAACACCCCCAAGAGTCATCCGGTCATGAAACACCTAGTCCCCATCCTCTGCGCCCTCATCCCCTTCGCAGCAATGATCGGCGCCTGCGTAACCTGCCCCTGACACCCGCCGCAAAAGCACGAAAGAAAAGGCCCGCCCGGATCACTCCGGGCGGGCCTTTCTGTATCGGCTAGAAGGGAAGCGAAGGGATCAACCCTGCGCTTCTTCCTCCTGGTCGCGAGGAGCTTCGGCGGTCGCGCCGGGCTCTGCGTTCGGATCGTAATCCTCGACGAAGCCAGCCTCGTCGCGCTCGAACATCGACGACATCACGTCGACGCCCGAAGCCTGCATCTCGGCCTCTTCAGGCGAGCGGGCAACGTTGACCTTGACGGCCACCGACACCTCGGGGTGCAGCGACACCTTGACGGTGTAGACACCGATCGCCTTGATCGGCTTGTCGAGCACGATCGCCGACTTGCCGACCTTGTGACCATCGGCCACCAGCGCATCGACCAGATCGCGAACCGCGACCGAACCGTAGAGCTGACCGGTGTTCGACGCCTGACGGATCAGGGTCACGGTCGCGTCGTTGAAGGTCTTCGCTTCGGTCTCGGCATCGCTGCGACGCGATGCGTTGTCCGATTCGATCTTCGCACGGTTCGACTCGAACACCTTGCGGTTGGCTTCGTTCGAACGAAGCGCCTTCTTGTTGGGAAGCAGGAAGTTACGTGCGTAACCGTCCTTGACCTTCACCACGTCGCCGATAGCACCAAGCTTTTCGACGCGCTCAAGCAGAATGACGTCCATGTGGGCGCTCCTTACTTAACGATGTAGGGCAGCAAGCCCAGATGACGCGCGCGCTTGATGGCCTGGGCCAGTTCGCGCTGCTTCTTTGCGGCCACCGAAGTGATACGCGACGGGACGATCTTGCCACGCTCGGACACGAAGCCCTGCAGCAACCGGACGTCCTTATAGTCGATCCGGGGAGCGTCTTTGGCGGAGAACGGGCAGCTCTTGCGGCGGCGGAAGAATGGACGTGCCATGTTTATTCAGCTCCCTCTTCGCGGTCACGACGGGGACCACGGTCCGGACGATCGCCACGATCGGGACGGCCCTCACGGCCACCTTCACGGTCGCCACGACGCTCGCGGTCACGATCCTGCTTGCGCATCATCACGGTCGGGCCCTCTTCGAGGGTGTCGACCTTGACCGTCATGTAACGGATGATGTCTTCGTTGATCTGGGTCTGGCGCTCCAGCTCTGCGATCACGCTGCCCGGGGCATCGATCTCGAGCATGACATAGTGCGCCTTGCGGTTCTTGGCGATCTTGTACGCGAGCGAACGCAGGCCCCAGTTCTCGGTCTTTACGACCCGACCTTCGTTGTCGTTCACGATCTTGGTGGCGATTTCCGCCAGTGCGTCCACCTGCGCTTGTGCCAGATCCTGGCGCGCAAGGAACACGTGCTCGTAAAGAGCCATGTCTTGTCCTTCGTCTTGGCCGATCGCTGATACACGCCCCATGCGTGCACCCCTCCGGCTGTCGTCTAGAATGCAAACAGGGGCGAGAGACGCGAATCTCTCACCCCGGTTGCAGAGGGCCTTAGCCGATTATCCGGCAAAGGCAAGGTAATGGTAGGTGTTACCGGAACGCGCCGCCACGAACCTGGACCACGTTGCCGCGACCGTCGATCAGGATCGCGTCACGACCCGAGCGAACCCACTGATGCGCGCGGGGCGGGGGTGCAAGGCGATAGTTGCGGTACGTGGTGATGACCCGGTAGTTCTGCGCCTGGCGACGATCGAAGCGCTGGCCGGCGCGCCAGTTGCGATACTGCGGCGTGCGGACAACGGTGCGCTTGGTAACGACGGTGCGGCCGTTGTCGTTGTGGCGCACGGTGGTGACTTCGCGACGCTGCTGCGCTTCGGCAGGCGCTGCGGCGAGCAGGGGGCTGGCAACTAGGGTGGCGGCAAGCGCACTGAGGATGAACGTCTTCATGATAATCTCCCGTTTGAAACACGGCGCCGTTGCTGCGGCGTCCTCCATAATCTGCGAGCCGATTGTCGCAGGCGATTGTCGCAAGGTCGGCGAAATGGTCGCATATTGTCGCAAGGTCGCCGGGTTCGTTCAGGTTGCAACTCGCCGCGCACCTTTATAGGCCCCGCGCTCAAACGAAGACCGAACACACAGGAGAGATCATGCGCGCGTTCATCTTCCCCGGCCAGGGGAGCCAGTCTGTCGGCATGGGCAAGGCGCTCGCCGACGCCAGTGCCACCGCCCGCGAGGTCTTCGCCGAAGTCGACGAGGCGCTCGGCCAGCACCTGTTCCGCCTGATGAGCGAAGGTCCCGCGGACGACCTGCTCCTCACCGAGAACGCGCAGCCCGCGATCATGGCGAACGCGATCGCCACCTTGCGCGTCGCCGAGAAGGAAGGCGGCATCCGCCTCGCCGACAAGGCGGACTACGTCGCCGGCCATAGCCTCGGCGAATATACCGCCTTGTGCGCCGCCGGTGCGCTCGATCTGTCGACCACCGCGCGTCTCCTGAAACTCCGCGGCCGCGCGATGCAGGCCGCCGTCCCGGTAGGTGAGGGCGCGATGGCCGCGTTGCTCGGCACCGACCTCGAAAAGGCGCAGGTGGTCGCTGGCGCCGCGGTCGACGCGATCCTCGCAGAGGGCGGTCCCGAACTGATCTGTACCGTCGCCAACGACAACGACCCCTCGCAGGTCGTCATCTCCGGCCACCGCCTCGCCATCGAAAAGGCGATCGCACTGGCCAAGGACCTAGGCGCCAAGCGTGCGGTATTGTTGCCCGTCTCCGCCCCCTTCCACTGCCCCCTAATGCAGCCCGCCGCCGAAGCCATGGAAGCCGCGCTTCTAGACGCCGACCTCCGCGCGCCCCTGGTCCCCGTCTTCGCCAACGTAGACGCCACCGCCGTCGCCGACCCGGGGGCGATCCGTCACCTGTTGGTCCAGCAGGTCACCGGCATGGTCCGCTGGCGCGAATCGGTTTTAGCGATGCACGCGGCGGGCGTTGACCACTTCGTCGAATTCGGCGGCAAGGTCCTCAGCCCGATGGTCAAGCGCATCACCCCCGACGCCGAAACGACGAGCGTCATCACGATGGACGACATCGAGGGATTCGTGAAGAAGATGTGATTCACGCGAAGGCGCAAAGGCGCAAAGACGATGGATCTCGAGGCTGCCGCTTCCGACGTCATTGATGTTTCGCTTCGCCTTCACCGGGAGCTTGGGCCTGGATTGCTCGAAAGCGTCTACGAGACTGTGTTGGCGAGCCAGCTCGCCAGTCTGGGATATGAGGTCGAGCGGCAACGCTCTGTCTCGATCGATTTCGAAGGGCTGCATTTCGAAGCGGCGTTCCGGATCGACCTCATCGTTGGCAACCAGCTACTGGTTGAAATCAAATCGGTCGAGCGACTGAATGCCGTTCATGCAAAGCAACTGCTGACCTATCTGCGACTAACCAAACAGCCCTTGGGGCTGCTGATCAACTTCGGAGGCGAGACGCTGAAGGAGGGGCTCCGTCGGATCGTCAACGGCTACACCCCCTTCGCGCCATCGCGCCTTCGCGTGAACAAAATCTGATGGAGACTAAAATGTTCGACCTCACAGGCATGACCGCCCTCGTCACCGGGGCATCCGGCGGGATCGGGTCCGAGATCGCCAAGGCCCTAGTCGCCCAGGGCGCGCGCCTCGCCGTATCCGGCTCCAACGCCGACAAGCTCGAAGCCTTCCGCGCCAGCCTCGGCGGCGACCACGTCGCACTCCCCTGCAACCTCTCAGACGCAGCCGCAGTCGACGCGCTCGTCCCCCAAGCCGTCGAAGCGCTCGGTGGCAAGCTCGACATCCTCGTCAACAACGCCGGCGTCACGCGCGACAATCTCGCGATGCGGATGAAGGACGACGAGTGGGACAGCGTCATCCGCGTCAATCTCGAAGCCGCGTTCCGCCTCATGCGCGCCGCTGCCAAGCCGATGATGAAGGCGCGCTTCGGCCGGATGATCTCGGTCACCTCGATCGTCGGCGTCACCGGCAATCCCGGCCAGGCGAACTACGCGGCATCGAAGGCCGGCCTGATCGGCATGTCGAAATCGATGGCGCAGGAACTCGCCAGCCGCGGCATCACCGTCAACTGCGTCGCACCCGGTTTCATCACCTCGCCGATGACCGACGCGCTGCCCGACGCGCAGAAGACCGCGCTCACCGCGAAGATTCCCGCCGGTCGGCTTGGCGAAGGCGCAGACATCGGCGCGGCGATCGTGTACCTCGCTAGCCGTGAAGCCGGGTACGTCACGGGACAAACCGTGCACGTGAACGGCGGGATGGCGATGATCTGAACTTGCGCGCTGAACTACCGCGTTCTAGGTGCGTTCAGGAAATACCGAAAACCCCCAGATTTGAAGAGGGAACTACCATGAGCGAGACAGCTGACCGCGTGAAGAAGATCGTCGTCGAGCATCTCGGCGTCGAAGCCGACAAGGTGACCGAGGACGCGAGCTTCATCGACGACCTGGGCGCAGACAGCCTCGACATCGTCGAACTCGTCATGGCGTTCGAGGAAGAATTCGGTGTCGAGATCCCCGATGATGCCGCCGAGAAGATTGCGACCGTCAAGGATGCGATCACCTACATCGACGAGCACAAGGCCTGATCAGGGTCTAGGGTTCAAACCTTTGGACCTGCCCTGAAGGGTGTGATTTGAGCGGCTCCCCGTCCTTGGGCAAAGAGGGCGGGGAGCCGTTTCGTTTTGAGAGCAGACGGAGTTTGAAGCCATGCGGCGTGTCGTCGTAACCGGGCTAGGCCTGGTCACCCCTCTGGGGGCGGATGTTGAAACGGCCTGGGCGAATATCCTCGCCGGCAAGTCGGGCGCGGGCCCGATCACGCGCTTCGACGCGTCGGATCAGGTGTGCCGCATCGCCTGCGAGGTGAAACCGGCCGACCACGAATATGGCTTCGACCCCGGCAAGCGGGTCGATCACAAGGTCCAGCGGCAGGTCGATCCGTTCATCATCTACGGCATCGACGCCGCCGGCCAGGCTCTGGAAGACGCCGGGCTGACCGAGATGACGCTCGAAGAGAGCTGGCGTGCCGGCGTGTCGATCGGCTCGGGCATCGGCGGTCTGCCGGGCATCGAGAGCGAATCGATCGTCCTCCACACCAAGGGCCCGCGTCGCGTTTCGCCACACTTCGTCCACGGCCGTCTGATCAACCTGATCTCGGGTCAGGTCTCGATCAAATACGGCCTGCGCGGTCCGAATCACGCGGTCGTCACCGCCTGCTCGACCGGCGCGCACGCCATTGGCGATGCAGCGCGGATGATCGCGATGGACGACGCCGACGTGATGCTCGCGGGCGGCGCGGAGGGCACCGTCTGCCCGCTCGGGATCGCTGGCTTCGCACAGGCACGCGCGCTGTCGACCAACTTCAACGATTCGCCCGAAAAGGCCTCGCGTCCTTACGACAAGGATCGCGACGGCTTCGTGATGGGCGAGGGTGCGGGCGTGCTGGTGCTCGAGGAGTACGAACACGCCAAGGCACGCGGTGCGAAGATGTATGCCGAGGTGATCGGTTACGGCCTGTCGGGCGACGCATACCACGTGACCGCGCCGCATCCGGAAGGCGATGGCGCGTTCCGGTCGATGCAGATGGCGATCAAGAAGTCGGGCCTCGCGCTCGAGGACATCGACTATATCAACGCGCACGGCACCTCGACGCCTTTGGGTGACGAGCTCGAACTCGGTGCGGTCCGCCGCCTGTTCGGCGATGCGATTTCGGGCCTGTCGATGTCGTCGACCAAGTCCGCGATCGGCCATCTGCTCGGCGGCGCTGGCGCGGTCGAAAGCATCTTCTGCATCCTCGCGCTGCGTGACCAGATCGTCCCGCCGACGCTGAACCTCGACAATCCGAGCGACAGCTGCGTGGGCGTCGACCTCGTGCCCCACGTCGCCAAGAAGCGTGAAGTCCGCGCGGTGCTGAACAACTCGTTCGGCTTCGGCGGCACCAACGCGTCGCTGGTGATGACGAAGGTCCGCTAAAAACCTTGTTCCCCCGCGAAGGGTCACCCACCAAAGTAATACTTTGGTGGGGCCCAAGGCGGGGGCCCAGACTGGGTTCCCGCCTTCGCGGGGGTCCAAGGAGTACCAATGCGCAAGGTCGGCTGTTTCGGATTGATCATCGGCCTGGCGGCAGTCGTCGCGCTGTTCCTGGTCGTCCAAGGCTGGGGCGGCGCTGGCCCAGCACCGCGCACGCTGACCGTCCAGATCGGCGAAGGCAGCACTTTGGCCGGCGCTGCCACCGAACTCGAAAAGGCCGGCGCGATCCCCTCGGCCCGCCGCTTCCGCCTGTACGCGCGCGTGTTCGGCTCGGGCGACCCGATCAAGGCCGGTGAATACCGCATCGCGCCGCACGCCAGCCAGTCCGACATCCTCAAGCTGATGCAGGGCGGCAAGGTCGTCCAGCGCCTCGTCGTCGTCCCCGAAGGCTATCCTTCCGTCCTCGTCCACGACGCGCTGATGAAGGCCGACGGCCTGACCGGCACCGTGCCCGTCCCCGCGGAAGGCTCGATTCTCCCCGACAGCTACGCCTTCCAGGCCGGTGACACCCGCGCATCGGTCGTCACGAGGATGCAGGCGGCGATGAAGACCTACCTCGCCACCGCCTGGGCCGCGCGCAAGCCTGGCATCGCGGTGACGACCCCCGAACAGGCGATCATCCTCGCCTCGATCGTTGAGAAGGAAACCGGCAAGCCCTCCGAACGCCGCACCGTCGCCGCGGTCTACGGCAATCGCCTGCGGGGCGGCATGCCGCTTCAGGCGGACCCCACCGTGATCTACCCGATCACCAAGGGCCGTCCGCTAGGCCGCCGCATCCTGCGGTCGGAACTGCACGCGAAGAACGGCTACAACACCTATGCCGAAGCCGGCCTGCCGATCGGCCCGATCGCCAACCCCGGCCGTGCCTCGATCGACGCGGTGCTTGACCCGGCCCAAACGAACGCGCTCTATTTCGTAGCAGACGGCACCGGCGGCCACGTATTCGCGAACACGCTGGCAGAGCACAATGCCAACGTGAAAAAATGGTACGCCATCCGCAAAGCCCGCGGCGAGATGTAATCCTCCCCGGAACGGGGAGGGGGACCATCCGCAGGATGGTGGAGGGGGCTCGCCGCGAGCGCACCAGCAGTGGGGCGGGATCCCGCGGGGCGGTACGCTCGTGGCACTCCCCCTCCACCCCGCCGCTTCGCATCGCGGTCCCCCTCCCCGTGCCGGGGGGGAATTACCCCCGCAAAGCGTTAGCCGCGCGCGCCTTGATCTCGATCTCCGCCATCGTCCCGCCGGTCACCCAGCTCCCGCCGACGCAGAGCACCGGCTTGAACGCCAGCCACTCCGGCGCGCTGGCCTCGGTAATCCCGCCGGTCGGGCAGAAGCTGCACTGATAGAACGGCGCGGCGAGAGCCTTGAGCGCCTTCAACCCGCCATTCGCCTCGGCTGGGAAGAACTTGAAGTGCGTCAGCCCCAGATCGAGCCCGGTCATGATGTCCGCCGCATTGGCGATCCCCGGCAGGAACGGAATGCCGCTCTCGATGATCGGCGTGGCGAGGCGCTCGGTCAGGCCGGGCGAGACAATGAACTCCGCCCCCGCATCGCGGACCTGTGCGAACTGCTGCGTGTTCACCACGGTGCCTGCGCCGACGATCGCGCCCGGCACCTTCTTCATCTCGGCGATGGCTTCAAGCGCCGCGCCGGTGCGCAACGTCACTTCGAGCACGCGCAAGCCGCCCGCGACCAGCGCTTCGGCGAGCGGTCGGGCGAGCGCCGCGTCCTCGATCACCAGCACCGGGATGACGGCGCTGGTCTGCATGATGTCTGCGATAGTTACGGTCATTGCGTATGTTCCTGTGCGAAGGCGGCCGCGGCGCCGAACAGGCCGGGCTGGGGATGGGTGATGAGCTTGACGGGCATCGCCGCCATCATGCCTTGGAAGCGACCCTTGGCGACGAAGCGCTGGTCGAAGCCCGAGCGAATCAGGCGATCCTTGATCCGGAAGCCGAGCCCGCCGGCGATGACGACCGCCTTCGCGCCTTGCGCCAGCGCCAGATCACCTGCGACCGCGCCGAGCGCGAGACAGAACCGGTCGAGTGCCGCAAGCGCGATCGAATCGGTGCCGTCGATCGCCTCGGTCCAGATCGTCTTGTCGTCATGGCTCGGCACCGCGCGGCCCTCCAGCGCGGCAAGCGTCTCGTAGATCGCGACGATGCCAGGTCCAGCAACGACGCGCTCCGCCGAAACGCGCGTGAACGTCTTCCGCAGCCGCTTGAGCAAAGCATCCTCGATCCCGTCGAGCGGGGCGAAGTCCATGTGGCCGCCCTCGGTCTCCAGGACCTGATAGCCGTCTTTGCGTCGCAGCAACTGCGCGACGCCGAGCCCGGTACCGGGGCCGCAGATCGTCGTGACGCCCTCGGATGGCGGCGGCGTATCGGGCCCGCAGAGATGGATGAAGTCGCTGCTCGGCACCTGCGCGACGGCATGACCGACCGCGCCGAAATCATTGACTACCACCCACTGGTCCGCCTTCAACCGCTCGGTGATCAGCGACTTGCGGATGATCCACGGGTTGTTGGTCAGCCGGATGACGTCGTTCGCGACGGGCGACGCGACCGCGATCGCCAACGCGCGGGGGAGGGGGCGGCCGAGGCCCGCCTCGAACGCCTGATACGCGGTCTGGAGCGACGCGTGATCCGCGGTCTTCAGCGTCGCCGGCTCACCGAGCGAAACGACGCGGCCGTTCTCGACCTCGGCGATCGCGAAGCGGGCGTGCGTCCCGCCAATATCTGCCGCTACGATTTCCATGTCACGCTTCCTCTCACACCCGTCATGCCGGGCTTGTTCCGGCATCCACGGTGCCGCAAATTCTACCGCCGATGCCTATGCGGAACGGTGGACCCCGGAACAAGTCCGGGGTGACGGGGGGTTAAAGCCCAGCCCCAGCCAGCATCGCCGACGCGCCCTTTTCAGCCTCGTCGGCGAGCCCACGGAACATGCCGAACAGCTCACGGCCCATGCCGCTCACCGGTGGCGGTATCGCGACCATCTCGCGCGTCGCCCATACGTCCGCGTCGACCAGCGCCTCCAGAGTACCGTTGACCGCGTCCACCCGGATCATGTCGCCATCGCGAATCAACCCGATCGCACCATCGAGCAGCGCCTCGGGCGAGCAATGGATCGCGCAAGGCACTTTCCCGCTCGCACCCGACATCCGGCCATCGGTGACCAGCGCCACCTTGAATCCGCGATTCTGCAACACCCCCAGCGGCGGCGTCAGCTTGTGGAGTTCCGGCATGCCGTTCGCGCGCGGCCCCTGGAACCGCACGACGACGACGACGTCCTTCTCCAGCTCGCCGCGCTTGAACGCCTCGATCACGTCGAGCTGATCGTCGAACACCATCGCCGGCGCCTCGACGATCCAGCGCTCGCGCTCGACCGCCGACACCTTGATGCACGCGCGGCCGATATTGCCCGCGAGAATCCGCATCCCGCCATCCGGCGAGAACGGCGCGGTCGCAGGACGAAGGATCGTCTCGTCGCCGCTATCCGGCGTATCGCGCCAAGCGAGTGTGTCGCCCTCAACCACCGCGGTCTTCGCATACGCCGACAGGTCCTCGCCGCCGATCGTCATGATGTCGCCGTGCAGCAGCCCTTCGCCGAGCAGTTCGCGGATCACGTAGGGCATGCCCCCGGCAGCCTCGAACGCGTTCACGTCCGCCGAGCCGTTGGGATACACGCGCGCGATCAGCGGGACCGCGCAGGACAGGCGGTCGAAATCCTCCCAGTCGATGATGATCCCCGCCGCGCGAGCGATCGCCGGCACGTGAAGCAGATGATTGGTCGAGCCGCCGGTCGCGAGCAGGCCGACCGCGGCGTTCACGATCGCCTTCTCGTCGACGCAATGCCCGAGCGGCCGATACGAATCGCCGCGCGCGCCGATCTTCGCCAACCGGTGCACTGCCGCCCGCGTCAATTCCTGCCGCAGCTTGGTGCCCGGATTGACGAACGCCGCGCCCGGCATGTGGAGGCCCATCACCTCCATCATCATCTGGTTGGTGTTGGCGGTGCCGTAGAAGGTGCACGTGCCCTTCGAATGATACGCGCCGATCTCGGCTTCGAGCAGTTCGTCGCGACCGACCAACCCTTCCGCGAACTTCTCGCGAACCGCGGCCTTCGCCTTGTTCGGCAAGCCCGTTGGCATCGGGCCGCCCGGGATCAGCACCATCGGCAGATGCCCGAAGCGCAGCGCACCCATCAGCAGGCCCGGCACGATCTTGTCGCAGATGCCGAGCAGCGCCGCGCCTTCGAACGTCCCGTGCGACAACGCAATCGCGGTGCTCAGTGCGATCGTGTCGCGGCTGAACAGCGACAGCTCCATCCCCGGATAGCCTTGCGTCACGCCGTCGCACATCGCCGGTACGCCGCCCGCGACCTGCGCGGTTGCGCCCGCTTCGCGCGCCCAGATCTTCATCAGCTCCGGGTAGCGATAATAGACCGCGTGCGCCGACAGCATGTCGTTATACGCGGTGACGATGCCGATGTTCATGCCGGCATCGGCCTTCATCGCGTCGCGGTCCTCCTCGGTCCCGGCATAGGCATGCGCGAGGTTTGCGCAGCCGAGGCCGGGACGCCGGACCTGCGCCGCCGCCTCGCGCTCGATCAGCGTGAGATAGGCGGCGCGGCTGTCGCGTGAGCGCTCGATGATCCGGTTGGTCACCGCGGAGACGACGGCGTTGAGCATCGTCACGGCGCCCAGTGCACGTCGACCGGCAGCTCGACTTCGGCGAGCACGCGGCCGATCGGGTAGGACGACGACGGCCCCTGTTCGATCGCCTGCTCAAGCACCTTCTTCTTCGCGTCGCCGGTGATCATGATCATCAGCGCCTTCGACGAAGCGATCGCCGCCGCCGACAACGTCACGCGCGCGAGCGGAGCCTCAGGCGGCAGCGGATCGGGCATCACGCCGAGCGCGCGACGTTCCTTGGGACCGCTCAGCGCCTCGTCGTAATCGGGGCCGGGGAAGATCGACGCGGTGTGTCCGTCGCTGCCCATGCCGAGCAGACAGAAGTCGAGCGGCCAGTGCAGGTCCTGCATCAGCGCATCCGCCGAACGACCTGCCGCCTTGTAGTCCGACATCGCCTCGGGAACGATCGGCTTCACGCGCGCGCCCTTGGGAAGGAAGATCTTCGCCAGCGCGGTCACGTTGGACAATGGATCGCCGAGCTTCACGATGCGCTCGTCGCCGGGGATGATCGTGACCTTCTTCCAGTCGAGCTTCGCCTGGGCGAGCTTCTCATACGCGGTCATCGGCGTCTTGCCGCCCGCCAGCGCGATCACCGCCGAGCCGCGCGCGTCGAGCGCGCTCTCGATGACGAACTGGATATCACCCGCGACCGCATTGGCGAGTTCGCCCGCGTCGTCATATTCCCACCATTCGATTTCGGTCATTCGATCTTTCCTTGAAAACTTTTCCGTTCGTCCTGAGCGAAGTCGAAGGACAATGCCACAAGCGGGCTACCCTTCGACTTCGCTCAGGGCGAACGGGCAGGGGATAGTATTCCCCCTCTGAAACTCAGTCGTCCTGCCAGGTCACGCCGTCGCGCTCGGTCAGCGCGATCGCGGCCGACGGACCCCAGCTGCCCGACGCATAGCTCTTGGGCTTCATCGCGTTGGCCTTCCAGCCCTCGCGGATCGCGTCGATCCAGGTCCACTGCGCCTCGACCTCGTCACGCCGCACGAACAAAGTCTGGTCGCCCTCGATCAGGTCGAGCAGCAGCCGCTCATACGCGATCCGCCGACGCGACCCTGCAAACTCGGCATCCATGCTGAGGTTCAGCGGCACTTCGCGCAGGCGGACGCCCTCGCGGTCGAGACCCGGCTCCTTCGCCATCACGAGCAGCTGGATATATTCCTCCGGCTGGAGGCGGATGATCAACATGTTGGGTTGGAGCAACCCGCCACGTCCGGCGAACATCGAGTGCGGCACCGCCTTGAACTGGATCGCAATCTCGCTGCGACGCGTCGCCATGCGCTTGCCGGTGCGCAGGTAGAACGGCACGCCCTGCCAGCGCCAGTTATCGACATGCGCCTTGATCGCGACGAACGTCTCGGTGGTCGAAGCCTGGCCGAGTTCGTCGGAGTAGCTCTTGACGAACTTCCCCTTCACCGCGCCTTCGCCATACTGTCCCGTCACGGTGACGTTCGGCACTTCCTCGGGCTTGATCATCCGCAGCGAACGGAACACCTTCGACTTCTCGTCGCGGACGTCGGTGCCCTCGAACCGTGCAGGCGGCTCCATCGCGATCAGCGCAAGAAGCTGCAGCATGTGGTTGGCGACCATGTCGCGCAGCGCACCCGCGGTTTCGTAATAGCCCGCGCGCTCTTCGAGCCCGACGGTCTCGGAGATCGTGATCTGGACGTTGTCGATCCCTTGAGCATTCCACACCGGCTCGAAGAACGAGTTGCCGAAGCGCAGCGCGAGGATGTTCTGGACGGTTTCCTTGCCGAGATAATGATCGATCCGGTAGGTCCGCTCTTCGGGGAAAGCCTTCGCCACTGCATCGTTGATCTCGCGGCTCGTCTCCAGGTCGTAGCCGAGTGGCTTCTCGAGGCCGACGCGGACCGTCTCGCCGGCGAGTCCGACCTTGTGCAGACCCTCAATCGCAGCCTCGAATAACGAAGGTGCGGTCGACAGATAGATCGCGAGACCGCCCGAGATATCGCCGATCTTGTCCGCCAGCGGCTGGAAGCTCGCCGGGTCCGACAGATCGGTCGGCTGGTAGAAGATCCGGTCGAGGAACGTCCCGATCGCGCTTTCGTCCTTGCGATCCTCGGGCAGGAACTCGTCGAGCGCCTTCTTGGCGAACTTCCGGTAATCCTCGTCGTCATGCTCGTGACGCGCGGCACCGGTGATCGTCAGTTCCTCGGGCAGCAACCCGTCGGCGTGCAGGCCATAGAGCGACGGCAGCAGCATGCGCTGTGCGAGATCGCCGGTCGCGCCGAACAGGAGCAGCTTGGCTACGGGATTACGGTGCATGAAAGCTCCTGGATTTGCCGATGGGCCGGGCGAAGAACGCCGGTCCTAGAAAACGAGGCCGGCTACGGGATCGACCCCGGCCATGATGTTGAGGTTCTGGACCGCAGCACCGCCGGCGCCCTTGCCCAGATTGTCGAGCGTCGCGATCAGCCGCGCATGCCCGACCGCGTCGTTGCCGCAGACCCGCAGCGTCAGACGATCGGTCCCTGCGTTCTCCTCGATATCGACCGATCCGATATCGCCGGTGGCAACCGAGACGAGCTTCGAGCCATCGAATGCGGCGCACAGTACGTCTTCGATCGCCGCGAGCGTAGGCCGGCCGGGCAGGGCGTGGAGGTGCAACGGCACTTCGACGACCATGCCGCGGTAGGTGTTCGCCACCGCAGGCGCGAAGATCGGTGCGTGCGTTAGGCCCGCATGCTGCGTCATCTCGGCGATATGCTTGTGCGCAAGGCCTAGCGCGTAGGCGCGGAACGCCGTCGCCGGCTCGTCATTCTCGAACGCCGCGATCATTGCCTTGCCGCCGCCCGAGTAACCAGAGGTCGCGTTGACGCTCAGCGGGAGGTCGGCGGGGATGAGACCGGCCGCGACCAGGGGCGCGACGAGCGCGAGGAACCCAGTGGGATAGCAGCCGGGGTTCGACACGCGCGTCGCGGTCGCAACCTTATCCGCCTGGTCTGGCAACTCGGGGAAGCCGTAGGTCCAGCCGGCAGCGACGCGGTGTGCGCTCGATGCGTCGATGACGCGGGTGCGCGCATTGTCGATCAGCGTGACGGCTTCGCGCGATGCGTCGTCCGGCAGGCAGAGGATGACGAAATCGGCATCGTTCAGCGCCTCGCGCCGCGCCGCCGGATCCTTGCGCCGGTTCTCCGCCAGCAACGTCAGCGTGATGTCGGTCCGTCCGGCGAGCCGTTCGCGGATCTCGAGTCCGGTGGTGCCGACCGCCCCATCAATGAAGACCGTCGTCATGCCGCGTCCGTCGTCGAAAGGTCGAGCGCAGCGGCCTCGACATAGCCGACCAGCCCGCTCGGACGCGCAACGCCCCACGCGGACACGCCGGCAATCTCCAGCACTTCGAAACTGTCGCCAGGGTTGAGGTCGACCATCGTATCGCTCGCTTCGTCTCGTCCGCTGCGCAACAAAGCTGTGCGCGCGACGGGCCGTATCATCGGCACGGCGTAGTGTGGAGCGAATACGTATTCGGCGAGGCGAATGTCGGCGATATCGCGGCGAACCGCGTGCGTACGCGGGTCGAGTTCGACCGAGCGGCCCGTCAGCGAAAAGCTCGTACGGGCCTGGTCGTCGAATGGCTCAAGCGTGAGCGGCTGCGCGCCCGTTGGAACCAGCAGGGGCGGGGCCGTCGCCGATGAATTGCCCGAACTCTTCAAGAAAATCTGCCCCTTCGGTGGTGCGCGCGACGAAGATGTTGCGCTTGTCGCTATCGTCGCGTTGTCGGCGCAGATAGCCGAGGGCACCCAATCTGTTCAAGGCGCGCGTGACGACCGGCTTCGATACGTTCAGCGCGCGGGCCAGGCCGCGCACCGTATGTGGCCCCGGTTTGAGATATACGAGCAGAAGAAGCGCCATCTGCCGATTGGTCAGATCGGGTTCGCCCGAACGGACGTAGTCCACCAGAGCGGTCATCCAGGTCGATAAGGTATTGGCTGCCATTGATGCCACAGCGTTGATCCGCCATCTGAATTTATAAACACGATGCCCAGTCATGAGCGTCGTTACGGGTTCACAACGCCGCCCGGACGTCATGTTTCCGTAGTTTTGCGATTGGCTTGCGATATGCGGAGCCCGTGTTGCGGTTGATCGAAACCGCGACGTCGCCTATGTGCGCGCCTTCGCAAAAGTTCCGGGGTTTTCCGCGCAATGTTCGCCTTTCTGCTCGTCATCCACGCGATCATCGCGGCCGCCCTCGTCACGGTGATCCTCATGCAGCGCTCGGAAGGCGGCGGTCTGGGCATGGGCGGCAGTCCGTCGGGCCTGATGTCGGCGCGCGGCGCGGCCGATTTCCTGACCCGCGCGACCGGCGTTCTTGCGACGATGTTTGTGCTGTTCTCGATCCTGCTCGCGGTCCTCGCGGCGAATCACCGCACCACCACGATCGACACGTCGCTTGCCCGCACTCCGGCGGCGGCAACGGCCGTCCCGACCGCGCAGCCCAAGGGTGATGCGGCTCCGTTTGCCGGTGGCGCAGAAAATGCTGGCGTTCCAGCCGGCACTACGGCTCCGGCCGACAACGGCGCGGTCCCACTCGCCCGCTAAACACTCCATTCGCCGATAAAAGGCCCCCGCGTGATCCGCGGGGCTCTTGTCGTTCGTCCCCAACACACGCTACGAGACTCTTCCCATGGCTCGGTACATTTTCATCACCGGGGGCGTGGTTTCGTCGCTCGGTAAAGGTCTCATGGCGGCATCGCTTGCCGCTCTCCTCCAGGCACGCGGGTATACCGTCAGGATTCGGAAGTTCGATCCGTATCTGAACGTCGATCCCGGCACGATGTCGCCGTATCAGCACGGCGAGGTCTACGTAACCGACGACGGCGCCGAGACCGATCTCGACCTCGGCCATTACGAACGCTTCACCGGCGTTCCCTCGCGCCAGTCGGACAACGTCACCTCAGGGCGTATCTATCAGCAGATCATCACCCGCGAGCGTCGCGGCGATTATCTCGGTGCGACCGTGCAGGTCATCCCCCACGTCACCGACGCGATCAAGGCGTTCGCGCGGGCCGAGACCGACGGCATCGATTTCATCCTCTGCGAGATCGGCGGCACCGTCGGCGATATCGAATCGCTCCCGTTCATCGAAGCGATTCGCCAGCTCAAGAACGAGGAAGGCCGCGGCAACGCGATCAGCATCCACGTGACGCTGGTGCCGTACATCGCCGCCGCCGGCGAGCTGAAGACCAAGCCGACGCAGCATTCGGTCCGCGAACTCGCCGCGCTCGGCGTGCAGCCCGACGTGCTTGTGTGCCGCTGCGAACATCCGCTGCCGCCGTCGGAGCGCGCCAAGATCGCGCTGTTCTGCAACGTCCCCGCCAGCGCGGTCATTCCGGCGCTCGACGCGAAGAGCATCTACGCGGTGCCGCTCCAGTATCACGGCGAAGGCCTCGACATCGAAGTGCTCCGCGCGTTCGGGATCGAACCTGCCGAGGCGCCCGATCTGTCGCGCTGGACCGAGATCATGGACCGCCTGACCAACCCGCAAGGCGAAGTCACGATCGGCGTGGTCGGCAAATATGTCGGGCTTCAGGATGCGTACAAGTCGCTCAACGAGGCGCTGGTCCATGGCGGCATCGCGAATCGCGTGAAGGTCAACGTCCGCTGGATCGACGCCGAACTGTTCGAGAACGCCGAGAGCGACATCGCCGGCCAGCTCGAGCCGTGCGACGCGATCCTGGTCCCCGGTGCGTTCGGCGAGCGTGGCGCGGAGGGCAAGATCGCCTCCGTCAAGTTCGCCCGCGAACGAAAAATCCCGTATTTCGGGATCTGCTTCGGGATGCAGATGGCCTGCGTCGAGGGCGCGCGCGATCTCGCCGGAATCCCCAATGCGTCGTCGACCGAGTTCGGCCCGACCGACGAGCCGGTGGTCGGCATGATCACCGAATGGATGGGCCGCGAAGGTCTCGAAACCCGTGCGGCCGAAGGCGACATGGGCGGCACGATGCGGCTCGGCGCGTATGACGCCAAGCTCGACGGCAACAGCGTGGTGGCGTCGATCTACGGCGGCACCGAGATCTCGGAGCGTCATCGTCACCGCTACGAGGTCAACACCGGGTACAAGGAAGCGCTCGAACAGGGCGGCCTCGTCTTCTCGGGCATGTCCCCCGACGGCACGCTGCCAGAGATCGTCGAACGCCCCGATCACCCTTGGTTCGTCGGCGTGCAGTTCCACCCCGAACTGAAGTCGAAACCCTTCGACCCGCACCCTTTGTTCGCCAGCTTCATCGAAGCCGCCGTCAAGCAAAGCCGCTTGGTCTGATTTGTCGGTACGCCTTCGCGGTAGTGGAGGCGTACCCAGAGGATGCATCCGCCTGAGTAGGTGCCGAGCCCACTCAGCGCAGGTTCATACGCCGCATCGCACGTTCCTAATGCGACGCCGGGAAGAGTTGCAGTCGGAAGCTCCCGCTCTTCCCGGTCCGAGTGGCGACCGTGGCAGCGTCTGAAATTTCGGCGGCTGGGCTAGCCCGCCGACTGTCGCTAGAACGCCCGCATGTCCACGACCTACACGCTCGACACCGCGACGAGTCGCGCCAATCCAACGCCTGCGCCGCTGAAGCGCCTCACCGTGCCCGCGATTCGTCGCCAGAAGGGTGCAACGCCGCTCGTCATGCTCACCGCCTACACGGTGCGGACCGCGCAGCTGCTCGATCCGCATTGCGACATGCTGCTGGTCGGCGACAGCCTGGGGCAGGTGATCTACGGGTTGCCATCGACCGTGCCGGTAACGCTCGAGATGATGGCCGCCCACGGCGCGGCAGTCGTGCGTGGCAGCTATCATGCGGTCGTGGTGATCGACATGCCGTTCGGCAGCTATGAGGCGTCGCCCGAGAAGGCGTTCGAGAGCGCGGCGTATCTGCTGAAACAGACCGGCGCGGCGGCGGTGAAGCTCGAGGGCGGGACGGCGATGGCGCCTACGGTCAAGTTCCTGACCGAGCGGGGCATTCCGGTGATGGGGCATGTCGGGCTGACCCCGCAGGCGGTGAACGTGCTCGGTGGCTATGGCGCTCGCGGCCGCACGCCGGAGGAGGCTGCCAAGATCGTCGCCGACGCGCAGGACATCGCCGAGGCGGGGGCGTTCGCGCTGGTGATCGAGGGCGTGGTCGAGCCGATCGCGATCGAGATCACCAACAGTATCGCGTGCCCGACGATCGGCATCGGCGCGTCGGCGCAGTGCGACGGACAGGTCCTGGTCGCCGAGGACATGCTCGGGATGTTCGACCGCACCGCCAAGTTCGTAAAGCGGTTCGCC
The DNA here is from genome assembly GCF_001422045.1 of Sphingomonas sp. Leaf242. Classification (GTDB taxonomy): domain Bacteria; phylum Pseudomonadota; class Alphaproteobacteria; order Sphingomonadales; family Sphingomonadaceae; genus Sphingomonas. The sequence goes on from NZ_LMLW01000010.1 coordinate 185,307, forward strand.
GACATCGCCGACACGATCTCGTCGGCGGCGCAGACCTATGCCGATGACGTTCGGAGCCGCGCATTTCCGGGGCCGGAGCAGGTCTACGCGCCCAAGGATTGATCCGCTTCCGTTTCGGTTCCCGCGCGGCTAAGGTCCGCGCCGTCCATCCCCAATATTCCGGAGCTGTCCTTGGCCCTCCCGCCGAAAACCGATGAAGCATTTTTGCGCGAGGTCGACGAAGAACTCCGACGCGACCAACTCGCCGGGTTCTGGACGAACTGGGGCGTCTGGGTCGCGATCGGCGTCGTCGCCGCGCTCGCCGCGCTCGCTGGCTTCCTGTACTGGCAGCACCATAATGGTGAAGCGGCCGGGGTCGAGGGCGAACAGCTTCAGGTGGCGTATGACGCGCTCGGCGCGAACAACGCCGCGGCCGCTGCGAAGCCGCTGGCCGAACTCGCCAAGTCCAACCGCGACGGCTACCGCGCGCTCGCCCAGTTCACGCAGGCCGACGTGCTGCTGCAGAAGGACGATCTGAAGGGCGCCGCTGCCAAGCTCGGTGCGATCGCCGCGGATACGTCGCTGGCCAAGCCCTTCCGCGATCTCGCGCTGGTCCGCCAGACGTCGGCCGAGTTCGACACGTTGAAGCCCCAGGTCGTGGTCGAACGGCTGCGGCCGCTGGCGGTACCGGGTGGCGCATGGCTGGGCAGCGCTGGCGAGATGGTCGCGATCGCCTATCTTCGCATGAACCAGCGTCAGCAGGCCGGCACGATGTTCGGGCAGATCGCGCGTGACGCGACCGTGCCCGACACGATCCGTCAACGCGCGGTTCAGATGGCCGGCGTACTGGGGGTCGACGCTGTTGCGAGCACCGAGGCGCGGGCCGGAACGACCAAAACGGCTGCATCAAACGAGGATACCAAGGCGCAATGATGAAGACATATCGGGTGACGGTCGCCGTCGCCGCGCTGGTAGCCTTGAGCGGGTGTGGTATCTTCAAGGGCGGCGGCAAAAAGACCCCGACGGTGGGAGACCGCGTATCGATCCTGGTCTCCGAAAACCAGGTCGAGACCGACAAGGCGATCGCCGACGTCCAGGTCTTGCTGCCCGCGCCAGCGGTCAACGACGCATGGGCGCAGCCCGGCGGTAACCCCGCCAAGTCGATGGGCCAGCTCGCGCTCGGCGACCAACCCAAGCGCGCCTGGCAGGCGTCGATCGACGGTGGCTCGAACCGCGAGCGCCTCGGTGCACCACCGGTCGTCGCCGACGGCATGCTGTTCGTGAGCGACGTGACCGCGACGATCCATGCCTTCAAGGCGGATACCGGCGCGGCGCTGTGGAGTGCGGCGATCACCGAAGGCAAGATCAACCGTGCAGCGCGCTTCGGCGGCGGTGTCAGCTATGACGACGGCAAGCTCTACGCCACCGACGGCGTCGGCGATGTCGTCGCGATGAGCGCGGCGGATGGCAAGATCCTGTGGCGGGCCAAACCCGGCGCGCCGCTGCGCGGGTCGCCGACCGTCGCCAACGGCGCGGTCTATGTCCTGACGCAGGACAACCAGGTGTTCTCGCTCAACCAGACCGACGGCAAGGTCCAGTGGGTCCAGTCCGGCACGCTCGAAACGCAGGGCGTGTTCGGCGTTGCGGCGCCAGCGGTCAGCCAGGGCACCGTCGTCGCCGGCTTCTCCAGCGGCGAACTCAGCGCCTATCGCTACGAGAACGGCCGTATCCTTTGGCAGGACGCGCTGTCGCGCACGTCGATCACGACCTCGGTGTCGAGCCTGTCGGATATCGACGCGGCGCCGGTGATCGACGGCGGTCGCGTCTATGCGGTGGGACAGGGTGGCCGGATGGTCGCGCTCGAACTGGCGACCGGCCAGCGGCTGTGGGAGCAGAACTTCGCAGGTATCTCGACTCCGTGGATCGCGGGCGAGTGGCTGTTCGTGGTGACCGACGACGCCAAGCTCGTCTGCCTCTCGCGCTCGAACGGCAAGGCACGCTGGATTTCCCAGCTGCCGCGGTTCCAGAACGAGAAGAAGCGCAGCAATGCGATCACGTGGTTCGGCCCGGTCCTCGCCGGCAATCATCTCGTGCTCACCAACTCGCGCGGCGAGATCAATTTCGTCTCGCCGACCGATGGTTCGGTGAGTTCGACGATCGAGACCAAGACGCCGTTTTCGTTGTCGCCTATCGTCGCCAACTCGACGCTCTACACGCTCGACCAGAAGGGCAAGGTCACCGCATACCGGTGACGTCGAAGGGGCCCGCCGCGCTTGCGGTGGGAAGGGTGAGGTGAGTGAGGCTCGGGAGCCGGCCTAAACTCCCCTCACCCTTCCGTCGCTTCGCTCCTCCCTCCCTCTCCCCGGAGGGGCGAGGGACTTAGTGACGCCAGCGCGTTCCCGCGCTAAGGGCACGCTATGTCCAAGCTCCCCGTGGTCGCAATCGTCGGCCGCCCCAATGTCGGCAAGTCGACCCTGTTCAACCGCCTCGTCGGCAAGAAGCTCGCGCTGGTCGACGACCGGCCCGGCGTCACGCGTGATCGCCGCGAAGGCGACGCGTCGCTGATCGGCCTCGAATTCCGCATCATCGACACCGCCGGCTACGAAGACCACGACGCGCAGACGCTGCCCGGCCGGATGCGCCAGCAGACCGAAGCCGCCGTCGAGCAGGCCGATGTTGCGCTGTTCCTGTTCGACGCGCGCGCCGGCATCGTACCGCTCGACGAAGAGATCGCGCGCTGGCTCCGCACCGCCGACGTTCCCGTCATCCTCGTCGCCAACAAGGCCGAGGGCCGCGCGGGCGAAGACGGCATCCTCGAATCGCTGGCGCTCGGGTTCGGCGACCCGGTCCAGCTCTCGGCCGAGCATGGCGAAGGCATGGGCGACCTGTTCGAAGGCCTGCTCCCACTGCTCGAAGGCAAGGAGGAGGTTCCCGAGGAACAGCCCGACAACGAATATGAAGGCCCGTTGAAGCTCGCGATCGTCGGTCGCCCGAACGCCGGCAAGTCGACGCTCGTCAACCGCATCCTCGGCGAGGATCGCATGATCACTGGCCCCGAAGCCGGCATCACGCGCGATTCGATCAGCGTCGATTACGACTGGCACCCGACCGGCGGCGAAGCGCGCAAAGTACGCCTGATCGACACCGCGGGGATGCGCAAACGCGCCAAGGTGCAGGACAAGCTCGAAAAGATGTCGGTCGAGGACGCGCTCCACGCGGTCGACTTCGCCGAAGTCGTCGTGCTGCTGCTCGATGCCACGCTCGGTCTCGAAGCGCAGGATCTCCGCATCGCCGACAAGGTGCTCCAGGAGGGCCGTGCGCTCGTCATCGCGCTGAACAAATGGGACATCGCCGAGAGCGCCTCGTCGCTGTTCAACGGCGTCAAGCGGGCGCTCGAAGACGGCCTGAGCCAGGTCAAGGGCGTCACGGTGATGACCGTGTCCGGCGCGACCGGCAAGGGCATCGACCAGTTGCTGCAAGCCTGTTTCGACACGCGCGACGCATGGTCGAAGCGAGTCGGTACCGGCGAACTCAACCGCTGGTTCGAGCGCGCGATCGAAGCGACCCCGCCGCCAGCACCCGGCGGCAAGCGTATCAAGATGCGCTACGTCACGCAGGTCAAGACGCGTCCGCCCAGCTTCGTTATCTTCGGCACGCGTGTCGATCAGCTGCCAGCGAGCTACGAGCGCTATCTCGTCAATTCGATGCGCAAGGATCTGGGGTTCGGTGCGGTACCGGTGCGTCTGATGTTCCGTGCGCCGAAGAATCCGTATGACGACAACGGCAGGGGCGGCGGCGGCAGCTAAGGCGGTGGTGTTCGGCATGGTCCGCATCGACGCCCGGGGTATGCGCTGCCCCTGGCCGGCGGTGCGGCTCGCCCGTGTGCTGCGTGACGGCGCGCGGATAATAGAGATCCTTGCCGACGATCCGCAGGCGTCGACCGAACTTGCGGCGATTGCCGAATCGAACGATGCGACGATCGAGATCATTTTGGATGAAACTTACCGGACGTATGTCGTAACTTGTCGGTAGTATGACAACATTGTATTTACCTGAACGGGGTAAGATGCGGCCCTGACCTTCATGGCGCTATTGCTCAACGGGAGAAGGCGACAGTGTCGTTCGAAGGAAGCACCGTGATCAACTGGCCGGCGTTTTCGCAGGCGCGCAGTGAACTGGGTGCGGGATTTGGCCGTATTCTCGGTTATTTTCGCGAGGACGGCGTGAAGTCGGTCGCGGCGATCGAAGCGGCTATGCGGTCGCTCAATGCGGCGGCAATGGTGATTCCGGCGCACACGCTCAAGGGCGAAGCGTTGCAGTTCGGGGCCGAGCCGCTGGCCGATCTGGCCGAAGCGATCGAGGTCATCGCGCGCGAGTGTGTCGAGATGCAGGATACGCCGGACGAGGCGCTGGAGCATATCGTTCGGTTGCGGCCGTTGTTCAGGGAGACGTTGACGTTGCTGGAGCGCGAAGCCAACCCGATCGTCGCGCGCAAGCCCACCGCTGTCGGCTTCGGTCGCCGCGCCGTCCCGACCGGCTTCGGCGAAGATTAACGCCGTCGATGCGGGGCTCATCGAAGCCTTCGACAAGAAGATAATAAAGCAAATCCGTCCTCCCAGCGAAAGCTGCGATCCAGAGCCGCAAGGACTCGCACCCTCGGCTCTGGACCCTGACTTCCGTCAGGACGACGGGGGATAGATCAACCCTTCAGATACGGAGCCGCGCCAGCCTTGGGCGAATCATGCTCCGAGATCGAGTTGAGCTGGATGTAGTTGTGGATACCCATCCGCGCGATCATCTCGAACTGGCGCTCGAGCGTGTCGACATGCTCTTCTTCGCTGGCGAGGATGCGGGCGAACAGGTCGCGGCTGATGTAGTCCTTGACCTCTTCGCAATACGCGATCGCGCCCTTGAGCTGGACGGTGGCCTCGACTTCGAGCGCCAGATCCGACTTCAGGACCTCCTCGACGGTCTCGCCGATGCGGAGGCGGCCGAGCAGCTGGAAGTTCGGCAGGCCGTCTAGGAACAGGATGCGCTCCGACAGCCAGTCGGCGTGCTTCATCTCGTCGATCGATTCCATCCGCTCGTACTGGGCGAGCTTGTAGACGCCCCAATGCTCGAGCATCCGGTAGTGGAGCCAGTATTGATTGACCGCGGTCAGCTCGTTCTTGAGCGCCTCGTTCAGATATTCGATTACTTGGGGGTCGCCGCGCATGGCCATATCTCCGTCACCTCTGAGGAGCATGTAGCGGGCTGACACAGATTAGCACAACCCCCAAAAATGGCGGTTTTCCGGGCTTTCTTAGCTGTTGCGACGCTTATGCAGCGGCGCGTTCCTCGTCGATAATCGCTCGCGCTATCGATGTGCACTGCCCGCATTTGGGTTTGCGGCCCATCGAACGGAAGGCTTGGCACGGTGTAGTGCAACCGCCGCGTGCGCAGTTGCGAACGTCGGATTCTCGTATGGCATTGCAAACGCAGACGACCATGGGAACTCCCTAGCTGTAAGCACGGGATACGGATAATGCGAACCACTCGCAAGCTGTTTTGCGTCTTATTCGCAACTAGTCCGATCGGTTCGTCGTGAACGCCGAACCGCGCATCGGCTGCCACGCGAATCGCGACAGGCTGCGCCACAGCCATTCGAGCGGACCATAGCGGAAGCCATCGAGCCACGGTTTCGACCATAGGAGCATCAGCAGGCAAACCGGTACGACGACTAGGTAGAGCTGGGCTCGCGACAATGTGCCGTACAGCCCGAACCCATATCCATAGAACAGGGTGGTGCAGAGGATCGTCGTACCGAGATAGTTGGAGAAGGCCATTCGACCTGCCGCCGCGACTCGCGTCGACATCCAGCCGCCGGGCCGTGCGAGCAGGATGATTGCCGCGGCGTACCCCATGATCGTCAGTGGCCGAAGCGGGGTTGCGAGCGCGAGCCACGACAGCGCGACATAGCGCGCGTCGAACCCGTGGGCGATGTCGAACGCCGCGATGGCCGCATAGCCGATCCAGCCGAGTCCGATCCCTGCGATTGCAATCACGGTGTAGCGTCGCCGCGACCATTCCCCCGTCAGGAACCCCGATCGCAGCCCCGCCATGCCGAACAGCATGAAGCCTAGCGTCTCCGGACCAGTGGCGGTGAGGGACGTGATCGGCCCAGCGGCGTGCGTCCAACGCCACGCGACCAGATCGCGCCATCCGCCACGACCGATGGAGAGTTCGCGGCTGACGGAGGCGGGGGAGGGCTGGCCGAATTGATCCGCCAACAGCTGCCAGTTCGTGATGACTCGCGCCGTTGCGCCCGGCCGGAGCGCGGCGCCGTGGAGGTCGAACGTGTAGGCGACGAGGGTCGTCAGCTCGACCGTCTGGAGCGCGATGCAGGCGAGCCCGACGCCGATCAGCCAGCGCACCGGCAGCCGCGCGAACATGTACGCGATCGCGCCGACCAGTGCGTAGTGAGCGAGGATGTCGCCCCACCAGAGCAGGTAAAGATGCGCGATGCCGAACACGAACAGCCACGCCATGCGGCGCAAGTGGACCGTTGCCGGATCTTCGCCATTCGCCTCCGCGCGGTCGAGTACCAGCAGCATCGACGCGCCGAACAGGAACGAGAACAACCCGCGCATCTTGCCGTCGATGACGATGAAGGTGGTGGTCCAGGCGATCAGGTCTGGCGTGCTCGGCGCGCCCATCGAGGCGGGGGTCATGTAGGCGAATTCGGGGAAGCCGAACGCGGCGATGTTTGAGGCAAGGATGCCCATGACGGCGACGCCTCGGATGAGGTCTAGCGTCGCGATTCTGGTGGGGGCGGGGGTCATGCGGGCAGAGTGAAGTATAGGAAGTGTAGACGCTCGCGCAGCGTTTCGTGGGAGCGGGACATCGCCTGAGATGAGGTAATTTCAACGGCGAACATGCTGGTGACCGCGACGTCGTCGATGAGGTCGAACGTCGTGATTTTGGCGGAGGTGGCGAGCCCGCGGGAAAAGTGAAGTATAGGAAGTGTAGACGCTCGCGCAGCATTTCCGTGAGGCCGTAGTACACGCTTGAAGACGGCATGATCGCGCTCGGCGCCGCTGCGGTAGTGGCGGACTCGGCGGAGGCTGGCCGACACAGGTGGTGCTCGATCGATGCTCGGATCCGGTCGACGCGTCTTGGTAGCGCTGTAGGCTTGGAATGCTTCGGTCATGGTTCGACGCTGGCATATCGGGGTGGTGTAGGACAGGCCGCTTTGAGGGGCATCTCGGCGTCAGATGCCTCGCGGCTTGGTGTGTGGGCGACCCGGTAGGTCATCTGCTTGACCTGTCGTCCCTGCGCGATACCCCGCCGTACTTTGCCTGTTGCCCTCCTCGGCTGTCGCCCCCGAAGCCAATGCGCCCCCGGCCACCCCAGCGAACGCTGGGGCATCCCCGTTTGCTAGCGCTGTGGTCTGACCAGGGAGATCCCAGCTTTCGCTGGGATGACGTAGAGGGGCAGGTCGCCGCGTCCTACTTGAGCTTGATCGCACGACATCTCTCCGCTCCTTGTCCTCCCGCGAAGGCGGGAGCCCAGACTGGGTCCCCGCCTTCGCGGGGAAACATTCTGTGGTTCGTATTCTTGCCTCATCCAGAAGGGCGACCACCCCGGCGAAGGCCGGGGCCCAATTGGGGGGCGATCATGGCTGCGGGCATCGCTTCGTTACTGCGGCCATCCCAATTGGGCCCCGGCCTCCGCCGGGGTGGTTGCTTTGCTTTGATTTGCTTTGCGTTGGGGCGGGGCGGAGCGGGGGCGATCTAGCAACGGCAGGCCACCGCGGTCGAACCCATCAAGCCAGTGCCGCGTCGACCCCCATCAGCTTCGGGAAAAAGCCCTCGTGCGCGGTCCGCAGCGTATCGAGTGCGATGACGTCGTCGCGGTCGGGGCGTTCGAAGATCAGGCGCTTGCCGCCGGTGCGACCCAGGGGTTCGGCCTCGACGTCCGCCGCATGCGCAGCACCGAGGAAGTCGAGCAGCGAATGGTCGTCGACGGTGACGATGTAGACGCCTTGGTCCTCGGCGAAGAACGAGCGCGCGCAGTCGAATGGCTGCTTCCGGTCGATCATCGCGCCGATCCCGCCGGCGAGCGCCATCTCGGCGAGCGTCACCGCGATCCCGCCGTCGGAGACGTCGTGGACCGCGGTCAGCTGGCCGAGCGCGATCGCTTCGCGGATCAGATCGCCGACGCGGCGCTCGGCGGCGAGATCGACCGGCGGGGGCGGGCCGGCGTCGAGCTGTTCGCGGCCGTGGCATTCGCGCAGCCACAGCGACTGGCCGAGATGGCCACCGCGCGTGCCGACCGCAAGAATGATGTCGCCCGAGCCCTTGAACGCGATCGTCGCATTCTTCTGCCAATCCGCCAGCAAACCGATCGCGCCGATCGCCGGCGTCGGCAGGATCGCCGAGCCACCGCCGGTTGCCTTCGACTCATTGTAAAGCGAGACGTTGCCCGACACGATCGGGAAGTCGAGCGCGATGCACGCGTCGCTCATGCCTTCGAGGCAGCCGACGATCTGGCCCATGATTTCGGGGCGCTGCGGATTGGCGAAGTTGAGGCAGTTGGTCACCGCCAAGGGCAGCGCGCCGACCGCGGTCAGGTTGCGCCACGCTTCGGCAACCGCCTGCTTGCCGCCCTCGACCGGGTCGGCGAAACAGTAGCGCGGCGTGCAGTCGGTGGTCATCGCCAGCGCCTTCTGCGTGCCGTGGACGCGGACGACCGCGGCGTCGCCACCGGGGCGCTGCACCGTGTCGGCACCGACCATGTGATCGTACTGCTCCCAGATCCAGCGGCGCGAGGCGACGTCCGGCGAGCCCATCAGGGTCAGAAGATCGGCGGCGATGTCGTTGCTGTGCGGCGCGTTTTCGAGTGGCGCGGGCTTGGGCGTCGGGACGTGCGGGCGGTCGTAGAGCGGTGCTTCGTCGGCGAGCGGTCCGAGCGGGATGTCGCAGACGGTCTCGCCCTTGAACGTCAGCACCATCCGGCCGGTGTCGGTAACGCGGCCGATGACCGCGAAATCGAGCTCCCACTTCTTGAAGATGGCCTCGGCCTCGGCTTCGCGGCCGGGCTTGAGGACCATCAGCATGCGCTCCTGCGATTCCGAGAGCATCATCTCGTACGGCGTCATGCCGGTCTCGCGCTGTGGCACGTCGTCCATCGTCAGCTCGATGCCGACGCCACCCTTCGAGGCCATCTCGACCGCGGACGAGGTGAGGCCGGCGGCGCCCATGTCCTGGATCGCGACGATCACGTCGGTGGCCATCAGTTCGAGGCAGGCTTCGATCAGCAGCTTCTCGGTGAAGGGATCGCCGACCTGGACGGTCGGACGCTTGGCGTCCGAATCCTCGCCGAAATCGGCCGAGGCCATCGTCGCGCCGTGGATGCCGTCGCGGCCGGTCTTGCTGCCGACATAGACGATCGGATTGCCGATGCCGCTGGCCGCGGAATAGAAGATCTTGTCCTGGTCGGCGATCCCGACGGTCATCGCGTTGACGAGGATGTTGCCGTCATACGCGCTGTGGAAGTTCACCTCGCCGCCGACGGTCGGGACGCCGACGCAATTGCCGTAGCCGCCGATGCCGTGGACCACGCCTGAGATCAGGTGGCGCATCTTGGGATGATCGGGCCGGCCGAAGCGCAGCGCGTTGAGGTTGGCGATCGGCCGCGCGCCCATCGTGAAGACGTCGCGCAGGATGCCGCCGACGCCGGTCGCGGCGCCCTGGTACGGCTCGATGTAGGACGGGTGGTTATGGCTCTCCATCTTGAAGATCGCCGCCTGATTGTCGCCGATATCGACGACGCCGGCATTCTCGCCGGGGCCGCAGATGACGCGGGGGCCCTTGGTGGGCAGCTTCATCAGGTGGATCTTGCTGGATTTGTAGCTGCAATGCTCGGACCACATGACCGAGAAGATGCCGAGCTCCACCATGTTCGGCTCGCGGCCGATGGCGCGCAGGACGCGCTCATATTCTTCGGGGGACAGGCCGTGGTCGGCGACGATCTGCGGTGTGATCTCGGTCATGGGGCGGGCTTTAGCGGGGTGGGGGGCGTCCGTCACCTGTCGTTGGAAGTTTAGGCCTTACGTTCCACGATCCATTTGCATCCGGCTTGAACACCCGCCAGCGTCACGAGGAGCGCGCCGAAACCGAGCCAGGCAACTCCCGATCCGTTAAGTGCGTCGTATTTTTCGGCTTGGGTCCATCCGATCCAGACTCCACCGAAAGCCGCTAATGCTAGTTGGCCGTAGCTAATCTTGGACAATGCGAGTTGACGCGCTTCAATTCGAGTAAGCGGCTGACCGATTATAGGCCGTCGTGCAAGAGCTCGCATGGGAGCGCCCCAAGCCCAGTAAAAAAACGCGAAGCAGACGCCGATTATAAATGCAACGCTGATATAGGTCACGGTGTCGCCCAGGGTGCTATGCACATCGGGAACGAATGCGACCATCAGTGCAATCGCCAAAATGGTCGCTACGATAATGAACCAACTAGAGTATCGTATCCGCTTATGGAAGGTCGCTATGAAGCCATCTCGTTCCAAAGAGCTAACCCGAATGGCTACGCCCTTGCTACTCCTTCGGTATGTGTAGTCCGACCCGCAAGGCTCGAACTGATCCGAAAATAGAGCAATTATGCGATCGAAACGTTGCTTACCGAACATGGAGGGACTGTATCCGTTACAACGGTCGGAGCAACGGCCGATATCTCACGAGTAAGGCGGTTGCGTGTAGCCCTTGGGGCTGAGCGTGAAGATGTCACATCCCGTTTCCGTAATCCCGATCGAATGCTCGAACTGCGCGGACAGCGAGCGATCGCGCGTCACCGCCGTCCAGCCATCGTCGAGCAGCTTCACGTCGGGGCGGCCGATGTTGATCATCGGCTCGATCGTGAAGATCATGCCGGGGCGGAGTTCGGGGCCGGTGCCGGGCTTGCCGACATGGACGACTTCGGGGGCGTCGTGGAACAGTCGGCCGACGCCGTGGCCGCAGAAATCGCGGACCACGCCGTAGCGGTGCTTTTCGGCATGGCGCTGGATCGCGTTGGCGACGTCGCCCATGCGGTTGCCGGGCTTGGCGTGCTCGATGCCGATCATCAGGCATTCGTAGGTGACTTCGACGAGGCGGCGTGCCTTGATCGGGACGTCGCCGATCAGGTACATCCGGCTCGTGTCGCCGTGCCAGCCGTCCAGCAAGGGCGTGACGTCGACGTTGACGATATCGCCCGATTTCAGCGTCTTCTCGCTCGGGATGCCGTGGCAGACGACATGGTTGATCGAGATGCAGACGCTGTGCGTGTAGCCGCGATAGCCGAGCGTCGCGGGGACGCCGCCGCCAGCGACGATGAAATCGTAGATCAGCCGGTCGATCTCGGCCGTGGTGACGCCCGGCACCATGTGCGGCACGATCATGTCAAGCGTCTCGGCAGCGAGTTGCCCCGCCTTCATCATGCCGGCGAACGCGGCGGGGCCGTGCAGCTTGATGGCGCCGGTGCGTGCGTCGGGCTGGTCCGAGGTGACGGTTACATATTCGGTCATGACGCGCGATATAGCGTGGCGGGCGCGGTTTTGCGAGGCTATGCGAGGGGCATGGTAGAGGAACGCATCTGGACGGCCGCGCTGACGATCATCGGCGACGAGATCCTGTCGGGCCGCACGCAGGACAAGAACGTCGCGCAGATCGCGGCCTGGCTCAACGTGCAGGGCATCCGCTTGGCCGAAGTGCGCGTGGTCGCCGACAGGACCGAGGCGATCGTCGAGGCGGTCAACATACTGCGCGCGCGCAACGATTACCTGTTCACGACGGGCGGGATCGGGCCGACTCACGACGACATCACGGTGGATGCGATCGCCGAGGCGCTGGGCGTCGCGGTCGAGCATCATCCGCGGGCGATGGCGGTGCTGGAGGCCTATTATTCAACACGTGGCGGGCTGACCGAGGCGCGCGCAAGGATGGCGCGGGTGCCGGTCGGCGCGGACCTGATCGACAACAAGGTGTCGGGCGCGCCGGGGATCCGGATCGGTAACATCTTCATCATGGCGGGCGTGCCGCACATTACCGCGGGGATGCTCGATGCGTTGACGGGCACGCTGGAGGGCGGACGCCCGGTGGTGTCGAAGACGATCGGCTGTTGGGTGGCCGAGAGCGAAGTCGCGGATATCCTGCGCGAGGCCGAGAAAACGCATGAGGGCGTCGCGATCGGCAGCTACCCGTTCTTCCGCGACGGCAAGACGGGTGCGAACTTCGTGGTGCGGAGTTCGGACGAGGCGCTGGTCGATCGCTGCCTCGCCGACCTGACGCGCGATCTCGAAGCGACCGGGCGGACGGTCAGCGCGCAGGCGATCTAAGGCTATTCGAGTATCCTCCCCCGCTAGGGGGAGGTGGCGCGTAGCGACGGAGGGGGAGGGGGCGACGACCTCTGGTGCGTGTCCGCCCCCTCCGTCCGGCAAGTGCCGGCCACCTCCCCCTCGCGGGGGAGGATCAGAGGTCGGCGGTCATGCGCCCCATTCGGGTCCTTCGGGATCGGGGTAGAAGGCGTCGGGGTCGAACATAGCCACGCGAGATCTTGCAGGCGTGGGCGCTTCTGGATCCGGCAAGCTTGGGGCGCCGCCGCCGAAGCGGATGCGGACGTAGCCCATGCTGCCGGTCAGCGCCTGGAAGACCGCGACATGCTCCTCCTGCTGCATGCGCCGCCCGATCAGCGGCGCGCGTTCGGCCGACAGATATCCCATCTGCACGCCGCGCAGGCTGAAGACGGCTACGGCGTTGGCGTCGTGCGGGTTCTTGGGTTCGCGCCGCAGGTCGACCGGTTCGCCGGGCGCGCAGAGCAGCAGTTCCATGCGCCGGTTGCTCTTGCTCCGGTCCGCATTGGGAAAGTCGATGCCGACCACGCTGAGCGTCAGTTCGTCCATACCCTCACCGTAACAGAAAAGCGCTCCGCCGCATGCGCAAAAGGGACTCTTGCGCCGGTCACGGGCAGCGGATAGAGGCGGGGCATCGGCGCGCTTCACAGCAACCGCCGGTGCCTGACATTACGCGGTAATCTCAAGGCTATGCGGGTGTAGCTCAATGGTAGAGCTTTTGCTTCCCAAGCAAGTGACGAGGGTTCGATTCCCTTCACCCGCTCCACAGCATCACTGCTTCGTTGCGGTCCGTTCGTCGGATTCCGGAGCGGTCTCGCCGTTCGACGATTTCGCGAACAGCTTCCAGCCGAGTAGTCCGGCGACGAGCACTCCGACGATGACCCAGGTGAGGTTGCCGAGCAGGCTCGCGATCGTCTGGACCTGGTCGCTGAACGCGCGGCCAAGCGATACGTAGATCAGCAGCCACAGGAATTCGCCCGCGACGTCGAGCGCGATGAAGCGCATCCAGGGATATTCGGTGAGGCCGCTGGTCACGTTGATCCACGGTCCGAGCGGCCCGATCAGCCAGCGGCTGAAGAAAATGCCCCAGCCCGCCCATTTGCGCGAATAGGCCTCCGCCTGCTCGACCTTGTCGGCGCCGCCGATCCGCCGTGTCACCGCCGCGAGCAGCGGGCGCCCGCCGTAGCGACCGAACGCATAGCCGATCTGGTCGCCGACGATCGCGCCGGTAGCGCCAGCAAACACCACGGGCCAGAATGACAGCTCGCCCTGCGCGACGAACGACCCCATCGCGACCAGTGTGAGCGAACTCGGGAACGGCATGCCCGCGGCGGCGAGCACCATCGCGCCGAACAGCGCCGGCAGGCCGTAGGTGGTCAGAAGTTCGAGGAGCTGTTCCGTCACGGTTTGGGCGACGGCGCAGGCTGGAAAGGCCGCGGCGGCGGGCCGGGCGGCGGGTAGGGCGGGCGCGCGTGGACGATAGCGTAGGTGAGCTTTGCCTCGACCTGCGTCATCGTCCGGCCGCTCTGCCGCGCGATCCGACCGAGCGTGCGGTGGTCGGGGGCGGGTTGCAGGTTTAGCGCCTGGTGCAGGATATGCGGCGGCACGTGATAGGAATGCGCGACATAGCCGATCGTCATCCAACGTTCGATCGGCTCGTCACGGTGCGCGTTCCAGTAGATCGCGTCGCTGACGGTGCGGACCGCGTGATAGCCGGTAAACGCCACGACGGCGACGAACAGCGCGATCAGGGCTTTGCGCCAGGGGCGGGTGCGGGTCATCCGAGCGCGATACGCGTGCCGAGCGCGGCGAGCAACGCAAGCGGCATCGCGACCGCGCCGACCTTCAGGAACCGCCAGAAGCCGACATCCTCGCCCTCGCGACGAATCGCCTGCAACCACAGGATCGTCGCGAGGCTGCCGGTGATCGACAGGTTCGGGCCGAGGTCGACGCCGATCAGCAGACCGTCGACAATCAGCCGCGGTGGATGCGCCTGTGCGACCGCGGTGCTCGCGACGAGGCCGGCGGGGAGGTTGTTCATCAGGTTGGACCCGAAGGCGAGGATCGTCCCCGACACCGCCGCACCGTGCGCGGGATCTACCGACAGCGTTCGCAGGTACTGCGCGACCTGCGCGATCACGCCGGTCAGGTCGAGCGCCTCGACCAGCACGAACAGGCCGGCGACGAGCGGCAGTACGCTCCACGAAATCTCGCGCGCGAGTTTCATCGGCGACGACTTTGCGATCGCCGATACCGCTAGCGTCGTGACGATCCCGGCGATCGCGGTCGGCAGGCCCAGCTCCATGTCGAGCGCGGAGACGACCAGCAGGATGACTGCGGTCGCGACGATCCCGACGAACGCGGCCTTGCCGCCGGCGGTCAACGGCGTGCGCTCGACATCGCTGACGCACTCGCCCGTCAGTCGCTTGCGCTCGAGCCAGCGCAGGACAAGGAAGGTGACGAGGATCGAGGCGAGCGACGGCAGCGCGAACGAGGCGAACCACTGGCCGAGCGGCGGCATCTTACCCCCGTAGAGCACGAGGTTGGCGGGGTTGGATATCGGCAGCACGAAGCTCGCCGCGTTGGCGATCAGCGCGCAGGCGAACAACAGCGGCAGCGGGTCCGCCTTCGCCTTCTTCGCCGCCGCATACACCGCCGGGGTCAGCACCACCGCGGTCGCATCGTTGGACAGGAACGTCGTGGTGACGATTCCCGTGACGTAGACGAGCGCGAACAGGCGCGCGCGCGATCCCTTGGCGTGGATCGCTGCGGTGGCTGCGACCCAGTCGAACAGCCCTTCGGCGCGCGCGGTCTCGCTCAGCAGCATCATGCCGATCAGGAACAGATAGACGTCCATGCCCTTTTCGACCGCATGCAGCGCCGCGGGGAAGGGCATCAGGCCGAACAGCAGCAACAGCGCCGCACCGGCGACCGCCCAGATCGCCTCGGGCCAGCGGAACGGCCGCGCGATCACCGCGGCGGTCGAGGCGGCGCAAATTCCCCAAGTCGCGCCCGTCGCCAGTATCACCAATGCTTTCCATTCTTGTTGGGGCCGAGCCTGGACGCTTCGATACCGTGTTCGGGCCAGGGTCCGATACTGTGGATATCGCGGCCCGGTGCGATCGGCATGCCGCGGTGGGGAATGTCCTTTTCGCCGCGGACGAGAATGTCGATCACGTCGCGATCCGTGCCGACGGAAACTTCCACTCGGTGCAGTCCGGCGTCGAGCGGGACTCGGGTCGTCCAGAATGCAGTGCCGGGAGTCGGGATCATCGGTTGTGCTGCGGCGCCATCGACCGAGATCGTGACGGGGTCGGCGGTGGCGCCGAACAGCTTGGCGACGATCTCGACCTCGCCGGGGCGCGGGACCTGCGTCGGATCGGCGGGGCGCGTGACCAGTCGGAGGTCGGCAGGCGCGACGATCTGGACGAACGGCCAATCGCCGCCGGTTTCCTTGAACCGCCAGCTCGGCACGCGGCCGTGGATCGTCGTGATCGAGAAGCCGGGCTTGCCATCGCCTTCCTCGATTTCGCCGGTCGAGCGGGTCGCGCCGTAGATGACGCGGCCGTCGTTGAGCAGTTCGTTGTAATGCGTGTGGCCGGTGTCGACGAACGCGACCCGCGCGTCGGCCAGCGTGCGGGCGATGTCCTCGCCATCGGCGGCGAGATCGCCGGGATAGGCGTGCATGAAGACGACCGGGGTCTGGCCCTCGGCTTCGGCTCGCGCGAGTTCTTCGAGCAGGCGGTTGCGGTGGTGCATCGTCAGCCTGAAGTCGGGACCGCCCGCACCGGCCGAAATGATGTCGAGAAAGATGCAGCGATGGCCGGCGATGACCTCCGCCTCGGGTCGGTTGGCCTCGGGGAACGCGGCCTCGTAATTGGCGAGATCGCCGAGCTCGAAATCATGATCGCCGGGGATGACGCGGTAGGGGAGCGACAGCGGCGCGAGCGTGTCGGTGATGACGCGGTATTGCTCGGCGGTCGCGTGGTTCGCGTTGTCGCCGGGCAGATAGACGAAATCGGCGGCGTCGCCGATATGCGCGTTGATCTCGGCGACGATCGCGGCGAGCCGGTCACGGCTCTGCCAGCCGTTCGCCTCGTCCATGTGGAGATCGCCGATATGGACCCAGGTGAGCGAGGGCGTCATGCGGTTTGTTCCTTATGCTGCGACCTCGATCCCGAACAGGCGGGGCGTAAGGTTCCGGCGAACCCGACCCAGAGGGCGACGCTGACGATCGCGAAGCTGCCGAGGATATAGAAGGCGATGTTGTAGCCGAGTTCCTGCGCAAGCCAGCCGCCGATCGCCGGGCTGAGCGAGGCGCCGACACCCTGCACGGTCATCACCGCACCCTGACCGACGTTCACGCGGCCGGTGCCGTCGAGCAGGCACGCCACGAGTCCCGGCACCGCGACGCTCTGCAATCCCGCGCCGATCCCGTCGAGCGCCTGGACTGGCCAGACGCCCCAATGTTCGATGAAAGTCCCGGCGAGGAACCCGCGCAATGGCAGCGCGGCGAACGAGATCAGCAGCACCAGCCAATAGCCCTTGCCCGCTGACATCCGCATCGCCAGCAACGACGCGACGATCATCACCGCCTGCGCGACAACGACGGT
Source organism: Sphingomonas sp. Leaf242 (assembly GCF_001422045.1). Lineage (GTDB taxonomy): Bacteria > Pseudomonadota > Alphaproteobacteria > Sphingomonadales > Sphingomonadaceae > Sphingomonas. The sequence goes on from NZ_LMLW01000010.1 coordinate 202,268, forward strand.
CTCGGCAGTGAAGAGCGCGGCGTTGCCCTCGCCCGCACCGACCACCGCCAGTCCGTACAGCGGCAGCATCGCACCGTTGCCGAGATGGAAGCAGGCAAGCGCCGCCGCCAGGATCAGCATCGGCTTGTTGCGGAGCAGGGCCTTGAAGCCTTCCGCCTTGCCGCCTTCTCTCTCGCTACCGGTATCGTCGTCGGCAGCTTCGAGACCCCGCGCGGCGCGGTGGTCGATCGCCCTTTCGGGGATCATCAGCACGCTGGTAATCGCAAGCATGCCGAAGACCGCGGCGAGATAGAAGATTGCAGGCATGCCGAATTTCCAGCCGAGATAGCCGGACAGTCCCGCGCCGATCATGTTGCCGGCGTGGTTCCAGGCCTGGTTGCGGCCGTTCTGCGCGTTGAAGCCGCGCTGGCGGACGACGCCGAGCGTCATGCCCGCCACCGCGGGGCCGATCGCGGCGCCGGCGATCGCGGTCGCGACCTGGCTGATGGTGACGACCCAGGCGGATTGCGACAGCAGGATCAGGAACGACGCCATCACCGTGCAAATGCCGGTGACGATGACCACCATTCGCTTCTTCTCGGTGTGATCGATGAAGGCGCCCGCCGGGACCGTCATGATCATCCCGGCGACGCCGCCCGCGGTCATCACCGTGCCGATCGGACCGGTCGACCAGCCGCGCTGCTGGAGGAACACGCCGAGGAATGGCCCGATCCCCGCCTGCATGTCCGCCATGAAGAAATTGAGCGATTGGAGCGCCGTCTTCGCGCGACGGGCATCGCTTTGCCGTTCGCCGGACGGCGTTAGCGCCTTGCTTGCCATGGGTGCACGTCCTCGCATCGCTTCAGTCGGGGTCGGAAAGACGATTTGACGACGGTAATTTCCAGCGTGAACATCTTTTCATCAAACCGTACCGAGCTGAATGGCCCGGTAGAGTTCGGCATACCGGAGTGATAGCACGCAAAGCTGAATGTGCCCGTTCAGTTTCGGTTTAACTTTATTAATACTGCTGTGTAAAAATGCATAAACGGCAATGATTGTCATGAACGCTTAAGAATAGCGAGGTGTCAGCATGCAATCGTGGTTGTAGGGCCTCGATTATTATTAGAACTGGCCGCTGGCAAATAGAGTTCAGCATGCGTCGCTGCTTTGGCGGCGTCCTCATACGACTACGCCACTGCACGAGGTCATCGGCAGCGGCGCAGGTTATCGTCATCGGATCGGCGGTCGAGCGAGGACGGTATCGGTCTGGCCGATACCGTCCCCTTCGAAATCACGTGTCGAAATCAGACGCGGCGGCGCGTGGCGGCGGTCGCCCCGAAGCCGGCTGCGGCGGCACCGATCAGCAGCGCGATGACGACCATGAACGAGGTCCCGGCGGCGGCACCGGCGGCCTTGTCGGTGGCGGACTTGGCGGTCTGGATCGCGGTTTCCTTGGTCTTCACGAACTGCGCTTTGGCACGCGTCACCTGAGCCTGTGCCTCGGGACGGCTGATCTTGCGCTGCGCGGCGACGATGTCGACGATGCGGCTTTCAGCCTGCGCGCCGTCCTGACCACCGCGGGCAAGGGCGGGCAGTTCCTTGGCGATTTCCTTCTGCGCCTGCTCGGGAGTCATCTGGGCGGGATCCGACGGTGCGGTCGACAGATAGGCGGACGCCTCGTCGCGGACATCGCCGGTGTCGACGCCAGCGACGTCGGCAACCTTGGGGGCTGCGGCACCGATGCCGCTACCGGCGGCGGTCGCGACCGAACCGACGGTGCGGAAGGCGCCGCCGATGATGCCACCGACTGCCGAGGTCAGGAGGTACAGCGTCAGGATCAGCGTGACGCCCCACACGACCAAGCCGTGGACCAAGCCGTCGAAGCGGTCATGGACACCGGCGAGACGAGCGGCGGAATAGCCGCCGGCGCCGAGCGCGATGATCGTCGTGATGATCCAGTAGATCCCTGCGCCGATCCCGAAGCCGGCTGCGCCGGGCGTCGTACCCTCGACCGGATCGACCATGGTGAGCCCGATCCCCGTGCCGAGAATTCCGAGCACCAGCTGGACCGCGATCGCGATCACCACACCGGCAAAGATCGCGCCCCACGAGATGCGGGCGGGCGTTTTCACAAAGCGTGCGTCATGCTCCGGCAAAACGCCGGTTGTCGTATTGATAGCCATAGTCACTCCTGTTGATTCTAAAGTTTCGACGAACGCTTATGTCTTGTCGTTCGGGTCGATGGGGGTCTCGGCGTCCGCCTGCTTCGCGCCGGCCTTGCTTTCGCGTGAGCCTTGCTTCTCGACAGCGACGTCGCCGATGATCTTGCCGATGGCTTCCTGGACGGAGCCCTTGGTCTGGCGGACCACGGCTTCGTTTTTCTTGCTGGTCATGCTGCCATCTCCTTGGCGGGCGCGACGGGGCGCTGCGGCGCCGGCATCGAGTCGCCGTCGAACCCGCGTGCGCGCGCCCAGGCGGCAGCCGCGTTGCGACGGTTGACGCCGATCTTGGAATAGATCCGGGCGACGTGATTGCGCACCGTGTTGCCCGAGACGTCGAGCGTGCGCGCGATCGACTTGTCGTCGAGACCGCGACAGATCAGCGCCAGCACCTCGCGTTCGCGCGGCGTCAGTTCGTCGAGCCCGACGCCGGGCGGTGTCGCGTCGGGGGTCCTGATCCGGGCGAGCTTTTCCATGATCGAGCGACTGAGCCAGCTCGTATCCTTCATCACCGCCTCGATCGCGTTGACGAGTTCGCGCTCGGACGCCTTGCGCGTGCTGATGTCGCGCATCGCCCACAACACGTAGGGTTCGTCGCCCAGATGGATCGGTTCGGCCGAGATCATGCAGTCGAGGACGTCGCCGTCCTTTTCGCGGATGCGGCTTTCCCGATCGCGAATGGCTATGCCGGCATCGATATCCGCCTCGATCGCGGTCCGGAGCGCAGGCGTCTCCCACAATCCAACCTCGCCGAGCGGGCGGCCGATGATCTCCTGCGAGGCATAGCCGGTGAGCGCGGTGAACGCCTCGTTGACGTCGCACAGGCGGTGGCCGTCGAGCGAACCTATCGCCAGCGCCACGGGGGCGAGCGAGAACGTCCGCATGAACCGCTCTTCGCTCTGGCGCAGCGCGGTCTCGGCCTTGCGACGCGGTTCGAGGTCGGCGAAGGTGAACAGCATGCAGGGCTGATCGCCCATGTCGATCGGCTGGCCCGCGACGATGACGAGCTTGGTCGTGCCGTCCGGCAGGTCGAGTTCGGCCTCCATCTGCGGAATGGTGCGGCCTTCGGACAGCCGCTGTTTGGCGAGATCGCGCTTCTCGGCGCGTTCGAGCACGTCGATATCGTAGACCGTGCGCGACAGCACATTGGCCTTGTCGTGGCCCGTCATCTCGACGAACCCCTGGTTGACCTTCACGAACCTGAGATCGCTCAGGCGACAGATCACCGCGGGCGCGGGGTTCGCGTTGAACGACTGTTCGAAGCGGTCTTCCGCCTCGAACTGCGCCGACACGTCCTGGATGATCAGGACGAGGCATTCCGGCGCATCGTCGTCGTCGGTCAGGACGAGGCTGCGGACCTGATGGACCCAGCGCGGGTCGTCCTCGCCCGCAACCGCGACCTCGACCACGACCTGCGAGAACGCCTCGCCCGACACGACGCGTTCGATCGGGTAGTCGGCACCGCTCAGTCGGTGGTTGTTGCGATATCGCAGTTGAAACCGTCCGCGATAATCGTCGACATCGGCCCCGATATCCTCGACCGAGTCGACCCCGTGCATTGCGAGCGCCGCAGCGTTCGCCCACAGGATCGACTGATCGGGATCGATCAGGATCACGCCTTCGTCGAGCCCCGCGATGATCTGGCGCAAATGGCGCAGATCGGCGGAGTCACGAAGCGATTTGAGGACCGGGACCAAGGTCACAGGCTTAGTCGCGCTGGCCGTGAACGAGCCAGGCGAGGCCATAGCCAATCGTCGCTGCACCCAGCGCCCACAACAGTGGCGCGTCCTTGGCGGAATCCTGCGCGGTCCGTGCGCCCTGGCGGGCAACCTCGGCGGTGCGATCAGCGGCGTGACGGGCCTCGCTGCCAAGCTTGTCGGCGAGTTCGGGCGCGCCGTCGACAATGTCCTCGACCGCCGATTTCGCGCGGCCGTACAGGTTCTGCGCGCCACCGGCGACCTGGTCGACGACGCCGTCGACCTGCCAGTCGCGGCTGTCCACGGTGTCGCCGATGGCCTTTTCGACCTTGCCGCCGACATAGCGTGCACCGCCCTGGAATTCGTCCTTGTTCATGCTGATGTCCTTTGATTGTAGATGTCGCGAGCGGCTCGACCGATCACGGCGCAGAGAGGCGCGGAGATGTCGAAGCGGGGAGGGGGCGGATGCGGCCGTTATCCGGCTGCCGCGTCGCGATCGGGGGGCTGTGCAGCAGGCGACGGTCCGCGCGAGGTCGACACCTTGGCGATTTCGAACAGGCGCTTCATCGGCAACGCTCCAGCGATCGTCCGAGGGCAATGTGCCATCGGATCAGGCGGATAAACCCGAGCCTAACCGATTGGTTCCTGGTACTTTTCTCACAAATACTAAGCGGGATGTACCACGTCAGGAGAGCGAACGCGCTTCATACAGCGTCGCGAATTTCTGATGGAGGTTGCGCGTCGGGGAGTCCGTCGCGACCGAGGCGCGGGCACGATGCCATGCTGCGCGCGTGCGAAAATACGTCGCGTCGTCGTCGATGAAGTCGTCGGGCGCAGTCGTTGCGCCGCCGTCGTACAGATCCGTCATGGCCAACACCTGTGTTTGCGTGGCGCATGCCTACGGCCATTTTCGACGCGGCGAACGATCCGAAACTACCAGTGTGACGGGTATAAATGTCGGCGCGGATACGCCAACGCCGGTGCGATCCCGGTATGATTATCGCGTCAGAGGGGCGTGATCGAGCCGGGGCAGGACGTGACGCGCGAACAGGTCGGCCTCCGCGGCATGCGGGTAGCCGGACAGGATAAAGGCCTCGATCCCCATGTCCTGATACATCCGCAGCTTGGCGAGCACCTGATCGGGATCGCCGACGATCGCCGCGCCGCAGCCCGAGCGTGCGCGACCGACGCCGGTCCACAGATTCTCCTCGGCATAACCGTCGTCGGCGGCAGTCTCGCGCAAGGCGGCCTGTGCGGCGACACCCGCCGAGTTGGAGTCGAGCGACTTCGCGCGGATTTCGGCTCCCTGTTGCGCGTCGAGTTTCGACAGCAGGCGGTCGGCATAGGTGCGCGCCTCGGCCTCGGTATCGCGGACGATGACGTGTGCGCGGTAGCCGAAGCGGAGCGTGCGGCCGTGTGCGGCGGCGCGGGCGGTCATGTCGGCGATGATCGCCGCGACCGTCTCCTTCTTGTCGGGCCACATCAGGAAGACGTCGCAGCCCTTGGCCGCCGCCTCGCGCGCGTCGGGCGACAGGCCGCCGAAATACAGCAGGGGGGCCTTGCCCGAGACCGTGCGGATGCGTGGCGGATCGACCTTGAGCTGCCAGAACTCGCCCTGGTGATCGAGCGCCTCGCCGTTGAGCAGCGTCTTCAGGATATGCATCGCCTCGACCGTGCGGGCGTAGCGCGGCGCCGAGGCGAGCGTTTCGCCGGGCATGTCCGAGGAGATGATGTTGATCGTCAGGCGACCGCCGGTCATCTGGTCGAGCGTCGCGATCTGGCGCGCGAGCTGCGGCGGCCAGGATTCGCCGACTCGCACCGCCATCAGCAGCTTGATTCGCTTGGTCAGCGCGGCGATGCCCGCAGCGAACGCGGTCGTGTCGATCCCGAGCGCATAACCCGACGGCAGCAGGATATTGTCGAACCCGCCGGTTTCGGCCTGCATCACTATGTCGCGGCAATGCTCCCAGCTGGACGCCAGCGCGGGGTCGGGCTGGCCGAGAAATTCGTAATCGTCATCGCAGAGCGCCGAGAACCACGAAATCTCGCAGGGCCCAGTCGTCATGGCAGCGGCTCCGCGCGCGCGGCGGTCAGAACCGCGTACCAGTCGTCGCGCGACCAGCTGACCTTGAAGACGTCGCGCAGTTCGGCGATCCGGCCGGCGTTCTGCGTGCCGACGATCGGGATCACGCGCGCCGGGTGCGCCATGATCCAGCTGTAGGTGGCGATCGATCGGCTGACGCCGAACTTCGCCGCGACCGTGTCGAGCGCATTGGCGACCGCGGTTTCGTGCGGCGTCGTTGGCTTGGCGATGCGACCACCGCCGAGCGGGGACCAGGCAAGGATGGCGATGTCGTGCTCGATCGCCTGATCGAACAGCCCGTTGGTCATCGGATCGAGGAACAGCGGCGAGAATTCGGGTTGCTGCGTCGCGATCGGCACGTTCGTCAGGAACGACGCGAGCGTCGCGGTCTGCGCAGGCGTGTAGTTCGACACGCCGATGCTGCGCACCTTGCCCGACGTCACCATGTCCTCGAGCGTGCGCGCCACTTCGTGCGGATGCGTCAGGATATCGGGGCGGTGGATCTGGTAGAGATCGACCTGCTCGATCTGCATCCGCGCGAGCGACGCATCGAGCGCCGCCATCAAATAGTCGCGGCTCGAGTCATACGGCACGGGCGGGGTGATGCCGCCCTTGGTCGTCAGCACCATGCGGTCGCGCAAACCCGGCGATGCGGCAAAGATGCGACCGAGCAGCGCCTCGGCATCGCCGAACCCGCCGCTGCCGTCGAACCCGTAGATATCGGCGGTGTCGAACAGCGTCACGCCGGCCTCGAACGCCGCGTCGATCAGCGCACGGCCCTCGTGCTCCGAGTTGCCGGCGAACCGCCACATGCCCCAGGCGACCGGTGAGACGAGGATTCCGCTCTTGCCGAGGGGACGCGAATCAGGTGTAACATGAAGGTCAGACATCGTTGTCATGATAGGGGTGCGAATGCCGGTTGAGCAAGTCCGTTACGGGTTGGTTGGCACCGGGATGATGGGCGTGGAGCATCTCGCCAACCTCGCCGTCACGCCCGGCGCGGTCGTTACCGCGATCGCCGATCCGACCGAGGCGTCGCTTGGCTGGGCCCGCGATGCGCTGGGCGCACGGGCGGATGGCGTGACTGCTTTTGCCGACTCCAGCGCGCTGGCCAAAAGCGGCTTGGTCGATGCGGTGATCGTCGCGAGCCCCAACAACACGCACCGCGACGTGCTGACGCCGCTGTTCGGCGAGGGCATCGCGATCCTGTGTGAGAAGCCGCTCGCGACGACGATCGACGATGCGCGCTGGATCGTCGAACAGGCAGAGGCGAGCGAAGCGCCGTTCTGGACCGCGATGGAATATCGCTACATGCCGCCCGCCGCCGCGTTCATCGACGAGATCCACGGTGGCGCGATCGGTGCGTTGAAGATGCTGTCGATCCGCGAGCACCGCTTTCCCTTCCTGCCCAAGGTCGGCGACTGGAACCGGTTCGCGCGCAACACCGGCGGCACGATGGTCGAGAAATGCTGCCATTTCTTCGATCTGATGCGATTGATCACGCAGTCGGAGGCGGTGCGCGTCTATTGCTCGGGGGCGATGGACGTGAACCACCTCGACGAGCGGTACGACGGCGCGCGGCCCGACATCATCGACAACAGCTACACGACGATCGATTTCGCCAATGGCGTGCGTGCAATGCTCGACCTGTCGATGTTCGCCGACGGCGCGGAGAACCAGGAGGAGATCGCCGCGGTCGGTGACACAGCGCGGCTTGAGGTGCTGATCCCCGAGGGTGCGCTGATCCACTCGCCGCGTGTCGGCTTTCGCAACCCCAAGCGGGCAACGCGCCGCGTCGTCGCGGTCGATCCGGTCGCCCTCGACGCGGGCAGCCATCACGGGTCGACCTTCTACGAACACCAGAAATTCATTGCGGCGGTGCGCGGCGAGGGGACTGTCGAAGTGACGGCGCGCGACGGGTTGATGGCGGTCGCGATCGGCACCGCGGCCGAGATCAGCGCACGCGAGCACCGCGTCGTGGAGATGCGCGAACTGGGTTTCTGACGGCGGGTTCGACGCCCGGTTTGATACCGGGTTCGACGATAGCAGGCCTTGCCCGGACCAAAGACGAACCGCCGACGACAAGGCGGCGTTAGAAATATAACCTACCGGTCAGGTAGGAAAAGGGAGAGCCGATTTGAACACGGGATTGTTGACGGGCGTCGCCCTGGCCGCGCTGGCGATTGCCGCCCCCGCATTCGCGCAACAGGCGCCGGCGGCATCGCCGACCGATGCATCTCAGCCTGCGCCGGTTGCAGCTGCCGAGGCGCCGACTGCTGGCGCGCAGAATCAGCCGGGCGACATCGTCGTCACCGCGCAGAAGCGATCCGAGCGTCTCCAGGACGTGCCGGTCGCGGTGTCGGTGATCTCGGGCGATGCGATCAGCGCAAAAGGCGGCACCAACCTCGAAAGCGCGCAATATCTCGTGCCGACGCTCAATTTCCGGAAATCGGGCACCGCGATCAACCAGTCGCTGTTCCTGCGCGGGGTCGGCACCTCGACCTTCTCGATCGCAGGCGAGCCGTCGATCTCCACGGTGGTCGACGGCGTGGTCTACAGCCGCGCCGGCGAAGCGTTCAGCGACCTGATCGACGTCGACCGGATCGAGGTGCTGCGCGGACCGCAGGGCACGCTGTTCGGCAAGAACACCAGCGCGGGCGTGATCAACATCGTCACCAAGCGGCCCGGCAACGACTTTGGCGGTTATGTCGAGGGCGGGTATTACAGCAACGGCAGCGAGTATCGCGTGCGCGGCGCGGTCGACCTGCCGATCTCGGGGACCATCAAGAGCCGGATCACGGGCTTTTACGGGCATTACGACGGCAACATCCGCAACCTCGCGCAGGGCAATGATCGCGTCAACGGCTACAAGCATTACGGCGTGCGCGGGATCGTAGTCGCCGATCCGACACCCGATCTGACGATCACGCTGATCGCGGACTATCGCCGGAGCAAGGACAATTGCTGCGCCGAGGTGATCGGCACCGTGCCCAACAACCTGTCCGCCACCGTCCTGCCGACGCCGCGAGGCGACAAGTCGCGGGTCATTAACCAGGATCTGGTCACGCGCTCGAACGAGAAGAGCTGGGGTGCTTCGGGCCAGGTCGACTGGACGCTCGGCAACCAGACGCTGACCTATATCGGTTCGTACCGCGAGTACGACAACGAGGAGATCCGCGATGGCGACTGGCTGCCGCGGGCCTATGTCGGGCTGAACCAGTTGCATGATTTCGGGCCGCAGGTGAGCAACACGCTGACGCAGGAACTGCGGCTGACATCGCCGTCGAACCAGGTCTTCAGTTATGTCCTGGGGGCCTATTATTCGCGTGCCGAGACCGAGCGGAATTTCACGCGCAACGACATCGCCTGCGCCGGGGCGACCTCGACCACCGTGCTGATCCCGTGTGGGACGACCGGGACCGTGACGACGCGGCCGACCGGTACCGCGGACTTCGGTTCGGTGTTCAAGAACTTCGCGCTGTTCGGGCAGGGGACTCTGCGGCTCACCGATCGCCTGCGGCTGATCGGCGGGATCCGCTACACCACCGATCAGCTCGACGTGTCGCATATCCGTCGCACGACGCTGACCGGCCCCGGCATCAACCCCAATTTCGATCAGGGCGTCAACGACGCCTATGTCCGGCTGGTCGGGCAGGGCATCCGGCCGGACCTCGCCGCGACGCAGGCCGTCGCGTCCTCGAACGGCGTGCCGTTCACCGCCAAGACCACCAACGACAATTGGTCGGGCAAGGGCGGCGTGCAGTTCGACATCGTCCGGCAGTCGACCGCCTACGCCACCTATTCGCGCGGCTATAAGGGCCCGGCGTTCAACATCTTCTACAACCTGACCGCGACCGGCACCAACGTGATCGCGCCGGAGACCGCCGACAGCTACGAGCTTGGCCTGAAGAACACGCTGTTCGGCGGCAAGCTAGTCGTCAACCTCGCGGCGTTCTATGCGAAATATCATAATTTCCAGGCGAACAATCCCGACATCGTCGCGGGCGTGCTGGTAACGCGGTTCACCAATGCAGGCGAGATCTCGACGCGCGGCGGCGAACTCGACCTGGTGTTTCAGCCGGTCCGCGACCTCAGCTTCTCGGGTGGGCTCGCGTACACCGACGCGCATATCGACCAATTCAAGGTGCCGACCAACGGCGTGACGACGGGCGTGGTGCCGTCGGGCACGCCGCTCGGCTATGCGCCGAAATGGAAGGGGTCGCTCGGCGCGGACTATCGCTATCGCACCGGCGGGCCGATCGACTTCGCGCTGGGGGCGCAGAGCAGCTACCAGTCAAAGCAGATCTCGCAGCTCGACGCGAGCGCCGCGATCCGCGACGCGACGACGATCAAGGGCTACGGCCTGGTCGACCTGTCGGCGGGGATCGTCCAGCGCGATGACCTGTTCCGCCTCACGTTCGCGGTCAAGAACGTGTTCGACACGAGCTTCGCCTCGGCGATCACGAGCGGCGGGCCAGGCGGCGCCTATCGCTACATCATCCCGCGCGAGGCGGATCGCTATTACGGGGTGACCGGCCGGATCAACTTCTGACCATATGGTTGGACGTCAGTGGGCCATCGCCACGACGTCCGACCCGTCATCCGGTACCGCAACGATGGTCGGGATGATGAGCTGTACCAGTCCCAGCGCCAACAGGTAGGACACCGAGCAGACTCCAAGCAGCGGGCCATAGCCATAGCCCGCTGCGAGCGACACCGCGGCCAGTTGGATCAGCACGATCGACCACATGTTGCCGCAGAACGCCGCGATCCCGATCGTCGAACCGACCGCGCGCGCGGGGACGATATCGGTGGCGAGCGCGAAGACGTTGGTCGAAAACCCCTGATGCGCGAACAGCCCAAGGCCGAGCAGCAGCGCCGCCGACCAGGCATCGTCGACCACCAGCACCAATGTCACCGGCAGGACGAGCAGCGCGTAGAGCAGCATCGTGCCCTTGCGCGCGCGATCGACGCTCCAGCCGCGCGCCATCAGCCGCGTCGGTAGCCAGCCACCGGTCAGCGCCCCCGCCGCCGCCATTGCGTAGGCCAGCGCGACGGGGAGCCCGACGGTCCCTTGCGGCAGCCCGAACATCCGGTGGAACAGGTCGGGCAGCCAGGCGAGCATGAAGAACCAGACCTGGTCCGACAGCACTTTGGCGATCGCGATCGCGGCGGTTTCGCGGCGCTTGAACAGATCGGACCAGCGGATCGGCGCGGGGCGCACGCTGCTCTCGGCGACCGCGGGAATCCGCACCGCGAACCACACCACGACCCAGACGAGCCCAAGTGCACCGGCCGCGAGGAACGCTGCGCGCCAACCATAGGCGACGGCCAGCGCTGGGACGACCAGCGGGGTGATCACCGCGCCGATATTGGGCGCGGTGTTGCCGATGCCGAGCGCGATCGAGCGTTCGCGTTGCGTGAAATAGGTCGCGGCCGACTTGACCGCGGCGGGCGTGCCGATCGACTCTGCGCCGCCGAGCACGACGCGCGCGGCGATGAAGCCGCCAACGCTGCTGACCACCGCGTGTGCCATCCCCGCAAGGCTCCACACCGCGACGCCGAGCGCGAACCCGAGCTTCAGCCCGACGCGGTCGATGAACCAGCCGGTGCCGAGAAACGCGACCGCCGCCGCGACCTGGAACGCCGACAGCATGTTGGCGTAATCCTGGTCCGACCAGTGGAATTCGGCCTCCAGCGTCGGCTTCAACAGCGAGAGGATCTGGCGGTCGACATAGTTCAGCATGATCGCCACGAAGACGAGCGCGACGATGATCCAGCGCCGGCGATCGGTGGACATAGGCTCTCCTGGTTTCAACGGTCCGATAGCGGTGTCACAGCTCGTTCGATCGCGCTCGACCCTTGTCGCATGCGCCCTCATGCCGCCCCCGGCGTCAGTCCGCAACGTCGCCCGGCATGCGAAGCGCCCCCGCGGCTGATCGGTCAGGTCGAGGCGCGGACTACGAGCGCGTGCGCGACCTCGCGGAGTTCGTCGGGTGCGGCACGGCTCAGCAGCAGGTCCGCTGCCTGCCAGGCGAGGTCGCGCACCGGTTGGCGGACCGTCGTCAGCGGAGGCCAGACATAGCTCGCCAGCGCATCGTCGCCGAACCCCGCGATCGCGATGTCGGTGGGAATGCGCAGGCCACGGCGATGCGCGACCATCAGCGCACCCGCTGCCATCTCGTCCGAGCCCGCGAAAATCGCGGTCGGCGGGGAGGGGAGTGTGAGCAACACTTCCGCGGCCTCCGCGCCGCTGGCGAAGTCGTAGCGCCCCTCGACGATCAGTTCGGTTTCGGGCACGATGCCGACCGCCAGCAGCGCGGCTTCGTAGCCGGCACGCCGTTGCGCACTCGTCGCATAGTCGCGGGGGCCGGCGATATGCGCGATCCGGCGGTGACCACGCTCGAGCAGATGCGCGGTCAGTTCTTTCGCGGCGGTTACGTTGTCGATGAACGTCGCCGGCGCGAGGCCCGCCCGCGTTCCGGGCGACACGCGGACGAAGGGGATCGCGCGCGCGGCGAGCAGCGCCAGCACGTCGTCGTTATCCGACAGCGGCGGCGTTAGGATGATCCCGTCGGGGCCGCTGGTGGCGATCAGCGCGTCGAGATCGGCGAGCAGACGCGGCGAGCCCCGGTCGTAGGGCTGGGTGAGGACGCGGACGCCATCGACTTCGCACCGGTCGCGGATACCCTGCTGCATCGCATAGACATAGGCAGGGCTGGGGTTGTCGCAGACCAGCGCGACCTGGAAGGACCGATTGCCGGCGAGCGTCCGCGCGGCGAAACTGGGGCGGAAGTTCAGGTCCGCGACCGCACGCTCGACTTTCTCGCGGGTTTCGGCGCCGACATAGCGTTCCTTGTTGAGGACGCGGCTGACGGTCTTGATCGAGGTTCCGCTGGCGGTGGCGACGTCGCGTATCGTGACCCGTTTCACCGAGAATGCTGTCCGTGCGTCATGGCATTGTTTCGCATCGGCGACTGCGTTGGGCAATGGGTTAGGTTGTCGTTTTCGCCGGGATTCGAGCGGGTGGAGATGCCGCTGGCCTCGCCCCGGTAGATACGGGCTCCCCTCCCTGGAAGGGAGGGGCTGCGGGTGGGTAGGCCCGCTTGTGCCGCAAACGTTCGATAATGCGGAAGCCGACCCACCCCCGACCCCTCCCTTTCAGGGAGGGGGGAAGTGATCGAGCGCGATCAGTGGTTGTCGCGGGGGAGGCCCATGGTCTGCGCGATGCGCTGGTACTTCTCGGCGCCTTCGAGGATCGCGCCGGTCTGCAGCTGGCCGACGGTGGCGCGCTGGATTTCCTGCCACGGGGTCTGCGAGCCGGGATAGGCATAGCCGCCCGCCGCGGTCAGCGTCCGACGGCGTTCGGCGAGTTCGTCGGCCGAGATCAGGACGTCGGCGGTGCCCTTGCCGAGATCGATGCGGACGCGGTCGCCGGTGCGGATCAGCGCGAGCCCGCCCATCGCCGCGGCTTCAGGGCTGGCGTTGAGGATCGATGGCGATCCCGACGTGCCCGATTGGCGCCCGTCGCCGATGCACGGCAGCGCATGGACTCCTTCGCGGATCAGATACGCGGGCGGTCGCATGTTGACGACTTCGGCGGCACCCGGATAGCCGATCGGGCCCGCGCCGCGCATGAACAGCAACGTGTCGGTGGTGATCCCGAGCGAGGGATCGTCGATCCGGTGGTGATAATCCTCCGGCCCGTCGAACACGACCGCGGGACCTTCGAACGCCTCGGGATCGGCGGAGTTCGAAAGGTAGCGCGCGCGGAATTCGGGCGAGATCACGCTGGTCTTCATGATCGCGCTGTCGAACAGATTGCCGCGCAGCACGATGAAGCCCGCGTCCTGGAGTAGCGGCGTCGCGAACGGGCGGATGACGCGCTCGTCCTCGATCGTCGCGTCGCGGCAATTGTCGCCCATCGTCTTGCCGTTGGCGGTCATCGCGTCTTCGTGGATCAGGCCCTGCTTCATCAGCTCGGCCACCACTGCGGGCACGCCGCCGGCATGATAATAATCCTCGCCGAGATATTCGCCGGCGGGCTGGAGGTTGACCATCAGCGGCACCTTGTGGCCGTGCGTCTGCCAGTCGTCGATCGGCAGGTCGACGCCGATATGGCGCGCGATCGCGGCCAGATGGATCGGTGCGTTGGTCGAGCCGCCGATCGCGGAATTGACGACGATCGCGTTGTGGAACGCCTCCTTGGTCAGGATGTCGGACGGCTTCAGATCCTCCGAAACCATGTCGACGATCCGCTTGCCGGTGCGATACGCGACCTCCTGGCGATCACGGTACGGTGCAGGGATCGCGGCCGAACCGGGCAGCTGCATGCCGAGCGCCTCGGCGAGCGAATTCATCGTCGTCGCGGTGCCCATCGTGTTGCAATAGCCGGTCGATGGCGCCGACGAGGCGACGAGCTTGATGAAGCCCTCATCGTCGATCGCGCCGGTCGCGAGCAGTTCGCGCGCCTTCCACACGATCGTCCCCGAGCCGGTCCGCTCGCCCTTGTGCCAGCCGTTGAGCATCGGCCCCACCGACAGCGCGATCGCCGGGATGTTGACTGTCGCCGCGGCCATCAGGCACGCCGGCGTGGTCTTGTCGCAGCCGATCGTCAGCACGACGCCGTCGAGCGGATAGCCGTAGAGCACTTCGACCAGCGCTAGGTACGCGAGGTTGCGGTCGAGACCGGCGGTCGGGCGCTTGCCGGTTTCCTGGATCGGGTGGACCGGGAATTCGAGCGCGATCCCGCCGGCTTCACGGATGCCCTCGCGCAGGCGTTCGGCGAGCACGAGATGGTGGCGATTGCACGGCGACAGGTCACTGCCGGTCTGCGCGATGCCGATGATCGGCTTGCCCGAACGCAGTTCCTCCAGGCTAAGCCCGAAGTTCAGATAGCGCTCCAGATAGAGCGCGGTCATGTCGATGTTCTCGGGGTTGTCGAACCACGCACGGCTCCGGAGCTTCTGGAGAGGGTTGGGCATGTCGGTCATCGGGGGCTTTCTGGAGATCGGGTGTCAGCGGGCGACGGAAAGGCGGTAGATCATCGCGTGGTGATACGGCTTGCCCGGATCGACGCGCGCGGAGACGAAGTTCGGTTTGTTCGGGGCATCAGGGAATTTCTGCGGTTCGAGCGCGATCCCATCACCCATCCGGTAGAGATGGCCGTGCTTGCCGACGAACGTCCCGTCAAGGAAATTGCCGGTGTAGAACTGCACGCCGGGCTCGGTGGTGAGCACTTCGAGAACGCGACCCGACGCCGGATCCTCGAGCCGCGCGGCCAGTTCCGGCTTGGCGGTCAGGCCCTTGTCGAGCGCGAAATTGTGATCGTAGCCATGCCCGTAGCGGATCTGCTGGTCGCGGCCGTCGCGGATACCGTCGCCGACGATGCGGCCGGCGCGGAAGTCGAACACCGTGCCGTCGACGGGTTGCAGGACGCCGGTCGGGATCAGCTTGTCGTCGACCGGGGTGATTGCCTTGGCGGGGATCGTCAGGCGGTGGCCGTAAGTGCCGATCCGCGAGCCTTCGCCGCCGAGATCGAAGATCCCGTGGTTGGTCATGTTGACGATCGTCGGCTTGTCGGTCTTCGCGTCATAGGCGATGCCGAGGTTGCCGGCTTCGTCGAGCGTGTAGGTGACGGTGACGTCGAGGTTGCCCGGATAGCCGGAGTCGCCATCCGGGCTGCGATAGCCGAGCACCAGGGTCGCGGTCGGGCCGCTCTTCAGCGAGAGTACTTTCCATGCGACCTTGTCGAACCCCTTGCCGCCCCCGTGCAGCGAGTTGACCTTGTCGTTGAGCGGCAATTGATAGGCTTTGCCGTCGAGCGTGAAGCGGCCGCCGGCGATGCGGTTGGCGAAACGGCCGACGGTCACGCCGAAGAAATTGGGATGGTCGACATAGGAGGCGAGGTCGTCATAGCCGAGCATCACGTCGGCGATCTTACCGTTGCGGTCCGGGCCCATCAGCGATTGAAGCGTCGCGCCGTAGGACAGGACGCGCGCCGAGACGCCGTGCGCGTTGCTGAGCGTGATCGCCTCTATCGCGGTGCCGTCCTGCAGCGTGCCCGCGGGCGAACGCTTCGCCTCCGCGGCGAACGCGGCCTGTGTCGGCATAATCGCCAGTAACGTCGCCACGATGATCCCCGTCGTCCCCAATGCGCGCATTTCGGTTCCCATCCTTAATCGTCCGACGCCGTTGACGCGCCTTGTCGGGGTATATAGTCCGACAATATATTTCTGAGCAAGCCATGCGGTAAAAGACTGTCGATCGGTCGCCGACATGGCACGGAGGATGGACGATCATGGCGATGCCGATACAGCCTACACAGACGACACGACCCCTGAGTCAGGGGGCGCAGGGCGCGGGGCCGAGTTATCGCTCGGCGCTGACGTTGCTCGCCAGCCTGTTCTTCATGTGGGGCTTCATCACGGTCATCAACAACACGCTGCTGCCGCACCTGCGCAGTGTGTTCGACCTGAGTTATACGCAGACGACGCTGATCGAGAGCGTCTGGTTCATCGCCTATTTCTTCGCGTCGATCCCGTCGGCCAAGCTGATCGAGCGGATCGGGTATCAGAAGTCGATGGTGTTCGGCCTTGCGCTGATGGCGGGCGGTGCGCTGTTGATGGTGCCGGCCGCGCGGATCCCGTCCTACGGCGTTACGCTGGTGGCGTTGTTCATCATCGCCAGCGGGATCACGCTGCTGCAGGTCGCCGCGAACCCGTATGTCGCGGTCGTCGGTCCGCCCGAGACCGCGTCGTCGCGGTTGAACCTGGTCCAGGCGTTCAACTCGGCGGGTGCGACGCTCGCGCCGCTGTTCGGTGGCTATCTTATCCTTGGCCGTTCGACCTCGGGCACCGCTGCGGCAGGATCGACCGCGACGCTGACCGCCGCCGAGCGACTCGCGGATGCGCAGTCGGTGGTGTTGCCGTATCTGATCGTCGCCGGCGTCCTCGTCGTGCTCGCGGTGGTGATCGCGCGGTTCCCGTTGCCGGCGATGGGAGCGTCGACGCAGCGCTCCGCCAAGGAGGCGCGCAAGGGTCTGTCGCTCTGGTCGCACCGCAACCTGGTGTTCGGCATTCCCGCGATCTTCATCTACCTGATCGCCGAGATCGGCGTCGCCAACCTGTTCATCAACTTCGTCAGCCAGCCGCAGATCGGCAACCTCAGCCACGAACAGGCGTCGCATTACCTGTTCATCCTGTGGGGCGGGATGATGGTGGGTCGACTCGTCGGCAGCTATGTCATGCGTACCGTGCCCGCCGAACGCGTGCTCGCGATCGCCAGCATCGGCGCGTGCGTCGTCATGCTGATCGCCACCTTCACCACCGGCCATGTCGCGATGTGGGCGCTGATCTCGGTCGGCCTGTTCCATTCGATCATGTTCCCGACGATCTTCACGCTCGGCATCAAGGGTCTTGGGCCGCTGACCGAGGAGGGCTCGGGACTGCTGATCATGGCAATCGCCGGTGGGGCGCTGGTGATCGTGCAGGGCTGGCTGGCGGACAATTACGGCCTGCAGTCGTCGTTCCTGCTGACCGCGGCGTGCGAACTCTATGTGTTGTTCTACGCGGTGTGGGGATCGAAGGTGACCGATCCGCTGCCCGATCAGACCGTCGCATAATCGGGCGCATGACGACGCGGGCAGGGGGTAACCTTTGGTCGCTGTCATGTCGGACTATTCTGCTGGATGCACTTATACGATATATACGCCTCGATCGCGCTTCCGGCTGGTCGAGGCGTTGGTGTATCTGGCGACGAAATCGCGCCCTGGGTCGGTGCAGTCCGTCACCGCCGGGTCCGTTAGGAGAGAATGATGACGTTACGTTTGCTGCAGCATGTCGGCGCCGACGGTACGCGCTCGGTGATCGCCGCGACCGCCGAGGGGGCGGCGTTCGTGAAGGGCGTCGACAGCGTCCGCGCGCTGGCCACCAAGGCGATCGCCGACGGCAGCGATCTCGCGGCGGCAGTGGCATCTTGCGGGACCGATGCGAGCGTCGACATCGTGGCCGAACTGGCGGCTGGACGGATCATGTCGCCGATCGACCATGTCGATCCGGCGCATCTGATCATGACCGGCACCGGCCTGACGCATCTCGGCTCGGCCGAGGGGCGCGACAAGATGCACCGCGCCGCCGCCGACACGGCGAAGCAGACCGATTCGATGCGGATGTTCCTCGAAGGCGTCGAGGGCGGCAAGCCCGCGCCCGGCCAGCGTGGCCAGCAGCCCGAATGGTTCTACAAGGGTGACGGTTCGGGGCTGGTCGCGCCGGGGGCTGCGCTCACGATGCCCGATTTCGCCGAAGATGGCGGCGAGGAGCCCGAGCTTGCCGGGATCTACCTGATCGGACCGGACGGTACGCCGTTCCGGCTCGGGCTGTGCCTCGCCAACGAGTTCAGCGACCATGTGACCGAGCGGCACAATTATCTGTGGCTGGCGCATTCGAAGCTGCGCCAGGCATCGCTCGGGCCCGAACTGCTGGTCGGTACGCCGCCCGAGCATATCGAGGGCGCGAGCCGCATCCACCGCGACGGCGCATTGCTGTGGGAAAAGCCGTTCCTGTCGGGCGAGGCGAACATGTCGCACAGCATCGCCAATCTCGAGGCGCATCATTTCAAATACGACCTGTTCCGCCGGCCCGGTGATGTCCATGTCCATTTCTTCGGTACCGCGACGCTGTCGTTCGCGGACGGCGTGACGACGCGCGAGGGCGATGTCTTCGAGATCGAGGCCGCGCCGTTCACGCTGCCGCTGCGCAACACGCTGACCAAGGCCGCCCCGCGCCCGCTGTCGGTCGTCACGCTCTAAGCTAGCTCCTACCGACCGACGCTACGATGCCGGGTGTCCGCGCATCGTAAGGTCGGTCGCGCATGTGGCTTTGCATGGCCCGTAGATCGGTCTGGTCCGGCGGATCGACAGTCATGAGACGGCGAGTGCGTCGGATGGCCGTCATGCGCCGCGCCCGCCGCGTCCTGCATGACGCGGTCGAAACGATCGCGCGGCACGGGTGGGCTATGAGCCGTCACCGGTATTTCCGAATGCGGCGAGGCCGTAGAATGCGATCGCCTCGCGCTCGGCGCAGACGTGCTCTCGCCCGATCGATAGCGACGGCTAGAAATTCGTATCACCGGTAATAACGGCACAGCACAACATGTATGTGCTTGTTATGGCTTGCGTTATCAGGTTTGGGCGAATACTGCGCCGACCAGTCAAAAACGAAGAACTACTTGGCATAAAAATTGGAGGCGACGGTTCGGCATGCTTCGCCGGTTCGTCCGGCAGGAGATAATCCGGCGCGTTTTATCGTGCGATCGGTGATGATTTCGGCTGTCGCCGGAACGCGTTGTCTACAGGCGCGAACCTTCCGTCAGGCTCGGGCTTCGAACATATTTTGCGGCGATCGAAAAGACCCGGTTGCAGCTGGACACAGGACAGACAGGCCATCGTGCCAAGGACGAGAGAGGCTGGGCGTGCAGAACATTGACAAGGCGACGGTCGAGGGATTCGGCGAGGAGTGGGCGGCGTTCGATCAGACGGCCATGTCGAACGACGAATGGCAGCACCATTTCGATGGCTATTTCTCGCTGCTCGACTTTAGCCGACTGCCCGCGGAGGCCGAGGGATTCGATCTCGGGTGCGGCTCGGGCCGATGGGCGGCCGGAGTCGTGCCGAAAGTCGGGAAGCTGCACTGCATCGACCCCGCCGCCGCCGCGCTCGATGTCGCCCGCCGCCGCCTGAAAGACAGCACGAACGTCCAGTTCCATCATGCGGATGCTGCAGCCATACCGCTCGCCGACGGCAGCCAGGATTTCGGGTACTCGCTGGGCGTCCTGCACCATATTCCCGATACGGCACAGGCCCTCAGGGACGCGGTCACGAAGCTGAAGCCGGGAGCGCCTTTCCTCACCTATCTATATTATGCGTTCGATCAGCGGCCCGCGTGGTTTCGCGCGACCTGGAAAGCGTCGGATACCGTCCGGCGCGGCATATCGAAGCTGCCGATCGGTCCGCGCAAAGCCATCACCTCGATCATCGCCGCCACCGTGTATTGGCCGGCCGCAAAAGTCGCGACCGTCGTCGACCGGCTGGGTGGGAACGTCGATGCGATTCCGCTGAGTTCCTATCGAAAATACAGCTTCTATACCATGCGGACCGATGCGCTCGATCGCTTCGGAACACGATTGGAGCAGCGATTCTCTAAAGCCCAGATCCAGGCGATGATGGAGGCTGCCGGCCTGGAGGATGTACGGTTCCGTGACGGGGTGCCGTACTGGGTGGCGATCGGTACCAAGAAGCGCGTCTGAGCGAAGCCGACACGACGGCAGATGGTCAGCCGCGCGGATCGCGTGCGTCAGACCTGCGATCATTACGCATACTCGCCATCGGCGCTGTAGTGCACGGGCAGGAGCGGCTCTTGGCTGCAACCCTATGGCTCGCGCGCCGCGAGGGACGTCGAACCGGATGTCCCGACCGGGCGGAGTACGGCATGCGAATGAAAATTGGTGGGCCCGGCAGGAATCGAACCCGCAACCTAGCCGTTATGAGCGGCCAGCTCTAACCGTTGAGCTACAGGCCCCACCGGTGCCTGCGTTAGCGCAAGCGTCCAGCCCGCAAAAGAGCGCAAAGCAACGACCACAAAGAAAAAGGGCGCTCCCGAAGGAACGCCCTTTCCGACACCAAAACTCTATCGAGCGCGAACGCCCGACAGGGTCTTAGTTCATGTTGTCGGTCTTTGCGTCGGCAGCGTCACGGACGTTGTCGGCAGCAGCGTTCATGTTGTCGGCTGCGTTCTCGAGAACGTCGGTAGCGACGCCGTTCGAGGTGTTGTCCGCCATGGCGTCCATGTTGTCAGCCTGCATTTCCATGTTGTCAGCCAGCATGTCCGCGTTGTTCTCAACGGCGGCGGCTTCTGGCGACTTGCTGCAGGCTGCGACGGACATCAGGCCGGCGGCAGCAGCGATCAGAACGATCTTCTTCATTCGAATGCTCCCAAGCATAGTTTCACTCGCGGCCGACCCGATTGCCGTCGCGAAGTCACGTCAAATAGCGGCCCCCGGCGGGGGGTCAATCCGCTAAATTCATCTCTCCGCAAGGTTTGCGGCAGAACGATGACGTTTCGGTTGCAGCGACTGGTCACTTTCCGGGCACGATCGGACCGATTTCCTCGGGCGCATTGGCTACCGTCGCGATCATCGCGGTCCATGCCGCGACGTTCTGGCGAAGCTGCTCAGGGTCGATCCGCTCCAGCGTATCCTCGGGCGTGTGGTGGTAGTCGAAGTACCGCTGGCCTGACTGGTTGAGATCGATCCCCGCCACCCCGGTCGCGATCGTAGGGCCGACATCGGTGCCGCCATGCGGAGCATCGGCCCCGCGGATGATCCCGAGCGGGGCGAGTGCGACGGCCAGGCGATCCTCGATGGGCTTGGCGGCGGCGGGCAGGCTGCTTTCGAACCGCCAGACGCGATCGGCCCCGAAATCCGATTCGGCGGCGGTCGCATGGCGCTCGCCCGCGTGTGCCTTGGCGTAGGCCAGCCCGCCGAAGCCGCCGCTTTCCTCGTCGCCGAACCAGACGACGCGGATCGTGCGGCGTGGGCGCTGGCCGCCGTCCATCACGATCTTGGCAGCCGCCGCGGTGATCGCGATACCCGCGCCGTCGTCGATCGCGCCGGTACCGAGATCCCAGCTGTCGAGATGGCCCCCGACCAGCACGATCCCGGCCTTGGGATCGGTGCCGGGGACTTCAGCGACGACGTTGCCGGATTCGCGCATGCCGACCTGGTGATCGTCGAGGATCAACCGCATCGTCACCGGCTTGCCGAGCTTGATCATCCGTTCGAGGTTCGCTGCGTCGGAGACCGACAGCGCCGCGGCCGGGATCGGCGTGACGCCGGGCTCGAAATTGGTCGTGCCGGCATGCGGCCCGCGGCCCTGGTCCGTGCCGATCGAACGGATCACGATCGCCGCCGCGCCCTTCTTCGAGGCGACATTGGGACCGACGAACCGCGCGGTGCCCTGGCTGCCATAGCTCGACCCGTCCTGCGTCGGCTGCATCGAATTCGAGACGAAGGCGATCCGGCCCTTCAGGCTACCCACTGGCGCCAGCGCAAGATCGTTGTAGCTCGCGAAATACGTCACCGGCAGCGTCAGCCCGGCGGGCGGCGTCGCGCCCGAATTGCCGAGCCCGACCAGCCGCAGCTTCTGCGGATAGGGCGAGACGATCTCGGCGCTCTCGGCGCCGCGCTGCCAGACCGGCAGCTGGTAGGTCTCGATCCGTACGTTCTTGAACCCGAGCGCCTTCAGCTTGGCGACCGACCAGACGCGTGCGCGCGCTTCCGCTTCGGTGCCGGTCATCCGTGGGCCGACCTCGGTCGTGATCCCCTCGACGATCTTGTACGCGGTGTCGTCGGTCAGCGCCTTGTCGCGGAGTGCTGCGACCTTCGCGTCGACCGCGGTCGCCGGGGCAGCGGTGCGCTGCGCCACGACGGGAACGGCGGTGATGACGGCACAGGCCGCTAGAAATGGTGCGATACGCGTCATCGGCTATTCCCCTTGGTGTCGACCCACCGTTAGGTCCGAGCGCGTGCGTTGCCAACCTTCGCGCCTGCCCTTACATGCGCAGATCAATCCCGCCCTCACGAACACCCGAACGGAGACCCCCGTGGCCGGCCAATACGCCTATGTCATGAAGGACATGACGAAGACCTTCCCCGGCGCGCCCAAGCCGGTGCTGTCGAACATCAACCTGCAATTCTATCATGGCGCCAAGATCGGCATCGTCGGCCCCAACGGTGCAGGCAAGTCGACGCTGATCAAGATCATGGCCGGCATCGACAAGGATTATACCGGCGAGGCATGGCCGGGCGAGAACGTCACGGTCGGCTATCTGGAGCAGGAGCCGCAGCTCGACGCCTCGAAGACCGTGCTGGAGAACGTCAAGGACGGCGCGCGCGGCGTTGCGGACATGGTCGACCGTTTCAACGCGATTTCGGCCGAGATGGGCGATCCCCAGGACGACACCGACTTCGACGCGCTGCTCGAAGAGATGGGCACGCTACAGGAAAAGATCGACGCGGTCGACGGGTGGACGCTCGACAACCAGCTCGAGGTCGCGATGGAAGCACTGCGCTGCCCGCCGGGCGACTGGCCGGTCGACAAGCTGTCGGGTGGTGAGAAGCGCCGCGTCGCACTGACCCGCCTGCTGATCCAGAAGCCGGGGATCCTGCTGCTCGACGAGCCCACCAACCATCTCGACGCCGAAAGCGTCCAGTGGCTGGAGAACCACCTGAAGGATTATGCCGGCGCGGTGCTGATGATCACCCATGACCGCTATTTCCTCGACAACGTCGTCGGCTGGGTCCTGGAGCTCGATCGTGGCAAGTATTTCCCGTACGAGGGCAACTACTCGACCTATCTCGAGAAGAAGGCCAAGCGCCTCGAGCAGGAGGATCGCGAGGAATCCGGTCGTCAGACCGCGATCAAGAACGAGCTCGAATGGATCCGCCAGGGTGCCAAGGCACGCCAGACCAAGTCCAAGGCGCGTATCGCCAACTTCGAACGCCTCGTTTCCGCACAGGAAAACCGCTCGCCGGGCAAGGCGCAGATCGTCATCCAGGTGCCCGAGCGTCTCGGCGGCAAGGTGATCGAGCTCGACAATGTCTCGAAAGCCTACGGCGACAAGCTGCTGTTCGAAAATCTCAGCTTCACGTTGCCGGCGGGCGGCATCGTCGGCGTCATCGGTCCCAACGGCGCCGGCAAATCGACTTTGTTCAAGCTGATCACCGGGCAGGAGACACCGGACAGCGGCACGATCGACAAGGGATCGACCGTGCGGTTGGGCTATGTCGACCAGAGCCGCGATCATCTCGACGACAAGAAGAACGTCTGGGAAGAGATTTCCGACGGCCTCGATTCGATGAAGGTCAACGGCTTCGACCAGTCGACGCGCGCCTATGTCGGTGCGTTCAACTTCAAGGGCCAGGACCAGCAGAAGAACGTCGGCAAGCTGTCGGGCGGCGAGCGCAACCGCGTCAATATCGCCAAGATGCTGAAGCGCGGCGGCAACGTACTGCTGCTCGACGAACCGACCAACGATCTCGATGTCGAGACCCTGGGCGCGCTCGAGGAAGCGATCGAGAACTTCGCCGGGTGCGCGGTGGTGATCAGCCACGACCGCTTCTTCCTGGATCGTCTCGCCACGCACATCCTGGCGTTCGAGGGCAACAGCCATGTCGAATGGTTCGAAGGCAATTTCGAATCCTACGAAGAGGACAAGCGCCGCCGTCTGGGCGATGCGGCGGATCGTCCGACCGCGCTGTCCTACAAGAAGCTGACCCGCTGATCATGGCGTGCTGAGAGGTCTCGACGAGGAACTGGCGGCTTACAAATACTCGCATGTCGAGCGTGAGCGGCGGTTCCTCGTCGATCCTCTGAAGCGGCCATCGCTGGACGGTTGCCGGTCGATCCTGATCGAGGATCTCTACATTACGGATACGCGGTGCCGGCTGCGGCGGAAGACCGACAGCGTCGGCGGGCGCGTGGTGCTTAAGCTGTCGAAGAAATACGATGTCCCCGATCCGCTCACGCGGCCGCTGGTGGCGACGTATCTGACGTCGGAGGAAGACGCGCTATTCGCGGCGTTGCCGGGGCACTGGTTCCGCAAGCGGCGGCATGCGGTTTCGAGCGCGTCGGGCGAGTTCGGAATCGATTCGTTCGAAGGGGCGCTCGCCGGGCTCGAGCTAGCCGAGATAGAGCAGCCCGACGCCGCGTCGCTGGCGGCCGTGCAGCCACCCGAATGGGCTCGGTCCGAGGTTACGTATGATCCGGACTTTCAGGGCGGCACATTGGCGTTGCTCGATCAATCAAGCGCACAGATATTCGTCCAACAAGCGATGGGCTGATTAAAGCGTCGCGGTGTCGACTGTCAGGTCCGGGATGGTCGTCGACTCTATGCCCGCGTCAAAGGGCGCGTCGCGTGATTGGGTGAAGCGATCGCCGACCGGTGCCCACATCTGATGGATCACTCTGGCGCGGACGTTGACGACCCAATATTCCGCGATGCCCTCACGCGCATAGATCTTGCGCTTTCGGCCGAGATCGTTGCGCAGTGTCGTGTCGGCAACCTCGATGACGAGCGCGAGCGAGGAAAGCGGGATCAGGCCTTCGCCTTCCGGCTCGGCGGTCACGGCGATATCCGGTTCCGGCACGTTGTACGGCGGCATCGAGACCGACCCCTCGACCAGCGCCTCCAGACTTCCACCCAGGTCGCGCAACGCTGCTGCGACAAGGAAGTATAGCCGTGACTTGATCCGCGCGTGCGGCCGGTGCTGCGAATTCATGTAGACGATTTCCCCGTCCAGCAGCTCGGTCTTGCCATACGCCTCGAACGCGCCGGCGGCGTCGAGCATCAGATAGTCCTCGACCCGAAGCTTTACGGGGAGCGGCACGGTGGTAAGAGGCACCATCTCGGTCATCGCGCGAGCCTAGCATGATCGGCAAGCGTCCCCAAGACGCGTGAAACAGAGCGGAGTATGTATTGCCTATCGTCGAACCTTCTCCCGGCGGGGATAGTCCTCCGGGTGCGGGCGAGCTTGAGTATCGCCTGCGTCAGCAATCGATCCTGGCCGATTTCGGGATCGAGGCTTTGCGTGCGCGGGATCTGCAGCCGATGTTGCAGCGCGCGACCGAATTGTGCGGCGAGGGGATGCGCTCGAAATATTGCAAGTTCCTCGAATATCGCCCCGAGCAGGATACGCTGCTGGTGCGCGCCGGCATCGGCTGGGAGCCTGGCGTGGTCGGGTCGACCGAGATGCGGACCGATCTCGGGTCGCCGGCGGGGTTTGCGCTGGAGACGGGTCTGCCGGTGATTTCGAACCACCTCGAGAACGAGCAGCGTTTCCGTACGCCCGAGTTCATGGCGCGGCATAATATCCGGCGCGCGATCAACGTGCTGGTGGAGACGTCGGGCAAGCGCTTTGGCGTGCTCGAAGTCGACAGCCCCGACGAGGGTCAGTTCGAGCCGGCCGACTTCGCGTTCATGCAGGGGTTTGCGAACCTCATCGGCGTGGCGATCGAGCGGCAGCAGGCGGAGCAGCGGCTGAGCGAGGCGATGGAGCATCAGGAATTGCTCACGCGGGAGGCTAGCCACCGCGTGAAGAACAGCCTTGCGCTCGTGTCGGCGATGCTCAACCTCCAGATGCAGGAGGACGACGATCCGCGGATCCGGCGGCTGCTCGGCGATGCGCAGGCGCGGATCACGGCGATCGCGCAGACGCACGACCAGTTGTGGCGCGGCGATCAGGTCGGGATCGTCGCGCTCAACGATCTGGTCTGCGGGATCGCGACTGGTCTGGGGGAGCAGTCGCCCAACCACCGGATCGAATGCGATATCGAGGCGATCCTGATCAGCGCGGACGTCGCGATCCCGATGGGGTTGCTGGTTACCGAGCTGGTCACCAACGCGATCAAATATGCGTATGGCGACGATGGCGGCGTGATCCTGGTCACGGTGCGGAGCGCGGAGGGGCGGATCGTGCTGACGGTGTCGGACGAGGGCGATGGGTTGCCGGCGGACTTCGACCTGAAGACGGCGTCGCGGAAAAGCCTCGGGATGCGGATGATCGGCAGCCTCGCGCGGCAGTTGCGTGGGGCGGTGACCATCGAGAATGCGCAGGTCGGGACGTGCGCGACGCTGGACGTGCCTGATCCTCGAGTCGAGGAAGCCTCGGCGTCCTGACGACATCCCGTCGTCCTGACGAAGGTCAGCACCCAGAGCCCAAAGGGCGCCACTCGTAACACTGGATCCTGGCTTTCGTCAGGATGACGGGTTTGGTTCTCCTGCGTTCGCAGGAGAACGGGAGTTTCAGGCCGCTACGGCATCCGCCTTGGTTGCCATCCACGCTTCGGCCTTCGCCAGCGCGGGGGCGTCGTCGACGTCGATCCAGTCGATATCGCTGCAATCCACGATCCGGGCTAGGCCCTGTGCGGCGAGCAGGCGGACGCCTTCCGTGAGCGAGGGGCTAGCGAGCGTGGCCAGCGCATCCGACAGCGCAGGGCTGATCGCGAAGACTCCGGTGTCGTAGCAGTCGTGCGGTTCGAGGCCCTTGCCGATCGCGACGATGCGGTCGTCCTCGGTCGCCACGCAGGTGACGTCCTCGGGGTCGACCCAGTCATGGCCGAGGCGTCGGTCGATGCCGAGGCGCAGACCACCGCCAGCGCCGGTCTTCGCCATGCGGGCGTAAAGTTCGGGACTGACGAGATGGTCGCACATCGCGAGGATCGCTTCGCTACCGGCCAGCGCATCGCGCGCCGCCAGTACCGAGACGCCGTTAGGTTCGCGGTGATCCGCCAGCACAGTCTCGACGGCCAGCGGCCAGCGCCGGCTACCGAGATACGCCTCGATCGCCTCGCGCCCGTAGCTCACCGTAACGATCGCCCGCGCAAAGCCAGCTTCCGCCAATCCTTCGAGCGCGTGGGCGATCAGCGGCCGCCCCGCGACCGCGCAGAGCGGCTTGTACGGGGCGGAGGTGCGAAGGCGGCTGCCTTCCCCGGCGGCGAGGATGATCGCCGTTTCAACCCGGGGCGTATCGATCATATCAGGCGGCCTTGATGAACCGCTCGACTTCGATCTGCGCGAGATCGTCGGTCATCTGCGTGCGCGGGTGCTTGCAGAAATAGGCCGATGCAGGATCGATCACGCCGGCGATGCCGCGATCCTTGGCGATCTTGGCGCAACGGATCATGTCGATCGCGACACCCGCCGAGTTGGGGCTGTCCTCGACCGAGAGACGTAGCTCGATGTTCATCGGCACGCCGCCGAACAGCTGGCCTTCCATGCGCAGGAAGCAGACCTTGTTGTCGTTCTGCCAGGGCACATAGTCCGACGGGCCGATATGGACATTGTCGTCGTCCATGCGCTCGGCCGCTACCGACTGGACCGCTTCGGTCTTCGAGATTTTCTTCGACTCGAGACGGCGATGGTTCGACATGTTGAGGAAGTCGGTATTGCCGCCGGTGTTGAGCTGATACGTACGATCCAGCTTCACGCCACGCTTGGCGAACAGGTCGGTCAGCACGCGGTGGACGATCGTCGCGCCGAGCTGTGCCTTGATGTCGTCGCCGATGATCGCGACGCCGGCGTCTTCGAACTTCTTCGCCCAGACCGGGTTCGACGCGATAAACACGGGGATGTTGTTGACGAATGCAACGCCTGCTTCGATCGCGCATTCGGCGTAGAATTCGGTCGCTTCCTGCGAACCGACCGGCAGGTAGTTCATCAGCACGTCGGCGCCCGATGCCTTCAGCTCCGCGATGACCTCTTCACGGGTCGGCTCGGCGGCGTCGGACACGAGGAACGTGCGGTCGTCCTTGAAGTCGGCCATGTGGTCAGCGACGCCGTCCAGCTTCTTGCCCATCTTCACGATCGTGCCGGTGTTGCCGACATTGGGTGCGAACACCGCGGTGCAGTTGGGCTTGGCGAAGATCGCCTCGGCGACGTCCTTGCCGACCTTGCGACGATCGACGTCCCAGGCCGCGACGACCTTGATGTCGCTCGGCTTGTAGCCACCCATGTCGAAATGCATCAGGCCAACCTGGTCGTTTGCCCCCTCGCGATAATGCTCGAGGCCCTGGACGAGCGAGCTCGCGCAGTTGCCGATGCCGACCACGGCGATCCGAATGCTATTCATTACTGACCCTGTTCCTTACGAAAGATGCATGCGCGACGCGGTCTTTGGTCGCGTTGCGGAAGTACGACGAACGAAGGCGCGTTCGACACGACGGTGCCAGACGAGCCCGACGATGGCGACGAGCGTCAAAGGGACGATCTCGAACCACCAGAAGATGCGCGGGTTGCCCGCGAAGCAGGCGACGAAGATCGCCCATACCCGGACATTCGCGGTAAGCAAGGCCATGAAGCGCAACGGCGCGACGGCACGGGCACCGTAGAGCGTGCCAAGCGCGACCGGATCGCTCGACTGGCCGAGCGTGCGTTCGAACGGCATCGCGATCCGGTCGATGCTGCCGGCGACCCCGTCGTAGAAGCGGACGAGCGCATTGCCGGTCGGCACGGGCGGCGCTTCGAGCGCCACGCCCTTGATGCGACGATGGAAGCGCGAGCGCTCGCCTTCGTACATGTTCGACTGCACCGCATGCGCGCCACCCGCGGCAAAGGCGAGGATCCAGCCCTCGGGCGTGTCGATCGTGATCGCCAGCGCGGTGTAGATCAGTGCGAAGACGCCGTGATCGCACAATCCGTCGAGCATCCGCCCGAGCGGGCTCGCGGTCTTGGTTGCGCGCGCGACCATGCCGTCGAGTCCGTCGGCGATCAGCCAACCGATCGACAGCACCAGACCGACCAGGGCGAGCGCCCAGCTATGCCATTGCGCATAGGCAATAGCCGCGGCACCTCCGAGGCAAAGCCCCGCCACCGACACCGCATTCGCCGAAATACCACGCGCAAGCGCGACCGGCAGCAGCGCACGGCCCGCCGGATGAATCAGCCAAAGGTTAGATGGGATCTCGATCCGGCGATCGCGCGATCCATCCGGTGGAGCCACTGTCATAGGATTTTCATAATGCGCCGCGCGGGCGATTTATGCAAGGTAGTGCAACGAACCTTACGGAACGCTTGAGCGCAATTCTTCGATCCAAGTGGTTGCGATCCCGTCCGAGGGCGCGCGCCAATCGCCGCGCGGCGACAATGCGCCTCCCGCCGAGACCTTCGGCCCGTTCGGCATCGCCGATCGTTTGAACTGGCTGGTCGTGAAGAACCGGACCAGGAATTTCTCCAGCCACGCCTTTATAGTCGGCAGGTCGTAGGCGACGCGCGCATCTGCCGGCAGGTCTTCAGGCCAGGCGCCGACGCTCGCATCGCGCCACGCGTGCCAGGCGAGAAACGCGATCTTCGATGGCGCGAGCCCGTAGCGGATCACGTAATGCGCGAAGAAATCGTTCAGCGCGTACGGCCCGATCATCGACTCGGTGCTCTGCAGTGCGCCGTCCGCCCCCGCCGGCACGAGTTCGGGCGAAATCTCCTGCGCGAGGATCGTCGACAGGATCGCGTCGGTCGCCGCGTCATACTGGTCGGTGCGGATACACCAGCGGATCAGGAACTGGATCAGCGTCTTGGGCACGCCTGCGTTGACCGCGTAATGGCTCATCTGGTCGCCGACGCCGTAGGTGCACCAGCCGAGCGCCATCTCGCTGAGATCGCCGGTGCCCAGCACGATCCCGCGGCGCTGATTGGCGAGGCGAAAGAGGTAATCGGTGCGCAGACCCGCCTGCACGTTCTCGAAGGTGATGTCGTAGACGGGTTCGCCTTCGCTGAAGGGGTGGCCGATGTCCTCCAGCATGCGGCGAGCGGCTGGCCGGATGTCGATCTCTTCCGCGGTGATGCCGAGCGCGCGCATCAGCGCCCAGGCGTTCGCTTTGGTGCCTTCGCCGGTCGCGAATCCGGGCATTGTGAAGCCGAGGATCGCGCTACGGGGGCGGCCGAGGCGGTCCATTGCCTTCGCCGCGACGATCAGCGCGTGAGTCGAGTCGAGGCCGCCAGATACGCCGATCACGATCGTGTCGGCATGCGCGGCGACGAGGCGCTTCGACAGTGCCTCCACCTGGATGTTGAACGCCTCGTAGCAATCGTCGTCACGCCGCGCTGGATCGTTCGGCACGAACGGAAAGCGACGTATGGCGCGTTCGAGGCAACTGTCCTCAAGTACCGGCGCGTGATCGAACCCGATCCTTCGGAAGCGTGTCTCGGGATTGCCGGCGAACACGGCGGCATCGTTGAACGTGCCGGTCCGCAGGCGCTCCTGCGTGATCCGTTCGCAGTCGACGTCGGCAACGACCAGCTCGGGTTCGGTCGAGAACCGCGCCGACTCCGCGATCTGTTCGCCGAGTTCGTGGATCAGCCCTTGGCCGTCCCATGCGACTTCGGTGGTGCTCTCGCCCGGTCCCGCGGCGGAATAGACATAGGCGCAGACCGCGCGCGCCGATTGCGCCGCCGCCAGCATCGCCCGATCGCGCGCCTTGCCGATCACAATGTTGGACGCGGACAGGTTGCAGCAGATCAGTGCGCCCGCGAGCGCGCCCGCGGTCGATGGCGGGGTCGGGGCCCAGTAATCCTCGCAGATCTCGGCATGGAAGACGAAACCGGGCAGGTCGCGCGCCGCGAAGATCAGGTCGGTCCCGAACGGTACGTCTTCGCCATTGAGGTCGATCGTCAGTCCGGTCATCCCGGTGCCGCTTGCGAACCAGCGCTTCTCGTAGAACTCGCGGTAGTTGGGCAGGAACGTCTTCGGGACCACGCCGAGCACACGGCCCCGCGCGATCGCCAGCGCGCAATTGTACAACCGCCCGTTCCGAACCAGCGCCGCGCCGACGAGCAGAACCGGCCGCACCTCGGTGCTGGCCGCCACCACGGTCGCGATCGCTGCCAGCGTCGCGCGCTGCTGCGCGGTCTGGAGATGCAGGTCGTCGATCGCATAGGAGGTGAGGTTCAGTTCGGGGAACACCACGAGGTCGACGCCCCGCGCGTGCGCCTCCTTCGCCAACGCGATCGTCGCGTCTGCGTTGGCGGCGGTATCCCCCACCGACGCGCGCGGCGTGGCGGCGGCAACCCGGATCAGGCCGTGGCGATGGATCGCGAAGAACGGATGCGTCATACCCGTACCGATAAACGCCAAGCCCGCGTCACGCCACCGGCTTGCGTCGTCGGCGCGCAAAAGGAGTTGCAGGGTTGAACAATATCTTGGCTTTGGTCTCCGCATCGGTCTCGGCATCGCTGCTGACGATCGGCGCGGTCGCGATTGCGCCAGCCCAGACTAAACCGAGCGCCGATCCGCCAACCGAGATCGCGAAGGTTGCGACGGTTGGGGTGTGGCAACCGGGACCGGGCGGTACGCAGGTGCCGCTGTGGCCGAAGGATCTTGCGATCCTGAAGCCCGACAGCGGCGATCGCCCTGAGGAAACCGGCAACGGCTCGCCGCTCGTCGGGGGGCGGGCGTGGCATTGGGCAAGCTACGTCTCGCGACCGACGATGTCGGTCTACCGGCCGAAACGGAAGACTGGCGGAGCGACGATCCTTGTCCTGCCGGGCGGCGGGTTCTCGGCGGTGGCGATCGATCTCGAAGGCACCGAAATCTGCGATTGGGTCGTCCGGCAGGGCATGACCTGCGTGATCCTGAAATACCGCGCACCCCAGGAATGGACCGTCGACAAGAAGACGGGCTTCGGTCGACGGCCAGAAATCCTGTTGGCCTTGCAGGATGCCCAGCGCGCCGTCGGTCTGCTGCGGCATGGGGCGGCCGGCTATGGCATCGATCCGCACAAGATCGGCGTCATGGGGTTTTCTGCTGGCGCGTATGTGGCGGCGTCGCTGAGCAATGCCGAGCGACGGACTTATCTGACGGTCGATGCAGCCGACCGCGAGCCGTCGCGCCCCGACTTCGCCGTGCTGGCCTATACCGGGCGCCTTTGGGATCGCAGCAACGCCAAGACCGATCTGGGGTTGGCGCCATGGGTGACGATCAGTGCTAAGGCGCCGCCGACGCTGCTGATCCACGCGATGAACGATCCGACCGACAATGTCCGGCATGCGATGGCGTATGCGCTCGCGTTGAACGAGGCCGGCGTACCGGTCGATCTGCGCCTCTATGCGAAGGGACGCCACGCCTTCGGCATGCGGCCGACGACGGCCCCGGTCACCCGCGAATGGCCGGGGCAGGTACGGCAATGGTTGCAGGATCTCGGCATGCTGTGACCGGCGCGATACTGGAGATTCCGATCGCGGCGTCCTCAGCCGTTCGCAGGCGCTTGCGGGGACATCGGTCGCAATCTACCCCCGTGTCGTCGTATTCGAAGGAACGCCTGTTGACCGTCAAATTGGTGATTGCCGCGCTGTTGTCCACCACGCTCACCGTTGCCGCTGCGACGGCGCAGGCGCTGCCCCCGCCCACTGCGCAGCCCGGCGAGAGCGCGGACGATGCGCGGCTCAAGCGGCTGTTCTACGACAGCGACGAGGCGAGCCTGAAGCGCAATCCGATCGATGCGATCTTCCGCGGCGATCTGCGCTATGCCGACCGGCTCGGCGACTATCTGACCGATGCTTATCTCGCCGGCGAACGTGCGGCGATCGAGCATGACCTCGCCGCGCTCAAGGCGATCGACCGGACCAAGCTGACGCCGACCGATCAGATCGCCTATGACGTGTTCAAGACCCGCAACGAGACCGATCTCGCCGGCTACACACCTGCGATCCTCAAGGTCCAGCGCGACCTGCCGATCGATCATTTCGGCGGCTTTCAGACCTTCTATCCGGACTTCGCGTCGGGCAAGGGCGCGGCGCCGTTCAAGACACTTGCGGACTACGACAACAACCTGAAGCGCAACGCGCAATATGCGGTGGTGCTCGACCGTGCGATCGGACTGTTCCGCCAGGGCATGAAGGACAAGATCGTCCAGCCCAAGCTGGTCGTCACCAACATGATCCAGGAGTTCGACAATCTGATCGCGGAAGGCGTCGAGGGCTCGACCTTCTACGGCCCGGTGAAGACCTTCCCCGCGACGATCTCGGCGGCCGACCAGACGCGTCTCAAGGCGGCGTTTGCGAAGCAGATCCGCGACGTCATCACGCCCGCGCACCAGCGGATGCGCGATTTCCTCGCCAAGACGTATCTGCCGGTCGCGCGCGATACGGTCGGGCTGTCCGCGCTGCCCGGCGGCGATGCCTATTACGCCTACCTGATCCAGCAGCGCACGACGCTGCCGATGACCGCCGAGCAGGTCCACCAGCTCGGCCTGTCCGAGGTCGCGCGGATCCTGAAGGGGATGGAGGCGCAGAAGCAGGCTGTCGGGTTCAAGGGCGATCTGCCGGCGTTCTTCACCTTCCTGCGCACCGACAAGCAGTTCCAGCCAAGTTCGGTCGCGCAGCTGCGCGACGGCTATCAGGCGATCGAGAAGCGCATCTATCAGCGGATTCCCGAGCAGTTCTCGCTGACGCCGAAGACCGCGCTCGAAATCCGCCCGGTCCCGGCGTTCAAGGAGAAGACCGCGGCGGGCGGCTCGTACGAGGGCGGCACGCCGGACGGATCGCGGCCGGGCGTGTTCTATTACAACAGCTACGACCTGCCCTCGCGCTACATGTGGGAGATGGAGACGCTGTTCCTGCATGAGGGCGTGCCGGGGCATCATTTCCAGATCAGTCTCGCGCAGGAGAACACCGCTCTACCCGCCTTCATGCGGTTCGGCGGCAACACCGCCTATGTCGAGGGCTGGGCGCTCTATGCCGAGAGTCTGTGGAAGGAACTCGGGATGGAGACCGATCCGTATCAGCGGATGGGCGGGCTGAACGACGAGATGCTGCGCGCGATGCGGCTGGTGGTCGACAGCGGCATCCATGCCAAGGGTTGGACGCGCGACCAGGCGATCGACTACATGCTCGCCAATTCGCCGATGGCGCGGACCGACGCGACCGCCGAGGTCGAGCGTTACATTGCTATTCCCGGCCAGGCGCTGGCCTACAAGATCGGCCAGTTGACGATCGCGCGGACCAAGGCGAAGGCGCAGGCGGCGCTTGGGGCGAAGTTCGATCCGCGTGATTTCCATGCGCAGGTGCTCGATACCGGATCGCTGCCGATGCCGGTGCTCGAACGCAAGATCGACTCGTGGATCGCGGTCGGCGGGGGGACCGCGAAGTGATCGCGCGCCTCGTCATCGCGCTGGCCGCAACCAGCCTGCTCGCCGCGCCGATCGCGGCGCAGGACAAGAAGGAGACCTCGACCGTCGAGAAGAAGGTCGACGACGAGCTTAAGTTCCCGCCGCTCCCCGCCGACAAGACGGTGCGCCAGTCGGCGTCGATCGGCGGCCGGTCGATTGCGTACGACGCGACGATCGGCACGATTTCGGTGCGCGACGACAAGGGCAAGGAGATCGGCCAGGTCGTCTACACGTCCTATGTCGCCACGGGAGGCGCCACCAACCGCCCGGTGACGTTCGCGTTCAACGGCGGCCCCGGCGCGTCGTCGGTCTACCTCAACCTCGGCGCGGTCGGGCCCAAGCGCGTCCAGTTCGGCGCGCAGGGCAACGCGCCGTCCGACGCACCGATCACCACCGACAATCCCAACAGCTGGCTCGACTTCACCGATCTCGTCTTCATCGACCCGGTCGGCACCGGCTTCAGCCGCAGCCTGGTCGACGAGGAGAAGACCAAGAAGGCGTTCTACGCCAACGATCCCGACATCAAATATCTGTCGAAAGTGGTCTACGACTGGCTCGTGAAGGCCGGGCGGTTGCGCTCGCCGAAATACGTCATGGGCGAAAGCTATGGCGGCTACCGCGCGCCGCGGATCGCCTATGAACTCCAGTCGCAGATCGGCGTCGGCGTCAACGGGATCGTCATGGTCTCGCCGTATCTCGATCCCGCCTCAGGCGACGGTGCGACTGCGCTCTCGCCGTTGCCGTGGATGATCGACCTCCCGTCGATGGCGGCGGCGCATCTCGAGCAGCAGCATCAACTGACCCCGGCGGCGATGGTCGACGTCGAGGCGTACACGCGGGGGGCCTTCGCGACCGACCTGCTGCGCGGACGCACCGATCCGCAGGCGGTCTCACGGCTGGTCACCAACGTCAGCCGGCTGACGGGGCTCGATCCGGCGCTGGTCCAGAAGATGGGTGGCCGCGTTGATTCCGCGACGTTCCTGCGCGAGATCCACCGCGCCGACGGCACGATCGGCAGCGTCTACGATTCGAACGTCACCGCGTTCGATCCGTTTCCCTGGTCCGCGCAGCGCCAGTCGAACGACCCGATCCTCGACGCGCTGATCGCGCCGACGACCAGCGCGATGGTCGATTTCGTCACGCGCGTCGTCGGCTGGAAAACCGACGCGCGCTATCATGCGCTGTCGTACGCAGTGAACGCGGCGTGGGATCGTGGCAAGCCAGACGACACGCCCGTCACCGACCTGCGGAAAGCGATCGCCAACGATCCCAAGATGGCGGTGATGATCGTCCACGGCTGGGACGACCTGTCCTGCCCGTTCTTCGCCTCGCGGCTGATCGTCGACCAGATGCCGAGCTTCGGCGCGACCGAGCGCGTGAAGCTCAACGTCTATCCGGGCGGGCACATGTTCTACAGCCGCGAAGACAGCGGCGCGGCGTTCAAACGCGACGCCCGCGCAATCTATGCGGGCAAGGCCGAGTAAAATCGGTCACGATGACACAGGAGACGATTTTGGCGATCACGATGTTCGGGATCAAGAACTGCGACACGATCAAGAAGGCGCGAACCTGGCTCGACGAGCACCGCGTTCCCTACGCGTTTCACGACTACAAGACGGCGGGAATCGACGCAGCGCATCTGCACGACTGGATCGGTCGGGTCGGTTGGGAAGTGTTGCTCAACCGTGCGGGGACGACGTTTCGCAAGCTTCCCGAAGCCGACCGGGCTGACCTCAATGCGGACAAGGCAGTGGCGCTGATGCTGGCGCAGCCGTCGATGATCAAGCGCCCGGTGCTCGATACCGGCGAGACGCTGCTGGTCGGGTTCAAGCCCGAGGCGTATGACGCGGCGGAGTTGGAAAGCGTCTGAAGGAGACTCACATGCCTGTTGCAACTTGGAATGGTCACGAGATTGCCCGGTCCGACGATACCGTCGTGGTCGAGGGCAATCATTATTTTCCCGTGGACAGCGTAGATCCGGCATTGCTGGAGGACAGCGCGACGCACTCGAACTGCCCGTGGAAGGGCGTGGCGAGCTACAAGACGCTGGTCGTCGACGGGAAACGCAACGTCGATGCGATCTGGTATTATCCCGACCCGAAGTCGGCGGCGGCGGAGATCAAGGACCGGTACGCATTCTGGAAGGGCGTGACGGTCGGCTGAGCCCCGCTAGCGTGGTCGAGGCCGCGGTTATGCTTAAACCTACGCCGTCATCCTCGCGCAGGCGGGGATCCATACTGGCTAGCGTAGCGTCGGATTAGCGACGTAGCGGATATGGATCCCCGCCTACGCGGGGATGACGAGATATCAGGGATACGCGGTCAGGTCAGATCGCACCCGAGAACGTATCGCACTGCTGCGGGTCGCCGCTGTCGAGCCCGCGCTTCAGCCACGACTGGCGCTGTGCCGACGTACCGTGCGTGAAGCTGTCGGGTACCACGCGGCCCTGCGTCTCCTTCTGCAGCGTGTCGTCGCCGATCGCCTGCGCCGCGGTCATGCCCTCCTGGATATCGCCCGCCTCGAGCCGCGACTTGTTCGCCGCCGCCCAGACGCCTGCATAGCAATCCGCCTGCAGTTCGAGCCGGACCGACAGCGCATTGCCTTCGGTCTCGCTCGCCTGGCGCTGCGCCTGCTGGACCTGCGCGTTGGTGCCGAGCAGCTTCTGGATGTGGTGACCGAATTCGTGCGCGATCACGTAATCCTGCGCGAAGTCGCCCTGCGCGTGGAAGCGGTTGGCGAGTTCTGAGAAGAAGCTGGTGTCGAGATAGATGCCCTGGTCAGTGGGGCAGTAGAACGGCCCCATCGCCGACTGCGCCGCGCCGCAGCCCGAGCGACCGTTACCCGAATAGAAGACGAGCTTGGGCGCTTCGAATTTCTGGCCGTTCTTCTGGAAGATCGCCTCCCAGGTGTTGTCGGCCGAACTGAACGCGTTGCATGCCGCCTTGCTCTCGGGGGTCAGGTTGCAGCTTGACGCCGTGTCGGTACCAGCTCGCGGTCCGCTCTGCGTGGTCGGCGCCGACGATTGCCCGCCACCGAGCAGGCCGCCAAGACCGCCCATGCCGCCGAACACCGCCATCAGGATCAGTACGACGACGATCCCGCCGCAGCCGAAGCGGCTGCCGATCATCGGCAATAGCCCCATCAGCAGGCCGCCGCCACCGCCACCAAAACCTCCGCCGCCGCCGCCCGAGCCGCGCTGGTCCTCGACGTTGATGTTCGGATCGTAATCGTCGAGCCGCATGATATGCCCCTTTTCGTTTCTGCTTGGGAACGAAATGCGCAAGGTGGCGCTAGGGTTGCACGGCCATCGTATCGGCCGAACGCGAGAAGCGAGGAGTGCGTATGTTCCTGAAGGGCAAGACCGCGGTCATCACCGGATCGACCTCTGGTATCGGGCTCGCCTACGCCAAGGCGTTCGCAGCGGAAGGCGCCGCGGTCGTCCTCAACGGCTTCGGTGATTCGGATACGATCGAGCGCGAGCGCGCCGCGTTGGCGCAGACCAGCGGTGCCCAGGCGCTCTACGATGCGGCGGACATGACCAGGCCCGACGAGATCGCCGCGATGGTCGCGCGTGCTGCGGCGGAAACCGGCAGCGTCGACATCGTCGTCAACAATGCCGGCATCCAGCATGTCGCGGGGATCGCCGATTTTCCGATCGACAAGTTCGACGCGATCATCGCGATCAACCTGTCCTCGGCGTGGCACATGATGCGCGCCGCGGTCCCGTTGATGCGCGCGAAGGGCTGGGGGCGGATCATCTCCACCGCGTCCGCGCACTCGCTGGTCGCGAGCCCGAACAAGTCCGCCTACGTCATGGCCAAGCACGCGATCGCCGGGCTCACCAAGACGATCGCGCTGGAGACCGCGACCGACGGCATCACCGTCAACTGCATCTCGCCGGGCTATGTCTGGACGCCGCTGGTCGAGAACCAGATCCCCGACACGATGGCAGCGCGGGGGCTGACGCGCGACCAGGTGATGAACGATGTCCTGCTCGCCGCACAGCCGACCAAGGAATTCGTCACCCCCGAACAGGTCGCGGCGTTCGCGCTGTTCCTGTGTCGCGACGAGGCGAAGGCGATCACCGGCGCGAACCTGTCGATGGATGGCGGCTGGACCGCCGCGTGAACTTTAGTCGCGGGGGCGTTCGAAAAACCATTGCCGTTCAAGGGGATGCGCGGGTAGCCTGGGTCAAGCCATGGGGACACCAGACGATGCGGACTTGGTTCGGAACTGCCTCGTGTGTGATGATCGCGGTCTGCGGATCGGCTGGTATCGGCGTCGGAACGGCGGGGGCCTATCCGTCCCGCACGAGCCTCGACTGGCGCCGAGTCGCCACCACCGCGGACCGCGCGCGGCTGCGGAGCTGGCGCGAAGCATGGGTCAACGCGCTCGCGCAGGTCGATCCCCGCGAAGTGACGAACGATCCCGTCCTGTTCGATCCCGATCGTTCGCTGGTCGACCCGTTGCCGCCCTCGGGTGCGTATCGGTGCCGCACCTACAAGCTCGGCGCGCGGGCGGGGATCGGTCCGACCTTTACGCGGTCAGGCTGGTTCGCCTGCCGGTTCGGCGCCAGCGATGATGATGGCGGCGACTCCGACGACGATGGCGAGAGCGTTGTCAGCCTCGTCAAGCTCGACGGATCGCAGCGCCCGGTCGGTACGGTCTTTGCCGACACCGATTTTCGGGCCGTCTTTCTCGGGACAATGGAGCTTGGCGATGAAAAGCGGCCGATGCGCTATGGTCGCGACGCCAACCGCGACATGGCCGGGTTGATCGAACGGATCGGGACGGATCGTTGGCGCGTGGTGCTGCCCTACCCCCGGTTTGAATCGGTGCTCGACGTCGTCGAACTGGTGCCGGCCAGCTAGCGCGCGGCCGCCGGCCCCGTGGTTCGGTCTGACTTGCTGTAGCGACGCGTCGCGGTTCAGGCGGGTTCTGGGGTGCCAGTCGATACCGGCGCGAGTGCCGCGTTCTCGCGCTTTTCCGGCCGGATATAGATCGACGAGAGCGTCGGCACCGCAGCGCGCAATTCGGTTTCGATCGCCTCGATCAGTGTCTCGCCGTCGCCCATCGTCACCGAATCGTCGAAGTCCGCGCTGATCGCCGCGAAGATGCTCTCGGGCGCGGTGTGGATCGTGCGGACATGATTGACCGAGACGATCGCGGGATGCGCGGACACGATCTTGCGGATCGTCGCGATCACCGCCGGGTCGGCGCGCTCGCCGATCAGCAGGCCCTTCGATTCGCGCGCGAGCAGCACCGCTACCAGCGCGAGGATCACCCCGATCGCGATCGAGGCGGCGCCGTCGATGCGCGGATCGTTGAACGCATGGCTCGCCCAAATACCGATCCCGGCGATGACGAGACCGGCGAGCGCCGCGGAATCCTCGAACAGCACGATGAAGCCGGCGGGGTCCTTCGACCGGTGGATCGCCTGCCACCAGCCCATGTCGCCCTTCGACTTCGAGAATTCGCGCACCGCGATCGTCCAGCTGCTACCCTCGAGCGCGAACGAGATCGCGAGGACGACGTAGTTGATGGTCGGGCTGGTAAGCGGTTCGGGCTGCCGGATATGCCGCCAGCCTTCGAAGATCGACACGCCCGCGCCGATCGCGAAGATCAGGATCGCGACGACGAACGCCCAGAAATACAGTTCGCGGCCATAGCCGAACGGGTGCGCCTCGTCGGCGGGACGCTTGGCCTTTTTCTGGCCGTAGAGCAGCAGCACCTGGTTGCCGCTGTCGACCACCGAGTGGAAGCCCTCGGTCAGCATCGACGACGATCCGGTCATCCCGGCGGCGACGAATTTCGCCACGCCGATCCCGAGATTGGCGGCGAGGGCGCCGTAGAGGACGATGTCGTCCTTGATGCGAGCGGTCAGTGTCTTGGCCATCCCGCCGTCCTACACGAGGGGACTGGGTTGGAAAGGGGCGGAATTTGAACGCAAATCTCCCTTCCCCCTCCCTGAAAGGGAGGGGCTGGGGGTGGGTAGGTTTCCGCATTTCTCGACCCGGTGCGACACGAGCGGGCCGACCCACCCCCAACCCCTCCCTTTCAGGGAGGGGCGAAGTCGGAGGAAACAGGAATACCCGCCGGCGGACGAGCCACCGGCGGGATCCTTTCCTCCCCAGGAAACTGTGTGAAGCGGTTTAGCCGAGCCGGCCGAGGCGGTGGTACAGCGCACTCATCCGCGTCAGCCGTTCGTCGTCGATCGAGGTCTTGCTGATCATCTCGCCGAGGACTTCCTTCATCAGCGCGAAATCGTTGGTCGAGAAGACGGCGCGGGCGCGAGGTTGTTCGGTGGTCGTCTGCATGGCTTGCCTCCTTCAATGATCGTCTTGTCTCTCTCTTTACACCGAGCGTGTGTCGAGAGAGGCGATACACAGGCAATAGCGTTCGAAGCCGGCAATTTGGAAGGCCGTCCCGTGCCGCCGCAACGTCGCGGTGTCCGTCCAGCTTGTGCAACACGTGTCGTTCTGTAAACATCGTGACAGGAGGGTTTGCGATGGCGGAACGGAAATTGCTCGCGGGGCATGCGATCCGTCGCTTGCGGCGCGGGGCGGGGCTGACGCAGGCGGCGATGGCCGACATGCTCGCGATCAGCCCGAGCTATCTCAACCTCGTCGAGCGTAACCAGCGGCCGATCTCCGCGACGCTGCTGATCAAGCTGGCCGAGAGCTTCGACTTCGATCCGCGGTCGCTCGCGGCGGGCGAACCGGGCGGCGGCGCGGATGCGATCCGGCGGCGGCTCGCCGACCCGATGTTCGCCGACCTCGAGATCGACCGCAACGAAGTCGAGGAATGGCTCGCCAGTGCCCCCGGCGGTGCGGCGGCATTTGCGCGCGTGTTCGACCGGATCGGCGGCGGCGCAGTGGTCGCGGCGGGCGACGATCCGGTCACCCTCGTCCGTCGCGAGATCGAGCGTTGGCGCAATCATTTCGCCGATCTCGACGCCGCGGCCGAAGCGCTGGCCGACGAACTGCGGCTCGGCGCAGGCGATCTCTACGGCGCGATCGCCGAGCGGCTGCGCGCGAAGCACGGCCTGACCATCCGCGTGCTGCCCGCCGACGTGCTGCCCGACACACTTCGCCGACTAGACCTGCACGCGCGGCAA
Source organism: Sphingomonas sp. Leaf242 (assembly GCF_001422045.1). GTDB lineage: Bacteria > Pseudomonadota > Alphaproteobacteria > Sphingomonadales > Sphingomonadaceae > Sphingomonas. The sequence goes on from NZ_LMLW01000010.1 coordinate 244,074, forward strand.
CTGCAGTTGAGCGAAATGCTCGACCCCGCCTCGCGCACGTTCGCGGTCGCGTTCCAGCTCGGGCAGATCGAGGCGAAGGCGGAGATCGATGCGCTGGCGAAAGGCGCCGGGTTCACCGATCGCGCCGCGGAACGGCTCTATCGCCGCCACCTGCTGGGCTATTTCGCCGCAGCGCTGATGATGCCGTACGCCCGGTTCCTGCGCGGGTGCGAGACCACGGGGTATGATATCGAACTGCTGCAACGCCGGTTCGGCGCGGGCTTCGAACAGGTCGCGCACCGGCTGACGACGTTGCAGCGCGTCGGCGCGCGCGGGCTGCCGTTCTTCATGATCCGGATCGATCGGGCGGGGCAGGCGTCGAAGCGCTATCCCGGCGCAAGCGGCGCTGCGCTGGTCGAGGCCGACGGGCGTTGTCCGCTGTGGCGGCTACATCATGCGTTCGACCGACCGGGCAGCCTGATGGTGCAGCTGGTCGAACTGGAGGACGGCGCGCGCTGGCTGACGATGGCGCGCACCGTGACGCCGCAGGGCAGCCGCTTTGGTGCAGTGCATGCCGAGTTCGCCATTGGTCTTGGCGTCGCGGCGGCGCAGGCGGGTGTGCTGGCGGCGGCGAGCGGCTTCGATCTGGCGGGGCGGGCGATGCCGATCGGCCTCGGTTGCCGCGCCTGTTTCCGCAACGATTGTCCGCAACGGTCTGTCGCGCCAGCAGGGCGGGCGCTGCTGATCAACGAGCGGGAACGAAGGACGTCCGCGCTGACGTTTGCGGGCGACTAAGGGAGCCCTTCTAATCCTCCCCCGCAAGGGGGAGGTGGCAGGCGCTTGCCTGACGGAGGGGGAGGAAGGCGAAACCGCTGTTCCCTTGTCCTCCGTCACCTTCGGCGACACCTCCCCCTGGCGGGGGAGGATTAAGGGTCAGGCGCCAGCGACCATCAGCGCGTCCAACTGGTCCTTCGACAGTTCCAGCGTCATCGCCGGCAGCAGGTCTTCGACCTGCTTCACGCTCGTGGCGCTCGCGATCGGTGCCGTAACGCCCGGCTGCGCAATCAACCACGCCAGCGCGACCTGCGCGTGGGTCGCGCCAGTAGCTTCGACGACCGAGTCCATCGCGTCGAGGACGGCCTTGCCGGTACCTTCGAGCAATTCGCCCATCCGACCGCCGCGAACGCTCTGGTTTAGATCGTCCTTCGTCCGGTACTTGCCGGTGAGGAAACCCGAGGCGAGCCCGTAATAGGGCAGCACACCGATGTTCTCGGTGACGCAGTAATCCTGCAATTCGCCCTCGAACTTGGTGCGGCTGACGAGATTATATTCGGGCTGGAGGACATGATAGCGCGGCAAGTCCGAAGTCTTGGCAGCCTCGACCGCAGACTTGAGGCGGGCGGCGTGGAAGTTTGACGCGCCGATCACGCGGACTTTCCCCGCATCGACCAGCTTGCCGAACGCTTCGAGGACAGCCTCCTGCGTCTGCGAGTCGTCGTCCTGGTGCGCGTAATACAGGTCGATGCGATCGGTGCCGAGGCGCTTGAGCGAGGCTTCGGCAGCGGCGGCGATACGCGCGGGGGCGAGCTTCTCGCCGCCTTCGCCGGGGAGCATGCCGACCTTGGTCGCGATCAGGACGTCGTCGCGCTTGCCGCTGGCCTTCAGCCATTCGCCGATCATGCTCTCGGACTCGCCGCCCTTGTGGCCGTCGACCCACGCCGAATAGACGTCCGCGGTGTCGATCATCGTGCCACCGCCCGCGACGAACGCGTCGAGCACGGCGAAACTGGCGGTGCGGTCGGCAGTCCATCCGAAGACGTTGCCGCCGAGGACGAGCGGGGCGATCTTGAGATCGGTCGAGCCGAGGCGGCGGAGGGTCATCGGGTCTGATCGCTTTGATTCGAGGATCGGTCAGTGTCGTCAGGAGCGGCGGCGACCGCGTTCAGGTCGACGCTGTTGGCATCGAGCATCGCGGCGGCTTCGTTCAACTGGTGCGCTTCGTCGGCGGTGACGGCGCCGGGTTCGCTCGCAGGCGAACACGCCGCGAGCGCCGAGATAGCGAAAAGCGCCCCCACCATCATACCGTCATGCCAGCGAACGCTGGTTTCCTTCCACGAGGGGCGTCGTGACCCTGACCGGAAGCCCCCAGCGTTAGCCGGGGTGACGGAGAAGTGGGGGCGCCTTGGCAAGGCTTAGTCCTTGATCGCTTTGCCCGCGCGGGTCAGCGCATTGCCGGTGGCGTCGGCAGCGCGGTCCGCACCGTTGCTGATGGAGGCGCCTGCACGGTCTGCGCCGGCCTCGATCCGGTCGCCGGCGCGGTCGGCCTTGGCGTCGAGGTGATCGGTCGAGTTGTCGATCTTGGCACCGGCATTGTCGAGCGAACGCTCGGCCGAACCCAGTGCGCGATCGCTGGCGGCGCTGACGTCGTCGACGGCATTGGCCGTGGTCGCGCTCGCATCGGCGGCGATCGCGTTGGCGGCCTGTGCGGTCTGGTCCTGCGCGTTGTTGCTGCAGGCTGCGAGGCCGGCGGTGAGCGCCAGGGCGGGGATCAGGAACTTCTTCATAGGTATCTACTCCCGTGGATGTCGTCTTGTGGACCGGGTAATGCCCAGCCCATAGCGCAATCGAACGCGGATAAAGCGTTTCCGATCCGTCACGATCTCGCGCGATGCGATAAGTCGCGGGCGGATATGGCAATGTCGAAGAGCTGCACGCCTGCGTTGACCTCATATAAAGAATTCTTTATATGTCTTGGCATGACGATGGCGCTCGAAATCTTCCGTGCTTTGGCGGACGCGACCCGGTTGCGGATCCTCGCGCTGTTGCGGCGGATGGAGCTGTCGGTCGGCGAGCTGGCGCAGGTGCTCGGTCAGAGCCAGCCGCGCGTCTCGCGCCATGTGAAGATCCTGTGCGATGCCGGGCTTGCCGAGCGTCGCAAGGAGGGCAGCTGGGTATTCGTCGCGCTGGGGTCTGCGGACGTGGTCGAGCCGGTTGCGGGCGCACTCGACGTCTGGGCCAAGGCCGAGCCGGATCACTGGGCGGTCGCGGATGCGGCGCGGCTTGCGGCGGTGCGTGCGGACCGGGCGGCGTCGGCAGCGGCGTGGTTCGAGGGGCATGCCGACGAATGGGACGCGATCCGGTCGTTGCATGTCGCGGACAGCGAAGTCGAGGCGGCGATGGCTGCGGTGCTCGGCGATGCGCCGGTCGGCACGCTGATTGACATCGGTACGGGCACCGGGCGGATGCTCGAACTGTTCGGCGGACGCGCGACGGTCGCGCTCGGGATCGATCGCAGTTCGGAGATGCTGCGGCTCGCGCGTGCCAAGCTGCACGACATGACTCACGCCGAACTGCGCCAGGCCGACCTCTACGCACTGCCGATGGCGGATGCCGCGGCGGATGTCGCGATCCTGCATCATGTGTTGCACTTCGCGCAGCAGCCGGGTGCCGCGGTGAGTGAAGCGGCGCGGGTACTGGCTCCCGGCGGGCGACTGCTGATCGCCGACTTCGCGAGCCACGACCGCGAGGAACTGCGGTTGCGCGATGCGCATACGCGTCTCGGGTTCGCGGACGAGCAAATGGCGGCGTGGTTCGAGGCCGCGGGCTTGCAAACCGCGCGCGTGGAAACGCTTGAGGGCGGCGAGTTGACGGTGAAATTATGGCTCGGTCGGAAGATCGGCGCGAGCTTGCGTGAGGTGAAGGCGGCATGACGAATATTTCGATCCCCCAACTGGCCGAAGCGCGCCGCGCGCTCGAAGAACCGCTCTTCGCGGATCTTGCGGGAGATGTTGGTCTGAGCTTCGAATTCTTCCCCCCCAAGAGCGAAAAGATGGAGACGCAGCTCTGGGAGGCGATCCGCACGCTGGAGCCGCTCGGCCCGGATTTCGTTTCCGTGACGTATGGCGCGGGTGGCTCTACGCGCGAGCGGACGCATGCGACGGTGGCGCGGATCCAGCGCGAGACGTCGATGAACGCCGCCGCGCACCTGACCTGCGTCGAGGCGACCAAGGCGGAGATCGACCAGGTCGCGGAAGAGTATTGGGCAGCGGGCGTGCGCCACATCGTCGCGCTGCGCGGCGACATGCCGACGCTTGGCCAGCCGTATCAGGCGCATCCGGGCGGGTATGAGAATGCGGCGGCTTTGGTTGCTGGGTTGCGGAAGCTGCATCCGTTCGAGATCTCGGTCGCGGCGTATCCCGAGTGCCATCCGGAATCGGGCGGTCACGACGCCGACATCGACAATCTGAAGCGCAAGATCGATGCCGGTGCGACCCGCGCGATCACGCAGTTCTTCTTCTCGCCAGAAGCGTATTTCCGGTTTCGCGACCGGGTTGCGGCGGCGGGGATCACCGCGCAGATCCTTCCGGGGATTCTGCCGGTCTCGAACGTCGCGCAGACGCGGAAGTTCGCGGGGCTGTGCGGGGCGGAGATTCCGGCGTGGATGGACCGGTTGTTCGAAGGGCTCGACGATCATCCCTCCGCGCGACAGCTCGTCGCGGCAACGATCGCGGCCGAGATGTGCCGGCGGCTTTATGCGGGCGGCGTGAAGGATTTCCACTTCTACACGCTCAACCGCGCGGAGCTGGCCTATGCGATCTGCCACATGCTGGGTGTTCGCGCGAAGCCGGTCGACAAGGTCGCCGCGGCGTAATTCTTCTCCCGCTTGCGGGAGGGGTCAGGGGAGGGGCTGGCCCGATCCGACCGTCTCGTTTGCGGCACTTCCCTCCCCCGACCCCTCCCGCCAGCGGGAGGGGAGGAGATTGACGATGACACCACGTGAACGTTTCAACGCGGAAGCCGCCAAGCGCATCCTGATCACCGACGGGGCGTTCGGTACCGAGATCCAGAACTGGAAGCTCGACGAGGCGGCTTACGCAGGGTCGCTCGGCCTGAGCCACGACCAGAAGGGTAACAACGACATCCTGGCGATCACTAAGCCGGACGTCCCCGAGACGATCACGCGCGAATATCTCGAGGCGGGGTCGGACATCGTCTCGACCAACACGTTCAGCGCGAATATCATCTCGCAGGCCGATTACGGCGCCGAGCATCTGGTGCGCGAGATCAACGTCGAGTCCGCGCGGATCGCACGTGCACTCGCCACCGAATATGAGGCGAAGGACGGCCGTCCGCGCTTCGTCGCCGGCGCGATCGGGCCGACCAACAAGACGCTGTCGCTGTCGCCCGACGTCAACGATCCCGGCTTTCGCGAGATCGACTTCGATTACCTCAAGGGCGTGTACCGCGAGCAGATCGACGCGTTGCTCGAAGGCGGCGAGGGGGTCGGCGTCGACTTTATCCTGATCGAGACGGTGTTCGACACGCTCAACGCCAAGGCCGGGATCATGGCGGCGATCGAGGCGGGCGATGCGCTCGGGCGCGACGTGCCGATCATGATGTCGATGACATTGACCGATCTGTCGGGGCGCAACCTGTCGGGGCATACGGTCGAGGCGTTCTGGCATGCGGTGCGGCACGCCAAGCCGATCACGATCGGGCTGAATTGCTCGTTCGGCGCGGAGCAGCTGCGGCCGCACGTGAAGACGCTGTCGGCGATCGCGGACACGCTGATCATGGTGTATCCGAACGCGGGGCTCCCGAACGAACTCGGCGAGTATGACGAGCAGCCCGAGACGACGGCGGGGCTCGTCGGCGAGTGGGCGGTGGCCAAGCAGGTGAACGTGCTCGGCGGCTGCTGCGGGTCGACCCCGGCGCATATCAAGGCGATGGCCGACAGTGTGCGGGGGCTTGAGCCGCGCGCGGTTGCGCGGCCGGAAGTGCGCACCAAGCTCGCCGGCCTAGAGCCATTCACGATGGCGGCTTAGGCCACCGCTCCCTCTCCCCGGCGGGGAGAGGGCCGGGGTGAGGGGCGCCAGGAGCGCTACCGCCCGGAACTACCCCTCACCCCAACCCTCTCCCCGGAGGGGAGAGGGGGCTAGAAGAAGCGAACCGATGACCACCTCCTCCTCCACCTCTTTCGTCAACATCGGCGAGCGCACCAATGTCACCGGCTCGGCGCGCTTCAAGAAGCTGATCATGGCGGGCGACTATCCCGCCGCGGTCGAGGTCGCGCGCCAGCAGGTCGAGAGCGGCGCGCAGGTGCTCGACGTCAACATGGACGAGGGGCTGCTCGACGCGCACCACGCGATGACGACGTTCCTGAAGCTGATCGCCGCCGAGCCCGACATCGCGCGCATCCCGTTCATGGTCGACAGCTCGAAATGGAGCGTGATCGAGGCTGGACTGAAGTGCGTCAGCGGCAAGCCGATCGTCAATTCGATCAGCATGAAGGAAGGCGAGGAACAGTTCCTGGCGCAGGCGCGCAAGTGCATGGCGTACGGCGCGGCCGTCGTCGTGATGGCGTTCGACGAGGTCGGTCAGGCGGACACCAAGGAGCGCAAGGTCGAGATCTGCGAGCGCGCGTACAAGCTGCTCGTCGGGATCGGCTTCCCGCCCGAGGACATCATCTTCGATCCCAATGTGTTCGCGGTTGCCACGGGGATCGAGGAGCACAACAACTACGGCGTCGACTTCATCGAGGCGTGCAAGGAGATCAAGGCACGCTGCCCGCATTGCCACATCTCGGGCGGGCTCTCGAACTTCAGCTTCTCGTTCCGCGGCAACGAGCCCGTCCGCCGCGCGATGCACAGCGTGTTCCTGTATTATGCAATCCCCGCCGGCATGGACATGGCGATCGTCAACGCCGGCCAGCTCGACATCTACGACGACATCGATCCCGAGCTTCGCCAGGCGGTCGAGGACGTCGTGCTCAACACCGATCCCGAGGCGGGCGACCGGCTGGTCGCGCTGGCCGAACGCTATCGCGGCACCGACGTTGTCGCGGAGAAGGCGGCGGCGGAATGGCGTTCGCTGGGGGTCAACAAGCGGCTCGAATATGCGCTGGTCAAGGGCATCGACCTTCACGTGGTCGAGGATACCGAGGAAGCGCGGTTGATCATCGCGGGCAATGGCGGGCGGCCGATCGAGGTGATCGAAGGCCCGCTGATGGACGGCATGAACGTCGTCGGCGACCTGTTCGGATCGGGCAAGATGTTCCTGCCGCAGGTCGTGAAGTCGGCGCGCGTGATGAAGAAGGCGGTCGCGCATCTGCTGCCATATATCGAGGCGGCCAAGGAGCCCGGCGCGCGCGGCAAGGGCAAGATCATCATGGCGACCGTCAAGGGCGACGTGCATGATATCGGCAAGAACATCGTCGGCGTGGTGCTGCAGTGCAACGGCTTCGACGTGGTCGATCTCGGCGTAATGGTGCCTTGGTCGAAGATCCTGGAGTCGGCGAACGAGAACGATGCGGACATGATCGGGCTCAGCGGGCTGATCACGCCGTCGCTGGACGAGATGGTGACGGTCGCCGAGGAGATGAAGCGCGCGGGGATGACGATGCCGCTGCTGATCGGCGGCGCGACGACCTCGAAGGTGCACACCGCGCTGCGGATTGCGCCGGCCTACGACGGCCCGGTGGTGCATGTGCTCGATGCCAGCCGGGCGGTAGGTGTGGCATCGACGCTGGTGTCGGACACGATCCGCGACGAGTTCGTGACCAAGACCGCGGACGAATACGAGGCAGTGCGGATCTCGCGCGCGAACAAGGGGCAGAGCGAGCTTTTGCCGCTGGAGACGGCGCGCGCGCGCGGGTTCGTGGCGGACTTCGCGATGAAGCCGCCTGCACCGGTGAAGCCCGGCGTGCATGTTTTCGCGGACTGGGATCTGTCGGACCTCCGCGACTATATCGACTGGACGCCGTTCTTCCGGGCGTGGGAGCTGGCGGGGAACTTCCCGGCGATCCTGACGGATGAAGTGGTGGGTGAGAGCGCGAGTTCGCTGTATGCGGATGCGCAGGCGATGCTCGACACGATCGTCGCGGAGAAGTGGCTGATTCCGCGGGGTGTTGCCGGACTGTGGCCCGCGCGCCGCGAGGGCGATGATGTGGTCGTCACTGCCCCCTCTCCCCTGCGGGGAGAGGGCTGGGGTGAGGGGCAGCCAAGCAGTGCAGCGCCCGGAACAGCCCCTCACCCCGACCCTCTCCCCGCAGGGGAGAGGGAGCAGAAGGAAGTGCGCCTCCCCATGCTGCGCCAGCAGATCGCCAAGCGCGAAGGCCGCGCCAACATGTGTCTCGCCGATTTCGTCGACACCCAGGACGACTGGTTCGGCGGCTTCGCGGTCGGCATCCACGGGATCGACGACCACATTGCCCGTTTCAAGGCGGACAATGATGACTACAACGACATCCTGCTCAAGGCGCTCGCCGACCGCTTCGCCGAAGCCTTCGCCGAGCGGTTGCACAAGCATGTCCGCACCGATCTCTGGGGCTATGCGCCCGACGAGCAACTCACCAACGAAGCGATGATCAAGGAGCAGTATCGCGGCATCCGCCCCGCGCCGGGGTATCCCGCGTGCCCGGACCACAGCCTCAAGCCGATCCTGTTCGACCTGCTCGACGCGCCGACCGCGACCGGGCTGGAACTGACGGAGAGTTTCGCGATGTTCCCGACCGCCGCCGTATCAGGCTTCTATTTCGGTCATCCGCAGGCGGAGTATTTCGGGGTAGCCCGCGTCGGCCGCGACCAGCTCGAGGACTACGCCACACGCCGTGGCGCAGACCTGAAGACCGCAGAACGCTGGCTTCGTCCAAACCTCGACTAGGCTGGCGCGCCCGTCACCCCGTCCGTCATCCTGACGAACGTCAGGATCCAGGGTTACGACAGGCACCCTTAGTGGCTCTGGGTCCTGACTTTCGTCAGGATGACGGACGGGGCTCGTGCCTGACGGGCCCCCTAAGAAGTTGGCGTAAACCTTAAGCCCCGGCTTCGGCCGGCTTTCTTTGACGCGTGTCACCGGGCAGGCCGGTAATCGTCTTCACTTCCATGAAGTCGGTCAACCCATAGCGCCCGTTCTCACGACCGTTGCCCGACTGCTTGTAGCCGCCAAACGGCGCGCCGATGTCCGGGCTCCACGAATTGATCGTCACCAGCCCCGCGCGCAACTTCGGTGCGACCTTCGCCGCCGCCGCCGGATCGCCCGAGATCGTCGCAGACAGCCCGTATTCGGTGGCGTTGGCGATGCGGATGCCCTCGTCCTGATCGGCATACGACGTGATCGTCGCGACTGGGCCGAACGTCTCCTCCTGCGCGATCCGCATGTCCGGCCGCACGTCGGTGAACAGCGTCGGCTGGATATAATACCCCGCATTACGCCCGTCTGGACGCCCGACGCCGCCGGTCACCAGCGTCGCGCCTTCGTCGATCGCAGACTGGATCAGGCCCTGGATCTTGTCGAACTGCGCCTTGTTGACGACCGGGCCGATATGCTGGCCCATCTCGGCGGGATCGCCGACCTTGGTCTGCTCCATCATCGACTTCACGATCGCAGTCGCTTCGGCAACCTGGCTAGCATGCACGAGCAGTCGGGTCGGCGCGATGCAGCTCTGGCCCGAATTGGCGAGCACGCCAGCCACCGTCGGCGGCAGCACCGCGGCTAGATCGGAGCCTTCGAGCACGAGGTTCGCCGCCTTGCCGCCAAGCTCCTGATGCACGCGCTTCACGGTCGGCGCGGCCGCCAAGGCGACCGCGATGCCGGCCCGCGTCGAGCCGGTGAAGCTCACCATATCGACGTCGCGGTGCGCGCACAGCGCCGCGCCAACGCCTGGACCGTCACCGTTGACGAGATTGAACACGCCCGCCGGCACGCCCGCCGCATCCATGATTTCGGCCAGGATCACCGCGCACGACGGCGCTTCCTCGGACGGCTTCAGGATCATCGTGTCGCCGGCGGCCAGCGCAGGCGCGACCTTCGCGCAGATCTGGTTCAGCGGCCAGTTCCACGGCGTGATCATCGCGACGACGCCGAGCGGCTCGTGCACGACGGTCGCCTTGCCGATCGTCTCGGAGAACTCGAACGCCGCCAGCGCCTTCGCGGTCGCCGAGAAATGCGCGAGGCCGGTCGGCGCCTGCGCCATCGAGGCTAGCGCCATCGGGGCGCCCATCTCCTGCGACATCGCCTTGGCGAGATCGGGCATCCGCGCCTTGTATTCGGTCATGATCCGGCCGAGCACGTCGAGGCGCTCCTGCACGCTGGTCTGGCTCCAGCTTTCGAACGCCGAGCGTGCTGCAGCCACGGCCTTGTCGACGTCGGCGGCAGTGCCCAGCGTGATCTCGGTGCACGGCTGCTCGGTCGACGGGTCGATCACCTGATAGACGGTGCCGCCCTCGCTCTCGACCCACGCGCCGTCGATATACTGCTGCAAATAGCGTTTCATCGTGCCTCTCCGCATCTTGTCTCGCGCAGGAATGGGCTCGCCGGAGATCGGTTGCAACCCGAAACGCGTCGGGTAGGGTGACCGCCAGACGCATCAGGAGGCCGGCATGGCGAGAGTGGCATTCATCGAGAAGACCGGCGGCCCCGAGGTCATCCAGTGGCACGATGTCCAATTGCCGCCACCGGCCAAGGGCGAGGTGTGGATGCGCAACACTGCGGTCGGGCTGAACTACATCGACACGTACCACCGCAGCGGCGTGTACCCGGTCGACCTGCCCTCGGGGCTCGGCAGCGAGGCGGTGGGCGTGGTGATGGCGGTCGGCGAGGGCGTGACCGAGTTCGCGCCCGGCGACCGGGTCGGCACCTTCGGCCCCTCGCGCGGCGCCTACGCGACCGAGCGCAACGTACCCGCGAGCCAGCTGTTCAAGCTCCCCGACACGCTCGACGACCGCACCGCCGCGGCGATCCTGCTGAAGGGCACCACCGCCGAGTTCCTGGTCGAGCGCTGCGCCAAGGTGCAGGCGGACCAGACCGTCCTCGTCCACGCGGCGGCGGGCGGGGTCGGCCATATCCTGGTCGGCTGGCTGAAGGCGATCGGCGCGACCGTCATCGCCAGCGTCGGCAGCGAGGACAAGGCGGCGCGGACTCGGAAGGCCGGCGCCGATCACGTCATCCTCCATAAGTCCGAGGACATCGCCGCACGCGTTCGCGAGATCACCGACGGCGAGGGCGTCCCGATCGTGCTCGACGGCGTCGGTGGTGCGACGTGGAACGCCTCGCTCGACAGCGCGGCCAGGCGCGGACTGATCGTCAGCTACGGCAATGCCGGCGGGGTTGTCGACGGCGTCAACATCGGCGTCCTGGCGCGGAAGGGATCGCTGTTCGTCACCCGCCCGACGCTGTTCGACTATTACGCCACGCCGGAGGAGAAGCAGGCCGGCATCACGCGCCTGTTCGCAATGCTCGACAGCGGCGCGGTCACCCCCGAGATTGGCCAGACCTTCGCGCTCGAAGACGCCGCCGACGCGCACCGCGCGGTGGAGAGCGGTGACACCTGGGGAAGCACGCTCTTGCTCCCCGAATAAGCCGGTGGTTTGCCTCGGGGGCGAATCGCGGTACGGCGAACGCCCCCTTTCGGCGAGATGACGATGAGCTTGAATCTGTTGCTGGTCGAGGACGATGCGGTGTTCGCGCAGACCTTGGCGGAGGAATTGCGCGGGCTCGATCACTGCGTGACGGTCGCGGTCGATGGCCGCGAGGCGCTGGCGGCGGTCGACAGCGCGCCGTTCGACGCGGTGGTGCTCGATCGGATGCTGCCCAAGGTCGACGGCATGGCGGTGCTCGAGCGGTTGCGCGGCGGCAACATGACGCTGCCGGTGATCATGCTCACCGCCCTCGGCCGCTCGGTCGAGAAGGTCGAGGGTCTCGAGGCGGGCGCCGACGATTACGTGGTCAAGCCGGTCGCCGCCGCCGAACTCAGCGCACGTCTTGCCGCGGTCGTCCGCGGGCGCGGCTGGACCGGGGGCAGTGCCGACACGATCCGCGCGGGCGATATCGTCGTCAGCCCGACCAAGTTCCGTGCGTGGCGCGACGGGATCGCGCTCGATCTCGGCAAGCTCGAGTTCAAGCTGCTCAGCGAGTTCGTCGCCAACGCCGATGCGGTGCTGACCCGGGCGATGCTGGTCGAGCGGGTCTGGGGATACGACTTCGCGCCGACCACCAACATCGTCGACGTCTATGTCCGCCACCTGCGCGTCAAGCTGACCGCGGCGGGGGGCCGCGACCCGATCCTCACGGTACGCGGCGTCGGGTATATGCTGCGCGGATGATGCGGTTCCGGTCGCTGCGCGCGCTGACGCTGGCGTTTGTGCTGGCGTTCCTCGTCGCGACGATCGGTACCGGGTTCGCGATCCACACGGTGACGCAGCAAACGATCGAGCGGCTGGTCGATCGTCGGATCGAAGCCGTGAGCGACGAGGTCGCCGGAACGTTCGGCGATCGCAGTCCCGAGGAACTCGTCCGCCGGATCAACGCGGCCACGCAGGAACGCGATACCGGCGATATCGGCTTCCTGCTGCTCGACACGGACAGCCGTCGGCTGGGCGGCAACATCGCCAAGCTGCGCCGCCTGCCGCTCGGTTTCTCGACGGTTGCCGTGAAGGATAAGATCGCGGGTCTCTCGGCGGGGCGTGCGTTGGTCCGTGATGTCGGCCGCGGCATGACGCTCACGACAATCGCCGAAACGGAGCCGTTCGACGACTATAATGCGGCGCGCGTGCGGATCTACCTCCTCGGATTCGGATCGATCGTGCTGATCGTGATCGCCGGCATGCTGGTCTTCGTCGTCACGATCCGGCGACGGATCGGCGAGATGCGGCGGACGGTCGATGCGATCATCGACGGCGACATGGCGCGCCGCGTGCCGATCCATCCGTCGGGCGGCGAGTTCGCGCAGCAGGCGATGGCGTTCAACCGGATGCTCGACCGGATATCCGAACTGATGGCGAGCATCAGCAACGTCTCCAACGACATCGCGCATGACTTGCGCACGCCGCTCGCCCGGCTGAAGAGCCAGTTGGCGCTGTCATTGCGTCGCGCCGAGACGGACGCGCAACGCGACGATCTCGAAGCGGCGATCGCGATGAGCGATGAACTGCTCGAGATGTTCGCGGCGATGCTGCGGATCGCGGAGGTCGAGGGTGGCGATCGCCGTGCGGCGTTCGCAGCGCTGGATCTGGCGGCGCTGGCCGACGAGGTCGCGACGATGATGCAGCCGGTGGTCGCCGATGGCGATCGGACGATGACTCTGGATACTGCCGGGCCGGCCGAAATCCTCGGCGATCGGCACCTGCTCGGCCAGATGCTCGTGAACCTCATCGAGAACGCGCTTCGCCATACGCCGCCCGGCACACGCATCGAGATCGGCATCGCGACCACCGGCAGGACCGCCATGCTGACGGTGACCGATACCGGCCCCGGTATCCCGGCAGATCAGCGCAAGCTGGCGTTGCGGCGGTTCGGGCGGCTTGACGCCAGCCGCCACGACGAAGGTCATGGCCTGGGCCTGCCGCTGATTCAGGCGATCGTCCGGCTTCATCGCGGTACGATCGCACTCGAAGACGCGGCCCCCGGATTGCGTGTCGTCATTGCGCTGCCCAAGGGCAGAAACGACGAAACCCGGACAGGCTGAGCGCCTGCCCGGGTTTCCATTTCTACGCGGTAAGCCCGATCAGAACTTGACCGAAGCCTCCATGCCGTAGGTGCGCGGCGCGTTGAAGTTGCCGTAATCGCCGAGGACGTTGCTGATGCTGCCCGAGGCGGTGCTCGTCGTCGGGGCACCCGGCAGGCTGTTCGAGGGATCGCGGCGGAACACATACTGCTTGTCGAACAGGTTGCGGACCCACGCCGAGATCGTCACCGCGTTGCTGCCGCCGACCTGGATATTCGCCAGGGCGAGGCGGGCGTTGGCGATGAACGCCGGATCGTTCTTGGTCGCGAACTGATCGAAGGTCTGCGTCGCCTGCGAATAGTTGCCGTCGAGGTGGAACTTCAGATCCATGTCGCCGACCGGCATTGTGTAGTCGATCGAGCCGTTGGCGGCGTTGCGCGGCGTGAACACGATGTAGAAGTTCTGGTACACGCCGGTCGACGCGATCAGCACGGGCGGGATCTTGGTGTAGGTGTACGCATAGCCCGCGGTCAGCGTCAGGCCGGTGACCGGCTGCACGGTGAGGTCCGCCTCGATCCCGCGGATCTTGGTGATGCCGGGCGCATTGATCGTCACCAAGTTGTTGAAACTGCCCGACGCGGTCGTCTGGATCGAGCTGATGTCGACCTGGCTGTTCTTGCGGTCCATGATGTAGCCGGCAAGGTTCAGGCGCGCGCGATGGTTCCAGAAATCGGTCTTCGCGCCGATCTCGTACGACTTCACGTCCTCGGGGTTGAACGTCTGGTAATTCGACGTGCGCGAGCTGGCACCGCCGGCGCGGTAGCCGGTCGCGTATTTGGCGTAGAGGTGCACCGAGTCGCTCGCGTCGTAGGCGAGCGTCGCCATCGGATTGAACCGGTTCCAGCTTGCGTCGAGCGGCTTGTAGCCCGCCGCGGTCAGCTGGGCCGCGGACGCCGTGTCATAGTTCAGGTTGCGCGAATAATGCAGCACGCCCTGCTTTTCGTCGCGCGTGTAGCGGCCGCCGGCGGTCAGGTGGATCGCGTCGGTCGCGTTCCACGTCACCTGGCCGTAGCCTGCATAGCTCTTGGAGAAGACTTCCGACGCACGATCGATCGAGCGGCAACCCGGCTGCGCTCCGAAACCGCCCGAGCCGGTGCACGGATCGAGAACCGAAATCGTCGACAGCGTCGAATTGAACGCCAGCGAGTTCGGCGTGGCGGCGTCGTCGCTGATGTGTTCGTTGAAATAATACAGCCCGGCGACGTAGTCGAACTGGCCGACCGTGCCGACAGCCTGGAATTCCTGGCTGAACTGGTTCTGGTGGAGGTCGGCAAGGCTGTAGCGGCTGAAGTTGCACGCGGTGCCGGTGCAGCCCGCGGCGACGACGGGGACGCGGTGATAGCCGCCGCTGTTATCGTACTGCGTCGCGTTCACGCCGCGCCACGCGGTGATCGAGCGAAGTTCGATTTCGGGCGACACGTCCCAGCGGATGTTCGACGTGAAGCCGTGCGTCTTGTCGATGCTCGGCTGCTGCGGCACGCCGATGTCGGCGACCTTCGCGCGGCTGTCGCCGTTGATGACGACCTGGCTCGGCAACGGCTTCACGCTGCCGGTGAGCGTCGCGTAATTGGTGCCGGGCAGGGCACAAGCAGAGGACGCCGCCTGCGCGCCGGCTTTGCACGCGTTCGGGTTGAAGTTCAGCAGCTGGCTGTAGAACGGGCTGTTCGAGTCGTAGCCGTTGTCATAGCTGAAGTCGGCGGTCATGCCGGAGATCGGATGGACCCGCGCGGTCGCCTTGAAGCCGCGGCGATCGTAATAGTTGAAGCCGGTCTGGCCGACGAGCGGGTTCTTGGTGGTCGCACCCTGATACTGGACGACCCCGTCGAGCTTCAGCGATACGCCGTAGACTTCGGGAAGGTCGAGCCGCAGCGCGCCGTTATAGCCGCCATAATTGGCGATGCCTGCGGTTGCGCTGCCGCCCCATTTGCCGCTCGGGCCCTTGGTGACGATGCTCAGCGCGCCGCCTTCGGTGTTGCGACCGAACAGCGTGCCCTGCGGGCCTTTCAGAACCTCGATCCGGTCGACGTCGAACAGCGCGGCGTTCAGGCCGTGCTGGCGGCCCAGATACACGCCGTCGATATAGATGCCGACGCCCTGCTCGCGCGCGGGCTGGTTGGCGTCGAGCGGCACGATGCCGCGGATGCCGATCGTCAGCGCGGACTGGCGCGCCTCGAACGTCGCGACGCGCAACGACGGTACCGCGCCGTCGGCGAGGTCGTACAGGCTCTGCACGTGGCGGTCGGTCAGCGCCTGGCTGTTGAGCACGTTGATCGCGATCGGCGTTTTCTGCAGGTTCGTCTCGCGCTTGGTCGCGGTGACGACGATCTCGCCCAGACCGGTCTGGTCGGCGGGATCGGCGGCGGGCGCAGCTGCCGGATCGGCTGGATCGGTCGGCGTCGCGGCAGGCGCGGTCGCGGTGGCGTCCTTGGCGATTGCCGGGTCGGCATGCGCGAGAGCTGGCGAGGCGATCGCCATCGTCAGCGCGGCGGTCAGCGCGGCGCCGGCCAGCAACCGCACGCGCAGGCTTGCTGCATTCAACATCGAGATTTCCCTTTTCAGACACCTTTGCCTTGATGGGCGCGATAAGGGGCAGTCGTGGCGCGCCGGTTACGGATTTAAGAATCGCGTGTAGGGCGTTTTTAATGCTGGTTTAATGTTGCGATGCGGCGAGCAGTAGGCCGCGTGCTAGCGCTTCGCCCTGCAGTGCCGCGCGACGGTGTCGGCATGCGCTGGAAGCGCGCGGGCCGTAGCGGCATGCCGGTCATGGATGTCGGCGAGGAACTCGGCGAGCTGGTCCGGCGACAGCGCCTCGGCGAGTGGCGACCATGTGGCGGGATTTATACCCTGACCGATCATGACCTGAAGCCAGGCTGGTTCTGTGAACAAATCGGCGACGTCCTGCGTCAGGATCGCGGCGGCGCGGAACTGCGCGATCTTCTCGGCCAGCCGGTCGGGCAGCGGCATGTCGCGGCACCGCTGCCAGAACGGTTCCGGGCGGCGATTGGCGTGGTAGTGGAGGATCAGGAAGTCGCGGACGGTGTCATATTCGACATGTGTCTGGCGGTTGTACGCGGTGCGCGCGGCGGCGTTGTCGCCGGCCGACGGGAACAGCGACAACAGCCGCGCCACCGCGGACTGCACCATGTGAATGCTGGTCGATTCGAGCGGCTCCATGAACCCGGAGGCAAGGCCCAGCGCGACGACGTTACGCTCCCAGAAGGTGGCGCGCTTGCCTGTCGCAAAGCGCAACGGGCGGGGATCGCCGATCGCCGCGCCATCGAGGTTGGCCAGCAGCCGCGCTGCCGCTTCGTCGTCGGACAGATGCGCGGCGGCGTAGACCAGGCCGTTGCCGGTGCGATGCTGGAGCGGAATCCGCCACTGCCAGCCAACCGGCCGTGCGGTCGCGCGCGTGCAGGGGAGCAACGGCGTGGTCGCCTCGCAGGCCACCGCCACCGCGCGGTCGCAGGGTAGCCAGTGCGACCAGTCTTCGAACCCGATACCCAGCGCCTCGCCGAGCAGGAGCGAGCGGAACCCTGAGCAATCGAGGAAGAAATCGCCTTCGACTGTGCGGCCGTCGTCTAGCGTGACGCCGGTCAGGTCCCCGGTCTCGCCATCGCGCTGTGCGGTGACAATCCGCCCTTCGATCCGGTCGACGCCGGCGGTTTCGGCCAGGCCGCGAAGCCCGCGGGCCAGCAATGTTGCGTCGAAGTGATAGGCGTAGGCTAGGTCCGGATGGCGATCGAACCGCGCGTCCGCCGCCGCCCGCGCGCTGGCGATATAGTCGCCGAGCGGTGCTGCGGTCCCGGACGCTTGCGCGCGCAACCAGTGATGATGGAACGGGACGACGCCCAGGCCGCGACCGACCGCCCCGAACGCGTGCATGTAGCGGCTGCCGGGGCCGGTCCAGTCGACGAACTCGATGCCGAGCTTGAACGTGCCTTGCGTGGCGGCGAGCATCGCATTCTCGTCGATGCCGAGCGCAGCGGTGAGCAGGCGGATCTGCGGGATCGTCGCCTCGCCGACGCCGACGGTGCCGATCGCGTCGGATTCGATCAGCCGGATCTTCGCCGTGCGGGGCACGAACCGCGCGAGCATCGCGGCGGCGATCCAGCCCGCGGTGCCGCCGCCGACGATGACGATGGTCTTGAGTGGCACGGGGGCGGTCGGACTGGTCATCCCGACCTTATACGGGAGGATTGGTGGCGGCCTAGAGCGTTGCTTCGCCGAAGGAATGCTGGATCAACGCGCGGACGTCGACTCGGGCCTTGAGGCGGGCGGCGAGCAGCGCGGTGCCGCTGATCTTGCGCTGGACGAACAGCGTGTCGATCGGGGGCAGGTGCCAGGTATCGCGGTCGCGGGCGATCTCGGTGCCCTGTTCGCGCAGCACGCCGACGAACGCACGGTCGCCGAAGTCGAACGGGCCGGGTTTGGCGAGTTCGACGAGGATGACGTCGATCATCCGATCGACGAGTGCGCGGTGCTGGAGAACGGCCGCTTCGCCGAGGAAACCGGCGGCGATAGCGGCCTCGCGTACCGCGTCGCGGTCGCCCGCCAGTGCTGCGGTGAGCAGGCGGCGATAGCCTTCGCCGGTTTCGGCAGGGAGGGGGCGGGCGGCGCCGAAATCGAGCAGGACGAGCTTTTCCGTCTCGGGCTGCCAGCGGTAGTTGGCAAAGTTCGGATCGGTCTGCATCAGCCGCCAGTCGAACAACTCGCGCAGCACGAGCGAGATCAGGTCGTGCATCACGCGGTCGCGAACGTCCTGCGGCGCGGTCTCCAGCGTCTCGACGGGCACGCCGGTGACGAAGCTCATCGCGAGGACGCGCGGCGTGGTCAGATCGGAATAGAGCTTTGGCACAACGAACTGCGACTGGTCGGCAAGCAGGTCGCCGTAGCGCGCGAGCATCTGCGCCTCGCGGAGGTAATCGGCCTCCTCGTGAAGCTGCTTCTTCGCCTCGTCGAGCAGCGGCGCGATGTCGAGCGACTTGGGGAGCATGCCCGACACGCGGAGCAGAGTCGCGACGTTGTCGACATCGGCGTCGATGCTCTCCTTGACGCCAGGATACTGGACCTTGATCGCCAGTTCGGTGCCGTCGGGCAGGCGCGCGCGGTGGACCTGGCCGATCGAGGCGGCGGCGACGGGGTGCGCCTGGAAATGTGCGAATTTGCGGCGCCAGTCCTTGCCCCATTCGGCGGCAAGCACGCGGTCGAGTTGCTGCGGCGGCATATGGTTCGCATTGTTGCGCAGACGCGCGAGGATGGTTGCGAGTTCGGGCGGGAGCATGTCGCCCGCGTCCATCGAGATCATTTGCCCCAGCTTCATCGCGGCACCGCGGAGGTGCGAGAGCTGGTCGGCGACGCGGGTGGCGTTGGCGGGGGTGAGGAGGAGGTCGCCGATCTTGGGGCGTTCGCCGTTTGCTAGACGGCGGGCGCCTTCGGCCACGACTCCGCCGGCGACACCGCCCGCGAGTTTGCCGAAGACGCCGAGACGGGCGAGGCGGCCGCTGGGGATCGCGCGTCCGGCGCTGTTGCCGCTGTCTTCGGTCACGGGTGTTCCTTGGGTTCTTCGGGAGAGCTCTCAGGAGAGATATGGGTGGCGGTCACGGTCGATCAATCCGAGCCCACCCTCGAAGTTAACCAAGGCTACCCCTGTTCTCCCGCGAAGGCGGGAGTCTAGTCTGGGTCCCCGCCTTCCCGGGGAAACAAGCTTGGCGCCGATGCACTTCGGCCTACACCCCATCGTCATCCCCGCGCAGGCGGGGATCCATAAACTCGACAGCTCGCGCTTCGATCGCGCCGTCAGCCAGTATGGGTTCCCGCCTCCGCGGGAATGACGGAAGGGGCGCCGGCCTGATCTCTGCTCCCATTGAACGCGCCGGGAAGAGGGTTCGTTAGGCCTGACAGAAAAAGGGCGCCCAGATTGCCTCGGGCGCCCTCTTCCAATTCAGCGACGTGGCAAAGCCACGCCGTCGGTCGTCGCTACCCGCGACGCCGGCCGACAGCGGCTGTGCGCTCTCGCGCACCGCTGCCGGCTCGGTAGCTCACCCGCTGTAATACATATCATACTCGACCGGGCTCGGCGTCATCTCCCAACGCGCAACCTCGGCGTACTTGATCTCGACATAGCTCTCGATCTGATCCTTCGAGAACACGTCGCCCTTCAGAAGAAAGTCGTGATCCGCGAGCAGGCATTCGAGCGCCTCGCGGAGCGACCCCGCGACGGTCGGGACCTGCGCGAGCTCTGCCGGTGGCAGGTCGTACAGGTTCTTGTCCATCGCTTCGCCCGGATGGATCTTGTTGAGGATGCCGTCCATGCCCGCCATCATCAGCGCCGCATAGGCGAGATACGGGTTGGCCAGCGCGTCCGGGAAGCGCACTTCGACGCGCTTCGCCTTGGGGCCGGTGCCGTACGGAATGCGGCACGATGCCGAGCGGTTGCGTGCCGAATAGGCGAGCAGCACCGGGGCTTCGTAACCGGGGACGAGGCGCTTGTAGCTGTTGGTCGACGGGTTGGTGAACGCGTTGACCGCCTTGGCGTGCTTGATGATGCCGCCGATGAAATACAGGCACATGTCGCTCAGGCCCGCATAGCCGTTGCCGGCGAACAGCGGAGTCTTGCCTTCCCAGATCGAGAAATGCGTGTGCATCCCCGAGCCGTTGTCCTCCTTGATCGGCTTCGGCATGAACGTCGCGGTCTTGCCATACGCATGCGCGACCTGATGGACGACGTACTTGTAGATCTGCATGCGATCCGCGGTCTGCGTCAGCGTGCCGAAGGTCAGGCCCAACTCGTGCTGTGCGGCCGCGACTTCGTGGTGATGCTTGTCGCAGGGCAGGCCCATCTCGATCATCGTCGAGACCATCTCGCCGCGGATGTCGACGGCGCTGTCGACCGGTGCGACCGGGAAGTAGCCGCCCTTGGCGCGCGGACGATGCCCCAGGTTGCCGCCCTCATATTCGCGACCCGAATTGCCCGGCAGCTCGATGTCGTCGATCTTATAGTAGCTCGTCGAATAGCTGTTCTCGAAGCGGACGTCGTCAAACATGAAAAATTCGGCTTCGGGGCCGACATACACGGTGTCGCCGACGCCGGTGGTCAGCAGATACGCCTCGGCGCGCTTGGCGGTCGAGCGCGGATCGCGCGCGTACAGCTCGCCGGTCGACGGATCGGCGATGTCGCAGATCAGGATCATCATCGGCGTCGCCGAGAACGGATCGACATAGACCGCGTCGAGATCGGGCTTGAGCGTCATGTCGCTCTCGTTGATCGCCTTCCAGCCCTCGATCGACGAGCCGTCGAACATCAGGCCGTCGGTCAGCTCGTCTTCGCCGATCAGGCTCGCGACCATCGTCAGATGCTGCCACTTGCCCTTGGGATCGGTGAACCGCAGATCGACCCACTCGATCTCCTGGTCCTTGATCATCTGTAGAACGTCGGAGGCCGAATTCGCCATGATGCTTGCCCTTCGTTTTGAGATTTCCGCCGCATCATGCGGGGAATCTAATTGCGGTATGGAACGGGATTTCCACACAATGTTGCGCTGCGTCAAATGACGATGTCGTCACTCGTCGTCAACGCAATATGCGTGGTTGGGAGCTAGATTGCGTCGTCGTCGCGCTCGCCGGTGCGGATGCGAAGCGCGCTCTCGACCGGGATGACGAAGATCTTGCCGTCGCCGATCCGGCCGGTCTGTGCAGCCGCAGCGATCGCCTCGACGACGCGTTGCGCAAGCCCGTCCTCGACGACGACCTCGAGCTTCACCTTCGGCAGGAAGTCGACGACATATTCCGCGCCGCGATACAGTTCGGTATGGCCCTTCTGCCGGCCGAAGCCCTTGGCCTCGGTCACGGTGATGCCGCTCACGCCGATCTCGTGCAGCGCTTCCTTCACCTCATCCAGCTTGAACGGCTTGATGATGGCTTCGATCTTTTTCACAGGTACGCCCCCGATTGTTGAAACCCCCGCCCTTTCGGACGAGCTGTACGCCCTTGCGGGTCCAGTTTACGCCCTGAAGGGCGCCTTGCACCAAGCGTGCCAGCCGCAGCGCCCTCGGGCAACCGCGGAATATCGTCGATTTCGCTGCCCGAAATTGCGGCACCTGGGCGGTGCGTGCGCAATGTAAGGGCAGGGGAGCCGATCACAGGATTTCGTGCAGCCGCGCGATCGGGCGGCCGAGCCGGACGCCCTTGTCGGTCTCGACCAGCGGGCGTTCGATCAGCAGCGGATCGATCATCATCGCGTCGAGGATTGCTTCGGCATCGCCATGCTTCACCGCCTTGGCGCCGTCCTCGGCCATGCGGAGCCCTTGACGCGGCGTCATGCCCGCGCGGTCGTAGAGGCGGACGAGCTCCGCGCGGGTGGGTGGGGTCTTGAGGTATTCGACGATCGTGACGTCCCCCCCTGCCTCTTGCAGCAGGGCGAGCGCCTCGCGGGACTTGGAACAACGCGGATTGTGGTAGATCGTCGCCTTCACGATGCAGGCTTGCCCGTCCGCCATTCCGTCATCGCGCGCCGATATTGCTCGGATGCCTTGAGACGCGGCATGTACCGGATCGGGCGGCGGCTTGCGAACGGCACGCTCATGTTCGTCAAGCTTCCCCGTGCGCCGCAATAGGTGCTGCACCCCCGATTGCCGTCGTCGAGCTTGAGCGACGACCCGGCATGAGAGACGGTGAGCACGCACGCCGGTTCTCCGGGTAACGGCGTTTCGAGGTCGCGATAGACGAGTGTCGCCCCGCGGGACGTCGCGATGCCAGCGATGTCGCACTGATGACCGTTGAAGAAATCGAGATGCGCGCGGACATAGGCTGCGTTCGCAGCTACGGGCACGATCTCGACGACATTCTCGCCGGTGTATTTTTCGCCGGTCACCATGCCGTCGGCAAACTGGGCGTAATAGCGCCCGGCCAATCCTCTGACCGGATCGGGGGATGCCGGTCCCGCAGCGAGCAGGACCGGAACGGCAAGCAACATCCACCGCGACATCGTACCTACGCCCCCTGCTTGGCCAACCACTCTTCCAGCCACTTGATCGTGTACGCGCCTTCCTGGAACTCGGGATCGTCGAGCAGCGCACGGTGCAGCGGGATCGTCGTCGTGACGCCCTCGATCACCATCTCCTCGAGCGCACGACGCAACCGGCGCAGCGCACCCTGCCGAGTGGTCCCATAGACGATCAGCTTGGCGATCATCGAGTCGTAGTAAGGCGGCACGCGATACCCCGCATACAGCCCGCTATCGACGCGCACATGCATCCCGCCCGGCGCGTGATACACCTTCACCAGCCCCGGCGACGGCGCGAACGTGCGCGGGTCCTCGGCGTTGATGCGGCATTCGATCGCATGGCCGCGGAACTGGACGTCTTCCTGGCGGAGCGTCAGCGGATGACCCTCGGCCACCCGAATCTGCTCGCGGACGAGGTCCAGCCCGGTGATCATCTCGGTCACCGGATGCTCGACCTGGAGCCGGGTGTTCATCTCGATGAAGTAGAATTCGCCCGCTTCCCACAGGAACTCGATCGTCCCCGCTCCGCGATAGCCCATGTCGGCCATCGCCTTGGCGACGATCCCGCCCATCCGCTCGCGCTCTTCGGCGGTGATGATCGGCGAGGGCGCTTCCTCGAGCACCTTCTGGTGGCGGCGCTGCAGCGAGCAGTCGCGCTCGCCGAGATGGATCGCGTTGCCTTCGCCGTCGCCAAAGATCTGGAATTCGATATGCCGCGGATTGCCGAGGTATTTTTCCATGTAGACGGTGGCGTCGCCGAACGCGGCCTTCGCCTCGCTGCCGGCCTGCTGCATCTGCGTTTCGAGATCTTCGGGGTCGTTGACGACCTTCATGCCGCGACCGCCGCCGCCCGATGCCGCTTTGATGATCACCGGATAGCCAATCGACTCGGCGATCCGCTTCGCCTCGGCGATGTCGCTGATCGCGCCATCAGACCCAGGGACGAGCGGCAGCCCCAAGGCGCCCGCGGTGCGCTTTGCCTGGACCTTGTCGCCCATCGTGCGGATGTGCTCGGGCTTGGGACCGACGAACAGGATGTTGTGCAGCTCGACGATCTCGGCGAACTGCGCGTTCTCGCTGAGGAAGCCATAGCCCGGATGGATCGCGTCCGCGCCCGAGATTTCGGCGGCCGAGATGATATTCGGGATGTTCAGATAGCTGTCCGCGGCGGACGGCGGTCCGATGCAGATCGCCTCGTCCGCGAGCCGGACGTGCATCGCGTCGGCGTCGGCGGTCGAGTGCACCGCGACCGTCTTGATGCCCATCTCGTGGCAGGCACGGTGGATCCGCAGCGCGATCTCGCCGCGATTCGCAATGAGCAGCTTCTTGATTTGCGGCATTATTCCACCACGACCAGCGGCTGATCGAACTCGACCGGCTGGCCGTTTTCGACCAGGATCGCGGTCACGGTGCCGGCGGACGGCGCGACGATCGTGTTCATGACCTTCATCGCCTCGATGATCAGCAGCGTGTCGCCCGCATTGACCTTCTGGCCGACCGTCGAGAACGGCTTCGCCTCGGGATTGGCGGCGAGATAGACGGTGCCGACCATCGGCGACTTGACCGCGCTCGCGCTGATCGCGGGGGCGGATGCGCCGACCTCGGCCTGCGGGATCGACAGCGGTGCGGAGACGGGGGCCGGGGCGGGCGCCTGCGCGTAATGCGCGACGGGGGCAGCCTGGGCGGCCTTGCGCGCGACGCGGATCCGGCGCGACCCGTCCTCGACTTCGATCTCGGTCAGCTGCGTGGTGTCGAGCAGTTCGGCGAGCTGGCGCACCAGGGTCACATCGACCTGCATTGCGCCCGTGTTTTCAGTTGTATCGTTCATGGCGGGGCCTCCTGTCAGAACCGTGCGACGGCTTCAAGCGCGAGCAGATACGAAAGCGCGCCGAAACCCGCGATCGTGCCCTTCGCCGCTTGCCCGACCAGGCTCACATGCCTGAACGGTTTACGCGTATGGGGATTGGAAAGATGCACTTCGATCACCGGAGTCTTCACGCCCTTGATCGCGTCGTGCACCGCGACCGAGGTATGCGTGAACGCACCGGCGTTGAGGATCACCGCCTTGGCACCACGCGCCTGCGCCTCCTGGATCCAGTCGACGAGGTGCCCCTCGTGATTCGACTGGCGCATGTCGATCTCCAGGTCGAGCGCGCGAGCGCGGTCCTCCAGCATCCCGGCGATATCGTCGAGCGTCTCGTCGCCATAGATCTCCGGCTCGCGCGTTCCCAGCAGGTTGAGGTTGGGGCCGTTCAGGACGAACACGGTATCTGGCAAGAGCTGCTCCTGGTTGCGAGGGCGGCAAACCACCCCCTATATGCTTCGTCCCACCCTTACCCGTTCGTGTCGAGCGAAGTCGAGACATGAGACAAGCAGCGGACGGGTGGTTTCTCGATCAGCCTGTCCCGAGCCATGTCGAGGGGCTCGAAACGAACGGAAGTTTTGCATGCCCCACTCCGATGGCACCGTCTCGATCACCGTCAACGGCGAGCACAAGCGCGTCTCCGCCGGACTCTCGCTGGCAGGGCTCGCGACCGAACTCGGCCTCGTACCCGAGAAGATCGCGGTCGAGCGGAACATGGAGGTCGTGCCGCGTTCGACGTTGGCGGACGTGATGGTCGAAGACAGCGACGACCTCGAGATCGTGCACTTCGTCGGCGGCGGGGACCACGACACGTGGACAGTCGCAGGCCGGACGTTCAAATCGCGGCTGATTGTCGGCACCGGCAAGTACAAGGATTTCGCGCAGAACGCCGCCGCGGTGGAAGCGTCAGGCGCGGAGATCGTCACGGTCGCCGTCCGCCGAGTCAACGTGTCGGACCGCAATGCGCCGATGCTGACTGACTTCATCGATCCCAAGAAGATCACCTACCTTCCCAACACCGCCGGCTGCTTCGATGCCGAATCGGCGATTCGCACGCTGCGATTGGCGCGCGAGGCCGGCGGCTGGGAGCTGGTGAAGCTCGAAGTGCTCGGCGAGGCGAAGACGCTCTATCCTGACATGGTCGAGACGCTGCGCGCGACCGAGATCCTGGCCAACGAAGGCTTCAAGCCGATGGTCTATTGCGTCGACGATCCGATCGCCACCAAGCGCCTCGAGAACGCGGGCGCGGTCGCGATCATGCCGCTGGGCGCACCGATCGGCTCGGGGCTCGGCATCCAGAACCGCGTGACGATCCGTCTGATTGTCGAGGGGGCAGGGGTGCCCGTGCTGGTCGACGCCGGCGTCGGCACCGCGTCCGACGCGGCGGTGGCGATGGAGTTGGGCTGCGACGGCGTGCTGATGAATACGGCCATTGCCGAGGCCAAGGACCCGCTGATGATGGCGGCGGCCATGAAGGCCGCGGTCGAATCGGGGCGGCTCGCGTACCGCGCCGGGCGGATGGGGCTGCGTCGCTATGCCGATCCTTCGAGTCCATTGGCGGGGTTGATCTGAAACATAGGTCATGACGCAAACGTCACGGAACCCACGGTAAAGACGGCCGTTATACCTTTGCAAGTTCAAGCGGCCCGGTTGGCGGGTCCGCACAGCAAGTGGAGGCTCTGATGGGCGAGTTCACCGACAAGGTCGCAGCAGCAGGCAACAAGGTTGCAGGCAACGTCAAGGAAGCCGTCGGCAAGGCGACCGATAACGAGAAGCTGGTAGCCGAAGGCGAGGCGCAGCAGGCCAAGGGCACTGCGCAGAACGTCAAGGGCAGCGTCAAGGGCGCACTCGGCGACGACATCTAAGCTTCGGCTTGGTACGGGAATACAGGCCGCTCCGGGAAACCGGAGCGGCCTTTTCTTTGTGCGGTAGGTTTTTGCTGCCGCCACTATCAGAATTGCCACCACCCCGGCGAAGGCCGGGGCCCAATTGGGGGACGGTTCTGGTTAAGGGCGGCGCGCCGTTACCTCGGGCATGCCAATTGGGCCCCGGCCTTCGCCGGGGTGGTGCAGAGAACCTAACCAAACCGCCTTGCCCAACCCGCCAACCTGCCTCACGAGCACCCGCATGACTCTCCCCACCCGACGCTACGCCGCCTTCCTGTTCGATATGGATGGCACGATCCTCACCTCGATCGCGTCGGCCGAGCGCACCTGGACCAAATGGGCGATCGCGCATGGCCTCGACCCCGCGACGTTCGTGCCGACGATCCACGGCGTCCAATCGGTCGAGACGGTCCGACGGCTGAACCTCCCCGGCGTCGACCCGGTCGCTGAAGCGGCTGCGATCACCGCGGCCGAGATGCTGGACGTCGGCGACATCGAACCAATCCCCGGTGCGGCCGCGTTCCTGGCCAGCCTGCCGCCTGAACGCTGGACGATCGTCACGTCCGCCCCGCGTGCGCTCGCCGAAGTAAGGTTGAAGGCTGCCGGGCTGCCGATGCCTGCCACCATGATCGCCGCCGACGACATCCCCAACGGCAAACCCGCACCGGACTGCTTTCTAGTCGCGGCCGAGCGGCTCGGCGTCGCGGCGGGCGATTGTCTGGTTTTCGAGGATGCCGCCGCCGGGATTGCCGCGGGCGAAGCGGCGGGGGCGGATGTTCTCGTGATTACGGCCACGCACTCGCATGGTGTCGCGACGTCACATCCGACGGTGGTCAATTATGCAGGGTTGTCGGTCGCGGTCGGGCCGGACGGTCTGATTGTCACGTGAGACTGACACCCCGCTCGCCGTCATCCTGACGAAAGTCAGGATCCAGAGCCACGAAGGGCTCGGTTACCCTGGATCCTGACTTCGTCAGGATGGCGGAGGCGGGGGTAGCATCTGGGGCCTCAGAACAGTCCCTCGATCAGCCCTTCGTCGTTCAGATGGATCGCCTCTGCTGCGGGCACGCGCGGCAGGCCGGGCATCGTCATGATCTCGCCGCAGATCGCGACGACGAACCCCGCACCGGCCGCAAGGCGGACTTCGCGGACCGGCACGATGTGGCCGGTGGGGGCGCCCAACAGAGCCGGATCGGTCGAGAAGCTATACTGCGTCTTGGCGAGGCAAACGGGGAGGTGGCCGTACCCCGCATCCTCCCAGCGCTTGAGTTGCGCGAGTACGCTCGGCTCGGCGACCGCATGCTCCGCACGATAGATCCGCCGCGCAACCGTGTCGATCTTGTCGAAAAGCGACAGTTCGTCGCCATAGATCGGCGCGAACCCGCCACCATGCGTCTCGCAAATCTCGGCGACCGCTTCGGCCAATTCGACCGCACCCGCGCCACCCTCCGCCCAGTGCCGACAGAGGATCGCGCGCGAGCCGTGCTGGGCGGCCGCCTCGACGATCGCGGCGATCTCCGCATCGCTGTCGGTGTAGAAATGGTTGATTGCGACGATCGCGGGGACGCCGAACTGGCGGATGTTCTCGATGTGCCGGACGAGGTTGACCGCGCCCTTGCGGACCGCCTCGACATTCTCGTGCGCGAGGTCGGCCTTCGCGACACCGCCATTCATCTTCAGCGCGCGCGCGGTCGCGACGATCACGACCGCGTCGGGAGCGAGCCCTGCCTGACGGCACTTGATGTCGAAGAACTTCTCCGCGCCGAGATCCGCGCCGAAGCCCGCTTCGGTGACGACGTAATCGCCCAGCGACAGCGCTGCCCGCGTCGCGATCACCGAGTTGCAACCATGCGCGATGTTGGCGAACGGCCCGCCGTGGAGGAACGCGGGCGTCCCTTCGAGCGACTGGACGAGGTTGGGCTTGATCGCCTCCGCCAGCAGCACAGCCATCGCGCCGTCGGCCTTCAGGTCGCGCGCGGTAACGGGCTTGCGGTCGCGGGTGTAGGCGACGACGATATCGCCGAGCCGGCGTTCCATGTCCGCAAGGTCGTTGGCCAAGCACAGGATCGCCATCACTTCGGAGGCGACAGTGATGTCGAAACCCGACTCACGGGGGTAGCCATTGGCGACGCCGCCGATCGACTGGACGATGTCGCGCAGCGCACGGTCGTTCATGTCGAGGACGCGGCGCCAGACGACGCGACGGACATCGATCTGGAGCGCGTTGCCCCAGTGGATATGGTTGTCGATCATCGCCGCGAGCAGGTTGTGCGCGGCGGTGATGGCGTGGAAATCGCCGGTGAAGTGGAGGTTGATGTCCTCCATCGGCGCGACCTGCGCACGGCCGCCCCCGGTCGCGCCGCCCTTCGTGCCGAAGCAGGGCCCGAGCGAGGGTTCGCGCAGCGCGAGCACGGCTTTGCGCCCGGTATGGCGGAGCGCGTCGGCAAGGCCGATCGAGGTGGTGGTCTTGCCTTCGCCCGCCGGAGTCGGGTTGATCGCGGTGACGAGGATCAGCCGGCCTTTTGCGGCTGATTTACGGGTTTCCAGCCAGTCTAGCACGATCTTCGCCTTGAAGCGGCCATAGGGCTCGATCGCCGCGTCGGGGATGCCGAGGCCGTCCGCAATGGTGGCGATGGGGCGCAGCGCGACGCTGCGGGCGATGGCGATATCGGTGTCCATGGCGGCGTGCGTAGCGGGGGACGGGGCGAGGTGCCAGAGTTGCGTAACGATCCGACGTCAAACACGCTGACCACCCCGGCGAAGGCCGGGGCCCAATTGGGGGACGATGACGGGAGAGCGCTGCCTCCAGTTATTCCGACCTCCCCAATTGGGCCCCGGCCTCCGCCGGGGTGGTATGATTGGGGCTGGACTTCTCTTGAGCCCGCCGTGGCTAAGCCGCTCTTCGGCTGCCTGCTAATGCAGGCGCTCAGGATAGACTAAGTCGGACGAGGCTTTTGGCCCCGCCGGCCGGGCGTGATGCAGGTCCGCGCCGGAGCTTGCGCTCCGGCTTGGACATCACGCCGCAAACTGGTTCATCGTGTTATGCGCTCCCCCAGCCTTCAGCGCAGCCTCACCCGCAAAATACTCCTTGTGGTCGTCGCCCAGATCCGAGCCGGACATGTTTTGGTGCTTCACGCAGGCGATCCCCTCGCGGATTTCCTTGCGCTGGACGCCCTTCACATAGCCGAGCATGCCGGCATCGCCGAAATACTCCTTGGCGAGATTGTCCGTCGAGAGCGCAGCTGTATGATAGGTCGGCAGCGTGATCAGGTGGTGGAAGATGCCCGCACGCTTTGCCGAGTCCGCCTGGAAGGTGCGGATGCGCTCGTCGGCTTCGTTGCCAAGCGCGGTGCCGTCATAGTCGACGCTCATAAGGCGCGCGCGGTCGTAGGCGGAGACGTCCTGGTCCTCGGCCGTCCAGGCGTCGAACACCTGCTGGCGGAAGTTCAGCGTCCAGTTGAAGCTCGGCGAGTTGTTGTAGACGAGCTTCGCATTGGGCACGACTGCGCGGATGCGGTCGACCATGCCGGCGATCTGCTCGATATGCGGCTTTTCGGTCTCGATCCACAGCAGATCGGCGCCATTCTGTAGCGAGGCGATGCAGTCCATCACGCAGCGATCCTCGCCGGTGCCAGCACGGAACTGGAACAGGTTCGAGGGCAGGCGCTTGGGGCGGAGCAGCTTGCCGTCGCGGTTGAGGATCACGTCGCCGTTCTGCGCCGTCGCCGGGTCGATCTCCTCGCAGTCGAGGTACGAGTTATACTGGTCGCCGAGGTCGCCGGCTGCCTTGCTGACCGCGATCTGCTTGGTGAGGCCGGCGCCGAGCGAGTCGGTGCGCGTGACGATGATGCCGTCCTCGACGCCGAGTTCGAGGAACGCGTAGCGGCACGCACGCACCTTCGCGAGGAAGTCCTCGTGCGGCACCGTGACCTTGCCGTCCTGGTGCCCGCATTGCTTCTCGTCGCTGACCTGGTTCTCGATCTGGAGCGCGCAGGCGCCTGCCTCGATCATCTTCCGCGCGAGCAGATAGGTCGCTTCCGCATTGCCGAAGCCCGCGTCGATGTCGGCGATGATCGGCACGACGTGCGTCTGGTGGTTTTCGATCGCGTTGAGCAGGCGCTGTTCCTCGATCGCATTTCCGGCGGCTCGCGCGGCGTCTACGTCGCGGAACATCATGCCGAGCTCACGTGCGTCGGCCTGGCGGAGGAAGGTGTAGAGTTCCTCGATCAGCGCGGGGACGCTGGTCTTCTCGTGCATCGACTGGTCAGGCAGCGGGCCGAATTCGCTCCGCATCGCTGCGACCATCCAGCCCGAAAGATAGAGGTACCGGCGGTCGGTGGTGCCGAAATGCTTCTTGATGCTGATCATCTTCTGCTGCGCGATGAAGCCGTGCCAGCAGCCGAGCGACTGGGTGTAGTGCGTCGGATCCGCGTCGTAGGCGGCCATGTCCTTGCGCATGATCGCGGCGGTGTAGCGGGCGATGTCGAGACCGGTAGCGAAGCGGTTCTGGAGCCGCATCCGCGCGACCGACTCGGTTGAGATCGCGTCCCAGGTGCCGTTCTGGTCGGCGATGAGGTTGGTCAACTGGGCGATGTGGGTCTGGTAGGTCACGGGCGATCCTTCGCTGCTGCGTTGATCGTCGTGTACGGTTGTTGACAGGATTTCGGTCGGAAATGCACAGAGCGGCGAGGTGTTGGTGTCGGTTGCGCCGGTGCGTCGTCTGTAGAGTTGTGAAGAACGTTACAGGTCCGTCCGTCATGCCGGGCTCGTTCCGGCATCCACCATTCCCCACGCTCGCCAATGATAAGCGTGCGGAACGGTGGACCCCGGAACAGGTCCGGGGTGACGGAGGATGCGTCAGTCGGCTTTGGTAACCCGGTCGGAGTTGGCTGGCGACGTGAGCGGGTCGGCCAATGCCGTTTCGCCGAGCGATGCCAGCACAGCCGCGGCCAGTGCGTCGAGCCCGTACGGCTTCTCCAGCATGATCGCATCGGTCTCGTCCGCAACCGAAGCCGTGTCTCCGGTCGCAAAGACGATGCCGACGCCCGGGCGCAGAGCCCGCGCGGTCCGTGCAAAGTCCGGCCCGGACACGCCGGGCAGGTTCACGTCGGTCACCAAGGCATCGATCGGCACGGTCTGGAGGGCGGTCATCGCGTCCTCCGCACTTGCCGCGTCGACGACGACGAAGCCGCTGCCCTGCAACATCTCGGCGGTGTTGGCGCGGATCAGCGCATCGTCCTCGACCAGCAGCACGGTGCGGCGGGCGGGCGAGTCGAGGCGGCGGTCCGCGTCGATCCGGGAGTCGCGCGCGGCCTTGGCCGCCGGGCTTCCCGAACGCTGGCGGTTGGCGAGCACTTGGCGGAATTTCCGCGCGAGCGCCTCCCGTGTGTACGGCTTCGAGAGCAGGTCGACACCCGCATCGAGCTTGCCGCCATGGACGATCGAATTCTCGGTATAGCCCGAGGTGAACAGCACCGCGAGATCGGGCAGGCGTTCCTTCGCCTTCCGCGCGAGTTCGGGGCTCTTCAGCGTGCCGGGCATCACGACATCGGTGAACAGGATGTCGATCGGCACGCCGCTCTCGACCACGTTCAGCGCGCTCGCGGCGTCGACCGCCTTCAGCACGCTATAGCCGAGATCGGTGAGCAACTCGACGACGGTGCCGCGGACCTCGTCGTCATCCTCGACCACGAGCACGGTCTCGGTGCCGCCGCAGATCGGGCTGGCATCCGCGACGACCTCGACGTCCTCGCTTTCCATCGCGCGCGGCAGATAGAGCTTGATCGTCGTGCCTTCGCCGACCTCCGAATAGATCTTCACATGGCCGCCGGACTGTTTGACGAAGCCATAGACCATCGACAGGCCAAGGCCCGATCCCTTGCCTTCGCTCTTGGTCGAGAAGAACGGTTCGAAGACCTTCTCGATGATCTCGGGAGTCATGCCGGTGCCGGTGTCGGAGACCGCCAACATAACATATTGCCCGGCTTCGACCTCGTCATGACCCTGTGCATAGGCGTCGTCGAGATGCGCGTTGCCGAGTTCGATGGTGAGCTTGCCCTGGCTCTCCATCGCGTCGCGCGCGTTGATGGCGAGGTTGAGCAGTGCGTTCTCGATCTGCGCGGGGTCGATGAAGGTGTTCCACAGGCCACCGCCGACCACGGTCTCGATCTCGATGCCTTCGCCGATCGCGCGACGCAGCATGTCGTCCATCCCACGTACGAACCGCGTGACGTTGACGACCTTGGGCTCGAGCGCCTGGCGGCGGCCGAATGCGAGCAGTTGCGCAGCCAGCTTCGACCCGCGCGAGACGCCGGCCATCGCATTCTCGACCCAGCGTTCGGCACGCGCGTTGCCGGCAAGGTTCTTGCCGAGCAGCTGGAGATTGCCCGAAACGACCTGCAGCAAATTGTTGAAGTCGTGCGCGACGCCACCGGTGAGCTTGCCGACGGTTTCCATCTTTTGCGACTGGGCGAGCTTGGCTTCCGCCTGGCGGCGTTCGTCGATCTCGCGGATGACGCGCGCTTCGAGCGTCTCGTTGAGCTGGCGGAGCTGGTCCTCGGCGCGTTCGCGGTGACGGACTTGCCGCGCGAGCGCCTCGGCCTGTTCGCGCAACGCGGCTTCGGCGGCGCGCTGGTGGGTGATGTCGGTATGGACGCCGACCCATTCGCGGACCTCGCCGGCCTCGTCGAGGATCGGCAAGCCACGGACGGCAAACGTGCGCCATGTGCCGCAGTGGCGGCGGACGCGGTGCTCGAACACGAACATCGACTTGCTGAGGACAGCGGCGGTCCAGGCCTTGATCGTCGAGGCGACGTCGTCTGGATGGATCGCGTCGGCCCAGCCGAAATTCTGGTAGGCGTCGATCGACTGGCCGGTGAGCGCGGCCCAGCCGGGCTGTTCGCCGATCATCCGGCCGTCCGGGCTGTTGGTCCAGAGCACGCCGTGGACCGCGTCCATCGCGGTGCGGAAGCGGCCGTTGCTGATGCCGACCGCGGCCTCGCGTTCGGCACGCTCCTCGACGTCGATGCCGAGAATATAGATGCCGGGGATCGAGCCATCCGCCGCGATATGCGGCACGTAGCGGAATTCGGACCGGCGGGGGCGGCCGTCCAGATGCGGGAAGATCGCTTCTGTGGTGAAACTCTCGCCGGCAAACGCGCGATCGAACGATGGGCGCCGATTCTCGTAGGCAGCTTCGCCGAGAACCTCGCGAACCGGTTTGCCGATCATCGCCTCGGGGTCGATCCCGAGCCATTCGTCATATTGCGCGTTGGCGAGACGGTAGACATGGTCGCGGTCGACGTACGAGATGAGCATCGGCACCGCATCGGTGACGCGGCGCAGTTCGGCCTCGCTGGCGGCGAGGCGGTGTTCGGCTTCGGCCCGGCCGGTGTTGTCGACCATCGTGCAGAGGACGCCGCCGACGGTGCTGGCAGTGGTGCCACTAGCGGGGACGCCGGCGCAGTAGACGGGCGTGTAGAACAGGTCGAGCGTCAGCGTCTCGGGGCCATCGGATCGCTGGAACAGGATCGGCTGGTCGCGGTACGCCACGATCTCGCCGCGCAGGCCCGCATCGAGGACGCCGCGGTTCCAGTCCCAGACTTCGGGGAACGCGGTCGCGACCGGGCTGCCGAGCGCGGCGGGGTGGCGGTCGCCCGCGACGGCACGATAGCTATCGTTGTAGAGCATGATGTGCTCGGGGCCCCACATCACGACCTTGGCGACGGGCGAGTTGAGGATGTTGGCGAGCGTGACGCGGAGTTCGGCGGCCCACGAGTCGATCGGGCCGAGCGAGGTCGCGCTCCAGTCGCGCTGGCGTACCAGCATCCCGCATTCGCCGCCGCCGATCAGGATTTCGGCAGGACTTGGCGGGGTGTCGCGCTCGCGCATCCGTTCGAGCGCGGTACGGACGATCGCGGTGGCATCGCCATGCCCTGCGGCGGCGAGGTCGTCGATGTAGCTGCCGAGGTCGGAGGGCAGGATAACGGTGCGCGACGAGACTTGCGACGAGTCTGGAGTTGTCATGCCGGACTAGTGGGTTTGTGGCGCACGCGTGTCAATAAATACGGATGGTTAGCGGCGATAGGGTTGCAGGGTGCGGGCTACCACAATTCCTAAACCACCCCGGCGGAGGCCGGGGCCCAATTGGAAAGGTGGCAATAACGAAGGACAGTGCTCCGTTAGCGATGTCACCCAATTGGACCCCGGCCTTCGCCGGGGTGGTGCGCGGTTCAAGGTGCGCGGCGCTTAGCGGCTCACACTTAATGGAGCTAAACATGTTTCCCCGCGAAGGCGGGGACCCAGTCTGGGCTCCCGCCTTCGCGGGAGAACAAGGAAGAGGGAGTTGCCGTCAAGCAACTCCCGGACCCATCACCCCTCGGTGCGCGGCAGGCCGAGCGGGTTGCCGTGCTTGACCGCTTTGGGCAGCAGGGCGTCGGGCAGGTCCTGGTAGCAGACCGGGCGCAGGAAGCGCTCGATCGCCGCAGTGCCGACCGAGGTCGTGCGCGGGTCGGACGTTGCCGGGAACGGCCCGCCGTGGACCATCGCCGGCGCGACCTCGACACCGGTCGGCCAGCCGTTCGCCAGAATACGACCGGCCTTGCGCTCGAGCGTCGGCACGAGCGCAGTGGCGTCGGCGTAATCGCCTTCGTCGATCTGGAGCGTGATCGTCAGCTGGCCTTCGATCTTCTCGAGCACGCTGTGGACCTCGGCGAGATCGGTGCAGCGGACGATGATCGAGGCCGCCCCGAACACTTCGTGCGACAGCGCCGGGTCGGCGACGAACGCCTTGCCGGTGGTCGAGAACAACGCCGCACGACCGCGGTTGGCGCCCTCGGCTTCGGTGCCGCGGGCGAGCGTCTCGACCGCGTCGTGACCGGCAAGCGCGGCTACGCCCTGGTCGTAGCTTGCATGGATGCCGGGCGTCAGCATGACCTGCGGCGCGGCTTCGCCAAGCGCAGCGGCGGCGGCTTCGACGAAGGTGTCGAGGTCAGGACCATCCACCGCGACGACGATGCCGGGGTTGGTGCAGAACTGGCCCGAACCCATCGTCAGCGAACCGACATACGCCTTGCCGAGCGCTTCGCCGCGCGCGGCGAGCGCCGCCGGGAACAGGATCACCGGGTTGATGCTGCTCATCTCGGCATAGACCGGGATCGGCTCGGGACGCGCCGCGGCGAGCGCCACCAGGGCCAAGCCACCGCCGCGCGAGCCGGTGAAGCCGACCGCCTTGATGCGGGCGTCCTTGACCAGCGCTGCGCCGAGTTCGTTCGCCGGACCCTGGACCAGCGAGAACACGCCTTCGGGCAGGCCGCACTTGGCAACTGCGGCCTGGATCGCCTTGCCGACCATTACCGACGTGCCGGGATGCGCGGGGTGGCCCTTGACCACCACCGGGCAGCCGGCGGCGAGTGCGGAGGCGGTGTCGCCGCCCGCGACCGAGAAGGCGAGCGGGAAGTTCGACGCGCCGAACACCGCGACCGGACCGACCGCGATGCGACGCTGGCGCAGGTCGGAGCGTGGCATCGGCTTGCGGTCGGGCTGCGCCTCGTCGATCACGACCGAGGCCCAAGTGCCGGCGCGCAGATGCTTGGCGAACAGGCGAAGCTGGCCGGTGGTGCGACCGCGCTCACCCTCGAGACGTGGCCGGGGCAGGCCGCTCTCCTGGATCGCGCGTGCGACGAGGGGCTCGTGGATCGCTTCGATCTCGTCAGCGATCGTATCCAGGAATACGGCGCGAGCTTCGGGATCGATCTCGCGGAAAATGTCGAAGGCGGCCTCGGCGAGCTTGCAGGCCTCGGCGACATCGGCTTCGCTCGACACCGCGAAGGCGGGCTCGATCTTCGCGTCGGTCGACGGGTCGATCGCCAGGAAGGTGACGTCGCTGCTTACGGCGCGTGCGCCGATCGGGAAGGTGCCGTCCATTTCAATTCTCCAGGTCGGTCGTGACGCGCATCGGCCGCGTCGCGACATTTTGGTAGCGGATCGCTTGGTGTCGCAGGCGAAATAAGGGTGTGACCGATAACACGCAAGCCAAGGACTGCCGGCGGGGTCCGCAATTGCGGGGTAATACGCACGGCGAAAGGAGGATCGGGCGCATGACGGTTACGCTCTTGGCGAACGTAGCTTCTTCGATCGCGTGCCAGCATGCTTCCCGCGAGCATCGGGCCTGCGCCACGTTCTGCGAGCAGTGGGGCGGACCGCCGTGTCCTGCCCGACAAATATCTGGTATGCGATCAATCGGATGCCGCACCGGGGCGGCGTTTTACGCGGGTGCGTCCACGCTTGACCGCATGGCGGCCGTCGCGGTAGCGCTCCCATCGAAGAATGGCGTTCAGGAGAGTTTGCAGTGGACCGTGTACCGGTAAGGCAGTTCCGATCGCGCGACTGGTTCGCCGATCCCGCCCGCTCGGACATGACCGCGCTCTATCTCGAACGCTTCATGAACTACGGGCTGACCCCGGCGGAACTGCGTTCGGGCCGACCGATCATCGGCATCGCCCAGTCGGGCAGCGACCTGTCGCCGTGCAACCGCATCCATCTCGAACTCGCCAAGCGCACGCGCGACGGCATCCGTGACGCTGGCGGCATCGCGATGGAGTTTCCGGTCCACCCGATCTTCGAGAATTGCCGGCGTCCAACCGCGGCGCTCGATCGCAACCTGGCGTATCTGGGGCTGGTCGAGACGCTCTACGGCTATCCGATCGATGCCGTCGTTCTGACCACCGGGTGCGACAAGACCACGCCGAGCGGGATCATGGCGGCGTCGACCGTCGATATCCCGGCAATCGTGCTGTCGGGCGGGCCGATGCTCGACGGCTGGCATGACGGCGAACTCGTCGGCTCCGGCACGGTGATCTGGCGGAGCCGGCGCAAGCTGGCCGCGGGCGAGATCGACGAGGAGGAGTTCCTCAACCGCGCGACCGACAGCGCGCCGTCCGCCGGGCATTGCAATACGATGGGCACGGCGTCGACGATGAACGCGGTGGCGGAGGCCTTGGGTCTGTCGCTGACCGGGTGCGCGGCGATCCCCGCGCCCTACCGCGAGCGCGGGCAGATGGCGTACGAGACCGGCCGGCGGATCGTCGAGATGGCGTACGAAGATCTGCGCCCGTCGAAGATCCTCACGCGCGACAGCTTCCTCAACGCGATCCGCGTGGTCAGCGCGATTGGCGGGTCGAGCAACGCGCAGCCGCACATCATGGCGATGGCGCAGCATGCTGGCGTGACGCTGTACCCGGAGGACTGGTCGGATCATGGCTACGACCTGCCGTTGCTGGTCAACATGCAGCCGGCGGGCAAGTATCTCGGCGAACGCTTTCACCGCGCCGGCGGCGTGCCCGCGGTGCTCCACGAGCTGATCGCAGGCGGAAAGCTCGACACGTCTTGCCTGACCGTCACCGGCCGGTCGATCGGTGAGAACATCGCCGGGCGCGAGACGCGCGACCGCGAGATGATCAAGCCGTTCGACGCGCCGATGATGGAACGGGCCGGCTTCCTGGTGCTCAAGGGCAACCTGTTCGACTTCGGGATCATGAAGACGTCGGTGATCTCGCCGGCGTTCCGCGCGCGCTATCTCTCGACGCCGGGGGCGGAAGATCGGTTCGAGGCGCGGGCGATCGTGTTCGAGGGCTCGGACGATTATCACCACCGGATCAACGATCCCGCGCTCAAGATCGACGAGGGCTGTATCCTGGTGATCCGCGGCGCGGGGCCGATCGGCTGGCCGGGTTCGGCGGAAGTCGTCAACATGCAGCCACCCGACGCGCTGATCCAGCGCGGCGTGCTCGCGCTGCCGACACTCGGCGACGGGCGGCAGTCGGGCACGTCGGACAGCCCGTCGATCCTGAACGTCTCGCCTGAGAGCGCGGTCGGCGGCGGACTGTCATGGATCCGGACGGGCGACGTGGTGCGGATCGATCTGGTCGCGGGCACGTGCGATGCGCTGGTCGCGCCGGACGAGATCGCGCGACGCAAGGGCGAGGGGCTGCCCCCTGTGCCCGAAAGCAATACGCCGTGGGAGGAACTGTACCGCGAAAAGACCGGGCAGCTCGCCGAGGGTGGCGTGCTCGACTTCGCCGTGAAATATCGTGGGATTTCCGCGAAAACGC
Organism: Sphingomonas sp. Leaf242; assembly: GCF_001422045.1. Lineage (GTDB taxonomy): Bacteria > Pseudomonadota > Alphaproteobacteria > Sphingomonadales > Sphingomonadaceae > Sphingomonas. The sequence continues at coordinate 282,415 of NZ_LMLW01000010.1, forward strand.
CGCGACATAACCACTGAGCGCAGTACGGCCATCCCGTTTGCCGGGATGGCCAGACCGCGTCTTACAGCGTGACCGGCTCGACCGGAACGCCGGGGACCGTGACGCGGAAGGTGAACAGGTTGCCCGCGAGCGGCTGTTCCGCAAGCGCTGCGGCGTCGAGGCCCTTCGCCGCGGTCGTCGCATAGGCGGTCCGGCCGTCCGCGCCACCGAGCGCGATCTTGGTGATGTTCGCGACCGGAAAGCGCACGACATCGGTGCAGGTGCCGTCCGGCGCAAAGCGACGCGCCGCCCATCCGCCGAAGAAACCGACCCAGACGCCGCCTTCGGAATCACAGATCGCGCCGTCGGGATGGCCATCGTCGGGGCCCACGACGATGAACGGACGACGATTGTCGAGCGTGCCATCGGCACCGACCGTCCACGCGTCGATCTGCTTGCCGAGCGTGTCGACCGTGTAGAGCGTGCGGCCGTCAGGTGAAATCGCAGGGCCGTTGGTGATCGCGACGGGCGGCACGTCGGTCTGCGTCAACATGCCGTCATGCCAGTGATAGACGTGCCCGGACATCGCGGTCTCGGCATTGTCCATCGTGCCGAACCAGACCCGGCCATCGGGCGCGCGTGCCGCGTCGTTGAGGCGGTTGCCGGGCGTCTCGACGTGAACGGGTGCGAGCAGATCGAACGACCCCGTCGCCGGGTCGAACCGGTGCAGCCCGCCGCGGACACCGGCGAGAAAACCACCACCGGTTTCAGGGATCACCCAGCCGACCTGATCGGGTGCTTCCCACGAGTTCAGCGATGCCGAGTCGGGATCGAACCGGTAGACGCAGGGCGCCTTGATATCGACGAACCAGAGCGCGCTGTCGCGAGCGACCCAGATCGGGCCCTCGCCGAGCGTTGCCGCGACGTCGCAGATGCTGGTCGCGACGACCGTGTCGTTCGGCATCTCAGCGCCACCCCGCATCGACGAAATAGTCGTGACCGGTGCACATCCGCGCGTCGTCGGAGGCGAGGAACAGCACCAGCGCCGCGACGTCGGCGGGCTGGACGCGGGTCTTGAGGCACTGCGCGGCGATGATCTCGGCCTCGCCCTCGGGGGTGTACCATTTCAGCTGGCGCGGCGTCTCGACATTGCCGGGGACGATCGTGTTCACGCGGATACCGTCGCCGCCCAGATCGCGCGCCATCGCCCGCGTCATGCCCTCGATACCGGCCTTGGCGGTTTGATAGAGCATCAGTTCGGGCAGCGCGAGATGCCACGAGATCGATCCGAAGTTCAGGATCACGCCGCCGCCCGCACGCTTCATCGACGGCACCACAGCCTGGCCTGCGAAGAACAGGTGGCGCAGATTGGTCGCCATCCGCTCGTCCCAATATTCGGGCGTGATCTCCTCGATCGTATGGCGATCGTCGTTGGCGGCATTGTTGATCAGGATATCGATCCCACCGAGTTGGCTCTCGATTGTCGCCACCGTGGTCTTCAGCGCATCGATATCGCGTAGGTCGAGCGGCAGGAAGATCGGCGCGGTCGCGACCGCAGGCGTCAACGTGGCGATCAAATCGTGCGCGGCATCCTCGGCCATGTCGACGAACGCGACGTGCGCACCTTGCCGCGCGAACGCCTCGACCAGCCCGGCACCGATCCCCGACGCGCCGCCAGTGATCAGGACGCGTTTGCCCTTGAGGCTGGGATAGATCGCCGTCTGGTCGGCGGCTTGGGTCTTCTGCAGCACGGGGTTACGCTCCCTGGTTCTTGGTTTGCGCCAGCAGGCCACGACCTGCCAGATTGCGCATGAGATCACCGATCCCGTAGTTCCACGGCGCGGCGTCCTTCGACGTCGTCACCGGATTGACCAGCGCGCCGAGCTTAGGGTTCGAGATCGTGACGACATCGCCGACCGCATGCGTGAAGCCGCGGCCGGGCTCGTCGCGATCCTGCGTCGGCGCGAACAGCGTGCCGAGGAACAGCACGAAGCCGTCGGGATATTGATGCTCGCTCATCGCCTGGCGAACGAGGTCTTCGGGGTCGCGGCTGATCTGGTCCATCGAACTGCTGCCTTCGAGCCGGTAGCCGTCGGCACCGTCGATCGTCAGCGCGATCTCGGATGCGCGGACGTCGTCCATCCCGAAGCTGTCGTCGAACAGGCGAATGAACGGCCCGAGCGAGCAGGACGCGTTATTGTCCTTCGCCTTGCCGAGCAGAAGTGCGCTGCGGCCTTCGAAATCGCGCAGATTGACGTCGTTGCCGAGCGTCGCACCGATCGTCTTGCCATTGCGGTCGACGACCAGCACGACCTCGGGCTCGGGATTGTTCCAGGTCGAGTCGGAGCGGATACCGACTTCGCCGCCCCAGCCGATCGTCGACAGCGTCGGGCTCTTGGTGAAGATCTCCGCATCCGGGCCGATCGCGACCTCGAGATATTGCGACCACATCCCGTCCTCGATCAGCGCCGCTTTCAGCGCGGCCGCTTCGGGCGATCCGGGCACGACCGAGCGGATGCTGCCGCCGACGCGTTCTTCGAGACGCGTGCGGACCGCCGCCGCCGCCGAGGCATCGCCGCGGGCGCGTTCTTCGATGACGCGTTCGAGCGCGGAGACCGCGAACGTCACGCCGGACGCCTTGACGCAGTGAAGGTCGATCGGGCTCAGCAGTCGCGGCGTCGCGCCCGCGTCGACCGACAGCGACAGGTCGTCGAGATGGCCGAGATCGGTGCCGGCCGCCGTATCGAAACTGCCGGTCTCGATCAGCGCCGCGACGGTCGGCGCCACGTACGACATGTCGTACACGCGTCCCCCGCGGACGATGACCGGGGTCGGTCCGTCACCCAGGTCGATCCGACCGAGCAAGGCCGCCTGTTCCCAATCGGCAGGCAACGCCCGCGCCGATGCGAATGCGATGTCCACGATGTCATCCTCTCCGAAATTGTTAGCGTTACCGTATGTTGCTTGGCGGAGTCGTCAAGTCCCGGTTGGCCGTTGCGGATGCTATGCTATCCCCGGGCCATCCCGCGCAACCGCGATTATACGATCTTTGCCGTAAACCTGGATTGTGACCGATGCTTGAACGGCCATAGCAGGGGGGCAATGGATCGTCCGCTGCGCATACCTCCGAGATGTATCGTACCAGCGAGGTGTAGGATCAGTCGCCTCAGAACGCGATCTCACATGGCACGGTAACGATATCATCCGTGCGAGATACGGGACCGGCGGCGGCAATTGGCGCGCCCGGAGGGAGTCGAACCCCCGACCGAGGAGGTAGAAGCTCCTTGCTCTATCCAACTGAGCTACGGGCGCGCGCTGAAGTCCGATTAGCGTGGATTGCGCGCGCTTGGAACCGTCATCATAACGCGCCGCATGGATATCGATCAGGGCAGGGGCGTCGCGGCGGACGCCATCGGAGTCGCCGCGAGCGACGTGTCGGGCGGGCAGTTCCGCTATTATGATTTCGTCATGGCCGCGTTCGTAACGATCCTGTTGCTGTCGAACGTCATCGGCGCAGGCAAGCGCGCGGTGATCGACCTGCCGTTCATCGGCGCATGGCCGTTCGGCGCGGGGATCCTGTTCTTTCCGGTCAGCTATGTGATCGGCGACGTGCTGACCGAAGTCTACGGCTACGCGCGGGCGCGGCGCTGCATCTGGGCAGGGTTCGGCGCGATGCTGTTCATGGTATTCATGTCGGCAGTCGTCGTCGCGTTGCCGCCCGACAAGGGGTGGACCGGGCAGGCGGCATACGAATCGGTGTTCGGACAGGTCCCGCGGATCGTGTTCGCGTCGATCTGCGCGTTCTGGGTCGGCGAGTTCGCCAACAGCTTCGTGCTGGCGCGGATGAAGATCTGGACGCAGGGGCGGATGCTGTGGACGCGGACGATCGGGAGTACGGTCGTGGGGCAGGCGTTCGACAGCCTGATCTTCTACCCGCTCGCCTTCTACGGCGCGCCGGACTGGCCCGTGGAGGCGATGCTGATGGTGATGGTCAGCCAGTTCCTGCTGAAGGTGTCGTGGGAGGTGCTGCTGACGCCGCTGACGTATGTCGCGGTGGGGTGGCTGAAGCGCCGCGAGGGTGTCGATGTGTATGATCGAGGGACGGACTTCTCACCGTTCCGGACTCGGGTTTGATGGCCGTCCGTCATCCCAGCGAACGCTGGGATCCAGAGCCAAAGGCGGATGCCCTCGTGGCTCTGGATCCTGGGTCGAGCCCAGGATGACGAAGGGTCAGGCGCTAACGGCTTCGAGCAAGCCCTCGAACAAGCGCCGTCCGTCGGTGCCGCCGTGCGCCGCCTCGATACGACGCTCCGGGTGCGGCATCATGCCAAGCACGTTGCCCTTGTCGTTCAGCAAGCCGGCGATGCTGCGTGCGGAACCGTTGACGCTCTCGGCGTAGCGAAACGCGACGCGGCCTTCGCCTTCGAGGCGGTCGAGCGTCTCGGTGTCGGCGAAGTAGTTGCCGTCGTGATGTGCGACCGGGAAGGAGACACGCTCGCCGGCGGTGTAGCCCGAGGTGAAGGTCGAACTCGCCGTCTCGACCGTCAGCGCAACATCGCGGCAGACGAAGTTCAGCCCCTCGTTGCGCATCAGCGCGCCGGGCAGGAGTCCCGCTTCGGTCAACACCTGGAAGCCGTTGCAGATGCCGAGCACGGGCAGACCCTTGCCCGCCTGCTCGACGACCGCGCGCATGATCGGCGACCGCGCCGCGATTGCGCCCGAGCGGAGGTAGTCGCCGTACGAGAACCCACCCGGGACCGCGACCAGACCCACATCCGCCGGCAAGTCCGCATCACCGTGCCAGACCATGAGCGGCTTGACGCCGGTCACCGCCTCCAGCGCGACGGCGATGTCGCGGTCACAGTTGGAGCCCGGAAAGACGATGACGGCAGTTTTCATGCGCGCTCGACCCGGTAATTCTCGATCACCGTGTTGGCGAGCAACTTGCGGCACATGCCGTCGATCGTCGCGTCGTCGGTATCGTCGGCGACCTCCAGTTCGATCAGCTTGCCCTGGCGGACGTCCTGTACGCCTTCGAAGCCGAGGCTGCCGAGTGCGTGATGGATCGCCCGGCCCTGCGGATCGAGCACGCCGGGCTTCAATGTCACGAAAACCTTGAGTTTCATTTACTTGCCCCGGTTCTTGCGATGCTTTTCGAGGTCGAGAACGGCGTTGTCCGCACCCTCGGGTAACAGGCCAAGACGGCGTGCAACCTCTTGATACGCCTCGACTTCACCACCGAGATCGCGACGGAAGCGATCCTTGTCCATCTTCTCGTTGGTTTCCATGTCCCACAGGCGGCAGCCATCGGGGCTGATCTCGTCGGCGAGGATGATGCGACCAAAGTCGTTGTCGAAGATGCGGCCGAATTCGAGCTTGAAGTCGACCAGGCGGATGCCGACGCCGGCGAACAGCCCGCACAGGAAATCGTTCACGCGGATCGCGAGGTCGGCGATGTCGTGCATCTCCTCCTGGCTCGCCCAGCCGAACGCGGCGATGTGTTCGTCGGAGATCATCGGATCGCCGAGCGCATCGTCCTTGTAGTAATATTCGATGATCGTGCGAGGCAGCTTGGTGCCCTCCTCGATCCCGAGGCGGGTCGAGATCGAGCCCGCGGCGACGTTACGCACGACGACTTCGATCGGCACGATCTCGACCTGGCGGATCAGCTGCTCGCGCATGTTGAGGCGGCGAATGAAGTGCGTCGGCACGCCGATATGATCGAGCAGCGTGAAGATGTGCTCGGAAATCCGGTTGTTGAGCACACCCTTGCCGTTGATCGTGCCCTTTTTCTGGGCATTGAACGCGGTCGCGTCGTCCTTGAAATACTGGATCAGCGTGCCCGGCTCGGGACCCTCGTAGAGGATCTTGGCCTTGCCTTCGTAGATCTGGCGGCGGCGAGCCATGCGCGGTCCCCTGGAAATCGAGCGATGAAAATCGAGCGGCCCCAGCCTACGCGAGATCGTTCGCGAAGCCGAGGCCGGAATAGGCCGCGCCTATAGGCGAAGGGTGCGGGGGGTGCAATCGCGGCGCATGACTGCCCGGGAAAACTACCCGACGTCATCGCAAGGGCGGTGACGACGTGTCATGGGCAGTCGGGCGTGGTCCGGTGAGTCGGCGATCGACGCGTGCTGACAATTCCGTCCACCAACGCTGGATCCAACGCCGCCAAACCAGCACGGCGAGCAAGAGCACTACCAGTGGCGGACCAAGCGCTGCCAGCACCCAAAGCAGCGCCGTCACGGTCAATCCGATCGAGCCCAGCGCCGTGTCGCCCGCATCCTGCAGGCGATCGACCAGGCCGGTCCCTCGGCCGGTCGTATAGTTGAACGACATCGGCGTATTGGCGAGACTTTCGCGCTGTTCGGATGCCGTCGCGGCCGCCGCCGTGGCTTGGCCCTGCGCGACCGCCTGTTGCTGGCGGAGTTCGGCACGTTCGCGCGGGGACAGATCGACGCGGGCTAGTTCGCGGTCGATCCGAGCGCGTTCGGCCGCGACGTCGGTCCGTTCGGTGGCGGTCGCCGCGGCGGCGGTGGCGACATCGGTGCCGCTGATATCGGCCCCCGTCAACGTCGCGCCGACGCTCTCCGCCTGCTTCACCCCGGCCCGACCAAAGGCACGCGCCAACGGGGCCGCGATCTTGACCGACAGGTTCGCGCTGACGTCGCCTTGTTGCCCAACCGTGTAGCGCAATCCCGTTATACGGCAGCGTGTTGCCCCGAGCCGTTCGCACGCGCGCGCATGTTCCTCTTGCAGATCCGAGATCCGCGACGAGGGAAGCGTCAGGTCATAGCTATAGTCGAATGCAACCCCGGCAACGGAATTACCGGCAATATCGGGTTCTCCGGCGCTACTTTCGGGGGCCTTGCTGCACCCAGCCAGGGACAACGCGATGGCGCTACTAACAACCCACTTCATGGACAGTCCCCCGTGATCTATCCAAACACTATCGATTAAACTAGGATATGCCGTCAAGCGTGCTCAGGTCACGACGAGCCGTTGCGAATATGCCGGATCGCGCCAGCTTTCGGTCTCCACCGTGTCCCGCAATATCTCGCCTGCGCGCCAGACGTCTTCATGGCTGAGGTACAAGGGGGTCAGGCCCAATCGGAGGATGTCGGGGTCGCGGAAGTCGCCGATTACGCCTTGTGCTATGAGGGCTTGGGTCAGTTCGTAGGCGTGCGGGTGGCGGAAGCTGATGTGGCTGCCGCGTTTGGCGGGATCGCGGGAGCTGACGCAGTCTAGGCCTAGCGCGTCGCCGGCTACGGCGAGCAAGTCGAACAGGCGAGCGCTTTTCGTGGCGACGGCGTGCTGGTCGATGTCGGCCCAGAGATCGAGTGCGGTTTCGAGGGCTGCGGTCGAGAGCATCGCGGGGGTGCCGGCCAGCCAGCGCTTCATGCCGGGGGCGGGGCGGTAGGCATCCTCGAACGCGAACGGCGCGGCGTGGCCCATCCAGCCGGAGAGTGGGCTGGCGAGCGCCTCCTGCCAGCGCTTGGCGACGTAGAGGAACGCGGGCGCGCCGGGGCCGCCGTTGAGGTATTTGTACGTGCACCCGACGGCGAGGTCGGCGTTCGCGCCGTTTAGGTCGATCGGGACCGCGCCGACGCTGTGGCTCAGGTCCCAGAGCATGAGCGCCCCGGCGTCGTGCGCGCGATCGGTCCAGGCGGCCATGTCGAAGCGGTCGCTGGTCTTGTAGTGCACGTGCGTGAGCAGCAGCACCGCGGTGTCGTCGTCGAGTGAAGCGGCAAGGTCCTCGCGGGCGACGACCTCCAACCGCGCGCCGGGGACGCAGGCGACTGCACCCTCAGCGATGTGGAGGTCGGTGGGGAAGTTGCCGGCCTCGCTCAAGACCGTGTGACGCTCCGGGTTGCTACGCAGTCCGGCAACCAACGCCTTGAAAAGGTGCGTCGAGGTGGTGTCACCGATGATCACCTCGTCTGCGACCGCGCCGATCAGGGGCGCAATCTTAGCGCCGATCCGCTGGGGGGCGTCGATCCAACCTTCGTTCCAGCTTCGGATCAGGCGGTGGCCCCATTGGCGGTTGGCGACGTCGGCAAGCGCGGCTGGCGTGGCCTTTGGTAATGCGCCGAGCGAGTTGCCGTCGAGGTAGATCACGTCCTCGGGGAGCGCGAACTTGTCGCGGTATGCGGCGATCGGATCGGTCGCGTCGAGTGCGCGGGCGTCTTCGAGTGTCACTGGGTCTTTCCGAAATAGGACAGGATCAGGCGTTTGGCTTCGGCCCAGGCGGGCGTTTCCGGCGCGATCAGTTCGACATGGCCGGTCGCCGGGATGGTGTGGAGCGTGGCGGTGTCGCCGGCCGCGTCGGCCTTGGCGATATAGTCGGTAGCCATGACGAAGGGGATGATCCGGTCTTCGCGGCCGTTTATCAGGTCCTGCTTCACGCCGAGTGGCACGAGGCGTGGGACCGAGGTGTCGGCGTAGACGTCCGGATGCTGCGGCGTGGGCGTGCCGACCAGTTTCGCGACGACTTCGGTGCCGCAGCCATTGTTGGCGTTGGTCGCGGTGGCTTCGAGATCGGGCAGACCGCCGAGGCTGATGACGTGGCGGATACGGAGCGGATGCGCGGTATGGAGCGGGCTAGACGCTAGGATCTTGGGGCGGGCAGCGAGCCAGAGCGCGAGGTGGCCACCAGCCGAGTGGCCGATCGCGAGAACGTGGCGCGTATCCAGGTTGAACGTCTTGGCGCTGACCTTGAGTTGGTCCGCAGCCTTCGCAGCGTCCGCGAACGTGCCGGGATAGCCGCCGCCGGTGCGGTCGACGCCGCGATAGTCGATGTTCCAGACCGCGACGCCGGTGTTCCGCAGGTCGTCGGCGATCCAGTTCATCAGGCTGCGATCGGCGATGCTGGTCGTCCAGCAGCCGCCATGCACCATCACGACCACTGGTAACGGTCCCTTGCCGCGCGGAAGCCAGACGTCGACCTTCTGCATTGGGTCGGTGCCATAGTCGACCGTCGCGTCGGGCATCGGCTTCGGCCGCTTCGTCAGGTCGGGCCAGGTCAGCAACTTGGCCGGCGGGGGAGCGGGCGTCTGCGCCACGACGGACGTGGACATCGCGGCGATCGCGAGAAAGGCAAGGCGGATCATCGGGTTGGTGTAGCGGGCTCGATCGACCGCGTCATGCGGGCATGTCGTCGCGTCGCGGCATGCCGCAGGGTTCGTTGCGTTCATGCTTTGATCGTTTCGTTCGCGGCTGCTATCGCTGCGCGCAATGGCCACCGATTTCAAAGATCCGTTCGACTCCATCGTCGACGCCCCCTTCGACAGCGCGCTGTCCGAGCGGTATCTCGTCTATGCCCTTTCGACGATCACCGCGCGGTCGTTGCCCGACGTGCGCGACGGGATGAAGCCGGTGCATCGGCGGCTGCTCTGGGCGATGCGGCTGCTCAAGCTCGATCCCGCGCAAGGCTATAAGAAGTGCGCGCGCGTCGTCGGCGATGTGATCGGTAAGTATCATCCGCATGGCGACCAGTCGGTCTATGACGCGATGGTCCGCTTGGCGCAGTCGTTCGCGATGCGCTATCCGCTGGTCGACGGGCAGGGCAATTTCGGCAACATCGACGGCGATAATGCCGCCGCCTATCGCTACACCGAGGCGCGGCTGACGCAGGTCGCGATCGACCTGATGGATGGGCTCGACGAGGACGCGGTCGCGTATCGCCCGACGTACAACGGCGAGGATCACGAGCCCGAGCTGTTCCCGGGGCTGTTCCCGAACCTGCTGGCGAACGGCGCGAGCGGGATCGCGGTCGGCATGGCGACGAGCATTCCGCCGCATAATGCCGCCGAACTGCTGGAGGCGGCGATCGTGCTGATCGATGCGCCCGACGCGGACGATGCGGCGATTCTGAGCCACGTGAAGGGCCCAGATTTCCCGACCGGCGGGCTGGTCGTCGATCCGCCTGCCGTCATTCGCGAATCCTATGCGACCGGACGGGGCGGGTTCCGCGTCCGTGCGCGCTGGGAGACCGAGCGCGAGAAGGGCGGCGGCTGGCAGCTGATCGTCACCGAGATCCCGTACGGCGTGCAGAAGGGCAAGCTGATCGAGCAGATCGCCGATCTGATCAACGCCAAGCGGCTGCCGATCCTCGCCGACGTGCGGGACGAGTCGGATACCGAGATCCGCATCGTGCTCGAACCGCGCAGCCGCACGGTCGATCCGCAGATCCTGATGGACGGGCTGTTCCGGCTGACCGACCTCGAGACGCGGATCAGCCTCAACCTCAACGTGCTCGACAAGGATCGCACGCCGCGCGTGATGTCGCTGCGCGAGGCTTTGGCGGCGTGGGTCGATCACCAGTTCGTCGTGCTGCGTCGGCGGACCGAGCACCGGCTGGCGAAGATCGCCGACCGGGTCGAACTGCTCGACGGCTATCTGATCGCGTATCTCAACCTCGACCGCGTGATCGAGATCATCCGCACCGAGGACGAGCCGAAAAAGGTGATGATCGCCGAGTTCGCGCTGACCGATCGACAGGCCGAGGCGATCCTCAACATGCGGCTGCGCAGTCTGCGGCGGCTGGAAGAGTTCGAGATCAAGACCGAGCGCGACAAGCTCGACAAGGAGCAGGCGACGCTGGCGGCGTTGCTCGCCGATCCGAAGAAGCAGCGCGCGCGGATGAAGCGCGACATGGCGAAGATCCGCGATCGCTATGGGCTGGAAACGGTGCTCGGCAAACGACGCACGACGATCGAGGAGCACGCGCCGACACGCGACATTCCGCTCGAGGCGATGATCGAGCGCGAGCCGATCACCGTGATCCTGTCGCAGCGCGGCTGGATCCGGGCGATGAAGGGGCACAATGATCTGGCGAGCCCGGAGGCGTTGAAGTTCAAGGAAGGCGACGGCCCGGCCTATGCGTTCCATGCGCAGACGACGGACAAGCTGTTGCTCGCGGCGGAGAACGGGCGGTTCTATACGCTGGCGGCGGACAAGCTGCCGGGCGGGCGCGGGTTCGGCGAGCCGGTGCGCGCGATGATCGATCTCGACGGCAGCGTCGGGATCGTCGCACTGCTGCCCGCGAGCAAGCATCCCAAACTGCTGGTGGTGGCGACCGACGGCCGCGGCTTTTCCGTGAGCAGCGCCGAAGTGATCGCCGAGACCCGCAAGGGCAAGACGGTGATGACGCCGCGGCCGGGTGCGCAGCTGAAGATCGTCCGTCCGATCGGGCCCAACGACGATTACGTCGCTGCGATCGGCGACAACCGGAAGATGCTGGTGTTCCCGCTCGCCGAACTGGTCGAGATGACGCGCGGGCAGGGGCTCCAGCTGCAACGCTATCGCGACGGAGGACTGGCGGATGCGATCACGTTCACGTTCGCCGAGGGCCTGAGCTGGGCGATGGGCGGCGGTACCGGTCGGACCAGAACCGAATCGGACCTTGGACCGTGGCGCGCGGCGCGCGGCGCGGCCGGAAGAATGCCACCGACCGGGTTTCCGCGCGATAATCGCTTTGGCTAGCGCACCGTAAACCAACGACTTAACGCGATATGACGAAATGAACCGATGCGGTTCCTTCAGTTCGTCTTAACGAAGGACGTGTATGCAATCGGTATGGCATCGACAGCCCCGGATGCGACGACGCACCTGACGACCGCGACCGATCTGGTTTCGCGCGCGCTGGAACTCATTCCGATTCCGGCCGTGCATATCCATCTCATCGACGGGGCTTTCGAGCTCTTCGCGATGAACCGGGCCTACCGTCTCGCGGGCCTCGGCGTGGTGGCCGAGCGATCGCCGATGATCGTCGACCTCGGACCGCGTATTCGGGCGTTTCTCGAGAGTCAGCAGCTGCGGATCGATACCGACTGGACGCTGGGGGATGCGGTCGATTGCCGCTATTACCGCGTGACGATGGCGCGGACGTTCGCCTGGATGCACGACCGGTGCACCGTGAGCTTCATCGACCAGACGTCGCAGATCCAGACCGAGCGCAGCCTCCGACGCGAAATGACGACCGACAGCCTGACCGGGCTGCCGAATCGGGAGGGATTCGAGGAACTGATCGAGACCGTGCCCGACCGTAGCATCAGCGCGGTGCTCGCGGTCGATATCGATCGGTTCGGTCGGCTGAACTCGTGCCTGGGATCGTTGGCGGGCGACGAGCTGCTGATCACCGTGGCGCGGCGGATCAAGGGTGCGTTGCGCGGACGCGACATGCTGGCGCGGATCGGCGGCGATCAGTTCGGGATCCTGATGACCATCGACGACGATCGCGAGGAAGCCCACGCGCTCGCCGAACGGATCCAGCGGACGCTGACCACGCCGTTCCGGCTGACCGACTACGAGATCAGCGTCGAGTGTTCGGTGGGTATCGCCTATGGTGGGGACGACGCGAGCGATGTCGCCGAGCTGATCCGACACGCCCAGTTCGCGGTGAAGCGCGCCAAGGCGAGCGGCCTCGCCGAGAGTTATCTGCCACAGGATTTCGCGATCGCGCGCGCGCAGTTCAGCATGGAAACCGCGCTGCGCCGGGCGATCGAGAACCGCGAGTTGCGGCTCGCGTATCAGCCGATCTGCGATCTTTCCAGCGGCCGGATCGTCTCGTTCGAAGCGCTGGCGCGGTGGACCGATTCGAGCGGTCAGCGGCATTGCCCGACCACCTTCATCCCGGTGGCTGAGGAATCCGGGCTGATCGTGCCGCTGGGGCGCTGGGCAATCGACGAGGCGGCGCGAACGCTGGCCGCCTGGGATGCGCGGTTTGGCGGAGATTGCGGCGTCCGGCTGGCGGTGAACCTGTCGGCGATCCAGCTCCAGCGCGACGCGATCGCGCCGGTGGTGGAGGCCGCGCTCGCGTCGACCGGGCTCGCGGGCGACCGGTTCACGCTTGAATTGACCGAGAGCGCGATCGTCACCGATCCGGATCGGATCGCGAAGACGATGCACGCGCTGAAGGCGCTCGGCACGACGCTCGCGATGGACGATTTCGGGACCGGCTATTCGAACCTCGCCTACCTCCAGAAGCTGCCGATCGACGTGCTCAAGATCGACCGCAGCTTCGTCACCGGCATGCTCGCGGACCGCGACAAGGTCTCGATCGTCCGCGCGATCCTGAGCCTGGCGCAGGCGCTGGGCATGAAGACGACCGCGGAGGGCGTCGAGACGTTCGACCTGGCGCAGACGCTGACCGCGCTCGGGTGCACCTATGGGCAGGGATATTTCTACGCGCGACCGCTCGAAGCGGATGCGGCGTATGCGATGATCGTTCCCGCCGAGGCCGGCTAGACCCGGCGAATGCATCGTCGTCACCTCAGCCTCGCCGGGGTGAAGGCTGGAGCCGGGGTGGGGGAAGCGGCGCCTAAAGTACCGCTGCTGCGACCATTCCATCCGCGATGACCGCGACCCTCGCTGCATCGGGAAAGCCCTCTGCGATCCAGCGCGTCTCGACCTGGCGAAGCATCGCGGCGACCTCCGGCCCCCTGCGCAGCCCACGTTCCACGAGCGCCCCGCCGGAGAACGGGAACGCGGGCGGCGTCCAGTCCTTGATGGCCGAGACGTCTTCGCCGGCGATCAGGAGGCGGTCGATCGCGACGGTCATGCCGGTGCGGTAGGCGAGTGCCTGCGGGCCTTCGGTGCCCGGCCCGGCAGTGGCGGCGATCAGGCGTTTGCGGTCGGTGTTCGAGAGCTTCAGACGCGCGCCGACGGCTTCGGCCGCGGCGGGCGCGATCGTCATGGCGAGGCGGCGGATCGGGTCCGGGGCAATGCCTGCGTCCGTCTCGCGGTCGGCGAGGAGGGCGAGGCGCTCGGCACCGGCCGCATCGATCTCCGGCAAAACCGCGCGGAAAATGCCGCGCTCGACCATCAGCGCGACTACCGGCACGGCATTGGCCGCGACCAGCAACTTTAGCACCTCGCTTGCGACGCGTTCGCGCGAGAGCGCCATCAGGTCGTTGGCGCGTGCGGTACAGGCGTCGAGCCCGGCTTCGTCGATCGTGGTTCCGAACCGGGCGTGGAAGCGGAAGAAGCGGAGGATGCGAAGGTGATCCTCGGCGATCCGCTGCAGCGGGTCGCCGATGAAGCGCACGCGCCGTGCCGCCAGATCGTCCAGGCCGCCGAAATAATCGAAGATCTCGCCGGTCGCCGGATCGGCGTAGAGCGCGTTCATCGTAAAGTCGCGGCGTGCCGCGTCCTCGCGCCAGTCGTCGGTATAGGCGATGATCGCATGGCGGCCGTCGGTCGAGACGTCGCGGCGCAGTGTCGTCACTTCGACCGGTCCCGCAGGCGTGACCGCGGTGATCGTGCCGTGTGCGAGGCCGGTCGGGACCGCCTTGATCCGCGCATCCTGGAGCCGCTCGATCACCTCCTGCGGGGGCAGGCGGGTGGCGATGTCGACATCGGCGACGTCGATCCCGAGCAGCGTATCGCGCACCGCGCCACCGACGAAGCGCGACTCGCCCTCCGCCGCGCCGAGAACCTTGGTCAGTGCTTCGAGGCCGTCACGGTCGCGCCACGGCGCAGCCGGGAGTATCAAGACCACCTCAGACGGCGCGCGAGGTTGACGATCATCGCCGCGGTCGCGCCCCAGATGCGCCGCTCGTTCCACATGATCTCGTAATAATGCCGGTCGTGGCCCTGCCATTCGAGCGTCGCCTCGACATGGTTCGCCTCGTCGAGCAGGAACGCGAGCGGGACTTCGAAGACGCTCGCGACTTCCGCTTCGCTCGGCGTGAAGGCCAGGTCGGGCGGGATGATGCCGATCACCGGCGTCACCTGGAATCCGGTGACGGTGCGATAGCTGTCGGCCTCGCCGATCACGCGGACCTTGTCGCGCGGGAGGGCGATCTCCTCCTCGGCCTCGCGCAGCGCCGCGGTCACGACGTCCTCGCCGGGATCGATCCGACCGCCGGGAAACGCGATCTGGCCGGGGTGGCGGCTCATCGTGTCGGTGCGCTGCGTCAGGATCACGCCGGGATCGGCGCGATCGGTCACCGCAATGAGCACCGCGGCCGGAAGGAGCGTGTCGGCGGCGGTGAGATCGCCGTCATGCTGGTCGCCGGTCAGCAGGATCATGTGCGACCCGGCGCCCTTCGCCAGCGCCGCGGTCAGCCGTTCCGTCAGGTTCATGCAGCGGGCTCCAGCGGGAAGAACGCGCCGTCGCTCCACAGCCCGGCGGGCGTCGCGTCGTCGGCGATCGCGCGCTCGGCGAGTTCGTAATAGACCGAGCGCACGACCAGCGCCTCCATCCCGCCACGCACCGCGAGGTACGGACGAGGGCCGTCGGTATCCTCGACGAAGCGCAGCGGATGCTCGGGGCCTGCGGTGACAAGATCGCCGGTGTTGAGCCGGAAGGCGAGCTTCGAGTCGCGACCGCTGCCCTCCGCCTTCATCTCGACCGCGATGAAGGCGGCGTCCTCGACCTCGATATCGAGCTTTTCGACCGGCGTGACGAGCACGTGGCTGCCGTCGGGCTCGCGGCGCAGGATCGTCGAGAACAGCCGGACCATCGCCGGGCGGCCGATCGGCGAGCCCTGATGATACCAGGTCCCATCGCGCGCGATCCGCATCTCGCTGTCGCCGCAATGCGTCGGATTCCATTTCTCGACGGGCGGGAGCTTGGCTTCCTCGACCAGCCGCGCGATTTCCGCGAGGCTGAGCGAGGCGATATCGGGGATGGGATCCATGGGCATGGCGGCGGACTAGGCGGGCGGGGGGGCTAGGTAAAGCGGCGGCTTATGCGGATGCGGTGACTGGCAGGCGCGGACCCAGCATTCCGGTGCCGTCCGGGACCGCTTCGCCGCGGGCGAGCAGGCGGTGGCGCTCGACCGGGCCGGGCGCGTTCCAGCGGGCGGTGCGGTCTGCGGTGAAGCCGAAGAACCGGCCATAATAGTCGGGATCGCCGATCAGCATGAGCGCGTTGCCGAGGCCGTTCGCAGCCGCGGCGTCGAGGACCTGCGCGACGAGGCCGCGGCCGATGCCGTCGCCCTGCCGGGTCGGCGCGACGGCGACCGGACCGACCATCACCAGCGGGCTCTCGCGGTCGTCGTCGATCAGCGCGATCGGCCAGCACTGGATCGAGCCGACCAGCGCACCGTCCTCGACTGCGGCGAAGCTCAGCGCGGCGATCGGCCTGCCAAGCCCGCGGATCTTGTAGGCGGTGCGCGTGA
The DNA here is from genome assembly GCF_001422045.1 of Sphingomonas sp. Leaf242. Taxonomy (GTDB): domain Bacteria; phylum Pseudomonadota; class Alphaproteobacteria; order Sphingomonadales; family Sphingomonadaceae; genus Sphingomonas. Next base: position 298,518 of record NZ_LMLW01000010.1, read on the forward strand.
ACCGATCGGGACCGAAGGCGGCATCGAGCAGCATCTCGACCGCCGTCGGATTGATCGTGTCGAGGGGAACGAGCGTAATCACCGGCATCTCCTGCCCCGAAGGCGTCCGAGCATGAACGGCGAGGGCAGCGCGCTTTAGCCTTGGCGAGGCTGAACGCAAGAATAACCGGGGGTGAGACTCGCGTAGGAGATCGGCATCGCATCGCCCCGTCGAAGAGCCGACTTTCATCTCGGCGTGCGTCTGCTAGAGGCGCGGCGATGGAAGACAGTCTTCAACTCGAAGTCCACGATCTCGAAGTGCAGGTCCTGACCGGCATCTATTCGGAGGAGACGCACCTGCCGCAGCCGCTGCGGATCTCGCTGACCGTCGACATGGTCTGCCCGAAGCACTTCGCGCCGGATACGCCGCTGTCGGCGTCGAAGAATTACCTCGACCTGAAGAACGCGGCGACCACCGCGCTGCCGCCCGGCGTGCATTTCACGCTGATCGAAGGCGTCGCGGATCACATCTGCGAGACGCTGTTTTTGCAGGATGCGCGGGTGCTGCGCGTGCAGGTGAAGATCGTCAAACTGGCGATCGCCGAGGCGGGCGAAGCGATCGGCGTGACTCTCGTCCGCCATCGCCGCTGATCCGCGGAGCCGAATGGTGCGGCTGATACTCGAATCGGACGGCGACATCATTTCGCTGATCCGCAGTGCCGAGGCTGAGTCGATCGTCGTCGTCGTGCGGCCGTCCGCGAACGCGCTGTGGACCGCGTTGGCGCGCGCTGCGATTCCACCGCTGGCGATCGAGCGCGCGCCGGGCTGCCGGGTCAACGCGGTATTCGCCGAGCAGGGCGCGCGCGCGGGCGACGTCGATGCCGCCGCGGATTTCCTCGACCACGCCCGATCGACCACCGGTCAGATCATCGACGTCCGCCCGCCTGCGCTCGGCTAGAGTTTGCGCGTTCGACCGCAGGGGCCGAGCGCCTTCAGCACGAAGGCATAGTCTTCGCGCGCGACGACCGCGTCGGCGGCTTCGAGCGACGTGGTACTGTGATCCGGCAGCGTCGACGGCAGCGCGCACGTCAGGCGATACCACAGCAATGTCTCGGGCTTCGGCGGGGCGGCCGATTCGTCGACGATCTCGCTCAGCGCCACCGCCCAACGCGGTTGCTCGCCGGGGCGACGCAGGATCGAGAGCGACACGGGGCGTTGATCGGCCGTGGTCAGGAAGATCTGCGTTTCGCCCTCGCCGGGCAGCGCGCCGGCCACGTGGAAGGCATTGCCGACACCGGTGATGACCGGCGGCGCATCGGCGGCCAGGGCCGCTTCCGCGATCTGGCGGACGGTGGCCTGTGCGGCCGGTGTCCAATCGATCTGCGCATCCGGCGCGACGAGCTGGACCTGGTTGACCGACCCGGCGACCGGCCGCGCGAACAGCAACACCCGCGCCTTCTTGAATTTGGGGATGCGGCCGCGCGCGTCGGGGGCGACGTCGAGCAGGTAGCCGATTCGGGGTGGCAGGCCGTTTGCGCCCCGGATCAGCGTCCCGACATCGACCTCGACATAAAGTCTAACCTGTCCCGAAGTGAGACCAGGTGCCTCCGACGGCTTGATCCGGGCGGTCGATCGGACGGTCGCGTCGGCGATCACGGGCGCCGACAGGACGAGATCGGCAAGGTCCGAATATTGGAAGGACGATGCCGCGGACGACGGCGCGGATGATGGCGCATTTGTCGGATAACCGGGGGAAACGGCGGTCTGGGACGCAGAAATCGGTCCCGCCGCCAAAGCGATGATGCCGACGCAAGCCGTAACGTGAAAGGAGATTTTCATCGCTTTGCGCTACGCCATCGGAGCTGAACGATACAGAAATAATTCTGCCATCCCGAGGTTGTACGTTTGTTGCGTCCGACAAAGCGTTTGCGTGTCGCGGAACGTGGCGATAGGACTCGGGTACTGCCCCGTGGTTATTCCGGCCAACGGCAGACGTATGCGTCGCGCACTTGGTGCGAACACGTGCGTACGGAGCAGGCAGATTAAGGGAGTGTCGTTTCTGAATGGCCTATACTGACCAGAAGATGTCCGGAGGCAAAATCGTCGCGATCGTGATCGTCGCGCTGATTCATGCGGCCTTGGGCTACGCTTTCGTCACGGGCCTCGCGTATCAGTACGTGAAAAAGGCCCAAGAAAAGATGACGACGTTCGACGTGGAGCCGCCACCGCCTCCGCCTCCGCCCGACGAGCCCCCGCCGCCGCCGCCTGACCAGCCCAACCTGCCGCCGCCACCGACCACGGTCGTGACGCCGCCGCCGGTCGTTGTAACGCCGCAGCCAGCGCCCGCGCTGACGACGTCGAGCATCATCCCGAAGTTCCAGCCGACGGCTCCGCCGGCTCCGCCGTCGCCGGCGGTGGCACCAGCGCCGCCCGCTCCGGTGGTCAGCAAGGCGGCCGGTGCGAAGGGTGATCCTGCGCAGTGGGTTTCGACGGACGATTATCCGCCGAGTTCGCTGCGTGCCGAGGAAGAAGGCACCGTCGGGATCGCCTGGGACATCAACACCCAGGGTCGCGTCGAGAACTGCCGCGTCACCTCGTCGAGCGGATCGTCTGCGCTGGATCGTGCCGCTTGCGCGGCGATAACCAGGCGTGGGCGGTATTCGCCGGCGATGGACACGGCGGGCAACCCGATCAAGTCGAGCTCTTCGCGTCGCGTGACGTGGAAGATCCCGCCTCAGTGATTTGGGCCAGGGATTATCGGGCCTGATGATTTGGGCCCGATACTCTGGTCAGTTTACGCTGCACCTTTCGTTTCAGACATAGACTATAGTCAGAGGACTAACCGAACATGATCACCACCATTCTTGCAGCGGCAGCGCCCGCCGCAGCCGACGCCAACCCGTACGGCCTGCAAGCCGCACTCCGCGAGGGCGGCCTGATTTCGCAGACCGTGTTCGGCATCCTCGTGCTGATGTCGGTCGTGTCGTTCTACATCCTGTTCTCGAAGCTGTTCGAGCAGCAGAAGATCATCGGCCAGGGCAAGCGCGTCCGTCAGGCCTTCTGGTCGTCGAACAGCCTCCGCGAGGGTTCGGCCAAGCTCGAGAAGAACTCGGCCTACAAGCAGATCGTCGACGACGGTCTGGCCGCTCAGGAGCAGCATTCGAAGCTGACCGATCCGGTCGAGGCGCATGACTGGCTGCACGGCTCGCTGGCGCGTTCGGAAGCCGCGATCAACTCGAAGCTGGGTGGCGGTCTCGCCTTCCTCGCAACGGTCGGTTCGGTTTCGCCGTTCATCGGTCTGTTCGGTACGGTTATCGGCATCTACCGCGCACTGGTTAAGATCGGCGCATCGGGTCAGGCATCGATCGACAAGGTCGCAGGGCCGGTCGGTGAAGCACTGATCATGACCGCCCTCGGTCTGGTCGTCGCGGTTCCTGCCGTTCTGTCGTACAACTGGCTGCAGCGCCGCAACAAGTCGATCGCAGAGGACCTGTCGGCCTTCTCGAACGACGTGCTCGGCTTCCTGGCGTCGAACGGTGCGGTTCGCCCGGCGATCGCCGGTCCTGCAAAGCCGGTCACTAAGCCTGCCACGACGACCACGACTGCCGGCCAGACCGGTGGCGTACCGCGCTAATCAAGATGCGCAAAAGGCGGGGCTGCTGTCCGCAGCGGCTCCGCTTCATTGCCGCCGGCCGTTCCGGTGGCGATCAAATGGATAGGATAGTTCGCACATGGCGATGAGTGTTGGTGGCGATTCCACCGAGAGTTCGATATCGGACATCAATACGACGCCGCTGGTCGACGTCATGCTCGTGCTCCTGATCATCTTCCTGGTGACGACCACGGTCGCGGTCCAGGCGGTGCAGCTGAAGCTGCCGGATGTTCGCTTCGATCCGACGATGACCAAGCCCGAGAACGTCTCGCTCTCGGTGACGTCGGCCAACGGACAGTGCCAGGTATATTGGGGTCTTTCCCCGGTGACTCACGAAGAGTTGTTGCAGCGGGGCGTCGATAAGCTGAAGGCGGAGATCGCGCGTCAGGGCGGTGCCAATGCCGCTGGTCTCGAATTGCCCGAGGCGCATATCCGCGGCGACGTGAACGCACCGTATCGCTGCATCGGCGCCACGATCTACACGATGCAGCAGGCCGGGTTCGCCCGCGTCGGCTTCATCTCCGAACCGCCTCCCGGCGTCACCACCGAACGTTGATGCGGAACGCTGATGCCAACCGCTGACGGTGGCTCGGACGTATTTAGGAGTAGTATAAAATGGCAATGAGCGGCGGCAAAGAAGACGGCGCGCCGATGATGGAAATGAACATGACGCCGTTGATCGACGTCCTGCTCGTTCTCCTCATCATGTTCATCATCACGATCCCGATCCAGACGCATGCGGTCAAGGTCGACCTTCCGGTCAACAGCCCGAACCAGCCGCAGAACCCGGTCAATCCCGAGAAGAACAAGATCTCGATCGATCCGGCGGGTGTCGTGGCGTGGAACGGAGCGCCGGTCGATGAGGTCACGCTGCGCCAGTATCTGGATCAGAGCGCTGGCATGACGCCGGAGCCCGAACTCCACTTCCAGCCTGATCCGCAGGCGAAGTATGAAGTGGTCGATCGCACGCTTGCGGTGATCAAGCGGTCCGCGATCACGAAGCTCGGCTTCATCGGCAACGAGCAGTACCGCAACGACTTCTAAGTCAGCGTACAGCATCGAACGTCCAAAGGGCGGTCCTTCGGGACCGCCCTTTTTTTTGTTGTTTGCCACCGGACGGGCGGGCGCAGGGGCCTCACGAGAAGTTGATCGATGTACTTGTATGACAGTCTTCAAAGTGACACACTGTTGTCACAAAAATGAAACCTTCGGATCGGCGGAGGTCAGTGGAGATGGATGATGCGCAAGACAGTCCTGTTCGCTCTCGCAATCCTTGGCACGGCAACGCCGGCGCTGGCGGGATCGTCCGCAACCGTGGATCGTACCGGCTATACGGCGATCGCGGCGGGCGACCTCTCTGCGGCGGAACAGCGCATCGTCGCCGAGCGAAAGATCTTCCCGCAGCGTCCCGAGCTGATGATCAATCTGGCGTCGGTCTATCACCGGACCGGTCGCGACTCGGAGGCCCGCGCGCTGTATGCGGCGGTGCTGGAACGGCCAGCGGTCGCGATGGACCTGCCGTCGGGCGCAGTGGCGTCGTCGCACGATCTCGCGAGCCGGGCGCTCGCCCGCCAGACGCAGCAGATCGCGACTCGCTAAGCGGGACCTCGCGGCCGTGAGTGGAGGCCGTTGGTGCGCGAGCGCGAATGTTTCCAGCGCGGCCCCGATGGCGGGGACCACGCTGGTTAAAGGTGCGCGCCCTCCCTGTTCTCCCGCGAAGGCGGGAGCCCAGTCTGGATCCCCGCCTTCGCGGGGAAACAAGTTGGGCGGCAGTTGAGAGGGTATGGAGCGGGCAAGGAGCAGCCGAGCACGAAGGTGCTCGAGCGTGTAGCTTGGCGATCGTCCGCGATTGGGCGGCATCCCTAGAGCTGGGACGATCCGTGTCCGATCTTGTCGACCGCCCGGCGAGGGTCATTAGTGAGACCTTGTCACGTTGGCCCCTGCCTTTTCCGGGGAGGGTGCGGGGAAATACGGGTTACCCGCTGCCCCGATGCAATAGCGTGCCGGGCAACCAATTTGCGGCGGAAGCGGGCAATCCGCAGACCTGGAGCAAAGGTGGATCGGGTCCTAAATCATCCATCGTCACCCGACCAGTTGCCCTAAGCCCTAAAGCCGCGGCAACGTCACACCGCGCTGGCGCATGTATTTGCCTGCGCGGTCGGCGTAGCTCACTTCGCAAGGCTCGTTCCCCTTGAGGAACAGGAACTGGCACGCGCCCTCGTTGGCGTAGATCTTGGCCGGCAGCGGCGTGGTGTTCGAGAATTCGAGCGTCACATGACCCTCCCATTCGGGCTCGAGCGGGGTCACGTTGACGATGATCCCGCACCGCGCATAGGTCGACTTGCCGAGGCAGATCACCAGCACGTCGCGCGGCACGCGGAAATACTCGACCGTGCGGGCGAGTGCGAAGCTGTTGGGCGGGATGATGCACACGTCGGTCTTGCGGTCGACGAAGCTGTTGGCCGCGAAGTCCTTCGGATCGACGATCGCGCTGTCGACGTTGGTGAAGATCTTGAACTCGTCGGCAACGCGCGCGTCGTACCCGTAGGAGGACAGCCCGTACGAGATGCAGCCATCGCGGCGCTGCGCCTCATGGAACGGTTCGATCATCGCGTCGCCGAGCGCGCGCTCGCGGATCCAGCGGTCGGACATCACGGACATGGTAGCTCCTCTTCGAGGTGCGCTTTCGCCCGGATGCGGCGTCACGGCAAGGGGGCACGCTCGCGACGTCACGCAGATCGCAAACGCACGGGGACTCGCGTCGCGCGGATGACTTGCCGTCCGCGAGGCCCTACGCACGCGGATCAATTGCAGGGGTCAAGATGCGCGCGTTCGTTCCGATACTCGCCGGTGTCACTTTACGCAGTCGGCTGCTCGCATGTCTGGGTGCGTGCCTCGGCATAGCGCTGACCAGCGTCATCAGCGCGACGATCATCCACCCGCACGGATCCTTGTTGCTGCTGGTCGCGCCGATGGGTGCCGCGGCCGTGCTGGTGTTCGTGGTGCCTGCCAGTCCGCTCTCGCAACCCTGGTCGGTAATCGGCGGCAATGTGATCTCAGCGCTGGTCGGCGTCGCTGCTCTGAAGCTCGTGCCAATTCCGGTCGTTGCCGCCGGACTCGCGGTGGGCGGCGCGATCCTCGCAATGTCGCTGACGCGGTCGTTGCATCCGCCGGCGGGTGCGGTGGCACTGACAGCGGTGCTCGGCGGGCCGGCGGTATGGGACGCGGGGTTCGGGTTCGCGCTGGTGCCTATCGCCGTCAACTCGGTCGCGTTGGTCGGATTGGGCGTGGCGTTTCATCGGATGACCGGGCAGCGCTATCCGCACCGGCCGGTGCCGACCAGCGACCCCGCGCGCGTGCCCGAAGCAACGATGCTGACCGCTGAGGATCTCGATCTTGCGCTGATCGACCTGGGCGAGACGCTCGACGTCGGTCGGGAGGACCTCGACGAATTGCTCCGTCGTGTCGAGCATCACGCGATCCGCCGCCGCGCGCTGGCAGGGCCAGTCGCGCGACGCTGATCGGTCAGCCGATCCCGAGATCCGCGGGCCCGAACGCGTCGGGCAGCAGTTCCGAAACGGTATAGGTGCGGATCGCATCGCCTTCCGCGGCGCCGCAGTACACCGGGAGATCGCGTTTCCCCATCTGCGCGGCTTCGTTGATGACCTGGCGGCAGCGGCCGCACGGGCTGACGGGGGACGTGCCGGTCGGGCGGCCATCGGCATCCATCGCGCCGCCGATCACGCCGATCGCGACGATATCGCGCAGGCGGCCCGCCGCACTCGCGGTGGCGATCGCGACCGTTTCGGCACACAGCGACAGGCCGTAGCTGGCATTCTCGAAGTTCGCACCGGTGATCACCGTACCGTCGTCAAGCAGCACCGCGGCACCGACCGCGAACCGCGAATAGGGCGCGTGAGCGTTGCGCGCTGCGTCGCGTGCTGCGGCCACGAGTTGCGTTGCTTGTTCGTTCATGATGCCACCACGTCCCAGTTCACCGGTCCCTCGATTCCGTCGATGCGGCGGAAATCGCTCGCCCGCCACATCCGCCACGGTCGCGCGGTGTAGTCGGGCTTGAGGATATTCTCCACCGCCCATAGCGGCCGCGGGACGGCGTCCGACAGCGTATATTTAGAATCCACCGCCTTGCTGATCCGCAGCATCACCGGTTGCCGGGTGTGCGTCTCGACCATCGTCACGAACTGCGCGATGTCGGCGATCAGCGTCGCGCGATCCGGCCGTGCTGTGCAGTCGTCGTGGAACGCGATGTCGACCGCGGTCGGCAATGCGTCTGACGTACGCGGCACGAAGGTGTTGAACGCGTTCGCCTGCTCGTCCGCGCGCTGGCACAAGGAATAGACATGAACCGCACCGCGTCGCAGGCCGGCGTCGGGCAACGCCGCCCAGTTCGCCTCGAACGCCGGATCGCGCCGGTCGGTCCCCGACGTCGCGACGATGTAGGCGAAGTCGGCACCGCTCGCGCGCACCGTGCCCCATTCGACGGGGCCGGGGTTCTCGGCGAGGTCGATGCCCTGCAGCGGGTAGTGTTTGACGTCGGGGTGCCATCCGGTCGCAGCGGTCCAGCCGCAGATACCGACGAAGCCGGTCGCGGCCAGCGCGGCCGCGAATTTCAAAAGTGCGTGAGCCATGGGTCTTCTAGTTGCGGATGTGGAGGACGCAGATCAGCGTGAACAGCCGTCGCGCAGTGTCGAAATCGACCTCGATCTTGCCGTCAAGACGCTCCTTGAGCAGCTCGGCGGCCTCGTTGTGGACGCCGCGGCGCGCCATGTCGACCGTCTCGATCTGCGCCGGGGAGGATTGCCGGATCGCCTGGTAATAGCTGTCGCAGATCGCGAAATAATCGCGGATCGGCCGGCGGAAGCGCCCGAGCGCGAGCACCAGCGTTTCGAGATGCGTGTCGTCCTCGCGGTGGATATGGATGCCGAGGCGTCCTTCCTCCGACTGGAGCTTGATCTTGTACGGGCCGGCATAGCCATCGGCATAGGCCCGCTGCGGGGCGAAGTGATTGCCCTCGATCAGGTCGAAGATCGCGATCCGCCGCTCCTGCTCGACGTCGGGCGAGCGCCAGCCGAGACTGGTCTCGTCGAGTTGCACGTCGATGATCCGCGGGTCGGCCATCCAGGTTCGATAGCGGCGTGCATTCGCCCTGTCACTGATCCGAACGCCACCCACGCCAACAGCACAACGCGCTCCCCTCCCTGAAAGGGAGGGGCTGGGGGTGGGTAGGCCAGCTCTGGCCGCAACCGTTCCACGATCCTGAGACCGACCCACCCCCGACCCCTCCCTTCCAGGGAGGGGAGTAGTGCGAACGACTTATCCCCATCATTCCACCGCACGTTACTTGGACGCGCGCGCGCGCTTCGCGTAGGTGCAGGGGATGGCAACTCTCGCATTCCCCGTTCCCGCGGTCCCCGAACCGCAGCAACTTCCCCGCAACGTCGAAGCCGAGGCCGCGATGCTCGGCGCGATGATGATCGACAATCGCTTGGCGGACGATCTGGTCGACAAGCTCGAACCGGGGCATTTCTTCGAACCCGTCCACGGGCGGATCTTCGCGGCGATCAAGACGCTGCGCGGCAACGACATGCTCGTGACGCCGGTGACGCTGCGGCCGATGTTCGACGCGGACGAGGGCATGCGCGAGCTTGGCGGACCGGCGTATCTGGCGGGGCTGACGGGTAGCGGCGCCGGCCTGATCGGCGCGCGCCAGTTCGCGCAGCAGATCTACGACCTCGCGATGCTCCGCGCGCTCGTGTCGGTCGGCCGCACGCTGGTCGATCGCGCGATGGACACCTCCGAGGAGGTCAATCCGCGCGCGCAGATCGAACTGGCCGAGGAGGAGCTGTTCAAGGTTGCGGCCGACGGCGGCTCCGAGAATACGGTGAAGTCGTTCGCGCAGGCGACCACCGCCGCGGTCAAGATGGCCGAGCGCGCGCTGAACTCGGGCGGCAACCTGTCGGGCGTCACCACCGGCATCGATTCGATCAACGCGAAGATCGGCGGCATGCATCACAGCGATCTCATGATCCTCGCCGGCCGTCCGGGCATGGGCAAGACGTCGCTCGCCACCAACATCGCGTTCAACGCCGCGCGGCGCTGGATGCGCGACATGGCCGACGGAATCGCGCCGAAGGATTCGGTCGGCGCGAAGGTCGCGTTCTTCTCGCTGGAAATGTCCGCGGATCAGCTCGCGACGCGTATTCTCGCCGAGCAGTCGCAGATCAGTTCCGAATCGCTCCGAATGGGTAAGATCAGCCGCACGGAGTTTGCACAACTCGCTGCCGCCGCTGCCGAGCTGGAGAATTTGCCGTTGTTCATCGACGATACCGGCGGCCTCTCGATCGGCGCGCTGCATACGCGCGTGCGCCGGTTGCAGCGTCGGCATAACAACGAGATCGGGCTGGTGGTGGTCGATTACCTCCAGCTGCTGTCGGGCTCGGGCAAGAGCAAGGACGGCAACCGCGTCCAGGAAATCTCCGAGATTTCGCGCGGGTTGAAGACGCTTGCGAAGGACCTCAACGTCCCGGTGCTGGCGCTGTCGCAGCTTTCGCGTGCGGTGGAATCGCGCGAGGACAAGACGCCGATGCTCTCGGATCTGCGCGAGTCGGGGTCGATCGAGCAGGACGCCGACATGGTCTGGTTCGTGTACCGCGAGGATTATTACGTCGCGTCGAAGGAGCCCAAGCGGCCGGCGGAAGGGGACAGCTCGAAGATCTTCGAGGACCATGCGTCTTGGGCGGCGGAGATGGAGCGGGTTTACGGCCTGGCGGAACTGATTATCGCGAAGCAGCGTCATGGTGCGACGGGCAAGGTCCGGATGAAGTTCGATCCGACGATCACCAAGTTCTCGGATCTCGCCGAGTATTGATCTTACGAGGTCCCTCTCCCCTCCGGGGAGAGGGAAGGGGCCCGCCGCGCTTGCGGTGGGGAGGGAGAGGGGCGTGAGGCTCGGGACGGTCCATCCCAACGCCCCTCTCCCTTCCGTCGCCAAGTGGCTCCTCCCTCCCTCTCCCCGTAGGGGCGAGGGAAAGTGGTCAGATCATCGGATCGTAGTCGGTGGGGGCGTGGATGCCGCATTCGACCTTGTCGAAACTCCGCCACCGTCCCGCACGCGGGTCTTCGCCCGGTGCAACCTTGGTGGTGCACGGCGCGCAGCCGATCGAGAGATAGCCTTGTGCCTCCAGCGGGTGCCGCGGCAATTCATGCTCGGCGAAATAGGCGTCAAGCTTGGCCTTGTCCCAATCCGCCAGCGGGTTGATCTTGAGGCGGCCCTCGTCCTCTTCGAAGCGGGGGAGAGCGGTACGGGTGCCGGACTGGAACCCCTTCCGCCCCGAAATCCAAGCATCGAACGGCGCCAGCGCCCGCCGCAACGGCTCGACTTTCCGTAGGTCGCAACATCCGTCCGGATCGTACGACCACCGCAATCCCGTCTTGTCCTTTATCGCCAGCAACCGCGGATCGGGACGGAACACGCGTAGGTCCGTGAACCCCAATTTCTCCGCGAGCTCGTCACGGTACGCCAAGGTCTCGCCGAACATCTTCTGCGTATTCGTGAACACCACCGGCACGTCGACATCTACCTGCGCGACCATGTGCAGCAGCACCGCCGACTCCGCGCCGAACGACGACACCGCCGCGATCCGCCCGCGCAACTCGCCGACGAGCAGTTCGAACAGCATCTCCTGCGCAGAGACGCCCTCGAACCGCTCCTGCATCGCCATCGCATCGGCGCGCGTGAACGCCGGCGTGACGTCGATCATGTCGAGTTGGCGCGCGGGCTCACCCATGGCGCAGCTTCCACACCGGCACCGCGCCGTCCGCCGCCTTCTGGTACGGCGTGTCGTACCGCTCCAGGCTCGCGCGCAGCACGTCGATATCGATCGGCGCCTGGGGTGCGAAGCTGTCGAACCCGCAGCGCCGCATCAACGGGATCTGGTCAACCAGCACATCGCCCTGCGCACGCAGTTCCCCGGTATAGCCCGCCTCGCGCAGGATCCGCGCGGACGAATAGCCGCGCCCGTCGCGGTAGCCGGGGAAGCTGACCTCGATCAGCGCAAGCTGGTCGATCTGCGGCAACAGCGCACGCGCATCGTCGCCCGCTTCCAGGCGAACCGCTGCGGCGTTGCTCTGCCCGATGAACGAATCGAGCGTCACCGCGGGCTCGTCATGCGGCTCGTCGTCGCGGAAGCGGAGCAGCGTCTGATCCGGATACTCAACCATAGATCGCCTCCTTGAACGTCTCGAAGCCGACGCGGCGGTACGTGTCGAGAAAGCGTTCGCCGGGATCGCGGACCTGCAGGTACCGGTCGGTGACGCGCTCGATCGCGTCGACCACGCCGTCCTCGGAGAAACCGGGGCCGGTGATCTTCGCGAGGCTCACGTCCTCCGCGCCCGAGCCACCGAGCGAGAGCTGGTAATTCTCGGTGCCCTTCTTGTCGACGCCGAGGATGCCGATGTGGCCCGCGTGATGATGCCCGCACGCATTGATGCAGCCGCTGATCTTCAGCTTCAGTTCGCCGAGATCACGCTGGCGGTCGAGACTGCCGAAGCGCGTCGCGATCTTCTGCGCGAGCGGGATCGAGCGCGCATTGGCCAAGCTGCAATAATCGAGACCGGGGCAGGCGATGATGTCACTGATCAGGTCGAGATTGGCTTCGGCGAGCCCGGCGTCGTTGAGCGCCGACCACACCGCGTGCAAGTCGGCGATCCGGACGTGCGGCAGGACGATGTTCTGCGCATGCGTGACGCGCAGTTCGTCAAAGCTGTAGCGTGTGCCGAGATCGGCCATGAGGTCGATCTGGTCCGCCGACGCGTCGCCGGGGATGCCGCCGATCGGCTTCAGGCTGATGTTGACGATCGCATAGCCCGGCTGCTTGTGCGCCTTCACGTTCTGGTCGAGCCAGACCGCGAAGTCGGGATCGCTGCGGTCGATGTCGGCCGAGGCACTGGCGTCGAAGTCGGGCGCGCCGAAGTGGCTCGTGATGCGCTCCAGCTCGGCCCGCGGCGGATCGAGCCCAAGGCCCTTCACTGCCGCGAATTCCTCCTCGACCTGGCGGCGATATTCGTCGGGGCCGATCTCGTGGAGCAGGATCTTGATCCGCGCCTTGTAGATGTTGTCGCGCCGGCCGTAGCGATTGTAGACGCGCAGGCACGCCTCGAGATAGCTCATCAGGTCGTCGGCGGGGACGAAGTCGCGGATCTCGTGGCTGATCATCGGCGTACGGCCCATGCCGCCACCGACGTAGATCTTGGCGCCCAGTTCGCCGTCGCGGACGTGCAGCCCGATGCCGATATCGTGCAGGCGCATCGCCGCGCGATCCTCGTCCGCCGCGATCACGCAGATCTTGAATTTGCGCGGGAGGTAGGTGAATTCCGGGTGGAACGTCGACCACTGACGGATCAGCTCGGCCCAGGGGCGCGGGTCGGCGACCTCGTCGGCGGCGGCGCCGGCGAACTGGTCCGAGCTGATGTTGCGGATGCAGTTGCCGCTGGTCTGGATGGCGTGCATCTCGACCGTCGCCAACTCCTGGAGAATGTCCGGGGTCTGGTCGAGCTGGATCCAGTTGAACTGGATGTTCTGCCGCGTGGTGAAGTGGCCGTAGCCGCGATCGTACTTCCGCGCGATGTGCCCAAGCATCCGCATCTGGCGCCCGTCGAGGGTCCCGTACGGCACCGCGACGCGCAGCATGTACGCGTGCAGCTGGAGATACAGCCCGTTCATCAGCCGTAGCGGCTTGAACTGATCCTCGGTCAGCTCGCCCGAAAGGCGGCGGCGGACCTGGTCGCGGAACTCGTCGACGCGCTGGTCGACGATCGCCTGATCGTATTCGTCGTATTTATACATGCGAAGTCCCGGAGAAGGATTGGTTCACGCGAAGGCGCGATGGCGCGAAGAGATTCAGAAGAATTTTGTTCGCGCGGAGACGCGGAGACGCGGAGGAGAAAGCACCCGCGCTAGCGGGCAACAAAGCTGAAGCGGCCAGCGAGCGTGAAGGCCGCTGCGCGGCAAGCGCAACACCTCCGCGTCTCCGCGTCTCCGCGTGAAACACCTTCTCACTAACCCCTTCGCGCCTTTGCGCCTTCGCGTGAATCATATCACCCAGCTGCCGGCGGTCGGGTCGGCGGGTTTGAGAGTCAGGTCGGGTCGCATCGTCGGGCCCAAAGCGCGGATGCGGTCCTTAATATGGGCGGGGCGGGGGCCGTCGTCGGTCAGTGTTGCCTCGATCAGATAGGGGACGTTGACGCGGCGTGCGCCTTCCTCGGCTTGGAGGATCGCTTCGCCTGCCACGCCGACGTCGGCCGCGTCCTCGATGTGGCGCGACCAGCCGTTGCCGGTCCACCAGACGACGTCGCCGGTGGGAAGGTCGTTTCCGGTCAACAGCTTCATGCGGCGGCGTCCTCTGCTACGCGGGCCCAGCGGGCGAGTTTGTCTTGCGCGTCGGACAGTTCGACGACCTCGCCGACGACGATGATCGCGGGGCTTTTCACCGCCTCGCGCGTCACCATCGCGCCGAGATCGGCAAGCAACGTCCGGATCGCCCGCGAGCCCTCGAGCGTGCCGCGTTCGAGCACCGCGACGGGCATGTCGGGGGCGACGCCATCGGTCATCAGCTTGTCGGCGATGTCGGTCGCGCTCGCGATACCCATGTAGATCACCAGTGTCCGACCCTGTCCGGCGAGCCCGGCCCAGTTCTGCTCGCTCAGCCCCTTGCACTGGCCCGCGACGAAGCTGACCGCGCTGGAGTGATCACGGTGGGTGAGCGGCAGCATCGCTTCGGCGGCACAGCCGAGCGCGGCCGAGACACCCGGGATGACCTCGACCGGAAGGCCCGCGGCGCGAACTGCTTCGACCTCCTCGCCGCCGCGGCCGAACACGAACGGATCGCCACCCTTCAGGCGAATCACGATCGCGCCGGTCTTCACATGCGCGATGATCAGCGCGTTGATCGCCTCCTGCGGCAGCGTATGCCGCGCGCGCTGCTTGGCGACCGAGATGCGCTGCGCTCCCGGCGGCGCGATATCGAGCACGCGCGGGTCGATCAGCCCGTCATGGACGACGACGTCGGCGGTCTTCAGCGCCTCGACCGCGCGGACGGTGAGGAGGCCGGGATCGCCCGGTCCCGCCCCGACGAGGATGACGCGCCCGCGGGCGGTGGGATCTAGGAGGCTTGCCATAGGATAAGAGATGGACGGCAACCCGCTGCACCGCAACCGAATGATGCTTTGGCGGGAGGTAGGATTGCTTTCGAACGCGCCGAAACGCGGTCAGCCGTCGGCGAGGCCGATGCCGATCGACGCGCGCGCGCTCTCGGATTCACTGCTGACGACCGGGTAGGCGCAGTAATCAGCGGCGTAATAGGCGCTCGGGCGGTGGTTGCCCGACCAGCCGATGCCGCCGAACGGGGCGCCTGACGAGGCGCCGTTGGTGGGCTTGTTCCAGTTGACGATGCCGGCGCGGATGTTCGCCCAGAACCGGTCGTAGAGCGCGGGCGTCTGGCTGATCAATGAGGCGGACAGGCCGTAGCGCGTGTTATTCGCCTCGGCGATCGCAGCGTCGAAATCGTCGACGCGGACGACCTGCAGGATCGGGCCGAACAGCTCGATATCGGGGCGGTCGGCGATATCGGTGACGTCGATCAGCGCGGGTTTCAGGAACGGCAGGTCCGCGACCGGGCGTTCGAGATGGCGGATCGGGCGGCCACCGCGCGTGAGCAGTTCGAGGAAGCTTTCGGTCAGCTGCTCGGCGGCTTCATTGTCGATCACCGGGCCCATGAACGGGGCAGGGTTGGCGTGCGGTTCGCCGACGATGATCCGTCCAACCATCTTGTCGACGGTCGCGATTAGCGGGTCGTAGAGCTTGGTGTCGACGATCAGCCGTCGTGCGGCGGTGCAGCGCTGGCCGGCGGTGGTGAAGGCCGACTGGATGATCAGGATCGCTGCGGTGTGCAGGTCGGGCGTGTCCCACACGACGATCGGGTTGTTGCCGCCCATCTCGAGCGCGAGAATCTTCTCGGGCTTGTCGGCGAACGCGCGGTTGAGCGCCAGGCCGGTGCGCGCCGAGCCGGTGAACAACAGCCCGTCGATATCGGGGTGCGCGGCGAGCGCCTTGCCTTCGTTCGGGCCGCCGATCACGAGGCGGATGCACTCGGGCGGCACGCCCGCGGCGCGGAAGCATTCGACGAGGAACGCGCCGACCGCGGGGGTCTTTTCCGACGGTTTGAAGACGACCGCGTTGCCGGCGATCAGCGCGGGAACGATGTGGCCGTTGGGCAGATGCGCGGGAAAATTATACGGTCCGAGCACCGCGAGCACGCCATGCGGCTTGTGGCGGACGGCGATGCGCGAGCCCATCGTCGCTTCGAGGCGGCGTTGCGCGGTGCGATCGGCATAGGCACTGACCGAGATGTCGACCTTGGCGATCACCGTCTCGACCTCGCCGCGCGCTTCCCAGATCGGCTTGCCGGTTTCGCGGGAGATCAGGTCGGTGAAGGCGTCGTTGCGCTGCCGGACGATGTTGGCAAAGCGCCGCATCGTCTCGATCCGGAAGGCCAGCGGCTTCGACGCCCAGCTCGACCAGCCGGCGCGCGCGCAGGCGACTTCGGCATCGACGTCGCCGATCGGTTGACGCCAGAGAATCGCGCCGGTGGCCGGCTCGTAGGAGATGATCTCGTCGGACATGCGCCGCTCTTGCCTTGATTCGCGGCGAGTTTCCACTGGCGGATGTGACCGCTGCAACGCGCGCTACACACGATCCGTCATGCCGGGCTTGTTCCGGCATCCACGGCACCGCACAGCCGATGGCATATAATGTGCGGAACGGTGGGCCCCGGAACAGGTCCGGGGTGACGGACGGGGTTATACGGACGAGGTTATTTAGGCGAGTGCTTCGCCCATTTCGCGGATCGCGGCGACCTTGGCGTTCAGCGCACTCCAGTCGTCATGCTCGGCGATCGGCGCCCAGATCGCCTCCACCTCGTCGATCAGCATGCTGCACGGCTCGCCCGCCCAATAGGGGTGCGAGCGGTCCTTCCGGGGTTCGTAGGCAGCGAGCGCGGCACGGACTTCGACCCAGGGTTCGGCGTAGGTGTCGGGCAGATCCCCACCGAACGCGTCGAAGAAGAACCGGTCGATCCCGACGCCGGAGGTGCGGAGCGCGCGTTCGGTGGCCTGGACGAGGTCGCGGTCGGCATCCGGATCGCGCGGGCGCACGCCCAAGCGCCAGAGGATCGCCTGTGTGACTTCGGGTTGGTAGCGCGGACCGAACTGGTCGAGCGCAGCCACCAGCGGGTCGCTGTCGGCGATCTGGCGGAGCGCGACGGCCAACTGCATCACGTCCCAGTGGATCGCCTCGGGCTGGCGGCCGAACGCGTAGAGCCCCTGGTGGTCGAAATAGGCAGCGGTGAAGGCCGGGTCCCAGGTCGGGGCAAACCGCCACGGGCCATAGTCGAAGCTCTCGCCGGTGACGTTGATGTTGTCCGAATTGAGCACGCCGTGGACGAAGCCTGCCGCCATGTAGCGCGCCGCGAGACGCGCGGTGCGACCGACGACGAGGTCGAGCAGGCGGACCGGATCGTCGCCGTCCTCGTCGTAGAGGTTGCGGAGTACGTAGCCGACGAGTTTGCGCAAACCCGCTTCGTCGCGTTCGTAGGCGAGGCGCTGGAAGCTGCCGATGCGAACGTGGCTGTGGTTGAGGCGGACGAGGACGGCCGAGCGAGTCGGGCTGGGTTCGTCGCCGCGCTGGAGTTCTTCGCCCGTTTCGATCAGCGACAGCGTGCGAGAGGTGGGGACGTTGAGCGCTTCGAGCATCTCGGTCGCGAGAATCTCGCGCATCCCGCCCTTGAGTGTCAGGCGGCCGTCGCCCGCGCGGCTCCACGGAGTCTGACCCGACCCCTTGGTGCCGAGGTCCATCAGGCGACCGCCCTCGTCCCGCATCTGCGCGAAGGTGAAACCGCGGCCGTCGCCGAGATCCGGATTGTAATTGCGGAACTGATGGCCGTGATAGCGGAGGGCTAAGGGCTGGGGGAGCGTGTCGGGGAGCGGTGAGAACCGGCCGAAATGGCGCGTCCATTCGTCATCCGTCAGCGTGTCGAGACCGATCTGTGCGGCGGCGCGGTCGTTGCGGAAACAAAGCCGCGTCTCGGGGAAGTCGGCGGGCGCGACGGGATCGAAGAAGCCGTCCCCCAGCGTTAGAAGTTCAGCTTTGGGGCGATACACTTGCGGGTCGATGGCCATGCGGCGATATGGTGGCCGCTACCCGAAGGACGCAACCATGGCCGCATACGAAAACCTCTATTGGTGGTCCAACGACGGGCTCAGACTCCATGCGAGGGACTATCCGGGGGGCGAAGAAGGCCAACCGCCGATCCTGTGCATGGCCGGGCTCACCCGCAATGCGCGCGATTTCGATGCGCTCGCGGCAAGGCTGGCCGGGCGCTGGCGCCTGATCGCAGTGGACTTTCGCGGGCGTGGCGAGAGCGCGTATGCGAAGGACCCGATGTCGTATGTCCCGCTGACCTATGTGCAGGACGTCGAGGCGCTGCTGACGGAGCAGGGGATCAATCGGTACATCGCGTTCGGCACATCGCTGGGCGGAATCGTCACGATGCTGATGGCGGGGCCGTCGCGGGGGCGGATGACGGCGGCGTTGCTCAACGATGTCGGGCCGGAGATCGACGCGCAGGGGTTGGCGCGGATCCGCGGCTATGTCGGCAAGTCCAGCGTCTTCCCGACCTGGATGCACGCCGCGCGCTGCGTCGCGGAGAATAACGGCGATGTGTATCCCGACTGGCAGATCGAGGATTGGCTGGCGATGGCCAAGCGGCTGTACCGGCTCAACAGTTCGGGGCGGATCGTGCTCGATTACGATCTGAAGATTGCCGAGCCGTTCCGCGTGCCGGGTAACGAAGCCGGGCCGGACATGTGGCAGGCGCTGGGCTCGCTGCGCGACGTGCCGACGCTGATCGTCCGTGGCGGGCGCTCGGACCTGCTGTCGGCGGCGACCGCGGAGCGGATGGCGGCGTCGCTCGACTTGGCCGAAGTGGTGACGGTGCCGGGCGTCGGCCACGCGCCGACGCTGAGCGAGACGATGCTGCAGGAGCCGATCGACCGGTTGCTGGCGCGCGCGCTTGAGGGGGCGGCGATCCGCGCTTAGGGGAGGGCGGCGCGCAGTGTTTCAACGTGCATTTCGCCGCCAATCTGCTGACAAGCCGGGATACTTGATGACCGAACTCTCCGACGCCCACACCACCGTCCGCCCGCTGAAGGGCCGCCGCGCGATCATCACCGGGGGGACCACCGGGATCGGCCGGGCGATCGCGGTGCTGCTCGCATCGGAGGGCGCCAAGGTCTATATCTGCGGCCGCGACGAACGCTATCTGCAGGATGCGCTCGCCCGCATTCGCGAAGTCGGCGAGGGCGACGGGATGATCACCGAACTCGCCGATCCCGACAAGGTCCGCGCGTTCTTCGATGCGGGCGAGGCGTATCTCGGGGGCTTCGACATCACCGTCGTCAACGCGGCCGTCGCGGCCGGCGGCCTGACGCAGATGAGCGAGGACGAACTGCGTTATGCGATCGCGGTCGACTTCACCGCGTACCTGCTCAGCGCGCATCACGCGGCGCACCGGATGAAGCCGATCAGCGACATCGTCATCATCGGCTCGCTGAGCGCGCATATCCTCGGGCCGAGCTCGACGGTGTATGCCGGGGTGAAGTCGGGGATCGCCGGCTTCTCGGAGGCCTTGCGGCGCGAGCTGGGGCCGAAGGGGATCAAGGTCTCGCTGGTCGAGCCGGGCAAGGTCGGCTCGAACATGCAGTATCCCGACGTCCCCGACGACAAGCAGCGCCAGATGATCGAGGCGGAGCAGATGCTGCGCGCGGAGGACATCGCGGTCGGGGTGGAGTTTGTCCTGACGCAGCCGACACGGACCGTGATCCAGCAGATCGTCATCGTCCCGCGGGCGCTTGAGGGGGAGTAGGCAAGACGGCTCGGCGGTATTTCGTCGAGCGCCACGCCCTTCCCGTCATCCTGACGAAAGTCAGGATCCAGCGTAACGGAGCGGCGTCCTTCATGACCCTGGATCCTGACTTTCGTCAGGATGACGGAGCAGGTGGAAGTCGCCCGACGTAAATCAAAGGAGAATAGCATGTTCGACCAGCTCGTCTTCACCCCCGCCGACATCGACCTGTCGCGCTCGCCGCTGGCGGGGAAGGTCGGTGCCGAGACCTATGTGCTCGGCGCGTTCAATCCCGGGATGACGCGGCTGGCGAACGGCAACCTGCTGCTGATGGTACGCGTCGCCGAGGCGCTCAAGCAGCCGGTCAAGAACGGCAACGTCCACGCGATCCGCTGGCAGGACGGCGCATACCTGCTCGATGCGTGGCCATTGCAGATGGTGGATACCAAGGACCCGCGCAAATTCCTGATCCCCGGCGGCGGATGGAAGGTGATGGCGCTGACGTCGTTGTCGTGGCTGTTGCCGGTCGAACTCGATGCCGAGGGTCGCTCGGTCGTCACGGTGCATTACGACAAGGCGATCGCGCCGCGCACGTCGTACCAATGCTACGGCGTCGAGGATGCACGGATCTCGAAGGTCGGCGATCGCTATCTGATGACGACCTGCTCGGTCAGCCCGGAGCGGCATTCGACGACGCTGTATACGTCCGCCGACGCGCTCGACTGGCAGCTCGAGGGTATCGTGCTCGATCACCAGAACAAGGACATGCTGATCTTCGAGGGGCTGATCGACGGACAGTATTGGGCGCAGACGCGACCGCTCGGCGACCTGTATTTCGCCTATCCCCCGGGCAGCGAATGGCGCAGCGGGCCGTCGATCAACTTGTCGCGATCGCCCGATGCGTTGCACTGGAAACCGCACGACAAGCCCGGCATCCGCCCGCATTCGGCCACCGTCTCGACCGCGCGGATGGGCGGCGGCGCGCCCCCGATCCTGACCGATCGCGGATGGCTGACCTTGTGGCACGGTGTCGAGCCGTCGGGCGTGGTCGGCATCTACCGGACGTACTGGTCGATCCTCGACAAGGACGATCCCTCGATCACCGTGGCGACCGAACATACCGCGCTGCTCGAGCCCAAGCCCGAACTGACCGAGCCGCTGAAGGACCAGATGTACCTCGACAACGTCGTCTTCACGACGGGCATCGCCGATGCAGGGGACTTCTATGTTGTGGCAAGCGGCGAGGCGGACCTGGCGTGCCGGATCACGCATATCCCGAAGGATGTGTTCGCCGCCTGATCCTCCCCCGCCAGGGGGAGGTGGCGCCGAAGGCGACGGAGGGGGAGGACGGCGAAACACCGGTTCCGTGTCCGCCCCCTCCGTCAGGCAAGCGCCTGCCACCTCCCCCTGGCGGGGGAGGATACGTCAGAGCGCCAGGTCGGGGCTGCGGTCGACCTTGACGCGTGTTGCCGCCGGCTTGGGCTGGGTCGACACGAACACCGCGGGCGACGGCACCGTCAGTTGCAGCGTCTGCGCCGTCGCGGCCCAGGTCTTGGCGATCAGCTCGGGCTTGTCGTTGAGCGTGACGCCGTAGCTCGGGACGATCTCGCGAATCTTGCCCTGCCACGCCGCCGTCGCGAGATGGTTGGGGAACACCTTCTTCAACAAATCGAGCATGATCGACGGCGCGGTCGAGGCACCCGGCGACGCCCCCAGCAGCGCCGCGATCGAGCCGTCCTTAGACGCGACGATCTCGGTGCCGAGCTTCAGCACGCCCCCCTTGTTCGGATCGCGCTTGATGATCTGGACGCGCTGGCCGGCTTGCCACAGCCGCCAGTCGCCGTCCTTCGCGCCCGGGAAATACTCGCGCAGCGCGGTCATCCGGTCGGCGTCCGACATGATCAGCTGCCCAGCGAGATATTCGACGAGATCGAAATCGTCCCAGCCGACCGCGATCATCGGCCGGAAATTGTCGAGCGTCACCGACGCCGGCAGATCGAAATACGAGCCTTCCTTGAGGAACTTGGTCGAGAAGGTCGCGAACGGCCCGAACAGCAGCGCCTGCTTGCCGTCGAGATAGCGCGTGTCGAGATGCGGCACCGACATCGGCGGCGAGCCGACCGCGGCCTTGCCGTAGACCTTGGCGAGGTGACGCTGCGCCACCTCGGGCTTGTCGGTCACGAGGAACGAGCCGCCGACCGGGAAGCCGGCATAATCGTCCGCCTCGGGGATGCCCGACTTCTGCAGGATCGGCAGCGCGCCACCGCCCGCGCCGGCGAACACGAAGCGCGCGTTGATGATCCGCTTCTCGTCGCTCTTCATGTCGCGCGCGGTCACCCGCCAGCTTTTGTCCGCGCTCCGCTCCAGCGAGCGCACCTCGTGGCCGGTGGTCAGCGTGAAGCCCGGCTGCTTGCGCATCGCGTCGACATATTGCCGCGTGACCTCGCCCCAGTTGCAGTCGGTGCCGAGCGGCGAGCGCGTCGCGGCGAGCTTCATGGTGGGATCGCGACCCTGCATCATGACCGGCACCCACTGCGCGATCTGCTTGGGATCGGTCGAGAATTCCATGCCCGAGAACAGCGGGCTCGCCTGCAACGCGGCATGCCGCTTGCGCAGGAACGCGACGTTCGCATCGCCCCACACCAGATTCATGTGCGGGGTCGAGTTGATGAACGAGCGCGGGTTGGCGAGCATCCCGGCATCGACCTGATGGCTGAGGAACTGGCGGGTGACCTGGAACTGCTCGTTGATCTCGATCGCCTTCTTGATCTCGACCAGCCCGTCCGCCGCGTTGACCGGCGTGTAGTTCAGTTCGCACAGCGCCGAGTGGCCGGTGCCCGCGTTGTTCCAGCCGTTCGAGCTTTCCTCCGCGACCTTGTCGAGCCGTTCGACCAGTTCGATCGTCCAGGTCGGCTCGAGCTGGTGGAGCAGCACCGCGAGCGTCGCGCTCATGATGCCGCCGCCGACCAGCAGCACGTCGACGTTACGCTCGGTGGGGGCGGCGTCGGCGGATGCCAGCGGCAGCATCGCCGCGCCGCCCGCGGTGATCGCCGACCCCAGCAGCCCGCGCCGCGTTACGCGCGTGTCGATCGCCGCCGCGCGGTCGGAGTCGCCGTTCAGCTGGGGCGTGGTCATGTCGTCGTTGGAAGGGAGCCGCATCGTCGTGCCTCGTCGTTGGCGGTCTGGTCCGGCCTCCAGCGCTTCGACAGCGGGGGCGGGACCGAAGGACCGGATTGTCGTTCGGGCCGCGCGAAGACCTTGCCGCATATAGGCAAAACCATCGATCGAGCGCGACCGCTGCTCGAAATCCTCGTCCAACTCTCTGTCAGTCTTCGGGTGTCGTCACGCTGCTTGCTGCGCATGACGTTGTTGTCATATAATGGCATCGCGGTATCGATCGTGCAAGACCGCACCGGCCGAAGCGGCTTTGCGCCACCTTGAAAGCTGCCGCGAAAATCGGCATCGGTCGCGAATGGCCGCACCCGTCAACATCCTTCATCTCCACTCGTCGTTCGACCTCGGCGGCAAGGAAGCGCGCGCGGTTCGGCTGATGAATGCGTTCGGCGATCGGGCGAAACACACCATCGTATCGGGGATGCCGGATGCGCTCAGCGCGCGGGACTCGATCGCGAAGGGCATCCGCTACGAGATCGCACAGAATCCACCGCCGTTGACGGGCAAGCCTTCGGTCAAGCGCTACGAGGCGATCGCGCAGTATATGCGGCGGTTCGACCTGGTACTGACCTACAACTGGGGCGCGATCGATGGGGCGATGGCGCGCCGCGCGTTCGCCAAGGGCGCGCCGCCGCTCGTCCATCACGAAGACGGGTTCAACGCCGACGAGGCGAACGGGCTCAAGATCGAGCGCAACATCTATCGGCGGCTCGCGCTGGGCGCGGCGCATGCGCTGGCGGTGCCGTCCGAGGTGCTCGAAGGCATCGCGCTCAAGACCTGGAAACAGCCGCGCGAGCGCGTCCACCGGATCGTCAACGGAATCGGCACCGCCTATTACGCGCAGAAGCCCGAGCCCAAGGCGATCCCCGGGTTCACGCGCAACGCCAAGGAAACCGTGATCGGTGCGCTCGCCGGCCTGCGCGAGGTGAAGGACCTCACCGCGCTGGTCCGTGCGGTCGGCGGTGTATCCGGACGCGTGCGGCTGGTTATCATCGGGGAGGGCCCGGAGCGCGCGAACATCCTGCAAGCCGCCGCCGCGATGGGGATGGCGGACAAGCTGGTGCTGCCTGGATTTCTCGATCGGCCGTATCGCTATATCGGCCATTTCGACATGCTCGCGGTGTCGTCGCGCAGCGAGCAGTTTCCGATCGCGGTGGTCGAGGCGATGGCGGCGGGGCTGCCGATCGCGAGCTATCCGGTCGGCGATATCACGCGGATGGTCGCGCCCGAGAATCTGCCGTTCGTGACCGAGATCGCAAACGAGGTTCGGTTGCGTGATGCGTTGCAGGCGCTGGTCGGCGATCCCGCCTTGCGCGCCTCGGTCGGGGCCGCGAACCAGGCCAAGGCGCGGGCGGAATTCGACGAAGCGGTTATGATCGCTCGCTATCGCGCGCTGTACGAGGATGCGCTCGGGCGGCCGGGTGCACTGGGCGATCTACTAACCTAGGTCTTAATATTGCTCGCGCGCTGCGTCCTTGCGATATAGGGGGCCGTATTTTCCGGGAGAGGTGACGTCGTGTTCAAGGGCCTGAAGCCTATCGTCTATAACGGTCGGGAAGTCTGGCCTCTGGTTGAGGGCGGCAAGGGTGTCGCCGCGACCAACCACGCGTCGGCCGGCGCCTGGGCTGCGGCCGGGGGTATCGGCACGGTGTCGGCGGTCAACGCCGACAGCTACGATCCCGACGGCAAGATCATCCCGCAGGTCTATGCGGCACTCACGCGGCGCGACCGGCACGAGGAACTGGTCGAATACGCGATCGAAGGCGCGGTCCAGCAGGTCGAGCGCGCATACGAGATCGCCGACGGCAAGGGCGCGATCAACATCAACGTCCTGTGGGAAATGGGCGGCGCGCAGCGAATCCTGCACGGGGTGCTCGAGCGCACGCGCGGCAAGGTCGCCGGCGTCACCTGCGGCGCGGGCATGCCGTACAAGCTGTCCGAGATCACCGCGTCCTACGGCGTCAGCTACCTGCCGATCGTCAGCTCAGGTCGCGCCTTCCGCGCGCTGTGGAAGCGGGCGTATTCGAAGGCCGCCGAATGGCTTGCCGCGGTGGTGTACGAGGATCCCTGGCTCGCAGGCGGGCATAACGGCCTGTCGAATGCCGAGGATCCGTTGAAGCCGCAGGACCCGTATCCGCGCGTGAAGGAACTGCGCGACGTGATGCGCGAAGGCGGCATCTCGGACGATGTGCCGATCGTGATGGCGGGCGGCGTCTGGTACTTACGCGACTGGAACGACTGGATCGACAATCCGGAACTCGGCACGATCGCGTTCCAGTTCGGTACGCGGCCGCTTCTCACGCGCGAAAGCCCGATCCCTGAGGGTTGGAAGAACGCGCTGACGCAGATCGAGCCCGGCGACGTGCTGCTGCACAAATTCTCGCCGACGGGCTTCTATTCGTCCGCGGTGCGCAATCCGTTCCTGCGCTCTTTGGAGGCACGTTCCGAGCGCCAGATAGCCTTCTCGACGCAGGAGGCGGGCGACCACATCTTCCAGCTTGACGTCGGCGTGAAGGGCAAGAACTTCTGGGTCACGCGCAACGACCTGCTGCGCGCGCGTCAGTGGTTCGGCGAGGGCTATACCGACGCGCTCAAGACGCCGGACAACACGCTGGTGTTCGTCAGCCCGACCGAGAAGGGCATGATCCGCAAGGACCAGTCGGATTGCATGGGCTGCCTGTCGCAATGCTCGTTCTCGAGCTGGGCGGATACGGAGACCAACTCGACCGGTCGCCTCGCTGACCCGCGCAGCTTCTGCATCCAGAAGACGCTGCAGGACATCGCGCACGGCGGCGACATCGACCAGAACCTGATGTTCGCAGGGCATGCGGCGTATAATTTCAAGAAGGATCCATTCTACTCGAACGGTTTCGTGCCGAGCGTTGGGCAACTGGTCGACCGGATTTTGACGGGGGATTGAGGCTGGAGGAAGTGAACCGCAGTTTAGCGGCGGTACTGCATTCCAACACGCCACTTTCTCCGTCATGCCGGGCTTGTTCCGGCATCCACGGTGCCGCACTCTCTCGGGTGTGAGTTTGCCGCACCGTGGACCCCGGAACAGGTCCGGGGTGACGGAATGTTTTGGCAGGGCTTCGAGCAGGCTGCGGGCGCCAGTAGGCAGCCAGTTCTTCTGCCGCGGCATGAAGGGCAGGGGGGTAAACATGACGCTACACGCCTGGTGGTTGTTCGTAGTCGCGGTGTTCCTCCTATGCGGAACGCCCGGACCCAACATGCTACACGTCATGACGCGCAGCATCGCCTTCGGCGCGCGGCGCAGCGTCGCGGCGATGGCGGGGTGCCTGACCGCGCTGGTGCTCGTGCTGGCGGCGTCCGCGGCGGGCGTATCCGCCTTGCTCGCGGCGTGGCCGAGGGTGTTCGACGCACTACGCTATGCCGGCGTAGCATACCTCATATTCCTCGGGATCAAGGCATGGCGCGGGGCGGGGTCTCCGATCGACGTCGGCGACGATACGACGCCGGTGGCGCTCCCCCCGACCGTGTCGGCGTGGCGCCTGTTTCGCGGCGGGTTCGTGATCGGGATCAGCAATCCCAAGCTACTGCTGTTCGCCGCCGCGTTCCTGCCGCAGTTCGTCGACCGCGCCTTACCGCAGGCACCGCAGTTCGCGATCCTCGTGGCGACCTTCGCGGTGGTCGAGAGCTTCTGGTACGGCGTGTACGCTGCCGGTGGGCGGACGCTCGCACGCTATCTGACACGCCCGGCATTGCGGCGCGCGTTCGACCGCGTGACGGGGGCGATCTTCGTCGGGTTCGGTCTCGCTTTGCTGCGGGTGCGAGCATAGCGAAAGCGGGCCGCGCCATTGCCGTTCGGGGCGATAGCGCGCATAGCCGAGCCATCGCGGCGCTTCGTACGGGCAGGCTGCGACTGAGAGATGCTTTGCGCTCCCGCTCCGAGCCGGGAATGCCGCATGACGATCACTTCAGCCATCGCATCTACAGGGATCGCATCGTGACGACGGGCACCGACACGGTCGTGCCGATCTCGCGCGCGGTCAACGTCAGCGTCGAACAGCCTCAGGTCGTCGCGATGTGCAAGAAGCACGACGCGACCATCAGCGCGATCGAGACGCTGCCATCGGGCGGCACGCGCGTCGTGCTGATGAACAGTGCGGACGCCGCGAAGATCATCAAGGCGTTCGGCTCCAAGGTCCTGACCGGGACGGTAGCTCGAACCCACTGGATGCGCGCGGTCTGAGGGTATTGTAATCCTCCCCCGTCAGGGGGAGGTGGCTGGCACTTGCCAGACGGAGGGGGAGGAAAGCGAGACGTGGGTTCCGTTTCCCCTCCGTCACCTTCAGCGCCACCTCACCCTCGCGGGGGAGGATCGATCGCTGAAGCTCAGACCCAGCCGTCGAGCACCTGATCCGGCGGGCGATGGCCATCGGCCCACATCCGGATATTCTGGATGACGCGCTCGCCTGACGCCATACGCCCTTCGAGCGTCGCCGAGCCCATGTGCGGCAGCATCACAACGTTGGGCAACGCGAGCAGCCGCGGATCGATCGCCGGCTCATGTGCCCAGACGTCGAGCCCCGCGCCGGCGAGCTTGCCCGCCTCTAGCGCCTCGACCAGTGCACCCTCGTCGACGATCCCGCCGCGCGCCGCATTGATCAAATACACATGCGGCTGCATCAGGCCGATCCGGCGGGCGTCGATCAGGTCGCGGCTGTCGGCGTTCAGGGGCGTGTGGATCGTGACGATGTCGACGGCAGCGAGCATGTCGTCGAGTGACGCGTGGAAGGTAGCCGCCAGCTGCGCCTCGCGGACCGCGGGCAGACGGGTGCGATTGTGATAATGGATCGTCAGCCCGAACGCGCGCGCTCTGAGCGCGACCGCCTGGCCGATCCGCCCCATCCCGACGATCCCGAGTGCCTTGCCGCCGATCCGGTGGCCGAGCATCCCGCCCGGGCTCCAGCCCTTCCACTGCCCCGAGCGCACCAGCTTCTCGCCCTCGGCCAGGCGGCGCGGGACCGACAGGATCAGCGCCATCGTCATGTCGGCGGTGTCTTCGGTGAGCACCCCTGGCGTGTTGGTGACGATGATGCCGCGTGCGCGCGCCGCCTTCAGGTCGATATGGTTCACGCCCGCGCCGTAGTTCGCGATCAGCTTCAGGCGGTCGCCCGCGCCCGCGATCAGGTCGGCGTCGATGTCGTCGGTCACGGTCGGCACGAACACGTCGCAATCGGCCATCGCCGCAGCGAGCTGCTCGCGGTCGAGCTTGGTGTCGGCGCGGTTGTTCTGCGTGTCGAACAGCGCCTCCATCCGGTCCATCAGCGTATCGGCCAGCTCGCGGGTGACGACGACCTTGGGGTTCGAACAGCGGCGTGTGTCGATCATGCGACCGGCTTGGCGAAGGTGCTCGTGCCCGTCAACGTCGAGCCCGCAACTTCGGGGCCGCAACTCCGGTTGAGGAAAGCGGTTCGTCGCGATAGGAGTTCGGTTCGCCAGTTAGGACATGATCATGCGCATTCTCGCCGCCGCGCTTTCCGCTCTTGTTGCCACCGCGCTGGTGCCCGACCCGGTGACCGCGGCCGACGCGACGAAGAAGAGCGTGCCCTATTACGCCTCGATCTCGGCGTCGCGCGCACGGATGCGGACCGGGCCGGCACGGACGTATCCGGCGAGCTGGCTGTATCAACGCCAGGATCTCCCCATCAAGGTTGTCGCGATCTTCAAGGAATGGCGCAAGATCGCCGATCCCGACGGGACCGAAGGGTGGATGCAGGCGAACCTGCTGAGCGGCACGCGCACCGCGATCGTGCATGGCGCGGGCCCGGTGGACCTGCGCGAGAAGCCCGATGCGGGGAGCCGATTGCTGTGGCGCGCGGCGCCGGGCGTGGTCGGGCGGCTGAGCCGGTGCGGCAATGGCTGGTGCCGGTTGGATGTGAAGGGGCAGGCGGGGTTTGTTGCCGTTGGCGGGCTTTGGGGTGTCGAGGCTGGTGAGGTTTTGCCTTGAGGCTTTGGGAGGGCGTTTCTTGATGCGGAGGCCGACCCACCCCTAGCCCCCCCTTCCAGGGAGGGGGGTTAAGAAGGGTAGCGTCCCCTTTAGCCGACCAACCTTCTAGCTCCCCTCCCTGGAAGGGAGGGGTTGGGGGTGGGTTAGCCGCTGAAGTTGCATAACGCTTGCCAGGATCGTCTCGGCTACGCCGTCTGGATTGCGGGCGACATCGGAGTTCCAGAACCGGATCACCGTCCACCCCAGCACTTCCAACCGCCGCGTTCTCGCCGAATCACGAACCGAGCCGATGTGCTGGCTCCCGTCGAACTCCACCGCAAGCCGCACCTCCCGGCACGCCAGATCGATGATAAACCGCTCCACCACCAACTGCCGTGTAAACCGCGGGCGGAAATACGCGACCCTATGCCAGATCGCGATCTCTGCGTCGGTAGGATGGTTGCGAAGCTCTCGAGCACGCCGCGTCATCTCGGGAGGGATGCGGGCCATCTTTCCAGACTGCGCTAGAGAGATGCGGAGGGCAACCCACCCCCGGCCCCTCCCTTTCAGGGAGGGGGGAAGTCAGCGGATCAGTTCATCAATTCCACCGCCATCGCGGTAGCCTCGCCGCCGCCGATGCAGAGCGACGCTAGCCCGCGCTTCTGCCCGGTCGTCTCCAGCGCCGACAGCAACGTCGCCACGATCCGCGCACCGCTCGCCCCGATCGGGTGACCGAGCGCACACGCGCCGCCGTGGATGTTCACCTTGTCGTGCGGCAGGCCAAGGTCGCGCATCGCGATCATCGCGACGACGGCGAAGGCTTCGTTGACCTCGAACAGGTCGATGTCCGACGCCGACCAGCCGGCCTTCTCCATCGCCTTGCGCATCGCGAACACCGGCGCGGTCGTGAACAGGGCCGGAGCATGGGCATGTGCGGCGTGCGCCACGACGCGCGCGATCGGCGTGATGCCGAGCCGCTCCGCAACGCTTGCGCGGGTCATCACCAAGGCCGCAGCGCCGTCGGAGATCGACGAGGCGTTGGCGGCGGTGATCGTGCCGTCCTTCGAGAAGGCGGGCTTCAGCGTCGGAATCTTGGCGACGTCGCCCTTGGCCGGCTGTTCGTCGAGCGAGACCGTCGTGGTGCCTTTGCGACCGGCAATATCAACCGAAACGATCTCGCGGTCGAACGCGCCGGACTTCTGCGCGGCTTGCGCCCGGTGCAGCGACTCGATCGCGTAGTCGTCCATCTGCTTGCGCGTGAACTGGTATTCGTGCGCGGTGTCCTCGGCGAAATTGCCCATCAGCTTGCCAGGTTCGTACGCGTCCTCGAGCCCGTCGAGATACATGTGGTCGTACATCCGGTCATGGCCGATCCGCGCGCCGCCGCGGTGGCTTTTCGAGAGATACGGCGCGTTGGTCATGCTCTCCATGCCGCCCGCGACGAGGAGGTCGACCGAGCCCGCCGCCAGTGCATCCGCGGCAAGGATCGCCGCCTGCATCCCCGATCCGCACATCTTGTTGACCGTCGTCGCCTCGACGTGATCGCCAAGCCCGGCGTTGATCGCCGCCTGTCGTGCCGGCGCCTGGCCAAGCCCGGCGGGAAGCACGCAGCCCATGTAGATCCGCTCGATCTCCGCGGCCGACACGCCCGAGCGCTCGACCGCACCGCGCACCGCGTCGGCGCCAAGCTGCGTCGCGGTCGCGCCGGCGAGCGCGCCCTGGAACGATCCCATCGGCGTGCGCGCGTAGGACAGGATGACGATGGGATCTCGATCGGCGGCCACTGCACTCTCCATATATTCTTCTGCCCCCGTATCTGGGGTTGATGTGCGGCAATACAAAGCACCGCGGGATGCGCCTAGACCTCCCGTCATGGAAACACTCATCGCGACGCTCAAATGGTGTGCAGCAGGGTCGGGGGTGATCGCCGCCTTCATGGTATCGCTCGACTTCGGGCGGCGCGTGACGGGGTGGGGTTTCGTGCTGTTCGTCGGCTCTTCGATCGCGTGGCTGAGCGGTGCGGCCTTGACCGGGGACTGGGCGCTGGGCACGCAGAACATCGTGTTGTTCGGGATCAACCTCCTCGGCGTGTATCGCTACCTCGTGCGGAAAACGGGTGTCTGAGGCTGCGTTCTGGGCGGTGTTGCTGGGGGTGCTCGGCGCGATCATCGGCAGCTTCGTCGCGGCACTGGTGACGCGCTGGCCCGACGGGCGATCGGTGATGCAGGGGCGATCGGTGTGCGATGGCTGCGAGCGGACTCTTCGCGCGATCGAACTGGTACCGCTGCTGAGCGCGCTCGTCCTGCGCGGCCGGTGCAAAGGGTGCGGCGTCGCGATCAGTCCGGTGCATTGGCGGATCGAGCTGGCAGGGTTGGCGATAGGCCTAGCTGCGGGGATCGTTGCGCCGGGGACGGTCGGCATCGCCAGCGCGGTGTTCGGATGGCTGTTGCTCGCGCTGGCAAGCCTCGACCTCGTCGCGTTCTGGCTGCCTGATCGGCTGACGATCCTGCTGGCTGCGACCGGGCTCGTCGGCGCCGCGCTCGGTATCGACCCGCCGCTCATTGAGAGGCTGATCGGCGGTCTCACCGGGTTCGGCACGCTGTGGTTGGTCGCGTTCGGCTATCGACGCATACGTGGCCGCGACGGCATGGGCGGCGGCGACCCCAAGCTGTTCGGCGCGATCGGGCTTTGGCTCGGGTGGCAGATGTTGCCCGCCGTCCTGCTTATCGCGAGCATGATCGGGCTCGGCGTCGTCCTCGCCGCACACCTCAAGGGGCGTAGCATGGCGGCGGACACCGCGCTCCCGTTCGGCGCGTTGCTGGCGATCGCGGCTTATCCCGCGTGGCTGTTCATGATAGGCCTGACGTCATGATCTCGCTCGCTCTCATGCTCGCGCTGCAGGCCGCGGCCCCGTCTGCTGCGGCCAATCCGGGGGCGAATCCTGGTCCGGGTCCCCTCGGTGCGATCGGCACGCAGAAGCTCCCCGCCAAAGGATGCGCCGCGTATCTCTGGAGCATGGACACCGGCCGGCAGCTCGTCGCGATGGCGACCGCCGACCCCGCGCAGATCCGCCTGGCGATCGACGGCAAGACCACTGACTACGCGATGACGACGCAGTCGCCCGCGATCGGCTTCGGCTTTGGCGGCGTGACTCAGTATCGCGGCGGCGATGTGACCGCGACGCTCGACATGGCGGTCGCCGTCCGCGCCGACATCTCGGCGGGGGCGACCGTGACGTCAGCGACGCTACGGATCGACCGCCCCGGACGCGATACGATCGTCATGCCGGTCGGTGGCCTAATCGGCTGTGTCTGAGGTTAATTTTTGTGAAACCAAGCCGTCCTATGTGCGTTACGTGGACGAAGATGGGGGTGAATCGAGCACGATCGCTGCCTGCAAAGGGGATCGTGTGACAGCTTCTAATCGCCGGCATCATTGGCTCGCTCTGGCGTTGGTAGCGTCGACTACAGGTTTTACCGGGGGATTTGCGGGTCTCGCTTCCGCACAGCTTGCCAAGCCGGGCACCGCTCCGGCCAAGGGCCCCGACGCGCCCAAGCCGAGCGATCAGCCGCAATCGAACGACCCGCGTTCCGACGCGCCGATTGTGCCCGACGCCGAGTTCGACAGCGCGCTGCCGCCGTTGAGCGGTGACCTGAACGCGCCGTTGGAAGCGATGGCGCCGCTGCCCGCTCCGACAACCCAGGCCCCCGCCCAGACACGCGCCCAGGCACCTGCGACGCCCGCCACCGCAACGACCCCCGCGACCACGCTGGCCGGCGACGTGCTGCCCCCGACCGGCCCCAGCGATCCGCAACTCGCGCAACCGCTGACGCCGCTGTCGAGCTTTGACACGACCCCGCTCCAGACCGCGGCGGATATAAAGGACAAGGACGCGCCCGAGATCCGCTACGAGACCGCGACCAAGGGGCTCGACAAGGCGGGCGACGGGCTCGAAGGCGAATACAAGGCACTGTCCGCGCTCGCCGAGGGCAAGGGCAAGGCGGCGAACGCCACGCAGGTCGCAGCGCGCGCGCGTGAGGACGAGGCGCTGGCCGTGCGGCTGCTGAAGTCGCTCGGCTATTATGATGCGACCGCGATCTCGACGATCGAAACGATCCCCGACGCCGACAAGACCAAGCCCGCGCGGCTGAAGGCGACGGTCAGCGCGCAACCCGGCCGGCTCTATTCGCTGTCGTCGATCACCGTGAAGGCGGACGCGACGACCCCGCCCGATCTCGTCCGTACGCAATTGCCGCTGAAGGTCGGCGATCCGATCGAGGCGGCACGGATTCAGGGCGCGGAGGCGAATGTCAGCCTGACGCTGCCGCAGCAGGGCTATCCGTTCGTCAAGATCGGCGAGCGCGACATCCTGCTCGACGACCAGACCCCGACCGGCGCGTACACGCTGCCCGTCGATACCGGCCCGCGTTCGTCGTTCGGGCAGCTTCGCACCGAAGGCGATCCGGTCTTCAACCTCGAGCATCTGAACCTGTTCCCGCGGTTCAAGTCGGGGGAACTCTACGACAACCGGATGACCGACGACCTGCGCGATGCGCTGGTCGCGACGTCGCTGTTCTCGACGGTGTCGGTCGAGCCGGTCCGCACCGGCACGATCAACCCCGACGGCACCGAGCAGGTCGACCTGCTGGTGCGCCAGAGCGAGGGCAAGCCGCGGTCGCTCGGCGGCAATGTCGGGTTCTCGACGGGGCAGGGCTTCCGCGCGGAAGGCACGTGGCAGCACCGCAACCTGTTCCCGTATGAAGGCGCGCTGATCGCGTCGGTGATTGCCGGTACGCAGGAGCAGGGTCTGGCGGGCACGTTCCGCCGCGCCAACGCGGGCAAGCGCGACAAGACGTTCAGCCTGACCGCGGGCGCGAACCATTCGAATTACGACGCCTATGACGCGTTCACGACCAGCGTCGGCGTTCGCTGGAGCTACGATTCCACGCCGATCTGGCAGAAGCCGCTGACATATTATTACGGTGGCGAACTCGTCGGCACGAACGAGAGCGTCTACGACTTTACGCAAGGCAAGGACGTCCGCCGCACCTACGGCATCGTCGCGCTGCCCGGTCAGGTGAAGTTCGATCGCTCGGACAGTCTGCTCAACCCGACCAAGGGCTATCGCCTCACGCTCAACCTCAGCCCCGAGACCTCGGTGCAGGGGTCGGTCAAGCCGTACGTCCGCACGATGATTGAGGGGACGTTCTACTATCCCGTCTCCAGCAGCATCGTCATCGCGGGCCGTGCCAAGGCGGGCTCGATCCAAGGCGTCGATCGCGACGATCTCGCCCCCTCGCGGCGCTATTACGGCGGCGGCGGCGGTTCGGTGCGCGGCTACGGGTATCAGCGGCTCGGGCCGTTCGATCCCAACGGCAACCCGGTCGGCGGCCGCTCGCTCAACGAATTCGCGTTGGAGGCTCGCTACCGGTTCGGCGATTACGGCATCGTGCCGTTCATCGACGCGGGCAACAGCTATGAGAGCAGCACGCCGAACCTGTCGTCCCTGCGCTACGGCGCGGGTATCGGCGGGCGCTTCTACACCAGCTTCGGCCCGATGCGGTTCGACGTCGCGACCCCGCTGAACCCCCGCAAGGGTGACGGCAAGGTCGCCCTCTACATCTCGATCGGGCAGGCATTCTGATGGCCGAAAACGGCACCCCACCTGTTGAACAGGGCCCTGCTGAGCGGGACCAGTTCGAGCAGACCGAGACGGTCATCGTCGAACGTCGCCCGCTATGGCAGCGCATCTTGAAATGGCTCGCGATCCTGGCTGTCGGCCTCGTCGCGCTCGTCCTGATCGTGCTGTTCGGGATCAACACCGATCCTGGCCGGCGTCTCGTCGCGGACCAGATCGGCGGCTACACCACCGCGTCCGGCCTCAACATCAAGGTCGGCCGGATCGATGGCTCGATCTACGGCGCGATGACGCTCAGCGACGTGCGCGTGTCCGACCCCAAGGGCGTCTTCCTGACCAGCCCGAAGCTCGCCGTCGACTGGCGTCCGTTCGCGTTCGCCAAGAACCATGTCGATGTGCGTTCGCTGACCACGCCGCTGGTCACGCTGCAGCGCCGCCCGATACTCAACGCGACGCCGACCGATCCCAACGCGCCGCTGCTGCCCGATCTCGACATCGACGTGAACCGCCTGGTGATCGATCGCTTCCTGATCGCCAAGCCGGTCACCGGCCAGACGCATATCGTCAAGATCGACGGCGCCGTGCACATTGCCGACAAGCGCGCGCAGCTGACCACCAACGCGGCTGCCTTGACCGGCCCCGGCATCGCCGGTGGCGATCGCCTCGTGCTCAAGCTCGACGCGGTGCCCGAGCAGAACAAGCTCGACGTCAACGTGAAGCTGACCGCGCCGGTCGGCGGTGTCGTCTCGACGATGGGGTCGTTCAAGGCGCCGTTGACGGCAAGCGTCGACGGCCGCGGTAGCTGGGCCTCGTGGCAGGGTCGCGCGGTCGCGACTTTGGGCGGCGGACAGTTGGCGAACCTCGGGCTGAGCGCCAAGAACGGTCATATCGAAGTGCGCGGTTCGACGCGTCCCGGCCTGTATCTCGAAGGTCCGGTCGAGCGCCTGACGTCCCCACAGCTCGACGTGGCGATCGATACCACGCTCAACGACCGCAAGGCCGACACGCGGATGACGCTGAAGTCGGACGCGCTGGCGGTCGACGCCGGTGGCCTGATCGATCTCGCCAACAGCCGTTTCGGCAATTTCGCGGTCAACGCGAAGCTGCTGACGCCCGGTGCGATCCTTCCGAACCTGCGTGGTCGTGACGTCACGGCACGCGTCGTGCTCGACGGTGCGTTCGCGACGCCAACGGTCGACTACAAGGTCCGCGCGGCCACGATCGCGTTCGGAGACATGGGCGTCGAGAACCTCTACGCCGAGGGGCTCGCACGCGTGAACTCCGACCGTATCCTGGTGCCGGTCAAGGCGCGTGCACGTCGCGTGACGGGGCTCAATGCCGCGGTCGGCGGGCTCGCGACCAACGTCGCGATCGACGGCGACTTCGCGATCTCGGGCGTGAACGTCCTGTCCGACAACCTCAAGATCCGCTCGGACAAGATCGATGCGACGGCGGTGGTCGTCGCGAACATGGCGACCGGGCGCTACACCGGCGCGCTGAAGGGGCGGATCAACAATTACCGCGTCGACGGGATCGGCATCGTCAACCTGACGACCGATGCGAAGCTGGTGCCGGGACCCAAGGGCGGCTTCGGGATCACCGGCCGCGTCGTCGCGCAGACCTCGCAGATCTTCAACGAAGGCGCGCGCAGTTTCCTCGGCGGCAATGCGATCGTCCGCTCGGACATCGGCTACAGCCCAGAAGGCATCGTCACCTTCCGCAATCTCCGGATGAACGCGCCACAGTTCCGCGTCACGCGTGGCGAAGGCCGGTTCGATCCGGCCACCGGCGCCGTGCTGGTGAACGCCGATGCGTATTCGACCGCCTACGGCCCCTTGTCTGCTCGCGTCACGGGCAGCGCGACGGCTCCTGTCGTCGTCCTGCGCGCACCGCGTCCGGGCGTCGGCGTCGGCCTCGTCAACCTCAACGCGCGGATCGTCGGGCGTGGCGGCGCCTATGCCGTCACCGCGAGCGGCGGTACCAATTACGGGCCGTTCACCGCCGACGTGCTGGTCAAGCCGGGCGCGCAACTCGCGGTCGACGTGCGCCGCGTGGTGTTCGCCGGGATCGTCGGCAGCGGTCGGATCGTCCAGACCGCCGCAGGCCCGTTCGCGGGCGCGCTCCAGTTCGCTGGGCAAGGCCTGTCGGGCAATGTCCGCCTCGCCAACCAGGGCGGCTATCAGCGCGCCGACGTCGCGGCCCGTGCCAACGGCGCGAAGATCCCCGGCATGGTCGACTTCACCATCGGCCGCGCGATCGTCAACGCGACCGCGGTCATGACGCCGACCCCTCAGATCGTCGCCGACGCGCAGATCGCCGACATGCGCTACGGCGCAATCGTGCTCTCGGCGGCACGCGCGAAGGTGAACTACGTCGGCGGCAACGGCACCGCGCAAGCGCTGCTGACCGGCTCCAACGGCGTCCCCTTCCGCCTAGCGGTCAACGCCAAACTCACCCCGAACACCTACCTCGTAGCCGCCCAAGGCCAGGCGAACGGCATCGACTTCCGCACCGTCAATCCGGCGCGCATCCAGGCGGTGAAGGGCGAGTATCGCCTGTCGCCGACCCGGATCGACTTCGGTGGCGCAGGCGGTGGCTCGGCGCGTCTCGCCGGCAGCTATGGCCGCGGCACGAACGCGCAGGTCCGGCTCGATCGCCTCGACCTGTCGACGCTCTCCGCTCTGGTCCCGAACCTCGGCATCGGCGGCAAGGCGACCGGCAGCCTCGACTTCGCTCAAACAAACTCGGCCGCACTGCCAACCACGGACGCGCGCGTGACGGTCACCAACTTCACCCGCTCGGGTCTCGCCGCCGTCTCCGAACCCGTCGACATCGTGTTTGCCGGGACACTCGGCGGCGAGGGTGCGACTGGCCGCGCGCTGGTCCGTCGCGGGACGTCGGTGATCGGCCGCATGGTCGCCAACCTTCGGCCGCTTCCGGCGGGCAATGGCTCCTGGAGCACGCGCCTGATGGCCGCGCCGCTGTCGGGCGGGATCCGTTATAATGGCCCGTCCGCGGTGCTGTTCAGCTTTGCGGCGATCCCGAACCAGCAATTGTCGGGGCCGATCGCGGTCGCTGCCGACTTCTCCGGGCGCCTGTCCGCACCGCAGCTCAACGGCGTCGTCCGGGCCGACAACCTGACCTACGACAACGAGACCTATGGCACGCGTCTGTCGCAGATGCGGATCGCCGGGCGGTTCTCGAACACCGACCTGCAACTGACGCAGCTGACCGCAAAGGCCGGCGACGGTACCGTGCAGGCGCAGGGCAAAATCGGGTTCGCTGCGGATAGCGGTTTCCCGATCGACATCCGCGCGACGCTGAACAATGCGCAGCTCGCCAAGAGCGATGCGATCAGCGCTACGACTACGGGTACGGTTCACCTCACCAACGGACGCGATGGCGGCCTGATCCAGGGCGATCTCCAGATCCCCGAGGCGCGCTACCAGATCATCCGCCAGGGTCAGGCCGAAGTTCCGGAACTGACCGGTGTGCGTCGCAAGAGCGACATCCGTACGGCGGTCTCGACCGATCGCTCGGACGTGCCTGCGATCGGCAAGTTCAAGCTCGACCTTCGCGTCCGTGCGCCGAACCAGCTGTTCGTCTCGGGCATGGGCCTCGAATCCGAATGGGAGATGGACATGCACATCGGCGGCACGTCCGCCGCGCCGATCGTCACCGGCGGCATGGACGTGGTCCGCGGCACGTATTCGTTCTCGGGCAAGCGGTTCGAGGTGAACAAGGGCCAGATCCGCTTCCGCGGCGGTGCGCTGACCGACCCGGATATCAACATCCAGGCGACCACTACGACCAGCGACATCACCGTCGTCATCAACGTCACCGGGACCGGCCAGAAGCCGCAGATCGCGTTCACGTCGACCCCGGTCCTGCCGCAGGACGAAGTGCTCAGCCGCCTGCTGTTCGGGTCGAGCCCGGCCAATCTGTCGGCGACCGAGGCGATCCAGCTGGCGTCCGCACTGAACTCGCTGCGCGGGTCGGGCGGCGGTGGCCTGAACCCGCTCGGCAAGCTCCGCTCGGCGACCGGGTTCGACCGGTTGCGCGTGCTCGGCGCCGATCAGGCGACCGGGCGTGGCACCAGCCTCGCGGCGGGCAAGTACATCACGAAGAACATTTATGTGGAGATCGTGACCGACGCGAAGGGCTTCACATCGACGCAGCTCGAGATTGCGCTGACCAAGGCGCTGAGCCTCTTGTCGGCCGCGGGATCGAGCGGCGGGCAGAGTGCGAGCGTCAAATATACGAAGGACTATTGAGTAAAGATCACAACAGGATAGGTTCGGTTCTGAAACCTACGGCGTAACGCCGGGGCGGGAGGATGCAGTATGACCGAACATGTCGACGTGATCGTGGTGGGCGCCGGCATTTCGGGGATCGGCACCGGCTACCACCTGCAGACGCGTTGTCCCGATCGCAGCTACGTTATCCTCGAGGGCCGGCAGTCGATGGGCGGGACGTGGGACCTGTTCCGCTATCCCGGCATCCGCTCCGACTCGGACATGCACACGCTGGGGTTCGCCTTCCACCCCTGGACCGCGGCCAAGTCGATCGCCGACGGCCCGTCGATCCGCGCCTATGTCGAGGACACGGCGCGGGAATACGGCATCGACCGCAAGATCCGTTACGGCCATCACGTCAAGTCGGCGGCGTGGTCGACCGAGGACGCCCGCTGGACCGTCGAGGCGACCGGCCCCGACGGTGCGCGTGTGCATCTGACCTGCAACTTCCTCTCGATGTGCGCGGGCTATTACAATTACGACAAGGCCTATTCGCCAGAGTTCGAGGGCGCGGACAGCTTTGCCGGGCAGATCGTCCACCCGCAATTCTGGCCCGAGGACCTCGACTATAGCGGCAAGCGAGTCGTCGTGATCGGCAGCGGCGCGACTGCTGTGACCTTGGTGCCGACGATGGCGAAGACTACGGCGCACGTGACGATGCTCCAGCGCTCGCCGACCTACATCGTCGCGCGGCCGGGCGAGGATGGCGTGGCGAACTGGCTGCGCGGGAAACTGCCGTCCAAGGCTGCGTACGGCATCACGCGGTGGAAGAACGTGCTGATGGGGATGGTCTTCTATCGCCTCGCGCGGAAGAAGCCGGACAAGGTGAAGGAGCGGATGATCGGCATGGTCCGCGATCAGCTCGGCCCCGACTACGACGTCGCGACACATTTCACCCCGCGCTACAACCCGTGGGACCAGCGCGTCTGCCTGGTGCCCGACGGCGACCTGTTCACCGCGATCAACGCCGGCACAGCCTCGATCGTCACCGACACGATCGCGCGGATCACGCCCGAGGGTATCCACCTCGATTCGGGGAAGGACCTGCCCGCCGACGTGATCGTAACTGCGACGGGCCTCGAACTTCAATTGATGAGCGGGGTCGCGTTCAGCCTCGACGGCAAGCCGATCGAACTCGCCGGACGGCTGCAATATAAGGGGATGATGTTCGATGGCGTACCGAACCTGTCCTCGACCTTCGGCTACACCAACGCGTCGTGGACGCTGAAGGCCGATCTGACCGCGGTGTACGTCTGCCGCTTGCTCAACACGATGAAGAAACGTGGGTTGCGGCAAGCGACGCCGAGCAACGACGATCCCAGCATGAAGCAGGAGGCGTTCCTGGATTTCACCTCGGGCTATGTGCAGCGCGCTGCTGCGGCTCTGCCGGTTCAAGGCGCACGCAAGCCGTGGAAGCTGAACCAGAATTACGCGCTGGATCTGCTGGCGTTGAAGTTCGGCTCGGTCGACGATTCGATGAGGTTCTCGAACCCGGCGACGCTTCATCCGCTACATGTTACGTGACTCCGGCCTAACCGTCGATTCGGCTGGTGAACGAGCGCCGTTCTGCAATGTAGGGATTAGAAACCGGAATTGGTGCAACTTGCAGCCAATGAGGTTTTATTTGAAGTAACGTTAGAAGCTTTGATCAAAAGCGCGTTTGGACACCCCTGATCAAAACTCGTTAGTCATTGACTAATAACGGTTAAATGTCGGTCCGGAAACCTAACGCGCCAACTGGTAGCGAATCTGTATCCGGACCGACGAACGTTATTCACCAAGGCTTGATGGTGTTACCGAGTAGAAAGACAATGAAATTCAGCATGTTTATGCTCCCTTATGGGCACCGTTACCGGTGCTCGCACAACATATCACTAATGCGACGTTAAACAATCATCTTTATAGTCTGTTAACCATACATTATGCGTGTGTGTCGTTTGCGGTTAAGGGTATGTTTAGGGCTCGCCGATAGCACGACGGGATGAGCGAACATCCGTACTCGCAGATCGAGTGCAGCCCGACGCAAACAGATGCGCGGCTGGTCGATTCGGTTTTGCTCGGCGAACTTCGGCAGGACGGGATCTGCGATCGGGCGCTGAACGGTTGGCGTTTCCTGATCCTGGCAGAAATCGCGAACTTTGCGACGCTGCGGCGCCACCTCGGCAAAGCCCGTTCGGAGACATTGATCGTCGATTTCGGCGCGCGGGTGCGCGAAGCTCTTCCGGACGCCCGCATCGTTGCGGTCGGTCGCGAAATCCTGGAAATCGCGTTCGAGAGCGGGGCGCGGCTTGCGCTCGATGTCGCGATCGCCGCGCTGGAAGGCGCGTTCGAACGTCCATTCGATATCGATGGCGAGACCCACGATATCCAGGCACGCCTCGGTGGTGCCGCGGCCGCGCCGCATCGCGACGAGGTTCACCTGATCGAGGCAGCGGAACAGGCTTTGGCGGAGGCGCGTATCGAGCGCACCCCGGTCGCGCTCGACGTGGCCGGAAGCACGGAGGCGATCGATCGGGCTCAACTCGTCCGGGACTTGCCCGTCGCGATCGAAAACGAAGAGCTTTTTCTCCAGTATCAACCGAAGGTGCACCTCCGGCGGCAGCAGATTACGAGCGTGGAAGCCCTTGTCCGTTGGAACCATCCGACCCGCGGACTGGTGTTGCCGAGCGACTTCATTCCATTGGCTGAAGAAACCCACGATATCGTCGCGCTGACCCTGTGGACGATCCGTCGATCGATCGAGGATCAGAAGATATTGTCGCGGGCCGGGCACGATCTGCGGGTGTTCATCAATATCTCCGGTGTGCTTCTGGCAGACGCGTGGTTCGTCAGGCAGGCGTGCGCGTTGGTCGAGCAGAGCGGTGCTGAACTCGGGTTCGAGATCACCGAAACGTCGGTCATTCGCGATCCCGAAAGCGCGATCGCGAACCTCAAGGTCTTTGCCGAGATCGGCATCGTCATCGCGATCGACGATTACGGGGCGGGGTTGTCTTCACTGGCGTATCTCAAGCAGTTGCCGGCCCGAGAACTGAAGATCGACAAGCTTTTCGTGACGCAATTGACAAGTTCGAACCGCGACCCGCTGATCGTTCGCTCGACCATCGATCTCGCGCATGCGCTGGAAATGGAAGTCGTCGCGGAAGGCGTCGAGACGCCTGCGGCGATGGCGCTCCTGTCAGTGATGGGGTGCGACATGATCCAGGGATTCCTGATCAGTCGTCCGATCAATATCGATGCGCTGATCCACTTTCTCGACGATGGTAAGGCGCTGGCGCTGGCGACCGACGTCCGGGCGCCATTCAATCGACTGGCAACCGTGTGGAAGCGCGCCTGACCCACGCTCTAGTCCGATTTTTCGCTACGTTCGTGGCGCCGCTGGTGTTGCTGATGAACGCCGCATCCGCGACGGCGTCACCGCTTGCGCGCGTGACGACGAGCAGCAAAAATTACGAAACGGCGGTCGCGGCAGCGAAGGAGGCGATGCTGACCGATCCGACGGAGGCGCTGACCAAGGCAATCGACGCCGAACGTCTCGGCGCACGCATCCCGCAAGCCGATCGCCGCGACATCGCGCTGGCAACTGCGCTGTGGCTGCAGGGGGAAGCATATTTACGGACAAACAAAACAGATTTGGCGGAGGCCGCCGTAAGGAGTGCTATCGCCGAGGTAGTGCGGCGCGAACCGAGGTCGAAGTTGCATGCTGACCTTCTTCTCTCGCTTGGGTGGGTAGACAGCAATCGAGGTCAGGCGGGCAACGCGTTGCGGGACTATCAGCGGGCGTTCGAACTATATCGGTATCTCGACGATCTGCGGGGGCAGTCGCGCGCTCTGGTGTTTATCGCATCGCTCTACGACCAAGCCCAAGAGCAGCAGACGGCGCTCAAATATTATCAGCAGGCATTGGATATCTACGGGATCGATATCAGTCTTTCACTCGCCATTCATAATAACCGGGCGCTCTCCCTGGCTCAGATGCGCCGTTATCCGCAAGCACGCGACGAGCTGGCGCAGGCACTGGCGATGGCCAAAAAGCTTGGAAGCCGCAATCTCATCGAAGAGATCTATATCAATACCGCGCGCATCCAACTGGAGATTGGAAATTTCGCGCGGGCGGACCAAGCGCTAAGAATGGCGCGCAAGGCCGCTGATTCGCTCGACGCGGGGCTACGCAGCCGGCTGTTCGCTACCGAAGCACAGGCTGCATTGCAGCACGGCGATATCGCTTCGGCACATGAGTTGATCGCTGCGGCATTGTCC
The DNA here is from genome assembly GCF_001422045.1 of Sphingomonas sp. Leaf242. Lineage (GTDB taxonomy): Bacteria > Pseudomonadota > Alphaproteobacteria > Sphingomonadales > Sphingomonadaceae > Sphingomonas. The sequence goes on from NZ_LMLW01000010.1 coordinate 341,443, forward strand.
GGGATCGATTCGAAGACCACCGATATGTCATACAGGGATGTCCATCAGACGGCCTATGACGTCAGCAGAAAAAGCGGCGACGCGTCGAGCGCCTTGGTTCAGCTTCAGGCGATCAAGCGACTGGATGATGATGCCACCAAACTGGCAACCAGCACCAAGACCGCTTTGATGGCGGCACGGTTCGACTTCGCGAATCAGGAACTGAAGATCAGTCAACTCAAGGCCAGAGAGCTTAAACGCAGCATCGCGTTCGAGCGCGCGCGCGCGCAGACTCAGCGCTACGTGTTTCTGGGGACATCGGCCGCGGTGGCGGTGCTGATCGCGATGCTGGCGGTCGGGCTGGTCACGATCCGCCGCAGCCGCGACCGCGTGCGGGCGGCGAACGACGACCTCGCCGTGACCAATGATGCGCTCGGCAAAGCGCTTGCCGCCAAGACCGAGTTCCTGGCGACCACGAGCCACGAGATACGGACGCCGCTCAACGGTATCCTCGGCATGACGCAGGTGATGCTCGCGGATCGGGCGCTCGGGTCCGGGATCCGAGACCGCCTCGACATCGTCCACGGCGCGGGTGTCAGGATGCGCGCCTTAGTCGACGACATTCTCGACGTGGCCAAGATGGAGACGGGCAATTTGACGATCGAGTCCGCGCCGTTCGATCTTCGAGCCACGGTGATCGACGCGACCCGGATGTGGGACGAGCAGGCCCGTGCCAAGGGATTGTCGTTCGTGGTCGACCTGGACGACTGCCCGGACATGATCGTGGGCGATGCCGCGCGCGTCCGACAGATCGTGTTCAACCTGTTGTCGAACGCGCTCAAGTTCACGACGTCGGGCGCAGTGGTGCTGACGATCGACGTCGCTACGGATGACCGTCTCCGCATTGCCGTCACGGATTCGGGTATCGGCATCTCGCCGGGCAAGTTCGAGGAGATATTCGAGTCGTTCAAACAGGCCGATGCGGGCACGACGCGGCAATTCGGCGGGACCGGGCTTGGTCTCTCGATCTGCCGCAGCCTGGCGCGTGCGATGGGCGGCGATGTGTCGGTCGGCAGCGCGATCGGTCGTGGCGCGACGTTCACGTTGACGCTCCCGTTGATCCGCGCCGAACCTATCGCGATCACCGAACGCGGCGCTGTGGAGGGAACGGTAACGCTGGTACTCGATCGCAACCCGATCACCCGCAGCATGTTCACGACGTTGCTCGCGCCGCGTTGTGGTCTGGTCGGGTGCGCGACGTCGGTCGACGAAGCCATCGCACGACTTGATCTGGGCAATGTCGCGCGCGTGCTCATCGATGACGCGACGCTACGAGGGCAGGGCGATCATATTTCAGCACTGACCCGGATCGCCTACGCAGCCGCATCGGCATGTGTCGAAACGACGCTGCTCTGGCCCGTTTCGGCTGATCGGGAACGCGAGGAATTGCTCGCGACAGGGATCACGCGCGTCGTGGCAAAGCCGGTCAGCGGGGCCGATCTTATCGCGGCAGTTTTACATGGATCAGTTTTGAAAAACCACTCAATTCCTGACCTTGTATCTCACGCTGCATGACGCGTAGACGTAGCGGCATGACGGTCCTTTCGCCTCCTTTCAAACGCCCCTCGCGACCTACCTCGTGAACGTCCTTTTCATCGAAGACGACCGGATGAACCGGCGTGTTGTCAAAGACATGCTCGACGTCGCCGGGGCGACGATGGTCGAAGCGGAAAGCGCCGAAATCGGCTTGAAGATCCTCGATGACGACGAGTTCGCGATCGTGCTGGTCGATCTGCGAATGCCCGGCATGGATGGGATAACCGCGATTCGGCATATCCGCGCCCGAGGTGATGCGAAGGCGGTCGTGCCGATCATCGTCGTCACCGCGGATATCGCGCCCGACCTGCGCCAGCGATGCCTTGCCGCGGGAGCGGACGACGTGATCTTCAAGCCGGTCGCGATGGATGCGCTGTTCGAGGCGATGGGACGCATCCTAGCGCGCGCCGCGGAGGGCGACGGGCTGATCGCCTAGCGTTTGAGCGCGTCGCCCAGCGATGCCGTCGCGCTGCCGCGTTTCGCGGGCTTGGGTTGCGAGGGATCGGGCGACCAGCCGGTCAGGAAGACGATCTGGAACGTCTCCCGCGTTCTTCCCGTATCGTCGGCAGCATTTGCAAATGCTGCGAACGTCCGGGCGAGCACGTCGCGTGTCAGGGGCTGGCGTTGCGCGAGCATATTGTTCGCCGCCATGCCACGCAGGTCGGCGAACACGCGGCTCAGATCGGCATAGCGAACATCGAGCGTCTCGACGTCGGCGACCGGCAACGCGAAGCCGGCGCGCATCAGCAGGTCCCCTGCCGACCGCACGTCGATCTGCGGATGGAGGCGCGCGGCGGGGCGTTCGCTCTCGCCGGTCCGCAGTGCCGCGCGCAAGGCGTGCAGGCTGCCCGCGCCGACGAACGCGCCGAGAAACAGCCCGTCGGGACGCAGCACGCGTCGGATGAGAGCAAGCGCGCCGGGCAGGTCGTTGACCTGGTCGAGCACGCCGGCGCTGACCACCAGATCGAACGACGCGTCGGCGAACGGCAGGCGATCCTCGTCGGCCTGTACCCCGCCGGTCCGTGCGGCAAACGCGAAGCCCGCGTCGCACCGCACCACGCGGGCGCCCGGCGGCGGCGAGAATGCGCCATCGAAACACCCTAGGTCGAGGATGTCGGTAAACGGGCGGGTGACCGCGTCAAGCCGCTCGGCGATTCCGTCGAGCATCGTCTCGCGAAGAAATGCATGATCGGCATAATCGGGTGCGGCGCGGTCGCGACGCAGGCGACGCGCGGCGCGGTCGAAGATTTCGGGAGGGCTGTCTGACACGACCGCGCTTGTGCCGTGGTCGGGCTTCCACGACAAGGTCTGCCAGGGGAGCCAGACAGGAGCGGGCTTCAAGGCGGGGAAGATACGGCATGACCGGACCGTTTCGCCGGATCATCGGCCTCGCGTTACCGCCGCGCTGTGGCGGCTGCGGGACGCCCGTCGCCGAGGATCACCGGTTCTGCGCGACCTGCTGGAGCAGCCTGCGGTTTCTCGGGCCGCCCTGGTGCGTGGCGTGCAACCGCCCGTTTGCCTTCGATCGCGGCGAGGACGTCGTCTGCGCGCCATGCCTCGCCGAGCCGCCTCGGCATGCCGGTGTCCGCGCCGCGGTCGCCTACGGACCCATCGCGAGCAGCCTCGTGCTGCGGCTCAAATATGGCGGCCGGATCGCCTTTGCCGAGACGATGGCGCGGCATATGCATCGCCTGATGCCCGATGATGCCGACCTGCTGGTGCCGGTGCCGCTGCATCGATGGCGGATCTGGTCGCGCGGGTTCAATCAGGCGGCGCTGATCGCCCGATCGGTGGCGGCATTATCCGGCGTCACCCACGATCTCGACGTACTCGTTCGGGCGCGGCGGACGCTCGTACTGCGGGGACTGGGAGGGAAAGCGCGCGTGAAGGCGGTCGCGGGTGCATTCGCTGTTTGTACGCCCGAGCGGGTTCGGGGACGGTCGGTCGTGCTCGTCGACGACGTGTATACCAGCGGCGCGACCACGGACGGCTGCACGCGCGTCTTGCTCAAGGCGGGCGCGCGATCCGTCACGATATTGTGCTGGGCGCGCGTGCTGTCTCCGACGGCAAGCGATTGATCCACGCCGAATTGACCGTCCAATTTACCGGCGCCGAGTTGACAGCGCCCGGCGGAAACCACATCTCGGGCGCATGGCAAAAGTAGAAATCTATACCAAGGCGTTCTGCCCGTACTGCACGCGCGCGCTGAAACTTCTCGCCTCGAAGGACGTCGAACCCGAGCAGTTCGACGTGACGATGGGCGGCCCGAAGAAAGCCGAGATGGTCGAGCGCTCGGGCGGTCGCAACACGATGCCGCAGGTCTTTATCGACGGCAAGCATATCGGCGGATCGGACGATCTCGCGGCGCTCGACGCAAAGGGCGGTCTCGACGCTCTGCTGGCCTGATGGCCAGGATCGGCGTTCTGCAGATGACGAGCGGTATCGATCCGGTCGTCAATGCGGCGACGCTGGTCGATGCGATCGATAGGGCGGCGGCCGAGGGCGCCGCGATGCTGTTCACGCCCGAAATGTCCGGCCTGATCGACCGCGATCGGGTCCGGGCGGGCGCTTCGATCGTGAGCGAGGCCGAGGACCCTGTGCTCGCAGCGGTTTGCGCCGCTGCTGCCGATGCGGGTATCTGGGTGCATCTGGGCTCGTTGGCGGTTCGCCGCTCCGATGGCAGGCTCGCCAATCGCGGGTTCGTGATCGACCATACCGGCGCGATCCGAGTGCGTTACGACAAGCTGCATATGTTCGACGTCGATCTGCCGACAGGTGAGAGCTGGCGCGAATCCGCCGCCTATGTCGCGGGCGACACCGCGACCGTGATCGACACGCCCGTCGGGATGGTCGGTCCATCGATCTGCTACGATCTTCGGTTCGCCGATCTGTACCGCGCTTTGAGCGACGCCGGTGCTACTATATTGTCCGTCCCCGCCGCCTTCACGCGGCCGACTGGCGCGGCGCACTGGCACATCCTGCTGTGCGCCCGCGCGATCGAGGCGGGGGCGTTCGTCGTTGCTGCGGCGCAGACCGGCGAGCATGCCGACGGACGCACGACCTACGGCCAATCGCTGGTCATCGATCCTTGGGGCGATGTCCTGCTCGACATGGGTGACGCGGCTGGATTGGGTTTTGCCGAGATCGATGTCGACCGACTGCGCGACGTCCGATCGCGCATCCCGGCGATCGCGCACCGTCGTGCCATCCCGCCCGTCATGGTCGTGCGGTGATCGTCTTCGATCTGAAGTGCGGCGGCGGGCATGTGTTCGAGGCGTGGTTCGGCTCGAGCGGTACGTATGAAGCGCAACGCGAGGCTGGGCAGGTCCGCTGTCCGATCTGCGACGATGGCACGGTGACCAAGGCGCTGATGGCGCCTGCAATTTCTGCAAAGGGCAACAGCAAGGCCGATGCACCCGGCCCCGCCGCGATCAAGTCCGCCTTGGCTATGCTGGCGAAACATCAAGCCAAGGCGCTGGAATCGTCGCAATGGGTCGGTACCGCCTTTGCCGATCGTGCCCGCGCAATGCATCTGGGCGAGGAGAAACACGTCACTATCCACGGCCAAGCCAGCATTGCCGAAGCCAAGGCTCTTGCCGAGGAGGGTGTTCTGATCGCCGCGCTGCCGTTGCCGATCGTTCCGCCGGACCGCACCAACTGATCGTTCGTCGGTGACCCTGGACTGGCGGACGGGGTGGGATTCGAACCCACGGTAGAGTTGCCCCTACGACGGTTTTCAAGACCGTTGCCTTAAACCACTCGGCCACCCGTCCGGGATACGCGTGTATCGGCGGGCGTCTAAGCGGTGGGGCGCCGGTTCGCAACCATTTCGAGTCGAGGCAGGGCATCGGTGCCGGATTGCGTTTCGGCCGTTCAGGCTACAGGAGCCGATCATGGATCTCGACGCGGTTTTACGACATTTCTTCGGTACGGCCGATATCGACACGCTGGACCCGGCTGCGATCGACCAGGGGCGGGAGAAGGTCGCCATCGCGTTCGGAACCGAGCGCGAACCCGGCAGGCGCTTCGCCTTGTGGGCGGTGTTGCGTTCGACCGGCGATGCGCCGGACCCGCGCGATGCGTTCGAGGATCTGCGCGAGCGACGCGCGGCCGCGATGTACGCGTCCGCGATCGCCGTCGCGGACCGATACGACTAGATCCGGGTCAGGCGGCGCGGCGATCCTGCAATGCGCGATCGATCCGGCAGATGAGTTCGGCGATTGGGGGCATGTCGACGGGACGACTCCGATGACCTTGCTCACCGAGAGTGCCGCGCATGCGCTTGCCGACCAGCGTGAAGACGTCCTGTTTGCTTGCCATCGATCTCGTCCTATCCGATCATGCGATCATACCGGCCAAGCGTTAACCGATGGTTGGGATGCGTTTTACGATTGCGTAACTGTTTGAACTGCGGCGGACGGCGGCGCGCAACACTCGCGCGTGTGCGACGTTCTCTGTTCGTGACCGGTGCGCTTCTGCAGCCGGATGATCCGGGATCAATCCACTGACGCAATATCCATCAGGCTGGTCCGTCCTCGAAGCCGTCCGCCACCTCGCGGCGTCGTGGGATCAGCAGAATACGCACGAAGATTTCCCCGCAGAACGGCTCCATGCGCTGTTCGAGGCGGGAGCGCTGGAAGCGTTTAAAGCTGTGACGCCGGGGGGCTCGACCGATGCGCTGCTCGATGTGCTGCGCGCGATCGGCGGCGCGGACCTCAGTCTCGGACGGGTGTACGAGGGGCATGTCAACGCGGTCCAGTTGATCGCGACCTATGGCGATGCGGAGCAACGCGCGACGCTGGACACCGATCTCGAGGCGGGACGGACGTTCGGCGTCTGGAACACCGAACCAGCGCCCGGTCTGGCGATCCGCAAGGTTGGCGACGATCGGTGGTCTCTCGATGGCGCGAAGAGCTTTGCGACCGGGGCAGGGCATCTCGATCGTATCCTCGTCACCGCGCGCGACGAGACGGGCGGCAAGCAATTGGTCCTCGTGCCGATCGCCGGCCAAACCGCCCGCGCCGACAACGCCGGTTGGCAGGTTCGCGGGATGCGGGGGACGTGCAGCGGAGCGTTCGACTTCTCCAATATGACGATCGGTCGCGAGGGCGTGATCGGTGCGGCGAACGAGTACGAGCGCGAGCCGAGGTTCAGTGCCGGCGCTTGGCGCTTCACCGCGGTGCAGCTCGGTGCGGTCGAGGCTTTGGTGCGGCATCTGCGCGATCACCTCGTCGCGACCGGCAAGGCCACCGATTCGATCCAGCGTGCGCGGTTCGCTACCTGTCTCACCGAGACGCGCAGCGCAGGGCTCTGGGTTCGGCGCGCCGCGCATCTCGCCGAAACGCAGGCGGCGGAAGCGATCCCGTTCGTGCTCATGACTCGCGGAATCGTCGAGGAGGCGGGGCTGCGGACGATGGAGGCGGCGGCACGGTCGGTCGGCACCGCGTCGTTCTTCGCCAAAAGCCGGATCGACCGGATCACGCGCGATCTCGGGCTATACCTGCGTCAGCCAGTGCCCGATCAGGCGCGCGACCGGGCGGCGGCGGCGTGGCTCGAGGAGGATTGCTGGGGCGACGATCGGTGGTGGTAGCGCCCGGCGGGGACGCATGGCGTGCGTTGAAGCGGCGTGCCCGGCGGATCTCGGCGAAGGACGCGGCGCGACAGGGGCCCTGGCTCGTGCTCGCACCGCATCCCGACGACGAGACGCTGGGCTGTGGCGCGCTGATCGCCGCGGTCAGCGCCGCCGGGGGCCGAGTGCACACCGCGTTTCTGACCGACGGGTCGGGATCGCACCCCGATGCACCCGGCTGGAGCGCGCAGCGGATCGCCGGGTTGCGCCGCCGCGAAGCGCAGGCCGCGGTACGCATCCTCGGCGGCGTGGCCGACCTGCTGCATCTCGACTGGCCCGATGCGACGCCCGCCAAACCGGGCGACCCGGTGTTCGCCCGCAGCGTCGACCGACTGGTGGTGTGGTGCAGGCGACGCGGCATCCGGCAGATCGCGGTGACGTGGTCGGGCGACCCGCACTGCGATCACCAGGCCGCGGCGGCGCTGGCGTTGGCGGTCGCAGCGCGGCTTCGCTGCCGGCTCTACGACTATCTGGTCTGGGGCTGGACGGTGGATGCGCTGACCCAGCGCCTGCGCGGGGTTCGTGTCTTGGCGATCGACAGCAAGGCTGGCCGGCCCAATCAACGCCGCGCGATGGCGTGCCACCGGAGCCAGCGCGGCGGCCGCATCGTCGGCGCGCGGGAGAATTTCCGCCTCCCTCGAGCGATGCTGCGCTTGATCGATCGCCCCAATACCGTGCTCCTGGAGACCCGCCTTGCGTCGTGAACACTCGATTGAACCCGCTTATTTCGAGGCGCTCTACAAGGACCGGGGCGATCCCTGGCACTTCGAGACCAGCGCCTACGAAGCCGCGAAATATGACGCGACTCTCGCCGCGTTGCCCAGCGATCGGTTCGCCAGCGCGCTGGAAGTCGGGTGTGCGAACGGCGTCCTGACGACGCGCCTGGCGCAGCGCTGCGACTCTCTCCTGGCGGTCGACGTGTCCGACACTGCCCTCACCGCCGCGCGCGCACGGTGTGGGGACCAGTCGAACGTCCGCGTCGAACGTCTTCGCCTGCCCGCCGAAGCCCCCGACGGCGCCTTCGATCTCGTGCTGCTCTCGGAGGTCGTCTATTACTGGGACAGCGCCGATATCAGCCGGTTGGCGGGCTATCTGCGGACTGCCGTCTTAGCTGGCGGGCACGTTCTGCTGGTGCACTGGATCGGCGAAACCGATTATCCCAAAAGCGGGGACGACGCGGTCGCCGAACTCCAGGTCGCGCTCGGCGAAGCGGTCACCGTCGTCCGCAGCGATCGGTACGACGCGTATCGGCTCGACCTTTGGCGGTTTGGCGCGGCGGGCTAGCCGGATCAGGCGCTGCGCTTCGGCGATCGCGGCAGGCAGGGTCGCAAAGCTGAGTTGGTCGCGGCGGGTCGCACGATCAGGGGCGAGCGCGGCGGCCACCGCGTAGGTTTCGTGGAGCGGCGCGTGTTCCGGCTGATCGATCCAGCGGGCGACCGCGTCCGCCATGCCACCGGGCGCGCGGCCTGCGGTGCGGCATGAGGTGAACACCCTCACGTCGAGTGCGTGGCGAATGCGACCGCCGTACTGCCTGATACGCTCGAACAGCGCGCGATCTTCGGCGACCGGCGGGGTGGGGGCCCCGCCGATCCTTCGATACAGCCGCCGTGACAGGGCGATGCTCGCGCCGCCTTCGTAGAAGTGCCGAGGCCAGGGATCGTGCGGCGAGGCTTCCGCGTCGGCGCGCAGGTAATCGAGCGCGGTATAATAGCGGCCGATCATGTCCAGCCGTCGCCGCGCCGTGGTGCCGAGATGCTCACGGTCGCCACGCAGCGTCAGCGCACGCCCGGCGACCGCATCATAGCCACCGTCGATATGCGCCACCGTGCGAACGATCCAGTCCGGCGCGACGTTGGTATCGGCGTCCGTCGACAGCAACAGGTCGTCGTCGGTGTCCAGCAGACCGGCCGCGGCATCCCAGGCCAGCCGTCGCGCCCAACCCGCGTGACGAAAGCCGGCAAGTAGCGACACGGCATGCCAGGAAACCTCGGCAAATCGTGGTCGCCACTGCGTGAGGAGTTGCAGCGTACCGTCCGTACAGTCGTTCAACAGCGCGACGATCGTGACCCGGCCGCCGAACCCCTCGGCTGCGCGATCGATTGCAGCGAGGCAGGCGGGCAGATGCTCCTCTTCGTTTTTAATCGGGATAGCGATCGCGATACGACGCTGTCGCGCAACTGACCCCGTAAATAACGGTAAAGAGACAGTTTTCAAAATGATGCGGCCGTTATCGCAAGCGGCCAGCCTTGACCTCGTTGGTCAGCCGTTAAACCGATACTGCGGCAGTCGCGCATCCCTGAACCTAAAGTCTTGGTCACACGCTGCCCCACCATTGTGTCGATGTCATAAAGCATGGCGATACGTTTGAGTTGCGTCCGTTTCAGCGCGATTGATCAGGATCAGGTAGATTGTCTGCGATTGGAAAGAGTTGCCACCCGGTGCGTTGGGCGAGGACTGTTTCCTACGAAAGACCCATCATGCACATCGACCTGACCGGCCAGGCCGCGATCATCACCGGCGCGAGCTCGGGACTGGGGCGCGCGGCCGCGATCGCCTTCGCCGCCGCCGGTGCAGCCGTCGCGGTCAACTACAACAGCAGCGAGGACAAGGCGCGCGAGGTCGTCGACACGATCGTCCAGGCCGGCGGCAAGGCCTTCGCGTGCGCGGCGGACACGTCGGACGAGGGGGCGGTGATCCGGATGTTCGACGAGACCGCCAAGCGGTTCGGCGGCGTCGACATCGTCTTCGCCAATGCGGGCATGCAGAAGGACGCGGCCTATGCCGAGATGACGATCGCGGACTGGAAGCAGGTCATCGACGTCAACCTGACCGGGCAGTTCCTGGTGACTCGCGAGGCCGTACGCCGGTTTCGCCAACAGGGCGACCGCGGCGTCAGCCGGGCGATCGGCAAGATCCTCTTCATGAGTTCGGTGCACGAGGTCATTCCGTGGGCGGGTCATGCCAACTATGCCGCGTCGAAGGGGGGCAGCGGCATGCTGATGCGGACGCTCGCGCAGGAAGTGGCGGGCGATAGCATCCGCGTGAACGGCATCGCCCCCGGCGCGATCGCCACCGCGATCAACGCGGATGCGACGGCCGATCAGGACAAGCTGCTCGAACTGATCCCCTATGGTCGGGTCGGAGATCCCGACGATGTCGCGCGCGCCGCGCTGTTCCTGGTGTCTGACGCTGCCGACTATATCGTCGGATCGACGCTCACGATCGACGGCGCGATGTCGCTGTACCCAGGCTTCCGCGATAATGGCTGATGCCGCCAAGCCGGTCACGGGCGGCCGTGCGTCGGATCGAAACGTGTCGGGCTCACCAGAGTCCTCGCAGATCGCCGACCACGGCGCGATCGGCAATCTGGAGACGATCGCGCTTGTCGATACCGCGGGCACGATCGACTATCTGTGCTGGCCGTGCCTCGATAGTCCGTCGGTGTTCGCGCGCCTGCTCGATGCCGAAAAGGGGGGCCATTTCTCGATCGAGCCCGATCTCGATGGCGCCCGGGTCGTCCAGATGTACGTGCCGGAAACCAACATCCTGATGACCCGCTGGATGGGGACGCAGGCAAGCGTCGATCTCGTCGACCTGATGCCGGTCGGTGACAATCGGAACGAGGTCCCGCCGCGACTGGTTCGTCGGATCACGTGCACGCGGGGCCGCGCGACGGTCCGTATCCGCTGCGCACCGCGGTTCGATTACGGCGCGATAGGCCGCGCCGCCTCCGTCACCGCGTCGTTCACCGCCGACGAGAACGGGAGCGCACCCGGCGTTTCACGCGGCCGGTTCGATCATGAAACCGGGCTCGCGCTGGCGTTGCACGGCAAGGGAACGCTCGTCGCCGACGGGCAAGACCTCGTCGCCGAGATCGAGCTTGCCGAAGACGAGACCGTGTCGCTGGTCCTCAGCAACCCCGACGACGTGTCGCTGGGCGCGTCCGCGCTCGATGCGGTCGTCGAGAAGGATATCGGCTATTGGCGGAACTGGAGCCGGCAATCGATGTACCGCGGCCGCTGGCGCGAGACGGTCGAGCGGTCGGCGATGCTGTTGAAGCTGCTGACCTCGCGCAAGCACGGATCGATCGCGGCGGCGGCGACGTTCGGCCTGCCCGAGGCACCGGGCGGCGTCCGCAACTGGGATTATCGCGCGACGTGGATCCGCGACTCTTCGTTCACCGTCTACGCGCTGCTCCGGCTCGGCTATCAGGGCGAGGCGGTCGACTTCCTCCACTGGGCGATGGACCGCACGTCTGAGTGCACGGACGGCAGCATCGGCGTCATGTTCGCGCTCGACGGCGGCCCGGTGGCATCCGAACGCAAGCTCGAGCTCGGCGGCTTCGAAGGCGCCGGCCCGATCGTAGTTGGCAACGATGCCAATATTCAGGTCCAGCACGACATCTACGGCGCGCTGCTTGACGCCGTCTATCTCGGCAGCAAATACGGAGAGCCGCCCTCGCATGACAGCTGGCAAAACATCATCCGGGTCGTCGATCAGGTCTGCGAGACGTGGCAGACCCCCGATTCCGGGATCTGGGAGGTGCGCGGGCCAACCAAGCATTATCTCCACTCGCGACTGATGAGCTGGGTCGCGGTCGATCGCGCGGTGCGGCTGGCGCAGAAGCGTTCGCTCCCCGCGCCGCTGGTACGCTGGGCGGAAACGCGGACCGCGATCCACGACGATATCTGGGCCAATTTCTGGGACGAGACGCTGGGGCGATTCGTCCGCGCGACGGGGAATACGCCCGCGGACAAGGCGGTCGACGGCGCGCTGTTGATGATGCCGCTGGTCCGCTTCGTCGGCCCCACCGACCCGAAATGGCTCGCGACGCTCGACGCGATCGGCGCGGATCTGTCCGACGATGGGCAAGTCTATCGCTACAAGATCGACGACGGGCTGCCGGGGCAGGAGGGGACCTTCGTCGCCTGCTCGTTCTGGTATGTCGAATGCCTTGCGCGTGCCGGTCGTCTCGACGAGGCGCGGTTCAACTTCGAAAAGCTGCTCGCTCACGGCAATCACCTCGGCCTGTTCGCCGAGGAGATCGCGCAGGACGGCACGTTCCTCGGCAATTTCCCGCAAGGGTTCAGCCACCTCGCGCTGATCAGCGCCGCCTTCTATCTCGATCGTGCGCTCGACGATGGCGGCCCCCGCGCCTGGGGTTGAGCGCTGAGCTTGGCCGACAGTAATCGTGCTGATGCAGCGCGTTGGCGCCGTTCCCTCAGTCGGTAAGGGAACGGCGCCGCTGGACGGTGGGTCCGCCTACCCCTCGAACAGATCCTTATACTGCCGAGGCTGCGACCGCAGATACTGCTTCGGCGCCTTCACTTTACCCCCAAGATGCGCCGCCGCATGCCAAGGCCAGCGCGGATCGTACAGGATCGTCCTAGCCAGCGCGATCATGTCTGCATCGCCCGTCCCGACGATCGCCTCGGCCTGTTCGAAATCGGTGATCAGCCCGACTGCGACGACCGGGATCGACACCGCCTGCTTCACCGCCCGCGCGAGCGGCACCTGATAGCTCGGTCCGACCGGGATCTGCTGCGCGGGCGTGATCCCACCGCTCGATACGTGGATCGCACTGCAACCGCGCGCCTCCAGAGCCTTCGCGAACGCCACCGTCTGCTCCAAACCCCAACCGCCCTCGGCCCAGTCGGTCCCCGACACGCGCATCGTCACCGCGCGCTCCGCCGGAAACGCAGCCCGAACAGCATCGAACACCTCAAGCGGGAACCGCATCCGGTTCTCCAGACTGCCGCCATACTCGTCCTCGCGCCGGTTCGACAACGGCGACAGGAACTCGTGCAACAGATACCCATGCGCTGCATGCAACTGCACCGCGTCGATCCCGAGCCGCGCCGCACGCACCGTCGCCGCCACGAACGCATCGCGGATTTGCGCCAGCCCCTCAGCGTCGAGCGCGACCGGCGCATTCTCCTCCGGCAGGAACGGCACCGTCGAAGGTCCCTCGGTCTGCCACCCGTTCGGCTCGCCCGGTGCGATCTGGAGTCCGCCCTTCCAGGGCACCTCGCACGACGCCTTGCGCCCCGCATGCGACAACTGGATCGCGATCGGCATGTCCGACCAGCGCCGCACGCTCTCGATCACCCCCGCCATCGCCGCCTCGGTCGCATCGTCGTACAGCCCGACGTCGCCATGCGTGATCCGACCCTCGGGCAGCACCGCGCTCGCCTCGATCGTCAGCAGCGCCGCGCCCGACAGCGCGAGCTGCCCCAGATGGATCTGGTGCCAGTCGTTCATGCAGCCGTTGGTCGCCGAATACTGGCACATCGGCGCGATCACGATTCGGTTCGCGAGCGTGAGATTGCCGACCTGGAGCGGCTCGAACAGTTTGGGCCCGCTCATGCGGCGATCGATCGGATGGTGGAAGGCATGCGCATGTCCCTTGATCTGTGAGAAGGTGCGGCGAAAACTCGCTGCTGCCTGCGGAACATAGGAACGGGCGGGCGGGTTTCACGGCAAGGAATGCTGCACCGCGATAAAGTTGGTCCCGCAGCACGACGATTACGACACGAAAAGGGTCCTCGCATTGCATCTACTGCCCGACACGCTCGACGCCGGCTCGGCCTATCCCCTCGGCGCGACCTTCGACGGCCTCGGCGTCAACTTCGCGGTCTATTCCGCTAATGCCGAGAAGATCGAACTCTGCGTCTATGACGAGACCGGCCGCCGCGAGCTGAAGCGCTATCCGCTGCCAGAATGGACGGACGAAGTCTGGCACGGCTACCTCCCCGACGCGCAGCCCGGCCTCGTCTACGGCTATCGCGCGCATGGCCGGTACGCGCCCGAGGAAGGCCACCGCTTCAACCCGAACAAGCTGCTGCTCGATCCCTACGCCAAGCAGATGATCGGCGAACTCCGCTGGACCGACGCGATGTACGGATACCAGGTCAAGTCGCCCCGCGCGGACCTGAGCTTCGACAAGCGCGACAGCGCGCTGACGATGCCCAAGGGCGTCGTGACCGACAGCCATTTCGATTGGTCGCGCGACGTACGGCCCAATACGCCCTGGTCCGAGACGGTGATCTACGAGGCGCATACCAAGGGCCTGACCAAGCTGTTCGAGGAGGTCCAGCCCTCCGAACGCGGCACCTTCGCTGCGCTTGGCAACCCCAAGGTCATCGATCACCTCAAGCGCCTCGGCGTCACCGCGCTCGAGCTGCTGCCGATCCACACCTACATTCAGGACCGCTTCCTCCAGGAAAAGGGCCTGCGCAACTATTGGGGCTACAACACCCTCAATTTCTTCACGCCCGAGCGCTCGTTCTTCGCGACCGACAGCCACGACGAACTCCGCCGTTCGATCCGCCGCCTGCACGCCGCCGGGATCGAGGTGATCCTCGACGTCGTCTACAACCACACCTGCGAAGGCTCCGAACAGGGCCCGACGCTCTCCTGGCGCGGTCTCGACAACGCGAGCTACTACCGCCTCGTCAAGGACGACCCCCGCTATTCCATCAACGACACCGGCACCGGCAACACGCTGAACCTCACCAAGGCGCGCGTCATCCAGATGGTCGCGGACTCGCTCCGCTACTGGGCGACCAGCTTCGGCATCGACGGCTTCCGCTTCGATCTCGGCCTGACGCTGGGCCGGACGGACACCGGCTTCGATCCCGGCGCAGGCTTTTTCGACGTGCTCCGCCAGGATCCCGTGCTCGGCAGGCTGAAGCTCATCACCGAGCCCTGGGACATCGGCCCCGGCGGCTACCAGCTCGGCAACTTCCCCCCCGGTTTTGCCGAGTGGAACGACAAGTACCGCGATACCGTGCGGAAGTTCTGGCGCGGTGACCACGCGCAGCGCGCCGATCTTGCCGCCCGCCTGACCGGCTCGGCCGACCTGTTCGACCGCCGGGCGCGCCGCCCTTGGGCGAGCGTCAACCTGCTCGGTGCGCACGATGGCTACACGCTCGCCGACACCGTCGCCTACGAGGAGCGCCACAACGAGGCGAACGGCGAAGACAATAACGACGGCCACTCGAACAACTGCTCGCGCAACTGGGGCGTCGAAGGCCCGACCGAAGACCCCGCGATCCTCGAGACCCGGTCGCGCGTGATGCGGTCGATGCTGACCACCTTGTTCGCCTCGCTCGGCACGCCGATGCTGGTGGCGGGCGACGAGTTCGGCCGTACGCAGAACGGCAACAATAACGCGTATTGCCAGGACAACGAGATCAGCTGGCTCGACTGGAACAAGGCGAAGTCGCCGGAGGGCGACGGGCTGATCGACTTCACCGCGCGCCTGATCGCCCTCCGCCGCGACTACCCGATGCTCCGCGCCGGCAACTTCCTCTACGGTGAGGATACGCCCGCGGA
Organism: Sphingomonas sp. Leaf242; assembly: GCF_001422045.1. Taxonomy (GTDB): domain Bacteria; phylum Pseudomonadota; class Alphaproteobacteria; order Sphingomonadales; family Sphingomonadaceae; genus Sphingomonas. The sequence goes on from NZ_LMLW01000010.1 coordinate 356,984, forward strand.
AGGCCTCAAGGACATAGAATGGTGGGACGAGCGCGGTCTGCAACTGACGCCGGAGGACTGGGAAAACACCAACGGCCGCGCACTGGTGATGCGCCGCGCGTGCGAGCAGGAGTCGGGTGAGGTGCAGGTTATCTCATTGCTGCTCAACGCGTCGGAAGGCCCGCTCACTTTCCATATGCCGCCGCCTGCAGAGGTCGAGCGCACCGTGCTGATCGACAGCAGCAAGCCGGAGCAGGGTGCGACTTTAATCAAGGACAGCTACGAACTGCCGCAACAGGGCGCGGCGCTACTCTCCTGGACGATCGCAGCGGCATGACCTGGGGACCGACGCTCGCCGATGACGGGACGGTCTTCCGTCTCTGGGCACCTGACCGCGATGCGGTGACGCTCGAGATCGCCGACGGCGACGCGGTCCCGATGACCCCCGCACCGGAGGGTTGGTTCAGCGCTAGAGCTCCGGTCGGCGCCGGTGCTCGGTATCGGTTCCGGCTCGCGGACGACCTGACCGTCCCAGACCCCGCCGCACGGGCACAAGACGGTGGCGTCCACGGCTGGAGCGTGGTCGTCGACCGTGACGCCTACGCGTGGCGCACCCCGGACTGGCGCGGCCGACCGTGGGAAGAGATGGTCATCCAGGAGGTCCATGTCGGCACGCTCGGCGGCTTCGCCGGCGTCGTGGACCACCTCCCGGCGATCGCCGAACTCGGCATCACGGGAGTCGAACTCATGCCCGTCAATGCGTTCGGCGGCACCCGCAACTGGGGCTATGACGGCGTGCTCCCCTACGCCCCCGCCGAAAGCTACGGGACGCCCGATGAATTGAAGGCGCTGGTCGACCGCGCGCACGAACTCGGTTTTGCCGTGTTTCTCGACGTGGTCTACAACCACTTCGGCCCCGACGGAAACTACCTCGGCGCCTATGCAAAGGGCTTCTTCCACCCCGAGGTCGACACCCCCTGGGGTGGTGCGGTCGCGGTCGACCAGGCGCCGGTCCACCGCTATTTCGTCGACAACGCGCTGATGTGGCTGAACGAGTACAAGTTCGACGGCCTCCGTTTCGACGCGGTCCACGCGATCGAGAACGACGCCTTCCTCGACGCAATGGCCGCCGAACTCCGCGAGAAGACCGCCGGCCGCTACGTCCACCTCGTTCTCGAAAACGAAGGCAACGACGCCGACCGGCTTCACCCCGCCGCGTTCGACGCGCAGTGGAACGACGACTTCCACAACGTCCTCCACGTCCTGCTTACCGGCGAGACCAGCGCCTATTACGCCGACTTCGCCGACCGCCCCGCCGAACGCCTCGCGCGCTGCCTCGGCGAAGGCTTCATCTACCAGGGCGAAGGCTCCCCGAACCATGATGGCAAGCCGCGCGGTAAACCCAGTGCGCACCTGTCACCGACCGCGTTCGTCGCGTTCCTCCAGAACCACGACCAGATCGGCAACCGCGCGCTGGGCGAACGCCTGACGCTGCTCGCCGACCACCAGAAGCTCCGCGCCGCCACCGCATTGCTGCTGCTCGGCCCGCAGATACCCTTGCTCTTCATCGGCGACGAGCACGGGAGCGAAAGCCCGTTCCTGTTCTTCACCGACTTCCACGACGAGTTAGCGGACGCGGTGCGCGAAGGTCGGCGCAAGGAATTCGCCAAGTTCGCCGCCTTCGCCGATCCCGAAGCGCGCGAGGCAATCCCCGACCCAAACGCGCATGAAACCTTCCTCCAATCGCGAGCACGGCCCGGTGCCGACGCGGCCGAGTGGCAGGACCTGTACCGCACCCTGCTCAAGATCCGACACGAGCAAATCATTCCCCGCCTGCGCGACACGACCGCGATCGGCGCCGAAGCGATCGGGGAGGGGGCCGTTGTTGCGCGCTGGAAAATGGGTGACGGCGCAATCCTGACAATTGCGCTCAACCTCGGCGACGATGTCGTTGATTTTCCTGCAATAGAGGCTTCGCCAATCTTCGCCGAGGGCGAACCGGGGGAGGCTGCCAGCGTGGCAGTCTGGCTGGATCGATGAGCAGCCTCCGAACACTCGCGGTCGCGGCCGGCCTGCAACCCGAATGGCAGGACGCAGCCGGTCGTCGCCAGACCGTCGCCGACCACGCGTTACAGGCAATCCTGGATCGTCTCGTCCATCCGTCCGGAAGTAAAAAGCAGATCGCCGAAAGCCTCGCCGCGATCGAAGCTCGAAACGAGCAGGGTGTCCGTTTCCTGTCCGTCGATGTGGGAGCCCCGATCCGGCTGGTATCAAATGTATCAGGCAAAGCCGAACTTACGTTCGAGGACGGTACGACGCACGCGGTCACGGTCGATAACGGCGAGTTGAGTCCGATAAGCAAGAGCGGCTACCACACGCTTGAAATCAATGGCGAAGTCATCGACATTCTCGTCGCGCCGCGCCGCTGTTACACGATCGCCGACGCCCTATCGGGCCGCAAACTCTGGGCGCCCGCCGTCCAGATCCCGAGCCTCCGCACCGACGCACCGAAGGCGTTAGGTGACTTCGTTTCGCTAGCCGATGCCGCCCGAGCCTTCGGCCATTGCGGCGCCGATGCCCTCGCGATCAGCCCCACCCACGCGCTGTTCCCCGCCGACGCCAGCCGGTATAGCCCCTACGCACCCTCGAGCCGACAATTCCTCAACGGCCTGTACGGTGACCCGGTCGCATTCGGTACACAGTCCGACATCCGCGACTTTCCCGAACTGATCGATTGGCACGCCGCGATCCCGGAAAAGCTCGCGCAACTACGCAAGAGCTTCGACCAAACGCTTTCACAGATTGAAGAAACCCTGACAACGTTCAGGCGACAAGGTGGCGACGACCTCGAACGCCATGCCGAGTTCGACGCCCTCCACGCGCACTTCTTCGCGACCACCGGTGCACGCGGCTGGCAGCAATGGCCGACCGAGTATCACGATCCTGCCAGCCCTACCGTCCGCCGCTTCGTCACGGAGCATGCGGACGACGTCACGTTCTACATCTTCCTCCAGTGGTTAGCGCGCCGCGACCTCGACGCCGCGCAGACGGCCGCCAAGGACGCCGGCATGGCGATCGGCCTCATCGCAGATCTCGCCGTCGGCATGGACCCCGGCGGCAGCCACGGCTGGAGCCGACGCAGCGACTTGCTCACCGGCCTCTCGATCGGCGCGCCGCCCGATCCGCTCGGCCCCGACGGACAAAGCTGGGGCATCACCGGGTTCGACCCACAAGCCCTGCGCGACACCGGCTTTGCCCCCTTCATCGCGACGATCCGTTCGGCGCTCGCACACGCCGGTGGCATCCGCATCGACCACGCGTTCGGCCTCCGCCGCCTCTGGGTCGTCCCCGAAGGTGCGTCTGCCGCGGAGGGCGCATACCTCGACATGCCGTTCGAAGACTTGATGCGGATCGTCGCGATGGAATCGCAGCGTGCCGAGGCGATCGTGATCGGCGAAGACCTCGGTACCGTACCCGACGGGTTCCGCGAGGCGATGGACGCCCGTGCCATGCTCGGCATGCGCGTCCTCTGGTTCGAGCGCGACGCGGACGGCTTCGTCCCCCCCGCCAGATGGTCGACCGACGCGGTAGCGATGACCGGTACGCACGACCTTGCCACCGTCGCTGGCTGGTGGAGCGGCCGCGATATCGACTGGACGTGGAACCTCGGACGCAAGTCCGACGCTGCCGACAAACCCACGGACCTCGCCGCCCGCGCCGAGGACCGCGTCGCGCTCTGGTCTGCATTCCACACCGGCACCGAACAGCCAACCCCCGAAGACACCGATCCGGTCGTCGACGCCGCCGTTGCCCATGTCGCCAGCACGCCCTGCGCGCTCGCCATCATCCCGATCGAGGATCTCGCCGGACTGGTCGAGCAACCCAACCTCCCCGGCACGATCGACGAACACCCCAACTGGCGCCGCCGCATGCCCGACACGATCGAGGCGCTGCTCGCCCGCCCCGAAGTCGCCGCCCGCATCGACACGCTCAACGCCACGAGACCCGCATGATCCCGCCTACAACGCCGCGCGCAAACTACCGCTTCCAGTTCCACAAGGGCTTCACGTTCGCCGACGCCGAAACGCTGGTCCCGTATCTCGACGACCTCGGGATCAGCCACCTCTACGCCTCGCCGATCACCACCGCGCGAAGCGGGTCCATGCACGGCTACGACGTGGTCGATCCGACCCGGATCAATCCCGAACTCGGCGGCGAGGACGCTTTCCGCAGCCTCGTCGGAGCGCTGCGTGGGCGCGAGATGGGCGTCATCATCGATATCGTTCCCAACCACATGGGCGTCGCCGGTGGTGAGAACGTGTGGTGGAACGACGTCCTAAAACACGGTGAAGGCAGCGAATTTGCGCGCTACTTCGACATCGACTGGCACGAGAAGCTCGTCCTCCCGATCCTCGGCGATCCGCTCGCCGAAACGCTCGCGAGCGGCGCGCTGAAGGTCCGGCAGAACGACGGCCGCTACGTCCTCGAGGCGTACGGCGAACATCGCCTGCCTATCCGCGACGAGGACCAGGCGACCGCAGCGACCGATGACATCGCCGTGCTGATCGACCGCCAGCATTACCGCTTGGCCTCGTGGCGCGTCGCGAACGACGAACTCAACTGGCGGCGGTTCTTCACGATCAACGACCTCGCCGGTCTTCGCGCCGAGGACCCCATCGTGTTCGAGGCCACGCACGCGCTCTATTTCCGCCTCTACGCCGAGGGCCTGATCGACGGCGTCCGCGTCGATCACGTCGATGGCCTGACCGACCCCGCCGGCTATTGCCGCCAGCTCCGGGCGCGACTGGATGCGATCGATCGCCCCGCCGGTGCACCAAGCGGTCCGGCGTATATCGTCATTGAGAAGATCCTCGCCGACGGCGAACCGCTCAGCACCGACTGGGGCGTCGACGGCACCAGCGGGTACGACTTCATGGAGCAGGTCACGGCATTGCTCCATGCCCCCGCCAGCGCTGACCCGCTCGGCAAACTCTGGGCAGACATAAGCGGTCGCTCCGCCGACTTCGCACCCGAGGAACTGCGCGCGCGTCAGGAATTGCTAGCCTGGCAGTTCGATGCGCAGCACCGAAGGTGCGTCGAGGCGTTCGCCGCGCTCGCCCGCACCGCCGTCGAGTGTGATGGTCTGACAACGGGCATGCTGCACCGCGCGATCGAGCGGTTGCTCTGGGTCTTCCCGGTCTACCGCACCTACGGCACGGGCGCTGCCGCACCGGCAGCAGACATCGAGATTCGCGACACCGTCCGCGAGCGCGTCGCCGCGTTCGTCCCCCCCGGTGAAGGCTCCGTAGTCGACCAAATCCTGTCCTGGCTGGCAGGCGAAGGCTCTGGCGACGCTGCACTCGCCGCCGCGGCGGTGCGCAAATTCCAGCAACTCTCTGCGCCGATCGCGGCGAAGGCGGTCGAGGACACCGCATTCTATCGCTACGGCCGCCTGCTTTCGCGCAACGACGTCGGTTTCGACGCAGCGCGGATGTCGCTCGATATCGATGCGTTCCACGCCGCGATGATCGAGCGGGCGCGAGACTGGCCGTCCGCCATGCTCGCAACCGCGACGCACGATCACAAGCGCGGCGAGGACGTCCGCGCCCGGCTCGCGGTGCTCAGCGAGATACCCGATCTCTGGCGTTCGCGTGTAGAGCATTGGTTCGAACTGGCTGCACCGTATGCGGGCGGCGTTGATCCCGCCGACACCTATATGCTGCTCCAGACGCTGTTCGGCGCATGGCCGGAAGGCCTTGCCGCATCGGATACCGACGGCCTGTCCGACTATGCCGCGCGGATCGTAGCGTGGCAGGAAAAGGCGTTGCGCGAGGCCAAGCTCCGATCCTCTTGGGAAGCACCGGACGAGGCGTACGAAACTCGGTGCCATGACCTAGCGCGGGCGTTGCTTGATCCCGCACGGTCTCGCGCGTTTCTCGACAATATCGTTGCGTTCGTAGTCCGGATCGCGTCCGCCGCGGCTGCCAACAGCCTTGCGCAGGTTGCGCTGCGCTACGCCATGCCCGGCGTCCCCGACCTGTATCAGGGTACCGAAATGGCCGATCTGAGCCTGGTCGATCCCGACAATCGCCGTCCGGTCGACTATGCGCGCCTTCGCGATCGGTCGGCCGCGAAGACTCCGGCGAAGATGGCGCTGATCAAGCGGCTTCTCGCGCTGCGCCGAGAGCATCCAGATGTGTTCTCGGAAGGCGCCTACGAGTCTGTAGGCTTGACCGGCGTTCGCGCGGATCGAGCCATCGCGTTCCGGCGGGTAGGTAAGGAGGCAAGCCTGCGCTGCGTCGTCCCGTTGCGTTGCGCCGAGCGTCATCTGGAAGGGATCGACGGGCGCGATTGGTGGGGCGACACCGCGCTCGCATCCGGCGAACTGCTCGCCGATCTGCTCGGCGAACACGCGCTATCGGTCGAGATGCTGTCTTTGCAGCAGCGTTAGCGCCGATCGCGAGACTGGGAGGTTGGGATCGAGCGACGCCAACCTCCCTTGACCGCGCTTAGAGCCCGAAGCGCAGCGTAGCCCGGAAATCGCGGCCTGCGAGCGGTGCGAAGTCCTTGAGGAAGCTCGTCGCGCGGCGGGCGTTCACGTCGAACAGATTGTTCGCACTGAGCAGCAACGTCGTCTTCGACTCCTTGCTGAACGGGCTGAGGCCGATCGAGGCGTTGACCATCGTGTACGCGTTGGTCTTCGTCTCGAACGCGGCGATGCGGTTCTGGTCGAACACATGCTCGACCTCGAAGCGGCCGTTGATCCGGTCGCCCTGCGCCTCGATTCCGCCCAGCACACGCATCGGCGGGATGCGTGGGACCGGACCCTGGTCAACGATGTTGGCGTGGACGTAATCGCCGAGCAGGTCGGCGTTGACGGCATAGCCACCGATCTGTGCGACCTTCACCGATGCATCCGCCTCGAACCCGTAATAGCGCGCGTCGGCCTGCTGATACTGGAAGCAGGGCAGGTCGACGGTGCGGCCCGAGGGATCGGCCGCAGCCTGGCAGACCGTCGACGCGACCTGGTTCTCCGAGATGTAGTTCGAGAACCAGTTGTAATAGGCCGACGCGTCGAAGCTGAAGCCGTCGCCATGCGCGTGCAGCGTGCCTTCGAGGCCCCATGACTTCTCAAGCCGGAAGTTCGGATTGCCCAGTTCGTACGCCTGCGTCCCGGCATGCGCACCGTTCGCGAACAGCTCTTCGGCAGATGGCGCACGCTCGGTCCGCGAGCCGTTCAGGCCGACGCGGATGGTGTCGGTCAGCGCATAGGAGGCACCGAGCGAACCCGAGACCGAATGATAGCTCTGGCTGCCACGGAAGAAGCGCAGATCGTCCTCGGGCGTGCGCGCAGCGAGATCAGTGATCTCATAGCGTACGCCGCCCTCGGCGCGGAACTTGCCGGCCTCATATTGTTGCAGCGTGAAGAGGCCGGTCTGGTTGGTCTCGTTCTTCGGCAGGAAGGCTTCGTCGCCGACCACGTTGAAGATGCGGTTGTAGAACTGCACGCCAGATGCGCCCTGCCAGCCGCCACGGTTCGCCTGAATGACCTCCAGGCGTCCTTCGAGGCCCTTGTTGTAGAAGGCTGTGCCGACGGAGTTGTCCTCCTCGAGCTCGAAATGGCGATAGCTCGCCTGCCCGGCGCGGATGCGGATCTTGCTGATCACGTCGCCGCCTGTATCGATCTCGCCGCGCAGGTCGACGCGGTTCTGGACGACGTCGAGGCGGGGCGCCTCCTGTTCCTGGCCGGGTTGCGTGGCGTAGCGGACCGGCACGCCGTACAGGCTGTCATAGTGGCTGTACGAAATGCCGAGATTGCCGTTGTCGGTGATGATCGACGCGCCGGCGCCCGCCGTCCACGTCTCGGCCTGCGTGTTGGGCAGCTTGCCCTTCAACCGTGCCGATGCGGCATAGTCGATCGACTCAGCGTCGTTGGGATCAACGGGTGTGGTGGCCGCCGTCGCCAAGGCTTGTGCGCGGGCGTCGCGCGACAGGATGTAGCCGCCGGTCCGCAGGTCGCCCGACTTCAGGTACGAGCCGTCCGCGTGCAGCACGAGATGCTGGCCGACCGCGACGTCGCCCGCCATCCCGCCGGAGCGCTCGTTGGCCGCCGAACCATAATTGGCGATGCCGTTCACGCGGTAGCCGTTCTCGGGCACCGACCGCGGGATGCGCGTGTCGATGACATTGACGACGCCGCCGACCGCCGACGTGCCGTACAGCAGCGCGCTGGGGCCGCGGAGAATCTCGATGCGCTCGGCGAGCAGCGGGTCGATGATGACCGCGTGATCGACCGAGGTGTTCGAGACGTCGATCGAGCCGATCCCGTCGGTCAGCACGCGGATCCGGTCACCCTGGAAGCCACGCAGGATCGGCCGTGAGGCGCTCGGGCCGAACGAAGAGGCCGACACGCCGGGCTGGCGCGCGAGAGTCTCGCCGATCGACGGGCGCAGCTGGCGGGTGAGTTCCTGGCCTGTCAGGACGGTGGTGCCCTGCAATACGTCGCGCTCGCTGGTCTGGATCGGCGCGGTGACGATGATGTCGCGCTGGTTGGTCGGGGCCGCGGGTCGAGCGGCCGGATCCGGGGCAGTCGTCTGCGCATGCGCCTGTGCGGCTAGGAGGGCGGCCACGGCGGTGGCGCCGAACAGCATCGTCTTCATTAAATTTCCCCGTGTCGTCCCTGAATGAACCGACGATTAAAACTATATGATACATCATATCAAGTTTGAATTTGGAAAGGCTGGTACATCGGTGACTGGCTGTTACCGCAATGCAACACGGATCGGCCTTAGAAGCGGGGGAGCGCTCGCCTCGATGTCATGCTGATGAACGTCAGGATCCAGTATCAAGCAGCGGATCTCGCGTGACCCTGGGTCCTGACTTTCGTCAGGATGACGGGGTGGGGGGCGTTTCTGCTTCGCCACTCGTTCGCTCAGCGAACGCCAGTCACGCCAGCGGGATGTCGAGTCCCCACACGCGCGTCGGCGGCGACCGGGAGCAACCGCGCCAGCCGATCCGCCCATGCCGCGCAGCCTTCGGTCGAGCCGAGCAGGTCCTGCCGGATCTCGATCTCCGCATAAGGCCGTCGTGCCGGATAAGCATGGCGCGGGATGGTGTAGTCGATCAGGTCCATCCGGTACGGCTCGTTGTCGCCGACTGTCAGGTCGGGCTCGGCCCGCAACACATTGAGCAGCGCGTGTGCAAAATCCGTGTCGCCACCGTCATGGAGTATACCGATCTGCCAGGGTCGTTCCTGGTCCCGCAACACACCGCGCATCGCGGGCGTGAAGCTGTGGAGCGCGACCAGTATCGTCCGAATCCCCGCCGCATCGCGCCGCGCCAGCTCGGCCGCGATTGCCGCCTGATAGGGCGCATGGATCTCCGCCAGACGTGCCGCACGGTCCGCGGCACGCAAGCCGGCATTGCCCGGAACGATCGTCGCATCGCTGATGTCCGCGATCAGATCCGGCTGGGTTTCGCTGCGGTTGCAGTCGATCACCAGCCGCGAATAGGTCTGGCGGACGAACACCGCGTCGAGCTTTTCCGCCAACATCGCGCCGAGTTCACCGATGCCGATATCCCAGCCGATATGCCGCGCCAGATCAACATCGTTCAGGCCCAGCGCGTTCAATCGCTTCGGCACTGCATTTCCGGCGTGATCGCCGATCAACAGGAACGATGACGCACCTTTGGGGTTGACCACCATGACCGGTGCGGCATCTTCGGTCCCAAGCAGCGTTTGGCTGGCAGTGCTGTTCATGCGACGTGGATCCTCGATGCCATCTCTAACGCTCTCTCATGTAACCAAATACTCGTATCGCCAACCGGTTGCGTTCGGCGAGCACCGGATCATGGTCCGACCGCGCGAAAGCTACGACCAGCACCTGATCGACGCGACGCTGACGATCAGCCCAGAGCCGTCCGACATCCGCTGGCTGCACGACGTGTTCGGCAATTCGGTCGCGATCGCCACCTTTGCGAAGCGTGCGAAGGATCTCGTGATCGACAGCACCGTTCGCCTCGACCACAGCCCGGCGGAGCTGCAACGCGTGGATATCGAACGCTATGCGCGGCAGTATCCGTTCACCTATTCGTCCGAGGAAATGCCCGACCTGCTGCGCTCGATCGAGCGCCAGCATCATGACCCGCAACGCCAGATCGACAGCTGGGCGCGGCGTTTCGTCGGCACCGGCGGGAAGACCGATACGCTGGCGATGCTGTCGGAGATGACCGCCGCGATCAAACGCGAGTTCACCTATGTCCAGCGCCCGGAGAAGGGCACGCAGTCGCCGATCGAGACGCTGACGACGCGCAAGGGCACGTGTCGCGATTATGCGATGCTGATGATCGAGGCGGTCCGCGCGCTCGGTTTCGCCGCCCGGTTCGTGTCAGGCTATGTCTACAACCCGACACGTCGGGAGCATCGCACCGGCGGCGGCAACACGCATGCCTGGGTCCGCGTGTACCTGCCGGGCTCGGGCTGGGTCGAGTTCGATCCGACCAACGGCATCGTCGGCAATCGCGGGCTCGTCCGCGTCGCGATCGCGCGCGACATCTATCAGGCGGTTCCGGTCTCGGGGACCTGGAGCGGCTTCCCCGGCAGCTTTCTCGACATGAGCGTGTCGGTCGACATCACCGTCGACGAGGACGCGGAGGTCGCGCGTCACCAGCATCCATCATCGCAATCCGCATGACACCAGGGCATCCAAGGGGGACATCGATGCTGATCAGGGCCGGCTACGACATTCGTTTCGAAACCGACGTGGCGACGCCGATGATGGCGATGCTGAGCCTGCATCCGTCGCGCAACAAGGATCTGGTGACGCCGCACCGGCTGGCCGCCGATCCCGACGTGCCGACCTATGATTATCTCGATGCGTTCGGCAACGTCTGCTCACGCTTCACCGTCCCCAAGGGGGGGCTGACGCTATCGTGCGACTTCTCGATCGAGGACAGCGGCTTGCCGGACCCCGTCTCCCCCGACGCGGTCCAGCATGCGGTCGAGGATCTGCCCGACGAGGTCCTCATCTACCTGCTCGGCAGCCGATACTGCGAGACCGACCGGCTCTCCGAGACCGCGTGGTCGCTGTTCGGCCACGTCCCTGCGGGCTGGCAGCGCGTCCAGGCGATCGTCGACTTCGTGCACGACCATGTCGAGTTCGGCTATCATTTCGCGCGCTCGACCAAGACCGCGTGGGACGTCTATCAGGAGCGCCAGGGCGTGTGCCGCGACTTCGCCCACCTCGCGATCACGCTGTGCCGCTGCATGAACATCCCCGCGCGCTATTGCACTGGCTACCTTGGCGATATCGGTATCCCGCCGGTCGATGCGCCGATGGATTTCTCGGCGTGGTTCGACGTGTATCTCGGCGGCACCTGGCACACGCTCGACGCGCGCCACAATCGTCCGCGGATCGGCCGGATCCTGATGGCGCGGGGGAGGGACGCGACCGATACCGCGCTCACCACCAGCTTCGGTCCGGCGCGTCTGGTCGGCTTCGATGTCCACACCGACGAGGTCGACGCCGCGGGCTAAACGGGCGCTTGCGGCAAGTTAGGTCTTGTCGCGAGCGCCGCGTTCGGCCTAACGGCTCCGATCCCCCAAACTTATGCTGCGATGCACAACATGACCTCGACGCCAGACTTATCCTCGCCCGCCAACGCGAACGCCCTGCTGTTGCAGGCGATCGCGCTGCGCCAGTGCATCACCGCGACGTATAACCGGATGGTCTGCACGCTCGCCCCGCACATCCTCTACACCAAGCATGACGACGTGTTCGTCGATGCGATCACGCTCGAGCGTGACGGTCAGCCGCCGAAAGAGATCAAGCTCGGCACGTTCAAGCTCGCCGGGTTGAAGGATATCGAGGTCATCGATCGCCCGTTCGTCCCCGATGCGATCTTCAATCCCGGCGATATCAAGTACGACCGAGTCACGCTGTTCGTGGTCGATCGCACCTGAATTTTACGCCGCGGCGGGCAGCCACGCCGTCTCGATCTCGCCGTAGCGATCGACGAATCCAGTCGCCGCGACGAGCGCCTTCTCGTCGACGATCTTGACCCGCCGCCCGGTCCGCTCGATCACGCCGGACTTCTCCAGCGCGCGGATCGTGCGGTTGACGTGAACCTTGGTCAGCCCGAGCGCATCGCCGATATCGGTCTGCGTCAGCGGCAGGTCGAACGAGTCGACGATCCCACCCGCGGTCACCCGCAGCCGCGCCATGATGTCCAACAGCAGCGTCGACAGGCGCTCGCTCGCCCCCATCCGGCCGATCGTCGTCAGTCGGTCGCTCATCGCGACGTTCTCGGCGGCAGCGATCGCATAGAGCAGCCCGGCGATCCGCGGTTGCGCACGGAACAGCTGCCCCAGGGCATTCTTTGGCATTTCGATGACGATACAATCGGAGATCGCGGTCAGCGTCGCCGCCGCCTGCGACCACGCCATGCTCGACGTACCGATCAGGTCGCCCGCATAATGAAATCGCAGGATCTGCCGCCCGCCGGTGATCAGCTTGGTCGACGAATGCAGCCAGCCCTGACGTACGACGTACAGCGCATGGCTTTCACCACCCTCCGCCATCAGCACGTCGCCCGCTTTCAGGCGTCGCTCGCCCTTTTCCGCCTGCAGGATCGCGTCCCGCTCCGCCTCGGTCAGGTCGAGATGTCGACCCAGCCGCGCGATCAAACCGCTCAATTGCATCTTCGTGCCTTACGTCCACGCCCCATGAGCAAATATCGTTCGCACGAACGTCGCCCAGCGGGAAGGGGGGATGACGGTTTCACCGCTGGTTTCGCACGAGGAAGCGCTGTGCTAGTCGCCGCGCAACAGCCTCGGCAAGCGAGGCGACACGGAGATGGCATGCTGAACGATTTCGATTTCGCGCTGGGCGAATCTGCGGACATGATCCGCGAGTCCACGCAGCGGTTCGCCGCGGACAAGATCGCGCCGCTGGCGGCGAAGATCGATGCCGACGACTGGTTCCCGCGCGAACTCTGGCCGGCGATGGGCGAACTCGGCCTGCACGGGATCACCGTCGAGGAGGAATATGGCGGTCTCGGCCTCGGCTATCTCGAGCATGTCGTCGCGGTCGAGGAAGTCTCGCGCGCGTCCGCCTCGATCGGGCTCAGCTACGGCGCGCATTCGAACCTGTGCGTCAACCAGATCCGCCGCTGGGGAAATCCCGAGCAAAAGGCGAAGTACCTGCCGAAGCTCGTGTCGGGCGAGCATGTCGGCAGTCTTGCCATGTCCGAGGCGGGCGCCGGCTCGGATGTCGTCTCGATGAAGCTCAAGGCGGTGAAGACCGACGCGGGGTACATCCTCAACGGCACGAAATTCTGGATCACCAACGCGACTTACGCCGATACCCTCGTAGTCTATGGGAAGACCGGCGAAGGCTCGCGCGGAATCACCGCGTTCCTGATCGAGAAGGATATGCCGGGCTTCTCGATCGGCCAGAAGATCGACAAGATGGGGATGCGCGGGTCGCCGACCGCCGAACTCGTGTTCAACGATTGTTTGGTTCCGGCCGAGAACGTCATGGGCCCCGAGAATGGCGGCGTCGGCGTCTTGATGTCGGGCCTCGACTACGAGCGCGCCGTACTGGCGGGGATCCAGCTCGGCATCATGCAGGCGTGCCTCGACGTGGTGATCCCCTACGTCCGTGAGCGGAAGCAGTTCGGCACGCCGATCGGCCAGTTCCAGCTGATCCAGGCGAAGGTCGCCGACATGTACGTCGCGCTAAGTTCGGCGCGCGCGTACGTTTATGCGGTCGCCAAGTCGTGCGATGCGGGCAAGACGACGCGGTTCGACGCGGCGGGCGCAATCCTCCTCGCGAGCGAGAGCGCGGTGAAGGTGTCGCTGGAGTCGATCCAGGCGCTGGGCGGGGCAGGGTACACCAAGGACTGGCCGGTCGAGCGGTTCATGCGGGATGCGAAGCTGCTCGACATCGGCGCCGGCACGAACGAGATTCGCCGCATGCTGATCGGCCGCGAGCTCATCGGTGCCGCCCCGAAGGTGGTACAGTAATGGCCACCGCAAATCCTCCCCGAAACGGGGAGGGGGACCGCGTAGCGGTGGAGGGGGCTCACCCCGCACGTAACGCCGGCGGAAGCCCCCCTCCACCCTTCGCCCAAGCGGACGAACGGTCCCCCTCCCCGTGCCGGGGAGGATTTGCATGACCGCCCCCGTCCTGACCTCCGCGCTGTCCCCAGACAGCGAAACCTTCCGCGCCAACGCGACCCACAACCGCGCGCTCGCCGAAACCCTCCGGGAGGACGTCGCTCGCACCGCGCTGGGCGGCAACGCCAAGTCCCGCGAGCGCCACACCTCGCGCGGCAAGCTCCTCCCGAGGGACCGTGTCGAACGCCTCCTCGACCCCGGCTCGCCCTTCCTCGAAATCGGCCAGCTCGTCGCGAACGGCCTGTACGACGATGAAGTCCCCGGCGCCGGCCTGATCATCGGCATCGGCCGCGTCTCCGGCCGCCAGTGCATGATCGTCTGCAACGACGCGACCGTGAAGGGCGGCACCTACTACCAGCTCACCGTCAAGAAGCACCTCCGCGCGCAGGAGATCGCGCAGGAAAACCGGCTCCCCTGCATCTACCTCGTCGACAGCGGCGGCGCCAACCTGCCGCATCAGGCCGAGGTTTTCCCCGACCGCGATCACTTCGGCCGCATCTTCTTCAACCAGGCGACCATGTCCGCGCTCGGCATCCCGCAGATCGCCTGCGTCATGGGCAGCTGCACCGCGGGCGGCGCGTACGTTCCCGCGATGTCCGACGAGACGATCATCGTCCGCGGGCAGGGGACGATCTTCCTCGCCGGCCCACCCCTCGTAAAGGCCGCGACCGGCGAAGTCATCTCCGCCGAGGAACTGGGCGGCGCCGACACGCATGGCCGCCGCTCGGGCGTCGTCGATCACGTCGCCGAGAACGACGAGCACGCGCTGACGATCGTCCGCGACATCGTCTCGACGCTGCAACCGCAGGCGCAGACCGCGGTGAACCTCCAGCAGCCCAGGCCGCCCAAGTTCGCCCCCGAAGAACTGTACGGCATCGTCCCGAGCGACGTACGCGCGCCCTACGACGTCCACGAAGTCATCGCGCGCCTCGTCGACGGCAGCGAGTTTCACGAGTTCAAGGCGCTCTACGGCACCTCGCTCGTCTGCGGGTTCGCGCACATCTGGGGCATCCCCGTCGCAATCCTCGCCAACAACGGCGTGCTGTTCAGCGAAAGCGCACAGAAAGGCGCGCACTTCATCGAACTCGCCTGCCAGCGCCGCATCCCGCTGCTGTTCCTCCAGAACATCTCCGGCTTCATGGTCGGTGGCAAGTACGAGGCGGAAGGCATTGCGAAACACGGCGCAAAGCTCGTCACGGCCGTCGCCACCGCGACCGTCCCGAAGATCACCGTGCTGATCGGCGGCAGCTTTGGCGCTGGGAATTACGGCATGTGCGGCCGCGCCTATTCGCCCCGCTTCCTGTTCACCTGGCCCAACAGCCGGATCAGCGTGATGGGCGGCGAGCAGGCGGCCTCGGTGCTGGCGACCGTTCACCGCGATGCGGAAAGCTGGACGCTCGAACAGGCCGAGGCCTTCAAGGCCCCCGTTCGTCAGAAATACGAGGACGAGGGCAACCCCTGGTACGCCACCGCGCGCCTCTGGGACGACGGCATCATCGACCCCGCGCAGACCCGCGATGTGCTAGGCTTGGCCTTCGCTGCAACGCTCAACGCTCCCATCCCCGAACGCCCCGCGTTCGGCGTGTTCCGGATGTAACCCGATGATCCTCTTGTCACTTCTGCTCGCCACGGGGCAGGTCACACCGGTCCAGCCGATCGTCAAGGGCACCGGCCTGCCACCCGCGGCAATGACCGAAGAGGCCGGCGTCATGGTCCCGATCGACGCGCTCTTCGCCGCGCTCGCCGCGCGCGACGGACAGGCGATCCTCGCGCAGGTTCGCGCCGACGGCGGCGCCACCGTCGCCGAGGAAAAGCCGGACGGCGCGCGGAGCATCCGCCGTACGAGCTGGACCGACTTCGCCGCCGCGCTGAAGCCCGGCCCCGAGCGCTACGCCGAACGCCTCACCGATCCCGCGGTCGACATCGATGGCGACATCGCGATGGTCTGGTCGCCCTACGTCTTCACGATCGACGGCAAGGTCTCGCATTGCGGCATCGACCATTTCGACATGGTCCGCGAAGCCGGCCGCTGGAAGATCGCCAACCTCACTTGGTCCAAACGCACCACCGGCTGCGCGAACTGACATGGCCTGTCCTACACCGCCCGCATCGGCTTATGCCGGGATGACCATGACGAAACAGTCGATCCTTTCCGCCGATCTTCCTGCCGTCGAGGGGCTTTCGAGCCCGATGTGCACATCGCTGGAGCGTCTGCACTTTGTGCACTTCCGCGGCGCGAATCGATGATCGAGTCCCTCCTGATCGCCAATCGCGGCGAGATCGCCTGCCGCATCATCCGCACCGCAAGGGCGCTCGGCATCCGCACGATCGCGGTCTATTCGGACGCCGACGCGAACGCACTCCACGTCCGCCAGGCCGACGAAGCCGTCCACATCGGCGCCTCCCCGGCGCGCGAAAGCTACCTCGTCGGCGACCGCATCATTGCCGCTGCGAAGGATACAGGCGCGCAGGCGATCCATCCCGGCTACGGTTTTCTCTCGGAGAACGCGGACTTCGCCCAAGCCGTGCTCGACGCCGGGCTGGTCTGGGTCGGTCCCAACCCCGACAGCATCCGCGCGATGGGTCTGAAGGACGCCGCCAAACAGCGCATGATCGCTGCTGGCGTCCCCGTCACGCCCGGCTATCTCGGCGAGGACCAGTCCCTCGAACGTCTGAAGACGGAAGCCGACGCGATCGGCTACCCCGTCCTCATCAAGGCGGTCGCTGGCGGCGGCGGCAAGGGCATGCGCCGCGTCGATACGGCCGCCGAGTTCGCCGACGCGCTTGTCTCGTGCCAGCGCGAGGCGGCCTCGTCGTTCGGCAATACCGACGTCCTGATCGAGAAATACATCCTCTCGCCGCGTCATATCGAGGTGCAGGTCTTCGGCGACAGCCACGGCAACGTCGTCCATCTCTTCGAACGCGACTGCTCGCTCCAGCGCCGCCACCAGAAGGTGATCGAGGAAGCCCCCGCACCCGGCATGGACGCCGCAACCCGCGAAGCGATCTGCGCCGCCGCCGTAAAGGCCGCCAAGGCGGTTGATTACGTCGGCGCCGGCACGATCGAGTTCATCGCCGACGCCAGCGAAGGCCTCCGCGCCGACCGCATCTGGTTCATGGAAATGAACACGCGGCTGCAGGTCGAGCATCCGGTCACCGAAGAGATCACCGGCCAGGACCTCGTCGAATGGCAACTCCGCGTCGCGTCGGGCGAGCCTTTGCCCATGCGTCAGGATGAACTGGTGATCGACGGCTGGGCGATGGAAGCGCGTTTATATGCGGAAGATCCCGCCAAGGGGTTCCTGCCGTCGATCGGAACGCTCGAACGCTTCGACCTCGGCACCACCGCCCGCGTCGATACCGGGGTAGAGCAGGGCGCTGAAATCTCGCCCTTCTACGATCCGATGATCGCCAAGGTCATCGCCTGGGGCGAAGACCGCGAGACTGCGCGCGAAGCCTTGGCGTATGCGCTCGACGGCGCGGTCGTCTGGCCGGTCCGCTCGAACGCGGGGTTCCTCGTCGAGGCGCTCGACCATTCCGACTTCGTGGCGGGCACGCTCGACACCGGGCTGATCGCCCGCGAAGGCGACGCGCTCATGCCGCCGACGCACCCGACCGAAGAGGCGTTGGCCGACGCCGCCGGCGCGCTCGTATCCGCCGATCCGATCGCTGGCTTCCGTCTCAACGCCGCGCCGCGTCGTAGCGCGACGTTCCTGCTGGACGGCGAACCGGTCGAGGTCGAACTCGACGGACACGCCGGAGCGGCGTCGGTGTTCGAAGACGTCCTGATCTCCGAAGCCGGCCAGACCTGGCAGCTCAAACCGTGGCGTGCGTCGGGTGTCGCTGCCGGCGGAGCAGCAGACGGCGCGATCCTGTCGCCGATGCCGGGCCGCATCATCGCAGTCGATGTTTCGACTGGCGATACCGTCACCAAGGGCCAAAAGCTCGTCACGCTCGAGGCGATGAAGATGGAGCATTCGCTGACGGCGCCGTTCGACGGCATCGTCGCGGACCTCAACGCAATCGAGGGCGGGCAGGTGACCGAAGGCACCATGCTCGTTCGCATCGAGAAGGATAGCTAATGGCCGGCCGCTATTTTGACGACTGGAGCATCGGCGACCGGATCGAGCACGAGATCCGCCGCACGGTGACCGAGACGGACAACCTCCTGTTCTCGACGATGACGCACAACCCGCAGCCGCTCCACCTCGATATCGAGGCAGCCAAGGCGAGCGAGTTCGGCCAAATCCTCGTCAACGGCACCTTCACTTTCGCGCTGATGGTCGGGCTGTCGGTCGGTGAGACGACGCTCGGCACGCTCGTCGCGAACCTCGGCTACGACAAGCTAATACATCCGAAACCCGTCTTCATCGGCGACACGATGCGTGCCGAGACGGAGGTTACAGAGCTTAAGCCGAGCAAGTCGCGTCCCGAGGCCGGCATCGTCACCTTCACCCACCGCCTGATCAACCAGCGCGACGAGGTCGTCTGCCAATGCCTGCGAACCGCGCTGCTCAAGCGAAGGGGTTAATCGGTTTTTCCAAGCGCAGTCTCGATCACCGGCGTTACCTTTGCCGCGATCTTGGCGACCCCACCGGGATTGGGATGAACATGATCGGCCTGCATCAACTGCGCATTGCCGATCACCCCGTCCAGAATGAACGGATAGAGTGCAACGTCGTACCGCTTGGCCAAGTCCGGCCAGATCGCGTTGAACTGATTGGCGAAGTCCGGCCCCAAATTGGGCGGCGCCATCATTCCGGTGAGCATAACCGGGATACCGCGACGCTTGGCCTCGTCGAGCATCGCCGTCATGTTCGCCCGCGTCTCGGCAGGCGAAATCTGGCGCAGCACGTCGTTCCCGCCAAGCCCGATCAACACGAGATCGGGTTTGCGCGTCATGTTGTCGAGCGCGAACGCGAACCGCTGGCGCCCCGCCGCGCTCGTATCCCCCGATACGCCCGCGTTGACGATCGTCGCATTGACCCCGTCACGCCGCAGCCGTGCCTGCAGCGCATCCGGCAGGCTCTGCCCGCGATCGAGCCCGTACCCCGCGTACAGGCTGTCCCCGAATGCGAGGATCAACTTCTGCGGACCTTTCGGCGCTGGCGTTGCAACTGCCGGCGCGACGGCATTGGTGGGAGGTGAGGGGGCGGGTGTCGTGGTGCTTCGATCGCATCCGATGAGCGGCCCGGCTTGGAGAAGGACCGCGCCGACCCCATACAGTGTCCGACGCCTGCTTTTTCGATTTCGCTCCAATTTGAAGATCTCCAACCACCCATGACTCACAGTGCGCACGACGCCGTGCCCGATCATGCCGCGGACGACGCCGCAGACGACATGGTGATCACCATTCGCGATGTCACCCTGACGCTCGGCGCAGCAAGCGCGGCAACGACGATCTTGAAAGGCATCGACCTCGATATCGCGCGCGGCACCAGCATCGCTCTGCTCGGGCCGTCGGGATCGGGTAAGTCGTCGCTGATGGCGATCCTGTCCGGACTCGAACAGGCGAGCGGCGGCAGCGTGCGGGTCGCGGGGCTCGATTTTAGCGCGCTCGACGAGGACGCTTTGTCGCGGGCAAGGCGTGGGCGGATCGGCATCGTCCTCCAGGCCTTCCATCTGTTGCCGACGATGACCGCACTGGAGAACGTCGCGGTGCCCATGGAGCTAGCCGGGATGCCCGACGCGTTCGCGCGCGCGGAGGCCGAACTGGCCGCGGTCGGACTGTCGCACCGTATCGGCCATTACCCGACCCAATTGTCGGGCGGCGAGCAGCAGCGCGTCGCGATCGCCCGCGCACTGGGGCCAAGGCCCGATATCGTGTTCGCCGACGAACCGACCGGCAATCTCGACACGGCGACCGGGGCGTCGATCATGGACCTGTTGTTCGATCGTCGCGCCGCGACCGGCGCGACGCTGATCGTCATCACGCACGATCCCGCGCTCGCGGCGCGCTGCGACCGGATCGTCGAACTCGGCGACGGGCGTATCGTCGCGGACCGCTTGCGGTGAACGACTGGACGCTGGCGTGGCGGCTTGCGCGGCGCGAACTCGACCTGCGGTTTCGCGGGCTGCGGCTGTTGCTCGCGTGCCTGTTCCTCGGCGTCGGGGCGCTCGCCGCAATCGGCAGCCTGACCCAGGCGATCGACACCGAACTCGCCTCCCGCGGAAGCGCGATCCTCGGCGGCGACGTGGAATTCGCGGCCTCGCAGCGCGCCGCCACGCCGGCCGAACGTGCGGCGATGGCGCGGCTCGGGACCGTGTCGGAGACGGTGCGGATGCAGGCGATGGCCGTGCGCGGCACCAACAGCGTGCCGATCGAGCTGAAAGGTGTCGATGCCGCCTATCCGCTCTATGGTACGCTGGCTTTGCGCGGTGGCCGATCGGCAAAACCGCTCGACGCGACGACCGTACTCGTGGTGCCCGCGCTGGCGGAGCGCCTCGGGATAGCGCCCGGCGCCAAGGTCAGGCTCGGCACCGCAGCGTTCACCGTCGGCGGGATCGTAACGAGCGAGCCGGACCGGCTGGGTGAGGGCTTTACGCTCGGCCCGGTCGCGATCGTCTCGCTCGCGGGGATCACACGGACCGGCCTCGTCCAGCCCGGCAGTCTGTACGAAAACAAGTACCGCGTCCGGTTGCCCGAAGGCGCGTCGCCGCAAACCGCCACCGACCGCTTCAAGACCGCGTTCGCGACCGCCGGCTGGGAAACCAAGACGCGAGATCGCGCCGCACCCGGTGCCGAGCGCTTCGTCGACCGGATGGGCCAGTTCCTCCTGCTCGTCGGTCTCTCCGCGCTGGTCATCGCCGGGATCGGCGTCGGCAACGGCGTGTCGTCCTACCTGACCGCGCGCCGCAGCAGCATCGCCGCGCTGAAAGTGCTGGGCGCCACCTCGGGGATCATCGCGCGGATCTATATCCTGCAGGTCGCGGTGGTCGCGGCGATGGGGATCGCCGCGGGGCTGGTCGCGGGTATCGTGACCGTGCCGCTGATAGTCTGGCTTGCCGGCGACGTCCTGCCCGTCGCGCCGCGGTTCGCCGTTCAGGTCGCACCGCTCGCGCTTGCCGCCGGGTACGGCATGCTGATCGCGCTGGCCTTTACCGCACCGCCCTTGATCGAGGCAGGGCGTATCCCTGCCGCCGGGTTGCTGCGCGGGCTGCCCGGCGAGCGCCGTGTACCGCTCCGCCGGACGCTTCCCTGGGTGATCGGTGCCGGTGCGGCGATCGTCGCGCTTGCGCTGCTGACCGCCGAACAGCCCGGTCTGAGTGCCGGCTTCCTCGCCGCGGTGGCGAGCGTGCTCGCGATCCTGGCGCTGTTCGGATGGAGCATCCGTCGCGGGGCGGCGCTGCTGCCTCGATCGCGGCGCCCGTTACTCCGCTTGGCGGTCGCCGGTCTGCACCGCCCCGGTGCGAGGACCGGGACGTTGGTCGTCGCGCTCGGTCTGGGCTTGACGCTGTTCGTCCTGCTGGCCGGCATCCGCACCAGCATCGACGCGAACATCGAGCGGACCGTGCCGCAGCGTGCGCCTGCGTTGTTCGCGCTCGACGTCCCACCCGATCGCGAGGCCGAGTTTCGCCGGGTCGTCGAAGCCGTCGCCATCCACCCGGTGATCCGAACGGTGCCGGCAATGCGCGGCACGATCACCGGCTATGGCACGACGCGGGTTGCCGATCTCAAGACGTTGCCCGAGGGCGCCTGGGCACTGCGTGGCGAGCGCGGTCTGACCTATTCCGAGACGCTTCCCGAAGGGAGCGTACTGACCGCGGGTCGGTGGTGGCCGCAAAGCTATCATGGGCCGCCGCTCGTCTCGATCGACGAGCGGCTGGCGAAGGTGCTCGATCTGAAGATTGGCGATCCGCTCAGCTACACGTTGCTCGGGGTGGAGCGAACCGCGACGATCGCATCGTTCCGGCGGATCAGCTGGGATACGCTTGGCTTCAACTTCGTGATGGTCTTCTCGCCAAACGCGATCGAAGACGCTCCGCACAATCTCGCGGCGACGATCGATCTCGCGCCCGGGCAGGAGGCGAGGGTGATGCGTGCGCTGCTGCCCCGCTTCCCGTCGGTCTCGGTGATCGAGGTGCGCGGTGTGCTGGGGCAGGTTCGCGCGATCGTCTCGCAGATGGCGACGGCGATCACCGCGGCGGCATCGGTCGCGATCCTGGCCGGTATCGCCGTGCTGATCGGTGCGATCGCCGCCGCACGCGAGGCGCGCACCTATGACGGCGTGATCCTGCGAACGCTTGGCGCCACGCGGCGGCAGGTGCTCGCGGTCCAGGCGCTCGAATACGCGTTTTTGAGCATCGTGCTGTCGCTGCTTGCCTTGCTGCTGGGGCTCGGCGGCGCGTGGTATGTGGTGACCCAGCTCTTCACGTTCGAATGGCTGCCGGATTACGCAGCGGTCTTCGCGACGCTGGTCGGAGGCGCCGGGCTGACGATGGCGATCGGACTGATTGGCGCGTGGCCAATTCTCGGCGCGCGCCCCGCACGCGCGCTTCGTGAGCTTTAGACTAGGAATGCGTACGAACATGCGGCACGTTTCCCGACCCGCGGCGTTGGGCTGATGCGGGGCGATCCTCGCGTCACCACCGTTTCCGAGGACCAAGATTCTGGCCGATACGACCGCTTTGCCGAACACTGCCACTAGCCCTTGGTCCATGTCTGCAGGCGAATGGTGGAAGGTCCTGAAACGGACTTGGACCGAGGCAGCGGACGATAATATCGGGCTTATCGCCGCGGGGACCGCGTTCTACGGGTTCGCGGCGATCGTCCCGTTGCTGGCGTCGGTCGTCCTGATCTATGGTCTGGTTGCCGATACCGCGACCGTCGTCGCCAACATCCGTGCTCTTTTCAACGTCCTCCCCGATGATGCGGCCCGCGTGATCGGCGATCAGTTGGCGACCGTCGTCGGCACATCGGAAGGCAAGAAGGGGTTCGGCCTCGTCATCGCGCTGGGGATCGCCTTGTACGGCGGCACCAAGGGTGCCTCGTCGATCGTCACCGCGCTCAACATCGCCTATGAAGAGAAGGAGACGCGGGGGTTCATCGTGTTGAACCTGCTGGCCTTCGCGATCACTGGTGGGGCGGTGATGCTGGCATTGGTTGCCGCCCTGTCGACCGCGGCGTTTGCGCTACTCGACAGCCTGATACCTGGCGCGCCGGAAATCATGCTTCTGGCGATCCGCCTCGTCAGTTACGGCGTGCTGGCCTCGCTGGGCGTTACGGCAGCGGCGTGCCTGTATCGGTTTGGCCCCAATCGTCACAAAGCCAAATGGGCGTGGCTGACGCCCGGATCTCTGGCTGCAACGGTTATCTGGCTGGGCGCGACGATCGGGTTCGGCGTCTATGTATCGCGCTTTGGAAATTACGGCGCGACCTATGGCTCGCTGAGCGCGGTCGTCGTGCTCCTCACGTGGCTGTGGCTCTCGGCTTACGTTTTCCTGCTCGGCGCAGAGCTGAATTCGGAACTGGAGCATCAGACGAAAAGTGACACGACGACCGGCGCGGCCACACCGATGGGAACGCGCGGTGCGACCGTCGCAGATACGGTTGCGACAGACATTGACCCGAAGCCAGTTGTTCAGCCCGAGGAGCGGGACAGGGTAGGGGTCTTGGCCGCAGTCCATTTCAGCGGCATGCAGGCAGGGTTACCAGCATCGCTTCTGGCGCTCGGCGGTCTGAGGTCGATCCGTCGCGGCTCACCGGTTGCGGGTCTTTGTCTGATCGCCGCCGGCGCAGCACTGGCACACCGGAAGCGGTGCGTGTCTGACGAGGTGGCAGCGAAAACGCGAGCCACGGACTGATGACATATGGGCGGTCGATCAAGCTGTTCTTCGATGGCGGCTGTCGGCCAAACCCCGGCCCAATCGAATGCGCCGTAGTCCGGAAGGGGGTCGCACACTACCAGCACGATCTCGGTAACGGGAGTAACAGCGACGCCGAATGGCTGGCTGCGATCCAGGCATTGGAGATCGCGGCACGAAACGGCGACCGCGATATCACGCTGCTCGGCGACTCCATGCTGGTCGTGACCCAAGCCAATCGAACGGCGCGAT
Source organism: Sphingomonas sp. Leaf242 (assembly GCF_001422045.1). Lineage (GTDB taxonomy): Bacteria > Pseudomonadota > Alphaproteobacteria > Sphingomonadales > Sphingomonadaceae > Sphingomonas. The sequence continues at coordinate 381,198 of NZ_LMLW01000010.1, forward strand.
GTCGCTCGACCGAACTCGAAGCACACCAGGCCATGTTCATGAAGCTAGCCGTTGGGTTCGAGCGCCTACGCATCCGGCATATCGGTCGAGCCCAGAACCTTGCAGGCATAGCGTTGGCCAAGCTGCACCCCCGGTGAGGCTGATACCGTCCCGCCCAGCGTCACAGGGGCCGCAGGCTTCATTTTCCCGGAAACCGACCAAAAACTGTAAAATAGTGTTTGACGGGGTGGGGAGGTGGGCCTAGAGGGGTGTCACCGCAGCGGAGTGCCTCACCGGCTTCTGAAGCGGTCGNACCGACCAAAAACTGTAAAATAGTGTTTGACGGGGTGGGGAGGTGGGCCTAGAGGGGTGTCACCGCAGCGGAGTGCCTCACCGGCTTCTGAAGCGGTCGCAAAAAACCAGATGCTCCAAGCTTCTTCTAAGGAAGAGGTTATGCGAGTGTCGGTATTTTTGTCGGCTCTTTGACATTGTAGGTTAAGATGAAGGGACATGTGGGCGGCGGCTTGCGGTTTCCGGGCTCCTCAAG
>NZ_LMLW01000011.1 GCF_001422045.1 Sphingomonas sp. Leaf242
GGGATCGCCGCGGCCGGCAGCGGCTTGACCGGCGAAGCATAGCCTGCGCTCGGCTGGCTCAGTGCCTTGCCGAACGTCTGCTGGATCTTCGCGCGTGCGCCGCTGTTTCCACCGCCATTGCCGACGTTGAAGCGGCTAGCCTGATCGGCAAGGTTGCCGACTTCGCTCGCCAGGTTGCGTGCGGCGGCCGAGGTTTCCTCGACCATCGCCGCGTTCTGCTGCGTCGACTGGTCCATCGTGCCGATCGCCGCGGATATCTGCGTGATCGCCGCCGACTGCGCCTGATTGTCCGCCGCCATCGTCGCGAGCAGCTCGTGGACCTGGCCGACATCGCCCGAAATGTTGGCGAGCGCGCCATCGACCTTCTGCACCGCTTCGACCGCAGTGACGATATCGGTCTGCGTCACGGTCAGCTGGTCGCGCGCACGCTTCGCTTCTTCCTCGGCACGCATCGCCAGCGCGGAGACGAGATCGGCGACCACCGCGAAACCGCGCCCTGCGTCNTCGGTCTGCGTCACGGTCAGCTGGTCGCGCGCACGCTTCGCTTCTTCCTCGGCACGCATCGCCAGCGCGGAGACGAGATCGGCGACCACCGCGAAACCGCGCCCTGCGTCTCCCGCACGGCCCGCTTCGACCGCGGCGTTCATCGCCAGGACGCGCGTCTGGAACGCGATCTTGTCGAGCCCTTCGATCACGCTGTCGATGCCCTTCGCGCTCTCCGAAACACGCCCCATCGCCTGCACCGCCTCGTCGGCGACCGCACGACCACCACCGACGGTGGCGATCGCCTGGTCGGCGCGCTCGACGGTCTTCGTCGATGCCGAAGCACTCGCCTTCAGGCGGCCATCCATCTGCGTGACCGAGGCTGCGGTTTCCTCGAGCGAAGCGGCGTTGCTTTCCGTGCGGCGTGCGAGATCTTCCGACGCCTGCGCGATTTCGCCCGAGCCGGTGCGAATGGTCAGTGCGCTTTCGCTGACCGAGCTGATCAGCCCGCGCAGATTGTCGAGCGCCTCGTTGAAGTTGCTCTTCAGCGCGCCGTATTCGGGCGGGAAGTCGGCCTTGATCGCCGCGGTCAGATCGCCCGCCGACAGTTCGGACAGATGCGTCGACACGGTGTCGACGACCATTTTCTGCTCGCCATCGGCGCGTGCCTTGGCGGCGTCAGCGGCATCCTTGGCGATGCCGTTCTCGCGGAACACCTTCACGGCCTTGGCCATCGCGCCGATCTCGTCGCCGCGGTCGGTGCCCGTCACGTCCTGCGTATAGTCGCCGGCGGCGATCTCGCCCATCCGGCTTTGCAGCTTGGCAAGCGGACCGGTGATACCGCTGCGCGTGACGATCAGTGCAAGCCCAACGCCAGCGACCACGCCGATAATGCCCATCACGATCATCGTCGTCGACGTCGAGTTCGCGACGACCGTCAGTTCGTCGGCAGACTTGTTGGCGGCCGCGATCCGCGCGTCATTGAACGCCACGAGATCGGCGGAAAGTTTGGCGATCAGAGGACGAGCCTGACCGATAACGGCGGTGGCTTCCGCGTTACGGTTCTGCAATCCCAGCGCGGCAGCACGCGAGGTCAGCACGTGGCTCTGGTCGAGCTGCGCGATAAACGAGCCCAGCTGGCTTTTCAGCGCCGGCTCCTGCTTTTCGACCGCGCCGAACAGATCGCGCGCCGCGTTGTAGTTGGACAACTCGCTCTGCGCGGCGTCGCGTGCTTCCGGGCTGGCGCCGTCATAGACGACGGTCGCGAAGGCCGCGTTGCTCATCTGCACGGCCATCCGGGTCGCACGAACAAGCTGGACGGTATTCGCCATGTTTTCGGTCATTTCGGTATTGGCGTTGTCGGCGATCAAGATCCGACGGGAGCCATTCCAGGCAATGAACATCGTGATCGCGCCGAGCATCAGCAGCAACGCGACGATCTTCGTCGGTATCTTAATATTATCGAGAAATTTCATGTGGATCTCCAGAAGGGCCCCCGCCCCGTACGCATTATCTATAGGGGGCCGCCGGACCTCCCGGTCGCAGCGGCGCGGCATTGTCGCGGTGACGTGTCGGAACGGCGTCGCGGTGTGTCAGAAATGGCCGTTGATCGAGATCGGCGTGGCCTGCTCGCTCGACAGCAACGTGCCGCGGACGCCGTACACCGCGCTCTTCGCGCCGGTCAGACGCCGTGCTTCGGCGGCGATCGCCCCCATGATCTCGTCGCACATGGCGATCCGCCGCTCGAGCAGGTTCGCGTTCACGCCGAGCCGGCGGACCAGCGTCTCCAGCAACGACCGGATTTCGCCCTGCTCCTCCTCGGGCAGGTCGTCGAGCCAGCGTGGCCGCTCGCGCGCGAGGCGGATCGATTCCGCCTCGACGATGCCCGCCAGCCGTATCTTCGCGGCGACGAGTTCGGGGAGGTCGCTGGCATTGGCCGGGCGAGTCAGCCGGTCGTTTTCCTCATCCAGGATCATCGCCAGCGACGTCAGGCTCTTGACCAGTTCAATCACGCGTCGTTCCTCCCTGTAATTTGATGATCTGCGCCATCACGGCGGGTGCCAGACCGATGCCGCCCTTCGCCGCGATCGCGGTGCCGAGCTTTTCGGCGAGCACGCCGCGGAACATTTCCTCGCCGTGCCCCCCCCCGAACGGACCGTCGGTCTCGACCGTCTCCATCATCATCTGGGTCATCTGGCCGAGGAACACCGCCTCGAACGACTTGGCGGTCTTCGCCTCCGTACCCTTCGCCGCTGCAGAAGGCGGCGCTTTCGGCGTGACGGACGGCATGGCGACCGGCGTTACGGCCGGCATGGCGGCAATGGGCGTATCGATGGGCATTACTGGACCTCGATCTCGGCCTGAAGCGCGCCCGCGCTCTTGACCGCCTGGAGAATGGTAATGAGGTCGCGGGGCGACACGCCGAGCGTGTTGAGCCCGCTGACCAGCGATTGCAGCGACGCCGAACCGCCGACCATCGCCAGCGACGCGCCGCCGCCATCGTCGACCGCCACGCGGGTTCGCGGCAACACAACGGTCTGCCCGTTCGAGAATGGCGCGGGCTGCGATGCGACCGGGGTCTCACTGACGCTGATCGTCAGCCCGCCTTGCGCGATCGCGACCGGACTGATCCGCACGTCGGCGCTCATCACGACCGTGCCCGACGCCTCGTTGATGACGATCCGCGCGGGCTGATCGACCGCGATCGGCAGATTCTCGATCTCCCCCAACAGGTCGACCGAGTCGCCGGTAAACGACGCCGCCGGCGCGATCTCGACCGTGCCGGGATCGAGTACCTTCGCGGTCCCGGCGAACCGGCCGTTGATCGCCACTGCGATATGCCGCGCGGTCGTGAAATCGGGGTTCTTGAGCGCGAGCTTGAGGCTGGTCGCGGAGCGCAGCGCATAGGGCACCTCCTCCTCGACGATCGCGCCGCCGGCGATCCGCGCGGAGGTCGCGACGCCGCGGCTGACGCTGGCGCCGGCGCCTTGCGCCTTGAACCCCGACACCGCGACCGGCCCTTGCGCGACCGCATAGATCTTGCCGTCGAGCGCGCGCAGCGACGATACGAGCAGCACGCCGCCCTGCAAATTGGTGGCATCGCCGAGCGCGGCGACCTGGACGTCGATCGTCGAGCCCTTGCGCGCGAACGGCGGCATCGTCGCGATCACCGATACCGCCGCGACGTTGGCCGGCTTCATCGAGGAATCACGGACGTTGACGCCCATCCGCTCGAGCATCGCCTGCAGCGATTCCTCGGTGAACGGCGCGTTGCGGACCCGGTCGCCGGTGCCGGCAAGGCCGACCACCAGCCCGTAGCCGACGAGCTGGTTCGACCGCACGTTCTCGACATCGACGATGTCCTTCACGCGCGTGCCCGCCGACGCCGGCACCACGCCGAGCGCAGCAGCCAGGGCGGCGCAGATCAGAGAAACAAGACGGAGGCGCATGGCCGGGGCTTTCGCGAGACGTTGGACATCAAATTTCTTATAGGATAGGAATGGCGCCCGCCGACCGAAGGGACGAATAATGCGGATCGACGGCATCACGCCGCTGCTCCAATCGATGCTCGCCGACACGCGCACCCGCGACGGTTTCGCGCTGCCCGCCGCTGTCGCCTCGGCCACCGCGGCTGCAACTGCCGAGGCACCACCATCGACGCCCCCGCCAGTGGTCCCGACCTCGGCGACCTCGGTCCAGATGATGGTCGCGCTCGCCGCGGTCGATCCGGTCTCGGAACGTCGACGGAAAATCGCGGTGGAGGCCGATCGCGGCCTGACGTTGCTGGAGCGGTTGCGCGACGATCTCGCGCACGGTGCCGCGCCTCCCGAACGCGTACAAGAGCTGGCCACATGGGTCGAGGCGTTCGTCGTGCCCGACGATGCCGCCGTGACGCCGGAATTCGCAAAGGTCGCGCGCGACCTCGAAGTGCGCGTCCGGGTCGAACTCGCCAAGCTCGACCTCAACGCCTGACATAACGCGCGCAGCCTAGCGCAGGCGCTTGGCGATCCGCATCACGTAGCCGATCACCTCGGCGACCGCCGCGTAATGTTCGGTCGGGATCGGCCGGTCGATCTCGACGCTGGCGTACAGCGCGCGCGCCAGCACGCGGTTCTCGACGATCGGCACGCCCGCCTGCGTCGCGATCTCGCGGATCTTGAGCGCGATCGTATCGACGCCCTTCGCCACCACCACCGGCGCCCCCATCCGGCCGTGGTCGTATTTCAGCGCGATCGCATAGTGCGTCGGATTGGTGATGATCACGCTGGCGCCCGGCACTGCGGCCATCATCCGCCGCCGCGAGCGCTGGATCGCGATCGAGCGGATCTTTGCCTTGATCTTGGGGTCGCCCTCGCTCTGCTTGTGTTCGTCCTTGATCTCCTGAAGCGACATCTTCAGCTTCGAGAACCAGGTGCGGCGCTGCCAGATCAGATCGGCCAGCGCGATCGCGCCGACCGGTACCGCGACCGTCTTTACCAGCATCACGACCAGCCCCGCGGCGGTCGTCCCGATATCCGCCGCATCCGCACCGACCAGGCTGTCGAGCGCGTTCGCGCGCGGCCACAACGCCCACACCGCGACCCCGACGATCACCGACAGTTTCGCCAGCGTCTTGGCGAACTCGACCAGCGCCTGCTTGCCGAACAATTTTTTGGCGCCCGAGACCGGTGAGAGCTTGCTCCATTTGGGCGAGACCCGCGACCATGAGATCGTCGGCCGCCCGTGCATCACGCCGCCGAGAATCGCGAACGCGACCAGCGCGCCGAACAGCGGCGCGAAGACCACGCCGATCTGAAAGATGATCCCGCTGGCGATGTTCTGCGCACCGTCCGGCGCGAGCGAATAATCCTCCGCCTGTCCCCACAGCCGCACCAGCATCATCGCCAATCGCGAGAACGCGTGGACACCGAGGCCGCCCATGACCGCCAGCATCGCCGCGAAGATCGCCGCATGCCGCATCTCGGGAGCGCTCGGCAGATCGCCCTTCTTGCGCGCATCCTCGAGCCGCTTGCCGGTCGGGTCATGCGTCTTCTGGTCCTTGTCCGCCATACGATCAGCCCCAGCCCGCCTGGATCCAGCTGCCCATCGACGCCGCGAACACGGTCAGCATCACGCCGAGCAGCGTCGAGAACAGCGCTAGGCCGAACAGCAGGTTGAGCGGTTGCGCGACGAAGAAGATCTGGATCGCGGGGGCCAGCCGCGCCGACAGGCCGAGCGCGACGTTGAAGACGATCCCGTAGACGATCATCGGCGCGGCCAGGCTGACGCCGAGCGCCATCGACCGGCTGACGGTCTTGACCGCAAGCGCGGCGAAATCGCCCGCCGCCGGCACGCCGCCGACCGGGAAGACGTCATAGGACCGCACGATCGCGGCGATCCAGAGATGATGGACGAGCAGCGCCATGCAGATCACGCCGGCGGCGACGCCGACGAATTTCGACAGGATGCTGGCCTGTCCGCCCTGCGAACTGTCGGCGACGATCGCCGAGGTCAGGCCGACCTGAAGGCTGGCGATCGACCCGGCGATCGCCATCGCCATGAACATGATCCGCACCAGCATGCCGAGGCCGAGGCCGGTCAGCAACTCGCACAGGATCACGCCGGGCAGCGCATCGATGTTCTGCGTCACCGACTGGACGTGCGGCGACAGGATTCCCCACAGCCCCGCGGTCATTCCGAACGCGATCATCAGCCGGATTCGGGCGGGGATCGCATCCTCCGAAAAGACCGGCAGGACCATCAGCACCGCGCCGACCCGCGCGAACAGCACGAGAAACGCGACCGCCCAGATCGGAATGCCGTTGAGCGTGTCAGCCATGGATGATGCGGTCGGCGACGAGGTGCGTGAAATCCGCCATCGCATGCCCCATCATCGGCAGCGTCAGCATCAGCACGACGCCCATCGCGACCAGTTTCGGGACGAAGGTCAGCGTCTGCTCCTGCACCTGGGTCAGCGCCTGCATGAGGCTGACCGCGACGCCGACGATGAGCGCGGTCAGCAGCAACGGTCCGCAGACCGTCAGCACGACGACGAGCGCGGACCGCGTGATTTCGATGACGTCGGTCGGCGACATGTCAGATCTGCATCCGCATGATGTCGGAATAGGCGCTGACCACGCGGTCGCGCACCGCGACGACGGTGTCGAGCGCGGTTTCCGCCGCGCCCATCGCGGTGACGACGTCGATCAGGTCGCCCTTGCCCGCGACCTGCTTCGCGCTCGCGGACTCGGCGGCGCGCATCGAGCCTGCCGCGTCACCGACGAGGTGTTCGACCATGTCGCCGAACCCGCCCGCGCCCGAGCTCGCGCCGACGCCGCCGGTCTTGCCGAGCAGCCCGCCCGAGTCCTTGCCGATACCAAGCGCCCGGCCATAGGCGGAGGTCGCATCCAATGCTCCGATGGACATCGTTGTTCGTCCTTACTTCAAAAGGTCTATGGTGCGCATCGTCAGGCTCTTGGCCGCTTCGATGGCGTTGAGATTGGCTTCGTAGGCGCGTTGCGCGGCCTTCATGTCGGCCGCTTCGATCAGCGGATTGACGTTCGGCATCAACACGTAGCCCTTGGCGTCGGCGGCCGGACTGCCCGGCTGGTACGCGCGTTGGAAGGCGGTCTTGTCGGCGTCGACCGAGCGGATCTTGACGCCGTTGGTGCCGTTCGCGCGATCGACGTCGGCACTGAAGCTCGCGACCCGGCGCCGATAGGGATCGCCGCCGGGCGATGCCGATACGGAGTCCGCATTCGCGAGGTTTTCGGCAATGACGCGCATCCGCAACGACTGCGCGCGCAGTCCGGATGCCGACACCTGTACCGCGTCGGTCAGGTCCATGATTGTCTCCGTCGGGCACCGTGATGGCACCCACCTTCCTCTAATAGGCAAAAAGTTCCGGCCCCGGTCGGGACCCGGCAATTCTTTCCTATGATGGCCTCAAGGAAGGAACATTCATGTCCGTACTCGAGGATATCACCATCGACCTGTCGATCGTCCTGGGATCGACCAATCTGCCGATCCGCCAGATCCTGGCGATGGGGCGCGGCGCGATGATCGCGCTGGATTGCGGTCACGACGACCCGACCCTGGTCTATGTCAACGGCAAGCTGGTCGCGAAGGGCCGCGTGCTGGTCGACGAAGACCAGATGTCGCTCGAAGTAACCCAAGTCATTCCGCGGGAGCATCGTTGATGGATATCGCCGCGCTGTTGCGGACGATGGGCGGTCTCGGCGTCGTGCTGGGCATGCTCGCGGCCGCGCTGTGGCTGGTCCGCCGCTACGATATCGCGCTGCCCGGCCGGGTCGGCGTGAAGCTCGGCCGCCGCGTCGAGTTGGTCGAACGCATCCAGATCGACGGCAAGCGGTCGATCATCCTGGTCCGCCGCGACGACCGCGAACATCTGTTCGTCCTGCACCCCGACCGCGCCACGATCCTCGAAACGCGCATCGTTCGCGCGGACGAGGAGGCGCAGGCGATCGCCGATCTCGAACAGGCGGAAGGCTCGCACAGTCCCGTGCTGTGCTCGTCGCTCGAAGAGGCGTGGTTCAATGCGTAAGCGCAGCGCAGTGGCGCTCATCCTCGGCGCGGCGATGCTGTTCGCACCGACCGCGGCGATGGCGCAGAGCGCATCGGTGACGTTCGGCCAGGGCAGTCTGTCGGCGCGCGCGATCCAGCTCATCCTGATGCTCACAGTGCTGAGTCTCGCACCGGGCATCCTGATGACCGTCACGTCGTTCACGCGCATCGTCGTCGCGCTGTCGCTGCTCCGCACCGGTCTCGGCGCGCAGGGCGTGCCGCCCAACCCGGTCATCATCAGCCTGTCGCTGTTCCTGTCGTTCTTCGTGATGGCGCCGACCTTCGAACAGGCGTGGCACGACGGCGTTCAGCCGTACACCGCAGGCAAGATCCAGGAGACCCAAGCCTTCGACCGGACCATCGAGCCGTTCCGCCGTTTCATGCTGTCCCAGGTCCGCGATCAGGATCTCGCGTTGTTCACCGAACTCGCGCACAAGCCGCCGGTCGCGCGGGCCGACACCGGCCTGTCGACGCTGATGCCGGCGTTCATGATCTCGGAATTGCGCCGCGCGTTCGAGATCGGTTTTCTGCTGCTGATCCCGTTTCTGGTCATCGACCTCGCCGTTGCGGCAGTATTGATGGCGATGGGCATGATGATGCTACCACCGCCAACGATATCGCTACCAATGAAGATCATCTTTTTTGTCTTGGTCGACGGCTGGGCTCTAGTCGCTGGATCGCTGGTGAAAAGCTTCGGCACCGGCGCGTAAGGAATTTATTTACAACCTATGTTAATAACATAAATTAGATATCTTATAGTGATCTGATGACATAAACGCCGGATTTCCGTTACATGCGGGCACAAAGGGGAACCGGCGATGCGTAATACTGCTGCTACCGTCCGCCTGACCGATCGTTCGGACGACGGTACCACGGACTGTTCGGCCATTCCCGTAGCCGCGGCCACAATCGATTGTGTCTTGCCCGCACCGTGCAGCAAGGGGGGAGATCCCTTGGGACCCCCGATCTTGAGCCCGTTCGGCGCCGACGCTGCGCTGCCGATCTATGTCGCGGGCAATGCCGTCGCGTTGCCGCTCCAGGGCCTTTCGGCGATCGCCGCGGATCTCAAGACCTTTGCGATGCATCACGACCCGGCGCTGGCAGCGATCCTGTTGATCAACGTCAGCCGGCCTGCTGTCGACGAGTTCGCGATCCTGAAGGACATCGTCGAACGCCAGTCCGCGGTCGTCCCGATCGTTATCGTCGATACCTGCGAAACCAATCTTGCCGTCGAATTGATGAAAGCCGGCGCGACCGACGTTCTCGAGTCGCCGGTCGACGCCAGGCAACTGCTGCGGGCGCTCGCCGCAGCGGTCGAGCGCACGCAGCAGCGGGACGACGTTGGGGCCGCGACCCGCCTTGCGCGCGCGCGGATCGACAGCTTGTCGCCCCGCGAACGCTCGGTCTTCAATGGCCTGATCGGCGGTTGGCCGAACAAGATCATCGCCAGCCGGCTCGCGCTCAGCCCCCGCACCGTCGAGATCCACCGCGCCAAGATGATGACGAAGCTCAAGCTCCGGACCGTGGCGCAGGTGCTGCAACTCGCCTTCACGGCAGGGGTCACGTTCGAGGACACCGAATGACGGATCGCCTGCACGGGGATGGAAGAGGAAACGCGAAACGCTTCTGACCCGCGCGATACTGCTCGCTGAGCGGCAGCCGGTTACGGGGCTCGACGGATTCCTCGCCGACGATCGCGATCGTGCCTTCTAACGAGCACTGCACTCGCACGCGCGGCGGAGGGCCCGTCTGCACGAACGCGCGGAACCAGGTTCGGCGCAATACTGGAATATACGCCCGTTCAATCAGACCAGCGACGCGATTGTACGTAAATCGCGCAAGGCCGACGGTAACGGCATAACGCTTCCTTCATGCCTGTATCCCAGAAGTGCTTGAAAGGAGACAGGACGTGTTGCGACGCATTCGGCGCGACCAGGTAACGCTTGGCATGTTCGTACACCGGTTCGAAGGATCCTGGCTCGACCATCCCTTCTGGCTTCCGCGTTTTCACCTGACCGACGCGAAAGATCTCGCACGCATTCGCGAAAGCTCCGTCACCGGCGTCGTTATCGACGAAGGACGGGGCCTGGCGCTCGATAGCGCGGCTGCGGCCGAGGATGGCGACGCCTCGGCCGCCGGGCACGAACTGCTGTCTCCACCGCTCCTCGCCGTTCAACGACGGCACGGTTTCGCGGAGGAACGGGAACGCGCCGTAGCGCTCGTCAAACATTCCGCGCGTGAGATCAAGCGCCTGTTCGCCGAAGCGCATGCCGGCGAGAAGGTCCGGCTGACTGCGTTCGCGCCGCTGGTGGCGGAGGTGATGGCGTCCGTGGCGCGCAATCCCTACGCGCTCATCGCCGTCACGAGACTGAAGAAGCTGGACGAATACACGTATGTGCATTCGCTCGCGGTGAGCGCGTTGATGACGAGCTTTGCGCGTCATCTCGACATGCCGGAGAGCGAGGTCTTCGACTATGGTGTTGCCGGCATGGTGCACGACATCGGCAAGATTGTCGTCCCCAACAAGATCCTGCAGAAGCCGGGTCCGCTGACCGACGCGGAGTTCGCGCTCGTCCGCACTCATCCGGAGCAAGGCTATCGGCTGCTCAGCCGGCATGCCGGTGCGTCGGACGTCGTCCTGGACGTGTGCCGTCACCACCACGAACGGCTCGACGGTTCGGGGTATCCATTTGGCCTCAAGGACGGTCAGATCAGCCGGGCCGCCCGCATCGCTGCAATCTGCGATGTCTACGACGCCTTGACCTCCAACCGCAGCTACAAGGCCGCCTGGAAAGCCGAGGAGGCGATCGGCCGCATGTACGACTGGGACGGAAATTTCGATCGCGAACTGCTTCTGGGTTTCATGAAGACGATCGGCGTCTACCCGCCCGGTCTGCTCGTGTATCTCAGCTCCAACCGGCTGGCCGTCACCATGCCCAATGACCGCCGAACGTCACGGCCAAAGGTCCGGGTCTTCTTTTGTGCACGCGAACGCACCCAATTGCCGCTGCTGGACCTCGTCCTCGACGATGATCTCGGGCATGATCAGATCGTTCGGGAAGAGTCCCCGGTCGACTGGGGGATCACGGGCTGGCCGCTCGTCGCCGAGCAGCTGATGAGCGGGTGCGTCCCGAAGATCGTTTCAGTCCGTCCCGCAGACACGACCTCCGACCGGCCGGCACGCCACCTCGCCGACGCTCGCTGATCGCTGATCGCTGATCGCCTTAGCTGCGAAAATGGTCGACAAGCTCGCGCTGTCGTCGCGTGCCATGCGAACAGACGATCCAAACCCGATCGGAACGTTGCCCCGCCTGGGCCGCGGTGTCGTGCCCATTTGGGAACAAGGCCCGCCATAACCGGATCGGCGCCATTGCCGGGTGCAGCCGCTATCCCACACGTCGTAGTTCGTGCAGGCGACTCATCCCGCCGACACGCCGTTGGCGGGAAAGCGCGCGTTGGGGGAAAGCGAGCGTTGGATCGCCCTCCCCCCGGGGGACTTTAGAAATTGCCGCGCAGGATGAACGAGAAGCGACGGTCGTTGACGAAGTAGGACCGCGGTGCGAGCGCGCTCGGGTCGCCGCTATACGCCTGCAGCGTCTTGGTCACCGAGTTGGTCAGGTTCACGCCCTGCACGCCGACCTTGATGTACTTGTTGACGTTGAGGAAGGCGGAGGCGTCGAGCTGCCCGGCCGCGGCCTGGAAGATCGACGTATACGGGAAGATCACGTCGGCCGCCGTCAGCAGGTATTTCGACCGCCAGTTATACGCGGCACGAACCGAGACCGGCCCCTTCTCGTAGAACATCGTCGCGTTGACGTTGTGCTTGGACAGACCCTCGAGCGGCAGGCTGCCGGTCTTGGTCTGCGGCGCGACGTTGCCGACTGGCGTGCCCCCGTTGAGGAACGAGTTGGGTAGCCCGGAGCTCTGGATGAACGAATAGTTCCCGGTGAAGCCAAGACCGCTCAGAACACCCGGCAGGAAATCGAAGGTCTGCTGATACGCGACCTCGACACCCTTGATCTTGCCGTGCCCGTTGTAGTTGGCGGGACCGCGGGTGAGCAGCGGGAAGGTGATCCCGTTGTTCTGCAGCGGCAGGTTGACGACCGACTGATAGAAGAAGTTCTTCACGTCCTTGTAGAAGGCGTCGATCGTCAGCGAGCCGACCTTCGAAAAATACCATTCCGCGGTGAGATCGAACTGATACGCCGTCGCGGGCTTCAAATACGGGTTGCCCACCGTGCTCAGGAAGTTGCCGTTCCCGTCGATCGAGATCTGCTGGTAGTTGCGGATCAGCGCGGAATCCGGGCGGGTCAGTACTTTCGATCCCGACAGGCGAGCCAGCAGCTTAGGCGTGATGCCAAGCTTCAGGTTCACGCTCGGTAGGATGTAATTGTAGTTGTTCTTGGCCTGGTTGAAGAGATTGGCCGTATCCACACCGGCAAATTGCTGCAGCTGGGCATAGCCGGTTGCCCCTAGATTGCAGACACCCCCAGGACGCGTTGGGTTCGTACCGGGAGGTGCACCCGCCGGCACCGCGGAAACGGCGCAGCGTGTGTCATAGGGGTTGGTGATGTTCAACGTCGCCTGGTTCGGAATCGTGCTCGTGCCGAACGAGTCCAGCCCGGTCCGCACATAGCGCGCACCGACGTTGCCGCTGAAGTTCAGCCCGTTGCCATCGGACTCGGTCTTGAACGACACCATCGCATAGGCGGAGAAGTCGCGCTGATGGACACGCTGGATCTCGCTCGGCAGATAATTCGTCCCGGCCACGACACCTGGGCGCTCGGCGAGCGGCCGCCACTGCTGTTGGGTGTTGCCGTTCTGCGTCTGCGCGGTGGACTCGACTTGTTTGATGAAATCAACGGCGCCGTTATAGTCCTTGATCATGTCGCCATTGTAGTAATACGCGCCCGGCGGGGAATTCGTCGCGCCGCGGAAGAAGTTCGGGAACGTGTAATAGTCCGCCCGGTCGCCGCCGAACTGGTTCACCGTCACCGGATACCCCGCCCAGACTTCGCTGACCATGCCCCAGTTATACGTCGAATACTTGACCGTCTGATCGCGGTCGGCATAGCGCGCACCGAACCGCGCCTTGGTGAAGAAGCCGCCATCGGCGAAGTCGTACGTCGCATCGCCCTTGAACTGGAACTCCTTGCCGACGCTGTGCTCGGCATGATCCATCGCGGCGCGCCAGAACGTCGTGCTCGGATCGGCGAAATACTGACTGTCGGTCTGGCCGGCGAGGACGGCGTTCGCCGGCGTCGCCCATGCCGCCGACAACGTGCTCGGCTTGTGCGAGATGACGTTCGGCACGCTCCCCGACAGATCCAGTTCCTGATCCGCGAACGTCTCGCCGAAGATGTTCAGGCTGAACGTGTCGTGCTCGGAGCGGGTGTAGTCCGCGTCCAGCGCGATCGTCAGCCGTTCGGTCGGGTGAATTTCCGCATTCAGGCCGTAATCGTTGATGAGGTTCCGCTCATAGGTCTGGCCGCGCGACAGGGAGATCGGCGCGCCGCCGGTCGGGATCGACGTGGTCGATGGCGCGCCGCTGCGGTTGGTGCGAAAACCGGTGCCCGGCGTCGTGATATAGCCGCTCTTAAACAGCCCGTTCGCATCGTAGGTATAGTTCGTGAACCCGCCGACCGGGCATTCCGCCCGCGTCGTACCGTTGTTGTTGTAGAGCGGACCGTTGCTGTTCTGCTGACAGCCGTTGGGGAAGGTGCTGTATTCGGACAGATCCGGAGCCGCTTCGAACGTATGTTCGCTGGTCGAGTTCGTCGTGTGCGAGCGAAGATATTGACCGGTCAGCAGGAAGGAGCGATCGGTCGACTCGAACTGCGCGGCCAAGGCGACGCCGTCGCGCTTGCGATCGAAGGTCTGCGTCCGATACTGGCCACCGAGCGGCGAATATTGCCCCGTCGACAGATCCGCGAAGCCGTCCGCCCCGGCGGTCGAGGCGGCGTTGCACGCGGCGCCGGCGGCGGGCAGCGTGGTGGTGTCGGTGCTGCTGGGCAGCGGGTTGCGACAGACGAGCACGCCGTTGCCGTTCTGATACGGTACCTGGCTGTTGTCGCGGGCCTGGAAATTGGTGATCTGGACGCCATCCGCACGGCTGCGGATTCGCGAATAGGACACGTCGCCGAGGAGTCCGAATTTACCGATCGGCGTATCCCAGGTGTTGCTGACGAGCAGCGACCCGGTCGGCGTCCACTTCTTGGCGAAGTCGCCGTAATTCGCTTCGGCATCGGCGCCGATATGAAAGCCGTTATTGTCGAACGGCTTGCGCGTGTTCAGATTGACCGTTCCGGCGAGCCCGCCCTCGATCGACGCGGCGGTGACGTTCTTGTAGACTTCCACCGACCCCAGCAGTTCGGCCGGGACATCGCTGAAGTTGAGCGCCTGCCCGCCGATCCCCGCGGCGAAGGCGTCGCGGCCGTTGAACTCCGACCGAACGAAGTTGAGACCGCGGATCACGACTCCAGACCCTTCGACCGAGAAATGGTCGGGGTCGTTGGCGCCGGCGAAGCGGCTGATCGACACGCCGGGTACGCGCTGCAAGGCTTCGGTTACCGACCGATCGGGCAAGGCGCCGATATCGGTCGCGGTGATCGCGTCGACCACGGTATCGGAATTGCGCTTGATGTTCTGCGCGTTGGCAAGGCTCTGGCGGATCCCGGTGACGACGATCTCGCCTGGCGCATCACTGGTATCGGCGGCGGCGGTGCTCTGCGTATCGGTCGCGGACGGATCGGCCGTTGCAGTCGCGGGGCTGGCCGACCCGGCGGTGCCCTGCCCGGTTTTCGCGCCGGTCGGCGACGTCTGATTGGCGGCGGGTGCAGCAGCCTGTTGGGGGTCCGGACCGGCCTGCGCCTGCGCGACTCCGGCCAAGGCTACGCACAACGTCGTCGCCGACGCGCTATGTAAAAAACGAACAATATGACGAACGGCAGTGTTCGACGGCGCAATGCGGCGCATTATGACCCCTCCTAAACGCAGCGCTGTAATCGCGCCTGATTCCCTGTTGCCGCCGAGTGTCCCGGGCCTCGGCGTGCAGTGCGTGTTTGCGGTAACATAGTGCGGAAATCAAACGGTAAATACTTAGAATGTGACAATCCGGCAACGCCGTCACAACAATCCATCCGCGGTTGACGCAACGGGTCGAATGAGGGAGCATCTTGTGAGAGCGCCACCATAAGGCGCGTCGGGAGGGTATCGAGTGCCGGTCATGGCAAAACCAAAAACACGCGTGGTTGTGGTTGGTGGCGGCACGGCCGGGTGGATGACCGCGGCAGCGCTATCGCGCCTGCTGCCGGGCCAGTGTTCGGTGCACCTGATCGAGTCCGAGGCGATCGGCGTGGTCGGCGTCGGCGAGGCCACGTTGCCGCATATCCGCGCGTTCAACGAGCGGCTCGGCATCGACGAGGCCGACTTCATGGCGCGCACCCGGGCAACCTTCAAACTAGGTATCGAGTTTCGCGACTGGAACCGCCTCGGCGACAGCTACATCCATCCGTTCGGTACCTTCGGTCGCGGCACCGGCGGGGTGGATTTCCAGCATTACTGGGCGCGCTTGCTGCGCGAAGGCGCGCCTCTGCCTTCGCTTGATACTGTGTCCTATGCGTGTGCGCTGGCACGCGCCGGCAAGTTCGATCGTCCCGAGACCGATCCGAACCGACTCGCGGGTACGTTCGGCTATGCCTATCAGTTCGATGCGCTGCTCTTCGCACCCTATCTCCGCGAAATTGCCGAGGGCATGGGCGCCCGCCGGACTGAGGGGGTCGTCGTCCGGGTGGAGCGTGACGGAGACAATGGCGACATCGCCGCGATCGTGCTGGACACCGGTGAGCGGATCGAAGGCGACCTGTTCGTCGACTGCTCGGGGTTCCGCGCGCTGTTGCTCGGCGAGGCGATGGCGGAGCCGTTCGTCGACTGGTCGCACTGGCTGCCGACCGACCGTGCGGTGGCAATGCCGTGCCGCACGCGCACCGCGGTCACGCCGTATACGAGTGCGATCGCGATGCCCGCGGGCTGGCGCTGGCGGATCCCGCTGCAGCACCGCACGGGCAACGGCTATGTCTATGCCAGCGGCTTCGTCGCCGACGACGATGCGCGCCGCGCACTCGAAGACGCGGTCGAGGGGGAGGCGCTGGCCGCGCCACGCGTGCTGCGGTTCAAGGCCGGACGCCGTCGCCGCAGTTGGGTCGGCAATTGCGTCGCGATCGGGCTTGCGAGCGGGTTTCTCGAACCGCTCGAATCAACCAGCATCTATCTGGTTCAGCAGGCGATCACGACGTTGATCGAACTGTTCCCCGAACCCCGCATCGCCGCGACCGACCGCGACGAGTTCAACCGCGTGATCGACCTCGAATATGATCGGATCCGCGATTTCCTGATCCTCCACTACCACGCCACGACGCGCAGCGATTCGCCGTTCTGGGACTATGTCCGGACGATGCCGATCCCCGACACGCTGTCGGAAAAGCTCGACTTGTGGCGCACGCGCGCGCGGATCGTGAAGTACCGCGAGGGCGTCTTTCTCGATCCGAGCTGGGTGGCGGTGTATCTCGGCCAGGGGATCGTTCCGGACGGCTGGGACCCGCGCGCCGATCCGGTCGCGTCGGACGCGCTGGCGCGTAGCCTCGACGCACTGCGGAGCGAGATCGCCAGCGATGTCGCGCGCCGCCCGGACCACCGCAGCTTCATCGAACGCTATTGCGCGATGGCGCAGGCGGCCTGATGCCCGGGGAGCGGCTCCGGAGCGTCCTGGTCGCGGGCGGCGGTATCACTGCGTGGTGCGCGGCCGCCGCGCTAAAACGCCGCGCGCCGTTCCTCGACGTGACTATCCTGCGCTGCACGCCGTCACGCGAGGCGCTGGTGGACCGGATCGCGTGCACGCTGCCGTCTCTGCTCGGATTCCACGACGATCTCGGCATCGGTGCCGCCGACGGCATCGCCCGGACCGCGAGCGGTTATCGCCTGGGGACGCTGTTCAGCGGCTGGGCGACGGGGTTGCCCGACTATGTCCATGCCTATGGCCGTTATGGCCGATCGCTGGGTCCGACCGCGTTCCATCTCCACTGGGTCCGGTCGGTGCTCGAGGGCGCGCGCGCGGCACCATTCGACAGCCATTCGCCCGCCGCAGCGCTCGCGCGCGCCGGGCGGTTCGCGCCGCCGATGCCCGAGACGCCGTTTGCGGATCACGAATATGGGCTGACGCTCGACCTTCCGCGGTACCGGACGATGATGCGGGCCTTCGCGCTGCATGTCGGCGTGCGCGAGATCGTCGGCGAGATAGCCGACGTCGTTCGCGATACCGGCGACGGGATCGCCGCAGTGGCGCTTGCGGGCGGATCACGCATCGTCGCCGACCTGTTCGTCGACGCGACCGGCCCCGACGCCACATTGCGCGGCGCACTCGACGACGTCAGGGACGACTGGAGCGCCTGGCTGCCGTGCGACCGCGTCCTGCTCGCCGAGGGTAGCGCGGAACCGCTGGTGCTCACCACGGCGGTCGCGCATCCCGCGGGCTGGCGCTGGAGCAGCGGCGCGCAAAGCGGCTTTGCCTATGCGTCGGGGGAGATCAGCGACGCCAAGGCCGCGCGCGTGTTGCGCAATGCCGCAGGCACGGCGCCCGGCGAGCCGATCCGGGTTCGTCCGGGAACGAGGCCGCACCCGTGGCTGGGCAATTGCATCGCGATCGGTGACGCCGCGACCGAAGTCGAACCGCTCGAATGGTGCAACCTCCACCTCGCGCTCAGCGCGATCGACCGGTTGATCGCGATGCTCCCGGGCCGGGTCTCGACTCCTGGCGAAGCGGCGGAGTTCAACCGCCAGACGCTGGCCGAGGCCGAACGCGTCCGCGACTTCCTGGCGTTGCACTATCATGTTGCGCAGCGTGACGATCCGCTGTGGCAGGCGGTCGCCGCTGCCGTGCCACCCGCCAGCCTTTCGCACACGCTCGCGCAGTTCACCGAGCGTGGCCGGCTTCCTTTTTACGAGGAGGAAACGTTCGCGCGCGATAGCTGGGCTGCCGTCCTGATCGGTCAGGGCGTCCTGCCACGACGGATCGATCCGCTCGTCGCGGCGGTACCAGCCGCCGCTGCGCAGACCGCGATGGCACGACTGACCACCGAGATTGCCGCCGCCTTGCCGCATATTCCCACCCACGCCGCGTATCGTGCGGCCCAGACGAGACATCTCCTGTCATGAACGAGCATTCGATCCGACGCGTCGTCATCGTCGGCGGCGGCACCGCCGGCTGGATGGCCGCGGCGGCCTTCGCGCGGTTTCTCAACAACGGCTATACCGAGATCACGCTGGTCGAATCCGAGGAGATCGGCACGGTCGGGGTCGGCGAGGCGACGATCCCGCCGCTGATCAATTTCAACCAGATGCTCGGGCTCGACGAGAACGCGTTCCTGGCGGCGACGTCGGGCACGTTCAAGCTCGGGATCGAGTTCGTCGACTGGGGCGCGCTCGGCGAACGCTATTTCCACCCGTTCGGCAATTACGGCCACGACCTGCAAGGCGTCCATTTCCACCAGCTCTGGCTGCGCGAGAAGGCAAGGCGACCGATCGACGACATTTCGGTCTGGTCGATGAGCGCGATGGCCGCCGCGAACGGCAAATTCGGGCGCGCGACCGGCGACGCGCGATCACCCGTGCGCGAGCTGTTCTACGCGTTCCATTTCGATGCATCGCTCTACGCGCGATATCTGCGCGACTATGCCGAGCGCGCGGGCATCGTCCGGATCGAAGGCAAGATCGCCGAAGTGAACCAGCGCCCCGCGGACGGCTATGTCGCTGCGGTCACGCTCGAAGACGGGCGCCGGATCAAGGGCGACCTGTTCATCGACTGTTCGGGCTTCCGGGGCCTGTTGATCGAGGAAACGTTGCACACCGGCTATGAGAGCTATGCGCAGTGGCTGCCGTGCGACCGTGCGGTTGCAGTCCCCTGCGCGTTGCCCAACCCCGGCGAGCCCGATGCGTTCACGCGCTCGACCGCGCACAAGGCGGGCTGGCGATGGCGCATCCCGTTGCAGCACCGGATGGGCAATGGCCTGGTCTATTGCAGCAAATATCTCGGCGACGACGAGGCCGAAGCGCAGCTGCTCGCGAGCCTCGAAGGCGAACAGCTCGCCGAGCCGCGACGGTTGCAGTTCACCGCCGGCCGCCGCCGCGACTGCTGGAACCGCAACGTGGTGGCGCTCGGCCTGTCCAGCGGGTTCATCGAACCGCTCGAATCGACCAGCATCCATCTGGTCCAGGCCGGGATCCAGCGGTTGATCGCGCTGTTTCCCGACAAGCGCTTCGATCCGGTCGAACGCGACGAGTTCAACCGGCAGATGCACGATCTGTACGAAGACATCCGCGATTTCATCGTCCTGCACTACAAGGCGACGCGCCGCGACGATTCGCCGTTCTGGAACCAGGTGCGGACGATGGACGTGCCCGAGAGTCTGCAACGCAAGATCGACCTGTTCGCCGGCAAGGGGCGGCTGTTCCGCGAAGGCTATGACCTGTTCAGCAACCCGAGCTGGGTCGCGGTCTGTCTCGGCCAGGGGATCACGCCCGAAGGCTGGGAACCTGCCGCCGATGCGCTCGACGAGCAGAAGGTCGCGAGCGCGCTCGAGCAGATGCGGCGCGGATATCTCGACACCGCGCAGCGCCTGCCGACCCACGGCGAGTTCCTGCGGCGAACCGCGCTGTCCCCGCTCGCCGCGCAGGCTGCACCGTCCTCCTCGGCGCCTGCTTCCGCCCCTGCCCCGACCTCGTCCGACGACGTTCCGTTCTTTGCGTTTACCGCGGAGTCGCCCTTCGATGTCGGCGGCGGGGGCTCGCCGCTGTGATGCAGACTTATGAGCGAGCGGCACCTTGGCGCACCACGGAGCTTGCCCACGCGTGACGGGTCTCGCCACCCCTTCCCCGATCGCCGAGCTTCACGGGATCGACCGCGTGCGCTTCGACGCCGAGGTCCGCCCCGCCGCGCAGCCTGTTGTCCTGCGCGGTCTGGCCGCCGACTGGCCCGCGGTCCGCGCCGCGCGGACCTCCGACGAGGCGCTGGTCGATTATCTCAAGACCTTCAGCCATGCCGAGCCGGTCGGCGCGATCGTCGGGCCGCCCGAAATCGAAGGGCGTTTCTTCTACCAGCCTGACATGACCGCACTCAACTTCACGCGCGGACGCTCACCGCTCGATCCGTTCCTCGACCGGCTGTTGCGCGATCGCACGGTGCCGCAACCGTACGCGATGGCGGTGCAGTCGATCCCCGCCCCCGACCTGCTGCCGGGCTTTGCCGAGGCGCAGGGCATCGACCTGGTCGATACGCAGGTCGTGCCGCGGCTCTGGCTCGGCAACGCGATCCGGGTGGCGACGCATTACGATCTGATGGAGAACATCGCGGTCGTCATCGCCGGTCGCCGCCGCTTCACGCTCTTCCCGCCCGATCAGGTCGCGAACCTGTACATGGGTCCGTACGAACTGACGCCCGCCGGTACGCCGGTCAGCATGGTCGACCCGGACTCGCCCGACCTGGAGCGCTATCCGCGGTTCGCCCAAGCGATGGACAACGCCTGGGAAGCGACACTCGAACCGGGCGACGCGCTGTATATCCCATTCCACTGGTGGCACGCGGTCGCATCGCTCGCGCCGGTCAACATGCTGTGCAATTACTGGTGGGATCCTGCACCCCAGGGCATGGCGAACCCCTATGACGCGCTGCTGCTCGCGCTGTTCTCGCTGCGCACGCTGCCGGAGGACCAGCGGCGGGTGTGGCGGACCATGTTCGACCATCTCGTGTTCCGTACCGAGGGTGATCCCGCCGCGCATTTGCCGCACCACGTCAGGGGCGTGCTCGGTGAGGCGGATCGCGACGGGCTGGAACAGATGCGCGCAGCCTTGCGACAGAGCCTCAACCGGTCCTGACTTGCGGGCACTACGGCCGTTGCAGCATATTGATCAGGAACTGACGGATCCTGCCGGTGCGGTCCGTGCTGTCCGGTCCGAGAATGCCGCGCGCGGACGGCGGTAGATGGTCGGCAGCCTGCGCGGCCTCCGGTGCGAAGACGAGATGCTCGTACCAGCTGTGCCACGCCTGTTTTTCCGCGACCGGCAGATCGCGGATGGCACCGATCGCATGGACCAGCGCAAGGAACGCAGCGCCCGAGCGATGCTCCCACCAGTAATTGACCAGCACGTTGAGCCGGCCGAACGCACGGACGTGATGCCACCAGATCGGCGGAATGAAGATCGCGTCGCCGGGTTCGAGTTCGGCGACCTGCGCGTGCGTGAGCGCATCGGCGAACCGCGGGTAGCGCGTCAGATCGGGAGCGTCGGGGTCGACCATGCTCGACGGCGGGCCGGCCATGGTATGATCGAGCGGCCCGACATAGAGGTTGGGCAATTGGTCGGGCGGGAACAGCGTGAAGCGGCGCCGCCCCGCCACCACGCATGCGATATTGATCGACGTGTCGTAATGCGTCGCGATCCGCGTCGCGTTGCCGATCCACAGCCGCGCGGGCGCATCGATGCCGAGATCGAGCGGATTGGCGCCTTCCCAGCCGGGCAGATGCTCGGGCGCGGTCGCCGCGTTGGCGTACAGCGTGTGCGGTCGCGCCGCGTCGTTCTCGGCGTAGCGCAAAAGCTCCGCCACCAGCGCACCGATCGGGACCTGCTGGCGGTGGAAGTTGAAGCGCGTCAGCGTCTCGTCGGCGTAGAAGAAGCGACCCTCGACCTCGGGCGGCGCGATCATCACGTCGAGCGGCTTGCCGCCGGGGGCGCCGAACGCGGCGAGATACTCCGCCATCGCGCGGTCGCCGCCACGCCCGGCCGCGACCGCCTGCCAATGGCGCACCTGTCCGCGCAGGACGACGGGTTGGAACGCCGTCACCACCTCGCTGGCGAACGCGGCGGCATCGACGGCAGGCCGCTCCGCGACTCGGCGAGCGGTAGCGGCGTGACCCGTGACGAAGCGATCGGTTGCGGGGGGGTGGACGAACGACATCGTCCGGGACGATAGCGGCTGCAAACGCGCGACGACAGTGCGTTGACAGCCTCGGCGGGCTCCTGTGTGATACCGATCGCCAGACCGCCCCGCACCGACGTCGGCGCGCTGAGTCGCAGGCGGATCGGGAGAGCGCAATGATCAGGTGGAAACCGTTGGCTGCGATGGCGGCGGCGCTGTTGGCGAGCATGGCGGGCACGGCAGACGCATCGGGCGCGTCGCGCGCGCCCCCTCCTGGGGACGCGTTCGCAACCGCAGCCCGGCTGCACCGCGGAGTCAACGTGCTCGGCTATGATCCCCTGTGGAAGGACCCGTCGCGCGCACGCTTTCAGCCGCGTCATTTCACGGTCATCCGCAAAGGCGGCTTCGATTTCATCCGGCTGGTCCTGCAAGCCTTCAGTCATATGGACGCCGCCAACAGACTCGATCCGCGCTGGCTCACGACGCTCGACCGCGTGGTGAAGCAGGCCACCGATGCCGGGCTTTCGGTCATCATCGACGAGCACGACTTCAACCTGTGCTCGGACGCCCCCGATGCCTGCGCGCCGAAGCTCAAGGCGTTCTGGCAGCAGATCGGCGACCGCTATCGGACCGCGCCGCGGACCGTGCTGTTCGAGCTGTTGAACGAACCGCACGGCAAGCTCGATGCCGATCGCTGGAACGCGCTGCTCGCGCAGATCATCCCGGTCGTGCGCGCCAGCAACCCGGATCGTACGCTCGTCATCGGGCCGACCAACTGGAACAATCTGGGCAAGCTCGACACGCTGACGCTGCCGGCGAACGATCGCAATATCCTGGTCACGTTCCATTATTACGAGCCGTTCCGGTTCACCCACCAGGGTGCCGCGTGGTCCGATAATCGCGATCTGCATGGCATTCCGCTGACGCCCGCCGACGAGACCCGAATCCGCGCCGACATCGACACCGTCGCGGCGTGGAGCAAGGCACACGCGCGACCGGTGTTGCTCGGCGAGTTCGGCGCCTACGACAAGAGCGGCACGCCGATCGCCGATCGCGCGCGCTATGCCACAATCGTCCGCAAGGCCGCCGAAGCGCACGGTTTCCCCTGGGCCTATTGGCAGTTCGACAGCGATTTCATCGTCTACGATATCGATCACGACCGCTGGGCCGAGCCGATCCGACAGGCGCTGGTCGGCACACCGTGACCAGGCCGCGATGATCTAGCGCTCGTTCGAGACCACAGCGGCGAAGCGCGGCGCTGGCGCCGGGTAGCCATCGATAAAGGTCCCACGCGCGACGTTGTGCGGGTGGTGTGGTGCCTCGGCGAGATCGAGGACGGGGGTGACGCAGGCATCGGTGCCCGCGAAATGGTCCGCCCAGGCATCGCGCGGACGCGTGGCGAACGCGGCTTCGAACGCCGCCGTCATGTCGGGCCAGCGGGCGCGATCGTGCTGCACCGTGCGCCAGTCCGCGACGTCCAGCCCGGCGAGCAAGGCGGCGAAGAATTGTGGCTCGATCGCGCCGACCGCGACATGCTTGCCGTCCGCGCATGCGTAACAACGGTAGAAGGGCGCGCCGCCGTCGAGCAGGTTGGCCGCGCGCCGGTCATCCCACTGCCCCACTGCGCCGAGCGTGTAGAACAGGCTCGACAGCAACGCGGCGCCGTCGGTCATCGCCGCATCGACCACCCGGCCCGGCCCCCCGCCGCGTGCGGACAGCACGCCCGCGACGACGCCGAGCGCGAGCATCATCGCCCCGCCGCCATAATCGCCGACCAGATTGAGCGGCGGTATCGGACGCTCCGCCGGACCGATCGCGTGCAGCGCGCCGGTCAGCGCGAGATAATTGATGTCGTGCCCTGCCTCCTGCGCCAGCGGTCCGGTCTGCCCCCAGCCGGTCATCCGGCCGTAGACCAGCGCCGGATTGGCAGCATGGCAGTCCACGGGGCCAAGCCCGAGCCGTTCCATCACGCCCGGCCGCGTCCCCTCCAGCAGCGCATCGGCGGTCGCGACGAGCGCCAGCGCATCGGCGCGACCCGCGTGCGTCTTGAGGTCGAGTTCCACGGTCCGCCGTCCCCGCCCCAAGGCCGGCCCATCCGCGCTGGCGCTGTACGTACGACCCGGCCGGACGATGCGGACGATCTCCGCCCCCATGTCGCCGAGCATCATCGCGGCGAAGGGTACCGGCCCGATCGCATCGAATTCGATGACCACGACGCCGGCGAGCGGCCCTGCCCTGCCCGAACCTGTCTCTGCCTCGCTGTGGCCCATGCGTCGTCCCGATCCCAAAGCGTGCGGCCAGCGGGTGCTGGATTGCGAAGTTGTGCCCTAACGCCGCATCGAAGGCTACGCGTTCCTGCCCAGTTTGCCGGCAGCTTCGGTCCGTGCGGGGTTGTTCTACCCCGACCGCGCCCGGTACTGACGCGTGAGCCAACGCTGGGAGTGCCGTTTGGAAGCCGTATCGATCGTCCTGTTCCTGTTGCTTGCCGTGGTGATGAGCGGCGCGGTGTCGCGCATGGTGCCGGTGTCGGTGCCGACCCCGCTGGTGCAGATCCTGCTCGGCGCGGTCATCGGGCTGTCGACCTCGTATCGCGTAGAGCTCGATCCCGAGCTGTTCCTGTTGCTGTTCCTGCCGCCGCTGCTGTTTCTCGATGGCTGGCGAATCCCGAAGGACGAGCTGCTCAAGGATCTGTCGACGGTCGTCGAACTCGCGCTCGGGCTGGTCCTGCTGACGGTGGTCGGGATGGGGTTCTTCATCCACTGGATGATCCCGGCGATGCCGCTGGCGGTCGCGTTCGCGCTGGCGGCCGTGGTGTCCCCGACCGATCCGATCGCGGTCTCGGCAATCGCCGCGCGCGTGCCGATCCCCAAGCGGATGATGCATATCCTCGAAGGCGAATCGCTGCTGAACGACGCGTCGGGGCTGGTGTGCCTGCGCTTCGCGATCGCCGCGGCGCTGACGGGTACGTTCTCCGCGTCCGCGGCGGCGACGAATTTCGTCTGGGTCGCGGGGATCGGCCTGGCGGTCGGCGTCCTCGTCACGCTCGCCGCGACGCGCGCGAAGGCGTGGGTATCGCGACGGTTCGGCGAAGAACCCGGGTCGCAGATCCTGGTCAGCCTGCTGATCCCGTTCGGGTCCTATCTGATGGCCGAGCACCTGCACGCCTCGGGGATCCTCGCGGCGGTGTCGGCGGGCGTGACGATGACCTTCGCGGAGATCTCGCGGCAAGCGCTGGCCGCCACCCGGATGCGCCGGAACTCGGTGTGGGACACGATCCAGTTCGCGCTCAACGGCATCATCTTCGTGCTGCTGGGCGAACAGCTTCCCGCGATCCTCGCCGGCGCCAAGGCGACGGTGCTGCTGACCGGGCATCACGGCACGTGGTGGCTCGGCCTGTACGTGCTGGCGATCGTCGCGGGACTGGCGACGCTGCGGTTCGGCTGGGTGTGGGTTTCGCTGCGACTGACGCTGCTGCGGCGGCGTCATCGCGGCTCGGAGAAGCCCGAATACAGCCCCGACTGGCGGCTGGTGGCGGCGATGTCGCTGGCCGGCGTGCGCGGCGCGATCACGCTGGCCGGTGTCCTGACGATCCCGCTGACGATGACCGACGGCACCGCGTTTCCGGCGCGCGATCTCGCGATCTTTCTCGCCGCCGGGGTCATCATCGTGTCGCTCGCCGTCGCCAGCATCGCCTTGCCAATTTTGCTCAACGGCCTGACCATGCCGCCCGAGCCATCATTGCAGGCCGAGGAGGATGCCGCCCGGGTTGCGGCGGCCGAGGCGGCGATCGGCGCGATCGAGGTTGCGCAGCACGACCTGGCCGAGCGTGACGGCAACGCCGACTTCTATTCCGCGGCGGGGACCCGGGTGATGGACCTGTACCGCGAGCGGATCGAGAGCCGCACCGGTTCGGCCAAGGCCTCCGCCGAGGCGCGGCTCCAGGACCAGCTCGAGCGGACGTTCAGGCTGGCGGGGATCAAGGCCGAACGCGCCTCGGTCGTCGAGCGGGTCCGCGACCGGCGGATCGGCAGCGCCACCGCGCAGAAGATGATGCGCGAACTGGACCTGCTCGAAGCGCGCTACCGCGTGTGATCCTTCTGCTTGGCGGCAAGCGTCGCTAAGGCGCTCGGCGATAACCACGGACATTTCGTAAAGGCGAGACACATGGCAGCGACCATCATCACCCCCAGCGGCCCCGGCGCGATGGAAGCGGGCCTCGTGCTCGACGAAGACGGCCAGCGGTTCGTCATCCTGACGTTCAAGGAGCCCAAGGGCGAGCCGACGCTGGTGACGTTCACCGTCCCGATCTTCCAGAACTATGTCGAACATCTCGTCAAGACCGCGGCGGCGGCCAACGAGGAAGCCAATTGGGGCATCCCCGGCTGAACGGTCGGCGCTGCAAAAGGGGATGCCGCCGCGCCGGGTAACGCCTAAAGCCACGGCATGACCCGACCAGAGATACTGATACCCGCGCCCATGCTTCCAAGCGTCGCCGCGGCGTTGAGCGAGCGATTCGTCGTCCACCAGTTGCGCGACCATGCCGACCCCGATGCCTTCCTGGCGACCGTCGCGCCCCGCATACGCGGTCTCGCGGCGAGTTCGCTGGCGGGGCGGATCGGCAGCGACTGGTTCGACCGGTTGCCCGCGCTCGAGATCGTCGCGAATTTCGGCGTCGGCTATGACGGCATCGATGCGAACGCCGCTGCTGAGCGCGGGATCGTCGTCACCAACACGCCCGGCGTGCTCGACGAGGAGGTCGCCGACCTGACGCTCGGCCTGCTGCTCGCGACGTTGCGCCGCATCCCGCAGGCCGATCGCCACGTCCGCACCGGCGCATGGGCGCAAGGCCCCTTTCCGCTGTCGCCGACATTGCGCGGACGGCGGATCGGCATCCTCGGGCTCGGCGCGATCGGCAACGCAGTGGCGCGGCGGCTCGAGGCGTTCGGCGTCGCGGTCGCCTATCACGGCCGCTCGCGGCAGTCGGACATCGGCTATGACTATCATGCGACGCCGGTCGCGCTCGCCGCCGCCTGCGACGTGCTGATCGCGATCGTGCCCGGCGGTCAGGGGACGCAGCATCTGGTCGATGCCGCCGTTCTGACCGCGCTCGGCCCGGACGGTATCTTCATCAACGTCGCGCGTGGCAGCGTGGTCGATCAGGACGCGCTGATCGCGGCGTTGCAGGACGGGACGATTCTGACGGCCGGCCTCGACGTCTATGCCGACGAGCCCAACGTCCCCGACAGCCTGCGCGCACTGCCCAACACGGTGTTGCTGCCGCATATCGGTTCGGCCTCGCAGCACACGCGCGAGGCGATGGGGAAGCTGGTCGTCGACAATCTCCGCGCCTGGTTCGACACCGGCAAGGCGCTCACCCCGGTTTCGGAAACGCCGAACCCGGGCTGAGGTCAACGTCGAACGTCGGCGGGTGCTCCGGTGAACGCGGCGAGATCGGCGGGCGTCGTCCGGCTGTGATCGCCGGCGGTCGCGTGCTTCAACGCCGCCATCGCCAGGCCACAGCGGGCGGCCGCCTCGCAACCCTCGTCCAGGCGCGACAGCACGCCGGCGGCGAACGCGTCGCCGGTGCCGATCCGGTCGACGATCTGGGTGACGAGGATCGTCTCGGTCTCGAACGCAGCGTCGCGGCGATCGACGCGGGCGGAGAGCTCGTGCGTGTCGGCATCGATGACCCGGCGCGCGGTAGAGGCGATGCAGGTCAGGCTCGGGAACCGCGCGAACGCCGCCTCGCAGGCGCGCCGTCGGGCGTCCGGCGTGTCGCCGGCGAAGTCCTCGCCGAGTAGCAGCGATATGTCGCGGTGACTGCCGAACAGCAGGTCGGCGCCGGCGACGTGATCGACGAGGATCTGCTGCGGATCGACGCACCAGCGCGCCCACATGCTCGCGCGGAAATTGCCGTCGAACGAGACTTGCACGCCCGCCGCCTTTGCCGCGGCGATCGCGTCGAGCGACAGCCGTGCCGCCTCGGGGGCGATCGCGGGGATGATCCCCGACAGGTGCAGCCAGTCTATGCCCTGGAGTAGCGCGGGCCAGTCATAGGCGTCGGACGGCGCCACCGCGAAACTGCTGTCGAGGCGGTCGTAGACGATATGCGCGCCCCGCGGACCGCTCGGCGGCGACAGGAAATACAGGCCCAACCGACCGTCGGTGCGCTTGACGCGCGCAACGTCTACGCCGGCGGCGCGGACCGACTCCAGTGCTGCGTCGCCAAGCGATCCGTGTGGCAAAGTCGTGATCACCGCGGCGGGTTCACCGAGCCTGGCGAGCGCGACCGCGACGTTCGCCTCCGCGCCGCCGAAATGCGCGTCGAGCCGTGCTTCCTGGAACAGATGCCCGCGATCGGGTGCGGCGAGGCGCAACAGCATCTCGCCGAAACAGAGCACCGTGCCGGTCATGCGTCGAACTCCCCTACCGCTGCTTGCAGCGCGGCCCGTGGACCTTCCGCACGCCATGTTGCAATGGACCGGGCGAGCGACTCGACGATCGCGTCGTCGAACTGTGCGGGGAATATGCCGAGCTCGGTGACGAAGCGCGCGACGACCTGGAGCGAATCGCCTGCCGACTCCGCCCAGATCGCGGCGAAACGATCGCGCAGCGGATCGTCCGAGATGCGCGGGGCGTCGGCGGTGTAGGCGATCCACGCGGCCAGGCTCAGGCTGTGCCGCGGGCTGTCCAACCCTTGCGCCAGACGATCGGTCACGGTCGCGATCCAGCGTTGCGGCAGCTTCTGCGATCCATCCATCGCGATCTGATCGAGCCGGTGATGCAGGTCGGCGTTGGCGAAGCGATCGAGGATCGCGTCGATATAGACGTCGGGGTCGAGCCCCGCCGCGGCGGTCAGGCTCGGCACCGCCTCCTCCTGCATCTGCGCCATGACGAACGCGCGCAGCACCGGATCGGCGATCGCCTCGTGGACGAACGCGTGGCCGAGCTGGAGCCCGACATAAGCGAGCGTCGAATGGCTCGCGTTCAACAGCCGCAGCTTGGCGAGTTCGAACGGTGCGACGTCGTCGACGATCTGCGCGCCCGCGGTCTCCCAGGCCGGGCGCGGGCCAGCGAAGCGGTCCTCGATCACCCATTGGCGGAACGGCTCGGTGACGATCGCCGCGGCATCGTCGACGCCGATCGCTGCCGCCACGCTCGCGCGCTCGGCTTGCGTCGAGGCCGGCACGATCCGGTCGATCATCGTATCGGGCGCCGCGACATGCGCACGGACCCACGCGCCCAGATCGGGATCGCGGTGGTCGACGAATGCGGTCAGCAGGCTCATCAACAGCGCGCCGTTGCCCGACAGATTGTCGCACGAGACGAGCGTCAGCCCCCCTGCCCCGGTGCTGCGCCGCCGCTCGAGTGCCGCCGCAAGATAGCCGAAGATCGTCCGTGGCACGCCGCCGCCCAGATCGTTGGCGATCGCGGGATCGTCGGTCAGCAACGCGCCACTTGCCGGGTGCCGGTAATATCCCTTCTCGGTGACGGTCAGCGTGACGACGTGCGTGTCGGGGTCGGCGAGCGCGGCGATCACCGCTTGCGGGTCCTCGGCGGCGACCAGCACGGTGTCGATCGCGGTGATCAGCCTGGTCGAGGTCGCACCGTTCGATCGCTCGGTCACGGTGTACAGACCGTCCTGCGGCGCGAGCGTATCGCGGACCTGGGCCGAGCGCAGCGACACGCCGGTGATCCGCCAGCCATCGTCGGGCGTCATCGCATCCTGCGTATAGACCGCCTGGTGCGCACGGTGGAACGCGCCGATCCCTAGATGGACGATCCGTCGCAACGGCGCATCCGACGCAGCGGGCTGCGCGACGTCATCGGCGAGTGCGGTCAGGGTGGCGCGGGACAGCCTCACAGCCGGTACGCCTTGCGCACGAGGTCGCTGGTCAACTGGTGCGCAAGCTCCGCCGCCTCCCAATCCTCCAGCCGGTGCTCCGCCACCAGCCGCGCGAGGAAGCCGCAATCGACACGCCGCGCGACATCGTGCCGCGCCGGGATCGACAGGAACGCGCGCGTATCGTCGTTGAAGCCCACGGTGTTGTAGAAGCCGGCGGTCTCGGTGGTCATCTCGCGGAACCGCCGCATGCCCTCCGGACTGTCGTGGAACCACCAGCTCGGCCCCAGCTTCAGGCACGGATAATGGCCCGCGAGCGGCGCCAACTCGCGCGCGTAGACGCTCTCGTCGAGCGTGAAGAGGATGATCGACAGCGCGGTCGAGGTGCCGAACCGGTCGAGCAGTGGTTTCAGCGCATGGACGTAATCGGTGCGGCCGGGAATGTCCGCGCCCTTGTCGCGGCCGTGGCTCGCGAACAGCCCGGCATTGTGGTTGCGGACCGAGCCGGGATGGATCTGCATGACCATGCCGTCGTCGATGCTCATGCCGGCCATCTCGGTCAGCATCTGCGCGCGGAAGAGCTCGGCGTCGGCGGCGGTCCAGGCGTTGCCGATTACGCGCGCGAACAAGGCCTCGCACTCGGGCGTCGACAGGTTCGCGGTCGCGGCGGTCGGGTGGCCGTGATCGGTCGCCGTCGCGCCTGCCGCGCGGAAATCGGCGCGACGCTTGCGGTGCGCAGCGAGATAGCCCTGCCAGTCATACACGTCTTCGCCGGTGATTTCACCGAACCGCCGCAGCGCGCCGGCGAACTGCTCGTGCTCGACGTCGATCACGCCGTCGGGCCGATAGGTCGTCACGACGCGGCCGTTCCAGTCGCTGGCCTGGATGCGATGGTGCGCGTCGAGGCTGTCGTGCGCACCTTCGGTGGTGGCGAGGAAATCGATCCGGAAGCGGTCGAACA
Source organism: Sphingomonas sp. Leaf242 (assembly GCF_001422045.1). Classification (GTDB taxonomy): domain Bacteria; phylum Pseudomonadota; class Alphaproteobacteria; order Sphingomonadales; family Sphingomonadaceae; genus Sphingomonas. Next base: position 30,814 of record NZ_LMLW01000011.1, read on the forward strand.
GCGCACGCGGGCGAAACGCCTCGGTCGCGAGCTTCTCGCCGATCGTGTCGAAATACAGGTCCGCGGTGGCCGGCTCGAACGCGACGTCGAACCCGAACACCTCGGCAAACACATGATCGAGCCACATCCGCGACGGCGTACCGCGGAACAGCGGGTAATGCGCGGCGAGCGTCCGCCACGCCGACCGCGGATCGGCGGTCGCCTTGCCATCCTTGCGCGGGATCATCAGCGCATCGAGATCGACACCCTGGCTGTAGAGCATCCGGAACAGATAATGATCGGGCGCGAGCAGCAGCGAGGTCGCGTCGGTCCAGTTTCGGTTGTCCGCGAACCACGTAGGATCGGTATGGCCATGCGGGCTGACGATCGGCAGGTCAGCGATCTCCACGTACAGCGCGCGGGCGATGTCGCGGGTGGTCGGATCGGCGGGGAACAGCCGGTCGGGATGAAGTTCGAGAGGACGGGTCATGCCATTACTCCTGCCGCATACGCTGTACCGTGTTCAAGTCCGCGCAGTCCGGCGGGCCCCGCGTATCCGGCCGATTAGCGGATATTTCGGATGAATGCAGGCACGCAAGCCAGCGCAGGCCAGGAGGTGCGTGCGGCATTCGGATGACACGACAATGATACCCACGCTGTCGCGCTTGCTGAAAACGGTGGCAAGACGATCACGGCCGGATCGGACACGCCACCGTGCAACGGGGTTGATCGCGCGGCGGTGCGACCTTACCCGGATCATATGCTGATGCGGTTTTTCCTGGTGCTTCTGTTTGCCGCATTCGCGCTTCCTGCCGCAGCGCCCGCGGCGTGTCATGGCAGGTCCACGACGACTCCGCATGCGATGCCGGCGATGGCAGGCGCGCCCACGGAAGGCATGGGACAAGAGGCCGATCACAAAGCGGTCGCGCCGCACGGTTGCATTGGCTGCATTCCGCCTTCGGCTTGGACCGCGGCGCAGATCGATCACGTCCCGCCGGCCGCGGCCGCCGTACCGGTCGAGCGAGCCGCCGTATTCGACATCGGCATGACCGCCGCCCCAGTGCTGCCACCACCCCGAACCGCATGATCGTCGGGTGCAACCGCACCCTGACCTTCATGCTTTATCGGGATTTCAGACGATGACACGATCGATGCTGCTCGCGGCGAGTGCCGCGGCGCTGTGCCTGCCCCATGCCGCGGCTGCGCAACATGGTTTAGGCATGACCATGCCAATGCCGGACGCGCGCGTGCGGGCCAATAAGACAAAGACAAGGAAGACGATGCGCGTCCCGGTGAGGACCGGGGCCAAGGCTGCCACGCCGGCTCCCACAACACACGGAGCGGTCGACCAACAGGCCAAATCGGCACCGGGCGCGACGCCGGCCATTTCCACGATGTCGATGAACCAGAGGCCGATGCCTGACGCTTCGATGGACCGTGCGGCCATGGACCATGCCCAGATGGATCATGGCGCGATGACCCATGCTGCGATGGGGCACCCTATGATCGCCGACCCGGCCTACCGGGCGGCGTCAGATGCGGCAGTGGCGAAGATGCCGGCGGGCTCGGCGATGGCGGGGATGGCGATGGGGACGTCCGCGGGCTTCTACAGCCAGGGTAGCGGGACGTCGCGGCTACCGGCGGCCGAGGGACCGATGCGCGGCTACATGACCCAGGCAGGCGGGTGGATGCTGATGGCGCATGGCTATGCGTGGGGCGTCGCGACCGACCAGGGGGGGCCGCGCGGCAAGAGCGAAGCGTTCGTGCAGTCGATGGCGATGCTGATGGCGGATCGCGACCTGGGCGACCGGTTCCATATCCAGCTGCGGACGATGAACAGCCTCGAGCCGCTGATGGGCGCGCGCGGCTACACCAATCTGTTCGCGACCGGCGAGCTGGCGAACGACCGTCCGCTGGTCGATCGGCAGCATCCGCACGACCTGTTCATGGAGCTTGCCGCGAAGGTCGATTACCGGCTCGGGAACGGCAACACCGTCTTCCTGTATGGCGGGCCGGTCGGCGAGCCGGCGCTGGGGCCGAGCGCGTTCATGCACCGGGGGTCGGCGCGGTATCAGCCGATGTCGCCGATCACGCATCACTGGTTCGACTCGACGCACATCACCTACGGCGTGGTGACAGCGGGGTATGCGACGTCCGCGTTCCAGCTGGAGGCGTCGGCGTTCAAGGGGCGCGAGCCGGACGAGCATCGCTGGAATATCGAGACGCCGCGGCTCGATTCGTGGAGCGTGCGGGGGACGTGGACGCCGTCGCCGTTCTGGGCGGTGCAGGTGAGCCATGGGCGGTTGAAGGAGCCCGAGGCGCAGCATCCGGGCGAGGACGAGAACCGCTCGACCGCCAGCGTGCAATATGCGCGGGGCGGGCTGGCGACGACGTTTGCGTATAGTCTCAAGGACCGGGTGCCTGGGGAGAAGCTGAGCGCGTTCCTGGCGGAGGCGACGTATGAGCTGACGCCGCGCCATGCCGTGTTCGGCAGGCTTGAGAACGTGGCGAACGACGAGCTTTTTCCGGACGAGGGCGATCCGCTGCACGATACCAAGTTCCGGGTGACGAAGGCGGAGGTCGGGTATGCGTACCGGGTGCCGATCGTCGGACCGCTTGGGTTGGCACTCGGCGGGACGGTGGCGGCGTATGCCAAGCCGGCGGCGCTGGAGACGGCGTATGGGAAGACGCCGGTGAGTTGGACGTTGTTCAGCAAGCTGGCGGTGGGGTTGTAGGCCGACGGCTGGTGCCGAGTGCGGGCGACCACCTCCTTTTACCTGCCCGGCACCTCCTTTACCTCCCCGGCGGAGGCCGGGGTCCAGTTGGGGAGGCGGGAATAACAAAGCGCAATGCCGATCAGCAACGTTCCCCAACTGGGCCCCGGCCTTCGCCGGGGTGGTGCTTCCCCTCGGACGGCCAGCTAGCCCATGCAAACGGTCGCTTTCGCTCGCCGTTCGTGCCGAGTAGGGATCGCGCGAAGTCGCCACCTGCTCGGGACGAACGGTTATGATGAAGAACGCGCTGGCTCTCCTCGGTTCTGCACTCGGGCTGACGCTCGCTGGGTGTGCGTATCCGTATTCGCCCCCTGCCCTTGCGCCGATTACTGCACCTGCTCCGACCACGACGGCGGCGGCTGCGATGCCGGGCGAGGCTCGGGCGCCGGTTACGATCCTCGTGTCGATCGATGGCTTCAGGCCGGATTATCTCGATCGGGGGGGGACGCCGAACCTCAACCGGCTGCGCGCGGGCGGCGTGTTCGCGAGCATGCGGCCGTCGTTTCCGAGCATCACCTTTCCCAATCACTGGACCTTGGTGACCGGTCTGCGCCCCGATCGCAGCGGGATCGTCGGCAACAAGATGGAGGATCCGGCACGGCCGGGGGAGACGTTCACGATGGCGACCGACGATCCGTTCTGGTGGAGCGAGAGTTCGCCGATCTGGGTCGATGCGGAGAAGGCAGGGATCCGGACGGCGACGATGTTCTGGCCGGGCGCGAACGTTGCGGTCGGCGGCAAGGTCAAGCCCGACAGCCACGGCGCGATCGACGGCGGGACGCGGCCGGAGGACTGGCAGCAGTTCAACCAGCAGGTGTCGGGAACGCAGCGGGTCAACGCGGTGCTCGACTGGATGCGGCGGCCGGCCGCGATCCGCCCCAAGCTGGTGACGTTGTACTTCGATACGGTCGACAGCGCGGGTCATGCGGGTGGGCCGGACAGCGCTGGCGTGACGCAGGCGGTGGCGGATGTCGATGCGAGCATTGGCGCGTTGGTCGATGGGCTGGCCGCGCTGGGGCAGCGGGCGAACCTGGTGATCGTCGCCGATCACGGCATGGCGGCGACGAGCAACACGCGCGTCGTGGCGCTCGACGCGATCGCGGACAAGGCGGACTATCGTACCGTCGAGACCGGGCCGTACGCGACTCTATTCGCGGTGCCAGGGCATGAGTCGGCGCTGGAGGCGCGGTTGCTGACCCACCACGATCATCTGCAATGCTGGCGCAAGGGCGAGATCCCGGCGCGGTTCCATTATGGGCGCAACCCGCGCGTGCCGAGCTATCTGTGCCTTGCCGATGTCGGCTGGCGGGTCGATCCGAGCGCGCCGACCAAGGCTTCGGTCGGCGGGATGCACGGCTATGACAACATGGCGCCGGAGATGCGCGCGCTGTTCATCGCCAACGGGCCGGCGTTTGCGCGCGACAAGACGATTGCGAGCTTCGACAACGTCGCGATCGAGCCTTTGCTGCGCGACCTGATCGGGTTGCCGGCCGAAGCGGGGCTGGACGGCACCGACGCACCCTTCCAGAAGGTGCTGCAACGATAAGAGGAGAGGTTGTGCAGTATTTCGAGGATATCGAGGTCGGTCGGACCGCGTCGTTCGGGCACTATGCGGTCACGCGCGAGGAGGTGATGGACTTCGCCGCGAAATACGATCCGCAGCCGTTTCACCTGTCCGACGAGGCGGCCGCGCAGACGCATTTCGGACGGTTGTCGGCGAGCGGCTGGCATACGTGCGCGATGACGATGGCGATGCTGGTCGCGCATCTGAAGGAGAACCAGCAGGCCGGGCTTGGGTCGCCGGGGATCGATGAGTTGAAGTGGGTGAAGCCGGTGTATCCGGGGGACACCTTGCGCTGCGAGACCGAGGTCCTCGAGAAGCGCGTGTCGGCGAGCCGGCCGGAGATGGGAATCTTCAAGAGCCGGATGCGGGTGTTCAACCAGGACGATGTGATGGTGATGACGTTCGTTTCGAACGGCCTCGTCGCGACGCGCCCCACGGATGCGCGGGCCGATTGATTGGCGAGCGTTCGGCCTACCGAGCGGCTGGCTGCCATCCAGTATCGATTCACGCGAAGGCGCTAAGGCGCGAAGAGAAGGTCTGTTCGCGCGGAGGCGCGGAGAGATTTTAGATGGCAGAGCCTTGGGCGAGCTTTGCTGCCACCGCAAAGGCTCGCCGCACTAGCACCAAGTAACTCTCTGGGCCTCTGCGCCTCTGCGAGAACAAACCTTCTCTTCGCGCCATTGCGCCTTCGCGTGAACCAAAACCTTCTCTAGTTACCGCGACGGACGACCGCCGCCGCGGTTACCGCCGCCCTGCCGTCCGCCGCCGAAGCGCGGGCCGCCGCCGCCGCGATTGCCTCGGAACGCACCGTCGCCGCGATTGCCGCGAAAGCCGCCTTGCGCTTGTGGCTGCTGGGGGTTGGCGACTTGTCCGGGCTGCGCAGGCTGGCCGGGTTGACCGAACTGGCCGCGATCGGGACCACGACCACGATCCCCGCCGCGGCCGGGACCGCGGTTGCCGAACTGGCCCTGACCGGGCGTGCCGGGATTGCCCTGATAGCCCGGACGGTTACCGCGCCAGCCGCCGTCTCGGCCACGATTGCCGCGGTCACCGCGGTTGGCGAACCCACCCCAGTTGCCGCGCCCGTCAAAGCCGTTGCCGCGATATTGCTGGCGACCCTGCCAATAGCGCTGCTGGTTGCCGTTCCAACGATGCGGGCGGCGGTAGCGATCGTAGACGTAGACGCCCGAGCCGGGATAATAATAATCGCCGCTCCAGCCGTAATAGGAGTTCAGCCCGCCAAGGCCGTAGCCGCCATACCCACCGCCGAGTCCGCCGCCGAGTCCGCCATAACCCGCGCCGTAATAGCCGTCGCCGTAACCGCCGCCGCCGTAATAGGGATCGCTGGCGTAACCGACGCCCGCGCCGCCATAGCCGTACCCGTCGGTACAGCCCGCGACGCCGAGTCCGAGGCCCAAGGCTAGGCCGATGATGCCGAAGCGTTTCATAAACATGGGGAGTCTCCCGTACGTGGAGAGCGGACACAACGCGCCGCTATTCGTCATACAACGGAGTCGGTGTATCGCGAGTTCCATGAATGGGGTCTGACGCGGTTTGGGGCTGCGCGAGCGCGACCTGCTTGACCCGACCATGTGTCGCAGCCGGCTGTGATTAACCCATTAAGCAAACCGCGACTATATCACCTCCCCGGCGAAGGCCGGGGTCCAATAGGGACGAAAGAGGTAACGGCGCACAGTCATTCGTTAGCAACGTTCCCCAATTGGGCCCCGGCCTCCGCCGGGGGGGCGGTGAATGTGGTGGCGTGCGGTCGGCGCGTGGTCAGTGGCCGGGGAAGTGGATCAGGGCGGTTGCTTCGATGCCATCGGTGCGAAGCGCGTCTGCGCCGCCCAGGTCGGGGAGGTCGACCAGGAACTGGGCTTGCGTGACCACCGCGCCGGCCTTGTGGAGCAGGCGGACCGCCGCGCGGGCGGTGCCGCCGGTGGCGATCAGGTCGTCGACCAGCAGGACGCGCGCGCCGGGCGCAAAGGCGTCGGCGTGGATCGCGATGCGGTCCGTGCCGTATTCCAGCGCATAGTCCTCGGCGATGGTCGCGCCGGGGAGCTTGCCGTCCTTGCGGATCAGGAGGACGCCGGCCTTGAGTGGTGCGGCGAGCGCGGCGGCGAACAGGAAGCCGCGGGCTTCGATACCGGCGACCAGATCTACGGGGCCGGAGACTGCCGCGACCATCCGCTCGATCGCGGTCGCCCAGCCCTGCGGGTCGAGCAGCAGGGTGGTGATGTCGCGGAACTGGATACCGGGCTTGGGGAAGTCCGGGATGGTGCGGATCAGGGCCTTCAGATCGGCGTTGCGCTCGTTGATATCGGACATAGACGTTCCCTTCTTCGCGCGGAGCGGCGGCCGTATCGCGACAGGGCGCGACGGCCAAAACGAAAGCGGCGGACCGGGCTTACCACCCGTCCGCCGCTCCCTTTATCCGTGCGCCCTTACCGCGGGAGCCGGGCCGTCATCAATGCTTAACGTCGCGCCAGACGTTCTGATACGCGCCCCAGGCGAGGCCGCAGAAGATCAGGATGAAGATGATCGACGCGAACCCGGCGGCATGACGCGCCTCGAGATTGGGCTCGGCGGTCCAGGTCAGGAACGCCGCGACGTCGGTCGACATCTGCTCCTTCGTCGCCTTGGTCCCGTCCGCGTAAGCGACCTGGCCATCCGACGTGAGCGGTGGCGGCATCGCGATGTTGAGGTTCGCGAAATACGGATTGTAGTGGAGCCCGGTCGGCGTCTTGATATCCGGGAATTCCTTCAGCAGCGCGGCGGGCTGCGTCGTGTAGCCGGTCAGCAGCGAATGGACATATGCGGTGCCGTCCTCGCGCGCCTTGGTGATCAGCGAGAGATCGGGCGGCAGCGCGTTGTTGTTCGCGGCGCGCGCGGCGATCTCGTTGGCGAACGGCGACGGGAAGTGATCCGACGGGATATTCTTGCGCGTTGCCGGCTCACCCGTCTCCGGGTTGATCGAGGGCTGCTCGATGACCCACTGGTTGGCGATCGCCTTTACCTCGGGGTCGGTATAGCCGATCTTGGTCAGGTCGCGGAACGACACCAGCCGCAGCGAGTGGCAGGCCGAGCAGACTTCCTTGTAGACCTGGAACCCGCGCTGAAGCTGGCGACGGTCGAACTTGCCGAACACGCCGTTGGAGGCGAGCTCGAGTTCCTTGGGATGCTTGTGCGCGACGCTCTCCGCGGTCGGCGCGACGGGATCGGTGATGACCCCGTAGACGCTGCCGAAGAGCGCGATGCCGAGCACCAGCACGAAGGCCGCGCCGACGAAGGATGCGATGAGACGAACCATGTGTGTGTCCTCTAGTTCGTATCAGTTCGCGAGCGCGGTTTTGGCCGGGCTCGTCCCGCCATGCTTGCTCAGCACGGCCTCGGTGATCGAGTTGGGCAGCGGCCGCGGACGCTCGGACCGCGAGATTAGCGGCAGGATGATCAGGAAGTGCGCGAAATAATACGCCGCGCAGATCTGGCTGAGGATCACGTAGAACGCGTTGGCCGGTGCGCCACCGCAATAGCCGAGCACGAAGATGTCGGCGACCAGCACCCAGAACGCGATCCGGGCCTTCGGGCGATAGTTCATCGAACGGACCGGCGAGCTGTCCAACCACGGCAGGAAGAACAGCAGCAGGATCGAGCCGAACATCGCCAGAACGCCCCAGAGCTTCGCCGGCAGGATGAAGTCGGCGGTGAAGGCGCGCAGGATCGCGTAGAACGGCCAGAAATACCATTCGGGGACGATGTGCGCGGGCGTCGAGAGCGGGTTCGCCGGGATGTAGTTGTCCGGGTGGCCGAGATAGTTCGGGAAGAAGAACAGCAGGCTGGCGAAGATCAGCATGAAGATGCCGAGCCCGAAGCCGTCCTTCGCGGTGTAGTAGGGGTGGAACGGGACGGTGTCCTGCTCGCCCTTCACGTCGACGCCGGTAGGGTTGTTCGAGCCGGGGATGTGCAGCGCCCAGATATGCAGGATGATGACGCCCGCGATCACGAACGGCAGCAAATAATGCAGCGAGAAGAAGCGGTTGAGGGCGGCATTGTCGGGCGCGAATCCGCCGAGCAGCCAGATGCGGATGGTGTCGCCGACCAGCGGGATCGCCGAGAAGAAGCCGGTGATGACCTGCGCGCCCCAGAAGCTCATCTGGCCCCAGGGAAGCACGTAGCCCATGAACGCGGTCGCCATCATCAGCAGGAAGATGACCACGCCGAGCAGCCACACCATCTCGCGCGGTGCCTTGTACGAGCCGTAATAGAGCCCGCGGAAGATGTGTGTGTAGACGACGATGAAGAACATCGAGGCACCGTTGGCGTGCGCATACCGCAGGAACCAGCCCGCATTGACGTCGCGCATGATGCTCTCGACCGAGTCGAACGCGACCAGGCCGTTGGCGGCATAGTGCATCGCCAGCACGATGCCGGTGACGATCTGGATCGCCAGCGCGGCGCCGGCGAGCACGCCGAAGTTCCAGAAATAATTGAGGTTGCGCGGGACGGGATAGCCGCCGCCGAGTGAATTGTAGACGAGCCGGGGAACGGGAAGCCGCTCATCCAGCCACCGCGTCAGCGGCAGCTTCGGTTCGTATTGCTTGGCCCAGGGAAAGCTCATGTCGTTTTCCTCAGCCTACCGTGACGACGGTGTCGGAGTTGAAGGCATAGTCCGGAACGTGGAGGTTCGACGGAGCGGGGCCTTTGCGGATGCGCGCGGCGGTGTCGTAGGCCGAGCCGTGGCACGGGCAGAAATAGCCGCCGAACGGCCCTTTGTTTTCGCCCTCGCCCGCGCCGAGCGGGACACAGCCGAGGTGCGTGCAGACGCCCAGCGTGATCAGCCAGTTCTTCTTGCCCGCCTTGGTGCGCTGCTCGAGCGTCTGCGGATCGCGCAGCGTCGAGATGTCGACCGCGTCGGCTTCCGAGATTTCCTTCGGCGTCAGGTTGCGCACGAACAGGGGCTGCTTGCGGAACGAGGTCTTGATCGCCTGGCCGGGAAGGATTTTCGACAGGTCGATCTCGGTGGTCGACTGCGCGAGCACGTCTGCGCTCGGGTTCATCTGGTTGATCAGCGGCAGGACGATCGCGACCGCGCCGACACCGGCGAAAGATACCGCGGCGATGTTGATGAAATCACGGCGGCGAGGATCATGGGCCTCTTCGTGAAACGGCTCTGGCGATTCGCCGGGGGGAACCATGTCGTCGACTGTCGCCATTCATCTCGCCCTTGCACGTTATTTTTATCGTGGCCTGGCAGGGCTTCCGGTTTCGACGAACCGTACGTCCACCCTGCCCGACCGTCCCCACGGAGGCTGTGCTTTGATAGACGGCGGGGCGCGGGTTTGCCAACTGCATTTTGCTTTGGGTTACCTCCGGGACCTGGGGGCGCTAGAGGATCGGGTATGCGTATTGCTCTCTATCAGCCCGATATTGCCGGAAATGTCGGCGCGATCCTGCGGACCGCCGCGTGCATGGGGATCGGCGTCGACCTGATCGAACCGATGGGATTCACCTGGAGCGAGAAGGCCGTCGCGCGCTCGGGGATGGATTATGTCGGCGCGGTCGACGTGGTGCGGCATGTCGATTGGGACGCGTTCCTGGCGCAGGTGACGGGGCGGATTGTGTTGCTGACGACGAAGGGCGCGGTGCGGCTGGATGTCGCCGAGTTTCGCGAGGACGACGTGTTGCTGATGGGGAGCGAGGGCGCGGGCGTGCCGGAGGACGTGCATGCGCGGGCCGACGTGCGGGTGCTGATCCCGATGCGGTCTGGGTTGCGGTCGATGAATATCTCGGTGGCGACGGGGATCGTTGCGGCGGAGGCGTTGCGGCAGACGGGTGGCTGGCCAAGCTGATCCTCCCCGCACGCGGGGAGGGGGACCGTGCGAAGCATGGTGGAGGGGGTTCACCGCGAACACACCCCTCCCGTACGGCTACCGTAACGCTCGCGGAACTCCCCCTCCACCCTTCGGCTAAGTAGCCGAACGGTCCCCCTCCCCGTTCCGGGGAGGATTTGGTAGAGACGCTCCCATGACCGATCTCGACCCCCAGCAAGCCGCCGCCCGAACCTGGTTCGAATCCCTGCGCGATCGCATCTGCGCTGAGTTCGAGGCGATCGAGCGGGAGGCCGGCTCCGACGCGAGCTTCGAATACACGCCGTGGGACCGGATCGATCCGTCGGGCGAACCCGGCGGCGGTGGGGTCCGAGGCGTGATGAAGGGCAAGGTCTTCGAGAAGGTCGGCGTCAACGTCTCGACCGTCGGCGGCACGTTCGAGGGCGACTTCGCCAAGTCGATCCACGGTGCGGGGGACGACCCGCGGTTCTTCGCGACCGGGATCAGCCTGGTCGCGCACATGACCAACCCGCACGTGCCCGCGGTGCACATGAACTGCCGCTTCCTCAACACGACCAAGCGCTGGTTCGGTGGTGGGGGCGATCTCAACCCGCCCTTGCCGATCGAGGAGGATACCGCCGACTTCCATGCGACGATGAAGGCGGCGTGCGACGCGCACGATCCGGCGCACTATGAGCGGTTCAGGGACTGGGCGGAGACGTATTTCTACATCCCGCACCGGAAAGTGAGCCGCGGTGCGGGCGGCATCTTCTTCGATCATCTCGATGGCGATTTCGACGCGAACTTCGCGTTCACGCGCGATGTCGGCGAGGCGTTTCTCGATGCCTATCCGCGGATCGTGCGGCGGCGGATGGATACGCCGTTCGATGCCGCCGACGAGGCGCGGATGCTCGAATGGCGCGGGCGGTATGCCGAGTTCAATCTCGTCTATGACCGGGGGACGCTGTTCGGGCTCAAGACCGGCGGCAATATCGACGCCATCCTGATGAGCCTGCCGCCGCGCGCAACGTGGTCCTAACCGGGTGGCGCTGATCCCGGTTGCCGACGACGTCCTCGCGACGATCGTCACGACGCTGGAAATGCGCAAGCGGCCACCGCTGCGGCCGAGCCCGGGATCGCGGTTGCGGCTGGTACGATGGGAGCGGCCGGCGCTGGAGAAATACCGCGCTCTGTTCCGGCGGGTCGGCAGCCCGTGGCTGTGGTTCTCGCGGCTGGTGATGGCGGACGATGCGCTGGCGGCGATCCTGCATGATCCGGGGATCGCGGTGTATGCGGTGCTCGATCCTGCGGGGATCGAGGTCGGGATGCTCGAACTCGATTTCCGCGAGGCGGGGGCGTGCGAGATTTCGTATTTCGGTTTGATCCCGGAACTGGCGGGGCAAGGTCATGGGCGGTGGCTGATGGCCGAGGCGTGCGCGCGGGCCTGGGCGAAGGGGGTGGAGCGGGTCTGGCTGCATACCTGCACGCTCGATCATCCGAGCGCGCTGGGGTTTTATCGGGCGCAGGGTTTCGTGGCGGTGAAGCGGACGATCGAGACGTTTCCCGATCCGCGGGCTTCCAGGTTGCTGCCGCCGGAGACGGCGCCGCAGATTCCGTATTTGGGGAAGAAACGATAGCTCTTCGTCACCCCGGACTTGTTCCGGGGTCCACCGTCCCGCAAACCAAACTCTCTCGATCACGCGGAACCGTGGATGCCGGAACGAGCCCGGCATGACGGAGTTGGTGGAGTTGGCCCTACCGCGCCAAGCGGCGGTAAGCGGAGATCGCGATCAGGGCCATCGCGATGCCGGCCGCCATCGCCGCCACCGCGGCGCCGGCGTCGACGATTGCGAGCGCTACCGGGTTGGCCTCGCCGGCGTCACGCAACGCCTTGTCAGCCATCATAAACGGCGCTCCGACGAGCCAGCCGCTGATATAGCTGAACGCCGCCAGCCCCATGAGCGGCAACCCCGCGCCGCGGCTGAGCGTGAAGCTGCGGCGGATCGCGCCGAGCGCGCCGAGCGGGGCTTCGGCGAACAGCGCCGGACCGGTCAGCATCGTCCGACCAAGGATGTAGAGGCCGGGGATCGCATACAGCAGCAGCCCCGCGCCGGCCGGCAGCGAGACGATCACCATCGCCAGCAGGAACCGCGGAAAAATCCGCAGGCAGCGGGTCAGGCTTGCACGCAGGTCGAGATGCTCGCGGTCGAGATACAGCGCGTAGAACAGCGACGTGCCGAAGAAGCTCATCACATAGGCGAGCAGATACCAGCCGCCATACGCCGCTGCCCAGGTCTGCACCGCGTCGGCCCAGACCATCGCCTGCGCTTCGTTGTTGCCCGCCGCCGCATCGGGCATCGGCGGATCGGGTACGACCAGCGCGAGCGCGAACGCAGGCAGGAACAGGAACGGTGCGGCGATCCGCAGCAGCAGGTCGCGGTCGCGCTTGAACAGCGTCCAGGCATCGGTGAGGACGGTCGCGAAATCGAGCTTCATGGAACGGCGTGTTTCTCTCTGGTCGCGACGTAGAGCTGCGCGGTGAAGACGGCGGCGAGCGCGGTGAAGGCGGTGGTGACGATCGTCGCGGCGACACCCGACAGGAAGGTCGCGGTGGCGATCCCGTCGGCGCCGAGCGCGAGGCGGAAGACGATCCCGGTCACCGACTGCGCGGCCCAGGTGGACACAAGCATGACCACCGCGAACAGGATCAGCACGCCGATGATCCGCCACGTCAGCCCCCTGGTCAGTTGGACAGAGCGGCGGATCGCGCCGATCCCAAGCCGTTCGTTGAAGATGACCGGGTTGAGCAGCACCAGCCGCGCGCCGATCCAGATCGCGACCAGGAGATACGCGAGGCTGTACAGCGCGATGAAACCCGCAACGCCAGCGCTCGGCGGAGTCATCTGCGCGCTGCGGCCATTCGCGGCGGCGGTGAAATCGAACCCCGACTGGATGAGGACGATCATCGGCGGCACGACGAGCAGCGCCGCGACAAGCGTGATCAGGACGGTGATGCCGAGCGCCGGGAGCACGCGCGCACCAGCGTCTCGGCGCGCGGACGCGGCATCGGTGGCGGGATCGGTCGCGATTGCGACGATCGCGAGTTGCGACCAGAGCATCGCGACCAACGTCCCGATCGCCAAAATGCTTCCGATCAGCGCGAAGCTCATCGTTCCCTGTGCAGCGAACGCGACATAGCCGTCACGGATCACGCTGGGCAGCAGCATGCCGAGCAGTGCGATCGGCGCAATCATGCCGGTGCGCCCGTTGAGCACCTCGATCGTGCGATCCCAGACCGTCCCCATCTTCACCATGCGCCAAACTCCCCCGGGTTCCTGTAGCGCGCGGGTTAGCCGAAGCCCTTGCGCTTGACCACAGGTTGCACGCCCGCTTGCAAGTCGGCGTGCGGGTGCGCAATTGGGGTCGGTGACGATCCCCCTGCCCGACGATATCGAATGGCGGACCAGCGCCGGCCTGACCCCCTATGCCGACGCGCTGGCCGAGATGGAGGCGCGCGCGGCGGCGGTCGGCGTGGGCGAGGCGCGCGAGCTGCTGTGGATGCTCGAACATCCGCCGGTCTACACCGCGGGCACCAGTGCCGAACCGGGCGACCTGATCGATGCGCGCTTTCCGGTGATCCCAACCGGCCGCGGTGGGAAATACACCTATCACGGGCCGGGCCAGCGGATCGGCTATGTCGTGCTAGACCTTACCAAGCGCGGGCGCGACGTACGCCGCTATGTCCACGCGCTCGAATCGTGGGTGATCGCGGCGCTGGGCGAGCTTGGTGTCGAGGCGTTCGCGGTCGATGGCCGGGTCGGCATCTGGACGCTCGATCCCAATGCTCCGGGGGGCCGCGAGGCGAAGATCGGCGCGATCGGCGTACGGGTCAGGCGCTGGGTGACGCTCCACGGCTTCTCGGTGAACGTCGCGCCCGATCTGGCCCATTTTGGTGGCATCGTCCCGTGCGGCCTGCCGGAGTACGGCGTTACGAGCCTGCAATCGCTCGGTATTCCGGCCGACCTTGCAACCTTCGACGCCGCCCTCGCGTTGACGGCCGATGCTTTCCTTGAAACAGTTTCTTGTCCTTGAGAAAACGAGGCTTGAGGGCAAAGCGTTATCGGATTAATGTCCACTACGATTTGGGTATTAAGGGCGAGCAGCCAGCCAAATCCTCTATCTAGGGAGCTTCCACATGCGTGCACTCATTTCCAAGGTCCTGACCGGTTCGCTGATCGCCAGCGCAGCACTCGCCGTTTCGGCGTGCGGTCCGAAGACCGAGACGACGACCGACAACACGATGGTCACCGACATGAATGCCAGCGAAGGCATGGACACGATGACCGACAACATGACCGCAGTCGACGGTGCGTCGAACGGTGGCATGATGGCCAACGACACCATGATGGCGAACGACACGATGATGTCGAACGACACCGCGGTGACCAACAACGCAATGTAATTTCCGCAAGGGAATTACTGCTGCGGTACGGCATGCCCGAAAGGGACGTCGTGCTGCGAAAGGGCCGTCCGGGCGACCGGGCGGCCCTTTGCGTTTGCGGGCTTCTCGCGTTTGCTCGCGCCGTCCGCGGGATAGACACGCGGCCACGCCGACCGATCGGGAAGGGCACATACCCGCCGTCGACCGCGGAATCATTTCGCCTGCGACGAAAAACCGTCCGTTCGGCGAACATCGACGCTGCCGCCCGCCTTCTATAGTTAAATTCACTTGGGAGCGGCGTCGAAACGCTTTAGAATCGATGACTTGAAGATCCCGGGGAGGTTGGAATGAAGGTGTTGCGTACCGCGCTTGCGCTATGCGTGGCGACGAGTGGACTGGCTGTAGCCCAGTCGGCGTCGGCGCAGTTTTTCTTGCAGTCGCGCGATTTTTCGGGTGCGGCGGTGGTCGGCGACGAAGCCGATCTCGGCCAGGTGTTGCCCGGCGCGACGCAGGACGAAATCCGCGCGGCGCTGGTGTGGCACATGCGCGCCGCGCTCAATGTCGCGGCGCTGCAGTGCCAGTTCGAGCCGACCCTGCTGACCGTGCCCAACTACAACGCGATGATCTCCGATCACAGCGAAGAGCTGAAGAACTCGTTCACGACGCTGACCAAATACTTCGCGCGCGTGAACAAGGCCTCCGGGGTCAAGGCCGGCCAGACCGCGCTCGACCAGTTCGGCACGCGCACCTATTCGAGCTTCGCCACGGTCGCCGCACAGTTCGGCTTCTGCAAGACCGCCTCGTCGATCGGTCGCGATGCGGTCTTCGCGCCGCGCGGGCACCTGTTCGAGGTCGCGCTGGCGCGCTCGCGCGAGCTGCGCAACAGCCTGATCCCGTGGGGCGAACAGCGCTTCCCGCGCTATATCGGCCGCGACCGCGCGACGATGCCGCGGCTCGACGCGATCTGCTGGAACAAGAAGGGCGAGTGGGTACAGAAGAAGTGCGGCGCGCAGAACTGGCCGCCAGCGGGCGTCGGGATGGCCGGGCAGTAAGACCCGGACCCTATCCCTGACAAACATTTTACCGTCATTCCCGCGCAGGCGGGACCCCATAGTGGCAAACGCCAGCGACATGATCGCGACCGTTCGAGCATCTGGGTCCCTGCTTCCGCGGGGATGACGGACACATATCGGCGAGGGATATCGGCCGAACCCTGGCTGCCGCCCCCACCTTCCTTGTCCCGACGTCAGAGGGCGATGCGCGCCAAACTGATCCCCGCTTTCGCCGGGATCACAGGATACCAACCGCCGACCCCGCTTCGCTCAGCGCAACCCCAGCAGCTTGTGCGTTTGCAACGACAACCGCCACTGCGGCCGCTGCATGACCAGATCGACGCACGCCACGCGATTGGCGTCCGCGCGTGGGTCGTCGAGCGGCTGGAGCAGCAGATTGGCGAAGTCCCAGGTTTCGATATCCTCGATATCGGTCCCCGGTTGCGGCCAGACCAGCTTCAGTTCGTCGCCGGTGCGCTGGACGATGATGCTGCCGGCCTTGGGGCTGATGCACACCCAGTCGATCCCGGGATGCGCCGGGATCGTGCCGTTGCTCTCCATCGCGATCCGAAACCCCTGCTCATGCAGCGCATCGACGATTGCGTCGTCGATCTGGAGCATCGGCTCGCCGCCGGTCAGCACGACGAAACGGTCGCACGCGCCCTCGCCCCAGAAGCCGGCGACCGCCGCCGCCAGCGCCTGCGCGTCGGCGAACTTGCCGCCGCCGAGACCGTCGGTGCCGACGAACTCGGTATCGCAGAACCGGCACACCGCGGTCGCGCGATCCTGTTCACGGCCGGACCAGAGGTTGCAGCCAGCGAACCGCACGAACACCGCGCGGCGACCGGCATTCACGCCCTCGCCCTGCAGCGTCAGGAACATCTCCTTGACCGCATAGCTCATGTCAGGTGGGCTTCACGGCATAGACGGTGGGATCCGCGATCCCGGCCT
This sequence comes from Sphingomonas sp. Leaf242, assembly GCF_001422045.1. Lineage (GTDB taxonomy): Bacteria > Pseudomonadota > Alphaproteobacteria > Sphingomonadales > Sphingomonadaceae > Sphingomonas. Next base: position 47,403 of record NZ_LMLW01000011.1, read on the forward strand.
CGTCGAAGCCGCGCGCGCGCAGCCGGCAGCTGTCGCACTCGCCACAATGCCTGCCGTCCGGAGTCGGATCGTAGCACGACCAGCTCAGCCCGAGGTCGAGACCGAGCCGCGTGCCTTCGCGGACGATATCCGCCTTCGTCATATGCTGGAGCGGCGCCTGGATGCGGAACGGTTCGCCCTCGACGCCGGCTTTCGTGGCGAGTTCGGCAAGGCCTTCGAACGCGGCGATGAACTCGGGACGGCAATCGGGGTAGCCCGAATAATCGAGCGCGTTGACGCCGATATAGATGTCGCGCGCGCCCGCCGCCTCGGCCCAGCCGAGCGCGAGGCTGAGAAAGATCGTGTTGCGCGCCGGGACATAGGTCACGGGGATGCCGCCGCCGTCTTCGGTGCCTGCGCCGTCCTTCGGCACGTCGATATCGGCGGTCAGCGCGGAGCCGCCGAACGCGGACAGGTCCATCGGCAGGACGATATGGCGTTCGGCGCCGAGCGCAGCGGCGACGCGCCCCGCCGCATCGAGTTCGATCCGGTGACGCTGGTTATAATCGAACGACAGCGCGAGCAGCCGCTGGCCGGCTTCGCGCGCAATCGCGGCGGATATCATCGAGTCGAGCCCACCCGAAACGAGCGCGACCGCAAAGGGAGCAGGGGATGTCATGATGCGGAGTGCGCTAGGCCAGCGGCGCGCAAAAAGAAAGGGGCCGCCCGGTGAGGCAGCCCCTGAGGTTGGCGCGGATCGCGCCACAAGGGAGAAAAACGTGCTGAATAAAAAGCACACCCCGATCTATACCTAACATAAGTAAATGGGGCGTTAATTCCTTACGTTAGCGGCTCGATCGACCGGCAAAAGTGCATCACTCGTCGACGGGCACGGGAAATTTCGTCGCGCAGAACGCGCAGTCGACGATGATGAACCCGCTCTCGTCCGCCATCGATCGCCGTTCCTCGATCGGGAACTTCGAGATCACGCCCTTGATGTACTCCGGATCGCAGCGGCACCCGCGCGTGATAGGGATATCCGCGAGGATGCGGACGTCCTCCTCCTCGTTGAACAGGCGCCAGACGAGCGTCTCCAGCGGCAACGTCGCATCGGTGAGTTCATCGACGCCCATCGTGTTGCCGAGCGTGGCGACATGCTCCCATTCCGGATGATCGAGCTTGGTATGCAGGCGTTCGCGCCCGTCCTCGCCCTCTGGGAGATGCTGGAGGAACAGCCCGCCCGAGATGCAGCGACCATCGGCACCCTTCGCCATGCCGGTGCGGATCATCGTCGGGATCTGCTCGGACTGCGTGAAATAGCTCTGCGCGGCCTGCGACAGCGTATCGCCGTCGAGTGGGACGATGCCCTGATAGCGCTCGTTGCTAGTCGCCATGTCGAACGTGATCGCGAGATAGCCGGCGCCGAACAGCGCGAACAGCGATGGTTCGGCGGGGGCCTCGGCGAGCTTGTCCGCGTCGTACTCGATATAGCCGCGTACTTCGCCGCCGCGATAATCGCAGACGAGCAGCTGGACGACGCCGTTGTCGGTGCGCGTCTGCATCGTCAGCTGGCCGCTCGAATCCTTGAGCGTCGAACCGATCAACGCGGCGAGCGTGAGCGCCTCGGCGAGCAGCTTCTCGATCGCCGGCGGATAGGCGTGCGCGGCGAGCACTTCGTCGAGCGCGGTGCCGAGCCGCACGATCCGGCCGCGTGCACTGCGCGCGGGGATCGCGAAGGCCAGTGCACGGTCGAGATCGGTCATGTTGGGGTCGTTCACCATCGTTCCTTCGTCATCCTCGCGCAGGCGGGGATCCATAATGGCAAACGACCGTGAAAGCCGAGCCGGTAGCGGTTATGGGTTCCCGCCTCCGCGGGAATGACGAAAATGGGGTGCGAACCCCGTGGCTTCAACCGACCCGGCGCTTCAACCGATCTGCCCGAAGCACCAGCGCAGGACCGACTTCTGCGCGTGCAGGCGGTTCTCCGCTTCCTGCCAAATCAGCGACTGCGGGCCGTCGATGACGTCCGACGTCACCTCTTCCTCGCGGTGCGCGGGCAGGCAGTGGAGGAACTTTGCGTCGGGCTTGGCCATCGCCATCAGCGCGGCGTCGACCTGATACGGCGTCAGCGCCTTCAGCTTGGTCTCGGCATGTGCCTGGCCCATCGAGATCCAGGTGTCGGTGACGACGATGTCCGCGCCCTCGACAGCCTCACGCGGATCGGCCACGACACGGGCACGGCCCGAAGCGCGGACGATCGCCTCTTCTTCCGGTTGGAATCCCTGCGGACACGCCGCGACGACGTCGAACTGCATCAGCCCCGCCGCCTCGACGATCGAGGCGAGCACGTTGTTACCGTCGCCGAGCCACGCGACCTTGAGGCCGGGCAGCGTCTTGCCGCTCTCGATGATCGTCAGCAAATCGGCCATGATCTGGCACGGATGCGACGCGTCGGTCAGGCCGTTGATGACCGGGACGGAAGCGTAATGCACCATCTCCTCGATCTTGGCGTGATCGTCGGTGCGGATCATGATCGCGTCGACATAGCCCGACAGGATGCGCGCGGTGTCGGCGATGGATTCGCCACGACCGAGCTGCATCGAGCCGCCGTCGGATACGATCGAGGTGCCGCCAAGCTGGCGGATCGCCATGTCGAACGAGAAACGCGTGCGGGTGGAGCTCTTTTCGAAGACCATCGCGAGCGTGTGGCCGGCAAGCGGCGCATCGGTATCGGCGCGGCCCTTGGAGAAGCCGGCGCGCGCCGCCTTGCGATCGAGTGCGTCGGTCAGCATCGCGGCGATGCCGTCGGCTCCGGCGTCGGTCAGATTCAGGAAATGACGCATTATTCCTCCCCGGCACGGGGAGGGGGACCGCGCTCGCAGAGCGGGGTGGAGGGGGACCTCCACGGCGCTACGCTGCGGGGAAAGCCCCCTCCACCATGCTTCGCATGGTCCCCCTCCCCGTACCGGGGAGGATCAGTTTCAATCGTCGGCGGCGGGTACGTAGACGCGCGCGGCGGTCGACAGCTTGTCGATGCACTCGGCGATGTGGCTCTCGTCGATCACCAGCGGCGGCAGGATGCGGACGACGTTCTCGCCCGCCGACACCAGCAGCAGATTATGGTTGTCGCGCGCGAACGCGACGAACGCGCGGCTGTCGCTCTTCAGCTTCAACCCGAGCATCAGCCCGGTGCCGCGGACGCTGTCGAACAAATGATCGTGGTTCGGGATCATCTGCTCGAGCGCCTGCCGCAACCGGTCGCCCATCGCCGTGACGTTCTCGAGGAAGCCATCCTCGAGCATCACGTCGAGGATCGCCTCGCCCGCCGCCATCGCCAACGGGTTGCCGCCATAGGTCGAGCCGTGCGTGCCCGCGACCATGCCCTTGGCCGCTTCCTCGGTCGCGAGGCAGGCGCCGAGCGGAAAGCCGCCGCCGATACCCTTGGCGACCGACATGATGTCCGGCGTGATGCCGTACAGCTCATGCGCGAAGAACTTGCCGGTGCGCCCATAGCCGCACTGGACCTCGTCGAGCACCAGCAACAGGCCGTGCTCGTCGCACGCTTTCCGCAAGCCCGTCAGGAACTCATGCGAGGCCTGGCGGATGCCACCCTCGCCCTGGATCGGCTCGACCATGAAGCCCGCGGTGTTGTCGTCGATCAGCGCGAGCGCACCTTCGAGATCGTTGAACTTCGCATAGGCGAACCCAGGCAGCAACGGCTCGAACCCGTCGCGCATCTTCGCCTGATTGGTCGCCGAGATCGCGCCGAGCGTACGCCCGTGGAAGGCGGTGTCGAACGTGATCAGCGTGTGGCGCTGCGGGTTGCCGTTGGCGAAGTGATAGCGCCGTGCGGTCTTGATCGCGCACTCGACCGCTTCCGCGCCCGAGTTCGTAAAGAAAACGGTGTCGGCAAATGTGTTGTCGACGAGGCGTTGCGCGAGGTGCTCGCCCTGCGGCGACCCGTACAGGTTCGACACGTGCATCAGCGTCGCGGCCTGCTCGGCGATCGCCTTGGTCAGGTGCGGGTGCGCGTGGCCGAGCGCGTTGACCGCGATGCCGCTCGCAAAATCGAGATACTGCTGGCCGTCCTCGCCGAAGAGGTACGCGCCCTCGCCTCGGACCGGACGCACGCCACACCGCGGGTAGACGGGCATGAGCGGGGTGATGGTCACGACGGCAAGCTCCTTCAAACAGCGAGGGCGACCCTTAGCGGCCGCCCGAACCGCCTGATACGAGCGCACGACGTTGGGGGCAACACCGCTTGCATACGGAATACCCGACGGCGTCCCTCAAGACTTGGGCTGGGCTAACGTCGTCGGTTTGGCGTCGGGCTCGGTCAGATCGAGCGACTCGAGCCTCGACTCTGCGGCGCGAACGGGCATCCGGCTGTCCGACCCTGTCACCCAGAACGCCGTCCGCGAAAACCGCTCGACCCGGAGCAACCCCGGATCGGTCGCCGGCAAGGCCAGCGCGGCATAACGGCGCCCGCCCAGCATCTTCTGCACCGGGCCGACCCACCAACGCTGCAATCTCGGGCTTTCCCGGACGATATCGATGTCGCCCACGGTGCCGTCGGGTTTGATCCAGTAGCTGAAATCGACCCACTGACCGTCCACGTCGCGCGCGCTACTGCGAAGATTGGCGGACGTGCTCACCGGGGCATCGATCATGTCGAGCGTCGGTGCGTACACCAGCAACGGAGTCTTCAGGCCGAGCGACCTGTATTTAGCGACGACCCCATCAACGCCCGACATATCGCCCTTGCGCGCCGCCCGCAGCGCCGTAACCGACTGCAGTGCATCGCGAAACGGCTGCAACGCTGGCTCCGTGGTGCTCGCTAGATCGCCGATCGCGGTCTTGAGCGCCGTGCCGTACAGCCCGGTCTCGCGATCCTGCGCATCGAGCAGCAACACGATCCGGAAGCGGGCAAAGCCCTCGACGACCAGATTGCCGGTTTGATGCGCAGTCTTGACGACCGACCGATAGCGACTGAGCGCGGTATCGGTCTGCCCCAGCCGCGCGAACATGTCGGCGAGTTCGAGGCTGCCCGACAGCACGTGCGGATCGGTATCGGGCAGTCCCGCCTTTAACGCGCTGTAACCGTCGAGCGTCGACATCCGGTAACTGTCCCCCTCGCCGAGGTGCGCAGCGATCCGACCGTTCGCCCGAAACAACCCGGCCACCGCGATCGGATAAGTCTTGGCGAAGCGCCGGTTGCGACCGATCGATTTCATCAGCGTCTCGCGCGATCCCGCGATATCGCCTTTGACGAACTGGTTGTCGGCATGCGCTAGCGTCGCGCGCATATCGTCCATCGGCGGACACTTTCGCGCCAGGCACGCGTCCAGCGCGGATCGCGTCTCCTCCAGACGACGCCCGACCACGACAATCGCACGGTCCGTATCCGGCGCTACGGACCGGACCTGCGACACGATCGGCGGCGCGCTCTGGACGGGCATGGTGGGGGACGCGGCCTGCGTCAGCAACAGCAGCCAAACCATCATGCGTCGATCGCTTCCTCGTCCATGCGCCCAGCATTTTCCTGGATGAAGGCGAAGCGGTGCGCGGGGTTGTTGCCCATCAGGCGGTCGACGAGGTCCTTCACCTGTGCGCGCTCTTCATATTCCTGCGGGAGCGTGATGCGGAGCATGCCGCGGGTGGCGGGGTCCATGGTGGTTTCGCGGAGCTGGCTCGGGTTCATCTCGCCGAGGCCCTTGAAGCGGCCGACGTCGACCTTCTTGCCCTTGAACACCGTGCGTTCGAGTTCGGCGCGGTGCGCGTCGTCGCGTGCGTAGACGCTCTTGGTGCCGACGGTCAGGCGGTAGAGCGGCGGCTGCGCAAGGTAGAGGTGCCCGCGGCGGACGAGTTCGGGCATCTCCTGGAAGAAGAACGTCATTAGCAGCGTGGCGATGTGCGCGCCGTCGACGTCTGCGTCGGTCATGATGACGATGCGTTCGTAACGCAGCGTGTCGGGGGTGCAGTCTTTCCGCGTGCCGCAGCCTAGCGCCAACGTCAGGTCGGCGATCTCCTGGTTGGCGAAGATCTTGGCACTGGTCGCCGACGCGACGTTGAGGATCTTGCCGCGGATCGGAAGGATCGCCTGCGTCTTTCGGTCGCGCGCCTGTTTCGCCGAACCACCGGCCGAATCACCCTCGACGATAAAGAGTTCGGTGCCTTCGGGCGAGTTCGCCGAGCAGTCGGTGAGCTTGCCCGGCAGCCGCAGCTTCCGCGCGGAGGTCGCGGTCTTGCGCTTGACGTCGCGTTCCTGCTTGCGGCGCAGGCGTTCGTCCATCCGCTCGAGCACATAGTTCAGCAGCGCCTTGCCGCGCTCCATGTTGTGGCTGAGGAAATGGTCGAAATGATCGCGCACCGCCTTTTCGACGAGGCCGGCGGCTTCGGGGCTGGTGAGGCGATCCTTGGTCTGGCTCTGGAATTGCGGCTCGCGGATGAACACGGACAGCATCAGCTCGCTGCCGACCATGACATCGTCCGCGCTGATATCCTTGGTCTTCTTGTTGCCGACGAGATCGCCGAACGCGCGCAGGCCGCGGACCAGTGCCTGGCGGAGGCCCTGTTCGTGCGTGCCGCCGTCGGGGGTCGGGATGGTGTTGCAATACCAGCTGTACGAGCCGTCGCTCCACAGCGGCCATGCGACCGCCCATTCGACGCGGCCCTGCGTCTCGCCGTTCGCGCTCGGGAAATCCTGCGAGCCCGAGAAGAAGTCGGAGGTCGCGCACTCGCGGCCGGCGATCTGGTCGCGGAGGTGGTCGGCGAGGCCGCCGGGGAACTGGAACACGGCCTGTGCGGGGGTGTCGTCGGCGATCAGGTCGGGTGCGCAGTGCCAGCGGATCTCGACGCCGGCAAACAGGTACGCCTTCGAGCGGACGAGCTTGTAGAGGCGCTGCGGCTTGAAGTTCAGCTCGCTGCCGAAGATCTCGGTGTCGGGCGTGAAGGCGACGCTGGTGCCGCGACGGTTGGGCGTAGGACCCAGATGCTCGATCGGGCCGAGCGTCAGGCCCTTCGAAAAGCGCTGGCGATACAGTTGGCGGTCGCGCGCGACTTCCACGACAGTGTCGGACGATAGCGCGTTGACGACGCTGATGCCGACGCCGTGCAGGCCGCCGGACGTCGCATAGGCTTTGCCGGCGAACTTGCCGCCCGAATGGAGCGTCGAGAGGATCACTTCCAGCGCGGACTTGTCAGGGAACTTCGGGTGCGGATCGACAGGGATGCCCCGGCCGTTGTCGACGATCGTCAGGCGGTTGTTCGCTTCGAGCGTGACTTCGATGCGCGTGGCGTGGCCGGCGACCGCCTCGTCCATCGCGTTGTCGAGCACTTCGGCGGCGAGGTGATGCAGCGCGCGCTCGTCGGTGCCGCCGACGTACATGCCGGGGCGGCGACGGACGGGTTCGAGGCCTTCGAGAACCTCGATCGAGGAGGCGTCATAGGTATTGGCGGCGGGTTTGCCGACGCCGGGTGCGCCCGGAGACGCGAACAGATCTTCAGCCATGACGCAAGCGTAGCCCTAGCCGTCAGACAAAGCCACAGCCTCCGTTTGTTCCACCTGTTACAAAAAAGTCACGTTGCCAGTTATTGTTGGGAACGCAGGATAATTTTCTCTGCATCCACCGTTTCTAACAAACCTGTCATGAAACTTTCCGGGAGTGGACTATGAACGAAACGATGAAGGCGGCGCTTGCTGGCGCAGCGGCGCTTAGTGCGGCCCTCGGGCTGGCAGCACCTGCTGCGGCACAGGAAACGACCGCGGATGCGCCGTTCAGCGGCGTCTATATCGGCGGGTCGTTCGGTTATGACGTGCAGCCCAACGATGTCGGCGAGACGATCGAGTTCGATCGCAATCTGGACGGCGTTTTCACCGACACCATCTCGACTGCGACCGTCGCCAACGCCTTCTCGCCAGGCTTCTGCAATGGTCGCGCGACCAACAACGTCGCCCCCAGCAGAGGTGGCCCAGGGTGCCGCAACGACAAGGACGGCATCGCCTATTACGGTCGCGTCGGCGCGGACATCCAGCGCGGCAACATCGTCTTCGGCGTGGTCGGTGAGTTCGGCAAGAGCGAGATCAGCGACAGCGTCTCCGCGTTCAGCACGACGCCGGCGTTCTACACGATGACCCGCGACCTGAAATGGGAAGCCTCGGCGCGCGTTCGCGCAGGCTATGCCGCGAACACCACGCTGTTCTACGGCACGGCGGGCGGCGGCTATGCCAACATCGACAACAGCTTCACGACCGGCAACACCGCCAACACCTTCACCACCAACGGCGACAGCAAGCAGTGGGGCCTCGTCGGCGGCGGCGGGATCGAGCAGAAGCTCGGCAAGAACTTCTCGATCGGTCTCGAATATCTGTTCCACCGCTACAAGGACGACGATTACCGCGTCCGCGCCTCGGGCGGCCCCGTCGGCGGTCCCTTCACGCGCGGCAATGCGTCGGGCACCGACTTCCGTCGCAACTTCGACTATTTCCGCTGGCACAGCCTGCGCGCAACCGCCGCGTTCCGGTTTTAAGGCGAAGGGCGGCCGCTGCCAAGCTGGCAGCGGACTCGCCCAAGCCCGGCCGGCGCGGCTAGCCGCGTCCGACGACATGGGCTTTGCCCATGGCTAGCGTGATATGAAAAAGGCCGCTTCCCTACACAAGGAAGCGGCCTTTTCTATGCAACGATCAATGTACCACCCACCTCGTCATCCTGACGAAAGTCAGGACCAGAGCCAAACGGGGTAGCCTCTCGGTATCCTGGGTCCTGACTTTCGTCAGGATGACGGACGGGGTTTACGGCCCGCCCGCATCAACAGGCTTATCGAGGCCGCGGACCGCCGAACGGCAGCGGTGGCGTCGGACGACGATCGCGACGCGGCAGCTGCGCCTGGTACGCGTGGCCGCAGTGGTCGACGCAATACGGGAAGCCGGGGTTCACCGCCTTGCCGCAGAAATGGAAGTCGGGCTCGCCGGGATGGCCGAGCGGCCATTTGCAGATGCGGTCGTTCAGTTCGAGCAGGCTCGTCTTGTTCGCCATCTCCGCCGACGGCTTGGCGGGCACGAGGCGACGCGGCGGGGCGGGCGTGCTCGGCGGCTGCTGCTCGCCGGGCGCCTGCCGGAGGAAACCGCCGGGACCGACAGACCGCAGGATCGGCTGCGGCGCACGGACGGGCGCGGCGACCGCCAGAGCAGCCTCGTCCTCATCCTCGTCCTCGTCGTCCTCAGGCTCTTCGGCGACCGGCTCGGGCTCGACCGGTGCCGCGGGCTTGGCCGCTGCGACGACGGGCGGTGCTACCGGAGCGGGCTTGGCGGCCTCGACCTCGACCGGCTCCGGTGCCGCGACCGGCTCGGAAGCCGCTGCCGCAGCCGACGCCGTTGCCTCGGCGGCAGCCGCCGCCTTCGCCTCGGGATCGTTCGGCTTCACCGGCGACGGGCGCGCCTGCAGCTCGAGGCGGTGCGCCTTGCCGATGACGGCGTTGCGGCTCACGCCACCCAGTGCTTCGGCGATCTGGCTGGCGGTCTGGCCGGCCTCCCACATCGTCTTGAGCGTCGCGATGCGCTCGTCGGTCCAGGACATGTTCGTTCCTTAGTCTTGCTCAGCCGGGTTGCGGGCGGCAGCGGCAGCGATTACCCGCAACGCCTATGAGCAGCCAGCCCCCAATCGGTGAAATCCATTCGGCGGTGCACTCCGCCCCCGGCGTTCCCGTCATCAAGAGCGTGAACTGGGAGGGATTGCGAACCCTCTATATCAAGGAGGTGCGCCGGTTCTTCAAGGTGCAGCTTCAGACGGTGTGGGCGCCGGCGATCACGACGCTGCTGTTTCTGATCGTATTCACCATCGCGACCGGCGCGAAAAGCCCGGTACCGGTCGATGGCCAGATCGTCGATTTCGCCGATTTCATCGCGCCGGGGTTGATCATCGCGCAGGGCATGATGGGGCCGGCGTTCGCCAATGCCAGCTTCTCGCTGCTGGCCGGCAAGATGCAGGGGACGATCGTCGATTATCTCCAGCCGCCCTTGTCGACGGGTGAGTTGCTGGCCGCGCTGGTCGGTGGCGCGATCACGCGTGCGGTGATCGTCGGGATCGTCGTTTGGGCGGCGATGGCGCTGTATCCGGGCGTGCACGTGACGCCGCATGCGCCACTGGCGATCGTCTGGTTCGGTTTGCTCGGTGCGGTGTTCCTTGCGCTACTCGGCGTGCTGACGTCGATCTGGGCGGACAAGTTCGATCATGCCGCGGCGGTCACCAACTTCGTGATCGCGCCGTTGTCGCTGCTGTCGGGGACGTTCTACTCGGTGGACAAGCTCGCGCCGGCGTTTCGTGCGTTCAGCCATGCCAACCCGTTCTTCTACATCATCTCGGGCTTCCGCTATGGGTTCCTCGGGATCGCCGACTCGCCGGTGATGATCGGCGGGATCGTGATCCTGGTGATCGATCTGGTGCTGGCGACGCTCTGCTACCGGTTGCTGAAGAGCGGTTGGAAGCTGAAGAACTGATGAAAAAGCTGGCGCTCCGGCTGTTCGCGCTCCTGCTGGCGGTACTGCCCGTCGGAGTCGCGGCGCAGGGCATAGCGCCAGACCCGGCGTTGCGCGCCAAGGCGGACGCGCTGGTCGCGATACTGGACGGCCGCGGGTCGTATGAAACATATTTCGCGGCGAGCTTCCGCGACAAGGTCCCGGCGGCGCAACTGTCGGTCATCGCCGCGCAATTGAAGACCGCGCTCGGCGCCCCGCAGAAGATCGAGACGTTGACCGCGACCTCGGCATGGTCGGCGGACCTGACCGTTGGCTACGCGCGCGGCACGGCGAGCGTCCGCCTGGTGATCGACCCCGCCCCGCCGCATGCCGCGACCGGATTGCTGATTACCGGCACAGCGCCGCGTGACGACAGCCTCGCCAAGCTCGAAGCGGAGTTTCGCGCGCTGCCGGGGGCTAGCGGGTTCGGGCTGTATGCACTGGGCAGCGGCAGGCCCAAGCCGATCCTGGAATATCGAGCGGATGTGGCGGCGCCACTTGGGTCGGCGTTCAAGCTCTGGGTGCTCGCGGAACTTGCGCGGCAGGTTGCGGCGGGCGAGCGGCATTGGGCGGACGTCGTGAAGGTCGGAGCGCCATCCCTGCCCTCCGGCGTGTTGCAGACCTGGCCCGCGGAGTCGCCGGTGACGGTGCAGACGCTGGCGACGATGATGATCTCGATCAGCGACAACACCGCGACGGATACGCTGCTGACGACGCTCGGACGCGCGAAGGTCGATGCGATGGCCGAAGCGGCTGGCGGCAGCGTTCCGGTGATGACGACGCGCGAGATGTTCGCGTTGAAGGGGGATCCGGCACTGGCAAAGGCCTGGGCGGCGGGGTCGGTGGATGCGCGGCGCGCGCTGCTGTTGGACAATGCGGTAAGGATTTCCACTGCCAAATTGGATCCGACGGTGTTCGCGGGGAAGCCGGTGGCGATCGAAAGCGTCGAATGGTTTTCGAGCCCGGCGTCGATGGCTGTGGTGCTGAACGCGCTGCGGGGGGCGGACGCTACGACGCGGGCGGTGCTGGCGGTCAATGCGGGGGTCGATCCGGCGATCGCCAAGCGGTTTGGGTATGTCGGGTTCAAGGGCGGTGGCGAGCCTGGGGTGATTGCGCTGAACTATCTGGTGCAGGCGAAGGACGGGCGCTGGTATGCGGCGACTGGGAATTGGCACCGGGAGGATGACGGCGTGAACGAGGTGCGGTTTGCGGGGCTGATGGGGCGAGCGCTGGCGTTGTTGGCGGCGCGGTAGGGTTCGCGGCCCCGCCCCATATCAAGGGCCACCACCCCGGCGAAGGCCGGGGTCCAATTGGGAAACGTTGCTAACGGCGGGTAGCGCCTCGTTATTTCCACCTTTCCAATTGGGCCCCGGCCTTCGCCGGGGGTGGTGTTATCAGTGGGGATGGCGGCGGTGACTCAGGCCCGCCCGGCCGCCTGCCAGCTGTCGGCGCAGAGCCCGTAGATCAGGCTGTCGCGCAACCCCAGATGTGTTTCCCATTCGTCGCGCAGCAAGCGCTCACGTCGGAAACCGAGACGTTCCAGCAACGTGATCGACGCAGTATTCTCGGTATCCGCGTCGGCGAACACGCGGCTCCGGCCTTCGGCGAACAGGCGATCGATCACTGCCGACACAGCCTCACGCGCGATCCCTCGCCCCCACGCCTCGCGCGCGAGGATGAAGCCGATCTCCGTAACCCCTGCCCCATCGGCTTCGCTGCCCGAGACCCAGCCGATCGCGCGGTCGTCGCCGGTGCGGGTGATTGCCCAAGTGCGCTGGTTGCCCGGCGCTGCCTCCTCGGCGAGGTAGGTACGGACGTCGTCGACCGAACCCAGGGGGCCATCGGCGGAATACGCCATCAACTCCGCGTCGGCGAGCATCGGGTGCAACGCGGTCGCGTCGCCTTCGACCAGCGGACGCAGTCGTAGCCGTCTCGTCTTCAACACCGGCGATACGCCGGCGCGCCGCGGTCTGCGTCCGGGTTGCCTCACGCGGTCAGGGCATCCACGAGCGCGCGGACTTTCTTCTGGCGCCACTGCGGGAGCGGGGCGACGAGCCAGTATCCCCCCTTCGAAGGCTGCGACTCGCCGATTAGCCGGACGCGGGCCTGTGCCAGATCGCGACGGGCGAGCAATTCGGGAACGGTTGCGCGACCAAGACCCGCCGCCGCCGCATCGATCGCGAGCCCGGCATCGGTGACGCGGACCAGCGCAACGCCATCTTCTCCCGACCATGCGATCGCGGCTTCGCTATCGGTGCCGGGCTTGGCGATCGTCACCATGCCTTCGGATTCGAGCGCCTCGCCCTCATGCTCGCCAGGACCATCGCCCCAGCGGATCGCGAGGTCGAGATTGGCTTCGGTGAAGTCGACATTCTCGTCGGCGGTGATCAGCACGAAGCGCAGTTCGGGATCCGCCTCGGCGATTTGTGCGAGCCGAGGCATCAGCCACTTCTCGGTCAGGTCGCGCGGCGCTGCGATCGTCAGCGATTTCGACGACTGCCCGGCCTGCATCGCGCGGACAGCTTCCTCGAACTGGAGGAACCCGCCGCGGAGCGCGCCTAGACCCGCTTCCGCCTCAGGCGTCAGTTCGAGCCCGCGCGTGGTGCGGCGGAACAGGACGACGCCGAGCGTATCCTCCAGCGCGCGGATCTGCTGGCCGACCGCGGCCGGCGTCACCGCCAACTCGTCCGCAGCCCGCGTGAACGACAGATGCCGCGCCGCCGCATCGAGCACGCGCAGGCCATTGAGCGGGAGATGCGTGCGCTTCAATTCAGCACCGCGGGGGCGAACAGCGAGAAGCGGGGGATCTCGACCGCGAACACGGCGCCGTCTTCGCGGACCATCTGGTAGCTTCCCTGCATCGCACCCGACGGTGTCGCGAGCGGGCAGCCCGAGACGTAATCGAAGCTCGCGCCGGGTTCGATCACCGGCTGTTCGCCGACCACGCCTTCACCCTCGACCGAGTGACGCGCGCCGCGGCCGTCGGTGATCACCCAGTGTCGGGTGAGCAACTGGACGGTCTCGGTGCCCTCGTTTTCGAGGCGGATATGGTACGCCCAGAACCAGCGGCCCCGCTCCGGCTCGGACTGTTCGGGCAGATAGCTGACCGACACGCGCACCGTCACCCCATCGGTCGTCGCCGCGTTGGGGAACAGCGCCTTCACAGGCCCGCCTGGCGCAGCGCCTGGTCGAGGTCGTCGATCACGTCCTGCGCATCCTCGAGCCCGACGTTGATCCGCAACAGTCCCTCGGTCACGCCCATCTCGATCTGCTTGTCGGGCGAGACGCTCGCGTGCGTGGTCGAGGCGGGGTGCGTCATCAGCGAGCGCGAGTCGCCGATGTTGTTCGAGATATCGACCAGTTCCAGCGCGTCGAGCAATGCGTGTGCCTGTTCGCGACCCTCGACCTCGAACGCGAAGATCGGCCCGCATGCGTCCATCTGGCGCTTGGCCAGTTCGTGCTGCGGATGGCTCGGCAGGAAGGGATGCAGCACGCGGGGGACGCGGCCTTCGAGGAATTCGCCGACCTTCATCGCGTTCTCGGACTGGCGGTGGATGCGCAGGTCGAGCGTCTCGAGGCCCTTGAGCACCACCCACGCGTTGAACGGCGATAGCGTCGGGCCGGTGTTGCGCGTGAACGGCAACAGCGTGTTGGTGATGAAATCTTCGGTTCCGCAGACGGCACCGGCGAGCACGCGGCCCTGCCCGTCCATCATCTTGGTCGCGCTATAGGCGGTGACGTCCGCGCCGAACTCCATCGGCCGCTGGAGCGCCGGTGTCGCGAACGCATTGTCGACCACGGTCGTGATGCCGCGCTCGCGCGCGATGTCGCAGATCGCCTTCAGGTCGGCGATGTCCATCGTCGGGTTGGCGGGCGTCTCGAAGAAGAATACCTTCGTTTCGGGCCGGACCGCGTCGAGGAACGCCTGCGGATCGCGCGCATCGACGATCGTCGTGGCGATCCCGAACTTCGGCAACAGCGTGTCGGTGAGCCAGCGGCACGAGCCGAACGCCGCGCGGCCGCCGACGAGGTGATCGCCGGTCTGGAGCTGGCACAGCAGCGACGCGGTCATCGCCGCCATGCCGGTCGCCATCGTCCGGCATGCCTCGGCGCCCTCCAGCAGCGCGATCCGCTCCTCGAGCATCTGCACGGTCGGGTTCTGGAGGCGGGAATAGGTCATCCCCTCCTGCTCGCCGGCAAAGCGCGCCGCGGCATCGCCTGCCTTGTCGTAGCAATAGCCCGAGGTAAGGAACAACGCCTCCGACGTCTCGCCATATTCGCTGCGGGCGGTGCCGCCGCGGATGGCGCGCGTCGCGGGACGCCAATTTTGAGTGATCGAACGATCCTGGCCGGTCTTGCGCTTCATGCGCGCCGCTTTGCCGGGGGGGAGCCGCGATGACAAGCCCGGGACAAGCCTTGCGGGTGTGTGCCCCTGTTACGGGGGGCGTCATTCTCCCCTCCCTGGAAGGGAGGGGTTGGGGGTGGGTCGGGTTCCGGATCGTGGAACGGTCGCGACCAAAGCTGGCCTACCCACCCCCAGCCCCTCCCTTCCAGGGAGGGGGGTGAGAAGGTTCAGTACCGCCCCCAGGTGAATTTCGAGGACAGCGCGTAGTTCCACACCGCACCGACCAGCACGCCGATCAGCGCGGAGGCGGCCCACGCCCCGTCGCGCATCTCGTACAGGAACGCGGCGATGCCGACGTTGGCGACCGCACCGACCGAGCAGATCACCGCGAACGACACCCAGCCGTCGACGAGTTGCCGCCAGCCTTTCAGACGTCGGTCGCGATAGGTCAGCGCGTTGTTGAGGAAGAAGTTGAAGGTCAGCGCGGCCAAGGTCGCGACGATCTCGCCGACCAGGAAATTCGCACCGAACCCGACGAACAACGCGGTCAGCACCGCCATGTGGATGCCGACGCCGAACACGCCGATCGCCGAGAACATCGCGAACCGCACTGGCACGACGCGCCCGAACATCCGATCGTAGATCGCGATCAGATATTCCATCGCGACGACGTGATCGAGCTTGCTCTCGCCCTCGGTACGACAGCGGAAGGTATAGGGCACCTCGACGAAGCGCAGCGGCGTCGGCGACGCGGTGAGCAGGTCGAGCAGGATCTTGAAGCCGATCGCCGACAGCGAGGGCGCGAGGCGGCGGACAATGTCGGTGCGGATCATGAAGAAGCCGCTCATCGGATCGTTGAGGTCGCACTTCAGCACGCGGCGCGACAGCTTGGTGGCGAGCGCCGACTTGGCGACACGGTCGCTGTCCCACTCCCCGGTGCAGCCACCGCTGACGAAGCGCGAGCCGATCGCCACGTCGGTCTCGCCGTCCTTGAGCAGATCGAGCATCTTCGGCAGCAACGTCTCGTCGTGCTGGAGATCGCCGTCGATCACCGCGACGATCGGGGCGGCTGTGGCGCACATCCCCTCGATGCACGCCGACGACAGCCCACGCCGGCCGATCCGCTGGATCACGCGGACCCGCTTGTCGAGCCGGGCGATCTCGCGCGCGGCATCGGCGGTACCGTCGGGACTGTCGTCGTCGACGAAGATCGCCTCCCAGTTGCGCCCGGCCAGCGCCTGGTCGAGCTTGGCGATCAACGTCGGAACGTTGGCCTTCTCGTTGAACGTCGGGATGACGATCGCAAGTTCGAGAAGGTCGGCGATCACCGGGTCAGCCGAGTTCGGCGAGAACGGCGTCGCCCATCGCAGAGGTCGACAGCGTGCCACCGAGATCTGGCGTGCGGGCGCCGCCGAGGATCGCCGCCGCGACGGCAGCCTCGATCCGGTCGGCGGCTTCGGGCAGGTCGAGCGAGTGGCGCAGCATCATCGCGGCGGACAGGATCGCCGCGCACGGATTGGCCTTGCCCTGCCCTGCGATGTCGGGCGCACTGCCGTGGATCGGCTCGTACATGCCCTTGTTGGAGTCGTTGAGCGCGGCGGACGGCAGCATGCCGATCGAGCCCGCGCACATCGATGCCTCGTCCGAGAGGATGTCGCCGAACAGATTGCCGGTGACGATCACGTCGAACTGCCCGGGGTTGCGCACCAGCTGCATCGCCGCGTTGTCGACGTACATGTGGCTGAGCGCGACGTCGGGATAATCGGCCGAGACCTCGATGACGACATCGCGCCAGAGCTGCGAGGTCTCCAGCACGTTGGCCTTGTCGACCGAAAGCAGCTTGCCCTTACGGGTGCGCGCGGTCTCGAAGCCGACGCGGGCGATGCGCACGATCTCGGTCTCGTCGTAGCGCATCTCGTCATGGCCTTCGCGCAGGCCCTCGGCCGTCGTGCGGATGCCCTTGGCGCCAAAATACACGTCGCCGGTCAGCTCGCGGACGATCACCATGTCGATCGACCGGGCGATCTCGGGGCGGAGCGCGGAGGCGTCCTCAAGGCCCGCGAACAGTTTCGCAGGGCGCAAATTGGCAAACAGGCCCAGTTCCTTGCGCAGGCCGAGAATGGCCTGCTCGGGGCGAAACTGGCGTTCGAGCGCATCGCAGTCGGGATCGCCGACCGCACCGAACAGGATGGCATCGGCGCGACGGGCGAGGTCGAGCGTCTCGGGCGGCAGCGGATGACCCGCGGCCTTGTACGCGGCGCCGCCGACGAGGCCTTCTTCGTAGGTGAGGTCGAGACCGAGCGTATCGAGCACCCGCCGCGCTTCCGCGGTGACTTCGGGTCCGATGCCGTCGCCGGCCAGTATCGCGATCAAGGGCATGTGCGTTCCTCCTGCGCGGGCCTTGCCGGGCGAGGCGCGCTCACGCAACCGCCCTTTTGAGCCGATCGACCAGCCGGTCGCGCGCCGCCAACGGGTCGGCGCGACGGTCGACGAGGATGTCGCGCGCGAGGAAATGACCCGTCAGCCGCAGCCCGTCGAAGATGTCGGGCCAGTCGGCTTCGCCGCCGGCCTTGACGAAGGGCGGCAATCTCAGCAGCTTGGCCTCATAGCCGAACGCTGCCGCGCGCGAGACCGCCGCGCCGCTTTTGGGGCTGACGAAGCCGAGATCGTCCTCGGTGCCGCTGGCAACGCAGCGATCCAGATCAAGGCCGAAACCGAGTTCGGCGAGCAGCAGCAATTCGTACCGCACCAGCGCCGCCGCCCAACCGCGTGCCGATGGCGCCGCCTCGATCGCGCCGAGCACACCCTCCAGCGCATCGTGGATGTGCGGATAGGGCTGCGCTTCGGGCAGCGCGGCGGCGGTAAGCGCGGTGGCCCATTCGAGCGCGCCTGCCGCAAGCGGCTCGCCGTGCATCTGCGCGCGACTGTGGATCAGTTCGGCGGTCAGCGAGGCGAGTTGCTCGCCGGTGCGTGCGCGCCACTCGCCCTGGATGACGTTCGCCTGGAGCAGCACCGGCCGCATCGCTCGCGACCGCCCGCCGCGGACGTAGCCGGGCTGGACACCGTCGTTACGGGTCAGAGCACGCACGATCGCGCCATGCTCGCCGTGTTGGCGGACGGCGACGACGATGGCGGCTGCGCGGAGGTGCATGGGGCGGGCTATACGCCTCTCCGCTCGGGAGAGGGAGAGGAAGCGAAAGACCTTCTTCCCCCCTCCCTGGAAGGGAGGGGTCGGGGGTGGGTCGGCCGGCTTCAGCCACCCAGCGTCAGACTGTGCGGAAGCCTACCCACCCCCAGCCCCTCCCTTCCAGGGAGGGGGGAGATCAGCGGCGGATCTTTTTTGCGAGCTTGGCCAATGCAGGAAAAGTCGCGGCGTGCTTGGCGGCGGCTATCGTTGCTTCGAACCCGCGCAACGCCGCCAACGTCGCGCGATTTCCTAGCGTCCGCCGCAGCAGCAGCACATCTACGCACGCCGTCCCCGCGGTCGAGAATTGGCGCTTGTGCTGTCCTTCGCCCTCGGTGAAGTCGAACCGCGCAAACTGCCCGTCCGCAAACAGCTCGCACATCGCCTCGACCTGCAGAACCGCCCCCGGCGACAGGTCGTTATGCGCCGGGTCATGCCCGACATGGGTATAGCAAAGCGACTCGCCGTGGGCCGTGCAGCAAAGATACGCAACCGGAACCCCGGCGATGAACAGCAGCCAGGCACGCAATCCGTCCTGTGCTGCAAGCGACTCGAGATGGCGCACCGAAGCCACATCGTCGGGCAGCCCCGATCCTAGCAGCTTTTCCTGATACGTCGTCGCCGAAACGGCGCGAGCGATCGGATGGAAGTCCGCGAACGCCCCCGTATCGTGATACCGCCGGATATCGAGTGCGCCGCCGTTCGCCACCGCCAGCTTCTTCGCCTTGCGCTTGATTCCCGACCGCGCGCTCCCCGAAAGACCCGCCAGCCACGCCGCCTCGCCCGCTGCCAGATCGACATGATACCGCACGTATCGCTGCCGGACGAACGCGAGCAGGCCGCGGCGATCGAGACCGGCAAGCATCGGTTCGGGCAACGATGTCACCATATATCCGTCGGCATCGTCGGGCAGCGGCGGCAGGACCAGCCTTGTCGCTGTCGCCGCCGGCGCCAGCACGGCATCGAGCGAAAACGCCACGCGCACAAGCCGTCGCGGGATCGTCGCCAGAGTCCGCGCACCAACCTGAAACTTCAGCGCGATACGCGGCGTCGTCATCCGCGACGCATCGATCTCGGCCGCTCCTCGACCCAGTTCGACCAGAGCTGTTCCGCCTGTCGCCAGCGCGTGCGGAGCGCATCGGGACCGAGCGGGACGTCGGCCCGCCCCAGCGCCAGAGTCGGGCGATCGGCGAAGTGCATGGTCGGCAGCACTTCGCGCATCTCCGACAAGGTGCCGCACAGCGCCTGGAAACGCCGGACATGGACCGCGTTGGGCCGCGTACCGCTCCGGTTGGCGAGTTCGAAACCGTGGCTGACGATGGTCACCGCCGAATGGCCCGCCACCGCCGCATGCTCCAGCGCGTCGTAACTCTCGCCTGCCGACAGCGCACAGAGCTGGAATGTCCGCACCCGCCCGCGGACGTCCTCGATCACGGTTACCGGAACCTCGACGATACAGCGTTCGCCATCGCCCGCGGTGTCGTCGATGCACCATGCGACCGGCGCGATCTGTTCGGGCGCCAACGAGATGCGGCTCGTCCCCGGCGCTTCCGACCCGTTATGGCTGCTGTCGTAGCTGAAACCGAGCATCGCCAACGCGGTCAGCGTATCGTCGTTCGCGGCATAGCTGCCCGCGCGAAAGGCGATCGGCTTGGGCGCACCGGCCTCGATCAGCAGCTCTCTCGCCTGACCGAGCAGGTCGAGCTGTTCGGTCAGGCTGTAGTCGAACAGTTCGAAGCGCGCATGCGCGGCCCCGCGATCGCCCGCCTTGGCGCCGGTCCAGTTGGGGTGAATATGAAGCTGAACCTCCTGCCCGGCCTCGAGAATCGTCTCGATCATCCGGCGTACCGGCGCCATCCCGAAGGTGATCGCGGGCATCGGGTCGACGAAGAAACAGGCTTTCAGGTCGTGCCGGGCCAGCTCGGCGAGCTGATAGCCGAGCCCGACCCCCGCGGGTTCGAGCGACTTCGCGTAGATCGCCTCGCAATCCAGACCCGCCGCGTGATGCCGCCAGGCGAACTCGGTATCGACGGTGAGGAAAACGGATGTCGTCACTGCCGCAGCCTGTAACACTTCGTGATGAAGATTAGGTTTAGCCCGGTCGAGCAAATCCCGATCCTCACCTAAGGTCAGCGCGAATGGTAGAAGTCGTAGACCTGTTGCGCGACGCCGGCCGAGACGCCAGGCGCCTGCTGGAGGTCCTGGAGGCTGGCGTTGCGGACCGCACGGCCGGTGCCGAAGTGCATCAGCAGCGCCTTCTTTCGCGCGGGGCCGATACCGGGGACTTCGTCGAGCGGGCTGGCGCCGATCGCCTTGCTGCGCTTGTCGCGGTGGACGCCGATCGCGAACCGATGGACCTCGTCGCGCAGCCGCTGGAGGTAGAACAGCACCGGCGCGTTGACGGGGAGCTGGAACTCGCGACCGTCGAGCATGTGGAAGACCTCGCGGCCATCGCGGCCGTGTTCCGGTCCCTTCGCGATGCCGACGAGGCACACGTCTTCGACGCCGATCTCCTCGAGCGCGGCCTTCACGGTGTTGAGCTGTCCTTTGCCACCGTCGATCAGCACCAGATCCGGCCAGTCGCCCGAATCGCGATCGGGATCCTCGGCTTGGGCGCGCGAGAACCGCCGGGTGAAGACCTCGCGCATCATCGCGAAATCGTCGCCCGGCGCGGTATCCTTGTTCTTGATGTTGAACTTTCGATACTGGCCCTTCCGGAAGCCCTCGGGCCCCGCGACGACCATCGCGCCGGTCGCAGCGGTGCCCTGAATGTGGCTGTTGTCGTAGATCTCGATGCGCTCGGGTGGCTCGGCAAGGTCGAACAGATCGGCGACCTCGCGCAGCAGCTTGGCCTGCGTGGTTGATTCGGCCTGGCGGCGTTCGATCGCCTCGATCGCGTTGCGCTTGGCCTGGTCCATCAGGCGGCGGCGATCGCCGCGCTGCGGGACTTGCAGCGTGATCTTGTAGCCGGCGCGTTCGCCTAGTGCTTCGGCCAGCAGCGCGCCTTCCGTCAGTTCGCGGTCGAGCAGGATCTGCTTGGGCGGCGGGACCTCCTCGTAGAACTGGCCGAGGAAGCTGGTCAGCACCTCGTCCTCGGGGACGTCGTTGGTATGCTGCGGGAAGAAGCTGCGATGCCCCCAGTTCTGGCCGCCGCGGATGAAGAACGCCTGGATGCCGATCAGGCCGTCCTTGCACGCCATCGCGAAGATATCGGCGTCGCCCACGCCCTCCGCGTTGATCGCCTGCGTGCCCTGGATGAAGGTGAGCGCGCGGAGACGGTCGCGGAGCAGCGCCGCGAGTTCGAAGTCCATGTTCTGCGCGGCGGCCTGCATCTGCGCGCCGAGCTTCGCCTGCACGCCGGTCGATTTGCCGCCGAGGAAGGCCTTCGCATCCTCGGTCAGCTCCCGGTACGCGGCCTCGTCGATCCGGCCCACGCACGGCGCGGAGCAGCGCTTGATTTGATAGAGCAGGCACGGCCGGTCGCGGGTCTTGAAGAAGCTGTCGGTGCAACTGCGCAGGAGGAACAACTTCTGGAGCGCGTTGAGCGTGTTGTTGACCGACCCGGCGCTGGCGAACGGGCCGTAGTAATTGCCCTTCGCCCGGCGCGCGCCGCGGTGTTTCTGGACGCGCGGGAAGGCGTGGTCGTCGCGGAGGAGGATGAACGGGAAGCTTTTATCGTCGCGCAGCAGCACGTTGTAGGCGGGGCGGTACCGCTTGATGAGCTGCGATTCTAGCAGCAGCGCCTCGGCTTCGTTGTTGGTCGTGACGATCGTCATCGACCGGGTCTGCGACACCATCCGCTGGAGGCGCTTCGTCAGCCGCTCGACCTGGACGTAGTTCGCGACGCGGTTCCGAAGCGCGCGCGCCTTGCCGACGTAGAGCACGTCGCCCCGCGCGTCCTGCATGCGGTAGACGCCGGGGCGGATCGGGAGCGTGTCGAGCACGTTCCGGATCGCCGCTACGCCGGCCGCAAGGTCCGGAGCTTCACCACCACCGCGGACCGCGAACGTGGATTTGTCTTCGTTGAACCGGTCGGGGGAATTGGGGGAGGACATCGCTTAGGAATCTAGGGAGTGCGAGGGGGTTATGCCAGCGGAAGGCAGTGATGTTCACGCGATGGCGCAATGGCGCGAAGAGAAGGCAGATCGATTTTCGCGCAGAGGCGCAGAGGACGCTGAGAGAAGAATCGATTGGGTTAGCATTTGCGCTCAAACCGCCGGAGGCTCGTGCTCCTTGCTGTAGCCCGAACATCAACCCGGAACGCGGCACCTCCGCGCTCTCTGCGCCTCTGCGCGAACCAATCTGCCTTCTCTTCGCGCCTTTGCGCCTTCGCGTGAACGCCCCTCCTCAATGCCCTACGGGCGAAGGCAGACGATCAGGTTTGGGCGAAGACCTTGGTGCCGACGATACCGACGACGGTCAGGGCCATGAAGCAGGCCTGGATACCGCTGACCTTGTCGCCGAACAGGATCACGCCGCCGATGATGACGCCGATCGCGCCCGCACCGGTCCAGATCGCGTAGGCGGTGCCGGCGGGGAGGCCGCGCATGGCGAGCGCGAGCAGGCCCATGTTGACGAAGCTGAGGATGATCGGGACGCTGGAGGCCTGCCACGTGGCGACGGTGGCCGCCCATTTCAGGCTGAGCGCCCAGCAGATTTCGGTGACGACGGCGACGGCGAGGATGAGCCAGGACATAGGTGTTCTCCAACGGGCTCAGATTGGAGACTCGGCCGCCGGAAACCCGGGAAGAGACGGCCGTCAATAATGATTATTCGCGGGAGGGACGTGCCCTCACCTTCCCACTGCTTTGCAGCGGGGCCCATCCTCTCCCCTGAGGGGAGAGGAGCAGGATTAGTTCAGACGGCTGAGACCTGAGATCGAGCGGTCGACCATCATGCGGTCGGCGGCGGCGTCGTGGTGCTCGGCGATGAGGATGCCGGCGGCCTTGGCCGCGGCATCGGCAGCCCGTGCGCGGACTTCGGCGATCGCGGCGCGTTCGGCGGCGGCGATCTTGTCCTCGGCCATCTTCGCGCGGCGGGTCATGAGGTCTTCGGCACCAGCCTTGGCCTTGGCGATGATCGCCGCGGCTTCGTGGTGTGCGTGGGCCTTCATCGCTTCTGCCTCGACGTGCGCGGTCTTGGCCTTCGCCTCGTACTCGGTGCGGATCGCTTCGGCTTCGGCACGGAGCGCCTTGGCTTCGTCGAGCTGCGTGCGGATGCCGGCGATGCGCGTGTCGAGCATCTTGCCGATCATGCCTGGAACCTTCTTCCAGATCATCAGCAGGATGACGACGATCATCGCCACCGCAACCCAGCCCGTCGACGTCAGGCCGAGCGCGGTCGGATCCGCGACGTGCTCGACGCCGCCGGGCGCGGCCGTGTGACCCTGGAGGTCTTGGTTGTCGATCGCACCCTCGGGCGCCATGCCCTCGCCGTGGATGACCTTTGCGGCCGAATCTGGATTAGCCATGCGCCGTCGTCCTGCGTACCGCGTCGGTCGCCGCGTCCAGGCTGACCTGGAGGCCGGCGACCTTGGCGGCCAATTGCTGTGCTGCTTCGGCGGCGACGCCCTGCAAGTTCGAGAGCGCCTCGGCCTTCGCGTTCGCTACCGCCAGATCGTGATGACCCAGACGCTCGGCGAGTTCGGCATCGGCCGCATGGACCTGCTGCTCGAAAACATTGGCAGCACGCTTTGCGGCTGCCGCCGTCTCGGCCTGCGCTGCGGTGCGCGCAGCGTCCATTTCGGCTTCCCAGTTCGCCTGGACCGTATCGGCCTGCGTACGGGCAGCGACTGCCGCCGCCAGATCGCCTGCGATCTTGCCTTCGCGCGAGTCCACGTTGGACACGATCTTTGGCACCATTCCCTTGCCGATCCCGAAATACAGGATGCCGAAGGTGAGGAGCAGCCAGAAGATCTGCGAGGCGTAGGTAGCGGCTATCTGGGAAATCTGGGGCATGTCGGTCCTTCGTGAAACGGCCGGGCGCGGTCGCCCGGCCAATTCAGCGAGTTGTTAGGCGACGAACACGAGGATGATCATCGTGACGAAGGCGAGCAGACCGAGAAGCTCTGCTGCTGCGAAACCGATGAACAGACGGCCCTGCTGGCTGTCGGCTGCGCCCGGATTGCGCAGAGCGCCGGCGAGGAACTGGGCGAACACGTTGCCCACGCCGAGTGCGGCGAGGCCCATGCCGATCGCTGCGAGGCCGGCACCGATCATCTTTGCTGCTTGTGCGTCCATGGTAAATTCCCTTTGAAAATCAGTTAGATAATGGAAAACTTAGTGCAGGTTTACGGCGTCGTTCAGATAGACCGACGTCAGCAATGCGAACACGTATGCCTGGATCGCGGCGACCAGCAGCTCGAGCAGCGTGATGCCGATCATCAGCAGCATGCTCGGCGCGGTCACCAGACCGATGTACATCCCGCCGAGGTTCAGGCCGTTGATCACGAACGCGGCCAGCACCTTGAGCAGGATATGCCCTGCGGTCATCGCCACGAACAGTCGCAGACCGAGCGAGAACGGACGCACCAGGAACGACATCAGCTCGACCACGAAGATCAGCGGGATCATCAGCGCGGGCGTGCCGCTCGGCACGAACAGCGAGAAGAAGTGGAAGCCGTGCTTGCCGAAGCCGACGAGCAACACGATCGCGAAGCTGATCAGCGCCAGCACGCCGGTGACGGTCATGTGGCTGGTCACGGTGAACGGGTGCACGCCGGGGACGATGCCGAACGGCAGGAGCCCGATGATGTTCGCGAACAGGATGAACATGAACAGCGAGAAGACATAGGGCACGAAGCGCTTGCCGCCGGGGCCGACATTCTGCTCGAGCATGCCGGAGATGAAGCCGGTGAAGCCTTCGACCGCCATCTGCCAGCGACCGGGGACGAGCTCGCGCTTCATGCCACCGATCATGAACGCCCAAAGCGCGACCAGCGTCACCACCATCCACAATGCGGAGTTGGTGAACGACAGGTCATAGCCACCTACGATCCAGTGCGAGCCGAACGCCGGCTCGATCAGGAACTGGTGCATCGGATCGATCTTGCCGCCCTGTTCTGCCGCCACGTGGAATCCCTGCCGTCTTGATACGACAAACGCCCGGTTACTCCGGGCGTTCGCCTGAAATTCGAATGATCTGCCTGAACGCGACCGCTATCCCAAGGAACAGCAACACGATCAGCCCCCAAGGGTCAGTGCCGAACCAATGGTCTATCAACCACCCGATCAGCGCACTGCCAACGAGACTCCCGATAAGGGCGGAAATGACGCGATTGCCTTGCGAGTACCCCCGCTCGGCATCCGCCCCCTTCTGCCCCTTTGCGAGCGTTTCCCGATGCTGCGCCTCTCGCAATCGCTCGTCGAGCGCGGAAAGTCGCGGATCTTCAACACCCTGGGGGTCCTGTCCGGGTTCGATCTCCGCCACGCACGTTCCTCCACCTGATTTCGCATCGGGGAGGAAGCAAGCAGCGACGAGCGATCCCGCCAAGGCGCGGTCCGTTTAGAAAAGGGGGGGGTGCAAGTCAACCGGTGTGACACGGGCGTCGTCAATGCCGGGTTGGGTTACTGGCGTCAGGTAGCAGGATGGCGACTGATGCCCGGCCGTCATCCTGACGAAAGTCAGGATCCAGAGCAACAAGCGAACCGTGCTTGGCTCTGGATCCTGGGTCGAGCCCAGGATGACGAACTAGGAAAGCATCGCGCCTTTACCCAGGTCGCTCAAACGCAGCGCGAATCGCGTTCGGGCGCGCCGGCGGTACGGGTCTTCCAGACACCGTTCGGCGTCTTGTACTTCTCGCCGGGGTTGGTCTGCATGATCAGGTTGCAGCCGCTCGTGAACGCAAGCTGCTCGACCGTCGCGCCGCTCGCCTGCGCCTTTGCGGTATACGCCGACTTGCGCTGGATATTGATGTTGTTGACCAGCGCACGCAGATCGCCGCTCGCCGCACCGACGAGGCCGAGATAGCCGTCGGGCTGCTCGCCAACCTCGCCCCCGGCACGCGCCGCGGCATAAGCCGGATCGCGCTGCGCCGACGCCGCCACCGAAAGGCCGCCGAGAACCGCGGCTGCGGCAATCATGGCAATGACCTTCTTCATATCAAAATATCCCCGGATTCTGCTGGATCAACGATTTCGCCTCGCCGTCGAGACGATAGACCACTTCTTGCGTGACGTTGATGTTGAGGTTGATCTCGATCGGCTTGTCGGGCGCCGACACGTTGATGCAGCCCGGCAGAGCCGCCGTCAGCCCGATAATCGCGATCGTCCTCGTCATCCTACGCAAGATCGGCCTTTGCTCCAGCTTCTTCAATCCTGTTTCGGTCATGGCACGATCCTGCTTGCGGGAGGCTGAATGGTTGGAAGTTTGAGCGTTGGGTTGGGCGGCGGCGGCGCGGCCTGCTGTTGCAGCAACGCCGGCAGGTTGCGCTGGATCAGCCGCTTCGGATCGTAGAAGCTCTGCGCCGAATCGAGGAGCCCGCGGAACGGCGCCTTGATCCGGATATTGAACACGAACGGCAGCTTTTGCAGGCGGCGGACGATGAAGTTCGACTTCGCCCCCTCACCCTGGCTGATCCCGGCAAAGCGCACGTCGGTGACCATCTCGCCCGCGAGCGGCCCGTTCATGCCGACCCGCAACGACTGGTAGCGCAACGACTTCAGCGCCTGGAACGCGATGTTCGCCCACATGCCGAGATCCTTCTGGCTGAGATCGCCGACATAGGCGAGCGTGCCGCCGCCTTTGCGCACCTGCAGATCGCCACCTTCGATCCGGCCGCCCGTTTCGTCGAAGATCATCGGCAACACGCCGTCGAAGATCCCCGTCGCATCGAGATTCTTGAAATCGAACTGCTGCAGGAACTGGTCGGCGGCCATGTTGACGACGTGGAACGTCATCCGCCGCTCCTTCGGCGCGGAGAAGTCGAGCAAGGTCGGGTCGAGCGTCAGCGATCCGCCCGCGAACGGCCACGACCCACCCTCGACCTGCACGCGCGCGCCGGGCAGCGTCTGGTAGCGGATCGTGCCATCGGTGACCGGGATGCCGGGGTTGAGCGTGCGGATCGTCGCGACCTGCCCCGGCGCGCTCTGGAGGTTGAGCAGGTCGGTGAAGCGGATCTCGGTGGCGATTCCCGTGACCGGGCCGAACGCGGCGGCGAGATCGGTGCCGGCGGTGCGCAACACGCCATTGCTCGTCACGCCGTCAGGGTTCCAGGCGATATGCCCCTCGCCGCTGACCGATCCGTTGACGTCGGCGATAACACCGAAGGTCAGTGGGGTCAGTGCGTCGGGTTGCAGCTTGTCCTTGGCGAACGCGATCGCGGGGACGGCGAGGTCCGCCTTGCCTGCCCCCGCGCCGAGTGCGTGGGTCAGCGTGACGTCGGCGACCTTGGTGTTGGTGGTCGGCTCGAACAGCGTGCCGGCCGCGGTGATCGTGCCGTTGACCAACGCGAGCGTCACGGTGCGCGCGGCGAGCGGCTTGAACCGCGGCGTCGGCGCGGCATCGGATACCCCCATCGCGCCGGTGAGGTTGAGCGCGCCTTTGACGAGCGTCCAGTCGCCGGCGGCTTCGCCGAGCAGCAGTGGCACGTTGGCAATCTGTCCCGAGCCACCCGTGAACGCGCCCGTCACGCCCTGCCCGGTAATGCGGCCCGTGACGGTAGCGAAATCGAGTCGCGTGACACGTTCCGGCGCGCCGATCCGGGTCTGCACGCCGTCGATCGCAAAGCCGCGATCCGCCAGCCGCACGGTCGCTCCCGCGGTCGCGAGCGTGATCGGGGTAGTGCCGAGTCGCCCACCCAGCTTGGCCGCGGCGATCTTTGCGCCGCCGCTGACCCGCGCGCCGTTGATCTGCACCAGCGCGCCATCAATCGGGCACAAGGTCAGCCGCGACGGATCGAGCACAAGCCCGGAGATCGCAAAGCGCTGGACTGCCAAAGGCACGCAACCGGTGTTGACGACCAGCCGCCCGCGACCGTCCCAAAGCGCCGCAACCGGCATCGACAGACCATCGACCCGGTTGGCGGGACCGCCCGCACCGATCGGTCCCCCGAGCGTGACGCGCGTCGCGATCGAGGTTGCCCCGCCCGGCGTCGCGCTGAAGGTGACGGGAGTCAGCGCCAGTCGCGCGCCACCCGCCGCATAAGGAGCGATAGTGGCAACACCGCGGATCGCCGCGCCGGGTTTCGCCTGCGCGAGCGAGACGCGCGCTTCGGGCAAGCCGCCGCCGTGCATCGCGAGAACCGTGTCGACCCGCACGCCGCCATTCGGCCAGCCGAGCGCGACCCCGCTCCCGCCACCGAGCGCCACGCGCGCACCGCTGGCGGAGGCGAGCGCCAGACGCGACAGCACGGCCTTGCCGCGCCCGCCGTCGATCCGCACGCGAAGGTCGGCGTCCGCGGCAAATCCATGGCCAGCCTTCTGGACGGCCTGTGTCACCGCGCTCGCCAACGGCGCGACGGGCGTCCCGGCGCCCGCATCACCCATGCCCGCCAGCCCCGCGAGTCGCTTCTGCGCCACTGCGGCGCCGCTCGCCTGGACGCGCCCGTCGAACGCGATCTGCTGGCCGATCCGGTAGGTGCCGGCGAGCGCAACCCGGCGCGCGCCGCCCTCGGTGGTGCGAACCGTGTCGGCAGCGATGTTCGCCCTGCCGCCAGTCGCCGCCGCGGTTCCGGTGAAGTCGATCGTGCCCCCGACACTCGCCAAAGTCGCGCCCGGCGTCATTGCCGCGCCCGTCTTGAGCGTCGCCTTACCCTGCCAGCGATCGAGCGCCGCGGAGAAGCCCACGTCCAGATCCGCCACAATGCGCGCCGCCTGCGCCGTGCCGCAGGTTAGCCTCGATACGCGCACCGGTCCCGTGACGGTCGGTTTCGCCACGTCGATCCGTAGCTTCACCGTCGCCGCGAGCCGGTCGATCACGCACCCGCCGACATCGAGCCGCTCGCTGATCGCTGCCAACGTACCGCGGAACCCGTCGTCGAGCTTGCCGGAGCCTGCCAGCTTCAACCCGACGATCCCCTGCGGCGTCTCCAGCCGCATCCGCCCATCCGCGACCGAGACGTCTAGCGCGGGCAACGCAAACGGCTTTCCCGACGGCGCCGGCAGCAGTTTGTCGATTGCGCCAAGCGAGACCTTGCCGTCCACCAGCCGCCCGCGCAGCCGAACCTTCCCCGCGCGCACGCCCTCCAGATGCGGGCCCGACAACCCGACACCGGTCCGCGTCTCGACCCAATCCGCCACGAGATCGGGATGCGCCGGATCGCCGATCACGACGTTGGTCAGTCGCTGGCCACCCAGTGCGAGGTCGGCGATGTCGTAGCGCGCAGGCACACCGGCCCTAGCGAGTTCGCGGTCGATGAACCCCTCGGCGATCGGCTTCCGCACCAGCCACAGCACGGCCAGCGCGGCGATCAGGAGCAGCGCGATCCCCAGCGCAACGCGGCGGGCGGTCGCAGGACGGCGAGGATGGGCCCCGGGGTCGGCCCCCGTCTCGCTCGTCTCGGTCACCCACTCACTCCGCCACGCTTTCAAGGCCTGCATAGGCGGGAGCGAGGGCGTCATGCAATTGCCCAGGGATGTGCTAGCATCGCAAAATGGCCGAACCGGACGAAGACGCTGACGTCCGGGGGGACGATCTGAAGGGCCATCGCGGCCGCCTCCGCAAACGCCTGTTCGAAGGCGGCAGCGATGCGCTGCTCGACCACGAACTGATCGAATACCTGCTCGCGATCGCCATCCCCCGCGGCGACACCAAGGCGCTCGCCAAGGCGCTGATGCGCGAGTTCGGCGGGATCGGCGGTGTGCTGACCGCGGATGCCGAGGCGCTCGGCCGGGTGAAGGGCATGGGCGAAATCTCGACCGCGGCGATCAAGATCGCGCACGCCGCCGCGATCCGCCTGCTGCAGTCGCACGTCAGCGACCGCCCGGTGCTCGCCAACTGGCAGGCGCTGCTCGATTATCTCCGCGCGGACATGGCGCACCACGCGATCGAGCGCTTCCGTGTCCTTCACCTCAACACCAAGAACATGCTGATCCGCGACGAGGTGATGAGCAAGGGGTCGATCGACCAAGCCGCGGTGTACGTCCGCGAAGTCATCCGCCGCGCGATCGACCTCGGCTCCGCATCGATCATCCTCGTCCACAACCATCCGAGCGGCGACCCCTCCCCCAGCCGCGCCGATATCGACATCACGCGGACGATCGCCGAGGCAGGCAAACGGCTCGGCATCACCGTCCACGACCATATCGTGATGGGCACCGGCGGCCATGTCAGCCTGCGCGCGCAGGGGTTGATCTGACGCAACTAGATAAGCGTGTAAGTTCCTTCAAAGTCCGGGCCGTTTCGCGCGCGCCTTCGTTGTCTCATCGAAGGAATTGCATGTGGACAACAAGTTACACGACGAAGCCTCGACGGTAACCGCGGAACACGGTCAGGTTCTGGTCGATGGGCCGGACGGCGTTGCCGTATCGCTGACGCCCGATGCCGCCGTCGAGACATCAGACCGGCTGCTGGACGCCGCGGTCGAAGCGCAAGGCCAGATCCTGATCGAGGCGCAGGCCGAAAAGGAACGCGCAGCCCGCAAATCGAGTTGATCGACAGGCCTGTCTTGGGACTTTGGCGGATCAGGGATTGTTGAAAGTCGCCCCCTGATCCGCTGTATCGATCAGCCTTGCGTCAGGAAGCTGGTCACTTCGGTTTTAGTCAGCGACTTGTTCTTGTCGGTATCGGCCTGCGCAAAGGCGGCAGAGACCCATTTCTTGGTCTCGGGCGCATCGGGCTTGGTCGAGGGATCGGTCTTGGTCTTCAGCGCGACCATCCAGCCAGCGAATTCCGCCGCGCTGAGCTTGCCGTCGCCGTTCTTGTCATAGGTCGGGAACTCGGTGTCGACGACCTGCGCGACCTGGCTCCCCGTCGCCGGCTGCTCGCGTGCGGCGGACTGCATCGGTACCGGGTCGGTCGGCGTACCGGACTGCGGAGTCGCCATCGCGTCAGACGGCGCCGTCTGCGCAGCAACACCGCCACCGGACGCGGGCGCTTGCGGGGATGTTGCAGCGGTCTGCGCCAATACGGGTGCAGCAATCATCACCGCGCCAGCCAGCATAGCATATTTCAACATTGCGTCTCTCCGGTACTGTTCTACGCATCTACTAAGTGGTTCGACAGCCAAGCCTGATATATACTCGGCACCGCGAACCACTTACCAACTCTATACGCGCACGATCGCCGGCTTGCTACGCAGCGAGGGGTATTTGAACCTTTTCCTGCGTCCTGCTACCGCGTTTTCAGCCTGCATCGGCGAGGCCTCGTAACGGGGACCGCCACCGCAGCATCGCTTTCACGCCCGATATCAGCCCCGAGGAAACCCGATGGTCCCCCGCTATTCCCGCCCCGACATGGTCGCGATCTGGACGCCCGAAGCGCGCTTCAAGATCTGGTTCGAGATCGAGGCACACGCCACCGACGCGCTCGCCGAACTTGGCGTGGTCCCCAAGGAAGCCGCCGCCGCGATCTGGGAAAAGGGCGCTTTCGAGGTCGACCGGATCGACGAGATCGAGCGCGAGACCAAGCACGACGTCATCGCCTTCCTGACCAACGTCGCCGAGCATGTCGGCCCCGAGGCGCGCTTCATGCACCAGGGCATGACCTCGTCAGACGTGCTCGACACGTGCCTGGCGGTGCAGCTGGCGAAGGCGAGCGACATCCTGATCGCCGATCTCGATGCACTGCTGGTGGTGCTCGAACGCCGTGCGCGCGAGCACAAGATGACGCCGACGATCGGTCGCAGCCACGGCATCCACGCCGAGCCGGTGACGTTCGGGCTGAAGCTCGCGCAGGCCCATGCCGAGTTCGCCCGCAACCGCGCACGGCTGGTCGCGGCGCGCGAGGACGTCGCGACCTGTGCGATCTCGGGCGCGGTTGGCACGTTCGCGAACATCGATCCGTTCGTCGAGGAGTATGTTGCGGGCAAGCTAGGGCTGTCGGTCGAGCCCGTCTCGACGCAGGTCATCCCGCGCGATCGCCATGCGATGTTCTTTGCGACACTCGGCGTGATCGCCAGCTCGATCGAGCGGCTCGCGACTGAGGTTCGGCATTTGCAGCGGACCGAAGTGCTTGAGGCGGAAGAGTTCTTCTCGCCCGGCCAGAAGGGGTCGTCGGCGATGCCGCACAAGCGCAATCCGGTGCTGACCGAGAACCTGACCGGCCTTGCGCGGATGGTGCGCGGCTACGTCACGCCGGCGATGGAGAATGTCGCGTTGTGGCACGAGCGCGATATTTCGCATTCGTCGGTCGAGCGCTACATCGGCCCGGATGCGACGATCACGCTCGACTTCGCGCTCGCGCGGCTGACCGGGGTGATGGACAAGCTGGTCGTCTACCCCGAGCGGATGTTGAAGAACCTCAACAAGATGGGCGGCCTCGTCCATTCGCAGCGCGTGCTGCTGGCGCTGACGCAGGCGGGGGTAAGCCGCGAGGACGCGTATCGCCTAGTGCAGCGCAATGCGATGAAGGTGTGGGATTCGGACGGCGCGCTGTCACTGCTCGAACTACTCAAGGCGGATCCGGAAGTGACGCTGTCGGATGCCGAACTCGAGGATAAGTTCGACCTCGGCTATCATCTGAAGCACGTCGACACGATCTTCACCCGAGTATTCGGCGCGGCCTGAAGACTGGGCGAAGGTTGCTCCCCTTCCTGAAAGGGAGGGGTTGGGGTGGGTAGGCTGGCTCGAGCCACCCCGCCTGGAATTCGCGGAGGCCGACCCACCCCCTGCCCCTCCCTTTCAGGGAGGGGGGACCGTCGCGGTTCGAGCCAATGCGACGCCCGATCGCGCCAAAGTGCACGCAACGCAATTGCGATTACGCGTTACAAAATTGCGACAACGCGCAACTAAGTCCATATGCCGCTTGCCGGATATTGTTCCGGCATCGGAGACCTACCCATGCGCATGTTCGAAACCGTGACCAGCACCATGCTGGCGATCGCGGCTCAAGCGCTGGTGGTCGGGGTGGTCATCACCGCCTTCTGATCCATCGGCCCGCCCGCCCCCTCCCGAGGGGGCGCGGCTAGGCCGGGAGTTTCAAGACCCGCTAACGACTACCGTTTGCGCGGATAGCGCGCGGCGAATTCCTCGTCGGACATCACCAGATAGCGGATCATGTCGATCAACGCCCAGGGCGCGCTGATGACCAGGCCGACGACCGTGAGCGTGAGCACCAGCATGACGATCCCGGAGCCGGTCCGGCCGAGGTAGAAGCGGTGGATGCCGAGTGTGCCGATCACGAACGCCATCACCGCCGCGACATATTTGTTGCGGTCGTTGGTGGGGAGTGCCTCGGGCGGTACGGCGCGACGCGGACCTCGCGCGGTGGGCATCGGAAAGACGCTGAGCGCGCGGTCGTTGGCCGCCTCGAAATCGACCTCGATACCGATCGCGGGTTCGCCGCGATGCGCCCAATCCTCGCGAGCGAACCGGTAACGCTGCCCGTCCTGCCCCGCGACGAGCCCTTCGCCCGTGCGGGGATCGACGCCTAAAACCTGTCCGCGCATATCATTCCTCAGTGTTCGTTTCGCATTCTGGCGGATGATGCGGATCAGGCAAGCTTGAACTCATGCTTTGCCAGATCAGGCGGCGAGCGCGGTTTGACGCCAATGTCTGTCGTCGTCGTTGTCGGCATCCGTCGATCGCATTTTCCGCGAGCGGATCGCACGCTTGTGCGCCTTCGCACCCGGGCGGCGAGTGCAGACGCTGATCCAGCCCGTCATGAAGGTCCGAACGCGCAGGCTGGATGCCGCAGCGGCCAGCGCCATGAGAATGTCGACATAGGCCGAAACCTCGAACGTCGTGATCCAGATCGCGACATCGGGGGCGGCCAGAGTGAGCAGCCTGATGCCGTCGCCTTCGCCGACGAGCGTGACCATCGCGGCCGTCAGCATCAGCAGGAACATGACGGCGGCATCGCCCCGCGTGAGCCGTGCCAACCGCGCCGCAGGCTTGTCGATCAGCACTCGGCGCAGTGCCTTGCCGATCGGCGTCTGGGGGGCGGTGGCCATGACCAGCCAACAGGTGATCGCGGTGAAAAGACATGCCAGCATTGCGCCCCCCTTTAGTTCAGTATCCTAGTCTAACTTATTCCCCCGCGAACACGCCCTTCAGCTTGGCGAAGAAGCCTTGGCTGGCCGGGCATTCGTCGCCTGTTTCCGTCTCGCGGAACATCTCGAGTAGTTCCTTCTGGCGGTTGCTGAGACGCGTGGGGGTTTCGACGTCGATCTGGACGACGAGGTCGCCGTGGCCGCGGCCTTGCAGGACGGGCATGCCGGCGCCGCGTTGGCGGAGTTGCTTGCCCGACTGGATGCCGGCGGGGATCTTCACCTCGTGCGTGCGACCGTCGAGGCCGGGGATCGAGAGCGATCCACCCAACGACGCGACCGTGAAGCTGATCGGTGCGCGCGCGAACAATGTCGTGCCTTCGCGCTCGAACAGATTGTGCTTGGTCACGTGAAGGAAGATGTAGAGGTCGCCGGACGGTGCGCCGCGGGCGCCCGCCTCGCCTTCGCCCGACATGCGGATGCGCGTGCCTTCGTCGACGCCGGGAGGGACGTTGATCGACAGCGTCTTGGTCTTCTCGACGCGACCTTCGCCGCGGCAATCGGGGCACGGGTCGGCGATGACTTCGCCAGCACCGTTACAGACCGGGCAGGCCCGCTCGACCACGAAGAAGCCCTGCTGCGCACGGACTTTGCCGTGACCGCCGCAATGCTGGCAGGTCTTCGCGCGCGTGCCGACCTTCGCGCCCGAGCCGTCGCAGGTATCGCAAAGCGCGGAGACGTCGATCGTGATCTCGGTCGTCTTGCCGTGGAACGCTTCTTCCAGGCTGACTTCCATGTCGTAGCGCAGGTCCGCGCCGCGCCGTGCCGCCGAGCGACCGCCGCCACGCTGCGCGCCGCCCATGAATTCGCCGAAGACGCTTTCGAAGATGTCGCTGAAGCCGCCGAAATCCTGCGCGCCGCCGCCGTGACCGCCGCCGCCGCCGTTCTGGAACGCGGCATGGCCGAAGCGATCATAGGCCGCGCGCTTCTGCGGGTCCTTGAGGCACTCGTACGCCTCGCTGACCGCCTTGAACTGCGCCTCGGAATCCTTGCAGCCGGCATTCTTGTCCGGGTGATATTTCATCGCGAGCTTGCGGTAGGACGACTTGATCGTCCCCGCATCCGCGGTCCGCTCGCATTCGAGCAGTTCGTAATAATCTGTCTGGGTACTCATAGCGGCCCTCTTAGCCCTCTCCCCTCCGGGGAGAGGGTTGGGTGAGGGGCAGTTCCACACGGCAGCGCGCGGAACTGCCCCTCCCCCCGGCCCTCTCCCATGAAGGGAGAGGGAGTTTCGGTTACGCCTTCGGGTTGTCGTCGACTTCCGAGAACTCGGCGTCGACGACGTCGTCGTCCTTCTTCGCCGCATCACCATCAGCCGACGGCGAAGCGTCCGCCTGGGCCTGCTTCTCGTAGATCGCCTGGCCGAGCTTCATCGCGACCTGAGCGAGCGCGGTGCTCTTCTCGGTCATCGCATCCGCATCGCCGCTCTCGACCGCAGCCTTGGTCGCGTCGATCGCAGCCTGGATCTCGGTCTTCAGCGACTCGTCGACCTTGTCGCCGTTGTCCGCCAGCTGACGCTCGGTGGTGTGGACCAGCGACTCGGCGTTGTTCTTCGCCTCGGCGCCCGCACGACGCTTCTTGTCCTCCTCGGCGAAGGTCTCGGCATCGCGGACCATCTGGTCGATGTCGTTGTCCGAAAGACCGCCCGATGCCTGGATGCGGATCTGCTGCTCCTTGCCGGTGCCCTTGTCCTTGGCAGAGACGCTGACGAGGCCGTTGGCATCGATGTCGAACGTGACCTCGATCTGCGGCACGCCGCGCGGTGCGGGCGGGATGCCGACGAGATCGAAATTGCCGAGCATCTTGTTGTCGGCGGCCATCTCGCGCTCGCCCTGGAACACGCGGATCGTCACCGCGCCCTGGTTGTCGTCGGCGGTCGAATAGGTCTGCGACTTCTTGGTCGGGATCGTCGTGTTACGATCGATCATCCGGGTGAACACGCCACCCAGCGTCTCGATACCGAGCGACAGCGGCGTCACGTCGAGCAGCAGCACGTCCTTCACGTCGCCCTGCAGCACGCCGGCCTGGATCGCGGCGCCCATCGCGACGACCTCGTCCGGGTTGACGCCGGTGTGCGGCTCCTTGCCGAAGAACTGCTTCACGACTTCACGCACGCGCGGCATGCGGGTCATGCCGCCGACCAGCACGACTTCGGAGATGTCCTCGGGCTTCAGGCCACCGTCTGCCAGCGCCTTGCGGCAAGGCTCGAGCGTGCGCTTGACCAGGTCCTCGACCATCCGCTCCAGGTCGGCGCGGGTGATCGACTTCACCAGATGCTTCGGCCCGTTCTGGTCCGCGGTGATGAAGGGCAGGTTGACCTCGGTCGACTGTGCCGAGCTGAGCTCGATCTTCGCCTTCTCGGCGGCTTCCTTCAGACGCTGCAGCGCCAGCTTGTCCTTGGCGAGGTCGATGCCCTCGGCCTTCTTGAACTCGTCGGCGAGATACTGGACGATCTTGTTGTCGAAATCCTCACCGCCGAGGAACGTGTCGCCATTGGTGGCCTTCACCTCGAACACGCCGTCGCCAATCTCGAGCACCGAGATGTCGAACGTGCCGCCGCCGAGATCGTAGACCGCGATCGTCTTGCCGTCCTGCTTGTCGAGGCCATAAGCCAGCGCCGCCGCGGTCGGCTCGTTGATGATGCGCAGCACTTCGAGACCGGCGATCTGGCCGGCGTCCTTGGTCGCCTGGCGCTGGGCGTCGTTGAAGTACGCGGGCACTGTGATGACCGCCTGCGTGACCGTCTCGCCGAGATACGACTCGGCGGTTTCCTTCATCTTCTGCAGCGTGAACGCCGAGATCTGCGACGGCGAGTAATCCTTGCCACCGGCCGAGACCCAGGCGTCGCCGTTCGGGCCGCGCGAGATCTTGTACGGGACCAGCTCGGTGTCCTTCTTGGTGATCGGATCGTCGAAACGACGGCCGATCAGGCGCTTCACCGCGAAGAT
Source organism: Sphingomonas sp. Leaf242 (assembly GCF_001422045.1). GTDB lineage: Bacteria > Pseudomonadota > Alphaproteobacteria > Sphingomonadales > Sphingomonadaceae > Sphingomonas. Next base: position 84,516 of record NZ_LMLW01000011.1, read on the forward strand.
GGTGTTGTCGCCGTTCGTCACTGCCTGGCGCTTGGCCGGCTGGCCGACCAGTCGCTCGCCATCCTTGGCGAACGCGACGATCGACGGCGTGGTGCGCGCGCCCTCGGAATTCTCGATGACCTTGGGCTTGCCGCCTTCCATCACGGAAACGCAGCTGTTGGTCGTGCCGAGATCGATACCGATTACTTTAGCCATGAGTTCTAATTAGCCCCTCACTTGAAACGAAAATACGAAATCCGCTCCACCCCGTTTCGGAGGCGGAACCTTTCTGATGATTGGCGCGATATAGGTGGCCTCGCGCTTGCCGCAAGATTGTACCGGTCATAGGATGCACAAGAGGCAACCCCCGGGGAAAGTTAACCTATGCGTATCGTTTTCGGACTGGGTGTTGCCGCTATGGCACTGGCGTCGTGTTCGCAGCCCAAGGAACTCGCCGTGGACGGGGCGTGGGTGCGGCTCGGCGCGGTCACCGGGCGGCCTGCGGCGGCGTACTTCACGGTGCATGGCGGGCCAACGCCGGCGACGCTGATCTCGGTCACGACAGATGTCGCGATCAAGTCCGAGATGCACGAGACGATGGACAAGGGCGGCCTGTCGACAATGGCGCCGCTGACCCGCGTGGAAATTCCCGCGAACACCGACGTAGCGTTCGCGCCGGGTGGTCGGCATGTGATGTTGTTCAACATGAACTCGGGAATCAAGCCCGCCGATCGCGTGATGCTGACGTTCGCGTTTGCCGATGGGACGCGAATCATAAACAACGCGACCGTGGTCGCGGCGGGGACTCCGGTCGGGAAGTGAAGCGCACGCTGACCGAGGGGGAGACGGCGCTCGCGGCGTCGGTGTTCGGGGGTGCGATCGATTACTCTTCGGTAAGTTTAGCCCGCAGCAAATGGGCGTTCTTCCAGCCTCGCGATACGGTGATGGCGCCGCGCGGGTGCATCCACTTTCACCCCAAGGGCGATCTCTGGTGCGACGACTTCGCGCACGCGAACCTGAGTTTGCAAGGGCTGTTCGTCCACGAGATGACGCACATCTGGCAGCATCAGCGCGGCGTGTTCCTGCCCTTGGCGCGGCATCCCTGGTGTCGGTACGACTATGCGTTCCGGCCCGGCGTGGCGCTGCACCGCTACGGTATCGAGCAACAGGGCGAAATCGTGCGGCATGCCTTCCTGCTGCGCGCGGGAGCGAAGGTTGCGGGCGCGCCGCCGCTTGCGCAGTATGAGACGGTGCTGCCGTTTACGCCGTTAGTGTCGGCCTAGCCGGATCACGGTTGTCGTTGGGACCAATCCACCCCGTCACCCCGGACTTGTTCCGGGGTCCACCGTTCCGCGAACTCAAAAACCGATGAGCATGCGGAACTGTGGATGCCGGAACAAGCCCGGCATGACGAAGAGGGTCAAACCAATCCGGTCTTAGAGCCAGCTACGCCCATCCGGCCCGGCACAGCCATAAGGCGGCAATTGCCCCGGGAACCGCGCCTGCATCTTGTGGCAGCCCCACGCGCGCATCGGCCCCGGTGCATAGCCGTTCAGCGCGATGCCGACCTCGTCATACGGGCTCGAGCCGCGCGCAACGTACATGTACCAGCGACCGCCGAACATCACCGCCGCCGCGATGAGCACGACGCAAACGACCTGGACGATTTTCTGCATTGGGAACCCCTTTTGTAAATAAGGGCGCCCCGTTGCAGTCAACATGGATCAATTTCAACCACCGATCTGGTAGATCGCGATCCACCCGAACAGCAAAAATCTGCCGTTTACAGCGCGTCGAAATCGATAGGTCGTGTCCTATCAAGCGCTTGCGGCGCTTCGGGCATCGGATATTTCAATCCAGTCGCGCAGTTGAAAAGAACGACCTTGTCGTCCTCGTCGACCAGCCCGGTGTTCAGCGCCTGATGATACGCCGCCAACGTCGCGCCACCCTCGGGGCATAGCAGCAACCCGTCCTGCTTCGCCGCCGCATCGACCGCCTTCAGAATCGCCGGATCGCCGACCGCCAATGCCTGCCCGCCGCTCTCGCGAACCGCGCGGAGGATCAGGAAGTCGCCGACCGCCTTCGGCACGCGGATGCCGGCCGCGACGGTGCTGGCATCCTCCCAACGCTCGGCATGCTCCTCGCCCGCCTCGAACGCGCGGACGATCGGCGCGCAGCCGCTCGCCTGCACCGCGAACATCTTGGGGCGCTCCGAGCCGATCCAGCCGAGCGTCTCGAGTTCGTCGAACGCCTTCCACATCCCGATCAGCCCGGTGCCGCCACCGGTCGGATAGAAGATCGCATCCGGCAGTTTCCAGCCGAACTGCGCGGCGAGTTCGAGCCCCATCGTCTTCTTGCCCTCGATCCGATAGGGCTCCTTCAGCGTCGAAAAATCGAACCAGCGGCCCTCCGCGGCCCCCTTGCCGACGATCGCGCCGCAATCGTCGATCAGGCCGTTGACCCGCCAGACGCGCGCGCCCTGCATCGCGATCTCGCGAACGTTGATCTCGGGGGTGTCGTCGGGGCAGAATACGATCGTCTCGATTCCGCAGCGTGTTGCGTAAGCCGCAAGTGCCGCGCCAGCGTTGCCGTTGGTCGGCATCGCGATCTTCGTGACGCCAAGCTCCTTCGCCATCGCGACGGCCATGACGAGGCCTCGGGCCTTGAACGACCCGGTCGGAAGGCGACCTTCGTCCTTCACGAGCACGTTGGGGCCGCCGGACTTGGTCAGCGGCACAAGAGGCGTCTCGATCTCGCCAAGGCTGACGATGTTGGACGTGTGACGAACCGGAAGTAACTCGCGCCAGCGCCACAGATCGGTCGGTCGCGCCTCGATCGTGTCGCGCGAAACCGCGGACCGCACCGCGTCGAGGTCGTAGCGGACGAGCAACGGTCGCCCGGCGCGCGAGAGCCCATGAAGTTGGTCCGCCTCGTACCGCTCGCCGATGATCGAGCATTCGAGATGCGTGACGAAGGTCTGGCGATCGGTCGTGAGGTTCTGGTTCATCGCTGCTCTCCCCCCTCCCTGGAAGGGAGGGGTCGGGGGTGGGTCGGTCTGGGGCGGGCGCACTGATAGCCAACTGGCCGACCCACCCCCAGCCCCTCCCTGTCAGGGAGGGGAGCAAGACGGTGTCAGCCCGCCTTGGCGACGCCGACCATCGCCGGACGCAGCAGGCGGTCCTTGATCATGTAGCCCGCCTGCATTTCCTGGACGATCGTCCCGGCAGGCTGGTCGCTCGGGATTTCGAGCATCGCCTGGTGCTTGTTAGGATCGAGCATCTGGCCCTCCGCGGCAATCTTGGTGATGCCGTGGCGCTGGAACACGCTCTCCAGCTCGCGACCCGTCGCTTCGAGCCCGGTTACGAGGCCCTTCATCTTGTCATCAGCGCGGAGGTCGGCCGGGATTGCCGACAGGCCCCGCGAGAGGTTGTCGGCGACCGACAACACGTCGCGCGCGAATGCGGTGGCGGCATAGGCGCGCGCGTCCTGCGCTTCCTTCTCGGCGCGGCGGCGGACGTTCTGGATCTCGGCCTGCGCGTAGAGGACGTTCTGCTTGGCCTCGGCGAGCTGGTTCTCGAGCTCGGCGACGCGGTCGTTCGACGCCACTTCGGGCGCGGCCTCGGCGGTCTCTTCGCGCAGGTCTGCAGGCGTGTTCTGGTCGATGTCGGACATGGTTTTCCCTATAATTTGGGCCGGCTCAACCCATCAACCGGGCGAGCGTTGCAGCCGTGAAATCCACCATGGGCACGACGCGCGCATAGTTCAACCGCGTCGGCCCGATCACTCCGACCACGCCGACCACCCGGCCGTCCAATCCACGGAACGGTCGAGCTATCACCGAAGACCCTGACAACGCGAACAATTTGGTCTCCGCGCCGATGAAAATCCGGGTCGAATCGCCGGCTCGCGCGCTGTCCAGAAGCGATGCGACTTCCTGCTTTCCCTCGAGATCGTCGAGCAGGTCGCGGACGCGGTCGAGATCGGCGGCGGCGGCGGCATCGATCAGCCGCCCCTGCCCGCGCACGATCAGCACCGGGCGGCGATCCGCATCCTCGCTCCACACCGCGATGCCGCGCTCGACCAGCGTCCGCGCCGCGCCATCGAGCGCCGCCTGACCGTCCGCCAGTTCGCGTTCGATACGGGTCCGCGCGTCCGCTAGCGTCAGGCCGCCGAGCGTCGCCGACATGTAGTTGCCCGCCTCGACCAGCGCGGACGGCGACATGCCCTTAGGCAGTGCGATCACGCGATTCTCGACCGAGCCGTCCTCGCTGACCAGCACCGCCAGCGCCTGTTCGGGCGACAACGCGACGAACGCGATCTGGCGCAGTTTCAGTTCGCGCTTGGGCACCATCACCAGCCCGGCGCAGGCCGACAGCCCAGAGAGCGCGAGCGTGGTCGCGGCAAGCGCCTCCTCGACCGGGCCACCGACGCCGGCACGCGCCTCGATCGTCTGGCGCTCCTCGAACGACGGTTCCATCGCCTGCATCATGCCGTCGACGAACAGCCGCAAGCCCCGGTCGGTCGGCATGCGGCCGGCGCTGGTATGCGGGCTGGCGAGCAGGCCGAGACCTTCGAGTTCGCCCATCACGCCGCGAATCGACGCGGGTGAGAGGCTGAGACCGGTCAGCTGCGCGATCGTCTTCGACCCGACCGGCGTGCCGCTTGCGAGGTAGCTGTCGACGACGGCGCGAAAAATGTCGCGCGCGCGATCGGTCAGTTCGGTGACGGGGGGCGTGGCCATCGCTTTGATCTAGGGCGGATCGACGGGCGTACAAAGAGGAATGCACCTCCTCACCCGTCATCCTGACGAAAGTCAGGATCCAGAGTAACCGAGTGCTGTCCTTCGTGACTCTGGATCCTGACTTTCGCCAGGATGACGGTGGGCTCGTCAGGATGACGGGCTCTTTCGTCAGGATGAGGGCGGTGGTTGGGCTGGCGAGCGACCAAACGAAAGGCTAGGCAGCGGGCAACCACTCACTCCCGTTAGGATAAGACTATGCGCCCATCCGGCCGCGCCCCAGACCAGATGCGTGCGATCACGATCGAGCCGCGCTTCACCAAGCATGCCGAGGGCTCCGTCCTGATCGGCTTCGGCGACACCAAGGTGCTCGTCACCGCCAGCGTCGAGGAGAAAGTGCCGCCGTTCATGCGCGGCAAGGGCGAAGGCTGGGTGACCGCCGAATACGGCATGCTCCCGCGCGCAACCAACACGCGCAACAACCGCGAAGCCGCCAAGGGCAAGCAGTCGGGCCGCACGCAGGAAATCCAGCGGCTGATCGGCCGTTCGCTCCGCGCAGTCGTCGACCTCAAGCTGCTCGGTGAGCGCCAGATCGTGATCGACTGCGACGTGATCCAGGCGGATGGCGGCACGCGCACCGCGTCGATCTCGGGCGGCTGGGTCGCACTGCGGCTCGCCATCGATGGCCTGCTGGCGAGCGGCAAGCTGACCGCCGACCCGCTGACGCAGAAGGTCGCGGCGATCAGCTGCGGCATCTACCAGGGCAATCCGGTGCTCGACCTCGACTATATCGAGGATTCGGGCGCGGATGCGGACGCGAACTTCGTGCTGCTGGAGAACGGCAACATCGCCGAGGCACAGGCGACCGCCGAGGGCGCTACGTATGATGAGGAGGCGCTGCTTCGCCTGCTCCGTCTCGCGCGGATCGGCTGCACCGACATCTTCGCCGCCCAAGCGAAAGCCGTCGCCAAGTGAGCGGCGAGGGCAAGGAACCGCAGGCGATCCGCAAGCTCCAGCCGGGCAAGCTGGTCATCGCCAGCCACAACAAGGGCAAGGTCCGCGAGATCGCCGCGTTGCTCGAAGGGCGCGGGCTGGAAGTCGTCTCCGCCGCCGAGCTCGATCTGCCGGAGCCCGTCGAGACGGGCACGACCTTCTTCGCGAACGCCGAGCTGAAGGCGCGCTCGGCCGCCGACCTATCGGGCTATCCCGCGCTGGCGGACGATAGCGGGCTGTGCGTCGATGCGCTGGGTGGTGACCCGGGCGTCTATACGGCGGATTGGGCGGAAACCCCCAACGGTCGCGACTGGAATATGGCGATGCAGAAGGTCGAGGACGCGATCGTCGCCAAGGGTCCGAATGCGACGCGCGGTGCGCATTTCGTCAGCGTGCTCGCGTTGGCATGGCCGGACGGTCATGTCGAATGGTTCGAAGGCCGCGCCGAGGGTACGCTGATATGGCCACCGCGCGGCAATGTCGGGTTCGGCTACGACCCAGTGTTCGTGCCGCTCGGCTACGACCAGACCTATGCCGAATTGCCACACGAGACGAAGAACGCGATCAGCCACCGAAACGAGGCGTTCAAGCTGCTGGAAGCTGCGGTGTTCTAGGCGACCCGGCGGGGGAAGGCCTCCGCCGCGCTTCTCGTCATCCTGACGAAAGTCAGGACCCAGAGCCATTAAGGGCACCGCCCGTTACTCTGGATCCTGACTTTCGTCAGGATGACGGTGGAGATGTGGTTCAGACTGCTAACGCATGCTTCTCGGGCCACATCACCGTAGGCAGCGCCTCGAACGCGGGTTTCGCCAGCAGATACCCCTGGATGTACCGCACACCGAGACCTCGCAGGGCCTCGAACTCGCCAAGCGTCTCGACTCCCTCGGCGATCACCGTAATCCCCAGCGACGTGCACATCCGCAGCATCCCCTCGACGATCATCCGCCGCGGCAGGCTCGTGTCGATGTCGCGGATCAGCTCCATGTCGAGCTTGATGATGCCCGGCTGGAACCGCGCGAGCAGGTTAAGCCCGGCATGCCCCGCACCGAAATCGTCGAGCGCCGTCCCGAAGCCCATCTTCTGATACGTCGCGATGATGTTCGCGACATGCACGGGATCGAGCATCTCCTCGTTCTCGGTGAACTCGAAGATCAGGCGATCGGTCGGCAACCCAACCGCGCTCGCAGTCTTCAGCGTCAACTGGATGCACGCCGCCGGCGAATAGACCGCGTTCGGGAGGAAGTTGATCGATAGCCGCGCGGGCGTATCGAGCAGCCCGGCCTTCACCGACGCCACGATCGCACGCACCCGGCATTGCTGGTCGAACGCGTAGAGGTTCTCCGCATCCACCTGGCAGAGCACGCTCGCCGCCGACTGCCCCTCGGGCCCGCGCACCAGCGCCTCATAGGCGAAGACGGTCTCGGTCTCGATATCGACGATCGGCTGGAACGCCATCGAGAAGCCGAAGGTCAGGCCAGCGCCGTCGCGGCAACCGGCACAACCACCGGGACGCGGCACATCAAAATGAGATGGTGAGGTCATTAAGGCAGGTTAACCTCGGTCCACTTAAGAAAGTGCGACCGCCGCCGCGGTCATCGCTTGCTCCAGATCAATACGCACGCTCGCCGACGACATTTCCCGGCGGTGAATAGCGGCAGACGAGATAGTCGTCGGTCGTGTTGCTCGCCATCGCGCAGCCGACCTGCGTGGAGCCGCGCCAGACGATCTGCGTATAGTGCGCGACGTCCTCGAAATTGCCGGTGCGGCTGAAACCGGGGGTCGGCATGTTGATGAAATCGCGTTTCTCGGCGACCCAGTGGCCCATCATCTCGGAATACGCATACGCATAGCGTGTGCCGGTCCACAAATTCTCGCCTTCGCGAGTCATGCCCTGCGGCTGCGGTGCGTGCGCGAACTTGCGGGTCCGCGCCATCTGCTCGGCATAGGCGCGCGCGGTGGTCGCCAGCGTATCGCTCCACGTCAGCGGCGCCACGCCGACCGCGGCACGCGCGGCGTTGTGACCATCGATCATCGCAGTCTTGAGCAGCGCCGCCCCGCGGGGGGCCGGCGTCATCGTATCACGGCGCTCGACGACGCGTTCCGGCCCTTGTGCGCACCCCGCGATCGCGAGCATCGCGGCAAGCGCCCAACCCAACCGTGCCGTCATTGCGCTTCCTTCGGCCGCCCCTTGCGACCATATGCGCCAGATAATGCCCGTCTTCGAAACACCAAGCCCCGACGCTCCTCCAGCGGGCGATCTCGCGCTCTACGTCCATTGGCCGTTCTGCGTATCGAAATGCCCGTATTGCGACTTCAACAGCCATGTTCGCGACGACGTCGATCAGGCTGCGTGGCGCGCCGCACTCCTGACCGACTTGGCGCACGAGGCGAGCGTGTTGCCGGGGCGGAAATTGCAGTCGATCTTCTTCGGCGGCGGCACCCCTTCGCTGATGCCCCCCGCGACCGTCGCCGCGGTACTCGATGCGGCGGAAAAGGCTTGGGGGTTCGCGGAAGGAATCGAGATCACGCTGGAGGCGAACCCGTCCTCGGTCGAAGCCGCGCGGTTTGCCGACCTGGCGCGCGCCGGGGTGAACCGGGTGTCGCTGGGGCTGCAATCGCTCGACGATCAGGCGTTGAAGTTCCTCGGTCGCGCGCATGACGTGAACGAGGGACAGGCTGCGCTCGCGACCGCGCAGAGCGTGTTTCCCCGCGTCAGTTTCGACCTGATCTATGCGCTGCCGGGCCAGCGGCTCGACGACTGGCGCGCCGAACTCGCGCGCGCGCTCAGTCTCGGGACCGAGCATCTGTCGCTGTACCAGTTGACGATCGAAGCGGGGACACGGTTTGCGACCGAAGCGCTCGCGGGCCGGATCGTGATCCCGGACGGCGACTCGGCGGCCGACCTGTTCGAGGCGACGCGCGCGGATACCGCCGCTGCGGGGCTGCCCGCGTACGAGACGTCGAACCATGCGCGGCCGGGATCGGAGAGCCGCCACAATCTCGCTTACTGGCGCTATCAGGATTACGCGGGCATCGGTCCCGGCGCGCATGGCCGCCGCGGTGGGCTGGCGACGGTACGCCGGAAAAAGCCGGAGAACTGGCTGGCAGCGATCGACCGCAACGGCCACGGCATGGAAGTCGAGGACCCGCTGACGCCGTCGACCCGCGCGACCGAGGCTTTGCTGATGGGGTTGCGGTTGGCCGAAGGGGTCGACTTAGACCGGATTACCGCGCTGAACGCCGGCGTCGTGCCGGTGGATCTGGCTGCGGTGGCTCGGCTTGAGGAGTTGGGGCTGATCGCACACACGCCGGGCCGATTGCGCGTTACCGAAGCCGGCGCCCTACTCCTCGATGCGATCCTGCCTGAGATCGTTACCGCCTGATTTGTTCACCCGCGAAGGCGGGTGAACAAGCTTACTTCCCGAACCCGGCCGGCGCAGGCGAGACCACGGTAGTCGTGCCCCCACGGATTTCCTTCACCTCCAGCGCGCGCTCGGCGACGTTGTCCTTGCCGAAGCGGAAGGCGCCATCGATGCCGGCGAAGCCGTCGCCGTCGCGCAGGCGTTTCACCGGGAACGGCGTGCCGGGCTTCCAATCGCGCGCGATGCGGACCGTCAGCAGGACCGAATCATAGCCGAGGCTCGACAGGCGGTACGGCCCTGCGCCGAACCGCGCGCGGTATTTGGCGGCGTATTGGCGGTACAGCGTGTCCGAGACGCTGGCGTACCATGCGCCCGACAGCGCTGGCTTGGCGGCGATCCCAGCGTCGGAGTTCCAGAGTTCGGTGCCGAGGATGCGCGTCGTCGCGCCGCTGCCGCGCTTGACCATCGCCGCCGCCGAGGCTGCGGTGGCGCCACCGTCGGCGATCAGGACCGCGTCATAGGGCGCTTTCGCCGCGAGCCGCGTGACGGCGCCGGAAATGCCACCGGGGCCCCGGGCGTAGGTCTGGAGCGAAACGACCTGACCGCCCGCACCTTCGACCGCGCGGAGGAACGCGGTGGATGCACGCTCGCCGTACAGGCCGTTGGGGACGAGCCCGGCGAAGTTGCTCACGCCGCGCTCCTTCGCGAAATCGACGACGCGCGCGATCGACTGAGTCGGGACATAGCCCATCAGATACGCGCCGTCGCCCGCCACGCCGAGATCGTTGGAGAAGCTCAGCACCGGAATGTTCGCAGCGCGCGCGATCGGCGCGACCGCGCGGACGTCGTCGGCGAGCAGCGGCCCGAGGATCAGCTGCGCGCCCTCGGCGATCGCACGCTGCGCGGCAGCCGCGGCACCGGTCGCGGTGTCGTAGTTGGTGATGCGAACGCGCTGGTTCTGCGTATCCAGCAGGGCCAGCATCGTCGCGTTGGCGATCGAGGTGCCGACACCCGCGTTGCTGCCCGACAGCGGCACGAGCAGCGCGACGCGATTACGCTCGGCATCGCGCGGAATACCGGTCTCGACGCCGATGTTGGGGCGATCGGCGGGACGCGTGGTCGGGCGCTGCTGCGACGGCTCGACCGGACCACGCGGCACGATCGTCTGGCACGCACCGAGCAGGCACGCTGCGGCAAGAGTCGCCCATCGCCCGATGGTACGTGTCGATTGCCCTATCGTCGTCGCGTCTGCCATGACCGTCCCCATGAACCCTGAAACTCTTCTCGATCCCGGCCTCTACATCGTCGCGACCCCGATCGGCAATCTTGGCGATCTGTCGCCGCGTGCCGCCGACATCCTGCGCAGGGCCGACGTGATCGCGGTCGAGGACAGCCGCGTCACCGCCGGGCTGCTCCGTCACATCGGCACGAAGACGCCGATGGTGCCGTATCACGATCACAGCGCGGAGGGGGTACGCCCGGCGCTGATCGCGCGGATGGCGACGCAGGCAGTGGCTTTGGTGTCGGACGCGGGGACGCCGCTGATTTCCGATCCCGGGTTCAAGCTGGTCCGCGATGCGCGTGCCGCGGGGCATCTGGTAGTGACGATTCCGGGGCCGTGTGCGGCGGTGGCGGCGCTGACGCTGGCGGGGCTGCCGACCGACCGGTTCCTGTTCGTGGGGTTCCTGCCGTCGAAGCTGCACGCGCGGGCTGAGGCGATCGCGGAGGTCTCGACGATCCGCGCGACTCTGGTGATGTACGAGTCGGGGCCGCGGTTGGGGGCGTGCCTCGCGGCGCTGGCGGAAGGGCTCGGCGACCGCGAAGCCGCAGTGACGCGCGAGATCAGCAAGAAGTTCGAGGAGGCGGTGACCGGCACGCTCTCGACGCTCGCTGCGCGCTATGCGGATGCGCCGCCGCGGGGGGAGATCGTGATCGTCGTCGCACCACCGGGCGAGGCGCCGCCGGCGAGTGCCGAGGACGGAGACGCGGCGCTAGCGGAGGCGCTCACCCGCCTGTCGACCGGGCAGGCTGCGAGCGAGGTGGCGAAGAAGCTCGGGCTCGATCGCAAGGCGCTCTACGCTCGGGCGCTGGAATTGAAGGCGGAAAAGGGATGATCGCCCTTCTTCCCCCCTCCCTGGAAGGGAGGGGTCGGGGGTGGGTCGGCTGCTTGGCTGGCGGTCCCGAGTCCCAGCGGCCTACCCACCCCCGACCCCTCCCTTTCAGGGATGGGAGCAGGGATGCGTGATCGTCGTTCCGCCGAGATTGCTGGCCGCAGAGGAGAGCGGCTGGCGGGGTGGTGGCTGCGCCTCAAAGGCTGGACCATCCTCGATCGCCGGGTCCGCACGCCCGCCGGTGAGGTCGATCTCGTCGCGCGAAAGGGAAACCTTGTTGCATTCGTCGAGGTAAAAACCCGCGCGACCGCCGCCGAACTCGACTTCGCGATCGACGAGCGCCGCCTCGCCCGCGTCGCCGCAGCCGCAGAGTATCTGATGCCGCGCTATGCCGGCCCCGGCGACGATATCCGCGTTGACGTAATCCTGCTCGCCCCCGGCACGCGTCCGCGCCATATCGAGAATGCGTGGATCGGCTGACGCCTCGACCATTCGTGGCGAAACCTCACAAACCTTTCGTCATCTTGACGAAAGTCAGGATCTAGAGCCACTAAGGCATGCCCTCAATTACCCTGGATCCTGACTTTCGTCAGGATGACGGGGCTGATTGAAGCGACGCCGCCCGGTGACTTCACGTCCGCCCGCGCCTACATGCGCTCGACCGAACAGAAGGAAGACGCATGAGCCTCACCGTCGCCGTCCAGATGGACCCGCTCGACAGCATCAACATCGCCGGCGATTCGACCTTCGCGCTGATGTTGTCCGCACAGGCTCGCGGCCACAAACTCTTCCACTACTCCGCCGAGGACCTGAACTACCGCGACGGCCGCGTCTGGGCGAAGGCGCATCCGGTCACCGTGCAGCGTGTCGTCGGCGATCACTTCTCAGCAGGAGAGCCGGTGAACCTCGACCTCGGCGACGAGGCCGACATCGTGCTGATGCGCCAGGATCCCCCGTTCGATCTCGGCTATATCACCGCGACGCATCTGCTCGAGCGGATCGCCGACAAGACGCTGGTCGTGAACGATCCCGCGCAGGTGCGGAACGCGCCCGAGAAGGTGTTCGTGCTCGACTATCCGCAGTTCATGCCGCCGACGCTCGTCACCCGCTCGCTCGACGAGGCGCGGAGATTTCTCGCGGAACACGGCGCGATCGTCATCAAGCCGCTGCACGGCAACGGCGGCAAGGCGATCTTCAAGGTCGAGTCGGACGGCGCGAATCTGTCGGCGCTGATGGAGGTCTTCAACATAACGTGGCGCGAGCCGCACATGGTGCAGGCGTTCCTCCCCGACGTCGCGAAGGGCGACAAGCGCATCGTGCTGATCGACGGCCAGGTCGCGGGCGCGATCAACCGGCTGCCGGGCGAAGGCGAGATCCGCTCGAACCTCGCGGTTGGCGGGTCGGCGGAGAAGTCGGTGCTGACCGACAAGGAGCGCGAGATCTGCGCGGTACTCGGGCCGGAACTGAAGAAGCGCGGGCTGTTGTTCGTCGGGATCGACGTGATCGGTGGCACGTGGCTGACCGAGATCAACGTGACGTCGCCGACCGGGATCGTCGCGATCGAGAAGTTCGATGGGACCGATGTCGCGGGGATGATCTGGGACGCGATCGAGGCGAAGGTCGCGGCGCGGTAACTGGAACGAAGATACACCCTGGCGAAGGCCGGGGCCCAATTTGGAAGGTCGCGGTCACGGGAGCGCTGTCTTCCGTCATTACCGTCCCCCAATTGGGCCCCGGCCTTCGCCGGGGTGGTGTGATATCGGCGGAACACATCCGGCCTCTTGGCAGTATGTGATACCCATGACCGAATTCATCCTCGATCTCATCGCCTGGGGCGGATATTTCGGTATCTTCCTGTTGATGGCGCTCGAGAATATCGTGCCCCCGGTGCCGTCCGAAGTGATCATGGGGCTCGGCGGCATGGCCGTCGCGCGCGGCGACATGAGCGTCGTGCCGCTGATCGCCTGGGGTACCGCGGGCTCGGTCGTCGGCAATTACTTCTGGTATTATATCGGCCGCAACATCGGCTACGAACGCTTCCGCCCGTTCATCGAGCGCAACGGCCGCTGGCTCACGATGGAATGGTCCGACGTCGAGAAGATCCACCGCTTCTGCACGAAGCGCGGCGGCTGGGTGATCTTCGTGTTCCGGTTCATGCCGACTTTCCGCACCGTCATCTCGCTGCCCGCGGGGATGACGCGCATGCCGATCTGGCAGTTCGTCGTATGGACCGCGGCGGGCAGCGCGATCTGGAACATCGTGCTGACCTATGCGGGCATCCTGCTCGGCTCGCATTTCTCCGAACTCGATCGCTATGTCGGGCCGGTCGCGGTGGCGACGTTCGTGGTCATCATCATCGGCTATGGCTGGCGCGTGCTGACCTGGAAACCGAAGGGCTAGACGCCGCCATGCGGGTGGGCGTTACGATAGACGTCCATAAGGTGTGCTGCATCGACCTGCGTGTAGATCTGCGTCGAACTCAGGCTCGCATGGCCCAACAGCTCCTGAAGCGCGCGCAGATCCGCTCCTCGCCCCAGCAAATGCGTCGCGAAACTGTGGCGCAGCGCATGCGGCGTCGTCCGGTCGCCGAGCCCGAGCCGGGCACGCGCGCCGCGCACCGAGCGCCGTACCACCACCGCCGACAGCGGCCCGCCCTTCGCGCCCCGGAACAGCGGTGCGTCGGGCGCGATCGGCCACGGCGTCTGCGCGACATACGCCTCGATCGCCGCGCGCACCTTGGGCAGCAACGGGACCATCCGCGCCTTCGACCGCTTGCCGGTAACGACCAGCGTCTCGCCAAGCGGCAGGATCGCCCCCGGCAACGCGAGCGCCTCGCCGATCCGCAGCCCCGCACCGTATAGCAGCAACAGCACCGCCCAATCCCGCGCGCCGATCCACGGCTCGGCCGCATCCTCGGCGACGTCTTCGGCCAGCGCGATCGCCTCGCCCGGAGAGATCGGTCGCGGCAGGCCCTTCTTCACGCGCGGGCCCCGGATCCGCGGCTGCTCGGCATCGTCGTTGGCCCAGGCCAGGAAGCCCCGCACCGCGGACAGCTCGCGCGCCGCCGATGCGTTGCCGAGCCCCGAATCTCGACGATACGCCAGATACGCGCGCAGATCGGCGGCGGTCACGCGCACCAGCGTCGCGCGTTCGACCCGCTCGCCCCAATGATCGATCAGGAATGCCGTCAGGCGTTCCGCCGACGCCTGATAGGCGCGCACCGTATGCACCGACCGTCGCCGATCTCGCGTCAGATGGTCCGCCCAGAGCATCGACGGCGGCAGGTCTGTCGTGGTCCCCATAACGGACACTAACCTGCTCCAGCAGCAAAGGAAAATTAACATCCCTTCGGTATCCAACAGCCATGTCGCCGAAAGACCTCGTCACAAACGCATTCGCAGACGAAAAACGGCGCGTTGCCGCGCTTCACGCGCTGGCGTTGCTCGATAGCGCACCCGAACGCGAGTTCGATGCGCTCGTCGAACTCGCCGCCGAAATGCTCGGATGCCCGACCGCGTTGATGACTCTCGTCGATAGCGACCGTCTGTGGATCAAGGCTGCGGCCGGCGGCGAACGCGGCGAGATCAGCCGCGACATTGGCATGTGCGCGTACACGATCCAGAACGAAGCCCCCCTCGTGATCGAAAACCTCGACACCGATTCGCGGTTCGTGGAAAACCCGCTGGTGCTGGCGGATCGCGGCGCGCGTTTCTACGCAGGAGCGGCGATCCATGCGGTCGACGACCGCGGCGAGCGTCATGCGATCGGCTCGATCTGCGTCATCGATTCGGTGCCGCGCAGCTTGAACGACGCAGGCCGTCGCGCGCTCACGCATCTCGCAACCCTGGCCGAGGTGACCGTCGCGGCGCGGTCCGCCGCGCATCAGGCGATCGCCATCGCCACCACCGCGGACCGACAGGCCGCAACGCTCGCGCGGCAGGATCGTATCTTTCGCCAGGCCGAGCGGATGGCGGCGATCGGCTCGTGGCGGACCTCGCTCGACCACCAGCATCTGGACTGGTCGGACGGCGTCTTTCACATCTACGGCCTGCCGGTCGGCCCGGTGCCGGAGATGGAGGTCGCGATGGCGTTCTATCCGCCCCATGCCCGGGACATACTGAGCGCGTGTCTCACGACGACGTTGGAAACGGGCATACCCTTCGACATCGAGGTCGACTTTACCACCGCGCAGGGCGAGCCGCGACGCGTCCGCGTGCTGGGCGAACTCGAGGACGACGCCGGCACGACCATCGGGTTCGTCGGCGTTTTCCAAGACGTGACCGAACGCTATGCGCTCGAATTGAACCTGCGCCGATCCGCCGACACCGATTCGCTCACCGGAATATCCAACCGCGCGGCATTCGATCGGGCGCTCGACGCCGCGATGACTAGGTCGCATACCGACGGCACGCCGCTGCTGCTCGCGCTCATCGACCTCGATGGGTTCAAGGCAATCAACGACACGCTCGGCCATACCTCGGGTGACGACGTGCTGCGTGCGGTCGGCGAGATATTGCAGGCACCCTGGCTCAAGCAGAGCTTTGCCGCGCGGCTGGGCGGTGACGAATTCGGACTGCTGATCGAGGATCCGGGTCTGACCGCGACGCCCGGCTACATCAGTGCGCGACTGGAGGAAGCGCTGCGCTTTCCGATCGCACTCAACGGTCTGGCGATGATCAGTGCCGGGACGGTCGGGATCACCGCGCTGGAGCCGGATTGCCATGCTATCCGCGACTTCATCCACCAGGCCGATACGATCCTCTACAAGGCGAAGCGCGCGCGGGTCGGCGAACGCCGCCGGGGTGGCGATCGCCGCGCCGCCGCCTGACGCCGGACGCCTGACGCCTTCAAGTCGGTGCCTGCTTAGACGGTTCACGTGGAGTCGATCTGTCCCCATATACGGGTACGATGTCGTCCCGCGCCCGTGTCCTGATCCTCAACGCCGCCCTCGGGCCGCTCGACTACCGCGTGCCCGCCGGCATGGAGGTCGGGCCGGGTTCGGTCGTGGTCGCGCCGCTGGGGCCAAGGCAATTGCTCGGCGTGGTGTGGGAGGCGGAGCGGATGCCGTCCGACGCCGAGGTCGGCGACAACCGGTTGCGCAACCTGCTCGCGGTCGCCGACGTCCCGCCGCTGGGCGCGCCGCTACGACGCTTGGTCGAGTGGACGGCGGACTATTATCTCGCACCGGCGGCGTCGGTGTTGCGGATGACGCTGGCGTCGACCTCGGCGCTGGAGGGCGCGCGGACGGCGGTCGAGTACCGGTCGACCGGGGTCGTGCCGCCCCGCCTCACGCCGCAGCGGGAGCAGGCGTTGGAGCGGATCGGTGATCGCCAAGGGCTGATCCGCGAACTCGCCACGACCACCGACGTCAGCGACGCGGTGATCCGCGGGCTGGTGAAGGTGGGCGCGATCGAGGCGGTCGAGGTCAGTTTGGACAGCCCCTACCCCGTCCCGAACCCCGCGCATCACGAACCGGTCCTCTCGGAGGATCAGCGCGCGGCTGCAGACGCGCTGGTCGCGGGGGTGGCGGAGCATGCGTTCCACCCGACATTACTCGACGGCGTGACAGGCTCGGGCAAGACCGAGGTGTATTTCGAAGCGGTCGCTCAGGCGATCCGCGACGGTCGCCAGACGTTGGTACTGCTCCCCGAGATTGCGCTGACCGAGCCGTTCCTGAAACGCTTCCACGATCGGTTCGGCTGCGAGCCGATCGCGTGGCATTCCGGACTGCGCTCGACCCAGCGGCGGCGTGCTTGGCGGGCGATCGCAAGCGGCGAGGCATTGGTGACGGTGGGTGCACGCTCCGCGCTGTTCCTGCCGTACCGCGACCTCGGGTTGATCGTCGTCGACGAGGCGCACGAGACCAGCTTCAAGCAGGAAGAGGGCGTGCATTATCATGCGCGCGACGTCGCGGTCATGCGCGGCAAGTTCGAGGGGTGTCCGGTCATCCTCGCGTCGGCAACGCCCGCGATCGAGACTCGCCAGCAGGTCGCTACCGGGCGTTACGCCGAACTGAAGCTGCCCGGTCGGTTCGGCGCGGCGGAGATGCCGACGATCGAGCCGATCGACCTGATCAAGGAACCGCCCGAGCGCGGCCGCTGGCTCGCCCCGCGGCTCGTCAAGGCGATGCAGGAAACGCTGGAGCGGCGCGAGCAGTCGTTACTCTTCCTCAACCGGCGGGGGTATGCGCCGCTTACGTTGTGCCGGACCTGCGGGCACCGGTTCCAGTGCCCGAACTGCACCGCGTGGATGGTAGAGCATCGCCTCACGCGGCGGCTGGCCTGCCATCATTGCGGGCATATCGAGCCAACGCCGCGCGTATGTCCGGAGTGCAAGGGCGAGGATACGCTCGTCGCCTGCGGACCCGGCGTCGAGCGGATCGCGGACGAGGTGACCGCGCTGTTCCCCGAGGCGAAGACGGCCGTGGTGACCTCGGACACGATCTGGTCGCCCGCCAAGGCGGCCGAGTTCGTTGGGCGGATGGAGGCGGGCGATATCGATATCGTCGTCGGCACGCAGCTGGTGACCAAGGGCTATCACTTCCCCAACCTGACGTTGGTCGGGGTAGTCGACGCGGACCTCGGTCTGGACGGCGGCGACCTCCGCGCGGCGGAGCGCACGTTCCAGCAGATCCGGCAGGTGTCGGGGCGTGCCGGGCGCGGCGAGAAACCGGGCCATGTGTTCATCCAGACGCACAGCCCGGGCGCGCAGGTCATGCAGGCGCTCATCACCGGCGATGCGGATGCGTTCTACGCGGCGGAGACGGACGCGCGGAAGGATGCGGGCGCGCCGCCGTTCGGGCGCTATGCAGCGATCGTGGTGTCGTCGGAGGATCAGTCTTGCGCGCACGATACCGCCAAGCTCGTAGGTCGTAGTGCGCCCGAGGTCGAGGGGATGCAGGTGTACGGGCCCGCGCCGGCGCCTCTGGCGATGTTGCGGGGACGACACAGGTATCGCCTGCTGGTCCATGCGCGACGGGCGCTGGATGTGCAGGATGTGATCCGGGAATGGCTGGGGAAGCTTGACTGGCCGTCGAAGGTGCGGGTGACGGTGGACGTCGACCCGTATAATTTCTTGTAAGCTCGACGTTACGCCATTCCCCTCCCGTCATCCTGACGAAACTCAGGATCCAGGGTAACCCGGGGTTGCGCTCCGTGGCTCTGGATCCTGACTTTCGTCAGGATGACGGAGCAAGAAGACGGCGGATGCCCAATCTGGATTCCCGCCGTCACGGGGAAAAACATCTCAGTTAATTAAAGAGCTTACTCGCCGGCATGTTCGGCGAGGACGGTCAGGCCCTTGGCGTTGACCTCGGCGAAACCGCCCTTGATCGCGATGACCTCGGGGGTGCCGTTCTGCGTGCGGTACACCTGCACGCCGCCGTCGCGGACCGTCGACATGAAGGGCGCGTGGCCTTCGAGGACGCCGAAATCGCCTTCGGTGCCGGGGACGACGACCATGTAGACCTCCTCCGAGCGGACGAGCTTTTCTGGCGTGACGAGTTCGAAATGCAGCATCTTGTTCGCCTTCTCCCTCTCCCCTGCGGGGAGAGGGTCGGGGTGAGGGGCAGTACCGGGCGAGGCGCTCGTGGCGGCCCCTCACCCCAACCCTCCCCTGAAGGGGAGGGAGCTAAGCTTAAGCCTCGGAAGCCATCTTCTCGGCCTTGGCTACGGCTTCGTCGATGCCGCCGACCATGTAGAACGCGGCCTCGGGCAGGTGATCATACTCGCCCTCGACCACCGCCTTGAACGAGCGGACCGTATCCTCGAGCTGGACGAACTTGCCGCTGATGCCGGTGAAGACCTCGGCGACATGGAACGGCTGGCTCAGGAACTTCTGGATTTTACGCGCACGCTGGACGGTGAGCTTATCCTCTTCGCTCAGCTCGTCCATGCCGAGAATCGCGATGATGTCCTGCAGCGACTTGTACTTCTGCAGCGTCGACTGGACGGCACGCGCGGTGTCGTAATGCTCCTGGCCCACCACACGCGGCTCGAGCAGACGCGAGGTCGAGTCGAGCGGATCGACCGCCGGGTAGATGCCCAGCTCCGAGATCGCACGGTTGAGGTTGGTCGTCGCATCGAGATGCGCAAACGACGTCGCCGGTGCCGGATCGGTGAGATCGTCTGCGGGAACGTAAACGGCCTGCACCGAGGTGATCGACCCCTTGTTGGTCGACGTGATGCGCTCCTGCAGCGCGCCCATGTCGGTCGACAGCGTCGGCTGATAGCCCACCGCCGACGGGATACGACCGAGCAGTGCCGAAACCTCTGCGCCCGCCTGCGTGAAGCGGAAGATGTTGTCGACGAAGAACAGCACGTCCTGGCCTTCGACGTCGCGGAAATACTCGGCGATCGTCAGGCCCGACAGCGCGACGCGGGCACGTGCGCCTGGCGGCTCGTTCATCTGGCCGAACACGAGCGCGACCTTCGAGCCCTCCGACTGCGGATTGCCATCGGCGTCCTTGGCGATGACGCCCGCGTCGAGGAACTCGTGGTACAGATCGTTACCCTCGCGGGTACGCTCGCCGACGCCTGCGAACACCGACGTGCCGCCGTGGCCCTTGGCGATGTTGTTGATCAGCTCTTGGATCAGCACGGTCTTGCCGACGCCGGCGCCCCCGAACAGACCGATCTTGCCGCCCTTCGCATACGGTGCGAGCAGATCGATGACCTTGATGCCGGTGACCAGGATCGCGCTCTCGGTCGACTGGTCGACGAACAGCGGCGCCGAGGCGTGGATCGGGGCGGTCGTCTCTGCGCCGACCGGGCCACGCTCGTCGATCGGCTCGCCGATGACGTTGAGAATGCGGCCGAGCGTCTTCGGGCCGACCGGGACGCGGATCTGCGAGCCGGTGTCGGTGACGGTCTGGCCGCGGGTCAGACCCTCGGTGGCGTCCATCGCGATCGTGCGAACGGTGTTCTCGCCGAGGTGCTGTGCGACTTCGAGGACGAGCCGGTTGCCGTTATTGTCGGTTTCGAGCGCCGACAGAATGGCGGGCAAATTGTCGGGGAAATGCACGTCGACGACCGCACCGATGACCTGCGAGATGCGGCCGGTGTTGTTGGTGGCCTTGGGGGCGAGCGTGGTTCCGAGGGTCTCTGGGGCGGTTGCCATTGTCTGCTTCCTTGGACTTACTTGAGCGCTTCGGCGCCCGAGATGATTTCGACCAGCTCGGTCGTGATCGCGGCTTGGCGGGTACGGTTATACTGGATCGAGAGACGCGTGATCATGTCGCCGGCATTGCGCGTGGCGTTGTCCATCGCGTTCATGCGCGAGCCCTGCTCCGACGCCGCGTTTTCGAGCAGCGCGCGGAAAATCTGGATCGCGACGTTGCGCGGCAGGAGATCGGCGAGGATCGCTTCCTCGTCGGGCTCGTACTCGACGACAGCCTCCGCCGGAGCGTTGGGCTTGGCTTCTGCACCGGGGATCGTCGACAGCGGGATCGGAATGATCTGGATGCCGGTCGGGACCTGCACCAGCGCCGAGACGAACTTCGCGTAGAACAGATGCGCGACGTCGAACTGACCTTCGCCGAAGCGCTTGATCAGGTCTTCGGAGATTTCCTGCGCATCGCTGAACGCGAGCCGCTTGATCTGGCCCATCTCGTGATCGGCGAGGATGTCGTTCGGGAAGAAGCGCTTGATCACGCGCCCCTTCTTGCCGGCGACGTAGAACTTCACGGTCTTGCCCGCCGCGATCAGCTCCTCGGCCTTGCGACGTGCCGCACGGACGATGTTGGTGTTGAACGCACCGGCCAAGCCACGCTCCGACGTCGCGATGACGATCAGGTGGACCTGGTCCTTGCCGGTTCCAGCGAGCAGCGGCGAGGCGCCCGGCGCGATGCCGACGCGCCCCGCGAGGCTCGCCATCACCGCTTCGAGACGCTCGGCATACGGACGCCCGGCGACCGCCGCATCCTGCGCGCGGCGCAGCTTCGCAGCGGCGACCATCTTCATCGCCTTGGTGATCTTCTGCGTCGACTTCACCGAGCCGATGCGGATCTTGAGGGCCTTAAGTGATGCCATCTTCTCTTCCTGCTCCCTCGCTCCTCACAGAGGAGGGTCGGATTACACGCTCTGCTCCCTCTCCCCGTCGGGGAGAGGGTCGGGGTGAGGGGCAGTTGCAAAGCGCAACGCCCGGTACAACCCCTCACCCCAACCCTCTCCCCGCAGGGGAGAGGGAGTTAATCAGGCAAACGTCTTCGCGAACGCTTCGAGCGATGCCTTCAGCTTGTCCTTCGCCTCGTTACCCAGGTCGCGGGTATCGCGGATCAGCTTCAGCACGTCGGCATGGTTCGCACGCATGTCGGCCAGCAGCGCCTGCTCGTAGCGGGTCACGTCGGCGACCGGCACCTTGTCGAGATAGCCGCTGGTGCCAGCGAAGATCGACACGGTCTGCTCCTCGAACGGCAGCGGCGAGAACTGCGCCTGCTTGAGCAGCTCGGTCAGACGCGCGCCGCGGTTGAGCAGCTTCTGCGTCGACGCATCGAGATCCGACCCGAACTGCGCGAACGCCGCCATCTCGCGGTACTGCGCAAGCTCGAGCTTGATCGAGCCCGACACCTTCTTCATCGCCTTGGTCTGAGCGGCCGAACCGACGCGGCTCACCGACAGGCCGACGTTGATCGCCGGGCGAACACCCGAGAAGAACAGGTCGGTTTCGAGGAAGATCTGGCCGTCGGTGATCGAGATCACGTTGGTCGGGATGTACGCCGAAACGTCGCCCGCCTGCGTCTCGATGATCGGCAGCGCGGTCAGCGAGCCGCCGCCGTTGGCATCCGACATCTTCGCCGCACGCTCGAGCAGGCGGCTGTGGAGATAGAACACGTCGCCCGGATACGCTTCACGGCCCGGCGGACGACGCAGCAGCAGCGACATCTGGCGATAGGCGACGGCCTGCTTGGACAGATCGTCGTAGCAGATCAGCGCGTGCATGCCGCGATCGCGGAAATACTCGCCCATCGCGACACCGGTGTAGGGCGCGAGATACTGGAGCGGCGCGGGGTCCGACGCGGTCGCGGCGATGACGATGGTGTATTCCATCGCGCCGTTCTCTTCGAGCGTCTTGACCAACTGTGCGACGGTCGAGCGCTTCTGGCCGATCGCGACATAGACGCAATACAGCTTCTTCGACTCGTCGTCGCCGGCGTTGGCGATCTTCTGGTTGATGAACGCGTCGATCGCGACGGCCGACTTACCGGTCTGGCGATCGCCGATGATCAGCTCGCGCTGGCCACGGCCGACGGGAACGAGTGCGTCGATCGCCTTCAGGCCCGTCTGGACCGGCTCGCTGACCGACTGGCGCGGGATGATGCCCGGTGCCTTGACTTCGACGCGGCTGCGCTCGGTGGTGTGGATCGGGCCCTTGCCGTCGATCGGGTTGCCGAGACCATCGACCACGCGGCCGAGCAGCTCCTTGCCGATCGGCACGTCGACGATCGTGCCGGTGCGCTTGACGATGTCGCCTTCCTTGATCTCGGAATCGCTCCCGAAGATCACGACGCCGACGTTGTCGGCCTCGAGGTTGAGCGCCATGCCCTGCACGCCGTTCGAGAATTCGACCATCTCGCCGGCCTGGACGTTGTCGAGGCCGAAGATGCGCGCGATGCCGTCGCCGACACTCAGCACCTGGCCGGTCTCGCTGACCTGGGCCTCGGTGCCGAAATTGGCGATCTGATCCTTGATGATCTTCGAGATTTCTGCGGCGCGGATATCCATTAGCTTAGCCCTTCATCGCGTGCGCGAGAGTGTTGAGACGCGTCTTGATCGACGAATCGATCATCTGGCTGCCGACGCGGACGACGAGTCCACCCAGCAACGATGGGTCGACGCTGAGGTCGACGGAAACTTCACGGCCGACGCGCTGGCGGAGCTGATGTTTCAGCTCGATCACCTGCTCGTCGGTCAGCGGATGCGCGGACGTCACCTCGGCGGCGATCTCACCGCGATGCTGCGCGGCAAGTGTCCGGAATGCCTTGATGATCTTCGGCAGCGCGCCCAACCGGTGGTTCTCGGCAAGAACGCCGAGGAAGCTCTTGGTAGTCGCATCGACGCCGAGTTCGTCGGCGACTGCGGAGACTGCCTTTACGGCAGCGCCACGCGACACCATCGGGCTGACCGTCAGGTTGCGGAAGTCCTCGGACTGCGCGAGTGCGTCGCGCACGTTCGCCAGGCTCGACTCGACCGCGTCGATCGTCTTCGCGTCACGCGCGAGTTCGAACAGGGCCAGCGCGTAACGCCCGCCTAAGCTCGCTTGAATACCGCCGGATGTCTCCACGGACCTGTCAATCCTCGCCTGAAACCGAAATAGTGCCGTCCCACAGGGGAAGAGGGCGCGAAAGCACCTCTCATGGGACGCGGCGCGGGTAGCATCGGGTTCGCGGATTGGCAACCCGGCGGGAGGGTCAGAGGCACGGGTTTGTGACTGTTTTGTCATTGATCGAAGGTTGGAAGGTTATGATTCCGCCCCTCCCCGTCATCCCCGCGCAGGCGGGGATCCCTATCCTCCGGACCCGGCGCTTTCACCGCACGGCCTGCCACTATGGGTTCCCGCCTCCGCGGGAATGACGGTATTGGACAGGCGTAACGACCAATCGACGAGGACGAGAGAATGACCGGCACGATGGAAACGATGACGATGTCCGACGGCGCGACCGTCGCGGTCTATCATGCGCAGCCGACCGGCGAGCGTCGCGGCGGCCTCGTGCTGGTGCAGGAAATCTTCGGCGTGACCGACCACATCCGCGACCTCTGCGACGAATACGCCGCCGACGGCTACGAAGTCCTGGCACCGGCCCTGTTCGATCGCGAGCATCCCGGTTTCGAGGCGGACTATTCGGGCGAGGGCCTCGCCCGCGGCGTCGAACTCGCGCGGCAGCTCCACCCGTTCGACCTGTCGTTGAAGGACGTCCAGACCTGCGTCGACACGCTCGCCCCCGCCGGGCCGGTGTTCGTGGTCGGCTATTGCTATGGCGGCTCGGTCGCGTGGTTCGCCTCGACCAAGCTCACCGGCGTCGCGGCGGCGAGCGGTTATTACGGCAGCATGATTCCGGCCGCGGCAGACGAGGAACCGAAGGTGCCGGTGATCCTGCACTTCGGCCGCCACGACCACGGTATCCCGATGGAGGGGGTCGAGCAGGTGATCGCGAAGGATTGGCCGAATGCGACGGTGTACGTCTACGAGGCCGGCCACGGGTTCAATTCCGACCGGCGGAAGGATTACCACGAGCCTAGTGCGGACCTTGCCAAGCAGCGCACGCTGGAGTTGTTCCGCGCCAACGGGGGCTGAGTGGCCTCTTCCCCCTTCCCGAACACTAACACCACCCCGGCGGAGGCCGGGGCCCAATTGGAAAGGTGGCAATAATTGGGGGACACGCTCCGTTAGCAACGTCCCCCAATTGGACCCCGGCCTTCGCCGGGGTGGTGGCTTTGGTATAGGACCCACGAGGCAAGGAATCCGACGCAGGCCAGCGCTGTAGACGTGAAGCCAACCCTGCTGCCTTGTTCTCCCGCGAAGGCGGGAGCCCAGTCTGGGTCCCCGCCTTCGCGGGGAAACAACTCTCTGCCAATCCTCCGAAATTACTCCCCCGGGAAATCCGCCCCAAGGCTGTCCGCCTTATGCGCCTCGATCTCCTTCAACCGCTCCGCCAGCTTCTTGGTCACCGCATCATACCCCCAGGCCCCCAGCACCAAGTGCCGCGGCGGGTTCGCATCCTCGGTCAGCGCGATCATTGCCTCGCCAGCCCGCACCGGGTCACCCGCCTGCGTCCCGCTAACCTCCCGCGTCCCATCGAGCCGCTTGCCCGCCGTATCAGCATAGTCGGCGATCTTCACCGGCGTCTGCTTCAACGACCGTCCGGCCCAATCCGTGCGGAACGGCCCCGGCTCGACGCACGTCACGTCGATCCCAAGCGGCTTGACCTCGGCCAGCAACGCATCCGACCACCCCTCGACCGCATGCTTCGACGCAGCATAATAACCCGAGCCGGGAAACCCGACCTGACCAGCGACCGACGTAATGTTGATGATATGGCCGCTCTTCTGCCCCCGCATGATCGGCAAGACGGCCCGCGTAAGCGCAAACAACCCGAACACGTTCGCATCGAACTGCGCACGGATCTCGGACTCGACGCCCTCCTCGACCGACGCCTGATAGCCATAGCCCGCATTGTTCACGAGCACGTCGATCCGCCCGAACTTCGCCTTGGCCTGCGCCACGGCATCGTCGATCTGCGCCTGCTCCGTCACGTCGAGCGACAACGCGAGCGCACGATCCTCCGCACCCTCCGCCAGATCGGCGACGCGATCCGCATCCCGCGCGGTCACCACCGCACGCCAACCGCGCGCGAGCACGAGCTTGGCGAGTTCGCGACCGAAACCGGTCGAGCAGCCGGAAATGAACCAGACGGGCGTGTCGGAGGCCATGAGACATCTTTCGTTAGGAGGTATGCCCAGGAGAACGGCCGGGCATCCGATTGGCTCCGCTTTGACCGCAAGCCACGGGATGCGCGCGCGTCACGACCGGCTATACCGATTCAATGAGCATCGCCCCCGACACCGAAACTGCTTGGACCGCGTTCGAAGCCCGCGATCGCGCGTGGGACGGCCGGTTCGTCGTCGGCGTGAAAACCACCGGCATCTACTGCAAGCCAAGCTGCCCCGCGCGCCACCCGAAGCGCGAGAACGTCACCTTCCACCCCGACGCAGCCAGCGCCCGCGCCGCCGGCTTCCGCGCATGCCTACGCTGCACCCCCGATGAAGTCGGCCGCGACCGCATCGCCGTCGCCGCCGCGGTCGCCCTTCTCGAAGCCGCCGAAGACCGCCTCTCACTGGACGAGGTCGCCGCCAGAGTCGGCTACGCCCCCCATCATTTCCACCGCCTGTTCAAGCGCGCCACCGGCGTCACCCCCGCCGCCTACGCGCGCGCCTTGCGCACCGGCCGCGCGGCCAACGCTCTATCGGAGGACTCGACCGTGACAGAAGCGATCTACGACGCCGGCTATTCCGCCCCCAGCCGCTTTTACGAAGCCGACGCGAAACGGCTCGGCATGCCCCCCAGCGCCTGGGCGCGCGGCGGCGAAGGCGTCACGATCCGCTGGACCACAGCCGACACGAGCCTGGGCACGCTGTTCGTCGCCGCGACCGACAAGGGCCTGTGTCGCGTATCGTTCGACGAAGATGCCGACGAACTCCGCCGCCGCTTCCCCAACGCCACGATCGAACTCGGCGACCAAGCCCTCGCGGACCTGGCTGCGCAAGTTGTCGCTGCCGTGGAGTCCCCGGACCGCGACCACGACCTCCCGCTAGACGTCCGCGGCACCGCCTTCCAGGAAGCGATCTGGCAAGCCCTGCGCACCATCCCGATCGGCGAAACCCGCACCTACAGCGAACTCGCCGCCGTGGCTGGCCGCCCCGCCGCAGTCCGCGCCGCCGGCACCGCGTGCGGCCAGAACCCGGTATCGATCGTCATCCCCTGCCACCGCGCGCAACGCATCGGTGGCGCGCTCGGCGGCTATGCCTACGGGCTGGATCGCAAGCGCGCGCTGCTCGCGGCGGAAGCTCCGAAAGCCGATCAGCGCGCCGACTTGCAGGAATAGACGAGCTTCTCGTTCGGCAGCGGCGGCAATACCGCACGCACCGCCGCCTGCTGACCCGCAAGCCGACCCAACGCCGCCTCGTCCATGTTGCACACGTTCGGCACGACACCCCGCGCGGTCCGCGCCGCCTCCATCCCCGCCGCCGACATCAGGTAACGCGTGTTCGAATAGACGCGCGTCGCCGGATCGAACGACAACACGGACACGGTCTGCTCGGCGTCGGGCACCAGCACGCGGTCCCAGCGACCATTCGCGCCGACATACTGCGTCTTGCCGTTCACACACCCCTTCGCACCCCAGTCGATCGGCACGTCCTCGCTCGACGAGATCGTGATCCGGCTGCGCTCCGGGATCAGCGTGCACATCAGCTTGCCGAGCGCCGCATCGGGCGTCGATATCCGCGTCTTGGGCAGCGCGGACAGCGGCACGTCGACCTCGCCCGAAGGTCGCAGCACGAACACGACGATCGCGACCAGCACGCTCAGCCCGCCGATACCCAGCGCCCACACCGCCTGCCGCCGTTGCCCGCGCGATTCGAGCAGCCCCGCGCTCCCGATAACCAGCGCCCCGGCGACCAGCAGCAGCCCGGCGAGCGCCATCACATTCTCGCGGCTACGCGACGCCTCGGTCCGCGCCTTCTCCAGCGCAACCTCGCGCGTCATCGCATCCTGCGTCGCAGCATCACGCTTGGCCGACGCCGCATCGGCCGTCGCCCGCGCATCCGCGTCGGCGTCCTGCCGCAAGCGATCCTCGATCGAGGTGCACCCCGTCCCGATCGACGCATAAGGCTGTTTCGCATCGTGGAGGAAGCCGGCTAGCTCGGTATCCGCGATTGCGAACCCGAACGTCGAATCGCCCTCCTCGCCGCGCGTGATCGCCGAGTTCACCCCGATCACCCGCCCGCACCGATCGAGCAAAGGCCCACCCGAATTGCCCCGCGCGATGCTTGCCGTATGCAGCAGCACTTCGACACCGCTCAACACGCGCCGCCCGGAAAGCACGCCCTCCGACCGCACCGGCGTCATCGGCCGGATGTAATCCGCCGCCGACCGCGCCGTCGCCAGGTCGACGTTCCCCGGGAAGCCGAGCGACACCACCGCATCGCCCTCGGTCATCGGCCCGGTATACAGCGCGCTCGGCGGCAAGCGCGCGCCGGTGAACTCGATCAGCGCCAGGTCGCGCTGCGAATCATAGGCGATCACCTTGCCCTGGTACGATTTGCTGCCCTCGGTCGGGACGATGCCGACGACGACGTTGTCGGGATAGCGCTCGGCGAGATCGACGACGTGCGCGTTGGTGACGATCCGGTTGGGCGCGATCGCGAAGCCGCTGCCATGGCCGAAGCCGACCACCTGATCGTCGACCACCGCGATCGTCACGACGCGCACGACGCCGCGCCCGGTGGCGGCGATGTCGTCCGCGGACGCGGAACTCGCCAACCCGAAAGTCAGCGCGAGAAGGAGGAGCAGGCGGATCATGCACCAGCCTTCGGGGAGTTACGCGCGGCGATCAACCCTCGGCTCTTATAGGCCGCTATCCGCACGTCCGGTTTGGTTAGCGAATTATCAAGCCTTGGCGCGTAACCCCTTAGGCAATCATCCGGGGATTTGGGCATGAGCGCATTCGGGCGTCGTAGTGGCATGAGCGGGGGGCAGAACGGGGCGCAAGCGGTGCGTCCCGCATTCGGCGTCGCCCGTCCCATGCAGGGTAGTGGCCCAGCGCCGCGACCCGAGCCCGAAGGCGGCGCGCAATTTCCGCCGATAGACTCGCTGCCGATGCCCGGCGAGAGCGACGGCTTTGGCCCCGGCACGATGCCCGCCGGACAGCTGGACGCGATGCAGCGCCTGTCCGATCGCCAGAATGCCAGCGGCGAGGCGGGCAACAGCCGCGTCGAGGGCTTCGAACAGTCGATCCACAAGATCAAGGAACAGGTCCTCCCGCGCCTGCTCGAACGCGTCGATCCCGAAGCGGCGGCAACGCTCAACAAGGACGAGCTGGCGGAGGAGTTCCGCCCGATCATCGGCGAAGTGCTCGCCGAACTGAAGCTGACGCTCAACCGCCGCGAGCAGTTCGCGCTCGAAAAAGTGCTGGTCGACGAACTGCTCGGGCTCGGGCCGTTGGAGGAGCTGCTGGCGGATCCGAACATCACCGACATCATGGTGAACGGCCCCGAGCAGACCTATGTCGAGCGCAAGGGCAAGCTCGAACTCGCGCCGATTCAGTTCCGCGACGAGGAGCATCTGTTCCAGATCGCACAGCGGATCGTCAACTCGGTCGGCCGCCGCGTCGATCAGACCTCGCCGCTCGCCGATGCGCGCCTGAAGGACGGCTCGCGCGTCAACGTCATCGTGCCGCCGCTGTCGCTTCGTGGCACCGCGATCTCGATTCGTAAATTCTCCGCCAAACCGATCACGCTCGACATGATGGCGGGGTTCGGCTCGATGTCGCCGAAGATGGCGACCGCGCTGAAGATCGCGGGGGCGTCGCGGTTCAACGTCGTGATTTCGGGCGGTACCGGCTCGGGCAAGACGACGATGCTCAACGCGCTGTCGAAGATGATCGACCCCGGCGAGCGCGTGCTGACGATCGAGGACGCCGCCGAGCTTCGCCTGCAACAGCCGCACTGGCTCCCGCTCGAAACGCGTCCGGCCAATCTGGAGGGCCAGGGCGAAATCTCGATCCGCGATCTCGTCAAGAACGCGCTGCGTATGCGGCCTGACCGGATCATCCTGGGCGAAATTCGTGGCAGCGAGTGTTTCGATATGCTTGCAGCCATGAACACGGGTCACGATGGCTCGATGTGCACGCTCCACGCCAACTCCCCGCGCGAGGCGCTCGCCCGCATGGAGAACATGGTGATGATGTCCGACATCAAGGTCCCGAAGGAAGCCATCTCGCGCCAGATCGCCGACTCGGTCGAGCTGATCATCCAGGTGAAGCGCCTGCGCGACGGCTCGCGCCGGGTGACCAACATCACCGAGGTGATCGGCATGGAAGGCCCGGTGATCGTCACGCAGGAGCTGTTCAAGTTCGAGTACATGGACGAGTCTGCGGACGGGAAGATCCTGGGCGAGTACCGGTCGATGGGGTTGCGGCCGTATACGCTGGAAAAGGCCAAGCAATTCGGGTTCGATCAGGCGTATTTGGAAGCGTGTCTGTAATGTTGAAAGCGTGCCTGTAGAAGAGCATCGCTAACCCTCCCGCCACCACCCCGGCGAAGGCCGGGGCCCAATTGGAAAGGTGGCAATAATGGAGCGCCGTCCATAATCATCACCGTCCCCCAACTGGGCCCCGGCCTCCGCCGGGGTGGTGCATTTTACGAGCGTTGCGCGCATCCAAGATCGGTCTGCATCGGCCTGATTTTGATCAACCCATTTTCGCAGGGCTAGCTTCGGCAGGCTCGCCCATTTTCTACTGTTCCCTCGCGAACGCGGGGGGCCAGGAGCCCCGAACGCCGCCGCCCGTAACCCTGGACTCCCGCCTTCCCGGAGGAGTGTTCGATCGGATTGGCAGGACCGGATCCACATAACGAGCGCAGCGCGCACCCGGTCGCCAACCCGCCCGGCGAAGCGCCAGCTTGTACGCCGCCACCGACCCGCTACGGACACCCCCACATGCGTCGCGCTCTTCTCACGCTCGTCCCGCTGTTCGCGGTCATCATCGTCTCCGCACGCGAGCCGACCGTGCCGACGCCCGCCATCTCCCCCGAGGCGCGCGACCGCGGCGTCTATCATCTCGCCACCGATGCCGAGGCGCGCTGGGTGCCGTTCGATCTCACCCCCGGCAACCAGATCCGCTTCACGATGCAGCTCGATGGCCGAAAGGTCACCGCGATCCTCGATACCGGAGTCAGCTATACCTTGCTCGCCAAGGCCTCCCCCGCGCTTGATCCCGCCAAGCTGGTCGCCGGCGGCAACGCCAGCGCGATCGGCGGGTCGGTCGCGCTCGGCTGGATGCCGACGCGCTCGCTGGCACTAGGCGGGCTCGCGCGGACCGGCGGCGGCGTGACCGTCGCGAGCCTTCCCGCGATCGCCACCGGCAGCGCCGCCGCAGTCGACCTGCTCGTCGGCGCAGACCTGCTCTCGGGGTACGCGCTCGATATCGATTACGCCGCGCACCGCTTTCGCCTGCTCCGCTCGGGCCGCATGCCGTTCAAGGGCGAGACCGCACCGCTCCGCGTGTCGACCGAACGCACCGTTTACGAGAGCACGATCACGCTCGGCGGCCGACGCCTTGCGCCGATCGTCGTCGATACCGGCGACGGCTCGTCGATCACCGTCACCGCCGCCGGATGGCACGCCGCGAACCTGAAGGCGCTGCCGACCACCACCGCGATCGCGTTCGGCTTGGCTGGCCCCACCGTCAGCGGCCTCGGAATCGTCCCCGACCTGCGCGTCGGCGCGTTGGTCGCGCGCGAAGCCGAAGTGCGGATCGAGCCCGCAGGCGGATTTTCCCAGGCGATCGGCACCGCCGGCCGGATCGGCTCGGGCTTTCTCCAGAACTACCGCGTGCTGCTCGATCCCGGCGCACGCCGGATGATCCTCCGCCGAGGCCCCCGCGCCGACCGGCCGCCGCTGCGCTCGACCAGCGGGTTGCTCGTTGGCATCGAGAACGATCGGCTGAAGGTGCTCCACGTCATGCGCGGCGGCCCCGCAGCCGCTAACTGGAAGGACGGCGAGATGATCTGCACGATCGATGGCGCGGCGGTACCCCGAGATTACGCGACAAATCCAATCGCCGCCTGGTCGGCCGGCGCACCCGGCCGCGTCGTCAATCTCGGGCTGTGCGACGGTTCGACACGCGCCCTTACTCTGCGGAATTTCTACTGATGCCGCGCAATCGGTGGGTGCAGGCGCTGATCCTGCTGCTGGTTGCGCTGGCGGTCCGGGCATGGGATTTCGGCAATCCGGTGATCGATCCCGACCAGCAATATTATCTGCTCGTCGGCGATCGCCTGCTGCACGGCGCGGTGCCCTATATCGACATCTGGGATCGCAAGCCGATCGGGCTGTTCCTGCTGTTCGCCGGCATCCGGACGCTCCCCGGCAACGGCATCTTCGCCTACCAGCTGATGGCGACCTTGTGCGCCTGGGCGACCGCGATCGTCGTCGCCCGCGCGGCAAGGACTATCGGTGCAAGCGATCGCGGCGCGCTCGGTGCAGCGACCGCCTATCTGCTGGTCATCGCGCTGGTCGGCGGCATCGGTGGGCAGGCCCCCGTCTTCTACAATCTGCCGATGGCGGTCGCCGGTCTGCTGACGCTCCAGCTCCCCGCCAAGGCCGCCGCCGGCCAGACCCGCGCGATCGTCGTCAGCGGTATCGCCGCCTGCCTGCTCGCAGGAATCGCGATCCAGCTGAAATACACGCCGATGTTCGAAGGCGCGGCGTTCGGCCTGGCGCACATCTGGTTCCTCGCGCGCACCCGCGCAAAATGGCGACACCTCATCCTTGCAGCGACGGTGTGGGCGGTGATGGGTCTGGCACCGACGCTCGCCGCGACCGGTTGGTACCGCGCGCAGGGCCCGGCGGTATTCGATGCGTTTTGGTTCGCCAACGTCACGTCGATCGCGCTGCGCAGGGGCTATTCGGCGAGCGATCTCGCGATGCGGTTGCTCGGCATCGCCGCGCAGCTGTCGCCGCTGATCCTCGCCGCGATCCTGACGTGGCGGACCCGACCGCGCGGCGGCGTGGCAGGCGAAACGATGCTGGTCGGTTACGCCTGGCTCGGCTTTGCGCTGGCGGGGTTCTTCGCGATCGGCACGTTCTTCGACCATTACGCGCTGCCGCTGGTCGCGCCGCTGGCGATCCTTGCCGCGCCCACCCTCGGGCGTTCGATCCGCTTGCTGATCCTGACCCTGGGCGTGGCGATCGCGATCCTGATCGCCAAACGCCTGCTCCATCCCAGCGACGCTGCCGGCGCCTACGCGGTCGCGCATGTCGTCGAAGCGAACAGCGGCCGCGAATGCCCGTACGTCTTCATCGGCGACACCATCACCTATCATCTCGCGCACGCGTGCCTCCCGACCGCCTACGCCTTCCCCAATCTGCTCGCCTACGACACCGAACAGGGCGCGACCGGGATCGACGAAGCCGCCGAAGTCCGCCGCATCCTCGCCAGGCGACCACCGGTGATCGTCACGTCCGACCGGCGCCTGTCGATCTGGAACCGCGGCAGCCTGCGCGCGGTCAAGGCGGCGCTCGCGCGCGATTACCGCCCCGTCTTCACGACTCCGCGGAACAGCTGGCACACCGTCGTCTATCTGAGGAACGACCGCGCGTTCAGGTCTTGATCGCCAGCCCGACTGTCACCGCAAGCGCGATCAACGCCAGCATCTGCACCGTCGGCCAGTCCACCCAGCCGACCGAGTCCGGATCGCGCCGCCGTCGCCTGCGCCGTTCCCCGAACCCCGCGATGACGGCGAGCGCGGCCAGCCCGCCACTCGCACTCCACAACACCGGCGCCATCAGTCAGCCGAGCTTCTCGACCTTTTCCTGCAACTTGGCGAGTTCGCTGCGCAGCGCGGCGATCTCGTCGTCCTTGCTGGCGGGCGCGGCCGCCGGTGCGACGCCCCCCGCGGCACCGGGCTTGAACGCCTGGGTCGCGACGTCGAACATCTCGAGGTTGCGCTTGGCCAGATCGGCGAAGGGCGAGTTCGCGAACGCGCCCTCGACCGCGGATTTGAACTGGTCGTGATTGCGGCGGAAGCTGTCCATCGACGCCTCCAGATACCCCGGCACCATCGTCTGCATCGAATCGCCGTACATCGAGATCAGCTGGCGGAGGAAGTTTACCGGCATCATCGTCTCGCCGCGGCTCTCCTCTTCCATGATGATCTGTGTTAAGACGTTGTGCGTGATGTCCTCGTCGGTCTTCGCATCGACCACCTTGAAGTCGCGCCCCTCGCGGGTCATCGTCGCGAGATGATCCAGCGTGATGTAGGATGACGACTCGGTGTTATAGAGCCGCCGGTTGGCGTATTTCTTGATGATGACGATTCCGTCGGCAGCCGGTTGCTTCTTCATGGATCCCCCGTCTTATGTTTGAAACGGAGGCTACAGTCTTTGATGACGCACCGCAACAAGGTCCGAGGCCCTTACCCTTGTTCCTATCCGTGCTGCGCAGCGAGACCGCAGCATCGCCCGACCGGATGGCCCGCGCGCTAGCGGGATTGCGCGCGTATCAAGGCGCGCCGCGAGAGAAGCGCCCCGATCGGAAGCCTGCGATCCACCGTGCCGGACGCGTCGCATTGCGCGATTATGGTGGCGAAGGCCGTCCCGTCGTGTTCGTCCCGTCGCTGATAAATCCGCCTGATATTCTCGATCATTCCCCAGACACTTCGCTGTTGCGGTGGATTGCCGCGCAAGGTTTTCACGCTTTGCTGGTCGATTGGGGATCGCCCGGCCCCGAGGACCGCGACCACGACCTGGCGACGCATGTCGAACAGTTGCTGGTCCCGCTGCTTCAGGCGCTGCCCGAGCCGCCGGTGCTGGTCGGCTATTGCCTCGGCGGCACGCTCGCGCTTGGCGCCGCTGCGATCACGCCGGTGGCAGGGGTCGCGACAATCGCCGCGCCGTGGCACTTCGCGGGGTATGGCGAGGGCCGGCCCACGCTGGCCGCGACCTGGGCCGCAGTCCAGCCCGCCGCCGCGCTACTCGGCGTTCTCCCGATGGAAGTCCTGCAAGCCGGCTTCTGGCAACTCGACCCCGCGCGCACGATCGCCAAATACGAAGCCTTCGCCGACCTCGCCCCAAACAGCGACACAGCACGCGCGTTCGTCCGACTCGAGGATTGGGCCAACGCCGGCGCCCCCCTGCCCTACGCCGCCGCCGCGTCGCTGTTCGAGGACTGCATCGCCAACGACCTGCCCGGCAAAGGCGCCTGGGTCATCGCCGGCACCCCAGTCGATCCGCGCGCGCTCGCCTGCCCCACGGTCGAGTTCGTCTCGCTCAGCGACCGCATCGTCCCCGCCGCGACCGCGATCGGCCTCGCCGACCGCCGCGATCTCGGCGCGGGCCATGTCGGCATGATCGTCGGCCGCTCCGCACGCTCGCGCCTCTGGGAACCGCTCGCCAACTGGATCGCCGCTCTCGACTGACCTACATGGGGTCCAAACAAAGAGGATCCCGACATGACAGACCAGCTTCCCACCGACGTCGTCATCACCGCCGCCAAGCGCACCCCCGTCGGCAGCTTCCTCGGCGCGTTCGCTGCCACCCCAGCACACGAACTCGGCCGCATCGCGATCGAAGCCGCGCTCGAACAGGCCGGCGTCGCCGGTGAGGATGTCTCCGAAGTGATCCTCGGCCAGGTCCTCACCGCAGCCCAGGGCCAGAATCCCGCCCGCCAGGCCTCGATGGCGGCGGGCGTCCCGAAGGAAATCCCCGCCTGGGGCGTCAACCAAGTCTGCGGCTCAGGCCTGCGCGCGGTCGCACTCGCGGCACAGGCGATCCAGACCGGCGACGCGACCATCGTCGTCGCGGGTGGACAGGAATCGATGTCGCTCTCCGCACACGCGCAGTCGATCCGCGGCGGCCAGAAGATGGGCAACTTGAGCCTAGTCGACACGATGGTCAGCGACGGCCTGACCGACGTCTTCAACGGCTATCACATGGGCATCACCGCCGAGAACCTCGCCGAGCAATACCAGGTCACGCGCGGCGAGCAGGACGCCTTCTCGGTCGCCTCGCAGAACAAGGCGGAGGCCGCGCGCGGCTCAGGCCGCTTCAAGGACGAGATCGCACCCGTCACGATCAAGGGCCGCAAGGGCGACACGGTGGTGGCCGACGACGAATACATCCGCGCCGGCGCGACGATCGAGAGCGTCTCGGGCGTGAAGCCCGCGTTCAAGAAGGACGGCACGGTCACCGCTGCCAACGCCAGCGGCCTGAACGACGGCGCCGCCGCGCTCGTCATGATGCGCCGCGACGAAGCCGAACGCCGCGGCTCGACCATCCTCGCGACGATCAGGAGCTGGGCCTCGGCCGGCGTCGACCCCTCGATCATGGGCATCGGCCCCGTCCCCGCCACCAAGCGCGCGCTGGAGAAGGCCGGCTGGACGCTAGCCGACCTGGACCTGATCGAGGCCAACGAAGCCTTCGCGGCGCAAGCCCTGTCGGTCGGCAAGGAACTCGGCTGGGACGCATCGAAGGTCAACGTCAACGGCGGCGCGATCGCCATCGGCCACCCCATCGGCGCCAGCGGCGCCCGCGTCCTGACCACGCTGATCTACGAAATGCAGAAGCGCGATTCGAAGCGCGGACTGGCGACGCTCTGCATCGGCGGCGGCATGGGTATCGCGATGTGCGTCGAGCGTTAAACCCACTTTGGTAGCAATGTGACGCTTATGTCACATTGCTCGACAAAACAGTGTGGGAGTGACGTCAACATGAACCGGAGCTTGCACTAACACTTCATACCCGTTTGTATTCGGTATCAAAATTACAAACGGGGCAACTTTAACCATGAACATGTATCGTCTTCTCGGCGCCACGGCGCTCGTGAGCGTGCTGGCCGGCCTTCCGTCCTACGCGGCAGCGCAGACCGCGCCGGATACCACGACGCAAGCGGCGACCGACGCCGCTACGGCATCGCCCACCGTGGCGTCGCAGGCCGCGCCCGCTGAAGATACCAATACCCAGGAAATCACCGTCACGGGTTCGCGTATTTCGAACCCCAACGGCGTTTCGACTGCACCGATCACCTCGATCAGCGCCGTGGAACTGCAGCAGACCGGCAACATCTCGGTCGGCGACGTCCTGAACAACCTGCCAGCGCTCGCCAACACGTTCAGCCAGCAGAACTCGACTCGTTTTCTGGGGACGGGTGGCTTGAGCCTGATCGATCTGTATGGCCTCGGCACGCAGCGGACGCTGGTGCTCGTCAACGGTCGTCGTCACGTTGGTGCCGACATCCTCAACAACGCGGTGTCGCCGGACGTCAACACCTTCCCGACCGACCTGATCGACAGCGTCGACGTCATCACCGGCGGCAGCTCGGCGATCTACGGGTCGGACGCGATCGCGGGCGTGGTCAACTTCAAGCTCAAGCAGAA
Organism: Sphingomonas sp. Leaf242; assembly: GCF_001422045.1. Taxonomy (GTDB): domain Bacteria; phylum Pseudomonadota; class Alphaproteobacteria; order Sphingomonadales; family Sphingomonadaceae; genus Sphingomonas. Next base: position 121,348 of record NZ_LMLW01000011.1, read on the forward strand.
CTACGAAGGTCTGGTCGCACACGGCCAGGGCGGCATCAGCCAGAAGGGTGACGCAGGCTCCTATTACGGCAGCATCCTCGCCGGCAAGAACTTCGCCGACGGTCGCGGCAACGTCGCGGTCAACCTCGAATATGCCCGCCAGAACAGCCTCTACGCGTCGCAGCGCAAGGATCTGCGCACCGTCAACAACTTCGTCGTCGTCGATACCGACCCCGCAGGCACGCCGAACGGCAGCGACGGCATTCCCGATCGCGTCTTCTACCGCGACATCCGTCCGGTCACGCTGTCCAATACGGGCACCATCCTGTTCAACGGCCGTGCCGGCGCTGGCGCAGGTCGTTGCGGTCGCGACTCGACCAACGCGGCATTCGATTGCCCGTATTTCTTCCGCCCGGATGGTTCGCTGGTTCAGCAGACCGGCGCGCGCGCAGGCCTGGCGCCTAACGGCTCGCTCATTGGTGGCAACGGCGACACTCTACGTGAAGGCCAGAACCTTCAGATCCTGCCTCAGCAAGATCGGTATTCGGCAAACCTGATCGCGCATTTCGATATCTCGGACGCATTCGTGCCGTTTATCGAAGCCAAGTATGTCCGCACCAACTCGGTCAGCTCGGGCGGTAGCGGTCCTGCATTCTTCCAGGGCTCGACGCTTGACTTGCTGTACGAGCGTCCACGTTACGACAACCCGTATCTGACCGATCAGGCGCGTGGCGTGATCGCGCAGCAATATGCGCTTGCCGGGCTGCCCCTCACCAACGCAACGCGCATTCCCTTCCGTCGCAACCTGCTCGATCTCGGTGTTCGCACCGAGGAGGCCAAGCGCGAGACCTACCGCATCGTCGGCGGCGTGCGTGGCACGTTCAATGGCGACTGGAAGTACGAGGTATCGGGCAACTATGGTCAGTTCAAGGAGCGCACCAAGGTTCTCGGCAACCTGAACGTGCAGCGCTTCCTGCTCGGCATGGACGCGGTCCGCAATGCGGCCGGCCAGATCGTCTGCGGTTCGCAGATCGACCCGAGCCGCGCCAATCTTGGCATAACGGGCGGCCCCGACATCGGCGGCAACCCGGCGGTGCTGGCAGCAGACATCGCCGCCTGCCAGCCGGTCAATCCGTTCGGGCTGGGCAACATCTCGCAGGCGGCAAAGAACTACGTCCTTCAGGACACGGTTTCGGTCGGCAAGATCACGCAGCTCGATCTCATCGGCTACATGTCGGGTGACACGAGCCAGTTCCTGACCCTGCCGGGTGGTCCTATCGGGTTCTCGGTCGGCGGCGAATATCGTCGTGAAACCGCCAAATTCCAGGCTGATCCGCTCGTGGCATCGGGTTACACCTTCTATAATGCGATTGCGGCCTTCAACCCCACGTCGTTTACCGTGAAGGAAGCGTACGGCGAGCTTCGCGTCCCGTTGCTGGCCGACATCACACTTATCAAGGAACTGACGCTCAGCGGCGCTGGCCGTGTCTCCGACTACAAGGGCACAGCCGGTACCAACTACACCTACAATGCAGGCGTAGATTATTCGCCGATCGCCGATCTTCGCTTCCGTGCGCAATATGCGCGGGCCGTGCGGGCGCCGAACCTGCAGGATCTGTATTCGCCACTGGGTCAGAACTTTGCAACCTTCGTCGATCCGTGCGCGGCACGTCAGATCGGCACGGGGTCTTCGACGCGTGCAGCGAACTGCGCGGCGGCCGGCATCCCCACCACGGGCGCTGGTGCGTACGACTACATCTACCAGTCGTCGCTGGAGATCCAGAGCGGCGGCAATCCCACGCTGAAGGTCGAGAAGTCGGACTCGTACACGTACGGCGGCGTATACCAGCCAAGCTACGTTCCGGGCCTGACGCTGTCGGTCGACTACTACAACATCCAGGTCAACGACGTGATCACCGCGCCAAGCGCGCAGCAGATCGTCAACGGCTGCTACGACGCGGCAAACCTGCAGAACCAGTTCTGCGGCCTGTTCCAGCGCGTCGCAGCGGGCGCTACCGGCCCGGTCGGAGAGGAACCCTACCGGATCATCGAAGGCAGCCTTCAGCAGACGACGCTGAACTACGCCAAGCTGAAGGTTCGCGGCATCAACACCGACCTCAGCTACACGCGTCGTTTCGGTGACAACAAGAACGTCACGGCCCACTTCATCTGGACCCACGCGCTCCAGAACGACTCGTTCCTCGACCCGACCGATCCTAACCGGGCAAACCGTCTGCTCGGCGAAGTCGGCCAGCCTAAGGACGCCTTCAACGTTAGCGTGAACGCCAGCGCCGGGACGGTGTATGTCGGTTATCAGTTCCGGTATCTGTCGCGCATGAACCTCAACACGTATGAGGACGTCAATTCGCTGCAGGGTCGTCCGCCTGAGAACGCCGACTATGCCGATATCCTGTATTACAAGTCGGTCACGTATCACGACCTGCGCTTGGGCGTGAACGTCGAGGGTGGTTCGAACTTCTACCTCGGGGTCGACAATGTCACCAACACGCGTCCACCGCTGGGTTCGACGGGTATCGGTGCGGGCACCGGCATCTACGAGCCGGTCGGCCGTCGCTTCTATGCGGGCTTCACCGCGAAGTTCTGATCGCCGTTTTGCGATGATCACTCTTGGGGTCGGCGATGTCGCCGGCCCCTTTTTTTTGCCCGCCCCGGGCCATTGCGGATAGAACCCGCTGGATGAACAGCGAAACGCTCCTGATCGAAGCCGACCGGTTGCTCGCCGCCGGGCAGACCGTGCGAGCCGTGTCGATCGTCGCCGCCGCCGCGGAACAGGGCGACGTCGACGCACTGTTCCGGCTTGCGAGTTGGAACCTGACCGGCGGCCCGGTGCCGCGCGATCTTCGCCAGGCACGCGAAATCCTGCGTCGCGCCGTAGCGATCGGCCATGTCGATGCCGCCTTGCTGGAAATCGCGCTGACCGCGAACGGATCGGGTTCGCCTGCGTCGTGGCACGCCGCGCGGACGCTATTGGCGGTCGCTGCACGTTCCGATCCCGTCGCCGCGCAGCACATGGCCCTGCTCGACGCGATGCGCCTGACCGCAGATGGCCACCCTGCCGCCGAACCGGCATCGGCTCGTCTCGGCACGCAGCCGGAAATCCGCCATTTTCCCGCGCTGCTGACCAGGGAGGAATGCGCACATCTGGCCAACGCCGCAAACGATCTGCTTTTGTCCGCCGGCGTGGTCGATCCGCGTACCGGGCGTGCCATTACCCACCCCGTACGCACGTCCGATGGCGCGGTAATCGGGCCGATGCGCGAGAGCCTCGTCGTACGCGCGATCAACCAGCGGCTCGCGACGATCACCGCGACGGATATCGCCCAGGGCGAGGCATTGACGATCCTGCGCTATCGCCCCGGACAACAGTTCCGCCCGCATTTCGACGCCATCGGCACCGCGCGCAACCAGCGCACGAAAACCGTGCTGATCTACCTCAACGAAGGTTTTGCCGGTGGCGAGACGCACTTCCCCAAACTCGGCGTCACGATCCGCCCGAAGGCCGGCGATGCGGTGTCCTTCACCAACACGCTGGCGGACGATACGACCGATCCCCAGTCGCTGCACGCCGGACTTCCCGTGGTGCAGGGCGTCAAATGGCTGGCGACGCGGTGGATCCGCAAACGGCCGTTCGATGCCTGGACGGGGCCGGAAACGCAGGCCTGATCACGCGTCCGACCATAGTCGGTCGAGCCGTCGGCCGAGTGAGGTCAGCAGCTCGTACTGCGACATACCCGACCGCGTCGCGGCCCGTGACAGATCGCGGTCGACTGCGATCCAGTCGCCTTCGGCCAGCCCGTCAGCGTCGTCGACCCGCACCGCGAGCAGATCCATCGAAACGCGGCCGATTACAGGCAGCTCGACCGTCCCTGCCCACGCCGTGCCGCGGTCCGAGAACCCGCGGAAATATCCATCCGCATAGCCGAGATTGACGATCGCGACGTCAGTATCCGCGGCTGCCGTCCAGGTCGCGTTGTACCCGACCGTTTCGCCGACCGACACGCGACGCCGCTGCAACACCTGCGCCTCGACCATCGCGACGGGCTCGATGGCGGAGGCAAGGCTCGATCGCGGCACGCCGCCATACAACGCCAACCCCGGCCGGGTCAGATCGAACGCATAGTCCGTCCCCAGACCGATCCCCGCAGAATTGGCGAGGCTCAGCCGACGCGCCGACGTGCGACCGACAAGCGCGGCGAAGTAATTGCGCTGGACCTCGTTCATCGCCGACTCTTCGTCCGCACAGGCCAGGTGACTCATCAGCGTTTCGAGTTCGAGGCCGTCGAGCAGACCCGCGGCGATGTCGTCGGTGGACACACCCAGGCGATTCATGCCGGTGTCGACCATGACGTCACACGGCCCGCCGCCAGCGGCTTTCCAGCGCCCGACCTGGCCCACGGTACTCAGGACCGGGCGGGCAAACCCCGCCAACGCCGCCGCCATGTCCTCGTCGCGGACGCCATGGAGCACCGATACCGTCAGCCCGAGCGGCGCGAGCTCGGCGGCTTCCTGCCAGTTGGAGACGAAGAAATCGCGACAGCCCGCGTTGGCGAGGCGGCGCGCAACCTCGATCGCCCCGAGGCCGTAGCCGTTCGCCTTGACCGCCGCACCGCAGGCGGCGCGCCCACTCATGCGGTCGAGCGTGCGCCAGTTCTGGACGAGGGCGTCGCCGTCGAGGCGCAGGCGGAGCGGGGCAGGAATGTCGATCACCGGGTGCGGGATAGTGCGACGAACGGGGCGCGTCGACCGTCTATGCCGGTTCGATGCGGCCGACGGGCACGAACAGGCGACCGTCCTCGTCCTCCAACGTCGCGACGCGAACGCCGAAAACCTGCCCGAGCGTAACGGGCGTGAGGACATCGGCGACCGGACCGAACGCCACGACCCGACCGTCCGCTATCAGCAGAGCGTCATCGGCGGTGCGCTGGGCCTGGACGAGGTCGTGGAGGACGATCGCCACGCCCGCCCCGCCCGCCGCATAAGTACGCAGGCGCGCGAGCAGGTCGATCTGGTGCGACGGATCGAGGCTGGCGAGCGGTTCGTCGGCCAGCAGCCAGCGCGGCTCTCCCGCCAGCACGCGCGCGAGCAGGACGCGGGCGCGCTCGCCGCCGGACAGTTCGGCGATCGGACGATCCGCCAGATGCGTCGTTTCGGTGTCGTGCAGCGCACGCGCGATCGCCGCGTGATCGGTAGGCGACGCGGCGGCATGCGCGCCGCGGTGCGGCAACCGCCCAAGCGCCACGACGTCGCGCGCGACGATGTTCCAATGCACGGTCGCATCCTGCGGCAGATAGCCGATCGCGCGCGCGCGCACCTTCGGGTCCATCGCCCGGACCTCCTGCGTGCCGAGCCTGACGCTACCGGACGCATAGCCGACGAGCGCGGCCGCCGCCTTGACCAGCGTGCTCTTGCCGGCGCCGTTGGGCCCGAGAATCGCGGTCACGCGGCCGGGGCGCAGATGCGCGGATATGTCGTCCAGCACGGTGCGCTTGCCGAGCTTCACGCTCAGACGATCGACGATCAGATCCATGCGCGTCCCCGTTCCCTGAACAGCAGCCCGAGGAAGAACGGTGCACCGATCATCGCCATCGCCACGCCCAGCCGCACTTCTCCCGCGCCGGGCGCAAGCCGCACGATGCTGTCCGCGGCCAGCACGAGCGCCGCGCCGCCCAACGCCGACGGTAGCAGCAGCGCGCCCGGCCGGTGTCCGAATATCGGTCTCAGCATGTGCGGCACGATCAGGCCGACGAAGCCGATGACGCCCGTCACCGCCACGCCCGCGCCGACCACGAGTCCGGTTCCCAGCACGACGAGCACGCGGATGCGGCCCATCCGTACGCCGAGCGACCGCGCCGCCGTCTCGCCGAGCGACAGCGAGTCGAGCGATCGCCCGGTCGTCAGCAACAGGATCGTCCCGAACAGCATGGGCGGCAGCGCGGAATATACGTCGGTCCACCCGCGGTCAGTCAGCGCGCCCATCAACCAGTCCATGACCTCCGCCACCGCATACGGGTTCGGCGCGATCGAGATCAGGAACGCGGTGAGCGCGCCGGCGAGGCTGGTCAGCACGGTGCCGGCGAGGATGAAGGTGATCGCACTCGACGATCGCCAGGTCAGCGCGGCGAGCAGCGCGACCGCGCCGCCCGCCCCGAGCATCGCCGCGACGAAGATGCCGGGCCCGGTGCCGACCCCGAAGACGATCGCGGCGACCGCGGCGAGCGCTGCGACCGACGACACGCCGACCACCGCCGGGTCCGCGAGCGGATTGCGCAGATAGCCTTGCAGCACCGCACCCGACAGACCGAGCGTCGCCCCCAGGGCGAGCCCGAGCACCGCGCGCGGCAGGCGCAGTTCGAGGATGATCCACCAGCGTGGATCGGCCGAGAACCACGCGGACGGCGGCACCGAGACCTTCCCGCAGCCGAGCGAAACACCGAACAGCGCGATCACGAGCAGGCCGAGCGCGAGCAGTTTCAGCGTGCGGGTCATTGCCGCGCGTCCCCGCCTGCTAGCGCTCCACGCCCAGCCGCCACCCCGGCGAAGGCCGGGGCCCAATGGGGAGACGGTCGTGACCATGCGCAGCGCTCCATTACTCTGGCCTTCCCAATTGGGCCCCGGCCTTCGCCGGGGTGGTGGCCAGTAGGAAGGGTCTCGATCGGGTTCGCGCGCATCACAGCCCCGCCCTTATCACAGCCAGCCGCTCGAGCGCCGGCGGGATCGTCGGCCCGCCGCAGTTGATCAACACACGCGGAAACACCGCTTGCGGCGTGGTCGGCAAAAGCCGATGGCGCAGTGCCGCCCCCCGCCCGACGCGCTCCGAGGCGATGACGACATCGGGCGGCTGCGTGACGATCGTCTCCGCCGCCAGCGTGCCGGTATGCGTCAGGCCGTAGCGTACCGCGGCGTTGCGCAACCCGACGCGGGTCATCATGTCGGTCAGCAAGGTGCCGTCGCCGGTCGCCAGATCGCCGGTGATATACAGCAGCGCGCTCGGCGGGTTGGCGCTGCGCCGCGTCCACTTGGCGACGGCGCGATCGATATCGGCATTGATCCGCGCGCCACCGGTCGGCGCCCCCACCGCATCGGCGATGTGGGTGACCTGCGCCTGGCTCTCGGCAATCGAGTCGGGAATGCCGAGCAGCAGCGTCTTCAGTCCGGCCCGCGCATACGCCGCCTGCGTCGCCGCGGGCGTGTAGGTGCTGGCGATGACGAGATCGGGGTGCAGCGCGATCACCTCCTCCGCGGTGCCGGCGGTGGCGCGAAACCGACGCGCGACGTCGAGCGGGATCGATGTCCCGCCCGGATCCTGCGAATAATGACTGATCGCCGCGATCCGCGATGCCGGCACGATCCGCACCAGCACCGCATCGACGCATGGATTGGTCGAGACGATCCCCCCGCCGCCCCGTCCGCCCGGCGGCACGGAGCAGCCCCCGAGCGTCGACGCGACCAGCAGCGCGAGGAGGATCGCCGCGCGGTTCACTTCAGACGCAACCGCACGCCGCCATAGGCCGCCCGACCATAGGTGCCGTAGCCGGCGATCGTCTGGTACGACGCGTCGGTGATGTTATCGACGCGGCCATAGACCGCGAACCGCTCGCCGATCGGGAACTCCGCCCGGACGCCGCCGAGCGCATAGCCATCGAGCCGCACCGCATTGGCGGAGTCGTCGAAACTGTCGCCGACCATCGTTACCGTGCCGCCGATCGACAGCCCGAACGGGAACCGGTAATCCGCGTTGACGCTCGCGGTCTGCTCGGGTCGCCGCGCGAGGGTCTTGCCGAAATCGTCGCCGATCGACCGGTTTTCGGTGTGGATATAGCTGTAGTTCGCGGTCAGCGTCAGCGCATCGACCGGGCGCAGCGCCAGCGTGAACTCGGCGCCGTCGGCCTCGGCACGCGCGACGTTGTCGTACACGCCGAACGGACGATTGGCGCAGATCGAACCGGGTGTCGTCAGCTCGGTCGGACTGCAATCGCGGAAGTCGATCTGGTTGCGCGTGCGTCGGTTGAAATAGGTGACGCCGACGCGCGCCCGGTTACCGAGAAACGCCTGCTCGACGCCGATATCGAAGTTGCGCGCGGTTTCCGGATCGAGACCGCGGTTCCCGTAATCGGAGAAGAGCTGGTACAAGGTCGGTGCCTTGAAGCCCTCGCCATAGCTCGCGCGGACGGTGGTGCCGGTCCGCAACGCCAGCGCGGCATTGGCGCCGAACGTCGTGTGACTGCCGAAATCGTCGTGGTCGTCGTTGCGGACGCCGCCGGTCAGCGTGAGGATATCGATCGGCTTGACGATCAACTGGCCATAAACGCTGGTGATGCCGGTGTCGGCGTAGCTGAAGCCGTCGTTATAGCGGCTGTTCTCGCGCTCGACGCCGGCGACGACACGGACCTGGTCGAGCGGGCGGAAGTCGCCCTGATATTCGTAGCGCTCGCTGCGGCCGCGACCGATGAAGCTCGGGTCGGTGCCGAAGGTCGGATCGTAATTGTCGCGGTTGATGTCGGCGATCGTGAACGCCACGCGATTGTTGAACCGGCCATCGGCGAAGTTCGCATGAAGCCCGGCATAGCCGTAGATCTCCTGCGTCTTCGAATATTCGGGGTCGTCCGCCAGGACAAAATCGGGCGCCGGAAAGCCGTCGATGTAGACCTTGCTGTCCGCATAATAGCCGCGCAGGTCGAGGCCGATCCCGGGCGCGAACTCGACGCCCAGCCGCCCCGCCGCGCCATATTGGCGATACCCGTCGCGCTCGGTGCCGCTCGCCGCCGACGAGATGCCGTCGGTCCGCAGATAGCCGCCGGTCAGCGAGCCCGAGACCGGCCCCTTCGCGCCCGACACGCCCGCACTCGCGAACACGCTGTCGGCATAGCCATATTCGGCGTTGGCGCGGGCCTGCACGCCTTCGGTCGGCGTCGCGGTGATGATGTTGACCACGCCGCCGATCGCCTGGCTGCCCCACGGCACCGAGTTCGGCCCGCGCAACACTTCGATCCGCTCGACCGAGCTCGACAACAGGTTGGCGAAGTTGAAGCCGCCCCCGGTCGACGACGGATCGTTGACGCGGACGCCGTCAATCACGACCAAGGTCTGGTCGGATTCGGCGCCGCGGATCCGCACGCCGGTCAGCGCGCCGACCGAGCCGTTGCGCGTGACGGTGACGCCCGGCGTGGTCGCGAGCAGGTCGGACACCACCGTCGTCTGGCGGCGTTCGATCTCGGTGCGGTCGATCACCGTCACCGCCTGGCCGACTTCGCTAGCCGGTTGCGCGACGCGGGCGGCGGTGACGACCAGTTCGGGCGTATCGCCATCGGGAATGGATTGTGCGTAGGCGGGCGACGCGATTGCTGCCGCCGCGCTCAGAAGTAGGAATGTTTTCGTCATCGGGCACGTCCTGAACAGAACCGCCTGCGACCATTCGCAGTGCGGCCAGACGTCTCTCGCTCGAGGATGCCCCATGGGGGCCTCTCGTCCGCGCCGGACACCCGCCCGCGCAGTGGATCGACCGTGAGAGGCAGGTCTCCTGGCTTCCGGGTCTTCGCGCCCACCCCGCCTTCCCAGGCTGTCACCCAGTGGCATATCCGGGGTGGCCGCTATCCGGTCACAGTTGCGGGTACAGCGCCGGTCTTGCGGCTCTGGTCATGACGACCCTCCCGCGCACCGACTTCCCTTTTGATCCCGTCGCCGGGAACCCTTCACGTCACCGCCATTAGTCGCAGCCCAGGCACGGGTCAACGCAGGCCGTAGCGGACCCCGACCCAGATCGTCCTCGGCGTCGCGCGCTCGACGATGTTGGCGCCGCTGATCCCCGCCTCGACCCGCTCGTTCAACATGTTTTCGGCACGCAGCTCGGCGACCAGCGACCGCATGATCGGCAGCGCGGCATAGCCGTCGAGCGTGGTCGCGGGCGCGAGCACCCGCGTATTCTGGTCGTCGTCGAACTGCCTACCGATATGGCGCAAGGTCAGCGAGAGCGCGGCGGCATCGCGGTGCCAGTCGACCGTTCCCGACACCGCGTCGCGCGGCATCTGCGCCGGCCGCAATCCGTCGAGCGCTGCGGTGATCCCCGATCCCTCGACGGTCGAATTGGTATGCGACCACGACGCCTGCACGCCGAGTGGACCGGGACGATACGACGCATCGAGTTCGAACCCGTGCGCGCGGATCGCATCGAGATTCTGGCGGACGCGGTAGGTCGTCACGCCGGGCAGGACCTGCGCCGGGCTGGTGGTCGTGACGTTGGCGATGGCGTCCTTGAGCCGGTTGTAGAAATAGGTCGCAGCAATGCTGACACTTCGCGCGGGCGCCAGCGTGACGCCGCCCTCGACCCCGGTCAGCCGCTCGGGCGAAAGCAGTGCATTCGCGGCGGTGGCGTCGTTGCCGACGCGGAACGGGCGATACAGTTCGTTGAGCGTCGGCAACCGCCAGCCGCGATACCCCGCGGCGCGTAGCGTGATCGCATCGGCGGGCTGGTAGGCGATACCGGCGCGGCCGGTCGTCTCGCTGCCGTCGCGATCGGCGTAGCGCTGGTTCGTGAGTGCAGGGCCGACGGCGAGCGGCCGTTCGGATAGATAGCCGCCGTCGATCGACCACCAGTCGACGCGTCCGCCCAGGCTGAAAGTGAAGTCGCCCGCGACCACGCTGCCGTCCGCGAAGATTCCGGTAGTGGTGGTTCTTCCTCCGGCCTCGCGGCGCCGCGTCGGGACCGCCGCGACGAAGGTGTAGAGTTCCTGCGTCTTGCCGCTGACATCGCGAACATCTGCGCCCAGCCGCAACGTGATGCTCTCGCCCAGCGGCGGCAGGATCTCGATCCGCCCGCCAAGCCCGGTCGCGGGCGTATTATACTGGTTCAGCGACTGGATCGCGGTCGTGCGCGCGGCATTGATGCTGTTGAAGCTGCTCGCGAATGCGCGCGTCTGGATATAGGCGAGCGCCGAATAGCCCCAGTCGCCGCGCCCGATCAGCCGGATGCTCGCATCGGCGCCCTCGCTCGTATTATCGGTGAAATCGGCCCCACGGTCGCGCCGGTCGGTGAAGGCGCTGGCGTTCACCTGCAACTCGGTCTTCGCGCCGATCCCGACGACGGTCCTGATCGCACCCGACGCCTGCTCGTACGGCGCGGGCCGATCGACGATCCCGCGACTGTCGGCCACCGTCGGCGTGAAACCGTCGCCGCGCGCATAGGCGCCGGACAGCGTCGCGAACCCGCCCTCGCGGACCAGCGCCGCCGAACCCTGCGCATCGACCGAGTCCCGGCTGCCATAAGCCACGCTGCCCTGGAACGGCGTCAGGTCGCTCGGCGTCGCGCTTTCGAGTTCGACCGTACCGGCGAGAGCGCCCGGCCCCTGATAGCCACTGCCGCCGCCGCGCGTCACCCGGATGCGGCCCAGTCGTCCGGTCGCATAGGCGGGAAACGCGACCCACCCGCCGAACGGATCCGCCTGTGGCACGCCATCGAGGATCAGCAGCGCGCGGCTCGACGCATTGCCGCCGATTCCGCGCAAAGAAATCCCCTGGCTGGTCGGGTTGGCGCTGCGCGAATCGGAGCGGCGGAACTGCTGCAAGCCGGCGACATCGGCGAGCACGCTCTCCAGCCGGTTGCCGGCATTGGCGTCGATCCGGTCGCGCTCGATCGTGACGATGTCGTAGGCGCGATCGCCCGGTGCCGGCGCCAGCCCGCGCCCGGTCACGACGATATCGGGTGCAGGTTCGGGGGTCGATTGCGCGATGCCAGCGCCGGACGACAGGAGGACGCAAACGAGTGCAGAGATCGGAAGGCGAATCATCGCCGGCGCATGGCAGCTTTACCCCGTCTCTGGAAAGCGGGCAGACCGGCCCGATCGCCGTTCAGCTGTCGGTGCGCAGACGGTAGCCGACCCCAAGTTCGTTGGCGATCACGCTGCCGACCGGATCCGGCGCCTCGAGTTTCTGGCGCAGGTTGCGGATCACGATGCGGAGATATTCGATCCGCGGATCCTCATCGCCACCCCAGGCCGCGGCGATGATCTTGTCGTGCGTGACGACGCGCCCACTGTGCCGGGCGAGCACCGCAAGCACCTCGTGCTCCTTGCGCGTCAGATGCAGTTCCTCGCCGTCGCGCGTCACGACGCGGCGATCGAGATCGATCGTCAGGCCCCCCTTCCGCACGAGCTTGGGCGCAGTGTCGGCGGTGGCCCGATGCCGCAGCGCGACACGCAACCGCGCGAGCAGTTCGTCGCTGTCGAACGGCTTGGTGACGAAATCGTCGGCACCGAGATCGAGCGCGGCGACCTTCTCGTCGGTCGCGTCGCGCGCCGACACCACCAGGATCACCGCATCGCCGTCGCGCCGCAGCACCGGGATCAAGCTGAGACCATCGCGATCGGGCAACCCAAGGTCGAGCAGGATCGCGCTCGGGTGCTCGGCGGCCGCGCAGGCGATCGCACTGCGCGCGTCGACCGCTTCGACCACCGCATAGCCCGCGCGTTCCAGCGTGTTGCGGAGCAGGCGGCGGATCGAGATTTCGTCGTCGACGACCAGGATCTTGGCGGGCATCAGATCGCGCTTTCGGGTGCGACGTTGCGCACGATGAGAGGGGATGGGAACACCAGCGTGAACGCGGCGCCGGGTTCATCGACGCGATTGCCGGCTTCGACCATCATCCCCATCGCCTCGGCGAAGGCCTTGACGATGGCAAGCCCCAACCCGGTCCCGACGATCTCGCGGTCCGATCCTTCGAGCCGGCGGAACGTCTCGAACACCTCGGCCTCGCGGCCCGGCGGCAGGCCCGCACCGTGGTCGAGCACCGCCAGCCTGAGCTCGCCGTAGCGATGCCGCCCCTCGACGACGATCTCGGTACCGGGATCGCCGTAGCGCCCGGCATTGTCGAGCAGGTTGAGCAGACAGTGATGCAGCAGTTGCGGATCGACCCTGACCAGCGGCAGGTCGGGCGGCACGTCGAGCCGGACCGCATGCCCCTCCAGCGCGCGGCGCGCGTCGTGCGCGGCGCCGGCGACCGCATCACTGAGATCGGTCGCCTCGATGTTGAGCTTGAGCGCCCCCGCCTCGACCCGCGCCATGTCGAGCAGGTTGGCGACGAACCGGTTGAGCCGCGCCGCCTCGGTCTTGATCGTCGCGATCAGGTCGGGGGTGGCACCGTGATCGAGTTCGTTCGCCGCGGCGATCACCGCGGTCAGCGGCGTGCGCAGATCGTGGCTGACCGACGAGAGCAGCGCCGCGCGCAGCCGATCGCGCGTCCGCACCGCGTCGACATCGCGCATCTCGGTCTCCAGCCGCAGCCGTTCGAGCACCAGCGCGGACTGATCGACCAGACTGGTGAGCAGCGGCAGTTGATCGGCGCGAACCGGATCGCCGCTGTTCTCGCGGGCGATCCCGAGCACCGCGAGCGTCCGCCCGCCCGCCTTGACCGGCTGGAACAGCCACTCGGACGCGGCCAGCGTCGCCGACCCCTTGCCCGCCGCCGCGCCGGCATCGAACGCCCAGTTCGCGGCGGCGAGATCCATCGTGTCGAGCCGGTAGTCCGCGGTGCTCGCGGCCTGCACGGTCAGCCCGGCGCCGGTCGTCGGGGCGAGCAACACCGACTGCACCGCGAAGACCTGCGCGACGTCGTCGCAGATCATCCGCGCCGCCACCGCCGGATCGTTGATCGCACTCAACTGCCGCAGGAACCCCGCCAGCGTCGCGTTGGTCTGCGCGCTCGCCGCCGCCAGATCGGCTTGCGCGCGGACCCGCGAGGTCAGCTGGCTGGTCGCGATCGCCACGCCGAGCAGGACGAAAATCGAGATCAGGTTCTCGGGATTGCTGATGCTCAGCGTGCCGACCGGGGGCAGGAAGAAGAAGTTGTAGGCGAGGCTCGACGCGATCCCGGCGAACAGCCCGGTGCGCAACCCGAACAGGCTGGCCGCCACCATCACCGGCAGCAGGTACAACAGCGCGACGTTGCCGAGATCGAGGATATGGAACAACGCGCTGGCGACCGTCGTGATCGCCGCGACCAGCGCGAGCGTGATGGCATAGCCGGTCGGCGAGCCCCAGCCCGCCTTCGACCGCCGCCATGCCAGCGCAGACGTCCTGGTTTCGGTTTCCATCGGCAGGACGTGGACGGTGACTCCGCTCGTCCCGCGGATCAGCCGGTCGACGATCGATCCGTGGATGAATTCGAACGCACGTGTACGGCGCGACTTGCCGACGACCAACTGCGTCGCGCGCGCGTGGATCAGGAAGCCCTGGATACCCTCGACCACCGACGCGGCCGGCACCGTCGCGACCGCCGCCCCGAGCTGCGTCGCCAGCGTCATCGCCGCGGCAACCCGCTGATGCTGGACATCGGTGAAGTGCGCGGTGCGCGGTGTTTCGATGAACAAAGCCGTCCACGGGCCGTGCAAACCATCCGCGACCCGCTTGGCCGCGCGGACCAGGCCGTCGACGCCGGGCAGTTCGTTGATCGCGACGACGATCCGGTCGGTGCCCGCCCATGTCCCGCCGATGCCGATCGCGCGGACATGATCGAGCATCTGCGCGTCGACCGCCTGCGCGGCGCGGCGCAACGCGAGTTCGCGCAACGCCGACAGGTTGGATTTGGAGAAGAAATGGCTGAGTGCGCGGGTCGCCTCGTGCGGCAGATAGACCTTGCCCGCCTTCAGCCGCTCGATCAGTTCGTCGGGCGGGATATCGACGACCTCGATCTCGGCGAGTTCGAGGATCCGGTCGGGCACCGTCTCGCGCACCCGAACCCGCGTGAAACTGGCGACGATGTCGTTGAGGCTCTCGACGTGCTGGATGTTGATCGTCGAATAGACGTCGATCCCCGCCGCCAGCAGTTCCTCGACATCCTGATAGCGTTTGGGATGCCGGCTGCCGGGGGCATTGGTATGCGCGAGTTCGTCGACGAGCGCGAGCCGGGGCGCGCGGGCCAGGATCGCGTCGATGTCCATTTCCGCCAGGACGCGCCCTTCATAGGCGACGTCGCGACGCGGGACGATTTCCTGTCCGCGGGTCAGCCGTTCGGTTTCGACCCGGCCGTGCGTCTCGACGATGCCGATGACGACGTCGACACCGTCGCGCCGTCGCGCCGCGCCTTCGGACAGCATCTCGAAGGTCTTGCCGACCCCCGGTGCCGCGCCGAGGAAGATCTTGAGCTTCCCCCTCCCCTCCTGCTCGGCCTGACGCAGGAGGGCATCCGGATCCGGACGATTGTCGCTGTTGCCCGGATCGCTGACCGGCATCAGCGCGGCAGGGCGTCCAGCGCGCGGTTCATCGCCAGCACGTTGACGTGCGGTTCGCCCAGGATCGATGTCTCGGTCGCAGTGGCGACGATCGTCCTCACCCGGTCGACCGGGATGCCGCGGACCCGCGCGATGCGCGGTGCCTGGACGGCGGCAGCGGCGGGCGACAGATCGGGATCGAGCCCCGATCCGCTCGCGGTGACGAGGTCGGCGGGCAGCGGCCCGGTCACCCCTTCGGCGCGGCGCTTGGCGACGTCGGGCGTCACCCGGTCGACCAGCGCATGCGAGGCCGGGCCGAAATTGGACCCCGACGACGCCAGCCCGTCATAGCCCTTGCCCGCGGCGGACGGGCGCGTCTGGAAATATTTGTCCCCGACGAACGCCTGACCGACCACCGTCGAGCCGACCACCTGGCCGTTCTGAGTCACCAGACTGCCGTTCGCCTGCGACGGAAACACGGCCTGGCCGATCCCCGTCATCGCCAGCGGGTACGCCAGCCCGAGAAGTGCCGCGAACAGGATCGTCATGACGATCGCGGGTCGCAGTGCGGAGGTGAGATCCTTGCCCATGGTATTGTCCTTATGCGAGGCCGAGGCCACCGACCACAAGGTCGATGATCTTGATGCCGACGAACGGCGCGATCAGCCCGCCCAGTCCGTAGATTG
The DNA here is from genome assembly GCF_001422045.1 of Sphingomonas sp. Leaf242. Taxonomy (GTDB): domain Bacteria; phylum Pseudomonadota; class Alphaproteobacteria; order Sphingomonadales; family Sphingomonadaceae; genus Sphingomonas. The sequence goes on from NZ_LMLW01000011.1 coordinate 137,231, forward strand.
CGAGGTTGCGCGCGAGCAGCGGGCCCGCCCCCATCGGCGTGTATTTCACACCGCGCAGCGCGAGCGGCACGAGGCACGGGATGATCACCGCGTTGAAGATGATCGCCGACAGGATCGCGCTTTCGGGCGACCCCAGCCGCATCACGTTGAGCACGCCGAGCCCCGGATACAGCACGACGAACATCGCCGGGATGATCGCGAAGTATTTCGCCACGTCGTTGGCGACCGAGAAGGTCGTCAGCGCGCCGCGCGTCATCAGCAGCTGCTTGCCGAGGCCGACGACCTCGATCAGCTTGGTCGGATCGCTGTCGAGATCGACCATGTTGCCCGCCTCGCGCGCCGCCTGCGTGCCGGTGTTCATCGCCACGCCGACATCGGCCTGCGCCAGTGCGGGCGCGTCGTTGGTGCCGTCGCCGCACATCGCGACGAGCTTGCCGCCCTGCTGTTCCTGGCGGATCAGCGCCAGCTTGTCCTCGGGCGAAGCCTGGGCGAGGAAGTCGTCGACCCCCGCCTCGGCCGCGATCGCCGCCGCCGTCAGCGGGTTGTCGCCGGTGATCATCACCGTGCGGATGCCCATCGTCCGCAGCTCGCCGAAGCGTTCGCGGATGCCCGCCTTGACGACGTCCTTCAGGAAGATCGCACCGAGCAGCCGACCGTTCTTGGCGACCGCCAGCGGCGTGCCGCCGGCGCGCGCGATCTCGTCGGTGATCCGGCGCAGTTCGGTCGCGGCCGCGGTCTGGCCGACGCCCGGATTGGCCTTCAGGATCGAATCGACCGCGCCCTTCTGGACCAGCATGTCCGCAATCCGCACGCCCGAGATCCGCGTCTGCGCGGTGAACGGGATCACTTCCGCGCCATCGGGCAACACACTCGTCGTGACGCCAAACCGCTCGCGTGCCAGCACGACGATCGAGCGGCCCTCGGGCGTTTCGTCCGCCAGGCTGGCGATCAGCGCGGCTTCCGCCATCTCGGCATCGCTCGCGCCGCCTACCGCGCGGAACTCGCTCGCCTGACGATCGCCGATCGTGATCGTGCCGGTCTTGTCGAGCAGCAGGACGTCGATGTCGCCCGCCGCCTCGACCGCACGACCCGACTTGGCGAGCACGTTGAAGCGCACCAGACGGTCCATGCCCGCGATGCCGATGGCCGACAGCAGCGCGGCGATCGTCGTCGGGATCAGCGTGATCAGCAACGCCGCCAGCATCGCGACCGGGATCGAGCCGCCCGCATAGCTGGTGAAGCCGGGGATCGTGCCGACCGCGATCAGGAAGATGATCGTCAGGCCGACCAGCAGCAGAGTCAGCGCGATCTCGTTCGGCGTCTTCTGCCGCTCGGCGCCCTCGACCAGCGCGATCATGCGATCGAGAAAGCCCTTGCCGGGTTCGACCGTCACCTTGACGCGGATCTCGTCGGAGATGACGCGCGTCCCCGCGGTCACCGCCGAGCGATCGCCGCCCGCCTCGCGGATCACCGGCGCGCTCTCGCCGGTGATCGCCGCCTCGTTGACCGAGGCGACCCCCGACACGACCTCGCCGTCCGACGGTATCAGGTCGTTGGTCTCGACCAGCACCACGTCGCCGACCTTCAGCGCGCTGGCCGGCACGCTTTCATGCTCGCGACCGTCGCCTTTCAGGCGCTTGGCGACGAGGTCCGCCTTGGTGGCACGCAGCGAGGCGGCCTGCGCCTTGCCGCGCCCCTCGGCGAGCGCTTCGGCGAAGGTACCGAACAGCACCGTCAGCCAGAGCCAGATGACGAGCTGCAGCTTGAAGCCGATGCTCAGGCTGTCGTGGCCGACGACCAGCAGCACGGTCATCAGCGCGGCGACGACCGCGGTGACGAACATCACCGGGTTGCGGATCAGCTCCTTCGGGTTGAGTTTGACGAACGACGCCGTGATCGCCGGCACCACCAGGTCGGCGGTGAACAGGCTCTTGCTCTGCGAACGGCTTTGCGAATTCTGGGCCATGATGGCGCCCCCGTCAGGACAAAGTGCCGCGGATCATCGCGAGATGATCGGCGATGGGACCGAGCGCGAGGCTCGGCAGGAAGGTCAGGCCACCCAGGATCAGCACGATGCCGACGAGCAGACCGACCCACAGGCCGCCGGTCGTCGGGAACGAGCCCGCGCTTTCCGGCGTGTATTTCTTCGCGGCCAGGCTGCCGGCGATCGCCAGCATCGGCACGATGATGAAGAACCGGCCGACCCACATCGCAACGCCCAGCAGGCCGTTGTAATAGGGCGTGTTGGCGCTCAGCCCGGCGAACGCCGACCCGTTGTTGCCGACCGCGCTGGTGAAGGCATAGAGGATCTCCGAGAAGCCGTGCGGCCCCTTGTTGAGTGGCCCCGCCAGCCCCTGCGCCAGCACCGACGACAACGCGGTGAGACCGAGGATCATCAACGGCAGCACCGCGATCGCCAGCACCGCGAGCTTGACCTCGCGGCTCTCGATCTTCTTGCCGACATATTCGGGCGTGCGACCGACCATCAGTCCGGCGACGAACACCGCCAGGATCGCGAACAGCAGGAAGCCGTAGATGCCGGCGCCGACGCCGCCGATCACGACCTCGCCCAGCTGGATGTTGAACAACGGGATCATGCCGCCCAGCGCGGTGAAGCTGTCGTGCATCGAATTCACTGCGCCGCACGAGGCCGCCGTGGTGACGACAGAGAACAACGCGGACGCGGCGATCCCGAAGCGGACCTCCTTGCCCTCCATGTTGCCGCCCGCGACGCCGAGATGATGCAGCACGGGGTTGCCGGCGGCTTCCTGCCAATAGGTCACGGTGACGCCGGCGAGGAACAGGATCACCATCGCCGACAGGATCGCCCAGCCCTGCTTGGTGTTGCCGACCGCCTTGCCGAACGTCCAGGTCAGGCCGAACCCGATCAGGAAGATCGACAGCATCTGGATCAAATTGACCAGCGCGGTCGGGTTCTCGAACGGATGCGCCGAGTTCGCGTTGAAGAAGCCGCCACCATTGGTGCCGAGCATCTTGATCGCTTCCTGGCTGGCGACCGGCCCGATCGCGAGGACCTGCTTGACGCCTTCGAGCGTGGTCACGTTGACCGTCGCGGCGAACGTCTGCGGCACACCCGATGCGATCAGGAACACCGTATAGACGACGCACACCGGCAGCAGCAGATACAGCGTGATGCGCGTCATATCGGCCCAGAAATTGCCGATCGCCTTCGATTCACGCCGCGCGAACCCGCGGAACAGCGCGAACGCCAGCGCGATGCCGGTCGCCGCGCTCAGGAAATTGTGGATCGTCAGGCCGAGCATCTGGCTGAGGTTCGACATCGTCGACTCGCCCGAATAGCTCTGCCAGTTGGTGTTGGTGGTGAAGCTGACCGCGGTGTTGAACGCGAGGTTCGGCGACAGCCCGGCGAGCCCCTGCGGGTTACCCGGCAGCACGCCCTGCAGACGCAGCACGGCATAGGTGAACGCCATCAACGCGACGTTGAACACGAGCATGTGCAGCGCGTACCGCCGCCAGCCCTGCTCGGCCTGCGGATCGATCCCGGCAAGCTTGTAGAATCCGCGCTCGACGGGTCCGAGGACGACGTGGAGCGGAGTGCGGCGGCCTTCGTACAGCGCGAACAGCCACAGGCCGACCGGTTTGGTCAGCGCGAGCAGGATGGCGACGAAGCCGAGGATCAGGAACCAGCCCTGGATTGTCATGATGCCGCCTCCTTCAGAAGCGTTCGGGGCGGATCAGGACCGCCACCAGGTAGATGAGCAGGCCAAGCGCAGTCAGTGCCGCGAGCCAGAGATCGAGAGTCATCGCATCCCCCTCATGCGTTGTCGCACAGACGGGCATAAGCAAGCGTCGCCGCCACCAGCCCGACCATCACGAGGATCCAAATAAGGTCTTCCATTTTTAGGCCCTCCTGCTCGTGTCGACTAGAAATGAAGGATCGCATCGCCCGATAGGGCAACGAGATACCGCTTATTCGCGACTATGCTTAAATTAGAATTGCCGTTGAAGGCGTTAGCGTCGAGCGCGCGGTAATACGCGAGTTCGGGTCGTATCTCGATCTGCGGCGAGAACCAGTGTTGATAGCCGATCGCACCCGCGACGTACCGAGTCTTCGCGCCGGTACGCTGCCCCTTCTCGTCGTCGAGATACTCGCCGCGCAAGGTGATGTTGTTGAGCGGCGTCGGCGTGAAGTTCAGATAGGCGAGCGCCGATTGCGCATGCGCCGAGCACCGCAACACGTCGACGCTGTTGCACTGCGCCAGGCTGGGGGCGTTGAACGGCAGACGCTGCGGGCTGAACGGCGTGCCGCCCATCGCATACGCGTTCTGGACGACGGGGTTCAGCCCGTTCGGCACGTTCTTCTGGTAGAGATTATAGCTTTCGAACGCGACATGCCACTTGTCGGTGAAACGGTGATAATAGGTCAGACCGCTCCACTGCAGATTGTTGTAGCCCCACTCGCCGTTGTTGATCGCGTTGGTGCAGACGTAAAACGAGTCCCGCCCGCTATTCGACTGGTAGCGGACGCAGCCCGTGAACGAGGCCTGCGCGCCGGGATCCTTGCGATAGGTCGTGCCGGGGTAGAGCGGATTGGGAAAGGGGTTCGTCACCCGCTTGCCGACATTCCACAACGCGGTCTCGCTGCCATCGGTCACGGCGCCCTGGACGAACCAGTTCTTCGTCACCGCCAACGTCGCCATGACGCCGGTGTTCGTATAGTTGTCGAACGTGTACGTCATCGAATGCGAATACATGTAGTTGTTCGGCGCGAGCTGCGCCTCGATATCCGGCGCCGCGATGAACCGGCCGACCCTGATCACCAGACCCTGCGCGATCTTCGGAATATAGACCTCGCCGTAGACCATCGGCAGATCGTAGCCATAGTCGTTGTTGTGCTTCAGGAGCTGGTTGCTGAACAGACCGAGCGAGGTGGTATAGCGGTAATCGACGCCGTAGATGCCGGCGACGCGGAATCCCCAGTCGACATGGTCCTGCTGCACCGTATCGGGCGTGCGCTCGACATAGACGACGGCCTGGTCCAGCTGGATACGGCGCGGCTGATAGTCATATGCCGCAGGCGCATTGCCCCCCGGCACGGACGACGAGCTGTAATTGCCGCCGACATCGAGCCAGCCATAGACCTGGACATGTGCGCTCGCGAGCGCGCGACCGATGCCAGTGGGGGCGATCGCGGTCATCAACGGGCTGTCGACGGACGCTGGCCGGTTCGCACCGATGCTCGTCGCACCGCCATAGGGCCATTCGGTAAACGGCAAGGGCGGCGTCGTCGCAGGCTGGGCGGGCCATCCTTCGCGACGCGACGCCGGCGCATTGGGATCCGACGGCGCACCGGCATGCCCCATCTCCAGCGCATAATAGCGCGTGAACCGGGTAAGGACACCGTCGCCGAGATTGTCCGTCGTATAGGCCCCGCCGGCGTTCGACGCGCCCGCGCTCGACGGATTGGTGCTCGACGAGGCGGCACTCGACGGGTTGATGCTCGATACGTTGGGGGGCGCGCCGGCGGGCGAGTCCGCAGGCGCGGCGACCGCGGCATCGCCGACCGTCTGCGCATGCGCTGCTACGGTCGGCAGCCCGAAGGTGCACAGGAACGCAGCAAAAGCTTTCTTCATTACTTCCCCCTTGATCGACCACCGTTGAACGGCCTGCGTTGAACGACGTGGCGACGGTGTTGAGGGCAGCGCATCTGGCGTAAGGCCCATAGCAATTCGAGACCGATTCCAGCGTTTCGCGTATAGCCGGCGTATAGTCGGGCCCGCGCAGGCGAATTATCGGACCCGACGCTGAGGTCGCGCGCATAGGTCGCACGCAGTCAACCGGCATGGCGATCAGCGATGCCCGATCCTGGGTATCACCCAGATCGGTCGCGAATGGAGTCGTGCGACCATACGCAGCACCCGCAACTCGATCGCACACGCGATGTGACACACGGTGCTTATGCCCTCACGGTACCGCAACATCGAAAGATTGTGGTTCGCGAAACCGCGGACCCGGGACCCCGTCGGTAGCTATCCTCTTCAAACAAGTACGGGTCCGCAGTCGTACGACACGATGCCCTTCCTTGTTCTCCCGCGAAGGCGGGAGCCCCGTCTGGATCCCCGCCTTCGCGGGGAAACAAGTCTTTCTCGAAGGGGATAGCTGTCGAACCCGTCCGGGGTGACGGAGCAATTTCGGCAGTGCTGCGCGCCCACCAAGCTGAACGTCGATCGGCCATGACACACGTCAAACGCACGCAGGACGAATTGCATCATGACCGGCGTCAAATGCAAAAAAGCCCTGGTAACTCATCGAGCTACCAGGGCTTTCTATGGTGGGCGTGGCAAGGATTGAACTTGCGACCCCTGCGATGTCAACACAGTGCTCTACCACTGAGCTACACGCCCGCCGGACGGCTCCACTAGCCGCGGTTATCGCGGCGTGCAAGCGTTCAATGCATGCCCGTCACATTATCCATCTCGAACAGCCGATCGACCTCGGCAACGAGGTCGCGCAGATGGAACGGCTTCGACAGCACGCGGGCGTTCGGCATCGCCCGCCCGGCCTTCAGGGTGACCGCCGCGAAGCCGGTGATGAACATCACGCGCAGGTCCGCGCACATCTCCCCTGCCTTCTGCGCAAGCTCGATCCCGTCCATCTCGGGCATGACGATGTCGGTCAGCAACAGGTCGAACGTCTCGGTTTCGAGCAGCGGGATCGCCGCGGTGCCGCGGTCGACCGCGGTCACCGCATAGCCCGACCGTTCGAGCGCACGCGTCAGATATTCGCGCATGACCTGATCGTCTTCGGCCAGCAGGATTCGCAACATCGATCTAAAGTCCCGTTTTCGCACAGCATCGTTGCAGCCGACCTAGCCGCAAAGCGGTTAAGATTTCCAGATCGATTGCCCGCATCGCGCGGTCGCCCTAGCGTGGATCGATGCCATCCGCCCCGTTTACCCCGCTCCCGTTCGAACGCTTCGGCACGACGCCGCCGTCGAGCCCGGTGGTGATCTCCGTGCCGCATGCGGGCCGCGAGTATCCGCTCGCGCTGAAAACGGCGTTGCGCGTGCCCTTGGCCGGGCTGCTGCCGCTGGAGGATCGGCTCGTCGATGCGGTCGCCAAGGCGGCACGGACGCGCCAGACCACGATCGTCCAATTGCGCGCGCGCGCGTGGATCGATCTGAACCGCAGCGAAGACGAACGCGATCCGCTGATCGACGAGGGGGCGACGACGACTCCGCTGGCGCAGCAATCCGCCAAGCTGCGCAGCGGTCTGGGCCTCGTGCCACGCCGGACATCGGCTGCCGGCGATCTCTGGGCGCGGCGGTTCACCGATGCCGAGATCACCACGCGGATCGTCGAGGATCATCGCCCGTATCACGACGCGGTCGGCGCCGCGCTCCAGGCGGCGCGCGCACGGTTCGGGATCGCGGTGCTGCTCGACGTGCATTCGATGCCACCACTCGCGCCCGGCGGTCCCCGCATCGTGATCGGCGACCGCTTCGGCCATGCGGCGGATGGCCGGTTCGTCGAGGTCGTCGAAGCGGCCTGCGTCGGACACGGCTTTTCGGTCGCGCGCAACGCACCCTATGCAGGCGGGCATATCCTCGAACGGCACGCCGCGCCCGGTACCGGGATCCACGCGATCCAGCTGGAACTCGACCGCACGCTGTATCTCGATCGCAAGCACCATGCCCCGGGGGCCGGTTTCGCCCGCGTCGTCGACCTCGTCCGCGTCATGCTGGACGCGCTGACGGAGGAAGCCCGCATAGCGCCGCTAGCCTTCGCCGCGGAATAACCCGTCAGTCGGTCATCGCGCCCAGCAGGTCGGCGATCTTCGCGCCGCGCTCGACCGAATCGGGAATCGTCTCGCGCGCGATCCACCGCCCGGTCTTCTCGACCAGCTCCTCCAGCGGTTTTGCTACGCGTCGATCGTGCGGGGTGAACGCGATCGCCGCCGGCCCTGCATCGATCCGCTGGATACCAGCCTGCCGCGCGAGCATCCGAATCCTGGCGACGTGCAGCAGGCGCTGCGCCGGATCGGGCATCGCGCCGAAGCGATCATCGAGTTCCGCCTCGAACCGATCGAGCGTCGCCACGTCGGCGATCCGCGCGAGCCGCCCGTACAGCGCGAGCCGGACCTCCTCTTCGGGAATCCAGTCCTCGGGCAGGCTGCCGCCCAGTTCGAGATGCAGTTCGGGCACCCAGTCGTCGATCGGCTCCCCGCCGTCCTGATCGATCCGCGCCTGCTGCAGCGCCCGCACGAACAGATGCTGGTACAGGTCGATGCCGATCAGTTTCATGTGCCCGGCCTGCGCCTCGCCGACCAGATCGCCCGCGCCGCGCAAATCGAGATCGCGCGCGCTGATCGCGAACCCCGCCCCCAGCCGGTCGAACGCCTGGAGCGTGTTCAGCCGCTTCAACGTCGCCGGCGCGATCGTCGCATCGCCATCGGTCAACAGCATCACCTGGCCACGCCGCCCGCCGCGACCGACCCGCCCGCGCAACTGGTGAAGCTGCGACAGGCCGAACCGATCGGCGTGATGGACGATCATCGTGTTCGCCCGCGGCACATCGAGACCCGCCTCGATGATATTGGTCGCCAGCAGCACGTCGCCGTCGCCCGCCGCAAACGCGACCATCGCCTCGTCGATCTCAGCCGCGGGCATCTTGCCATGCGCCTGGACCAGCCCGAGTTCGGGCACGAGCTTGGCGAGCCTGGCCGCGAGCGGCGCCATGTCCTCGATCCGGGGCACGACGACGAAGCTCTGCCCGCCTCGCGCGCGTTCGCGCCGCAACGCGGCGCGAACGACGCTATCGTCGAAGCTGGAGACCGCGGTGCGGATCGGCTGGCGGCGTGCCGGCGGGGTCGCGATGATCGACAGGCCCTGCAGACCGACCATCGCCGATTGCAGCGTGCGCGGGATCGGCGTCGCGCTCAGCGTCAGGACATGCCCGGCGCCTAAATCATGGAGCTTGGCCTTGTCCGCGGTCCCGAACCGCTGTTCCTCGTCGATCACCACCAGCGCGAGATCGCGGTAGGTCACGCCCTTGCCGGCGATCGCGCCGGTCCCGATCACGACGCCGATCGATCCGTCGGCGAGGCCTGCACGGACGCGCGCCTTGTCCGCGCTGCTCGACAACCGCGACAGGCCGGCGACGACGATCCCGGTCCCCTCGAACCGCTTGGTGAACGTCTCGATATGCTGGCGGACCAGCACCGTCGTCGGTGCGGCGATAGCGACCTGCCGCCCGGAGAGCGCGACGGCGGCGGCCGCACGCAAGGCGACCTCCGTCTTGCCGTAGCCGACGTCGCCGATCACCAGCCGGTCCATCGGCTTGCCGCTTGCGAGATCGGACAGCGTCGTCGCGATCGCGCGCGCCTGATCGGGCGTCTCGGTGAAGGCGAACCCGGCGGCGAAGCGCTCATACGCCGCCCGGTCCGGCTCGATCGGATCGGTCGTGCGGGCGTCGCGCTCGGCGGCCAGCTTGGCGAGATCGCGCGCGCTCTCGGCGATCGTCGCGTCGATCGCTCCGCGGCGCTTCTGCCACGACGCGCCGTCGAGCGTATCAAGCGTCACCGCGTCCTCGTCGGCACCATAGCGCCAGATTCGGTCGGCCTCCGCGACCGGTACGAGCCGGCGTCCGCCCTTGGCATATTCGAGGACGATGGCGTCGCCGCCCGTATCAGGCAGCGCCTGCAAGCCACGGACGATCCCGATCCCGAACGTCTCGTGGACGACGACGTCGCCGCACCGCAATTCGCTCGACAGGATGGATTGCGCGACACGACCGTCGGCCATCTCATGGCTGCCGGCCCGCCCCCCGAGCAGATCGGCGGCCGCGACGACGGTAATCCCGCCGACGACGAACCCGCGATCGATCGGCGCGTCGAGTAGCAGCGCCTGTCCCGGCTTGGCGGCGAGCACACCGGCCCAATCGTCGACCGGATCGAACGCGGTCTTCGCAGCGCGCTCCAGCCGAGGCCGCAGGAACCGCAGATCGCGAGACGATCCGGCGATCACCAGCCGTCCGTCGGCGAGCACATCCTTGGCAAACCGGGCGAAAGCGCGGGTCGGATCGCGGCGCTCGATGAAGCGCGGCGGCAAGTCGTCGGCGATCTGAAACGCGGTCGTCTCGCGCTCGGCCATCGCCGCGGCCCACGCCTTGTCGAGAACCAGTTCCACAGCCGCCTTGCGCCGCGGCAGACCATCAGCAGCAACTGCGAGAAAACGCTCGCGACGACGTCCGGCACCGGGATCGAGCGCAACCGCCGCGCCGGGCAGATGCGCGAGGATCGTCTCGCCCTGTTCGACGGCGGGCTCGGTCGCGCGACCGATCTCGATCGCATCCAGGTCGCCCTGGCTCAACTGCGAGACCGGATCGTAGCGGCGCAGCGACGTGATCCTGCCATCGGCGAACTCCACGCGGACCGGCAGGTCGCGATCGACCGGGAAGATGTCGACCACACCGCCGCGCACCGCGATCTCGCCGGGTTCGTCGACGCGGTCGTCGCTGACATAGCCGATCTCCGCCGTGGTCGCGGCGAACGCATCGAGATCGAGCGTATCGCCGGGCGCGAGCCTGGGCGGGACGACGTCGAACATCGCCGGTGCCGGATAGCGCACCGCGCTGGCCTCCGCCGTCGTCACCAGCAGGATCGATGCGCGCCCCGCTTCGATGCCGGCGCGCAACCGCCGCAACGCCGCCACGCGCAGACCGACATTGGCCGGCGATGCGGGAGCGTCGTCGCCGGGCAGCGCGTCGCTCGACGGCAGATGGACCACCAGCGCGGCAGGCGAAAGCGCAGCGACGATCGCGGCGATCTCGGTCGCGCGCCGATCGTCGGACGCAATGTAGACGAGGTTAGCGTCCGCCAATCGCTCGGCGATCGCGGTTGCCAGTGGCGCCACCGCGATCGCCTCCATCGCGATGCCGTATTCCTGCTCGACCTGCGGACTGACCTGAAGCACCGATACGCATCCTTATCCTCGGCCCTTGCCGGGCTCGCATAAGGACAGAACGTGAGGCCTATCGGCGCGTTCCTGACCGCTTATCGTCGATCAAGGCATTTGTATCCTGCGTTACTTGGCGCGCGGAAAATCGATCCTCCGCGCGTATTACCAGGCGAACGCGGGAACGATCGTGCGCCGCCCCACCAGGAACGCATCCGCGACAAGCCGCAGCGGCGTGACGTCCACCGCACTCGACCGCGCCCGCACCAGCTCGGCGAACTTGCCGTACAACCGCGCATATTCGGCATCCGGCGCCTCGCTGACGTCGCCGTCCATCTCGAGCACGGATCCGCCCATCCGCAACGTCAGTCGACCGCCATCGGTATCGACGACGATGTCCCATTGCTGCGGTCCTTCGTGGAGGAAATCAAACGTCGCAGTCACCGGCACACGCGCCCCCGCCGCCCCGTCGCACGACAGGCGCAGATCGGAAGCGAGCGGCGACATCCGCCCCTCGGGCACGTGCATCTCGGCATCGTCGACCGTCCAGCCGCCGGGCAGGATCTCGGTCGCGATCGACAGCGCGTTGATCCCCGGATCGAACACGCCGAACCCGCCGGCCTCCAGGATCCAGTCCTGGCCGGGGTGCCAGCGGCGGATATCCTCACGCCAGTCGATCGTAACGCGCTCGACCCGCCGCCCTTCGAGCCATTGGCGCGCCGGGGCGACGCCCGCCGCCTCGCGTGAGTGCCAGGTCGCGAACAGCGTCCGGCCCGCCGCGACCGCATGCGCCTCGATCCGGGTGACCTCCGACAGCGTAGCCGCGGACGGCTTTTCCATCATCACATCGAGCCCGGCATCGATCGCCGCCATCGCGATCTCGGCGCGGCCGACCGGCGGCGTGCACAGCGACACCGCGTCGAGGTCGTGCCCCGCCGCCACCAGTTCGGCGATATCGCGGTAGTTCGCGACGCCGTCGACCACCGCGTTGCGACTGACCGCCGCGACCAGTTCGAACCGGGGATCCTGCGCGATCGCCGGCAGATGCTGATCACGCGCGATCTTGCCGACCCCGACGATGGCGAGGCGGATCGGCTTCGGGGACGACAGGTCAACAGCCATGCAGGAATCCTCTGAGATTTGTCTTACTTTTCATAGGCGGCAGGAGGTCGGCGATCAACGGTAACCCGCATCACTCCGTCTTGCGAAACGTCACGCCTGGCGAAAGGTTTTCAACCAGGTTTCGCTGAAGAAGATCGACATGCAGCGTGTTGGGCGCGCGCCGTCCTAAAATCTTTCCGTCCCCCGGACTGGTTCGACGCTTATTCCCGTCAAACCTGTAACCGTCATTCCCGCGGAGGCGGGAACCCATACTGGCAAGCCTCGCGATAGAATCGCGACCGTTTGAGCTTATGGATCCCCGCCTCCGCGGGGATGACGGAGCATGGGATGTCGGAGAGGTATACCTGTCGACGAGTTCCGGGGTCCGTTCCATACGCCAAATCTCATGGATTTCGCAGTACCGCCAATGCCGGGTTCAGCCTCTCCCAAGCAAACCCGAATGGTCCGGCATGGCAAAGAAAAAGCGGAGTTGGCGGTTAAAACCGACCGTCGATACGCCTCAGTCCTCGCCAATCAGCACCAGCACGTCGCCAATGATCCGCGTCATCGCCACCCTCGCCGCCGCAGGATCGCGCGCGATGATCGCGTCGGCCACCGCGGCATGGTCGGCGATGTTCGCCGACCGGCCCTTGATCCGGTTGGTAAAGCGGATCGAGGTACGTAGCGCGGTCGACACCACCGACTGGAACTGTGCATAGAACGGGTTCTTCGACGCGCGCAGGATCGCGACATGGAACGCGATATCGGCCTCCAACGGATCGGTCAGCCCCGCTTCGCCGGCCTCCATCTGCGCCAGTCCCTCGCGGATCGCCTGCAAATCCGCCGCATCGCCGAACCGGGCCGCCAGCGCCGCCGCCTCGGGTTCGATCGCCACGCGCAACTGGTTGAAGTGCCGCAACAACTCGACCGAGAACTTGCGCTCGAGCGTCCAGCGCAGCACGTCGGTATCGAACAGGTTCCAGGCGCTGGCCGGCTGCACCACCGTGCCCTGACGCGGCCGAGCGCTGACCAGGCCCTTGGCGGTCAGCATCTTGACCGCCTCGCGCGTGACCGAGCGGCTGACCCCGTGCGTCTTGGCGATCTCCGCCTCGGTCGGGAACTGCCGCGTCTCGTAGCGCCCGGTCACGATCGCCCGCCCCAGTGTATCGAGCATGCCGTGGGTGAGGTTGCGACCCGCGACGGCGCCGGGCGGAAATGTCTCGCTGTCTGTCATGTTGGTAGCCATCGCCCGAGTTCTGACGCAACATGCCCCTGCTGTCACGTTTCCAAGCTCCTTACTGGACTTGCTCCTATTATCGTATAAATATCTCTGCAGATGCGATCGCAAGGTCGGGCTAGAATCGAGAGCGTGACCATGAGCCCATTTATCGCCGTCGACTGGGGCACGACCAACCGGCGTGCGTTCCGGATCGAGAACGGCAGCGTGGTGGCGACCGAACGCGACGATCGCGGCGCGGCAACCGTCGCGGCCGACGAGTATGAGGCGGAGGTTGCGGGCATTCGCGACCGGCTCGGCGACCTGCCGATGCTGCTCGCCGGGATGGTCGGATCGAACATCGGCTGGCGCAGCGTACCCTATGTCGCCGCGCCCGCGGGCCTGCCGCAGATCGCCGCCGCGCTCGACCGGGTCGACGCGCGCACCGCGATCGTACCGGGGCTGTCGTACCGTGACGGCCTGCATGCCGACGTCATGCGCGGCGAGGAGGTTCAATTGCTCGGCGCGGTCGCCGCCGGGCTGGTCCCGCCCGACGCGCTGCTGTGCCAGCCGGGCACGCATTGCAAATGGGCGACCGTCGAGGCCGGCGCGATCATCCGGTTCACGACCGCGATGACCGGCGAACTGTTCGCGCTGCTCCGCGCGCACGGCGTCCTCTCGCGCCAACTCGGCCACCCGGTCAAGCCGGGCGCGGCGTTCCTCGACGGCGTCGCGGAAGGTGCGAAACGCGATCTCGCCGCCAGCCTGTTCGCGATCCGCGCGCGCGGCGTGCTCGGGTTGGCCGACGACGCGGACGCCGCCTCGTTCGCGAGCGGACTGCTGATCGGCGCGGATACCGCCGCGCGGATCGAGCCCGGCGCGACCGTCCACATCCTCGCCGATCCCGCGCTCGGCGCGCTGTATGCCGGCGCGATCGATGCGCTCGGCGGCACCGCACACCATATAGAGAGTCAGGCCGCATTCGTAGCCGGCATCACTCGCATCCAGGACCTTGCCGCATGACCGACCACCGCCAGGCCTTCGACGCCGCCTTCGCCAAATGCCCGCTGATCGCGATTCTGCGCGGCGTGAAGCCCGACGAGGTCGAGGCGATCGGCGAAGCACTGGTCGCGGCCGGGTTCACGATCCTCGAAGTGCCGATGAACTCGCCCGATCCGCTCGACAGCATCGCCCGGCTGGCGCGTAAGCTCGAGGGTCGCGCGGTGGTCGGTGCCGGCACCGTGCTGCGCGTCGAAGATGTCGAAGCCGTCGGCGCGGCGGGCGGCACGCTGATCATCGCCCCCAACGCGAACCTCCGCGTGATCGCCGCGGCGGCCGAGCGCGGCTATGTCGCGCTGCCCGGCATCGCCACCCCGACCGAGGCGTTCGCCGCACTCGACGCAGGCGCCGCCGCGCTCAAGCTGTTTCCCGCCGAGGCGGCCAGCCCGACCGTCCTGAAGGCGATGCGCGCCGTCCTCCCCAAGGATACGCGCGTGTTGCCGGTCGGCGGGATCGTGCCGGAAGGCATGGCGGCCTGGACTCAGGCGGGCGCAGCCGGGTTCGGGCTCGGTTCCGCCCTGTACGCCCCGGGAATGACCGCAGCCGATGTCGGCGCCCGCGCAGCCGGGTTCATCGCGGCGCTGAAGGGCTGAATGATCCTCCCCCGCCAGGGGGAGGATAGAAAACCGCGCCAATTGCGATCGAACAAGTTGCGCGGGGTACTTCTCCGTCATTCCCGCGGAGGCGGGAACCCATACTGGCTGGCCTCACGACAGGATCGCGACCCCTTGAGGATATGGATCCCCGCCTGCGCGGGGATGACGATACAGTGTGGGATTGGAGCCAAAGCCCGCCCGCTACTTCGCCCGCCTCACATACCGCCGCCCAAGAAAATCGAACGCCGGCAGCGCCTCGTGCCGCTTCAGCCCGAACCACGCCGCGTTCTCCCAGTTGGACCCCGTCCCCCAGCGCGTCTTGCACCCGGTCGAGACCCAGCCTGGCTCCCAATACACCACGCCGATCCCACCCGCATCGACCACCGTCTGCGTCAGGTCGACGAGATAGTCGCGCTGCCCGATCGGCGTCGCGGGATAGCCCGGCAGCAGCGAATCCGCACCGAGCAGATCGGGTGACGCGTCCTCGCCGACCGGACTGAACGGATAGGCGGTCTCGACGACGATCACATCCGCCTTGTACCGCGCCTTCGCCGCCGCGATCGTCGCGCCCAGTTCGGCGGGCGTCCGCGTCGACCATTTGCGGTAATAGCTGATCCCGATCACGTCGAAATCGCGCACGCCCGCCTTCGCCGCCGCGTCGAACCACGCCGCGACATGCTCGGGCTGCGCGATGTGGAGCATGATCCGCGGGTTGATCGTCGCAACCTTGCCGGCGTCGCGCACCGCCTTGATTCCGGCGTTGAGCAACGTCGCATTACGCATCCAGTCGATCGTGTGGTCCTTCAGATTGCCTTTCGGCAACGGCCCCATGACCTCCGGATTGGTCTCGTTGCCGACCTGCACCATCTCCGGCATCAAGCCCTGAGCGTCGAGCGTGCCCAGCACATCGCGCGTGTAGGCATACAGCGCCTTCGCCTGTCCTGCGGTGTCGAGCTTCGCCCAAGCGGCGGGCGCGATCTGCTTCTCGCCGTCCGCCCAGTCGTCCGAATAATGGAAATCGAGCAGTACCTGCATTCCCGCCGCCTTCGCGCGGCGGATCGTCTTCGTCACATCGGCGAGATCGCTGTATTTCGTCCATTTCGCGTCGTTCCAGATCCGGACGCGGACGATGTTGCCGCCCTTCGCCTTCATCAGCGCGAACGGATCGACCGGCTTGCCGTTCGCGCGATAGACCGCGCCACAATCCTCCATCTCGTTGACGTAGGACAGGTCTGCACCGAGGTAGAGTCCGTGCGCCGGCTTTGGCGCGAGCGGCTGCGCGGTCGCAGTCGAGGCAAACAGCGCGAGGCCGAGAGCGATACGACGCATCAACGGTCTCCCTTGGGCATCGCCATGATCCGCAGCGAAGCGGGCTTGATCCCCTCGCCGCTCACCCGCACCGCAAACGGCCCCGGCTGCTCGCCGACCCGGACGATCGCCTGCGCGAGCCCGTGGAACGCACGGCGCTGCGTCGCGACGTCGGGCTCGAGGCTGGTCGGATCGCCGTTGCCGACGCCGATCACCGCCGCGCCGCCGCTCGTCTCGAACCGCAGCAGCGTATCCGCATCGGGTACCGGCCGGCCGCGCGCATCGACGACCTCCGCCTTGAGCATGACGACATCGTTGCCGTCCGCCTTCGCCACGCGCCGATCAGCGGTCAGCCGCACCGCTGTCGCCGCCCCCGCAGTCTCCCGCACCGACGCCGCCACGCACCGCCCCTTGTTAAAGCCGCGCGCCTCGAGTCTGCCCGGCGCATAGGGGACGCTCCACGCGAGATGCCCGTTGCGCGGCATCGGCTTCCGCCCGAGCGACCGCCCGTTGAGCAGCAGCTCGACCGCGTCGCAATTGCCGTGCGCCCAGACCTCGATCGGCTGGCCCTCGCGGCCGGGCCAGCTCCAATGCGGCAACAGATGGACCTGCGGCAGATCCGGTCGCCACCACGCGCGGTAGTAATGGAAATTGTCCTTCGGGAAGCCGCAGGTATCGAGCACGCCGAAATAGCTCGATATGCTCGGAAACTGCGCGAACGGGGTCGGCTCGCCGCGATAATCGAATCCGGTCCAGATGAACCCGCCCGCGATATACGGCCGCGTCGCCGCGATCGACCACCAGCCCTCTGCGGTCGACGCCCACCACGGATGTTCGGTGTCGTACGCGCGCACCACATGCGCGGTGGCGTCGTTGAAATACGCCCCCCGCGTGCTGACGGTGCTGCCGGTCTCGGTACCCATCGTCGGCACGTCGGGAAAGCGCTGGTGGAACGCCTCGATCTTGTCGGTGCGATAGTTGAAGCCGACCACGTCGACGACCTTCGCCGCACCGCTGTCCCAGCTATTGTCGAACGCAAACGTCGTCGGTCGGGTCGGATCGAGCTTCCGCACCGCCGCCTGCATCTCGGACGTAACCCGCGCGCCCTTCGCCGAGCCCTGTTGCGGCTCCTCGTTGCCGAGCGACCAGGCGATCACGCTCGGCCGGTTACGATCGCGGCGGACGATCCGGTCGAGCTGTGCCATCGCCTCGTCGTCGCTGCTGTTGAGCCGTGCCTCGACGATCATCATCATGCCCGCCGCGTCGCACACGTCGAGCAGCGCGGACGCCGGCGGGTTGTGCGCGCTGCGCCAGGCGTTCGAGCCCATGTCCTTCAGTTGCGCGACGCGCCACGCATGCAGCGCATCGGGAATGCCGGTGCCGACCCCTGCATGATCCTGATGATTGCAGCTGCCGAGCAGTTTGACCGGCATGCCGTTGAGCAGGAAGCCGCGCGCGCCGTCGAAGTGGATCGTGCGGATACCGAAGTGCGTGTCGTACCGGTCGACGACCCGACCGCCGATGACGATCTCGGCTTCGACGGTATACAGCTTGGGCGTCTCGACCGACCACAACACCGGCGTCGCGACGTGCGCCTGCTGGTCGAGCACGCGCCGCTCGCCTGTCGGCAGCGTAAAGCGGGTTTCGGGCAAGTCCGCGACCGGGCGTCGATCCGGACCGACGATCCGCTGGCGCACTACGCCCTCGACCGCCGCATCGCTGCTGTTGAGGATTTCGGTCGCGGTCGACACCTGCGCGCCGTCCGACCCCACCTCGGCACGGACCACGGTCCCCCATTGCGGCACATGCACCGGATCGGCGCGGACCAGGTCGACGTGGCGATAGATCCCCGCGCCTTCGTAAAACCAGCCCTCGCCCAGCGTCGCGTCGACACGGACGGTCACGACGTTGTGGCCGCCGTCATAATCGAGGAAATCGTCGATCTCGACGCGGAACGGCGCATAGCCGCTCTCGTTGCGCCCGACGATATGGCCGTTCACGAAGACGAGACAGTCGCGGAACACGCCGTCGAATTCGAGCCACAGCCGCCGCCCGCGATCCCCTGCGGTGACCGCGATCGGACAGCGATACCAGCCGATGCTGTTGGCAGGAAAGTTGCGGCCGATCGCCTTGAACCCATGCGCGGCGACGGCGTCCTCGGTATCCTTCGACGCCGGCGTTGCAGGCGGCGCAAACGGGAGCGCCACCGCCCAGTCGTGCGGCACGCGCACCGGTTGCCACGCGCCATCGTCGAACGCCGGCAGCGCGGCATCCGCGGTCGCCGCGCCCGCCTTGGCGAAGGTCCGCTGGTTGCGTCCGAAGCCGAAATCGCGGTCGAGATCCGCCGCATGGCCGAGATGAAACCGCCAGACGTCGAGCCGCTCCGTCGATCGTGGCGAGCGCGGTACAGGCGCCGCAGAGCCCGCGAACGCTGGCGTGGCGGCAACGGTGAGCGCAGCGGCGCTCTGGCCGAGCACCGCACGGCGAGTAGGATGTGGCAATCAGTCTCTCCCGGTTTTATTTATCGGATAAACTACGTCAGGCGATTGCGCGAGCGTGATTTGCGCCGACGTGCGCATCGCGGGATCGTCTTCGGCGGACGTTGCGACTAGGGCGACACGATGATGTTCGCGGACCACGTCAGAGACCTTGCCAACCTCGCCACAGCGGATCGTCGCCGAACGCTCGCCCCCCGCCGCGGCCTTGATTTCGCCTCGAACGACTATCTCGGTCTCGCCGGATCGGAGCGGCTGCGCGCATCGCTGATCGAGGCCCTGTCGCGCGGCGTGCCGGTCGGCTCGGGCGGGTCGCGGCTGTTGCGCGGCAATGCGCCCGAGCACGAGACGCTGGAGGCGGACGCCGCACGGTTCTTCGGAACCCAAGCGGCGCTGTTCTTCGCAAGCGGCTATGTAGCCAACACGATCCTGTTCGCGACCCTGCCCCAGCGCGGCGACCTGATCGTGCACGATGCGCTGATCCACGCCAGCGCGCACGAAGGCATGCGTCTCACGCGAGCGACCTGCGTCGCCGCCGCGCATAACGATGCCGATGCATTCGAGGACGCGATCACCGCGTGGCGCGCGTCGGGCGGCACCGGCCGCGTGTGGATCGCGGTCGAGAGCCTTTACAGCATGGACGGCGACCAGGCTCCGCTCGTAGCTTTATCCGAAATCGCAGACCGCCACGACGCCGTCCTGCTGATCGACGAGGCGCACGCAACAGGCGTGTTCGGCACCGACGGCCACGGGCTCGCCGAAGCGCTCGACGGGCGCGAGAACGTCATCAGCTTGCGAACCTGCGGCAAGGCGCTGGGGTGCGAAGGCGCGCTGTTGTGCGGACCCGCGACGATGCGCGAATTCATCGTCAATCGCGGGCGCGGGTTCATCTTCTCGACCGCGCCATCACCGCTGATGGCACTGGCGGTCGGCGAGGCTCTGCGGATCGTGGCGGACGAACCGGCGCGCCGGGAGAGGCTCTGGACGTTGATCGCCAAGGCAGAGCGCGTGCTCGCACCCTACGGCGTCGCAGCGACGGGATCGCAGATCCTGCCGCTGGTGCTGGGCGATGCCGCGCGGACGATGCGCGTCGCCGGCGCGATCCAGGCGGCCGGTTTCGACGTGCGCGGGATCCGGCCGCCGACCGTGCCCGAGGGCGGATCGCGGTTGCGGATTTCGTTGACGCTGAACGCGACGGTCGCGGATATCGAAGCTTTGGCCGAGGTCATGGAAGAGGCATTGCAATGACGATCGTCGTTACCGGAACGGACACCGATATCGGCAAGACCGTGTTCGCCGCGGGCCTGACCGCAGCGCTCGGCGCGCGCTACTGGAAGCCGGTGCAAGCCGGGCTCGCGGACGGTAGCGATGCGGCTTCGGTCATGACCCTGGGCGTCCCCGCAGACCACGTCCTGCCCGAAGCGTATCGGCTGACCACGCCGTGCTCGCCGCATCTCGCCGCCGAGATCGACGGCGTCACGATAGATCCGGACCGGCTTGCGCTACCCCAGGTCGATGGTCCGCTGGTGGTCGAAGGCGCGGGCGGCGTGATGGTCCCCGTGACACGCGACCTGATCTTCGCAGACCTGTTCGCGCGGTGGAACACGCCGATCGTGCTAGTCGCGCGCACCGGTCTCGGCACGATCAACCACAGCCTGCTCTCGCTCGAAGCGTTGCGCAGCCGCGGCGTCCCCATCCTCGGCATCGCCTTCGTCGGCGACGCGGTCGAGGATAGCGAAGCGACCATCGCCACGCTCGGCAAAGTCCGGCGCCTCGGCCGCCTGCCCCGCCTCGATCCGCTCAACGCCGCCACCCTGGCCGAGGCGTTCGCCGCGAACTTCGACCTGGCAGCGTTCCGGTGACCGACTCCCCCGTCTGGCACCCCTTCACGCAACACGGCCTGCGCGAGCCGATCCCGCTTGTCACGCATGCCGAGGGCGCCGCGCTCTACACATCGGACGGACGGCGGATCGTCGATGCGATCTCGTCCTGGTGGGTTACGACACATGGCCACGCCAACCCGAAGATCATGGCGGCGATCGCCGAACAGGCGGGCAAGCTCGACCAGATCATCTTCGCCGGCTGGACGCACCAACCCGCCGAGGACCTCGCGCGCGGGCTGACCGCGATCATGCCGCCGGACCTTACGCGAGTCTTCTTCTCGGACTCAGGCTCGACCAGCGTCGAGTGCGCGCTGAAGATGGCGCTCGGCTATTGGCTCGATCGTGGCGAGGATCGTCACCGCATCCTGGTGCTCGAGCACGGCTATCACGGCGATACGATCGGCGCGATGTCGGTCGGCGCGCGCGGCGTCTACAACCGCGCCTATGCGCCGTTGCTGTTCGACGTCGGCACGATCCCCTTCCCCGCTGCCGGCCAAGAACAAGCAACGCTCGACGCGCTGGAAGCCGCCTGCGCCGCACACCCCGCCGCGTTCATCGTCGAGCCACTGCTGCTCGGCGCCGGCGGAATGCACATCTATTCCGCGCACATTCTCGCCGAAATGCGGCGAATCTGCGCAGCGCACGACGTCCTGTTCATCGCCGACGAGGTGATGACCGGCTGGGGCCGCACCGGCACCTTGCTCGCCTGCGAACAGGCGGGCGTGGTGCCCGATATCCTGTGTCTGTCGAAGGGCCTGACCGGCGGCGCGATCCCGCTCGCGGTGACGATGGCGACCGAGGCGATCTACCAGACGCATTACGGCACCGACCGCGCGCGGATGTTCTTCCACTCGTCGAGCTACACCGCCAACCCGATCGCCTGCGCTGCCGCCAACGCGAACCTCGCGATCTGGCGCGACGAACCCGTGCGCGAGCGGATCGCTGACCTCGCCGCACGCCAAGCCTCGCGCCTCGAAGCCCTCGCCCGGCATCCTCGTATCGCGAACGCGCGCCAGATCGGCACGATCACCGCGGTCGAACTCCGCGGCGAGGACGGCTATCTGTCGCAGATCGGCCCGCGCCTGCTCGCGTTCTTCGGAGACCGCGACCTGCTGCTCCGCCCGCTCGGCAACACCGTCTACGTCATGCCGCCCTATTGCATCGACGACCCCGATCTCGACCGGATCTACGCGGCGATCGCCGAAGCATGTGACACGATCGGGCAAGACTCCTGACGCTATTGCTGCATTGCAGCAACAAATGATGTATATGCGACGTTGAGATAAGATCGCGGCCGAGTACGCTGGCGACGAAAGGCTCGAGTCACGTGAGAAACATCGCCGATACCCTCGCCCGCATGGCGCGCGCCGGAGCACCGATCCCACGCGACACCGCGCCCAGCCGCCTGACGCCGCTAGTGGAGTTCGGGACCAACCCGGGTGCGCTGCTCGGCTTCAGCTACGTTCCCGCCAACCTGCCAGCGAACGCGCCACTGGTCGTCGTCCTGCACGGCTGCACGCAGACCGCGGCGGGCTATGACCACGGATCAGGCTGGTCGAAGCTCGCTGATCGTGCGGGTTTCGCGCTGGTCTTCCCCGAGCAGACGCGTGCGAACAACCCTAACCTCTGCTTCAACTGGTTCGCCTCGGAGGACACCGCACAGGCCGGCGGCGAGGCCGAATCGATCGCGCAGATGGCCGAGACGATGATCGCGCGCCACGGCCTCGACCGCAGCCGCGTGTACGTTACCGGGCTGTCGGCGGGCGGCGCGATGACGATGGCGATGCTGGCCACGCGACCGGACCTGTTCGCAGGCGGCGCGGTGATCGGCGGCCTCGCCTACGGTACCGCGACCGGCGTGTCGCAGGCGCTCGACCGGATGCGCGGGCACGGCGACGCTAGCGATACCGCGCTGGTCGATCTGGTCCGCAGCGGCGCGCGTGGCCACGACGGACGCTGGCCGACGCTCGCGATCTGGCACGGCGGCGCGGACGCGACGGTGAGCGTGGCGAACGCGGACACGATTGCGCGGCAATGGCGCGGTATCCACGGCGTCGACGCAAAGGCCGTGCGGACGGAGCGGGTAGGCACCGCCGTCCACCGGATCTGGTCGGACGCGGAAGGGCGTGACGTCGTCGAGGACTGGACCGTGCCAGGCATGGGCCACGGCACGCCGATCGATCCGTTGCGTGGTGAACGACTGGGCGCCGCGGGGCCATTCATGCTCGACGTCGGGATCTCGAGCACGGCGGTGATCGCGAAGTCATGGAGCCTGCTAGCGGCCGCGACGGCGAAGACTGCGGGCAAACCCGCGCCGGTCGAACGCGTCGCCAAGATCGCTATCCCCGTCTCGCCGAAAACTGCGCCGAAGCCCCGCGCCGAAGCCCCCGCCGGTATCCAAGCGACGATCGAGAACGCCCTCCGCGCAGCCGGATTGATGCGGTAGGATAGGGATCGACTAGCGGTTGGGTGCACTCCCGCAACTCCCACCCGTCATCCTGACGAAAGTCAGGATCCAGAGCCAGACAGGACACCGTTCGTTACCCTGGATCCTGACTTTCGTCAGGATGACGGGGTTGGTGAAAACCTCGACCGCCTCAACCGCGCAATCTGCGCGCCATAGCCCGCCCTATCGATCCTCCCCCGCCAGGGGGAGGTGGCAGGCATCAGCCTGACGGAGGGGGGAGGAATGGACGACATCCGTCGCATGTCCTCCCATGCGTCGCCTCCCCTACCAGAAGGACGATCGACGCGAGTAATCGACAAGCCGTGCAACCCGGCTAAAGCCAGCGCATGACGTCCACCCCGCCCCGCCCCTGGCGCACCGAATTCGCCGCCACGCTGAAACTCGCCTGGCCGCTGGTCGCGACGAATCTCGCGCAGGCGCTGGTAGGCGCGACCGACGTGGCGATGCTCGGGCGGCTCGGCTCCGACACGCTGGCGGCGGCGACGCTGGGGCTGAATCTCTACCTCGTCTTCCTGATCTTCGGGATGGGCCTCACCACCGCCGCCGTCCCGATGATAGCGCGCGAGCGCGGCGCGCGGCCGCATGCGGTGCGCGATATCCGGCGGACCGTGCGCCAGACGATCTGGGTCGCCGCCACGCTTTGCCTGCCGTCCTGGATCGTGCTGTGGAACGCCGAGCCGATCCTAGTCCACCTGCTCGACCAGGACCCGCTGCTCGCGCACGAGGCGGCGAGGTTCGTCCGCGCCGTGATGTGGGGAATGCTCCCGAGCCTGTGTTTCCTGGTTCTCCGCGCATTCGTCGCCGCACTTGAGAAACCCGCCTGGTCGCTGGTGGTGATGGTCGGGCTGCTGGTCGTCAACGCCGGGCTCAACTGGCTGCTGATCTTCGGCCACGCCGGCCTCCCCGCGCTGGGCCTGCTCGGCTCGGGCATGGCGAGCAGCATCGCCAACGGCCTGAGCTTCGTCGCGATGGCCGCGGTCATCGTCTACGCGAGGCCGTTCCGCCGCTACCGTCTGCTCGGCCGGTTCTGGCGCGCCGACTGGCCACGATACCGT
The DNA here is from genome assembly GCF_001422045.1 of Sphingomonas sp. Leaf242. Lineage (GTDB taxonomy): Bacteria > Pseudomonadota > Alphaproteobacteria > Sphingomonadales > Sphingomonadaceae > Sphingomonas. The sequence goes on from NZ_LMLW01000011.1 coordinate 161,347, forward strand.
GCGGTCTGGACGCTTGGCCTGCCGATCGCGATCACGCTCGGGTTCGAGTCCACCGTGTTCATCGCCGCCGTCTTCCTGATGGGCCTGCTCGGCACCGTGCCACTTGCGGCGCATGCGATCGCGATCCAGATCGCCAGCGTCACGTTCATGGTCCCGCTCGGCATCGCCCAAGCCGCCACCGTTCGCGTCGGTCTCGCCTCCGGACGCGGCGATCGCGCCGGTATCGGCCGCGCCGGCTGGGCGGCGTTCGCGATCGGCGAAGGCTTCATGGTGCTGACCGCAACGCTCCTAATCCTAGCCCCGCAAATGCTGATCGGCATCATCCTAGACGTAGACGCGCCCGCCAACGCACCCGTCGTCGCGTTGGCGATCTCGCTGCTCGCGGTCGCCGCGGTATTCCAGGTGGTCGACGGCGCGCAGGTGATCGGCGCAGGCATGTTGCGCGGGCTGGGCGATACCAAGGTGCCGATGCTCTTCGCCGCGATCGGCTATTGGGGCATCGGTATCGGCGTCGGCGCGTGGCTCGCGTTCGGGCGCGGCTGGGGCGGAGTCGGCATCTGGACCGGCCTCGCGACCGGATTGGCGGTAGTATCGGTACTGATGATCGCCCGTTGGCAGGCGCGCGAACGACTTGGCCTCGGCCAAGGCTCGGCTGGCCTCTTTGTCCGACAATAAGGATACATAATCGCGCGAATGTGTTAACGTGTGTTAAACCATAGGAGCGTGACATATGCCTGATCAAGACCGCATCGTCGCGATCGGGTTGCTCACGCAGCGCGACGTCTTCGCGCTTGGCCATGACCTGTCGCGCGTCTATCCGATAGACGAGATGCCGTGCTTCGGCAGCCTGCTCGGCGCGATCGACGACGCAGACCGCGCGTTCCACCGCGCGCGCGATGCGCAGCAGCTTGCCATTCCTCTGCGACAGAGCGCAACCTCGCGCGCATAGCGGCGTTCGAGACCCGCTACCCCGCGGAGATCGATGATGACGCTGCCTACCGAAATGCTGCTGCTGGGCTGGTCGACGGTCCTGCTGTTCGCCTACATCATGATCCAGGGGCAGACCGCGACGCGCCACCGCGGGCTCGACTGGAACGCGGGGCCGCGCGACGGCGAGCAGAAACCGCTCGGCGAGATGGCCGGCCGCGCCGAACGCGCGCTGAAGAACTTCCAGGAAACCTACCCGGTCTTCATCGCGCTCGCGCTGGGGCTGGCGGTGACCGATCGCACCGGCGGGCTCGGCGCGATCGGCGCCTGGCTCTGGTTCGGCGCACGGATCGCCTACATCCCGCTCTACCTGTTCGGCATCAAATACGTCCGCAGCCTGTGCTGGACGGTGTCGATCCTCGGCCTGCTGCTCATGCTGATCCGCTTCCTCTAAAACCTAGTTTCGCAGCGTGCGGATGATCGCCGAGAAGTCGAGGCTACCCTGCCCGGCCTCGGCAAACGCCTCGTAGCGCTCGGCCGCCTTCGCGCCCATCGGCGTATCCGCGCCGGTGTCCTTTGCCGCTTCCATCGCGAGCCGCAGGTCCTTCAGCATCAGCGCCGCCGCGAATCCGCCCTGATAGTCGTGATCGGCGGGCGTATCGGGACCAATGCCCGGCAGCGGCGCATACGTCGTCATCGACCAGCTCTGCCCCGAAGACACGCTGGCGATGTCGTAGAACGCCTGCGCATCGAGCCCGAGCTTCTCCGCCAGCACGAAAGCCTCGCAGGTCGCGATCATCGTCGCGCCGAGAATCATGTTGTTGCAGATCTTCGCCGCCTGCCCCGCGCCGTTCGCGCCAGCGTGGATCACCGCCTTGCCCATGTCGGCGAGGATCGCCTGTGCCCGGTCGAACGCCTCCGCCGAGCCCCCGACCATGAAGGTCAGCGTCCCCGCATTCGCCGCGCCGATCCCGCCAGAGACCGGCGCGTCGACCGCGACGAGGCCCTTGGCCTGCGCCGCGGCGGCGACCTGCTTGGCGGTAGCGACATCGATCGTCGAACAGTCGATCAGGACCGCGGAGGGTGCCGCGACGCCGAACAGCGCATCATAGACCTCCGCGACATGCTTGCCGGCGGGGAGCATCGTCACGATCGCCTCGGCACCGTCGGCGGCTTCGGCAGCGGAACCGACCGGCAAGCATCCGGCGGCCTTCGCCTTGGCCAATGCCTCCGCGCTCAGATCGAATGCGCGAACGTCGTGGCCCTTCTTGGCGAGGTTTGCCGCCATCCCGCCGCCCATGTTGCCGAGCCCGATGAAACCGATCCGTGCCATGTTCTCTCTCCTAATTTTGCTCCCCTCCCGTTCACGGGAGGGGTTGGGGGAGGGCAGTGCCGCACACGTTGCGTCGGCAATCGAGGCACGCCCCTCCCCTGACCCCTCCCGTGAACGGAAGGGGAATTACGATCATTTCCCCGTCCAGGTCCCGGCGCGCTTCTCGACGAACGCCGCCATGCCTTCGCTCTGGTCCTCAGTCCCGAACAGCCCGTGGAACAGCCGCCGCTCAAACTGCACGCCCATCGCCAGCCCGGTCTCGAACGCCGCGTTGACCATTTCCTTGTTCGCCAGCACCGCCAGCGGCGCCATCGCGGCGATCGTCGCCGCGGTCTTCACCGCCTCCTCGACCAGATCCGCGGCGGGAACGATCCGCGAGACGAGGCCGGAGCGCTCAGCTTCCTCGGCATCCATCATCCGCCCCGTCAGGCACATCTCCATCGCCTTCGCCTTGCCGACCGCGCGCGTCAGCCGCTGCGATCCACCCATGCCGGGCGACACCGCGAGCTTGATCTCCGGCTGCCCGAACTTGGCGGTATCGGCGGCGAGGATGAAGTCGCACATCATCGCCAGCTCGCACCCGCCGCCGAGCGCGTAGCCCGCCACAGCGGCGATCACCGGCTTGCGCGTCCGCGTGAAATTCTCCCAGCCCGCGAAGAAGTTGCTCGCGTACATCTCGGCGAAGCCCTGCGACTGCATTTCCTTGATGTCCGCCCCCGCCGCGAACGCCTTCGCGCTCCCAGTCAGCACCGCACACCCCTGCGACGCATCCGCATCGAACGCGGCGAACGCGGCGATCAGGTCGGCGAGCACCTGCGAATTGAGCGCGTTCAGCGCCTGGGGCCTGTTCAGCGTGACGAGCGTGACGCCACCGCGCTGCTCGACCAGGATCGTTTCGTAGGTCATTCACTTACTCCTTGTATCCCCGCGAAGGCGGGGACCCAGTCTGGGCTCCCGCCTTCGCATGAGAACATTTAGACGGATCAGCCGGGCGTCCACGCCTCATGCTCAGGCAACGGCGCGAAGATCTGGTCGATCACGTGATCGGTCACATCCTCGGGCGCCGCCGGATCCCAGCGCGGCGCATTGTCCTTGTCGACGATCACCGCCCGCACGCCCTCGATAAAGTCATGCCGCTGCACGACATGCGCGCCAACGGCGTATTCCTGCCGCATCTCGTCCGCAAAGCTCGCCATCGCCGCGCCCTCATGGAGCAGTCGGAGCGACACCTTCATCGTCTGCGGCGACTTGGTCTTCAGCGTCGCAAGCGTCTGCGTCGCCCACTCCCCACCATCGGCTTCGAGCGCCGCGTAGATCTCCTCCAGCACGTCCGACGCGAACAGCCGGTCGATCTCGTCCTTGCGAGCCAAGATCTTCGCGTCGGGTGCCGACGTGGCCAATGCGTCCAGCACGCCCGCGATATCCTGTGGAGTCTCCGCGATCCGCGCCTTGGCCGTATCGAGCGTATCGCTCGCCAGATACTGCGTCGCCAACCCCAGCGCGAGACACTCCGCGCCGTCGAGCCGGTGCCCGGTCAGCGCGAGATACTGCCCGATCCGCCCCGGCAACCGCGACAGATACCAACCGCCGCCGACGTCCGGGAACAGCCCGATCCCCGTCTCCGGCATCGCGAACTTGGTGTTCTCCGTCGCGACCCGATACCGGCAGGGCAAGGCCAGCCCGACGCCACCGCCCATCGTGATCCCGTCCATGAACGCGACGATCGACTTGGCATAGGTGAACAGCCGGTGGTTCATGCGGTACTCAGCATGAAAGAACGCCCGCGCCTCGACGCCGTCGGTCGCGCCCGAGGCTGCAAGCATGCGGATATCCCCGCCAGCGCAGAACCCGCGTCCCTCCGCATGATCGACCACGATCGCCTCGACCGCCGAGTCGCCACGCCACGCCTCCAGCGCCTCAAGCACGCCTTCGCACATCGCCAGATTCAGCGCGTGCAATGCCTTCGGTCGGCTCAACCGAATACGGCCGACAGGTCCTTCACTCTCGACGATCAGATCATCGGTCACGCGGTCACCTCCAAAGCACCACCTCCGCGCCTCCGCGTCTCCGCGTGAACCAAGAAACTTTTCACGCGGAGACGCGGAGGCGCGGAGCAGAAGAAATGAGCAAAGCTGCGCGGACTCACTGCCGCGTCAGTTCGCGACCGACGATCATCCGCATGACCTGGTTCGTCCCCTCAAGGATCGAATGCACGCGCAGGTCACGCCAGAAGCGTTCGATCGGATAGTCCTGCAGATACCCGTACCCGCCATGCAGCTGCAGCGCGCGATCGACAACCGAAGACCCCGTGTCCGTCGCCAGCCGCTTCGCCATCGCCGCGAACTTGGTCTTGTCGGGCGCGTTCGCCGTCACCTTCGCCGCTGCCATGTAGAGCAGCGCCCGCGCCGCCTCCAATTCGGTCGCCATGTCCGCCAACATGAACTGCGTATTCTGGAAGTCCGCGATCGCCTTCCCGAACTGCTTGCGATCCTTGGTATAAGCAATTGCCTCATCGAGACACCGCTGCGCGCCACCGAGCGAGCAAGCGCCGATGTTCAGCCGCCCGCCATCGAGCCCCATCATCGCGATCCGAAAGCCCTCGCCCTCGCCGCCGACCATGTTCGCGCCCGGCACGCGGACGCCGTCGAAGATCACCTGCCGCGTCGGTTGCGAATGCCAGCCGAGCTTCTTCTCGTTCGCGCCGAACGACACGCCTGGCATGTCCTTCTCGATCACGAGGCAGGAAATGCCCTTCGGCCCATCCTCACCGGTACGGACCATCGTCACATACACCTCGTTCTCGCCCGCGCCCGAGATGAACTGCTTCGAGCCCGTCACGATCCAGTCGTCGCCGTCCCGCACCGCGCGGGTCTTCAGCGCCGCCGCATCGGACCCAGACCCCGGCTCGGTCAGGCAATAGCTCGCGAGCCGGTCCATCGTCACCAGATCGGGGAGGTACTTGTCCTTTACGCCCTGCGATCCGAACCGGTCGATCATCCAAGCGGCCATGTTGTGAATGCTGATGAACGCGGACGTCGAAGGGCACCCGTACGACATAGCCTCCATGATCAGCGCCGCCTCGAGCCGGCCGAGCGCGATCCCGCCGCTCTCCTCGCTGACATAGATCGCCGCGAACCCGAGTTCGGCCGCCGCCTTGATCGTCTCGCGCGGGAAAATGTGCTTCTCGTCCCACTCCGCCGCATGCGGCGTGATCCGGTCGGCGGTAAAGCGGCGCGCCAGTTCCTGGATCTCGCGCTGGTCGTCGGTGAGGTCGAACTGGTTGGAGGTGAACTGGTTCATCGTGGTCCTATCTCCGTCATGCCGGGCTTGACCCGGCACCCAGAGCCACGGACGCCGGTGTTCGTGGCTCTGGGTCCTGACGTGCGTCAGGATGACGATTGGGGTAAATGACGTGGATCGGCAACCGGCTGTCTACATCCTGGCCAGCTGGCGCAACGGAACGCTGTACATAGGCGTGACGTCCGACCTGATGGCGCGGATCGTTCAGCACCGGGCCGGGTCTTTTGGTGGGTTTACCCGAATGTACGGCGTCAAACGGCTCGTCTGGTTCGAGACTGCCGACACGATGGAGGGCGCTATCCGACGCGAGAAGCAATTGAAGAATTGGCGCCGCGCCTGGAAGATCGAATTGATCGAAGCCGATAACCCGACATGGCGCGACCTGGCAGAGGATTGGGGCTTCGATCCGCTCCCACAGCCGTCATCCCGGGCTTGACCCGGGACCCAGAGCCGCGAACGACTGGGTTCGTGGCTCTGGGTCCTGACGTTCGTCAGGATGACGGACAAAGGCGAGCCCACCCCACTCACCCCATCGTCGGGATAACGAACGCGTCGTTATTGCGCGCCGGACCACCATCCTCCGCCATAGCCGGCAGTGCAGACCCGTCCGGCCAGCGCTGCGTGATCGTCTTGACCTTGGTCCAGAACTTCACGCCCTCCATCCCGTGCTGGTTGGTGTCCCCGAACGCCGAGCGCTTCCACCCGCCGAACGTATGATACGCCACCGGCACCGGGATCGGCACGTTGATGCCCACCATCCCGACGTTCACCCGCGCCGCGAACTCGCGCGCGGCGTGGCCGTTGCGCGTGAAGATCGCGACGCCATTGCCATATTGATGCTCGCTCGGCAGGCGCACCGCCTCCTCGAAATCGGCGGCGCGAACGATCTGGAGCACCGGCCCAAAGATCTCCTCCTTGTACGCCGACATCTCCGTCGTCACGTGATCGAACAGCGACGGGCCGATGAAGAAGCCCTTCTCATGCCCCTGCAACGCAAACCCACGCCCATCGACGACCAGTTCCGCGCCCTCGTCGACGCCGGTCTGGATCCAGTTCTCGATCCGGGTGCGATGCGCCGCGTTCACGACCGGGCCATAATGCGCGTCGTTGTCCGTCGATACGCCCACGCGCAACGCCGCGATCGCCGGGATCAGCTTCTCGCGCAGCGCAATCGCGGTCTTCTCGCCGACCGGCACCACCACCGGCAGCGCCATGCAGCGCTCGCCCGCAGAGCCGAACGCCGCACCCGAAAGGTCGGCGACGACCTGGTCGAGGTCCGCATCGGGCATGACGATGCCGTGATTCTTCGCGCCGCCCATCGCCTGGACGCGCTTCCCCGCCTCGACGCCGCGGCGGTACACGTAATGCGCGATGTCGGACGAGCCGACGAAGCTGACCGCCGAGATCGCGGGATGATCGAGGATCGCGTCGACCATTTCCTTGTCGCCGTGGACGACCTGGAAGATGCCCTCGGGCAGCCCCGCCTCGACGAACAGTTCGCCGAGCCGCACCGGCACCGACGGATCGCGCTCGCTGGGCTTGAGGATGAACGCGTTGCCCGTCGCAATTGCGACTCCCGACATCCACAGCGGGATCATTGCCGGGAAGTTGAACGGCGTGATCCCCGCGCCAATGCCTAATGGCTGGCGCATCGAATACACGTCGATCCCCGGCCCTGCGCCCTGCGTGTATTCGCCCTTGAGAATGTGCGGGATGCCGCAACAGAATTCGATCACCTCGAGCCCGCGCTGAATATCGCCCTTCGAATCCGCGATCACCTTGCCGTGCTCGGACGAGAGCAAGCGCGCCAGCTCGTCCATGTTCGCCTCGACGAGCCGCTTGAACTCGAACATCACGCGAGCACGCCGTTGAGGGTTAGTCGCGGCCCAGCCCGGCTGCGCCTTCTGCGCGGCAGCGACCGCACGGTCCAGATCGGTCGCACCCGACAGCCGCACGCGCGCCTGCACCTCGCCCGAATTCGGGTCGAACACGTCGCCGAAGCGCTCGGCCGTGCTGGCCGCACCGCTCACGAAATTCTCGATCGTCCGCATGGGCATCCTCTTCTAGTTACCCGCATCGTCCGCCATAAGCGTTTCGCAGCCAAGTGGGGCTGTTTGCAGATACGCTCTGCAAATGTGCAGCATGGGGTGAGGCGTTCATGGATTGGGACGACGTCCGGTATTTCCTCGCTTTGGCGCGCACGCACAGGCTCGGGCCAGCCGCGAAACTGCTTGGACAGGACGCGACGACGGTGTCGCGGCGGCTGCAAAGGCTTGAGCGGCGACTCCAGACTACGTTGTTCGAGCAGACCGTGGCGGGTTACGCACTGACCGAACGCGGCGCGGCGCTGCTCGACCATGCCGAGACGATGGAGGCCTCCGCGCTCGGCATCCAGGAGGTGGTCGGTAACGATGCAGGCGTGCTCGCCGGCCCGATCCGGCTGAGCGTCTCGGAAGGCTTCGGCAGCCGTATCCTGGCGCCGCGGCTCGCGTCGTTCACCAACCAGCATCCGCGGATCGCGGTCGACCTGATCGCGTCGACTGGTTTCCTCAATCCCTCACGGCGAGAGGCGGATATCGCGGTGATGCTCGCGCGGCCGAAAAGCGGCCCGTTGGTCGCGCGAAAGCTGACCGACTATCACCTCGGCCTCTACGCGCATCCGGATCACCTCGCGCGGACAGGGCCGATCGCGACCACCGCGGATCTGATGCGACACCGCCTGATCGGGTATGTGCCCGACATGATCTACGCGCCCGAACTCCGCTATCTGGCGGAGATCGACGGACGGCTCGACGCGTCGATCCGCAGTTCGAGCATCGTCGCGCAGGCCGAACTGATCGCGGCGGGGGCGGGCTGTGGGATACTCCCGTGCTTCATCGGCGACCAAATGCCGAGACTGGTGCGCGTGTTGCCCGAAGCGGTGGACATCGCGCGCTCGTTCTGGCTCGTCGTCCACCGCGACGTCCGGCGGATCGCGCGGATCGATCGGTTCATCGCCTGGCTCGACGTGACGATCGGCGAGCTCAAACCGTTGATGCTGGGCGACACCTCCCGGTCGTTTGCCGCCCCGGAGTGACCCAAGTATAGCGCGCCGCGGCGACATTCCCTTCGTCCGGAGTAGCAGCGTGACCCCGACCCTTTACCACAAGATGATCGACTGGATCGGCGACGGCACCGGGCTGCCTGATACGATCTTGCACATCCATGCCGGGATGGCGCTGTTGATGATCGCGCGACTGGTGACGCGCCGGTCGTTCGGGACGTTCATTCCGTGGTGGGTGGTCGTTGCCGGCGAGGCGTTCAACGAGATCATGGACCGCCTGACGTTCGGGTCGTGGCGGTGGGAGGATACCTCGCTCGATATCCTCAATACGCTGCTATGGCCGACGGTGATCTGCCTCGGCGTGAGGCTGCGACCGATGATCGGGAAGCGCCGGCGATAATTCGCGCCATCCCCCGACCGTCATCCTGACGAAAGTCAGGACCCAGAGACACAAAGGACGACGCCCGTAACCCTAGGCCCTGACTTTCGTCAGGGTGACGGAGCGCGTCAGGGTAACGGGCGCTCAGCCCAGCGCGATGTACCGCTGCAGGTGATAGTCTTCGTCGCCGAGTTGGTGATCGATCATCACCAGCCGCTTGGCGTAGTGCGACACCGCGTATTCCCACGTCATGCCGATGCCGCCGTGGAGTTGGATCGTTTCCTCCGCAACCAGCGCTCCGGTCCGCCCGATCGTGTATTTCGCTGCGGACAACGCCCGCTCGCGCGCCTTCGCATCGTCGCCGTCGAACGCCGACGCCGCGTTGATCACCGCGGAATGCGCCTGCTCGATCTCGAGCAGCACCGTCGCCATCCGGTGCTGGAGCGCTTGGAACTTGCCGATCGGCACGCCGAACTGCTTGCGGTCGCGGAGATAGCCGAGCGTCGCCTCCTTGACGAACTCCATCGCGCCGACCGCTTCGGCCGACAGCGCGAGTAGCCCTGCCCCAACCGCCGCATCGACGATCGCCTGCCCCTCTCCTTCGCCGCCAACGCGCGCCTCGGCGCCGAGCGTCACGATCTCGAACGTCACGTCCCCGGCCGCACCGCCCTCGACGACGTTAAAGCTGCGGACCGACACCCCCGCCGTATCCGCCGGCACGAGCAATACGAGCGGATCGCCATGCTGCTCAACGGTCACGACGAACACCGATGCCGCACCGGCCTGAGAAACAACCGCCTTCGTCCCGCTCAGCGTCCAGCCATCGCCGCTCTTCGTCGCGGTCACCGGCGTCGCGCCATCCTCATGCGCGAACGCAGCGATCATCTCGCCGGACACGATCCCGGCAAGCGTCTCGTCATGTCCGCCGGCCTTCGCCAGCGCACGCCCCGCCATTAGCGCACCGAGGAACGGCTCGACCACCAGCGCGCGGCCGAGCGCCTCGAACACGACCATGATGTCGAACCCGCTGCCGCCGAAGCCGCCCGCCGCCTCGTCGAACAGCGCGGAGACGATGCCGAGTTCGGTCAACTGCTGCCAGACCGCCGGGTCATACCCCGTCTCGCCGTACGCGCCCGCATTGCGCGTCTCGATCGGATAGCCGTCGCGCAATGCCCGGACGAGCGTGTCGGCGAGCATGCGGCGGTCGTCGGTGTGTTCGAAGTTCATGTGATCAGAGACCCAGAATGGCTTTAGAGATGATGTTCTTCTGGATCTCGTTCGACCCGCCGAAGATCGACAGTTTCCGGTTGTTGAAATAGCTCGGCGCCGCCATCGCCGCGTCCTCCGGGCCGACATCCTCGCCGTTCCACCCGGCCTCCAGAGCTTCGGGTATGTAGGGCGCCGCGTACGAGCCGTAAGCACGACGCGTCAGCGACGTAATCTCCTGGCGAATCTCGGTGCCCTTGATCTTGAGCATCGAACTCTCCGCGCCGGGCGCACCGCCGCCCGCGACCGCCGCGAGCACGCGGAGGTTGGTCGTCTGCATGTTGGCCAGATCGATCTCGACCCGCGCCATCCTCGCCGCGAACAGCGGATCGTCCGCCAGCGCACGCCCACCCTTCTTCTGCATCTGCGCGACCTCCTTCAGCCGCTCGAACGACGCGATCGAGAAGCCGACGCCGGCGATGTTGGTGCGCTCGTAGGTCAGCAGATACTTGGCGTAGGTCCAGCCCATGTTCTCTTCGCCGACGAGGTTGGCGACCGGCACCTCGACGTCGGTGAAGAACACTTCGTTCACCTCCTGCTCGCCGTCGATCAGCGTGATCGGGCGGACTTCGATGCCGGGCGACTTCATGTCGATCAGCAGGAACGAGATGCCTTCCTGCTTCTTCGCGGTCGCGTCGGTGCGGACGAGGCAGAAGATCATGTCGGCATGCTGGCCGAGCGTCGTCCACGTCTTCTGCCCGTTGACGACATAGACGTCGCCCTTGCGAACGGCCGTCGTCTTCAAGCCCGCAAGATCGGAGCCCGCGCCCGGCTCCGAATACCCCTGGCACCACCAGTCGGAGCCGTCGAGGATCCGCGGCAGCCACTGCTTCTTCTGCTCTTCCGAGCCATATTTGATCAGCACCGGGCCGAGCATGTTGACGCCGAACGGTACGACGCGGGGCGCATGCGCGAGCGCGGACTCATTGTCGAAGATGAAGCGCTGGATCACGCTCCAGCCCGGACCGCCCCACTCCTCGGGCCAGTGGTTCGCCAACCAGCCGCGCTCGTTGAGGATCGCGTGCCATTCCTCCATGTCCGATTTCCGCAGCCGCTTGCCTTCGCGGACGAGGGTGGAAAGGCGGGTGGGAAGTTTGTCGCGGAAGAACGCGCGGACTTCCTCGCGGAAAGCTTCTTCCTCGGGCGTGAAGCTGAGATCCATGACCATGTGACTCCTGATGTTGGAGCCTGTGTGCCACAGTCGATCGTGGAATTGAAGGACCGGTATGGTCCGAAACGAAGAAAATGCAGTGCCGAACGACGCAGGTTAATCCGGACGGTATCGCCGCCCACTCGTCATCCTGACGAAAGTCAGGACCCAGGATAACAGGCGCTAACGGTCCTGGCTCGGGGTCCTGACTTTCGTCAGGATGACGGAGCGGATCAGAACCGGTAGCTGATCCAGCCGGCGAGGAAGTCGGAGTTCTTGTACCCCGCATTCGTCAGCGCAGGCCCCGCGATCAGATGCTCGTACCGCCCGGTGAACGACAGCCGCGAGGTGAACGGGTACACTGCCTGGAACCGCAGCGTATCGGCGATCTTCTTGCCCCCGAAATTCTGCGTGCCGGCAAACGCCGAACCATTCGCCCGGTACACCGCATCGCTCGTCGAATCGCGCCACGAGCGCTGATATTCCGCGGTCAGCCGCAGCTTGTCGAACACACTGAACGTCACGTTCGGCGCCAGCGCGATCAGGTTGGTCGGCGTCGCGAACAACTGGTAGCTGTAATAGATGTTGTTGCCGAACGGTGCGAGCGAGTTGCGCAACGTGCCCTTGCCATAGGCGCCACCACCGCTCGCATAATCGGCGTGGAAGCCGACGCGCGGTGCCGACTTGCCCTCGCCGAGCTTGTAGGTCTGCGCCAGCAGGATCAGCCACGCCTTGATCGAGCGGTTGTCGTACGAACCGCCCTGATAGTTGATCGTCCAGTCGAGATTGACCGGCCCCGCATCGCCCCAGACGTGCAGGCCGTAGAAGTTGCGGACTTCGCGCGCATTGTCGGTGCCCCAAACCGCCGCACGATTACGCAGGCGCCAGAGGAACGGATCGACGTACAACTTCGAGCCCCCGAACAGCGTCTCCGGCACGACGATGCCCGTCGAGATGCCCGAGAACCGCCGCGCGCTCTCCGCATTGTCATCCTGAGTACCGCCATTGCCATACGCGGTCGGCTTGAAGTCGAACACGTCGGCGCGGACGCCAGCGGTGCGCGCCCAGGCGCGGAAGCCGTTGAAGCCGAAGAACAAGGTGTTGTTGTCGCGCGGCACGACCAGCAGGTTGGGACCGTCGGCAAACGTCTGGCGGCCATAACGCACGCCGACATCGACATCGGCGACCGTGCCGGTCAGATCGACGAATGCCTGCTGCACCGCCAGCTTGTTGCGCAGGTTCGGCAGCGCGGTGCCGAGATTCTGCCCCTCCAGCGTGCCATGCGCGAGTTCGCCATAGAAGCGCAGATGCTTGCCAACGTGCAGATCGGCACCCCCGAACAGGCGAAGGATATCCTGTCGCTGCGCTTCGGCATCGCGCAGATTGGGGTTGGTCGTCTCGTTGACGCGGAACCGCGCCTCGCCCGACAGCGTCAGATAGACGTCGCCGTCGCCCGCCAGCGAGATGAACTTCAGCTGGTCGACGATGTCCTTGCGCTTTTTCGGATCGCGCAGCTTCGACCAGTCCTCGGCCCAACGCGACTGGTTGTAACCACCCGCCGTCACGCCGTCGCCGACCGCGGCATTGGGATAGCTCTCGGCGATCGGCGACGCTTCGGCGGTGCTCGACACATCCTTGGCGCCGATATTGGCCGGGCGTGACGGCGGCGCCTCGGCCTGCGCGGTGGCGACATTCGCGAATGCGAAGATCGAGAGCGCGGACGTGGCAAGGCCGGCCGCGTGCCGCAAGCGGCGCATCGTCATCGAGGTCATAAGCAAGTTCCGGTACTGGCGAACGGGAACGGACTGGCCGTCCCCGCCGGCATCAATGGGCGGTAGCAGCGGCGGGGATTGCCGCCGGCACGAACTCGGGAAGCTTGCCCGACAGCGCAGCATCGAGCTTGTCGCGGTCGAGACCACCTTCCCAACGGGCGACCACGATCGTCGCGACCGCGTTGCCGATGAAGTTGGTGAGGCTGCGGCACTCGCTCATGAAGCGATCGACGCCAAGGATCAGCGCCATGCCCGCGATCGGCACCGTCGGCACGATCGACAACGTCGCGGCCAGGGTGATGAAGCCGGCGCCGGTAACGCCCGCCGCACCCTTCGACGAGATCATCGCAACGACCAGCAGAAGCAGTTCCTGGCCGAGCGTCAGGTGCGTGTTGGTCGCCTGCGCGATGAACAGCGCCGCCAGCGTCATGTAGATGTTGGTACCGTCGAGGTTGAACGAATATCCGGTCGGCACGACCAGCCCGACGACCGACTTCTCGCAGCCTGCCGCCTCCATCTTCTGGATCAGGTTGGGCAGTGCGGCTTCCGACGAGGACGTCCCGAGCACCAACAGCAACTCGGCCTTCAGATACTTGATCAGCTTGAAGATCGAGAAGCCGGTCAGCCGTGCGACCGTGCCGAGGATGACGATCACGAACAGCGCCGCGGTCAGATAGAAGGTCGCGACCAGTGCACCCAGATTGGCGAGGCTGCCGATCCCGTATTTGCCGATCGTGAACGCGATCGCGCCGAACGCACCGAGCGGGGCTGCGCGCATCAGGATGCCGACCAGCTTGAACACGATCAGGCTGAGGCGCTCGAGGAAGTTCAACACCGGCTTTGCGGGCTCGCCGACCAGGCTCAGCGAGATGCCGAACAGGATCGCGACGAGCAGGATCTGGAGGATGTTGCCCTCGGTGAACGCGCTGACCATCGTGTCCGGGATGATGCTCATCAGGAACCCGGTGATCGTCGTCTCGTGCGCCTTCACGGTGTAGTCGGCGATGCCCTTGGTATCGAGCGTGGCAGCGTCGATGTTCATCCCCGCGCCTGGCTGGACGACGTTGGCGACGATCAGGCCGACGATCAGCGCCAGCGTTGAAAAGAACAGGAAGTAGGCGAACGCCTTGCCCGCGACACGACCGACCGAGCCGAGCTCCTTCATCCCGGCGATACCGGTGACGAGCGTCAGGAAGATCACCGGTGCGATGATCATCTTCACCAGCTTGATGAACGCGTCGCCGAGCGGCTTCAGCGCCGCACCATAGGTCGGATAGAAATGCCCGAGCGCCGCGCCGAGCGCGATCGCGATCAGGACCTGGATATAGAGCTGGCCGCTCCAGCGCTTCCGCGCAGGCGTTTCCGCGACGCCATATGTCTGGGTGGGTAGGGTCAACATCGCCTCCTGCTATCCTCGTCCACTCACGCGGGACGTTATGTACGACGGTAATGCCGGGCCGAACCGAGGACTACAAGACCAGTCCCTTCAGCGCTTAGAACGTTGGTTTTTAGCCATTTATAAGCATACCCATTGTTCGGACGTGTGGAAATCGCCGCGTTTCACCAATGGCGCGGCCAGTGCGTGTGTGATAATCCGCACAAAATGACGCGACTCCGATCTCCCCTTTTCGTCACGGCGTTGACGGTGCTGATGGCGTTCGCGGCGCTTGGTGTGATCGTCGCGGGAGTCGCCTCGATCTACGGCCAGCGCGCCGCCGAAGACGCGCGCGCGGGCGTGCGGATGCGCGCGGTCCAGCAGACGCGGAGCAACCTTCGCCTGCTCGAAGCCGAGTTGCAGACCTATCGCCTGTTGCCGATCATGCTCGGCGAATACCCCGACGTCCGCGCGGCACTCGCGTCGGGCAAGGTCGACCCGGCGCTCAACACCAAGCTCGCGCTGCTGGCCGAGCGCACCGGCGCCCCCGTGATCTACGCACTCGATACGCAGGGCATGACGATCGCCGCTTCGAACGCCGGCCGCCCGGACAGCTTCCTCGGCCACGACTACCGCTTCCGCGACTATTTCACCAAGGCGATGGCGTCAGGCGCAACCGAGTTCTTCGCGCTCGGCAGCGTCAGCGGGCGGCCTGGCCTGTACCTATCGCGACGGATCGACCGCGCCGGTCGACCGCTCGGCGTGGTCGTGGTCAAGGTCGAGTTCGAGAAGATCGCGCGCGCGTGGGTCCAGGACCGGATGGCGACCTTCGTCACCGATCCCGACGGCGTCATCCTGATCTCCAGCGATCCGAAGCTCGAATTTCGAACCACCCGCCCGCTCTCGCCTTCGCGTCGCGCCGAGCTGGTCGAGACGCGTCAGTTCGGGACGTCGCCCCTGGCCCCCGCCCCACTGACGCTTGCCGACGGGGTTTCACGGCTACCCGACAGATCGCCGGCGATCACGGTATCGCTGCCGGTACCGATCTCGGGCTGGCGGCTGGTGCATATGGAGCCGCTCGACGCCGCCCTGCGCACAGCCGCGGCACGCACGCGCTGGGCAACCGCGATCGCCGCGATGCTGACGATCGCCGCGATACTCGGCGCATGGTGGCTCTACGAGCGGCGCAAGCGCAACGTCGGCGCGCGCGCGGAACTGGAAGCGGAGGTCGCCCGCCGCACCGCCGAGCTCCGCGCCACCGCCGACCGCCTCCAGATCGAGGTCGAGCAGCGCGAGGCCTCCGATCAGCGGTTCCGTCAGGCACGCGAAGAGCTGGCGCACGCCAACCGCGTCGGCTCGATCGGCACGATCACCGCCAGCGTCGCGCACGAGATCAACCAGCCCGTCGCCGCGATCCGCACCTTCGCCGACAACGCCGCCGCCTTCCTCGACCGCGGCGAACCGGCACGCGCGGCGACCAACCTCCAGTCGATCGTCGACCTCACCAGCCGGATCGGCACGATCACCGCCGGGCTTAGGCGCTATGCCCGGCGCGGCGCAGGATCGATCGGCCCCGTCGCGCTGGACGAGGCCATCGACGGCGTCCGCCTGCTGATCGGCGACCGCTTCCGCGCGAAGGGCGTGACGCTCGACCTGCCGAACGGTCCCGAGGCGCGACTGACCGTGATCGCCGGCCGCGTCCGCCTAGAGCAGGTGCTGGTCAACCTCCTCCAGAACGCGCTCGACGCGGTCGCCGACCGCCGCGATGCCCGCGTAAGCGTCACGGTCGGTCGGAAAGGCCGCGATGTCGTGCTGACCGTCGCCGACAACGGTCCCGGCATCGAAGCCGATATTGCCGACCACCTCTTCACCCCGTTCGCGACGAGCAAGAAGGACGGCCTCGGCCTCGGCCTCGGCATCGCGCGCGACATCATGACCGAGTTCGGCGGCACGCTCGACCTCGTCCCCGCTCCAGAAGGCGCCATCTTTCGTATGATCCTGGTGAAGGCATGAGCGAGCAGGCCGTTCTGCTCGTCGACGACGACGACGTGTTGCGCGGTGCGCTCGAGCAATCGTTCGAACTCGCCGGGATCGCCGTGATCGCCGAGCGCGATCCGACCGTCGCTCTTGCCCGCGTGACCGCCGGGTTCGACGGCGCGGTGGTGTCCGACATCCGCATGCCGAAGATGGACGGGCTCGAACTCTTCCGCCGGATCGCCGCGATCGACCACGAGATCCCGGTGCTGCTGATGACCGGCCACGGCGATGTCGCGATGGCGGTCGCCGCGCTCAAGAACGGCGCGTTCGACTTCATCCCGAAACCCTTCGCGACGGACCATTTGATTGCGGGTGCCAGGCGTGCGCTCGAAATGCGCCGCCTCGTGCTCGACAACCGCCGTCTCCGCGCCGCCGCGGAGGAAACGATCGGTGCCGAACCCCTGATCGGCGAGACCCCGGTGATGGTCCGCCTCCGCGAGACGATGCGCCAGATCGCGCAGGCCGACATCGACGTGCTGGTCGAAGGCGAGACCGGCACCGGCAAGGAACTCGTCGCGGTCCTGCTCCACCGCTGGAGCAACCGCCGCTCGCGCCCGTTCGTCGCGGTCAACTGCGCCGCGCTACCCGAGGCGGTCGCGGAGATCGAGCTGTTCGGCCACGACGGCGACTCCCGCCTGCCCCGCACCGGCCGGATCGAGGCCTCGAACCGCGGCACGCTGTTCCTCGACGAGATCGAGAGCACGCTGCCGGCGTTTCAGGCAAAACTGCTCCGTGTGCTGGAAGAGCGCGAGGTAATGCCGGTCGGTGGCGACCTGCCACGGGCGCTCGACCTGCGCGTGATCGCCGCCGCCAAACCCGGCCTCGAACAGGCGGTAGAAGAAGGCCGCTTCCGCGCCGACCTCCTGTTCCGCCTCGATGCGGTCCGCCTGCGCATCCCGCCGCTCAGAGAACGCCGCGACGACATTCCGCTGCTGTTCGGCCATTTGCTCCACCAGGCAGCAGAACGGTTCGGCCGCGAGGTCCCGACGATCGACACCGCGACGCTCGCGTATCTCGGCCAGCACGACTGGCCCGGCAACGTCCGCGAACTCGACAACCTCGCCAAGCGTCTCGTGCTCCGAGTCGAGGCGGAAGAGGCGGTCGACGAAGACAGCGACATCCCCCTCCCCGCCCGCGTCGACAAGTTCGAGGAAGCGACGATCCGCGCCGTGCTGCAACAGGTGAGTGGCGACGTGCGGTCTGCGCTGGCAGCGCTCGGCATCCCGCGAAAGACATTCTACGACAAGCTCAAGCGCCACGACATCGACGTCGAGGCCTACCGCCCGACCAAATCTCCCCCGTCATCCTGACGAAAGTCAGGACCCAGAGCCACGACCGCTGTCCCCTGTAACCCTGGGTCCTGACTTTCGTCAGGATGACGGCGGTATGTGAGGCCCGCCGCTAAGTCGGAATAACCGGCGGCGGCACACCGCCCTGCCGCGTCGCCACGAACTTCGCGAGCGGTGGCCCGATCAGCAACACGCCCAGAAACCGCAGCACCTGAAGCGCCATCACGAACGGCACATCTACCGGGCTAGACGCAGCGATGATCGCGACCGAATCCATCCCGCCCGGACTAGTCGCCAGATACGCGGTAACCGGATCGATCCCCCACCACCGCGTCAACGCCGCCGCGATCCCGCCACAGAACGCGATCAGCAGCGCCACCGACAACAGGATCCGCGGCATCGCCTTCCCCGCCACCCGCAGCGTATCGCGCGTGAACGACAACCCGATCCGCCACCCGACCACTGCATAGCTGATCGCGAGCAGCCACTGCGGCAACACTGGCTGCGCGACACCAGTGACATTGAGCGCCGCCCCCGCCACGAGCGACCCGAGCAGCGCACCGGCGGGAAGCTTCAGCACGACGCCAACACTCGCACCGACACCGGCAATCGCGATCGTCCGCAGCACGGCGACCGGATCAACCGACGCAAACCACGTGCCCGCAACATGATGCCCGCTCCCGCCGCCGACCATCACCGCCGCCAGCACCGACGCGACCACCGCCACGCTCACCACCCGCGTGTAGGTCATCACCGCGACCAGCCGCGAGTCCGCGCCGTAGGCCTGCGCCATCAACACCATCGCGCTCGCCGCACCCGGCGTCGATCCCCACACCGCGACGGTCCCCGGCAACACCTGCCACCGGCTCAGCAGATAGCCGAGCACACTGCTAGCGGCGAGGGTGACGAAATTGACCATCAGGAAAACCGGCCAGTGATCCGCCACCGTCGCGACGATCCCCGTGGTGATCGACCCCGCGATCAGCGTCCCGACCGCGGCCTGAGCGCCGCGAAACGCAGACGTCGGCACGCTCAGCGACCACCCCCGCACCGCCAGCACGACCGCGGCTACCATCGGCCCCAGCAGCAACCCCGCAGGCAGCCCAACAACCTCCAGCACCCCGGCAATCACCGCCGACAGCGCGATCAAGACGGCCCAGCGCCAGATCATGCCCTGGTGGCGAACCAGATCGTGTGCCGCGCGCCGCCCTTCCGCGTCGCCCGCGCAATCATTTCGTCGACCGCGAAACCCGCTTCGGCAAGCCGGGTAGCGAACGGCTTGCTCGGCGCGGACGACCACACGGCAAGCACACCGCCCGGCCGCAAAGCCGCTCGCGCCAGAGACAATCCGCGCGCTCCGTAAAGTCGATCGTTACCCGGCCGCGAAATCCCGTCCGGACCGTTATCGACATCAAGCAGGATCGCGTCCCAATCACCCTCCGCGATCGCCGCGGCGACATCGCCCTCGAAAATGCGCGTCCGCGGATCGGTCAGGCTGTCCCCGTGCAGCGCCGCCATAGGCCCGCGCGCCCATTCGATCACCGCCGGCACGATCTCCGCCACAACTACCTCCGCGTCAGGCCCAAGCCGAGCCAGCGCCGCGCGAAGGGTAAACCCCATCCCGAGCCCACCAATCAGCATCCGCACGCCCGGCCGCACACCGATCCGGTCGCACGCCTGCTCCGCCAGCGCCTCTTCCGACCCGCTAAGCCGACTGTTCATCAACTCGTTCGCACCGAGCATGATCGAGAACTCGGCACCACGCTGGAGCAAGCGAAGCTCACCCCCGCCCGGCACCTGCGCCGTCCCGAGAAGCACGCGAGGGATCATGTCGACCAAGCCGCGATATCGTCCTGCTCGCCGATCAGCGCGAGACCGTGTGCGATCGACGTCAGTTCACCACCGCTCATGATCGCCGCCTCGCCGAACCGCTCGACGAAGATTTGCCGGATGCGCGGGATCAGCGATGATCCGCCGGTCAGAAACACCCGGTCGATCTCGCCGCCACCGACATTGGCGACCTCCAAGGCCCGATCGACCGCGGCCTCGATCCGCACCACGTCGTCGGCGATCCAGCCTTCGAACTGCGCCCGCGTCACGTCCGCTTCGATCTCCAGCCCCGCGCCCGCAAAGTGGAAATGCGCATCCTCGCCGCTCGACAGCGCCCGCTTGAGTGACCCGACCGCATCGTACAGAGGATAGCCGAGTTCGTTCTCGATCACCGCGATCATCCGCCCGATCGCGTCCGGATCGACCGCCGTCTTCTGCAACCGCTCCAGCTCGGTCATCGTCTTGCGGTTGCGCATCAGCGCAAGGCGCGACCAGTCCGCGAAATCGGCGAAATACGCGCGCGGAATTTCCAGTTCCTTGCCGAACGACTTGTACGCGCCGCCCTTGCCGAGCATCGGCAGCACCAGCCGGTCGAGGATCCGGTAATCGAACCGGTCGCCCGCGATCCCCACGCCTGCATGACCTAATGGCGTACACCGCCGCGCCGCGCCCGGCTCGGCAACGCGCACGACCGAAAAGTCGCTCGTACCGCCACCGAAATCCGCCACGAGGATCGTCGCCGGCTCGGTCAGCCGGGTCGCGTAGCTGTACGCCGCACCGAGCGGTTCGTAGACGTAGTGGATCTCCGCCCCGAAGCCCTTGAACATCGCGTCGTACCGCGTCCGCGCCAGCGCCTCGTCGGGCCGCGCGCCGGCATATTCGACCGGCCGCCCCACCACGATCCGGTGCGGCCGCGTGTCGAGCTTGCCGCCTGCATGGGAAATGAGCTTTTCGAGGAACAGCTGGCCCATTTCCTCGAAGCGATAGCGCTTGTCGAACACCGAAGCCTGCTCGAACGTCTTCATCGCCGCGACCGACTTGAACGACTGGATGAACCGGCTGTCGAGCGGATACTCCATATATTCGGCGATCGCCCACGGCCCCGCATCCGACGCAAGCCCCTTGCCGCTGTCGTCCTGCCAGAAGCACAACGCCGAGCGGAACACCGGGCTGGTCTCGGCAGGGGCGGCGAAGGTCACCAGCTCCGGTGTGCCCCCCTCCGTCCCAAGCGCCACGACGCTGTTGGTCGTGCCGAAGTCCAGCCCCAGGGCGGGGCCGCCAGCGTCCATCTGCATCGCGTCATCCTTCAATGAACGCGCGCCTATGCCGATCGGGAGGGCGGGATGGCAACCGGTAAAGTCGGTTTCGGGCCACTTCTACCCGCCCAAAGCCAATCTCCAATGCGCCCAAATAGCCTCGCCGCTGTTCCCAAAGCGCCTCCCCGGCGGAGGCCGGGGTCCAGGTGGAAAGGTGGCAATGACGACGGGCTGGCCTCCGTTAGCATCGCCTCCCAACTGGACCCCGGCCTTCGCCGGGGAGGTATGGTCGTACGCCGACACATCGGATCAACCCGTTCCGACTACCGCCCGATCATCGCCCGTATCCGGTTGGCCAGCACATCCAGCGCAAACGGCTTGGTGATCATGTCCATCCCCTCGCCGAGGAAATCGCCGCGCACCGCCGCCTTCTCCGCATAGCCCGTCACGAACAGCACCTTGAGCCCCGGGCGATGCACGCGTGCGATCTCGGCGACCTGCCGTCCGTTGATTCCCGGTAGGCCGACATCGCTGACGAGCAGGTCGATCCGCTGCTCGCTTTCCAGGAACGGCACCGCCGCCCGCCCGTCCGCGGCCTCGAGCACGCCGTAGCCCAGTCCCTGCAACACATCGACGATGAGCATCCGCACCGCCGGATCGTCCTCGACCAGCAGCACCTGCTCGCCGTCGGCACGCGGCAGCTCGGCATCGGCGATCTCGACCGGCGCCTCCACCGTGCCGCGGAACCG
Source organism: Sphingomonas sp. Leaf242 (assembly GCF_001422045.1). Taxonomy (GTDB): domain Bacteria; phylum Pseudomonadota; class Alphaproteobacteria; order Sphingomonadales; family Sphingomonadaceae; genus Sphingomonas. The sequence continues at coordinate 183,053 of NZ_LMLW01000011.1, forward strand.
CGGCAGGTACAGCTTGACGGTCGTGCCCTGCCCTTCCTCCGAATAGATCCGCACATGCCCGCCGGATTGCCGCGCGAAACCGTAGATCATCGACAGGCCGAGCCCGGTGCCCTGCCCGATCGGCTTGGTCGTGAAGAACGGATCGAACGCCTTGGCGATCACCGATGCGCTCATGCCCGTGCCGGTGTCCGACACGCCGATCACGACGAAATCGCCCGGCTCGAGGTCTTCGATCGCCTCGGTATAATGTGCGTCGAGATGCGCGTTCTCGGTCTCGATCGTCAGCAACCCGCCCTCGGGCATCGCGTCGCGCGCGTTGATCGCCAGGTTGAGCAGCGCGCTTTCGAGCTGGTTCGCGTCGGTATGCGCCGGCCAGATTCCCGGCGTGCGCCGCACCTCCAACCCGGCATTCTCGCCGAGCGTCCGCCGCAGCAGATCCTCCATCCCGTCGACCAGCTCGCCGACACCGACCGCCTTCACATCGAGCGACTGGCGCCGCGAGAACGCGAGCAGGCGCTGCGTCAGGCCGGCGGCACGGTTCGCCGACACCGTCGCCGCCTCGATATACCGATCGACGCGCTCATGCCGGACCTCGGGAAGATTGCGGCGGACCATGTCGAGCCCGCCGATGATCCCGGTCAGCATGTTGTTGAAGTCGTGCGCGATCCCGCCGGTGAGCTGGCCGACCGCCTCCATCTTCTGCGCCTGGCGGAGCGCATCCTCGACGCGCGCGAGCCGGGCTTCGTTCTCCTTCTCCTCGGTGATGTCGCGGCCGACCGCGTTGATCATCCCGTCGCCGGGCTGCGCGGCCCAACTGATCCAGCGGTAACTCCCGTCCTTGCAGCGATAGCGATTGTCGATCCGCGTGATGATCTGGCCGCGCGCGATCCCCGCCGCGCCCTCGCTGGTATGGTCCACGTCCTCGGGATGGAGCAGCGCGAACAGCGGCCGCCCGATGATTTCCTCCATGTCCCAGCCGAGCATCTCGGTCCAGGCCGGGTTCACCGCGACGATCGTACCGTCATATTCCGCGCGCAGCATGATATCCGTCGACAGGTCCCACAGCCGGTCGCGGTCCGCCTTCGACGCCACTACTGCCTCTTCGAGCCCCTCGTTGACCGCGCGCAGCTGTCGCTCGACGGCCTTGCGCGCGGACTGGTCGAGCAGCGCGCCGATCATCCGCAGCGGCTGGCCGGCTTCGTCGCGGATCAGATAGCCGCGGTCGAGCACATCGGCATAGTGGCCGTCGGCGCGCAGAAACCGGTATTCCTCGGTCCATTCGGTGCCGCCACCGTCGATCACCGCATGGATACTGCTATCGATCCGCCCCCGATCCTCGGGATGGATGTGGTCGATCCACCAGTCGCCGGTCGGGTCGACGGTCGCAAGATCATGGCCATAGGCGGTGGTCAGTGCCTCGTTCCACAACACGTAATTGCGGCGCAGATCCCAGTCCCAGATCGCGTCGTTGGTCGCGCGCGCAGCGAGACGCAGCCGTTCGCTCGTCTCGCGAAGCGCCGCCTGCGCCTGCCGATCGCGCGAGACGTCCTGCACGGTGCCGATCAACCGGATCGGCGTGTCGTCGTCGAAGAATGCGGCACCGTGCGCGGAGACATGACGCTCCAAACCGTCCTCCTGCCCGATCGTGCGGTATTCGGCCTCGAATGTGCGCGTGCCCTGCGGATCGAGCGACGCGAGGACCGCGGCGTTGGCCGCGACCCGGTCGTCGGGATGGAGATTGGCGAGAAAGGACGACGCATAATCGACCGGCTTGCCCGGCGAGATCCCGAACAGCGCACGGCAGCGGTCGTCCCAGGTCAGCGTGCCCGCAATCGGCCGATAGTCGAACCGGCCAAGCTGCGCGACCCGGGTCGCCAGCTCGAGTTCGTTCTGGCTTTCGGCGAGCGCGATATCCTTGCGACGACGCTCGCTGATATCATTGAACAGCACCGCGACCCGGTTGGTCCCGGACTCATCGACGCGGTAGGCGTGGACGTCGTACCAACGTCCGTCGAACGCTTCGACATGATCCTCGAACCTGGCGGGTTCGCCGGTGGTCGCGACCCGCGCATAGATCGCGTACCAGCGTTCCTCGAGATCGGGCACGAGATCGCGCATCCACTTGCCGACGACGTCGCTGAGTCCGGTCTCGCGCTCGAACGCCGCGTTGGTCTCGATGAACCGGTAGTCGACCGCGCGATCGCCCTCGAACGCGAGTTCGATCAAACAGAACCCGGCGTCGAGCGAATTGAACAGCGAACGGAAGCGTTCTTCGCTCGCCTTCAGCGCAACATCGGCGCGACTCCGCTCGACCGCATCAGCCGTCCGCAGCGCGACATCCTCGACCAGCGCGATATCGGCCGGCGTCCAGATCCGCGGGGCGGGTTCATGGACGTACAGGATCGCGGTCAGTTCGTCGTGCCGCACGAGCGGAAACACGATCAGCGCGCACGCCCCAATGCTCGTCCACGCCGCGCCGTAATCGGGATCGCTCGATCGCGGATCGGTATGACAGTCGTCGACGATCACCGTCTTGCCCGCACGCAGATCGTCGAGCAGCCCCGTACCGAACGCACTCAGCAGACGCGTCTCGCCCGCCAGGCTGTGCAGCGCACCACTCGTCCAGTCGCCCGCGATATGCATCGCCGTGCCGTCGGGCACAACTTCGCCATAGCCGCACCGCGCCACGCCCAGATGCGACCCGAGCGTCGCCGCCGCCGCCGCCATGATCAGGTCGGGGCCGTCGAGCCCGCGCAGCAGATCGACCAGGGCCAGCTGAAACGCCTGCCGTGCCAGCAATTCGTCACGGTCGAGAAGATGCGATTGCATGCTGGGATACCTGCCCAAACCGCTGCGATAAGTCGAGCGATAGAAGCGGTATGGCTAGCGCCGCTTCAGCCGTACGAGCGCGGCATCGAGCGCGGACAAGAACGCCGAGCGATCGGTCTTGGAGAACGGCGCCGGCCCGCCGATGATGTCACCGCCCGCGCGCAGGTCGGCCATGATCGCGCGGGTGGCGATGGCGCCACCGATCGAGCTGGTGGTGAAGGGCTTGCCGGTATTCGCCAGCACGGTTGCGCCGGCCTTCACGCAGCGATCGGCGAGCAGGATGTCGGCGGTGATCACGACCGACTTCGCATCGGCCTGTTCGGCGATCCAGTCGTCCGCCGCGTCGAATCCTTCGCTGACCACGACGCGCGAGATCAGCGGGTGGACGGGGATGCGGAAATGGCTGTTCGCGACGATCGTCACGGGGACGTCGTGGCGCCACGCGACCTTGTAAATCTCGTCTTTGACGGGGCATGCGTCGGCATCGACGAGGATGCGGATCGCGCTGGAAGATACGTTCGTCATCGTACACATCCCGAACCGCCCCACCCACTCCGTCATCCTGACGAAAGTCAGGATCCAGGATCAAGCAGGGCGGCGTTCGTTACTCTGGATCCTGACTTTCGTCAGGATGACGGAGTTCTTGAAGGCAACGCGCCCTTCCCTAGTGGGAAGGACGCGTCGAGGCCGTTAGCTACGCTCGCGGTTACCACGGTACGGGGGCTTCCGCGCAGGAGCCGGCCCGCCACGCGGGGCCGCACGGTGCAGCGTCGAGCGTGGACCGCTCGCATTGCTGCGACCACCGCCACCGCTATCATGCCGAGCGCCGCTCTCGGGTGCACCCTGCATCGCCTCGATGGCAACGCCGCTCTCTTCCTCACCAGCCTGCGCCGTACGCTGGATCGCCGCCGAGAACCGCGACGCAACCGCCCGCGGAATCTCGAACGCCGTTTCGTTCGGGCCGATGCGGATCGCACCGATCTCGGACTTGGTGATGTGCCCGCGACGGCAGATCAGCGGCAGGATCCAGCGCGGATCGGCGTTCTGGCGACGACCGATGTCCATGCGGAACCAGACGGTATCCTCGAAGCCCGCACGCGGCCCCTGCGAACGCTCGTCCTGAGTCGGCTGCTTGCTCTGGTCGATCAGGTCCTCGGCCTGCGGCATCGTCGCGCGGTGCATGTGCACCAGCGCCGCAGCGATATCCTCCGGCGTCTTCTCGGCCATCAGGCGGACGGCGAGTGCGCGATCCTCCTCCTCGACCTCGACCGGCTGCAACAGCATGCCGATCAGCCGCTCGTGATCGTTCTTGCGGATGTCCTCGGCGGTCGGGGCGTTGACCCACTCCGCGTTGATCTTCGCACCACGGAGCATCATCTCGACGCGACGGCGACGCGGGAACGGCACGATAAGGACGGCAGTGCCCTTCTTGCCCGCACGACCGGTACGGCCTGAGCGATGCTGGAGCGTCTCGGCATCGCGCGGCAGCTCGACATGCACGACGAGGCTCAGCGTCGGCAGATCGATGCCCCGCGCCGCAACGTCGGTCGCGACGCAGACACGCGCGCGACGATCACGCAGAGCCTGAAGCGCCGCGTTACGCTCGTTCTGCGAATGCTCGCCCGACAGCGCGACGGCGGCAAAGCCACGCTCGACCAGGCTCGCGTGCAGATGACGCACATTGTCACGAGTCGCGCAGAACAGCATCGCCGTCTCCGCCTCGTGGAAGCGCAGCAGGTTGATCACCGCATGCTCGATCTCGGACGGCGAGACCGTGACGGCCTGGTACGAGATATCGCCATGACCACGATCCTCGCCGACGGTCGAAATCCGCAGCGCATCCTTCTGATAGCGCTTGGCGAGCGCGACGATCGGCCGCGGCATCGTCGCCGAGAACAGCAGCGTGCGACGCGATTCCGGCGACGCATCGAGGATCTGCTCGAGATCTTCGCGGAAACCCATGTCGAGCATCTCGTCGGCCTCGTCGAGCACCGCGACCTTGAGGGCCGACAGGTCGAGCGCGCCACGCTCGAGATGATCGCGCAGACGGCCCGGCGTGCCGACGACGATATGCGCACCGTGGGCGAGCGAGCGACGCTCCTTCGAGGCGTCCATCCCGCCGACGCAGGTCGAGATGCGCGCACCGGCCTTGGCATAGAGCCACATCAGCTCGCGGCTGACCTGGAGCGCTAACTCGCGAGTCGGCGCGATGCAGAGCACGAGCGGCTTGTGCGGCGCGGGCAGGCGCTGGACACCGTCCTCGCCCGCTTCACCAAGCAGTTCGCCGGCCATCGCCAAGCCGAACGCGACGGTCTTGCCCGAGCCGGTCTGCGCCGACACGACGAGATCGCGACCGATCGCATTGTCCTCGATCACGTGAGCCTGGACGGGGGTGAGCGCGGTATAGCCGCGCGCTTCGAGCGCCTCGGAAAGAAGCGACGGAATATTTGTAAAAGGCATGTACGTCCTAATTGGTGGCCGGCTTACGCAACGGCAAGGCACTGGCGTGGTGGTCCCTACAGGACTTGACCCGCGGCCCACCCGCTCGCCCATGCCCATTGGAAGTTGTAGCCGCCGAGCCACCCTGTGACATCGACCGCTTCGCCGACTGCATACAGCATTGGTACGCGTTTGGCTTGCATTGTTTGCGATGACAGTTCCGCGGTGCTGATTCCACCCGCGGTGACCTCGGCCTTGGCATAGCCTTCGGAGCCATTCGGCGTGAATTGCCAATGACTTAGCGCGCGTTCGGCGTCCTGGAGTTTCCGGTCGGTGAGCGCGGAAATCTCGCTCGTCATCCCCAATCGCTCGCTCAAAGTCTCCGCGAGTCGGTCCGGAAGCGTGCTGCCGAGCAGTTTCCGCAGAGTCGTGCGCGGCGTGGTACGCTTGGCGGCGGGCAGCCAGCCGGACTCGCGATCGGGGAGGAAATCGATCCCGACGGGCTGGCCGTTGCGCCAATAGGACGAGACTTGCAGGATCGCGGGGCCGGACAGGCCGCGATGCGTGAACAGAGCAGCCTCACGAAACGCGGTCTTCCCCGCGGTGGCGACGACCTCGGCAGCGACTCCGGACAGTTCGCGGAACAGCGTCTCGTCCCCGCCGAGCGTCAATGGGACGAGTGCGGGGCGAGGTTCAACCACCTTCAACCCGAACTGCCGCGCGAGATCATAGGCGAACCCGGTCGCACCCATCTTCGGGATCGATGGGCCACCGGTTGCGATGACGAGTGCAGGCGCGGTGACGGTGCGGCCGTCTAGCGACACGCGGTAGCGGCCGTCTGCATGGTCGACTCCGGTGACCGCGCGACCGAGCGACAGATCGACGCGACCCTTGTCGCATTCGTCGAGCAGCATCTCGACGATCTGCTTCGCCGAACCGTCGCAGAAGAGTTGTCCGAGTGTCTTCTCGTGCCACGCGATGCCGTAGGATTCGACGAGCGCGAGGAAGTCCTGTGCGGTGTAGCGGCCGAGCGCCGACTTGGCGAAATGCGGGTTGGCGGAGATGTAGCGGTCGGCGGCGGTGTGGACGTTGGTGAAATTGCACCGTCCTCCGCCGGAGATGAGGATCTTCTTTCCGGCTTGGTCGGCGTGATCGACAAGGAGAATCTTCCGCCCACGTTGGCCTGCGACGGCGGCGCACATGAGGCCGGCGGCGCCTGCCCCGAGGATGATCGCGTCGTATTCGGACAAGTGTAGCTCCGTGCGGCGTGGTTGGGAGAGCCGCTAGTCAAGAATGTTTCCCCGCGAAGGCGGGGACCCAGACTGGACTCCCGCCTTCGCGGGAGAACAAGTGGTGGCCGCTGTAGCGTGTTCGTGGTGTGCCACAAAGGTGGCGATCTGCTGTCGGTGTTATCGTGCCGATCCGCCAGATAACACACCCCGGCGAAGGCCGGGGCCCAATTGGGGGACGGCAATGACGCAGGTTGCGCGCAGTTACTCCGACCTTTCCACTTGGACCCCGGCCTTCGCCGGGGTGGTGGCATTTCGGAAGGGTGTCATATGGAAGGGCGATAGCCTCCGACGATCTGGTAGAGCACGATAACGCCAGCCCCTTCTGCTCGCTCTGCCCTTCTGCTCCCTCTCCCCTCCGGGGAGAGGGTCAGGGTGAGGGGCAGCCAAGCAGTGCGCCACCAAGAACAGCCCCTCACCCAACCCTCTCCCCGGATGGGAGAGGGCTAAGGATCCACAAGCTACCGCAGCTTCGCAATATTCAACGAGTCTTCCTTCGCCCGAACCTTCACCGACTCCTCGCTCCGAGTCAGCGCCTTCGCGATCGCCTTCAACGCCATGCCCTTCTTCGCAAGCGTGTGCAGCTTCTGGATCTCGTCCTGCGTCCACGCCTGACGATGCCGCTCGAATTTCGCTTCAGCCATCAGCCGTCATCCTTGTCGATCGCCAGAACCTCGATCGCGTCCGGCTTGTCCGCAAACGCGACCGTCTCGCCGACCGCCGCACCCATCAGCGCGCGCGCCAACGGTGCCGAGAACGCCAGCCGGTCCTCGCCGGGCTCGGCCTCGTCACCACCGACGATCGCGATAACCCGCTCCGCGCCGTTCATCCGAACCCGAACGCGCGAACCGATCCCGACCTCATCCTCTTCCGGCAAAGGCGCAAGTTCGGCGGTCGTCTGACGCGTGTGCCAATAGCGCAGGTCGCGCAGCAGCAGCTTGCGCGCCTCCTCGTCGGTCTCCGCCGCAACCGCAGCCTCGATCTCGGTCACCCGCTCGCCAAGCAACCGCAACCCCCGCGTCGTGACCAGATTAGGCCCCGGCGCGATCGGCTGTTCGAACTTCGGTTCGAGATGCTCCTCGTCACTCTCGCGACGAAACGCGACGCTCATGCCCTTACTTCAGGCACGCGACGATCCCGGCGATCGCCGCCAGCGTGCCGTCGACATTCTTCACCTTCACGACGTCCAGCCCAAGCTGCTCCGCCGGATAATCATTCCCGCCCGGGAAGATCGCGTCGCCGATGAACATCATCTTGTCGAGCGCGATGCCGCTCGCCTCGTTGAGCTTCTTCAGCCCATACGCCTTGTCGACACCCTCACGCGTGATGTCGATCGAGGTCGCGCCGCCCATGTTGATCGACAGCCCCGGCAGGCGCTTTTGCAAATCCGCCTGGATCACCTTGCGCTTGGCGAAGTCCGGATCCCAGCTGTGCTTGGCGTCGATCGGCGCTTCCTGGCCGAGTGCCGAGAACGTGATCTGACTGCCCCGATCCTCGATCCGCTCGCCCCAGGTCTTCTCCGGCACGAAACCGGTCGCTTCCAGAGACTCGTCGAACGCCTTCAGGATCTTCTGCTTCTCGTCGTCCTCGAACAGCTCGGCATACACCGCGCGCCATTCGCCATCGAACCGGTATAGCTTGGTCCCCGTCGTCGGCATCAGCCACAGCTTGGTGCGATCCGCGCGCTCGGGCAGCCGCGACGCGACCTGCTTTTCGAACTGCGGCCAGTCGCCGCCCGAGATCACGGCGACATGCGCGACGTCGAGCAGGTTCGCCAACGCCTCGCCCATCGGCTCCTGTAGGGGCTGCTTGCTCTCGGCCAGCGTTCCATCGAGGTCGAAGGCAACCAACTCTTTCATGCGGAAACTCCAGTCAGGATAAATGTGTCGATCGCGTGCGCGACGCCGTCGGCATCGTTCGCGCTGGTAATCTCGTGCGCGACGTCGCGGACGTTCTGTGGCGCGTTACCCATCGCGATCGCCAGCTTGGCGCGCTTGAGCATCGCGATGTCGTTGGCCTGATCGCCGATCGCCGCGGTCTCGGTCAACGAGATACCGAACGCGTCCGCCAGTTCCTCGATCCCGCTGCCCTTGTTGCCGGCCACCGGCGTGATGTCGAGATAATAGGTCTGAGACTGGACGATCGTCGCCTGAGTATCGAACTTGGCGGCGACCTTTGCGTGCAGGTCGCGCAACAGGTCCTCGTCGTCGCTGACGAACGTGACCTTGTCGGCCTTGGCGAGCAGAGCGGTGAAGTCGGAGACGATCACCGGGTCCTGCGCGGAAGCCTTCTTCTCGCTCCCGACATGCCCGCCTTGGTCGGTGCTGGCGTACCAGACATCGTCCGCGAAGAACCACGTATCGACCGGCGCGTTACCGATGATCTCCATCGCGCCGCGCACGACGTCGACGTCGATCATGTGATGCTCGATCACGGTGCCGTCGCGCTTGAACACGATCCCGCCATTGAACGCGCCCATCGGCTCGTCGATGCCGAGCAATTCCGCGATCGGCATCATCCCCGACCGCGGGCGTGCGCTGATGATCGTGAAGCCGAGACCCGCCGCCTTCAGGCGCTTGACCGCATCGACGGTCGCGGGCGTAACCTTCTTCTCCTTGTCGACGAGCGTGCCGTCGACATCGGAGACCAGCAGTTTGATACCGCTCATGCCACCGCTCACTGGGGCATCTCGACATGACCGCCGAAGCCATAGCGCATCGCCGACAACAGCTTGTCGCCGAACGTGTGGTCCACGCGGCTGCGATAGCGCGCATACAGCGCCGCGCTCAGCACGTTGGCGGGCACCTTCTCTTCCATCGCCGCGTCGATCGTCCACTGGCCCTCGCCCGAGTCCGCGACGCTACCGCTGAAGCCTTCGAGCGTACCGTCCTTCGCCAGCGCGATCGCCGACAGGTCGAGCAGCCACGACGAGATCACGCTGCCGCGGCGCCAGACTTCGGCGACGTCGGTCAGGTTGATGTCGAAGCGCTCCTCCTCGACGACATGCTCGCCCGACTTGCCCTTGAGGATGTCGAAGCCCTCGGCGTAGGCCTGCATCAGGCCGTATTCGATGCCGTTATGGACCATCTTGACGAAGTGCCCCGCGCCCGAGGGGCCTGCGTGGATATAGCCCTTCTCCGCGCGCGGATCGGCCTGACCCTCGATGCGGCCCGGCGTGCGGACGATCGTCCCCATGCCCGGCGCCAGCGTCTCGAAGATCGGATCGAGCAGGTCGACCGTTTCCTTGTCGCCGCCGATCATCATGCAATAGCCGCGCTCGAGACCCCACACGCCGCCCGACGTGCCGACGTCGACATAGTGGATGCCCTTCTCGGCCAGTTCCTTCGCGCGGCGGACGTCGTCCTTGTAGAAGCTGTTGCCGCCGTCGATGATGATGTCGCCCGAATTCGACTTCGCGGCGATCGCCTGGACGGTGCTCTCGGTCGGCTCGCCTGCGGGGACCATGACCCACCAGATCGCCGGCGTGTCGAGCTTGGCGTGCATGTCGTCGAGCGAATCCGCCCCGATCGCGCCGTCGGCAGCGAGCTTCTTGACGGCTTCGGCATCGCGGTCGAACGCGACGACTTCGTGGCCGTTCTTCATCAACCGGCGCGCGATATTGCCGCCCATCCGGCCGAGGCCGATCAGTCCGATCTTCATGGTAAAAATCCTTGTCTTCTCCCTCTCCCCTCCGGGGAGAGGGTCGGGGTGAGGGGCAGTTCCAGGCGGAGGCGCATGTGGCAGCCCCTCACCCCAGCCCTCTCCCCGAAGGGGAGAGGGAGCAGTTCGTTACGCCGTCGCGGGCTGCTTCTTGGCGATCGAGCCGAGCAGGTCGTCGAACGCCTTCACGAACGACGCGACGCCCTCCTCGACCAGCTTGCCAGTCACGCCATTCAAGTCGAGACCCAGACGCTCGGCTTCGGCGAGCGTGTGCTTCGCGCCCTCGACGTCCTGCGTGATCGTCTCCGCCGCGGTGCCATGGTCGCGGAATGCGTCCATGGTCTTCGGCGGCATCGTGTTGACCGTGTCCTTGCCGATCAGCGTGTCGATGTAGAGCGTATCCGGGTAGCTCGGATCCTTCACGCCGGTGGACGCCCACAGCAGCCGCTGCGGCTGCGCACCCTTGGCGGCGAGCGCCTGCCAGCGATCCGACTTCAGGAAGTCGAGATACCATTGATACGCCATCTTCGCGTTGGCGATCGCGACCTTGCCGCGGACCGCCTTCAGCGCCTCGGCCTCGGCATCGCCCTTTTCCAGACGCGCATCGATCTCCTTGTCGATCGACGAATCGATCCGGCTGACGAAGAAGCTCGCGACGCTGGCGATCCTGTCGATCGGCTGCCCCTGCTTGACGCGCTCCTCAAGCCCTGCGGCATACGCCTCGGCAACGCGAATATACGCGTCGAGCGCGAACAGCAGCGTGACGTTGACGTTGATGCCGCTCGCGATCGTCGACGAGATCGCCGGACCGCCCGCGAGCGTCCCCGGAATCTTGATCATCAGGTTCGGCCGGTCGACCATCCCCCACAGCTTCTTCGCCTCGGCGATCGTCGCGTCGGTATCGTCCGAAATGTACGGCGACACCTCCAGACTGACATAGCCGTCCTTCGCGTCGAGCTTGTCGTAGACCGGCTTCAACGTCTCCGCCGCCGCCTTGATGTCCTGGATCGCGAGATGCTCGTAGCGGTCGATCGTCGCCGCGCCGGCATGCTGCTTGTCGTACTCGGCTAGCGTCGAGTCGTACGCATCCCCGTGACCCATCGCCTTTTCGAAGATCGACGGGTTCGACGTGACGCCGGTCAGGCCATCCTCGTCGACCAGCTTCTGGAGGCCACCGGCCTCCAGGAACTTCCGATCGACGAAATCGAGCCATACCGCCTGGCCGAAGCCTTCGAGATCGTTGAGCGCACCCATCACTTGGTCTCCATCACTTGGCGGGCGACCTTGACGACATTGTCGACGGTGAACCCGAACTTGTCCTGCAGCTTGGCGAGCGGTGCCGAAGCCCCGAAGGTCGACATCGTCACGGTCGCGCCGTCGAGCCCGACATAGCGGTCCCAACCGATCGACCCGGCCATCTCGACCGCAACGCGCGCCCGCACTTCGCGCGGCAGCACGCTTTCCTTGTATGCGGCGTCCTGCAGTTCGTAGCGATACCAGCTCGGCATCGACACGACCCGGCTCTTCACGCCGTCCGCGGTCAGCTTCTCGTGCGCCTCGACGACCAAGGACACTTCGCTGCCGGTCGCGATCAGGATCACGTCGGGCGTGCCGTCGCTATCCGCGAGGACATAGCCGCCCTTCTCGAGCCCATCGGCGCTTGCGTACTTGGTCCGGTCGAGCGTCGGCAGGGCCTGGCGCGACATGATCAGCGCGGCAGGCGTGCTGGCGTCCTTCAGAACCGCCTTCCATGCGGCGACGACTTCGTTCGCGTCGCTCGGACGGATCGTGTCGAGACCGGGGATCGCACGCAGCGTGGCGAGATGCTCGATCGGCTGGTGCGTCGGACCATCTTCGCCGACACCGATCGAGTCGTGCGTGAACACCCAGATCGCGCCGACCTCCATGATCGCCGACAAGCGCACCGGCGCGCGCATGTAGTCGGCGAACACGAGGAACGTGGAGCCGTACGAACGCAGGTGCGACAGCGCCATCCCGTTGACGATCGCGCCCATGCCATGTTCGCGGATGCCGAAGTGGAAGTTCCGGCCGGCGTAATTCTCCGCCTCGAACGAGGGCTGGCCCTTGATGTCGGTCTTGGTCGACGGCGCGAGATCGGCCGAACCACCGATCAGCCACGGCACCTTCGCCGCGATCGCGTTGAGCACCTTGCCGCCCGAGTCACGGCTGGCGACGCCCTTGGCATCCGCCTCGAAGGTCGGGATGTCGGCATCCCAGCCTTCGGGCAGCTCGTCCTTGAGCAGAAGATCGAGTTCCGCGGAAAGCTCAGGATAGGCGCCGCGATACTTGTCGGTCAGCGCGACCCACTCGTCACGCAGCTTGGCGCCACGCTCGGCGATCGCGCCGTTGAAATGCTCGATCACGCCGTCGGGCACGTAGAACGACTTGTCCTCGGGCCAGCCATACGCCTGCTTGGTGAGGCGGATATTCTCTTCGCCCAGCGGCTCGCCGTGCGCCTTTTCGCTGCCCGCCTTGGGGCTGCCGTAGCCGATCACCGAATGCACGACGATGAAGGTCGGCTTGTCGTTGGTCGCCTTGAACGTCTCGATCGCGCGGCTCAGCGCAGCGGTGTCGTTCGCGTCGTCGATATGGATGACGTTCCAGCCATAGGCGTCGAAGCGCAGGCCGACATCCTCGTCGAACGCGAGATCGGTCGCGCCCTCGATCGAGATGTGGTTGCTGTCGTAGATCCAGCACAGATTGCTGAGCTTGAGGTGGCCGGCGAGGCTCGCCGCCTCGGCCGAGACGCCCTCCATCATGTCACCGTCGCCACAGATCGTGTAGACGTCATGGTCAAACAGCGTGAAGCCGTCCTTGTTGTAACGCGCGGCGAGCCAGCGCTCGGCGATCGCCATGCCGACCGAATTGCCGCAACCCTGGCCGAGCGGACCCGTCGTGGTCTCGACGCCGGTGGTGTGGCGATATTCGGGGTGGCCGGGCGTCTTCGACGACAGCTGGCGGAACTGCTCGATATCCGCGAGGCTGACGGCCTCCTTGCCGGTCTTGTTACCGTCAGCGTCGATCTCTTCGATCTTGGCGAGGTGGATCAGCGAATAGAGCAGCATCGACGCATGGCCTACCGACAGCACGAAGCGGTCGCGGTTGGGCCAGTCGGCGTGCTTGGGATCATAGCGCAGGAACTTCGACCAGAGCGTGTAGCCGACCGGCGCGAGCGCCATCGGCGTGCCGGGATGGCCCGAATTGGCCTTCTGCACCGCGTCCATCGACAGCGTGCGGATGGTATCGATCGCCAGACGCTCGGGGGAGCCGTCCTCGTGCAGCATAGGGTCCGCCTTGGTGGGGGCGGTTGCGGTATCGGTCATGGAAGAAGCCTCGCTCTAGACGGTGACCGAACGCCGCGCATCCGATCTGGTTGCCAACATAGGATGCCTTTAGTCGGATGCACCCATCCGTTCCAGTCGCGTAACGACGCCATTCGTTGCGATATACGCGGCATCGACCTCGTCGAGGAACAACCCGTGGCCGAGAATGCCGGGGATCGCGGCGAGCGTGGCGGCGGTCGCGAGGGGGTCGTCGAGGGTGGCGAAGTGGCAGTCGATGACGAGATTGCCTTGGTCCGTCCGGTAGTTGTCGCGGATCGTGGGGGCGGCTCCCATGTCGGTCAGCACACGCATTACATAGGCGATGGCGAACGGTAGCACCTCGACCGGCAGCTTGGCGGCGCCGATCCGGTCGACGCGTTTGGAGCCGTCGGCGATCACGACCATCCGTGCCGAGGCTGCGGCGACGATCTTTTCGCGCAGCATCGCCCCGCCTGCGCCCTTGATGGCGAAGCAGCGCGAGTCGATCTCGTCCGCGCCGTCGATCGTGAGGTCGACCTGGGCGATGGTGGCGAAGTCGAGGATCTCGATGCCGAGTTCGAGGGCGAGTTTGCCGGAGGCTTCCGAGGTGACGACGGCGCGGATCTGCAAGCCTTGGGAGACTCGTTCGGAAAGCGCCTGAATCGCGAACGCCGCGGTAGATCCCGTCCCGAGCCCGACGAGCATTCCGTCCCGCACCTCGGCCACAGCCGCAACGGCAGCCGCCTTCTTGTCGTCATCGATCGAAGCCATCGGCCCACCCTTCCGTCATGCCGGGCTCGTTCCGGCAACCACGCCTGAACACATCCCAGAGGATTTAGTTTGGATTAGAGGATTTAGTTTGGAGGACCCGAGCAACAAGCACCCCCCCGGCGAAGGCCGGGGCCCAGTTGGAAAGGTCGCAGTAACGACGGACCGCGCTCCGTTAGCACCGTCACCCAACTGGGCCCCGGCCTCCGCCGGGGTGGTACGATGTTCATCCTGAGTGATGCATGGGATTACAGGAGCGCACTCCTCCTTGTTCTCCATCGAAGCGCAACGAACGCGAAAAACACTCCCAACCAATCAAACAGGTTACTCTTTCTTCCCTATTTCCACCCTCCACTTTTCAACTGACATACTTCTGGTACATCCTCGTGGTTTAGGCCGACCAACAGCTGCCACCACCGATCGCGAGCGGATACCACACTTGATAGCCACACGATTTTCCACGCGGCGGTGCGCCATCCTGCTGGTGCCCGCACTGGCGCTCGCGGCCTGCTCAGGCGGCGACGACAAGGCCCAGGGCAAGGCAGGCCGCGGCGGCCAGCCGGGCCAGGGCACGCCGACCGTCGGCTATGTCGTCGTCCAGCCGACCAGCGTCGCGATGACCACCGAACTCAGCGGCCGCACCACCGCGTTCGAAAGCTCGGACGTACGCCCCCAGGTCACCGGCATCATCCGCCGGCGGTTCTTCACCGAGGGTACGCTCGTCAAGAAGGGCCAGCCGCTCTACGAGATCGACCCCCGCCTCTATCGTGCCGCCGCCAACGAGGCGCAGGCCAACCTCCAGAGCGCGCGCGCCAACCAGCAAGCGCAGACCATCCTCGCACAGCGCTACAAGCCGCTCGCCGAGATGGAGGCGATCAGCAAGCAGGACTACACCAACGCGGTCGCCACCTCTCGCCAGGCCACCGCCTCGGTCGCGCAGACCCGCGCCGCGCTGGAAACCGCGCAGATCAACCTCAAGTTCACGACCGTCCCCGCCCCGATCACCGGCCGCATCGGCCGTTCGCTGTTCACCGTCGGCGCATTGGTCTCAGCAACACAGACCGATCCGCTCGCGCAGATCCAGCGACTCGATCCGATGTTCGTCGACATCCAGCAATCCTCCGGAGACCTGCTCGCGCTGCGTCGCTCGCTCGGCCAGAACGGCATCGTCGCGACCCGCGCCGAAGTCCGCCTCACGCTCGAGGACGGCAGCGAATATGGCGCCACCGGCACCGTCGAGTTCGCCGAAGCGCTGGTCAACACCGAGACCGGCACCGTGACGCTCCGCGCCCGCTTCCCCAATCCGCAGGGCCTGCTGCTGCCCGGCATGTTCGTCCAGGCCAAGTTCGCACAGGCGATCAATCAGCGCGCGTTCCTCGTGCCGCAGGCGGGCGTTTCGCGCGATGCGAAGGGCAATGCGACGGTCTACGTCGTCGATGCGAACAACAAGGCGGTACAGAAGAAGATCAAGGCGGACCGCACGCAGGGCGCGTTCTGGGTCGTCACCAGCGGGCTCAACCCCGGCGATCGGATCATTACGCAGGGCCTGTCGAAGATCGCCCCGAACCAGGGCGTGAAGCCGGTGCCGGAAAACACCGCGCAAAAGATCGAAGCGCCCAAGGACGACTCCTCAGGGGGCCAGTCCAGCCAGAAAAAGGCCGGCTAAGCCCTTATGTTATCCCGTGTCTTCATCGATCGCCCGATCTTCGCCTGGGTGCTCGCGATCATCGTGATGCTTGGCGGCATCGGCGCGATCATGAGCCTGCCGATCGCGCAGTACCCCGACGTCGCACCGCCGCAGGTGACCGTCCGCGCCACCTTCCCGGGTGCCAACGCGCAGACCATCCAGAACAGCGTCACGCAGGTCGTCGAGCAATCGCTGACCGGCATCGACGGGCTGATCTATTTCAGCTCGTCCTCGTCGTCGCGTGGCTCGGTGACGATCACCGTGACGTTCGAGAAGGGCACTGATCCCGACATCGCGCAGGTCCAGGTCCAGAACCAGGTCCAGCAGACGCTCTCCCGCTTGCCGCAACAGGTCCAGCAGCAGGGCCTCGTGGTGCGGAAATCGAACCCGGACAACCTCCTGATCGTCGGCGTCTATGACGAGACCGACAAGCTCACCAACCAAGACGTCTCGGACTATCTCGTCTCGAACCTGCAGGACCCGCTCGGCCGTATTCCGGGGATCGGCGACAGCAACGTGTTCGGCGCGCAGTACGCGATGCGGATCTGGCTGAACCCTAACAAGCTCGCCAGCTATCAGCTGATCCCGAGCGACGTGACGACCGCGATCCAGGCGCAGAACACCGAAGTCGCCGCCGGCGAGCTCGGCGGGCAACCTCAACCTGACACACAGATGCTGAACGCGACCGTCACCGCGCAGTCGCGCCTCCAGACGCCCGAGCAGTTCGCCAATATCATCCTGAAGACCACCAACGACAGCGCCGTGGTCAAGCTGCGCGACGTCGCCCGGATCGAACTGGGCGCGGAGAACTACAACGCGCGCAGCCGCGTCAATGCGCATCCCGGCGCCGGCATCGCGGTGCTGCTCGCGCCGGGCGCCGACGCGCTCAAGACCGCCGAGCTGGTCAAGGCCTTCGTCGCCAAGTCCGCCAAGAGCTTCCCCCCCGGCCTGAAATTCGCCTACGCCAACGACACCACCGACTTCATCAAGCTGTCGATCGACGAGGTCGTGAAGACGCTGATCGAGGCCGTCATCCTCGTCGTCATCGTCATGTTCGTGTTCCTGCAGAGCTGGCGCGCGACGCTGATCCCGACGATCGCGGTCCCGGTCGTGCTGCTCGGCACGTTCGGCGTGTTCTATCTTGCCGGGTTCTCGATCAACACGCTGACGCTCTTCGGGCTCGTACTCGCGATCGGCCTGCTGGTCGACGATGCGATCGTCGTGGTCGAGAACGTCGAGCGCCTGATGGAGGAAAATCCCGAGATGACGCCTCGGGAGGCGACGATCGAGTCGATGAACGAGATCACCGTCGCCTTGGTCGCGATCGCGCTGGTGCTGTCGGCGGTGTTCCTGCCAATGGCGTTCTTCGGCGGCTCGACCGGCGTGATCTACCGCCAGTTCTCGCTGACGATGGTGTCGGCGATGGTGCTGTCGGTGCTGGTCGCGCTGATCCTCTCGCCTGCCCTCACCGCGACGCTGCTCAAGCAGAAGCAGAAGGACGCCGATGGCAACCACGAGAAAAGCTGGGGCGAACGCAAATTCCCGAAGGTGGCGCATTTCTTCACGCGCGCGGGCGACAAGTTCAACAGCGGGTTCGAGAAGGGCACGCAGAAATACACCAGCGCCGTGCAGTCGGTGATCGACCGCAAGTGGCTGTTCCTGCTCATTTATGCGGTGGTCGTCGCGGTACTCGCGGTGCTGTTCCTGCGGCTGCCGACGGGCTTCCTGCCGACCGAGGACCAAGGCTCGGGCATCGTCCAGTTCCAGCTTCCGGCGGGCGCCACGCAAGGCCGCACCTTCGCGCTGCAGAAGCAGATCGAGCAATATTACTACACCAATGAGAAGGCGAACGTCCGCACGATGTTCACCGTCAGCGGCGGCGGCGGTGGCGGCGCGAGCGGCCAGAACACGGGCCAGGGCTTTATCGCGTTCGCACCGTGGGACGACCGCAAGGGCAAGGAAAACACCGCCGACGCGATCACCGGCCGTGCGTCGAAAGCATTCGCCGGCTTCCGTGATGCACAGGTCTATTCGCTCGTGCCGCCGGCGGTGCGCGGGCTCGGCTCGTCGAACGGCTTCACGATGGAGTTGCAGAACACCGGCAGCCTCAGCCAGACCGAGTTCAATGCCGCGCGCGACAAGCTGCTCGCGCTTGCCCGTGCGGATTCGTCGCTGACCGCGATCCGCCTCACCGAACTGCCCGATGTCGCGACGCTGCACGTCGACACCAACCAGCAGAAGCTGTCGACGCTCGGGCTGACTCAGGCCAACGTGAACTCGACGCTGTCGACCGCCTGGGGTGGCCAGTACGTCAACGACTTCATCGACCGCGGCCGTGTGAAGCGCGTCTATGTCCAGGGCGACGCGCAGTTCCGCGCGCAGCCCTCCGACCTGAGCCAATGGTTCGTGCGCGGTTCGAACGGCCAGATGGCGCCGTTCTCGTCGTTCGCGAAGACCAGCTGGGGTCAGGCACCGACGACGATGTCGCGCTTCAACGGCATCGCCTCGTACGAGATCCAGGGGTCGGGCGCGCCCGGCGTCAGTTCCGGCGACGCGATGGAGAAGATCGCGCAGCTCGCCGGCCAGATTCCGGGGACCTCGATCGCCTGGTCCGGCCTGTCGTATCAGGAACGCCTGTCCTCGGGCCAAGCGCCGTTCCTCTACGGCCTGTCGCTGCTGGTCGTGTTCCTGTGCCTCGCCGCTTTGTACGAGAGCTGGTCGATCCCGATCGCGGTGCTGCTGGTAATCCCATTGGGCCTCGTCGGCGCGATCCTCGCGGTGACGCTGCGTGGGCTGATCAACGACGTCTATCTCCAGATCGGCCTGCTCACGACGATGGGCCTGGCGGCGAAGAACGCGATCCTGATGATCGAGTTCGCCGAACAGGAGGAGAAGAAGGGCAAGCGCGTCATCGAGGCGGCCTTGTCCGCGGCGAAGATCCGGTTGCGCCCGATCCTGATGACCTCGTTCGCGTTCATCCTCGGCGTGTTGCCGTTGGCGCTGTCGACCGGTGCCGGCGCAAACAGCCGCATCGCGATCGGGACCGCGGTGGTCGGCGGCATGCTGACCGCAACGATCCTGGCCATTTTCTACATCCCGCTGTTCTTCGTTCTCGTCCGCCGCGGCGCGCGTGACGGCATCGCCAAGCTGCGTGGCAAGCCGACCGGCTTCCAGGGCCATGACGACCACGACCATGACCGCCATGGACCTGATGGCGATCACAACGAACCGCTCGGACCACCCGAACCACAGGGCCCTCACCGGCCGGAGCCCGCATGATGCGCTCGCTAGTCCTGATCCTTGCCGCTTCGACCGCGCTCGCCGGCTGCTCGCTAGCGCCGAAATACGCGCGGACCGAACTCCCCGTGCCGCCCTCGCTCCCGGTCGGCGACGCGTATCTGCGGCAATCCGAAGCGACGCTGCCCGCGATCACCTATCGCGACGTCTTCAAGGACCCGCGGCTCCAGCAGATCATCGTCCAGGCGCTCGCCAACAACCGCGATCTCCGCGTCGCCGCCGCCAACATCGCGTCGACCCGCGCGCAATACCGCATCCAGCGCGCCGACCTGTTGCCGCAGGTCGATGCCAGCGGCCGCTACACCTATTCGGGCGGCGGCAGAGGTACCCGCAACACCGTCACGAGCGGAACGGGCGGTACGGGAACGGGTGGCAATACCGGGACCGGAACGGGCACCGGCAATACTGGAACCGGCACAGGCACGGGCGGCGTCGGCACGGGCGGGACAGGAACCGGCACCGGCTCGGTGGTCAGCTCGTCGAGCTCGAACAGCGCCTTCTCGGTCGACCTTGGCACCACCGCGTTCGAGCTCGACCTGTTCGGCCGAATCCGCTCGCTAACCAGCGCCGCGCTCGATCGCTATTTCGCGACCGAAGCCGCCGCGCGCGCGACCCGCCTGACGCTGGTCGGCGACATCGCCGATGCATGGCTGACCTACGCGTCGGACCAGAGCCTGCTCAAGATCGCGCAGGACACGGTGACGAGTTCGCAGCGCAGCGTCACGCTGACCAACGCGCGGCTGCGCGGCGGCGTCGCGCCGCGCACCGATCTCCGCCAAGCGCAGCAGATCCTGTTCACCGCGCAGTCCGACCTCGCGCAGCAACGCACCGCGCTCGCGCAGGACGTCAACGCGCTGCAACTACTCGTCGGCGCGCCGGTCGACGCCAGCCTGCTGCCCACGTCGATCGAACAGGCCCTCCCCACCGTCGCCACGCTGCCGGCCGGGCTCGACAGCAGCATCCTCCTACGCCGTCCCGATGTCGTCGAGTCCGAATACCAGCTCCGCGCCACCAATGCAGAGATCGGCGCGGCGCGTGCGGAACTGTTCCCGAAGATTTCGCTGACCGGCATCCTGGGGTTCGCCAGCACGTCGCTGACCTCGCTGTTCAGCGGCGGCGCGTTCAACTATTCGGTTGCGCCCTCGGTCAGCTACCCGATCTTCCGCGCCAGTGCCGGGATCGCCGGCGTCGCCTATTCGAAGGCACAACGCGACGCCGCACTCGCGACTTACGAAAAGACGATCCAGACCGCGTTCCAGGAAACCGCCGACGCGCTGGCCCGCCAGGGCACGATCGCCGACCAGCTGAAGGCAAAGCAGAACTTCTCGGAAGCAGCGCTAGACACCTATCGCCTGTCCGACGCGCGCTATCGCGGCGGGATCGACACCTTCCTCAACTCGCTCGACGCGCAACGCTCGCTCTACACCGCACAGCGCAACCTCGTCGCGACGCAACTTGTCGGCGCAAGCAACCGCGTGACGCTGTATCGGGTGCTGGGCGGTGACTCGACGCTGGAGGCCACCGCCGACGGACCACAACCGGTGACGATGAGCGGCGCACCGCGGGCGGAGACGGACTGACGCTAGGGTATCGCATAAAGGTGTCGGCGCACGCCGGACCTCGTTGCCGTCGACCAATTGCCACTTCCCCGGCGGAGGCCGGGGCCCAGTTGGAAAGGTCGCAGTAACGACGGACCGCGCTTCGTTAGCAACGTCCCCCAACTGGGCCCCGGCCTTCGCCGGGGTGGCGTAATGGTCCTGATAATCGTGGCAACCCCCTCCTTGTTCTCCCGCGAAGGCGGGAGCCCAGTCTGGGTCCCCGCCTTCGCGGGGAAACAGTTTAGTCCGGACGCGCGGATTCCATGGTAGCGGAAACCCATAATCCCGCCCGCCGTGCAGCCTCAGCCTGCACCTCCAACCACTGCTCACGCTCCGCCACCGCATCGGCCAGCGCCCGGTGATCCGGCACCCGCCCGTTCCGCCGCTGCGACACCGCACCGACCACCTCGCGCGCCAGAGCCTCCCGCACCGCCGCCGGCCCGACCGCCGCGAGACACGCCCGCGCCGCCTCCAGCTGTGCCTCGTCGCTATCGCGCAACCGCAACACCCGCCGCGGCTGCCCGCCGGCCCGCAGCAGCGCACTCAGCCATTTGCCATCCCAGGACGGCGCGCTCGCCAGCAGGTCATGTCCCGCCAGCGCCTCGACCATCCGCGCCGCCACGACAGCGTGATCCTTGCCAGTCTCCTCCAAAACCCGCCGTTCGATCCCGTGGATAGCCTGCGCCGCCGGATCCCAGTCGGTCCAATCAGTCGCAGGCTTGATCAGGTGGCTCTCCGACGACCCATCCTCGAACACCCACGCCACCTCGATCGGATAGCTCGCCTTCCCCAGCGACGACGCTTCGAAATCGAGGAAGGCGAGCATGCCGCTCAGCCGGTCGGGCTGGCGGCGTTGACGAGCTTGGGCTCCTTGATCGGCGACAAGGTCTGCTCTTGGTCCCCCGAAATCCGCCGCGACCGAACGAACGGCAGCAACGTCACCGGCCCGCGCGTCTTCAGCGCCTCCAGCACACCCTCGATCACGCGCAGGTCGGCAAGCCCCTCCTCCGCATCGGGCTCGGGATCGCGGTCTTCGAGGATGCAGTCGGAGAAATAGCGCATCTCGCCGCCGAACTGGTCGGTCGGCTTGAAGCTCTCATGGCTCTTCTTCTCGCCGATCGTCACGCGCTGCTCCATCGCGTCGCCGAAGCCGTAGGCAGGGTCCATGTGGATGCTGCCCTTGGTGCCCGAGATCGTCAGGCTGTCGACGTTGTTGGCCGCATAGGACACGGTGAACTGCGCGAGCCGATCGCCGGGAAAGCGCAACGTCACCGCGAACGTATCGTCGAGATCGCCCAGCCCCAGGTCGGGATGCCGCGTGGCGACCGCAGAGACCACTTCGTTCGGCTCGGCGCCGAACAGATAGCGCGTGGCGTTGATCGGATACGGACCCATGTCGAACAGCGGCCCGGCGATGACGCCGTTCTTCACCCGGTGGTTGGCCGGATCGACCTTCTGCGTGAAGCATGACGTGAACGCGATCAGCTCGCCCAGTTCGCCGGCCCGGATGCGACGGATCGCATCGAGCGTCGACGGCTCGAAATGCAGCCGGTACGCGGTCATCAGCTTGGCCGACGACGCGCGCTCAGCCTCACGGATCGCCTCGCCCTTCTCGACCGAAATCTCGAGCGGCTTCTCCGACAGAACATGGATGCCCGCCTTCAGCGCAGGGATCGCGAACTCGGCATGACGCCAGTTGGGCGTCCCCAGATAGACCGCATCGATCAGCCCCGAGGCGAGCAGCTCGTCGAACTGGTCGTAGCGATAGGTCGCCTCGACGCCGTATGTCTTGCCGAGCTCGCGCGCCTTCTCCGCATCGTCGGTGACAAGCGCCGCAATCTCCGAATTGCCGGTGTGCGCGACGCCGGGCATCATCGACGCCTGCGAGATGTCGCCGAGCCCGACGATCGCATAACGGACCTTCTTCTTGCCGAGACCGAGTGCGGACGCGATCGTCGAAACCGTAGTCATGGGGATACCTCGTGATGCTGGGAGTCCCCTGTTCAACGCGGCAGCCGCGATAGCTATCCCATCGCCCTGACATCGGCCCACAGTTGGCGGTGGTTCGGCGCTGATCGAGAATGGTTCGTTAACCTAGATCGCAGACCATCTCGGCAAGGTATCCACGCCATACCGGGGCTATGTATGCTCCCCTCCCCGTTGCCGATCGCCGCGCCCGAGATCGGGCGCCTGCGACCGCGCTGTTCGGTCTGGCGGAGGAGACGCGCGAACAGATCGCCGCATTGCAGGATCGCAAGATCGATCAGGTCGCCGCGGTATGGCCATTTACGCTGGCCACACAGGTCGTCGCGGGCGCGATCCTGATCGCCATGTGCGTCTGCGCACCGGCCAGCGCCGGGTTGGCCGCGTTCGCTTCGCTCGTCGGGATCCACGTGGCGGTCGTCGCCACCGTGTCGGTCGCGCTCTTGTGCGTGCTGCGCGTCCCGGCGCTGCGGCGATGGCGCCCGTTCCGGCGCAACCGGATGATCACGCTCGGCGTCGTCGCGATGTCGGCGCTGCTGGCGTCGCTGCTCTGGACCACCATGCGGATGCCGTCAGGCCCGCTCCAGATCGCCTGTTTCACCGCGGTCGCCGGGACGATCCTCGTCTCCGCGGTAAGCATCCACGCGGTTCGCGCGGCAACCCTCGGCTTCGGTGTCGGCGCGGTCCTCGCGGTGACGGCGCTGACCGGGCCGGGCGTTGCGCTCGTCACGGCGTTGCTGGGCCTCGTCGGTCTCGCGGTCGTCACCCGCAAGCTGGCACAGGTCGACCATGATCGCGAACTCGATCGCGCCGAACAGGCCAGCGCGGGCGATCTCGCGGTCCGGATGATCGCCGAGTTCGAGGACGAAGGTACCGGCTGGTTCTGGGAAGCCGATCGTCAGGGCAAGATCACCTATCTGTCGGCCAAGGTGGTCGACGATCTGGGTCTTGCCGGCGGCGCGATCGGCCAGCCGCTTACCGGGTTGTTCAAGATGGACAGCGATGCGCCCGGCACCGAGCGCACGCTGGCCTTCCACATCGCATCGCGAACCTCGTTCTCCGACTATTCGGTCCGTTCGGCGACCTCCGACGGCGAGCAATGGTGGTCGATTTCGGGACGCCCGGTGGTCGACGAGCTCGGCCGCTTCCAGGGGTTCATCGGCTCGGGCAGCGACCTGACCGAAAAGCGCAGGTCCGAAGCCGAGATCACGCGGCTGGCGCTGTTCGACGGCTTGACCGGGCTCGCCAATCGGCAGCGGATGCGGCTGTCGCTCGACAAGACGCTGGCGCAGCTGGCAGGGCCGTACCGCGCCACGTCGCTGCTGTTGATCGATCTCGATCGGTTCAAGGCGGTCAACGATACGCTCGGTCATCAGGCCGGCGACGCGCTGCTCAAGCTGGTCGCGCAACGCCTGCAACGCGGGGTCGGCGATGCTGGTCTGGTCGGGCGTCTGGGCGGCGACGAGTTCGAGGTCGTGCTGCCCAGCATGGACAACCGCGACACGTTGGCGGCGCTGGCGCGCGACCTGATCGCGTCCTTGTCGCAGCCCTATTCGGTAGCCGGCACCGCCGTCACGATCGGATGCTCGATCGGCATCGCGATCGCACCCGGCGATGGCAACGATGCGGAAACGCTCGTCCGCAATGCCGATCTGGCATTGTATGCCGCCAAGGCCGACGGCCGCGGCGTCCACCGCTTCTTTTCGGACGACATGCTCGCGGGCGCCAAGACGCGCAAACTGCTCGAAGACGATCTGCGCACCGCCGTCGCGACGGGCGCGTTCCACCTCTGTTACCAGCCCGTCGTCAACACGAAGACGACCCGGGTGGTCGGTTACGAGGCACTCATCCGCTGGAACCATCCGACCCGCGGCCTGGTCTCCCCCGCCGATTTCATACCGGTCGCCGAGGAGTGCGGGCTGATCGAGGCGATCGGCGAATGGGTCCTGCGCACCGCCTGTATCGAAGCCGCACGCTGGCCCGACGCGATCCGCGTCGCGGTCAACGTGTCGCCGATCCAGTTCGCCAATCCGGTACTGCCCGCGCTCGTCACCAGTGCGCTCGCCCGGTCGGGGATTTCCGCCAACCGGCTCGAACTCGAGATCACCGAGGGCGTCTTCCTCGACGAGACCAGCTCGTCCGAACAGATGTTCAAGTCGCTGAAGGGGATCGGCGTCCGGCTCGCGCTCGACGATTTCGGCACCGGCTATTCGTCGCTCGGCTACCTGCGCAACGCTCCGTTCGACAAGATCAAGATCGACCAGTCGTTCGTGAAGGGCGCCGCCGAGCCTGGCAACCGCAACGCCGCGATCATCAAGGCGATCGTCACGCTCGCCGACACGCTCGGGATGGAGACGACGGCGGAAGGCGTCGAGATCCAGGACGAGATCGATCTGATCCGCGACCTCGGTTGCAGCCACATCCAGGGCTATGTCTATGGCCGCCCGGTCAGTGCCGAGGACGCGTTGCTCCAGTTGGCCGCGGAAAACGGGATCGCCACCCCGAGCGGCTTCAAGGTCAGTCGCGCGCCGCGGACCAAGATGCTGCGCTCGGCCGGCATCCTCATCGACGGCGTTCGCGGCGACGTCCGCATCCGCGATATCTCGACCTCGGGCGCGATGATCGACGGCATCGCGGTCGATGGCGATCCCGACGGTCTCGAAATGCTGATCGAACTGGTCGAGGACCAGATGGTGCCCGCCCGGATCCGCTGGGCGCATAACGGCAAGGCCGGGATCGAGTTTCACGAGGCGTTCAACCTGGCGAAACTGAACCAGACGCAGGGCTTCCGTCTGCGCCGGACAGGGTAAGCCAGCCGCGCAACCGGGCGGCCCGAAGGCGGACTGCGGGTGCCCCATCATATGCCTTGAAGGAAACGGCGCCGGTCGCCGTCGGATATGTAACCCATCGTCATCCCCGCGGAGGCGGGGACCCATATTCTGTAGCGCCAGCATTTTACCGTGAGGCATGTCCGTATGGGTTCCCGCCTGCGCGGGAATGACGGATACAGGGTCGAACGGTACAGGTGCCGAAGGAGATTGCCCATGCCGATCAAAGCCTTGGCCTTCGACGTGTTCGGCACGGTGGTCGACTGGCGCTCGGGGATCGCGCGCGACGCGGGCCCCGTTCTGGCCGCTCTCGGCCGATACGATATCGACCCGCACCGTTTCGCGGACGGCTGGCGGCATCGCTATCAGCCCGCGCTAGAAGAGGTGCGCAGCGGGCGACGTCCGTTCGTCATCCTCGATACGCTCCACCGCGAGGCGCTCGAGGACCTGCTGCGTGAGCACGCGATCGATCCGACAACGATCGACGAGGCGACGCTGGTGCATCTGACACATGCGTGGCACCGGCTCGATCCGTGGCCGGACTCGGTCGAGGGCCTCACCCGCCTCAGGACGCGGTTTCCGATCGTCACGCTCAGCAACGGCAACATCGCGCTGATGATCGAGATGGCGCGGCGTGCGGCGCTTCCCTGGGACGCAATCCTCGGCGCGGAGGTCAGCCGGGTCTACAAACCGCTGCCCGACGCCTATCTCGCCACCGCGCGCATGCTGGACCTCGATCCCGGTGAACTCTGCCTCGTCGCCGCGCATCACAGCGACCTCGCCGCAGCGCGCGCCTGCGGATTGATGACCGCGTATATCGATCGCCCTATGGAATATGGCGGCCGCCGCGCGCCGGACGCGGACCAGGCACAGGACTGGGATCATGCCGCCACCAGCATCGCCGCACTCGCCGACCGCCTCGTCGGCGCCTAGAGCACCGCCATCGCGTCGTGCGGATTCCGCGAGCAACATTTGCCATCTTTCCGCGCTAAATAAATTTTCGTTCCCGCTTCGCCCCCTTGCGCTTCACGAACCCCGCAGAAGTCCACGCGTCGCGAATATCCCGCTCGCCCAACCCCGCGACGAACGCGACGAACCGAGCCCTGGACCACCCCCGCACCCCCTTGCGTCTCTTCGCGCTTTGGCACAATCTCTTGGGGTTGCGTTCGGGGGCGGACCCAATCGCTGGTAGAACAACCCTCGCATAGCCATATGCGATATGACCGTAAGCGCGCCTTCCACCGCCGCAATGGTCACTTTTTGTTCTCCCGTTAGGGGCCGTCCGATGGTAGCATGGCGACATGACGCCGATTCGAACGAATACAGAACACTAGGAGCGGTTTCGATGGATTTCAGAGACAGCAGCCGGGATAGCGACATGACCACAGACACGATCGACCAAGCAGCCCCCACCATCGAAGCCGAGGCTCCGAAGGCCCCCCGCCAGGCGCAGGACAGCCACTCCGTGCGCGCACAGATCTACCCGGTCGAGGTCGATCACAGCCGCGACGCGCTCCTCACCGAATTCGGCAAGGACACGCTCAAGGATCGCTATCTGCTCCCGGGCGAGAGCTATCAGGACCTGTTCGTCCGCGTCGCCTCCGCGTACGCAGACGACGCCGGCCACGCGCAGCGCCTCTACGACGCGATCTCGAAGCTCTGGTTCATGCCCGCCACCCCCGTTCTCTCGAACGGCGGCACCGGCCGTGGCCTGCCGATCTCGTGCTACCTCAACTCGGTCCCCGACAGCCTCGGCGGCATCGTCGACACCTGGAACGAGAATGTCTGGCTCGCCTCGCGCGGCGGCGGCATCGGCACCTATTGGGGCAACGTTCGCGGCATCGGCGAGCCGGTCGGCCTTAACGGCAAGACCAGCGGCATCATCCCGTTCGTCCGCGTCATGGATTCGCTGACACTCGCGATCAGCCAGGGCTCGTTGCGCCGCGGTTCGGCGGCGGTCTATCTCGACGTCTCGCATCCCGAGATCGAGGAATTCCTCGAAATCCGCAAACCCTCGGGCGATTTCAACCGCAAGGCTTTGAACCTCCACCACGGCGTGCTGATCACCGACGACTTCATGGAAGCCGTCCGCAATGGTGAGGAATGGCATCTCCGCTCGCCGAAGGACCAGGCGATCCGCGCCACCGTCGACGCGCGCTCGCTGTTCCAGAAGCTCGTCGAGACCCGCCTCCAGACCGGCGAGCCGTACATCGTCTTCGCCGATCACGTGAACAAGGCGATGCCCAAGCATCACCGCGAGCTCGGCCTCAAGGTCTCGACCTCGAACTTGTGCTCCGAGATCACGCTGCCGACCGGCAAGGATCACCTCGGCAACGAGCGTACGGCCGTGTGCTGCCTGTCGTCACTGAACCTCGAGACATGGGATCAGTGGAAGGACGAGAAGGGCCTGATCGAGGACGTCATGCGCTTCCTCGACAACGTCCTGCAGGACTACATCGACCGCCACGAACCCGGCATGGAACGCGCCGCCTACTCCGCGGGCCGCGAGCGGTCGGTCGGTCTCGGCGTGATGGGCTTCCACAGCTTCCTCCAGGCCCGCGGCATCCCCTTCGAGGGCGCGATGGCGAAGTCGTGGAACCTGCGGATGTTCAAGCACATCAGCAGCCAGGCGAACGAAGCCTCGATGCAGCTCGCGATCGAGCGTGGCCCCTGCCCCGATGCCGCCGACGTCGGCGCGATGGAGCGCTTCAGCTGCAAGATGGCGATTGCCCCGACCGCGTCGATCTCGATCATCTGCGGCGGCACGTCGGCGTGCATCGAGCCGATCCCGGCGAACATCTACACGCACAAGACGCTGTCGGGCAGCTTCTCGATCAAGAATCCGTATCTTGAAAAGATGCTGAGCGAGAAGTCGAAGAACAGCGACGCGGTCTGGAACTCCATCCTCGAACAGGGTGGCTCGGTCCAGCATCTCGACTTCCTCTCGGTCGAGGAAAAGGACTGCTACAAGACGAGCTTCGAGATCGACCAGCGCTGGCTGCTCGAACTCGCCGCCGATCGCACGCCGTACATCGACCAGGCGCAGTCGCTGAATCTCTTCATCCCTGCGGATGTAGAGAAGTGGGACCTGCTCATGCTCCACTTCCGCGCATGGGAGCTCGGCATCAAGTCGCTCTATTACCTGCGCTCGAAGTCGGTCCAGCGCGCGGGCTTCGCCGGCGGCGTCGAGGCGGACAACACGATCGACCTTCGCCAGATCGACGTCGAGTCGAAGGATTACGATGAGTGCCTTGCCTGCCAGTAAGGCCTCTCGGCGTTCAAGCGTGACCCCGGCCCGTGAACCACGGACCGGGGAGCGCCTGACGCGAAAAACCCCGGCCCGCGCGAGGCGGACCGGGGTTCCGGCTGGCTATGCGGCGCGCTCGACACGCACCGCGTTCGCGTCAGGCCTCTTCTTCGAACGTCACCGCCACGTCGGCGTTGGCGGAAAGCCGGACTTTGCCGTCCTCGATATCCGCGACCAGCCCGAGCGAGATGAAGTGATGATGCCCTTCATGGCTGCCCGTGCCCCCGACGACCTGCGCGCCCGAGTCCTTCTTGGTCAGCTTGATGCGGTTGCCTTCGACCTTGTCGACGGTGCCGACATGGACGCCGTCCGCACCGATGACTTCGGCATGTTCCTGGATCTGGGTTGCATCGACCATGATCGTTCTCCTGTGGTGAAAGCCCCAATACGGGGTTCGGGTGCTGAACGCGCGCCGCGCGAGTTGGTCGCATGACGTACGGCAGCGCTATCATGTTCGTGGTCGCGGGCGTGCTTGGAATCGTCGGCACCGCGATGCTGCTCCGGTTGCGCAGCCCGAGCATCACCGAACCGCAGACCTACGCGTTCCGCATGATCGGCATCATGCTCACCTCGGGCGCGATCGTCCTCGCAATGTCCGCCGCCGCAATGTGGCAGTGGAGCACAGAGACATGACGGTTTCTCTGGATACCGTGCTCGATGCGCTCGCATTGGCAGCGCTCGTCGCGCTGCTGTACGCCTTGACCAAGCCGACTCGTTTCACGCCGTCACAGCGGGATGCCGTGCGCATCGCCGCCTCGACCGCTCTCATCCTCACCGGAACGTTGCACCTCGCGCTACGCTTTCATCTTATCGTCTGACCGGAGCTTACCCCATGTCCCTCCTTCACGCCTCCAAGCAGTACAAGCCGTTCGAATACCCCTGGGCGTTCGAGTTCTGGAAGCGCCAGCAGCAGCTACACTGGCTCCCCGAGGAAGTGCCCTTGGGCGAGGATTGCCGCGATTGGGCGCAGAAGCTCAGCGATCACGAGCGCAACCTGCTCACGCAGATCTTCCGCTTCTTCACGCAGGCCGATGTCGAGGTGCAGGATTGCTACCACGAGAAATACGGCCGCGTGTTCAAGCCGACCGAGATCAAGATGATGCTGACCTCGTTCAGCAACATGGAGACGGTCCACATCGCCGCCTACAGCCATCTGCTCGACACCATCGGCATGCCCGAGAGCGAGTACGGCGCCTTCCTCGAATATGCCGAGATGAAGGAAAAGCATGACTACATGCAGCAGTTCACCGTCGACAACGATGAGGACATCGCGCGCACGCTGGCCATGTTCGGCGGCTTCACCGAGGGCGTCCAGCTGTTCGCGTCGTTCGCGATGCTGATGAACTTCCCGCGCTTCAACAAGATGAAGGGCATGGGCCAGATCGTCACTTGGTCGATCCGCGACGAGAGCCTCCACTGCGAGGGCATCATCAAGATGTTCCACACCTTCTGTCAGGAGCGCCAGTGCCTGACCAAGGCGGTCAAGGACGACATCGCCGACGTCTGCCAGACGACGATCCGTCTCGAAGACAATTTCATCGATCTCGCCTTCGAGATGGGCCCGGTCAACGGCATGACCCCCAAGGAGATCAAGAAGTACATCCGCTTCATCGCCGACTGGCGCATGACTCAGCTCGGCCTGAAGCCGATCTACATGATCGACGAGCACCCGCTGCCCTGGCTCGCCCCGATGCTCAACGGCGTCGAGCACGCCAACTTCTTCGAACAGCGCGCGACGGAGTATTCGAAGGCTGCGACCAAGGGCCAGTGGAACGACGTCTGGGACTCGTTCGACAAGCGCCAGACCGCGAAGAAGGGTCCGATTGCTAACGTGGACCTGAGCGAAGTTCGGGACATGTTCAGCGACTCGGTCGCGGCGGAATGATATGATGCCAAGGATCATTGCAGGCGACTCAATCCCAACCTCTCATCTCAGCAATTTAATGAATGAGGTATCGAAAATGTCGGATTCAAATACCACGATCCCCAATATCCTAGAGAAGTCTATTCCGACTGCTCATTTACCCATGTCGCCAGGAATGAGCGATCCAGGAGCATCTGTGCCGACAGGGCATCTACCATCTACAATTCCTTCTCCTACTTCTCCACCGTCAACTATCATTCCGACTACGGGGTCGGGTAAAAAGGAATAGACTTGGCCTCCGCCACCGATTGGATTTTGGCAAGCTCCTCGCTTTTGGCAGCCGGTGTGGCGGGATACGCTGCATGGGTAGGGCTTGCTACATTCAAAAGACAACGGACAGCATCAGATGTTGATTTGGCATTTAGAATATTCGTTGAGATCAATCGGTATTGGGACCGTTTAAGCAGCGATCGGCAATTATATGAATATAATATGGGACAGATTTTAGCTCATTTTGAAATAGCAGCGGCGCTCTTCAACCGAAATATATTATCTACTAATGCCCCCTCTATACTCGGCGATCATATTGTTGAGGTTTTTACTCAAATTCAGGCATCTGATGCTGGGAAGTCGCTTATAGCGCAATGCTGCTCATCCGATTCCACATTTTCCGAATTGATAAAGTTCGTGCGCAATAGAATGCCACAAGCGCTTTCATCTTATGGATTCCAAGAACAAAAGTAGTAATGAATTCATAATTTTCCGACGTCGCCGTCAGAGTTTTTGGTGACATATATCGCCTATACTCCAAACTCATGGAAAATTAGCGACGCGGCGTTCATCTATTGCCGCTGGCGAGCGGTTACCAGTGCATACCTGAATAACTAGCCTCGTCCGCCTCGCCGTCGTCGGCGATGACTCGCTGTAACTTGTACTAGGACAGAACTTCAGTGCTCCGGTCTGCCGCCGATCTCATCGTACGCGCGACGGTCATGGCGCGGCCAATCGCCGATCCCGCGTATTTCGCGCTCGACCGCCCAGCCGAGGCTTGACTCGCTGAAGTCACTGACGGCACCACGTCCGTGGGAGAATGCAACGATGCCAGACGTCTACAAGATCTTCATCGGAGGTGGCGGCGACGACTGGTTCAGTCACATCGTAGAAAGCTATGCGGAGCAATACCGCAAGAGCAATCCGACGTATCAATGTCCGTATTTCAGCTGGACTGCCGGTAGCGGAATCGTTTCTACGCTGGAAAACGCTGCAAAGGGCAGCTTCATCACAGTGATCGGTCATAGCTACGGCGCTGATACCGCATTTTCCGCAATCCAGCGTGGGCGCCCGGTCAACACGTTGATCAGCATCGATCCGGTCGGCCGGTTTCGACCTGCTTGGACAACAATCAGCGGACGCTGCCTCACCTGGCTAAACGTTCGAGCGGAACCGTCCGAAGGGAACCGCTCGACCGACGATACGATCGCAAGCCTTGGCGGCAAATACCCGCCCCCACCCGCATCGGGCCAACCGGGCGCTCCCACCTATGCCTTGACGGCGGATGCGACCCATGGTGCGTTCTCGCAAATGATGCGAACTTCCACCTCGAACGGTATCAGCGGAAAGTCGCTGCTCGGCGGCCATGGCGTCTAGTCGCATGGCGCGTGTCGCACGTATCGTAGCTGTAGCGCTGGCATTGCTGGCGGCGGGGCTGGTGATAGCAATCGCTTTGCTGTTCCCTTGGGGACCCATTTCCGGACTGACAGTAGAGAACGCTCGTCGCACTACCGCACCGCCACGGATCGTGGTCATCTTCTCGACACCGACCCCGGTCGAGGCGATACTGAAGCGCAAGCGTGCCGGGTTCATCAGAGCAAAGTTGTCGGACTGCCGCAGCGGCGACACCTTGGCGAGCGAGGTCGTGGCCCAGCGGGCAGGCTATCTTCGCGACGATGGTCGCGTCCAACGCCGGCCCCGCCCCTCTTCGCCGGCCAGCTACGTGGCGATCTTCGACGACGTTACCGATCGACAAGGGCAATTATGCTTCTCGCTTGATGGCGGCAGCATGTGGGCCGGCAAACTCTGGTCGGACCAGATACCGCTGACTCTTACACCCGGCTGACCGCGCACCACCCGGCCCGCTTGCCGCCGCCATAACGCCGCGCGAGTCCGTGGCGGACCAGGACCGCGCCCAGCGACACCCCATCGCGCTCGACGATCCGCAGTTTGCGGCCGTAGCGGTCGACGTCGCGCTTGATCGGGGTCAGCGTGAAGGGGCCGGCGTTGAGCAGCGCCTGCATCTTCAGCGTCGCCGCCTGCCCCAGCCGCGCTTCGCGGGCGCAGCGCGGCGGGTGGGTCTCCGGTGTGTCGATGTCGGCGATGCGGATCTTGGTGCCCGCCATCCAGAACGTGTCGCCGTCGACCATGCAGTCGATCCGCTTGGCGTGGCCGCAGATCGTGAAGCGCGCGGAAACCGCCTTGCCGCCCGACAGCGCGGACGCCGCCGCCGCAACCGTCGACGCCGCACTGGCGACTCCCGCCGCGGTGGCGAGCGCTCCGGTGGCAGTGGTGGCGGCCCCGGCATTGGTCGCGGCGCCGGAAGCGGCGGTCGCAGCGGCCGACGCCTCCGCCTTGGCCGCGTCCGCCGCCTTGCTCCAGCCACCCGGCACGCGCAGGTGCCCGGCGGGCCAGGCGATGCCGAACCCGGTCGGCCATTCGATCTTCAATCCGGGCGGCACCAGCGCCGCCCAGTCGATCTGGCGGATCACCGGCATCATCAGCCCGAGCAGCACGCCGTAGAACACCAGGCGGAGCTGCAGCAGCACCCCCGGCGCGGCACTGCGGCCCGAACCACCGCGGCGCGTCGCACCGGCACGATCGCCACTGAGCAACCGCATGAAATCAAACACATACTCCATCGTCCGTCGCGCGTACGCGCGCGCGCGAGGATGTCACCCTCACCCCCGTCGCATTGCGCCCAGCGGAGTCGGAAACGAGGCGAACGCATCGTGAACATCGCGCACTGCCCGTCGCCCACGGCAAACCACTCACGCCACACCGATCCGACATCGATCGTCATGGCTTCGCGAGCATCCCGTCCGCCCTTTGCCATGCCCGCCTAAAGCGCCCGCCAAGGCGGGAAGCCGCTGTCTCCAACGCAAGAAGGCGTATCGCGAACCTGCCACCAGGCTTCACGGGGGGAACGACGCGTGCAACTCGGCTCGAAGCGCGGTCGCAATCCGGAAATGACGTCCTGCCCCCTAGGTGCATCCGCTCCGCAAGGGTCCGCGTCCAGTGTGCGAACGGTGCCGGCGACGACAGCGCGCCGGTCAGCCGAACTCTCCGTCTAGCCTCGATCTTCGGCAGCAACGACGCCGAAAGGGCGCCGGACACTCCGCGAGACGTCGGAACTCAACATGGCGAGCGCATCGTGCCGGCCACGAAAGCGGCTGACAGACCGAGGGGCGTAGGCGCACCCCTCTGCGTGGCGAGGTTTTGCTGTCCTACATCACCCGCCCATGCGCAGATCGACGCATGGCACCGCATCCTCCCCAACCGGATCGCCCCCCAACCGATCGACACCGCGTGCAGGACATGCACGGTATCGCGCCAGCGTCTGCACTTCGTGCACTTCCAGCGCCCAACCCGTTGAAAACGCCAGATACACGAAGGGCGGGGAGTGTTGCCACTCCCCGCCCCCATGCCGTCACGTCAGGCCTTGCCCGTTGCCGGGCGCAAGGCTCAGAAGTGCGTGATGATGCCGAGCATCGGACGGAAGCTCTGCGCCGTGCCGAAGGTGTTGACCTCGGCGCGGATGCGGAAGCCTGCGTTGCCGGTGATGCCCTTGAGGCCGATGCTCTGCGGACCGACTTCTGCGCCGATGCCGTAGGTCACGGCGTTGTAGTCACGGTTGGTGCGGCCGCCATTGGTCGAGAACTGCGCGAAGTGGTCGAAATTGACCCACTGGTAGCCGACCTTGCCGTAGAAGATGCCGCTGTCGCCGGCGCGGAAGCCGAAGCGGCCTGCTGCGCCATATTCCCAATCGATGTTGCCATCCACGCCCTTGATGACGTTGCCTTCGACACCGACAAAGACCGGGCCGAGCGGCACGTTGACGCCGACGACGCCCTGCACCAGCGCGCCGTCTGCGCGGTAGTTGTTACGGACCGAGCCGTCCGAGTTCAGCGCGCGCGGGATGCCGTGGTTGCCGACATTGTCGAACTGCTCCCAACCGCCCATGATGCCGACATAGGGCTCGATCCCGAACGCCTTGGAGCCGTCGGGCGCGGCTGCTTCGCCGGGGGCTGCGCTGTTGTCGGTCGGCGCGGGCGCGGGTGCTGCCATGTCCTGTGCGAAAGCAGGCGCTGCGAAAGCGGTGGCAGCGAGGACGAGAGCCAGGGAAAGCGTACGCATGGAAATAGACCTTCTATCGTTGATTACGTGGCCCCCGTCCGACGATGTGCGGCTTGGTCCAGGCAAGTCGAAACCGGCGGGCGTCCGCTTTGTTGCAACAAAAAGAACGCGGAGACCGGAACCTTCCAAAGGTGTTGCAATGCAGCAACGCTTCCTGTCCCCGCGATGAACATATCGTGGCGAACTCAAGGCAATAGTGGCAGAAATGCAGCGATTGGGCCCGGTAGCGTGGTCGTTAACCGTGTCGCTCAAGATCGTCGCAATGATCAGCGGATACGCCATCCGAATGGGTTTCGCGCGTCTCTTCCGCAGTCGCTGGGCGGCGGTGTTCTGGTCGGCGGGGATCCTGTGGACGGCGTATGACGTCGCCGACACCGCACCTGCTCCAGCCCCCGAAGCGGCATCGCCGAACGCCACCGCGCCAAAAACCGATGCGGGCGAGCCGGCCCCGCAAGATGCGACCGGCTCGGGGTTCGACATGCACGATCTGCAAGTCCTCGCCAACGCGGGCTGACGGCACCGGAGATCTTCTCCCCATGCCCGCCAGCCCGCAGTTCGTTCAGGGCTTCAGCGCGACGTCGTCGGCGTCCTTCAGGTCTTCGTCGTCGTCGATCGTGTCGTCGTCGAGTTCGTCCTGGACGTCGTCCTCGTCCATGTCGGCTTCGTCCATCGTGACGGAAGAATCCGTCTCGCCGACCTCTTCGGAGTCCATCTTGGTCTCGTCGATCGACTCGTCGTCGGTGTCGTCTTCGCCCAGATCGGGTTCGAGGTCGGTCAGGATGATGCCGTCGCTCGGCCCGTTGCGCGTGGCTTCGAGGATCTCGGCGCGCTGACTCTCGTCATAGCCCTCTTCGTCGTAGCCGTCGTCGCCCGATCCGGCACTCGGCACCTGATGTCCGCCCATGGTCACACTCCCTCGTTCCAGGACGCCCGCACGTTGCGGGCCTACCAGATGCGAACGGTGGACGTGCGCGGTGGTTCCTTCAAGCGCGGACCGGTGCCGTCGACGCCGGCCGGAACAGGCGACCGCGTTCGGTCACGAGAATGGCGACCAGCGCCGCCAACCCTGCGAGCAGGAACCCGCCGACCAGCGGCACTGTCGTGCCGTCGAACGCCTGCCCGATCAGCGCGCCGAACACCGCGCCTACGGTGACGCTCAGGAACCCCTGCACGCTCGAAGCGGTACCGGCGATCCGCCCCATATTCTCCATCGCCATCGCCGAGAAGTTCGACGTCGCCAGCCCGAAACAGCCGAGCGTGAGCGCCTGGAAGACCGCGAAACTCACCAAGGTCTCGAACCCAATCTCGATCGCGAACAGGTGGACCAGCGACACCAGGATCAGCACCGATAGCGCGCCGTGGCTGATCAACCGCGTCCCCAGCCGCATCACGATCCGCGAGTTGAGCAGGTTGCACGCCGCCATCGTCACCGACGTCGTCGCGAAGATCAGCGCGAGCAGCGTGGGCTTGTGGAACACGTCCGCCATGATCTGCTGGATCGAATTGAGATAGCCGTACAGCGCGCCCATCAACGCGGTCGACGCGAGCGTGTAGCCGAGCGAATTGCGATCGCTCAACGTCTGCCGCCAGTCGCTGAAAATGCGCGCCGGCGTGATCGGCAGGACGTTCTCGGGTGCCAGCGTCTCGGGCATCCGCAAATAGAACCAGACCAGCACGCCCAACGTCAGCACCGCCACCGTCCAGAAGATCGCGCGCCAGTCGCCGAACTGCAGCACCGTCCAGCCGAACGTCGGCGCCAATATCGGGACGATCATGAACACCATGAACGCGATCGACATCACCCGCGCCATCGCCCGCCCGTGATAGCAATCGCGAACCAAAGCGATCGTCGCGACCCGCGCCGCGGCGATCACTGCGCCGCCGAATGCGCGCGCCGCCAGCAGCAGCGTGAAGCTCCCCGCGGTCGCGCAGGCGACGTTGGCGATGATGTACAGGACGAGCGACCAGAGCAGCACCGTCCGCCGCCCGAACCGATCCGCGAGCGGCCCGTGGACGAGTTGCGCGACGCCGAAACCGATCACGAACGCGGTCACTACGAACTGCCGGCCGTTCTCGGTCGCGACGCCGAGCGAGTCGCCGATCGCCGGCAGCGCGGGCAGCATCGAGTCGATGCCGAGCGCGGTCAGCGACATCAGCGAGGCGACGAGCGCAACGAACTCGACGAAACCGATCGGCGCGCCGCGCATCGCTGGCGCGTCGGATTGGGGATCCTGGGTCTGCATGATGCGTGCGCCTTTACCCGCTCGGCCGGTCTTGCGGAACCCGCTAACCAGCGCAGGGCTGATGATTGCGCGATGGGCCGCCGCCCCCTATCTGTATTGTCAGAACAACACACTTCGGAGACAGCCATGATCCGTCCGCTCTTTATCGCCACGGTCGGCCTTACCAGCGTGCTCGCTTTGTCCGCCTGCGATCGCTCGAACGAGGGCGCGTCGGTCTCGATCAACGCCGATGGCGGCAACGTCCTCGGCGCGATCAACGGCGAGACCGGCGAGATGAAGATCGACGTCCCCGGCTTCCAGGGCTCGGTGAAGCTGCCGAAGATCAAGATCGACACGAGCAATTTCGATCTCAACGGCGTGCGGCTGTATCCGGGGTCGTCGATCAAGACGCTGAACATCGTCGGCGACGACAAGGCGGGCGGGTTGCGCGTTGCCTTCGCCAGCCCGGCAACACCCACTATCGTCCGCGACTGGTTCGCACAGCGGCTCGGGAAAGTCGGCTACCAGGTCCATCCCGAGGGCGCGAACCTGATCGGCACCACCGACGAGAACAAACCCTTCCGCCTCGAACTCGCGCCCGACGGCAAGGACAAGGCGACCGGCACGATCGTCATCAGCGGCTAGTCTACGATCGTCCCTCGCCAAGGGGAGGATTGAAATCTCGCCCCACCCTAACCCAGACATTTGGCACGCCACCCCCGATCGCCTATATCGGGCATCCCCCAAACCGGACACGCACCTCATGCTCGATACGCCCGCCGCCCAGGTCCCGACGCTCAGCCTCGCCATGCAGGATACCGACCCCGACGGTTTCGCCGCCGCGTTCGGCGAATCGTTCGAGCGATACGGCTTCGCGATCGTCGCCGATCACGGCATCCCCGCCGACCTGATCGAGCGCGCGTGGGCCGAGACGAAGCTCTTGTTCGACCTCCCCGAGGACGAAAAGCGCGGCTATCACATCCCCGGCGGCGGCGGCGCGCGCGGCTACACGCCGTTCAAGACCGAGATCGCCAAGGACGCCAAGGTCGTCGACCTCAAGGAATTCTGGCACGTCGGTCGCGAACTCCCCGCGGGGCATCGCTACGCGGACACGATGGCGCCGAACGTCTGGCCGACGCGTCCCGAAGGTTTCAAGCCGGTCTTCCTGGAACTGTTCGCCGCATTCGACCGCGCCGGCGACAAGCTGCTGTCGGCGATCGCACGCCACCTGAAGCTCAAGCCCGACTGGTTCGACCCGGCGGTGAAGGACGGCAACAGCATACTTCGTCTGCTCCATTACCCGCCGATCCCCGCCGATGCGGAAGGCGTCCGCGCCGGCGCGCATGAGGACATCAACCTCATCACCCTGTTGCTCGGTGCCGAGGAAGCGGGCCTCGAACTGCTCGACCGCGCGAACGGCCGCTGGCTGTCGATCAAGCCGCCCGAGGGCGCGATGGTCGTCAACGTCGGCGACATGCTCCAGCGGCTGACCAACAACGTGCTGCCCTCGACCACGCACCGCGTCGTCAACCCGCCCCCCGAGCGTCGCGGCCACTCACGCTATTCGATGCCGTTCTTCCTGCACCCCGCGCCCGACTTCCTGATCGAGACGCTGCCGGGCACGATCACGCCGGACAACGCGAACCGCTATCCGAACCCGATCACCGCGCATGATTATCTGTACGAGAGACTGGTCGAGATCGGGCTGATCAAGAAGTAAGGGCAGGCGTTAATCGCTCTCCTATTCCGCCTTCCTCGAACCAAAGAAGCATGTTTCCCCGCGAAGGCGGGGACCCAGACTGGGCTCCCGCCTTCGCGGGAGAACAAGGAGGCGCCTGCCCTGACCATTGTACCACCCCGGCGAAGGCCGGGGCCCAGTTGGAAAGGTGGTCGTAACGACGCGCACCGCTTCGTTATCGCCGTCCCTCAACTGGGCCCCGGCCTCCGCCGGGGTGGCGGTTCCTTATGGGGACACGACCGCCCCCAAAACACCCCACTGCTTTTCTCCCCACCTGATACCCAACAACCACGCTTCGCCCATTGGTGCGAGCCCCCGCATCCGCTAGACCGCGCGCGATGCCCCATCTCTATCTCGTCGACGGCTCCGGCTATATCTTCCGCGCCTATCACCGGCTGCCGCCGCTCACCAACAAGCATGGCGAGCCGGTCGGTGCGGTGTACGGCTATACGACGATGCTGTGGAAGCTCGCAGACGAGGTCCACGCAGCCGACGGCCCGACCCACATGGCAGTCATCCTCGACAAGTCGTCGAAGACCTTCCGCAACGATCTCTACGACAAGTACAAGGCGCAGCGTCCGCCGCCGCCCGAGGATCTCGTCCCCCAGTTCCCGATGATCCGCGACGCCACGCGCGCCTTCTCGCTGCCGTGCATCGAGACCGAGGGACTCGAAGCCGACGACATCATCGCCTGCTACTCGAAGGCCGCGCTAGCGCAGGGCTGGGAAGTCACGATCGTCTCGTCTGACAAGGACCTGATGCAGCTGATCGAGCCCGGCCTCGACATGTACGACACGATGAACAACCGCCGGCTCGGCGCGGAGCATGTCGCGGAGAAATTCCACGGCGTCTCGCCCGCGCAGCTCGGCGACGTTCTCGCGCTGATGGGCGACAGCGTCGACAACGTCCCCGGTGTCCCCGGCGTCGGCCCCAAGACCGCCGCGAAGCTAATCCTAGAACACGGCGATCTCGAATCCGTGCTCGCCGCCGCCGACGGCATGAAGAAGGGCAAGCTCCGCGACAACCTGATCGAGCATGCCGAGATGGCGCGGCTGTCGAAGGTGCTCGTCACGCTCAAATGCGACGTCGCGCTGCCCGAGCCGCTCGAGGATCTCGAACTCAAGGGCATCCCCGATGCCCCCCTGCTCGCGTTCCTCGAACATCACGGTTTCAAGTCGCTGATCGCCAAGCTCTCCGCGGTCGCCGAAGCCCCCGTCGCCGAACCGGCAAGCACCGCCGAGTTCGACGAAGACGAGCCCTGCAAGCACGACGATTACGAAACCGTCGTTGACGAAGCCGCGCTCGATCGCTGGATCACCGTCGCCAAGCACCAGGGCTGGATCGCGATCGATACCGAAACGACGGGCATCGACGCAACGCGCGCGGACCTGGTCGGGGTGAGCATGGCGCTGCATCCGAACCTCGCCTGCTACGTACCTATCGCACATGGCGGCACCGATTTGCTCGCGGAAAACCCGGTCCAGCTCGATCGCGCGCTCGTGCTAGCGAAACTGAAGCCGTTGCTGGAGGATCCAAGCGTCCTGAAGATCGGCCACAATCTCAAATACGACATGATCGTCCTCGGCCGCGCCTACGCGCCCACCGGCGGCGTGACCATCGCGCCATTCGACGACACGATCGTGATGAGCTTCGATCTCGACGCCGGCCTGCACGGTCACGGCATGGACGAACTCGCCGCCACGCATCTCTCGCACAGCTGCATCGCGTTCAAGGACGTCGTCGGCACCGGCAAGACGCAGCGCACCTTCAACGAAATCGATCTCAAGGCCGCGACCCGCTACGCCGCCGAGGACGCCGACGTGACGCTTCGCCTGTGGCGCCGGTTCAAGCGCCGCCTGCCCGCGGAGGGCTCGACGCGCGTCTACGAGATGGTCGACCGCCCGCTCGTCCCCGTCATCGCGCAGATGGAGATGCACGGGATCAAGGTCGATGCCGCGAAACTGTCGAAGCTCTCGACCGAGTTCGCCGGCCAGATGGCGAGCCTCGAAACCGAAATCCACGCGCTCGCCGGCGCGCCCTTCACGATCGGCAGCCCCAAGCAACTAGGCGACGTGCTGTTCGAGAAGATGGGCATCAAGGGCGGCCGAAAGGGCAAGTCCGGCGTCTATTCGACCGACGTCAACGAACTCGAGCGGATCGCGGCGGACAAGGATTCGCCCGGCGCCGTGATCGCGCGGAAGGTGCTCGACTGGCGGCAGCTGTCGAAGCTGAAATCGACCTATACCGACGCGTTGCAGGCGCAGATCAACCCGGCGACGGGCCGCGTCCACACGTCCTACTCGCTGACCGGCGCGCAGACCGGCCGCCTGTCGTCGACCGACCCAAACCTCCAGAACATCCCGATCCGCACCGAGATCGGCCGCCAGATCCGCGACGCGTTCGTGGCCGAGCCCGGCAACGTCATCCTCGCCGCCGATTACTCGCAGATCGAACTGCGGCTGGCCGCGCACATGGCCAACGTCCCGGCGCTGAAAGCGGCGTTTGCGAACGGCGACGACATCCACAGCCTCACCGCGCAGGAACTGTTCGGCGAGGTCAACCGCGACACCCGCGGCCGCGCGAAGACGATCAACTTCGCGATCCTCTACGGCATCTCGCGCTGGGGTCTCGCCGGGCGTCTGGACGTGTCGGCGGACGAAGCGCAAGCGATGATCGACCGCTATTTCGATCGCTTCCCCGGCATCTCCAACTACATCGTCGAGACAACCGAAAGCGTTCGCGCGACCGGCTACACGACCACGTTGTTCGGTCGCAAAACGCACTTCCCGCGCATCCGCTCGAAGATCCAGCACGAACGCCAAGGCGCCGAACGCGCGGCGATCAACGCGCCGATACAGGGCACGAGCGCCGACATCATCAAGCGCGCGATGGTGCGGATGGGGCCGGCGTTGCTCGAAGCGGGTCTGCCCAATGTCCGCATGCTGCTTCAGGTCCACGACGAACTCGTGTTCGAACTGCCGCAAGGTGAGGTCGAAGCTGCCAAGCCGGTGATTGAACGCGTCATGGCCAACGCCGCGCAACCCGCGGTCACACTCGATGTGCCCCTCGGTATCGAGATCGGCACCGGCCTAAGCTGGGGCGCGGCGCATTGAGCCAGCCCCCCCCGTCATGCCGGGCTTGTTCCGGCATCCACCGTGCCGCGTACTCGCTGGCCCATAAGTACGCGGCACCGTGGACCCCGGAACAAGCCCGGGGTGACGGAGGCCTGAGCGCGTGACCGAGGCCACGCAGGATATCGACACGCTCGCCAAGGGCGGCCGGACCAACATCGCCGGCTTCGTCCTCCGCCTCGCCGCGCGCATCCCGTTCCTGTTCATCGCCGGTCGCATCTACGGTCCTGACCTCGTCGGCCGGTTCGCCATCGCAGTCGTGGTCGTCGAACTCGCCGCGCTGCTCGCCACGCTCGGCTTGAAACGCGGTCTCGCCCAGGCGCTCAGCAGCGCCGACCGCCCGCACGCCAACGTCGTCTGGGACGCCATGGCCGTGGCCTTCGTCGCCTCGCTCATCGCCAGCGCCGTCCTCTGCACCTTTCCGCAGATCATGTATCCGAACAGCGCGATAACCGGGCTCGACCGGTTCCTGCCGCTGATCATCGTCGCGATCGCCTGGTCCGACGTCAGCCTCGCCGCGCTCGCCTACCGCCTCAACGTCAAGGCCGCCGTCACCGCCCGCGCAGTCGTCGAGCCTTGGACGATCTCGATCGCCGCCTGGGCGTTCTCGTATTTCACGATCCGCGACGGCCTCGTGCTCAGTTACGTCGCGTCGATGACCGCGGCGCTGATCGCCAGCCTCGTACCGTTCCTGCGCAGCTACGGCGTGCCGCGGGGTTGGAAACCCCAACTCCGTCCATTGTACGCGCTCGCCCGCGCCAACGTACCGCTGGCCGGCGCCGACATCCTCGAATGGGGCAGCCGCAACGTCGATCGCTTCATCCTCGGCGTGATGTTCGAGCCCAAGGTCGTCGGCATCTACTACATGGCGCAACAGGTCGCGAGCTTGCCGCAGAAGCTCAAGACCAGCTTCGACCCGATCCTCGGCCCCGTCATCACGCACAGCCTCGCGATCAACGA
The DNA here is from genome assembly GCF_001422045.1 of Sphingomonas sp. Leaf242. Lineage (GTDB taxonomy): Bacteria > Pseudomonadota > Alphaproteobacteria > Sphingomonadales > Sphingomonadaceae > Sphingomonas. Next base: position 226,383 of record NZ_LMLW01000011.1, read on the forward strand.
CCGCGCCGCGATCGCCAACCAGGTGCGACAAGTCGCGTTCTGGATCATGGCGGCGCAGGGCGGCCTCGCGCTGATGGGGTCGATTCCCGGCGAAGCGGTGATGGGCGTGGTCGGTCCGCAGTTCGTCGCCGGCACCGCCGCGCTCGCATTCCTGCTCACCGCCGAAGTGCTCGCGTCGACCGGCGCGGTCAGCGAATCCGCGCTCGTCTACATCGCCCGCCACCGCAACCTGATGATCTCGGCCGCAATGCTCGCGTTCCAGGTTGGCCTGAGCTTCGCCCTGATCTTCACGATCCGCGCGCTGGGCTATCCGGTCAACTACCAGGCGGCAGGCCCGGCGATCGCGCTGATGCTGTCGGTAGGCCTAACCTCAATCATCAAGTCGAAGCTGCTCGGCCATCTGCTCGGGACCAGCGTCTCGCCGTGGCGCTGGCCGCTAGTTTGGGCCGCACTAGCCGCGATCGTGGTGGGCGCAGGCTTCACCGCGCTGCCCAAACGCTACGAATGGGTCGAGCTGGCGGTCGGTGAACCCGCGATCGCTGCGACCTATCTCTACATCCTGTGGAAATACGCGTTCGGCCCCGCCGACCGCGCGCTGTTCGCCAAGAAGCCCAAGGCCGAAGATCCGAGCCTCCCCAATGCCGGTGCGCCCGTCGCCTGACCCCTCGCTCCGTCATCCTGACGAAAGTCAGGACCCAGGGTTACAAGGCATGACGATCTTTGGCTCTGGATCCTGACTTTCGTCGGAATGACGGCGCGAGGCCTAGAGCATCCCGTAAAGCAGCGTGCCGTTCAGCCCGATGATCACCGCGGCGATCACCCAGGCGAAGATCTTCAGCCAGGCCGGGCTGACCAGTTCGCCCATGATCGTGCGGTCGCCGGTGAACTTGACGAGCGGCACCACCGCGAACGGAAGTTGTAGGCTGAGCACGACCTGGCTCAGCACCAGCAGTTTCGTCGCCCCCGCATCGCCCGAGGCACCGACGACGAACACCGCGGGCACGATCGCTAGCAACCGCGTCACCAGCCGCCGCGCCCAGACCGGCATGCGCAGGTTGAGGAAGCCCTCCATCACGATCTGACCGGCGAGCGTTCCCGTCACCGTCGAGTTCTGCCCCGAGGCCAGCAGCGCGACCGCGAACAATACGCTTGCGGCGCCCATCCCGAGCATCGGCGCGAGCAGCTCGTACGCCTGGTCGATCTCCGCGACGTCGGTCCGGCCGGCAACGTGGAAGGTCGCCGCCGCGAGGATCAGGATCGCCGCGTTGATGAAGAAGGCGAGACCCAGCGCGACGGTGCCGTCGATCGTAGCCATGGTAATCGCGTCGCGCTTGCCCGCGGTGTCCTTGGCAAACGCACGCGTCTGGACGATCGATGAGTGGAGATACAGATTGTGCGGCATCACGGTCGCGCCGAGGATACCGATCGCGATGTAGAGCATCGCCGGGTTGGTGACGATCTGCGTCGTCGGCACCAGCCCGCCAAGCACGCCCGCCCATTCGGGCCGCGCGAGGAACAGCTCGAAGATGAAGCAGCCGGCGATGATCACGAGCAGCGCAATGACGAACGCCTCCAGCTTGCGGAACCCGAAGCGTTGCAGCGCGAGGATCAGGAACACGTCGAGCGCGGTGAGCACGACGCCGTAAACCAACGGCAGGCCGAACAGCAGCTTCAGCGCGATCGCCGTGCCGAGCACCTCGGCAAGGTCGCAGGCGATGATCGCGATCTCGCAGAGGAACCACAACGCGACCGAGACCGGCTTCGAATAATGCGCGCGGCAGGCCTGGGCGAGGTCGAGCCCGGCGACGATGCCGAGGCGCGCGGACAGCGCTTGGAGCACCATCGCCATGAGGTTCGACAGCAGCACGACCGACAACAGCGTGTACCCGAACGCGGAGCCGCCGGCGATGTCGGTCGCCCAGTTGCCGGGGTCCATATAGCCAACTGCGACGAGGTAGCCCGGCCCCACGAACGCGAACAGACGCCGCCAGAACGACGCGCCTTCGGGGACGACGACGGTGCGGTGGCTCTCGGCGAGCGAGTTGGCGAAGCCGGACGCGGGGAGATTGGGGGCTGACATCGGGGGGTGCTTTGCCGGAACGAGGGAGAGGGAACAAGGCGTGGCTGGCAAGTCGGGCGACAATGCGCTGACCCGCTTCCGTCACCCCAGCGAAAGCTGGGGTATCCGGTTGGTGGGTGTAGTCATTCGAATGGAGAGATCTCGGCTTTCGCCGGGCCGACGTGTGCGGGTGTACGCGAGCAATATATGGGAAGCGCCTCCCCTCCCTGGAAGGGGGGGCTGGGGGTGGGTAGGCCCGCTTGAGCCACCACCGCCAGACCATGTGGAAACCGACCCACCCCCGCCCCCTCCCTTCCAGGGAGGGGAGCAAGGAGGTCAGATGACCTTCATATCCGCCTGGTAATGATGCCACGCGAAGATCGCCGCCGCGCCGCGATGCGGGCGCCAAGCCTCCGCCACTTCGCGAGTCAGTTTCTCGCTGGGGCGGGTCTCGTGGCCCAATATCCGTCCGACCTCGATCTGGATCGCGAGGTCGCCCGCCGGCCAGATGTCCGTCCGCCCTTCCGCGAACAGCAGGTAGATCTCCGCCGACCAGCGGCCGATGCCCTTCACGCGGACCAAAGCGGCGATCGCCTCCTCGTCGTCCTCGGGCAGGTTGGTCAGGTCGAGCCGTCCGCTCGTCACCTCGTCCGCGAGGCTGCGCGCATAGCCGAGCTTCTGGCGCGACAGTCCGGCGCTCTTCAGCAATTCGTCGCTGGCGGCGGCGATCTTCGCCGGGTCGCCTGCGCCACCGACCACCGCGTCGAGCTTGTTCCACACTGCAGCCGCAGAGGCGACGCTCACCTGCTGCCCGACGATCGTCCGCAGCAACGTCACGAAGCCGCGCTCGCTGATCCGCGGTGCGGGGTGGCCGGCATTGCCGACCGCGACCGCGAACGCCGGCTCGATTTCGCACAATGCCGCCATCGCGGTTTCGAGTTGCTCTGCGCTCAAGCCCATGATGCTTGATCCCTGGCGCGCGCAACGGCATGAACGCGCAGAAGTTTTTCGGAGAATGACATGCCCAAGCTTATCGTCGTGACGCGCGAAGGGGAAGAACGCGAGATCATCGGCGAGGCGGGCCTTTCGGTGATGGAAGTCATCCGCGACGCCGGAATCGACGAGATCCTGGCGCTGTGCGGCGGCTGCTGCTCGTGCGCCACCTGCCACGTCCATGTCGACCCGGACTTTGCGGCCAAACTGAAGCCGATGGGGCCGGACGAGGATGATTTGCTCGATTCGACGAGTGATCGGGATGAGTTTTCACGCCTGTCGTGCCAGATCGAACTGACCGAAGGACTCGATGGCCTGAAAGTCCGAATCGCCGAAGAGGACTGATTCCCCCTGTCCCTCGCCCCTCCGGGGAGAGGGAGGGAGGCGCGCTTGCGCCGGAAGGGAGAGGGGAGTTGGGATCCAAGTCCCGAGCCACACTCCCCTCTCCCTTCCCACCGCAAGTGCGGCGGGCCCCTTCCCTCTCCCCGTAGGGGCGAGGGAGTGATTTACCGCGTGGTGACGGCGTAGAGCGCGATCGCCGCGGCGTTCGACACGTTGAGGCTCTCCACCTTCTCCGAGATCGGCAGTTTCGCCAGCTCGTCGCAATGCTGCTCGGTATTCTGGCGCATGCCCTCGCCCTCGGCGCCGAGCACGATCGCGATGCGCTGCGTGCCCATCGCTTCCGACAGCGTCTGCGTCGCGTGGCCGGTCAACCCGATCCGCCAGAACCCCGCCGCTGCAATCTCTTCCAGAGCGCGCGCGAGGTTCACCACCCGGATCCAAGGCACGCTCTCGAGCGCCCCCGAAGCCGCCCGCGCGATCGTCCCGGACTCCGGCGGTGCATTCCGATCAGGCGTGATGATCCCCAGCGCATCGAACGCCGCAGCCGAGCGCAAGATCGCGCCGACGTTATGTGGATCGGTCACCCCGTCGAGGATCACCAGCGGACGATTGTCGTCCTTGCCGTGCTCAAGCAGGTCGGCGAGCCACATGTCCTCGAGCGGCTCGACCTCGATCACCACGCCCTGGTGCGGCGCATCGCCCGGCACCAGCCGCGCCAGATCCATCGCCTCGGCATAGGTCACCGGCACGTCGGCCGGCAGGTCGAACCCGGCCAGCGCCTCGCGCGTGCCGAGGATCTTGCGCACCGTGCGCTCCGGATTGGCGAGCGCTGCGCCCACCGCGTGCTTGCCCCAGAAGCGGGGGCGGCCTGCCGGTGCCTTGCTCGGCCTGTGTCCCTTGCGTGCCATATTCGCTCTCTATCGTGTCTGTGTATGCCGCGTCCTTGTCGGCATTCCGCTCCCGCGGCAACTATGAACCACGAAACTTCGCAAAACCTGCGTTGACACACCGAGCGCGCTTCGCCATTGAGCCGCCTCGCTTGAAAGAGCGGCGCTTGCAAAAGCGGCCTGGACAGGTGGCCGAGTGGTTAAAGGCAGCAGACTGTAAATCTGCCGGAGTTTCTCCTACGTAGGTTCGAACCCTACCCTGTCCACCACCGCCCCAGCGCGGTGATGGGTCTTCCCCCAAATCAAGACATTGATCGGCAACCTTCTTTTCCATCACGGGAAGGAAGTCCGCGTGACATCGGCTCGCGGACGGCTAGGATCGCCGCGACCGTAACGATTTCGGAAACCGCGTGACCTCAGATCCTGCCGTACAGCCGCCCGTTCAAGCACCCGTCATCCAGGATCTGGCCGACTCGATCCTCGACACGCTGGTCCACCGCATCGGCAAGGATGCGCAGGCCGCCCGCCCACATGATTGGCTCGCCGCGACGATCCTGACCGTCCGCAACGACATCGTCGAACGCTGGATGGCGTCGACCAAGGCGGCGCACGCGGCCGGCGCCAAGCGCGTCTATTATCTCAGCCTCGAATTCCTGATCGGCCGGCTGCTGCGCGACGCGGTGACCAACCTCCAGCGCAACGACGAGGTCACGCAGGCTTTGAAGCTCCACGGCGTCGACCTCGCCGAACTCGAGGAAATCGAGCCTGACGCGGCGCTCGGCAATGGCGGCCTCGGCCGCCTCGCCGCCTGCTTCATGGAAAGCATGGCGAGCCTCGCATTGCCCGCCTACGGCTACGGCATCCGCTACGTGAACGGCATGTTCCGCCAGCGCATCGACGATGGCTGGCAGGTCGAGATGCCCGAGAACTGGCTCGCGCACGGCAATCCCTGGGAGTTCGAACGCCGCGAGAGCGCCTATTTCGTCGGCTTCGGCGGCGAAGTGACGGCATCAGACAGCGGCCAGATCCACTGGAGCCCGTCCGAGGCGGTCGAGGCCACCGCCGTCGACACCCCCGTCGTCGGCTGGCGCGGCAAGCACGTCAACACGCTCCGCCTGTGGACTGCCCGCGCGTTCGATCCGATCAAGCTCGACCGCTTCAACGCCGGCGATTTCACCGGCGCGCTCGCCGACCAGTTGCGTGCTGAGACACTTACGCGCGTCCTCTACCCCAACGACTCCACCGCCGCCGGCCAGGAACTCCGCCTTCGCCAGGAGTATTTCTTCTCCTCCGCGTCGATCCAGGACATCGTCCGCCGCCACATCCAGTATTTCGGCGATATCCGCACGCTGCCCGACAAGGCCGCGATCCAGCTCAACGACACGCACCCCGCGGTGTCGGTCGCTGAACTCATGCGGCTGTTGATCGACCACCACAAATTCGCGTTCGACGAGGCGTGGAAGATCACGCGCGCCACCTTCGGCTACACCAACCACACGCTGTTGCCCGAGGCGCTGGAGAGCTGGCCGCTGCCGCTGTTCGAACGCCTGCTGCCGCGCCACATGCAGATCGTCTACGCGATCAACGCCAAGCTGCTGCGGGAAGCGCGTGGCACGGACGGCATAGACGACCGCGCGATCGCCGCGATCAGCCTGATCGACGAGGGCGGCGAGCGGCGCGTGCGAATGGCGAACCTTGCCTTTGCGGGCTCGCACAGCGTAAACGGCGTCGCCGCGCTGCACACGCAGCTGATGAAGAAGACGGTCTTCGCCGACCTCCACAAACTTTATCCGACGCGGATCAACAACAAGACCAACGGCATTACGCCGCGTCGCTGGCTCCAGCAGTGCAATCCCGGCCTCACCGCGCTGATCCGCGATGCGATCGGCGACGGCTTCCTCGACGATGCCGAAAAGCTCGTCGATCTGGATGTTTTCGCGGACGATTCCGGTTTCAGGGAGCGCTTTTCGAACGTGAAGCGTTCGAACAAGGTGGCACTGGCTAATCATATCAAGGAGACGATGGGGCTCCGCGTCGACCCGGACGCGATGTTCGACGTCCAGATCAAGCGCATCCACGAGTATAAGCGCCAACTGCTCAACATCATCGAGACGGTCGCACTCTATGACCAGATCCGCAGCCATCCGGAACGAGACTGGACCCCGAGGGTCAAGCTGTTCGCGGGCAAGGCGGCGTCAAGCTACCACAACGCGAAACTCGTCATCAAACTGGCGAACGACGTCGCGCGCCGGATCAACGCGGATCCGTCGGTCGGTGGCCTGCTCAAGGTCGCGTTCCTGCCCAACTACAACGTGTCGCTGGCGGAGAAGATCATCCCCGCCGCCGACCTGAGCGAACAGATCTCGACCGCCGGCCTCGAGGCGTCGGGCACCGGCAACATGAAGTTCGCGATGAACGGCGCGCTGACGATCGGCACGCTCGACGGCGCCAATATCGAGATCAAGGACCGGGTCGGCGACGACAACATCTTCATCTTCGGCATGACCGCGGACGAGGTCGAGGCGAAGCGCGCCAACGGCTACGATCCGCGCAGCGTCATCGACGGCTCGAACGAACTTCGCCAGGCGGTATCCGCGATAGCGTCCGGTGTGTTCTCGCCCGACGACAAGACGCGTTACGCCGGTTTGATGGGCGGGCTGTACGAGGGCGACTGGTTCATGCTCGCCGCCGATTTCGACAGCTATGCCACTGCACAGCGCGCGGTCGACACGCGCTGGAACGATCGCGATGCGTGGGTCGCCTCGACCGTCCGCAACGTCGCGCGCGTGGGCTGGTTCTCGTCCGACCGCACGATCCGCGAATATGCGCGGGAAATCTGGACGGTGATGTGAAGCCACCCGAAGGCGCCATCGTTGCCCTCCTCGAAGGGCGTCACGACGATCCGTTCTCGCTGCTCGGCGTCCACAGCGGCCCGACCGGCGTGTTCGCGCGCGTCTGGCTGCCCGGCGCGGACACGGCGGAAGCGCACGCGCTCGACGGCACCGTGCTCGGCACGCTCCCCCGCATCGACGATCGCGGCCTGTTCGAAGGGCCGATCGACGGCACGCAACAGCCGGTGAAATACCACGCCGAGGCGGGCGACACCTCGTGGTGGGTCACCGACCCCTACAGCTTCGGCCCCGTACTAGGCCCGATCGACGACCTGCTCATGGCCGAGGGCACGCACCGCCGCCTTCACGACAAGATGGGCGCGCACCCGATCGAGCACGAAGGCGCGCACGGCGTCCACTTCGCGCTCTGGGCCCCCAATGCACAGCGCGTATCGGTGGTTGGCGACTTCAACGACTGGGACGGCCGCCGCCACGCGATGCGCAAGCGCGGCGACGTCGGCGTATGGGAGATCTTCATCCCCGACATCGCCGAATACCGCGCGTACAAGTTCGAGATCGTCGGCCCCGATGGCCAGCTACAACCGCTCAAGGCCGACCCGTTCGCCTTCGCGTCCGAACTCCGCCCCGCCAACGCCTCGATCACGCGGAAACTCGCGCATGACTGGGCCGACACCGATCACCGCAAGCATTGGTCGTCGGTCGATCCCCGCCGCGTGCCGATCAGCATCTATGAAGTTCACGCCGGATCGTGGGACCGCGATTCCGACGGCTGGTTCCTGACCTGGGACGCACTGGCCGATCGCCTGATCCCGTACGTGGTCGAGATGGGCTTCACGCACATCGAATTCCTGCCGATCAGCGAACACCCGTACGACCCGAGCTGGGGCTACCAGACCACCGGTCTCTACGCGCCGTCCGCGCGCTTCGGCGACGTCGAGGGTTTCGCGCGGTTCGTCGATGGCGCGCATCTCGCCGGGATCGGCGTGCTGCTCGACTGGGTCCCCGCGCATTTCCCGACCGACGCGTTCGGCCTCGCCAAGTTCGACGGCACTGCGCTGTATGAGCACGAGGATCCGCGGCTAGGCTTCCACCCCGACTGGAACACCGCGATCTACAATTTCGGCCGGCGCGAAGTCGCGTCGTTTCTCGTCAACAACGCGCTGTTCTGGGCCGAGCGCTATCACATCGACGGGTTGCGCGTGGATGCGGTCGCGTCGATGCTGTACCGCGATTACTCGCGCAAGGCCGGCGAATGGATTCCCAACGCGGACGGCGGCCGCGAGAACTGGGAGGCCGTCGCGTTTCTCCGCGACATGAACCGCGAAATCTATGGCCAGCACCCCGGCGTCTTCACGATCGCCGAGGAATCGACCTCGTGGCCGGGCGTTTCCGCGCCCGTGAGCGACGACGGCAAGAGCGGTGGACTCGGGTTCGGGTTCAAGTGGAACATGGGCTTCATGCACGACACGCTCCAGTACATGGCGCGCGATCCGCTGCACCGGAAGCATCATCACGGCGAGATCAATTTCGGCCTCGTCTACGCGTTCAGCGAAAATTTCGTCCTGCCTTTGAGCCATGACGAGGTCGTTCACGGCAAGGGCTCGCTGCTCACCAAGATGCCCGGCGACGACTGGCAGCAATTCGCCAATTTGCGCGCCTATTACGCGTTCATGTGGGGCTATCCGGGCAAGAAACTGCTCTTCATGGGGCAGGAATTCGCGCAGCGTCGCGAATGGTCGGAAGCGCGTGCGCTCGACTGGGACCTGCGCAACGCGCGCAGCCACGAAGGCATCCGCAACCTCGTCCGCGACCTCAACACCGTCTACCGCGAGAAGCCGGCGCTGCACGCGCGCGACTGCGAGGCGGAGGGCTTCGAATGGCTGGTCGCCGACGACGCCACCAATTCGGTGTTCGCGTGGTTGCGCAAGGCGCCCGGTGCGAAGCCGATCGCGATCGTCGCCAACATGACGCCGATCGCCCGCGCGCCCTACCGCGTACCGCTGCCGCACGACGGTCGTTGGTGCGAGATCATCAACAGCGACGCGCACGACTATTGGGGTAGCGGTCTCGGCAATCTCGGCGGCGTCGTCGCGAAGGATGGTGCGGCCTGGGTCACGCTGCCGCCGCTGGCGACGATCATGCTCGAATACGAAGGCTGATCGAGTTCGAAGACCGATCCGGCGCAACGACGGAACAACCCGCGGGTGCCGGGAGGTTATACCACCGACGATTATGGAGAGATTACGATGGTAGAACGGCGAGGACAGCCACTGGCGCGCGACGCGATGGCGTATGTGCTGGCCGGTGGCCGCGGCAGTCGCCTGATGGAGCTGACCGATACGCGCGCGAAACCTGCGGTGTATTTCGGCGGCAAGGCGCGCATCATCGATTTCGCGCTGTCCAACGCGATCAACTCGGGCATCCGCAGGATCGGCGTCGCGACGCAGTACAAGGCGCATTCGCTGATCCGTCATCTCCAGAGCGGCTGGAATTTCCTGCGCTCGGAACGCAACGAGAGCTTCGACATCCTGCCCGCGTCGCAGCGGATCAGCGAGTTCCAATGGTACGAGGGCACCGCCGACGCCGTGTACCAGAACATCGACATCATCGAGAGCCACGCGCCCGAATACATGGTCATCCTGGCCGGCGACCACATCTACAAGATGGATTACGAGCTGATCCTGCAACAGCATTGCGAGACCGGCGCCGACGTCACCATCGCCTGCCTCGAAGTGCCGCGGATGGAGGCGGTCGGGTTCGGCGTGATGGCCGTTGACGAGCACGACAACGTCACCGCGTTCGTCGAGAAACCCGCCGATCCGCCCGCGATCCCCGGCAACCCGGATATCGCGCTGGCGTCGATGGGGATCTACGTCTTCACGACCAAGCTGCTGTTCGAGGAGCTTCGTCGCGACGCCGCAACCCCCGGATCGTCGCGCGATTTCGGCAAGGACATCATCCCGTACCTCGTCAAAAACGGCAAGGCGGTCGCGCACCGCTTCTCCGACAGCTGCGTGCGCTCGGGTAGCGAAGTCGACGCTTACTGGCGCGACGTCGGCACGGTCGACGCGTATTGGGAGGCGAACATCGACCTTACGGATGTCGTGCCCAAGCTCGACCTCTACGACCGCAGCTGGCCGCTCTGGACCTATTCCGAGGTCACGCCACCCGCAAAGTTTGTCCACGCCGACGACGGCCGCCGCGGCGAAGCCGTGTCGTCGCTAGTCTCGGGCGATTGCATCATCTCCGGCTCCTCGATCCACCGCAGCCTGATCTTCACCGGCACCCGCGCGCACAGCTACTCGATGCTGGATCAGGCGGTGATCCTTCCACACTGCGTGATCGGCCGCGGCGCGCGCCTGTCGAAGGTGGTGGTCGATCGCGGCGTCGAAATCCCCGACGGCCTTGTTGTCGGCGAAGACGCGGAATCCGACTTCCAACGCTTCCGCCGCACCGACAACGGCGTGGTACTGGTAACCAAATCCATGATCGACCGGCTAATCGCGTGATGACCGACGCAAATCCTCCCCGGCACGGGGAGGGGGACCGTTCGCCATCGGCGAAGGGTGGAGGGGGCTCACCGCGAGCGTATCGCCTGCGACCGCAAGCGTACCGCCCGCGAGCATACCATCTGCGATCGAACGCATACCGCCTGCGGAAGCCCCCCTCCACCATGCTATGCATGGTCCCCCTCCCCGTGCCGGGGAGGAATTGATGCGAATCCTCTCCGTCGCCTCGGAAGCCTACCCCCTCATTAAAACCGGCGGTCTAGCAGACGTCGTCGGCGCGCTCCCGGCTGCGCTAGCCCCGCATAACGTCGCGTTGACCACCTTCCTCCCCGGCTACCCAGCGCTCGCCGCCGTCACCAAGCGCGCGAAGGTCGTCCACCGCTACACCGACCTGCTCGGCACCGAGGCCCGCATCCTCAAGACGAAGATCGGCGACCACCCGCTGCTGGTCCTCGACGCCCCCGCGTTGTTCGCGCGAGGCGGCGGCCCCTACGGCGACGCGACCGGCGCGGACTGGTCCGACAACTGGCGCCGCTTCGCCGCGTTCAGCCGCGCCGCCGCCGACCTCGCCTCGGGTACGGTCCCCGGCTACGACTTCGACATCCTCCATGCGCACGACTGGCAGGCGGCGATGGCTCCGGCCTATCTCCGCTATGCCCCCGGGCCCGGCGCCCCCGCCAAGACGGTCGTCACGATCCACAACATCGCGTTCCAGGGGCGCTACGGCTACGATATCTTCGCCGAACTTGCGCTTCCTGACGTCGCGTTCGCCGTCGACGGCGTCGAATATTACGGCGGCGTGGGTTATCTGAAGGCCGGGCTCGAGGCCGCCGACGCGATCACGACCGTCAGCCCGACCTACGCCGCGGAAATCCGCCGTGCGGAGTTCGGCATGGGCCTCGAAGGGCTGATCAACGATCGCGCCGATCGCGTGACCGGCATCGTCAACGGCATCGACCCGGCCGTCTGGAACCCAGCGACCGACGCGGCCCTCCCCGCCCGCTACACCGCGCGTACGCTTGCCCGCCGGCGCACCAACAAGCGTGCGATCGAAACGCTGTTCGGCCTCGACACCGACGACGGCCCGATCTTCACCGTCATCAGCCGCCTCACGGGGCAGAAAGGCATGGATGTCCTCGCCGCATCGCTCGCCGAACTCGTCGCGCTCGGCGGTCGTCTCGCATTGCTCGGTTCGGGCGATACGGGACTCGAACGCGCATTCCTCGAGGCTGCAGAACGCCACCCCGGCCGCATCGGTGTACGCATCGGCTATGACGAGCCCGTCTCGCACCTGCTGCAAGGCGGTGCCGACGCGATCCTGATACCATCGCGGTTCGAACCGTGCGGCCTGACGCAACTTTACGGCCTCGCTTACGGCTGCATCCCCATCGTCGCGCGCACCGGTGGGCTCGCCGACACAGTGATCGATGCCAACGAAGCCGCGATCGCCGCCGGCGTCGCGACAGGCGTCCAGCACGACGGTGTCACGCCAGAAGCGCTTAGCCACGCGCTACGCCGAACGATGGCCCTCTATGCACGCCCCGATCGCTGGGCCATGTTGCAGCGCAACGCGATGCGCGCGGACTTCTCGTGGGACGAGAGCGGCCGCCGCTACGCCGACCTTTACGCCAAGCTCCTGGAGCCCGCATGATCCGCACCGTTTCGACCACGCCCTACACCGACCAGAAGCCCGGCACGTCGGGCCTGCGCAAGAAGGTGAAGGTCTTCCAGCAGCCCAACTACGCCGAGAATTTCGTCCAGAGCGTGTTCGACGTCGTCGCGGATAAAGCGGGAGCAACGCTCGTCATCGGCGGCGACGGTCGCTTCCTCAACCGCGAAGTGATCCAGGTCGCGATCCGCATGGCGGCAGCTAACGGCTTCGGTCGCGTGATCGTCGGCCGCGGCGGCATCCTCTCGACCCCGGCGGCCAGCCACATGATCCGCAAGCGTGGCGCGATCGGAGGCCTCGTCCTCTCGGCAAGCCACAACCCCGGCGGTCCCGAAGAAGATTTCGGGATCAAGTACAACATCGCCAACGGCGGTCCCGCCCCTGAGTCCGTGACCGACGCGATCAACGGGCGCACGCTCGAGATCGACCGCTGGCTGACCGTCGACGCCGACGATATCGACCTAGACACCGACGGTGAAGTCACGGTCGGCACTATGCCCGTCGAGGTCGTCGATCCGGTCGAGGATTATGCCGCGCTCATGGAAACGCTGTTCGACTTCGACGCGATCCGCGCGGCGAAACTGACGATGGCGTTCGACGCGATGAGCGCGGTCACCGGGCCCTATGCCACCGAGATCCTCGAACGCCGCCTCGGCTTCGCGCCCGGCACCGTCCGCAACGGCGAGCCGCTTCCCGATTTCGGCGGCCACCACCCCGACCCCAACCTCGTCCACGCGCACGCCTTATACGAGACGATGATGGCGCCGAATGCGCCCGATTTCGGCGCAGCGTCGGACGGCGACGGCGACCGCAACCTGATCATCGGCAAGCACCGCTTCGTCACCCCCTCGGACAGCCTCGCGATGCTGGCGGCCAACGCGCACCTCGCACCCGGCTACGCAAGCGGTCTCAAGGGCATCGCCCGCTCGATGCCGACCAGCGCCGCCGCCGACCGCGTTGCTGAGGCTTTGGGCATCCCAGCCTACGAGACCCCGACCGGCTGGAAGTTCTTCGGCAATCTGCTCGACGCCGGCATGGCGACGATCTGCGGCGAGGAAAGCGCCGGCACCGGCTCCGACCATGTTCGCGAGAAGGACGGCCTGTGGGCGGTCCTTCTCTGGCTCAACATCCTCGCGGTCCGCGGCGAAAGCGTCGACACGATCGCCCGCGATCACTGGGCGAAGTTTGGCCGCAACTACTATGCCCGCCACGATTACGAAGGTGTCGAAACCCCGCGTGCCGACGCGCTGATGGCGGCGCTGCGTGCGAGCCTCGCCACCCTCCCCAGCCAGCAGTTCGGCGACCTCACCGTCGAAACCGCGGACGAGTTCGCCTATACCGACCCGACCGACGGCTCGATCAGCCGCAACCAGGGCGTCCGCATCCTGTTCGAAGGCGGCAGCCGCGTCGTGTTCCGCCTGTCGGGCACCGGCACCACCGGCGCCACGCTCCGCGTGTACTTGGAACGCTACGAGCCCGTCGGCGTCGGCGGCGACCTCGACCGCGACACCGGCGAGATGCTGGCCAGCATCGTCGCCGCTGCGGAGTCGATCGCGAGGATCGCGGAGCACACCGGCCGTAGCGCGCCGGACGTCGTCACCTGATGCGCCGCCTCGGCCTGCTCGCGCTCTCGTCGCTGCTGGTCGCGGCATCGCCCGCGCCGCAGTCCCCCGCGCAACTGTTCGGCCCGCTCTACAAAGCCGTCCAGATGCGCGCCCTGTTCCCGGACTCGAAGACTTTCGCCGACGCGACACCCAAGCGTCCGGCGAAGGCGATTCTGGCCGACTACGCCAAATGCCGGTGCGATGCGGAGCCAGCACTACGCCAGTTCGTCGAGGCAAATTTCACGATCCCGACTACGCCAGCCGCGCGCCCTTCCACCGAGCGCCTTACCCTCACGGCGCATATCGACGCACTCTGGCCGCAACTTACGCGGACCCAAACGACCGTCCCCCCCGGCTCTTCCGCGCTGACCCTGCCGAAGCGCTATGTCGTCCCCGGCGGCCGTTTCCGCGAGATGTATTACTGGGACAGCTATTTCACGCTGCTCGGCGTCCAGCGCTCCGGCCGGCAGGATCTCGTCGAGGACATGGTCGTCGATTTCGGCAGCCTGATCGACCGCTACGGCCACATCCCCAACGGCACGCGCACCTACTATCTCAGCCGCTCACAACCGCCGGTCTTCTACCTGATCGCCGGCCTCTCGCGCGCTCCCATGACGCTCGCCGCCCGCACTCGCCAGCTTCGCGCTGAACACGCGTTCTGGATGGCGGGCGCCGATACGCTCAAGCCCGGCCAGCAATCGCGCCGCGCCGTGCGCCTCCCCGACGGCGCGCTGCTCAACCGCTATTGGGACGACCGCGCCGATCCGCGCGACGAAAGCTACCGCGAGGACGCCGAACTGGCCGACCGCACACCGTCGCGCAACCGCGGCGAACTCTTCCGCGATCTGCGCGCGGCGGCGGAGAGCGGCTGGGACTTCTCCTCCCGCTGGCTCGCCGACGGCCGCACGCTGGCCACCATCCGCACCACGCGGTTCGCGCCGGTCGATCTCAACAGCCTGATGGTCGGCATGGAGCAGGCGATCGCCGCCAACTGCCGGACGCTCCGCGACACCGCCTGCGCAACGTCTTACACGGCCCAAGCGAACGCCCGCGCCGCTGCGATCCGCAAGCATCTTTGGAACGGCCGCTTCTTCGCCGACTACGACCTGGACACAAACCGCGCGAACGCCTTCGCGAGCGCCGCGATGGCCTTCCCGCTGTTCGCCAAGGTCGCCACGCCCGACCAGGCCAAGGCGACCGCCACCGCCCTACGCCCGTTCGTCGGCCAAGGCGGCCTCCGCACGACGTTGATCGGCAGCGGTCAGCAATGGGACGACCCCAATGGCTGGGCCCCGCTCCAGTGGATCGCGATCGAAGGCCTGAGCGGTTACGGCGAAACAGCCCTCGCGGACCAGATCACCAAAGCCTGGCTCGCGTCGGTCGACCGCGAATATCAGGCGAGTGGCAAGCTGCTCGAGAAATACGACGTCGTCGAGCGCAAGCCGGGCGGCGGCGGCGAATATCCCAACCAGGACGGCTTCGGCTGGACCAACGGCGTAACGCGGGCGCTGATGGCCGACCGCCGATGACCATCCGGCATCGCCGAAGCGCGCTCTACATGCCCGCGTCGAACGCGCGGGCGATCGCCAAGGCTAGAACGCTCGCGTGCGACGTCGTCATCCTCGATCTGGAGGATGCCGTCGCCCCCGACGAAAAGGCCGCGGCCCGCGATCGCGTCGTCGAAGCGGTGCGCGAAGGCGGGTTCGGCACGCGCGAACTGGTCGTACGGGTCAACGGTCTCGACACCCCCTGGTATGCCGACGACATCGCCGCGATCCACGGCAGCGGCATCGATGCGGTGCTCGTCCCCAAGGTCTCGTCGGTCTCCGACCTTACCCGTGTCCGCGCATTGCTAGGAGAAGACGGCCCGCCGGTCTGGGCGATGATCGAGACCTGTGCGGCGATCCTCGCGCTCCCCTCGCTCTCCGCAGCAGCCGCCGAAACGCAACTCACGGCGCTGATTGTCGGCACCAACGACCTCGCCAAGGAGATGCGCTGCCGGCTCGGAGCCGATCGCATGCCGCTGATCCCGGCGCTCACGGCGACAATCATGGCCGCCCGCGCCGCCGGCATCGTCGCGCTCGACGGCGTCTGCAACGCGCTCGACGACCCGACCCGGTTCGCGGCGGAATGCATCCAAGGCGCAACGTTAGGGTTCGACGGCAAGACGTTGATCCACCCGTCCCAAATCGATGCGGCGAATGCCGGTTTCGGGCCGAGCGAGGAAGAGTTGGCATGGGCCCGCACGATCGTCACCGCATTCGCGAAACCGGAGAATGCCGACAAGGGCGCCATCCGCCTCGATGGTCAGATGGTAGAGCGCCTGCATCTAGCCGAGGCGGAAGCGACGCTGGCACGCTGAAGGACTGACAAGCACGGTCCGCAAATACCGCCCGTCATCCTGACGAAAGTCAGGATTCAGAGCCATAAAGCGCAACTCGCGTTACCGTGGATCCTGACTTTCGTCAGGATGACGGATCGTTTCGATGAGGCGCTCCAACGTCACCCCGAGTTCTTCCGCCGGGTCTCCCACCCCTTCTTCGCCGCCGCCGATTTCGCCGCATCGCTACGCCCAGCCGCCCGCTTCCCGCCCTCATTCGACGACGCATGTGTATCGGGCTTGCCGCGCCCCGAGCCGGACAGATTGCCCCCGCCCGAATCCTTGTTCACCGCAGCCCAGGCCCGCGCCTCGGCCTCCTTCTCGGGAACGTCGCGCTCTTCATAGCCGTCCGCGATATGCGCGGCCTTGCGCTTCTGCTTGTCGGTATACGCGCTCTTGTCGCCCTGTGGCATCGCCGCTCTCCTCATCAGAGAGCGTCAACGCTCAGGCCGACCCCGCGTTCAGAACGAAGGGGCGTTCACCGACCGATCCAGTCCGCCACTTCGGTCGCGACCTGGTTCGCCGCCTGGTTGATCCCCGCCGCCGCCGACGCCGCATCGATCGTCGATACCGGCACGCGCGCTTCGAAGCGATGCTTCTCGACCGTGGCCTTGCCCGCGCGTGTCAGCGACGCATCGAACGTCACGACCGCCTGCCGCGCCGTCGCATCGAGCCCGAAGTTGCGCAGTTCGCCACCCAGCGACGCTCCCGGATCGCCGACCGACTGCGCCGTCGACAACACGACCAGCCCGGTCCGAGCCGCCACCGTATCCGAAACCAGTCGCGCGAACAGCCGCGCCGGCGGTTCCGCCCATTGCGCGTCGGTCACGTACGCGATCGACGTCGGCGTCGCCTGCACCGGCACGCGCGCGGTCGCCAGCGACTGCGGCACGACCGGGACCTGGATCGTGATCGACTTCGCAGTCGCCGAATCCTGGTTCTGGCCGACCGGCACCGACGATGCGCTCGTCAGCGTCAGCAATGTCGGGGGCGGTTTCGCGCCGAAGCTGATGCACCCGGCGAGTGGCAGCATCGCGATCAGGATGAGCGGTGTCTTCATGGCGTGCCTCACTTACCCTTGTAATCCGGGAGCTTCTGCTGCCCGATCAGCGAACTTGCACCCTGCTGGTCGACCTTCTCGGCGACCGACGACAGCGCCGCGGCCGTCGTCCGCAGGTCGTGGACCAGACGGTTGGCCTCGGGAATCGTCGTCTTCGAAAACGCCTGCAACCCCGGCCGCGCATCGCCGATCGCCGAATTCAGCGTGTCGGCGCTCTGCTGCGCGGAGACGATCGCCTTGTTCAGGTTCGCCATCGCCGGCTTCACGTCCTCGGACAGCACGCCGTTGGTGGTCTTGGCGAGCACCCCGAACTGCTGTGCGGCATCGCCGGCCTGCTGGATCGCGATCCGCGTCTGCGCCAGCGTCGCGGCGATCTCCGGACCGCGATCGGCGAGCGCATCGGTCAGGCGGTTCGTATTCGCAAGAATCCCCGCGATCGACGCCTGGTTCTTGTCGGTCAGCAAGCCGGTCAACCGCTCGGTCAGCGTCGAGAGCCGCTCGAGCAACTGCGGCGCGGAATTCAGGATCGCGCCCAGACCGCCGAGCTTGGTCGGGATCACCGGCACGCCGTACGGGCATTCGGTCGGCGTCTTGGTCTCCGGGCAGCCGATCGCCGGCGCACCCTTGCGCGCACCGTCGAGCGAGATTTGGCTGACGCCGGTAAACCCGACGCCCGAGATCGACGCGGTCGTACCCTGCAGTACCGGCGTGGCTTCATCGACGCTGATCCGGACGCGGACGAACTGCGGATCGTTCTTCCACAGCGAAATCGTCTTCACCTGCCCCGACGGCACGCCCGAGAACGTCACCGCGGACCCGCGCGCGAGCCCGTCGACCGACTGGCGGAAGAAGATGTCGTATTCCTTCTCTTCCTTGCCGCCCAGCCGCGCGATCCACACCGTGAACAGCGCCAGCAGGGCCAGCAGGATCAGCACGACGGCGCCGACTAGGACGTGGTTCGAACGGGTTTCCATCAGCGCGTCCTTGCTTCTTTCTCGGCGTATGTCGCGTCGGCGTCGTCCGGCGCGGACTGCTTGGACTGGACTTCGGTAGGATGGGCATCCGCGATTTGGTCGGCGCGCTCGTGCGCCTCCTGCGTCGCAACCGCGGCACGACCGCGGGGCCCCTTGAAATATTCCTCGATCCACGGATGATCGAGCGCGATCAGTTCGTCGATCGTGCCGACCGCGATGACCTTCTTGTCGGCCAGCACCGCAACCCGGTCGCAGATCGCATACAGCGTATCGAGGTCGTGCGTGATCAGGAACACGGTCAGCCCCAGCGTCTTCTGCAACGACTGGATCAGACCGTCGAACGCCGCCGCACCGATCGGGTCGAGCCCGGCGGTCGGCTCGTCGAGAAACAGCAGTTCCGGATCGAGCGCGAGCGCGCGTGCCAGCCCGGCACGCTTCTTCATGCCACCCGACAGCTCGGCCGGAAACTTGTTCGCGGCGTCGGCCGGCAGCCCGGTCATCACCACCTTGTACGAGGCGATCTCGGCCAACAGCGCCGGGGACAGATCGGGATAGAATTCCCGCAACGGCACTTCGACGTTTTCCGCGACCGTCAGCGTCGAGAACAGCGCGCCCCCCTGGAACAGCACGCCCCAGCGCTTGCGGATCTCGGTGGCCTCGGTTTCCTCGCGGCCGATATTGGGCTCGCCGAACACGGTAACCTCGCCGGCGACCGGCATCTGAAGGCCGATGATCGAGCGCATCAGGACCGACTTGCCGGTGCCCGAACCGCCCACGACGCCGAGGATCTCGCCACGCCGCACGTCGAGATCGAGCCCGTCGTGCACGACCGAATCGCCGAACGCGTTCTTCAGCCCCTTCACGGAGATGATGATATCGTCTTGCTTGCGGGGCATCAGTCCCAACCCAACCAGGTGAAGAACACCGCGAAGAACGCGTCGAGCACGATCACCAGGAAGATGCCCTGGACCACCGCCGACGTCGTACGGAGACCGACCTGTTCGGCGTCCGACTCGACCTGCATGCCCTGGAAACACCCGGCGATCGCAATGATCGCGCCGAACACCGGCGCCTTGATCAGCGAGATGTAGAGATCGGTGATCGGCACGACCTCGCGGATGCGCGCGATGAACGTCACCGGCGGGATACCAAGCTGGATCCAGCATAGCAGGCCGCCGCCGATGATCGCGATGATCGACGCATAGAACCCGAGCAGCGGCATCATCACGATCGCGGCGAGCACGCGGGGTAGCACCAGCGCCTCCATCGGCGACACGCCGATCGTCCGCATCGCGTCGATCTCCTCCGTCAGCTTCATCGTTCCGAGCTGCGCCGCGAACGCCGAACCCGAACGTCCCGCGACCATGATCGCGGTCATCAGCAGGCCGAGTTCGCGGATCGTCAGGCGGCCGACGAGGTTGATCGTGAAGACCTCTGCGCCGAACTGGCGAAGCTGGACCGCGCCCTGCTGCGCGATGACCATGCCGATCAGGAAGCTCATCAGCCCGACGATGCCGAGCGCGGCGACGCCGACGACCTCGAACCGCTGGACCACGGCATTGAACCGGAAGCGGCGCGGGTGGCGGATGACGCTGCCGAACGCGATCGTCGTCGCGCCGAGAAACCCGAGCAGGCCGAACATCGTCTTGCCCGACAGCACGACCGCGTCGCCGATCTCGCCGACCACACGGGAGAGCGCGCTGACCTTGGCGGGCTTCGCCGCGATCGGCTGATCGGAGGCGACGACCTGATCGAACAGCGTCTGGTCATCCGGGTCGAGCCCGTCGATCGTCGCATCGTTGCGCGCGGCGAAGCGGTGAACGACCCACGCACCGATCGTATCGATCCGGTCGACGCCGCTTAGATCGACGTGGCGAACGGACGACGCATCGATCTTTTCGAGTCGATCGGGCAGATTGCCGATCGTGGCCAGCGACAGATCGCCGGTAAACCGAAGCGTGCCGGTATCGGCACCGTCCTGTTGGAAATCGGCCATCGCGCTCATCGGCCGCACCTTTGCGGCAAACCGACTGGATCGGCAAGGTGAATGCGGCGTAAGTCGCGACGATGACTATTTCTTCCCCGGCCCCCTCGCCCCCCACCTCGACCGGGCACTCGACCGCTCCCTCGACTGCCGGTCCCTCCCTCTCGGCCGGGCCGGCGACCGAGCCGTCGACCGCGCCCTCGTCCACGCCGGCGATCCGGCTCGCGATCTACGACATGGACAAGACGATCACGCACGCGCCGACCTGGACGCCGTTCCTGCTCCACACCGCAAAGAAAGGCGGCGCGCCGTGGCGGCTGGCGCTCGTTCCGTTCGCGGGGGTGGCGGCGCTCGGCTATGTTGGCAAGCTGATCAGCCGCGGCCGGCTCAAATATCTGATGCAGCGGATGATGCTCGGCAAGCGCATGACGCTCGCCGAAGAACGCCGAGCGGCCGAAGCCTTCGCCGACCACGTGATGCGCGACGGCGTCTTCACCAGCGCCCGCGCGCAGATCGAGGCGGACCGTGTCGCCGGCTACCGACTGGTGATGGCAACCGCGTCGTACCGATTCTACGTCGAGGCGATCGCGCGGCGACTGGATTTCGACGCGGTGATCGGCACCGAAAGCCTGCGCGACCGCGACGGCGTCCTGCTCGCCGGGATCGACGGCGAGAATTGCTACGGCCCGGCCAAACTGCGGATGATCCAGGCCTGGATGGACCGCGAAGGCATCGCCCGAGACCACGCCCACATCCGCTTCTACTCCGACCATGTTTCGGACGCCCCGACCTTCGAATGGGCCGACGAACCCTTCGCGGTGAATGCACATGGGCCATTGCGGTTGTTGGCGAAGGCTAAGAGCTGGCCGATGCCGGATTGGGAAAGGTAGATCTCGGCGGCATGGCCGTCGCCCGAATGGGTCGAACCATCGCGGGGCGGGCCGTGCACGCGCGATATTCAAGTATATTCGCGAACGATCGCTTTCAGCAGTGCGTGGTATCGGTCGATCGACTCAGCCCGAGGCTATCGGGAGACGACCTTGCTCCAGCCAAACCATACCGGATGGGACCGATCGTCGAGCGCCGTTTGAAGAGTCCAAGAAGTGTCGATCTGAGAGGCTCTTGAACGACGACACATCGCGTACGACAAGTGCCGTATCGTGGCCCCTCGGCTTTAGCATTTACTTGCCCACCGGAGCGCGCGCGTGACGGAAGCCGGTCGCTATCTTCCCATTGCGTCGGGCCGCCAATCCAGTGTGCCACGGCTTCGAAGTCGCAATGCGGCCATGGCATCTCGACGGTGTCTGCACGTCCCCTCAAGCCCGGTATCGTCGCGTACGCTTCCGACAGATCGGTCCGCACTAGCGGATGCCGCCGCCCCCGGGATGGAGGGCGGCGACTACCTTCACGCCGGCATAGGCACTTTGGCGATGCTCGGCGACAAGGCGAGTCCGATCGGCCCTTCTCCGGTGTAGACCATCGTACCGGTCAATCGCTCGCCATCGCCCTCCACGGTGACGTCGAGGATTCCCTGCTTGCCACGACAGCCAAGCACCCAGGTGCCGCCAGCATTCCAGGGCGCATCGTTGCCGCCCCATTGGTTGTCGACAGCATAGGTATTGGCCATGATGCGCGTGCCGCGGAACCCGATCGGCCCTTCGCCCGCATAGATCATCGTCCCGGTCACCGTCTTGCCGTCGTCGGCGCTCGTCAGATCGAGTGCGGTCACCGACTGATCCGGTCGGCAACCAAGCACCCACTGACCACCCTGGTGCCACGGTGCGCTGGCGCCGCCCCACTGGTTCGTGGCGTCGAACGCCAAACCGGCAGACCGCACGCCCTTTACCCCGATCGGCCCTTCGCCGTCATAGGTCATCGTCCCGGTCAGGGTCTCGCCGTCGGTCGAGGAGATGTCGAACGCGATCGCATTCTGGCCTTCGCGCGCGCCGAGCAGGAAAACGCCCGCATCATGCCAGGGTGCGCTGGTGCCGCCCCATTGATTCTCGGCGTTATAGGTGTTTTCGGTGACGCGTGTCGCACGCAGGCCGATCGGGCCTTCGCCCTGATAGGTCTGCGTGCCGGTAAAGCTCAATCCACCGTCGCTCGACTGGATGCTGAGCGCCAAGAGGGGTTGGTCGACGCGATTGCCGATGTTGAGCACTCCGCCCTCGTTCCACGGCGCCGAATTTCCGCCCCATTGATTCTGAATGTTGAACACGGCCATGCACACGATCCTTTCAAGACTTTGACAACAGGCGCAAACTACAGTCATTGCCCTAGCTTTGCCCGAAAAGAGAGATCTCTTTCCGGAGCGCCTGTATAGTTTCGACTCGGGCAATGAGGGCACTATACGCGCATTTAGCGTCAACGACCGTTAGACTGGTCTACGTTGGATGCAATTTGGCACAGCCTGTCATTGCGCCCCGCCTGCTCATGTGAATGACCTCACAGACCAAGTCATGTCCGACCTCGAGCTTGTTCGATGGTCATGATAGGCCCCATCCGGTCGGTGGGACGCTAGCGGCCACGATCAGGTTCGGGACCGACAACAGGATACGTTTGCGACTCTAAAGCGCCATTCTGTCGAACCATTGGTGATCGGGTACGCGGGCCCGCGCGAGACGCCGGATGGCACACCACGGCAATCCGGCGCTAGCGTCTACAGGACAGCGTCATGTCCCTGAAAATCCGCGCGTGGCGGTCTGCGTTACATCAGCGTCGTGGTGAGACAGCCCCCGTCACAACACTATGTCGACGCTGTGGATCACTAGTCCGACCAGTCCGCCGACGATCGTCCCATTCACGCGGATATATTGCAGGTCGCGGCCGACGGCGTTTTCCAGGCGGCGGGTAATCGTGTCGGCGTCCCAGCTGCGGACCGTTTCCGAGACCAGCTTGACGATGTTGTCGCCGTAGTCTGCGGCGGCGCCGACAGCGGCGCGGCGGACGAAGCGGTTGATGGTCCGCGACATGCGGGGATCATGCTGTAATGTCTCGCCTAATTGGCGCAGGATGTCGCCGAGCTTGCCCGCCATCGCGCGTTCCGGATCGCGCGCGATCGCGAGTAAGGCACCGCGCGCCTGCTCCCAGAGGCCGTCCAGCCAGCGCTGCATCGCCGGATTGTCGAGCAGGTCGTTCTTCATCGTCTCGACGCGCTCGCGCATCCGGCGGTCATATTGCAGGTCCCAGGCGAGCCGATCGAGCCCCTCCTCCGCCTTCAGCCGCAGCGGATGCTCGGGGTCCTCCGCCATCTCCGCGAGCAGCCGGTCGAAACCGCTGATAAGCTTGTCCGCGACGGTCGTGTCGAGCCCGGTCCAGCGCAGGATCGACCCCGCCTTGTCGTGCACCATCGCGCGGACGAGGTGATCGTTCGCGGCCAGCGTCTTCGCCGCCCAGCGGATCGCGCTTTCGAGCAGCGGCGCGTGGCGACGCTCGGCGATCGCGGCCTTCAGCAACTGGCCGAGGATCGGCGACACCTCCGTCGCGCGCAGGCGGGCGCCGATCCCGGCCTTGACCATCCCGCCGAGCCGCGCCGGATCGAGCCCCTCGAGAACCTGCGCGACCAGCTTCGACGCGCCCTGGCGAAAGCGACCCCCTGCCCCCTCGGGCGGATCGGTCAGCCAGCGTGCGATCGCACCCGCGACGTCGAGCCGGCGGGTTCGCCTGGCGATGACGACGGGAATCAGGAAATTCGCGCGGAGGAACTGCGCGAGCGTGTCGCCGATGCGATCCTTGTTGCGCGGGACGATCGCGGTGTGCGGGATCGGCAGGCCGAGCGGATGGCGGAACAGCGCGGTCACCGCGAACCAGTCGGCCAAGCCACCCACCATCGCCGCCTCGGCGAACGCGCGGACGAACGCGAACGCGGGGTGCACGGGGATCAGTGCGCGACTGACGAAGAACGTCGCGGCCATCAGCACCAGCAGGCCGGTGGCGACGATCCGCATACGGACGAGAGCAGCCGGCGGAGCTTCGCCGATCGGGCGCGTGCGGGGTAAAAGCGTCATACCCGAAACAATCCCTCAAGACGGGGATAGTTCAAGTCGGTGTCGCCGACCGGATCCAGGTGCGGCACGATCGCCGCAAATCCGGTCCGTCAGACGCCATCGGTGCCAGCGTTCGTGCCGGGCGAGGTCGAACTGCCATCCCGGCGTTCGATGGCTCGACCTCGCTCAGCACGACCGGCGCGGGCGCGTCACTCGGCCGGCTGCGTGCCGTCGCCGAGCTTGGGTGTCGCCGGCCCGAGCCGCGGTCCGGGCGAATGCGGCCCGGACAATGGCGGGCCCGACGGGTGCGGATCGGCCAGGCCGATGACTTCGCTGCCGTCGTCGCCGGGACGATAGGTGAGCAGGCTGCGGCCGAGGCGCGGCCCGATATACCGCTCGATGCCGACCGCGAGGCTGAACGCCGCGGGGACGATCAACAGCGTCAGGATGGTCGACAGGACCAGTCCGCCGATCACGACGATGCCCATCGGCGCGCGCCACGATCCGTCGCCGCCGAGCGAGAGGGCGGTCGGGATCATGCCCGCGACCATCGCCACCGTGGTCATCACGATCGGCTGCGCGCGCTTGTGGCCCGCGTCGACCACTGCGGTCCAGACGTCGACGCCCTTGCCCATCTCTTCCAACGCGAAGTCGATCAGCAGGATCGAATTCTTCGCGACGATCCCGAGCAGCATGAGGATGCCGATGAATACCGGCATAGACACCGGATTACCCGTCGCCCACAGCGCCAGCAGACCGCCAAGCGGGGCCAGCAACAGCGACCCCATGTTGACGAACGGCGGCAGCGCGCGGCGATACAGCAGCACCAGCACCGCGAACACGAGGAACGTGCCCGCGATCACCGCGAGGATGAAGTTGTTGACCATCTCCGCCTGGAACTTGGACTGGCCGAGCACGAGCCTGTTCACGCCGGTCGGCAAGTTCATCATCGTTGGCAGCGCGTCGATCTGCTTCTGCGCGACGCCCGAAACGATACCGGGAGCGAGATCCGCACCGATCGTCAACTGACGCTGCTGATTGACGCGGTCGATCTTGGTCGGGCCTGACCCGAGCGTGATCTCGGCCACCAGGTTGAGCGGCACCGAGCCACCGGTCGCGGTGGACACCGGCAGGTTCTGGATCGTAGACAGCTCGCTGCGCGCACCCTGATCGAGCGCGACGCGGATCGGGATCTGGCGATCCGACAGCGAGAAGCGCGCCGAGTTCTGGTCGATGTCGCCGAGCGTCGCGATCCGGATCGCGGACGACAGTGCCTGCGTCGTCACGCCGAGGTTGGCGGCCAGATCGAAGCGCGGCTTGATGACGATTTCGGGACGCTGCAAATTACCGGCGACGCGCGGCGCGACCAGCGTCGGCAGCCGCGACATCTCGGTCACGATCTTCTGCGCGGTCTCGTCGAGCAGCTTGGGATCGTCACCACCGAGCGTCACGCTCATGTCGCGCGTGCTGCCCCCCCAGCCATTCTGCGAGCGGAACGAGACGCGTGCATCGGGGATCGCCGCGAGCTGGGGCGCGAGGCTGCGCTCGAACTCCGTGCTCTTCATCTTGCGGTCGTCCTTGAGCGTCGCGGTGACGCGGCCGGCATTGACCGAGCCGTTGGCGCCGCTGCGCGCATAGACCGACTGGACGTCGGGCTGCGATCCGATCAGCGCGGCAACCTTCGTGACGACGGCTTCGGTCTGCGCGAGCGTGGTGCCCGGGACCATGTCGATCACCGCCATCGAGGTATCGCTGTCCTGCGCGGGCTGGAACGTCATCGGCAGGACGCCGAACATGACGATCGTCAGCAGGAACGCGAAGACGCCGAGCCCGAGCACCCAGAACCGGTGGTCGAAGACACGGCTGGTAAGGCGGCGGAAACCACCGCGCGCGGCGGATGCCTTTGCCCTGCCCGTCTCCAGCGTCCATTTGAGCGTGGCCATATAGCCGTCCATCAGCATGCCCTCGCCGTGCGTGGCGGGGCCGGCGGACTTCAGGAAATAGGCGGCGAGCATCGGCGTCACGAGTCGCGCGACCGCGAGGCTCATCAGCACCGACGCGACGACGGTGAGGCCAAAATTCTTGAAGAACTGTCCCGAGATACCCGGCATCAGGCCGACCGGCAGAAACACCGCGACGATCGCCATCGTCGTCGCCAGCACCGCGAGACCGATCTCGTCTGCGGCATCGATCGACGCCTGATAGGCGGATTTGCCCATCCGCATGTGCCGAACGATGTTCTCGATCTCGACGATCGCGTCGTCGACCAGCACGCCCGCGACGAGACTGAGCGCCAGCAGCGTCATCTGGTTCAGGTTGAAGCCAAGCAGATCCATGAACCAGAAGGCGGGGATCGCCGACAGCGGGATCGCGAGCGACGAGATCACTGTCGCGCGCCAGTCGCGCAGGAACAGGAACACCACGATTACCGCGAGCACAGCGCCCTCGATCATCGCGTGGATCGCGCTCTCATATTGTTCTTCGGTGTATTTGACGCTGTTCGAGCGCAGCACGAAGTGCACGTTCGGGTTGCGCTTTTCCATCGCCGCGAGCTTCTTCACCGCTTCGTTGAAGACGGTGACGTCGGACGAACCCTTCGAGCGCTGGAAATCGAAGCTGATCGTCTGGCGACCGTCGATCGCCGCACGGCTGCGCTGTTCGGCATAGAGATCGCGGACCTGCGCGATGTCGGCGAGGCGCACGGTGCGACCGTTGCCGACGCTGATCTGGGTCTGGGCAAGCGCGACCGCATCCTTGGCGTTGCCGAGCACGCGAACCGACTGCTCGGACCCGGCGATTTCCGCGCGACCGCCTGCGGCATTCAGATTGACCTGGCGGATCTGGTTATTGACCTCGCTCGCGGTCAGACCCTGGCTCTGAAGCTTGAGCGGATCGAGGATGATGCGGATTTCGCGGCTGACGCCGCCGTTGCGGTTGACCGCAGCCATGCCGGGGACCGACAGCAGTTCCTTGGCGACGTTGTTGTCGATGTACCAGCTGAGCTGTTCGACCGTCATGTCCTTGGCGATCACCGAATAGCTCGCGAGATCGTTGTCGGTGGTGTTCGCGCGGAACACCTGCGGTTCGAGGATACCCTCCGGCAGGTTGCTGCGGATCTGCGCGATCGCATCGCGGACGTCGGTGACGGCGCGATCGATCGGCGTGCCGATGCTGAGCTGGACGACGGTCTGCGACTGGCCTTCGGTCACGGTCGAGGTGATTTCGTCGATCCCCTGGATCGATCGCACCGCGGCTTCGACGCGCTGCGTGACCTGCGTCTCGAGTTCGGTCGGCGCCGCGCCCGGCTGGCTGATCACGACGATCGCGATCGGGAAATCGATGTCCGGATCGTTGTTCACGTCCATCCGCATGAAGCTGACGATGCCGGCCAGCGTCAGCGCCAGGAACAGCACGATCGGCGGCACCGGGTTGCGGATCGCCCAGGCCGAGATGTTGCGGAAGTTCATGCGATCAGCTCGCTTTCTTCGTGACCGGCTTCACCTTTTGTCCGGGGGCGAGGAATCCGCCGGCGGACAAAACAACGCGTTCGGACCCGTCAAGCCCGCTGAGAATCGTCACGCCCTCGTCATAGACCTGACCGATCTTGACCGCACGTCGCACCGCCTTGTCGTCGGCGCCGACGATATACACGAAGCTGCCCTTCTCGTCGCTCTGCAACGCCGAATCGGGAAGCAGAGGCGCCTGTGTCGCCCCGCCAACAATCGTCGCCGCCGCGAAACCACCGGGACGCAGCGCAGGATCGTACTTGACCGCGATCCGCGCGATGCCCTGACGGCTCTGCGGGTCGATCACCGGCGACACCTGCCACACTTCACCCGGAAAACCCTGAGTCGTGCCGACGGGCACGACGGTCGCCCGCGCACCGGGATGCAGACCGGCGAGATCGGATTCGCTCAACTGCGCGCGCATCTCCATCTGGCCTGCCGCGGCCATGCGGAACAGCACGCCCGTCCCGGCGCCGACGACCTGGCCCGATTCGACGCCGCGGGTCAGGACCAACCCGGCGGCGGGCGCCCGGATGTCGAGCCGACCGTTGCGCGCGCGCGCTTCGCCGAGCGACGCCTGCGCGACCTTCACGCGGGCGGCGGCGGCATCGCGCGTCGCGGCCTTGCGCTGAAGGTCGGCCTTCGAGATGAACCCGCGATCGACCAGCTGCTGCGCGCGATCGAGTTCGGCCTGCGCGATCGTCTCGTCCGATCGCGCGACGTTGACCGACGCCGCCAGCGACGCGGCGGTCTCGGTCTGGACCGAGCGATCGACCGTCGCGAGCACCTGTCCCGCCGCGACCCACTGACCGGGCTCGACCAGCACGCGCGTGATCATCCCACCCTCGCCCGCGACTCCGACCGGCATCTCGCGCCGTGCCGCGATCGTACCGGTGGCGGAAATCGTCCGGTCGACGATCTTGCGACCGGGCACGACCACCGAGACGGTCGGCACCTGCTCGATCACCGGACCGGCGGCGGCCTCCTTCTTTCCCGACTTGAACGCGACCACGGCGGCGACGATCGCCAGCACGACGAGAACGGCGATGATGATGTTACGACGGCGATGCGATGGCGCGGTGTAATCCGGCAGGGCCAGCTGCTCTTCGCTCTCGCTGGCGCCGAGGTGACCCGCCATCTTCGTCTCGTAATTCATGCGCGTCACAATCCCCATTTCGACCGGTCTTGTTTCGACCCGCTTCGCCGTTCGCACGCTGTGTTATCTGAATAAGTCACCATGCTCAAGCCCTTCGACGAGCATGGAACGAAGACATGCTTCGAATTCGATCTATTCGCAATGCGGTGCGAAGAGTTTGGCGGTGCGAAGAGTTTGCGCGACGTTCAGCTTGCGTTGACCTGATCCGCGCGACACGCACACCAGTAGTTACCCGGGAGAGATATCATCAAGACCGCCTCGTTCCTTGCCGCCCTCGCCGTCGTCGCCGTGCCGGGGGCCGTCCTGCCAGGCGCCGCGCTCGCGCAGGCCGCGCCGACCACGGTCGAGCCGATGGTGCCGGCCGCGGGCACCGTGCTGGACGTGACCGCCGAGGGCCGCACGACGCGCGTACCCGATCTCGCAACGATTCGCGCAGGCGTCGTATCGCAGTCGTCGACCGCCGCGGCAGCGCTGGCCGACAATGCGCAGCGGATGGCGAAGGTGCTCGCCGCGCTGAAGCGCGCCGGCGTGGCGCCGCGCGACATCGCGACGTCGTCGGTGCAACTTTCGCCGCAGTATCGCTACGCGGACAACCAGCCGCCGGTGATCACCGGCTATCAGGCGACCAACACCGTCTCGATCCGCTTCCGTGATGTCGCCAAGTCCGGCACGATCCTCGATGCGCTGGTGGCGCAGGGCGCGAACCAGATCGATGGGCCGAACCTGTCGATCGACAAGCCCGACGCGGCGCTCGACGAGGCGCGGACCGATGCGATCGCACAGGCCAAGCGCCGCGCCGATCTGTACGCCAAGGCGGCGGGCCTGCGGGTGTCGCGGATCGTGTCGATCGCCGAATCGGGCCAGGATGCGGGCGGCCCCGCGCAGCCGATGTTCATGATGGCCCGCGCGTCGATGGCCAAGGACAGCACGCAGATCGCGCCCGGCGAGAAGGATGTGACCGTGACGGTGTCGGTGCGGTTCCTGCTGAACTGAAGGTCTGCGATCCTCCCTCGCCAAGGGGGAGGATCGCGACCGATCCGACGACGATCGCCCACGAAAAAGGGCCGCCCGGTTGCCCGGACGGCCCTTCGTTTCGCGTGACGAGAACGAAGCTTAGCGAACGCTGCCGCGACGGACGAGGTTCACGATCGCGAGCAGGATAACGGCACCCACCAGAGACACGAGGAACGAGGTCAGCGTCAGCGGTGCGCTGTTGATCGACCCACCCGACAGGATCAGGCCGCCGATGAACGCGCCGACGATACCGACGACGATGTTCAACAAGATGCCCTGCTGCGCGTCGGTGCGCATGATCATGCTAGCGATCCAGCCGATGACGCCGCCGATGATCAGCCAAAGAATGAGACCCATTGTATTTCCCTCCGTTTATCCCGTTGCCGGGGCGATGGCGGAAAGACGTGCGAGCGGCGATATTTGTTCCGCCCGCGTTTTGAGTTTTGCCGCTCAATACTTCTGCTGGCGCTCGTACAGCGACTTATAGTGCTGGATGCGGGTGACGCGCAGGCCGGGCATCCCCGAGCGATCGATCGCGCGCTGCCAGCTGGCGAACTCCTCGACGGTCAGGCCGTAGCGGGCGCAGACGTCGTCGACGCTGAGCAGCCCGCCATTCACCGCGGCGACCACCTCGGCCTTGCGCCGCACCACCCACCGCGTAGTGCCGGGCGGCGGCAGCGTGTCCAGCGTGAGTTGCTCGCCAAGCGGCCCGATGACCTTGCCGGGACGGATTTTCTGGTTCTCGATCATTTGAAACCTCTGATCGGGGCGGGGGGCCCCCTCTCGATACGCACACGCGAAAGATAGTCGCTAGATTTGAAGATCGGCTGAAACGCCGCAGTAAACAGCATCTTCATTCGTCCTTCCACCGGATTAAGGCCTTTGCCATCGGACCGTTGAAGGCCCCGTGGAGCGGCGCGAACAGCGTCGCATCGACGGTCGTTCGCACGAACCCCGCCTGCACCGCCGCCGTCGGACTCGCCGCCTGGCGGGCGGCGATTCCGACGATCAGGACAGCGAGCTCACCGGGAAGAACGGTAAGCTCGGCATCGCGATCGAAACGGGAGAAACTCAGGTCCAACGGGATACTCACGACAACGTCTGGGAAGCCCGGTGTAGCGCAAGGGGGTGAATGGACCGTAAAACGTCGTGAAAGACTTCGTGAACCTGTCGCTTTTTTCCAATCGCTGGTCGCGTTTTCCGTTCGCTTCACCCTGATCCACGTCAATCGCCGCATCTTTTTGCAACCGCACGCCGTCGCGCTTATGTGATGGCGATGGATCAGACCGATTTTCAGCTCGGGCGGGACACCGCCGGAAAGCGCATCGTCGTGGCGATGTCGGGCGGCGTCGACAGCTCGGTCGTCGCCGCGCTCGCGCATGCCACCGGCGCCGAGACGATCGGCGTGACGTTGCAGCTGTACGATCACGGCGAAGCGGTGGGTCGTGCGGGATCGTGCTGCGCCGGCCGCGATATCCGCGATGCCCGCGCGGTGTGCGACCGACTCGGCATCGCGCATTACGTATTCGATCACGAAACGAGCTTTCGCGAGCAGGTGGTCGACAAGTTCGCCGACGAATATCTGGCGGGACGGACGCCGATCCCCTGCGTCCAGTGCAACATGGGGCCGAAGTTCACCGACCTGCTGAAGCTCGCGCGCGATCTCGGCGCGGATTGCCTGGCCACAGGGCATTATGTCCGGCGAGTCGAGGGCGTACAGGGTGCAGAACTCCACCGCGGCGCCGATCCGGCGCGCGACCAGAGCTATTTCCTGTTCGCGACCACGCAGACGCAGCTCGACTATCTGCGTTTCCCCTTGGGTGGACTGCCCAAGGCGCGGGTGCGCGAGATCGCGGCCGAACTCGGGCTCGGAGTCGCCGCCAAGCCCGACAGCCAGGACATCTGCTTCGTGCCTGATGGCGATTATGCGGGTTTGGTGAAGAAGCTGCGGCCCGAGGCGGCGGAGACGGCGGGGGATATCGTCGATCTCGGCGGGGCCAAGCTCGGTGAGCACCGCGGGCTGATCCACTTCACCGTCGGCCAGCGGCGCGGGCTGGAGATCGGCGGCAGTCCCGAGCCACTCTACGTCGTCCGCGTCGAGCCCGCCACGAAGCGCGTGGTCGTCGGCCCCCGTCGCGCGCTCGCGGTCGAGGCGGCGCGGATGACGGACATCAACTGGCTCGGCCGCGACTTCACCGGGCCGGTGACCGCGAAGGTGCGCTCGATGGCCAAGCCCGTCCCTGCCCGTCTGGTCGGCGACCGGATCGTGTTCGATGCGCCGGAATACGGCGTCGCGCCGGGGCAGGCTGCTGTGTTGTATGCAGGCGAGCGCGTGCTTGGCGGCGGCTGGATCTCGGACACCGAGGCGGCACTCGTAGCCGCCTGACGCGTTCAGGGCGGATGGATATCGAAGATCTACGCCGCCAGATGGAAGCCGCCGCCGCGGCGATGGATTTCGAGACCGCGGGAAAGTTGCGCGATCAGATCAGCGTATTGCGCGGTGGTGGGGAGGTCGCGGACACCGCGGGCCTGACGCGGCAACAGCCCGGCGCGATGGGGCTTGGGACGAGCCAGCAGCGGATGACGCCGCCGCCGGGCTGGGTGAAACCGAAGAAGCCCGATCCGATGACCAAGGGGCGGAAGCGGTAGCACTTCTTTGCCCCCCTCCCTTCCAGGGAGGGGGGAAGATCACGGCACCTGAATCACGGCAGCAGGAACGTGCCTTCGATCGTCGTCACGCATGATCCGCCGAGCACCACCCGGTCGCCTTCGAGGCGACACGTCAGTTTCCCGCCGCGCGCACTCGCCTGATAGGCCGTAAAGCTGTTCCCCAAGGTCGGCGCCCAATACGGCACCATCACCGCATGCGCCGAACCCGTCACCGGATCCTCGTCGATCGCATAGTACGGCGTGAACACGCGACTGACGATGTCGGTCACCTCTCCCCGGGCCGCGACGATTGCGACGATCGGGAATGCGGCCAACGCGACGTAGTTTGGCTTCAAGTCGCGCACGATGGCCTCGTCGTCGACAATGACGAGCGCATAGCCCTTCTCGTGCCACAAGGTCTCGACGGGCGACTCGATGTTCAACGCGGCGACGATCTCCGGAATGGCCTTCGGGCTCGGCCCCCAAGCCGGGAGCTCCAGCGTGTACCCGCTATCTGCACGAGCGACCTCCAGCATCCCAGCCTGCCGTGTCCGGAACCGCACCCGGTCGAGCGCTGTATCCGACGACAGCACGAAATGCCCGCTCGCCAGCGTCGCATGGCCGCAGAGCGCAACTTCCGCACCCGGCGTGAACCAGCGCAGGTCGAAGTCCACGCCTTCGTCATCCGATGCGACGATGAACGCGGTCTCGCTCAGGTTGTTCTCCTGCGCGATGTCCAGCAGCACGGCGTCTTCGAGCCAGGCCGACAGCGGCATCACCGCCGCCTGATTGCCGCCGAACGGCGTGTCGGAGAACGCATCGATCTGCGCGAACGGTATTCTCATGCCTTAAGCCCTTTAGACGTGCGTGCCGAACCCTGGTTCAAACCCGCTTGCCAAACCAATGCGGTGTCACGTCCGCCTCGACTAGCGGATTGTCGGTGTCGACATGCCCCTCTGGATCGAGATGGATCAGCACCTCGACCTTGGGAAATGCGGTGCGCAAATTGCGTTCGACCGCCTCGACGATGTCGTGCGCGTGTTCCACGGTCAGATCGCGCGCGACCTCCATGTGGAACTGCGCGAAATCGTGGCTGCCGGAGCGCCGCGTGCGGAAATCGTGGATGCCGCGGATGCCGGGCTGGCGCGCGGCGACGTCGAGGAATTGGGTGCGCAGATCCTCGGGCCATTCCTTGTCCATCAACTGGTCGATCGCGTTCGACGACGCCTGGAACGCGCCCCAGGCAAGCCACAGCGCGATGACGATCCCGAAGATCGGATCCGCGCCGCTCCACCCGACATATTGATCGAGCACCAGCGCGACGATCACTGAGCCGTTGAGCAGCACGTCCGACTGGTAGTGCACGTTGTCCGCCAGGATCGCGACCGAGCCGGTCTGGCGGATGATGCGCCGCTGATAGGACAGCAGGAACACCGTGGCGACGATCGCGATCACCGACACGCCGATGCCGAAATCGGCCCCAGTGGTCGGCTGCGGATCGCCGAACGCGAGGATCGCGCGCCACGCGATGCCGACCGCCGACGCGGTGATCAGCATGACCTGGAACAGCGCCGCGAGCGCCTCCGCCTTGCCGTGGCCGAAGCGGTGGTCGTGATCCGCTGGCGTTGCCGCCAGCCGCACGCCGTACAGCGTGACCAGCGACGCGAGCAGATCGAGCGCGGTATCGGCGAGCGACCCGAGCATCGCCACCGAGCCCGTCGACCATGCCGCAAAGCCCTTCAGCAGCAGCAGGAAACACGCCATCGCAACGCTGGCGAGCGCCGCGCGGGTTGCAAGAGGTATGACCCTGCGCCGTTCGTCCTGCGTCATGGGAACAACAGCCCTTCGCTCCAATTGCCGTCTTCGCGTGTGAACAGCCGGCGTTCGTGGAGCCGGTGCGCACGGTCCTGCCAGAACTCGATTCTGTTCGGGACGATCCGGTAGCCGCCCCAGTGTGGCGGTCGCGGCACGTCCTGGCCTTCGAACTTCGCGGTCATCTCTTCGACCCGGCGCTCGAACGTCTCGCGACTATCGAGCGGACGCGACTGGTCCGATGCCCATGCGCCAAGCCGTGAGTCCCGCCCGCGCGAGGCGAAATAGGTGTCCGATTCGGCGTCGGTCGCGTGGCTGACCGGACCCTCGATCCGGATCTGACGGCGCAGCGATTTCCAGTGGAACAGCAGTGCGCCCTGCGGATTGGCGGCGAGCTCGCCTGCCTTGCGGCTTTCGCGGTTGGTATAGATCACGAAGCCGTCCGGGCCGTGGCCCTTCAGCAGCACCATGCGCACCGACGGCCGCCCCTCCGCGTCGGCAGTCGCGAGCGCGACCGCGTTCGGGTCGTTCGGCTCGGACTGCTTGGCTTCGGCGTACCAGCTGTCGAACAGCGTGAAGGGATCGTCTGACATGCCGCGCGCCATAGCGGGATTTGAGGCGGAACGAAACTTTGGAACGACTCTACCGTGCCGATGATTGACCCAGGTAATCGAATCGTTTCCGCAACGAAGGAACACGCAAGGTGGCAGCGCGCGCGTATTGGCAGGGGCAGATCCGGCTAGCCCTCGTCTCGATTCCGGTCGAGATCTATTCCGCGACCAAGTCCGGCGCAGCGGTGTCCTTCAAGCAGATTCACGAGCCTTCTGGGCAGCCGATCCATTACGACAAGGTCGTCACCGGCGTCGGCCCGGTCGACGCCGACGAGATCATGAAGGGCTATGAGGTCTCGAAGGGCGAATATGTGCTGCTCGAGCAGGACGAGATTGATGCGGTGAAGCTCGAATCGAAGAAGACGCTGGAGCTGACGCAGTTCGTCGATGCGAGCGAGATCGACGTGCTCTATTACGAGAAGCCGTATTTCGTGGTGCCGGCGGATGACCTTGCGGAGGAGGCGTTCATCGTTCTGCGCGAGGCGTTGCGGCGGACCAAGAAGGTCGGACTCGGCCAGCTTGCAATGCGCGGGCGTGAATATGTCGTCAGCCTGAAGCCGTGCGGGCGCGGGATGGTGCTGGAGACGCTCCGCTACGCCGACGAGGTGCATAAGGCGCAGGGCTATTTTCGCGATATTCCCGACGATAAGCCATCGGAGGAGCTGTTGGAACTTGCCGAGGCGCTGATCGGGAAGCGAAGTGGCGATTTCCACCCGCAGGAGTTCCACGATCGCTATGTCGATGCGCTGAAGGACCTGATCGAACGCAAGCGCAAGTCGAACGGGAAGAAGATCATCGAGGACAAGGACACGGGCGGGAAGACGGGCTCGAACGTGGTCGATCTGATGGCGGCGTTGAAGAAGTCGATGGAGAAGAGCGGGGGGAGTGCCGCGGCGGAGAAGGCGCCGGCGAAGAAGGCCCCCGCCAAGCGGGCGCCTGCAAAGACGGGTGCCAAAGCCCCTGCGAAGAAGCGTGCGTAACGCTTCTCCTTGTTTCCCCGCGAAGGCGGGGACCCAGTCTGGGCTCCCGCCTTCGCGGGAGAACAAGCTTATAGGGGCGACCACCCCCTCCCCCGTCATCCCAGCGAAAGCTGGGATCTCCCCATTGCAGACCTTCCCCTCGCGGCGCGAGGTCCCGGCTTTCGCCGGGATGACGAAGACGGGACGCTATTGATGGCCACGCCCCCGGATCCGCTAGCCCTTTACAATACCAAGCGGAACTTCACCAAGACCGCCGAACCAGCCGGCACACTAGACCCCGGCAACGGCAACAGCTTCATGGTCCAGAAGCACGACGCCACCCGCCTCCACTGGGACTTCCGCCTCGAAATCGACGGCGTCCTCAAAAGCTGGGCGGTCACGCGCGGCCCCAGCCTCGACCCTAACGAAAAGCGCCTCGCCGTCCGCACAGAGGATCATCCGCTCAGCTACGCCACGTTCGAAGGCACGATCCCCGCGGGCGAATATGGCGGCGGCACGGTGATGCTGTGGGATCGCGGCACATGGTCGCCGATCAAGGGCAAGTCGGCCAAGGACCTCGACAAGGGCCACCTCCACTTCGTCCTCGATGGCGAACGGATGAAGGGCGAATGGCTGCTGATCCGCCTGAAGCCGCGCGCGAAGGAGAAGCGCGAGAACTGGTTGCTGCGCAAGATCGACGATGCGGCAGCGGGCGGTACCGACACGCTGGTGGAAGAAGCGCTGACCAGCGTCTCGACCGGGCGGACGATGATCGAGATCGAGGAGGGCAAATCCTCCCCGGCACGGGGAGGGGGACCAGCGAAGCTGGTGGAGGGGGCGGCCCGCAAGAGCACCGCCAGCCGTAAAGGTGTCGCCAGCGGCAAGCCCCCCTCCACCACCGCGAAAGCTCGCGGCGGTCCCCCTCCCCGTGCCGGGGAGGAATTTCAGGACCTCCAGCTTTGCACCCTGGTCGACGCCGTCCCCACCGGCTCCGCCTGGCTGCACGAGGTAAAATACGACGGCTACCGCGCGCTGATCTCCGTCGCCAACGGCAAGGCGAAGGTCTTCACCCGCACCGGCCTCGACTGGACCGACAAATTCGCCGCGATCGCCGCCGCCGCCGCCAAGCTCCCGGTAAAATCCGCGCTGATCGACGGCGAGATCGTCGCGTTCAAGGACGGCCACCCCGATTTCTCGACGCTGAAGGACGCGATCTCCGCGGGCGGCGACATGACGCTGTTCGCGTTCGACCTGCTCGCACTCGATGGCGAAGACCTGACCGGCCTCTCCAACCTCGACCGCAAGGCACGCCTCCAACCGCTGATCCCCGAGGACGAGGACCGCCTCCGCTATTCCGACCATGTGATCGGCGCGGGCGAGCAATTGTTCGAGACGATGTGCCGCGAGGGCCTCGAAGGCATCGTCTCGAAACGCGCCGACGCGCCCTATGCGGGCAAGCGGACCAAGGCGTGGCTCAAGGTCAAATGCACGCACCGCCAGGAATTCGTGATCGTCGGCTGGCTGCCATCCGACAAGAAGCGGGGGTTCAAGTCGCTGTTGCTCGGCGTCCGCGAGGGCAAGGGCTACCGGTACGCGGGGAAGGTCGGCACCGGCTTCGGTCAGGCGTTGATGGACGAGATCCGCGACAAGCTCGACGCGCTCGACCGCAAGACGCCGACGGTCGAGGCCCCCAAGGCTGCGGTTCGCGGCGCGAAGTGGGTGGCGCCGAAACTGGTCGCGGAGGTCGCGTTTGCCGAGGTCACGCCCGACGGCGTGCTCCGCCATTCGAGCTTTATTGGCCTGCGCGAGGACAAGGCGGCGAAGGACGTCGTTGCCGAGACGCCCGCGCCGCTGCCGGATGTGGAGGAAGCCGCGGCTCCCGCGACCAGCATCAAGGTCAGTAGCCGCGACCGCGTGATCTTCGACAAGTCGGACGTCACCAAGGGCGATCTCGCGGATTATTATGTCGCGGTCTCGGGCATCATGCTGCCGGTCGCGGGCAATCGCCCGATCAGCCTCGTCCGCTGCCCCCAGGGCCGCTCGCGCGCGTGCTTCTTCCAGAAACATGACGCGGGGAGCTTCGGCGACGCGGTGCATCAGGTGCCAATCCGCGAGAAGGACGGCTCGACCGAGGACTATCTGTACGTCGACGATGCCGACGGGCTGGTCGCGTGCGTGCAGATGGGGACGATCGAGTTCCACGGCTGGGGATCGTCGAACGCGGCTCTGGAGAAGCCCGACCGACTGATATTCGATCTCGACCCCGACGAGGGGCTCGACTTCGGCGACACGAAGAAGGCGGCCGAGCATCTTAAGAACCAGCTGGCCGAACTGGGGTTGGTCAGCTTCCCGATGCTCTCGGGCGGCAAGGGCGTGCACGTGGTCGTGCCGCTCACACCCGAAGCCGAGTGGCCGGCGGTGAAGGATTTCGCCGATCGCTTCGCGCGGGCAATGGCGGGCGCCGATCCCGAGCGCTTCGTCGCGACGATGGCGAAGGCGAAACGCAAGGGGCGGATCTTTATCGACTGGCTTCGTAACCAGCGCGGCGCGACCGCGGTGATGCCGTATTCGGCGCGGGCTCGGGCTGGGGCGCCGGTGGCGGCGCCAGTGTCTTGG
Organism: Sphingomonas sp. Leaf242; assembly: GCF_001422045.1. Taxonomy (GTDB): domain Bacteria; phylum Pseudomonadota; class Alphaproteobacteria; order Sphingomonadales; family Sphingomonadaceae; genus Sphingomonas. The sequence continues at coordinate 265,005 of NZ_LMLW01000011.1, forward strand.
ACCGAGTTGCGGGATACCGAAACGGCGGCGAGATGGGGTGTGCGGGATGGCGCGGAGTTGATCGAGCGGGCCGGGTCGCGGGCGCTGGCGGGCTGGGGTGTGGCGGATCAGGTGCTGCCGGATTTATGAGCGGCCCCCTCCACTAGCACCACCCCGGCGAAGGCCGGGGCCCAATTGGAAAGGTGGTGGTAACGGCGCGATGCCCTTCATTATCGCCGTCTCCCAATTGGGCCCCGGCCTTCGCCGGGGTGGTGGTTTGTGGAGGCGACAGCTCGTTCCCTTACTGCTCCCTCGCGAACGCGGGGGGCCAAGGTAACTGCACGCAGCACTTGGGATTCCTGGGCCCCCGCGTTCGCGAGGGAACAGGAGTAGGCGCGGGCGCGGAACGACAATTTATGTTGCACCGCCGCGTTGAAAGGTGAAACACCGCCGCCTGTATTCGGGGGCTTGAGGCATTGGACACGGCGACGCACACCGCGCCCCTTTTCGACGCGATGATCCATGCCGAGCGCTGGATCACCGATTATTGCGCGCGCAGCACCGGCGCCGACGTGCTCTGCGAAGATGCTGACCCGGCCTGGGCGGCGATGTTCGCCGAACTCGCGATGGTCGCCTCGGACGACCTCGGCCACATCCGCGAACGCGTCCAGCGGCATGCGGTCGACATCGGCACCGGCTTCCGCATCGCCGACGAACCCGACGAGCGACCCTGGCCCGTCTCGCCCGTCCCGCTGCTGATCGAGGCCGGCGAATGGACCGGGATCGAGCGTGGCGTGATCCAGCGCGCGACGTTGATGGAGGCGGTGATCGCCGACCTCTACGGCGAGGGAAAGCTGGTTGCCGACGGGCACATCCCCGCCGCGCTCGTCACCGGGAGTCCGTTCTTTCTGCGGCCGATGGTCGGGCTCGATCCGCCGGGTGGCCGGCATCTTGATTTCATCGCGATCGACCTCGGGCGAGGGCCGACCGGTGAGTGGCGCGTCCTGGCCGATCACCTGCGCGCACCCGCCGGCGCCGGATACGCGCTGGAGAACCGGATCGCTGTCAGCCGCACGCTCGGGGGTTTGCAGGATCGGCTCAACGTCCAGCGGCACGCGCCGTTCTTTGCTGCCTTCCGCGCCGGGATCGCGGCGATGTGCAAGCGGACCGACCCGCGGATCGGGCTGCTCACGCCCGGCCGGTTCAACCCGAGCTATCCCGAACAGGCGCATCTCGCGCGCTATCTGGGGCTGCTGCTGGTCGAGGGCGCCGATCTCGCCGCGCTCGAAGACAAGGTGTATGTGCGCACCATTGGCGGGCTCAAGCGGATCGATGCGCTGTGGCGGCGGCTCGACCCGCGACTGCTCGATCCGCTGGCGTTCGACACGCATTCGCAGATCGGCGTGCCCGGGCTGATCGACGCCTACGCGGCAGGCAACGTCGTGCTGTCGAACGCGCCGGGATCGGCGGTGCTGGAGGCGCCGGCGTTCTCCGCATTCCTGCCGCAGCTTGCGAAGTCGCTGCTCGGGGAAGACCTGCTGCTCCCCAACATCGCGACGTGGTGGTGTGGGCAGGACGGCGCGCGAGCGCAGGTCGAGGCGAATTTCGACCGCCTGCTGATCGGTCCGGCATTCCATTCGCGGCCTCTCGGCATGACCGGCGGCCCGGTCACGGGCGCCGACATCACCGGCGAAAACCGAACGCGTCTGCTCGCGGACATGGCGCGCAGGCCGCAGGATTATGTCGGGCAGGAACTGGTCCAGCTCTCGACCATGCCGGTCGTGGTCGGCGATGCACTCGTCCCCCGCCCCTTCACCCTACGTGTCTTCGCGGCGCGTAACGGCGACGGCGAATGGACCGTCCTCCCCGGCGGATTTGCGCGGATCGGCGAGCATCCCGACGCGCGGGCGGCGGTGATGGGCGAAGGCATCTGGTCTGCCGACGTGTGCATTTATGGTGCCGAGCCAGTCGCGCCCGTGTCGTTGCTGACCGCCGCGGACTCGCTTCAGGTGCGGCGCAATCCGGGGACGTTGCCGAGCCGGGTGGCGGACAATTTCTACTGGCTCGGGCGGTATCTGGAGCGCGGCGAGGCTCTGCTCGGCGCGATCCGCGTGATGCTCGGCAATTCGATCGACGTCGACGGGGGTGCCGTCCTGTCGCCGACCACGGTCGGCAAGCTGGTCGGGCTGATCGTCGGGGCTGGGAGCGCGCCACATCCGCCGAGCTTGCGCCGCGCCGACCTGACCGCGCTCGCCCGCACCGCGATGGAGGACGAACGCTGGCAGTCGATCCTCACGCTCAACCGCAACGCGCGCGAGATCGGCGAAGGCTCGCGCGATCGGTTGTCGGCGGACATGGTGCGGTTGCTGGAGGCGCCCTTCCCGACGCACCGCGGCATGCTGGAGCGGGCCGGGTCGCTGCAACGGCGCTATGCGGCGATCGCCGGACTGTCGGCGGAGCATATGGGGCGGACGGCGGCGTGGCGCTTTCACGATCTTGGGCGGCGGATCGAGCGGGCGATGGCGATGGCGCGGGCGATCCGGTTGTTTGGGATGCCGGGCGCGTCGCCGGACGATCTGTCGGTACTGCTTGACCTGGCCGATAGCCAGATCAGTTATCGGCAGCGCTATCCGACGGGGATCGCGCGGGTGCCGGTGATGGATCTGGTAGCGCTCGATCCGGGCAATCCGCGCAGCCTCGCGTTTTCGGCGGAGCGGATCGCGGCGCGGTTGGCGGAGTTGCCCGTGCTCAGCGACGATGAGATGGCGGAGCCGCAACAGGCGCAAGCGACCGGGTTGCAGGCGATCGTGATGACGGCGACCGCCGCGGAGCTGGATGCGGAGACGCTGGGGGATATCGAGCGGCGGCTCGGCGCGGTGTCGGATGCGCTGGCTCGGCGGTATTTCCTGCAGGGGGCCGAGCCGTTGCGGACTAGTGGGCTGACGTTGGCGTGAGGGGCGTGACGCTGCAAATCCTCCCCGGTACGGGGAGGGGGACCATGCAGCGCATGGTGGAGGGGGCTCTCCACCGGCGTATCCTTCGTGGCGCCCCCCCTCCACCACCAGCAAGCTGGCGGTCCCCCTCCCCGTGCCGGGGAGGATTTTCATGATCTACGATATTCGCCACGTCACGACGTTCGACTACGGCGCAAGCGTGAAGTTTGCGCGGTGCAATCTGCGGTTGAAGCCGATCGATTGGCCGGGGCAGCGTCTGGATAGCTACGCGCTGTCGGTGCATCCAGCTGGGCGGACCAGTCCCGCGCGCGCTGAGGCGGGACTCGCCAACGTTACGCGGCTGGTGGTCGACAGCCCGGTTCGCCACCTGACGATCGAGAGCCGGTCGCGGATGACGGTGGACCGGCTCGTGCCTGTGCCCGATGCGAGCGATCCGACGCTGAGCGAAATCGCGGCAATGGCGCGGACCAGCACCGATCTCTCCGCGGCGAGCCCGGCGAACTACATCTATCCCTCGCCGCTGATCCCGCTCGACCAGGCGATCGCGGACTATTGCGCGGTCGATCTTGATCCTTCGAGGGGAGCACTGGAGGCCGGGATCGCGCTTGCGCGGCGGATCCAGGTTGAGTTCGAATTCGATGCCGACGCGACGCTGGTCGATACACCGCCGCACGAGGCGTTCCTCCAGCGCAAGGGCGTGTGCCAGGATTTCGCGCAGATCATGATCACGGGCTTGCGGGCTGCGGGGCTGCCGGCGGCGTATGCGTCCGGGTATATCCGGACGATCCCACCCAAGGGCCAGCCGCGGCTGGTCGGGGCGGATGCCACGCATGCGTGGGTGCTGTTGTGGTGCGGGCCGGTGCGCGGCTGGGTCGGGGTCGATCCAACCAACGGGATCTGGATGGCGAGCGATCACATCGTGATGGCGGTCGGGCGGGATTATGCCGAGATCGCGCCGGTCGACGGGGTCGTGCTCGGGTCGGGAGCGCAGAACATGGACGTTAGTGTCGACGTTGCGCCGTTGGATGAGGCCGGGCCTCCAATCACAGGGTAGCACGGACCACATTCGTCATCCCCGCGAAGGCGGGGACCCATATAGGCAAACGTTCGCGCTTATCTCGCACGCCTTCCAGTCTGGGTTCCCGCCTGCGCGGGAATGACGGAACGCGGGTTATTTCTCGTCGTGCGGTTTCGGATACGAGCCGCCGCCGCTCTCGCCGCCCTTGTCCTTGGCCGGCGCGTTGTTGACGCCGTCCTTCTCCTTCGCGCCGTCGTCGTTCTTCGGCACGCCCTGCATCGGTTGTTTGTCGGTCACGATCGTTCCTCTCGTGCAACCAAACACCCCGCGCGCAATTGCGTTGCGCTGCGCACCGCCCCACATAGACGCGCAAGTTAGAATGGGGACGTAAGTGGCCGATCCGTACAAGACTCTGGGTGTAGCGCGCGACGCGACCGAAGCCGACATCAAGAAGGCGTACCGCAAGCTCGCGAAAGAGCTTCATCCCGATCGCAACAAGGACAACCCGAAGGCGTCGGAGCGGTTCAGCACCGTCACCAACGCTTACGACCTGCTGAACGACAAGGACAAGCGCGCGCGGTTCGATCGCGGCGAGATCGACGGGGACGGCAATCCCGCATCGCCGTTCGGGTTCGGTGGCGGCGGCGGCGGGCGGCCGCAGCCCGGTGGCGGCTTCCGCAGCGAAGGCTATGAGAGCGGCGCCGGCGGGGCCGACATGAGCGACATCTTCGAAGGGCTGTTCGGCGGCGCGCAGCGTGGCGGCGGCGGCGGGTTCTCCGGCGGCTTCGGTCGGCGGCCGCAGCCCAGAGGCGAGAATGCCGCGTATCGCCTGCAGGTGCCGTTCGTCGAGGCGGCGACGCTGGAGCCACAGCGCGTGACGCTCGCGGACGGCAAGACGCTCGACCTCAAGCTCCCCGCCGGGGTCGAAACCGGCACGCAGATGAAGCTGGCCGGCAAGGGCGAGCAGGGTCCGGGCGGCGCTGGCGATGCGATCCTGACGATCGAGGTCCAGCCGCACAAGTTCTTCACACGCGATGGCGACGATGTCCGCCTCGACCTGCCGATCACGCTCGCCGAGGCGGTGCTGGGCGGTTCGATCAAGGCGCCGACGGTCGACAAGCCGGTGATGCTGACGATTCCCAAGGGTACGACCTCGGGCAAGACGTTGCGCTTGAAGGGCAAGGGTTTCCACAAGAAAGGCGGCACGCGGGGCGACCAGTTGGTCACGCTCATGATCGATATTCCCGCCAGCGATGCGGCGCTGACCGCGTTCGTTGAAAGCTGGGATGGGCGCAACGCTGGGAACCCGCGGGGGGCCATGGGCGTCTGAACCCGTTGTGAATGACAATACCCTAACGCCCGAAGCGCGCGCGCACGATCATGGTGCGACGCGCGCCCGTCTCACTCGTGGCATGGCGAAGGTCAGGCCAGGCAGCTACGCGTTCGAGGTTTTCAAACGCGCGGCCGTTGGCGTGTTCAACGATGGCTTCATCCATGCGGGGAACCTCGCCTATCTCGCGTTGATGACGGTGTTTCCGTTCTTCATCGTCGCGGCGGCGATCCTGTCGATCTTCGGGCAGAGCGTCGAGACATTGCGTGCTGTCGAGTCGTTCCTCAATGTTCTGCCGCCCAACGTCGGTGACCTGTTGCGCAAGCCGATCGCCGATGTGCTCGCCGCGCGGACCGGATCGCTGCTGTGGCTCGGCGCGCTTGTCGGGTTGTGGACGGTCGGCAGCTTCGTCGAGACGATCCGCGACATCTTCCACCGCGCCTACGGGATCAAGGCGACCGCACCGTTCTGGAAATCGCGGCTCGGATCGTCCGCGGTGATCATTCTGTCGGTGGTGATCGCGCTGCTGTCGTTCTTGGTCCAGGGTATCCTGACCGCCGCCGAGCAATTCATCTATCGCCTCGTCCCGTTCGCGCAGGACGCAGCCGGCTGGGTCGGGCTCTCTCGCCTCATCCCCGGCCTGCTCATGTTCGGCGCGCTGTACCTGCTGTTCTATTCGGTGACGCCGTCGCGCTATCGCTATTCGAAGTGCCGCAAATGGCCGGGTGCGCTGTTCACGACCGCGTGGTGGGTCAGCGCCACCGCGTTGCTGCCGGTGATCCTGTCGCGGCTTGGCGGCTACGACCTGACCTATGGCAGCCTGGCAGGCGTCGTCATCATGCTGTTATTTTTCTATGTCATCGGGCTCGGGCTCGTATTCGGTGCGCATCTGAACGCGGCACTGGCGGAACCACCCGAAACAACGCTAGAGCAGCCTGCTACGGATATGCAGGTATAGGCGGGGACGGCGTGAACGGTTTGATGGCGGGCAAGCGTGGGCTGATCATGGGCTTGGCGAACGACAAGTCGCTGGCCTGGGGGATCGCCAAGAAGCTGTCCGAAGCGGGTGCGGACCTCGCGTTCAGCTACCAAGGCGAGACGATGGAGAAGCGCGTCCGCCCGCTTGCTGAGCAGCTGGGCGTGGCGCGGCTGTTCGATTGCGACGTGTCGGACATGGGCGCGCTCGATGCGACCTTCGACAAGTTGGCGCAGGAATGGCCGACGATCGACTTCGTCGTCCACGCGATCGGATTTTCGGACAAGAACGAGCTGCGCGGGCGGTTCGTCGATACCAGCCTCGACAATTTCCTGATGACGATGAACATCTCGGTGTATTCGTTCGTCGCGGTGGCGCAGCGCGCGGCCAAGATGATGACCGAGGGCGGCGCGATGCTGACGCTCAGCTACTATGGCGCGGAGAAGGTCATTCCGCATTACAACGTGATGGGGGTCGCGAAGGCGGCGCTGGAGACCAGCGTGCAGTATCTGGCGGTCGATCTGGGTCGCGATAACATCCGCGTGAATGCGATCTCGGCGGGGCCGATCAAGACGCTGGCCGCAAGCGGCATCGGCGATTTCCGCCTGATCCTGAAGTGGAACGAGCTGAACTCGCCGCTGAAGCGCAACGTGACGATCGATGACGTCGGCGGTGCAGGGTTGTATTTGCTGAGCGACCTGGCTTCGGGCGTGACGGGCGAGACGCACCACGTAGACGCCGGCTACAATGTGATCGGCATGAAGGCCGAAGACGCCCCCGATATCGCTTTGGTCTAGTGCCAACCGTGCTCCGGCTGCATGGCCCGCGGTTCATGATCTTCCTCGACGATCATGCACCGGCTCATGTCCATGTATTCGGAGACGGCGAAGCGAAAGTCGAGATCGGAGGCGACGGGCGGTCTCCGCGCATGATATATGCTGAAGGATTAAGTGGAGCGATGCAGCGGCGTGCGCTTGCCGCCGTCGCTCAGAACCAGACAATGCTGCTGATGAAATGGGTCGAAATCCATGACCGAGCTGACTGACGAAGACATCCTTGCTGCGAACGAGCGTGGTCGCATCGAAATGGCGACCAAGCCCCGGGCGAAGAGCACGCGCTACGATCGCGACCAGGATCGTATCGTGGTCGATCTGGTGAATGGATCGACGTTCGCGTTTCCGCCGCAGCTGTTGCAGGGCTTCGATCGTGCGACCCCGGACCAGATCGCGGAAGTCGAAATTCTGGGTGTCGGATTTGGTCTGCATTGGGAGTCGCTCGACGCAGACTTTACCGTAGCCGGACTCATGGCCGGCCGCTTCGGCACAGCGCGCTACATGGCGGAGCGGTTCGGCGCCGCCTGGGACGCGGTCGCAGCGGAATGAGCTTCAATACGTTTGGACGGCTTTTCCGCTTCACCACCTGGGGCGAGTCGCATGGGCCTGCGCTCGGTGCAGTCGTCGACGGGTGCCCGCCGGGCATTCCGCTGACCGAAGCCGATATCCAGCCTTGGCTCGACAAACGCCGCCCCGGCACCTCGCGCTTCACGACGCAGCGGCGCGAGCCGGATACGGTCCGCATCCTCTCGGGCGTATTTGAGGGGCGCACCACCGGCACGCCGATCAGCCTGATGATCGAGAATGTCGACCAGCGCTCGAAGGACTATTCGGACGTCGCCAAGGCCTATCGCCCCGGTCACGCCGACTATGCCTATGACGCGAAATACGGGTTCCGCGACTTCCGGGGTGGCGGGCGCTCGTCCGCGCGCGAAACCGCGGCGCGTGTCGCGGCCGGGGCGGTCGCTCGGCTCGTCGTGCCGCAGGTCCGTGTCCGCGCGTGGGTCGAGGCGATCGGGGGCGATGCGATCGATCCGGCCAACTTCGACGATGCGCAGATCGACCAGAACCCGTTCTTCTGCCCCGACGCTGAAGCCGCGCTCCGCTGGGAGGTTCTCGTCGACGCCGCGCGGAAATCGGGCTCGTCGCTCGGGGCCGTGATCGCGTGCGAGGCGACCGGCGTGCCCGCAGGTTGGGGCGCGCCGCTCTATGCCAAGCTCGATTCCGAACTCGCGTCCGCCTGCATGAGCATCAATGCGGTCAAGGGCATCGAGATCGGCGACGGGTTCGCCGCCGCCGCACTGTCGGGCGAGGCGAATGCCGATCCAATGCGTCCCGGTGTCGATGGCCCCGAGTTCCTCGCCAACCATGCGGGCGGCATTGCTGGAGGCATCGCGACCGGCCAGCCGATTCGGCTCCGCGTCGCGTTCAAGCCGACCAGCTCGATCCTCACCCCGGTCGAGACGATCAGCCCGACCGGCGAGGCCGCGACGATCGCCACCAAGGGGCGTCACGACCCCTGCGTGGGCATCCGCGGAGTCCCAGTGGTCGAGGCGATGGTCGCGCTCGTGCTCGCCGATCAGGCGTTGCTGCATCGGGGCCAGTGCGGCTGACGTCGGAACCTATGCAGGACTGAAGCGCTTGCTCTTCAATAACATAGGAGAGCGAAATGCGTATTCTGACTTCGATCGCAGCGGCAGCGCTGATCATTCCGGGCGTGGCACTGGCACAGACGAGCACCGGCGGCTCGATGGGCGGCACCACGGGTGGCACGATGAGCGGCGGCACCATGGGCGGTTCGACCGCGGGCAGCACGACCGGCGGCATGTCGACCGGCACGATGGATCAGGCCAACCCCTCGACCAGCACCCGTTCGACCACAACGCGCACGCAGCGCGGCACTAAGGCTCGCAGCCGTACGCGGGGCACGACGTCGGGCACGACCGGCAGCACGATGGGTGCCGACACAATGGGTGGTACGACGGGCACCACCGGCACGATGGGTGGCACGACCGGTACCACGGGCACGATGGGTGGCACGACCACCGGCACGATGGGTTCGACCACGGGCGGGACGACCGGCACGACGACGCCGCGCTGATCCGTCACCACCACGGTAAACGAAAAGCCGGGCGAGCGATCGCCCGGCTTTTTAGTGTCCGCTCAGTCCGAGAACGGATCGCGGACGAGGATCGTGTCGGCACGCTGCGGGCTGGTCGACACCAAAGTCACCGGGCAGCGGATCAGCTCCTCGATCCGGCGGATATACTTGATCGCCTGCGCCGGCAGGTCGGCCCAGCTCCGCGCACCGGCAGTCGTCTCCTGCCAGCCTTCCATCGTCTCGTAGATCGGCTCGACCAGCGCCTGGTCCGCCGCATGCGCCGGGAAATAATCGAGCGTCTCGCCGCGCAACTTGTAGCCGGTGCAGATCGACACGGTCTCGAACCCGTCGAGCACGTCGATCTTGGTCAGCGCGATTCCGGTGATGCCACCGACCGCCGCCGCCTGCCGCACCAGCACCGCGTCGAACCAGCCGCAGCGGCGCTTACGCCCCGTGACGGTGCCGAATTCGTGGCCACGGACGCCGAGCCGTTCGCCGGTTTCGTTCTCGAGCTCGGTCGGGAAAGGACCCGAACCAACGCGCGTCGTGTAAGCCTTGGCAATACCGAGCACGAAGCCAACCGCCGATGGCCCGAGGCCAGAACCGCCAGCCGCTGCACCCGCGATCGTGTTCGACGAGGTCACGAACGGATACGTACCGTGATCGACGTCGAGCAGCACGCCTTGTGCGCCCTCGAACAGGATGCGCTTCCCGGCCGAACGTGCTGCGTTGAGGTCGCGCCAGACGGGCTTGGCGAATGGGAGGACGAAACCGGCAATCTCGCGCAGTTCCGCGATCAGGCGGGCGCGGTCGATCGGCGGCTCGCCAAAGCCGGCACGTAGCGCATCGTGGTGCGCGGTAAGGCGATCGAGCTGCGGCCCGAGATCATCGAGATGCGCGAGATCGCAGACGCGGATCGCGCGACGGCCGACCTTGTCCTCATACGCAGGCCCGATGCCGCGGCGGGTCGTGCCGATCTTCCCCGCGCCGCTGGCATCCTCGCGCAAACCATCGAGATCGCGGTGGAACGGCAGGATCAGCGCGCAGGTATCAGCGATCCGCAGCGTCTCCGGCGTCGCGACGACGCCCTGTGCGCCCAATCGCGCGATCTCGTCCTCTAACGCCCACGGATCGAGCACCACGCCGTTGCCGATGAACGACGGGGTGCCGCGGACGATGCCCGACGGCAGCAGCGACAACTTGTACACGTTGTCGCCGACGACCAGCGTGTGGCCGGCATTGTGGCCGCCCTGGAAGCGCACGACCATGTCGGCACGCTCGGCGAGCCAGTCGACGATCTTGCCCTTGCCTTCGTCGCCCCATTGCGCGCCGATGACTGCTACGTTGGCCAAACTCTATCTCCTGAGGATTACGCGCAGCGCCTACAGCGCGCGGGGCTCGCCTGCTACCCATAGATGCGTGCAGACTTGTGCTTCGGGGGTGTCGCCTGCGTCCAGTGCGGCGACGGTGACCCAGCCTTGCGCGCGCATCGCGGCGCCTTCGGTGGCGGGGGTACCGAATGGGAGGAATAGGCGGCGGCGGTCGACTGTTGCCACGCGCTCGACGAGCGCATCGGCGAACAACGAGAAACCGGTCGCGGCCTCCTCTGCACCGTTTTCGTGGACGACGGTGTAGGTGCCACCGCGGCCGACTTCGCGTGCGCTACCGTCGGCGAATAGCGAGAAACCGAGCCACGTCTGATATTCGAAGCCGTGCCGCTCGGTCGGGTCGAGCGTGAGCGCGACGCGGCCATCGAGCGCCTCAGCGATCCGTGCGAGGCCGTCGAGGCGGGAGGCGAGCGCGCTGGTGGTGTCGAAGACGCGGAGGCGGTCCATTGCTTGGTCGAACGGCCCGGCGGCTTCGATCAGCGGGAGGTAGGCGGGGGCGAGCGCGGCGACGGCGCCGGCATCCTTCGCGTCGAGGCGATCGCGCAAGGTTGCGACGAGGTCATCCGCCACGGGGAGCGGCCCAGCGGCGAGCGTCGGCACCAAATCGGGCAGCGTAAAGTCGATCGACGCACCGGTAACGTCGGCGGCCGCGATCATGTCGACTGCAACCGCGACGAGCTCCTGCGCCGCGGCAACCGAGTCGAGCCCGATCAACTCACACCCAATCTGCCGGGTCTCGCGCGCGGGGGCGAGCTGCGACGCGCGCAGTTTCAGCACGGAACCTGCATAGCTCAGCCGAACCGGCCGAGGGTGATGCCCCATCCTAGTGGCGGCGATCCGCGCGACCTGTGCGGTAATGTCCGGCCGGATTGCAAGCGTGCGCTGCGACACTGGATCGACGAAGCGCACTGCGTCGTGCAGCCCGCCGGCTTTGAGGCGCATCTCAAGCCCATCGGCGAATTCGGCGAGCGGCGGATCGACGCGCTCGTAGCCGTGGAGACGCGCCGCTTCGAGCACGCGGGCTTCCAGTGCCGCTGCCGAATCGGCGAACGGGGGGAGGCGATCTCGGAAACCTTCGGGGAGGAGTGCGGTCACTTCGCAGACTCCGCTGTGAGGGCTGCAGATATGACCTGCCAGACCCCGTCCATCTCGGACATGATGTCGGCGTTGCTGAACCGTATCACGCGATATCCCTGTCTTTGGAGCCAATCCGTTCGGCTTGCGTCGCGCGCTTGGTCACTATGCGTATCGCCGTCAACCTCGATGACGAGTTTCGCGTCGCGGGCGCAGTAGTCGGCGACGTAGGGACCGACGACGAGTTGGCGGGAGAATTTGGTGTTGCTTATCTGTCGACCACGAAGGTGACGCCAGAGCTTGGCCTCCGCAGGAGTTGGCTCCCGCCGCATCCGCTTGGCGCGATCGAGAAGTAGGTCGTCGACCTTCACTGCTCCCTCTCCCCCTTCCGGGGAGAGGGTCGGGGTGAGGGGCGCCGCGAGCGATGCCCTTCCCAACTGCCCCTCACCCAACCCTCTCCCCGGAAGGGAGAGGGCTTTAGAAGAGCGTAGCAGGCTTAGAAGTTCAGGCCCATTGCGGTCTTTACGCCTGGCAGCGCGCGGACCTTGGTGAGCAGGTCAGGCGTCACGGCTTCGTCGACCGAGAGCAGCAACACCGCCTCGCCGCCCGCCGAACGGCGCCCGAGGTGGAACGTCCCGATATTCACCCCAGCCTCGCCCAACGCCGTCCCGAGACGCCCGATGAACCCAGGCGCATCCTCGTTGACGACGTACAGCATCGGCCCCGCCAGATCGGCCTCGATCTTGATCCCCAGCAGTTCGACCAACCGCGGCGCCGAATCGCCGAACAGCGTGCCGGCCACAGACCGCTCGCCATCCTCGGTCTTCACCGCGACGCGCAGCAGCGTGTGATAATCCGCCTCACGCTCGGTACGCACTTCCCGAACCTCAAGACCACGCTCGCGCGCCAATACCGGTGCGTTGACCATGTTGACCGTCGCGGTCTGCGTCTGGAGATAGCCGGCGAGCACCGCGCTCACGATCGGCTTCGCGTTCAGATCGGCCGCGGCACCTTCGGTATGCACCGAAATCCGCGATACCGCGCCCGTCGTCAACTGCCCGACCAGCGAGCCGAGCTTCTCCGCCAGCGCCATGTACGGCTTCAGCTTCGGCGCTTCCTCGGCCGACAGCGACGGCATGTTGAGCGCATTCGTAACGCCGCCCGACATCAGGAAATCGGCCATCTGCTCGGCGACCTGGATCGCGACGTTGACCTGCGCCTCAGTCGTCGACGCGCCGAGATGCGGCGTGCTGACGAAGTTCGGCGTGTTGAACAACGGCGATGCCTTGGCGGGCTCCTCGACGAACACGTCGAGCGCGGCGCCGCCGACCTGCCCCGAATCGAGCGCCGCCTTCAGCGCGACCTCGTCGATCAGGCCGCCGCGCGCGCAGTTGATGATGCGGACGCCCTTCTTGGTCTTGGCGAGCGCCTCGGCCGAGAGGATGTTGCGCGTCTGGTCGGTCAGCGGGGTGTGCAGCGTGATGAAGTCGGCGCGCGCGAGCAGTTCGTCGAGCGTGACCTTCTCGACGCCGATTTCGATCGCACGCTCGGGCGTCAGGAACGGATCGAACGCGACGACCTTCATCTTGAGCCCGCGCGCACGGTCGGCGACGATCGAGCCGATATTGCCCGCACCGATCAGGCCGAGCGTCTTCGACGTCAGCTCGACGCCCATGAAGCGGTTCTTCTCCCACTTGCCGGCCTGAGTCGAAGCGTCCGCTTCCGGGAGTTGCCGGGCGAGCGCGAACATCAGCGCGATCGCGTGCTCGGCGGTGGTGATCGAGTTGCCGAACGGGGTGTTCATCACGACGACGCCCTTCGCCGACGCGGCGGGGATGTCGACGTTATCGACGCCGATCCCGGCGCGGCCGACGACCTTCAGGTTGGTCGCGTGCTCGAGGATTTCTTTTGTAACCTTGGTCGAGCTGCGGATCGCGAGGCCGTCATACTCGCCGATGATCGCGATCAGTTCGGCGGGCGTCTTGCCGGTGATCTCGTCGACCTCGACGCCGCGCTCGCGGAAGATCTGCGCTGCGCGGGGATCCATTTTGTCGGAAATGAGGACTTTTGGCATGGGATTGCTCCTAGGAATTTCGGGGGATTTGAAGGCTTCGCCTCTTGTTCCCCCCTTCCCTCACCATCCTTAGCTCCGTCATCCCGGCGGACGCCGGGAGCTATGGACACGGAGCGCCCATTACGAAGCGGGCGGTATCCGTGGGTCCCGGCGTCCGCCGGGATGACGGAAAGGTGGTGGTTGTTGGAAGGAGGGCTAAGGGAAAAAGCGTAGTAGCTAGTTAGGCGGCCTTGGCGGTCGCGTAGGCCCAGTCGAGCCAGGGGCCGAGCGCTTCGATATCGGCGGTGTCGACGGTCGCGCCGCACCAGATCCGCAAGCCCGGAGGCGCATCGCGGTAACCCGCCACGTCATACGCTGCGCCAGCTTTCTCGAGCGCCGAAGCCATCGCCTTGATCAGCGCCTCGTCCGCACCCTCGACCGTGAGGCACACGCTGGTCTTCGACCGCGTCGCCGGATCGACCGCCAGATGCCCCAGCCAATCGCGCTCCGCGACGATCTTGTCCAAAGCAGCAGCATTCGCATCCGACCGCTTGATCAGCCCATCTTCGCCGAGCGACTTCGCCCATTCGAGGCTGAAGATCGCATCTTCGACCGCCAGCATCGACGGCGTGTTGATCGTCTCGCCCTTGAACACGCCCTCGGTGAGCTTGCCCTTCGAGACGAGGCGAAACACCTTCGGCAGCGGCCAGGCGGGGGTGTACGTTTCAAGCCGCTCGACCGCGCGCGGCCCGAGAATCAGCACGCCGTGCGCGCCCTCCCCGCCGAGCACTTTCTGCCACGAGAAGGTCGCAACGTCGATCTTCGTCCAGTCGATATCGTAGGCAAACACGCCGCTGGTCGCATCGGCGAACGAGAGACCCTCGCGGTCGTCGGGAATCCAGTCGGCGTTCGGCACGCGCACGCCGCTGGTGGTGCCGTTCCAGGTGAACAGCACGTCGTTCGACCAGTCGACCGCGTCGAGATCGGGCAGTTGGCCGTAATCGGCGCGCACCACCGTGGGGTCGATCTTGAGCTGCTTGACCGCGTCCGTGACCCAGCCTTCGCCGAAGCTTTCCCACGCCAGCGCGGTGACGGGCTTGGCGCCCAGCATCGTCCACATCGCCATCTCGTACGCGCCGGTGTCGGAACCGGGGACGATGCCGATGCGGTGCGTATCGGGGAGCTTCAGCAGTTCGCGCATCAGGTCGATGCTGTACTGGAGGCGGGTCTTGCCGATCTTCGAGCGATGCGAGCGACCGAGCGAATCGGTGGCAAGCTTGTCCGCGGACCAACCCGGAGGTTTCGCGCAGGGACCGGAGCTGAAAAAGGGACGCGCCGGCTTCGTAGCGGGCAGTGCAGGCGCATTTGTAGCGGGTGCGTAGGTCGTATCAGTCATGTATCTCTCCTCACAGAGAGCACGCGCGGCGTTGGGACCGCGTGGCCCGTCGCCGGCCCTAACGGCGTTCGCGGGGGTGTCAACCGCGTTCGATTGCAAGCGCGCGGCGGCGGGACTCGCCCCACCGTGCGCCAAACTCGCTCCGTCACCCCGGGCTTGTCCCGGGGTCCACCGTGCCGCACGGCCTTAGGCATGGGGGACAAGACGATGAGTGGATGCCGGAACAGGCCCGGCATGACGGAGTGGGTGGTAGTAGCGACTCTCGCACTGACTTTAGCCGCCTGCGGACGTGCCGATCGCCCCACGGCACCGACCAAGACTCGCCCCAACCTCTCCGTCCCAAGCAACCGCGAAACCGCGCAGTGTCTCGCCGACCTGCGCGAGTTGCACGTCTCGTTCCAGGTCCTGCCCGACCGCGAGACCGGTCCCGGCTGCGGCCTAAACGGCACCGTCAAGCTGGTCGACATCGGCGTGCCGGTCGCCAACCTCACCGCGGTCCGGTGCGGTGCGGCCCGCGCGTTCATTGGCTGGACGCGCAACGCAGTCGCGCCCGCCGCGTACCAGATGCTCGGCAGCGAACTCGCGCGGGTCGACAGCATGGGGAGCTATGCGTGTCGCAACGTGGTCGGCTCCACGCGCGGTCCCACCCGCCGCTCGGGCCACGCGATCGCCAACGCGATCGATATCGGCGGTTTCGTCCTGAAGGACGGCCGGCGTATCACCGTGCTGAACGACTGGAACTCGGCCGACCCGCAGGTCCGGCAATTCCTCCAGACGATCCGCGCGTCGGCCTGCAAGCGGTTCGGCACGGTGCTCAGCCCCGACTACAACGCCGCGCACCGCAACCACCTCCATCTCGAAGACGATCACGCCAATTTCTGCCGCTAGCGCACCGCTCTAGCCCTCCCCTCGTGTTTCCTCTAATCGCGCCTGAATGACCGATACACGAGTACCATCGCGCGTTTTTCCGAACGCCAGCCAGGATGCCGAGTCCGCCCGCGACTCCGTTTCCACCCCCCAGACGCAGCACCCGCATTACCGGCTCGCCTTCCAGGACATGGATTTCCTGTTGCGCGAAGACCTGCGGCCGGTGCGGTTCCAGCTCGAACTGCTGAAGACCGAACTCGTCCTCGACGAGGCCAAGATCGGTTCGACGTTCGTGTTCTACGGCTCCGCGCGCATTCCCGAGCCGTCCAAGGCGCAGGCTTTGCTGAAGCTTGCCACCGATGACAAGTCGAAGAAGATCGCCGAGCGGCTGGTCGAGAAGTCGAAATATTACGACGTCGCGCGCGAGCTGGCCGCCAAGGTCAGCGTGCTGCCGCGCGACGAGCGTGGCTGGCGGCAGTTCGTGGTGTGCTCGGGCGGCGGTCCGTCGATCATGGAAGCGGCGAACCGCGGCGCGGACGACGTCGGTGCCGAGTCGATCGGGCTGAACATCGTCCTGCCGCACGAGCAGGCGCCGAACCCGTACGTCACGCCGTCGCTGTCCGTGCAGTTCCACTATTTCGCGCTCAGGAAGATGCACTTCCTGCTGCATGCGCGGGCGCTTGCTGCGTTTCCGGGTGGGTTCGGGACGTTCGACGAGGTGTTCGAGCTGCTGACGCTGATCCAGACGGGCAAGATCCAGCCGATCCCAGTGTTGCTGTTCGGGCGCCAGTTCTGGGAGCGGGTCGTGAATTTCGACGCGCTGGTCGAGGAAGGCGTCGTCAGCGAGAAGGACCTGGGGATCTTCCGCTACGTCGAGACCGCCGACGAGGCCTGGGACGCGGTGCAGTCGTTCTATCGCGAGCGGGCGGAGAAGGAAGCCGCCGAGAGCTGAGCTTTCCCAGGGGAAATCCCTTCTGCTCCCTCTCCCCTTCCGGGGAGAGGGTCGGGGTGAGGGGCAGCCAAGCAATGCTCCGCCTGGAACAGCCCCTCACCCCAGCCCTCTCCCCGCAGGGGAGAGGGAGTAGAAAAATTACTTCTCCGAGCGGGCGCCCTTGCGGGCTGCTTCTGGATCGACCGATGGTGCACCGGAGGCCGGCGTTCCGGTATTCGCGATATCCGCAGTCGGCGCGCCCTTCGTGGCCGCCGCTTCCGCCGCATTCGCCGTCGCCGGCTGATCCTTCGCCGCAGCATCCTTGCCAGCCGCCGGAGCAGCACCAGCCGCAGGCGCCGCCGGCAACGGCACGTTCGAGCCCTGCTGGTTGAGATACAGGATCACGTTCGCGCGGTCCTGCGCGTTGCCGAGGCCCGCAAACGTCATCTTCGTCCCCGGCGCGAACTTGCGCGGCGAGGTCAGCCAGGCGTTCAGCTTGTCAAAGTCCCACTTGCCGCCGATCCCGGCCAGCGCCGACGAGAAGGCGTACCCGGCCTTGCCCTTGGCGATTTCCTCGCCGACCGTGCCGTACAGGTTCGGGCCGACGCCGTTCGCGCCGCCCTGGTTGATGGTGTGGCAGGCGGCGCACTTCTTGAACACTTCGGCGCCCTTGGCGGCGTCGGCGGTCGGCAGCAACGAGGCGATCGGCACGTCGGCGGCGGCACCCTCGCCGCCCTCGGCGACCACGCCCTCGATCGCATAGCCCATCTTCTCGGGGCGCTCGCCGTGGAACATCATCCCGCCGACGATCGACAGCCCGAGCGCCGCACCACAGCCTGCGAGCACCCAGCCGGCGATCGTATTGGTCCGATTGTCCATCTTGTGCATCCGCCCTGTTCTGTTTGGGATAGCCATAGAAAACGCTGGCGCGCACCGCAAGCCGCGCTTGTCTGGCGGGCGGCAGCTCTCTACTCGGCCTGCGCATGGAAAACTTCGCCGCCCCCGCCCGCCCGATCGTCGCGCGGATGACCGAGGCCGCCGCCGCCGAGCCCGCGCGCGCGGTCGCGTTCCAGGGAGCGCCGGGCGCGAACAGCCATGTTGCCGCGGTCGAGGCTTTCCCCGACGGCCTGCCCCTGCCCTGTTTCGATTTCTCCGACGCGATCGACGCGGTGAAGGACGGCCGCGCCGACTGCGCGATCATCCCGATCGAGAATTCACTGCACGGTCGCGTCGCCGACATCCACTTCCTGCTCCCCGAATCGGGTCTGGTCATCACCGGCGAGCATTTCCTGCCGATCCGCCATGCGCTGATGGGCGCAGGGCCGCGCGACGGTATCCGTCAGGCGATGAGCCATCCACAGGCGCTCGGGCAGTGCCGACACTGGCTGAAGGCGCACGGGATCGAGCCGGTGAGCTATCCCGACACCGCGGGGGCCGCCGCCAAGGTCGCCGAGCTGGGAGATCCGGCAATCGCCGCGCTCGCGCCACCTGCTGCGGCCGGGCTGTACGGGTTGGAGTTGCTCGCGACCGACATCGCCGACGCGGACCACAACACGACTCGGTTCGTGGTGCTTGCGCGCGGCAGCAAGCCGCCCGCGGCGCAAGAGCCGGCCGGTGGCGAATGGATGACGACGCTGATCTTCGAGGTGCGGAACGTCCCTGCCGCGCTCTACAAGGCGGTCGGCGGGTTCGCGACCAACGGCGTGAACATCACCAAGCTGGAGAGCTATCAGCGCAACGGCAGTTTCTCCGCGACGGAGTTCTATGCGGACGTAGTGGGCAAGCCGGGCGACGCGAACCTCGACCACGCGCTGGAGGAACTGGGGTTCCATTCGAAATGGCTGCGGGTGCTGGGGACGTATCGGCAGGCGCGGTCGCGGGGGTAGCCACCATCACCGTCGCCGTCGCCGTCGCCGTCGCCGTCATCCTGACGAAAGTCAGGATCCAGAGCCATAGAGCGCCGCCTTTGTTACCCTGGATCCTGACTTTCGTCAGGATGACGGACGGTTAGCGTCGGTTTTAGTACCACTTAGTTCGCCGCGGGTAGTCTCAACCGCACTAGCAAGCCACCAAGGTCCTCGCTCTCCTCAAGCGCAACCGTCCCCTCGTAGATCTCCGCCACGTCCCGCACGATCGCCAACCCAAGCCCCGTCCCCGGCTTCCCCGTATCCAGCCGCACGCCGCGATCGAAGATTCGCACCCGCTCCTCCTCAGGAATACCGACGCCGTCGTCCTCGACCAGGAACTCGACGAATCCCGCCTGCGCGCCAACCGTCACGAACACGCTGCCGCCGCCGTACTTCGCGGCGTTCTCGATCAGGTTGCCGAGCATCTCGTCGAGATCCTGCCGCTCGACATGCACCTGCAACCCGCGCGGTCCGGTCACGTCGATCCGCACATGGCGGTACAGCCGCCCGACCGCACGCTCGACCGACTCCAGGCTCGGCCATACCTCGGCACGGCTGTGCGCGGACCCGCGACGCCCGACAGCCCGCGCCCGCGCGAGGTGATGGTCGACCTGCCGCCGCATCGTCCGAGCCTCGCGGATGACCGTGTCGGCCAGGTCGTCCGACTGCGCCGTCGCCGCGTTCATGATCACCGTCAGCGGCGTCTTGAGCGCGTGCGCCAAGTTGCCGGCATGCCGCCGCGCCTCCTCCGCCTGGCGTTCGTTATGCTCGATCAGCGCGTTCAGTTCCTCGACCATCGGCGCGACCTCGACCGGCATCGCCCTCGACACGCGGTTCGCTTGCCCCGCACGCATCCGCGCGATCTCCTCGCGCACCCGCCGCAATGGCCAGAGACCGTAGAACGTCTGCAGCGCCGCCAGTACGATCAACCCGAGCCCGAGCAAGGCGAAGCTGCGGACGAGCGTGCGCCGCAAGGTGGTGATCTGCGCATTGAGCCCGTCGCGGCTCTGCGCGACCTGGAACCGCCAATGCACCTTCGAACCCGGGATGACCGCGTCGCGCTCGACGATCCGCAGCTGCTCGTCGGGGAATTGCGAGCTGTCGTAGAAATGCGCGTTGCGGTCGTCATGCGTCCCGCCGAACGCCAGATGCCGGTCCCAGAGCGACCGCGACGGAAAATCTTCGTGTCCCTTGCCCGACACCTGCCAGTACAGACCCGAATAGGGTTCGACGAAACGCTGATCGGCGGCGGCGTCGCGGGTGAAGATCACCTCGCCGTCGGGCCCGATCTCGGACGAGTTCAGCAGCGAGCGCAGGACATATTCGAGCTGGTCGTCGAAGTTGCGCGTCACCGCCGCCGACAGCACCCTATCAAGCGCGAACCCGCCGCCGCTGAGCAGCACGCCGATCCATACCGCCGCAATCAGGATCATGCGCCGCGACAGCGACCCCTTCACCGCCGCCGGCACGCGGATCGGCGTGTCGGTCTTGAGTGGGTCTGTCGGCGGCGCGGTATCCATCGTCAGCCGATCAGGCGGCCGGATCTTCGAGGCTGTAGCCGAGGCCGCGGATCGTCGTGATCACGTCCTGGCCGAGCTTCTTGCGGATGCGCGTCACGAACACCTCGATCGTGTTCGAATCGCGATCGAAATCCTGGTCGTAGATGTGCTCGATCAGCTCGGTCCGGCTGACGACCTTGCCCTTGTGATGGAGCAGGTAGCTGAGCAGCTTGTATTCCTGCGCGGTTAGCTTCACCGGCTCGCCGGCGCGCGTGACCTTGCCGCTGCGCGTGTCGAGGCGGATGTCGCCCGCGGTCAGCTCGGACGACGCATTGCCCGACGCACGGCGGATCAGCGCCCGCAGACGCGCGATCAGCTCTTCGCTCTGGAACGGTTTCGCCACATAGTCGTCGGCGCCCGCATCGAGCCCAGCGACCTTGTCGGACCAGCTGTCGCGCGCGGTCAGCACCAGCACGGGCATCGTCTTGCCTTCCTTGCGCCAGCGATCGAGCACCGTCAGCCCGTCGATCTCCGGCAGGCCGAGATCGAGCACGACTGCGTCGTAATTCTCGGTCGAGCCGAGGAAATGCCCTTCTTCGCCATCGACTGCTAAGTCGATCGCATAGCCGGCTCCTTCCAGGGTGTTCTTCAGTTGCTGGCCGAGATTCGGCTCGTCCTCGACGATCAGAACGCGCATGATAGTCCTCTCGATTAAGGGGTCAGCGACCGGTGCGGCCGACGATCTGGCCACTCCGGCCATCGACGTCGACCCAGATGACGGTTCCATCGCGCAGGAATTTCAGCGTGTAAATGGCGCTGCCCGAATCATAGTCGGAACCGAGATACTGCGCGCCCTTCATCGTCGGGATCACGCGTCCCTCGATTTCCCGCAGCGACAGCCCGCCGGTCTTGCGCGCCTGGAACGCGGACATCTGGTCGCTACGGCGCTGGTCCGCGCCCGCCATCATCGGCGCGGCAGCCATCAGTAACGGCGCCGAGGCCAGGGTCGCAAGGAGGAGCAACATCTTCATGGCCGTGGCATAGCGGCCCGGCATTGAACAGCCAGTGAATGGCCCCGCGCAAGGTACTGACGCAGGTTAGCATGACGGTGTAACTTGCCTGCATCACCCGTCGCCCCTACGTGGCGCGAACATGGCAGCACCAATCTTAGCATTCGAAGGCCTCGGGCTCGTCCAGGGCTCGGGATGGCTCTTTCGCAATCTCGACATCCATATCGGACCGCGCGACCGGCTCGCGCTGATCGGCCGCAACGGCGCCGGCAAGACGACCTTGCTCAAACTGCTGGGCGGCAGCGTCCAGGCGGACGAGGGACGCAGGACGATCGTCCCCGGCACCCGCGTCGTGATCCTCGAGCAGGAGCCCGACCTGCGCGGCTTCGCGACTTTGCGCGATTACGTGATGGCAGGCGACGATGCGCCGGTGAACTACGAGGCAGATTCGATCGCGGATCAGCTCGGCATCGACCTGTCGCGCGAGGCGGCTTCGGCGTCGGGCGGCGAGCGGCGTCGCGCGGCGATCGTCCGCGCGCTGTCGCAGGACCCCGACGTGCTGCTGCTCGACGAGCCGACCAACCATCTCGACATCGGCGCGATCGAATGGATCGAGGATTGGCTCAAGCGTTTCCGCGGCGCGTTCGTCGTGATCAGCCATGACCGTACCTTCCTGACGCGACTGACCAAGCAGACGCTGTGGCTCGATCGCGGCGCGATCCGGCGTGCCGAGATCGGTTTCGGCGGATTCGAGGCCTGGACCGAGCAGGTCTATGCCGAGGAACAGCGCCAGGCCGAGAAGCTCGATGCGCGGCTCAAGCTGGAGGAGCATTGGCTGCTCCGCGGCGTCACCGGGCGTAGGAAGCGCAACCAGGGGCGTCTCACCAAGCTGCACGAGATGCGCGCCGAACGCGCCTCGATGATCGGGCCGCAGGGCTCGGCCAACCTGACGACCGCGAGCGACGACACCAAGTCGAAGGTCGTGATCGACGCGAAGAACGTCACCAAGGTCTACGGCGACCGCACGATCATCGGCGACTTGACGTTGAGGGTGACTCGCGGCGACCGCATCGGCATCGTCGGCCGCAACGGCGCGGGAAAGTCGACGCTGCTGAAGCTGCTGACCGGCGAGATCCAGCCCGATAGCGGTACGATCAAGCTGGCACAGACGCTCGATGCGGTCGTGATCGACCAGCAGCGCAGCCTGATGGCACCCGAGAAGACGGTCCGCGAAGTCGTCGTCGACGGCGGCGAGTGGATCGACGTGCTCGGCGTTCGGAAGCACATCCACGGCTATCTGAAGGACTTCCTGTTCGACCCGAACATGGTCGACGCGAAGATTGGCTCGCTGTCGGGTGGCGAACGGTCACGGCTGCTGCTGGCGCGCGAGTTCGCCAAGCCGTCGAACCTGCTCGTGCTCGACGAGCCGACCAACGATCTCGATCTCGAGACGCTCGATTTGTTGCAGGAGGTGATCGGCGATTACGACGGCACCGTGCTGATCGTCAGCCATGACCGCGACTTCCTCGACCGGACCGTGACGATCACGCTTGGGCTTGATGGCTCGGGCACCGTGGATGTCGTTGCAGGCGGCTACGAGGATTGGGAAAAGCGCCGCGTCTCGACGACCACCGGCAAGCGTGCGTCGAAGAAGGTCGCGGCGACCGCTCCGGCGGTGGCCGCCCCCCGCGCGAAACTGACGTACAAGGATCAGCGCGATTACGAGTTGTTGCCGAAGCGGATCGAGGAACTCGACAAGCAAATGGCGGCCGATGCGGTCAAGCTGGCCAAGCCTGATTTGTATATGCGCGACCATGCGACGTTCGCGAAGCTGACCAAGGCGATCGAAGTGGCGCGCGCCGAGAAGGAGGCCGCCGAACTGCGCTGGCTCGAATTGGCGGAACAGGTCGAGGGCGGCAGCTAGGTCAAAGGCTGCGGCCGGCCTGGCCCGCCAGGTCGACGACGAACTGCCACGCGACGCGGCCGGATCGACTGCCGCGGCGCGTGGCCCATCCGATCGCATCCGCGGGCTCGAACGCGAGATCGTGCGCCGCCGCATAGCCGGCCACGATCGCCAGATACCCGTCCTGATCGAGCGCGTGGAAGCCGAGGCTCAGCCCGAAGCGATCCGACAACGCCAGATGATCGTCCGCCGAATCGCGCGGGTTGATCGCGCTTTCCTGTTCGGCAATGTCGCGAGGGGCGAGATGCCGGCGGTTCGCCGTCACCAACAGGCGGACGTTGTGCGGCCGCGGCTCGCTGCCCCCTTCGAGCATCGAACGCAGCGCGCGCGCCTCGGCCGGCACGTCGAAGCCGAGATCGTCAACGAACACCGCGAACGCGCGTTGCACCCCGGCAAGCGTGGCGAACAGCATCGGCAGGCCAGTCAGGTCGGAGACTTCGACAAGCGCGAGATCGCCCGACCCAGCCTGGCCCGCCTCAGCCTGAATCGCGGCGACCGCGCTCTTGACCAGCGCCGACTTGCCGGTGCCGCGCGCGCCCCACAGCAGGACGTCCTGCGCAGCATGTCCGCTGGCGAGACGGCGAAGGTTGCCGAGCAAGGCGGCCTTCTGGCGGTCGATCCCGACCAGCCTGTCGAGCGGCAGCGGCGCAAAGCCCCGCACCGGGACCAGGGCGCCGCCCCGCCAGACATAAGCGGGGTGCGCGCGCGGATCGGCGACGGGCGGCGGCGGTGGCGAGAGGCGCTCCAACGCGGCGGCGATACGGTCCAGCGGGTCGATCATGTGCCGCTATTGGCCGCACGAAACGTTGGAGACAAGCCGTCACCCGGGCCGGCGCTCACCCGAGCTGGCGAAGATGTCCGGCAATCGCGGCATCGGCCGGCGCAAGCTGCGTCGCCTTGACCAGCAACTGGCGGGCGCCGACCAGATCGCCGTTCGCGGCGAGTGCTACGCCGTAGGCATCACCGGCCGCCGCACGCATCGGCGACAGCGCATAGGCGGCGCGGCCATAGCGGACCGCGATCGCGCCGTCGTCGCTGCCCGCATAGGCCAGCGCCAGATCGGCGAGGACGCCGCCGTCCTGGTTGCCGACGCGCGCGCGGACGCTTTCGAGCGTCTCGATCGCGCGGTCCCATTCGCCCGACGCCACCTGGCGATGACCGAGCATCCGCGCGCCCACAAGGCTTTGCGGGTTCTGCGACAGGTACAGGACGAGCGCCGTCGCGGAGTCCTGCACGCGGCCAGCACGAGCAAGCGCATCGACCAGACGCAGCATCGTCGGCTCGTCGAACGACAGATCGGCGGCCTGCGCGTAGGCGCGCGCCGCGTCTGCATAACGTCCTGCCGCCGCTAGCGAATCGCCGAGCGCAAGCTGCGTCGCGGGCGCGCCGGGCGTCGCGACAACGCGCGCGACGGGACGACCCGCCAGAGCGATCGGCGGGGACGATACCGGCGCCGCGGCCGCGAGATCGAGAAACACCGCCGCGCCTTTCCGGTCGCCAGCCGCCTCAAGCGCGCGTGCGATCAGGGTGAGCGAATAGCTGTCGGCGTCGGGACGGGCAGCGATCGGTTGCAGGACAGCGATCGCGCCACTGGCATTCCCCGCGCGAAGCAACGCGAGACCCAGCAACTGGCGCGCGACGACGTTGGACGGCTGCATCTGCACGAGTTTGCGCCAATGCCCCGCCGCTTGCGCGAACCGCCCTTGCGCATAGTCCAGATCCCCTCTGAGCAAGAGCGTGCCGGGCACATCGTCGACCGCGCCATCGGTCTTTTCCAGCAGCGCTTGGGCGAGCGGAGTCCGCCCGGCGCGCGCGGCGAGCACCGCCTGGAGATACAATGCGTTCGGGTCACCGGGACGTGCGAGCAGCGCGCGGCGGGTGGCGGCGAGCATGTCGACGTTGCGCCCCGCATCGCCGAGCGTCGCGGCATAGTCGATCAGCGCCGGCGGGTAATAGGCATCGCGCTGCAACGCCGCCTCGAACCAGGGCAGCGCCGCGACGAGGCCGTAGCGACTGCGGACGACCTCGCCCTGGAGCATCAACGCCGCCGGCCTGCGCCGGTCCAGCGATACCGCATTCGTCGCCGCGATCGTCGCACCGCCGACGTCGCCGCCGGACAGGGACAAACGGCCGAGATCGGTCCAGGCCGCCGCATCGGTCGGCGCGCGCGCGAGCAGTGCCCGGAGAACCGCCACCGCGTCACCGGGATGTCCCTGCGCGGCAAGCGCGCGTGCCCGAACGCGCGTGGCGTACCCCGCATAGCGCGGTTGCGCCTTCGCCGCTTCCGCGATCGCGCCGGCGGGATCGCCGCGCAACAGGCGGGCATGCGCCGAAAGCTGGTGCAGGCGATCCGCAGGAAATCCAGCGGCGATCGCCGCGGCAAGTTCGGTTTCCGCCGCGACCCCGTCGTCCAGCTCGAGAAATGCACGTGCCAGGACGGCATGTGCGATCGCAAGATTCGGGTCCGCGGCGATCGCCTTCTGCGCATTGGTCCGCGCCGCGCTGTAATTGCCGGCATCGAGCGTCTTCAGGCTGTCGGCGAGCAACTGACCGGCGGTCGGCGGCGATGGTCGCATCGCCGTCGCAAGGCCGATCAGCACGACCACGCAGCACAGCAAGCCGATCGCCAATACGCGTGCGCGGTTGCCTGCAAACGCCTTGAGCATCCGCAATCGGCGTTTGCGGCGACGCCGACGCAACAGCGGATAGATCGACTCAGCCATGCAGGTCGTAGCTTTTCAGCAGGTCGTACAGCGTCGGCCGACTGATCCCGAGCAACCGCGAGGCGCTCGAGATATTGCCATCGGCGCGGGCGAGCGCCTGGCGGATCGCCTTGCGGTCGGCCTGCTCGCGCGCGCTTCGCAGATTGAGCGCCGCGGCCTCATCGCCTTTGCCGTCGAGATCGAGGTCGGTGGCGGTGACGAGCTTGCCGTCGGCCATGATGACCGCGCGCTTGATCCGGTTCTCGAGTTCGCGAACGTTGCCGGGCCAGCCCCAGGCGTCGATCGCAGCGCGTGCGTCAGGAGCAAGGCCAGTGACGACGGGGTTCATCGCCTTGGCGTAGCGCGTGACGAAATGTCGTGCGAGCAATACCGCGTCGCCGGTCCGTTCGGCGAGAGGCGGTATCCGCACGACGATCTCGGCGAGCCGGTAATACAGGTCCTCGCGAAACCGTCCCGCGGCGACCATCGCGTCGACGTTCTGGTGCGTCGCGCAGACGATCCGGGTGTCCACCGGAATTGCTTTGCGCCCGCCGACGCGCTCGATGACGCGCTCCTGCAGGAACCGCAGCAGCTTCACCTGCAGCGTGAGCGGCACGTCGCCGATCTCGTCGAGGAACAGCGTGCCGCCGGCGGCCTGTTCGATCTTGCCTTCGGTGGTCTTGACGGCGCCGGTGAACGCACCCTTTTCGTGACCGAACAATTCGCTTTCGAGCAGCGTCTCGGGGATCGCCGCGCAGTTGATCGCGACGAAATTGCCGCGCGACCGGGGGGACGCGTCGTGCAGCCCGCGCGCAAGCAGTTCCTTGCCGGTCCCACTCGCCCCGAGCAGCATCACCGACACGTTGGCGGGGGCGACTCGCTCCAGCGTCCGCGTGACCACCGCCATCTCGGGCGACGCGGCGAGCAGGCCGCCAAAACCGCCGGGACCGATCCGCGCGGCCAGCCGACGGTTCTCGGCCTCCAGCGCATGAACATGGAACGCGCGGCTGACGATCAGGCCGAGCGCGTCGATATCGATCGGCTTCGCGTAGAAATCCCACGCGCCGTCGGCAATCGCCTGAAGCGCACTTTCGCGCGCGCCGTGACCCGACGCGACGATGACCTTGGTATCGGGCTTCATCGCGAGGATGTCGCGCAACGTCGCGAAGCCTTCGGTGACTCCATCGGGATCGGGCGGCAGGCCGAGGTCGAGCGTCACCACCGCGGGCTCATGCGCGCGGATCGCGTCGAGCGCCTGCGCCCGGTCGCTGGCGACGACGATCTCATACCCCTCATACGCCCAGCGTAGCTGACGTTGCAGGCCGGCATCGTCCTCGACGATCAGCAGCACGGGCAAGGGCGTAGCGCCGCGCGAAGTCCGGTCGTCGCTCATGCCGCTGCCTCAAGCCTGTCGGCGACGCGAAGCAGGACGCGGAACCGAGTCCCCTCGCCTTTGCGGCTGGTGACCTCGAGCGTGCCGCCCATCGCGTGGACGAGCTGACGGGCCTCGAACGCGCCGATCCCGAACCCGGCCGGCTTGGACGAGACGAACGGACGGAACAGGTGATCGCGAACGAACCCGGGCGTCATGCCGCAACCGCGATCGACGACATCGATCGCGACGTGATCGCCGATGGTTTCGACCGACAGCAGGACGGCGTCCGCCGCGCCACTCGCCTCGATCGCGTTCTGGACGAGGTGACCGAGCACCTGTTCGAGGCGTGCGACATGACCCAGTGCGCACGCAGCGACCGTACGCGCGGCGATCGGGTGTTGCGCGCGGCGACCGGCGACGACCCGATCGACGATCGCGCCGACGTCGATCGGCTGGAGCGGTTCGTTGCGGACCGGGCCATGCTGCGACAGGCGGGCGAGAAGCGCGTTCATACGATCGGACGAATCCTTGAGCGTGGCGACCATGTCGACGCGGAACGCGGGATTGTCGGCATGCCGCTCGGCATTGCGCGCGACCAGCGTCAATTGGCTGACGAGGTTCTTGATGTCGTGGAGAATGAACGCGAAGCGGCGGTTGAACTCGTCGAACCGCGCTGCGTCGGCCAATGCCGCATGCGCGCGGTCCTCCGCGAGATAGCTTGCCGCCTGCCGCCCGGCGACACGCAACAGGTCGAAATCCTCCCAGTCGAGCGCGCGATCGACCGGCGGCCGCGCGAGCACGATCGCGCCGACCAGCGCGCCGCCGTGGACCAATGGCACGATCGCCCACGCTTCCGGACATGCGCGGATCCAGTCGGGAACGCTCGCCGCCTCGTCCGCGGAACAGGTTCCGGCGCGGACGCCGTCCAACTCGACGATCCGTGCGTCCTCCGACAGATAGCGTGCCAGCGACGCGTCGGGCGGGCCGTCGGAACCTGCGGTCCAGTTCCACCCCGTGCCCATGACGAGTGCGGCGTTATCGGGCACCAGCAACAGGCCGCCGGGCGAATCGGTCAGGTCGGCGATCGATTTCACGACCCGGGTCTCGAGCGACTCCGCATCGGCGCCGGGCTTGCCGAGCGTGTCGGTGAATCGTTGCCACTCGGCACGATAATCATAGCGGTGTCGAAAGAGATGCTTGGCGACCTTCACCTTGGTCCAGGCGCGCAGCCACGGCGTCCAGATCAGCGCGAGCAGCGCGGCGGTCGCGCCGAATACGATCGCGGTCTGGACGATCCGCAGCGAGCCACCGGCATAGCTAGCCGCGATACTGGTCGCGAGCGCGGTGGCGCCAGCGTACAGGACGAGCGCGATCGCGGACAAGGCCCGGACGGCGATCGGTCGCGACAGCGCCAGCGTCCAGTCGCCACGCCGGTGGACCGCGATGGCGAGCAGTACCGCGACGCCAGCCATCGCCACGCCGCGGAGGATAATCAGGCCGGTCGACCAGTCTCCCTGAACATAGCGCGCGGCAAACAGCAGGAGGTCGACACCCCACATCGCCGCCACCGCCAGCATCACGAGCCGGACGCCGCCGCGCGATGCCGGGGCCGCCTGATACACATGGTGCACCAGTACCAGCGCGCTGACCGCCGCCATCATCCGGAACACGAGCCGCGCCGACTCCAGCGCGACCATCGCATCGGCGTCGACCGGCGCCAGCTGCACCACCGCGAGCACCGCGCTGCCGCCGGCGATGATCATCACCACGCCGTACACCGCGCCGAGCGAGACGCTGCCGACGCGATCGTGCCGGACCAGCGCCATCATGAACAGCAGCCACGCGATATTGCGGACGCTTTCGGCGATCCGCGTCGCGACGTCGCGCGCATCGATCCCCGCCACCGCCAACGCCCACAGGCTGGTCGCGAACAGCGCGGCGACGAACGCACGATGCGCCCAGCGTCCGAGCCCCCAGTTCGCACCCTGCCCGCCGCGCAATTGCGCAAGGCCCAGCGTACCGAACAGCAACGCGGTCAGCGCGTGCGCCCACAGGATCAGCGCGCCGCTCACGATCTGCTCATCAGGGCACTCATCGCGCGCCGGTCGGCCACAGCACCACGCGCAAGGTCTGCAACAGGATCAGCATGTCGAGGAACGGCGAATAATTCTTCGCGTAATACAGGTCGTATTCGAGCTTGTGCCGGGCATCCTCGATCGACGCACCGTACGGGTAATTGATCTGCGCCCAGCCGGTGATGCCGGGCTTCACCATATGGCGCTCGGCGTAGAACGGCAGCTGCTCCTCGAGCTGTTCGACGAACTGCGGCCGTTCGGGACGCGGGCCGACGAAGCTCATCTCGCCCTTGAGCACGGTCCAGGTCTGCGGCAGTTCGTCGATCCGCACCTTTCGGATGAACCGGCCGATTCGGGTGATCCTTGGATCGTCCTCCGCCGCCCAGACCGCGGTGCCCGCGACCTCGGCATCCTGGCGCATCGACCGCAGCTTCAGGATGTCGAATCCCTCGTTGTACAGCCCGACACGGCGCTGGCGATAGAACGCAGGTCCCTTGGATTCGAGCTTGATCGCGACCGCGGTCAGCAGGATCACGGGCAGTGTCAGCAGCAGCAGCAGCCCGCTCGCGAAAATGTCGAAGGCGCGCTTGAAGACGCTCGACAGCATCCGGCTCGAGGCGAAGCCGTCGGAGAATATCAGCCAGGACGGATTGACGCTCTTGAGGTCGATCCGTCCCGTCTCGCGTTCGAGAAAGGTCGAGATCTCGCTGACCTGGACGCCGGTGGTGCGGACCCGCAGCAAATCCTTCATCGGCAGCGCGTTGCGGCGTTCGTCGAGCGCGAGCACGACCTCGCTCGCGTTGCGATCGACGATATGCGCCGACAGATTGGGAATTTCCGCGCGTGGCCTGGCCTTGCCGATCACCTGATTGGGCTCGCCCATCGCGACGAAATCGGCGACGATAAAGTTGATGCCCGGCTGTTCGGACAGCTGAAGGATCCGCGCGGCGCGGGCACCGGCACCGAGCACGACGATCCGACGCTTGAAGGTATCGCCCCCCAGCGTCTTGCCGAGCAGCGCGCGGACCGTGACGAGCAGCACCGTCGCGATGATCGTCGAATAGAGCAGATTCGACCGCCAGAAGCTCAGCGCGGGCACGAGGAAGAAGATGAACGACAGCGCGATCACGCCGAGCGCCAGCGCCACCGCAAGCCGGGCGGCGGCGAACCGCAGCGACAGGAACGACGCCACCCCGTACGCGCCGACCGCGACCAGCGACACCTGAAGCGCGATCGCGAAGGTCAGCAACTGCGCGATCCGCGTATGGATCGGCGCGACCGCCATGCCGATCTGATGCGCGCGAACGACCCAGCCGATCTCCGCGGAGGCGATCAGCAGGGCAAGATCGACCAGTCCGAGCAGCAGCACGGCATGCGGCACATAGTGTTTGAAGAGCCGTATCATCGCACGCTATCCCGACACATCATCTGTAAATGCTACCGACACCTGGCCAGTGCTACGCGGTCAAATACCAAAAAACCCTGAAGACCGTGCAGCGAATTGACCGATTATACGATTGGCAGGCACGGACTCGTCGTTATAGCTCGGCGCAATCTGGAGGATTCATGACCGTACGTAAGATCGTTCCCGTTATCCTGTCGGGTGGTTCGGGGACCCGCCTCTGGCCGATGTCGCGCCCCGAAATGCCCAAGCAGATGCTGGCGCTGACTGCAGACGAGACGATGCTGCAACTGACCGCCGGGCGCGCGCTGGGCGAGCGCTATGCCGCGCCGATCGTGGTCGCCAATGCGCGGCATGCAGAGCTGGTCGAGCAGCAGCTCGCCGAGGCCGGCGCCGCGCCGCAGGCGCTGATCCTCGAACCCGCGGGCCGCAACACAGCGCCGGCGATCGCGCTGGCCGCACTCGCGGCGAAGGCCGCCTCGGCGGGCGGTGGTGGCGACGCGCTGCTGGTGATGCCGTCCGACCATGTGATCGGCGACGTCGCCGCGTTCCATGCCGCGATCGAGGCGGCAATGCCGCTGGTGGCGCAGGGCTGGCTGGTGACCTTCGGGATCGCACCCGATGCACCCGAGACCGGCTATGGCTGGATCCAGATCGGCGACGAACTCCAGCCCGGCATCAACCGCGTCGCGCGGTTCGTCGAGAAGCCCCCGCTTGACAAGGCGCAGTCGATGCTGGCGAGCGGCGATCACGCCTGGAACGGCGGGATATTCCTGTTTCTCGCCGACGCCTATCTCGAGGCGCTCGCGCAGTTCCATCCCGGCATCCTGGTCGCGACCAGCGAGGCGATGGACAAGGCGCGGATCGAGGGCACGCGGGTCTATCCCGATGCGGCCGCGTTCGCCGCGTCGCCCGACGATTCGATCGATTACGCGGTCATGGAAAAGGCCGACCGCGTCGCGGTGGTGCCGGTCGCGATGGGCTGGAACGACGTCGGCAGCTGGGACGCGCTGCATGCGATCAGCGATCGCGACGCGAGCGGCAACGCGCATCGTAGCGACAAGGACGGGCATGTGCTGGCGATCGACACGCAGCACTGCTTCGTCCGCAGCGACGGCATCCGCGTGTCGCTGGTCGGCGTCAAGGATTTGATCGTGGTCGCGAGCGGCAACGACGTGCTGATCATGCCGCGCGGCCGGAGCCAGGAGGTCAAGAAACTGATCGAAGCGATGAAGGCCAAGGGCTGATCGGAACGAGTGCGGGTGCGGCATACGCCCCGCACCCGCTTTCGTTACAGATCCGTCACGGGCGTTTGCGGCGGCTCGGCACCTTGGACAGCAGGGTCAGCAACGTCGGCAGGTCGTCGGTGATCATCGTATCCGTCGGCGTCTGCCACGAATTGCGCAAGGTTTCGCCAACCGCGTGCAAGCGCCCATCGTTGAACGGCTTGGATGATCTATCTCGCACGGCTGGTCTCGATACGCACACGGGCGACCGACGGGGTCGTTGGGGGTGGATCAACCACGCCGCCGGTCTCCCTGTTTGAACCGCCAGCATCAGATGTGGTTCCCGCGGTCGCGACGAGATTCGATCGACGTGCAACTGGCAAAGCCGTGGCATGTTCGCCTACGATGCGCGCCATATCACCGGAGAGTTCGTCATGGATCGTCGTCAGTTTCTCGCATCGGGCGGTGTCGCAGCATTCGCGACCACATTACTTCCCTCGGCTGCTTTCTCGAAACCCACCGGCGACACCGCGCTGAACGCCGATTTCGAACGGATCTTCCAGCAAAACGTCGCGCGATCGCCCGAGCTCGCGACCTCGCTCGGCCTCGACAAGGGCCCGCTGGCATCGCTGAAGAGCCAGCTCTCGCCGCGGACTCCCGAGAAGCGCGCGAGCGATATCGCCGAGACCAAGGCGGCGATCGCGAGCCTCGCGCGCTATGACGGCGCGGGGCTCTCGCCAGCCGCCAAGCTGAACCTCGAGGTCGTCCGCTATTCGCTCGAAACGCAGATCGCCGCGCCCGAAAAATTCGGCATGGACAGCCCGATCCGCCCCTACCGGATCTTCCAGCAGGGCGGCGCCTATTTCCAGGTCCCCGACTTCCTCAACACCGCGCACACCATCGCGGCGACACCCGACGCCGAGGCGTATCTGGCGCGGCTCGACCAGTTCGGCACCGTGCTCGATCAGGAAAGCGCGATGCAGCAGGCCGAGGCGGCACGTGGCCTGCTCGCACCCGGCTGGTCGCTCGACCTGACGCTCGGCCAGATGCGGAAACTGCGGAGC
Organism: Sphingomonas sp. Leaf242; assembly: GCF_001422045.1. GTDB lineage: Bacteria > Pseudomonadota > Alphaproteobacteria > Sphingomonadales > Sphingomonadaceae > Sphingomonas. The sequence goes on from NZ_LMLW01000011.1 coordinate 298,128, forward strand.
CAGCCGGCGGCGACGTCGAGCATCGTCCAATCGCTCGTCAAGCGCGCCGCGGCGAAGGGCCTCACCGGCGACTGGCAGGCGCGTGCCGCCAAGATCGTCGACGACAAGGTCTATCCCGCACTCGACCGTCAGATCGCGCTGATCGAGCGACTGAAGCCGATCACCAAGCCCGGCGACGGGATCTGGCGCGTGCCGAACGGCGACGCGATCTATGCGATGGCGCTGAACCAAGCGACCACCACGACGATGAGCCCCGACGAGGTCCACCGCATCGGCCTGACGCAGGTCGCGGAGATTACCGCGCAGCTCGACACGATCCTCAAGTCGCAGGGCTATGCCACCGGCACGGTCGGAGAGCGGCTCGCCAAGCTGAACGTCATGCCCGATCAGCTTTATGCCAACACGGCCGAGGGGCGCACCGAGCTGATCGCCGGGCTGAACGAGGGCATCAAGGCGATGTACACCAAGCTGCCCAAGGCGTTCTCGCGGGTGCCGACGCAGCCATTGGAAATCCGTGCGGTCCCGGTCGAGATCCAGGACGGCGCGGCGAACGGCTATTACAACCGCGCCTCGCTCGATGGCAACCGCCCGGCGATCTACTTCGTCAACCTGAAGGACGTCGGCGACTGGCCGAAATACACGCTGCCGTCGCTCACCTATCACGAGGGCGTGCCGGGGCATCACCTCCAGATCAGCCTCGCGCAGGAATCGAAGGACATTCCGACGCTGCGCAAGATCGGCTTCTTCTCGGCCTATTCCGAAGGCTGGGCGTTGTATGCCGAGCAGCTGGCGGACGAACTCGGCGCCTATGCGACGCCGCTGGAGCGGGCCGGTTATCTCCAGTCGTTCCTGTTCCGCGCGACGCGACTGGTGGTCGATACCGGCATCCACGCGAAGCAGTGGAGCCGCGAGAAGGCGACCGATTACATGGTGGCGACGACCGGCTTCGCGCGACCGCGGACGCTGCGCGAGGTCGAGCGCTATTGCACGCAGGCGGGTCAGGCATGCAGCTACAAGGTCGGCCACATGGCCTGGACGCGCGCACGGATGAAGGCGAAGGCTGCGCTCGGCAGCCGGTTCGACCTGAAGCAGTTCCACGACATCCTGCTCGAAGGCGCGATGCCGCTGACGATCCTCGAACGGCGCGTCGACGAGCGGATCGCCGCGATCCGCGGGCGGGCGTAAGTCCCCGTGAAGGCGGCGATCATCGGGCTGTCAGCGCTGCTGTCGGGGGCTGGCACTCCCGACACTGCCGCACGATCAGCCGCATCGGATCCGATCCTCAAGGCCGAACTGATCGATGCGCACGCCCCCTACCCGCAGGCGCACGCGTCGACGATCGTGCAACTCGCCGACGGCAGCCTGATGGCGTCCTGGTTCGCCGGATCGGGTGAAGGCAATGCCGATGTCCGCATCTGGACGTCGCGCAACGGCGGCGGCGTGGGCGATGGTTGGACTGCGCCCGAGCCGGTGGCGAACGGGATCGGTGCCGATGGTCGCCGCTTTCCCACCTGGAACCCGGTCTTGTTCCAGCCCGCCCCCGGTGACCTCCGCCTGTTCTACAAGGTCGGGCCGAACCCGCGTGACTGGTGGGGCATGATGCTCCGTTCGACCGACAATGGCCGCAGCTGGAGCAAGCCGGAGCGCCTGCCCGATGGGGTACTCGGTCCGATCAAGAACAAGCCCGTCGTGCTCCGCGACGGCAGCTGGCTTGCACCATCGAGCCGCGAGGAGGGGACCGCGGAGGCCAATCGCTGGTCGCTCCGCATGGAACGCAGCACCGATCGCGGCGCGCATTGGACGGTCGAGCCGCCAATCCCCTCACCGATGCATATCGAGGCGATCCAGCCCAGCGTGCTGTCCTACCCCGACGGGCGGCTCGAACTCGTCGCCCGCACGCGCCAGGGTGCGTTGGCGATGAGCTGGTCGAAGGATATCGGCCGGACCTGGTCGCCGCTCGCCGCGATCGACCTTCCCAACCCGAACGCGGGCACCGATGCGGTGACGCTGCGCGATGGGCGACAGCTGATCGTGTACAATCATAGCGGTCATTGGCCCGACCGTCCGGGCGACGGACCGCGCTGGCCGCTCAATGTCGCGCTGTCGGACGATGGCGTGCGCTGGCATCCGGTGCTGACGCTCGAAAGCAAGCCGCTTCCCGACGGCTATGCCTATCCCGCGGTGATCCAGACGCGCGATGGGCTGGTCCGGATCACCTACACCTATGATCGCAAGCACATCAAATACGTCGTGGTCAACCCGCGCCGGCTGCGCTGATCCGGACTAGAGCGATGCCCACGCCGTTTCGGGGTTCAGCTTTGGGCGCGTGTTACAATACAGGCTCCGTCACCCCGGACTGGTTCCGGGGTCCACCGTTCCGCGAACCAAAATGTCTCGATCGTGCGGGACCGTGGATGCCGGAACAAGCCCGGCATGACGGAGGAGAAGAGATGGTCTGGCGCCCTACCCCTAACTCGAACAGGATAACCGCCGAGCCCGCTCAACGTCCCCGGGCGTCGAGCGTCTGCGCGGCCACGCGGACTGTCGCCGTCTGGACGATATCAGCAGCCGACGTCGCCAACATCACCTTGTAGTCGCCGCCCGCGATCTTCCAGCCGCCGCTGGCGACGTCGAACGTCGCGAGCAGGCGCGGGTCGATCGTCACCGACACCGTCTGGCTCTTACCAGGGGCGAGATCGAGCTTGCGGAACGCGCCGAGCCGCTTGGGTGCTTCCCAGCCGGCGCCCGACACATAGACCTGCGCGACCGCCTTGCCCTGTACCGCGCCGGTGTTCTGGACGGTGAAGTCCGCCTTGATGCCCTTGCCGGCAGGCGCCGCGGTCAGGCCGGTCATCGCGAAGTTCGTGTAGGACAGGCCATAGCCGAACGGGAACAGCGGCTTGGCGCCGGTCTTGTCGAACCACTTATAACCGACCGCAGCGCCCTCGATGTCGTAATTGCCCATCGGATGCGAATCGCGGTCGAGCTTCGGGTCACCCTCGAGCTTCGGCCGCGGCAGCTGCGCGAGCGACGCGGGGAAGGTCGCGGGCAGACGCCCCGACGGGTTGATCTCGCCGGTCAGCACGCGCGCAATCGCTTCGCCGCCCGCCGTGCCGGGATACCACGCCTCCAGCACCGCGCCGACCTTGCCAAGCCACGGCATCACCACCGGACCGCCGGTCTCCAGCACCACCACCGTCTTCTTGTTGGCTAGCGCCACCGCATCGATCAGCGCGTTCTGGCCAGCCGGCAGGTTCAGGTCGGGGACGTCGAACGACTCGCCCGTCCACTGCTCGCCAAATACGATGACGACATCCGCTTTCCGCGCCGCCGCGGCAGCCGCCTTGACGTCCTTGCCGTCGAGATAGGTCACGGTGGCGCCGGTCCGCGTCTGCAACGCCTTCATCGGTGACGACGCGTGATAGGTCTTGGGACCGGGGAAGCCGCTCGGGAACTCGTCGGGTACGATCAGGCCGTTGGTCGGCGCATTGTGCGAATACACCTGCGACGATCCACCGCCCGACAGCACGCCGACATCGGCATGCGCGCCGATCAGCAGGATCGACTTGGCCGACTTGGCGATCGGCAGCAGACCCGCGGTGTTCTTGAGGAGAACGATGCCCTCTTCCGCGTCCGCGCGCGTCACTGCGGCATGCGCGGCGTAATCGATCTTGGTCGCCTGGTCGCCGTTCACCACCGTGTCGAACGCCCCGACGGAGACCATTCCCCACAGCACGCGCCGCGCCATGTCGGTCGCGCGCGCCTCAGTCACATGACCGTTGTTGACCGCTTCGCGCAGCGCGTCCGCGAAGTACGCCGAGCGATCGAACGCCCAGCCAGATTGCTGGTCGAGTCCGGCATTGGCCGCCTCGCTGGTCGAATGCGTCGCGCCCCAGTCGGACATGACATAGCCCTTGAAGCCCCAGTCGCGCTTCAGGACCTTGTTCAAGAGCCAGTCGTTCTCGCACGCGTAATGGCCGTTCACGCGGTTGTACGAGCACATCACCGAGCCGGGCTGGCCGACCTCGTTGGCGATCTCGAACGCGAGCAGATCGGACTGGCGTGCTGCCTGTTCGCCGATCTTGTGATCGATGTTGTTGCGGTTCGTCTCCTGGCCGTTGAACGCGTAATGCTTCATCGTCGAGACGACGTGCTGCGACTGGATGCCCTTGATCTCGTGCCCGGTGATGACGCCGGCCAGCAGCGGATCCTCGCCGCCATATTCGAAGTTGCGCCCGTTCCGCGGTTCACGCGTGAGGTTCATGCCGCCCGCGAGCTGCACGTTGAAGCCCGACAGGAACGCCTCTCGGCCGATCATCGCGCCGCCGGCCTGGGCGAGTTCGGGGTTCCAGGTCGCCGCGGTCGCGATCCCCGACGGCAGCGAGGTGCGCAAGCGCGGCGTCGGTCCGCGCTGGCTGGCGACGCCGACGCCGGCATCGGTCTCCCACTGGTTGGGGATGCCGAGCCGCGGGATACCGGGGACGATACCGGCGGACGCGGGCAGACCGTCCTTCGGATAGACCCAGTTCTTGACCGGCGTCTTCAGCCAGTCGGCGTTGGTCGCGAAATAGCCGAAGGTGAGTTGCAGCTTCTCGTCGAGCGTCATCTCCTTGAGGAGCAGGTCGACGCGTGCGTCTGCACTGAGCTTGGTGTTCATCCACGGCCGCGCCTTGGGGGCCGCGGTCTTCGCCGCCGCGGCGCCAGGCGCGTTGTTGGTCGTCTGCGCGGCAACCGGCGCCGCAATCGCGAGCACCGATCCCGCAAGCAATCGGACGAACAGGGCGCGGGAACGGAATGCGGTCATGGGCTCTCTTTCACGTGATCTTGTGCGGACCGTGTGTGACGCGTCCGTCCCGTTGCCGCAACCGGTCGTCGTATCGGGCAGCGGATCAAATGGGTCCGAAACCACCGCCACCGGGTGTTTCGATCGCGAACACGTCGCCCGGCCGCATGTCGACCTTGGCGGTGGAGCCGAGCTGCTCGATGCCGCCATCCGCGCGCTCGATGGTCGCCGAGCCCAGTCCGCCGGCCTCACCGCCCGCCATCCCGAACGGCGCCACGCGGCGGCGGTTGGCGAGGATGCAGGCGGTCATGTCCTCGAGGAAGCGCACGCGCCGCGTCGCCCCGTCGCCGCCACGATGTGCGCCTGCCCCACCCGAGCCGCGGCGGATCGAGAACTTTTCCAGCAGCACCGGGAAGCGCGTTTCGAAGATTTCCGGGTCGGTGAGACGGCTGTTGGTCATGTGCGTCTGGATCACCGACGCGCCATCGAAGCCGGGGCCTGCGCCCGCGCCGCCGGCGATCGTCTCGTAATATTGGTGCGTGTCGTTGCCGAAGGTGAAGTTGTTCATCGTCCCCTGGCTGGCGGCCATCGCGCCGAGCGCGCCGAACAGCGCGTCGGTGACCACCTGGCTGGTCTCGACGTTGCCCGCGACGACCGCGGCCGGGTAACGCGGGTTGAGCATCGAGCCTTCGGGCACGCGGATCGTCACGCCCCGCAGGCAGCCATCGTTGAGCGGGACCGCCTCGTCGATCAGCGCGCGGACGACGTAGAGCACGGCCGCGCGGACGATCGAGACGGGAGCGTTGAAGTTGGTCGGCCGCTGCCCGCTGGTGCCGGCGAAGTCGACCTCCATCGTCGCGGCCTCGCGATCCACCCGAACCGCCACGCGGATCACGGCGCCGTCGTCCATCTCGTAGGCGAACGCGCCGTCGTCGAGCGTCGCAATCAGGCGGCGGACGGCGGCGTCCGCATTGGCCTGGACGTGCCCCATGTAGGCCGCGACGACGTCCGTGCCGTACTCGTCGGCCAATCGCGCAAGCCCTGCCGCCCCGCGCGTGCAGGCTGCCAACTGTGCAGCGAGATCGGCAATGTTCTGATCGATGTTGCGTGCGGGATAGGGGCCGCTCGCGAACACCGCGCGCAGTTCGGCTTCGAGGAAGCGACCTTCATCGACAACCAGCACGTCGTCGAGCAACACGCCTTCTTCCTCGACCGAGCGGCTTTCGGGGGGCATCGATCCTGGGGTGATGCCGCCGACGTCCGCGTGATGGCCGCGGGCAGCGACGAAGAATGCGGGCGCATCGTCGTCACCTGCGAAGACCGGCATGATGACGGTGATGTCGGGTAGGTGCGTACCGCCGCGGTAGGGGGCGTTGAGCGCATAGGCGTCGCCTCGGCGGATACCGCGGCCGTCTGCGCCGCCGCCTCGTGCGTCGATGATCGTGCGGATGCTCTCGCCCATCGAGCCGAGGTGGACCGGGATGTGCGGGGCGTTGGCGACGAGGTTGCCGTGCGCGTCGAACAGCGCGCAACTGAAGTCGAGCCGTTCGCGGATGTTGACCGACGCGGCGGAACGCTGGAGCGCGGCGCCCATCTCCTCGGCGATGCTCATGAACAGGCCGGCAAAGATTGCGAGGCGCACCGGGTCTGACTCGGTACCGATGCTTGCGCCGACACGCGGCGCGATCCGGTCGAGGATCAGGTTGCCGATCGGATCGACGCGCGCGCGCCAGCCGGGCTCGACGATGGTGGTCGAGACGCTGTCGAGGATCAGTGCGGGGCCATCGATTGCGTGTCCGGCGGGGAGGCCTTCGCGCGCCAGGACGGGCGTGTCGTGCCATGCGCCGGCCATGTAGACCGGGGCGACGGACAGCGGCGCGGCTGGCTCTTCGGGGAAGGCGACCAGCGCGGCATCGAGCGGCGGACTCTCGGCGATCGCCTCGGCGACGATCCGGTCGGCGATCAGCGGTGCCTCGCTGGCGAAACCGAACTGCGCGATGTGCGCGGCATCGAACGCGGCGATCATCGCGGCCGGGTCGTCGAGATCGAGCTCGATCGTGTGGTCGGTCTGGCCTCGGCGCAGATGCACGCGGCGTTCGGTCCGCACGTCGTCCGCCGTGACGCCCTGCGCCACCAGGGCGTCGCGCGCTGCTTCCGCGAGACCGTCCACTGCCTGCGTGATCTCGACATACTCAGCGAACGCCGCACCCGACGTCGCCTCTCGGAGAACCCGGCGATCGGCGAGCCCCATGCCGTACGCCGACAGCACGCCGGCCAGCGGGTGGATCATCACCCGGTCCATCGCCAGCGCGTCCGCGACGAGGCACGCATGCTGCCCCCCGGCCCCACCGAAGCACGCCAGCGTGTAGCGCGTCACGTCATGCCCGCGCGCGACCGAGATCGTCCGGATCGCATTCGCCATGTCGGCCACCGCAACCGCGACGAACCCTTCGGCGGCGACCTGCGGATCGAGCGGCAATTCCGCGAACCGGGCGGTCACCGCCTCGGCATCGAGCGGTTGGTTGCCGGTCGGTCCGAACAGCGTCGGGAAGAATTCGGGCCGAACCTTGCCGAGCATCACATTGCAGTCGGTCACGGTCAGCGGCCCGCCGCGGCGGTAGCACGCAGGCCCCGGCACCGCGCCCGCGCTCTCGGGGCCGACGATCAACCGCTCGCCGTCGAACCGGCAGATCGAGCCCCCACCCGCCGCCACCGTGTGGATTCGCAGCATCGGCGCGCGGATGCGGGCACCGGCGATCAGCGTCTCGGTGTCGCGCTCGTAGGTGCCGGCGTAGTGCGACACGTCGGTCGAGGTGCCGCCCATGTCGAAGCCGATGATGTGCTCGAAGCCGGCCTCGCGCGCGGATGCGGCCATGCCGACGATGCCCCCCGCGGGGCCTGATAGGATCGCATCCTTGCCACGAAAGCCTGCGCCGTCGACCAGTCCGCCCGACGACTGCATAAACAATGCACCCTGCCCCAGCGCGTCGCTCAGGCCCGCGACATAGCGATCGACGACCGGCGACAGATACGCATCGACGACGGTCGTATCGCCACGCCCGATCAGCTTGATCAACGGCGCGACGCGGTGGCTGACCGAAATCTGCGTGAAGCCGATCTCGGCCGCGATTGCCGCCAGCACCTCCTCGTGCGCAGTGAAGCGATAGCCGTGCATGAGGACGATCGCGACCGCGCGTAGCCCGCTGTCGAATGCCGCCTGCAATCCTGCGCGGGCTGCATCGACGTCGAGCGGACGGAGCACATCGCCCTCCGCGCCGACACGTTCGTCGATCTCCACGACATGCGCGAACAGCGGCGGCGGACGGTTCACGTCGCGCGCAAAAATATCGGACCGCTCCTGGTGACCGATCAGCAACGCGTCGCCGAACCCGCGGGTGATCGCGAGGCAGGTCGGCTCGCCCTTGCGCTCGAGCAGCGCGTTGGTCGCGACCGTCGTCCCGATGCGCAGTTCGAGCGGAACATCCGCGCCATCCGTCAGCCGCCGGATCGCCTCGACCGCGGCGTCATCATAGCGCTCGGGATCTTCCGACAGCAGCTTGGCGGTGACGATCCGTCCGTCCGGTTGCCGCGCGACGACATCGGTGAACGTGCCGCCGCGATCGATCCAGAACTGCCATGGGGTCATCGGTTACTCAGCCCAGAAAAGCGGTCATCCGTGCGGCGGCATCGGTCCACGCGACCGAACGATCGTCGAGCCATGCGTCGTCGTAATAGGTGCAGCCATAGCGGTCGCCTCCATCGCACAACAGCGTGACGATGCTGCCCGTCTCGCCCGCCGCCGCCATCTCCTCGACGATCTGCGCGCACGCCCAGAGGTTGGTCCCGGTCGAGCCGCCGACGCGCCGGCCGAGCCGGTCGGACAGCGCGCGCATCGCGCCGATGCTGTCGGCATCCTCGACCGCGATCATCCGGTCGATGACGCTCGGCACGAAGCTCGGCTCGACGCGCGGCCGCCCGATCCCCTCGATCTTCGACGCGCACCCTTCGGGTAACGCGACCACCGAGCGATCCTCGAAATGGCGATGGAACACCGAGTGCACCGGATCCGCGACGCACAATTTGGTGTCGTGGCGGCAGTACCGGATGAACCGCCCGATCGTCGCCGACGTGCCCCCCGTCCCCGCGCCGCAGACGATCCAGGACGGGCACGGATGCTCCTCCTCGGCCATCTGCGCGAAGATGCTCTCGGCGATGTTGTTGTTGCCGCGCCAGTCGGTCGCGCGCTCGGCGTAGGTGAACTGGTCGAGATAATGCCCGCCGGTTTCGGCCGCGAGCCGGTGCGACACCGCGTAGACGGTGCGCGGATCGTCGACCATGTGGATCTCGCCGCCGTGAAAGCGGATCGCGTCGAGCTTGGGCTTGGCGGTCGTCGAGGGGACCACCGCAATGAAGCGCAGCCCGAGCATTTTCGCGAAATACGCCTCCGACACCGCGGTTGATCCCGACGAGGATTCGATCACCGTCGTCTCGGGCCCGATCCATTCGTTGCACAGCGCGTACAGGAACAGCGAGCGCGCAAGCCGGTGCTTCAGGCTGCCCGTCGGGTGCGAACTCTCGTCCTTCAGGTACAGCACGATGCCGGGGTACCGCGGCAAATCCACCCGGATCAGGTGCGTGTCGGCGGACCGGTTATAGTCCGCCTCGATCTTCCGCACCGCCTCCGACAACCAGCGCCGGTCGTCGCGCTTCGTCACCCTTGCAGCCCGTGACGGACTAGCATCGCGGTCGGCTCGGGATCACGCCCGCGGAACGCGCGGAAGCTGTCCGCCGCCGGCCGCGTCGCACCGCGCGCGAGAACTTCCTCGCGGAACCGATCGCCGGTCTTGCGATCGACTAGTCCCGCTTCCGCAAACGCCTCGAAGCCATCGGCCGCCAGCAACTCGGCATAGAGATAGCTGTAATAGCCCGACGCGTAGCCGCCTGCGAAAATATGGCTGAACGCGTGCGGGAAGCGGTGCCATGCGGGCGGGCGGATCACCGCCACCTCGTCGCGGACCGCCTCGATCACCTCGATCGGATCGCTGCCCATCGTGCCGAGATGGAGCAACAGGTCGAACAGCGCGAACTCGACCTGGCGCAGGATGAACATCCCCGCCTGGAAATGCCGCGCCTTCACCATCCGCTCGAACAGGTCGGCGGGGAGCTGCTCGCCGGTCTTGTAGTGGCCGGACATGCCGGTCAGCACGTCCTTGTCCCAGGCGAAATCCTCCATCAGCTGGCTCGGCAGCTCGATCGCGTCCCATTCGAAACCGTTGGTGCCGGCGATGCTCGGCCGGTTCACCTTGGTGAAGAGCAGGTGGATGCAATGCCCGGTCTCGTGCAGCAGCGTCGTGACGTCGTTGTGGCTCAGCAAAGACGGCGTTTCACCACCATCGGGCGCGAAATTGCAGACGAGATACGCGACCGGCACCGTGACGGTGTTGCCGTCGTGCAGCCGTGGCCGCGCCTGCGCCATCCAGGCGCCGCCACGCTTCCCGGTGCGCGCGTGGAGGTCGAGATACAGCCCGGCGAACACCGTCCCGCTCTCATCCACCACGTCGAAGAACCGCGCGTCCTCGTGATAGAGCGAAACGTCGTCGCGCTCGACCAGCGTGATCCCGAACAGCCGCTGCATCAGCGTCTGCCAACCCTCCATCACCCGCTCGACCGGGAAATACGCCTTCACCACCTGCGCATCCACCGCATAGCGATCCTGCCGCAGCCGGTTCGACACGAAGCCCGCATCCCAGGGCTCGAAATCGGCGATCCCGAGCTGCTCGGCGGCAAACGTCTTCAGCTCGGCGAGGTCACGCTCCGCCGCCGGCTTCGCCCGCCGCGCCAGATCGCGCAGGAACGCGATCACCTCGGCTCCATTGGGGGCCATCTTGGTCTCCAGCGACCACGCGACCGGATCGGTGAAGCCGAGCAGCTTGGCGCCCTCATGCCGTAGTTCGAGAATACGCGCGATCCGCGCACTGTTGTCGAACTCGCCGGCATTCGGTCCCTGGTCCGACGCGCGCGTCGCGAACGCGCGGTACATGCGCGCGCGCAGCTCGCGGTTCTCGGCGAAGGTCAGCACCGCGTTGACGCTCGGCTGTTGCAGCGTGACCAGCCAGCCCGCCTGCCCCTTCGCCTTGGCGGCATCCGCGAACATCGCCTTGTCCGCATCCGAGATCCCGGCGAGATCCGCCTCGTCCGTCACCAGTTCCGACCACGCGTCGGTCGCATCCAGCACCGCGCTGCCGAACTCGTTCGACAACCCGGAAAGCTCGACCGAAATCTCACTGAACCGGTCCCGCGCCTCGGGCTCCAGCGCCACACCCGACAGCGTGAAGTCGCGGATCGCCTGCTCGACCGCGACGCGGTCCTCGACGGGCAGGTCGGCAAACTCGGGCGACACGCTCAGCGCCACGAACACCTCGTACAGGTCGCGGTTCTGCCCGACCTTCATGTCGTTCTCGACGAGCCGCTTCTGCCCATCGGAATACGCCGCGCGCAGCTCGGGCGTGTCCGCCACGCCGTGCAGGTGCGAAACCGCCGACCAGATCGCGCCGATCTCGGTATTCGCACGCTCGTACGGCAGCCACGCGCCCGCGAAATCGGCTGGTCGCGCGGTCGTCAGCGCCTCGACCATCGCCTCGTGCCGCGCGATCGCCTCGTCGAGCGCAGGCGCGATCTGGTCGGGCGAGAGTTCCGCGAAACGGGGCAGCGACAGCGTATCGAGAAGCGGGTTCGTCGGGGCAGTCATGGAAAATCCTTCAGCATTCGACGACGTTGACGGCCAGGCCACCAAGCGACGTCTCCTTATATTGCGAGCGCATGTCCTCACCGGTCTGGCGCATCGTCTCGATCACCGCATCGAGGCTGACGATATGGCGACCGTCGCCGCGAAGTGCCAGATACGCGGCGTTGATCGCCTTGATCGCACCCATCGTGTTGCGCTCGATGCACGGGATCTGGACCAGCCCGCCGATCGGATCGCAGGTGAGCCCGAGATTATGCTCCATGCCGATCTCGGCCGCATTCTCGATCTGTTCGTTGGTCCCACCGAGCGCCGCGACCAGCGCCCCCGCCGCCATCGAGCACGCAACGCCGACCTCGCCCTGGCACCCCATCTCCGCCGCCGAAATGGAGGCGCGCTTCTTGTAGAGGAAGCCGATCGCCGCCGCGGTCAGCAGGAAATCATGCGCACCCTTCGCCGTCGGGTCCTTGGTGAAGGTCTCGTAGAAGCGCAGCACCGCCGGCAGCACGCCCGCCGCGCCGTTGGTCGGCGCGGTAACGACGCGGCCACCCGCGGCATTCTCCTCGTTCACCGCGAGCGCATACAGGCTCACCCACTCGAACACCGCGGAGGGATCGGCCGCGGTATCGCGTGCCTGCAAGCCCTCGAACAACGCCTTCGCGCGCCGCGGCACCTTCAGCCCGCCGGGCAGGATACCGCCCTGCCGACACCCGCGATCGATCGACGCGAACATGGCGCCCCGCACCGCATCAAGGAAAGCGTCGGTCTCGCTTTCCGGCCGCCAGGCGATCTCGTTCTCGCGGACGATGTCGGCGATCGTCATCCCCGTCGCATCGCCGGTCGCGAGCAGTTCCGCCCCCGACGAGAACGGCCGCGGCAACAGGATGTTCGCCTTGACCGGCCCCGAGCCAGCCTCGACGATCGCACCGCCACCGATCGAGAAATAGGTGCGTTCCACGCTCCGCCCATCGCCGAACGACGCGGTAAAGGTCACCGCATTGGGATGCCCCGGCAGGAAGGTCTGTGCATGGAACAGCAGGTGCTGGCTCTCTTCGAACCCGATCTCGACCCGCTCCGCCAGCATCAGTCGCCCGCTCGACCGGATCGCCGCGAGCCGCACCGGGATCAGGTCCGGATCGATCGTCTCAGGCTGCGCACCGCTCAGGCCAAGCATCACCGCACTGTCGGTCGCATGCCCCCGCCCGGTCAGCGCGAGCGAACCAAACAGGTCTACGCGCACCGCCACCGGCGTCTCGTCCGCCACCAGATCCGCGAACAACCACGCCGCACGCATTGGCCCGACGGTATGCGAACTCGACGGCCCGATCCCGATCGTGAACAGGTCGAGAATGCTGATCGCCTGATGGCAATCGGGGCGCGCTCGCGTGCGCTCGTCGGGGCGATCGAAGGTCAGCGGATCCATGCCCTGCGCCATGCACCGCCAACGCGGCGATGTCAGCCGGATTTCAACCACTGGCGGAGCACCGCGGTGACCTCGCCGGGACGTTCGAGCGGGGACAGATGGCCGCAGCCCCGCAGCAGGTGGAAGTGCGCACCCGGAATCCGCAGGCTCAGCGACAGCGCGTCGTCGGGGGTGCAGATCCGGTCGCGATCGCCGACCGCTACCAGGGTGGGCACGTGAATCGCGGCGATCGCCTCGCTGATGTCTGGTCGGGCGAGCAGCGCGCGTTGCTGGCGTTCGAACACGACCGGGCCCACACGATCGGCCATCGCCTGGGCCGGGCCGCTGACGATCGCGGACAGGCGCGGGTCGGCGTGCGGCGCGGTGGCGAGCATCCCCTGCCCCGCGACGGTACGCGGACGGACGTCCATCGACCCGCGCGTGCCGAACAGCGCGATCCGCGTGATCCGCTCGGGCGCCTGGCGGACCATCTCCATCGCGACGTAGCCGCCGAGGCTGACGCCGGCGACCGCAAAGCGCGCCGGTGCGGCGGCGAGCACCCGTGCGGCCATCGCCGACAGCGTATCGTCCTGCGACAGGTCGCCGAACTCGACCTGCGCGACGGCGGCAAGGTCGACGATCTGGCGGGCCCAGAGCTGGCCGTCGCAACCCATCGCGGGGAGCAGCATCAACGGTGTACGCGGTCGGATCATGCGGAAGCTCCGGTAGCGGCGGGTTGCGGGGATGCTCACCTCAGGCCACGAACGGGAAGGCGAGCGCGATCATGCCGACGATCGTCATCACGACGCAGACCGCGATCGCGGGCACGAGCGTGAAGCGCTGGTGATCGGCGAGGTCGATCCCGACCAGGCTGACCAGCAGATAGGTCGACGGGACCAGCGGGCTGAGCAGGTGGACCGGCTGGCCCATCAGCGACGCGCGGGCGATCGCCTCGGGCGCGACGCCGTAATGCGCGCCGGCCTCGGCGAGGATCGGCAGCATCCCGAAATAGAACGCGTCGTTCGAGATGAAGAAGGTGAACGGCATGCTCAGCACCGCGGTGATCGGCGCCATGTACGGCCCGAGCGCGGGCGGGATCACGCCGACCACCGCCTTGCTCATCGCCTCGACCATGCCGGTGCCACCGAGGATCCCGGTGAAGATGCCCGCCGCGAAGATCAGCGAAACGACCGCCAGCACGTTGCCGGCATGCGCGGAAATCCGCTCCTTCTGGTCGGCGACGCCGGGATAGTTGACGATCATCGCGATCGCGAACGCCAGCATCATCAGCACCGACAACGGGAGGATGCCCCATACCAGCAACGTCAGCAGCGTGATGACGAGCGCGGCGTTGAACCAGATCAGCTTCGGGCGACGTGCCTCGGGATATTGCGAGACGGCCATGCCGGTGAACTCGGTATCGGCGGTGATGCCGGCTTCACCCATCCGCACGCGCTCCTTGCGCCCGAAATACACGGCGAGACCGATCAGGAAGGCGAGGCCGGCGATCATGCCGGGGATCAGCGGCAGGAACAGCGTCGCCGGATCGAGCTTTAGCGCACTTGCGGCACGCGCGGTCGGCCCGCCCCACGGCGTCAGGTTCATGATCCCGCTCGTCGTCATCAGCAGGCAGACGAGGTACAAGCGGTTCATGTTGAAGCGCTTGTAGAGCGGCAGCAGCGCGGCGATCGTGATGATGTAGGTGGTCGAGCCGTCGCCATCGAGGCTGACGAGCGCGCATAGCACGACCGTCCCGATCAGGATCCGCATCGGATCGCCGTGGACCATGCGGATCAGACGCCCGACCAGCGGATCGAACAGGCCTGTGTCGGTCATCGTCGAGAAGAACAGGATCGCGAACAGCAGCATGACGCCGGTCGGCGCGAGGTTCTTGATGCCGTCGATCATCATCGGGCCAAGACCCGCGGCCTCGCCCGCAAACACGCCGAAGATCGACGGGATCACGATGAGCGCGACCAGCGGCGTCATCTTCTTGGTCATGATCAACGTCATGAACGTGGCGACCATCAGGAAGCCGAGCAGGGCAAGGTTCATCGCATCGTCCTAGGAAAGGGCGTGAAAAAGGGGGTGGTGGCAGGACGCATCGCAGTTACCGTCGCAGGCGGCACCAGCACTTCGTCATCCTGACGAAAGTCAGGACCCAGGGTTACAGGGCGCAGTGCTGCGTGGCTCTGGGTCCTGACTTTCGTCAGGATGACGGCGCGCGCGGGGCTGCTCGGAGCGCCAAATACAGGACCGCCGGCCAGCATCAGAACGTAACTCCAACGCGGGCACTCAGCGTCTGCCCGCTGTCGTTGCCGACATAGTCGCCGGCGCGGTTGTCGGTGTTCCACTGGATCGCGTTCACCTGGAAGCGGGTGAAGCTGTTCAGGTACCAGTTGACCCCGACGGTCGCCGCCCAGCCGTCACCACCGGTCAGCAGATTGTCGAAATCGAGGCTTTCGTAGCGCGCGGTCAGCTCGATCGCGCCGACCCCGCCGTCGAAGGTCGGCTTCAACACCTTGGGCTGGCCGAAACTGCCGAGCCGCGGGTTGTACGGCGGCAGGTCGCCGGTCAGGAACAGACCGCCCGAGACGCTCCACGCCTTGCTGACGAAATCGGGACGCCCGCCGTCGAGCCGCGCGTTGCGGCGGCCCGCTTCGCCCATCACCCACAACGGCCCGCGATAGCCGCCAAGCTCGACGCCGTAGCCGGTCGTGCCGGTGCCGCCGATCAGCGGCCCGGTCGACACGCGCAGCGCCCCGTTGAAGCGCCCGCCGATCACCGTGTTGCGCGTCAGCGTGCCGGCGACCGAGGAGAGTGATTCGTCGAAGCCCCAGACACCGAGATGGAGCACACCGGTATCCGACTTGATCGGGTTCCAGTGCGCGCGCCCGAGCACCGTGCGGCTGTCACCAACTGCCTGCGTGCCATCGATCCGGTCGCCGGTGACCGTCAGCGAGGCGTGGCCGGTCTTCCAGAACACGCGCGGCATCACGCCGATACCGTAGAAACCACGCTGCGGTATGATCGCGGTCGCGACCGTGGTGCGCTCCAGGAACGGGGTCGAATCCGAGCCGGTCGAGCCTTCGAAGCCGCGATCGTTGAACAGGTGACCGGCGCGGACGTCGTAGTCGAGGCCCGGCTTGATCTTGTTGCGCCAGCCGACGAACGCGGTGACGACGTCGACCTCGTTCTCCGAAAAGTCGCTCTCGAACTGGTAGAAGAAGTGCGTGCCGACGCCGCCTTCGAGACCGAGGCGCAGCGCGCGCATACCCGTCGTGGTGATGTTGCGGCCGTCGTATTTCGAGCCGAAGCTCGAGCTGACGTCGGTCAGGATGCGACCGCGCGGCTTGAACGTGTAGACGCCGTCCGCGGAGTGGAAGACGGGCAGGCCCGCACCCCATTCGGTGGTCACGCCCGACGGATTGTCGCGTGCGGCGACCGCCTGCGCGACGCTGCGGTCGGCGGGGCCGGGAGGGGCGAGCTGCGGCGCGAACGGCAGCGTGCGGCGCGGCTCGTTGTTCTGCGCGACTGCTTGCGGTGCCGGCTGCAACGGCGCTGCGGGCACCGGCGCGGACGCCTGCGCGACGGCCGCGTTGTTCTCCAGCCGGTCGAGCCGCGACTTCAGTGCGGCGATCTCGGTAGCCTGCGCACGCACGAGCGCGGCAAGGTCGGCATCGCTCGGAGTCTGGGCCAGCGCGGGCGTCGCGGCGATCAGCGCGAGTGCGGCGCACCCGGTACGGAAGAGAGTCATTGTTGGGCTCCGGTGGCGAGAATCGCGGTCCAGTCGCGCAGGAAACGCTGGCGCTTGACGCGGTCGAGGTTGACGAGAAGTTGTGGCCCCACGCGGATCGGTCGCGCCTGGCTCGAGGGAAGACGGCGCGCGGCAACGTCGGTGCGGACCGGCCACAGGCTGCGCCTGGCGAGCAGCGACTGGCCCTCGCGCGACAGCAGAAAATCGAGGAACAGCTTCGCCGCCGCCGGGTGTGCGGCCTCGCGCGCGATGAACGCGATCCGCGAGGTGACGATCGTATAGTCCTGAAGGAACGCGACGCCGATGCGGGGATCGGTCCGCGCCCGTTCCACCGCGTAAGAGCCGATCACGTTGTACGCCATCGCCTGCCGCCCCTCGGCGACGCCGCGCAGCATCGGCTCGCTGGTGCGCGACAGCACGGGCTTTGTCGCGGCGATCGCCTCGAGCAACGACCGCGTGTCGCGCGTGATCGCGAGATCCTCCGAGAGATACAGATAGCCGACATTCGAGCGCGCCGGATCGAACGTGGTCACCCGGCCTGTCAGGGCGCGCGCATTCTTCCGCAGCCAAGTCTCCAGCGCGGCGTGCGTGCGCGGCACCTGTCCGGCGGGCACGAGGCGCTTGTTGTAGACGATCCCGATCGGCTCCGCGGTGACGCCGAAGCCCATGTTCTTCCACACCGACACAGGCGGCAGCGCGGGCTTTTCGGGGCTCGCATAGCCTTGCGCGAAGCCGTCGTTGATCAGCTTCACCTGGAGATCCATCGCCGACGACCAGACGAGATCGGCTGACATCTTTTTCGCGCGCGTCTCGGTGACGAAGCGGCGGTACATTTCGGTCGAGCCGATGTCCGCGTACAGCACGGTGATGCCCGGATACCGCTTCCGGAACGCGGCGACGACGGGCAGCAGTTCGGCGCGATCGGCATTGCCATAGATCCGCACCTGCCGCTCGGCACGCGCGTCGGAAATCAGCTGGTCGTAGGAGCGCGGATAATTGGCAGGGCGCTGCGCCACGGCCGTCGCGGCAAGCGCCGACAGCCCGGTCAGTATCGCGATCTTCACTAAAATGCGTGCCATCATCACTCTCCTCGCCTTCCGTCTCTGTGTTCGGATAGACTGCAACGGTGGAGTACGAAGCGAACCTGTCACCAACCTTTCACGCCGATCGGGCGCAGGACGAGCCGTTGTGCGCATCCTGCTGATCGAAGACGACGCGGCCCTCGCGCGCAGTATCGCGGCGTTGTTGCGCGCCGGCGGCAACGCGGTCGACCACGTCGCGACCGGGGAGGAGGCGTTGTCAGTGGTCGCCGGCGAACCCTATGCGCTGGTGATCCTCGATGTCGGACTGCCCGGGATCGACGGCTTCTCGGTGCTCGAAACGCTGCGCCGTCGCGGCGAGCGGGTGCCGGTGCTGATGCTGACCGCACGCGATGCGCTCGACGACCGTGTACGCGGGCTCGACCTCGGCGCCGACGATTACCTGCGCAAACCGTTCGAACCCGAAGAACTGGAGGCGCGCGTCCGGGCGCTCGGCCGGCGGCGTGGCGGCGATCCGCTACCTGTGCTCAGCGTCGGTAC
The DNA here is from genome assembly GCF_001422045.1 of Sphingomonas sp. Leaf242. Classification (GTDB taxonomy): domain Bacteria; phylum Pseudomonadota; class Alphaproteobacteria; order Sphingomonadales; family Sphingomonadaceae; genus Sphingomonas. Next base: position 316,392 of record NZ_LMLW01000011.1, read on the forward strand.
GTTAACGATCAATCGCTCGACCGGCGACGCGGACATAGCCGGCCGTGCGCTCGACCTGCGCAGGCGTGAGCGCGCGGTGCTCGAGGCACTGGCGACTCGTGCAGGCCGGGTCGTCCCCCGCGCGTTGCTGATCGGCGAGGTGTTCGGGTTCGACGAGCCGGTCGGCGACAACGCCATCGAGGTCCACGTCACGCGGCTGAGGACCAAGCTCGCGCCCGACGGCCCCGGTATCCGCACCGTCCGCGGGGTCGGCTACATGCTCGATGCCGGCTGAGACGCGGACTCCCGCGCTACGCACCCGCCTGCTGGTCGCGGTGCTCGGACCGTTGCTGGCGGCGGCGATCCTGATCGGCGTGGTCGGCGCGACGCTGATCGCCGACGTCGTCCGCCGCACCAACGACCGCGTGCTCGGCGGCGCACTCGGCGCGATCGCCGAGACGGTGCAGGTCGAACGTGGCGAGGTGACGCTCGACCTGCCGTCCGCCGCGTTCGGGATGCTGGAGAATACCGAACGCGACAACGTCTATTACCGCGTCGCTGTCGGCCCGGACCTGCTGACCGGTTATGCCGACCTGCCCGCGCCTGATCCCGCGACGCTCGACATCGACGTCCCGCGCTACCGCTTCGCGCGCTACCGCGGCCAACAGATCCGCATAGCCGAGGTCCGCCGCTCGCTCCCCCGGATCGACAAGCCCGTCATCGTCCAGATCGCCGAGACGCTCGACAACCGCGGCGCGCTCACCCGGCGGCTGATGCTCGCGCTGCTGATCGGCGAATGCGTCCTCGTCGGCGCCGCCGCCTTATTGCTGCGACCCGCGCTAGGCTGGAGTCTGCGCCCGCTCGCCCGCCTCCGCGGCGCGATCGAGGCGCGCGACGAACGGGCGCGCCCCGATTTCTCCCCGCTCGACACGGGTCCCCTGCCGCGCGAACTCCGCCCGCTCGCCGGCGCGTTCGACCGCCTGCTGGCACAGCTCGACACCGCGACCGTCGGCGTCCGCCGGTTCACCGCCGACGCCTCTCACCAGATGCGCACGCCGCTGTCGGTGCTGAAGGTGCAGGTCGCACTCGCACGGCGAGGCTCCGATGCCGAACGCCGCGAGGCGCTCGACGAGATCGCCGATGCGGTCACCCGGCTCGAACGACTGGTCACGCAGCTTCTCGCGCTTGCCCGCGCCGAGGAAGCCGGGGTCTCCGCGCCACTCGAGGCGGTCGACCTGCACGAGGTCGCCGCCGCGGTCATTACCCGCCGGATCAACCAGGCGATCGAGGCCGGCGTCGACCTGACGCTCGATAGCGAAGACGACGCGCATCACATTGTGTCGGGCCACCGCACGCTGATCTTCGAGATCCTGTCGAACCTGATCGACAACGGAATCCGCTACAACGCGGTCGGCGGCACGGTCTCGGTCAAGCTGGTAACGTCGGCATCGGACACTGCGGTCGTCGTCGCGGATGACGGCCCCGGTATCCCGCCCGCTTGCCGCGACACGGTGTTCGACCGGTTCGTCCGCCTCGGCGGCGTCGCGAGCCCGGAAGGAAGCGGGCTCGGCCTCGCCATCGTCCGCTCGGCTGCAGCCCGGTTGAACGCGACGATCGGCTTCGGCGACGCCGCGCGCGGCACCACGCTCATCCTGCGCTTCCCGCGCGTGGCGTCAGAGTGAGACGCCGTACAGCGCGTGGTGCGCGAGGATGAAGAGCGTGCGGCCGTCAGCGCCGCCGATCACGAGCTGGAGCGGCCGTTCGGGGACATCGATCCGCCGCAGCAGCGTACCGGCCGGATCGTAGACGAACACCTGCCCGTTCGCGACGTAGAGATTGCCGGCGGCATCGTGCGCGACGCTCTCGCCGCCACGATCCGCGACAATCGTGAGATCGGTGACGCGACCCTGGTCGCCGACTAGGCCCGAATAGGTGCGCCCTTCGGAGGCGTTGGTGAGCACGACGCGCTCGCCGGGCTTGGCGGCAACGAAGCCGTTCGCGTCGAGCGTGTCCGACCAGCGCCAACCCTGATGATCGTCCGGCCCCTGGTTCCACACGCGGAACGCGGGCAATGCCAGCGAGCCGTCGGGCGAGACATATTCCTGCGGCTTGGCCTCGCCCATCTTCGTCGTGAAGAAGTCGGTCATCGTCGGGAACTGGTACGTCGTCGGATCGATCCGGTCGGCAAACTCGCCATTCGCCCACACGTTGACGGGCAGCACCGTTGCGGCATCGCGGCGCGCGCGGACCGGGGTGGGCGGGATCACCGTCACCGCAGCCGGCTTGGCCGGATCGATGCTGTAGACGGTGCCGTCGCGGCCCGCCGAGGACAGCACGAGCAGGTCGCCCGAGCGATCGACCGCAAGGTTTACCGCATCGAGCGGTGCCTCCGCGACGATCGACAGCCCCTCGGTCTTCGACCAGCCGTGGATCCGCTGGAACTGGCGATCGATGAAGTACAATTTGCCCTTCGCATCGACCGCACCGCCGGCGATCGAATAGAAACCGTCGGCAAGCTTTTCGACGCCCGGCGATACCGGCACCGCCGATGCCGTCGCGGCGGCCGCGGGTGCCGCCGGAACGTCGAGCTTGGCGAATTCGAGTTCACGGACCTCCTGCTGGCGGGTCATGTCCTTGATGGCGTTCTCGAACGGGAATTTGCTCGCGCGCAGATACGTGCCGCAGCCCTTCGTGTCGCAACTCGCGAACCCGCTCTCGGCGTTCACATGGACGTTGCGAAAGCGGATATCGCCCGAATTGTAGAGCTTCACCGCGGCGTCCATCGGCTTGATCGAGCGCGTGACGCGGTAGCCGTGATAATTGGCGAACAGGATGTTGCGCGAATTGCGGATCTCGGTCGAGATGGCGTTGACGCCGTCGCGCACCTCCTGCTCGGTCTGCGGCGCGAGGAACTCCCAGTTCTCGACATGATCGAGGACGATTTCCGCGCGATAGTGATGCTCGGCCGACAGCTCGTAGACATGGCCCGGCGTCTTGGTGTTCGAGACGTGGAACCCGGCCGAAGCGAGCGTGTTCGGCGACCACAGGGCAGCGAAAGTGCCGCCGCCGCCATCCGTGACCCAGATGCTCGGATACTGGCCGTCGAAGCGGGCGCGCGGATCGCCGAAGCCGATCGGGCTGCCCTTGGTCAGCACGGTCCCGCCGCCGCCCTGAATCTTGACGTCGTTGACCATCGACGCCTCACCCGCCTTCCACAGCAGCGCGGTCGCGCGCGGGTTCACGCCGCCGGTCCAAAGGCCGAGGCCGGAGACGATCGCGTTGCCGCCCTTCGCGCTCTGCAGCAGCGCCTTCGGCCCGCCGACGCCCATATAGGCAGGCGTCTCATCGGGCAGGTATAGATGCGTCAGGCTCGGGTGAAGCGCGATCAGCACGCTGTCGGGCCGCAGCCTGATCGTATCGGTGACGCGGTAGCGACCGACCGGGAGATACACCACACGGTGCGTATCGATCGCGCGCTGCAACGCCGCGGTGTCGTCGGTCGTGTCGTCGCCCTTCACGCCCAGATCGTGCGCGTTCGCCCAGTCGCGCACCGGCGGCAGCGCGGCAATCGCGGGCTTGCGTCGCTCGGGCAGGCGCGCGAGCGGCGCCATGGCGATATCCGTCGCATAGGCACCGATCTGGCCGAGCCCGGCGAGCTTCAGGCCGTAGGAGAAATCGCCGACCCGGTAGCGTGCCCCTGCCCCGGCGACGGTCTTGCCGCTGTCGCGAAACCGCACGAAAGTCGGCGTGTTCACCGCGACCGCATTGTCGAACCCGATCTGCGTGAAGACGCTGCTTTCGTTCGACACGACGACGCCGGCCTTCGCGACGTTCTCGAAGCGGACGTCCTTGCCGTACAGTGAATCCGAATAGCCGCGATCGATCTCGATTCCGACCGGCGTATCGCGGATCGCAACGTTGACCAGAGTCAGGTCGACCTCGTGTTCACGGATCGCCGCGTCGCGCTGGCCCTGGAAGTCGGAGTCGATCAGCGTGAACTGCCAGGCGGGCGACGTCTTCTCCGACATGATGCCGTAGCGGCCACCGAAGAACTTCAGATCCTCGAACTCGTTGCCCGCCTGATAGACGCCGGCGAGGCCAGAGCCGATATGGAAGTCGACATGCCGCAGATAGCCGTGCTGCGCGACGCGGAACCGCACCGCGACCGCGCCGGCATTGCCCGCGCCGATCCGGAAATCGACGTTCGACAGTGCGGAATAGAAGGTGCTCGACGTCGCGTCGAAGATCGCCGGGTCGAACGGCACGCTGGTGGGCGGCGGGACCGGCGCCTTGCCGACGCGGTACTGGTCCTCGCCGGTGAACGCGACCATCGCCGCGACGCCCGACGCATAGCCCGCGCTGTTGTCGCCCAGCACGATTTCCGGACGGGTCGGACCGACACCGAAGATCCGGACGGCGGAGCGGACGAAGATGGTGCGGCTGATCCGGTAGCGCCCGGACGGCAGGAACACGACACCGCCATGCCCCCCCGCTGCGGCGGCATCGATCGCCTGCTGGAGCGCGACGCTGTCGTCGGCGCGGCCGTCGCCGACACCCTTGACGGTGATCGCGCGCGGATCGGCGGGGGCGGTCAGGTAGACCGAGGTCGTTTTCGCCGAGGCCGGCGTCGAAAGCAGCAGCACCGCGGCGCCAAGCAGCCATCTCGCGTCCATCGTCCGTCTCCCCGTAAAAGCAGTGTGCCCGTCGATCGCTCGCGAGCCGAACGTTCAGGCGGCGTGCAACACCAGGCCGTGCGCGACGATCGCGACCTGGGTTCGGTTGCGGACGTTCAGCTTGCGCATCAGCGCGGTCATGTGCGCCTTCACGGTCGCCTCGGCGATACCGAGGTCGTACGCGATCTGTTTGTTGAGCAGTCCGGAATGGACGCCGTGCAGCACCTTGATCTGGGTCGGCGTGAGCTGCGGCGATACCGGGATGGCTGGCAGCTGCCGGTGCTGCGAGACGGTCTGGGTGGTCCCTTGCATGGTCATCCTCCTCCTGTTTCGGCCCGTGGGTGCGATCCATTTGAATGGATTCGGTTGGACAGGTTTTCCGTATGCGCCCCGGATTTATCGGCAATCAAGCCTTTTCTGTTGGCGGCAGGCAAAAACCTGTCCTACAGCTAGAGCCATATCGGCAGGCGAGAAACGCCGCCGGATCGAGCGGGGAGCGATGATGAAGGCGCAAGCACCGGACCGTCAGCCAGCACGTCGCGACGCCCCTGCGATCGGCGCAGCGCAATGATCGGCGGCGACCTGCGGCTGGTGATCGCCGCGCTCTCCGGCATCCTGCTCGCCGTGCTGATGATCGTCAAAGGCCGCCTGCACCCCTTCATCGGCCTGCTGTGCGGCGCGTTCACCGTCGGCCTGCTCGCCGGCCTGCCGCTCCCCGATGTGGCGAAAGCCGTGCAGAAGGGCGTCGGCGATATCATCGGCGGTACCGGGCTGGTCGTCGCGCTCGGCTTGTCGCTTGGCGCGATGCTGCATCTATCGGGCGCCGCGGCCTCGTTGGCGAAGGGCGCGCTGCGCCTGACCGGCGTGCGCGCCGCGCCGTGGGCGACGCTGGGGATCGCGATCGTCGTCGGCCTGCCGTTGTTCTTCGAAACCGGGCTCGTGCTGCTGCTGCCGATCGTCGTCGCCGCAGCGGAGGAAATGACCGGCCAGGACGGCGCGGCGCGCGATGCCGCCAAGCTGCGGCTGATCATGCCCGCGCTCGCGGGGCTCGGCGTGGTCCATGCGCTGGTGCCGCCGCATCCGGGGCCGCTGCTCGCGGTCGAGGCGCTCGGTGCCAATCTCGGCCGGACGATGCTGTACGGCATCCTGATCGCGATCCCGACCGCGGTCATCGCGGGACCACTGCTGGCGAAGTTCACCACGCGGGGCGTGCGGCTGGTATCGCCCGTACTCCGCGAGACCGGGCTCGCGATCGCGCCGCCCCCTCGCGCGCTGTCGCTGCTGATCGTGCTGCTGCCGGTGCTGATGATCGCGACCGGCGAGCTTGGCCAGATGGCGCCGTCGCTGAAGGGCGCGGCCTGGCTGGTCGCCGCGAGCAACCCGGTGGTCGCGCTGCTGCTGACCAACCTGATCGCGCTGCCGCTGCTGTTCGGCCGGCGGCTGCGCGAGGTCGCGATCCAGGATGCAGTGTGGCACGAGACGATGGGCGCGGCCGGCGCAATCCTGCTCGCGATCGGTGCGGGGGGGGCGTTGAAGCAGGTGCTGGTGACAGCGGGGCTTTCGGACCTGCTCGCGCGGACCGTGCTGATGTATTCGATCTCGCCGCTGCTGCTCGGCTGGCTGGTCGCGGTGGCGATCCGACTCGCGGCAGGCTCGGCGACCGTCGCGACGATCACCGCGGTCGGGATCATGCCCGGCGTGGTCGCGAGTTCGGGCGTGTCGCCGGAACTGGTCGTGCTGGCGATCGGCGCGGGCTCGGTGTTCTTCAGCCACGTCAACGATCCGGGGTTCTGGCTGGTGAAAAGCTATGTCGGCACGAGTACCGCCGACACGTTCCGGACCTGGTCGCTGCTCGAAACCGCGATCTCGGTGGTCGGCCTCGTCCTCGTGATGGCGCTCAGCTATGTCGTCTGACCCCAAGCCCCCCTTACCCTCGACCGAAGGCCGGCTGGCGGACCGCGCCTATACCGGCATCGTCCGGATCATCACCGAAGACGATCTGGCGATCGGCGACCGCCTGCCGTCGGAGGCCAAGCTCGCGGCGACGTTCGGGATGTCGCGCACCATCGTCCGCGAGGCGCTGGCACGGCTCGCTTCGGACGGCATCACGCAGGCGCGGCTCGGTGCGGGCTCGTTCGTCAAGCGCCGGCCGTCCGCTCGGCTCGGCACGCACATGCCCATGGATGCGCTCGCGACGACGCTCGGCACCTATGAAGTCCGCTTCGTGCTGGAGGCGGAGGCGGCGCGCCTCGCGGCGCAGCGCCGCTCCGATCGCCAGCTCGACGCGATCGAGCGCGCGCTAGAGGCGCTGCGGAGCGCGTTGCTGTCCAACGCATCGGCGCATGACGAGGACTGGCAGCTTCACCGCGCGATCGCCGAGGCGACCGGCAATGCGGCGTTCCTGCCGGTGTTCGATCACCTCCAGGACGAGGTGATGCGAATCCTGCGCGCGGGCGTGGATATCTCGCGGTCGCGGCCGCCCGAGGTGATCGGTGCGATGATGGAGGAGCATGATGCGATCGTCGAGGCGATCCGCGCGCAGGACGCGGACGGCGCAGCGCTGGCGATGCGCTGGCACCTGTCGCAGGGTCGCAAGCGGCTGATGCCATGACCGCGCGGTGTCGCCGGGGCTTAGCCTCGCGGAAATTGCGCGCTCAGCCAAGCAAGCGCGTCCTCGCTCAACCGCTCGGGCGTCAGCGCGGCATCGAGCGTGATCGCGCACTCGCCGGGCGATGGCCGTTCGAGTGTCGCAAGCTGGCTGTCGAGCAGACTGGGCGGCATGTAATGACCGGTGCGGCCTGCGAGACGCCGGGCGATTTCGTCGGGCGCGGTGTCGAGCAGCACGAAGGCGAGCGGCACTGTGGAGGCTTGCGAGAGTCGCTCCCGGTAGCTGCGTTTCAGCGCGGAGCAGGCGGCCACCGCAATTCCGGTCTGATTGGCCCGATCCTCCGCCGCCACGCCAATCGCGGCGCCGAGCCGGTCGAGCCACGGCCAGCGATCGGCATCGTCGAGCGGATGCCCCGATTCCATCTTGGCGACGTTCGCCGCGGAATGGAAATCGTCGCCTTCGAGCAGCGGGCTGTGCAGGTGCCGAGCGAGCAGCGCGGCCAGCGTCGACTTGCCGCTGCCGCTCACGCCCATGACGACGATCCCGTATGGGCTTTCAGAGTTCACACGATCTGGCACCGGCCGTCGATATCCTTCGCAACGACCGAGTGGCCGGGTGTCGATACGCCGCTATCGATCAGATGTTCCGGATTGGCCATTACGACCTTTGTCGCAATCGTCGCGCGCGCCGCGGCAGCCTATCGCTTTCCGTACAGCGGGAAACGGCCCTCATCGAAGGACGCACAGTCATGACGGCCAGATTTACCGCCGGTTTCGCAGCCCCTCTCCTGGTGGGGCTGCTGGTCGGAGTGTCCGCCCCCGCTCTTGCCTCGACCTCGGTGTTCGCCACCGCGCCCGTCGATCCGCGCGCGATCACCGTCGCGGCGCGCGGCGACGGCGTCACCGACGACAGCGTGGCGATCCAGCGCGCGATCGATGCGGCCGCCGCCGCGTCGAAGAACACCGGCGCGGGCGGGATCGTCTTCCTGCCCGCTGGCCGCTACCGGATCACGCGCACGCTCTACATGCGGCCGGGCGTCCGCCTGTTCGGGGTCGGCAAGGCCCGCCCGGTGCTCCTGCTCGCGCCGTCGACCCCAGGGTTCCAGCGCGGCGTCGGCAGCATGGTCTTCTTCACCGGCACCCCGGCTGCAACTCCGGGATCACCGCCGGCACCGCCCGTTCCGGTCCCGCCGCCGACCAGCGTACCGTTCGACCCGGCGATCGCGGATGCCAATTCGGGCACCTTCTACACCGCGCTGTCGAACGTCGATTTCGAGATCGGCGAGGGCAATCCGGCCGCGACCGCGGTCCGCTTCCACGCGGCGCAGCACGCCTATCTCAGCCATATCGACTTCCACCTGGGTTCGGCGCTGGCAGGCGTCTACCAGGTCGGCAATCTGGCTCAGGACCTGAAGTTCTTCGGGGGCCGCTACGGCATCCTGACCGAGAAGACCTCGCCGGCGTGGCAGTTCACGTTGCTCGATTCGGTCTTCGAGGGTCAGCGCGACGCGGCGATCCGCGAGCACGAGGCCGGGCTGACGCTGGTCAACACCGTGATCCGCAACGTCCCCGTCGGGATCGAGATCGATCGCGGCTATGGCGACTGGCTGTGGGGCAAGGACGTCCGGTTCGAGAACGTCGCCAAGGCCGGCATCGTCATCAGCAACGAGGGCAATGCCTATACGCAGATCGGCTTCGACAACGCGGTCGGTCAGAATACGCCGACGTTCGCGCGCTTTCGCGACAGCGGCCGCACGGTCGCCGGCCCCGCCGCACGTTACCGCGTCCGCGCGTTCACGTACGGCCTGACTCTCCCCGCGCTCGGCACCACGGGCAGCTTCGCGACACGAATGGACGCGACGCCGCTGCCCAAAGTCGACCGCCCGCGCGACGCCGCGATCCGTGCGCTGCCGCCTGTATCGGCCTGGACCAACGTCCGCGATCTCGGCGTGCGCGGCGACGATGTGACCGACGACACCGCCGCGCTCCAGCGGGCGATCGACGGCCACCGAGTGCTGTATTTTCCCGCCGGGTTCTACCGCGTCTCCGACACGCTGAAACTGCGCGCGGACAGCGTATTAATCGGCCTCCACCCCAGCCTGACGCAGATCGTCCTCGCCGAGAACAGCCCGGCGTATCGCGGCGTCGGCAGCCCCCGCGCGCTGATCGAAAGCGCGAAGGGCGGCGGCGCGATCGTCTCGGGGCTCGGCCTGTTCACCGGCGGCAGCAATCCGCGCGCGACCGCGCTGCTATGGCGCGCGGGCGAGCATTCGCTGGTCGACGACGTGAAGTTCCAGGGCGGTCACGGTACCTTTGCCGCCGATGGCAGCCGCTTCGATCCCTACAACGCGACGCACACCGCCGACATCGACCCGGCCAAGCGCTGGGACGGGCAATATGCGAGCCTATGGGTCACCGACGGCGGCGGCGGCACGTTCAACGGCGTGTGGACGCCCGATACCTACGCCGCTGCCGGGCTGCACGTGTCGAACACCAGCACGCCGGGCTATGTCTACCAGATGTCGGCAGAGCATCACCGACGTGCCGAGATCGTCCTCGACGGGGTGCGCAACTGGCAGTTCCTCGCGCCGCAGACCGAAGAGGAAGCCGGCGAAAGCCGGGCGACCGTTGCGCTCGAGGTGCGCAATTCGCGCGACATCCTGTTCGCCAATCTCCACGCCTACCGCGTCACGCGGTCGCTCGAACCGGCGAAGGCAGCGGTGACGCTGTACGGCTCGACCAACATCCGGTTCCGCAACGTCCACGTCAACGCCGAGAGCGGCTTTTCGACCTGCGACGCGAACGGCTGCGGCACGTATCTGCGCGCGAGCAAATATCCGTACGAAAACGCGATCGTCGATGTCACGCGCGGCACCGAGATGCGCGAGCGCGAGTTCGCGGTGCTCGACGTGACCGATACGCCGGCGCCCGCCGCCCCTGCCCCGCTCGCTTCCGTCAAGCAGGTCGCCGATGGCTTCTATTCACTCGGCGGCGGCGCGGTGGATGCTGCGGGGAAACTGTATTTCGTCGACCGCCAGTTCCAGCGCATCCATGGCTGGTCGGAGAAGGACGGCCTGTCGATCGTCGCCGATGCGCCGCTCGATCCCGTCAATTTGGCGATCGATCGGTCGGGCACGCTGATGGTGCTCTCGTCCGCAGGACCGACGGGCACGGTCTACGCGATCGACCCGGCGAAACCGCAGGACGTGCGCGTGATCGCGCCGACACCGGTCGCCGCGCGCACCGGCGCCGCGGTCGCACTGCCCGGCAGCGTCTGGAACAACGGCGAATTCCGCGATCAATACGACGCCGAGACCGACCATTTCACGACCTTGGCGGAGATGTTCGCGCGCGATGCCGCGGTGCCGAAGCCGCTGGAATATGTCTCGCCCGACAATAGCCTCGTGCTGCCCGCCTACCGCGTCTGGCAGCAGGGGCCGGCGAACCATATCGGCTGGCGGTTCTCCGATACGCTCGACACCTACGGCTTCGTCACCGGCCGGGTCGGCGCGCGCGTGCACATCGTCAACGGATCCGAGGACACGACCTACACCGGACTGCTCGGCCGCGGCGGCGCGATCACCGATCTCAAGCGCTTCGCGACCCGCGGCGGGGAGAGCGTGGCGACCGGCCCCGACGGACGCGTCTACGTCGCCAACGGACAGGTGTTCGTCTACGCGGCGGACGGTCGCGAACAGGGCCGTATCGACATCCCCGAACGGCCGCTGCAACTGCTGTTCGGCGGTGCCGACGGACGGACGCTCTACATCCTGACGCACCACGCGCTCTACACCACCCGCCCCTGATCGCCGCTGCCAGCCAAGCTCCTCGACCCAGGCGAAATGCGACGATGGTCGTAGATGTCCGGCTGCACCGCATGCGGTAGAACGCCGCGACAATCGAGCTTTGGCCGAGCCGAACACGGCCGATGCGAAGTGCAAAAAGGGGACGGATGATGGAATTGGTCACGCACGACCGGCGCTTGAGCAGAAGCCTGTTTGGTAGCGCTACTAGCATGGCGGTACTCGCGACGGCGCTGCTGTGTGCGCCGGCGATCGCGCAGACCGTCCCGCCCGCCACGACTGCGACCCCGGCCCCGGCCCCGGCTACCACTGCGGCCCCGGCCCCGGCTACCACTGCGGCCCCGGCCCCGACCGAGGCACCCGCCGCCACGCCGCAGTCGCTACCCGCCGATGCTGCCGACGCCGAGCGGTCGCCCGCGTCGGCCAGCGACATCGTCGTGACCGGCACGCGCATCACCTCGAGCGGGTTCAACGCCCCCACCCCGACGACGGTGATCGGCGAGGAGCAGATCCTCAAGAACGCCCAGCCGAACATCTTCACCACCGTGGCGCAGCTGCCGTCGCTGCAGGGCTCGACCGGCGCCAGCACCGGTACCTTCAGCACGTCGAGCGGATCGCAGGGCCTGAGTTCGTTCTCGCTTCGCGGGCTCGGCACGATTCGCACGCTGACGCTGCTCGACGGCCAGCGGGTGGTCGGTGCTAACGTGACGGGCGTGCCCGACATCAGCCAGTTTCCGCAGTTGCTGATCAAGCGCGTCGACATCGTCACCGGCGGCGCATCGGCGTCCTACGGCTCGGACGCGGTCGGCGGCGTGATCAACTTCATCACCGATACGCGCTTCACCGGGTTCAAGGGCAATATCCAGACCGGCGTCACCACCTATGGCGACGACGGCCAGGTGCTGGTCCAGGCCGCGGTCGGCAAGAGCTTTGCAGGCGACAAGCTCCACGTCATCGTCAGCGGCGAATATTCGCATGAAGAGGGCGTCGGCCCCGGCAATTTCGGCGAAGACCTCGCCGGCAGCCGCGACTGGTACCGCGCCACCACGCTGGTCGACACCGGCATCCGCAACAACGGCTCGCCACAGTTCCTCTACCGTGATCACGGCCAGGCCTATCAATACACCAAATACGGCCTGATCAGCGCCGGCCCGCTCCAAGGCACCGCGTTCGACGCCAATGGCCAGCCCTTCCAGTTCCAGTACGGCTCGAACGGCGTCCCCGCCAAGAACGCGGCGGGCACCGTCAACGGCTGTTATGTCGGGTTCTGCGTCGGCGGCGACCAGTCCGGGCATGTCGGATCGGGCACCTCGCTGCAATCGGGGCTGCAACGCCTCAACGGCTATACGCGGATCGGCTACGACTTCGCACCCGACAACGAGGTGTATTTCACCGCCAACATCGCGCAGGTGAAGTCCGACAACCAGCCCAACCCCGGCGCATCGAAGACCGGGCTGACGATCCAGTGCGCCAACCCGTATCTGCCCGCCTCGATCTCGGCCGCGTGCGCCGCCAACGGCATTACCAATTTCCAATACGGCCTGAGCAACGCGATCCTGCCCAACATCCATGTCAACACCGATCGGCGGCAATACCGCTTCGTCGGCGGGGTGAAGGGCAAGGCGAGCATCTTCGGGACCAGCTGGACCTATGACGCGTCGTACGAGCACGGCATCAACACCACCGACATCCGCGTCGACAACATCAGCCTGACCGGACGCTACAACCAGGCGATCAACGCGGTCCGGCTGAACGGCGAGATCGTCTGCGCCAATGCCGCCGCACGCGCCGGCGGATGCCAGCCGATCAACATCTTCGGCGGCACCACGCCGTCGGCCGCGGCGCTTGCCTATATCGTTCCCGCGAACGGGCCGTTCCAGCACACCAAGCAGACGCAGGACGCCGCCGCCGTCAGCATCTCGGGCGAACCGCTGACCTTGTGGGCGGGGCCGCTCGCGGTCGCTGCCGGCGCTGAATACCGCCGCGAATTCTACCGCGTGAACGCCGATCCCTACGGCGCGGGCGTATCCGACCTCAGCCCGAACTCGACGCTGTATCCGTCCGATCCGTCGCTGCTGCCCGCCGGCAACAACTGGTATGCGGGCAATTACAAGAACGGCACCGGCAAGTACGACGTGGTCGAGAGCTTCCTCGAGCTGAACCTGCCGGTCCTCAATTCCGACACGCTGGGCCGCGCGAACGTCAACGCCGCGGGCCGCGCGACGCATTATTCGACGTCAGGCAACGTGTACGCGTGGAAGGTCGGCGGCACCTGGGAGACCCCGTTCGACGGCTTCCGCCTGCGCGCCGTCACCTCGCGCGACGTCCGCGCGCCGAACCTGTCCGAACTGTTCGCCGCGCCGACCACGACGACCGTGCCGAACTTCACCGACCCGTTCCGCAACACGCAGGTGCTGATCATCCAGAACACGATCGGCAATTCGGCGCTGCGCCCCGAAATCGCGCGCAGCACCGAGGCCGGCATCGTGCTGGCCAAGCCGAAATGGGCACCGGGGCTCAGCCTGTCGTTCGACTATTATACGATCAAGCTGAACGACGTCGTCTCCAGCCTGACCGCGGCGCAGATCGTCAACCTGTGTTTCCAGGGCAATACGGAAACCTGCGACAGCTTCAATCTGCAGAACACGGCGGGCCCGAATTTCGTCAACGTCCAGTCGTTCAACCTCGCCTCGATCAAGACCAACGGGTTCGATATCGAGGGCAGCTATCAGTGGCGCCGACCGCTCGGCATCGCCGGCAACCTGACCGTGCGCGCGCTCGCTACGCACGTCATCAAGTTCGTCACCGATCCCGGCCTGCCCGGCACGATCCCGGTCGACAGTGCGGGCGCGAACTCGGGCGCGACCCCCAGCTGGAAATGGCTCGCGACGCAGAGCTACGACACCGATCAGTTCAGCCTCACGCTGCAGCAACGCTGGTTCAGCGACGGCGTGTTCGGCAACCAGTACGTCGTCTGCTCGGCGGGGAACTGCCCGGTATCGACGGGCAACAACCCGACCATCGACTACAACAAGATGAAGGGCGCGTTCTACTTCGACATCGGCGGCGCGGTGAACGTCACCAAGCAGGTCAGCATGTTCTTCAAGGTGGACAATCTGTTCGACCATGATCCCGAACCCTCGCCGCAGACCAACACCGGGCTCGACGTGAACCCGGCACTCTACGACACGCTCGGCCGCTTCTACCGCATCGGCGTCCGCGCACGCTTCTGAGGGCTGGGTCCGCAGTCGGCACGTTAAGCGCCGACTGCGGCCCCTTTTTAAGGCGAGGAAATACCCAGGAATACCTCCTGCGGCGCGGCAAGGTTGGTCGCCTGCCGGCCGATCCCAAGACGACATGGTCGCGACAGTCCGGGGATTGCGAGGGTAAGACCGTGATGCTGATCGCGGGCTATGGCGTACCGTCCCGGCGGACGCACCGACGCGAAACCTGTGTCTGAGCTGGTGCTGGTTGGTCAGGCGTCCAGTCGCGAGGACTACTACGCGATCGGCGTCATCCCATTCGCATGGACGATATTTCCGTTCGATACCATACAGGTACGACGAATCGCGAGAGAATCGCCATGATGCGTTAACCATCGCCGGGTAGGGCCGCAGTCGGACTTTAAGAAAGTATACGATGCCCCGACGCATACGTGCCCTGCTGACCGCGCTGAGCGACAAGGTTACCGCGCATGCCGATCAGGCGGAGGCGATCGCCGGGCGGACCAACCTGCTGGCGCTGAACGCGACGATCGAGGCCGCGCGTGCGGGCGAGGCGGGACGCGGGTTCACGGTCGTCGCGCAGGAAGTGAAGCATCTGGCGGCAAGCGCGCGGAGTTCGGCCCGCGCGTTTCGCGACGAAGTCCTGCATTACCTGCAACATGGCGCGGTGATCGCGAGCGAACTGGCCAAGGACATGGAATGCGGGCGGCTCGCCGACCTTGCCCAGTCGATCGCGGATACGCTGGCGCGCACGCTGTACGACCGCTCGATCGACGTGCGGATGCTGGCCACCGACCATTCGATCAGCGAAGCGCTGCTGCTCGGCCGGTCTTCACCGCAGATCGAGGCGCGCGCGTTGAAGCGATTGCAGTCGCTGCTGAACTGCTCGCCCTATTTCCTGAACGCGTTCGTCGTCGACGCGGAGGGGCATGTCGCGGTCTGCGCGCACGCCAACGCTGCGGTCCGCACGGTGAATTTCAAGAATTACGACCAGTTTCGCAGCGCCATGTCCGCGCCGCTCACCACCGAATGGATGACCGACGCGGTGTGGAGGAACCCGTGGTCGAGCGACCGCAACGTGCTGATCTACGTCGCGCCGATCCGGATCGAAGAGGTGACGATCGGCGCCTGCTATCTCGAATTTGATTTCGAGGGTCAGGCGGCGGCGGTGATGAATGTCATCAATCGCACCGCTGCCAACGCCGTCGCCACCATCATAGACCGCGCCGACCGCGTCGTCGCCACGACCGGACGCTACGCCTACCACAGCACCTATCCGCATCCGATCGCCGCCGGCGGGACAATGGTCCAGTCGTCCGACGGTCTCAACATCGCCCAGGCAGCCGTCGTATCCAGCTACGGTATCAGCGGGATCGATCTGAGATGCGTCATCGAGGAACATGTCGCGACGGATGACGAAATCAGCCGGGCATTGATGGGATAAACCGCATGCGACGCCAAACCGTATTGCAGCGTCTCCCTATCGAAATCTTCGTTCGACCTTGGCCTCGGATCACCAATGAAAGCGCGATCGGGGGCATTTCGAGCGAAACCGGCGCCTAATGGATTTTGCGTAGGCGCTGGACGCCCAGCACGACGCCGGTGAGACTGAACAGGAAGCCGAGCATCAACGGGATCAGCACGACGATCTGACGCAGCAACGGGCGCGTGGCGAGGCCGGGCACGTTGAAAGTGTGGAGTGCGTAATAGATCCAGGCGTAGCGGGCGCGGCTGTCGTCCATCACCGTCAGCAATCGACCGTCGACGCCGTCCGCATAGACATCGGGAAGCGCATTGCCCCTTAGCGTCACGCGCACGGCGGTCGCGGGCCAGCCTTCCGCCAAGGCATAGGTCGCAGTTGGATCGATCGGGGCGACGCTGAAACCCGACGCGTCGGGAAATGCTGTCAGCACCGCCTTGCCGATCCTGTCTTGAAGCATCGCGAGCGCTATCCGCGTATAGTCGCCATCATAGGTCACTGCCGTTCCGTCGGGTTGCCACGCGACCGAGAGGCTCCGGCCGCCGACGACCGTGAAGTCGAGTTGCCTGGTGTCCGCCGGAATGGCCATCGGCAGGTCGTTCGGCAGCGCAGTCGTTAACGGGGCTCCAGCATAGCGCGCTGCCTGCTCGCCCGTGGGCTGGCCGCGCGAGAACAGGCGGCCGTGGTCCATCGACAGCCAGCCGCTCAGCGTCCAGCTCAGCACGAAAACGCTCGCGAACAGGCCGAGCAGATGGTGCCACCGCATCCAGCGCTGGCGGTACGGGGTCAGCGACGGCGTGCGCAGACGGCGCGCCGCGAGCATGCGGATGATGCCGAGGATCGTGCCGGCGATCGCCACCAGCAGCGCGACGAACGACAGGATCCACACCGTCCGGTCCCACGCGGTGAAGCTCGACCGCAGCGGCGTGAAATACGCCCAGTGCAGCACCGCACCGACCCAGTTCCAGCCGCGATCCGCGGCAGTGGTGCGCTGGACCAGTTCGCCGGTCTTCGCCGAGCGATAAAGGCTCGTCCCGCGTCCGTCGGCGAGGTCGGTCCGGTAAAACGGGCGGAGCGGATCGAAGTGGTTGTGGACGACCCACTGGTCGTAGGTGATCGCGACCGGGGTCGTCGGGCCGGGCGATGAACGTCGGTCCGCAGCCATGTCGTGGGCGGTGAGATCGCCCAGCCTCTCCCCCGATCGCGCATCGATCGCGATCGTCCCGTCCGGCGTGGTGGCGATATACGCGGGCGCCCCGCCCCGCTGGACGAGGCGCAACGCGGTCGGCTGGCCTGCGGCGATCGCTGCACCACGCGGCGAGATCGCCACCGCGCCCAAGTCGATCGGCGCCTCCAGTCGCACCTGGTCGGCGTGCGACAGCGACGGGAACGGCTTGAACAGCAACACCGCCCCGCTCGCGAACCAGAGCGCGAAGATCAGGCAGGTCGCGACGCCGAGCCAGCGGTGGAACCAGACGAGCGTCTTGATCCCCTGACGCCGCCACGCGTTCGCCCTAGAAGCGGGCAAGGACGCTGACCTCGAACCGGCGCGGTTCGCCCAGCATGACCTGCGCGGGGTAATAAATGTCTGCCCACTGCACGAAGGTCTTGTTCCAGACATTGTTGATCCGCCCGGTCAGCGACCAGCGCGGCGTCAGCGCATAGGTCGCGTAGACGATCCCCATCGCATAGGGTTTGAGCACGAGGTCGTTGGCGGTATTGCCGTAGCGCTTGCCGATATATTTGACGCCGCCGCCCGCTTCCAGCGGCAGTGCGCCGATATGCTGCACGGTCGTCCAGATATTGCCGACCCAGGCCGGGACGTTGGGCGGCGTGTTGCCCGACGCGGCGATCCCGTAGTTCGGATCGACGAAATTGGCGTATTTCGCGTCGACATAGGTCCCGCTGGCGATCACCGCCCACGCTGGAGTCACGCGCAGTTCGCCCGACGCTTCGATCCCGCGCGACCGCTGGCTGCCGATATTGCTGACGGTATCGACCGCGACCTGCGTCAGGATGTTGTCGCGCTTGATGTCGTAGGCCGCGAGCGTCAGCGTTCCGCGGCCGTGCAGCAGATCGGCTTTCAGCCCGCCCTCGACCTGACGGGAACTGCTCAGGCCGAAATTCTGGTTGGCGTTGACGAGGAAGATGTTCGCGCCGACCGGGTCCTTGCCGGTGCTGTACGACGCGTAGGCGGTGACGCTCGGCGAGACGTCGTACACCAGCCCTGCGCGCCAGTTGAACAGCCGGTAGGTGCGGTCGAAACTCGACCCGGCGTTGAAGCTGCCGTCGACGTTG
Source organism: Sphingomonas sp. Leaf242 (assembly GCF_001422045.1). Taxonomy (GTDB): domain Bacteria; phylum Pseudomonadota; class Alphaproteobacteria; order Sphingomonadales; family Sphingomonadaceae; genus Sphingomonas. Next base: position 334,456 of record NZ_LMLW01000011.1, read on the forward strand.
AAATTCTCGCGCGTCAGATACAGCCGTTCGGCGCGCAGGCCGGTGACCAGCTTGAGCGAGGGCGTGAGCGCGAGCGCATCCTCGCCGAACAGCGCGATCTGGTCCCAGCGGGTCGGCGACACGCGTTTGTCGATCGCGCCGAACAGACCCGGGCTCGGGTGCAGCGGATCGACGCTGTCGCCATCGGGAAAACCACGGCTGCGGATGAAGTCGAGATGGCTGTAGTCGATGCCGGCGACCAGCGTGTTGTCGAGGCCGAACAGTTTGTCCTTGTGCGTCAGGCTGAACTGATCGCCGAACAGATCCTGGTTGTGGAACACGAAGAAGCGATCGCGGTCGATCAACTTGGTGGCCGCGTTGAACACATAGTTCTCGGCGTTGATCCATTGCCGCTCGGCATGAAAATAATAGGCGGTGTTCGACAGCGTGAGGCGCTCGGAGGGTGACCAGTTGACGACGAGCCGCGGCCAGACCTGCCAGCTCTTGGCGCGGTTGTCCGCCACGTTGTAATTGGTGAAGCGCGTCCGACGATCGATGACATAGCCGTTGCCGGTCGACAGGATCCCGCCAATCGGATCGGCGGCGAACGAGGCCGGAACCAGCGGCGTGCCGAAATAGGTGGACAGAGTGTCCTTGAGATAATCGACGCTGAACGCGATCGACAGCGTGTCGCGCGGCTTGAACAGCACCGCGCCGGTGGCGTTGAACGAGGTGGAACCGGCGCGATCGACGAAGCCGTCGGTACGATGATAACTCACGTCGGCGCGGGCGGCGAGCGTGTCGCCGAGGCGGTGGTTGCCGCCCAGCCCGATGCTGGCCGTGTCGAACGACGCATAGGAGGCAAGCGCCTGGAGGCTGTCGGCGGTGAAGTCCGGGCTCTTGTTGACGATGTTGACGGCGCCGCCGATCGCGCCTTGCCCGTAGAGCACCGACGCCGGCCCCTTGAGCACGTCGATGCTGGCGATGTTGAAAGTGTTGCCGGGGCGATTGATCATGTTCGCCGGCCCGAGATACAGCCCGTTGTGCAGCACCGTGATCTGCTCGCCGGTGAAGCCGCGCATCGAGAACAGCGAGGGATCGCCCGGCGAGCCGCCCGAGGTGACGCCCGGCAGGCTGACCGTCGCCTCCTCGACGGTGCGGAACCCCCGCGTCAGGATCTCGTCGGCACCGATCTGGTCGATCGTGGCTGGCGTCTCGCGGATCGCCAGGCCGAGACGGCTCGCGGTCGGCGTCGCGACGTCGAGCTGGCGCAGCCGCCAGCCGGTCACGGTAATCTCCTCGCCGGCCGCCGGTACGGACAGCGACGCGGTCGGCGTATTGTCCTCGGCAATCGCCGCCGTCGAGGCGCCGCACAAGGCGGTCGCCGCGGCGGCACCGCGTACCCATGACTCTATGATCGTCGTGCGCACCGATATCCCCCGTTTTTAATAGTATCGCCCCGCCCCTGCGGTCGTCGTGGTCGTCAGCCTCTGTCCGGGATCAGTCCACCCCCTGCCCCTAGGGTCATCGCGTCCTCTCCGACCAGACCGAAATGCTCGAGCCCCAGCGTCATGAGCGTCAGCGTGCCGCGCAGATCGGCTTCGTCGAGGTCGCGGGTTATGAACACGATCCGGCTGCGACGATCCTCGCTCGGCCACGCGTCGAGCCTGACCGGCGGGTGGAAGATGTGCTGGACGCCGTGGATGACCATCGGCCGATCGACGCCCTCGACGTTGACGATGCCCTTCACACGCAGGATGTCGGCGCCCTTGAACATCGTCAGGATGCCCAGCCAGCGCTCGAACGCCAAGGCTGGAATGGGGTCGTCGAAGGTCAGGCAGACCGAGTGGATCCGGTCGCCGTGGCGATCGACGTCGTGATGATGGTGCCCGTGATGATGATGCCCCTGATGGTGGTCGTGATGGTCGTGGACCGGGCTCGTATAGGCTTCGGCGTTCAGCCAGCGGCGGACGTCGTGGCTCTTGGTCGTCGGATCGTAGAGCCCGGCCTCGAACAGCAGGTCGGGATCGACCGCGCCATCGATCGCCACCGTGATCGGCGCGGCGGGGTTGAGCGCGTGCAGCCGCGCTTCCAGCGCAGCACGCGCGTCCGCACCGACCAGATCGGTCTTGGTCAGCAGCAGCCGGTCGGCGACCGCCGCCTGTTTGACCGATTCCTCCTGCGCATCGAGTGTCGCCATCCCGGTCGCGGCGTCGACGGTGGTGATGACCCCGTCCAGCCGGTACAGCGTTTGCAGGCGCTCGTCGGTCATCAGCGTGTGCAGAATCGGCGCTGGGTCGGCGAGACCGGTCGTCTCGATCACCACCCGGTCGAACCAGCACTTGCCGTCGCGCGCGAACCGCCACGGCGCCTCGCGCAGCGTCCGCAACAGGTCGCCGCGGATGGTGCAGCACAGGCAGCCGCCCATCATCTCGACGACCATGTCGTCCTGGCTGCGGACGATCAGGTCATGGTCGAGCCCGATCGAGCCGAATTCGTTGATGATGACGAGCGCGCGCGCCATCCGCGGATCGCGCACCAGCCGATTGAGCACGGTCGTCTTGCCGCTGCCGAGAAAGCCGGTGAGGACGGAGACCGGGATCAGCGCACCGGGTCCGGTGACCAGGCCGGTCATGCCGCGCCTTCCAGAGCGGGACGACTGGCCTTGCGGGCGATCCAGGCACCGCGGGCGAGCAGCACCGCGACGATGGTGGCCGCGCCGACGCCGATCGCGGTGAAGGTCTGATCGTCGAGGTCGAGCGCGAAGCCTGCGGCCTCCGACGCCGCGAACAGGGCCATGCCGTAGGACAGGCCGACGATCAGCCAGCCGACCGCGCGCCGATACCGGATGACCGATCCGCCTGCACCGCGCCCCGCCCGCCGGCTCGATCGCAGCAACCGGCTGACGATCTGGCTGTCCAGCGTATCGGCGAGCACCATGCCGATCGTGAAGGCCAGCGCGATACCGGCGGCGGCGGCGGGCCCGCCCCGCGTCGTTGCTGCCGCGCCCCAGGCGGCCGCCTGGGTCGCGGTGTCGAACACCAGCCCGAACACGACGCCGATCGCGACGACCGCCGCCGGGTGCGTGCTCGACCGCAGCGACCGCGGCACCAGCCCCGCGCGCCACCCGACCGGCGCGTACGCGCGGTGTCGCAGCAGCGCGACGAGATTGAGCGTGCCGACGAGGATCAGCAACGCGATCACCATCGTATCGACCAGCGTCGCGGTCCAGCGCGGCACGACGATCCAGTGCGCGAACAGCGACACCCCGATCGCCACGACCGCCACCGCGAGACTGTGGCCCAGCGCGAACAGCGTACCGGTCCAGGGCGACAATCGAGGCCGCTCCTCGACCATGCGGAAGACGATATTGTCGATCACCGCGACGTGATCGGGATCAAGCCCGTGGCGCAGGCCGAGCACGAACATCAGGCCCAGCGTGGGCAGTGCGAACGAGGGATCTGTCATGCGATATCTTCCGAATTAGGGTCGGGCGCCAGTTCCGAGGCGACGATGCCGCGCGCGGCCAGCTTGGCGAGGCGGCGGGGCAGCTCGGCCTGGATCCCCAGCAGGGCCGGTCGCGCCGCCTTGCGCCAGCCGCGGCATTCGACCTGCGTGCGCCCGCAGGCGACGCACCAGCCGGTCCGCCCATCGAAGCGGCAGATATCGACGCACGGGCTCTTCATGCGCGCGCGGCCATGTCGAGGATGCCGATCCGGCCGTCCTCGTCGCCCCAGCCGAGCCGGGTGCCAGCGTCGTTCCAGCTCAGCGCGGTAATGGCGGCGCCTTCTTCATCGACCAGCAGCGGACGATCGTCGCCGGTCTGCGTGAGGACGACGACGCCATCGTCATATCCGACCGCAAGCAGGTCGCTACGGGGATGGAAGGCGACGCGCGTGACGATCGCGCCCCGCCGCTCGGCCAGCAGCAACGGCGGCTTGTCCATCGGGCCGCTCTTGCCATCGAACGACCATAGGACGGCGCACGCATCGCCGCTGGTCGCCAGCCATTTGCCGCGGCGATCCCACGAGAAGCTGCGCGTCTTGGCGACGTAGCCCGACATCCGCATGTCGCGCAGATCGGGAAGCCGCCAACCGTGCAGTCCGGTCTCCTGCAACGCGGTGACGACATAGCGGCCGTCCGCGCTCATCGTGCAGGCGAGGTGCGAGCCGATCCAATCGAGCGCGACGCGGCCGCTGCTGGCATTCGCGGCATAGAACAGGCTGACGCCGCCATAATGCGCGACGGCGAGCCGCTTGCCTTTACCTTCGAGTGCGAGGCCGCCGATCGTCGAACCGATAGCGTAGCGGTGCGAGGGTTCGGTGGCGCCGGGCGTCCAGACGACCGCTTCGCGACCGACGCCGGCGACGATCAGGCCCGACGCGGGACTCGCCACCAGATGCTCGACCCAGCGTCGGTCGAAGCAACCCAACTCCAGAAAATCGCCATCCCCCGTCACGCGGCATACCCGGCCATCGTCGCCGCCGGTGACGATCGAGCGGCCATCGGGATGACGGCACGCCGCCAGGATCGCGCCGCCGTGCACCGGATGCGCGGCGACCTCGCCCGCGTCGGTCATGTGCCGCACGCTGCCGTCGCCGAGCGTCAGCAACGCGTCGTCCCCGAGCCACAGGATCGCGGTCGGCTCCGCGCCAACCTCGACACGGCGGCCATGGCTTTGCACCAGCGTTTCACGCATCGCGTCGATCATCGGTTGGCAGGAACCGCGGAGGCCTCGAACCCGGCGCGCAAGGCGACCGGATCGAGATTGCGGCCGATGAACACCATCCGGCTGGTGCGGACCTCGTCCGGCTTCCAGTCGCGCTGATGATTGCCGTCGAGCAGCATGTGGACGCCCTGCACGACATAGCGCTGGTCCTCGTCGGGGAACGACAGCACGCCCTTCAGCCGCAGGATGTCCTGCCCCTGGACCGCGGTCAGGTTGCGCAACCACGGCATGAACAGCTCGGGCCGGATCGCCGTCGCCGAACTCAGCGATACCGAGGTGATCGAATCGTCATGCTCGTGATCGTCCTCGGACAGGAAATCGGGTTCGATCTCGAGGATGCGGTCGAGGTCGAAGGCGCCGCGCTCCAGCACCTCCTCGAGCGGTACGACGCAGTTCTGGGTCTCGTGCAACCGCGCCTGGCCGTTGATCGTGCGGACGCGCTGGCGCACCACCTCCAGCTCCTGCGCGGTCACCAGATCGGTCTTGTTGAGCAGGATCACGTCGGCAAACGCGATCTGCTCCTCGGCCTCATGGCTGTCCTCCAGCCGGGCGAGGACATGGCGCGCATCGACCACGGTCACGATCGCATCGAGGCTCGCCCGGGCGCGCACGTCGTCGTCCATGAAGAAGGTCTGCGCGACGGGCGCGGGATCGGCGAGGCCGGTGGTCTCGATGATGATCGCGTCGAAGCCGTCCTTGCGCTTCATCAGCCCCTCGATGATGCGGATCAGGTCGCCGCGAACGGTGCAGCAGATGCACCCGTTGTTCATCTCGAACACCTCTTCGTCGGCATCGACGATCAGGTCGTTGTCGATGCCGATCTCGCCGAATTCGTTGACGATGACCGCATATTTGCGGCCATGATTCTCGCTGAGGATGCGGTTCAGGAGCGTCGTCTTGCCCGCCCCCAGATAGCCGGTGAGAACGGTAACGGGGATGGTCTGTGATGACACTGAGAGAGTCCTATGCGATGATATAGCATCTCCTATATGGCCTATTTTCGAACGCGGCAACGGTGGTGAAGGTGTTCCCCCTGCGGTAGCGCAACAACTGGAGCAGCCCGGTTCACCGTAATGCGATGAATTTTCGCGGTCACGATATGAGCGGGTGCAGGATGAGTGGCCTCATAAAGCAGCGACGAGCTGTCTCACCGCGGACGACCAAGTCAGACTATCGCGAGTTCCTTGGTGACCGAAAGGCCGAAGCTGCCGGAGCCCCCGGTGAGCCGGCAGGCGATGGCAAGGACCAAGCCGCACAATGACATCCGCTGTCCTCGACGCATAGGCGGTTATGGCTCAGTTCGGGATGAACCTAGTGCAGACAACCGCGGCTCGCACAGATCGAATGCGATTGCCGGCTGACGACAGGGGTCGAAGTGGCCAGTCTGAGCGGCCGAGCCATACGCCTATGCATTATCTGTTCATGCAGGCTTCGGACGTCATTATCAGGTTTCCGGTTTCTATATTACCGGCTCTTTTGACCGGGTTTTAGTGTACCAATTGAAATGCCGTTTCGGAATATACCCGACGAGGCGCGGCAGTGCCGCCTCCCGTGTCACCATCAGTGCGTGGCGAATTGTCCAGAGGCATATTGAGTTCCAGTAACGCATAGAGCTCCAACAGGTATCGGTCGATAGTATCAGCGACCGACAGGAACCTCACCATCATCGCTGATACCGCATCAACGTGTCGGCAAAAGCACGCTCCAAATATCTCGCCAGCGTGCAGCGCCGCGCGTGATCTCGACTTTGTATCGGAGGCTACAATCCCTGGTTCCCTTCGTGCTGGTTTCAACGCGAATGACGCCAAATTATGGTTTGCAGTCCAATGCGCGCGTAATCGCTGCCGCAGGTTCCGTGTGCGTCCGAGGTGGTGAACCGAACCGCTACTGTCGATCAGCGAATAAGTCCCGGGCGCTCCCGAATGCCTGCGGCGTCAAGAGACGCATTTAGTTACGTCGGACGGAATGAGGCATAGGAACCCCAATGATCCTAAAATCAATGCAAAACAATGGCTTGCGCGTGGGGGGGGGGGGGGGGGGGGGGGGGTCCGCCGAGTGCATAAACCCATCCCACTAATTTATAGTAGTAATTTTCAGGCCTATAATCACAGATACCCCTACGATACCCCCTATGCACCGCGTCATGGCCGTACTCCGGCGGGAGAGCGATCAGTAAGCCAAGCCTCAACTTCGGCAGCAACCCACCCAACGCAATTGGCGCTCAGCCGCTTCGCGGCGGGAAACTCGAGTGATTACATTTTGCGGTAGATGGTAGCGCGACTCAGCCCCGTGCGCTGTTTGACGGCGGGCAGCCGAAGGATGACCGTCGCGGACCGCGAAGCGTCCAAGCCGGCGAATGATGTTGAAGGCTGCAGATCTGTATAAAAACTGCTAGAAGCACTGTTAGCCATTGGGTTTCCTCTCGGGTTTTCCGTGGTGAGGGCTGACAGGCGTGTTTCGACCACCCTGTCAGCCCGGTTCATTGATCAGTTAAGCTAAACCAAGCCCGGTTCACGATCTCTTTGATATCGAGGCATATATAGCTAGCCCGCCCTTCAACATCCTCCCCAGACGGATCGTCCTCCAATATGAACTCGATCGATCCGTTCGCGCTTGCACTTACAAACCACTTTGGCACATCGTGCAGAAAAATGTCTCGACTCATAAGATCTGCGTAAGCAGTCAGAAGCCGGGCAGCATCAATGCTAAACCATTTCATCATTTTTACGTGGCGTGGACCTGGAGTGCCTTCTTTCTCTCCATGATCATCATCACGCGCTAGTGCTGAACCAATGCTCATTATGCCCGGAACATCCTCACCCCTTGCGGCGAGCTCTTTTCCTATGAGCAGATTCTTACAGCACATAAAGTCAAGCGGTGTAAAATCGGGGTGGAGGCGACCTAAATTCACCGCGTCCCACAGTCGCGATGAAAGATTACGCAGTCCCATCGTATTCATGCCATAACGACTTAGTTCAGCAAGAATTGCAGCGATGTGGACAGCCTCGTACCCGAAGCGACGATGGTTGCCGCGTCCTTGCTTCTGAAGCACCATAACCACGCTATTGGAGGACACATCCAACAAAGAAAGGTTTTTTCTTTTTATCTCGCTGCCATTTCGCCTCGATCGACAAAGATTCCACGCAAGCAGGGCGTCCGCCGCCTTGCCCTGAACCATGGCAAAGGCACACCCGTTTTGCGGAGGCATAGGCAGTGCCGTCGCGAATGGCCAAGACTGGGCGCAAGCGGAACGGCCGAGTAGGGGAGGAAAGCGGACTGGCTGCTTTAGGGGCGGGGGCGAGCGTAAGCTGCCATTGCGCTATGCTGCTGCCTCTACCCAGCGCCTGAACACCCCGACGGCGGCGGACAAGTCCAGCGGTCCGCAAGAAACGT
>NZ_LMLW01000012.1 GCF_001422045.1 Sphingomonas sp. Leaf242
CGACCGCTTCAGAAGCCGGTGAGGCACTCCGCTGCGGTGACACCCCTCTAGGCCCACCTCCCCACCCCGTCAAACACTATTTTACAGTTTTTGGTCGGCTTTCCATTTTTCGGCTCGCGTGCCGCTCTACGGGCTCTCGTTGCTGCCCACCCCCGTGACGCTGCTCGCTGTAAGTCATTATGCGAACGTCGGTCTGGCCCACATCACCTCGAGATTTCGAATTCGCGGGTCTCGTCCGATGCGACGCAGGATTGCTGGCGGCCATCATGTCCCAAAGCTCAGAGCCGTATTGGTGAAGGTACACCTGACGTGATCGCGATTAACGACGCTATGCCGGATGGTCCCGAATGAGCGCATCGAACGCTTCGATCGATAGCGGTCGGTGGAACTTGCAGCCGGCGGTAAAATCGTCCGCCCACATGACTTCGGCGACTATCTGCCCGATCTGCGGCAGGTTGAGCCAGATGCTCGTCCCGCGCCTGAGCGCCGAATAGGTCTGGAGCCGCGCGCCGTTGATCGAGATGTCGACGACCCTGCACAAGGTGCGGCGCGTCTTGCCGATGCTAACGTCCAACGCGACAGGGGCACGGGGCGAACCGCGGCGGCTGGTGCGCTCTGCAGGTTCGAAATCGGCGGCGAACATGGCGTCCTCGTCCTTGCGAGTCCTAAGTCTGGCTTGCAATTACAAGCCTAGCCGCCGGTGCCTAACGTGATCTTAATAAATGCCCCCGGAACGAATGAGTATCGATCCGTTCCGGGGGGTTACGTTTACTTGCGGAGCGTGAGACCGCCACCGAAACGCTTGTTGAAGCGCGCGACCTGGCCACCGGTGTCGAGCATCGTGCCGCGGCCGCCGGTCCATGCCGGATGCGCGAGCGGATCGATCTCGAGCGTCATCACATCGCCTTCCTTACCCCAGGTGGTGCGAGTCTGGTACTTGCTGCCATCGGTCATCTGGACGGTGATCATGTGATAATCGGGGTGCGTGTCGGCCTTCATGGGAATTCTCCGTAAGTGGCTGGTTCCGACCAGCCTGAAAAGGAAGGCGCGCCCGTACACGGACGCGCCCGATTTTACAAGATCGCGCGGCTGGAGCCTTGTCGTCAGGCTTTCGGCGGGTCGGCGATCATCGCCGTGAAGTTCGCCTCGGCCACTAGCTGTCCGTCGACCGACGCGCGGCCGGCGAACTTGCACACAGAGCTGCGCTTCTGGACGAACGTCACGTCGAGTTTCAGCAACACGCCGGGCTCGACCGGCTTGCGGAACTTCGCACCGTCGATCGCCATGAAATAGACGAGCTTGCCCGATCCGGCGAGCCCCAGCGACTCGACCGCGAGGATCCCCGCCGCCTGCGCCATCGCCTCGACGATCAGCACGCCCGGCATGATCGGGCGCCCAGGGAAATGCCCCTGGAAGAACTGCTCGTTCATCGACACCGCTTTGATCGCGGTGATCGACGTGTCGAGGATCAGATCCTCGACACGATCGACCAGCAGCAACGGATAGCGATGCGGCAACGCCGCCATCACCCGCCCGATATCGAGCGGGCCCATGCCGGTCTTCACGGCGTCAACCGAGTCGGTCATCCTCGGCTCGCTCAACGGCCCTGCGGCGTGGTGCGCTTGCCGGTCGCGGCTGCAGGTGCCGACGCCGGTGCTGCGCCCTGCTGCTGGCCGTTCTGGCTTGGCTGCCAATTGGCGGGGACAGCGGTACTTACGGTCGGCACCAGGCGGTCGAGTTCGGTGGTGATCGCCGACGTAATATCGGCAGTCGGCTGTGCGAACAGAGCGGCCTCAGGACGCAGCAAAAGGCTGACGTTCTTTGCGCGAACCGCCGCCGTGACGGCATCGCTGAGCTTCGCCTGGATCTGTTCGATCGCGTATTGCTGCGCGCGCTGGGCGGGCTGCGTCAGGCGGGCGAGTTCCTGATTGGCGGCGTTTTCGCGCGTCTGGATCGCCTGAGCCTGCGGACGCAGCGATGCCTCCGAAGCGCCGGGCGCACGCTGCGCGGCCTGGAACGCGGTCACGAGCGGCTGAAGCTCACGCGCGACAGCCTGGCGGCGGGTCTCGGCCTGGTCGAGCTGCGCCTTATAGGTCGTCTCGATCTGGGCGCGCGCGGCATTCCAGGCCTTCGAGTTGGCGATCGCACCCTGTGCGTCGGCGACGGCGATACCCGAAACCTGCGCATCGGCAGCGGTTGCGGTCATGGCGGCCGGCGCGACGAGCGCGGCAGCGAGGAGAAGCGTCTTGAACGTCGTCATTAGAACTGTGTCCCTACGTTGAAAGTGATGAGCTTGGGGTCGTCGCCCTTCTGCTTGAGCAGAGCACGAGCGAGATCGATACGAAGCGGACCGAATGGCGAGTTCCAGTTCACGCCGATGCCGATCGACAGACGCGGCTTGGCAGAATTGCCGAGGAACTGCTCCGAATACGGACCATAGGTCGACGAATACTGGCTGTTGACGCTGGTCCCGGTGCAGGCCCCGCCGAGCGTCGACGAATAGCCGACGGCGCAGGTCGTGACGGCATTCGGGTTCGTCGTGTCGGTCGACGGCACGACATACTGCAGCTTGCCGTCGGCGGTCTTGATCGGAGTCTGCAACGGCAGGATCGTGACGTTGCCGTTGGCATCGACCGTCCTGGGGTACGAGTTGGGGTCGACGGTCAGGTTGGGCTTCGTGATGCTGAACAGCGAGCCCGCCTGGACGTAGATCGAAGGACGCAGGCCCAGTTCGCGCGCACCCGAACCGAGCGGGATCTCCATCTCGATGCGGCCAAGATAATAGGCGTTACCGCCGAGCGCATCGTCGATGTACTGGTTGCGATCGGTCACCAGGATCTGCTTACCCGTCGCCGAGTCCGTCGTGTACGGAATGCGCAACACGCGTGGGCCTACGCCGCGAATGTCGAACCCGCGGAACTGCGGCTCGCCGAGATAGAAGCGGTCGGTGATGCGGACACCGTCGATGCCGGACCTTTTGCTGCCTTCGAGCGACTTGATATAGCCACCCTCGCCGATCGCCGACAGGATGAAGCCGCTACCCGCGTTCCAGTACTTGGCGCCCTCAGCGCGCGTACGGATGTATTTCACGTCGCCGCCGAGACCCGCAAAATCCTGGCTGAACGAGAAGCGCGAGCCTGCCGTCGGGCGCAACCGGCTGTTGAGCGTGTCGCGGATCAGCGAATAGCCGACCGACGAGGTCCAGCGGTTGCCGATCGCTTCGCAGAGATAACGGCCGGCCTTGAGGATGTCGCACTGCCCATCGGTGAAGTAGGTCGACTCGTTCAGTCCGACCTTGTCGTAGGACAGACCGTAGCGCGCCGACAGCGACCAGAATTCGGTCAGCGGCACACCGGCACGAAGCTGGAAGCCGGTCGAGACCTGCGAATAGGTGGTCTGACGATCGTTGCCGATATAATTGAACGAGTTGTAGTCGCGGCGGAAGATGTCGCCGCCGACCGCGATGTTCTTGTCGAACAGATACGGCTCGGTGAAGCCCAGCTCGATCGACTTCGAATAGCTCGAATAGTTCACGCCGGCGCGCAGTTCCTGGCCCTTGCCGCGGAAGTTGCGCTGCGTGATGTTCGCCTGGATGATGAAGCGTTCGAGGCTCGAATAGCCCGCCGACAGCTGGAGTTCGCCGGTCGACTTTTCTTCGAGGTTGGTCTCCAAGATCACGCGGTCGGGCGCCGAACCCGGCAGCTGCTTGATCTCCATCTTGTCCTGGAAATACCCCAGCGAGTTGATGCGATCCTGCGAACGCTTCACCTGGAAGCTGTTGAACGCATCGCCCTCGGCCAGACGGATCTCGCGACGCACGACCTTGTCCTGCGTCTGCGTGTTGCCGTTGATGTCGATACGCTCGACATAGGTGCGCTTGGCTTCGGCGATGTTGAAATTAATCCCCATCGTCAGCGTGTCGGCGTCCTTGGCGAACTCCGGGTTCACCTCGGTGAACGCATAGCCGAACAGGCCCGCGGTCTGGCTGAGATTGTCGACCGAATCCTCGACAAGCTTGGCGTTGTACCAATCGCCCTTCTTCAGCGGCAGCGACGCCGCGAGCTTCTTGTTGTCGAAGTCGCGAATCTGGCTGTCGACGGTGACGTCGCCGAACTTGTAGCGCTTGCCCTCCTCCACCACGTACGTGATGATGAAGTCCTTCTTGTCCGGCGTCAGCTCGGCCACGGCCGAGGTCACGCGGAAATCGGCATAGCCCTGCGTCAGGTAGAACTGGCGGAGCTTCTGCTGATCGTACGAAAGGCGATCCTGATCATAGCTGGTCGCCGACGACAGCAGGCGGAAGAAGCGCGACTGCTTGGTCGCCATCTGGCCACGGATCTGGTCGTCGGAGAACACCTCGTTGCCGAGGATGTTGATCTGGCGGACCTTCGACTTCGGCCCTTCGCTGACCTCGAACACGACGTCGACGCGGTTCTGGTCGAGATTGACCATCTTCGGATCGATCACCGCGGCGAAGCGGCCCTGGCGACGATACAGCTCGATGATCCGCGCGATATCCTGGCGGACCGCGGTGCGCGTGAAGATCTGGCGCGGCGCGAGCTTGATCTCCTTGGTGATCTTGTCGGTCTTGAGCGCCTTGTTGCCCTCGATGATCACGCGGTTGATGATCGGGTTCTCGCGCACGCGGAGAACGATGTTGCCGTCCTCGACGCCGGCGATCGAGTAATCCGCGAACAGGTCGCTGGCCTGGAGGTCCTTCAGCGCCTGGTCGAGCGTTTCCGCGGTGTACGGGATGCCGACGCGCAGCTTCGTGTAGGACAGCACCGTCTCGGGCTCGATGCGCTGAGATCCCTCGACGCGCAAAGTCTTTATCGTTTGCGCGGATACCGGCGCGGCTACGGGCGTTACACCAACAGCACCCTTTGCGGGGGCGGCCGTGGTCGGCGCCTGACGACCCGACGCGGGGCTCGACGAAGGCGTTGCCGCCGGAGTCGCGGATCCAGCCGGCACGGTCTGTGCCAGCGCGGGAACGCCCGACAGGATCGTACCTGCGAGCAGCAGGGCGCCCTTACGCGCGAAATCGTAACCGTTGATCGCTGTCACCAAACCCACCTTCAAAACGTGCACATACAAGGCGCGCCCGCCCTGCCCTATCGTGATCAGCCGATCAAGCCGGCCAGATTCTTCCAAAGCCCGAAATTGCCGAGATCGTTGAAGGTCACCAGCAGCATCAGCGCGAGAATTGCTGCGAGCCCGCCGCGAAATGCCCATTCCTGCACCTGCGGCTCGACCGGACGCCTGCGCACCGCTTCGATCGCGTAGAAGAACAGGTGCCCGCCATCGAGCATCGGCACTGGCAGCAGATTGATGAACCCCAGATTGATCGAAACGAGGGCGATCAGGAACACATAGGCGTCAAGCCCGAGCGACATCTGCTCGCCCGAGACCTTGGCGATGCTGAGCGGTCCGCCGAGTTCCTTGACCGACCGACGCCCGGTGACGACCTGCCCCAGCGTCTCGACCATCATCGAGACGATCTCGCCGGTGCGCTTCACCGCGACGACGGGCGCCTCGATCAGGCTGACAGGAACGATGACGGGCTTGCTGCCGGCGATGCCGAGGCGGCCGATGCGGTATTCGTTGCCGAAGCGATCGCGCTGGAGTTCGGTACCGATCACGATGTCGCGCGATACCGTCTGCCCGTCGCGCTCCGCGTCGATCTGCGTGCGTTCGCCAGCGCGGATACGCGCATAGCGGGCGAGATCGTCGAACGTCTCGACCGAGCGGCCGCCGATCGCGGTGATCCGGTCGCCGGGCTGCAATCCGGCGGTCGCCGCGGCGCTGCCGGGTACCGTGCCCCCGACGATCGGTGGCATGCGAACATCGCCGTATGCGAACGCGAAACCGGCGAGAATCAGGATCGCGACGACGAAGTTCACGACGGGTCCGGCGGCAACGACGATCGCACGCTGCCACACCGGCTTCGACTGGAAGGTGCGCTGACGCTCCTCGGCGGGTAGCAAAAGCCACTCGGCCGAGGGCTGGCTCGCCGGGTTCATGTCGCCGGCAAACTTCACATAGCCGCCGAGCGGCAACCATCCGAACTTCCACCGGGTGCCGCGGCTGTCGGTGAAGCCCGCGATCTCGCGGCCGAAACCGATCGCGAAGGCATCCGCCTTGATCCCGAAAAAGCGCCCGGCGAGGTAATGTCCCATCTCGTGCACGAACACGAGCGGTCCGATCACCAGCACGAACGACAGGATCGTCAGAAGGATACCGGGTGTTTCGATCAAACCGCGCAATCCTCTACACGCTCGCCCGCCAAAACCCGCGCCTCGGCATCGATCGCCAGAACGGCGTCGACACTGTCCGGTGCGGCCGGATCGTAGCACGATAGCGTATGGTCGACGATTGCGGCAATTTCGAGGAAGCCGATGCGGCGCTTGAGGAAGGCCTCGACCGCTACTTCGTTGGCAGCGTTGAGAATTGCCGGCCGCGCGCCACCTGCGTCGAGCGCCTCGCGGGCGAGGCGCAATGCCGGGAAGCGGACTTGGTCGGGTGCCTCAAAGTCGAGTCGACCGATCGCGACCAGGTCGAGCGGGGCCATCGGCGTCGCCATCCGGTCCGGCCAGGCAAGCGTGTGCGCGATTGGCGTGCGCATGTCGGGGGGACCGAGCTGCGCCAGCACCGAGCCGTCGACGTAATCGACCAGGCTGTGGACCACCGACTGCGGATGGATGACGATCTCGATCCGGTCGTGCGGAATCGGGAACAGCCGCGCGGCCTCGATCAGTTCGAGACCCTTGTTCATGCAGGTCGCCGAATCGACCGAAATCTTCGCGCCCATCGACCAGTTGGGATGCTTGACCGCCTGTTCGAGCGTGACGCCGCGCATCTGCTCGGTGGTCCAGTCGCGGAACGGTCCGCCGCTGCACGTCAGGATGATCCGCCGGACGCGCTCGGGTCGAGTCGCGTCGAAGCACTGGAAGATCGCGTTGTGCTCGGAGTCTGCGGGCAGCAATGTCGCGCCGGTCCGTTTGGCTGCGGCGAGGATGACATCGCCGGCGGAGACCAGCGGCTCCTTGTTGGCGATCACCACGGTCCCGCCCTGCTCGATCGCCGCCATCACCGGCTTGAGCCCCGCACACCCAACGATCGCGCCCATCGTCCAGTCCGCACCCGATGACGCCGCCTCGGCAATCGCTTCGGCACCGCCACCTGCGCGAATCCCCGAGCCGGCCAGTGCTTCGCGGAGTTCGGGAAGACAGCGCTCGTCTGCCACGACCGCGAACTCAGCCTTGGTCCGGATTGCCGCGGCGGCGAGCTTGGCCACGTCGCAATTGGCGGTCAGCGCAACGACGCGGAAGCGGTCGGGCTCACGCTCGATCAGGTCGAGCGTCGAGGTGCCGACCGAGCCGGTCGCGCCTAAAATGGTAATGCTCTTCATGCGTAGAAATGCGGCAACAGGACGAGGAATGCCGCGACCGGCGCGACCGGGACCAGGCCATCGAGGCGATCCATCACGCCGCCATGCCCTGGCAGGATGTTGCCGCTGTCCTTCACGCCTGCCACTCTCTTCAACCAGCTCTCATAAAGATCGCCCATCTGCGCGAGTACCGCGAGCACCGGCGTTGCCAGCGTCATCCGCATCGGCAGGCCGTATTGCATGTGCAGCACCGCCGCGACCGCGCTCGCCAGCACAACGCCACCGATCAGGCCCGACCACGTCTTGTTCGGGCTGATCACCGGCGCGAGCTTGGGCCCGCCCAGCGTCCGCCCGGTAAAGAACGCACCGATATCGCACGCCCACACCAGAGACAGCGCCCACAACGTGAAGAGGATGCCCTCGTCCTGCCGCCGGATGATCATCAGCGCGAGCACGGGGAGCCCGCAATAGAGGATGCCCAGCGCGAGCGGCGGTTTGCGTGTCGTGATGACGACGAAGAACGCCGCCCCCACAAGCAGCCCCAGCGTGAAGAAATCGTGTATCACCAGGATGAGCGACGCCGGCGCCATCAGTGCGAGCGGCACCGACAGCGCGAACTGCGTCATCCGCTTGGTCTTGGCATCGGCGCCTTGCAGCATCGACCATTCCGCCATCATGAACAGCGCCGCGACCACGCCGAGCACCCAGAACGCGATCCCGCCGAGCGTCAGCGCAAGGCTCGCCACCGCGATCATGCCGACGCTGGCGATCATCCGGAGCTGGAGATTGGACGGCGTACGCAACGCCTGATCGGGCGCCTTTTCAGGGTCGGTAAGGTTCACAGACCACCGTAGCGGCGCTGGCGCTGACCGAACGCGGCGACTGCGTCGGTGAGCGCGGCCGCGTCGAAATCGGGCCAGAGCGTGTCGACGAACAGGAGCTCCGCATACGCCGCCTGCCACAGCAGGAAGTTCGAAAGACGCTGCTCGCCCGAGGTGCGGATCATCAGATCCAGCGGCGGCAGGTCGTGCGTGTCGAGCTCAGCCTCGATCGTCGCCGCATCAATGTTCGCCGGATCCAGCGCGCCGTCACGCGCGCGCTCGGCAAGGCGACGTGCCGCGCCCACCAGCTCGGCATGTGCGCCATAATTCAGCGCGATCGCCAAAATCGGACCGCTGTTCCCCGCGGTCCGCGCGATCGCATCGTCGACCATCGCCACCAGATCGGGCGAAAAGCTGTGGTAATCGCCGATCACGCGAAGCCGGACGTTCTCGCGCGCGAGTTCGTCAAGATCGCTGCGGATGAAATGCCGGAGCAGCCCCATCAGGTCGCTGACCTCTTCGGCTGGGCGCCGCCAATTCTCCGACGAGAAAGCGTAGAGCGTCAGCGCCTCGATCCCCATCGCACGCGCCGCCCGCGCCACTTTCCGGACCGCCTCGACGCCGGCCTTGTGCCCGGCGAAGCGCGGCAGGAATCGCTTCTTCGCCCAGCGGCCATTGCCGTCCATGATGATCGCGACATGACGCGGCACCGCGCCGCCCGCCGGAACCGCAGCAAGTGGCGCGGCCGAAGAGGCTCCCGCCTGTGCAGCGCCGAACGCCCTCACTTGCCCAGGATTTCCTTTTCCTTGGCGGTCGCGGTCGCATCGAGCTCGGCGATGATGCTGTCGGTCAGCTTCTGCACTTCGGTCTCGTGACGCTTGCGCTCGTCCTCGCCGAACACGCCCTTCTTCTCGTCGACCTTGAGCGAATCCATGCCGTCGCGGCGGACGTTGCGGACCGCGATGCGCGCCTTCTCGGCGTACTGGCCGGCAAGCTTGGCGAGTTCCTTGCGGCGCTCCTCGGTCAGGTCGGGGATCGGCAGGCGCAGCGTCTGGCCGTCGACGATCGGGTTGAGCCCGAGGCCGGCCGAACGGATCGCCTTGTCGGTCGGGCCGACGTTCGACTTGTCCCAGACCTGCACCGACAACATCCGCGGCTCGGGCGCCGAGACGGTCGCAACCTGGTTCAGCGGCATCGACGAGCCGTACACCGTCACCATCACCGGATCGAGCAACGCGGTCGACGCGCGACCCGTGCGCAGGCCGGCGAGATCGCTCTTCAGCGCTTCGACGGCACCCGCCATGCGGCGTTCGAGGTCGGTCTTGTCGTAGGCTGCCATCTTAAAGCTCCTGCTCGTTCTGGACGATCGTCGACACGCCATCACCCGCCAAGACCGCAGCGAGATTGCCGGGTTCGCGGATGTTGAAGACGACGATCGGGATGTTGTTGTCGCGGCACAGCGCGATCGCGCTCGCGTCCATGACCTTGAGGTCGTCGGACAGCACGCGGCTGTACGACACCGTTTCGTAGCGCACCGCGTCGGGGTGCGTCTTCGGGTCGGCGTTGTAGACGCCGTCGACCGAAGTGCCCTTGAACAGCGCATCGCACTTCATCTCGGCAGCACGCAGCGCGGCGCCCGAATCAGTGGTGAAATAGGGGCTGCCGACGCCCGCCGCGAAGATCACGACGCGGCCCTTTTCGAGGTGACGCTCGGCGCGGCGGCGGATGAATGGCTCGCACACCGACGCCATCGGGATCGCCGACTGGACGCGCGTGTCGACGCCGATCTGCTCCAGCGCGTTCTGCACGGCGAGCGCGTTCATCACGGTCGCGAGCATGCCCATGTAATCGCCGGTCGCGCGGTCCATGCCGCGTGCCGCCCCCGCCATGCCGCGGAAGATGTTGCCACCACCGACGACGATGCAGATCTCGTAGCCTCGGGCCTTGATGTCGGCGATCTCCTGCGCGACGCGCGCGGTAACCTCGGTGTCGATCGACAGGCCGGAGGTGCCCATCAGGACTTCGCCCGACAGTTTCAGCAGGATACGGTTGTAGCGCGGAGGCGTCATAAATCTCGAATTGTGATTGGCGGGGCGGCGCGGACCTTAGGCGGCGAGGCCCGGGATGTGAAGCGCTGTGCGGCGCGTGCATCGAAACTGGGTGGAGATGAGACGGAAAATCCTCGTTCGCAGAAGCGCGCAACGGAGAACGATCGTCATTCCCGCGGAGGCGGGAACCCATACTGGCTAGCGGCTCGATGGATCACCGGCGCCGGAGTTTATGGATCTCCGCCTACGCGGGGATGACGAAGCAGCACCAAGGCTGCCCCGCTATCCTTCTCCCCTCGGGGAGAAGGTGGCCCGGCAGGGCCGGATGAGGGGGCGTGAGGTTCGAGACCTAATCACTCCCCTCACCCTTCCCACTCGACAAGAGCCGAGCGGGCCCCTTCCCTCTCCCCGGAGGGGCGAGGGAGGAAGTCAGCTTACGCCTGGGGCACGCCCGAAGCAGCAGCAACCTCGGCTGCGAAGTCGGACTGCTCCTTCTCGATGCCTTCGCCCAGCTGGAAGCGGACATAGTCCACCAGCTTGATCTCTGCGCCCGCGTCCTTGCCGGCCTTGGCGACGACGTCGGAGATCTTGGTCTTGCCGTCCATCACGAACAGCTGGCTGACCAGAGCATGCTCCTTGCGGTACTTGGCGATGCCGCCCTCGACCATCTTGGCGATGATGTCGGCAGGCTTGCCCGACTCGGCAGCCTTCTCGGTCGCGATCGCGCGCTCGCGCTCGATCTCGGACTCGTCGAGGTCGGCCTCGTTCAGCGCCTTCGGGAAAGCGGCTGCGATGTGCATCGCGAGCTGCTTGCCGAGCGCCTGGAGAACCTCGTCCGAAGCCTCCGACTCGAGCGCGACGAGCACGCCGATCTTGCCGAGGCCGGGGGCCGCTGCATTATGGATGTACGGAACGACCGCACCCTTGCTGACTTCCAGCGTGCGCGAGCGGCGCAGCGACTGGTTCTCGCCGATCGTCGCGACGTTGTTCGTCAGGACTTCCTCGACGGTCTTGCCCGATGGCATCGCCTGCGACTTCAGCGCCTCGATGTCGCCACCGGTTGCGAGCGCGATCTGCGTGACGTCACGGACGAACGACTGGAACTGGTCGTTCTTCGCGACGAAATCGGTCTCCGAGTTCACTTCGACCGCTGCGCCCTTGGTGCCCGACACGGCGACGCCGACCAGACCCTCGGCCGCGGTACGGCTGGACTTCTTGGCGGCGGCTGCGAGCCCCTTGGTACGCAGCCAATCCATTGCCTGCTCCATGTCGCCGGCGTTCTCGCTCAGCGCCTTCTTGCAATCCATCATGCCCGCGCCGCTCTTCTCGCGCAGATCCTTGACCATCGCTGCCGTGATATCGGCCATGTCTCTAATCCTTTTTAGGTCTGAATATGGTTGCGGGCGAGGCAGAGCTTTCGCCCTACCCCGCCCGCATGACGGTTCGGCGACGACGCTTATGCGTCGATCTGGCGCTCACCCTCGGCTGCGAATTCTGCAGCGGTATCGGCATTCGCGGTTGCCTGTGCCGTGTCGGCTGTTGCCTCGACGACGGGCTCTGCGCTCAGTGCCTCTTCCTTCGGCGGCTCGATCATCGCGCCGATGTCGGCACCGGTGCGGCGCTGCTGCTCCTGGCCGCCGCGCGTCGCTGCGATCGCGATCGCCTCGCAGTACAGGCGGATGGCGCGGGCTGCGTCGTCGTTCGCGGGAACCGGGAAGGCGATGCCGTCCGGCGACACGTTCGAATCGAGGATCGCGACAACGGGAATACCCAGCGTGTTCGCTTCCTTGATCGCCAGCTCTTCCTTGTTCGCGTCGATCACGAACATCACGTCGGGAATGCCGCCCATGTCGCGGATGCCGCCGAGCGAAAGCTCGAGTTTGTCCTTCTCGCGGGTGAGCTGAAGGACTTCCTTCTTGGTCAGGCCGACGGTGTCGCCCGACAGCATTTCCTCAAGCGTCTTGAGACGCTTGATCGAACCCGAGATGGTCTTCCAGTTGGTGAGCATGCCGCCCAACCAGCGATGGTTGACGAAATGCTGGCCCGAACGACGCGCTGCGTCCGCGACGGGCTCCTGCGCCTGGCGCTTGGTGCCGACGAACAGGACCTTGCCGCCACCGGCAACAGCCGACGAGACGAATTCGAGCGCGCGCGCGAACAGCGGCACGGTCTGCGAAAGGTCGAGGATGTGGACGCCGTTACGATCACCGAAGATGTAAGGCTTCATCTTGGGGTTCCACCGATGAGTCTGGTGGCCGAAATGCGCGCCCGTTTCGATGAGCTGCTGCATGGAGACGACTGGAGCCGCCATAGGGATATATCCTTCCGGTTGTGCCTCTGGGAAGCGGATGACGTCGTGGCCAAATGACCGTGACGCACCGGGCTATGATGCCTCCCATGCGGGGTTAGGCGCGGCCCTTAACCGGGCGCTCGTTGAAAAGCAATCCTCAACGCGCCGCTTGACTCATGGAACGCAATGAGAACATAAAGGGCTCAGAGGGGAACAGATGTTCGACTCGGCGCAGAATCACCCCGGCAGGACGGGATTCGAAATGCGACGAGTGGAACGATGTTTCTGACCAAGTGTTTGCGGATATTAAGAAATTGTTCGCAACTCATAGGAAGGCGGACGTGATGTTGGTTCTGAGCTTCATGGTTTTTGCTGGTGCATTCGCGGTCGCGGGCATGATGATCGTCTCGTCGATCGCGCCGCAGTGGGACCGTATCGTCCGTCTCGCGATGGGCAACGTCGAACCCGCGTTCCAGCCGCTCCGTACGTTGGCCGTTGCGGAGCGCCGGATTGCGGTCAGGCGCTGGGCTTCGACGTCGGCTCCGGTGCCCGCCCGCCGCTGGAACGCTGCCGCCTGATCTTGGCGTAACTCGCGATGCTGAACGGCATCGAGAGCAGGTACAGCACGCAGATGATGCTGAGCGTATGCCATGGCGCGCTCACGATGGCAGCGCCAAGCAATACGACAAGCGCGATGGCTTCGAACCGGATGTTGCTGCGGAGTTTGACCGAACTCCACGAGTAGGTGGCGATACTCGACACCATCAGCAACGCGACGAACGCGACCCAAGGTGCCACGAAATACGGCGACGCAAATTTGGGCTCGTCGGTCCAGAACCAGAAGAACATCGGCATCAGCGCGAGTCCTGCGCCGGCCGGAGCCGGGACACCGGTGAGGAAACCCGCCGACTTGTGCGGCTGATGGCTCTCGTCGATCTTGGCGTTGAAGCGCGCGAGACGCAGCGCGCAGAACACGGCGAGGATCAACGAGCAGATCCAGCCGACGCGCGGCAAAGCCGTCAATGACCAGAGATAGACGATCAGCGCAGGCGCGACGCCGAACGAGATAGCGTCGGACAGCGAATCGAGTTCGGCACCGAACCGGCTTTCGCCGTGCAGCATCCGGGCGATGCGACCATCCAGGCCGTCGAGCACGCCCGCGACCATGATCATCGCGACGGCACTTTCCCACTGCCCACCGATCGCGAATCGCACGCCACTCAGACCTGAACACAGGGCTAGCGCGGTAACCGCGTTGGGGGCGACGGCGCGCAGGGGGAGTCCGCGCGGAGCACGCCGCGTGCGACCAAACCGCCCCTGGACCCGCTCTTCAATCGAGTCGCCGTCGATCCCGTCGCGATCAATCACTGGGCGATGCCGCCAACCGGCACGCCGCCGACGCGACCAAGCACGGTCTCGCCCGCGATACTGCGCTGGCCGAGGCAGACCTGCGGCACGACATGATCGGGCAGGTACACGTCGACTCGGCTACCGAACCGGATCAGGCCGATTCGCTGTCCGACCGCCACCATGTCACCGGCCTTCACGAAGCCCAGGATACGGCGCGCGACCAAGCCGGCGATCTGCGTGAAGCCGATCCGCATGCCGTTGCGGTCCTCGACCACGAAATGCTGGCGCTCGTTCTCGTCGCTCGCCTTGTCGAGGTCGGCGTTGAGAAACTTGCCCGAAATGTAGACCACCTGGCGGATAGTCCCGGCGATCGGGGTGCGATTAATGTGCACGTCGAACACCGACATGAAGATCGACACGCGCACAAGCGGTGCATCGCCGAGGCCGTTCTCGCCGGCGAGTTCGCGCGGGATCGGCACGCGCTGGATCATCGTGATCAGCCCGTCTGCGGGGGCGACGATCAGGCCCTCGCCTTGTGGGGTGGTGCGGATCGGATCGCGGAAGAACGTCGCGACCCAGATCACGACGCCGACCATCGGCCAGAACAGCACGTGGCTGAGAATCGTCAGCAGCAGCGTGATGCCGGTCGCGATCGCGACGTATTTGTGGCCCTCCGGATGGACTGCGGGAAATCGCCATTTGACCGTGGAGGTCGTGACGGGCGGCTTGTCGAGCGATGCCATAACCCGCGGGTCTATCCGTGCACGACGCGCGATACAACGATGAACCGGCTTTTCCTTACAGCACCAACAGTTGGCCAGCGGTTGATCGCCGCGGCATGCTCCCCTAGACGCTCCCCAAACCCCTCCCCCGAAGGACCCGGATATGGCGAAGATCAAGGTAAAGAATCCGATCGTGGAGATCGATGGCGACGAGATGACCCGGATCATCTGGGAATGGATCCGCGAGCGCCTGATCAAGCCGTATCTCGACATCCAGCTCGATTATTACGATCTCGGCGTCGAGCATCGCGACGCGACCGACGACCAGGTCACGATCGACAGCGCGCTCGCCACGCAGAAGCACGGCGTCGCGGTGAAGTGCGCGACGATCACGCCCGACGAGCAGCGCGTGACCGAGTTCGGTCTGAAGAAGATGTGGAAGTCGCCTAACGGCACGATCCGCAACATCCTCGGCGGCACCATCTTCCGGGAGCCGATCGTGATCAAGAACGTCCCCCGCCTTATCCCGGGCTGGACGCACCCGATCGTCGTCGGCCGTCATGCATTCGGCGATCAGTACCGCGCGACCGACTATCTGGTCCCGGGTCCGGGCAAGCTGCGTCTCGTCTTCGAAGGCGACGACGGCACGGTCATCGACCGCGAAGTGTTCCAGTTCCCGTCGGCGGGCGTCGCGATGGCGATGTACAACCTCGACGATTCGATCCGCGATTTCGCCCGCGCGTCGATGCACTACGGCCTCAACCTGAAGTGGCCGGTGTACCTGTCGACCAAGAACACCATCCTGAAGGCCTATGACGGCCGCTTCAAGGACCTGTTCGCCGAGGTGTTCGAGGCCGAGTTCAAGGACAAGTTCAAGGAAGCCGGCATCGTCTACGAGCATCGCCTGATCGACGACATGGTCGCATCGGCGCTCAAGTGGAACGGCGAGTTCGTCTGGGCCTGCAAGAACTATGACGGCGACGTCCAGTCGGACCAGGTCGCACAGGGCTTCGGCTCGCTCGGCCTGATGACCTCGATCCTGCTGACCCCGGACGGCAAGACGGTCGAGGCCGAGGCGGCGCACGGCACCGTCACGCGTCACTTCCGCATGCACGAGCAGGGCAAGGCGACCTCGACCAACCCGATCGCATCGATCTTCGCATGGACCGGTGGCCTCAAGTATCGCGGCAAGTTCGACGATACGCCCGACGTCACGAAGTTCGCCGAGACGCTCGAGCGCGTCTGCGTCCAGACGGTCGAGAACGGCCACATGACCAAGGATCTCGCGATCCTGATCGGCCCCGACCAGCCCTGGATGACGACCGAGCAGTTCTTCGAGCAGGTGCGGTCCAACCTCGAGACGGAAATGGCCAACTGGGCCTGACCTGGCGCCCCGTTCCCGGAAACGGGAGCGGGGCTACCTAATCGAGCATGCGCCTTCGGGTTTGTGCTTGGCCATCCTGCGCACCTCCCCGGCGAAGGCCGGGGTCCAGTTGGGCAACGTCGCTGATCGCCGCCGCGCTTCGTTACCGCGACCTCACCAACTTGACCCCGGCCTTCGCCGGGGAGGCGCATCGTCCGAAGCGATAATAGCTACCGGCGCCCTCCCCTCTCGATCACGCAGTATTTCTTCCTGACAAATCCGTCATGCGTCCCCTAAGGTCGCATGCATGGCATTACGGCTCGACAATCAAGGTTTCAGCGACGCGCTCGTCATTCTTGGCGCGGCCGGGCTCGTCATCCCCGCATTCGCGCGGTTCCGGGTCAGCCCGGTCATCGGTTTCATCCTGGTCGGCCTGCTGGTTGGGCCCGCCGGGCTAGGCTCGCTCACCGGCTCCGCGCCTTGGCTCTATTACCTGACGATCTCGAACCCGGAGTCGATCGAGCCGTTTGCCGAGTTCGGGATCATCCTGCTGCTGTTCTCGATCGGCCTCGAACTCTCGTTCAAGCGACTGTGGTCGATGAAGCAGCTCGTGTTCGGCACCGGCGCCGCCGAACTGATCGGCTCGGCGCTCATCATTGGCGTGGCGTTGCACTTCATCGGCCAGGAATGGGCGGGCGCGATCGGACTGGGGTTTGCGCTCGCGTTGTCGTCCACCGCGTTGGTCCTGCCGCTCGTCGGCACCACCGGCGCGGTCGGGCGTGGTGCGTTCGCGATGCTGCTGTTCGAGGATCTGGCGCTCGTCCCGATCATCTTCGTGCTCGGTGCGCTGGCGCCGACAGCAAGTGCGGACGGCTGGTCGAACATCGCCGGTGTCGCGCTGCGCGGCGGGTTGACGGTGGTCGCGATGTATATCGGCGGGCGGGTCGTCCTGCCCCGGCTGTTCGGGCAGGCCGCACGGACCAAGAGCCCTGAGCTGTTCCTCGCCGCGTCGCTGCTGGTGGTGATCGTCGCGAGCGTCGCGACAACGGCCGCCGGGCTGTCGCCGATCGTCGGTGCGCTGCTGGCCGGGCTGCTGATCGCCGAGACCGAATATCACAGCGAGGTCGAGGTCATCACCGCGCCGTTCAAGGGCCTCGCGCTTGGCGTGTTCCTGATCACGGTCGGCATGAGTCTCGACCTCCGGCTCATTGCGCAGAACTGGCCGTCGTTGCTGCTGGCGGTGACGGGCGTGGTGGCGACCAAGGCGATCGTCACCTTCCTGTTCCTGCGCGTCGCCAATTCGCGGCGCGGGGTTGCGGCGGAGACGGGCTTGCTGATGGGCAGCCCTTCCGAGACGACGCTGATCGTGCTTGCGACGGCCGCGCAGGCGCAGTTGATCATGCCGTCGACCGCCGCTTTCTGGCAGACCGTCACTGCGATCGGGCTGACGATCACGCCGCTGCTGGCAAAGCTCGGCCGCACCGTCTCGCGTCAACTCGAAAGCCGGTCGGGTGCCGATGCCGGGGATATCGAGATCGACGACGATGGGCCGGGAACGGTCGTGATCGGCTTTGGTCGCGTGGGCCGGATGGTGGCGGACATGCTGGCGGTCCACGGGCAGAAGTACGTTGCCGTGGAGGCGGATATCGATTCCGTCGAGGCCGCGCGGGCCCAGGGGCATCCGGTGTTGTTCGGGGACGTGGCACGCCCGGAGTTGGTGGATCGGCTGAAGCTGCATACCGCCAAGGCGCTGATCCTGACGATGGACGATCCGGTGTTGACGGTGCGGCTGGCGCGACGGGTTCGGGCTTTGGCGCCGGACTTGCCGATCGTGGCGCGCGCACGGGATACGGCGCATGCGGCGGAGCTGTATCGGGCGGGCGTGACGGATGCGGTGCCGGAGACGCTGGAGAGTTCGCTGCAGCTGGCGGAGGCTGTGCTGGTCGATCTTGGGGTGGCGATGGGGCCGGTGATTGCTTCGATCCATGAGAAGCGGGATGAATTGCGGCAGGAGATCAAGAAGGCGGCGGACATGATTGCCGAGCCTCGGATCAGGAAGGCGAAGCGGACTCCTCGGGCGGTTTGACGCTTACCGGTTCGTAAACAGGCTGTTCTCCCGCGAAGGCGGGAGTCCAGTCTGGGCCCCCGCCTTCGCGGGGGAACAAGCTTTGGTAGGTTCCTTGAGAGGTGGCATCCTCAGATGGAGGCAGGGCTTCGTAACCTCCCCGGCGGAGGCCGGGGTCCAAGTGGAAAGGTGGTCGTAACGGAGCGCTGCCCTCCATTATCTTCGTTCCCCGATTGGGCCCCGGCCTTCGCCGGGGTGGTGTTGCGCGGTGATCGCTTCGTCACGCGCGCCCTCCTCTTGCCCTCACCCTTTCCACGGCGGAGATGCCGCTGGCCCTTCCCTCTCTCAACGGGAGAGGGCGAGGCAAAAGAAGGTTGGGGCGGGTTAGGCCAGCAAGCCGCTACTTCAGCCCGGGACCTCGCCCGCGCGGCTCTTCATCAGCGGCTGGATACGCGTCCCAAATGCCTCCACGCCTTCGAGAAAGTCGTCGAAGGTCAGGAGGACCCCGCCGGTGTTGGGGACGGCGGCCATCTCGTCGAGCATCCGCGCGATGCTTTCGTACGAGCCGACCAATGTGCCCATGTTGATGTTGACCGCACCTTCGGGGGCGGCAAGCTGGCGGACGTTGGTGTCGGTGTTGTGCGTGTCCTTGGCGCCCTGATCGATCAGCCAGGCGATCGCGTCGACGTCCACGCCAGCGTTATAGTGTTTCCACTTCGCCATCGCCTCGTCGTCGGTTTCGGCGGCAATGATCATGATCAGGACGAATATCTGAACGTCGCGGCCGGTTTTCGCGGTCGCTACGGCCAGCCGCTCGTTGTTGAACGCAAAAGCGGTCGGGGTGTTGACGCCCTTCCCCAGGCAGAACGCGTAGTCGGCCCATTTCGCCGAGAACGCCAAGCCGTCGTCGGAGGAGCCGGCGCAGATGATCTTCATGTCGCCGGTCGGCTTGGGCCAGACGCGGCAGTCGGTCATCTGGTAATAGTCGCCCTTGAAGTCGGACGTCCCCTCTTCCCACAGCTCGCGGAGGATGTGTGCGTATTCGTCGAGCATCGTGTAGCGATTGCGGAAATGCTCGTCGCCGGGCCACATGCCCATCTGCGTATATTCGGGCGGCTGCCAGCCGGTGATGAGGTTGAGGCCGAACCGCCCGTGGCTGATCGAATCGATCGTGTTGCACATCCGTGCGGCGTAGGCGGGCGGCACGAGCAGCGTGGCGCAGGTCGCGTAGATCTTGATCTTCTCGGTGACGGCGGCGAGCCCGGCCATCAGCGTGAAGCTCTCCAGCCCGTATTCCCAGAATTCGGTCTTGCCGCCGAACCCGCGCAGCTTGATCATCGACAGCAGGAAATCGAGGCCGTGCTTCTCGGCCGCCTGCGCGATCGCCTTGTTGAGGTCGAAGCTTGGTTTGTACTGCGGCGCGTTTTCGCTGATCAGCCAGCCATTGTTGTTGATGGGAACGAAGACGCCGACCTGCATATGCCGCTCCTATTCGCCGTCGAGCCAGTCGAGCAGCCACATGTTGAAATGCTCCGCGCGCGTCACGTTGCAGGCGTGCGCGCCCGCCGCCATCCGCGCAAGCTGCGCGCCGGGGATGCCGGCGGCAAGTTTCTCGGACGCGGACGGGGGGACGAGCATGTCGTCGTCCGAGGCTACCAGCAACGTCGGGACGCGGATCTCGTCGAGGCGGCCGGCGATGTTGAACCGGCGGACCGCCGCGACGCGTCGCTGGATCATCTCCGCGCCGGGGAAATGCGCGAGCATCGCCTCCTCCTCGTCCTGGATCCGGTCGTGATGGTCCGAAATCCATTGCGGCGGGTAGAGGAACAGCGGTTGCGCGTGGAGATACGCGCGGGGGCCGCTGTCGCTCAGCAGCGCGAGGCGCGTGTCGAAACAGCGCGCGGTGTGCGGGTCGAGCTTGGCCCAGCCGTTGATGACGACGAGACGGTCTAGCCGTTCGGGTGCGGACAGGGCGAGCGCGAGGCCGATATGGCCGCCGAGCGCGTGGCCGATGAAGGTGCAGCTCCCGAGCCCGATCGCGTCCATGAGCGCGACGACGTCGGCGGCCATTGCGTCGACGGTCAGGTCGCCGGGGACGTGGGCGTCGGAGCGGCCGGTGCCGCGGTGGTCGTAGGTGATGACGCGGTGACCGGCGCCGAGGGCCGCGAGGTTCGGCTGCCAGTAGCTTCCCGAGCCGCCGAGGCCGCTCGACAAGAGGATCGCGGGGCCGTCGGGCTGGCCGTGTTCCTCCCAATGGATGCCGCCTGCGATCCCCATCAGGCGAGGTGGGCGGTGCTGGCGATCTCGACGAGGCACTCGGGCTTCACGAGGTCTGTCTTGATGCAGTAGCGCGCGGGCTTGGGGCCGGGGAAATACTCGGCGTAGACCGTGTTGAAGGCGGCGTAGTCGGCGAGGTCCTTCAGGAAGATGTGGTTGAAGGCGACGTCCGCCAGCGTCGCGCCGGCGGCCTCGAGCGTGGTCTTGATGGTATCGAGGACGGCGCGGGTTTGGGCTGCGGCGTCGCCGACGTGGAGGACCGTGCCGCCCTCGCCTAGTGCCAGCACGCCCGAGACGTAGACCGTGTTGCCCGCCTTCGCGGCGGCCGAATAGGGTGCGATGGGGGTCGGGAACTGGGGCGGGTTGATGGCTTCGAACGGCATCTGCTTTCCTTTCAAGTCATCGCCGTTCCCCCGCGGAGGCGGGGGTCCAGGGTTGCGGGCGGTAGCGTTCGTGATTCCTGGCCCCCCGCGTTCGCGAGGGAACAAGGAAGGGTCACTTCGGCAACTGCCCGAACGAACCGCAGAAATCGCCGACCGTGCTGACCCAGCCGAAGAACTTCTCGACGTTGTAGACCGTCGCCGCCTGCATCTCGGGCGGCCCGAGGTGATGCGTCGCGTCCTCCAGCATCACGCCGAAATATTCGAGGTGGAAGCCGTCGCGCAGCGTGCTCTCGACGCAGACGTTGGTGGCGATGCCGACGAAGACGATGTTGCGGATACCGCGACTGCGCAGGATGCTGTCGAGCTGCGAATTGAAGAATGCGCTGTAGCGTGTCTTGTGAACGCGGATGTCGCCGGGTTGGGGAGCGAGCGCGTCGACGATCTCATAGTCCCAGCCGCCGCGCGCGAGGAACTGGCCGTGGAGTTCGGGGCGGGCGCGCATCGTTTTCAGCGCGTTGGACTTGTGCCAGTTTGGAGAGCCGGGGCCGCCGGCCTCGACATAGTCGGGGTCCCAGCCGTTCTGCAGGAACACGACCGGCATTTTCGCCGCGCGGGCGGTGTCGAGGACCTTGGCGATCTGGGCGATGGTGCCGGCTGAGCCTGCGATGTCGAAACCGGCCGTGTCGACGTAGCCGCCGGGGGAGGCGTAGGCGTTCTGCATGTCGATGACGACGACGGCGGTTTCCGCGGGATCGAGGCGGAGCGCTTCCGGCCGTGCGGGCAACGTGACGGCGTTCGCCTCGTTCGCGCCGGTACGGATGATCGGGGTAGCCTCGGTCATTGTGACAAGCTCGCTGCATCTTCGGAATTGTGCAAGTGCGAAATGAATTGGGCGGTTGGGGAGCGTCGGGGGGCAGAGAACTTGTTTCCCCGCGAAGGCGGGGACCCAGACCGGGCTCCCGCCTTCGCGGGAGAACAAGGAACGGCGAACTGACCGCGCAGCGTCTCCTATGCTCGCAAGTTCGTAGCGGTGGATGCCAGAACGAGCCCGGCATGACGGGGGAGGCTAAGCCGTCGCCAACACGAAGTCCCTGAAGCGTTCGCGTAGGGCGGTCTTCAGCAGCTTGCCCGTCGCGGTGTGCGGCAGGTCCTCGACGAACACGATCGCGTCGGGGAGCCACCATTTGGCGACGTGCTTTGCCAGGTGGTCGCGGATCTCGGCTTCTCCCACGTCGCTGCCGGGTTTACGGACTACCAGCAACAGCGGGCGCTCGTCCCATTTCGGATGGTGAATGCCGATCGCCGCCGCCTCCGCCACGCCCGGACAGCCGACCGCGGCGTTCTCCAGGTCGACCGAACTGATCCATTCTCCGCCGGATTTGATGACGTCTTTCGAACGATCGGTGATTTGCATCGTGCCGTCGGCATGCAGCATCGCGACATCGCCGGTATCGAACCAGCCGTCCGCGTCGACCGCATCCTCGTCGGCGCCGAAATAGCGCTGGACGACCCAAGGACCGCGGACCTGCAACCGGCCGGCGACCTTGCCGTCGCGGGCTAGCACCGTGCCCTCGTCGTCGATGATGCGGAGTTCTATGCCGAAGGGGACGCTGCCCTGCTTGCCGACGAGATCCAGCTTCTCCTCGTGCGTCATGTCATCCCAGTGCGGGGGCGCGAAGCCGGCGGTGCCGATCGGCGAGGTCTCGGTCATACCCCAGAGGTGCTTGACGGTTGCACCCATGCCCATGATCCGCTCGATCATCGCGCGCGGCGCTGCCGAACCGCCGATGGTGACGAGCTTAAGGTGCGCGGGCGCATCGCCGGTCGCGTCCATGTGACCGAACATCGCCAGCCAGACGGTCGGCACGCCGGCGGAGTGCGTCACCTTCTCGTCGTTCATCAGGCGGCACAGCACGGCCGGATCGTTGACCGCGGAATAGACGACCTTGGCCCCCGACAATGCACAGGCGAACGGCAGGCCCCAGGCGGCAGCGTGGAACATCGGCACGACCGGGAGCACGACGGCGTTGGGGGAGAGATCGAACACCCACGGCGCGACCTCGGCCATCGCGTGGATCAGCGTCGAGCGGTGCGTGTAAAGCACGCCCTTCGGATTGCCGGTGGTGCCGCTGGTGTAGCAGAGCATGCAAGGCTCGCGCTCGGGGCCTTCGACCCATTCATAATCGCCGTCCTCGGCGTCGAGCAGCGCCTGGAAGCCGTCGGGTCCCAGGTCATCGAAGCACACGTAATGGCGGATACTGGTCCACTGCGTGCGAAGGCGATCGACCAGCGGCTGGAATGCCTTGTCGTAGAGCATCACGCGGTCTTCGGCGTGGTTGGCGATGTAGACGAGCTGTTCGTCGAACAGGCGCGGGTTGATGGTGTGGATGACGCAGCCCATGCCGATCGTGCCGTACCAGGCGACCAAGTGATGCGCGTGGTTCATCGCCAGCGTCGCTACCCGGTCACCGGGCGCTACGCCTAGTTTTTCGAGCGCTTGGGCCAGTTTGCGAGCGTCGCGGGAGATGCCGGCCCAATTCGTGCGGGTTTCGCGACCATCGGCCCAGTAACTGACGACTTCCCGGCGCCCGTGTTCGCGGGCCGCGTGGTCGATCAGGCGGGGAACACGAAGCTCGAAATCCTGCATTCCACCCAGCATTTTGCGCTCTCCCAAGCAGTTACCCGACCAGAGCGAGCCTCGTTTCCGAGGTCTTCATCTCCACCTTGGCGACACCGTGCAACGACTCGATGTGCTCGACAAGCTCTCCGTCGAGCAGGAAGTCGCGACCCAGCAGGATGCAGACCTCGCCGTCGGGCAGTTGCGCGCGCACGCGGACCTCACCGCGCGCACCGCGATGTTCGGCGAGCAGCGAGGCGAGGCCGGCGAACGCGGTCATCTCGGAGATCGTCACGACCACCTGGAAGCGCGCGAGGTTGGCGAGGCCCTCGAACGGCTGAATGCGCTTGATGCTGACGCGCGGCGTGTCCTCGCCGGGCTTGCGGTCGAGCTCGACGGTGATGAGCCCGCAGCCGCCGGCCTTGGCCGCTTCTTCGAGATCCTTCGAGACCTGATCGTCGAAGCAGGTTGCCATGAACTGGCCGCTGGCGTCGGAGCATTGCGCCATCATGAAACGCTTGCCGCGCGCGGACGTGCGATAACGCGCGTCCTCGACCAGCACCGCCATCGTCGCGCCGGCGCGGCTGCCGTCGTCGGGGATGTTGAGCTCGGATAGCGCGGTGTAGGCGCGGGCGCCGTGGCTGACCGCGATATGGCGGTGGCGATCGACCGGGTGCGCGGAGAAATAGAAGCCGAACGCCTCCTTCTCCTGGTCCATGCGCTGGCTGAGCGTCCAGCGGACCGCGGGGGGGAGCTTGATCGCGTCGCCCGCGGGTTCGGCGTCGCCGAACAGGCCGCCCTGCCCGCTGGTCTTCTGTTCGTGCGTACGCGCGGCGATCGCGAGGATCGTCTCGGCGGTGGCGTGGATGCCGGCGCGGTTCGGGTCCAAGCCGTCGAACGCGCCGGCGGCGGCGAGCGTTTCGAGCTGGCGCTTGTTGAGCAGGCGCGGGTCGACGCGCTTGGCGAGATCGTCGAGACCGGCGAACGGACCGTTCTGGACGCGCTCGACGATGAGCTTCTCCATCGCGCCTTCGCCGACCGATTTCAGCGCGCCGAGGGCGTAGCGGACGGCGAGATTGTTCTCCTCGACGTCGGGCAGAACCTCGACGTCGAACTCGGCCTGGCTCGCGTTGATGCACGGCGGCAGCGCGGTGATCCCGAGACGGCGCATGTCATCCGTAAAGATCGCGAGCTTGTCGGTCTGGTGGAGGTCGTAGCACATCGAGGCGGCGAAGAATTCGTGCGGGTGATGCGCTTTCAGCCAGGCGGTCTGGTAGGCGAGCAGCGCATACGCGGCGGCGTGGCTCTTGTTGAAGCCGTAGCCGGCAAACTTGTCGATCAAGTCGAACAGCGCGTTGGCCTCGGCCTTCTTGATGCCGTTGACGGTGAGACAGCCCTCGACGAACCCCGCGCGCTGCGCGTCCATCTCAGCCTTCACCTTCTTGCCCATCGCGCGCCGCAACAGATCCGCGCCGCCGAGCGAGAAGCCGGCCAGCACCTGGGCGGCCTGCATGACCTGTTCCTGATAGACGAAGATCCCATAGGTCTCCGACAGGATCGGTTCGAGCAGCGGGTGCGGATAGTCGATCGCCTCGGTGCCGTTCTTGCGGCGGCCGAACGAGGGGATGTTGTCCATCGGGCCTGGTCGATAGAGCGACACGAGCGCGATGATGTCGCCGAAATTGGACGGGCGCACGGCGGACAGCGTGCGGCGCATGCCCTCCGACTCGAGCTGGAACACGCCGACCGTGTCGCCCTTTTGCAGGAGCGCGTAGACGCCGGTGTCGTCCCATTCGAGCGCATCGAGATCGACCGTCACGCCGCGCTTGGCAAGCAACTGCACCGCCTTCTGGAGCACTGACAGCGTCTTGAGCCCGAGGAAATCGAACTTCACGAGGCCCGCGCCCTCGACGTATTTCATGTCGAACTGCGTGACGGGCATGTCGGAGCGCGGATCGCGGTACAGGGGCACGAGCTGTGCGAGCGGCCGGTCGCCGATCACCACGCCGGCGGCGTGCGTCGACGAGTGACGCGGCAGGCCTTCCAGCTTCATCGCCAGATCTAGAAGTTTCCGGACACCGTTGTCGTTGGCGTATTCCTTTGCCAGTTCGCCGACGCCGTTGAGCGCGCGCTCCAGCGTCCACGGGTCGGTCGGGTGGTTCGGGACCAGTTTCGCGAGACGATCGATCTGTCCGTAGCTCATCTGCAGCACGCGGCCGGTGTCCTTGAGCACCGCGCGTGCCTTCAGCTTCCCGAAGGTGATGATCTGCGCGACCTGATCGCGGCCGTATTTCTCCTGGACGTAGCGGATCACCTCGACGCGGCGGGTTTCGCAGAAATCGATGTCGAAATCGGGCATCGACACGCGTTCCGGGTTCAGGAAACGCTCGAACAGCAGGCCGAGCTTGATCGGGTCGAGGTCCGTGATCGTCAGCGACCAGGCAACGACCGAGCCTGCGCCCGAGCCGCGGCCCGGGCCGACCGGGATGTCGTGGTCCTTCGCCCATTTGATGAAATCGGCGACGATCAGGAAATATCCGGGGAAGCCCATCTGGACGATCACGTCGACCTCGAACGCGAGCCTCTTGCGGTACACGTCGCGCCAGCCGTCCTCGCCCTCACCGTGGAGTTCAGTAATGCGGGCTAGGCGCGCTTCGAGACCGGCTTCGGCGTCGTCGCGGAGCAGCTTGGCCTCGCCCTCGATATCGCCGGCGAGGCTGGGGAGGATCGGTTTGCGATACGGCGCCATCACCGCGCAGCGCTGGGCTACGACGAGCGTGTTGGCGATCGCCTCGGGAAGGTCGGCGAACATCTCGTGCATCACCGGCGCGGGCTTCATCCAGGCTTCGGGGCAGCTGCGGATGCGGTCCTCGGTCTCGACATAGGTCGAGTGCGCGATGCAGAGCATGGCGTCGTGCGCATCGCCGAACGCGCTCTCGGTGAAGCAGCACGGGTTGGTCGCGACCAGCGGCAGGTTGCGCTCATAGGCGATGTCGATGAGGTCAGCTTCGGCCGCGGTCTCGATCGCGTCGTTGCGGCGCGAGAGTTCGATATAGAGGCGGTCGTCGAACAGGCCTTGCAGGCGGTCGAGATACGCGCGGGCGCGATCGGGCTGGCCTTCCGCGAACAGCCGGGCGAGACCGCCTTCGCCCCCTGCGGTCAGCGCGATCAAGCCGTCGGTGTGGCGTTCGAGCGCGGCGAAATCGACGTGCGCGGGCATTTCGATCGGGCGGTCGAGATGCGCCATCGAGACGAGCGCGCAGAGATTGTCGTAGCCCGTCATGTTCTGCGCGTAGAGCGCGAGCCAGTCGAACTGCGTCGCGACGCCGTCGGGCATGTCGGGGCGACCGACGCCGAGCATGACGCCGATGATCGGCTGGACGCCGTCCTTCTTGGCCGCGTCCGAATAGGCCATCGCGGCGTAGAGCCCGTTGCGATCGGTCAGCGCGGCGGCGGGAAAGCCCAGCGCGCGCGCCTGCTTGGCGATCGCCTTGGGATCGATGGCGCCGTCGAGCATGGTGTAGCAGGAGAAAACGCGGAGGGGGACGTAACCGGAATGCATCGACAGGAGGTAGGCGCTGCGGCGTGATTCGACCAGCCGGGATGAGTCCGATCGGAACTGCGGACACGACGAGCCGTTGCGGCGGGGACTTCTGGGAGCATTTCTGATGACCGATCCACGCGGGCGCTTTGCCGATACCGAAACTACGGCGGCTGGGACGCCTCGTGCGGGCGCCGGTTGGGGGTGGATCCTGGCGTACGGCGTGCTGTCGGTGGCGCTCGGGATCATGGCGTTCGCGTCGCCGTTTTCCGCGACCTATGCCGCGACTCTGGTGATCGGCGCGTTCTTCATTGCGGCCGGGATCGTGTCGATCGTGTCGGGGTTTGCCGGCAAGGGGCATGAGGGGCGCGGCTATGCGATCGGGTTCGGGCTGGTGTCGCTGGTGATCGGGTTGATCATGGCGTTCGAGCCGGCGACGGGCGCGATCTCGCTGACGTTGCTGATTGCGGTTTGGCTGGGTGTGCGTGGGGCGTTGGAGATCGGGCTGGGGGCGCGGTTTCGGCGGGGTAAGGGGCTGATGATCGCGCTGGGGGTGGTGAACATCGTGCTGGCGGTGATCGTGTTGGCCACGCTGCCTTGGTCGGCGTTGACGTTGCCGGGGTATGTGCTGGGGATCAGTTTCTTGTTTGGTGGGGTTACTTCGGTGGCTTCGGCGCTTGCGCATAAGAAGGGGGCGCCGGCGTTTTCGGTGTGAGCGCGATGTTCTCCCGCGAAGGCGGGAGTCCAGTCTGGGCCCCCGCCTTCGCGGGGGAACAAGCTTAGTTTGCGATCGCGCTCCACAACATAAACGCCACCCCGGCGGAGGTCGGGGCCCAATTGGAGAGGTTGCAGTAACGAAGCGCTGTGGTTCACCGCCGTCCCCCAATTGGGCCCCGGCCTTCGCCGGGGTGGTGATGAAAGTGCGGGGTGGTAGGTCGAGGCTCTAGAGCAGCTTTTCGATGTCCTTGCGGATGTCCTCAGGCTTGGTCGTTGGGGCGTAGCGATCCACGACCTCCCCATCGCGCCCGACTAGGAACTTGGTAAAGTTCCACTTGATCGCTTTCGACCCGAGCACCCCCGGCGCATCCGACTTCAACCGCTCGAACAGCGGGTCCGCCCCTGCCCCGTTGACGTCGATCTTCGCGAAGACCGGGAACGTCACGTCGTAGGTCAGCGTGCAGAAGTTCGCGATCTCCGCTGCGTCCCCCGGCTCCTGCCCGCCGAACTGGTTGCACGGGAACGCGAGCACTTCGAAATCCCGATCGGCATAGTCACGATGGAGTGCTTCGAGTCCGTCATATTGCGGGGTAAAGCCGCATTTCGAGGCGGTGTTGACGATCAACAGCACCTTGCCACGATAGGGTTCGAGCGACGCCGCGCTGCCATCGGCGCTCTTTACGGTGAAGTCGGTGATCGCGGTCATGGCCGGTCCTCGTTGCGGGCGAGCAGATACGCCAGGTTCTGACGCACGCCCGGCCACTCGTGGCGGAGGATGCTGTAGACGACGGTGTCGCGCAAGCGGCCGTCGGCCATCACCTGATGCCCGCGCAGCACGCCATCGCGCTTGGCGCCGAGGCGTTCGATCGCGCGCTGGGAATTCTTGTTGAGTGAGTCGGTGCGGATCTGAACGCATTCGCAGCCGAGTGCGTCGAAAGCGTGCGTCAGCAGCATGAGCTTGGCTTCGGTGTTGACGCCGGTGCGCTGGACAGACTTGGCGTAGAAGGTGCCGCCGATTTCGAGTCGCTTGTGCGCCGCGTTCATCCGCATGAATCGCGTGGTGCCGACGACAATCCCGGCGGCCTCTACCGCAAACAGTCGCGCCCGCCCGAAGTCCTGTTCGTGTAACGCGGCGGCGAGCCAGCGGTCCGGCGCCTTCATCATCGCGACGTTGGCGTAGAACGTGTCCCACAACTTGTCCGCCGACGCCGCCGCGACCAGCGCGTCCATGTCTTCGGCGACCAGCGGGCGGAGCGTGACGTGACGCCCGGTGAGCGTCGGCGTCTCGCCCCAGGTCACGCCAGCCGTCCCTCGTGCAGTCGCAGCACGCGGTCCATGCGGGCCGCGAGCCGCTCGTTGTGCGTCGCGACCACCGCCGCTGTGCCCTGTTCGCGGACCAGTCGGATGAACTCGGCGAAAACGATGTCCGCGGTGTGTTCGTCAAGGTTGCCGGTCGGCTCGTCCGCGAGGACCAGGGCTGGCTTGTTGGCGAGCGCGCGGGCGACTGCGACGCGCTGTTGCTCCCCGCCGGACAGCTGGCTCGGGCGGTGCGTCAGGCGGTGGCCGAGGCCGAGTTGCGTCAGCAATTCCGCTGCCCGCCGGTCCGCCTCGACCCGCGTGGCGCCGTGGACGAGCTGCGGGAGGACGACGTTCTCGGTCGCGTTGAAGTCCGGCAGGAGGTGATGGAACTGGTAGACGAAGCCGAGGCTGTCGCGGCGCACCACGGTACGCTCATGCGCGTTGAGCTTGGCCGCCTCGGTACCGGCGATCCTGATCGATCCCTGGAAGCCACCCTCGAGCAGGCCCACGGCTTGCAACAAGGTCGACTTGCCCGAGCCCGACGGCCCGAGCAGCGCGACGATCTCGCCCGGCGCGATCGCGAGGTCGACACCGCGCAGCACGTCGATGGTCGCGCCGCCCTGCGTGAAGCTCTTGGTCAGACCGCTCGTCTGGAGGACGTAATCGTCGAACTTCTCGATCTTGCGGTCGATACGAAGGCCTTCATTCATAACGCAGCACCTGCACGGGGTCGGTACTCGCCGCTTTCCAGGCCGGATAGAGCGTTGCGAGGAAGCTGAAGACGAGCGCCATCAGCGCGATGACGACGATCTCGACGGGGTCGGTCTTCGACGGGAGTTCGGTCAGGTAGCGGATCGACGGATCCCACAAATTCTGGCCGGTGACGAGCTGGACGAAGTTCACCACGCCCTGTCGGTAGAACAGGAAGATGAAGCCGAGCATGAGGCCCGCGACCGTGCCGAGCGCCCCGATGGTGGTGCCGACGACGATGAAGATCCGCATCATCGAGCCCCGCGTCGCGCCCATCGTTCGCAGGATCGCGATGTCGCGCGTCTTGGCGCGGACCAGCATGATCAGCGACGAGAGGATGTTGAACACCGCGACCAGGATGATGATCGACAGCACGGTGAACATCGCGACGCGCTCGACCGCGAGCGCCTCGAACAGCTGCGCGTTCATCGTCCGCCAATCGGCGATCACCGCGTTGCCGCCGATCTTGTCGGCGAGCGGCTTCAGGATCTCGCCGACGCGGTCCGCATCGACCGTCTTCAGCTCGACCATGCCGGCGGCGTCGCCCATCAGGAGCAGCGTCTGCGCATCCTCGATCGGCATGATGATGTACGCCTTGTCGTAATCATAGACGCCGATCTCGAAGATCGCGCCGACCGTATAGCTGACGATCCGTGGCACGGTGCCGAACGGCGTGGTCTGGCCTTGCGGACTGAACAGCGAAATCTCCGAGCCGACCTGCGCGCCGAGCGATTCGGCGAGCCGCGAACCGATCGCGATGCGGCCGGAGCCTTGCGTGATCGACTGGAGCGACCCCATCACGACCTTGTTGCTGATCGTCGAATTGCGACGGATGTCGTCGACGCGCATCCCGCGCACCAGCACCGCCTCGGCGCGGCCGTTATAAGTGGCGGCGAGCGGCTGTTCGATCAGCGGCAGCGCGCTGGTGACGCCCGGCGTCTTCTGCGCCTGCGCAACGATCTCGCGCCAGTCGGGAAGCCGGCCGCCGACGCCCTGCACCACCGCATGGCCGTTGAGCCCGACGATCTTGTCGAACAACTCGGCGCGGAAGCCGTTCATCACGCTCATCACGATCACCAGCGCGGCGACGCCGAGCATGACCGCGACCAGGCTGATCGAGGCGACGAGGAAGATGAACGCCTCGCCCTTGCCCGGCAGCAGATAGCGGCGGGCTATCATCCGTTCGTAGCGGGACAGGATCATGGGCGGCCAGGTTCGATCGTTAGGGATACAGTGCAGCGGCTCTAGGACGCGGCCCGTTGCGAGGCAACCGTCGGGCCTGCTTGGGACGGTGCGGCGGAGCGTACGGCGGACCATACGGCGCGTCCCGCGTTAGTCCCGGTTCGGGAGTGTCTAGATTGGTCTGTTGCGAAACCGCCACAGCCGCAGTCCAATCGTGAAACGGCTTGCGCAAAGACCGTGACAAAATCCATCGACATAACTAGCAACAAACTCGCTGAGACACAGGCAACGGCCGTGGTTCGGGGACTGCTTTTACGCCGCGCCGCAAGGTGCAGAGCGGAAGCGAAAAAATGGGGGCTGACGAGCGATCGTCACGCAGGCGCCCGGATCGGCAACGGTCCGGGCGTTTGCTTGTTCGGTGCAGTTTTCCGCGCGGGCTATACTTCGAGACATCTTCGGCAGTAGCGTTTGACGCCACGGCTGTGCAGTCATCCTGACGAAAGTCGGTGCCCAGAGCTAAACAGCGCTGCGCGCGCCACTACGAATCCTGACTTTCGTCAGGATGACGGGCGCGGTCACGAGAGCGGGTGGATATCTCGAGGCAGAGCAGCGAGGGCGTGCCATCGATCCAGCGGGAACGCGTACGAGATCACGCAGCCGATCCAGATGCGCTTCAACGAACTGATCGCCGGCGTGCACGGCGACATTGCCGTCAAGGTGTTCGGCGACGACTTCGGGGCATGAACGCCGCCGCCGATCGCATCGCCGAGGTCCTGCGCAAGACCCGCGGCGCCGTCGATGTCCGCGTCGAACAAACGGAGGGCCTTCCGATGCTCGACATCCGCCCGAACCGCATGGCGATGTCGCGGATCGGCGTCACCGCGGGCGACGTGCAGGACACGGTGGCCGCCGCGATCGGTGGGCGCGAGGCCGGCATGATCTTCGAGGGCGATCGGCGTTTCCCGGTAGTGATCCGCCTGTCCGAAGCGTCGCGATCGGACTTGACCCAGGTGGCGCAGATCCCCGTCCCGACATCGGCGGGCGGATTCGTACCGCTGTCGACCGTCGCCGACATCGCGGTCGTCGATGGCCCCAACCAGATCAGTCGCGAGAACGGCAAGCGCCGCGTGGTGGTCCAGGCCAATGTGCGCGACCGCGACGTCGCGGGCGTGGTCGCCGACGCGCGCGCGGCGATCGACGCGCAGGCGACGATGCCGCCGGGCACCTATGTCGAATGGGGTGGCCAGTTCGAGAACCTCGCCTCCGCGCGCGATCGGCTGATGCTCGTCGTGCCGGTCTGCTTCGCGGTCATCATGCTGTTGCTCTACGGCGCGCTCGGCTCGGTCCGCGACGCGGCGATCGTGTTCACCGGCGTGCCGCTCGCACTGGTCGGCGGCGTGCTCGCGCTCGTGGTTCGAGGGATGCCGTTCTCGGTCTCCGCCGCGGTCGGCTTCATCGCGCTGTTGGGGATCGCCGTTCTCAACGGCCTGGTCATGGTGTCGTCGATCCGCGACCTGATGGCCCGAGGCATGGACAGGGTCCGTGCCGCACACGATGGCGCGCTGGCCCGGCTGCGCCCCGTGGCCATGACGGCGCTCGTCGCCAGCCTCGGCTTCGTACCGATGGCGCTCGGCCACGGCGCCGGTGCCGAGGTGCAGAAGCCGCTTGCGACCGTCGTCATCGGCGGCCTGATCTCGGCGACGCTGCTGACGCTCTTCGTCCTGCCGACACTCTATGCACGGTTCGGCAATGGAGGGCGTCGAAGGATGTGATCTCCGGGAACGCGCTCGATCCGGAAGACCCTGCACAGGCTCCCCTTCAGATCCGCACCATCTGCGCAGGCTCGCTCGCCGCGAAGCCGAGACCGGCATGCCCCGGTCCCGGATGGCGAAGCGGCACGGAGCGTCCCTCGCGGCGCATCCGCTCGATCGACTCCGGCCAGGACGGAAGGTCGGCGCTGTCCTGAACCCAGCGAACGGTGCTGGCCTCGTCGCCCCACTCGCTCATCTTGGGCATCGCGTTGCGGTGGGCGCCGCCGGTGACATACGCCAGCAGTGCGGCCTCGTCGCGCCATACGCTCATCGTCCAATAGGCGCGGTCGCGATCGTGGCGCAGCGCTCCGGCGATGTAACCGTCGCTTCGCCTGATCCGCGCGAGGCAGCGCTGCGCATGGATCAGGAAGAAGGGCAGGAACCGCAGGCTGCGAACGCGGAAGCGAGTGACGCTGACGACGAAGCCGCTCACAACGTCACCACCAGCTTGGTCGCCGAGACACCGCGGCATTGCCGCTCGAGTGCCACCGGGATCGCCGCCAGCCCGTGTCCTGCGATTTCGACTGCAGGCGCTGCCACGTAGCGGCCGTCGGCCAGCGCTTCGGGCAGGAATGTCTCGAAGATCATCGGCCCGACCTCGTTGCTGATCAACGTGCTGCCCCAGATCATTTTCAGGGTCACCTTCTTGCGGCGTGCGCTCAGCGCGAGTGCGATATTGCCGGCGACCGTGCCGGCCATCGCGGCAATCAACTTGCGCCAATGACCGCGTCCCACCGGGACCGCGTCGAAGGACGCGGGCGGCGTGGCCATCGCGATGAAGCGATTGCCTTTGCACAATCCAAGAATGTCGATGCACGGCTGCACCGATCCCGCACCGATCGCGACCGCGCCTGCGACCGTTTTCCCACGCAACGCCGCGCCTATGTCGGCAACGACGGTCGGGCTGCGATAGTCGAATACAGCGGTGGCGCCGAGCCGCTTGAGGAGGTCGAAGTTGCGCGGCGAGGCCGTGGCGATCACCTCGTAGCCAGCGGCGACGGCCAGTTGCACCGCATTGACGCCGACGCTGGTCGACCCACCCCATACCAGGACGATCCGACCGGTCGCCCGTGCTCCCTTGGCGGGCGTGTTCAACGCGAGGAAATCGCGCTGGAAAAGCGCACAGGCTGCCGTCGAGATACCGAGCGGCAGCGCGGAAGCATCCTCGAAGGCGAGCGCATCCGGGATCGCGGCGGTCATATGCTCAAGCAGGACGACGTAGGTCTGGAAAGCACCCTCCGCGGCGCGGTTACGTGTCTTGTCGGTGCTCCCGGCAAAACCCACGACCCGGTCACCGACCTGAAACCGCGTAACATTCGCGCCAACGGCGACGACCTCGCCGGCGACGTCGGAGCCGACGATCGCCGGGTAATGAAGATAGGGAGTCATCAGGTCGCCCGAGGTCTGCACCAGCCGGTCCATCGGGTTCACCGCGATCGCACGGGTGCGGATGACGATTTCGCCCGACTGCGCGGTTGGAAACGGCGCTGCTCCCACGGTTAAGGCAGCACGCTTGGAGGAAAGCCAGAGGGCGGTGTTGTCGGTCATGATCTGTCTCCCGCGGTGCCAGGTGAAGATGCATCGCTGGGATCCGGGATAGTCCCGTGACACTGGACGGCCCATGCTGCAAAGTCCGCCAATTCATCGCCAGCGTCCAGGAATTGTCGCAATGGATCCCTTGTCGGACGTACTCGCCCTGCTGAAGCCCAGCAGCTACGGATTTCGAGGCCTGGACGCCGGCGAGGACTGGGCGCTTGCCTACCCGCCGGCCGAAGGAGTCAAATGCTTCGCGATTCACACCGGGACATGCTGGATTGCACTGGAGGGCGGAAGCGAGCCGATGGCGCTTTACGCGGGCGACTTCATCCTGCTGCCCGGCCGCGTCGCGTTCAGCCTCTACAGCGCGATCGGCGCGCCGGTGACCGACGCCTTTGCATTCTTCCCGTCGTTCCCCGCCGGCGAGACCGGTGTGCTGGGCGGCGGCGGCAGTTGCTCGGGCGTGGGCGGCTTCTTCGACTTCACCGGGCTCCACGCCGACCTTTTGCTCGGCATCCTGCCCCCGATCGTCCACATCCGGGCAGAGGCGACCAAGGCGGCACTCGGCTGGCTGATCGAGCGGTTGATGCGCGAGCTGCGAGACCCGCAACCGGGCGGCACGCTGATGGCGGGGCATCTGGCGCAGACGCTGCTGATCGA
This sequence comes from Sphingomonas sp. Leaf242, assembly GCF_001422045.1. Classification (GTDB taxonomy): domain Bacteria; phylum Pseudomonadota; class Alphaproteobacteria; order Sphingomonadales; family Sphingomonadaceae; genus Sphingomonas. Next base: position 34,820 of record NZ_LMLW01000012.1, read on the forward strand.
GGCGCTGCGACTCCACCTCGCCGAACGCTCGCCGCATAGCGCTGGCTGGCTGTTCGCGCTGGCCGACACGCAGATGCGCGCCGTGATCTCGGCAATGCATGCAGACCCCGCCCGGCGCTGGACGCTCGCCGACCTCGCCCGAACAGGCGGCATGTCGCGGTCCAGCTTTGCCGTGCGGTTCAAGCAAACGGTCGGCGAGCCGGCAATGGACTATTTGACCCGCTGGCGGATGATGCTGGCGGCCGATCGGCTGGCAAGCGGGCGTGTCTCGATCGCGACCGTAGCCCCCGCCGTCGGCTACGAGTCTGAAAGCGCGTTCAGTGCCGCGTTCAAGCGGACGTTCGGCCACTCGCCGAGCGAGTTCACCAAGGCGGTGGCCGTGTAGCCGGCCTTATTGCCGCACGCGGCGATCGCGCAGACGTCCTTTTCAGCGTACAACAACGAGCGCGTGCGATCGATAATGAGAGTTATTCGCATTATTCTTGATGCGCGTTTCGACAGGCGTTAGGCGGGGATGTGACATCGCAATCTCCCTCTTCACCTGGCCGCACATCAGTCAGCCGCAACCGGAAAAAATGGCGTAGCTGGTGGTTGAAGCAGCTCCATAGCTGGCATTGGATCAGCGCGGCTTTGTCGCTAGTCGGCATGCTGTTGTTCGCGATCACCGGCATCACACTCAATCATGCGGCATCGATCGGTGCCAAGCCGGTGGTCATCGAGAAAAGCGGCATGCTGCTCCCCTCGCTGCGTCGCATGCTGACCGCACCGCACACGCCGGACACCCCTCTGCCCGCGCCCGTCGCGAAAAGCGTCGCGGCCACGGTCGGCCTCGATCCCGCCGGCAAGTCGGTCGAGTGGTCCGACACCGACGCCTATATCGCGCTGCCACGCCCCGGTGGCGACGCCTGGGTCAGCATCGAGCGCGCGACCGGACGCATCACCGCGGAAACGACCGATCGCGGCTGGATCTCGTATTTGAACGATCTCCACAAGGGGCGGAATGCGGGCGAAGGCTGGGCGTGGTTCATCGACATCTTCGCCGGCGCCTGCATCCTGTTCACGCTGACCGGACTGCTCCTGTTGCAGCTCCATGCGCGCCATCGGCCGACGACCTGGCCGATCGTCGCCGCCGGGCTCGCCATTCCCGTCCTGCTTGCCATCCTGTTCGTCCATTGAGGGGTTCTGCCATGCGTCCTACCGCGTTGCTTTTGTTTGGCGGGGCGATCACCGCGCCTGCGCTGTCGTTGCCCGCCAGCGCCGCGCCCGCGGGCACCGTCACGATCACCATCCCCCAGCTGAGCGTCGCGGAATATCACAAGCCCTATGTCGCGGTCTGGCTGGAGCCGGTCGGTGGCGGCGCACCGCGCACGCTCGCGGTCTGGTATGATTTGAAGAAGCGCGGCAACGATCCCGGTACCAAATGGCTGGCGGACCTGCGCGCCTGGTGGCGCAAGGGTGGCCGCAGCATGACGATGCCCGCAGACGGTATCAGCGGCGCGACGCGTGCGCCGGGCCAGTACACCATTCCCCTGCCCGCCGACATCAAGCCCGGCCAATACGTCCTGAACGTTGAGGCTGCGCGCGAGACCGGCGGCCGCGAGCTCGTGTCCGTACCGCTTACCGCCGGAGCCCGCACAACGGGCAAGACCGAGCTCGGCGCCGTCGCCATCTCCGCCCGCTAAGGATCACAGCATGAAGCCTTTTGTTGCACGCCTGATGGCCGCCGCTGCGCTGCTGTCGATCCCCGCCGCGCTGTCGGCGCACCGCATGTGGCTGTTGCCATCCGCCACCGTGTTCTCGGGCACCGACGGCTGGGTGACGGTCGACGCCGCCGTCTCGAACGACCTGTTCTTCTTCGACCACCAGCCGCTCAGGCTCGACGGCATGAAGGTCTGGCAGCCCGACGGCAGCGAAGGCGCATTGCAGAACGGCGCGACCGGCCGCTATCGCTCGGTGTTCGACGTCAAGCTCGACAAGCCCGGCACGTGGAAGATCGGCACGCAGATGTCCGCGGTCATGGGCAGCTTCAAGGTCGATGGCGTCGAGAAGCGCCTCGGCGGTCGTCGCGGTCCGCCACAGCCGAACGCGCCTGCCCCGCTGACCGTCGCCGACATCCCCGCCAACGCGACCGACGTGAAGGTCACGGAGGTGTCGGGCCGCAACGAGATCTTCGTGACCGCGGGCGCACCGACCACCACTGTGTTCAAGACGACCGGCAAGGGCCTCGAGTTCGCGCCGCTCACGCACCCCGACGAGCTGGTCGCGGGCGAGACCGCGAAGTTTCGCTTCCTGGTCGACGGCAAGCCCGCGTCCGGCTTGAAGGTCACGGTGATCCCCGGCGGCAAGCGCTATCGCAACGACGAGGGCGCACGCGAGCTGACCACCGGCGCGGACGGCGTGTTGAGCGTCTCATGGCCGACCGCCGGGATGTACTGGCTCAACGCGACGCTCACCGACGCCAAGGCAACGAGCCCGCGCGCGACCGAGCGCCGGATGAGCTATGTCACGACGCTCGAAGTCCTCACGCCCTGAGGCGTCCGGGTGTGAGTTTGGCGGCATGAGGATCGCGCTGCCACCGACGATCGACGCCACGGCGTTCGCGGCGCGCGATCCGTCGGCGGTAGTGCTCGATCTGCACGGCGCGACCATGGGGACGTCGTGGAGCATGCGCTTCGCTGCGCCCGCCGGCACCGACCCGTCGCCGATCCGCGCAGCGATCGTCGCGCGGCTGGCCAGGCTCGTCGCCGAGATGAGCCACTGGGCACCGGATTCGCTGCTGTCCCGCTTCAACCGGTCGGCGCCCGGCACCTGGACGACGCTCCCGTCCGACTTCGCGCATGTCATGACGCGCGGCTTGGCGATCGCCGAGCTGACCGGCGGCGCGTTCGATCCGACGATCGGCAAGCTCGTCGATGCCTGGGGTTTCGGCTCCGTCCCCGTCGCCTGCCCCCCAAGCACACCCGAAATCGAGAGGGCCCGCGCGACATCGGGCTGGCGTCGGCTGTCGTTCGCCCCCGACGGCGCGCATCTTCGTCAGCCCGGCGGCACCGCGCTCGACCTGTCGGGAATCGCCAAGGGCCACGCGGTCGACGCCGTCGCCGACCTGCTGCACGATGTCGGCATCCCGAACGCACTGGTCGAGATCGGCGGCGAACTCGTCGGTCGTGGTATCAAGCCGGACGGTGATCCCTGGTGGGTCGACCTCGAAAGTCCGCCTGGAATGGCGCTCCCCTCATTGCGCTTTGCGCTGCACGGGATGGCAGTAGCGACCTCCGGCGACTACTGCCGCGGCGCGCACACGCTCGATCCACGCACCGGACGTCCGATCGAAACGCACGTCGTCTCCGCCAGCGCGGTCCACCAGACCGCGCTCGACGCCGACGCCTGGGCGACCGCGTTGACCGTGCTCGGCCCGGACGGCCTTAACCTTGCGGACGACCAAAGGATCGCCGCTCGGCTCGTCACGGAGATCGGCGGCACCGTACGAGAATACCTCACTCCCGGTCTATCCGCGATGCTGATCGACTGATCGCCGCCACTCGATACATCCGACCGAACAGGTGGCATCCTAAACCCGGCAAGATCTTGTTTCCCCGCGAAGGCGGGGACCCAGACTGGACTCCCGCCTTCGCGGGAGAACAAGGAGGCGTAAGATGACGTCGGATACAGCCCGATCAAATCGGGTCCGTTCCCAACCCCTTGCAGCGGACCAAGGCCAAGACGCTGCAGAACCGGGTGATGTCGATCACCGACGAGAATTAGCAGCACGCTGTAATCCTCCGCCAGGGGGAGGATACGGAGACAGCGACGTCGCCTCAGATTGCCTCGAACGCCAGCGTCACGGTGAAGCTCGAGTACGCATCCGCCGCGCCCGGCGTAGCTGCGCGGTGCCGCACCAGGATCAGATACCGCCCGGCATCGGACGGGATCAGCGTCACCTTCCCGGCCTTGTCGCTGTTCACCACCGCGACCTGCTTGCGGCCGTCATAGAACCCCGCCTCGCGGAACAGCGTCACGGGTTCGCCGGCGAGCGGCTTGCCCTCGTACAGGATTTCGAACGCGGCCGCCGCACCCGGCGCGTAGCTGCTCGGATCGCCGAGCGGGTGGATTTCCAGCGCCTTGCCGCGCGCCGCGAGAGCACCCGACGCGCCCGGCCTGCCCCGCACCACATACGCGTCGGCCAGCGTCGTGCTGCGCACGTCGACCAATGTCGCGCCGGGCGGTGGCGATTTGCCTTCGCGGACGATCGTCCAGGTATCGCCGGTCCGGTACATCTTGCTCAACCGCCCTATCCGCTGCCCGGACGAAAGCCGGTACACACCGTCCGCCGGTAGCACAGCCTCGACGATCGCCTGGTCGGTGGTCAGCGTCGGCGTGGCTAGCTTGACGGTCTTTCCGTCGGGGCCGGTGATCTCGAACGGTGCATCCTTCATCGCGATCTCGGGCCGGAATGCGTCCTCGGTGAACGACGCCTGGAACGTGACGCGATCACGCCCTGCCGCGTCGAACACGCTCGGCAGCACATACGGCATGTGCGCCGCCGAAGGCCCCGACACGAGGGCAAGCACGGTGGCTATGGCGGGGGCGAGCGCCCCGGTCGCTCGCGCCGTGCGCCAATTTCCCCTGATCTTCGTCATCGCGATGCTCCTTTTCGATGCCACTTGATAACGAGAATGATTCGCACTAGCAAGCTTTCAGACTGTGGGGATAACGAACATGACATTGATCAAATTGCTGGCCGGCATCTCGCCGGTCGCGCTGATGATCGGCACCGCCGGCCTTGCCCATGCAGAGCCCATTCTGGCGGAAGCGGCGCGCGCTTCGGCGACCGACATGTCGGCCACGACCGCGCCAGCCGCCGATCCGGAGGGTCAGGACAAGACGATCACCGTCACCGCGACGCGTACTGAAAAGGCGGTCGAGGACGTTCCCGCGACCGTGTCGGTGATCGACGCGAAGACGATCCAGGATCGCTTCATCTCCGACATCAAAGATCTGGTGCGCTACGAGCCGGGCGTCACCGTCCGCCGCGCGCCGTCGCGCTTCACCGCCGCCGGATCCTCGACCGGACGCGACCGCGACAGTGGGTTCAACATCCGCGGACTCGAAGGCAACCGCGTCCTCATCACCGTCGATGGCGTCCGCGTCCCGGACGCGTTCAGCTTCGGCGCGCAATCGGTCGGCCGCGGCGATTACGTCGATCTCGACCTGCTCAAATCGGTCGAGATCCTGCGCGGCCCCGCCTCCGCGCTCTATGGCAGCGACGGTGTCGCGGGCGCGGTCAGTTTCATCACCAAGGACCCGCGCGATTTCCTCGCCGATGGCAAGCTCGTGGGCGGCGGGCTTCGCTCCAGCTACGATTCCTCGGACGACAGCTGGACCAACGGCTTCGTCGTTGCCGGCAAGACGGGAGATATCGAGGCGATGGTCGCCTATACCCGTCGCGACGGACACGAGACCGAGACCAAGGGCAGCAACGACAGCGCGACCACCGATCGCACGACGGCGAACCCGCAGGACATCGAGTCCAACGCGCTGCTCGGCCGCCTCGTCTGGGCGCCGAACGATGCCAACCGGTTGCGGCTGACCTATGAGCATTTCTCGTCCGTGGTCGACACCGACGTCCTCAGCGCGATCGCCAAGCCCCCGCTCGCGGCGACATCGGTGATCGGCCTCAGCGCGCACGACACGACCGAGCGCAATCGCGGTACGCTCGACTATCGCTATATCGGCGACGGGATCGTCAGCGGTATCCGCGCGGCGGGCTATTACCAGAAGAGCCTCACGCTTCAGGCTGCGGCGGAGGACCGCAACACCGCCGCCGACCGCACGCGCATCAACCGCTTCGACAACGAAGTGTACGGCGGCACGCTGCAACTCGAGAGCCGCGCCGCGACCGGGGCGTTGACGCACCTGTTCGCCTATGGCGCCGACTACTCGCACACCCGCCAGACGGGTGTGCGAGACGGCACCGTCGCGCCTGCGGGCGAGGTCTATCCGACCCGCGCCTTCCCGACTACCGACTACACGCTGGTCGGCGTGTTCGCGCAGGACGAGATTGCCATCGCAGACGGGCTACTGACGCTGTTCCCGTCGATCCGCTACGATCACTACAAGCTTAACCCGCAGAACGATCCGCTGTTCACCACCTTCGTCCCGCGCGAGCAGAGCGGATCGAAGGTGACGCCGCGGATCGGTGCGGTCGCCAAGCTGACCGAGGGCGTCCGGCTGTTCGCCAACTACGCGCAAGGCTTCAAGCCGCCCGAGCCGAACCAGATCAACAACGGCTTCGCCAATATCACGCAGAATTACCGCTCGGTTCCCAATCCCGATCTGAAGCCCGAGACGAGCAGCAGCGTCGAGGGCGGCATCCGCTTGAGCGGTACCGGCTGGTCGCTGAGCGGAACCGCGTTCAGCAGCCGCTTCCGCAACTTCATCGACCAGGTTCAGGTGAGTGGCGCTTTCACTGCGGCCGACCCGGCGGTGTACCAGTACATCAATCGTGGCCGCGTCAAGATCGAGGGCCTCGAAGCACGTGGCGAGGCACGCCTGCCGATCGGCGTCGGCGTCCGCGCCGCTGCGTCCTACGCCAAGGGCACGATGCGGACGCCCGGTGTCGCCGGCACGCAGCCGCTCGACAGCATCGAACCCGTCAAGCTCGTCGCAGGCATCTTTTACCAGCCCGATGCCGGGCCGTTTCGCGCCGAGGTCATCGCGACGCATTCGGCGGGCAAGAAGGTTGGCGATACCAACAACAGCTGCAACACCGCAGCCACCAGTTGCTTCACGCCATCGGGGTTCTGGATCCTCGACGCCACCGCGTCGCTGCGCGTGATGGATCATGCGACGCTGCGCGCGGGGATCTTCAACATCACCGACAAGAAGTATTTCTGGTGGAGCGACGTCCGCGGACTGACCTCGACCTCGGTCGTGCGCGACGCCTATTCGCAACCCGGCCGCAACGCCGGGCTCTCCTTCTCGCTCAATCTGTGAGGCTTTTGATGTTCCGCTCCCTTCTTCTCGCGACCGGGCTGACGCTGGCTGCGCTCCCCCTCGCGCCGACGATCGCGTCGGCGCAAACGCAGGCCGTCTATGGCGACCAGGCCCGCGATCACGCATCGATCCTGGCGATGGCCGGCACCTTCAAAGTGACGTTCGACATGCGAGAGACGACGCCGCTGGTCGCGGGCTACAAGCCCTACCCCGCCAAGCTCAGCGGCGGGCACGAGGTCGTCCGCGCGATCGTCGATACGCCCGACCACGTCGTCCTCCAGCATCTGCTGGTCGTCACGGACGGCAACGCCAAGACGATGGTGATCAAGCACTGGCGGCAGGACTGGACGTGGCAGCCCGAGAGCGTGCTCGTCTATACCGCGGCAGGCCGCTGGACCCTGCGTCCGCTCGCCGAGGCGGAACGACGTGGCGCATGGTCGCAGACGGTGTGGCAGACCGACGATTCCCCGCGATACGGCGGGATCGGTCGCTGGCGCTACGACGACGGCGCCTCTCGCTGGACCAGCGACGAGACGCGCCGGCCGCTCGCGCGCCGCGATGCGACCCGGAATCCGCCTTATGACCATTACGTCGGCAGCAATCGCCACGTGCTCACCCCCGCCGGCTGGGTCCACGAACAGGACAACGCCAAGATCGGCCTCAAGGACGGCAGACCCGCCACGTACGTCCACGAATACGTCATCAACACCTACACCCCCGCGACCGACTTCGCGGTAGCGGCTGCGGACGCGTATTGGGCGAAGACGAAGGACTATTGGGCCGCGGTCCGCACCGACTGGGACCGCGCGATCGCGAAAGGCTCAGGCCTGCGGGTTGCGGAAGATGCGTCGAATGGGTCGACCACCGGCCACCAGTTGATGTTACTCGCCGACGATATCGCGGCGCGTGAAACCGATCAGAAGTCGGGAGAGGCCGAAGCCGCCAATCTGATCCGGCGCGAGAGCGGGACATCATGAATGTCTCGCGTCGATCTGGCCGGTTCCCGCAATCTGATCGACAAAGCGACATTCGGGCCGGGCCCGCCTCTCACCGAAGCCAGCCGTTCATTCGTGTTCCGATTGCGCGATCGAGCCCACTTTTCCGGCGCGGAGATCGCCGCCCCGCGTTGAAATTGGACCTCGGGCAAGCGTCCGGGCCGGTGATCAGCAAGAACTTCTGAGCGTGTACGCAGCGTATACCGGACGGCGATCCGCCGGAGCATGGCTGCACCGCGATCGTCTATAAACTCCGGCAGTGCCTATCGTTGGCCATGATCGAGGGGTGCAGGCCGAAGTCGCTCGAGCAGATAGCGGCTTGGTGGCTTGCCGACCATCTTTCGAAACATGGTCACGAAGCTGCTGGCGCTTTCATAGCCTAGATCCATTGCGACGGCCTGGACCGTCTGACCGGCACTCAGATGCCGCAAGGCAAGGACGATATGCAACTGTCGCCGCCAGCGGCCGAAACTCATGCCTACCTCTTCCGCCAGCATACGGCTCAGACTGCGCTCGCTGAGTGCGATCCGCGAGGCCCATTGTGCGACGGAGGCATGATCCGCCGGCGCCGCGATCAACAGATCGGTGAGTTTCCTCAGGCGCGGATCGCTGGGAATCGGGAGGCGGAGGTCCTCGACCGGGGCGGCAGCCCATCGAGAATAACCGACACGATCCGGCCGTCTGGACCATCGACATCATAGCGCTCGGCCAGTTCATTCGCCCGCATCAGCAAATGACGCAGCAACGGCGATACGGTGATCGTGCAGCATTTGCTCGGCAGGGCCAGAGCGGCAGGTGGCTCGATGAAAAGGGATATGCACTCCACTTCGCCCGAGCCGAAAGCAGTGTGGGGCAGCCCGCCGGGAATCCACACGGCGCATTGTGGTGGCACGATCCAGACGGCGTCTTCCACCTCGCAATTGATGACGCCCCTAACAGTCAGGAGCAGCTGCGCTTTCTGATGCTGGTGCCGGGACGATTGCTCAAGGGCATCGAGACTGGTGACGGTGTTGGCCGCGACAAGGGCCCGAGGAACCTGATCGACATAGGAAAGCCAGTCACTGCGGACATCGATATGCATCAAGAGACTCGGCAATCTGAGGGTTCGGCCGGATCGAAACATATCATGGCCGGATTGCGCAATGACGCCATCTGTTAATCGCCATATGCCGTTCGAACGGACGGGAGAAGCGGCGATCACGATCGCGCTCCTCTTCGAGAAGGGCAACATTCAGCAGCCCACCAAATGCCTCCGGATGGGAATGTCGACGTGATCAGAAAGCAGCCAGTTGAACTCGCACTTGCGTGGCTCGTCCCGGCGGTCGGCGCCGCACTCTTCGTCACGATCCAATGCTTCTCCTACCTGAACGGCTATGTCGGCAGCGGCGGAACGATGAAGGCCATCACGTTCGGCCCCACCGCATTGTGGGCAGTATCCATTTTCTACGGTGCCTGGGTCGTCCCTCCAGTGCTGGCGCTTGCCGGAAAGCGCGGAACCGACTGGGCGATGCTCGTCATCGGTGGTGGTGTTTCCGCCATGAGTACGCTTGGCGGCGTATCGGATGGCCTCCGCGACGGCGGCCATCTCGTTGCCTTGGAACTGCTCGCCGTCACGCTCCCCGCCGCAGTCGCGCTGGTCATGTCGTGGCGGCACATCCGCCTACATTGAAAGCATTGCAAGGAGACGAAACATGCCTTTCGACAGCACGAAATTCCCGCTCGTCTGGATAAGTTACGACGAAGGCCCCGATCACGACCACGACAAGGACTTCGAGGCGTTCGAGGCGAATCTGAAGCGCGGCACGCCGTTCGTGATCCTGACCGACTCGGCTCCAAACGAGGAGCATGAACATAGTCAGGAAGAGAAGAAACGCACCTCGCTGTGGATGAAGAAGCACAAGGCGGAGCTTCGTTCGCTCGTGCTGGCGATGATCGTGATCGAGCCCAGTGCCATCAAGCGATTGGCCTTCAAACCCTTCGGCGTGGCCTTCGCCAAGTTCTGGGGCTATCCTTTGAAGCTGGTGTCGTCACACGAGGAAGCATCCCAGGTCGCTGCGGAAATGATTTCAGAGCGCGGCGGGTCGGCAGCAGCCTGAGCATCGACTAAATCGACGACGCTGGTACGACGCGATCCCATGGCGTGGTTCGTCGGTGGCTTCGAGGTCGATGACATCGATGCCTGCCGCACGGTTCTCGACGATTTAGCGCTCCATGGTTTCGAGCTGATCACGCGCGAACCCGATGACGGTCATATCACCCGTATCGAGCAAGGCCTGCCCGCGCTCGCAGCGGAATGCACATTCGCTCTGGCCGGCAAAGCCAGCACCGTGCAGCGCTTGCGGCACAGGCTCGCCTCCCTGGGCGTGCCTTCGAACAGGATCGTCGCGCGAAATTACTGGACGCCGGACAAGGCCGGCCTCGACTGAATACGCCTTCTCCGTCGATCACGCTGACGGTCGATCACGCTGACGACTGGTGCGACACCAACCCAAGCGTCCGGTTATGGCGGACGCACCCTGCCCTACGGCTTACGGCCGGCCCCAGTCCGCGTAGCCTTTCGCACGGTCGACTCAGATCGGCACGTCCTGTCGATCGACACTGGTGAAGCCATAGGTCCTGTACCGGCTCTCCACCTTGCGGCCGGCAATCGTGATTTCGGTATAGCCCTCCGGTGTGCCGAGAAACGATCCGTGCCAGTCGGCGCCGGCAACCGCGCCGGTCGTGATGAACGAGATCCCGTCGAGCTCGATCCGCTCGCAGACATGACTATGTGCCTGGAGCACCGCCAATACATCATAGTCGCGCATGATGCGCAGCACTTCCCGGCCGTTGACGACGAACGTCCAGTTGTGCGGGGTGTCGAGCCAGGATTCGGGCTCGTAGCATCGCATCGCGGTGACGAGCGGGATGTGCGTTACCACGATCATCCGCGTGCCTTTGGGTTGCGCGGCGAGATCGGCGCGCAGCCATGCCAACTGAGGGGCGTCGACGCGGCCTTCGTAATTGCGGTCGGCGGTCAGGCCGATCGAGTCCAGCACGACGAAATGCACGCCCTTGTGATCGAACGCGTAATAGCGCGGCCCGAACCGATCGATGTAGAATTGCTTGCCGTAATCGGGCGCCGACGGATCGACACCGCTCTTGGGGAAGACACCCAAGCAGTCGTGGTTGCCGATGACGTGATGCACGGGCTTGCGCAGATGCGCGCGTTCGGTGCGCTGATAGATATCCATCAGCAGCGTTGCACGCTCCCGCCCGGTTTTGAGCGCATCCTCGACATGGTCGCCGCCCTGGATCACGAAATCGACGGGCGACGCGGAGATCTGTTCGAAGCACCGCGCGCAGGCGCGATCCGCGCCCAGTTCCGGCCGGATGTGACAATCGCCCACGAACGCGAAGCTGAAGCTGTCGCCGCCGCCGCGTACCGGCTCGGTCGCTGCGGCCCGCGCTGCCAAGGGGACGAGCGGCGCGCCAAGCGCGAGCTTCAGGAGATTGCGGCGTTCCATGGGGCACCTGTCGACAGGAGGAAGAGGGGGAATTCCCGATACGCGGCGACGTTCAAAAGTGGACGCGAACGGTGCCGAACACTTGGCGCGGGGCGGCGGTTTGCAGCGTCGTGTAGGTGCCGTTCGGATCCGAGGTGACGAAGCCGGCGGTCCCGGTCGAGGCGATGTATTTCTTGTCGAACACGTTCGTCAGGTTGAATTGGACGTCGAACATGCGGCTGAACCGATAGCCTGCCGAAAGGTTGACGTTGACCGCGCCGGGCAGCTTTGCGTCATTGAGATAGCTGTAATAGCGGGCGCTGCGATAATGCGCGCTGACCCCGCCCCAGATCGTGCCGTCGTCGTAGTTGAGCTCGGCAGTGCCGACATTTTTGGGTGAAGCCACGACCTGCTTGCCCTTGGTGGCGACCACCGCGCCGCCTAGCGGCTGGACATCGTCGTCATAGGTCGCGTCGTTATAGGCGTAGCTGCCGTAGAGCGACCAGCCGCGCGCGAACTTCCAGTTGGCGGCCGCTTCAGCGCCCCTCGACGAGACGCCGCCGACGTTCTGGAGCACGTTCTGGTTGCCGACGATGGTCGCGCTGATTGACGAGGCGAGCAGGCGGTTGGAGAACTTCACGTAATAGCCGGTCAGTGAGAGCTGCAGGTCGCGATCGTGGAAACGATAACCGGCCTCTAACGTGTTGGTCATCTCGGGCTTCAGGTCGCTTCGGATGAAATCGAACCCGGCCTGCGAACTGCTTGAGAACGGGCCGCTCGAGGTCGACGCGACGAACGCCGCCATGTTGCGGGTATAATCCGCGAACAGCTCGTTGTTGCCGTCCAGCGTATACAGCGCGCCGACGGTGGGCAGGAACCAGTTCTTCGCCTGGATCGAGCCGTTGATCGGCTTGGTGCTGACGACGCTGTGCGCGCGGTTGGTCGAGACCACGCCCTTCACGCCCGCGTTGAGCCGCAGCGCGTCGGTCGCCTGCCACGTGTCGCTGATGTCGAGCTGGACGGTGTTCGTGACGTATTCGTTGTAGAAATTGGTCTTGAACGGATTGGTGTAGAATTGCTGGAACTCGCTCGGCGCGACGCCCTTTTGCAGGCCGTAGAGATACGAACCCTGATCGAAGGCATTGCGCTCGTACCAGATGCCCCCCTCGATCTTGTGATCGCCGGCGGCGAATTTGAGCCGCGAGATCACGCCTTTCCGATTGATCGCGTAGCGGAGCGCGGACACCGAGACGGGCGAGCCGCCGAACGCGGCGGGTGTCGGGTCATAGGGGCTCGCATAGGTGCCGATACCCTTGTCGAGATGGATGTAGCCGGTCGTGAAACCGCTCAGCTGGGCCCCGAGCGCATAGTCGAGCTTCTCGTACGCCAGCAGATCGCGCCGCACGCCGCCGCCCTGGTAGATCGTGTCGTCGGCGGCCGCGAACGGGGCCGGCGGGGTGCCGCCATTCTGGACGATCGTGGCGAGCTGCTCGGCCAGTGCGAAATCGCGAATGTTGTCGAACTTGTAGCCATAGGTCCGGAGGCGGGCGAGCGAGACGTCGTTGTAATCGTCCTCGCGCCGGTCGATCAGGTTGAGGAACGTGGTCGACTTGACCGCGTCGCCGAGCGGCTGGACGTATTTCGCATTGATCTGGTCCTGTACCTGCTTGCCCCAGCCACGCCATTTGCCCTGACGGTCATGCGCGTAGGACACCGCCAGCCGCCCGCCCCAGGGCAGCTCGCCGCTGTTGACGCGAGCAAACGAGCGCCACGAATTGGCGCTGCCGTAGCTTTGCTCGAGATCGATGCCGAGTTTGTCGGTGGGGTCGATCGAGGTGAAATCGACGGTGCCGCCGATGTTGCTGGTCGAGGCTGTGCCAAGCGCGCCGCTGCCTTGCGAGAGCGTCGCGGCGCCGTTGTTCTCGCTGAGCAGCGCACGGTTGATCGAAAGGCCGTTGTTGTTGCGGTACTGCATGTTGCCGAGCGGCACGCCGTCGAGCGTGAAGCCCATCTGGTCGGTGAGGAAGCCGCGGATCGAGAGCTGGGTCGCCGCCTCATACGTGCCGTGCGCGTCGGACGAGTCGAAGTTCACACCGGGCAACCTGCCGAGCGAGCGCAACGGCGACGAGCCGCCGGTCAGCTTCGCCATCGCCTTGGCCGAAACCGTCTGGACCTGGCGGGACTGACCTTGGCCGAGCACGACGATATCCTGCCCGGGCGCACTGGTGATCGCAGCATCGGTGGAGTCCCGCGGCGTTTCGACCGGGGTGACCTTCAGCGATATCATCGAGGGGGTTTCCTCGGCGATCGTCAGCCCCTGCCCCGCGATCAGACGGCGCAGCGCCTCGCCGCGCGTAAACCGACCGCGCAGCGCTGCCGCACGCCGATTGGCGACGGCATCGTAGGGAAAGCTGACATGCACGCCGGCCTGCCGGGCGAACGCGTTGAGCGCGGTCGCGGTGTCGGAGGCCTTGATGTCGAACGCGACGCTTGCCGCCTGCGTTTGCGCACTGGCGGCAACGGGAATCGCCACCACCGCCATGATGGCCGTCGTCGTCAGAAACTTGAACATGAAATCCCCGCATCGCACCGTGTGTCGGAGCAGGGATGGATGAGCGCGGACAAACCGCCATCGACCGCGACAATAAACTTTACGCGCGGGTCAGGACTATCCCTCCGGCCCGGCCTGCGGTCGCGCGGATGCCGAACGAACTACGCAGCGCGCGCAGGAATTCTGCCGGCCTGGTGGTCGCGAAACTGCCGCCCACCCGGAGGCGCGACAACGCGGGGTCGCCGATCACGATCTTGTTCGGCAGGTACCGGTTCATTTCCGCGACCGCATAGTCGAGGCTTTCGCCGTTGAGCACCAGCGTGTCGTGCTGCCACGCGGTGACCCCGCCGATATCCTCACGCGCCTGGACACTGACCTGCCCCGCCGTGACGAGCGCGACTTCGCCCGAACCGATGCGCAGCGTCGATCCATCGGCAATACCGCCCGCCAGCACCGCCAGCTCGCACCCCGCACCGCGCAGCCGGACGTTGTACGCACCGGGATCGAGCTGGAACTGCCCCCCCGGCGTCAGCAACTGCAGGCGGTGGTCGGCTGCCAGCCGCAGTGCGATCTCACCGCGATCGAGCCAGAGCCGTGCAGGCGTTCCGTCGCGCCAGTAGACGCGGCTATCGGTGTTCAGGTCGAGCGAGATGCCGGGCGTCACCGCGACCGCCATCCGCTGACCGACCCGCGTCTCCGCCATGTCGCGCGCCGCAGCGCGGTAGGCGATGCCCCCGCCGACCGCCGCGACACCGACGATCGAGCTGGCAGCACGCAGGAGCTGGCGCCGGTTCGGCCGCGCGACGGTTTTCGGCAGGGGCTGCGCTTCAGGCGAAGCCCTCGTCTCGCCCCGTGTGCCGCGCAGGCCATCGAGATCGCGCCACGTCCCGGCGACCTCCGCAAAAGCCACGGCATGGCGGATATCGGCGTCGCGCCACGCCTCGAATGCCGCGAAATCCGCCGATCCCGCGTCGAGCGCGGCCAGCCAGCCGGCAGCCTCGTCGGTCAGGTCGGCATGACGCTGCGGAATGTCGGAACGGCCTGGCACGCTTCCTCCGCCTGCGCTTCTCTATCGCGCCGGGCTCTCGTGATGAGCGCCAGCCCCTTAGCGATATGCTTTTCCACGGTCGAGACCGATATGCAAAGCGCTTCGGCGATGTCACCCGGCGGCATCCCCTCGACCTTCCGCATGCGCAGGACGCGCGAGCATTGCGCGGGCAGCGCGTCGATCAGGTCGAGCAGGCGTTGCAACTCGGATCGTCCCGACGCGACGGCAAACGCATCGGGTGCCGGGTCCGCGACTCCCAGGAGATCGAGCGAAGCGAACGCGTCGATCCGCACCACGTTCGCCCGTCGCAACCGTTCGAGCGCAAGATTATGCACGATCGTCAGGACGAAGCCGCGCGGCGTGACGATCGCGCGATAATCCGGCGTCTTCAGTATCCGCGCATAGGCATCCTGGACCAGATCCTCGGCGTTGTCGCGGCCGCACAGATACGCCGCCTTCGCGCGATAGGCCGCCGCATGCGGCAGCACCTCGGCGAGAAACCAGCGATCGATGTCACGCAGCCAGCTCAACACATGCTCCAGAAGCCATGTTGCGCCGCCTAGCCCGGTATTCTTACACGACGGGGACAGCGTCGTTGCACCATGGCATTCGAACATAGCCCTCTGCTGATGCCGTGCGGCTGTACGCTCGCCCCCGTTAAACGCCCGATACCCGGCCATTCGAGCACCCTTCGCCGCTCCCCAGCTTCAGCCGTTTGTGCATTTGGGTGGACGAAAGCTTTCAGCGGCCGGATCAACGACCTGACGGGCTTAAAACGAGGAAATACCCCGTCTGTTCAATGGCTCGAAGCGTTCGAGAACACGTTCATGACAATGACGCCGGCAATGATCAGGCCCATGCCAAATACAGCAGCAGCATCGAGCTTTTGACCCTGGAATGCCCATGCAGCCGCCGAAATCAGGACGATGCCGGCACCTGACCAGATAGCGTATGCAATGCCTGTCGGTATCGTTCGAAGGGTCAGCGACAGGCAGTAGAAGGCAATACCGTAGCCGATGACGGTGACAACCGTCCAAGGCATGCGGGTAAAACCATTCGACTGCTTCATTGCCGTCGTGGCACAAACCTCGGAGACGATCGCGATCGCTAGCATGAGATAGTTCATGCACGATCCGCTAGCACACCGAATGCGGCCAATCCCCAATCGATCTCCAGCTCGGTTCCTCCAGCGGTACGAGCCGAACGTAGGAATTAGACCTGCCTACGCGCCTGTTATGGTTGACAGGCCTACATGAAATTTCTGTCATTTTGGGTTTACGCGCCCCCGCCAGCCGGGTTAGGGACGCGCTTCGCAAGGGTGGCAAGGTGATGATGCGGAAGGCTATTTTTCTTTCCGTGGGCGCGTGCCTTCCGCTGTTGGCGGCGTGCAACCGGCACCAGTCGACGCTCGCGCCGTTCGGCGAGGAGGCGGACAAGGTCCTCTCGATCACCATCGTTCTGGTCATCGGCGCGATCATTCTCGCTGGCGGGCTCGCGTTGCTGATGCGCCACGCGATGCGCGCGCCAGAAGGTCGGCTGACGCACAAGGGCGGGATGAAGCTGGTGCTGTGGCTCGGCGGCATCGGGCCTTCGATCCTGCTGCTGGGCCTGCTGCTTTACGCCCTTCCTGCGATGCGGCCGCGCGAGGTGGCCAACGGCGACCTGCGCATGCGGGTCGAGGGCGAGCAATTTTGGTGGCGCGTCCGCTATGCGCCGCCGGGCGGTTCGGTGGTCGAGACCGCGAACGAACTTCGCCTCCCCGTCGGTCGCACGGTCGAACTGTCGCTGCGCAGCCCCGACGTCATCCACAGCTTCTGGGTGCCGGGACTCGCCGGCAAGATGGACATGATCCCCGGCCGCACCAACCGCCTAGTCGTCCGCGCAACCAAGGCGGGGACGTACCGCGGCGTCTGCGCGGAGTTCTGTGGGCTCGGCCACGCGCTGATGGCGTTCGACGTGATCGCGATGGAGCCCGCTGCATTCGAGCGCTGGCTCGCCGAGCAGCGCAAGCCCGCTGTCGTAACCGCCTCGCCGGGCGCACGTCTGTTCGCGAGTTACGGTTGTAGCGGTTGCCACAGCGTCCGCGGCGTCGGTCCGGTCGCAAAGATCGGCCCCGACCTGACGCACTTCGGCTCGCGCCCGACGCTCGCCGCGGGCGTGCTGCCGATGACCCACGCCAATATCGCCGGCTTCGTCCGCGACCCGGGCAAGACCAAGCCCGGCGTGCGGATGCCCGCTTTCCCGCAGATGTCGGCCGCCGAAGCCGACCAGATCGCAAGCTACCTTCAGGGGCTCAAATGACCACCGAGAGCACCCAATATATCGCGCCCGACCAGAACGATCCCGCGGTCCGCAAGGGCCAAGAGGATCGGCTGCGCGAAGTGTGGAAGCCGCCCTCGGGCTGGTTCTTCCGCTGGACCGACGTCAACAACAACCGGATCGGCGTGTGGTACACGCTGACCGCGTTCGGCTTCATGCTGTTCGCGGGCGTGCTGGCGCTGATCATGCGCACGCAACTCGCGGTACCGAACAACGACCTCGTCACGGCGAACACGTTCAACCAGCTGTTCACGCTGCACGGTTCGATGATGATGTTCCTGTTCGCGGTGCCGATGTTCGAGGCGGTGTCGATCATCCTGTTGCCGCAGCTGCTCGGCGCGCGCGACCTGCCGTTTCCGCGGCTGTCGGGATTCGGATATTGGAGCTTCCTGATCGGCGGCGTGTTCGTGTCGGGCTCGATCTTCTTCGACGCGGCGCCCGATGGCGGCTGGTTCATGTACCCGCCGCTGACGACGCGGACCGATTTGAGCGGACTCGGCGCCGACATATGGATGCTGGGGCTGAGCTTCATTGAGGTGTCGTCGGTGGCGGCGGCGGTAGAGCTGATCGTCGGCGTGCTGAAATGCCGCCCGCCCGGCATGCGGCTTAACCTCATGCCGCTCTATGCCTGGTACATCCTGGTCGTCGCGGTGATGATCCTGTTCGCGTTCCCGCCGCTGATCGCGGGCGACGTGCTGTTTGAGATGGAGCGGCTGCTGAACTGGCCGTTCTTCAACGCGGAGAAGGGCGGCGATCCGCTCCTCTGGCAGCACCTGTTCTGGATCTTCGGCCACCCGGAAGTCTACATCGTCTTCCTGCCGTCGATCGCGCTGTTCGCGATGCTGATCCCGACGTTCGCGCAACGCCATCTGCTCGGCTATCCGTGGATCGTGCTGGCCGCGGTCGGGACGGCGTTCCTGAGCTTCGGGCTGTGGGTCCACCACATGTTCACGACCGGGCTCCCAAAGATCAGCCTCGCCTTCTTCGCGGCGGCGTCGGAAGCGGTGGCGATTCCGACCGGCGTCCAGATCTTCGTGTTCATCGCGACGCTCTGGGCGGGCAACGTCAAGAAATCGACGCCGCTTCTGTACGCGAGCGGGAGCCTCGCGGTGTTCGTGATCGGCGGGCTGACCGGCGTGATGGTCGCGGTCGCGCCGTTCGACTGGCAGGCGCACGACACCTATTTCATCGTCGCGCATCTCCACTACGTGCTGATCGGTGGCACGCTGCTGCCGCTGTTCGCGGGGCTCTATTATTACTGGCCGTTGGTGACGGGCAAGAAGCTGAGTGACAAGCTCGGGCGGATCGCGTTCTGGATCATGTTCGTGGGCATGAACCTGACGTTCTTCCCGATGCACCTGTCGGGCCTGCTCGGGATGCCGCGGCGCGTGTTCACCTATCCGGAGGAACTCGGCATCGGCGGACTCAACCTCGCCTCGACCGCAGGGTCGTACATGTTTGCGCTTGGCGTGCTGATCGTCTGCATCGACCTCGCTTTGTCGCCGCGTCGCCCGAAGGCGCCGCGCAACCCGTGGAACGCCGGCACGCTCGAATGGCTCGCGCTGCCCGACGACGAGGATTGGGGTATCCGCTCGGTGCCGCTGATCGAGAGCCGCTATCCGATCTGGGACCAGAAGAACTTCGTCCAGAAGGTCGACGAGGGGCGCTTCTTCCTGCCCGACGCGGAGGAGATGCGGCGCGAGTCGATCATCACGACCGTGCTCGACGCGCGTCCGGTGCAGGTGATCCGCCTCGGTACGCCGAGCGTGAAGCCGATGATGACCGCGGTCGCGCTCGCGGGCGTATTCATCCTGACGACCTACCACCTCTACATCTGGTCGGCGGTCAGCGGCGTGGCGACGCTCGCCTGCGTGCTGTGGTGGCTGTGGACCGGCACCGCCGAGATCCCCGAAAAGCCGACCAAGCATATCGGCCACGGGATCGAAGTGCCGCTCTATACGTCGGGGCCATCGGCGCCGGGCTGGTGGGCGATGTTCATCACGATGATGGCGGACGCCACCGCGTTCTCCGGCCTCGTGTTCGGCTATTTCTTCTTCTGGACGATCCACAACGACTTCCCGCCGAGCGGAGGCGGGCTGAACGGACCGGGCGTGTTCTGGCCGATGGTCGCGCTGGCGCTGACGCTGACCGGCTGGGCCGCGACCGTCGGTGCGCGCGAGGTGCATCGTCGCGGCAACGTCGGTGCCGGCCGTGCGCTACTGGTGGTCGGGATCGTCGCGACGCTGGCGAGCCTCTTCGCCGGGCTTGCCGGGCCGTGGTATTCGGGGCTCGATCCCGAACTCCACGTCTATCCCGCGATCGTCTGGACGCTGGCGATCTGGACCGCGGTCCACGCCGCGATCGGGGTGATCATGCAGGCCTACACGCTCGCGCGCAGCCTCGCAGGCAAGATTACGCCGGTCTATGACGCCGACCTGCGCAACATCACCGTGTACCATCACTTCCTCGCGCTGACGGGCATCGTGACGTTCTGCACGATCGGCCTGTTCCCGGGTGTCGCATGAAGAAACATTGGGTCCGCGACCTGAAGGTGACGCTGTGGACGCTGATCGTCCCGCCGACGATCTGGGCCGTGCATTTCCTGTTCTGTTACCTGTGGGTGGCAGTGACCTGCGCGAAATCCTCGACCCCGGGGACGGCGTTGACCGGCTTCCCGCTGGCGACGCTGATCGCGACGATCGTCGCGCTGCTGGGGATCGTCGCGGCGGGCTATATCGCGCGCGTCCAGTCGGAGACACCGGGCGATCCGGCACCGCACGAACAGGGCACCGCGATCGACCGCCTCCGCTTCCTCGCGCTGTCGACGCGGTTGCTGGCAGGGTTGAGCTTCGTCGCGGTGATCTTCACGGCCTTGCCCGTCATCATGTTCGGCGATTGCCGATGAGACGCGCGAGCCTCGCACTGGGCGCCGTGCTAGTCCCGCTCGGCTGGGCCTTCGCCGCAGCACCGCTAGGGATGGTCGGCCACATGGCGGGTCACATGATAGCGGTCGCCGTCGCCGCGCCGTTCCTCGCCTACGGGGTCGCCGGGAGCCGCTTCGACCCAGCCGAACGCTGGCCCGCAGTCGTCACCCCGCTCGCAATGTCGCTCGTCGAACTCGTTATCGTCTGGCTCTGGCACCTCCCCGCGCTGAGGCTCCGCGTCGACATGCAGCCGCTCGCGCTGCTCATCGAACAAGCGAGCTTCCTCATCGCCGGCGTCCTTCTCTGGAGCGCGGTGCTTGGCACACGCATCGGCGGCGCAACCGACCGCCGCGCCTCGGGCGTTGCGGCGTTACTACTCACCTCGATGCACATGACATTGCTCGGCGCGCTGATCGGCCTCGCGCCGCGCCCCCTTTACACAATGATGGCGATGCACCCGGCAGCACACGGCTTCGACGCACTCGAAGACCAGCAAATCGGCGGCGTCGTCATGCTGATGGTCGGCGCGGCGAGCTATTTCATCGGCGGGCTCGCGATGCTCGGCGGACTGTTGAAGACACGGAGCGCGACCGCATGACGATCCGGATTACCTGGGCGCGCGCCGCCGCCGCCATTGTCGGACTGGCATTGGCCGGGCTGTTGTTTGCCTGGTCCGGCGTGTTCAACATCGCCGCATCGTCGGGCCATTGGAAGATCACCGACTGGTTCCTCCACTGGACGATGCGCAACTCGGTCCGCACCTACGCTGCCTTCACAGCGCCCGACGATCCCAAGGCGAACGAGGGGCTCATCAGCGCCGCCGGCCTGTTCAAGGCTAGCTGTGCCTCGTGCCACGGCGCGCCTGGCGTCCGCCCGCTCCCCGTCATGCAGGCCGCGACGCCGCCCGCCCCGAACCTGTCGATCAACGCACGCGAGTGGACCGACAAGCAGATCTTCTGGATCCTCAAGCACGGCGTCAAATACACCGGCATGCCCGGCTGGGCCGCCAAGGACCGCGACGACGAAGTCCGCCGCATGGTCGCCTTCGTCCGCCTGCTGCCGGAGATGTCGCCCGCGACCTATCGCTCGCTGACCGAAGTGCCGGGCGTCACCGATGCCAAGATCGCCACCTGCGCAGGCTGTCACGGTGCCGACGGCCGGGGGCTCGGCCAGCCCGACATGCCCGTGCTCGGCGGCCAGAGTCCCGCGTATCTCCGCGCGGCGCTGGAGGCCTATGCGACTGGAAAGCGGCAGAGCGCGGTGATGGCGAACGCCGCTGCGACGCTGACGCCGGAAGAAATGAGCCGGCTGGCCAACCACTTCGCCGCCATGCCGGGTATCGGCGGCGTCACACCGTTGGGATCTACCGCGGCTCACAGGATCGATCGCGAGGGTTTGCCGAAGGTCCAGCTTCCCGCCTGCGCGAGCTGCCACGCTCCCGGCAAGCCCTACCCCGTACTCGCCGGCCAGCGCGCTAGCTACATCGCGCAACGCCTCCGCAACTGGCGCGGCGACGAGACGGTGGTGGATGCGCGGAAGTCGCAATCGACGATGCCGGTCATCGCCCGCCGCATTCCCGAGGACATGATCGACCCGCTCGCGCGGTATTTTGCGGGTCGCTGAATTACCGCAGAGGCGATTCCGTCGCCTCTTGCACGCAAGGCTTTTGCCTCGTGCCCACGGGTGCCCGCGATCATAGTTTCAGCGCTCGATCCTTAGCGGCAGTCTCAATGCGGCCCCACTTCCAGACATTCGGGGCGGCAGCACCCTTCCCACCTCTGGACGTTCATTCAGCCTTAGCATGAATAGCTCTTGCCCTCCCGTTTGGGAGGCAACGGTGTACTATGCCTGATCCGAGATAGGCTGTGAGCTTTGTGGTACCCGGGCAGACGTTGGTGGTGCGCACCGACGTCTCGCCCATATCTCTTCTGGCGGCGGTGCCCCCCTTATCGTCGCCGGCTGATCTACTACTTCCGCGCACCGAGACCCACTCGCAGACACTTAAACCGCCCTTCCCTGCATCCCACCTTCGGCAACTCGTTCATCCAGTTGGGCGGCAGCGCGCGGCAGCCGATCAGCTGCATGGACGGCCTGAAAGGCGAGGATAGCAATCGGCCAGCTTCGACCGGATCAACACCGAACTGCTGAACGTCATCGAGACCTGATCCGCGCCGCCGATGGCGAACGGCATCGACACGTCGGAACCGAGCGAGCATCGTCCCGAGCATCATGCAGATCGACAGCAAAGACCGGACAATGCCTGCCATGACTCGCGCCGAGCTATCCCGCTGCCGATGAGCGCAGAGCGACCCGTTGCTTGCGGCGTATCACGACGCCGAATGGGGCGTGCCCGAACGCGACCCGCGCGCGCTGTGGGAAAAGCTGATGCTCGACGGATTTCAGGCCGGGCTGGCCTGGATCACGATCCTGCGCAAACGCGACGCATTCCGGGCTGCTTTCGCAGACTTCGATCCGGACATCGTCGCGCGGTTCGGCGAGCCGGACATCGCGACGATGCTCGGCAACGCCGGTATCGTCCGCTCCCGCGCCAAGATCGCGGCGACGATCGGCAATGCCCGCGCCTATCTCGCGATGCGCGACACCGGCGAGGATTTCGGTGGCTTCGTCTGGAGTTTCGTCGATGGTACGCCGGTGATCGGCGACGGTGCCAAGGCGCTGACCCGCTCGCCTGCCTCCGAAGCCCTATCCGCGGCGCTCAAGCAGCGCGGGTTCAAGTTCGTCGGCCCCGTCATCGTCTACGCCTCGATGCAGCCCTGCGGTCTCGTGAACGACCACGAGACATGCTGTTTCCGTCGAGCCGGATCATGAATGCACCACTGCCGGGATCTGGCGACCACTCTCATTCAGGGACCCTACGGACCATAGCTGTTCGCTATCCCGGCAGGGCGATCGCCGCGACGATGGTGGCATCCAGAACCACCGTTTAGGCGACAGCGCGATGATGCCGCTGACGCTGTTCGCGTCACGCCGCTCGTCTGGCCGACCTTGCTGACGCTGCTGCTGTACGGCGCGCTGGGCGGATTGCTGGTGTTGCTGCCGTATCGGTTGATCGTCGGCGGCGGATACACACCGACCCAGGCGGGTTTCGCGTTGCTCCCCTTCTCGATCGTGATCGGCACCGCATCGGGGTTCAACAGCGCTATCCCACGAACCCGCGGCTTGATCGCAACGGTGCTGGCGCGTGCCGTTGTCGCCGCATCGGTAGTACAGTTGACTAGTGCGTTCCATACCGCAGCCCTGCTGACAGAACGTTCGCGGTAACGGCAGGCATCATTGCATTTGCGACACTCGGTCAAGAGCATGGCAGGCGATAGCCTTACGTTTGGACCTAGAAGCGGATATTCACGTCACTATCCCCGCTGCCCAACTTCGGACGCTGGTTCACCTTTGCGATACGACCAACTTTGACGCCCGGCTATCCACTCTAGAATGTCTTGACGGGAAGCAAAGCGGACTGGCCGGTTTTCGCGGAGTTCCCGCAGAAATAACCGCCGCCTATCTGCGTTCGGTCCCACGCGGAAAGTGCGGTCCTTCGACGACCCGCGCCTGCATGTCCGCCCAGAGCGCCGACTTGCCTTGCTCAATCATTCTGCAGGCCTTGGACAGCCCGGCATCGGTCATGCCGTGTGTCGCTGTAATCACGTTGCGAGCCGCGGGCTGATCGAAGCGGAAGCTATGGTCACGGGAGGCAAGCGCAATAGAAATTGCCCTATCGTAACCTTCTTTGGTCAGCGGTATGCGGTTCTCTAGCATGATTGCATGGATCAACTCGTCGCTGAGCACGCAGCGGATAGAACCGGAGCCGCCTTGTGTATCGAATAGCCGTATCCGGACGACTGGCGGTGACGTTGAACCGGCTCCCGTTTCCATCGCCCAAGCGAACTGATCTTCTCGCTGCAAGCCCTTGGATCCGCACGATGTGATAACAAGGGCGCATGCGGCAAAGGTCCACCGCAACTGCGCTAACCTGATTCTCATCCTATAACGATGTCAGGCTTTGCGCACGAAAGCTACGCCAGTTCTCAATCCGCAAATTTGATGCGTCAGCGTCCGCAGTTGGGCCGCTGTGGGGAGGAAAACGGCCCGTCCGCTATTGGGAAGGCAGATGGCGTTAGCAGACGTCGCATGACGCTGCGGCCTTTCTTAAAAGGGATCAAACTTCGGGAAACGTAACGGGCACAGAATAGTCCCACGCGCACGGCCTCAAACCGCCGGGGCAGCGATAATCTTACGCGACGAAGTACATCCTCAGCTGGACTGTCGCATTCCCCTCAGCGTCGCCTTACGGCGGAACAATAAGCCACCAACTATGAGGACAATCACGATACCTACCGGCATCTTTACCAACCAGAACCTGTCATCGCTGCCAAGATCCCAAGGCCAAGCATGACAGCTTGAGGCACCTGGCGAATATCCACATGCCAAATTTGACAGGTAAACGTAGAACAGGATCGCACAGCCGCTGACAAAGGCCGACAAGGCAAAAAGGAGATTGGACAGGAGTCGCATGTCGATGGTCTGCTACAGCGTGACCACTACGGCAAGGGCGTGCTGTCTTGATGGGGCTGCAGGGCAGTTACCCGCGCCACCGCAAGCAACAGCAACGCTGCCCATGGCAATGCGCCCGCGCCAAACCCGTCTAGCAAATACCCGCCGACAACCGCACCGCCGGCGATCGCTAGGTTCCAGGCGGTGACGATCATGGCTTGCGCGATATCCGCCGACGCGCCCGCTGCGCGTGCGGAAGCGGTCTGCAACACGGTCGCTGCGCCACCGAAGCCCAGCCCCCAGGCTGCAGCCGCCACGTAGACGCCGATAGGTCCGACGGACGCCGCCAACAGCATCGCGGCGCTGGCGAACAGCACGATGCCGACGCCGGTCAGCAGGCGGAGATGGCGGTCGACCAGCATCCCCGTCAGCACGATGCTCACCAGCCCGGCCACACCGAAGGCGAGCAACACGCGGTCGATCTGCGCAGGCATGCCGGCCCGTGCCAGCAGCGGTGCGATATATGTGTAAAGGATGTTGTGCGCGAGGACGAAGGCAAGCGTCAGAAGCAACACCGGACGCACGCCGGGTAGCACGAAGACACGCCCCAGCGAGGGGCGGTCCACCGCGTCCTCGCCCGGAAAATCCGGCAGTCGCAGCGCCATCCAGCCTGCCAGCATTACGGCAATCGCGCTCAGCAGCACGAACGCCGTACGCCACCCCGCCAGAGTGCCGAGCATCGTTCCGGCGGGGATTCCGATCGACAATGCCAGCGGCGTGCCGGCCATCGCCACCGCCATAGCGCGTCCGGCCATGCGATCGGGCGCCATGCGGAGGGCATACCCAGCCAGCAACGCCCACAGCAAACCCGCCGATACCCCGCCGACGAAGCGTGCGACGAGCGACACGACGAAGCTGCCCGTCATCGCCGTCAGCAGATTGGCGACGGCGAACCCGGCTATCGCACCGATCAGCAGCGGGCGTCGTCGCCATTGTCGAGTCGCGGCCGTCAGCGGTATCGCGGCGAGCAGCGACCCGAGCGCGAAAACGCTGACCCACTGCCCGGCCAGCGCCTCGCTCACGCTGAAGCTGCGCCCGATCTGCGGCAGCAGACCGGCGGGAAGCGCCTCTGTCAGGATGGTGACGAACCCCGCGGCGGCCAAGGCAAGCAGCCCTGACAACGGCAGTCGATCGGATGCGGATGTCATGCGGCGACCGGCGGCAGCACGAGGTCGCCGACGGTATAGGTATGAAATTCACTGCTCGAGACGGCGTTCAGCTGCTCGAACTTCTCGACGAAGACGGAGTCCGAGAAAAACAGCGCGACATCGCCGGGGTCGGAAATGGCTTCGACGTTCACGACGGTCAGGCCATCGGTGCTTTTGGCAAGGTTGCTCCAGAGAAGCCCAGGCTTCCGCTCGGCAACATCGTGGACGACGTCCTGGATGATACGGAACGCCTCGTCCGGCTTGCCGCGATGGGTGTGGATGACATTGACGATGAACGTCGTCGGCGTGGGTGAATGTGTAAACGTGGCGGCCATTTCGCGCTCCTGATCGTGCCTGGAGAGCCGGAGTTAGGCCAGTCGGCGAGGGGGAAAAACGGGCCGCTGTTCCGATGACTGCGGAACATCGTTCCGATATGTCGGCTCGATGGATCAGTTCGTTGCACTTACCGCATTCGTCCAAGCTGCCGAGACCGGCAGCTTCGTCGCCGCCGGCCGTCAATTGGGACTGACCGCATCTGCCGTCGGCAAGGCGGTCGTGCGGCTGGAGGAGCAATTGCAGACGCGCCTGTTCCACCGGAATACCCGCAAGATGGCGCTGACCGAGGAAGGGCGCATGTTCCTCGAGCGATGCCGCCGCATCCTGGCCGAGATGGAAGCGGCACGCGCGGAATTGGGCCAGACTCATCCTACACCGCGGGGCAGGCTCCGCGTCAGCCTGCCGCTGGTTGCGATGTTCCTTGCGCCGGTATTGGCCGACTTCATGGCCGCATATCCCGAGGTCCAGCTCGATCTGGACTTCAGCGATCGGCTGGTCGACGTAATCGATGAAGGCTTCGACGCCGTAGTGCGGACGGGATACCCCACGGATAGCCGGCTGATGAGCCGCAACGCCGGGCGCTTCCGGCTACTGCTAGTTGCCGCCCCCGCCTATCTGGCCGAGTACGGCAGCCCGGCGTCGCCGCAGGATCTGGCAGCCCACCGCTGTCTGCGACAACGCTCACCCAGTACAGGCAAGCTCCGCCCCTGGCCCCTCGCCGGGGCTGCATCGGTCATACCGGAAACGATGAGCGCCAACGTGGTCGATCCCCTGATCCACTTGGCGATCGCTGGACACGGCATCGCCTGCCTGCCGCCGTTCTCGATACGGCAGGAAATCTTCGACGGTCGGCTCGTGTCGTTGCTGGAACAGCATATCCACGCGTTCGATCAGTTCAGCGTATTGTGGCCAGCCAGTCGCCAGGTCACAGCGCGGTTGCGGGCGTTCATCGACTTCATGACGTCCCGCCTGACACTGGAGCAACCGTCGAACCGATGTCAGTGACGGCACGTTTACCGACGCAGTCCCTCGACATCATCTATGGGGCCGTAGCGAAGTCGCGCCTGACCGCGTCGAGCGAGATCGGCGAGGCAGGCAACACGAAGCGCGACGCCGGTATGCGCGCGTGGTCGATCGTGTCGAGCGTCATGCCGAGGAAGACGAGCGGCGCGCCCTTGTCCAGCATACCCTCCATGAAGGCCCACGGGTTTTCGGTGCCGAAAATGCCGTGCATCGTGCCGATCGACGCGGCGAACTGCTTGCGCATCACCGCGGCAAGCGGCACCAGGGTCGGATCGTCGCTGACGACCAGATAGGGTTCGTCGTCGCCCCCGCTCTTGCCGTCGAAGATCAGGCCATAGGCCACCCCCTTGCGCCCCCGGATGCTGACCGGGCCGCGTGCCACGAGACGCGCGTCGGCCTCGCTCTTGTGCGGCGACGATCGCACATTGGGCTTCACCTGTTCGATCATCGCGGTGGCGACGTCCTCCTGCCGCATGACCGTCGGCCCGGCAGCATTGGTCTCTACGAGATAGTCTCGCCCCGCCCTGGTGAGGAAATAATGGGAAGCGTCGCCGATCGTCACCCGGAAATCGCCCTTGGTGGCGATCTCTATCGTCATCATTCTGTTGTCGTCGGAACCGACATAGTGCGCCGTCATGTCGGCAAAGGCAGGACCAGCCCATGCCACCGCAATGACGGCCAGAAACGCAAACCCAAGCTTCATGTCTCGTCCGTTGGTAAAAGGGGAACCGGGTGCACCCCGTAGCACAAGCCGGACCTCTACGCTGGTCACCGCTACCTATCCGAAACAATATATGCAACTCATTCGCATTAGCTTAATTGCCGCCGCATCAAAAGGGGTACGCAAGCATGAGGCTTCAAACGACGCGCCGATTTTCGCGCAACGCCGCATTAGGGGGACTGACCCTAGCGATACTGGCGCCGCTCCCGGCCCTCGCGCAGGCGATCGAGCAGGCCACCGTTCCGACGGGCGACACCACCGGCGCCGAGATCATCGTCCAGGCCAGCCGGTCCGCGGACGGGTATCGGCCGACGGATTCCTACGTCGCATCCGGGGTTGCAGCCGATGTCCTCAACACGCCCCGTTCGATCAGCATGGCCAGCCAGCAGGTCCTGCAGGACCGCGGCGTCGTCAATCTCGAACAGGCGATCAAGACGTTGCCGGGCGTCAGCCAGGACAACAGCTTTGGGGGCACGCAGGACAGCTTCAACATCCGCGGCTTTCGTGTCTATTCCTCGGTCGCCTCGACCAACCCGGGCATCCTGATCGACGGCGTGCGCGGCGCGATGGCGAGAGGCTTCCAGGCCAATACCGACCGGGTCGAACTGCTCTCCGGCCCCTCGGCGATGCTCTATGGCCGCACCGAGCCCGGCGGCGTCATCAACATCGTCCGCAAGCAGCCGCTCTATACCGCGTATCGGGCGTTCGAGGGCAATATCGGCAGCTATGGCCAGTACCGCGCGGTCGGCGATCTGTCGGGACCGATCGGCCAGCTTGCCGGTGGCGAAACCGCCTACCGCCTCGTCGTCGCCGGTGAGAAGCAGGATTATTGGCGCAACGTCGGCCACGACATGCGTAACCTGCTGATCGCGCCGTCGCTCGGCTGGCGCGGCGACAAGGCGCAGCTGGTGCTCGCCTACGAGTATAACGACAGCACCGCGCCGATGGATCGCGGCACGATCCTGCAGAACGGCAAGCCCGTCGCGGTGCCGGCGAAGCGCAGCTTTTCGGAGGATTTCTCGCGCTATCACAGCGTCAGCCATTTCGTCCGCGGCAATCTCGATTACGAGGCCACCGACTGGCTCACGCTGCGGACCCGCGCGGCGTACATGAACTACCTCACCTCGGACGTTCAGGTGAATGCGTCGCGGCTGAACGCGCAGGGCGACCTGACGCGGTTCGTCCTCGCCAATCGTCACGGCCGACAGGAAAACACCTATCTCCAGGAGACGGGCGTCGCGACGTTCGCCACCGGCGCGCTCAAGCATGAACTGCTGTTCGGCGCGGACTATCGCTACCAGAACCGGCGTCAGGCGGGGCAGGACATGTCCGACATCCGCGGCGGCTTCAACATCTACAATCCCGTCTACGGACAGCGTTCCGAGAGCGATGCCGTCGCGCAGCCGAGCGATGGCTCGTTCTTCGTCAACCGCAGCCGCGAATGGGGCGTCTTCGCGCAGGACAGCGTCACGCTCGGCCGGCTGACCGCGGCCGCCGGACTGCGCTGGTCGCACATCATGCAGTTCGGTGCGGCGCAAGGCGAGGTCAGCGACGATTCCAGCAAGGGCGTGTTCCTGCCGAGCGCATCCCTGCTCTACCGTGTGACCGATCGCGTCAGCGTCTATGGCAGCTACAGCACGTCCTACCATCCGAACGCATCGGTGCCCGCCGCCGGACCGGTCCCCGCCTCGGGACCGTTCGCACCCGAAAAGGGCGAAGGCTGGGAAGCGGGCGCAAAGGCCGAGTTCTTCGGCGGCAAGCTGCTGACGACCGCCGCTTTGTTCCGGATCGACAAGACCAACGTGCTCACCACGTCCGACGACGTTACCTCGACCGCGGGCAGCGTGCGCGCGCAGGGCGGCGAGCTGACGGTCTCGGGTCAGGTCACGCCGGCGTTCAACCTGACCGCCACCTACACCTATCTCGATGCGAAGGTGCGCGACGATCCGACGCTTAGCGGCAATCGCTTCGTCAACGTCCCCAACAACAAGGGATCGATCTTCGGCACGTACGAGATCAGGTCGGGTGCGCTCAAGGGACTGGCGGCGGGCTCGGGCGTCACCGCCTCCAGCCGGATCGCCGTCGACACCGCAAACTCGGCATTCCTGCCCGGCTACGCGACGGTCGATGCAGTGCTGCGCTACCGGGCGCGGCTGGCCAACGGCATAATCTACCGCGTCCAGTTGAACGCCCGAAACCTGCTCGATAAAAACTATTATCCCTATGCGAACGGCGTCTACCGGATCGGCGTCGGCGAGCCGCGGACGGTGATGCTCACCGGCAAGATCGAGTTTTAACCGCGTGGCGGGTCCCGCGCGAGGCCGTCGGATATGGCTCAAGATTCACAAATGGATCGGCCTGAGCTTCGGATTTCTGTTCGTGTTCGAAGCCGTGACTGGGTGCATCCTGGTGTTCCAGCACGAGATTTCGGACGCGTTCGATGCGCCCTACGCGGCGGTCGGCGCACCCGTCGGCGTGGGGGTCGATCGCGCGGTCGCCCTCGCCCGCGCGGCCAATGGCGGCGGCGACCTGGCGCTGGTCGGGTTGCCCGCGTCCAATGCCGATCATGCCTACCGTGTCCTGATCGCCAGCCAGGACCACACCACTCGCGAGCTCTTCGTCGACCCGAGTTCGGGCCGCGTCGATCGCGACCATCAGCGCCCGGTCGGGGCGGTGCTCAAGTTCATCTGGACGCTGCACAAGCGGCTCGCCGTCCCGCTGGCCGGGGATCTGCTGATCGCGGTCAGCGGTCTAGTCCTCGTGCTCTCAACCGTTTCCGGGCTGGTGCTGTGGTGGCCGAAGCCTGGAAAATGGCGCAAGGCGCTTGCGATCAAGAAGAACGCCACGCTGCCGCGGCTGACCTTCGACCTGCACCGTGTGCTGGGCGCCGTGCTGGCCGTGATGTGCCTGCTCTGGGGGATCTCGGGGACGTACATGATCCGTCCGTCGTGGATCGTCGGGCTCCTTCCGATCGATACGCGCCCGCGCAACGAACAGACCGTGCGCACCGCGCCGCCGGCGAAGGCCGAGCCAATCAATACGCACCAGCCGCTAAGCCCAACCGCCATAGCGCGTCTCGCTAGCCAGGTGCCCGGCACCACCGGGACCTATCTGTTTTCCCCGGAAGACCCGACCGACTGCGCGTGGCAGGTCCGCCTGAGCCGGCCCGACGACCGCGTCCGCTACGTCGGGTCCGCAACGGTGACGGTGAACGCCTGCACCGGGACGATCACCGGAATTAACGACGAACGCGGCGACGTCTCCAGCCGCATCTTCTACTGGCTGCGTCCGCTGCACTCGGGCGAAGCGTTCGGGATCGTCGGCAAGATCGTCGTCCTCATCCTCGGTTTGGCATTCCTCGCCATCGGTATCGCCGGCATCTATCTCTGGTGGATACGGCGCGGCGCGCGAAAGTTAAGTGCCAGATCCCGGTCGCGCGCCCGCCGGCTTTGATCGGCAGGAGCGCGCTCGTGATTGCCGACGGGGTCGTTCCCGCTGGAATTTCAGCCTCGACACTGTCCGTCGAACAGCGTCATCGTCCGGCCCCCTACCCACACCTGCGCCTGTTTGTCCTGTGAGACATCGATCCGTCCGTCGCGGCCGATGCACGAACCTTGCGCGGCGACGTAGCGATCGGTCGCCCGGCCGCTAGCGAACAGCCATTGCCCGACCGAAGCGTTGAGGCTGCCACAGACCGGGTCCTCGATCAGCGCGCTGTGTGCATCGCTGAAGATCGCGCGAATCTCGAATTCGGCGTCGCTGCCGGCCGGGTGCGGACCGACGATGCCGATATCGATGCGGCGGGAGTGATACCGCGCATGGTCGACCGCGAGCACCTCAGCGGCGGAGGCAAGCATCACCGCGATCCACCCGGGACCATTGTCGACCCACTGTGCGTCTACGATCGCGGTCCGTTCGATCCGCAGCAGCGCGGCCACTTCCGCGATCTCCGCCTCGGTCGGTGCACCGCTGCGAACTAGCGGCGGCGCTGCGAATGCGAGCCGACCGTCGTCGCGTTTGACCTCGACGAGCCCGACGCCACACTCCTGCAGGACCACGCCGTCGCGTTTCGGAATGCCCCCTGCCTCCAGCCACGCGTGACACGTCCCGAGCGTCGGATGTCCGGCAAACGGCAGTTCGCGCGCAAGCGTGAAGATGCGGACGCGGTAGTCCGCCTGGACGTCGGTCGGTGCCAGCAGGAAGGTGGTTTCCGACAGATTGAGCCAGCGCGTGATCCGCTGCATCTCATCCGTGGAAAGCCCTTCGGCATCGGCGATGACCGCTAGCGGATTGCCGGTGAACGGAGCGGTGCCGAACACGTCGACGAGCTTGAAGGGTCGGGTCATGAGCGGTTCTCCGATGCGTGGTGGGCCTGCCAGGCTTGCGACAGCAGCGGCGCGTCTACCCGGCGGACCGCACCGTCGACCGCCTCGCGCCAACAGGCACTGGCTTCGACTGCCCTCGTCACTTCGCGGAGACTGCCACCGGAACCGCCGCAGACCGCCATCGCCGCACGACCGATCCGCTGCAACGCGCGCAGCGCCAAGGTGGGCGTGGTCGCTGACACATCGGCACGCGCTACCGTGACGGCATAGCGGGCGGGGCCGACCTTCACCTCCTGCGCCATCACCGGCGTGGACAGTGCGGCAAGGATCGATGCAACGGGAACGATAGTCTTCATGATGGCCTCCTGTGCGATGACCGATGCCGAATTGCGGCTGGCCCTGACAGGGACGGATGCGTACGATCGGGCCGAACTGTATTGGTCAAGAGAACGGTACGATGGCGACGAACATGCAGGACACGCGAACCGGGCAGGTCATGCACGTCATCCGCGATCGGATCGAACGGCGGACACTGATGCCCGGCTCGCGCCTGCCCTCGGTCCGCGCGATGGCCGAGACGATCGGGTTCTCCAAATCCACCGTGGTCGAGGCGTATGACCGGCTGGCCGCGGATGGCACGATCCGGTCGCGGCCGGGTTCGGGCTTCTACGTAGCCTCGCCGCTCGCCCCGCTCGCGCTCGACCGGCTGGGTAGCGCGGTAGAGCGCGAGGTCGATCCGTTGTGGATGCTGCGCCAGTCGCTTGCCAATCAGTCGTCGAGCGAGGGTGGCAAGCGACTGATGCCAGGATGCGGCTGGCTGCCCGACGACTGGCTTGCGGGCGATGCGATCCGCAAGGGGCTGCGCGCCGCCGCACGGGATACGGGCGATGGCGCGCTGACCGGCTATGCCTCGCCGCAGGGATCGCTGCCGTTGCGTTCCCTGCTCGCCAGACGTCTGGCCGCACAGGGCATCGACGCCGCGCCCGACCAGATCCTGCTGACCGACAGTAGCACGCATTCGCTCGATCTCGTCTGCCGCTTCCTGCTTGAACCCGGCGACACCGTGCTGGTCGACGATCCGTGCTATTTCAACTTCCTCGCTTTGCTACGCGCGCACCGGGTCAAGGTGGTTGGCGCCCCGATGACGCCAACGGGGCCGGACGTAGCGGCGTTCGCAGCCGTGCTGGCGGAGCACCGCCCGCGCTTCTACCTGACCAATTCCGCGGTCCATAATCCAACCGGCGCCACGCTGGCGGCAGCGACCGCGCACAAGCTGCTGAAGCTCGCAGACGCGCATGACCTGGTCGTCGTCGAGGACGACATCTTCGCCGATTTCGAACACACGGTCGCACCCAGGCTCGCGGCATTCGATGGGCTCGACCGCGTGATCCGCATCGGCAGCTTCTCGAAGTCGCTCTCCGCGGCCGTCCGCTGCGGCCATATCGTCGCGCGGCCAGACTGGATCGAGGCGCTTGCCGATCTGCGGATCGCGACATCGATGTCGGGCAACCCGCTGTCGGCCGACCTGCTTCACGGCGTCCTGACCGACGGCAGCTATCGTCGGCATGTCGAGACCGTCCGTGCCCGGCTGGCGCGCGCGATGGCGCAGACGGCGAAGCGACTCCGCGCGGTCGGGATCGAACCGTGGATCGAGCCCGACGCTGGCATCTTCCTCTGGGCGCGGTTACCCGACGAAATGGACGCGGTCGCGCTGGCCCGCGCTGCGCTGGCGGAAGGCATCGTACTCGCGCCCGGCAACGTGTTCAGCACCAGTGGCGCGTGGAGCGACTATCTTCGGTTCAACGTATCGATGTGTGACGATGAAGCGCTGTTTGCGTTTCTGGCGAAGGCGTGACGCGCTGCCGCCCAAGGCTAGTGATAATTACTATTCACTGACGGGCAGCAGACTGTCGACCATGTGATTGACGAACTCCCGAACCTTGGCGCAACGGTGGCAACGTCGTGTTCCGTGTGACCCTTCCGGTCGTCCGCGAGGCTTTTCCTCTACCAGTTTTCGGTATTCGTCATGCGATAAACTGACCGTTTTTGATCGCGATCTGACGAGCAAAAACGTGGGGGACATGATCATCGCCAACCTGTCAAATGTCCGTTCCGGCTAGTCGAACCGGCGTCGAGCGTTACGGTTGCAGAAATGGAGACAAAGAGGACTGCCAACTCCCCGGTAGCGCAGGCGAGTGCCCGACCGATCACGCTTCGGTAGGTATGAGATGCCGGCGCAAGCACCCTTCTATGCGGCAGCACCCGCCTCAACGGCACCAGAGCGCGCCGCTGGCCAGGTGAGGGTTGGCGCAGGAACCCGCGGTAAGCGGCATCGGCGACTCGGGATGCCAGAGGCCCGCCCGCCGCTGGAGGTTCGGCATCTCGGGATCGATCACCGCTAGCGTTTTGCCGCCCCATAGCGCGTTGCACTTCGATAGCGCATCGCCTCCGCATAGCACTTGTCCGGCCCGATCCGGCTCACCGTCATCCAGAAGCCGAATGGCGCATGCTAGGTGCAAGGTCGATGGTGCGCGCGGCCACCGGCGCCTCGGATCGGGCGGTAGGCACGGCCTGTCCGCCCGATCCCGCGAGCGCGGTTGCGATCCGCGATTTTATCATTTCTGTCGAAAGTCTCCGCCCCGCGCCACAGTCTTCCGGCAGCGCCAGCACCGCCTTAGCCACCCGGCCCGCCATCCAGATCGCCAACGCACTGCGCCTCGGGATCGTCTACCGCCTTCTGCTTCAGGTCTTGCGCCTTCGTGGTCACCCCAGGGAACAGCATGTCGGGATCGATCTTGTAGGTACGGATCAGGCGAACCACCCAGGCATAATGGCGTGCGCCTGTGTCGCAGCTGCTGCTGCCGCCGTCGCTCTCGCCCCACACCTCGCGCCACGGCATCCGTGCTTTCTGGGTAAGGATGGTTCGAAATCCGCCGACTTCGCCCTGACCCTGAATATAGGCGATTGCTCGCGGTGCGTTACGAAAGACGCGAAAGTCTCTGATGCGGAAGCGCGCCTCCGGCCGCGCGTCACCGTGGTGCAGCACCTTCAGAATGGCCCTTCGTTCGGGGCTGCCCGGCGCGGGCGTGACGACGGTGGGCCCGCTTGCAGGTGCCAGGACGAGAGCGAGAAGCAACGTCGCAGTGTTGACCAGAAGGGAAGAGATCATGCTGTCTGCTCGTATCAGACTTCGGGCGGCGGTGGACCGGCCTTGATGCGATCGTGCCGGGGCTTTCGGTCGTGGCGATCCGTATCGCTCTCCCGGTAGCGATGCCGTACAGCCAAGGCCCCAACTCCTTTTGCTCGACAGGCTTCCCATGCACGGCCTCCGCTTTCTTGCCGGGATGTTTTTCCTTCTAGCGCTGCCAGCGAGCGCGACTGCCGCACCCGAGACGATGTATGAAGGGATGGTCGGCACCGCCCGCGTCGTCCTGTCGATCGAGGAAAACGAGGGGGAGGTGTCCGGCCAGTATTTCTACCGGACGTCGCGGCTCGACATCGATCTTTCCGGCAAGATTGCGGGTACCACCCTGCGCCTGGAATCGCGGACGACGGGCGATCAACTGGTCCTGACCCGGCAGGGGGCCAACCTTACCGGTGCGCTGACGACGTCGAAGGGGCGGCGCCTGCCGGTGAGTCTGCATCCCGCGGGCGTTCCGGTCGGGCTGCCGACGACCTGCCGCCCAAGCTGACCGCCTATGAGCGCTGGCATTTCGCCGGGCTCCGCTTCACGCCCGCGCAAAGCGAGACGATCGGCGGCAGGACCATCCGCTGGTACCGCGAGCCGCTGTCCGGCATCCGGCTGTTCCGGCTCGAACGCGGCTATGCTGCACCGGCGATGGCTGCGGTCAACCATGCGTTTGCCCGCAGCCAATGGCAGAATGTGGCAGCGTGGTTCGCCTGTACCGACATGGGCGGGAAGCCCGGCATCGAGGTGACGCAGGCGGACAAGCCTTGGCTCGGTGTCAATCACATGAGCTATGTGTGGACCACGAGCTGGAGTTGTGCCGGCGCCGCGCATCCGGATTTCGGAACCCAAGGCTACAGCTATGACATGCGCACCGGGCACGCGCTGACGCTGGACGAATTGCTGCACTTCGGATCGGGTCCCATTCCTGATGAAGACAGCGACGCCTGGTACAAATATCGCGGCAAAAGCTTCGCTCCCGGCGTGGTCGCGTTGCTCAAGCGCTATCACCCAGACGAGATGGCGCCGCCGAGCACGAGCGATGACGACTGCAATTATGCGGACCCGGAGGTGTGGCAATTCCCAGCCTGGGCTCTGTCGGACAAGGGACTGTGGCTCGGCGCCTATTTCGCACGAGCGCAGCGGCCGTGCGACAGCCCGGATTGGGCCATCATTCCCTGGTCCGCGCTGGACCTCCCTCCCGGCAAGCAACCCTAGCTGACACGGCTTGCCGGGCTGCACGAGTGCTTCTCCGCTGCCTTGGCCTGATGGCAGCGCACTTGATACCCCTAGGACGTCTTTAGCGCTCCCCAGAATACCAAGCCTGCGCTCGGCTGAGGCACGATGGAACGGTGCGAGACTACCGCACGAGAAAAAGCACGGCTAATCTGTGCCGTGTAGGACAGCATGAGACCGGTTGATCTAGGAAGTTGGCGGAGAGGGTGGGATTCGAACCCACGGTACCCTCGCGGGTACGCCGCATTTCGAGTGCGGTACATTCGACCACTCTGCCACCTCTCCGCAGGTCATCCAAGGCGCTGCGAACAGTTCCTCCGATCGGTCGAAGCGCGGCCTCTAATCAAGTGCCCCTGGGGACGCAAGCGGATTTCGAGGTTCGGGGAACCGTCGGGCGCGTTTTCCTTGTGCAGCGCAAAACAGACCCTAGATTGGCGGATATGCCCCGACACGACAGTATCGCTCACGACATCACCTGCCCGCTTATTCCGGCCGAGGTGATCGCACCGCCGATCTCGCATGCGAATTTCTCGATCGGCGACGTCGTGCGGCACCGGCTGTTCGACTTTCGCGGGGTGATCTTCGACGTCGACCCCGTGTTCGCGAACAGCGACGAATGGTATGCGGCGATCCCCGAGGACATTCGTCCGCGCAAGGACCAGCCGTTCTACCACCTGCTCGCGGAGAACATGGAGTCGAGCTACGTCGCCTATGTGAGCCAGCAGAACCTGGTACCCGACGATAGCGACGAGCCGGTCGACCATCCGGCGATCGATGGGCTGTTCAGTGAGTATGCGGATGGTCGGTACGCGCTGCGGCAGGTTCATCGGCACTAGAGGCGAATCGCGCTCCGTCATGCCGGGCTTGTTCCGGCATCCACCGTTGCGCTTGATCATCGGCCGTCGATTCGCGGAACCGTGGCCCCCGGAACAAGTCCGGGGTGACGGAGTGGCGGTGATTGCCCTACCTAAACCACCCCTTCCCGCCCCTTCGCGGTTGACAACTCTCCCCCCCTCGCTTAGCTGCCCGGCTTCTTCCGGCGGACCCTGCGTTCGTGGGATACACGTATTTGGAAAGTGACAAGGGCCATGTTCGCAGTCGTGCGCACGGGCGGCAAGCAGTATCGCGTCGCCGCCGGAG
This sequence comes from Sphingomonas sp. Leaf242, assembly GCF_001422045.1. Classification (GTDB taxonomy): domain Bacteria; phylum Pseudomonadota; class Alphaproteobacteria; order Sphingomonadales; family Sphingomonadaceae; genus Sphingomonas. The sequence goes on from NZ_LMLW01000012.1 coordinate 72,820, forward strand.
ATAAGATCGTCATCGAGAAGATCGAGGGCGATGCAGGTGCGTCGGTGACGCTGGGTGACGTTCTGCTGGCGGGCGAAGGCTCCGAGCTGCGGTCCGTCGAGGGCTTCGTCGTCGCTGCAGAGATCATCGCGCAGGCGAAGGCGGACAAGGTCATCGTCTTCAAGAAGCGTCGTCGTCATAACTATCGTCGTAAGAACGGCCATCGCCAGCAGCACACGATCCTCAAGATCGTGTCCGTGGGTGGCCAGACCGCCAAGCATACCGAGGCTGACGCCCCGGCCGCTCAGGCATAAGGAGTAGCTTCAGATGGCACATAAGAAAGCAGGCGGCTCTTCGCGCAACGGTCGCGATTCGGCCGGTCGTCGCCTCGGCGTCAAGAAGTTCGGTGGCCAGGCGTGCGTCGCCGGCAACATTCTCGTGCGTCAGCGCGGGACGAAGTTCTACCCGGGCACGAATGTCGGCATCGGTACCGACCACACGCTGTTCGCGCTGGTCGATGGCCGCGTCGTGTTCAGCCAAGGCAAACTCGGGCGCAAGTTCTGCTCGGTCGAGCTGGCAGCGAACGACGTCGGCCAGGATGCTGGCGACATGGCAGCAGCAGCCGAATAACATCGGGTAACCATCCGGGTTGCCCACCAGGGTGACCCGGGTCGCGAAAGCGAACCTGAACAAGGGAGACGGGTCACCCCGGCTCCCTTTTTTATTGCTCCCTCCCCGCGGCTGTCGCGGTCCCGTCATCCCGACGTGGCATGCGCGCAGCCAATGACGCGATAGGAGAGAGCCGTGTTCGCGCGCACCAAGAGACTGACGTTGCGGCCGGGTTGGCCCGAAGATGCGCCTGCATTGGCGCGGGCGATCGGCCATGAGAGCGTGGTCGCCAAGTTGGGCCGCGTGCCCTGGCCGTATGCGCTGGGCGACGCCGAGGCGTTCCTCGCTTGCCCCCGTGGAGCCCATGAGCCGCGTTTCCTGATCGAGACGATGGAGTTGGGTGAAACGCGACTCGTCGGCGGTATCGGGATCAGCGATGTCGATGGCGGTTCGGCAAACCTCGGATATTGGTTAACCCCGAACTCGTGGGGTCGCGGCTATGCTACCGAGGCAGGTCAGTCCGTGGTATCGATGGCGCGCCATGCGCTCGGGATACGCCGGCTCACGGCGGCGCATTTCGTCGACAACCCGGCGTCGGGGCGTGTGCTGGCGAAGCTCGGGTTTCGGCCGACGGGGCGGATCGAGCCGCGGACGTCGCGCGGGCGTGGGGGTGAGGCTCCTGCGGTGATGTTCGAGCTGGATCTGGATGACGACCGATGTGCGCCGATGCCGCTCGCGGCGTAAGTCCGAGACTGGCCATCCTCTAAAGGTACACCACCCCGGCGAAGGCCGGGGCCCAACTGGAAAGGTCGCAGTAACGGAGCGATGACCTCCGTTCACAGCGTCCCCCAATTGGGCCCCGGCCTTCGCCGGGGTGGATTGATGTCAAAGGGCGGTCTGCGATCATGTTGTTCATGCCGCGACATCCTGACGAAAGTCAGGATGTCGGGTAACGGGTGCGGTCGTTGATGGCTCTGGATCCTGACTTTCGTCAGGATGACGGGAGAAGGTTTAGGCCACCGCCACGGCCGCCGCCCGCTTCGCAACCGGCAGCACCGCCGCCTCGTACTCGCTCTCCGCCAGCCCAATCAGAGCGCGATCGTCATGCTTCCACGGGTGAAACCCCGGCAGGAAATACCCCGCCCAGACGCCGGCGATCTTGCGCGCCATCCCCGGATTGCCGAACGCGTACCACGCCATCCGCGCCCACACCTTCGGTCCGGTAAGCCCGTCCTGCCGCAACAGTTCCGCCATCCCCCGTGCGCGTCCGGTGAAGAAGCGCCACGTCGTGATCAGCATCACCAGCGACTTCACCCGCCAGCGCGTGAAGCGCGGCCAGCCCCGCGTTGCATGCAGCCACGTGTCGTAGGCGACACCCTTGTGCTCGATCTCCTCTGCGGCATGCCACAGCCACAGCGCTGCCGCCTGCTGGTCGCCGCCCGCGAGGTGTTTCGGATTCGCGATCAGTTCATGCGCCAGCATCGCGGTGAAATGCTCGAGCGCGGTGGTGGCGGCGAGGCTCGCGATCTCCGGGCGGCCCTTGGTCAGCGCCAGTGCCGCGTCGACATCGACGATGAGCGGCGCGACGTCGTACCCCTGGTCCGTGACGTGGCGGTTGAACGCGACGTGCTCGCGGGTGTGGATCACCTCCTGCTTGATGAAGGCGTTGATCTCGGCGTGAAGTTTCGGCGGCGTGCCTTCGCGGAACTTCCGGACGCTGTCGACGAAATAGCCCTCGCCCTTCGGAAACGTCACCGACAACGCATTGTAGAACGCCGTTGCGATCGGATCATCGTTCAGCCACCAGCGGCGAATCGCGGCACCGCGGCCGAAGCGGCGGTCGCGCGGGGTGATCGTCAGATCGGCAGGCGTGGTTGCTTTCGCCACGGAAACCTCCAAACAGGAATGAACACTCGTTACTTACATTGATGTAAATAGGTTTCCCGGTCCGTGACGTCAACACCGCGCAAGCGCCTCTCCCCCACCGAATCACGTGAAGCCGCCGTCGAGGCCGCGCGTGCGCTGCTCGTCGAGAGCGGCCCCAGCGCCGTCACGCTAAAGGCCGTGGCAGGCCGCGTCGGGCGCACGCACGCCAACCTGCTGCATCACTTCGGCTCGGCGGAAGCGCTGCATACCGCGCTGATCACGCGGATGGCGGCGGACATCGTCGGCACTATAGGTGCAGCGGTTCTGCGCGTGCGGGCGGGCGAGCTTGATCCGCGCGAGGTCGTCGAGATGACCTTCGATGCGTTTGGCAAAGGGGGCGCGGGGGCGCTGGCGAGCTGGATGATCCTGTCGGGCAATACCAATGCGCTTGATCCGATCCTGACCGCGATCCACGACCTCGTCGACGAGCTGGCGGAGGGTGACATGCCCGGCGATCAGCCGATCCAGGAGCAGACGCTGACGCTGGTGCTGATGGCGCTTGGCGACGCGTTGATGGGGGCACCGATGGCGCGCGCGCTGGGGCTGCCGGTCGGCAAGGCACGCGAACTCGCGCTCGATGCGCTGCTCGCCAGCAAGGACGCCGCCGCCCCAACCAATTGCTAACGTCGCCGAATCGCAGAGGGTGGAGATTTTCGCCAATTTCGCTATGGGGCGGCGATGCATTTTCTAGACCAAGCCAAGATCTACGTACGTTCGGGTGAGGGCGGCCCCGGTGCCGTCAGCTTCCGCCGCGAGAAATATATCGAATATGGCGGCCCCGACGGCGGCAATGGCGGCAAGGGCGGCGACATCGTATTCGAATGCATCGCCGGCCTGAACACGCTGATCGACTTCCGCTACACGCAGCATTTCCGCGCGCCCCGCGGCTCGGGCGGGTCGGGTTCGAACCGCACCGGCGCGGGCGGCAAGGACCTCGTCATCCGCGTTCCGCTCGGCACGCAGGTGCTGTCGGAAGACAAGGAGGAGGTGCTGATCGACTTCACCGAGGTCGGCCAGCGCGAAGTGCTGTTCCGCGGCGGCGATGGTGGGCGTGGTAACGCGAGCTACAAGACGTCGACCAACCGCACCCCGCGCCAGCACGGTACCGGCTGGCCATTCGGCGAGGCGTGGGTGTGGCTGCGGCTGAAGCTGCTCGCCGACGCGGGGCTCGTGGGCTTGCCGAATGCAGGCAAGTCGACCTTCATCAACCAGGTGACGAACGCGCAGGCCAAGGTCGGCGAATACGCCTTCACGACCACGCGGCCGCAGCTGGGCGTGGTGCGCCACAAGCAGCGCGAGTTCGTGGTCGCGGATATTCCGGGGCTGATCCAGGGTGCTGCCGAGGGCGCGGGGATCGGCGATCGATTCCTCGGGCATATCGAGCGGTGCCGGGTGCTGCTGCATCTGGTCGATGCGAACGACCGTGACGTGGCCGAATCGTACCGGATCGTGCGCGACGAGCTCGAGAATTACGGCGAGGGGCTCACCGACAAGAAGGTGATCGTCGCGCTGAACAAGATCGACATGCTCGATTCCGAGCTGATCGCGGCGTTGTTGGCGGAACTGGCAGAAGCCAGCGGTGCCGAGGTGATGGCGATTTCGGGGGCTAGTGGCGCTGGGATCGAAGCGGTGCTGGACCAGCTGATCGAGGCGATCGGACCGGCCCCGGGCGCGGCGAAGGAACTGGAAGAAGGCGAAGTGCCGGTCGCATGGTCGCCGCTCTGACGTCTTGCTTAGCCCTCTCCCCTGCGGGGAGAGGGTCGGGTGAGGGGCTGTTCCGGGCGGTACCGTTCGTGGCCGCCCCTCACCCCGGCCCTCTCCCCGCAGGGGAGAGGGAGCAGTGATGTTTCCACCTTCGTCTTGTGCGCGGCTGATCGTGAAGATCGGGTCGGCGTTGCTGGTCGATCCGGATGGGAGCGTCCGGCGGGCGTGGCTGACCGGGCTTGTTGCTGACCTTGCTGCTCGGACTAGCGCGGGCCAGCAGGTTGCGATCGTGTCGTCAGGCGCGATTGCCTTGGGCGCGCGGCGGCTTGGTCTCTCAAAGGGCGGGCGGGCGAGTCTTGAAGACGCGCAGGCCGCCGCCGCCACCGGCCAGATTGCGCTTAGCCAAGTCTGGGCCGAACTGCTCGCCGCGCAAGGGCTGATCGCGGCGCAGATCCTCGTCACGCTCGACGACCTCGAAGACCGCCGCCGCTATCTCAACGCTGCGGCGACGCTTAACCGGCTGTTGTCGCTGAAGGTCGTGCCGGTCATCAACGAGAACGACAGCGTCGCGACCGAGGAAATCCGGTTCGGCGACAATGACCGCTTGGCCGCCCGCGTCGCGCAGGCCGCCGGCGCGCAGGGCGTGATCCTGCTGTCCGACGTCGACGGGCTTTACACGGCCAATCCACACACCGATCCATCCGCGACTCATATTGCCAGCGTGCCGCGGATCGATGCGGTTGCGGGGATGGCGGACGACGGCTCGGGCTCGGGAATGGGTTCGGGTGGAATGGCGTCGAAGATCGCGGCGGCGCGGATCGCGACGGGTGCGGGTATTCCGCTCGCGATCGCTTCGGGGCGGATCGAGCATCCGCTGTCCACCCCTGCCCGCCACACGATCTTTACAGCCGAGCGGACTGCATCTGCGCGGAAGGCTTGGCTGGCGGGGGGGCTGACCGCAAAGGGTGCGATTCATGTCGATGCGGGGGCTGCGGCTGCGCTTGGTCAGGGGCGGAGTTTGCTGGCGACTGGCGCCACGCGAATCGACGGGGGTTTCACGCGGGGGGATCTGGTGACGATCGAAGGGCCCAACGGCACTGTCGCGCGGGGCCTTGCGGAGTACGATGCGGCTGACACCGCGCGCCTGCTTGGTCGACATAGCGACGATCATGCGGCCATCCTCGGCTACGCTCCAAGATCCGCACTCGTGCACCGCAATCATCTGGCGCTCGTATGACCGGCCGCGCAGTGTTCTTGAGGACGTCAGCATGATCCTGGCTATCACCGGCGGCACCGGGTTCGTCGGCAGCCACCTGATCGATCACGCGCTGGAGACCGGGCACACCGTCCGTGCGCTCGCCCGCAAACCGCAGGCCAAGCGCATCGGCGTGACCTGGATCGAAGGCGCGCTCGATCGCCCCAAGAGCCTCGCGACGCTGGTCGAAGGCGCCGACGTGGTGATCCATGTCGCCGGGGTGGTCAACGCGCCCGACCGCGCGGGCTTCGGCAAAGGCAATATCGCCGGCACCGAAGGCATCCTCCAGGCGACTCGCGCTGCCGGCATCCGCCGCTTCGTCCACGTCTCGTCGCTCGCCGCGCGCGAGCCGACATTGTCGAATTATGGCTGGTCGAAGGCCGAGGCGGAGACGCGCGTCCAGACGTCGGGACTGGACTGGGCGATCGTCCGCCCACCCGCGATCTTTGGTCCGCGCGATCTCGATATCCTTGATCTCTTCAAGGCGGCACGGTCCGGCTATCTACCGATGCCGCCGGCCGGCACGCGCGTCTCGTTGCTATATGTCGAGGATTTGACCACGCTGTTGCTCGCGCTCGCCGAGAGTGCCGATGCGCCGTCGATCATGGAGCCCGACGACGGGGTGCCGAACGGTTGGGACAACCGCGATTTCGCACGAGCAATAGGCGTGGCGGTCGGCAAGCCGGTCAAGGTCTTCTCGACACCCCGCGCGCTCCTGAAGCTCGCGTCCGCCGCCGACCGGCTCGTCCGCCGTCGCAAGGCAAAGCTCACGCGCGACCGGGTTAGTTATTTCTGCCATCCCGACTGGGTCTCGCACAAGCCGCCACCGGCCGCGCTGTGGACGCCGTCCGTCCCGACTCCGCAGGCGCTTGCGCAAACCGCGGCGTGGTATCGCGCCGCCGGGCTGCTATAGCGCCGAAAAGCCGCCGCAATTTCCTGTCAGGGATCGTTGCGACACCGAAGGGATTATCATGAGCGACCGTCAGCAGATCTACGACACCGTCACCGCGCAGATCGAGCCGTTCAACAAGAAGGGCGTCTCCCTCGCCGATGCGACGACGTTCCAGGGCGACCTGGAGTGGGACAGCCTGACCGTCATGGATTTCGTCGCGGCGATCGAGGACGAGTTCGACATCATCATCACGATGAACATGCAGGCCGAGATCGAGACGGTCGGCCAGCTGGTCGATGCGGTCGCGAAGTTGAAGCAGGACTAATTCAAAATATCCCGTTCGTGGTGAGTAGGGACTGAGCGTGGCGAAGGCCCGTATCGAACCACCTGCCCTTCGATACGCGTCTTCGGCTTCGCTCAGCCGCTACTCAGGACGAACGGAAATTTTCAAGGCCGAATGACGATGACCGAAGCCGCCACCACCGCCCACGCCCTCCCCGTCGACGCTCCGGAGGTCGCCCCCGAACGCGACCTCATGTCGAAATTCGACGCGCTGATCGCCGAACGCGAGGCGCTGATCGCCAGTGGCGTGCGCAATCCGTTCGCGATCGTGATGGACGAGGTGAAGGGCCCGACTCAGGCGGTGATCCGCGGCAAGGACACGATCCTGCTCGGCACCTACAATTACATGGGCATGACGTTCGATCCCGACGTCATCCAGGCGGGCAAGGACGCACTCAACGCGTTCGGGTCGGGCACCAACGGCAGCCGGATGCTCAACGGTACGTTCCACGATCATATCGACGTCGAACAGGCGCTCCGTGAATTCTACGACATGACCGGCGCGATCGTGTTCTCGACCGGGTACATGGCGAACCTCGGGATCATCTCGACGCTAGCCGGCAAGGGGGAGTACGTCATCCTCGACGCCGACAGCCACGCGTCGATCTACGACGGCTGCAAGCAGGGCAATGCCGAGATCGTCCGCTTCCGCCACAACGACGTCACCGATCTCGACAAGCGGCTCGGTCGCCTGCCGAAGGAAGCGGGCAAGCTGGTCGTGCTCGAAGGCGTCTATTCGATGCTCGGCGACATCGCGCCGCTGAAGGAAATGGTCGCGGTCGCCAAGAAGCATGGCTGCATGGTGCTGGTCGACGAGGCGCATTCGATGGGGTTCTTCGGCCCCAACGGGCGCGGCGTGTACGAGGAAATGGGGCTGACCGACGAGGTCGATTTCGTCGTCGGCACCTTCTCGAAGTCGGTCGGCACGGTCGGCGGGTTCGTCGTGTCGAACCACCCGAAGTTCGAGATGGTGCGGTTTGCGTGCCGTCCGTACATCTTTACCGCCTCGCTGCCGCCGTCGGTAGTCGCCACCGCCGCGACCTCGATCCGCAAGCTGATGACCGCGCACGACAAGCGCGCGCAGCTCTGGAAGAACGCGCGCCGGCTGCACGGCGGGCTGAAGGCGATGGGGTTCAAGCTCGGCACCGAGACGTCCGACTCGGCGATCATCGCGGTCATCCTCACCGACCAGGAACAGGCGATCGCGATCTGGCAGTCGCTGCTTGAGGGCGGTCTGTACGTCAACATGGCGCGCCCGCCCGCGACGCCAGCGGGGACGTTCCTGCTGCGGTGCTCGCTGTGCGCGGAGCATACCGACGAGCAGATCACGACGATCCTCGGGATGTTCGAGGCCGCGGGCCGCGCCGTCGGGGTGATCGGCTAATCCTCTTTCCTCCCCTGAAGGGGAGGATTGAAACACCGGTGAAATGTTGGGGCCGCACCGGTCCTCCGAGTCATTGCGCGTTGGCAACGACGCGTTAGGATGCCGCTCGTGAACCATGACGAGGTCGAGACTGCGGCCCAGGGGGGCGGGGAAAGGTGGCGCGTGGCCATGCTCGTCGCGATGGCGCTGCTCGGCGCCGCGGTGCTCGTCGCGCTCATCGTGACTCTCGGCAACGCCAACCGCCAGCGCGACCGCGCGCTCGAGCTTCAGGCGCACAGCTATGACGTGATGATCCTCGCCCGCACGCTGTCGGGCACGATCGCGCAGTCCGAAGCGTCGCTCGGGCGCTACGTCATCAGCGGCGACAAGCAGCTCGGTCAGCTCTATTTCGACGAATGGCTGCTGGCCGGCACGCAGATCGACCGGCTCGACCGGATCACCAACGACAATCCCGAGCAGCAGTCGCGCGTCGACCGGCTCCGCGCTGCCTATGATTCGCGCGGCCAGGAGCTGTCGATGACCGCGCTCAACACGAGCTACGGCAAGAACGGCCAGGCGCTCGCGCGCTATTATCAGTCGCGAAAATCCCCGACGCTCGCCGAGATCAACACGACGCTCGACACGCTGATCGCAGGGGAGCGCGGGCTGCTCGACGACCGCACCGCCGCGGCGATGGGATCGGTCGAGCGCTCCAGCTGGGTCGCAGGCGTGCTCGCCGTCTTCGGCGTGCTGATCGTGCTGGGCGCGATCATGCTCGGCTGGCTGACGATCCGCGCCGTCGGTGAACGCGCGACCGCGCTGGCGGACGCCGAACTGGAGCGCGAGCGTGCCGACGAGCTGACCGCGGCCGTCGCCGTAGCGACCGCCGAACTGCGCATGCAGGAGGCCAAGCTCCGCCAGGTCCAGAAGATGGAGGCGGTCGGCCAGCTTACCGGCGGCATCGCGCACGACTTCAACAACATGCTGGCGGTGGTGCTGGGCGGGCTCGAACTCGCGCGCCGTAACCTGGCGAGCGATCCGGCCACCACGCGGCGGCATATCGACAGCGCTACCGAGGGTGCCAACCGGGCGGCCGCGCTCACCCGCCGACTGCTGGCGTTCAGCCGGGAAGACGCGCTGAAACCCGAGACGATCGATGCCGCCGCATTGGTCGCCGAAATGTCCGACCTGCTCGACCGAACGCTGGGCGATGCGATCACGCTGGTGACGCGGAGCGAGGCGACCGACTGCTGCATTCGCGGCGACCGGGTGCAGCTGGAGAACGCGGTCCTCAACCTGGCGGTCAACGCGCGCGACGCGATGAACGGCCGCGGCACGCTGACCATCGTCACGGGGAGCGCCATGCTGGAAGCGCAGCAGATCGGCGAATGCGCGGCCGGCGAGCATGTGACGATCACGGTCGCCGACGATGGCTGCGGCATGACGCCGGACGTCGCCGATCGCGTGTTCGAGCCGTTCTTCACAACCAAGGCGGTCGGCAAGGGTACCGGGCTGGGCCTCAGCCAGATTTTCGCGCTGGTGCAGCAACTGCACGGGGCGGTTGCGATCGCTTCCGAGCCCGGCGAGGGTACCGCGGTGACGCTGTACCTGCCGCGAACCGCGGACGTCGTGGCCTTGCCGGGCTCACCCCTCGAGCTTCTGCCCGCCGGCACTGCTACAGCCGCCGCTGCCACCGCCCCGCCGGCACCGCCCACCCAGCGCGAAATTCTCGTCGTCGAGGACGATCCCCGCGTTCTCGCGGCAACGATCGATGCACTGGAGGAACTCGGTTACCGCGCGATCCCCTGCGACGATCCGCTGGCGGCGCCCGCTTTGCTCGCCGCGAACGGAGCGATCGACCTGATCATCTCCGACGTGCTGATGCCGCGCCAGACCGGCCCCGAGATGATCGCCGCGCTGAGCCCGCTCTACCCGCATATCGCGGTGCTGTTCGTGACCGGGTTCGCGGGAGAGGTGAACGTCGCGCAGTTCGGCGGGCACGATGTGTTGCGCAAACCCTTTACGCTGACCGGGCTGGAACGCGCCGTCGCGACCGCGATGGCCTCCGATCGACCGAGCGCAAGCGACTTGATCGCCGCCGAATAATGCCCCGTAGCGCACCGTTGGCGAGGTGCGATTGAGGATGACGCCTAGCGTGCGCCCGCCTATACCCCGCCTGACCACCGCCAGCCCAGCAGCCCGAGCCCCAATTCCGCATGAAATCCATCGACCGCTACATGGCCCGGCTGATCGCGGTGCCGCTTTTGTCGACGCTGCTGATCGCCGTCATGCTGTTCGTGCTCGATCGCATGTTGGGACTGTTCAACTTCGTCGCGACGCAGGGCGGACCGATCAGCGTCGTCTGGCGGATGCTCGCGAACCTGCTGCCGGAGTATCTCGGGCTCGGGATTCCGATCGGGCTGATGCTCGGCATCCTGCTCGCCTTCCGCCGGCTGGCGACCTCGTCGGAACTCGACGTCCTGCGCGGCGTCGGCATGAGCTACAATCGGCTGCTGCGCGTGCCGTACATGTATACGATGGCGCTGGCGCTGTTGAACCTGGCGATCGTCGGCTATGTCCAGCCGATCGCCCGCTATTATTACGAGGGTCTGCGGTTCGAACTGCGGACCGGCGCGCTGGGTGCGTCGATCAAGGTCGGCGAATTTACCCAATTGGGCGACCGCATGACGCTGCGGATCGAGGAGAGCAAGGACAAGGGCCGCGAGCTGTCGGGCATTTTCGTCCATGCGCAGAGCCAGAATGGCGACTGGCTGGGGGTGACCGCCGAGCGCGGCAAGTTCCTCGCGACCGACGATCCCAACGTCATCATCTTCCGGCTGGCGAACGGCACGCTGATCCACAATCGGCCCGAATTCAAGACGCCCCGCGTGCTGACCTTCAGCAGCCATGACCTGCCGATCAATCTGCCCAAATTCGAGAGCTTCCGCGTGCGGGGCGGTCGCAATCTGGAATATACGCTGCCCGAACTCGCGCGGCAGGGCCAACGCGGCGCCACGCTCGAACAACGCGAAGGCAGCCGCTCGGAATTCCATTTCCGGTTGGCTGAGGTCGCCTCGATGTTCCTGCTGCCGCTGCTCGCGCTGGCGCTGGGCGTGCCGCCGAAGCGATCGACATCGGCGCTCGGCGTCTTCCTCTCGATCGTGATGATCGTCACCTATCACAAGGTGAATCAGTACGCGGCCGACGTCGGCGAGCTCGGACGGATCGATCCGATCGTCGCACTGTGGGTCCCGTTCACGATCTTCGCCGGCCTCGTCCTGTGGATGTATTACACGATCGCCTATGTCCCCGGCGGTCAGCCGATCGGCGCGCTCGAACGCGTCTTCTCCAAGTCCTTCAAGGCCATCGCCAAGCGTATGCCCGGACGCCGCAAGGCCAGCGTCGCATGAAACTCGTCAGCTTCTTCCCGTCGCGAACCGTCGCGATCTACATGGGGCGGATGTTCCTGCTCCGGACGTTCGCCGTCCTCGCCGCGCTGGTGCTCGTGTTGCAGGCGCTCGACCTGCTGAGCGAGTCCGGCGACATCCTCGCCTTCCCCGGCAACGGCGATGCGCAGATCTGGCACTATGTGTCGCTGCGCATCCCGCAGATCGTCGCGCGGTTCCTGCCGTTCTCGGTGCTGCTCGGGACGATCCTGACGCTGATCACGATGAACCAGAACAGCGAGATCGTCGCGCTGAAGGGTTCCGGCTTGTCCGCGCACCAGGTGCTCGCCCCGCTTCTCGTCGCCAGCCTCGGCGTGGCGGTGATCAGCTTCGTGTTCAGCGATCACGTTGTGGCGCGCGCGACCGCGACCCTCAACCAGTGGCAGAAGGTCAATTACGGCAAGCTGCCGATCGACCGCGGCGACCGGGCGAACGTCTGGGTGCGCGATGGCGACGACCTGATCGAAGTGGCGCAGATCCGCGGGCGCGGGACTGCGACGCGGCTTGGCGGGATTACGCTGTACGATCGCACCGGCGGCAATCTGGTCGCTATCTTGCGGGCGGATCATGGCCGGCGCGTCGCCAATGGCTGGCTGGTAGGGCCGGCGACGCGGTTCGAGGTGGCGCACGGCACCGTGACCAACCTCGGTTCGGTTGTGGTCGCCAAGGACGTGCGTCCCGATCAGTTCACCCTGGCCTCGGTCGATGCGGACGGGCTGTCGTTCGGCGCGTTGAAGTCCGCGATCGGCGATCTGTCCGATGCCGGACGGCCGACCAAGGGCCTCGAAGGATCGCTCTGGCACAAGCTTTCGGGACCGTTGTCCGCCGTCCTGATGCCGCTGCTCGGCGCGGTCGCGGCATTCGGGATCGCCCGGTCGGGTAAGCTGTTCGTCCGCGCGGTCATCGGCATGGGCCTCGGTTTCGCGTTCTTCGTCGCCGACAACTTCGCGCTCGCGATGGGCAACCTCGGCGTCTACCCGCCGTTCCTTGCCGCCTGGGCGCCGTTCCTGCTGTTCTTCCTGATCGGCGAGGCCGTCCTCATCCGCTCCGAGGAATAAAAAAAGGGACCGCGACACGATGCCGCGATCCCTCTCCTTTTTAGCAATCCGACGACAGAGCGTCAGCGGCGGGTCATCGTGCTCCGCGCGATCTTGCTCACCAGACCGGGCAGCCCCGGATAGCTCGCCTTGTGATACGGCGACATCGCATCGAGTTCTGCCGAAATCCGCCGATGCGCCTCGCCCAGCGCGTGATACGGCAGGCCCGGCAGCAGATGGTGCAGCGCATGGTAGCGCAGCCCCACAGGCGCCCACAGAGCCGGCAGCAACGCGGGCGGCGGCACGTTGACCGTGTCGAGATACTGCGCGGTGACCGTCATCACTTCGCCGTCGTTCTCCCACAGATGCGCGACCAGCGTCCGGACCTGATTGATCACCGCCGCCGCCGATGCCACGCCGAGGAAGGTCAGGAACGCGCGCAACGGCAGCACGCCGCTGACGGTGAGCCCGATCAAGGTCAGCGCCCAGACGCTCGCACCGACCTCGAGCCGGTTCCAATACGCCTTCGCGTCCCCCTCGGGGCTGCGACGCCGGAACTGCGGGTTGATCGCGAGTGCCGAGTACCGCTCTACCACCATCGTCCGCAGCTTGGGCGACAGCAGCGAAAGCGGCGACAACACCGCATAGCGGAACAGCAGCGCGAGCGGAGCCAGCGCCGACACGACGATGAACAGCGGCAGCGTCCAAGGCTTCATCAGCGCGAGCGGAAGATATTCCGGATCTTCGACCGTCCCATACCGCGTCTTGGAGTGGTGGAGGTTGTGGACGCCTTCGTACATAAACGACGGGGTGAGCAGCGGCACGCCGACCAGGATGTTCCAGCCGAGCCGGAAGTTCGGCACCGCGGCGTGCTTCATGTGGCTGACTTCGTGGATGAAGCTCAGACCGCGGTACAGCCCGAGCATCGCCACGATCCCGGCGACGATCGCGACCGCGGTCGATCCAGACGCCGCCGCCACCACCAGCGCACCATAGCCGATGACGACCGAGCCGATCAGATCGGCCCAATAAACCGCGGGTCGCGGCTTCACGAGGTCGCGGGTAAGATCGGCGGCAGCGCGCAGCATCGCCTTGTCGTCGGCGATCCGTACGGTGCTGACCGCCGCAACCGGCGAGTCTTGAGCGGCCGTGCCACGAGGCAGGCTGAGCGAAGTGTCCATGGGCGTATCCATTGTCCGAACATAGTGGCCGCAGCGTGGCATTTACAGTCACCGGGAATGCACCAGTTCCGCGGGAAAGGCGATCACCGTGACCGCATGCGGCGATGGCCGATCCCGGACTCCTTCGGACCGTTTGTCGGACGGGCCCTGGACATCATGCGAGTCGCTCGCCTTTGTCGCTGCGGCTGGCTAGACACGCGCGACAGGCACACAGGAACGACACATGGCCAAGCTTACCATTCGACCGGTCGAGACCAGGAAGGATCGCAAGATCTTCATCGATCTGCCGTTTCGCCTCTATGCCGACGATCCGAACTGGGTGCCGCCGCTGAAGTCCGAGGCGCTCGGGCTGATCACGCCCGAGAAGAACGGCTGGTTCAGCCATGCCAAGGCGCAGTTGTTCCTGGCCGAGGAGGACGGTCGCGTGGTCGGCCGCATCTCGGCGCATATCGACACGCTCGCGCTGACGATGCCGCCCGAGCAGGGTTTCGGGCCCGGTGTCGGCCAGTGGGGCCTGATGGAGGCCAAGCGGCAGGACGTCTTCCAGGCGCTGCTCGAGCGTGCCGAGCAATGGCTCCGTGACCAAGGCATGACGCGCGCGGTCGGACCGATCAGCATGTCGATCTGGGAGGAGCCCGGCCTCTTGATCGACGGTTACGATCACGCGCCGACGATCATGATGGGGCATGCCAAGCCCGAATATCGCGGCTGGATCGAATGGGCGCAGTATCGCCCGATCAAGCAGCTGCTGACCTATGAAGTCGATATCACGAAGCAGTTCCCGCCGATCGTCCAGCGCATCATCAAGTCGGGCGAGAAGAACCCGCGGATCGTCATCCGCAAGGTCGACAAGACGAAGTTCGCGGAAGAGGCGGCGATCATCCTGGCGATCCTCAACGACGCGTGGAAAGACAATTGGGGCTTCGTCCCGCTCACTCCGCCCGAGGTCAAGGACGTCGGCGTCAAGCTGAAGCCGATCGTCTACAACGACCTGATCCGGATCGCCGAGGTCGACGGCAAACCCTCCGCATTCATGATCACGCTTCCCGACCTGAACGAGGCGATCAAGCCGCTCAACGGCAGCCTGTTGCCGTTCGGCTGGGCGAAACTGCTGCTGTGGCTGCGTAAACCCAAGGCGAAAACGGTACGTGTGCCGCTGATGGGCGTGGTCAAGGAACTCCAGGCGTCGCGGCTTGCCAGCCAGCTCGCCTTCATGATGATCGAATATATTCGTCGCGCCTCGGTCGAGCATTACGGTGCGGTACGCGGCGAGATCGGCTGGATCCTCGACGACAACCAGGGGATGCGCTCGATCGCCGAAACGATCGAGAGCCGCGTCAACAAGGTGTACCAGGTGTACGAGAAGACGCTCTAGCTCGCTTGCGAGGCGGGGCCGGCTATCTTCGCCCTTCCCAAAAATGGCGCTGGCAACCGGCAATTCTCCCCCCTCCCTGGAAGGGAGGGGCCGGGGGTGGGTTGGTCGGCTTGTGCCGCCGACGTCCGGAATGCGGCCCCCCTACCCCTCCCTTCCAGGGGGGAAGCGTTGTGGCCGGCTCGATCGTCGACCCACCGCGGTCGCACTTAGTCGCGCTTGCCTTTGCCGAACGGGATTTTCAGCGTGACAGCCGCGCCCTGCCCGCTCGCACCCGGCAGTTCGGTCCAGATCGCGTGAACATTCCCCCGGCCACCACCGGGTAGCCGGAACGAGAGCGGATCGCCGCGCGGTGGCCGGGTCGGTGCGGGTAGTGGAGCGATCCGCTGATCGGTGGGACGCGCGCAGACGATGATCTCCTCCCCCGGCTGAGTGACGGGGCACGGCATCGCGACGCGCGGCGTTGGTTTGCGCAGCTCGCGCGGCAGCGGTGGCCCGGCCACCGACTGGAACAGGAAGTCAGGCTCGCGAGCATCGAAACCGAAGGAACGGCCTGACGCAGATCAAGTCAAACGTGATCGGACGATCCATGTCGCCGCGCGAAATCGAGGCCGGCTTAGAACAACACCGCCCCGCCGCTTACGACCCGTACATCCGGCGTATCGTGGTTCAACCCGGCCACTGCGAGCATGTGAATCTGCAGATTCTTGCGCGGTTGCCACGCGACCGATCCGGCGGTCGCCGTCTCCGTGTGGTGCCCGGTCGGGTCGTCGTCCCTCAGCACGAACAGTTCGGCGGTCGCGGTTATCGTCTCGGTCAGCGAATAACCGACGCCGACGATGCCGCTATACGCCAGATGCCGCCCGTCGCCGTCGTCGTCGACCGCCGCGTCGCCCTCGCCGGTGAAGGACAGCTGGATCTTTTCGCTCACTTCGTAGGTCACCGGCAGGACGATACCCGCCCCCCAGTCGCCCGCGCCGACGGGATCGCGACCGACCGGCAGCGTCACGAACGGCTCGGCGCCGAACGACAGCCCCTTGCCATCGGGATTCCGAAAATTCTGCCGTAGCCCGAGACGGACGTCACCGATTCCCGTCGTCGTATCGATCAGGCCAGTCGCCTTGTCGCGCGTCCGCACGCGGCCGACCGGTGCCCACGACAGCTGAAGCTCGGTAGCCTTGGCAACGCCGAACCGGGCCTCGAAATCGCCCGCGAGGATCGTGTCCTCGCGCTCGTCGGAATTGTCGTCGCGCTGCCAGTCGAGCGCGGACAATTCGAGCTGAACATGCCCCGGTGCGGTAATGCAGGCGGACGATCCCAGACTAGGCCGGTTCGGGCAGAATGTCGGATCATCCTGCGCGAATGCCGGCGCCGCGCCGACCATCGCTGCCACCGTCCAGCAAACGGCCCTTATCCCAAACTTTCTCAACGCCAACGCTCCCCTGTTCGGAGCGTCATGCGCGTCGGCGATGGGGATTGCTAGCGCAACCGAACCCAGGTTGGTGCATGATCGCTGGCCTTTTCCCGACCGCGATACGCCTTGTCGACGCCGGCATCGATCATCCGGTCCGCCGCCTGCGGACTCAGCAGCAGATGATCGATCCTGAACCCGGCATCGCGCTGCCACGCCCCCGCCTGATAGTCCCAGAAGGTCCATACGCCGCCCTTGGGAAATTGCGTGCGCAGCGCATCGGTCCAGCCTTGTGCGACGAGCGCGCGGTAATGCTCGCGGCTTTCGGGCTGCATCAGCGCGTCGTCCTGCATCGCGCGCACCGAATAGGTGTCGTCGTCGTTGGCGATCACGTTGTAGTCGCCTGCAAGAACGGCTGGCTTCTCTTCGTCCAGCAGGACGCGCGCGCGTGCGGCGAGGCGGTCCATCCAGCGCAGTTTATAGTCGAACTTGGGGCCAGGCTGCGGATTGCCGTTCGGCAGATAGAGCGCGGCAACGATCAGCCCGTCGATTTCCGCTTCGATGTAGCGGCTATGCTCGTCCTCGGGTTCGCCATCAAGGCCGCGTTGCCGCACCTCCGGTACGCGGCCTTTGGCGAGGATCGCGACGCCGTTCCAGGCCTTCTGCCCGTGCCAGACTGCGCCGTACCCGACCGCCTCGATGTCCGTGATGGGGAAGGTGTCGTCGCTCGACTTGAGCTCCTGGAGGCAGACGATGTCGGGCTGCTCTTCGACGAGATACTCGATCAGCCGCGGCAACCGCGCCTTGATGCCGTTGACGTTGTACGTGACGATTTTCATGAAAGGATCAGACCGAGAAGCTGGAGCCGCAGCCGCAACCCGAGGCGGCATTGGGGTTCTCGACCTTGAACGCGGCACCGGCGAGCGATTCGACGTAATCGACCGCGCATCCACGGACGAGGTCGATGCTGACGCTGTCGACGACCAGGCGAACGCCGTCATGCTCGGCGATCACGTCGTCTGATTCGACTGAGTCGGCGAACCCGAACTTGTACTGGAACCCCGAACAGCCGCCGCCATCGACCGACAGACGCAGGATCGCGGGCTTCCCCTGCTTGACGGCGATCGCCGCGACGCGCGCCGCTGCGGAGGGGGTAAGGATGATGTCGGGTGCCAGCGTTGCCATGGCTGAGAGATAGGCGGTCGCGCTATCCGCGGCAACCTCGGGGCTTAGGGCACCTTATCATCATCCCGGCGAACGCTGGGATCTCATGCGGTGAGTCCGTCCACGCGGATCGAGGTCCCGGCTTTCGCCGGGATGACGGGGGTGTGGCCGAAACTGCCGTGGCGTCTCGATGCACTCCTTCCCCCCTCCCTAGAAGGGAGGGGTCGGGGGGTGGGTTGGCCCGCTTTGGCCACCCCCATCGGAGCATGCGGAAGCCGACCCACCCCCAGCCCCTCCCTTTCAGGGAGGGGAGCAAAGACGTCGGATCAGTCCTGCGCGGCAGGGCCGGTGGTGGACACCGGGATGGCATTCACCGAGCGATCCTGCGCGGCGAGCAGGTAATCGGCGGTCGTCAGGAACGGTACAGGGTTCACCGCATGGCCGTCGATCCGCACCTCGTAATGGAGATGCGAGCCGGTCGAACGCCCGGTCGAGCCCATCAGCGCGATGAGCTGGCCGCGAGTCACGCGCGCATTGTCCGCGACGAGAATCTTCGAGAGGTGGCCATAGCGCGTCGCGATGCCCTTGCCGTGGTTGATCTCGACCATGTTGCCATAGCCGCCCTGGCGACCCGCGTGCGCGATGATGCCGTCGGCGGTCGCGTAGATCGGCGTGCCGATCGGGCCGGGGATGTCGACGCCGGCGTGCATCGCCGCGGTGCCGCGGAACGGGTCGGAGCGGATGCCGAAATTGCTGGTGAACGACAGCGCATGCACCGGCTGGACCGACGGGATCGCGATCGCGCCCTGCTGCAACGTGTCGAGCTTCTTCCAGGTCTGGAACAGCGTGCGGAACTGCGCGTCGGCACGAAGATCGGCGGAAGCTTCCTCGCTGTTGGCGGCGATCATCGGACCGCCCATCGCCGTTGCCGATCTGGCTCCGCGCGACCGCTTGGCGATCCGTTCGGGGCGCAGCCCGAGCTTACGCACGGTCGCGGTCGTCTCGGCATAGCGCTGGTCGAGCAGGTCCTGCGCGACGCTTGCCAGCTTGACCTGGCGTCCCTCGAGCTTGACCAGCGGCTTGACGATTTCGGCGGCGAGCTTGTCGGCAGCGGGATCGATCGACGGCGTCGCGAGCGACAGCGCCTTGGCATCGCCGCTACCGGTCAGTGCGGCGGTGATCAGCGCCTGACGCTGTTCGATACGCTTGGCGTGTGCCTCGGCGGTTTCGCGGATCGTCGCGACGCGCTGGCGCATCTGCCCGATCTGATGCTGCATCTGGGCGAGCTTGATATCGGCGGTCGGCGGAACGACCACGCCGGTTGCCGCAGCCGCGTCATGGGCCGCCTGCGCCGCGCCATAGCCGGAAAAGCCGAGCGTGACCGCACCGATGGCGGCAATCGCAGCCTGGCGCTTGCCGCCGAAGCGGATGCGCCGCAGCGTCGTACCATTGTGAAAGAGAACATCGCGCGGTGCGAACAGCGCCTTGAGGCGCGTTCCGAGAGCGGCAGCGGAAATTTCGACCATTGGTCCCCGACAAAATAATACAGGGCCGTTCGCCCCCAAGCGGACGGCTCCGAAACGCGGTCCTGATTCGCAGCCCCTCCGCGCGTCAGACAGATGGGTTTAGGCCGGATACAATGGATTTCAGCAATAGCACGCGGCCCACCGCGCGGCGGAGCGCCGCGTCGGTACGGCGAGTCGATGGAACAGTGACGTCACGACCGGAAAAACGCGCGGATCTTCGCGGGTTATCGCGGTCTTTTTAGAGCGCGCGGGCGGCAGCCAAGATGGCCTCCGCATGGCCCGGCACGCGAACCTTGTGCCACGCCTTGGCCAGCGTGCCGTCGGCGCCGAACAGGAAGGTGGCGCGCTCGATCCCCATGTACTTTTTGCCGTACATTGCCTTCTCGACCCACACGCCGAACGCCTCGCAGGCGATGCCCTCGACATCGCTGGCCAGACGCACGGTAAGCGCGTGTTTCGCGGTGAACTTCGCGTGCGAGGCGGGCGTGTCCTTCGAGATGCCAACGACACTGACGCCAGCCGCCGCGAACGCATCCGCAAGCGCGGAAAAGTCCTTCGCCTCGGTGGTGCAGCCCGTGGTGTCGTCCTTTGGATAGAAATAGACCACGAGCGGCACGCCGAGGCTGGCCAGCGACACCGCCGTGTCATCGATCGTCACCGTCACGTCGGGGATAGTCGCACCGTCATCCATCATGGTCTCCCGTGAGCTGCATCCAGAATTCGCGGACCTCCTGCCGCGTCGAGTCGAGCTTGGCAATCGCCGCGGGCCAGTCCGCCACGCTGATCGCGCGCGCGATCAGCGCTTCGGTCGCGGCCCCCGGCGCGGTGGCATCGGGCGCGACCAGCCGCAGCGTCACCAGCAGCCGGGTCAGGACATCGTGTGCCGCGCGCATCGTCGCGGGCATCAGTTTCGCCTCGATCAGCCGGTCGATCGCTGCGCCGAGGTTGGGGTCGAATCCGGTACGGTGGACGAGCTGGACGACGTGCACCGCGAATTCGAGATCGACCAGTCCGCCCGGCAACAGCTTGGCGTCGAGCGGGCCCTTGGCCGGTTTGTGCGCCGCCATCTCGGTGCGCATCGACCGCGCATCGGTCATTACGTCGCGCTGCGGCCGGTCACCGGCGAGGACATCGCGCACGATCGTCGCCACCGCCTTTCGCGCGGTTGCCGATCCGAACACCGGCCGGGCGCGGGTCAGTGCCATATGCTCCCAGGTCCACGCGTCCTCGCGCTGGTAGCGCGCGAAGCTGTCGAGCGTGACGACCAGCGGCCCCTGCCCGCCCGACGGTCGCAGCCGCGTGTCGATCTGGTAGAGTGGCCCCGCCGCCGTAGCGACGGACAACGCCCCGGTCACCCGTTGCGCCAGCCGGTTGTAGTAGAGCGTCGCCCCCAATGGCTTCGCACCATCCGACTCGGCCGAGAAGTCGCCGGTAAACAGATAGATCAGGTCGAGATCGGAGGCGTGGGTCAGCATCGCCCCGCCCATCCGACCGAGCGCCAGGATGACCAGTTCGCTATCGGCCACGCGGCCATGGACCTTGGCGAACTCGTCGATCGTCGCACGCGTGAGCACGCCGATCGCCGCCTCTGCGACCCGCGCATAGCCCGCTGCCACGGCGAGCGGATCGGACGTTCCGGCGATGATCTGCGCACCGAGCGCGAACCGCATTTCGCCGACCACCTGGCGGACATGATCGAGTCGCGCCTGATAGTCCGCGCCCGCATGGCCGGCGCGCATCACCGCCTCCAGCGCCGCGACGTCGCCGACCGACTCGAACGCGCTCGCATCGATCAGTCCGTCGAGCAGACCGGGGCGTCGCCCGAGATCATCGGCGAGCGTCGGCGCATGGCTGAGGATCGCCGCGAGCAAGGTCGCCAGCCCCGGTCGCGCCTCGAGCAGGCGGAAGATGTTGATCGCGCTCGGCAGCCGTTCGAGCAGCGCATCGAGCCTCAGCAGCGCGGACTGCGGCTCGGGCGCGGTCGCCAGCGCCGGCACCAGCGTCGGCAGCACCGCCTCCAGCGCCTCGCGCGCAGCAGGACTGCGCAGCGCAGGGTAAGCACCCCCACGCCATGCCTCGATCCGGCGCCGCGCGGCCTCCGGGTCGGCGTACCCGGCCAGCGTCAGATCCGCATCGAGCGTGACCGGATCGTGCGAGAATGCGGGCCGCACGGTATCGTCGAGCGCGTCGTAGATCCGCCCGGTTTCGGTCACGCGGGGGCGGAGCAGCGCCAGCAGCGCCTCGGCATCCTGCACGCCGTGGAGCTTGGCCACCCGGTCGAGCGCATCGCCGGTCGGCAACGTATGCGTCTGGCGGTCGTCGATCATCTGCACGCGGTGCTCGATCGTGCGGAGCAGCGTATAGCCGTCGATCAGCGCGGCCGCTTCGTTACCCGCGATCCAGCCTGCATCGGCAAGACGCGCCAAGGCGTCGCGGGTTGCGGGCGCCCGCAACGCCGGATCGCGCCCGCCGTGGATCAGCTGGTGGATCTGCGCGAAAAACTCGGCTTCGCGGATGCCGCCGCGCCCGCGCTTGAGGTCATAACCTGCGCCGAACGCCTGCCCCTGCGAATGATGATCGCGGATCCGTCGCGACATGCCGCGGATTTCGCGAATCGCGCCGAAATCGCGCGCGCGCCGCCAGATGAACGGGCGGATCGTCTCCAGGAACTTCGTGCCGAGCGCGATATCCCCCGCCGCGGCGCGCGCGCGAATGAACGCGGCCCGCTCCCAAGGCAGCGCCTGCGCCTCGTAATAGCCGATCGCCGCCTCCACCGGCAGGACGATCGGCGTGATCTCGGGCGACGGTCGCAACCGGAGATCGACGCGCAGGACATACCCGTCGCCATCGCGCGCCTGCAGCAGTTCGACGACGCGTTTGCCGATCCGCACCGCGGCCTCGTCGGGTTCCTCACGCGGACGACACGGCAGCGTGGCGGGATCGAACAGCAGGATCGGATCGATATCCGACGAGTAATTGAGTTCGCCGCTCCCCTGCTTGCCCAGCGCGATCGCGGTGAAGCCGCGGACCTCGGCGCCGGGGGTGCGCTCCTCGATCGCGGCGCGGATCGCGGTATCGAGCGCATGGTCCGCGAACCTGGTGAGCGCGCCGGTCACCGCGGTCAGATCGAGGACGCCTGACAGATCGCCGACCGCGACCGTCAAGGCCATCGCGCGACGTTCGAGCCGCAATCGCTTGGCGGTCGGCATATCGGGTTCGGCGCTCGACAGCGACAAATCGAGCCGCCCTTCACCAAGCGCTGTCGCCAACACCGGCTCGCGGTCCAGCACCATCGACAGGAACGGCGACCAGTGTCGAGCACGGATCGTCGCGTCGACGATACGATCGGCGGGAGCGGGACGCTCAGCGCGCGTAGGATCGGAGAATGTTTCGGCCATGTCGGAATGATACAGACCGCGGCGACAGCCTGTAACTACAAAGCAACAAAAAGCACCTTTGGCCGTTATCAGGCCATGTCTTATGCATTTCTCACGATCAAGCGCGAAGAGGATGGTCGACAGACCGTGTACCGTCCGCGGGTCACCGACGTGATCGGTTATGCGTTGCGCGGCGCATTCGACGAACCGAACGCGACGCCGTCAGACTTTACAGAGTTGCTTCATAGACTGGACGCCGTTCCCAGTCGCCTGCACTGACGATACCAGTCGAGTAGCCGCGATCACCGACCGCGGCTGAGTTCCTCGACGTCACCCATGATCGAATCCAGCGCGGTCTTGGTCGTATCGGTCTCGTGATCGCGACGTGACGGCAGCGATCCGTCGTTGAGGATCGTCTCCAACGCTACGCGACCGCGCGCGACACGGCTCTTGATGGTTCCGACCGCGACGCCGCAGATTTCGGCGGCTTCCTCATAGGCGAACCCGCCTGCGCCAACCAGGATCAGCGCCTCGCGCTGAGGCTGCGGCAGGTGCATCAGCGCCCGCTGCATATCGCCGAGTTCGACATGGCGGTCCTGGCTAGCAGGTGCTGCCAGGATGCGATCCGCGACCAGATCGTCCCACTCGCCCTTGAAGCGCGCGCGGCGCATTTGCGACAGATACAGGTTACGCAGGATGATGAACGTCCACGCGCGCATGTTGGTGCCGGCCTGGAACCGCAGACGCGCCGCCCACGCCTTCAGCAGCGTTTCCTGGACCAAATCGTCGGCCAGATCGCGGCTACCCGACAGCGACCGACCGAACGCGCGCAGATGCGGGATCACCTGCGCCAGCTGAACCTTGAACTCGGCATCCGACAACGAGACATGCTCGACCGGCACGACGACTTCGTCGATATCGTCGTCGACATCGGTGCGTGGAGCAGGCTGGGTCATGGTAATCCGATCAATCCCGATGGAGCGATGCCGTCGACACGTGACAAGCATAAGGATGCGCTGTGGTCATTACCAACAACGCGCACCCAACAAAAGTTAACGAAGGACGAGAAAACCGAAAATCACGATCACCAACACCAAGGAGATCGCCAGAATATACCGCGTCATATGAGGCGTTGCCCCAGCGCGCGCGTCGTCGGTTTTGACGTGGATACGATCGTTCGGGTCAGCCATGATATGTTTAACCCCCGGGAACAGTTTTGGGTCCGCAGCCGTAACGAACACGAACCCATACTGAATTATAAATACGCCCTAATCAAGGCGTTGACTGCCCCTGACCCAACCGATTTAGTTTGCCGGGACGGTCGCCTGATCGAAGAACAGCGCCTGGCTGATCGCCGCCTTAACGGTCGAGCGCTGGAACGGCTTGGTGATCAGGAAGGTCGGCTCGGGCCGCTCGCCGGTCAGCAGGCGCTCGGGGAACGCGGTGATGAAGATCACCGGGACCTCGAACTCGGCCAGGATGTCCTTGACCGCGTCGATACCCGAACTGTCGTCGGCAAGCTGGATGTCGGCGAGCACGAGGCCCGGCCGCATTTCCATAGCCAATGCGACGGCTTCGTCGCGGGTAACCGCGACACCGGTCACGTCATGGCCGAGATCACGTACGATCGTCTCGATATCCATCGCGATGATCGGCTCGTCCTCGATGATCAGGACCTTCGCGCGGGTCTGGTTCTCGATCTCGGACAGCGCATCGGCGACGAGATCGTCGACTTCGCTCGGCTCGACCTCGATGAGATACGCGGCATCCTCGGGTGTGAAACCTTCCATCGCGGTCAGCAACAAGGCCTGCCGGGACAACGGAGTCATGCGGGCCAAGCGCGCACGCGCGACGGCCTCATGACCCTTCGCCTCATCGACACCCTCGTCGGCGACCTCGTCGAAGTTCGCCGAATTCCAGATCGCCTGGAACATCCGGTACAGGCCGAGGCGGGGATCGACATCGCGAGGAAACTCCTCGGGGGCTGCGACGATGGCCTCGAGCGTGGCGCGAACATACTTGTCGCCATGCATCTGGCTACCGGTCAGTGCCCGGCCATAGCGCCGCAAAAAGGGAAGGTGCGGTGCGAGTTGCTGTCCAAGCGACATGGGTAACGAATACTCCCTGATCCTATGCGGCCCCTCATGTGTCGGGCGGCTCGCAGCATTACAATGGCGTCGGTCGAAAATGGCCCGGATCCGTCGCCCGATCGTCTTAACATATGACAACGTTGTACGGAGACGGGGAAATTTCGCTCGAACACGGAACTATCGAGATGCTATTTGGTTTCACGAACAGCTTTTTGTGAGTAGGCGACCTGTGTCAGGGATCGTGCCATGCTCGCAACCACACCATCGGTATGCGTCGTGCAGGGGGAAGTTTTGAGTTTGGGCCACGACACGGAGAAGACTTCGTCTGCCAAGATCCCGAAGGCTATCCCCAACAAGGATCAGCAAATGGGGTCGGCCTTGCGCTCGGTCTATCAGAAAACTGTCGATGAGACGATCCCGGACGATCTGCTCGATCTTCTCGGCAAGCTAGACTGACGGCGGGCCGGATGGCCTCGCCGATCGATTTGTCCGACGAGCGATCGCCGCTCGCAGAACTCCCTGAACATCGACTGTTTGCAACCATGCGGCGGCTGCCGACCGGCGCAAAACTGTTCCTCATCCTTAGTGCGGCGCTACTGCCGCTGGCGTTGATCGCGGTTTTCGCGACCTTGCAGACTACGCGGCTGGCCGATCAGGAAGCACGGGCACGGCTGCGTGTCACCGCCAACGAAAGTGCGCGTGCGATCGCGATCGAGTTGGTGGGCGACATGACGGCGTTGCGCGTCGCCGTGAACGCGCTTGGCAACGATCCTGCCGATGCACCGAGTTGCGCACGCGCACAGGGCGTCTTCGCACAGCAGTCTTCGGCCGGGACGCGCTTCATCATCACCGATCGCGCCGGCCACGTGCTGTGCGGCGTCGCATTGCCCAACCCGGTGACGTTGCGACGCGACGACATGCCAATCTCGGCGGCGATCGTACCGGACACCGGGCTGCTGTTGGCGATTTCCGGCCCCACGTCCGGCCGACGCGGCGGCACCTCCGCACGTGCCTATTTCCCCCGCGCGTTCCTCGAAAAGATTGCGACGCCGTCGACGCGCGCCTCGGCGGTCAGCAGCGCGATCGTCCTCGACGAAGAAGCGCTCCACCTCGAAACCATCCCCGACGAACGGCCGCTCGATCGCATGGAGACGACCCGTACCGATCTGGGCGTCGCAGGCCTCGCACTGCGCACGAGCGTCCGCAGCGCGCCGGTCACGTCGTCGCTGATCGTCGCGATGCTCTTGCCGCTGCTGATGTGGCTCGCCGCCGCCAGCATCGCGTGGTTCGTGGTCGACCGACTGCTGATCCGGCCGTTGCGGCGGTTGCGCGGCGCGGTCGCTGCGTTCACGCCGGGCGAGGAACTCGACTTCGGTGTCGTCAGCACGCTGCCCGCGCAGGAAATCCGTGAACTCGGCGAGACGTTCCAGTCGATCAGCCGGACGGTCGCGTTGCACGAAGCGGGGCTTGCCGAGGGTCTGGTCAGACAGACTAAGCTGACGCGCGAAGTACATCACCGGGTCAAGAACAACCTCCAGGTGATCTCCAGCCTCATCAATTTCCACGCGCGCAGCGCCCCCAGCGCGGACGCGACCGCGGCCTATTCCTCGATCCAGCGCCGCGTCGATGCTCTGGCAGTGGTGCACCGCAATCATTTCGCCGAGCTCGAGGAAAATCGCGGGCTCAACCTGCGCACCATGATCGGCGAATTGTCGGCCAACATCCGCGCGACCGCGTCCGAACGGTCGCATGGCCTCGGCATCACGCTCGATATCGATCCGTATCTCGTCAACCAGGATGTCGCCGTCGCGATCGCGTTCCTCGTCACCGAGATGATCGAACTCGCGATCAGTTGCGATCCGGTCGCGCAGATCCGGATCGTCGTGAAACCCGCCGAAAAGATCGCCGACAAACCCGACCGCGGACTGCTACGCGTCGTGTCGCGCGCCTTGGTCGAGAGCGATGCACTGCGCGAGTCCGTCTCGCGCTATGGGCGTGTCATGGAGGGTCTTTCGCGCCAGTTGCGCTCGCCGCTCCATCACGATCCGTTGGTCGGCGCTTACGAGATCGCCTTCGCGGTCACCGGTCGCGATTGAGCGAACCCGGTATTTCCGGTTCGCAGGATAAAATTCGGAAAAACTGGGAACCGAGTGCCGCGACCACCGTTTGATAATTCGGATAGCGAATTTATGCCCCCCCGCTCTCGCTATCCCGAACACAGGCCCGGCCGCATCACCCTCCCCCCCCGGTGATGCTGTCGGGCCTTTAATTTATCCAAACCACTGCGTTGGCGAGTTTCGCCGCCGGAACGAAATTCCCGCCCGAACATTGCATCTCCGGTGGCATTCAAGCCCTTGGAGGAAGTATTATGCGTAAGTTGGTTGGACTGGCGATCGTGGCTAGCGCTTTGATGGTATCGGCCTGCAACACCGTCGAGGGTGCAGGCAAGGACGTGGCTTCGGCCGGCAAGACCGTCGCGAAGACCGCAGACAACGCCAAGTAAGCCTTCACGCTTAGTGCAATGCGGGGCTCGGTGCACATGCACCGGGCCCCGTTTTCGTATCAGCGCTCGACGATATCGGTACCGGCGTCGGTCTCGTCCTCACCGTCCGTCGCCTGCGCCTTGGCGCGGCTGCGCTCGGTGAACCAGATCCCGACCAGCGCCATTTCGTATAGGATGACGAGCGGGATCGCGAGCAGCAGCTGCGAGCCGATATCCGGCGGCGTCAGCACCGCGGCGATCGCGAACGCCGCGACGATCGCATAACGCCGCGCGCCGATCAGCTGCTTGCGCGTGACGATGCCGGCCCGCTCGAGCAGCATGAGCAGCACCGGCAGCAGGAACGATATGCCGAAGCCGAACAGGAACTGCATCGTGAACGACAGGTAATTGCCGATCCCCGGCAGCGCCTCGCGGTGGATGCCGCCGACCATCCCGTCGAACCCGAGCAGGAAGTGCAGCGCCATCGGGATCGCGACATAATACGCCATCGCCGCACCGGTCAGGAACAGCACCGGGGTCGCGAGGATGAACGGCAGGAGCGCGCGCTTCTCCTTCTTGTAGAGCCCGGGCGCGACGAACTGCCACAACTGGTTCGCGATCACCGGGAACGACAGCATCATCGCCGCGAAGAACGCCACCTTGATCTGGACGAAGAACGCCTCGAATATCTCGGTGTAGATCACCTTGTTCTGGCCGGCCGCGAGCAGCGGGTGGACCAGGAAGCCGAAGATATCCTCGGCGAAATACATCGAGATCGCGAACGTCACGACCAGCGCGGCGATGCAGTACAGCAAGCGCCGCCGCAACTCGATCAGATGGTCGAGCAACGGTGCCCGGCTAGCGTCGATCTCGCTCATGTCATGCTTTCAGCCGCCACGGGGGCGCGGAGGTTGAGACCGATCACGACGACGCGACGTCGGACTTGCCGGTCTTGTCGTCGATCGCTTGGGGCGCAGGAACCGGAGCGGTCGTCTGCGTATCGAACAGGTCCGGGGCGCGATCCGGCGAAAGCGGGGCCACCCCAGGCCGATCGCCGTGACCGGTATCGTGACCCGAAGCATCAACGGGCGCGGCGGGGGCGACGACCGGCTTCTCGACCATCACTGGCTCGTCCGTATGATCGTCCGCGTGGTCGAGGGACCGATAATCGCGACGGTACTCCTCCGTCTCCGGCGAATGCACGACCTGCGTGGTATCGGCCGTAGCATCCGTACCCGTCTGTGGATGCTCGCGCATGATGCGTTCGTTTTCCGACGCCCAGCGCTTTTCCATCTCTTCGAGTTCGGCCTCGCGGACCATCGAATCGAAGCCCGAGCGAAATTGCCGCGCGACGCCGCGCGCCTTGCCGACCCAATAGCCGACCACGCGCATCGCCTTGGGCAGATCCTTCGGACCGATCACGATGAGCGCAACGAAAGCCACGAGCAGGAACTCGGAGGCATCGATATTGAACATCAGCAGCGCCTATTCGGAGACGTCAACTCAACCGGTTTCAAGCGGGACGGTCGTCACGGACGCGATTGCCGTCGCGATCGAACGCGGGATCGGCGGTCTTCTGCGCTTCGATCCGCGCCGATGGCTTGGCCGGCGTCTCGTCGTCGTTCTCGGACATGCCCTTCTTGAAGTTCTTCACGCCCTTGGCGACGTCGCCCATAAGGTTCGAGAATCGGCCGCCGCCGAGAAGGAGGATCGCGACGACCGCGAGGACTAGCAAGTGAATCGGGCTGAAACCGCCCATGGCAATTCTCCTGGAAACTGGACCCTATCTAAGCCTCATCCCGTCTCATTGCCAGCCATCTCGCCATCGACGTCCGCGTCGCGGTGACCATCGCCGTCACCGTCCAAGCGATCGAACGCCAGATCGACCGGGTCGAGCAGTCCCGCGGCGCGCAGATCGTCGATCCCGGGCAGGTCGCGGCGGCTCTGGAGTCCGAAATGGACGAGGAATGCAGGCGTGGTCGCAAACATCAGCGGGCGTCCCGGCACTTCGCGCCGCCCGGCCGGCTTCACCCAGCCAGCCTCCATCAGGACGTCGAGCGTCCCCTTCGAGATCTGCACCCCGCGAATCGCCTCGATTTCCGCGCGGGTCACGGGCTCGTGATAGGCGATGATCGCGAGCGTCTCGATCCCCGCGCGGCTGAGCTTGCGCGGTTCCTCGCGGTCGCGGCGGAGCATGTGCGCCATGTCCGGTGCGGTCTGGAACTGCCAGCGCTCGCCGCGTCGGACGATGGCGATGCCGCGACCGGCATAGTCGGCGGTCAGCTGGTCGAGTGCGGCGCGGACGTCACCGCTACCGACATGCGCGCGGATCGAGTCGAGCGTCAGCGGTGTCTCGGCCGCGAACAGTACCGCCTCGACGGCGCGCGCGAAATCGTCGGGCGGCGTCACGCGCGGGCTCTCAGATACAGTGGCGCGAAGGGCGACGCCTGGCGCAGTTCGATCTTCCCCTGCCGCGCGAGTTCGAGCGCTGCGACGAAGCTGGACGCGAGCGCCGATCGCCGGAGACGCTCGCCCGCTTCGGGGAGGAAGCTTTCGATCACGCTCCAGTCGATCCGCTCGCCGACCAGCATCGACACGCGCTCCAGCGCCGCCTCCAGTGTCATCACCTCGCGGTCGGCGACGACGTGCATCACCGGCCGCGTCCGCGCGGAAATGCGGCCGTACGCGGCGATCAGGTCGAAGATCTCGGCCTGCCATGCCGCCTTGCGCACCGTACGCAGCCCCTCTGGTGCGCCGCGCAGGAACACGTCGCGCCCGGTCCGGTCGCGCGCCATCAGCCGCGCGCCGGCCTCGCGCATCGCACTCAGGCGTTCGAGCCGCAGTTGGAGCCGCAGCGCGAGTTCCTCCGGGTCGGGCTCGGCGAGCGGGTCGCGTGGCAGGAGCAATGCCGACTTCAGATACGCCAGCCAAGCCGCCATCACGAGATAGTCGGCGGCGAGTTCGAGCTTCAGCGCGCGCGCGGAGTCGACATAGGCAAGGTACTGCTCGACCAGTGCGAGGATCGAGATCTTTCGCAGATCGACTTTCTGCCCACGCGCGAGCGATAGCAGCAGATCGAGCGGCCCCTCCCATCCGTCGAGATCCAGGGTCAGTTGCACTTCGTCCATCGCCGGACGCTACAGCGCGTGCCGCCGGGCATCCACCCTCTACGTTTGACGCTCGACCATATGAACCGTACACGTTTCATATGGTCAGGGTGAATGTGAGGTTTGAATGGGTATTGTGAAGATCGACGACGCGCTGCACGAGGATGCGCGACGCGCGAGCCAGGTACTATGCCGGTCGATCAATGCGCAGGCGGAGTTCTGGATGAAGATCGGCATGCTCGCCGAGGCCAACCCGACTCTGTCGTTCAACGATATCGTCACCGCGCAACTCGCCGCGGCGTCGGTGCGCGTGTCCGACAAAACGGCAGCCTGAGATGGTGAAGACGCCGGCCGAACTGGCGCTGATGCGCGTGTCGGGCGCGTTGCTGGCGTCGGTGTTCGAGATGCTCGACGTGCAGGATCTGGCGGGGCTGTCGACGTTGCAGGTCAACGACATGGTCGATCGCTTCATCACCGAAGACCTCGCCGCCCGACCCGCGAGCAAGGGGCAATATGGCTTCGAGTATGTCCTGAACAGCTCGATCAACCATGTCGTCTGCCACGGCGTGCCGAACCCGCGCGACGTCATCCGCGATGGCGACATCGTCAATCTGGACATCACGTTGGAAAAGAACGGGTTCATCGCCGATTCGAGCAAGACGTATATGGTGGGCACCGTTTCGCCCGCTGCGAAGCGCCTCGTGCGGGTCGCGCAGGAGGCGATGTGGCAGGGTATCCGGCAGGTCCGGGCGGGCGCGCATCTCGGCAATATCGGCTTCGCGATCGAGCGGCATGCGAAGAAACACGGCTATGCGGTGGTGCGCGACTATTGCGGGCACGGCATCGGCCGCGAGATGCACGAGGAGCCGCAGGTGCTCAATTTCGGGCGCGCCGGGACCGGCATGACGCTGCGCGAGGGAATGGTGTTCACGATCGAGCCGATGATCAACCAGGGGACGCGCAAGGTCTCGACCGAGGATGACGGGTGGACGGTGGTGACCGACGACGGCAAGCTTTCGGCGCAGTTCGAGCATACGGTGGCGGTGACGTGCGGCGGGGTCGAGGTGCTGACGTTGCGCGGGGATGAGCGGGCTCGGGGGTTGGGGTAATCTGGGGTGAGCGTGATTGAGGCGGTCGCAACCGTTCAATCCATTCCGTTCGTGCTGAGTAGTGCCTGAGTAGGCTCGCAGAGCCGTACCGAAGGCGCGTATCGAAGCACAGGTTCCGCGCGCCAACCCGTCCGTCGATACGCCGCTTCGACAAGCTCAGCAGCTACTCAGGACGAACGGATGGTGTGCTTTCCACAGAGCCCACCACCCCGGCGAAGGCCGGGGCCCAGTTGGGGGACGTCGATGATTGAGGACGGCGCCCCGTTACTGCGATCTTTCCAACTGGGCCCCGGCCTCCGCCGGGGTGGTGGATGATGGGCTACCGTCAGGCGCGCGCCAACAACGCATCCCGCGTTGCGATCAGGTCAGCAAAGTCACCCTTGGCCGCCCCTACCGACGCCATCGCCCGATCGAGCCTCGCGCGCGAGGCATCAGAGATTTCCCCAAGCCGCCCGGCGATCTCGACCATCTCGTCCATGCGCGCCCAGCAATCGAGCACCAGATCGCACCCTGCGGCGATCGCGCCCGCCGCCTTGTCGCCGGCGGTACCGGACAGCGCCTTCATGTCGATGTCGTCGGTCATCAGCAGGCCGTCGAAGCCGATCCGCCCGCGAATGATCTCGTCGATCACGATCGGCGAGAGCGTCGCGGGGTGATCGGCGTCCCAGGCGTCGAAGACGATGTGCGAGGTCATGCCCATCGGCGCCTGGTTGAGCGTGCGGAACGGTTCGATGTCGACCTCGAGGTCGGCGTCGGTCGCGGTGACGGTCGGGAGGTGGTGATGCGTGTCGACCTTGGCGCGGCCGTGGCCGGGCATGTGCTTGACGACACCGACCACGCCGCCTTCGGCCAGCCCTTCGAGCGTTGCGCGGCCGAGGGCCGCGACGCGCATGGGGTCGGAGCCGAACGTCCGTGAGGCGACGGCTTCGGTGGTATCCGGCTGCGACACGTCGAGCAGCGGCAGGCAGTCGACGGTGATGCCGACCTCGCTGAGCATGACGCCAAGCGCCTGCGCGTTGGCGCGTGCCGCCTGGATCGCGGTCATCGGCGCGCGTTCGTAGGCTGCATCGAACACCGGGCCAGCGGGGAATGCGGGCCATTCGGGTGGTCCCATCCGCGCGACACGGCCGCCCTCTTGGTCGATCAGGATCGCCAGGTCCTGACGTCCGGCCAGCGCGCGGAGCGAGTCCGTGAGTGCCCTAACCTGCGCGCGGTCGACGATGTTGCGCTTGAACAGGATATAGCCCGCGGGCTCGCATTCGGCGAAGAACGCGCGTTCGGCGGGGGTGAGGACGGGGCCGGACAGGCCGAAGATGACGGGCTTCATGACTGGGTCCTAAACCGAAAGCCCCCCCTTACCGTTCGCCCTGAGCGAAGTCGAAGGGCCTGCGTATCGGAAGCGGCTTCGACTTCGCTCAGCCCGAACGGCAATGGGGCCATATCCTCAATAGTCCTTCGACACGCGGACGTTGGCGCTCTGGCGGCCGAGCGTGGAGATGCTCGACAGCAGCGACAGCCAGCGGGTGACCTGGAACTCGACCTGCGTAGCGGAATAGCCCTGACCGTCGGTGACGATCTCCGCGTAGAGGCGTCGGGTGACGTATTTGCCGGCCGCGATCGAGGTGCCCTGCCCGGTCTGTGGATCGGCGGGGAGGATGCGGAGGCGGTCGAGCCCGGCGGCGCGGCGCACAGCGTTGATCGGGTTAAGACCGCTGCCGCCGCCCTGCAATGCCGCGACCGCCGCCGCTAGCTGCAACGCTTCGGGCGCGGACAGGTTGGTGATCGAGGTACCGAACAACAGCCGCGACAGGAGTTCGTCCTCGGGCAGCGCGGGCGTGCTGGTGAAACCGATCTCCGGCTTCAGCGCGTAGCCGGTAACGCGGATCGATGCGCTCAGCCCCGTCGAGTCCGCATTCGCCTCGATATCCAAAGCCGGGTTCGCGGGCACCTGCCCGTCGAAGCGGATCACGCCGCGTGCCAACTCGAACTGCCGCCCGGCAAATTCGTAGTCGCCGCGGATCAGCGTGGCGCGGCCGGCGATCGCCGGGTTCTCGGGCTGGCCGGCGATCTGGAGGTTGGCGGACCATTCGCTGGTGAGGCCGAGGCCGCTGACCATGACCTGGTTCGGCGCGCGCGCCTTGATCGCGAGCGTCCAGGGCTTGGTCGGGGTTGCGACTTCCTCGCCGCCGTCGGGCAGGTTGATTTCGCGGATGTTGAGCTGCGGCACCGCGCTGGCGGCGGTGGCCTGGCCGAGGCGATAGCGGCTCTTGTCGAGTATGACGTCGCCGGCGATCGTGCCGCCCGAGCCGGTCGACTTGAACGTCAGCGGGCCGGACACGGTCGCGCCGATATCGTCGCGGTTGATCATCACCGCCTTGTCGGCCTGTAGCGCGAGGTCGAGGCCGATCCCGGCGGCGGCGGCGAATTCGAACTGGCCGGTGCCGGTGACACGGCCCCCCTTGCCCGCGTCCGCGCCGAACCGGTCGATCACAAGTCGCGAGCCGCCGAAGCGCCCGGTCGCCTGGACATTGGTCAGGACAGTGCCGGTGGTCGCACTTTCGATCCGCGCGCCGTTCGCCTGGACGATACCGCGCAGCGTCGGGTTGGCGAGCGTGCCGACGACGTCCGCGCCGATCGCTACCGGGCCTGAGAGGTCGAACAGCTCGACACCGGTGAGCCGCCAGAGCGTATCGGCCGGACCGCTGTACCGAAGTTGCCCGAACAGGCGGGCGTTGGTGATGCGCGCGGCGAGATCGCCTTGCCCTAACGGCGCGAGTTGGGCCTGGGCACGGCCGATCGTCTTGCCGCCCGACGCGATCACCGCGCGCAGGCCGAGCTTGTCGGGCGACAACACCGCGGCGACACCGACGTCGATCGGCCGCGACGAGAGGACGAGCCCGGCGCGGCTGAGCCCGCGGATCGTGAGATCGGCCTTGCCGGTCGGCGCGGCGCCGTTCGCGGTGGCGACGTTGAAACGGCCCGATGCCGAACCGCTGAGCCCGAGCCCTGGATACCCGATATCGAGCAGCGCGAGCGGCATGCGCGTCAGGCTGGCGTCGACCGCCGTGCTGGTGCCGGTGAAATGGCCGCCGACCTGCGCTTCGCCGCCGCCGAAGCTGAGCTTGGTGGGCGCGAGGTGCCAGCCGTCTTCGCCCTCAGTCAGGATCGCGGGGGTGAGCAGTTTCAGTGGGCGGCCGTCGAGCGTGCCTTGCGCGGAGATCGCGTAGCTGTTGGCGGTCACCTGCGTGACGCTCTGGATATCGAACGCCCGTCCGCGCGAGCCAGCGATCGATGCCTTGATCGTCCCGACGCCGCCTCTAAGTGACGCCGCGCCGTTGAACCGGGCGAGGCTGAGCGTGCCGCGACGCAGGCCGAGGCCGGTTGCGGTCGCCTCGATCGAGGTGCCGGCGGGATCGAGCAACGTAACGAAATCGAGCTTGCCCGATCGGAGCGCAACGGTGTCGAGCGTCGCGGCCTTGGCGGCGAGATGGCCTTCGATGCGCTGAACGGTCCCGACCGGACGGAACAGAAGTTCGCCCGAGATACCGCCGCCTGCAACCGCGAGCGCGCCGTTGAAGCCGCCATCGACGACCGCGATGTTGCCGCTCGCCCGCGTGCCGGCGACGTTCAGTGCAGCGCCCTGGATCGTTGCATCGGCGCCCGGCGGCAACAGGATCGCGCCATTGGTCGTGAACGCGCCGAGCCGCGATCCGCCGGCTGCGGTGAACGCGAACCCTTGCGGCGTCGGGTCGAGATGCGCGCGGACGTTCGACAGGCCAAGCGTCGCGTTGGGGCTGGCGAAGACGAGGTCGAGCGTCGGCTTTTCGATCTGGCCGTCGAGCACGAGCTGTACCGGGCCATAGGTCTGCTGGCGCCCGCTTCCCTCGAAATGAAAGGTTCCGTCACGACGACGATAGCCGTTGCCGGTCAGCCGGATCTGCGGCGCGGTCAGCACGAGGTTGGTGAAGTGGAGGATGCCGTCGGTGGTGCGTTCTAGGTTGGTGGTGATGCGCGGCAGCCCCCCTGCGAGGCTGCGGAAGAACGCGTTGTCGAGCCGCACCATCTGCGCGCTGCCCTGGCCGATCACGCGCGTGCCGTGGCGGTTCGGGCCGGGGACGACGCGCAAGGTGGACTTGACGTCAACGATGCCGAGGCCGGGGATCAGATAGCGGCCGAGCCCGCCGTTGATGCCGACCTCGAAC
The DNA here is from genome assembly GCF_001422045.1 of Sphingomonas sp. Leaf242. Classification (GTDB taxonomy): domain Bacteria; phylum Pseudomonadota; class Alphaproteobacteria; order Sphingomonadales; family Sphingomonadaceae; genus Sphingomonas. Next base: position 108,394 of record NZ_LMLW01000012.1, read on the forward strand.
TGGCCGTTGCGCAGGTCGACCGCGAGATTGATGCTGCCGGTGAGTTTGTCGGAGCGGAGCCTGAGCGCGTCGCCGGTGAGCAGCGTCGGCGTCACGCGGAGCAGACCGTCGACCGACAGGTTGCGCAGGATCCCGCCCGCGACGGTGCCGACCCCGGTGACGCGCGCCGCGGTGAAACGGATCGGCACGGTGACCGGCGCCGCGGAGAGGCGGCCCTTGCCGGCGGCGTGGGCGTTCTCGAACCCGGTCTGGTCGAACGCGAACCGGCTCGCGTCGAGGCGGTAATCGAACGCGGCGGTCGCGAACGGGCCGTCGAGGATCGCACGCAATTCGACCATGTTGCCGGTCATGTTGTCGAACAGCGCGGGCGGCCGCAGCAGCCGCGCCTTGATCCGGACGTCACGATACGCGTTCGCACCGAGATCAACGATGCCGGTCGTGTCGATCGCCAGTGCGGGCGTTCGGAGCGAAAGCTGCCCGTCCAGTCGGCGGTTGGCGAACTCCGCACTGCCGTTGACGAGGATGCGCGGCGCCGTCAGCCGTTGCAGCCGCCCCTTGAGCAGCGACGACGGCGAGAGCGTGCCCGACAGCGTGTAGCGCCCGGCGACCTGCGCGAGCGCGAGATCGACGACGCGCGTCGTGCCGACGATGCCGTTCGCGCGGCCGTCCCACTTCGCCCAGCTACCGTCGCCGGTAACCGCGAGCGCGACCGGCCCCTTCGCCCTCACCATCCGCGCGAGCACGCCGCCCGCGGCCCCCTTAGCGGCGACGTCGAGGTCGAAGCGGTCGCGCGCGGGCTCGGCATCGATCCGGAGCTTCAGGTCGTCGCTGCCGGCGACGCGCGCCTTGAGATCGACCAGCGCCCGGCCCGACCGGATGTCGGCGCGACCTTCGAGCGTCCCGATCCGCTGCGTTCCCAGCACGCGCTTCGCCAAGGTCAGCCGCCCGACTGACAGCTTGCCGATATGGATATCGAAATCGGGCAGGATCGGGCCACGCGTCCTGGACGGTCGGGTGCGCGGCGTGTGCGTCAGGATCGCACGATCGACGATCAGCCGCTGGATCTCCAGCCGGTTGGAAAACCAGTCGAACGGCGACCAGTCAAGCGTCACATTGGGCGCCTGGAAGACCAGCCCCTCAAGGTCGTACACGCGCAGGTCGATGAGCCGCGTATCGCCGTACAGCGATCCTTCGATCCGCCCGACCGTGAAGCGCAGGCCGTTGGCGGTCCTGATCGCGGCGATGCGGTCCGCGACGAAGCGGTGGCCGATCCCCGTGTCGACGATCAGCAACGCGGTGCCGACGATCACGAGCAGCGCCATGACCGCGCTGACGATCCAGCGCCACCACGCGATCCGGCGCTTCGGAAGAGCGGCCACCTCGCTCAAAACGCCTGACCCAGCGAGACGTACACGGCGACGCGGCTGTCGCCCGGCTGCGGGTTGATCGGCGTGCCGACGTCGAGGCGGATTGGGCCGAAGTTCGAATAATAGCGCACGCCGATGCCGGTGCCGTATTGCAGCCCGGTGAACTTGGGCAATGGCGAGGTGTAGATGTTGCCCGCGTCGAGGAACGGCACGATGCCGAAATTGCCGAACGCCTTGACCCGCGCCTCGATCGAGAATTCGGTCAGGCTGCGCCCGCCGATCGGGTCGTTGTTGGGATCGCGCGGCCCGATCGACTGATAGCCATAGCCGCGCACCGACGCGCCGCCGCCGGCGTAGAAACGCCGCGACGGTGCAACCTCGTCACGCGGGGCGCCGACGATCGTACCGAGCCGGGTACGGGCGGCAAGCACCACCCGGTCGCCGAACGGCTGGTAGACGCTGCCGTCGAACTGCGTGCGCGCATAGCCGAACACCGAGTTCTGCAACGACACCTCGGGGCTGAGCCGCGCGCCGAGCCGGAACCCCTTGGTCGGGTTCAGCAGATCGTCCGATCCGTCATAGTTGAGCGTCGTCGGCAGCGCGCCGATGAAGAACGTCCGCCGCCGCGGTGCGCCGGTCGAGACAATCACGTCGCGCTCGTCCGACGCCAGCAGTTCGGCACCGACCGACCATGTCCAGGTCTTCTGGAAGAAGATGTTGGTCTGGCGCTCGAGGCTGCCCGCGAGCGTGAAGGTCTTCGCGTCGTACGCGTCGCGATTGGTGTGGACGCCGGAGGCCTGGAACGTCAGCACCCGGTCGCGGCCCTCGAAATTGTTGCGGCGGAAGACGACCGAGCCGAGCTGTTCCTGCGTGCCCAGTACGCCGCGTACCGTCAGCGCGCCCTCGGGCGGGAACAGGTTGCGGTGCGTCCAGCTGAGTTCCGCGCGCGCGCCTTCGCCGGTGCCATAGCCGAGCTCGCCCGCGACGGTGCGCGGCGGTGCCGGGTCGAGCTTCACCGCGACGTCGACAGTATCGGGCGTTGCCCCCTGCACCGGCTTGAGCTCGACCGCGGACACGAGGCTGGTCTGGATCAGAGCGCGGCGCAGATCGTCGAGCTTCGCTGCGTCGTACAGGTCGCCGGGCGAGAAGCGCGCGATCTCGGCGACGTGATCCGCGCCAAACACGCGGTTGCCCGGTAGCGCGCGGATCGTGCCGAATTTGCGCGCGCCGCCGGGTTGCACCGACAGGTCGAGCGTCGCGGTGCGGGTGGCGTGATCGACGACGATCGCCGGATCGCCGACCTTGGCGAACGGAAAGCCTTCGCGGCCGATCTGCGTCGTCAGCTTGGCCTGGCCCGCGACGATCGCATCCGAATTGACGGGGTCATCGGGCTTCACGCCGAATGCGGTCGTCAGCCCCGGCGCCTTGTCGCCTGCCGCGGCGATGCCGTCGATCGTCACGCCCTTGAACTTGTAGAGCGTGCCTGGGCTGGCCGACAGCACGACCATCGGCTTGGTGCCCGGCTCGACCCGCGTGACGACGTTGGCGTCATAATAGCCCTCGGCACGAAGCAGGCTGTTGAGCAGATCGGCATCTTCGCGCGCGCGGCGGTCGAGTTGCGCGGCGTTGGCGGCCTGGTGATCGTTCGCGTCGAGCGTCGAGAGTGCCGCGAACCGCTGCCGCAGCAGCGTGTCGTCGATCCCGTCGATACCGTCGATCCGCCAGGCGTAGCGGCTTTCGGTATTGGCATCGACCGCGGCGACCGTGGCGGCCGGGTCGATCGGCGAGTTCGCGAGATCGGGCCACGCGACGCCGATATCGGGCAGCGCGGCGAGCGGCGAATTGGGGTCGAGCGACATCGGCGTGTTCGCGGTCGGCGGGGCCGGTATCTGTGCAGGCGCGGGCGCTGGTGCGGTTTGGGCACGCGCGGCGGATACGCCGGCACCGGAAACCGCCCCCGCTGTCGTCAGAACGAAAAAGGCGGCGGCCGGCCCGGCTCGCCCGACGCGGAACACCATGTCAGGCTCCTAGCCGGGCTTGTCGTTGCGGAACAGTATCTAACGCCGCATTTCCGCCACGTTTCGTCCGGGCGGGGGATTGCGCTGGTGCGGGGCGTCCTGACGCGGGTCGTCCGGCGGGTCGGCGAACGCGCGCGGCTGGCATCCCGGCGCGGTGCGTGGCAGGACGGGGCGATGGCCGACCCCACTTCCCGCGACACCCTCCCTCCCCACAAGGACCCCAGCGCCGCGGGCGGGTTCCTCGTGGCGCTCGGCATGCTCGGCGGGGCGGGGGTCGGCTTTGCCATCGGGCAGGCGACTCCGGGGTTCCTGATCGGGACCGGGGTGGGCGTGCTGGCGGCGGTGCTGGTGTGGCTGCGGGACCGGCGGTAGAAGGCTCGTTCCGCTCGTCCGCCCCCTCTTCCGTTCGTCCCGAGTAGCCGTCGAGTAGTCGCCGCAGGCGGCGTACCGAGACGGCGTATCGAGGGACAGGGTGGCGCGCGGAACCGGTGCTTCGATACGCGCCCTCGATACGCTCCTGAGGGAGCTACTCGGTCGCTACTCAGCACGAATGGAAAGGGCGGTAGCCCCCCTAACGCGGCTCGCGCATCTGCCACACCACGCGGCCGATCACGGCGATCCGCCCCGCCGGGATCGGTCCCGCCGCCGGGTTGTCGCTCGTCGCCACCAGCGTCCCGCCGGCCAGCGCGACGCGCTTCACCATCACCGCGTCGTCGATCCGGATGACGTACACCCCGCCTTTCGCGCGCGGTGTCCGGTCGGCGGTGTCGACCACGATGTGATCGCCGTCGAACAGCCCCGGCTCCATCGAACTGCCGCGCACACGGATGATCGCCGCCTGCCCGTCCCTTAGCCCGAGTTTCCGCGCGAGGCCGGGGTCTAGCGTGTCGGTGCCGAGAACGATTTCGCCGTCGACCTGCGCGCCCGGCCCTGCGGACGCGGCGATATCGAGCTTGCGGATGCGGAAACCCACCGCGCGATCGGGTGGCGCGCCGAGCACCGTCTCGCTCACGCCAAGATAGGCGGACAACAATCGTCGGTCTCGTTCGCCCAGGATTCGCGGTGATCCACGACGGACATATTGCTGGAGATACGCCGCGTTGCGCCCGAGCATCGCCGACAGCGCCGCCAGACTGTCGCCCCGCGCCGCCGCCAGCGTCGCCAGCGCGGTCCTCGGATCGGGATCAGATGCGATTTTCGACATCACGCGACCCTAGCGCAGGAAATTTCCTAGACAAGTAGGATTTGACGGAACAGATCAAGAACGGAGCAAGGGACTCGGGAGGAACGACGGTGACGATTCTGATGAAGATCGATCGATATCTGCGGCAGACGGGCATGCCGATGACCAAGTTCGGCCGGCTGGCGGTCGGCGATCCGAGGCTGGTGCACGACCTGCGCCGCGGTCGTCAGGCGCGCGAACCGATGGTGGCGCGGATCGAGTCGTTCATCGCGCGGAACGGATCGTGAGGATGGACGCGATCCGCGGCCCCGATGCGGGCACGCTGTTGATCCGCGCGCTCCGCAGTCAGGCGACTGCGGTAGGCCTGACGATGCACGTCGAGTCGATCGCGTGTACGCCTTGGGCGAGCGCTACGTTCGTCGGCACGCAGCACCGGCTGACGATCGCGGCCGCTCCCGTACCCGGTCTTCGAGACTGGATCGACCGGCTGCCCGAGGCGGAGTTTGCGATGCGCGGGCATATCGTCGCCGATCTGGTGGTCGACCGCATCGAGTCGATCGGCGACCGCGAGCATGTGACGATCGCGGTGCTGACGCTGATCGACGCGTAAACGTCTCGACAGGGGTGGACTTTCGCTGGCCGAACCACGAAGTCGGCGGTCGACGAAGGAGATTCATATGGCCGGGATGGGCAAGTTCGACTGGGCGGATCCGTTCCTGCTCGACGATCAGTTGAGCGAGGACGAGCGGATGATCCGCGACAGCGCGAAGGCCTATGCCGACGACAAGCTCGCGCCGCGGATTATCGACGCGTTCCAGCACGAGCATACCGACCCTGCGATTTTCCGCGAGATGGGTGCACTCGGCTTGCTCGGACCGACCATCCCCGAGGAATATGGCGGCGTCGGTGCATCGTACGTCGCGTACGGGCTGGTCGCGCGCGAGGTAGAGCGGATCGACTCGGGGTATCGCTCGATGATGTCGGTGCAATCTAGCCTCGTGATGTACCCGATCAACGCGTTCGGCTCCGAAGAGCAGAAGCGCAAATACCTGCCCAAGCTTGCGACCGGTGAGTGGATCGGCTGTTTTGGGCTGACCGAACCTGATGCCGGCTCCGATCCCGGTGGGATGACGACGCGGGCGAAGAAGACGGCCAACGGTTATGTAATCTCGGGCGCGAAGACGTGGATCTCGAACTCTCCGATCGCGGACGTGTTCGTGATCTGGGCGAAGTCCGACGAGCATGGCGGGGGCATCCGCGGCTTTATCCTGGAGCGCGGGATGAAGGGACTGGAGACGCCCAAGATCGAGGGCAAGCTGTCGTTGCGCGCGTCGATCACGGGCATGGTGATGATGGACGAGGTCGAGGTCGGTGACAACGCGCTGCTGCCCGACGTGCAGGGCTTGAAGGGGCCGTTCGGCTGCCTCAATCGCGCGCGTTACGGGATTTCCTGGGGTGCGTTAGGCGCAGCGGAGTTCTGTTTCCATGCGGCGCGGCAATATGGCCTCGACCGCAACCAGTTCGGGACGCCGCTGGCGGGGCGGCAGCTTTTCCAGAAGAAGCTGGCGGATATGGAAACCGAGATCGCGCTCGGGTTGCAGGCGAGCTTGCGCGTCGGGCGGTTGATGGACGAGGGCCGGTTCGCGCCGGAAATGGTCTCGATCGTGAAGCGGAATAACGTCGGCAAGGCGCTCGATATCGCGCGCATGTCTCGCGACATGCATGGCGGGAATGGAATTTCGGGGGAGTATCAGGTGATGCGCCACCTGATGAACCTGGAGACGGTCAACACGTATGAGGGTGCGCATGACGTACATGCGTTGATCCTCGGGCGGGCGATCACGGGTATCGCTGCGTTTTGAGTTCAACCCCTACGTCCTACCACCCCGGCGAAGGCCGGGGCCCAATTGGGGAACGCGTATTGGCTGACGCTGCGCGTTGTTACTCCGGCCTTTCCAATTGGGCCCCGGCCTTCGCCGGGGTGGTGTTATGACGGAGGAACGCAAACCCTCCCCCCTCGCCGGTTTGAAGGTAGTCGAACTTGCCCGGATCCTTGCGGGTCCTTGGGCGGGACAGGTTCTTGCCGATCTCGGTGCCGAGGTGGTCAAGATCGAGAGCCCGGCCGGTGACGACACGCGAACCTGGGGGCCGCCGTTCATCGACAACCCTGACGGCACGCGTGATGCAGCGTATTTCCATGCCGCCAACCGCGGGAAGCGGTCGGTCGTTGCCGACTTTACCACGCCTGAAGGCCAGGCTGTCGTCCGCGACCTGATCGCCGATACCGACGTCGTGATCGAGAACTTCAAGGTGGGCGGGCTCGCCAAATACGGGCTCGACTATGCCACCCTATCCGCGATCAACCCGCGGCTGGTATATTGCTCGATCACCGGGTTCGGGCAGGACGGGCCCTATGCTCCTCGCGCGGGTTACGACTTCATCGTCCAGGGCATGAGCGGGATCATGGACCTGACCGGCGAACCGGACGGCGCGCCGCAGAAGATCGGCGTGGCGTTCGCGGACATCATGACCGGGCTGTATGCGGTGATCGCGATCCAGGCGGCGCTGGCGATGCGCGAGCGGACTGGCCGGGGTCAGCAGATCGACATGGCGCTGCTCGATACGATGACCGGGGTGCTCGCCAACCAGGCGATGAATTGGTTCGCGAGCGGCGTGTCGCCGACGCGGGTCGGGAATGCGCATATGAACGTGTGTCCCTATGCGGTGTTTCCGTGCGCGGATGGGTGGTTCATCCTGGCGGTCGGGAATGACGGGCAGTTCCGGCGGTTCTGCGATGCGATGGGGTTGCCCGAGATGCGCGACGATCCGCGGTTCGCGACCAATGCCGGGCGGTTGGCGTTCACGGACATCTTGTTCGCGGGGATCGAGGCGGCGACGTCTCTGGTGCCTAAGCTCGAGTTGCTGGCGCGGCTGGAGGCGGTCGGGGTGCCTGCCGGGCCGATCAATACGGTCGCGCAGGCTTTCGATGATCCGCAGGTTATCGCCCGGGGGATGGCGATCGAAGTCGCGCGGCCGGATGGGTCTCTGGTTCCGGGGCTGCGTACGCCAATCCGGTTTTCCGAGGCCGATCTCGCGACTGGGCGGGCGGCACCGATGCTGCCACGTCCGTCATCCTGACGAAAGTCAGGACCCAGAGCCACTAGCGCAGACATGCGTGGCTCTGGATCCTGGGTCGAGCCCAGGATGACGGATGGGGGTTAGGCCGCGACCTCCGCCACCGGCTTCCGTGCGTAAAGCCCGTATGCCAGGATCAGCGCGTAGCAGATCGCCGGGAGCAGCAGCGCGAAGTGCAGGCTGCCCGACTTGTCCGCCAGCATGCCCGTCAGATACGGGACGATCGCGCCGCCGACGATCGCCGTGGCGATCACGCCCGAGCCTTCCGCCGCACGCTTGCCGAGACCTTCGGACGCGAGGCTGAAGATCGTCGGGAACATCACCGCGTTCATCAGGCCGATCGCCAGCAGCGCCCAGCCCGACACTGCGCCCTCGGTGTTCGCCGAGATCAGGATCAGCGCCAGCGTGCCCGTCGCGACGCCCGCGAGCACCTTGCCGGGCGACACCTTGTTCAGCACGTACGCGCCGATGAACCGGCCGACCAGCGCGCCGCCCCAGTAGAACGGCACATGCTTGCCCGCCGCGACGTCGCTCAGGCCCATCACGCTCGGCTGCATGAGATAGTTCACGATCAGCGAGCCGACCGCGACTTCGGCGCCGACGTACAGGAAGATGCACGCCGTCCCCATCGCGAAGCGCGGGCGCTTCAGCAGCGTGAACGCGTGGAAGATGCTGCCAGTCTGGTCCTGCTCCTCGTTGAGCCGGTTGCGACGGGTCCACACCACCGCCGCGACGATCAGCAGCGCGATCGCGAGGCCGATATAGGTGTGCACGACGGTCCGCGACGACTCCGTCCGGTACGCGTCGAGCGCGGCGCCGGTGAGCGTCGAGGAGTCGACCGTCGCCAGCCCGCCGAGGATCAGCGCGGAGCCGACATACGGAAAGATGGTGGTGCCGAGCGAGTTGAACGCCTGCGCGAACGTCAGCCGGCTCGAGGCGGACTTGGGATGGCCGAGCGCCGAGATCAGCGGGTTGGCGACGACCTGCACCACGGTGATGCCTGCGCCGAGCACGAACAGCGCGAACAGGAACATGCCGAAGCTCGCCTGCCCTGCGGCGGGGATGAACAACAGGCAGCCTGCGGTCATCGTCACGAGCCCGATCGACGCAGTCCGCATGTAGCCGGCTTTGCGGACGATCGCGGCGGCGGGGATCGAGAACAGCGCATAGGCGAGGAAGAACGCCGACTGGACCAGCATCGCGGTCGCGTGGTCGAGCGTAAACAGCTCCTTCATCTTGGGGATGATGATGTCGTTCAGCGAGGTGATGCCGCCAAAGATGAAGAACAGCGCAAACACGAACACGCGCAGGTCGGGCGCGTCGTAGCCGTGGCTGGCGTCGCCTCCGGCTGCTGCGGTGGATTTGGTATCGACGTGCATCGTATTGCGCCCTCTCGCGGTATTTCCGCGCGACATAAGCCGGGGTGGCGACGCGTGGCAATGCCGCGTGGTGCGATCCGTCCCGTCAGGCTAGGACGACGGCATGAGCCGCTTCACCGTCAACAACGAGCCGATCGAATACAAGCTCGACAATGCTACGCCGCTGCTGTGGGCGCTGCGCGATGCGTCGAACCTCACGGGGACGAAATATGGCTGCGGCACCGGGCAGTGCGGCGCGTGCACGGTCGATATCGATGGGCGCGCGATGCCGAGTTGCCGCGTGCCGATCGGCTCGATCGAGGGGGCGTACGTCACGACGATCGAGGGGCTGTCGCGTGAGCGTAACCACCCGGTACAGCTGGCGTTTATCGCGGAGTCGGTGCCGCAATGCGGGTTCTGCATTCCCGGGATGATCATGGCGGCGGCCGCGTTGCTGAAACGCAATGCAGACCCGAGCGAAGCGCTGATCCGCGAGCAGATCACCAACCTGTGTCGGTGCGGGGTGTATCCGCGCGTGGTCGAGGCGATCCAGCGCGCCGGGCGCGCGATGCGCGGGGAAGAGGTGATCCCCGCCGGGCCGCGACCGGGGATCGATCCGGCCGACTCGGCGCGGCTGGTGCCAGCACTGGTGCCGCCGCCGGCGCGGTAGCGCGCGCTTCAATGCCAAGCATGTTCTCCCGCGAAGGCGGGAGTCCAGTCTGGGCTCCCGCCTTCGCGGGAGAACAAGTAAGAGCGCGATGTGTGCGTTGGTTAGGCCGCCCACCCAACCGTCGCCAGCATAACCGCCGCTACCCCTGCTGCACCACCCCGGCGAAGGCCGGGGCCCAATTGGAACGTCCAAGGTAATTGGTCGCGCGCCTTGTTACTCGCCGCCCCAATTGGACCCCCGCCTTCGCCGGGGTGGATGCTTCAAAGACGTAGCGACGTATCCGACCTAAACCTGTCTGATCGCTGACGAACGCATTCAGCCTCTCCACATAGCGGAAATCCTAGACCCGACCCATCATAGGAGCCGGCTCGTGCGCCGGCAGTCGAGGACGACGGCGATGACGGGCAAGTTTCTCAAACTCTTGATGGCGGCCTCCGCGTTGGTGCCGGCGACCATGATGGCAACGACCGCCACCGCCCAGCAGGTCGATCAGGACCGCGGTGACCGCCGCAATGATGGCCCGCGTCAGGATCGTGGCCAGCGTCCGGATCGCGGCGATCGTGGCCCACGTCCGGACGGCCAGGCTTTCCAGCAGCAGCGTCCCGACCGCCCCGCCACGCCTGACCAGGCCCAACGCCCGCAGCGCGCCGATCTCGGCACGCAGCCGCAAGTCCGCGGCGACCGCCCCGACGGTCAAGGACGTCCCGATTGGAATGGCCAGCGCGGAAACGGCCAGGGCTGGAACGGTCAGGCTCGTCCCGACGCGCAAGCTGGCCAGAACCGCCCTGACTGGAACCGAGGGCAAGATCGCCCCGGCTTCGACCGCGGCACCCAGCAGGCGGATCGCGGCCAATTCGATCGCAACGGACGCGGCGACTGGCGCAACGACGGACGCAATGACGGACGGGGCGACAACCGGGGCGACTGGCGCAACGGCGGTCGCGACGGCTATCAAAACCGCCAACCCAACCGCGCCTATGGCAACGTCCAGGGCTATGGCCGGGGCGGCTACAACCAGGGCCGTTACAACCAGGGCGGCGCATGGAACCGTGGCTGGCGGAACGACAACCGCTATGCCTGGAGCAACTACCGCGCGTCGAACCGCGGCGCCTACCGCCTCCCGCGCTATTATGCACCGAGCGGCTGGGGGTCTGGCTACCGTCGCTTCAACGTCGGCTTCTCGCTGAACCGGATCCTCTACAACCAGAATTACTGGATCCAGGACCCGTACACCTACCGCCTGCCCGAAGCCTACGGCCCGTATCGCTGGGTGCGCTATTACAACGACGCGTTGCTGGTCGATCTCGACAGCGGCCGCGTGGTCGACACGGTGTACGACATCTTCTGGTAGGTTCCGGCCTGCCCGTCACGCAGTAACAGGGGAGAGCCCCGCGGTGATTTTGATCGCCGCGGGGCTCTTGCGTTTTGAAGGCGCTTCGCCAAATTCTGCGGCGTGGGTATCTTTTCAAAAGCCAAGAGGGTCGATCCGGCCGCGGCACTTCGCCAAGCCTTCGGATCGCAGGTCGCCGCGCGCCTCGACGCCAATCCCGCGGTGCAGCGCATCGCGATGGACACCGTGCAGTTCTATTATCAGGACAAGTTCCTCGATCCCGCGACGTGCAAGCGGCTGATCGCGGTGATCGATTCCAAGCGGCGGCCGTCGACCTTGCTCTCCGATCGCCCGAACAGCAATTTCCGGACCAGCGAGAGCTGCGACATGGACCGCTGGTCGCCCGACGTGCAGCCGACCGACGAGGCGATCGCCATGTTGCTTGGCATCGACCTGCTGCACGGCGAGACGATGCAGGGCCAGCGCTACGCCCCCGGCCAGCAATTCCGCGCGCACCATGATTATTTCCACGAGTCCGAAAGCTATTGGGCCAAGATGCAGGAGCAAGGCGGCCAGCGCACCTGGACCGCGATGGTGTTCCTCAACGACGTTCCCGAGGGCGGCGCGACGTGGTTCCCGCAGGCCGGCGTGAAGATCGCGCCGAAGCGCGGCATGCTGCTCGCGTGGAACAACATGAACCCGGACGGGACGCCCAACGGGCTGACGCTGCACGAGGGCATGCCGGTGGTGGAGGGCGTGAAGTACATCGTGACGAAGTGGTTTCGCGAGCGGCCGTGGATCAAGTGAGGGGCGCTGACCGTTGCGTCTCGTGCGCGATCGCGTCCCCCCTTCCGTTCGTCCTGAGTAGCCGTCGAGTAGCTGCCTCAGCAGCGTATCGAGACGGCGTATCGAAGGACAGGTTGGCACACGGAACCCATGCTTCGATACGCGCCCTCGGTACGCTTCTACGAAGCTACTCGGTCGCTACTCAGCACAAACGGAGGGAGTTGGACACATCCAAGGCCATGCCACCGTCATCCTGACGAAAGTCAGGATCCAGAGCCACACGTGTTCGCGCCGTTACTCTAGGTCCTGACTTTCGTCAGGATGACGGCCTAGTAGACGGCGAGCGCGCGTTCAGCCCCCTCGCCGCTCGACAATCCCTCCACAGCCACTACGTCCAAGGCATGACAGTTCTCGGCGTAACCTCGTCCATCCTCGGCCAACCCTGGCGCTGGCGCGCACTCGCGGCAGACGGCCGGGACGGTTTCGGGGGTGACGGTTTCGGGGGCGGTTCGGGCGACGACCTCGTCACCCAGCTCCTCCTCGCCCGAGGCTGCCCCCGCGACGCGCTCGACGCGCACCGCACGCCGTCGATCCGCGCATTCATGCCCGACCCGTCGATCTTCCGCGACATGGACCGCGCCGCCGAGCGCCTCGCCGACGCCGTGCAAGCCGGCGAACAGGTCGCGATCTTCGGCGATTACGACGTCGACGGCGCCACCTCCGCCGCGCTGATGGTGCTCGTCCTACGCGACCTCGGCATCGAGGCCCGCCCCTACATCCCCGACCGCCTGCTCGAAGGCTACGGCCCGTCGGGCGAAGCGCTCGTCCGCCTCGCCGGCGAAGGCGCCACGCTGATCGTCACGGTCGATTGCGGCGCGCAGGCGTTCGACGCGCTCGACGCCGCCCGCGACGCGGCAGTCGACGTGATCGTCATCGACCACCACAAATGCTCGACCGCGCTCCCGCACGCGCTCGCACTGGTTAACCCCAACCGCCTCGACGAGACCGAAGGCGCCGCGCACGGCCACCTCGCCGCGGTCGGCATGTGCTTCCTCGCCGCCGCCGCGCTCGTCCGCACGCTCCGCGCGCGCGGCTTCTTCAAGGACCGCGCCGAGCCGAAACTGATCGACCTGCTCGACATCGTCGCGCTCGGCACCGTCGCCGACGTCGCACAGCTCCGCGGCCTCAACCGCGCGTTCGTGTCGCAAGGCCTCAAGGTCATGGGCGCGCGCAAGAATATCGGCGTCGCCGCGCTGATCGAGGCGTCGCGCCTGACCCGCAACCCGACCTGCACGGACCTGGGCTTCGCGCTCGGCCCGCGCATCAACGCCGGCGGCCGGGTAGGTCGCGCAGACCTCGGCGTCCGCCTGCTGACCACGCAGGACCCCGACGAAGCGCGCCAGATCGCCACCGAACTCGACCGCCTCAACGAAGAACGCCGCGCGATCGAAGCCGCCGTTCAAGAGGCCGCCGACCTGCTCTCCAGCCGCGACCGTGCGGTCGCCGTGGTCGCCGGCCATGGCTGGCACCCCGGCGTGATCGGCATCGTCGCCGGTCGCCTCAAGGAGAAGCTAGGCCGCCCCGCGATCGTCATCGCGATCGACGAGAACGGCATCGGCAAGGGCTCCGGCCGCTCGATCCCGGGCGTCGACCTCGGCGCCGCTGTGATGGCTGCGCGCGAACACGGCCTGCTCGTGGCGGGCGGAGGCCATGCGATGGCCGCAGGCCTGACGATCGCCGAAGCCGCGATCCCCGCCTTCACCGACTTCCTCGAAGAACGCCTCGCCGCCGCTGTCGAACGCTCGAACGGTGACCGCGCGCTCCTGCTGGACGCGGTGCTGGCAGCGGGCGGCGTCAACCCCGGCCTCGTCGAATCGATGGAAGCCGGCGGCCCCTACGGCATGGGCTGGCCAGCGCCGCGCGTCGCGATGGGCCCGGTCCGCGTGATAAAGGCGGACGTCGTCGGCAACGGCCACGTCCGCACGATCGTCGCGGGCGACGACGGCCGCAGCATCAAGGCAATGGCCTTCCGCTCGGCCGAGAGCGCACTTGGTCAGGCGCTGCTCGGCGCCGCCCCCCACCGCAAGCTCTGGCTCGCCGGTCGCGCGAAGATCGACGACTGGTCCTCCCGACCGTCGGCGGAATTACACGTCGAAGACGCCGCCTGGGCCGATTGAGGGGTTGACGCATCGGCGGCTTCCTTTTAGGCGCCTCCAACCACGCAGGCCCCTTCGTCTAGCGGTTAGGACGCGGCCCTTTCACGGCTGAAGCACGGGTTCGATTCCCGTAGGGGTCACCATTGGCGCTGCATGGCGCACAAATGCGTGAATTAGCCATTCTTAGATAGTTTCTGGTACAGCGCCTTGGCACAGAGAGCGCGAGAATGGCACACATGGCTCAACCGTGGAAACACCCGAGCACGGGCTTCTATTACCTACGTCGTGAGATCCCGACAAAGCTGCGCCCTGCTTTCGAGGGGAAGGCGATGTGGAAAGTATCTTTGCGAACAAGGGACTTTTCGCGGGCAGCCGTCCTTTTCGCCGGCGCGAACGCGGAGTTGGAAGAGAGGTTCGAGGAAGCCCGCAAACGCTTCGCCGAGAGCGGCGACCCACGCCCGTCAAAACGCGACCAGGCAGTCGAACTCGTGAGTTCCTATTTTCAAGGACCTCCCTTGGACGAAGGTGGGCTCGACGGGCCAGAACGGTTGCTCTTATGCAGGCTAGAGGTCGACCGCGGGCTGTGGAACGCCACTCCAGGCGGATGTAGCCAAGTGAATATATCCGATGACGAGGAGTGGTGGCGGTTATCAGGTAACGCAGCCCTATTCCGTGGTCATCGCGGAACCCTCCGCCATCTTACCGACCGGGCGCCTGGTGAGATCTGGCGCTATCCGGACCACAGGTTCAGCACCGGCGCTCGCGACATCGAGATAAAACGGATCTTGACCCAAGTTGCTCGTCATCATGGCCGTGCGATCGATGACCTGCCCGACGGCACGGCGGAGTATATTAGCGAATATCTCGATCGGCTGCCCGTCGGCCCCTCGCAAGCCCGCAAGCCGCAGAGTGCGCAATCCCGCCTCAAACCCGAGATGCGGCTTCTGGAACTGTTCGAGGCATGGAAGGAGGATACTGCCCCCAAGGCTCAGACAGCACACGAATATGAGCGGGCAGCCCTCGACTTCATCGATTTCGTTGGCGACATCCCGGTGTCGGAGATCGTCAAGAACGACCTTCTGAACTACCGCGACGAAGCTCTCAAGCTGCCGAAATCAATGCCGAGGAAGGACCGCGAATTACCATTCACCGAGCGTGTGGCCAAGCATGCGTCGGTCACCGACGGCCGAGTCAGCGCGCCAACGCTGAAAAAAAGGGTTGGAGGCATCCAAGCGTTGCTAAGCCATGCCGCAGAGCAACGTTGGATCAAGAGCAACGAGGGACGCGACGTCGCGATCAGCGGGTATTCCAAGAGTATCCGCAAGCGCCGCCCTTTCGAGGAGGACGAACTAAAGCAGCTTCTGTCCAGCACCCTCTTTTTGGCACCCGCAAGCTGGCGCATGAAAAACCATGTCAGCGACCTGACGCTTTACTGGCTGTTCCTGATAGCCCTCACCACTGGCGCCCGATTGGAAGAGGTCGGTCAAGCGGCCCTCGCCGACGTGAGGATCAGCGGGAGCGTGACATACATTGATATCGATGATTACACGCTTGAGCCTGGGCACGATGACGCAAAAGCAATAAAAACGGAGGGTTCCCGCAGGTTGGCGCCCATTCACGATCGATTAGTAGACCTAGGGTTCAACACATATCGTGTCGCTCTTGCGAAACTGGGTCATACACGTCTCTTCCCAGATCTAACCTTAAATCAATTCGAAAAGCGAACAAAAGAGGCATCGCGCGCCGCAAACCGCTACATCGACGCGCACGTTTCCAGGGATGAACGGCTCACTTTTCACAGCCTTAGACATGGCTTCAAAGATTTTGCATTGGAAGCCGGTATTACAGAAAGGATAGTAGACCAGATTTGTGGACATGCCCCGACCAGCGTCGGTGGAAAGTATGGAAATGGCGTCAGGCTGCCAGTTTTATATGCAACTTTGCATCGAATCGACTGGACATTTATTGATTGGACCGCGCTCACCGCCGCCACCGCCGATCAAGACTGGGAAAAGTCTCTTACTCTATCTCATGTTGTAGGCGTTCAACGACCAAGTTCAACGTAGCCGCAGGAGGGCCGCGACGAGCGAACGCTCATTTCATGCGGTAGATAGTTCAAATTATAATAAGGATCAGGAGTTTGGAGAGGGGCTGATTGAGCCCTGAAGACGAATGAAAAAGTCTGAAGGAGCTTGTCCGGACCGATCGGTCCGCGACCCACCAAGCTCTGGAATACCCTCGTGATTAAATCCAAGATGAACCGCTCTCGCTCCGTCGCTAGCGTGCTGTGCAACTACTTTCTGGCCGAGTTCGGCCCGCTGCCGAGCGTCATGCGGCAGGTTGGTGGCGGAATGCCCGCTGACACGGTGAGCGTCGAAAGCTCCGACGTCGTCCTTTCGTTCACTTGTTTGGATGCTCCCCACTTCCGCTCCCGCACGCGTGCGATGGCGCAGGTGCAGTCACGCGACGTGGTGCTGGTTCGCTCCTGCCGCTCGGCCGACGTGTTTCCCATCACCGTTGAAGTGACGCTTGCCGGCGGCGGTCTTGCCCTGTTCGATCTCGTCGATCTCGATCTTTATCGACACGTCGACGGCGCGCTCTGGCTGGTGCCCGAGCTGTTCGGGGCAGCAATCCGCCTGACGGCGGACGGACTGATCCTCGAAATGGTGCCGCCCTATTCAACTGTCCGCGAGCGCGGCGCCGGCATTTACCGCGCTACTGCCGAGATCGCCGCAGAAATCTTTCCGCAGGTGGACTGCTGATGCGTACGAAAGGTTCCGCGAGCGTGACGCGTGCCAGCGTCACGCTCAACCAGGACTGTGTCCCTAATTCTGCCAACCCTCATACGCATCTGATGCTGGTCGGCGACGCTGCGGATGCGCCGTATCCGCGCGTGATGTTCGGTTGCCTGCGCCCGGAGTTCCGCGGCCACATTAACAGCGCGACAGCGTTCGCTCAGGCCAAGGTGATGGTAGCTGCATCGGTTGGCACACCGCCATGGGTGCCGACCGCGGCCTGGACGGAAGTCCTCCTGCCCGCGCCAGCGTGCGATCGATTCAGCGATCCGGAGACCCTCATGCGGGCAGTCGACCTGGAACGGCCGGAAAAGGTCAACGCGCTCTTGTCGTACTTCACCGTCACATATCCGGTCGCGAGGCTACATGTGATGCTCGACGAGGTGCGCGGCTTTGTCCGCGAGCATATCGTTGAAGCATTCGACGTCGCAGCTCTCATTGTCCTTCATGATCCCGGACGGGCTGCATCCGCCAACCTGCCGCATGTGCACGTGCTTGTGGTGCCGCGGCGGCTAACCTCGATTGGTCTCGCCGAACAGGTCGGCGCGCTGACTACAGACAAAGCGCATCCGCTCATCCGCGACCTCTTCCTCACTCACTGGAGCGCGCGCCGCTGAACGCGGGTGCCTTCCCAACCGGGAAATCTACATGATCGAAAACCCGAACTGGCCGCTGCTCGGCCGGGCCGCTGCATCACGCGTCGCACAGATACTCGCCCGTCACGCCGGATGGTCGCTCAAGCAAGTGCCGCACGACTATAGCTTGCCGCTTGCGGCATGCATGGAAAACAAGGCCACCGACCTTCTCGTTACCGTCGCAGGCGGTAGCCTGGCGCTGTGCGCGGCGGCGATGCAGCGCACGCTGAAAGATACACGTTCCGACGCGTTGATCATCGCCGATGAGAGCGAGCCTTGGTCCCCTCCAACCTTCGCCATCGGCAGATGGAGAAGCGGCAAGGTGAACTGGCACGTTCCGCTTCTGCCTTGGTCAAGCGACGGTCGGACGGTCTGGTTAGTGCCGGCTGCGAATACCGCGAAAGCGGATCATGCATCAGCATTCCGGCTCGCTGCTCATTACCTTGTGGCGGAACCTGTCCCTTGGTTGGACGAAACCCAGCGCCTGGCGGGGCTGGACCGCGCGGCGAGGCTGATTCGGCGGGGGTCAGCATGATGCGAAGCTATTCGACCCGGCAGATACTACGGATTAATAACTGCGTTGCCGGAGCGTTCATTCTGCTGATACTTGCAGGGCAATCGGGGCGTGACTTGCCCAGCAGTTGGATGACCTACCGGATCGCTGGCTTGACCGGGCGATCTGCTCGCACAAGACGCAACCCGCTGACAGGCCGATGACCGTCGCGAGCAGCGCGCGCTCGATGCGCGGCACTCCAGAGGATCAAAGGCATGATGCTGCGCACGACCAAATGCTTGCCACGTCGAATACCGTAATTCGCGGAGTGACCGAATGATCAGCGTATCGCTCAATCTCTGGCGAACGGATGACGACGCGATCGACTATGCAGAGAACCAATCGCATCAGCTATCAACGACCGCATATTCAGTCACTGATATTGGACTGATATCCGGACCGCTTGTTTCAGGAACCTCCGACAGGATCGGCCAGGGTCATCCAGCGCCCGGGAATCAGACCTGCTAAAGACGCCTTGTTCTCGATAGACGCCCCCAATGTCAAAATCATGAGTGAAAACGGAGTATGCTGACCTTTGCCTTCCGCATTAAGAAATCGCACGCGGCCCTTCAATAAATAGATCTCCGCGTCAGAAACCAACGTTTCCTGAAACCAAGAAGAATCCGTTCTGACCGGAACGAGGCAGACAACCGTCTTGACGTTCCCAGCGCACCATTGGTCATGAGCGCGACGCAGCCATTTGAGTAACGCTGAGAATGGCGGATTAACGAACACAACGTCGCCCGACCATTCGTCGACAAGCCCGTCCCCACCTTCGCTCAGCAGGATGCAGCGTCGGGCAACGACTGGACTGAGCAAGTTGGCGCAGGGGTCCAGATCAATCGCACCAAACGCTGCATAAATGCTGTCCATGAAGTCTGACGGTGTAAAGCGGCTATCCCGGGCGTCCTTTTCGCCCTGCCCCCAGTATGACCGCTCGGGTGCGCGGCGGCGGGCGTTGGGCGCCAACACCGCCAGCAATCGCAAAGCGCTGGCGATTGACCCGTTACCCCGTTCCAGACTGACAATTGTCTTGCGGGACAACCCCGCCTTGGTTGCAGTCTTTTCAAGCGACAAGCACCGTTCATGCCGACGGGCGCCCAATTGTTCTGGCAGGCTCTTTCCAGGCCCCACGCCCGTCAGGCGAAAATCTAATGCTGACATCGCCGCAACCAACGTTGCTAACGAACCAACGCCATTCTCCATCCGCTTGATTGTCTGGGCATCGACGCCAAGGCGATTGGCCAAAGTTCTCTGCGACCAGCCAGACGACCGCCTCGCATCCCGCAATTCTTCGAGCAATATCTGATCTCCTTTGAGGTCATATATTCCCCATGGTTATCATAGTTGTGTGCTCTAGCGATCGGTTTTTTTGCAGACGCATCGAAATGGCGCGATTTATCCCGAACGCCCGGGGGCGCTAAGACCCAATAGTCGACACTGGCGGGCTCTTTCCGGCTTCCCAACTTCGGCCGTTGGTTCATACCGGTCGAACGGCTTGAGTTGGGACAAAGCGGTCATCGGATGTGCCCGCCGGGAACGGCAGCTCCCGACGAAAGCAGACGCTTGCGGTAGAAGCTCTGGTAGAGCGGCAATGCGCATGTTCGCCCGGTCCAGTTGTTGAACACCTGTTGCACTAAGCGACTGTAAACACGCTTTTATAAGAAGCACGGCCAACGGCTGCCTCTGTCCAGAAAACGTCCGTTTGTTGAACATATGCGGACGATGCTGCTGAGGGTGTTGTGTACATCAGCACCCGGCTTCAGGTTTGGGTATAGACGTCACCCCATATCTGCCCAAGAGCGATCGGAGCTTTCCCAGTTTGCCGTAAAAATTCGCAATTTTGAGAATTTCAAATTGGGAACAGATTTTGAGAAAGCGCACCCGTCTGCGGCTGTCAGTCGGATCGACGGTTCAGGTTTCCCGGTCAACGTTCCATTATGGGAACGCCGATCAGGCTCTGGTTCGCTCAGTTTCGCGCGTGATCGTCCAATGCTCCAATTGTTTGTAAACTATCACCTTGTTGCCGAGCAGATCGCCATGCCGGCGACAGAAAATGTTGAGCTGGTCACGTTCGCCGACCAGCTCGACGCAGATAGTCAGATGCGGATCGGCAATCTCCGATCCATTTTCCCGGATTGGGCCGCGATTGCTGAAGCCGTAATGCATGTTCTGCGCGACGGCGTTGATGATGCCGTCCGCCTTCGCGGTGCGGATCAGCTCGCGATAAAAAGGTTTCGCACCCCAGAAGCGACGTGGGCCGACCTTGTCAGACGGCTTCAAATAGATGCGCAGCATTCCAACCTCGCGGTGCTGGACGGTGAAACGATCAGGCATAATGGGCCTTTCGATAGGAAGCAGGATCAGACGCGCGAGCGACGGCGGGAAGCACGGTGCGTGCGGGCATCACGCAGGGTCGTATCGGGTGTGAGGTGCGCAGCAGGCACCTTGGGGACTGCGACGCGCTGCGACAGATAAATGCCGTTATGACCCGAGCAAAGGTAGGCGACGAAGCATGCGACCGCGATCGGCACAGCATAGGCCGCCCCGAACAATTCGATCCCCATGAACGTGCAGGCAAGCGGCGTGTTGGCAGCACCCGCGAACAGCGCAACGAAGCCGATCGCCGCGAAGACCCCCGTCGGCACTCCGAACATGGGCGCGAGCGCATTGCCGAGCGCCGCGCCAATGAAGAACAGCGGCGTCACCTCTCCGCCCTTGAAGCCAGCGCTCAGGGTCACGACGGTAAAGAGCAGCTTCAGCGCCCAGCTCCATGGATGGGTGTCGGGACCAAAGAAGCTGGCGATGGTCAGGCCGTCCGATGTCGCGGCGAGCGTGCCAAGGCCGAGATAGTCGCGCGTTCCGAACAGCCAGACCAGTGCGATCACGGCCACGCCACCGATGACGGGTCGTAGTGGGCCATAAGGCACCATGAGCGTCAGCCATCCGCCAAACGCATGATTGGCCTCCGCAAAAGCTAGTCCGACCAACCCGAATACGACGCCCGCGACGCCAGCCTTGATGACGATTAGAGCGTCGACCGGCACTGTCGCATCGACCTGGTAGATACCGTGGTGAATGCCCCAGGCAAGACAGGTCCAGTCGCCGACCAGTGCCGCGACCAGGCACGGCACCAGCGCGCGATACTCGACCCGGCCAATCGCCAGCACCTCCAGCGCGAAGACCGCTCCCGCAATCGGCGTCCCGAACACTGCGCCGAACCCTGCCGCGATCCCGGTCATCAGCAGGATGCGCGTTGCTTGCGTATCCAGCTTGAGGGCGCGCCCGAACCCGCCGGAAAGACTGCCGCCCAATTGCACGGCGGTGCCTTCGCGCCCCGCCGATCCACCAAACAGATGTGTCACGACCGTGCCGAAGAAAATGAGCGGGGCCATGCGCAGCGGCACGCCGCCCCCCGGTTCGTGGATCTGCTCGACGATAAGATTGTTGCCACCTTCGACCGAGCGCCCTGTCAGATGGTAGAGCAGTCCGACCACGAACCCGCCGATCGGCAGCAGGTAGAGCAGCCAGGGAAAGGCGAAGCGAATCCGGGTTACGGCATCGAGGCTCCACAGGAAGGCTGCGCAGAGCGTTCCCACCGTTGCGGCCATCGGGACCAGGATCAAAGCCCACCGCAGCACCGACATGGCATGGGTGCGGCGATCGCGAATGAACGCTGCCATGTTGAACTGGTCGTAGAGATTGCGAAATGTCGCGCGCACGATTCCTCCTTGCTGCCTTACGGCGCCTGGTAGGAATCATCGGCCCTTGCGAGGGCGGTTCGGCCGAATGGCCCGGCGGAAATCCATCGCCGTGCCCGAGCATATGCTGTCCGACGGCGACCTGGTCAACCAACGGCAGGGTCACGATGAGACGATTGTTTTGCTGAGGATCAATAATTGGCTCACCCATGGAATAAACCCCGACGGGCGTCGTCTACCCTTTCGAGACTGATCCGCAGGAGGCTTATGCGTAGACGAAATTGGATGCTGGGTCTGACTGCTTCGGCCATGCTCACCGGCGCAGTCGCGGCCGCCCCCGCCGATGGCTACGCCAGCATGGTATCTGCCGCGATGGACCGGATGATGGCGGGCATGATGGTCAAGCCGTCCGGCGACGTCGACCGCGATTTCGTCGCGATGATGCTTCCGCATCACCAAGGCGCCATTGATATGGCGGTGGCAGAGCTGCGCTACGGCCATAACGAGCAGCTCAAGCGCATCGCGCAGGAGATCATCATCGATCAGCAGCAGGAGATCGCCGCCATGAAGTTGGCGATCGGTCAGCCGCTACCCCCTTCGACGCCAGCCCCGACGCAGGGCGGCGACCACCACAGCCATATGGAGCACTGACATGATCCGGACCTTCCTGCTCTCGGCCGCCTTGCTGATGAGCGCCGCACCGGGCATTGCCATGGCTCAGCAGGCGCCGTGGAACGCCAAGGACGTGCCTGTCAGCCACCGCGACCGCGTCTATGCATCCGAACAATTCTCCAACACGGTGTCGGTAACGGACCCGGCCGACAACAGGTTGCTCGGCGTCATCAAGCTCGGCGATCCGCAGCCGATGAATTTTTCCCCGCTCTACAAGGGGCAGGTGCTGGTTCACGGCCTCGGCTTCTCGCCGGACGGGAAAACACTGGCGGTCGTGTCGATCGGATCCAACGCCGTGTCGTGGATCGACACCGCCACCAACACCGTCAAGCACACGACCTATGTCGGGCGCAGTCCGCATGAGGCGTTCTTCACGCCGGACGGCAAGGAGGTGTGGGTCACGGTACGCGGCGAGGATTACATCGCCGTGCTCGACCCCACGACGTACAAGGAGACCGGTCGCATCAAGACGCCCGGTGGTCCGGGCATGACGATCTTCTCTCCCGATGGCCGATACGGCTATGTCTGTTCCTCATTCAATCCGGTGCTGGCCGTGTTCGATGTCTCGACCCACGCGCAGGTCGGACAGGTGGCGCAGCCGAGTCCGTTCTGTCCCAACATCGCCGCGACGCCGGACGGCAAGCAGGTTTGGTTCACGCTGAAGGACATCGGCAAGACGGTCGCATTCGATGCCAAGCCGCCTTTCGCGATCCTCAAGGTGCTGGATACCGGACCGATCACCAATCACGTCAACTTCGCCCGCACGGTCAAGGGACAGTTCGCCTATGTCACGGTGGGCGGGGAAAACGCGGTGAAGGTGTTCCGCACGTCCGACTTCGCGCTTGTCGCCACCATCCCGGTCGGCAAGATGCCGCACGGCGTCTGGCCATCGGGCGACGGCCGGCGCATCTATGTCGGGCTGGAGAATGCCGATGAACTTGCCGCGATCGACACCGCCGGCAACAAGGTCGTTGCCACCGTGCCGGTCGGACAGGCACCGCAGGCGATCGCCTATGTGCCGAACGCTGTTCCGACAGGCCCCGGCACCGACAATCTCCAACCGCTCGGTACGGCAGGCAAGGCAGTGCATCTGAACATGGGGCCGGTTGGCGGCAATGGTGCGGCAAGCAGCATTACCCTCTTCGACCAGGGCATCATTCAGGTCGTGCAGAGTGCCGTTACCGGTTTGCAGCCCAAGAAGCCTTACATGCTCGTGCTCACCGCCAACGCGGACGGCAGCGGTGCGGTAGAGCCGCTTGCGAACTTCATGAGCAATCCGGCAGGTGCGGCGATCGTCAACGCATCGGGTCCGATCCGGCAGATCGTTCAGGGCAGTGCAGCGGCCCCCCGGCGCTTTCTGGCGGTCGCCGAGGTAGTGAATGGCGCACCGGGCCGCATCGTGCAGGTGCAGCGCGACTGAGATGGACCCGCTTGCCGCCGCGATCGAGCCCCTGGTCCCCGGTCTGCGCCGTTATGCCCGGTCGTGGTTGCGCGATCAGGCGATGGCGGATGACCTGGTGCAGGATTGCCTTGAGCGCGCGGTCGGGCGCTGGCGGCAACGACGCGGGACGGAGGTTCGCCCCTGGGTCTATGCAATCCTGCATAATCTGTTGGTCGATCATAAGCGGCAGCATGTCCGGCGAGGTACGGCGGTTCCGCTCCACCTCGTGGACGACGTTGCGCTCGGTCGCCCGGCCGATCAGGACGCAGGCCTGCACCACCGAGACCTGTTGCGCGCACTTGATGCGTTGCCCGAGGAGCAGCGGACGGTGCTGCTCCTCATTTCCGTCGAAGGTCTGTCATATGGGGAAGTCGCTGCCGTCGTCGGTGTGCCGCTGGGAACGGTGATGTCGCGCATATCGCGGGGGCGCGACCGTCTGGCGACGCTCCTCCGGGATGGTGAACGGCCACGATTAAGGAGTATTCGATGACCAGCCCGATCGGAGAGGACGATCTGGCCGCGTGGATCGATGGCAGGCTGTCGCCCGAGCGGCAGCGTCTGGTCGACGCTTACCTTGAAGGCCAGCCGGACGTGCATGCCCGTTTGCGGGAGCAGGCGGAGCAGGCGCGAGCCCTTGCATCGCTTTTCGCTCCCATCGCGGAGGAACCGATCCCGGCGACGATGCGCGTCGCAGCCATCAGGGGACGGCAACGCCAACCGCGTTGGCAACTCGCCATCGCCGCGTCGCTTCTGCTGGCGGTCGGGTTTGGCGGGGGCTGGTCGAGTGCGCGTTGGAGCGGCGAACCCCGCGCGGGCATCGCGGCGCTGGCCAACGAGGCGAGTGACAATTTCCGTGTCTATGCCGCCGACCGGATACGACCGGCGGAAATCGGCCCCGACCAGCGCGCCATGCTGATCCGGTGGACCTCCGCCCGATTGGGTGAGCGCGTGACCATCCCGGACCTCAGCACAGCCGGTTACCGCTATGGCGGGGGGCGATTGGTCGCGACGCCCCACGGCCCTGCGGCTCTTCTCCTCTACGATGGACCGCAAGCGTCAAAGCTCGCGGTGCTGACGAGGCCTATGCAAATCGACAAGAGCGCAAGCATGACCAGCACGTCCAGCGGGACCATGGGCCGGGTCACATGGGCTGTCGACGGGATCGGCTATAGTGTAGTGGGCGAGCGCCCCGCTGCCGAGCTGCATCCGATCGCCGATGAGGTCCGGCGCCAGGCCGATGCGGGGCTTGTCTCCTGATAGCGCCTGGCCGCTTCTTAGCGCCGACAGGCACTGGGCGGACCAGCGGGATCACGGCTTGCGCTCGGCATCCTTCCGGTCGGCCTCTGCCGGAGTCAGCCTGGCCCGCTCGCGAATGCGACGTTCGAGCGGAGCGCCCGCGAACAGTACGAGCATCGCAAGGCTCAACCCGCCGATGATGAGCGGCCACACCGCCAACCCTGCTGCCGCGCCGATCGTGGCCGTGACCCAGATGCACGCGGCGGTCGCCAATCCATGCACTTCCTGACCCTGGCCGACCCGCAGCACCGCGCCGGCACCGATGAAGCCGACGCCGGACAGAATGCCCTGCATCGCCCGTCCTGCGGCATCGGCGTTTACGTTCGGCAAGCCACTGTGCACGATCGCCTGCACGGCGATGCAGCTCGCCAGACCGACCAGACCCAGCGTTCGCAATCCCATGATCTGCCGGTTCTCGCGCGAGCGTTCCCAGCCGAGCACCATCCCAGCCGCGGTCGCCACCACCAGCCGCCCGATCGCATCGATCCAGAAGCCGAGGTCCGATGCCGCTGATGCTTCGATCATTCGACCAGCACGTGCACATGATGCCAGGCGGTGCACAGATAGCCGGCGAAGTTCCACACCGTATCCGGCCGCTCGGGCTGACCCTGTCCAGTCTCGTCAAAGGCGCGCACGACAAGGTGCTGGCGCCCCTTGGCGAGCGTGGCGTCGAGGGTCCAGCGCCGCCAACCCCAGTGCGCCTCCGGATCATCGGTGAACGTCGCCTGTTGCCAGTCGCGACCACCGTTTACCGACACTTCGACCCGAGAGACGCGGCGATCATAGGCGATGGCATAGCCCTCGATCCGCACCTCCCCGGCCGGCAGGCTTTCGCCAGAGCCGGGCACGCAGATCGCGGCGTTGAGCGGCATGGCATTGATGGTCAGACCCTGGCTCCAGTCGACGGTGTCGCTCGTCACATCGGCAGGAAAGAGCTTGTAGTCGTGCGCCTGGATCGGTGCGTCGGATGGCGTCTCGCGCACCTCGATCCGTGTCAGCCATTTGGCGCTCCGCACCCCGGCATAGCCCGGCACCACCATGCGGATCGGTGCGCCGTGTTCGGGCGTCAGCGGCTCGCCGTTCATCGCCCAGGCAATGAGGACGTCGGGTTGCCGCGCCTTGTCCATGGCGATCGAGACCCCGAACAATGCTTCCTCGCCTTCGACGTCCACCTCGTCCGCGCCGGTGAACGCCACGAACAGGTCGGACGCATTCGGCGCACCGACGGCATCCAGTACGTCGGACAGTCGTACGCCGGTCCATTCCGCATTGCCGATCGCGCCCACGTCCCAGGGGTCGCCGGACGTTTTAGCGACCTGCTGGAGATCCGTGCGCCGGTTGCCGGCGCACTGGAGAACTGCCGTCACCGTCCGCGTGGCCAACGCGCTTTTCAGTTCCTCCACCGAGAAGGAGCGGCTCGCCATGCCCGTCCCGCTCACTTCGATCCGGTGATCGGCAGGCAGATCGGGCACTGCACCATGGCTGCGCACGTAGAACAGCGCCTGCGGCGTCAGGAACCGCTCGATCAGCGCGCCGGGCGTCGGCTCGGCGTTGTAGGGATCGGATTTGCGCTCGATCATATCAGTCATGGACGAACCAACGCCGCAAGCGCGCGGATCGCTTCAAGCCTTCAAGACTATCGCAGACGAAGGATTAACAATCGTTCCGATATCCAGATTGGAACAAACAGATCAAACGGTTGGTCGTATCGATCAGTTTCCGCGATACAAGCTGCATGACCCTGGAGCAGCTCAGAATCTTCGTCGGTGTCGCCGAGCGCGAACACGTCACCAAGGCAGCAGAGGTGCTGAACGTCACGCAGTCCGCTGCCTCCGGCGCGGTCGCGGCCCTCGAAGCGCGCTACGGGGTTCCTCTGTTTCACCGCGTCGGGCGTGGCATCCAGCTGACCGAAGCGGGCCGCGGCTTTCTGGAGGAAGCGCGCGCGGTGCTGGGGCGGGCAGCGCATGCCGAGACGATGCTGGCGGACTATGCCGGGCTTGCCCGTGGTTCGTTGCGGATCGTCGCCAGCCAGACGATCGCAAGCTACTGGTTGCCCGCAAGGCTTGCCGCCTTCCACGAGCGCCACCCGCAGATCGCGGTCGAGCTGGCGATCGACAACACCGAAGGCGCGGCAGCGCAGGTCCTTAGCGGAGCGGCGGAACTCGGTTTCGTTGAAGGCGAAGTGGACGAACCAGCGCTGGCGCATTGGGAAGTCGGACGCGATCCGATGGTGCTGGTCGGACGCAGGGACGCCGAGCGTGTCGACGAGGACTGGCTTCGCGCTGCACGCTGGATCGTCCGCGAGCAGGGTTCGGGCACGCGCTCGACCTTCGAGGACGTGCTGCGAACGCGCGGGTTTGATCCGGCCCAGCTGACGGTAGCGATGACGCTGCCGTCCAACGAGGCGGTGCGTACCGCGGTCGAGGCCGGTGCCGGCGTCGCTGTGTTGTCGCGATTGGTCGTCGCACGCGCGCTCAAGGCCGGCGATCTGGTCGAGCTGGCGCTTGAGTTACCCGATCGCGCCTTCCACGCGCTGCGCCACAAGGAACGCTATCGCACCCGCGCGGCCGACGCGCTGACGGACCTCATCAAGGAGCAGGTCGCATGACTGCCGACGCACCTTCGGCCCTGACCGGCCTCAAGCCGCTAAGCAGGCTCGATCACCCGCGCGAGATGATCCGCCAGTTCACACCCAACTGGTTTGCCGCGACCATGGGCACCGGCATCCTCGCTCTCGCGCTGCCGCAGGTGCCCGGCATCGGCCCCGCGCTCAAACCGATTGGCGAGGTGTTGTGGTTCTTCAACATCGCGCTCTTCATCCTGTTCGCCGGTCTCTATGGCGCGCGCTGGGCGATGTTCGGGCATGAGGCACGGCGCATCTTCGGCCACAACACCGTGTCGATGTTCATCGGGACCATCCCGATGGGCCTGGCGACGATCATCAACGGATGTCTCGCCTTCGGGATCGCGCGATTCGGTAACGGCATCGTGCCGGTCGCACACGTCCTGTGGTGGATCGACGTCGCCATGTCGCTCGCCTGCGGCGTGTTGATCCCCTACCTGATGTTTACCCGCCACGAGCACAGCCTGGACGGCATGACCGCGGTATGGCTGCTGCCGGTCGTCGCAGCGGAAGTGGCGGGTGCCAGCGGCGGGCTACTCGCTCCGCATCTGACCGATCCCCACGCGCAGATCGTGACGCTCGCGACCTCGTATGTGCTGTGGGCCTATTCGGTGCCGGTCGCGTTTGGCATCCTCGCTATTCTGATCCTGCGCATGGCGCTCCACAAGCTCCCGCACGAGAGCATGGCGGCATCCTCCTGGCTCGCGCTGGGGCCGATCGGCACCGGGGCGCTGGGTATGCTGGTGCTTGGGGCGGATGCGCCGGCGATCCTCGCGGCGCACGGGCTGGTCGGTGTCGGTACCGTCGCGCAAGGGATCGGCGTCGTCGCCGGGCTCTGCCTGTGGGGTTTCGGCCTGTGGTGGCTGGCGCTCGCGACGCTCATCACCATCCGCTACTGGCGCGCCGGCGTCCCATTCAACCTTGGCTGGTGGGGCTATACCTTCCCGCTCGGCGTCTACACCGTCGCCACCTTCCGCCTCGGTACGACGCTGAACCTCGGCTTCTTCGGTATCGTCGGCACGGTGCTGACGATCGCGCTCGCGGCGATGTGGCTGCTGGTCGGTGCCAAGACGCTCGCCGGAGCATGGCGCGGCAACCTGTTCGTCTCGCCCTGCATCGCTACCCCGAACTGATCCACCCTGATGATCGGATCAGTCGGTCCGATCACTTGCAGAACGCCCCTTCGATCCGCCAGCGTGGCTGGCCACAGGAGAGCCTTGTCATGGACAATTTTGACGCCGCGCTGGCGAGTGAAACCAGCCGTCGCCGCTTTCTCAGGCGTACGGCGCTCGGCACCGCCGGCCTTGCCGCAGCACCTGCGCTGGCGCAGCAGCTCGTCGACCTGAAGCTGCCTGGCGGCAATGCCGAGCGGCCGATGACCAGCGCCTTTCCTGGCAAGGGCAGCATGATCCTCCAACGCATCCATCCTCCGCTGTTGGAGACGCCGATGGACGTGTTCGACAAGTCGGTGTTCACGCCCAACGACCAGTTCTTCGTCCGCTGGCACTGGGCCGACATCCCGACCTCGATCGACGTCGAGAGCTTTCGCCTCAAGGTCTTCGGCCACGTCAACAGACCGCTGTCGATCAGCCTTGCCCAACTGCTGCGCCTGCCGCGCGTCGAGATGGCAGCGGTCAATCAGTGCTCGGGCAACAGCCGTGGGTTGTTCCAGCCGCGTGTCGCCGGCGCGCAATGGGGCAACGGCGCGATGGGCAATGCCAATTGGCTCGGCGTGCGCCTGCGCGACGTGCTGGACCTCGCGGGGGTCAAGGCAGGCGCGGTACAGGTGCGCTTCGGCGCGCTCGATCAGCCGGTTGTGACGGGCGCCCCTGACTTCGAGAAGGCGCTCGACATCGACCATGCCCGCGACGGCGAAGTGATGATCGCCTTCGGCATGAACGGCGAGCAGCTGCCGCTCCTCAACGGCTTTCCCTGCCGGCTGATCGTCCCGGGCTGGTATTCGACCTACTGGGTCAAGATGCTGAACGCGATCGAGGTACTGCCCGGCCCTGACGACCAGTATTGGATGGCCAAGGCCTACAAGATACCGGCTACACCCGGCGCGAATGTCGCGCCCGGTGCCAAGGACTTCCCGACCGTGCCGATCAATCGCATGATCCCGCGCAGCTGGATGACCAGCCTGCCGGATGGCCAGGCGATCGCCTATGAAGCGTCCATCCCGGTTGGCGGGATCGCGATGGGCGGCGACTGCGGCGTCGCCAAGGTCGATGTCTCATCCGATGGTGGCCGCACTTGGTACAGGACGACGCTCGGAGCGGACGAGGGCAAGTATAGCTTCCGGCGCTGGGATGGTCGCGTGCCGCTTAGGCGCGGTCCCAACCCCATCATGGTGCGCTGCTGGAACGCCAACGGTGTCGCCCAGCCGATGAAGCCGATCTGGAACCCCGGCGGGTTCATGCGCGGCAACATCGAAACCACCACCATCATTGCGGCCTGAGGAGCGAGTAGCATGAAGACCCCGTCTCCCGGCATCATGGCCGCTGGCCTGATCGGCCTGACCGGTATCATCCTCATCTCGATAGGTGCGCCGAGCAGCCGCAAGGCGTCTGCCCCGATCTCCGAGACGTCCGAGCCGGCGCCCCCCGTCAGCGTGTCGGCCCGCGGCTTCTCGCTTACCTCGACCAGCGTCGACCTGCCGGTCGACGACGCGAGCTATCCCGATGGTCCGCACGCCGACGTCATCAACGCCAACTGCACCTCATGCCACTCGGCCAGTATGGCGCTGACCCAGCCTGCGCTATCGGCGGCTCAGTGGAAGGCGACCGTCACCAAGATGCGCGAGGTGTATAAGGCGCCGGTGGCCGAGAAGGACGTCGACGCAATCGTCGCCTATCTCACCGCCATGCCGCATCAGAAGGCGGCACCCGCAACCGGCAAGGCGCAGGACCCCGACCCCAAGGTGGCTCCCGATGTTTCAGGTGGAACCGGCTAACCGAGCCACTTCCATAATCCCAAAATACCATCCTTTATGAGACATATTGACGGTGATTGAATGCTTAAACGGTGGGTATCGATCAGTTCTGCTCAATGGATTGGCAAGGCGCTCAGATGAGTGACGGCGAACATCAGCGTCATTCCACTGATGCTGGCGAAAGTCGTGCGTAGTCTAGGTGTTTGATCCCACGGTTTGATGGTGCGATCCTTTCGTTAGAATGGAAGGCAGCAGCCTGGGACAGGTACGTCACGGGAGCGCCACGACCACGCACGCCGTCAGAGCAGCAATACAGCGATCGCAAGCTTCGCTCTCGACGCTGAGCCGGGAGCTCGGGATCAACCCGAAGACGGTGGCGAAGTGGCGTAAGCGAGCGACGGTTGAGGATTTAAAGACCGGGCCGAAGGCCCCTCACTCCACGACCTTGACCGAAGCCGAGGAGGCCGCGGTCGTCGCATTCCGGCGCCACACACTCCTGCCGCTCGACGATTGCCTCTATGCGTTGCAGCCATCGATCCCGCATCTGACACGCTCAGCGCTGCACCGCTGCCTGCAGCGGCACGGCATATCCCGTCTGCCAGATATCGAGGGCGACAAGCCTAATCGACAGCGCTTCAAGCGCTACCCGATCGGCTTCTTTCACATGGATATCGCCGAGGTTCAGACAGCCGAAGGCAAGCTCTACCTGTTCGTCGGCATCGACCGCACGAGTAAGTTCGCGGTCACCCATCTCGTCGACAAGGCTGACAGGCGAACGGCGTGGGAGTTCTTGGAACACCTGCTGAAGGCTGTGCCCTACCGTATCCACACGATCCTGACCGACAACGGCATCCAGTTCGCCGAGCAGCCGCGTAACCGGAACACCGCCTGGTCGCGGCAGATGCGCTTCGACATGATCTGCGAAGCCAATGACATCGAGCACCGGCTTACCAAGCCGAACCATCCTTGGACCAACGGTCAGGTCGAACGGATGAACCGCACGATTAAGGAAGCGACCGTCAAACGCTTTCACTACGAGAGCCACGAGCAGTTGCGGGTGCACCTCGCCGACTTCATGGCAGCCTACAATTTCGCCCGCCGGCTCAAGACGCTAAGTGGCCTCACGCCTTACGAATACATCGCCAAAATCTGGACGTCAGAGCCCGATAGGTTCATCATCGATCCGATCCACCAGATGCCGGGACTAAACACCTAGCCATATGCATGGGCGAATATCGCGTCGCCCGGAGGAGGTATGGTGCGGGCGGTTTCGTAATCTACAGCAGTGCGCCGCCCCATA
This sequence comes from Sphingomonas sp. Leaf242, assembly GCF_001422045.1. GTDB lineage: Bacteria > Pseudomonadota > Alphaproteobacteria > Sphingomonadales > Sphingomonadaceae > Sphingomonas. Next base: position 140,345 of record NZ_LMLW01000012.1, read on the forward strand.
ACTTTTCCAACGATGAAGACCCATCTGTCTGCTCTATCCGCGAAGTCCTGAGGCGATTCTCAGTTTACCATCGCTTTTGAGAGTTGGTCAGTCGCTAGGCGCTACGCGGAAGGAGCAAGCGCTTCGATGATCCGGCAGTCGGCGACGGTGTTGCGGCTACAGGAATCTATCAGCGCGTCGAGTTCACCAGCAAGCGCAGTCAGGTCCGCAATCTTACGTCTAATCGCGTCGCGGTGTTGGTTAGCGACAACATCAACCGCGATGCAGGACTGATCGCGCCGATCGGCAAGCCCCATCAACTCGCGTACCTGGTCGATCGAGAAGCCAAGATCGCGCGCACGCCGAATGAAGGACAGGCGGCGTAGATGCGCGTCCTCATAGGTCCGGTAGTTCCCCGCTGATCGTTCAGGCGCGGGCAGCAAGCCAATCTGCTCATAATAGCGGATCGTCTCGACCTTCGTGCCGGTGGCACCGGCCAGTTTTCCGATCGTCAGTTTTTCAGACATAGCGCTTGACCCTCTAGCGACTAGAGGGTGCATATAGGCTGTCAGATCGATTCTATCGAGGTGGCGAACATGGCCTGCACAAGCTGCGCGTCCGACAAGGCGGGTACTTTCAACGACCCCAAATGGCGCCGGGCGCTATGGATCGCACTCGCCATCAATGGTGGCATGTTCGTTATCGAGATACTTGCCGGCATCACGGGTGGATCGAAGGCGCTGCAAGCCGACGCGCTCGACTTTTTTGGCGATACCGCGAACTATGCAATCAGTCTTGGCGTTGCCGGAATGGCGATAGCCTGGCGCGCACGCGCTGCGATGTTGAAGGGGGCGACGCTTGCTTTGCTAGGCGTCTATGTCCTGTTCGCGGCGGGATGGGGGGCGCTCCACGACGCAACGCCCCATGCCGAAATTATGGGCGTGGTCGGCATAGCAGCGTTGATCGCGAACCTTGTCGTCGCGGTCATGCTGTACCGCTTCCGAAGCGGTGATGCGAACATGAGGTCGGTATGGATTTGCTCGCGTAACGACGCGATCGGCAACATCGCCGTCGTGCTGGCCGCAGGCGGGGTGTTCGGCCTCAACAGCGCGTGGCCTGATCTTGCCGTCGCCGCCTTGATGGCTGTGTTGGGAATATCGGGCGGTGTTCAGATCATGCGGCAGGCACGCGCCGAAATGCGTAGCGAGCCCTCACCCGCCCCCGCTACTTACCAGCGGTCGTTACATGGCAGTCGGTAAGCTGCTAAGGCGCGGGCCGATGCACCGCCTTTCCGCCCTGTTCCTCAGTTTCATGCTCGTGCTTATGCTCGGGCTTGGATCAGTTGCGCACGCGACCGAAGGCGTGACGTGCGTTGATACCACAGCGGTCAGCTCCCTCGATCATTGCGACGGCGATGCCGACCAAGTGCCGGCAGACGCCGACAAGGCGTATCCTCACCATCATGGCGGTTGCCACGGCCATCATGTCGGCGTGCCGATCGCGTCCGATTCAACCGGACCAGCCAGCAGCGTTCGTATGACGGCATCGGTGTGGCGCAATGCGCCCAAGGCCCCGGTAGCGTCGGACCCAGCCCTACGCCCTCCCCAAGCCTGACCAACGCCTAATCCCGCCGGGAAAGCCCGTGCGGACGCCCAAGGTTCGTCAGGAGTCCATTACCCATGCACCGTTTTATTGCGGCCTTATTGGCCGTGGCGTCGTGCGCGTCGATCGCGCAGGCGCAGTCAGCCGATCCCACATCGACCAGTCCCCCTCTCACCCTTGATCAGGCGCTTTCACTTGCCGGAGCGACCGCCCCCAGCCTTGAGGCTGCCACAGCAGGCGTCCGGGCAGCAGAGGCAGGCCGCACGGTTGCCGGCTACCGCCCTAACCCGTCGATCGTCGCCGAGACCGAGAACATTGCCGGTAGCGGTCAATATCGCGGCCTTCGCAGCGCCGAGACAACGGCAGGCCTGGCACTACCGATCGAACTGGGTGGCAAACGATCGGCACGGATCGCCGTCGCGGATGCGATTGGTAATCGAGCGCGGATAGGCACGGCGTTGGCTGAGGCTGATCTACGGCTTGCCGTCACGCAGCTCTACATCGAGGCGACAGCAGCGGAGCGTCGGCTTGTGACCGCGCGCGAGCAGGCCGGCATCGCGCGCGAGGCATCGCGCGCAGCCGGCGTCCGCGTTCAGGCGGGTCGGGCATCACCGCTCGAACAGCAGCGCGCCGATGTATTGCGGATCAACGCGGAGACGGCTGTGGAGCGCGCAGAGCGGCTTGCTGAGGTCGCGCGTAGCAATCTTGCCCGACGGATCGGCCAACCCCTCACGGGACCGTTGGACTTGGCGTGGTTCGGCCGTGTCGAGGGCCTTGGTCCAGCGCGGCCGATCGAGACCACCGGGACGCTGGCGTTGGCGGCCACACGCGCGGACGTGACAACGGCAGAGGCACAGGTGCGGCTTGCCAGGTCGCAGCGCATTCCCGACGTGACACTCAGCGCCAGCGCACGCCGGCTTGAGGCTACGAACGACGTGGCAGCAGTGTTCGGGCTGTCGATCCCGTTCCCGCTGTTCAACAACGGCAGGGCGGCAGTGGCGCAGGCGCGGGCGCAGACCGATCAGGCGCAGGCGCTACGTCGCGTGGCCGAGCTGGATACCGCGCAGGATATCGCAAGCGCACAGGCGAACGTCGCGAATGCCGCAACGACCGCTCGCAACGCGAGCGGGCCGGCATTGGCATCAGCAAGCGAAGCCGCTCGGATTGCCCGGATCGGCTACCGGGAGGGCAAGTTCGGTCAGCTCGATTTGCTCGATGCCGAACGTACCCTGTCCGAAACACGAACCGCCGCGATCGATGCGCTCGCCACCTATCACGACGCCAAGGCACGCCTCGAACGGCTTGTTGCCGCAGCGCCCTCGACCGAGGAAACCAATCAATGACGAAGATCATCATACGGGCGCTCGCGCCTGTGACCCTGGCTATCCTCCTTGCCGGGTGCGGCGGGGGTGGCAACAGCGAGGCCGGTGAGAAAGCCGGAGCCGAAAAGACCGAAGGTGCCGAGGCCGGCGAAGCGAAGGAGGGTCCGAAGGATATCGTCACCCTGTCCGCGCAGCAGATCGCGGATGCGGGGATAGAGGTCACACGGCCCACAGTAGGCGGCGTGGCCGGAGCGATCGAGCTATCGGCAACGATCGAGGGTGATCCTCAAGGGGTGCAGGTTGTATCCACCTCCGTAGGCGGTCGGCTTGTTTCCCTCACCCGCAATCTCGGGCAGTCAGTCAGCCGGGGCGACCCGCTGGCTATCATCGAGAGCCGGGAAGCGGCATCACTGAAAGCCGAGGTAGAAGCCGCGCGCGCGCGTTCCGCACTCGCCCAATCGAACCTTCGCCGCGAACAGCGCCTGTTCGCCGAACGCGTTTCGCCGGAACAGGATCTAGTCGCAGCGCGGACGGCCGCGACGGAGGCCAGCATTGCGCTTCGCCTCGCGCAGCAGCAGTTGTCGGCGACGGGCAGCGGAGGCGGTGCGCTCAACCGCATCGCGGTTCGCTCGCCCATCGCCGGCCAGGTCATCGCGAGATCCGCTACACTCGGGCAGGCGGTCGCGGCCGATGCAGAGCTGTTCCGCGTCGCGAACCTGTCGAAGGTCACTGTCACCACCTCACTCGTCCCCACCGATGCCGGCCGGGTGAAACCCGGCGTGCGTGTCGAAGTGACGGCACCGGGGCGGCGTCAGAAGGGGCGCGTCACGTTCGTATCCCCCATTCTGGACGAGACGACCCGATTGGTGCCGGTGATTGCCACCCTCGACAACGCCGGCAGCACATGGCGCGTTGGTGAGACGGTCAACGTATCGATCCTCGTTCCTGCGACCGGGGACCGCACCGTCGCCGTGCCATCGGCCGCAGTGCAGATGATCGAGGACAAGTCGTTTGTGTTCGTCCGCACTGCGACAGGTTTCCGGGCAATTCCGGTGACGCTTGGTCGCACCAACGGCGGACAGGTCACCGTAACGGCGGGCCTTACGGGATCAGAGCGCATCGCTTCCACAAACAGCTTCACGCTCAAGGCCGAACTCGGCAAGGGTGCGGGCGGGGATGAGGACTGAGCCATGATCGGTCGCATCGTCACCCTCTCCGTCGAGAAGCGCTGGCTCGTCCTGCTTCTCACCATCGCGGCTGCATTGCTCGGGATTGGCGCGCTGCGTCAGCTTCCGATCGACGCCGTACCCGACATCACCAACAACCAGGTGCAGATCAATGTCGTTGCTCCTGCCCTCTCCCCCGATCAGATCGAGAAGCAGGTTGCGTTCACGGTCGAAACCGCGCTCGCGGGCATTCCCGGCCTTGAATATACCCGCTCGCTAAGCCGCAATGGCTTTGCCCAGATCACAGCAGTTTTCGGTGAAAAGACCGATATCTACTTTGCGCGGGCGCAGGTCGCGGAACGCCTGCGAACCGCAGAGGAAGACCTTCCGGAAGGCGTGAATCCCGAGATGGGGCCGATCGCCACAGGCCTGGGCGATATCTTCATGTGGACCGTCGAATACCGCGAACTGGATCAGGTCCATCACCGCAACGGCGAACCCGGCCTGCAACGCGATGCCAGCTATATCACCCCCGAGGGGGATCACCTCGTCAGCGACGCCGACAAGGCGACCTACCTGCGCACGGTGCAGGACTGGATCGTCACGCCGCAGCTGAAAAGCACGGCCGGGCTTGCTGGTGTCGACTCCCTTGGTGGCTACACCAAGGAATATCTCGTCGTTCCGGACATACAGCGCATGGCGGCAATGCGGCTGACGCTTCAGGATCTCACCACCGCTCTTCAGCGCAGCAATACCAGCGCGGGTGCTGGCGTGGTCAACCGCAACGGCGAAGGGTTGGCGGTTCGATCGGATGGGCGTGTCCGCAACGCCGACGAGCTGGCCCGTACCGTCGTTGCCACCCGCGAGAGCGTTCCAATACTGCTCAACCAGATTGCGACCGTTCGCACCGGGCAGGCGCTACGCATGGGATCGGCATCGGAAAACGGTCATGAGGTTGTCGTCGGGACCGCAGTCATGCGGATCGGGGAGAATAGCCGCACGGTGTCGACGGGCGTTGCCGAACGGCTGACGCAGATCGGCCGCTCGTTGCCGGTCGATGTTGTCGTGAAGCCGGTTATGAACCGGACCGAGCTGGTGAACTCCACGATTTCGACGGTTGCCCGCAACCTTGCCGAAGGTGCGGTGCTGGTGATCGTCGTTCTGTTTGCGCTGCTTGGCAATTTCCGCGCGGCGCTGATCGCGGCCTGCGTCATTCCGATCACGATGCTGCTGACCAGCATCGGCATGTTGAAGGCGGGCGTTTCGGCCAATCTTATGAGCCTTGGCGCGCTCGACTTTGGTCTGATCGTGGATGGCGCAGTCATTATCGTGGAGAATGCATTACGGCGTTTGGGCGAGGCGCAGCATGGTCGGGGTGACGTGCTGACGATCGAGCAACGTCTCGGGATTGTCGCGGCATCGGCGCGCGAGATGATCCGGCCATCGGTGTACGGGCAGGCTATCATCATCCTTGTCTATGCGCCGTTGCTCACCTTCACGGGTGTCGAAGGCAAGATGTTCGAGCCGATGGCGCTGACAGTCATCATCGCTCTGGTGTTCGCCTTCATCCTGTCGCTGACATTTATACCGGCAGCGATTGCGATCTGGCTCAGCAAGCGGGTTGAGGAAAAGGAAAGCCGCGTCGTCACGTTCCTCCGGCAGCGCTATGAGCCGGGACTCGATGCGGCAATGCGCCGGCCCACCCTCACCATCGGCGTCGCGATCGGCGCGTTGGCGCTTGCCGGTGCCGCTTTCACGACATTGGGGCAGGAGTTCTTGCCGCAGCTCGATGAGGGCAACATCCTCGTGCAGGCGGTCCGCATCCCGGGCACATCGGTCGATCAGAGCCAGGCGATGCAATTCCAGGTGGAAAAGGCACTCGCCAAGGCCCCTGAGGTCCGCTTCGCCTTCTCGCGTACCGGCACGTCCGAAATCGCATCGGACCCGATGCCGCCTAACGCGACCGACACCTTCGTCATCTTGAAGCCGAAGCAGGAGTGGCCTGACCCCGGCCTGTCCAAGGAAGAGCTGGTGGAGCGGCTGGAAAAGCGCCTCTCCACCCTGCCGGGCAACGCCTATGAGATCACTCAGCCGATCCAGATGCGGTTCAACGAGCTGATTGCAGGCGTGCGCGGCGATATCGCCATCAAGGTCTTTGGCGACGACTTTGGCGAGATGAACGCGACCGCAGATCGGATCGCCGGCATCCTGCGAAAGACGCGGGGTGCAGCAGACGTGCGGGTTGAGCAAACCGAAGGCTTGCCGATGCTCGATATCCGGCCGAACCGCACTGCCATGTCCCGCGTCGGCGTGACGGCGGGTGACGTGCAGGACACGGTTGCCGCAGCCATTGGCGGCCGACAGGCTGGCGTGATCTTTGAAGGCGATCGTCGCTTCCCCGTCGTAATCCGGATGGCGGAAAGCTCACGATCCGATCTGACGGCGGTTGCTCAGGTCCCGGTACCGACCGGCAGTGGCGGCTTCGTACCGTTATCGACTGTGGCGGATATCGCCGTGGTCGATGGTCCCAACCAGATCAGTCGCGAGAACGGCAAGCGGCGTGTCGTGGTGCAGGCCAACGTGCGCGATCGAGACGTGGCCGGTGTCGTGGCCGATGCCCGGTCAGCCATCGACGCTCAGGTGAAATTGCCGCCCGGCACGTACCTCGAATGGGGCGGTCAGTTCGAGAACCTGGCATCCGCCCGCGATCGGCTCAGCGTTGTGGTGCCGATCTGCTTCGTGGTCATCATGTTCCTGCTCTACGGCGCGCTTGGCTCCGTCAGGGATGCGCTGATCGTGTTCACCGGCGTTCCGCTGGCGCTGGTCGGAGGCATCCTTGCGCTGGTGCTAAGAGGTATGCCGTTCTCCATTTCCGCGGCAGTCGGCTTCATCGCGCTATCAGGTGTCGCGGTCCTCAACGGGCTGGTCATGGTGTCGTCCATCCATGATCTGATGCGGCAAGGCATGGATCGTGCGGTAGCGGCGCATCAAGGCGCTTTGGCGCGGCTCCGGCCGGTTGCGATGACGGCGCTCGTTGCGTCGCTTGGCTTCGTGCCGATGGCACTTGGGCATGGGGCTGGAGCCGAGGTGCAAAAGCCGCTGGCGACCGTCGTGATTGGTGGCCTGATATCTGCAACCTTGCTCACCTTGTTCGTGCTGCCCACGCTCTACGCTCGTTTCGGACGGCTCGAGCTGCCAGCCCCATCAGGGGGACACATCGAACTGCCGCCTTTGGTTCATGATAGCGTGAGGGCTTAAGCTATGCAGGCCGTTGCCTTTACGCTCATTCCCGTCGTCGCCGTACTGATCGGCTCGCTATTCGCGGTATCGAGACGGCCAAGCGATGCCTTCGTAAGCGCTATGCAGCACTTGGCGGCAGGCGTCGTGTTCGCCGCAGCGGCAGCCGAGATCCTGCCCCAGGTGATGCACGAAGGTTCACCAATCGCGACATTCACAGGCGGCGCGCTTGGCATAGTCGTGATGCTGTCACTCAAAGCTCTTGAGGGTCGCGCCAGTGGACCGATCGCTATGCTCGGGGCAGTTGCAGTCGATATCCTGATCGACGGGCTTGTTCTCGGGCTGGCGTTCGTCGCTGGCGGGAAGGCCGGCGTGTTGCTGACGATCGCGTTGACGCTGGAGGTGCTGTTTCTCGGACTGACCGTGACGACCGAGTTGGGTGAGACGATCAAGTCCAAGGCACGTATCATCGGGATTACGATGGGGATCGCGTTGTTGCTGCCGATCGGTGCGGCGATAGCGACGCCCGTTGCGACGTTTCCGGCCGTCGTCATCGCCGGGTTTCTCAGTTTCGGTCTGATGGCGCTGCTCTACCTCGTGACGGAGGAGCTATTGGTCGAGGCGCACGAGAAGCCTGACACCCCGCTTATCAGCGCGATGTTCTTCATCGGGTTTCTGGGATTGCTCCTGATTGAGGAGGTATTGGGCTGACCGCTCGACGTGGAACGTCCTGGACCGATGATGATGACGCCGAGCTTCGTCGGCGTATCGAGGCCAGGCAGACGCTGGCGGTAATCGCGCGCGAGATGGGACGAACGATGGATGCGGTTCGGGGAAGAGCCTCAACCCTGAGGGTAACTCTCCGCTCGACGCAGCGACCGTGGCGGGACGGCGTGCCGCGCCGAGTAGACGTAGACTAGAAAATAGGGGCGGTTGCCCGCCCCTATCCATCCTTTAGCCGTGCTTCATGCCGCCCTTAGCATGATCGCAGCAGTCAGCAGCCTTGGCTTTTGCGCCATCCTTGCAGCAGTCCGCACCGTCCTTGCAGCACGCCATGTCGGCGCAGCAATTGGCGACAGCGGCGAATGCGCCAGTCGACAGGGTGAGGGCGAAGGCAGCGCTGATGAGCTTGAACTTGGTCATGATATTCTCCGAAATTTACGTGTGATGGTGTTCGACGTCACACGGTTTGCGGAGGGGGTGTGGCCGGAGCGTATGCCATGCCCAAAAGGCCGGTCTGTGGGGCCGGCCAAGGCGATAGACGGGCGGACGGAACCAGCCCGACATGCTCGACGGTTTCGCCGGCAACAGCAACGCACGGTATGGCGCAGGTCGACGCAGGGGCCTTTTTGATGGGAGCGCCTGCTGATTTGCTGGCACAGTCCATCATCGCGGACGCAGCCGGAGGCGCAGCCATCGCCATCGTCTCGCAGAGCGGGCCAAGCCGGACCAGCAGCATCACTGCCAGGACGAAAAACGCCATGGAATGCAATATCTTGGAGAATGGGCGAGCCCGGCGTTTCATTGGATGCATCTAGAAGCACCCTCAGTCATGTACAATGCCGCAGGAGCGGTTTGCCACACTAAGCGGACTTTACTCGCCTTTCCGGTACGTTGGCGAGGTTGCGATGCTCGAAAGGTCCGTGGCGCTATCGATCGGCACGCCTGCCTCCTTTCGCTCGGAATAGCGATCGACCAATTGGGCGGTGTGCGGGCGTAGCAGGACAGTGAAGCGTACCAATTCTTCCATCACGTCCACGATCCGATCATAGTAGGCCGACGGCTTCATTCGATCGTTTTCTTCGAACTCGGCAAACGCCTTCGCGACGCTGGATTGGTTGGGGATCGTCACCATTCGCATCCAGCGGCCGAGGACGCGCAGCGTGTTCACGCTGTTGAACGACTGCGACCCGGCCGACACTTGCATGACGGCGAGCGTGCGGCCCTGCGTCGGGCGCATCCCGCCCATCGACAGCGGCAGGTGATCGACTTGCAGCTTCATGATGCCGGTAATCTGGCCGTGTCGTTCAGGGCTGCACCACACATGCCCCTCCGACCACATCGACAGTTCGCGCAACTCGTGGACGGCCGGGTGATCGTCCCCCGTCACCTGATCGGGCAGCGGCAACGTCGAAGGATCGAAGATCCGCGTTTCGCAGCCGAAGAATTGCAGCAGGCGAGCAGCTTCCTCGACGCACAGCCGCGAAAAGGACCGCTCCCGCAAAGAGCCATAGAGCAACAGGATGCGCGGAGGTGGATCGCCAGCACCCAGCCCAAGGGCAGGACGATCGAGCGCATAGCGCCGATCGAGCGCGGGCAGATTATCAGGATCGGCGAGAATACGGAGCGGCATCAGGCGGTCCTTGGGCCTAGCAGAATGATGCAGGTGCCGATCAGGCACAGTGCGGCTCCACCCGCGTCCCAGCGATCGGGCCTTACCCCTTCGACAGCCCACAGCCAGATCAACGATGCGCAGATATAGACGCCGCCATAGGCAGCATAAGCCCGCCCCGCTGCGTAGCTATCCACGCGTGTCAGCAGCCAGGCGAACAGCATAAGTGAGACCACGCCCGGAACCAGCCACAGGGGCGATTTATCCAGCCGGAACCATGCCCAAAAGGCAAAGCAGCCTGCGATTTCCGCAAGTGCCGCGGCCAGATACACGAGCGCCGTCATACCATGCTGATCCTGATCGCGAGTGCCGCAAGTGTTACCAGCAGCACCGGAATCGTTAGCGTCGCGCCAACCTTGAAGTAATAGCCCCAGCCGATCCGAATGCCCTTTTGCCCGAGGACATGCAGCCAGAGCAGTGTTGCGAGCGAGCCTATCGGCGTGATCTTCGGTCCGAGGTCGCACCCAATTACGTTGGCGTAGATCATCGCTTCCTTGATCGCGCCCGTGGCGTGGGTCGCGTCGATCGACAGCGCCCCCACAAGTACGGTCGGCATGTTGTTCATCACCGACGACAGCAGCGCGGCGATGATCCCGGTCCCGAACGCCGCGCCCCACACGCCGCCTTGCGCAGTGCGATCGAGCAGGCTGGCAAGGTGATCGGTCAGGCCAGCATTCCGCAGGCCGTAGACGACCAGGTACATGCCGAGCGAAAAGATCACGACCTGCCACGGGGCACCGGCCAGCACCTTGCGCGTCTGGATGACGTGGCCGCGCGAGGCGATGATAAGCAGGAGGACCGCGCCCACAGCGGCAACGGCGCTGACCGGTACGCCGATGGGTTCGAGCAGAAAGAAGCCGGCAAGCAGTAGAGCAAGAACGACCCAGCCCGCCTTGAACGTGGCACGGTCGCGGATCGCATCACCGGGCGTGCGGAGTTGCGCCACATCGTAATTCGCCGGTATGTCACGGCGGAAGAATAGCAGCAGCGCTATCAGCGTCGCGGCGATCGACGCCAGATCGACCGGCACCATCACCGAGGCATAATCGGCAAAGCCGATCCGGAAGAAGTCGGCCGACACAATGTTGACGAGGTTGGAGACGATCAGCGGCAGACTGGCGGTATCAGCGATGAACCCCGCTGCCATGACGAACGCCAGCGTCGCCTTGTCCTTGTATCCCAGGGCACGCAGCATCGCGATGACGATCGGCGTCAGGATCAGGGCCGCGCCATCATTGGCGAACAACGCCGATACCGCCGCGCCGAGCAGCACGATCAGCACGAACAGTCGGCGACCATGCCCCCCGCCCCAGCGCGCGACGTGGAGCGCCGCCCATTCGAAGAACCCGGCTTCATCGAGCAACAGGCTGACGATGATGATCGCGACGAACGTCGCGGTCGCGTTCCAGACGATGCCCCACACCACCGGCACGTCGGAGAGCGAGACGACCCCGACGAGCAGCGCGATCGCCGCGCCGCCCATCGCGCTCCACCCGATGCCAAGGCCCTTCGGTTGCCAGATGACGAGCGCGATCGTGGCGACGAAGATAGCGAGCGCGAGCAACATCAGGCGACGCGCTGGCCCGAGGCGTCCACGACCTGTTCGCCGTCCTCCTTGGCAAACGCACCCTGTTGCGACTCCGGCAGTAGATCGAGGACCGCTTCGGACGGACGACACAGTTTCACGCCAAGCGGCGAGACGACGAGCGGCCGGTTGATCAGGACCGGATGCGCCATCATCGCGTCCACCAGCGCTTCGTCGGACAGCGACGTGTCGCCCAGGCCCAACTCCGCATAAGGAGTCCCCTTCTCACGCAGCAGATCGCGGGGCGTGATCCCGGCGCGATCGATCAGCTCGACCAGCAGCGCGCGCGCAGGCGGTGTCTTCAGATATTCGACCACATGCGGCTCGATGCCGGCATTGCGGATCATCGCCAGCGTGTTGCGCGACGTGCCGCATTCGGGGTTGTGATAGATCACGATATCGACGGCCACGGGACGTCCTTTCAGCAGCATGGGGTGAGTTCGGCTAGGAGTGGCGCACATAGTTCGGGTGAGCCGGCGCAGCAGTCTTTGACGAGGAACAGGGTCAGTGCGCGCAGCCCGTCCAGATCGGCGCGGTAGACGATCGAGCGGCTATGTCGTTCGAAACGGACGATGCCGGCACGCGCGAGAATGCCAAGGTGCGCTGACATAGTGTTTTGCGGGACGTCGAGCTGACGGGCGATTTCGCCCGCTGCCATTCCATCTGGTTCGTGCCGGACCAGTAGGCGAAACACGTCGAGGCGTGTCCCTTGTGCGAGAGCGCTAAGTGCAGCAATGGCCGAATCGTTTTCCATATATCCAGCATAGAGGATATGTCAGACTTGGCTAGTTCGAGATTTCCGAGGCCAACCTTCTCAATTTACGATCCCTTTTGAGAATCGGCTGATGACAGCGGTGTGCAGAAAACGGCCGTTTTCCGAACCATTGGCATACGACCGGCCCGAGCCGGCCCTTGCCGCGGGCCAATGTTCATCAACCGGTTCGGAAAACAATGTGCAGGAAAGGCCACGTACGGCGACGCGCTACATTGCTCTAGAGCGCGCGGACCGCGNCAGCGGTGTGCAGAAAACGGCCGTTTTCCGAACCATTGGCATACGACCGGCCCGAGCCGGCCCTTGCCGCGGGCCAATGTTCATCAACCGGTTCGGAAAACAATGTGCAGGAAAGGCCACGTACGTCAGCTATCCGCACAGAGGTGCCCGATAGCTGCCCGTCGGCAATGACCCATCGCCAGTCGGCCTGATGCTGGTGCCAAGTGACCTCAGGAATGGCGGCGTTCAAGACCAGTTACCAGTCGCGCTCTATCGCAAATATGGGCGAGCGCCGATCATCCTGTTGGCCTCGTCGAATGACGGGTTCCGTCCGGAGCCGCCGTTCGTAACTCGCTTTACGAACGGCTTGAGTTGGTCGCCAGCTGCCGCGCCTCCGTGACCCATCTGCAGACATTCAGGCTGCCCGAGCGGCTCCCCGGGTTCGGACATTCATTCAGTTTTCGATTTCGGCTCCGCAACTTCGGGGCCGCAACTCCGNGAGCGCCGATCATCCTGTTGGCCTCGTCGAATGACGGGTTCCGTCCGGAGCCGCCGTTCGTAACTCGCTTTACGAACGGCTTGAGTTGGTCGCCAGCTGCCGCGCCTTCGTGACCCACAACACGACATTCAGCGGTCGTTTCGGGCTCCCTAACTTCGGACGTCCATTCATATTCGCCCGACACCTCGACCAGCGATGGAGGAAATGGTGAGAATTGGGACTTTGCTGCCATTCGCCGCGACTGTAGCAAATGGCAGCTATCGTCAGGAGCGGACGCGACCCATAAGACCGGTCAGGCGGCTGCATACGCGGAAGCTGGGCTGACGCGTCCTGCCTCTACTCTGATCTCGAAGGCTCTACTATTAGCCGCGCCCGGCGATCGCCTTTATGAAATCGACTATTACCGAGGCCGGCAGCGCGGCCGAGTAGCGCAGCCTCTCGTTGTCATACTGACCCTCGAGCCATCGCATGGTCATTCCGACGCAATGTCCGTCCCCGAGCAGCACCGGGCAACCGCTGCTGCCCGGCGCGACGAGGTTCGAGATGAGCAGCGCGGGCGTCTGCTGGAGATAAAGATCGGCCAAGCCGTTCACTTCGCCGCGATGCCCCACCACGAGGGATTGCGCTCCTGGAATGCTTGGATAGCCCAGAGTGAAGACTTCATCGAACATCGCCACATCGGTGGTAAACCTGAACGCCGGCCCGACTGGACCGGCGACGCGGTAAAGGGCGATGTCATGGTCAGGCGAGAGGATTGGAGCCTCTATGGCCATCGGAGCGCCCTTCACATCCGAAATTCTGACGTCCACTACCTCGTCAGCCGGATCGACGTTGTGACGGCAAGTCACGAGCCAGGGCCGCTCGTCCTGCTCGATTAAAAAACCGGATCCTCGCGCCTCTGCGCCATCCGCCTTCCTCACGTCGACCGCCAGCAGGGCGGAAGCGTAGCGCCCGGCAAGCTCGCCCGGGGCTGAAAAGAGGTTGCGAAACGTATCGTCGCGTAAGTGCCCGAGGATACGGATAAGGTCGAGCTGGTGGTCGACGACGGCGCGCCAGCTTGAGCCGAAAGACCTGCGAACCAGCCGCGCGGCAACCAGGCGCTCCCAGATGAAGGCGACGGCGGCGGGCTTGTAGGATTCCCCGCCCGAAACCATCGCCTCGAGCAACTCCTCGGAGAACATGTTCATCTTCGAGAACAGGCCCAGCGGGCCCTCGATGTCCTTGGCGCCTTTGAACTTCAGTCCCGCTCTCACCAGCTCAAGCGCAGCCGGCGTGTCGCTGAACAACAGCGAGAAGCGCCTCTCGACGATCGGAACCGCCTCGTCGATCGCCGGCCGGAGCGGATCATGCCTCATCCGCAGGCTCCGGGACGCGTAAAGGAGGCCAGTGCAGCCTTGGCTGCTGCCGCTCCATGGGCAACCCCTTCTGGCAGATGAGAACGGTCAAAACAAAGAGGCACTGATCGGCCCGGGGTGAAAGCCAAGCTGGCCGCAGGAATAGACTCGAAGCGTCACGTCCTCGACATCGCGCACACTCGAGCGAATTTCCGGGATCGCCGCTTCCTCTAACATGGCGTCCTTCCCAACCACGGCCAGCAGCACGCCGCTGGCTCGCCGGCCGGTCATCAACTCATAGACTTCAAGCTTTTCCTGCAGCCAATTCCCATAAGCGGGCGCATCCAAATACGCCTTCCTGACATAGACGAAGTCGACGACGATATCGGCCTGATCGTCCTGGAATTGCTTGAGTCCGTCGAGAACTAGGCGCTTCTCGCCTGCCACAAGCTCGACGTGTCGCTCGAAATAGACTCCGGCCTCTTTCTCATATCTGGTGATCGCCACTTGGCTCAGCGCGAATGCCTGGACCTGCCAGCGCCGGGCCGCGATCTTGTGAATGCCGGCGTCGGTCGGCTGCTCGGCACTGCTTTGAGCGACCGGAAGGTTCGACCTAGCAATCTCGGACTGTGTCTCCAACCGCGTGAGCCGCTCGACAATTTCCGATTCCCGGCTTGCGGAAAGCCGCTCCTTGTAAAGACGGAGCGACTTGCGATCGATCTTCCCATCATGTGCCATTTTGTGATGCATGTCGCACAGCGCGATGAGATTCGCGGGATCATTGTTCTCCCGGTTTTCGTCGATGTGGTGAAGCTCGACATAGGTTGTCTCGCCACAGACCCTCAGCGCGCAGGCGTGGCCAGCCTCGACCAGGACGAGACGCCGAACGTCTGCCGGTACGTGGGGCCTGGCGCGATCATAAGGCTCTTTCGACAAGGACCGACCTCGGCTTTGCGTTCGCTTACAGGGGTAGCGGCGACTGTGCCGGGCTTCAATGTCCGTCCGTCCGTTTGATTGCCTGCCTTACCGCTCGGCGTCGCGTCCAACCGCTGATATGCGGTCTCCATGGCGGTGAGAGATTCCTTTTCCCAGACGACCAAGACGAACCTCGCAAAGCGCGCGGCGTATATCTGCTCTTGCCCGGATTGCCGGGCCTTCACCTTGGGCGCCCGGGCCGAGGGCGACGGCGTCGTCAATATCGGTGTCGCCGCCCATATCACTGCGGCGGCTGCTGGCGGCCCACGGTTTGATCCCGACATCGACACCATCGATCGGGCATCGGAGCAGAATGGCCTTTGGCTGTGCGCTAATTGCCATACCCGGATCGACACAGACCCGACTCATTTCACCGTAGCCAAGCTTCGGGACTGGAAGCGTGACGCGGAGGCCCGATCGTTCGAGCAACTTGGCCGCAGGCCGCTCGATCTGGATAAGGCGATCAGATACCAGCCGGAGATCATCGCGCACGATTACCTTGTCCTGAAAGACGCGCTCGCGACAAAGGGGCCACCGATCGACGACGCGGTCGATAGTTGGCGGAAGGCTGCGCTTCGCGATGTCACCGACTTCAAGGCGCTTCGGACCTGGCCGGCATCCCCAATCGACCTGTCGGTTCGATCCTCGCGGGTGGACGAGGAGGATTCGGCGGTCCCGAATTTTGCTGCCGTGCTGGAGATCGCAACCGATGTCATCATCGCGTCGGCGCCCGGGACCGGAAAGTCGACGACCATGATTCAGCTCGCCGGCACCATACTCGATGCCGGTAGGCGGGTGGCGATCTATGTGCCGCTCGCGCAATGGGGCGCCCAGCAGGCAGCCCTCCTGCTGTCGCTGACCGCGCGCGCGCCCTTTGCGCATCTCGACTTGGACGCTCTACGCCTACTGGCCGCGGAAGGGCGGCTGGTGCTGCTGCTGGACGGCTGGAACGAGCTCGATCCCAAGCAGCGGCTTCGGCTGAAACTGCAGCTCCAGCAATTGCGCCGGGAATATCCGCTGCTGGTGCTGGTCGTTGCCACCCGCGCCCACACTGACCGCCCCGTCGAAGGTCCGGTATTCCAGATCGAGGCGCTACGTGAGGACGAGCAACTGGAAGCAGTGCGGCGCATGCGCGGTGAGGAAGGCGTTGCCGTGCTCGACGCCGCATGGCGAGTCGCAGGTCTGCGCGACCTCGTTGCAATCCCGCTTTTCTTGACTGCGCTACTTGACCGGGCGATCGGCGCTGTTTTGCCGCGGTCGAAGAACGAGATACTCGAGGGTTATGTTCGTGCTCAAGCGCGAGACGATGCCCGGGCCGACAGCCTGCGTGAAGAGCTGGAGGATATGGCGTTTCGCTATCTCGAGGCGTTGGCGCGCGCAATGCGGGAAGATCAGCGGGTGTTGTTTGAGGCCGAGCGGGCGAGATCGATCGTGTCAAAAACCGGCCAAGCGCTGTTGCGGGAAGGACAGATTGGCGCCGCGCCCAAGCCTGGTAGGGCGCTCGAGATTCTCAGCGACCTGCATCTTCTGGAACGGCTAGGTGACGGCATGATGTTCCAGTTTCAGCACCAGCAGATCCAGGAATGGTTCGCCTCGCGCGACGTAGAGGCGACAATCCGATCAGCCGCCGATGGAGATGAGGCAGCGCTAACTTGGCTACGCGGCACTGTCATGAACTGGCGCCATTGGGACGAGACCCTGTTGTTCGCCGTCGAGCGGATCAGCGCCTCCGCTAGTGCCGACGCCTTGCAGCTTCTGGCGCTGCTCGTGAACGAAGCTCTGCGGCTCGACCCCGATCTCGCGGGTGAGATCATCGCGCGGGCGCCGGAGGCATTCTGGTCGATGGCGGGACCTGCCATCAGGGATTTCGCGGCCGCTTGGCATGCTTCGGGCATGGTCGACCGTGCCGTCGATTTCATGATCACGACGGGCAGGCCGGAATTCGCCGACTTTGTCTGGCCGCTCATAACGGACCAGAATAGCCAGATCCATTTGCGGACGCTTCGCGCAGGCAACGGTTTTCGACCCTCGGTGCTGGGGGAGGACGCGGCGCACCGTATCGCGCAAGCCCTACCCGAAGTGAGGTCGCACATCCTCCAGGAGCTGGCCAGCAACGGCGGCATGGAAGGCATCGAACTTGCTACCTTAGTCGCGGAAAGCGACCCGGACCCCGACGTCCGCCTACAGACCTTCTCGGCGCTCGAATTCCGCTCGGCCAGCCGTCATGCCGTTCGCCTTCTGCGAGCCTCGGGTAGCGAGGTCTGGGACTTGGCCGGTGGCCGAGGCTATTGGGACGGAATAGACGACCCCGAAGTCGTTGCCCGTCTCAAAACCATTAACGCGGCTCAGCGTTCAGCCCTGACCGATCCGGTGGCCCTTCTACATGCGCTTTTGGAACAGGCAGGAGATACAGATGCCGGCCGGGTGCGGGAGATCCTTGCCCACCCCGCTTTTCCGGTCGGTGCGGAGCGTATCTACCATTTGACCGATCGCCTCGCGGCGCGCTGGCCCAAAGAAGTGGCCGACGCGATGGTGGACCGGATGGAGGGAGGTCTTCCCTTACCCTTCCGGGCAGAGACGCTGCTCTTGGGGACGACTCCGGTCGATGACGGGTTGTTGATCGAACGGGTGTTGAACAGCCCGCCGGACGACGAGGGCGCAAAGGCCGCGGCGCGCCTCGCGGGTACTGGCACCGTGACAAAGTTGATCGGCCAAGCGCTCGCCGGTCGCGAGGCGCTTACCGAGGAGAAAGAGCAAAGGCGCAAAGCCTATTGGGCCGCGGTCGAGCGGGCCACAGCATCCCCGGTCGCCTCGCTAGTCGATGGCCTTACCGCCTTCTCCGCGGAGACGGATCCTCAGCATATCCACGACATCGTCGAGATCATCAATCGACACCACGGCGGCGTGGACGTGCGTCCGCTAGCTCTCACCGAGGAGCAGGCGCTCCAGATGGTCGCCTTGATCGAGGGCTGGGCACAAGCCCTGCTCGGAAATCCCGTCGCGACCCGATCTCAGGTAGCGGCACTCGCTGTCGCGATCGAGCGGGTACCTCGCAAGGAGTTGCTCGTGACGCTCGAGGCGTTGTTGGTCGAGGATCTCGAACGGTATCGGCGAGATTGGGAGCAGTTCCGGGGGCGGCCGTCGCGCTATAACCATGGCAACGATCTCTCAATGGCCTTCGGCTTGCAATTCTCGCGGGCCTTCGTCGCCATCGGCGGCCAACGGGTAGTGTGCATCCTCTCACACTATCTGGTATCGCCGCGCTTCGGTGCTGACGCGGCGATGGCGCTGCGCCGGATCTTCGCGCATCGGACCGACGAGGCCGAGAAGAAATTCGGACAGCCTTGGCCCGATTTTTCAACGCTCGCAGCGAGTGCCACGGGGAAGGGCCAACCATCGCCCGGACCCGAGGCCGCGGCCCTGTTCGATGCAATCTCACGCTTGACCGGTGAGCGAGCGTCGGTCGCGGATCGCGAACAAGCGCTCTATCTGTTAAAGGTCATGCTTGGCATGCCCCATGCCGATCATCCTGCAATACGGGGGCTCCTGCGGGACACCGAAGTTTCGCCCCTCGCCAAGCGCGACGCTATGGCAGCCTTGGCGATGGCGGGAGTGACGCTTCCTAAAGAGCCGATCCGGCTTGGTCTCGCGGCGTTCCTCAAGCAGGCGGAAGGCGAGCGCTGGCTGTTGGACAATGACCATAGCGACTTGGGGCGTTGGCTCGCCCTGTTTCCTTTCTCGGACCGGCCCGACGCATTGTTCGACGCCATTGCGGCTCTGGAACCGGCTCTTCTGCGTGACCGTAATATCGAGGCAGTGTGCGAGGCATTGCGCTGGGCGCCGACCGGCGTCGGCGATACCGGCCTGGTCGATCTCGCCGAGCGGCTTCCTGCACTCAAGCAGAACTTCACCTGGCAGGCCGCGGTGCTCCACCGCCCGGAAAGAAGCGCGTTCTCGGCATTCTGCGACTTGCTCGAGGCCGGCAGTATCGTGCGCAACGCCGACAGCCATGCGATCTGGTCCCTTGGCGACAAGCTCGCCGGCAAGCTAGCAGGGAACCCAACCTTGCGCGATGTGTGTCTCGCCCGCTACCGGTCCAGTCAAGGCGTGGCCCGCAGCGTCTATGATCATGCGATCGCCAGGATGCACGATCCAGACAATGTCCCCTTCTTGGTCGAATGCTACGCGAGCTGGGGACGGTCGTTCGACGGGGTACTCGCCGAGGCGCTGCGCAACTGCGCTCTCTCCTACCGGACATCCGAGCGGATGACTGGCAGCCAAGAGATCTTGCCGGTCGATCTTGCATCACTGCGCCGCCAGCTCTTCGCGATCATGAGAGACGGGTCACCGCAGAGTCCGCTGGCAAGGGACTGCCTCGAGCATATCGAGGAACTCCGTCGCGACTATGGCGCAATCGACACCGAGCCCCGGCATCCGGATGTTGCAAAGGGCATGCCCTGGCCGCTCGAGGAGGAGAAGCTGCCCGGTCGCGCCGCCCTTGAAGGCAAGGGCGGCCAAAAATAGCGGGAGAGCTTCTTCACCATCACGCTACGCTAGAGGAGAAATGGCACGAGATGTAGGTTCGACATCGGGCCGCGATCAAATCAGGCCATCTGCTCACCGATCGCCCTTTCTCCCGCCAAGATCCTATTCGGCAGCGTACACAGATATTAAGCGGCTGCAACTTCAGACGTGGATTCGAGGACTTGCGGAAGTTTCGCACGCGTGGATAGATCGGCTCGATGACTCGCCCACTAGATTCCGATGAACTTGGCGCCAAGGGAGAGAAGAGGCTCGCAGAGCTTCTGCTCGACGCCCGCCTAAAACCAAATAGTCCCGATCGCGATCGCGTCGGTTGGGACTCGGTGGTGACGTGGCCACTCGACGAGACAGCTCCTGCCGACAGCCGGCCCGAGCCGCTTGCATGTCACATTCAGGCCAAGACCGTCTGGTCGGGCAACGGCACGATATCGATCAACCTGAGCACGTTCGAATATATCGCCAAGGACGCACGGCCCGCTTTCATCATCGTGTTTGAGGTCGATGATCCGACTTTAGAGATCATCAAGGCCCACATCATCCATGTCGAAGGGCCGTTTCTTTTCGAGGTCCTCAAACGTCTGCGCCAAGCACGTTTCGAAGGGAAGCGGCCGAGCGAGGTTACGTTCGAACCTACGACCACGAAATGGGGAAAGCTTCTTCCCTCTGTTACCGGCGCGGCTCTCAAGTGCGCTATGGAAGCCTGCAGCCCAGAGGGTATGGCCGCATATGCCACCATGAAGCGGCGCCAACTGGCGCGCCTTGGCTATAAAAAGGGGGGCATTCAGTTTCGCACGACGGTCACAGCCAATACCCAAGACGAACTGATCGACGGCTTCCTTGGACTTGGATCGCTTCAGGTCGCGGATATCGCTCAGGTTGAAAATCGGTTCGATATCACAATCGAATCTCCGTTTCCGCCTCCCGAGAAGGACAGCGCTTGGGAAACACTTAAAGTCGCACCAAGGCCGACCGACCGCTGCATGATCATCGCGACCCGCCCGGACGGCAAAAAGCTCGAGATGAAAGGAGAGTTTTTTCGAGTTCCTGGCACTGTTACCGGTCCCGAACGGATTATCTTCGAGTGCCGCACCGGCCTGCTCAGGATCCGTGTCGATGTGAACGGAAATGAGGGTGGCGGACTTCTCTTCGCGGCGATGGAAGACTTCGCCAACCTCCGAGCACCAGCGGCCGATTGGGCAACATTTTACCGCTTCGGCGCCTGGTGCATCCGCGATGCTCTCGTCATAGAGATCAAGACCAAAAAGCCCGGCGGCCCGCCACCACTCGAGGGTGGCACGGATCCAACGCCGGATTTGGCGGAGGCCGATCGCCATGATCGCATGGCGGATCTGGCCGAGGCGGCGGAATGGGTCTTGGCGGCCGCACAGGCGCCGGGCACGAAACTAACATCTGACGAGCTGCTGGCGGCCGCTCCCGACCTTAAGACCATCCGGACGATGAAACTTGACCCTGACAAACTCTCGGGGTTCACCTTCACCAGCCCGCTGCCGACATGCGCCACGCCCGATAGCAGCTACGAACTTCTATACGTGAACAAGGTCGCAATGGGGGACCATCTCATCGCCTTCGCAGCCCGCACCCGCGCAACTACGGCTGTGGAAATTGATGCGATCTCATGGGTGACCGGGCCGATGCATCTCGAACTCACCCGCAAAATCAGGAACGACGATAAGGCGATCGCCAAATTCGTACGCGACGCCCGTCGATATACCGGCATCGACAGCGTCTTCGGACCAAATCTAATCGAACTCTTACCTGAATGACGCTACTGCAGCGCGGCCGCCAACCACCGCAACTCATCCGCTCAGTGCGGTTGCTCGGCTGCAGGCGGCCGTTCTGCGCCAGGGCATTGCCACGCGAGCCAAAATCGTTGTCGCCGCTGGAACGGCAACCGGCAAGACCCCGCTAACCAAGCCATTCGTCGGCTTTGCGCGAGCGCAATGGCAGGTCACAGCACCATCCGACGTCCGGATCAACTAAGCCGTACGTCTTGAGTTGGTCGACACCCGCCATCAGATTGGCGAAGCGCGACGACCCAGTTGCGGGCGCTCCGACTTCGCCGATCGCTGCTCGAAGCCGGAAGTTCGCTCACAAGATTAAAATGGTACGTACCCGTTCCGTGCATAGGGACGTTGAGGTGGTTCAGTCGCCTTTGCGATCCTGGCGGAGCTTCTGCTCTCACGGGACGAGCACTCACCGACACCAACGGCAGCCTGTCGGCTGCGCCCGACATCCCGGCCGATGGTCCTTGACCCGGCGCCATGGAGCAGCTGCGGGATCAGCAACCGTTTTCCCTAGTCGCATCTACGGTTAGACCGGGGGCGGGAGGAACGCGATGAATCACGACGACCTGACATTGCTGCTGACTGAATATGCGGAGATCAACGCTGCCGGCCTCGATGACGCGCAGCTGGATCCCCTCAGAGCGGGAGTCGCGGCGCTTTTGACAATCCGGACCGAACGGACCGAAGAATATGTCAGCTCGGGCGGCGAAGGCCGGATGGGCTTCGGCTATATGAAGTTCAAGGAGCAGCGGTTCTACAGCGTCAAGCTCGGCAACCTAACACGCGACCGGCTCGGCGCGGCGGGGCTGGGCGGCACGATTCTAACCAGCGGGTCGACGCTCGCTGGGCTGGTCGCCGCCGGAACCTTGCCGGCTTGGGCGGGCGCTAGTGCCCTGCTGGCCATCCTGCTGGCGCTGACTGGTCGATTGAAACCGCTCGTCAGTTCGCTCAGCCTCGATGAAGCCACCACCCTCGATCTGGCTTGGCGAGAGTCGCGCGTGGAGAACTCGTTCCGCCTCGTCGATGCCAAATCACTCTCCCAGCGGATCGGCGATGTCGAAGCGATCTACGGCAATGCCGGTTTCACGCAGGCCAAGTTGAGCAATGCGCTTAAAAGGCTCGAAATCATTGGCATGATTAAGGGTGCGGGTGGCGACACCTATCAACTGATCGAAAAGATCAAAGTCAGCGACGCGGACCATCTGCAGCTCGGCAACGGCTGATGCCGCCGACCGTCCGTCACTCTGTGCTAACGGACTGGGAGGCCTATGCCGCCTCTGTTGAGGAGACCTTTGGCGAGCCAAGCAA
The DNA here is from genome assembly GCF_001422045.1 of Sphingomonas sp. Leaf242. Lineage (GTDB taxonomy): Bacteria > Pseudomonadota > Alphaproteobacteria > Sphingomonadales > Sphingomonadaceae > Sphingomonas. The sequence goes on from NZ_LMLW01000012.1 coordinate 163,082, forward strand.
AGTCGATCACTTCCAGGCGATGGCCGAGGTGCCGGGTGTATTCGCCTCGGTTTTCAGCGACTGAAGCGCGATCTCGCTGGACAGCCCTAGCTTGCCGGGGAAAACGATTCAGCCAGACTGACCGCGCGGCTTGGCTCAGGCTCCGACCCCGCGCCAGCAATCCCCCGGTTGTGCCGTGTGGTGACGTCGGTCATTCTAGGCTGGTGCCTGCGTCTTGCCCTGCCCCATCCGAGCTCCGCGGTGCTGCTTATCACACGCAGAACGGATCCACCTATGCCGGCTGAATCTGAATCGGACTTTGAAGCGGCCGACGCGTTCGCCGACAGGATTGCCGCGCAATTTGCACCCGTGCTCATCGACGATACCGATTCGATGGGGGTGCGTGACCTGATGCTGGCGCGCCATGCCCGCTACGGTGTCCCGGTCGATCCGACTCGCCTTGACCAAGTCAATCGCGGCGACGGTCTGGTCGAGCTGGTGCACGGCTTTTATGCCGATCTGCTCGCTCATGCCCCCAAGGCGCTGCAGGAATTTTGCGCGGACCATGTCCGTGTGCGTGGCGTTCCATCTTTCGCGATCGAAGGCGCCGTCTATTTTTCGGGCGACGGCAATTACGTCGTGATCGTCACCACCTCGCTGATGACGTTCCTCAACAAGATCAAGAAATTCATCTTTGTCGAGCGCGACCCAAGCGTGATTGAATATTGCAATCGCTATCCTGCCGAAGCGCTGACGCCCGAGCTGCTGCGAGCCATGCGCGATGAAATCGTTACAAACTTCCGCGAGGGCGAACCGCGCGGGCCGTTGCTCATGCTCAATTATGATCGAGCAGCGGTGGTCAACGTCATGCTCAACATCCAGGAGACCTTCATCGTCGCGCATGAGATCGGCCATCTGCTCTCCGATTTCATGCTCAAGGGCACGCTTGCCAAAGGCCTGCACGAAAGCTTTGGATCGGATGTCCATCGATCGGAATATCTTGCCGATATGTTCGGGTTCGCACTCGTCATCAAGCGCTCGATCGCCGACCTGCCGCCGCCTTCGGATCCTGAGCTCGACCGCCAGATCGCCATTGCCACCGAGAAAAACCGCATCTCGTCGATTTGCGAATTCTTCGAGATTCTCGAGCTTGCCTTCCCCGAAGCCACGCCTTCGCATCCGGCGCCGGTCGATCGCGCCGCCAACATTCTGGCGACCTTCTACGGCGAGCATTTCGGCGCGCATTACAATGCCGTTCGCGCGGGGGAAATCGCACATTTCAGCTGGGCGCCGCTGCTGGCGGAAGGGCTTCGCCCGTCATTCATGGCGAAGCTGTGCATGGATATGCTCGCTAACGACCAGGGATTTCGGCAGCTGATCGCACTCGCCGAAACCCAGGGACCGGACGCGCTGCGGATTCGAACGGGCCGTTGACCAGTGGTCCCTACCGGCCACGTGGGCAGCTGCTGCGTCGGCCCACCCAGCCAACTAGATTGAAGGACTGCGCGGATGACCGACGAGATGCCGTTTGATGGACAGTTGCGGCGCGAACGCGCGGGCGCGAATGTAGGCCTCAACCCGATGTTCGGAGAATGGCAGCACCGGTTCGATTTCGCACCGGTGCCGTATGGCAATGGCGCGGCGCAGCGCGGCGATTTCAGGGCAGCGATCCAGGCCGAACTCACCAACCAGTGGCTTTATTCAAACGAGATTCACCTCTCGATCACGCTGCATGTTGATGTCCAGACGGTCCTCGAGACCGACGAGACCGCGGATCTCGATAATTACGCCAAGTCGATCCTAGACGGTCTCAAGGGACCCAACGGGATCATGATCGACGATACCCAGGTCCAGTCGCTCGCGATCCATTGGATCGATGGATATGGCAGCCCATCCTTCACCGTGGAAACAAAGGGCTCGCCCGACGAATTCGTGCTAAAACCGCAGGTGTTTTACGAGATGCCAGACGGCCTGTGGTACCCGCATGGCCGACGGCTGTGGAGCGAGGGCGGTGCGGCCCCGACCTCGGACTTCAACCATTATGCCGGACTCTCGATCATGGAGCTGATGAGTTCGACCAAAACGCGCGCGCGCGCCGAGTTGCGGAAAGGGGGTGCCGACCGGCTGCGGGCCTATCAACAGGGCCGCTATGTCACGTCAATTGCCCGCGGCTTCCATCGCAGTCGGATCGAGGATGGGTTTGAGATGCACGGCCGTCGCGCCTGGCAAGCCGAACGGCAGCGATGGCTTGCTGAGAATGGCGAAGCGTTCGCCGCAATCGAGAAAATACTGAAAGACGCGCGCGCCGCGCACGACAAATTCATTGCCGTGCTCGCCAGTTTCGGCTGAGTCGCGGCCGAAGTTTGTAACGCCAAGGGCATCGCGCCCCTGCGGTAAAGGCGTTCACCTTTGACCTGTTGCCCCTATATTGTTGCAATGGACGACTCACCGGATCGAATAGAAGGCGAACTGCTCCGGGTTGTTCCGGACGCCAACGTGCTCGTGCACGGCCGCTCGCTGGTCGACCAGCCTTGGCACGTCCTAGGCCGGGATCCGATCGAGATCGTGCTCATCCCGCCGGTTATTCGCGAGCTGGATAAGCTCAAGGTCCAGACGGGCCGACCCAACAAGGTCGCGCGGGCCCTCAGCAGCGATGTCCGGGGGTTGCTGAAAGAGCCTGACCGCACAGCAATGGTGCGGCGATCAGGACCCGCTGTCACCAAGCGGGTCGAACTGCGCAAGGTCACCACCGCTGTTGTTGACGGTCTGGACCTAGGTCATGCCGACCAAGCGCTGATTAATTATGCGCTGCACCTGCAAGCCGATGGGCAGGACATCCTGCTTCTGACCGACGACACAATCTGCGCCACGACCGCCGAGGAGTTCGGTTTGCCGGTCCTGCTGATCGACGATGATTGGCTTCGCGACGCTGAACCCGATGAGGCGTCGAAGGAAAATCTTCGGCTTGCGGCTGAAAACCGACGGCTCAAGGCCGCCGAACCGCAGGTGGCGCTGTCCTTCGTCGGAATGGATGGCGCGGTTCTCTCTACGTTCGAAGCGGAGATCGTTCGTTGGCCGGCACTCACCTCCATTGAGACCGATGCGCTGATGACGGAAGTGGCGAATTTCTGCCCGCCGGCGAGTTCATTTGAACCCCTGAAGCCGCGCGCGACCGATGCGTTGCGAGGGATTGGCGCGACGCAGCGCTTCGGCCATCTCGCGTCGCTCCAACCCCGCACGGTCTACGAGCCAGCAACAGAGGAAGAAATCGAGGACTATCGGACCCAGAAATATCCCGACTGGCTTGAGGAAGTGCGCACCGCGCTCGGCTCGTTGCACAACACGCTTCAGGCGCGCTCCGAGCCGCCATGGGTGCTTGCGGTCGCTGCTAATAAGGGCACGCGCCCGGCGCAGGATACATTGTTGAGTATGGTCGGCAGGGGGAACTTTGCCATCAGGGATGAGGATGTGCCTGCTGGGGAGGACGATGATGGCGATAAATCGGCGCCAGTTACAGCCCCTTATGCATTGCCGTTGCCACCAAATCCGCCGCGGGGCCGAACGCGAACGATGGGCGCACTCGGCCGGCGATCGGCATTTGGCGCGGATGCGATCGGTCGCATGGTCCACCACCCGCTTCATCTGCCGACGTTCTCCGCGCCAAAGCCGCGTGACAGCGATGCCTTCTACTGGCGCGAGGGCCGCGATGGCTGGGTGGACCAAATGCAACTGGAATGTGCTTCGTGGCGCCACGGTCAGGATGAAGTGGTATCCAAGCTGGCGATTAGTCCCGATGGATTGGAACCCTGTTCAGGGGCAATCGAACTCTCGGTCCATGCCTCGAACCTTTCCGATCCCGCACTTGTTCGCCTGCCAGTGCGTATTACGGTGACCGACGGCGATACGCTGGTACGGGCTCAATCGCTTATTGCGGTGCTGGCGCGAGCCGTTGGCGGCCATGGCCGGCTCTAGCGTGAACGAGGATTTCTACATGAACACGAGTACGCCGCGTATTAGCTGATACAGTCGCGACGTGGGAAACTGTAAATAGCGATCCATGTGCTTGCGATGGCCCCCAGCGGCGACCAGATGGCGCGGCAGCGTGCGCGCGGTGACCTGCCCCCTGTTTCTTCATCTACTTGGACCGAGAGACCGCCCCTTGAAGTGAGGGTCCCCCTGTGCCGCTTTCTAAACGAGCGGCGGTTCACCACGGTCCAACGCCCGAAAGCAGCCATTCCGGTTTCCACCAGAATTACCCTGGGAGCAGTCGGGTAACCCGCGATCAATTACCTCTTGACGTAAACCTACCGGGAAAACACATTAGTGGCACGGTGTGTGCTTTCACATTGTCGAATCGACGCATTTGGGAACTAGCGCTGGCTGATCTCCGCCTTCGCGTCGAAACGTAAAGGCGGGGATCGGTCAGCGGCGACTGCGAGAAATCGATGACGTATACTAAAGATCCCGTTGGTGCGGCAGAGTGCGCCTCCCACCGGTCCGAGATGCCCTCGTCGTCATGCGACGAGTTCGTCTCACGCACTCGCGATGAGACTAACAATCTGCCGACAGAACCGTCTGTGGCAGGCCCTCAGTCGTGGCTGTCTGATTCGTTAAACCTTTCAGATAAGTTGGTGGCCGCGATTGCCACCAATTTCAAAGATGACCACGAGGGGTTCGGCAATGTAGTTGCGCAACTCCTTGAGGAGCGAGCAGGTCTAAGGCGTGGTCCCACCTGGGACAACGCACGTCGCCGCCTCCAGAATGCTAATCTACGCACGACCTACCCCGACGAGCGCGCGACCACGTTGAACAAGCAAATTCTTGAATACCGCAAGCTTCTCGTCGCCGACATGCCACAAGTAATCGAGACCGCTCTCAAGCTCAATATGGCCACGGCCGAGCTAGCTCGCACCGAAGAACTTAAGAGACAAATTAAGGAGGATCGCGAATATTTCGAAAAAAACAACGTCTATCCCGAAACAGTTCAAGCCATAAATAGGCTCTACTCCGAACATCGAATCTCTCGCCATCATTGGGCAACGGCGACGGATGATCAACTGCAGGCAATCGCCGAAATCTTGCGCGCCCGTCGAGACACGGGAGAGGCGGCGTGAGTTTGGATCAATTGCTTACGCCTGAGCACCTTTCCCTTCTGACGCGATTGCTGGAATTGCGCGACAGTAACGGCAGATTAGTAATCAGCGCTGAAGACATGTCGCTACGCATCGCAAAGGGACTGGTCACCGATGAAGGAAGATTGAGCGCTGGCACCAAAGCTAAATTGGAAGGTGATCCATCATTCGGACGAGCTCAGCTCATATCCGCGCTTGCCTCCGCCCTCGTTGGGTCAGAGCCGGTAGCCGAAGCCTGGATTGAAGCTGCAGCGGGCGGCTTTGCGGCGTTCAAACCCGTGACGTATGCTGGGGCCGGGAAGACAAAAGGTAGCCCTGGAGTCTTCCTGCAGCGGATGCTCGCGGACTCTCGCAACACAGCGAATACTTCTACCGCGTCGTCGACACCCAGTCTCGCCAAGCGGAGCGAGTTGAGCATTCTGATTGTCACTCTTCTAATCAGAGAGCTAAAGAAGGCGACCGCTTCCAAGCTCGCCCTAGGCCCTGCATGGCCGGTGATGATGGCGGTGGATCGCCTGCCCAAATCCGATCAGCGCAGGATCGATGCACTGGCCAACGACGAATCTTTCCTGGCGGCGATCGGGCAAGCAGTAGCCGGTGTCGTGAAGGATTTTGCCTCTAGGTCCGTCGCAGAGCGAACGAACGACGAGATCAACACCACTCTTCCTACCGCTACTAATATCGAAGCGTTTTTTGCGGACCGTGAGCAGGCCAAGCTAGACATTGTCAAAGAAAGCATCGCCTCATTCGAGAGAGCGGGCGGCCCGCTGGCAAATTCTTCGGACATTATGATCAATAATTTACTAAGTAAAATGGCCGATCGGATCGAGTATAGTCATATTGATGACGATATAACGGAGGCGACAGCTTATCTGAATTTCGATTGGAAATCGGCTGATCCGCAAACCCTTGAAAGGCAACTCAAACTAGCGGCGTTTCTCATGCCATCCTTGGCTCGGAATGTGCCGTCAAAGCATAGATTGTCCCGCGTCCTCCCATGGGCAAGGTCGATGATCCGCTGGCCACAAATTGTAGGTGTGGAACGCGCTGATCACGTCGCATCTGCACTGTTTAAAAGTATCACCAATTTCGTCCTTCATAGCGGACCACCGCCACCTGATACGCCACTAGAACACTATAGTTTTTTTGAAATCGCCGCTTGTTTTTACAGCTTACAGCCGCCCGAACAGTGGCGAGCGCGAGAGCTATGGGGTCCGCTGGGTGCCACAGTGTTCGGACAGGACCCCAATGCAGACCTATGGATACGAGCTATGGCCAACGAGGGCATCTCGGCCTTTGATATCGATTGACCTATTACTCGTGGTTACCAGGTGAATAGCCCCTAGTTTTCTAGACGCCTTGAGCCGTCAAAGCCTGCTGCCGTTCGAACTCGACGGGCGACAGCACCCCGTTCCTGACATGCTTACGGATCGGGTTGTAAAATATCTCGATGTAATCGAACACGTCCCGCCGGGCTTCTTCGCGCGTTTTATAGGTGCGTCACCGGATGCGCTCACGCTTAAAAAGATTGAAGAAGCTCTTAGGGACGGCGTTAGCGTGGCAGTTTCCCCGCCAACTCATGGAGTGTTCCAGATTGTGGGCCCGGGTGAAGGCAGACCAGTCTATACTGGTGAACTGCGAACCCTGATCCGAATGGATCAGCACGCGGTTCTTCGGCTTACGCCGCCAGACCGCCATGTGCAGGGCCTGCAAAACTACATTCGGTTGTCTGACTACTTTGCAACGACCATCCCACCACGCGACGGGAGTAGAGGTCGAGTACGACCGCCAGATAGGCGAAGCCCTCCATCGTGCGGATATAAGTGATGTCCGTCACCCAGGCTCTGTTAGCCCTGCGGCACGTCGAACTGGCGATCCAAAGTGTTGGCAGCAACGGCCGAAGGCCTTCCTCCTGACCTGCCTGGACGCCGCTTGTAGCCGATCTGCGCCTTAATGGTCAGGCGGGCAACGCGATGGGGACAACAGGCCTCGCCCTGATCGAGCAGATCGTCGTGCAACTTGCGATACCCATAAACCTTGCCGCTGTCGCTCCAGGCCTGCCGGATCAATGCAATCTGCCGAGCATCTTCTTGCGCTCAGCGGCTCAGCGGCGCTTTGCGCCAGGCATAGAAACCGCTGGGCTGGATCGCCAGGCAGCGGCACATTGCGCGGACGCCAAACTGGTTCTGATGCTCCGCGACAAAGGCGAATCTTACTTGGCATGCCTGGCGAAAATACGCGGTGGCTCCTTTTAAGATGTCTCGGTCCTCGGTCACCCGAGTCAACTCGCGCTTCAGCTGGCGGATCTTGGCGTCCTTATTGGCATCGCCCGACGCCACCTTCGCAAACTGCTTCTTCCACGCATACAGCGAGTGCGGGCTGACGCCGGGGCGCTGCGAAACCTCCGCTACCGGGTAACCCCGCTCCGTGATCTGCACCACCGCGTCACCCTTGAACTCATCGCTGAAATTGGGCCTCCCCATCGTCGCCTCCTGCCCTCAAAATCAGGATTGAAGGCTTCCAGAAATCTAGGGGCAATTCAATTCCGAGCCTAACAAGGAAGCGTATTGACCCTAACACGCTCCCATTTTTCTCCTAACAAATGAAATCCGAAGACGCTTCTTCGAACCTAACAGAAAGTTGGGCGCAATACCGTAAAAGTGGGGGGAAGCCCGACTTTTACATGCTTTTCGGCTGCGCCGACGGCTGGCCTCTGGACCAGCGCCCGCGGATGGCGGGTAACGGCGTTTTCGGACGCCGCTCTGACGTGCCTTCGCCTGACGGCTTCGGGGTCCTCCACGCGCCGAAATGCGTGCTCCGGAAGGCGAGTGATATTTTAATGAGGCCTGACCCAAGCTCCGAAGAATAATGAAACAGCGCCCAAACGCGCTTGTCCCAGCTGTTCGGTCAGTCTCCTTGCAAGTCTCGAAATACCTATCAATGCCTAACGTACCAGAGCGGTTTGTGACCCCGTGACGCGTTCTGAGCAGTTTCTGCTAACCATAATCACCATGCCGACCGCTATCAGACAGTTTGTGAATCATGACACGCCGGAGAACGCCGTGATGGGCCATAGCCAGAGGGTGATCCGCTCTTTCATATACCGATATTCCGGCAAAAAATTGAAACGCTCGCGCGGACAACTACCCCCCATGAGGCGCTGGTTCGCCGTCTCTTGAAGACGGTAGACGCCCTGCTTGCGGTGATTAGTGTTTGCCTCGTCAGCAGCGCCGCCCCCTCTACCCTGACTGCCCTCATAATCTACCCTCATGGCGATTGGAGACTATGGCTCGCGTCCCAGAAGTTTGGCGCTTCGATTCGATTGGACGCTACGATACTGATTTCGTGAGACGGCCCCACCATCTGAAAACTTGTTCATCGATGCCGAGCGCATTCATCACTCGACCGCGGATCTAGCGGTCAAGATCATCCGCAGACGGCGTGCCGATAAGCCGATACTAAAGATCGGCCGGGACTAGCGTGCAACAACACCGATCGGAGACCCAGCACAGTCACGCCTCGCCGCGGCTCGCGCTGGCGGATTGCTTGAGCCAGCTGACGGGTACCAGCAAAATGGCAAACTGCGCTCAGCAAATTCATCACACCGGCCACGCGTATCAGTGTTCCAATTTGCAAGCCGTCACCCTACATCACGCTTATCGATCGACCGCGCTGGGACAGGAAACTGGCACAGAACGGCTAATCTCCACGAAGAGAAAGCACGGATTTCCGCGGGTTTCTCTAGTCGGAGAACCCTCCCGTAGGGGTCACCATTGGCGCTTTTTCAAGCAACGACTAGTGGATGAAACGAGCGTGTCTCATGGTTTCATTTCCCAGACTATGTTGGCCAAATACGCCTTCTGCTAGGTAGGCGCAGTCCGCTGCGGATGATGGATAAAGCTTCTCGTAATCCGCGATGGGTTCGCGACGCTGATCGTCGGAGCGGCTAGCGGTGCGAGCGTAAGCCGGCTCGAACAGGTGACGAACAATGTCGCCGCAGTCATCCTTCACCTACACCGGAGTGGCACGCTCGATGCGGTGAGCGGTGGCAGCCCGCCGTTTCTTTACCCCTGTTCGACCCTGTCGCGCGGAACCAGATCATCTTCGGTCGCGGCGATGTTTAAGGCTAAGGGTCCGAGGCCAAGGCAACATAGTCTGGCCGGTGGCCTGGTACATCACCGAAAATATGCACTCGTCCGGCTCCAATCGACACGCATCGCGTTTGAGGGTGTCCGGTCAGCGGCACGTTCGGTTGCTGCATGCCGGCACGGGGGTATCATGCGGATCGGAATCATCGGTGCGGGAATGGCAGGCCTGTCCTGCGCGCACGCGCTACGCGGCCAGGGTCATGACCCGGTCCTGTTCGACAAGGGCCGCGGGCCGGGTGGCAGGATGTCGACGCGCCGGGTTGATACACCGCTGGGCGAGGCGGCGTTCGATCACGGCGCGCAATATCTGACGGCGCGCGATCCCGCGTTCGTGGCGCAGGTCGACCGCTGGGCGCACGGCGGCCACGTCGCGCGCTGGTCGCCCGCAGGGCCCGACGCGTGGGTCGGAACACCCGCGATGAACGCACCGATCCGCGCGATGGCGGCCGAGTGCGATGTTCGATGGAACACCGCCATCGCCGGTCTCTGCCATGACGGTGGATGGCGGATCGGCGACGAGCGGTTCGACGCGGCGATCGTCGCGGTGCCGGCGGAGCAGGTCCCGCCCCTGGTCGCGGACCATGACGGTGCGTTGGCCGATGCGGCTCGCGCCGCGGTTTCCGATCCGTGCTGGACCGTCATGGCAGCGTTCGATGGCCCGGTGCCGACCGCTTGCGATCGACTTGCGGATATCGGGATCATCGGAACCGCCGTCCGCAACTCGGCCAAGCCGGGACGGACCGGACCGGAGGCCTGGGTGCTACAGGCCAGTGCCGGCTGGTCGCGTGCGCACCTCGAAGACGAGCCGGACATGATCGCGCAGGCGCTTCTCGCGGCGTTCGCGGATCACATCGGCGCCGGGTCCCCCACCATCATCGCGACCAGTGTCCACCGCTGGCGGTATGCGAAGACTGGGACGTCGGCGCGCGGTGCGTTCTGGAACGCGGAGATCCGGCTGGGCGCCTGCGGCGACTGGCTGCTCGGTCCGCGGATCGAAGCCGCCTGGCTGTCCGGGCAACAACTCGCGGCGTTCGTCGGACCTGCGAGATGACTTGTCCTTGAAAACCGATGCGGCTGCCGAATGGTTGGGTCGTTAATTCATGACTAGTCAAAGCCTGGATGACGGCCCGGATGCGTTCGGATAGCAGGCAAGCTCCGCTGGCGTTCCAAATACGATCAATTCGGGAGACAGCGACTTTGGAGCGCTTGCCATTCCGGTCCCCGACGTGACGGCGTGGATCGGCGCAAACCTGACCGCGGACGCGATCTAACAGGCGGCGCACAACTGGAATCTATCGTCAGCCAAGCGCGGCTGCTGTTCTCGAGCGATTAACGCTGGCCAGCTCTCAAAGCCGTGCCGCCAGCGAGAACAGGACCGATCGAGGCGCCCCAGGTGAAATCCACAGCGCGCTGTAACTGCTCTGCGCGTAGGTCTGGTCGAGGATGTTGTCGACCTCGACGCGGGCGGTCAGCCTTTTGGTCAGGGGATACGCGATGCTCGCCTTGGCCTTCACATAGCTTGGCAGTCGCAGGTTGCCGCCATCGAGCGCCGCGGCACGCGCGCCGACATAGGTCCCGCCCGCACTCAGAGCGAGCTCGCGGGCGGCGAGAGGAACCGTCGCGAACAGTTGCAGCGTGCCGGCGTGGCGCGGCACATTGAGCACGTCGGCGCTGGGGAATGCGGGATCGCGGGCAGCAGCGTCGGTGAAGGCGTAGTTCCCGATCAGCCGCACGCGTGGCGCCAGATCGACTTCGCCATCGAGTTCGACGCCGCGCGACCTGATCCGTCCCACCGTCGCGAGGAAGTTCACGTCGGCCGGGTCGGTCGCGAGGATGTTGCGCTTGGAAACATCGAACCAGCTGGCCCCAACCCGCAGCGATGCCAGGACCAGCTTGGCGCCGACTTCGTAGCCACGGCCGGTTTCGGGCGCGAACGCGTCGCCCAGTCGTCCGACGCTCGAGTTGGCGCGCGAGCCCTCGCCCCAGTTCGCATGGAAGGCGAACCGGGGATCGGGACGGTAGCGAATGCCCGCGCGAAACTCGACCGGATCACGTTCCAGACGGCTCAGCTGCCCGGACAGTCGATTGTCGATGCGCTGGTCGAGGTGCTCGTAGCGCAGGCCTCCGACCACGCTAAGCGAGTCGGTCAGGTCCCACATATCCTGACCGTAGACGGCAACGGCTTTCCGGCGTTCATTGGTCGCGGTGAACGGCGTCAGCGGCCCGGCGACGCCCCCGTAGACCGGGTCGAAGACGGCGATCGGGTAAGGCCGGGCAGCGGTCGGCCGGAAGCGCGTCTGGAACGTGTCGAAGTCGAGATCGTAGAGCGTCACGCCCACGCTTGGTCGATGCGTACCGAAGGCCGTGACGGTGCCACGGATTTCCGCCCGCCCCGACCAGTCTGTCAGGTTCCAGTCGCGAAGGCGGCGCTGACGGCGAACCGTTCCATCCGCCAGCAGCGTCGACGCTTCGCTGGAGAAGCCCCGGATTCGAGCGTCGCGATAGGCCGTGCCGCCGACGAAGGTCCAGCTCCCGCCCAGACTTTGCTCCAGCGTCAGTTCGTGTCGCCAATTGCTGGAGGATACGCGCCCGTCGCCGGGTTCTCCGAGAAAGCGATCGCGCGGGACGGCCTCGCTATTCCCGTTGATCGCCGGGATGCCGCGGTCGAACGGCGCGCGGAATTGAATATATTCGCCCTGGTACGTCAGCGTGGTGCCGTCCATCGGCCGCCAGCTTACCGATGGTGCGAACAGGCGCCGCCGGAGATCGACATGATCGCGAAAGCCGTCGCTGTTCTCGATCGCGCCGACCAGGCGGATCGCGAACGTCGAGGACAGCGCCGATTCGACATCGCCTTCGAGCCGATAGGTGCCGAACGAGCCCCCGCTCGCCGTCAGGTTGCCGCCGTTCCGAAATCGCGGCTTCTTGGTGACCACGTTGATCACACCCGCCGGATCGACCGATCCGAACACGGCACCCACCGGCCCCTTGAGCACCTCGATCCGCTCGACGTTGGCGGGGTCCCGCGGCGGTCCGAAGCCACGATTGGCGAGGAAGCCGTCGACGAAATACTCGGCCCCCGTGTCGGGCGTGCCGAGGAAACCGCGGATCGCGTAATTGTCACGCAGGCCGCCGAGATTGTTCTGCTGCGAGATACCGCTGACCAGCTCCAGGGCGTCGGCCAGGCGGCGCACGCCGTAGTCGTCCAGAATACTGCGATCGAGCGCGATGCTGGCCTGCGACATCCGCTCGGTGACGATGTCCGATCCGCTGGTGCGATCGAGGCGACGCTGGCCGAGCACGACGATGTCGTCCACCGTCGGACCTCGCCCCTGCCCCGCATCCTGCGCAAACGCCGGCGTCCCCGAACAGGCCATCGCGCAGAGAGCGGCACGCGCGACGCGGCTCCGGCGTGACGAGCGCGTTCGCTCCGAATACTGCGCGGCGTTCGACACTGCCCTGACCACCATTGTTCCAATCTCATGCAGAAACGCAAAGCTCTCAGGCTTTCGCGTTACGATACATCGTCTCATAAACGGCGGAGAGAGTGGCGCAAGATGAAACTATGGTGACGCGATCATGAAGAATGATGAGGGTGGTGTGCGGAAGCCTGCGCGCCCAGGTTGGCAGGGTTGGCGCTGTCCGTGACCGGAGCGCGAACGACCGGCGCGACTTCGCCTGCTCGACGACATCGCCATTTCACGGAGCGCCCCTCGCAGGGCGGCGCGACCAAACTCGATCCCGCACGCGCCGTATGTGGCAAGCTGGTAGTTCGCAGCCCTAATTCAACTCGCGATTGGCTTCGAGGACGGCGATCACCATCGTCTTGAATTGCGCGACGATCCGGTCGGTCAGCGGCGGTTCGAGCGCGATCGCCAGCCGTATCGCATGGCCGGCGAGCTCGGTGATAAGCAACGCCGCTGACAGGATCTTGTCGCGGTCGGACGACGACAGCAGGATCATCATCGGCGCGACCATGAAATCGGCGGTCGCGCGCGTATCGATCACGTCGAGCCGACGCAGTTCGAGATCGGCCTGCGCGCCGGCCCACACCGCGATCGCCTCGGGATGGCTGCGGTAATGGCTGACATACGCGTCGATGATCCGGTCGACCGCCTGGGCGATCGTCGGGCGCCCGCCATGATCCTCGAGCAGCGCATGCACCTCGGTCCGCAGCAGCGCGCCGACCTTGTCGAGGTTGCGCAGTACCAGCGCGCGCAGGATCGCCGGCTTCGACGGGAAATATTGATAGAGCGAGCCGATCGAGATCTCGGCGCGGCGCGCGACTTCGCGCATCGCGAGGTCCTCGGGGTTTTCGGTGACGAGCAGGTCCTGCGCCGCGACGAGGATCGCCTCGCGGCGGCGCATGCTGCGCTCCTGCATGGGTAGACGGCGGGGTTCGACCATAACGCCGCCGCTCTGGCTCACCCCGTTGCCAAACGCAAACCGGCGTTGACCGATCGCTCCCTCACCCGCCGATCGCGAACAGCTGGTCGAAGAAGCGATTGACGAACTTGCCCTCCGGATCGACGTCGCGACGCACGGTCAGGAAGTCGGACAGCCGGGGATACAGCGCATGCGCCGCCGTGGAATCGAGCGTGTGACGCTTCGCCCAATGCGGACGACCGCCGGCATCGCGCAATATCGTCTCGAGCGCCGCGAACGCCTTCTGCCACGGCATGCCGGCATATTGATGCACCGAGATCGACAGGCACGGCCCGGCGTGGAACGGGCTCAGCCAGATATTGTCGGCAGCGACGGTACGGACCTCGAACGGGAAGGCGAGCGGCAGCCGTGCCTGACGGACATAGCGGAGCGCCTCGCGCAGCGTCGCCAGCCCGTCGGCACGCGGCACCTCGTATTCCATCTCCTCGAAGCGCACCGTCCGCTCCTGCGCGAAAATTCGATAGGCCGGGCCGACACGCCGTTTGGGCCCCCCGATCGCCTGCATCATCCCGCGCTGCAGCTTGGGGATGAGTCCCGGCACGCGGCGCGAGATGTTGCACGCCAGGCGGAAAGCCCCCTCGTTGACGTCGTTGGCATGGCGATAGGGACCTTCGGGTTCGACCGGATGCAGCCGCTTGAGGATCACGTAGTCGGCGTAGGGAAACACCCAGAACTCCATATGCCGCGACGCCGCGGTCAGTTCGTCGAACCGGTCGAGCACCGTGTCGAGCGGCCAGCGTTCGACGCGTTCCTCGAGGTGATAGGCGGGCAGCACCGCGAGCCGCATCGCGACCACGACGCCGAGCAGGCCGAGACCAAGGCGCTGCGCCTGGAACAGCGCGGGCTCGGTCTGCGCGTCGCAGGTGACGAGCGTGCCGTCGGCGCGCATCAGGCGGACGCCGGTCACCTGCGTCGAGATGCTGCCGAGCGTCTCGCCGGTCCCGTGCGTGCCGGTGCCGGCGGCGCCCGCGAGCGACTGCGGATTGACGTCGCCCTGGTTGTAGAGCGACAGCCCCTCCGCCCAAAGCGCGTCGGTCAGTCGTGCGAGGCTCCAGCCCGCGGGGGCCCAGACCGACCGGCGATCGGCGGCGACTTCGATCCCGCCTTCGAGATCGGCGAGCGACAGCAGCGTACCCTCGGTCTGGCACAGCGGCATGAAGGAATGGCCGGCCCCGACCATCCGCAGCTGCCGCGCCCCCGTGACGACCTTGGCCAGTTCGTCGAGCCCACGCGGACGCGCGATCGTGGCGGGGCGCGCGACGACGCTGCCCGACCAGTTGGTCCACTCGGTCATGATCGGTCTTTCGATTGCACGGCAAACGCAGGGGACCCCACGCGCCGGAGTAGGGGAAGCAGCAGCACGATGCCGCCGGTGACGATGAGCAGCCCGGTGCCGAGCGTGAGGCAACCACGGACATCGCCATCGCTGACGCTCAGCGCCGCGACGCTCGGACCGGTCGCGCACCCCAGCAGCAGGGCCGCCGACCCGAGCATCGCGGCACGGTGCGTCGGGTCGACATCGATCAGCAGCCGGGTGAAATACGGGCTCGCGAATGCCCACAGCATCCCGAAGCCGATCGCGGTCGCCAGGAATACGGTCTGACCGGGCAACGTCGCGAATATCGCCGCTGCGACGATCAGCGCCGCGGTCGCGCCGATCAGCATGACGCGGCACGGCCAGCGCTGGACCGTGGCCGCGCCCAGGACACCGCCCGCGACCTGTCCGGCAAGCGCGAGCACCACCGCAAGGCCGCCGGTGCCGGACGAAAGTCCGGCCTGATGCGCGAGCGGCTCGATATAGATCCAGATGCCGAGGATGCCGGCGAAGAAGCAGAACGCAGCCGCGAGCGCGAGCCACCCCCGGATATCGGGCAGTCCCATGCCGTGGTTTGCCGCGAACGGCGCCAGCCGCACCGGCGTCCCCATCGCGACGATCGCGACCGGCACGCCGAGCGCGGCGATCGCGAAGAACCCCGTTGCCGCGCCGTGATGCTGTGCGACCAGGCCGCTGATCAACGCCGCGCAGGCCAGCTGTGCGACCGTCTGGATCGTCAGATACATCCCGGCCTGGCGCGCGGGTTGCGCCGATCGGACGATCATCGCGGTGACGATGCCGACCAGCATGCCGCTAGGCGCGCCGGCCAGCGCGCGCAGCAGGATTACCGTGCCGCCGGTCGCGCTGGCGGTCGCGACGTCGAGCACGATGATCGCCACCACGCTGGCCAAGGCGAGCATGCGCGGCGCGACGCGTTCGGTCAGGAACCCCGCAGCGCCCGCAGCGAGCCCCATCGTCACCAGCTCGGCGGTGGCGGCGAGCCCGAGCTGCGCCGCGGTCAGATGCCCCTCCGCGACCAGCGTGCCGAGCAGCAACGGGGCAAGGCCCGCCATGAGGACGCCGTACACGCCGACGACGAACGCAGCGATATAGGCCGAACGGGCCGTATTCGGCGCGATCATCGATAGTTCGCCCGCAACGACAGACCAAAGGTCCGCGGCCGTCCGACGACGACCGCATCGAAGCCCAGCGCAGGCAATGGCGTGATGTCCGAGATGACCGGTACGTCGAAGACGTTGCGGACCCACAGCGCGACCTCGTAGCGATCCTTGGCGAACTGCCAGCCGATCCGCCCGTCGACGAAGGCGCGCGCGCGATCGGTCAGCCGCGCGTCGTTGGACGTGTCGAAGAACACCTTGCTGCGATAGGAGACATCCGCGCGTGCGACGATCGCGCCGGTCCCGATCGGTTTGCGATACTCGGCGCTTCCCTGCATGCTGACCTTGGGCGCCGAGGGCAGTCGGTTGCCTGAATAGTCGGCACCCTGCGAGATGAAGTCGCGATACGTCGCGCTGAGCAACGAGGTCGACGCGCTGAGGTTGAGGCCATCGACCGGTCGCGCGGTCAGTTCGAGTTCGGCACCGTAGATCCGCGCGGCCGAGGCGTTGGTGAAGAGCTGCGTGGTGATCAGCCCCTGGACCACCGACGTGTAGACCTGCAAATCCTCGTAATCGTAATAGAAGGCCGACACGTTGAGCCCCAACCGTCGGTCGAGCCACTGCGTCTTGGCACCGACTTCATAGGCGTCGACCGTCTCGTCCTTGTAGGGTCCGATCAGCGAGGGGGCCTGCGCGAAGCCGCTGAAGAAGCCGCCGCTCTTGGTGCCGCGATTGTAGCTCGCATAGACGTTGGCGGCGTCGCTGAAGCGATATTGCAGCCCGGCGCGCCCCGACCACGAGCCGAACGTCTTGGCGTCGGCATAGGTAAACAACGGGATCGTTCCGCCGGCGGCCTCCGCGCGATAGTCGAAACGCTTGCGATCGGCGGAATAGCGCAGCCCGCCGGTCAGCGTCAGCCGCGGCGTAAGGTCGAAATCGAGCTGCCCGAAGCCGGCATAGCTGTTCGTCACCTGCCGCGACGGCCACGCGAAGTCGCCGATCCCCGCGACGAGGTCGACCCCGCTCGGATTGTCGGGCGTCGGCGCGCGCAATACCGGCAGCACGTCGAGCGACGACGCGTTGCGGATCAGGTCATGCGCATAATACACGCCGGCGACATAGCGCATCCGGTCGTGGCCGTTGGACTGCACGCGAAGCTCCTGGCTGACCGTGTCCTGCCGGGTGATGTAGGACGCGGCGACGACCGGTACCGGGCTGGCGTCGGTATCCTCCTGATCGTTGCGGCTGGCATGCTGGAACCCGGTCACCGCGATCAGGCTGACCGGCCCGAGATCGATCGACAGCGTGTTGCCGGTGCCGAACAGGCTGACCCGGTCGCGCCCTTCGAAGCGATAGGCCCCTTCGTACAGATTGCGGCTGGTGTTGGCGTAACCCAGGATGTTGGTGCACTGGCCCGAGGTGTAGAAAGCGGGCGTGCACAAGCCATCGGCACCCGTCGCCGCCGCGGTCTGCGGGATCAGCGTGCGCGCATAGGCCTGGAGCGATCCACCGGTCGAACGGCTGGCATTGACAGTGAGATCGTCGGTCACCGTGCTCGACGGCGTCAGATGGACGCTGCTGCGCAAGGCCCAGCGGTCGACGTTGTTGCCGCGGTTGCTGGTCAGCGTGTTGCGCATATACCCGTCGTCGCGCTGATACAGACCGGCGATGCGAACCGCCGCCAGGTCGGTCGCGACCGGCGCGCTGATCCCGCCCTGCAGCGTCACCGCGTTGAACCGGCCGTAATCGAGCGACAGGTCGGCTTCGGGCGTGTTGCCCGGCTGGCGCGTGGTGACGTTGATCGCGCCGCCGGTGGTGTTGCGGCCGTACAGCGTTCCCTGCGGGCCGCGCAGTACCTCGACCTGGCCCAGATCGAAGAACGCGTCGCGCTGCGCCAGCGTCGAGGCGACGTAGACGCCGTTGACGTAGATGCCGACCGCGCTCGCCGTCGCCGGGTTGAAGTCGTTGAGGCCGACGCCGCGGATGAAGATGCGCGGGTTGGCGCCATTGTCCGCCGAGCGGATTTGAAGGCCGGGAACACGTCCCGACAGGTCGAGCACGTCGGCGATCCGGCGTTCGCGCAGGTCGTCGCCGGTGATCGCGGTGACCGCGATCGGCACGTCCTGGAGGCGTTCGGACCGGCGCTGGGCCGTCACGACGATATCGCCGTCCCCAGCCGTCGGCGGAGGCTTGGAAGGCTGGCCGGTCGCGGCCTGCTGCGCTTGCGCCTCCGCCGATAGGACGAGCGCGATGAGGACCACACTATGGTGCAAGATAGACCGTTTCATCGTCATCCCCTTTTTTTGCGTTGGCGTCGGTCCTCGCGGGTCCGGTCGACGGCCCGCCTGTCGTTGCAGGTCAGAAGAAGCATTGCCCGTCGCCGCGATACGTCGCGACGCGGTCGACGATGTCATCGCCGCGAACGAGCAGCAGCGTGTCGAACCGCTCGCACAGCTCCCCCGCCTTGGCATGACGGAAAAAGACCGGCGCACCGAGCGGCAGCGCGTCGGCGGTGCCGAGCCGCACCGGTGTCTGCACCTCGCCGCCGCCCTCGTTGTCGATCAACGTGGCGCCGGTCGGCAGCCACGGCTTGGGAAGACGGTCGGGGCCGATCGGACCGGACGCGGGATAGCCACCGCCCGCACAGGTCACGATCCCGGGTGCCGGGCGCCGCGTCACCGGCAGTGCGAAGCCCGCCGCGGGCTCGCCCAACGTGACCGCATAATGGTCGAACAGCCCCGGCAGGTAGAAGCCCGACCCCGCCGCCAGCTCGGTGACGCTCGGATCGCGCGCGGTGCTTTCGAAGCTGCCGGTGCCGCCGCCATTGACGAACCGCAGGCGATGCCCCGCCGCCGTCAGTGCCGCAACGATCGCGCCGCGCCGCCGGTGCACGTCGCGGATCGAGCGCGCCTTGAGCGTCCGGATGATGCGGTTGCGCACCCGCTGGCCGGGCACCGCGTCGTTGAGCCCGGCGATTTGGCCCTCATAGCCCATCACGCCGTCGAGCCGCAGATGGCGTCGCCGGGCGATGGCGTCGGCCAGCGCGAGCGCCGCCTTCGCGGTCGCGACCGGCGACCGATAGACGCCGAAGCGCAGGCCGGGGAAACTGGTCGAGGCATCCATGTCGATCGCGACCGCGAGCGAGGTTCCCGCCGCCGCCGCACAGCGATCGATGACGTCGAGCTGCGCGGCATCGTCGACCATAAGCGTGATCGACGCGCCGCCCTGCACCGCCGCCGCGACGCGCGCGATCTCGCTCGGCTCGACCGTAGGATAGGCGACGACGAGATCGTCGAACCCTTGCGATGCAAGCCAGGCTGCCTCCGCCGGCGAAAAACACAGCAACCCTTGCAGATAGGGGAACCGGTCGAGCAGATAGCGAAGCACGCCCACCGACCGGATCGACTTGGTGACGAGCCGAACGGGCATGCCGCGCGCCCGCATGCACAGACGGTCGCCATTGCGGTCGAGCGCGTCGAGATCGACGAACGCTGCGGGCAGACGCACCGTGCCCAGCGCATTCGCATAGCGCCGATAAGGATCGGACGTCGGCGCACCAGCCGCTGCCGGCGCGAACCTGTCGCGGTCGTCCATAGCAATCCTCTCCCTCGTGTCATCGACCTCTTTGGCGAGTCGATGTGATCATCCTATCAACCTTAATATAGATAGCTACACCTAAATATGATCATCGCTCTTGTTAGGTAGCGGTGTTCGCCATACGATCGAAGGAAGTCGTCGAGACGCCATGAAAGGATTGCCATGACTCCCGAAGTGCAGGCGGTGCGCACCGCGTTCGATCGCCAACATCGCGCCTCCCGCGACGACGTTGCGGCCAGTGCGTCGATCCGTCAGGCGCTGCTCGATTCGCTGCACGACCTGCTCATCGAGGGACGCGCCGCGTTGATTGAGGCGATCTCCGACGATTTCGGCGGGCGGTCGAAGACCGAAACCGACATCCTCGAGATCGTGCCGCTGATCACCGCGATCGGCCACAGCCGTGCACGCCTGAAGACATGGATGCGCGACTCGCCGCGTCGCGTCGACCTCAGTCTGCAACCGGGCACCGCGTGGGTCCGCTACGAGCCGCTCGGCGTGATCGGCGTGATCGCGCCCTGGAACTATCCGTTGTTCCTGACGCTGGGACCGGCGATCGATGCGCTGGCGGCAGGCAACCGCGTGATCGTCAAGCCGTCCGAAGCCTCCCCGGCGTTCGCCGCCCTGCTGGCACGCCTCGTGGCGGACCGGTTCGACGCCGATCGCCTGACGGTCGTGCAGGGCGGCGTCGCGGTGTCGCAGGCCTTGTCGGGACTGCCGCTCGATCACCTCGTCTTCACCGGATCGACCGATGTCGGGCGTCATATCCTGCGCGCCGCCGCCGATCATCTGACGCCGGTGACGCTGGAGCTTGGCGGCAAGTCACCGGCGATCGTCGCCCCCGATTTCGCGATCGACCGCGCCGCCAGGTCGATCGCCTTCGGTCGCTATCTCAATGCCGGCCAGACCTGCGTCGCCCCCGATTACGCACTGGTGCCGGCCGCCTCGGCACGCCGGTTCGCGGACGGCGTGCTGTCCGCCGCCGTGCACCGCTACCGGACGATCGAACGCAATGGCGACTACAGCAACATCATCGACGCGCGGCACCACCAGCGGCTGACCGACGCGATCGAGGAGGCGCGGCGCGGTGGTGCGGAGATCCTAACCCACCCGGCGCCGGCCCCGACCGGGCACCGGATCGCGCCGACGGTGGTGCTCGGCGCGCCCGACGACTGCACGCTGATGCGCGAGGAGATCTTCGGCCCGGTGCTGCCGGTGAAACCCTATGACACGCTCGATGCGGCGCTGGCCTTCGTCCGCGCGCGCCCACGACCGCTCGCGCTGTACTGCTTTGCGGACGGCGCGGCGATGCAGCGGAGGATCCTCGATGGCGCGACCTCGGGCGGCGTGACGATCAACGGCACGCTGCTCCATGTCGCGCAGCACAGCCTGCCGTTCGGCGGCATCGGCGCCAGCGGCATGGGCGCCTATCACGGCCGCGACGGCTTCCTCCGGTTCAGTCACGCTCGCGCGGTGCACAAGGCCGGGCCGATCAACATGTTCGAACGGATTGGCCCGCCCTGGGGCACCGCCGCGCGGCTGACGATGCGGCTGGTGGCCGGGCTGAAGCCGCTCGGCGACGGCCGGTGATCTTCGCGGGCAAGGTCGTGCTGATCGTCGGCGCGTCGAGCGGCATGGGCCGCGGTGTCGCGCGACGGCTAGCCGCGGAAGGCGCAACGATCGTCGCGACCGCGCGACGGGCGGGCGAACTGAAAAGCCTCGCAGCGGAGATCGCGCTCGACCGCGGTGTCTGCATGATCCACCCCGCCGACGCACTGCGCGAAGACGAAGCCGCGGCGGTCGTCGAGGCGACGATCGCCCGGTTCGGTCGCATCGACCTGCTGCTAATGAACGTCGGCGGCGCCCCCGATCTTGACCTGCGGACGATCGGCGTCGGCGCGGTCAAAGACTATATGCGGAGCAATTACGACGTCTGCGTCAACTACCTCTTTCCGGTGCTTCACCATATGATGCGCCAAGGTTCCGGCATGGTCGCGCATACCAATTCGCTGGCCGGCTTGATGGGCGTGCCGCTGCAAGGGCCGTATTCTGCCGCCAAAGGCGCGATGCGGCTGCTGATGGACACGTGCCGCGTCGAGTTCGCCGATCACGGCATCCGATTCGTCAGCATCTATCCCGGCTTCGTCGCCACGGCGCGAACGCAGGCGCATGCCATGCCTTCGCCGTTCGAGATATCCGAGCAACGCGGCGTCGCGCATGTCGTCCGCGCGCTCCGCACCGAGCGAAGCGACTATCGCTTTCCGGCTTCGATAAGCTGGCTTGTCCGCATGGCCACCGTCCTTCCCCAGGCGATCGTGACGATGCTGCTTCGTCGGCGCCTGCGCGCGGCACGGACATGACACGCAGCCGGGTTTTGCGTTACCTAGCCGGCCCGACCCGGCGGCGACCCCGCGTGCGCGCGTCTCCGTCCGCAAACGGCCGCAACCGGTAGGACTGGACATACCGGCAACGGCATGGTTGTCGCCGCTGATGGCCAGCATGACCCGGTATCGTCGACCGTGATTCCCCAGCTCGATCTCCTGTTTCGCGGCGGTGCGATCGGCTTGCTGATGCTGGCGGCGGTGGTGTTCGCGCGGTCGCCGGCGTCGTTGCCGAGCCGGTTCGGCTTGGCGCTAACGCTGTGTACGGTGGTCGGTACGTTGGCGGGGTTGCCGCATGCGCCGACCGCGTTCGATCCGCTGCTCGATCTGAGTTCGAGCGCCGCGATTCCCCTGTTCTGGCTGTTCGCGCGCGCCTGGTTCGACGATGCGTTCAGGCCCAAACCGATCGATATGGCGCTGGCCGCGGCGTTCCTGGGATGCACGCTGTATGTCAGCCTGCAGGGGCGCGGACTGGCCGCGCCGATCCGTGGGCTCGATATCGCGGTCTATCTGGGGGGAATGGCGTTTGCGATCCATGCGCAGTGGCTCGCATGGCGGAATCGGCAGGGCGATCTGGTCGAGGCGCGGCGGCAGGCGCGAACGATCTTCGTGGTGTCGATCGGGCTCATCATCCTGTGGCTGCTGGGCAGCGAGATCGTCGGTCGCGCGACCGGCGAACTGGCCGTGTCTGGAATGACCGCCGCCGCCGGGCTGTTCATGGGCACGTTCGTGATCAGCGCGCTGCTGTTCGGATTGCGCCACCCCGAGGTTTTCCTGAGCGCGGATGCCGCCCCGGTGGTCGGCGAAGTTCCAGCCGTCGCAGCGCCCGAACCCCTCGACGTCGGCCTCGGCCAGAGCCTGGCGGCGATGATGACGCAAGACCGCGCCTACCGCGATCCCGACCTGACGATCGGGATGATCGCCGCGCGCGTCGAGACGCCCGAATACCGCGTGCGGCGGCATATCAATGGCGGGCTCGGCTATCGCAACGTCAGCGACTACCTCAACGAACACCGGATCGCCGAAGTGCGCAGCGCGCTTGCCGACCCCTCGCAGGCCGACGTGCCAATCCTGACGATCGCGATGGATGCGGGATTCGGCAGCCTCGTGATGTTCAACCGGGTGTTCAAGGAACGACTCGGCGAAACCCCCAGCGCGTTTCGACGGCGGCACCTCGAAGGCTAGCGAAGCCGGCTCACAGGCGTCGGGACCGGTCGTTTTCGAAATCGACTGGTCGGTTTCGAGGATCGGCAGGCCAGGATCGACCCGAATCGGCAGGGCGACCGCGTTCACAACGGGACGCGACGATGCCGATGATTTCCACTGCCCCGACCGGGCTGCCGAGCAAGCTGCCGACTAGGCTAATTACTGCCGGTCTGACCCTCCTCGCCTGCGCCGGCTGTTCTTCCGAGCCGGTCGTATCGCCCAGATCGGACGCCACGCTGGTCGACGTGGTCACCATCCATCACGCGGGCGGACAGACCGCGACATTCGACGGCGTCCTGCGCCCGCGCCGCGAAATCGCGCTCGGGTTCAAGACCGGTGGCCGCGTCCTCGCGCTGAACGTCCAGGTCGGCGATCACGTCCGCGCCGGGCAGGTCCTCGCCCGCCTTTCGCACGCCGAGGCGATCGCCGATACCGGACAGGCACGCGCCGACCTCGCCGCCGCGACCGCCGAGGCGGTCCGCGCGGGCGACGCGGCACGACGTGCCACCGGGCTCGACGGGATCGGCGCGTTGTCGGCAGCAGAGGTCCGCGACCGCGCGCTGGCGGCCAGCGCCGCTGCGGCGAAGCGCGATGCGGCGCGCGCGGCGTTCGACCACAGCCGAGCGACGCTCGCCGACGCGGTGCTGATCGCCCCAGAAGACGGGGTGGTGACCGAACGGGCGGTCGAATCGGGGACCGTCGTCGAAGCCGGCAGCACCGTCGTCAGGCTGGCCGCGGGCGGTCCCGAAATCGAGGTTCGCCTGCCCGAGCGCGTGCAGGTTGCCAGCGGGACGATGGCGGATGCGAGCTTCTGGTCCGCGCCCGACACGATCGCTGAGGCTCGGCTGAGACTGGTCGGACCGGCGGCAGACGGCGCGCTGCGGTTGCGGACCGCGCGGTTCAGCGTGCTCGGCGACGTCTCGCAGATCCCATTCAACAGCTCGGCAACGCTCACGCTGCGGATGGCCGATCCGAAGGCGACGATCCGCGTGCCGCTGACCGCGCTCGGCGCACGGGGCAACCAGCCGCACGTCTGGTCGCTGTCGAGCGTCGGCGACAAGGGCCGCGATGGGCGCGGCAACGGCGTTGGCGACCGTGTCCACCGCCAGCCGGTGCATCTGGTCGAACTGCGCGGCGACGACGCGATCGTCTCGGGCCTGTCCGATGGCCAGCAGATCGTCGCAAGCGGTGGCGACACGCTGTCGGAAGGGCAGCGCGTCGTCATGGCCGGCCTCGTCGCGGGCGGCAACTGAGCGATGGCCCGCTTCAACCTGTCGCGCTGGGCGATCCGTCACCCCGCGCTCGTCGGCTTCCTGATCGCGCTGCTGTTCGCGGCCGGCGCCGCGCAGTTCTTCGCGCTAGGGCGCGACGAGGATCCGACCTTCACGCTGAAGGAAATGA
The DNA here is from genome assembly GCF_001422045.1 of Sphingomonas sp. Leaf242. Classification (GTDB taxonomy): domain Bacteria; phylum Pseudomonadota; class Alphaproteobacteria; order Sphingomonadales; family Sphingomonadaceae; genus Sphingomonas. The sequence goes on from NZ_LMLW01000012.1 coordinate 187,802, forward strand.
TCGTCGCGGCGTCGTGGCCTGGTGCGTCGCCGGCGCCGATGCGCGCGCAGGTCGCGGACCCGATCGAACGCCGGCTGCGGGCGACCGAAGACCTCGATTTCCTCCAGACCTACTGCGTCGACGGTCGCTGCGCGATCCGCGTTTCGCTGAAGGACAGCGCGCCGAAGGACCGCGTGCCGGTGATCTGGCAACAGGTCCGCAAGCAGCTGAAGGATCTCGAGCCGGGGCTTCCCGCGGGGGCGACGGTTGCCGCCGATGACGACTATGCCGACGTCTACGGCTATGTCTTCACGCTGACCGGTGCGGACAATGCGCGGCTGGTGGCGCTGGCCGAACAGGCGCGCGACGCGATGCTTCGCATCCCCGGCGCGGGCAAGGTGCAGATCACCGGCGAGGTACCGCGCCGGCTATTCGTCGATGTCGACTCGCGCCGGCTCGCCGCACTGGGGCTGTCGCCGGACGCCGTCGTGCAGGCGCTGGCAAAGCGCAGCAGCGTCGCACCCGCTGGCGCGGTCGAGCGCTCGATGCGCGTCCCCGTCCGGATTGGCGGTACGGTCGACGGCGTCGATACGGTCGAGACCACCGCCATTCCCGGCGCGGACGGCACGATCCGCGTCGGCGACGTCGGCACGGTCAGCAACGGCTATGCAGATCCGCCCGACGGCCTGGTCCGCCATGCGGCGAAGCCTGCGGTCGTGCTGGCGATCGCGATGGCGCCGGGTGCCGACGGGCTGGGTTTCGGCAAGCAATTGTCGCAGGTCGCTGCCACGTTCGGCCACACGCTGCCCGCCGGCGTCACGATGACCCAGGTCGAGGACCAGAGCCAGAACATCCGCGAGGCGGTGAACGCGTTCCTCATCAAGTTCTTCTGCGCGCTGACGGTGGTCCTGCTGGTCGCGTTCGTGACGCTCGGCTGGCGGACCGGCGTGGTCGTCGCGCTGTCCGTCCCGCTGACGCTGGCGATCGTCGCGCTGTTCATGGGGGCGAGCGGGATCGGACTCGAGCGGATCTCGCTCGGCGCGCTGATTCTGTCGCTCGGGCTGCTGGTCGACGACGCGATCATCAGCGTCGAGGCGATGGTCGTCCAGCTCGAACAGGGCGCGAGCCGGGCCGATGCCGCTGCGTATGCGTGGACGCACACCGCGTTCCCGATGCTGACCGGCACGCTGCTGACGATCGTCGGCTTCCTGCCGGTCGGGTTCGCGCAATCGACCACCAGCGAATATGCCGGCGGGATATTCTGGGTGACCGGGTCGGCATTGCTGGTCAGCTGGGTCGTCGCGGTCGTGTTCACGCCGTATCTGGGTGTGCGGCTGCTCCCCGAGGCGCACGCGCATCACGACGCCGACGCGATGTACGACACGCCGGTCTATCGGCGACTGCGCAGCGTCGTCGATGCGTGCATGGCGCGGCGCAAGACGGTGGTCGCGGTGACCGCGGCGCTGTTGATAGCGAGTCTCGCGGGCGCGATGCTGGTCCGCCAGCAATTCTTTCCCGTATCGGACCGCCCCGAGATCATCGTCGACGTCAGCCTGCGCCCAGGGTCCTCGCTCGCGGCAACCTCGGCAGCGGTGAAGCGGATCGAGGCGAGCATCGCCAAGGATCGCGATATCGCGCAGGCTGACAGCTATGTCGGCCAGGGCTCGCCACGCTTCTATCTGCCTTACGGCCCCTCGCTGCCCGACCCGGCGACCGCGACGATGGTGCTGGTCGCGACCGACCTTCACGCGCGCGAACGCGTCATCGCGCAGCTGCTGGCGAACCACGCGTCCCCCGAGGCCAAGCTCCACATCCGCCGCCTGTCGCTCGGGCCGAGCGCGGGCTTTCCCGTCCAATACCGCGTGATCGGCCCCGATCCCGAAATGTTGCGGACCATCGCCGCACGGCTGGAGGCAGTGCTCCGGACGACCTCGGGCACGACCGCGGTCCAGGCGGACTGGGGGACGCCGTCGGTAGCGATGCGGCTCGATCTCGACGCCGAGCGGGTCGCGCGGCTCGGGCTCGATCGCGCGCGGCTGGCGGGTGACGTCGCGACCATGATGTCGGGTCAGCCGGCGGGCGACGTCCTCCGCGGGACTAAGCGGATCGGCATCGTCGTGCGCGGCACGGCGGCAGATCGCACCGATCCGGGGCGGCTTGCTGACATGGCGGTCAGCACGCCGGGCGGTCCGGTCCCGCTCGGCCAGGTAGCGCGGATCGGCGCGACCACCGAGCAGCCGATCCTATGGACGCGCAACGGCGAACTCTGCATGACCGTGCAGGCCGACATGACCGGCGACGTGCAGGCGTCCGAAGTCGTCGACGCCGCCGCCGCGCGCGTCGCCGCGATCGCGACATCGCTGCCCGCCGGATACCGGATCGAGGATGGCGGCGACAGCGAGTTGTCGGCCAAGGCGAACGACGCGATCTATGCGCTGCTGCCGGTCACCTTCGCGCTGATGCTCGTGCTGCTGATGATCCAGTTGCAGAGCATCGGCCGCACCTTGCTGGTGCTCGCGACCGCACCGCTCGGGCTGATCGGCGCGGTCACCGCGCTGGTCGTAACGGGCGCGCCGTTCGGCTTCGTCGCGTTGCTCGGACTGATCGCGCTGGCGGGGATGATCATGCGCAACTCGATCATCCTGGTCGATCAGGTGACGCACAATCAGGCAGACGGCATGGACCTGCATGCCGCGATCCGGGCCGCGACGATCGGCCGCTCGCGTCCGGTCGTGCTGACCGCGCTGGCGGCGGTGCTCGCGTTCATCCCGCTGTGCTTCAACATCTTCTGGGGGCCGATGGCGATCGTGATGATCGGCGGGCTGATCGGCGCGACGATCCTCACGCTGGTCGCCCTGCCCGCGCTCTACGCGCTCGCGTTCGACCGCACATCCAGCCTTCCGCAGCAGGACCACCACGATGCATGATCCGAAAATCACGCGGGCATTGCCGCTGCTGTTCGCCGCCGCGCTGGCAGGCTGCACGGTCGGCCCGAACTTCACGCCCCCCGCGCCGATCCTGCCGCCGGTCTGGCAGGGGGCGACCCCGGTATCGGCAAGCACCGATGCGCGCTGGTGGCGCAGCTTCGACGATCCGGTACTCGACGCGCTGGAGGCGCGCGCCGGCGCGGACAACCTCGACATCGCGGCAGCGATCGAACGGATCACCGCCGCGCGGATCGAACGGGGGCAGGCCCGCGCCGCCGGGGCGCCGCAGGTCGAGGGTCAGGCGGGCTACAGCCGCGAGCGGGTTGGCACCGCGGGGATCGCCTCGGTGACGCAGACGCTGCTCGGCGTCACCCCGACGACCGCCCCGCCCAAGGGCGTCGACTTCGATCTCTACAGCGTCGGGGTCGGCGCGAGCTGGGAGCTCGACCTCTGGGGCGGTCATCGTCGCCAGGCCGAGGCGGCTGAGGCGTCGGTCGCAGCCACCGAAGCCGCCGCGCGCGGCGTACGCCTGTCGGTCGAGGCAGAGGTGGCGCGTACCTATGTCCAGCTCCGCGGCCTGTGGGAGGAACGCCGCATCGCGCAGGACGGCGTGGGGCTCGCCGAGCGCAACGCCGCGATCGCACGCGCGCTGCTCGACCGCGGTCTCGCGACACCGATCGATCGCGCGGCGACCGAGGAGAAGTTGCGTGCGCTGCACGGCGATATCGTCGAGCTCGACCATCAGGCGGCCACGACGCAGCGCGCGCTGGCGATCCTGGTAGGCGCCACACCGGATACCGTCCCGTTCGACCGCGCCACCTTGGCACCGCTCAGGCCGCTCCCGTCGGTAGCGGCGCGTCTGCCCTCCGAGGTCGCGCGGACCCGCCCCGATATCGTCGAGGCCGAAGCGCGGCTTCATGCGGCGACCGCGCAGATCGGCGTCGCGCAGGCCGATTTCTATCCGAAGATCAGCCTGACCGGACTGTTCGACATCGACGTGCTGAACCTGGCCGATTTCGGCTGGAACGCGCGCAGCACGAGCATCGGACCAAGCCTGTCGCTGCCGATCTTCTCCGGCGGACGCTTGCAACGGCAACTCGACCTGCGGCGGTCCGAAGACCGCAGCGCCGCGATCGCCTACCGCCAGACCGTCCTCAACGCCTGGCGCGAAGTCGACGACGCGCTGTCCGCGACGTGCGCCGCAACCGAACGCGCCACGCTCTACGATCGCGATCTGGCGTCGCGGCGCCAAACGGTCGCCATGGTCGAGGCCCGTTACGCCCGCGGCGATATCGGCGCACTGCCCCTGCTCGACACGCGCCAAGCGGCATTGTCGGCAGAGCTCGCGGTCGTTCGCCAGCGCGTCGCGTCGGCGCTCGCGCACATCCAGCTCCACCGCGCGCTCGGCGGCTAGGCCCGATGCCGGGCATCGCCACCCGATCGTCGCATTCGGATATGCGACGATCGACCGCGTCAGTCCTGCTCGAGCCCCTGGATGATCGCACGGTTCACGTCGATCAGCCCGTCGATGTCGTCGCGACCGGCCACGACCGTGCTCGTGAAGCGATCGACCCACAGGCCGAGCGATACGATCGAGGCACGCAGGGAATCGGGCAGGCGGTTGCCGCGCGCCGCGCACGCCGTCGAGAAGGCGTTCCAGACCTCGCGGTTGCGGAACAGGATCGCGGTCAGCGGCACGCCGACCACGCCGGCATCGCGCGCGGCGATCATCTCGCCGGTGATCTGGCGCATCAGCCGGCATTCGGTCGCGCGCGGGCTCTCGGTAATCGTGCGCGTGCGCTGGTACGCGTTGAGGGACATCGGGGACGTGGACATCGGCTGCTCCGTTCGGTCTTTCCCCTATTCTAGGACGCAGCAGCGGCCGGCGGTGCCGGTTGCGTCCTATAAGATGGTCATGTCCCACTGCGGGGTTCCACACAGGTCCGCTGCGGGCGGCACTACGGGACGCCATTTAGCCGGAAAGCCCGTCCATGCAGACCATCCTGCCTCACCAGTTGCCGCACGCCCTGGATGGCCATCGCGGACTGTCGATGCTGTCGCTCGATTGTTTTGATACGCTGTTGTGGCGCGATACCCACAGGCCCGCGGACATCTTCGCACTGCTGGACGGCGTGTCGTCCGACCAGCGGATCCGTGCCGAAGCCGTCGCGCGGAAAGCGCGATTGCTGGAGCATCGCCGCTCGGGCGAAGTCACGCTGCGCGAAATCTACGCGGCGCTACTCCCCGACGCCGATACCGCCACGCGCGAGCGCTATGTGAACCACGAGATCCTGGTCGAGGCGCAGCATTGCTACGCGTTCGCGCCGACGGTGGCGCTGATGCGCGAGGCCAAGCGGCGCGGGCTGAAGGTGATGATCGTCAGCGATACCTATCTCGAACGCGATCAGCTCGAAACGCTGATCCGCGCCGCGGCGGGCGACGAGGTCGCGGACCTGATCGACCGGATATTCTGCTCGTGCGAGCATCGCAGCGCCAAGGCCGAAGCGCTGTTCGACACCGTCCTGCGCCAAACCACGGTCCTCGCCGACCGCATCCTGCACATCGGCGACAACCCGGTCGCGGACGCGGTGTCCGCGGCCCGTCACGGCCTGCGCGCGCTGCATCTGGTCCAGTTCACCGAGACCGCGGTACAGCGTCACCGGCTCGAGCGGAGCGTCGCCACGCTCGTCGCCGGGCCGGACACGGATGCGATCTTCCAGCCGCACCGTGCTGCGGTGGCGCTCGGTGAGCCCGCGATCGAAGATCCCGCGGCGGCGCTCGGGTTCGCCACGTTGGGCCCGATCATGACGCCGTTCGCGCACTGGATCGCGACCGAAGCGGACGCGAACCAGGCCGAGCGCGGCGGCACCACGCATCTGCTGTTCCTGATGCGCGACGGCTTCCTACCGCGGCTCGTGTTCGACGCAGCATTTCCCGATCGCGCCACGCACGCGGTCGAGATCAGCCGCTTCACCGCGATCGCCGCGGGGCTCGGCCGCGACGGCGCCGCGCGACGGTTCGTGGTCGACGAGATCGGCGACGGATCGGGCAAGGATTTTCTCCGCCAGCTGCTGATCGACGCGGACGAAGCCGACGTGCTGGTCGCCGACGCCGCGACCAAGAACGGCGCCTATTCGCTCGCCGAAACGATCGGCGCGGCGCCCTGGGCCGAGCGCATCGCACAGCGTGGACGCGCGTTCGCCGACCGGTTGATCGCCTATATCCGCGCCCTCGTCGATCCCGCGCCCGGCGATACGCTGATGCTCGTCGACCTCGGCTATAACGGCAGCGTCCAGAACAATATCGAGGCCGTGCTGTCCGACGCGTTCGGGGTGCATGTCGCCGGCCGCTACCTGCTGCTCGCGGAGACCTTGCCGAGCGGGCTCGACAAATGCGGCATGATCGATGCGACGACCTACGACCAGGGCGTGCTCGACGCGCTGATCGGATCGATCGCCGTTGTCGAACAGCTCTGCACCGCGTCGCAGGGGTCGGTGATCGACTATGCGGATGGCGCAGCGGTCCGCGGCATGCCCGGCATCAAGGGCCAGCAGAGCGAGGCGCGCGAACGCGTCCAGGCGGGCTGCGTCGTGTTTGCGCAGGCGGAACGGTCGGCGACGATCCGCCGCCATGATCGCGACGCGGCCACGACGACGCAACCGGCGGCGGTCGCCGCGCTGGCCCGGCTGCTGTTTTTGCCGCTCCCGCACGAGATCGCGCTGTTCGCCCGCTTCGAACATGACGCCAATCTCGGTACCGATCACATGATCACGCTGTTCGATCCGGCGACCGCCAGCCGCGGCCTGCGCGAACGCGGGTTGTTCTATCTCAAGAACAGCGACCGGATGTACCTGCCCGCCGAACTGCGTGGTCAAGGCCTGCCGACCAGCCTCGCCTACCTCGCGCAGCGCCGCTTCGGACTCGATCTGCGCTATGCCGACTTCTGCGATTCCGGGATCGATATCCCGGTGCTGATGGTCGACGGGCAGGATGCGTTCGCGGACAGCGTGCGCGCGACGCCGACGCACGACGGCTATCATGTCGCGGCGATCCCGGTCGGTGCATGCCGCTACACGGTCGGCGTGCAGTTCGGTCGCGAGCATGAATGGCTGCAGATCGAGTCCGCGCATTTTCTCCCGGTCGAGGCGTTCCTCGTCGGCGACGCCAGGGCCAGCGCCCGGGCGATCCCCGCGATGCCGTCGTGCGAAGGGCTCGAACAGGTCGCCCCGCATCTGTTCCAGTGCACCGACCCCGACGCGTTCCTGATGGTCCCGCCGCCGCCGCTCACGCCCCGCAGCGAAACCGTCCCGATGATGCTGGCGATCGTCTTCCGTCCGCTCGTGCCGCGCGATCCCGTCGCGCCGCGCACCGACCAGCACGCCCCAGTCCTCGCAGGAGCCGTGGCATGAGCGAGTTGCTGATCCATTCGATGGCCGAATTCTCCGCGACCATCCTCGCGTGTCTGACCGCCGCGGACGCGCGCGACGTTGCCGAGATCGGTGCGGAGTTCGGCGGCATGTCGCACCGGCTTGCCGATCACCTCGCGCCGATCGACGGGCATCTGACGAGCATCGACCCCTCCCCCGCGCCCGGCTTCGCCGCCTGGGCCGCCGCCACGCCCTGCGTCCGTCATATCGCGCAGCCGAGCCTCGACGCGGTGCCCGGGCTGGCGGGGATCGATGCGTGGCTGATCGACGGCGATCACAACTACCACACCGTCTCGCGCGAACTCGCCGAGATCGACCGGATCGGACGCCGCGACGGCAGACCGTTGCTCGCCTTCCTCCACGACGTCGGCTGGCCGTGCGCGCGCCGCGACATGTATTACGCGCCCGACCGCATTCCCGCCGAGCACCGCCATCCGCACAGCTACACCGCGGGCGCGTTGCTCGACCGCGACGACCTGACCCCCGGTCGCGGGTTTCGCGGCATGGGCCAGTTCGCGTTCGCATTGCAGGCCGGCGGCCCGCGCAACGGCGTCCTGACCGCGGTCGAGGATTTCGTCGCCGACGCCACCACCGACGGTCGCGCGCTGGCCTTCGCCTATCTTCCCGCGGTGTTCGGCCTGGGCGTCGTGTTCGCCGCCGACGCACCCTGGAGTGAGGCGGTCGCGGCGCTGCTGTTACCCCTGCACGACAATGCGTTGCTCGCCCGGATCGAGGAAAGCCGCCTGCGCAACTACCTCGCGGTAATCGATTGGCAGGACGGCCACATGACGCGCGACCATCCGGTCGCCGCTTAATGCCGCGCGCCGGACCGAAGGCCCTGCGGCCCTCCTATAACAACATAAACCCGGTACGAAGGAACGGTCGCGGACCATGGTAAATGGTATAGGTTTCATCATCATCCTCGCATGCGTGTTCGGCAGTTTCATCTGGTCCGGCGGCAAGATGGATATCGTGATGCACGCGCTGCCGCACGAGCTGGTCGCGATCGGCGGCGCGGCGATCGGCGCGTTCATCGTCTCCAACTCGGTGCCGACGGTGAAGCAGGCCGGCAAAGGTCTGCTCCGCACCTTCAAGGGCGGACGCTGGACCGAGAGCGATTATCGCGACCTGCTGACCCTGTTGTTCGGACTGCTGTCGACGTTCAAGCGGAGCGGCGCGATCGGGATCGAGCCGCATCTGGATACGCCGGCGGAAAGTCCGATCTTCAGCCGCTATCCGCGCATCCTCGCGGACCATCATCTGGTGGCGTTCATCTGCGACTATCTGCGGATGATGACGGTCAGCTTCGAGGATCCGCACCAGATCGCCGAGGCGATGGATAACGACATCGAGAACCATCACCATGAGGAGCTGGCGCCGCAGCATGCGCTTCAGCTAATGGCCGACGGCCTGCCCGCGATCGGCATCGTCGCCGCGGTGCTCGGCGTCATCAAGACGATGGGATCGATCGACCAGCCGACCGACGTGCTCGGCGCGATGATCGGCGGCGCGCTGGTCGGCACCTTCCTCGGCGTGATGCTCGCTTATTGCCTGGTCGGTCCGCTCGCCGCGAAATTGCACGAGACGATCGACGCCGACGCCAAGCCGTTCCTGATCGTCAAGAGCGCGATCGTCGCGCACGCGCAGGGGCTGCCGACGCAGGTCGCGATCGAGATCGCCCGCCGCATGACACCATCGACGAAGGCACCGACCTTCCAACAGTTAGAAACCGCCCTCGAGGAGGCGAAAAATGATTTCAACGCTCTCACCGCCTGACATGGCACTCGCCGCCACCGCAGACGCGAAACCCCCAGAGGATCGTACGCTGATACTTCCCGGCCAGTGCACCACGGTGCACGCGCAGGACATCGGGGTACGCCTGGTCCTCGCGGCGGATTTCGACGGCGACATCGTGATCGACGCTTCGGGTGTCGAGAGCATCGGCCACGCGACGCTGCAGTTGCTGGTCGCCGCGCATGCCGATGCGATCGCCAACGGCCACAGCTTCACCATCGCCGCGCCCAGCCCCGCATTCGTGGAGCGCGTGACGGCCTGCCGACTGGCCGACGCCATCGGTCTCGACAACCAGAAGGAAATCCATTCGTGAGCAAGACCATCCTTACCGTCGACGACTCGGCGAGCATGCGGATGCTCCTGAAAGCGTCGTTGACCGCGCAGGGCTTCACGATCGAGGCGGCCAATGACGGCCGCCACGGTCTGGAGCGGATGCACGAGGTCAAGCCAGACCTGCTGATCACCGACATCAACATGCCGGAGATGGACGGGTTCGAGCTGATCGAGGCGGTTCGTGCGGTGCCCGAATTCCGCGGCCTGCCGATCCTGGTCCTGTCGACCGAATTCTCCGACGAGAAAAAGGCCCGCGCACGCGGCGCCGGCGCGACCGGCTGGATCACCAAGCCGTTCGACGCCGCCAAGCTGGGGACGGCGATCCGCCGGGTATGTCCATGAGCGATGATCTCGACGATATCCAGGCGATCTTCTTCGAGGAATGCGCCGAAGGTCTGACGACCGCCGAGACCGGCCTGTCCGCGATGAACGCGGGCGACGTGTCGGCCGGCGTGATCGCGGGCGTGTTCCGCGCGGTCCATTCGATCAAGGGTGGTGCCGGCGCATTCGGCCACGCCGCGCTGACCGCGTTCTCGCACCGGTTCGAGAACGTCCTCGACGAGGTTCGCGCCGGCCGCATCGCGCCGACCCCCGGCGTCACCGGCGTCATGCTGACCGCGTTCGATATCCTGTCGGATCACGTCGCAGCCGCACAGGGCACGCGCGGCCTCCCGAACGACGCCGCAGCCCTGGAGGCGCTCGACGAGGTTCTCAAGAACGGCGGCGCACCGGATGCGACGGCGCCTGTCGCCGCCCCCGCCCCCGCCGCTGCTCCCGTAGAGGTCGATGCCGATCCGTTCGGCTTCGTGCCGATCGCCGGCGCGATCGAATCGTTCGATCCGTTCGGGTTCGAGCCCGTCGGTGTCTCGCTCGACGACTTCGACAGCGCCCCCGACGTCGCCGCGCCCTGGACGGTGACGTTCCTGCCGTCCAACGCCGCGCTTTCCAACGGCGGCGAGCCGATGCTGATCATCCGCGAACTCGAACTGCTCGGCGGCTCGGTGATCGGCGCGGACCTGACGCGTCTGCCCTCGCTCCGCGACATGGACCCTGAGCACAGCTATATCGGCTGGACCGTCAGCGTACCCGCGGCGATCGAGGAATCGGCGATCACCGACTGCTTCGATTTCGTCGATCCGGACTCGGTCGTCACGATCGTCCGCGGTGACAGTGTCGCCCCTGCAGCACCCGCTCCGGTGACGCAGGCGCCGCCGCTCGCCGCGCCGGTCGTGTCGATCGCCAGCATCGCGCCGCCCGCCGCTCCGGTTGCTGTCAAAATGGCCGCACCGGTCAGCCCGGAGGCGCCGCGCGTCGAGCCTGCGTCGCAGACGATCCGCGTCGAACTGACCAAGCTCGACATGCTGCTCAACCTGGTTGGCGAACTCGTCATCCGTGGCTCGATCCTCGCCGATCGCCTGAGCCCGAAGGACCAGGAACGCGTCGAACTGCCGCAGCTCTCGCGCCTGACGCGCGAGATCCAGGACACGGTGATGTCGCTGCGCGCGCAGCCGATCAAGCAGTCGTTCAGCCGCGTGCCGCGCATGCTGCGCGATCTCGCCACCGAAACCGGCAAGCTCGTGACGCTCGAGACGACCGGCGAGATGACCGAAGTCGACAAGGGCGTGATCGAGAAGATCGGCGATCCGCTGACCCACATGATCCGCAACGCGGTCGACCACGGCATCGAGAGCCCGGCCGACCGGATTGCGTGCGGCAAGCCCCCCGAGGGCACGATCCGCCTGTCCGCCGAACAGAAGGGCGCGCGGATCTTCGTCCGGGTCGCCGACGACGGCGCCGGGATCGACCGGGTCCGCGTCCGCGCCAAGGCGGTCGAGAAGGGCATCGTCGCCGCCGACGCGGTCCTGTCCGACGAGGAGATCGACCAGCTGATCTGCGCACCCGGATTCTCCACCGCGGAGACGATCTCGAACATCTCGGGTCGCGGCGTCGGCATGGACGTGGTCCGCTCGAACGTCGAGGCGCTCGGCGGCCGCGTCGAGATCAGCTCGGTGCCCGGCAAGGGCACCACTTTCACGATGGTGCTGCCGCTGACGCTCGCCATCCTCGAGGGGATGATCGTGCGGCTCGCCGGCCAGCGCTTCGTGCTGCCGCTCGCCAACGTCGTCGAGACGGTCCAGCCCGAACCCGGCCAGGTCCGCCCGACCACGACCACCGGCGAGGTGATCGAACTGCGCGGCAACTACGTTCCCGTCCGCCGTCTCACCCGCACCTTCGGGTTCGCCGACAACGACGCCCGCTCGCCCGAGGAATCGCTGGTGATCATCGTCGAGAGCGAGACCGCCGGCCATGTCGGGCTGATGGTCGACACGATCGACGACCGCCGCGAGGTCGTCATCAAGAGCCTCGAGCAGAACCTGCATCCGATCCGCGGGCTCGGCGGCGCAACGATCCTCGGCGACGGCTCGATCGCGCTGATCCTCGACATCGAAGCGCTCGTCGGTCCGTCTTCCTCCGTTCGCCACATCACCAAAGGACTCGCCGCATGACCACGACCAACGCCCCGGGTGAACGCAAGATCGTCACCTTCTCGCTCGGCACGCAGATCTTCGGGATCGACATGTCGTCGCTGATCGAGATCCGCGAATGGGACGAGCCGACCCCGCTTCCCGGCGTGCCCGACTATATCAAGGGCGTCACCAACCTGCGCGGGACCGTCGTCCCCGTGATCGGCCTCGCCGAGCGCCTCGGATGGGAGCCGAGCGCGATTCACTCGCGGTCGTGCATCCTGGTCGTCAGCATCGCCGGCAAGCAGGCCGGGTTCCTGGTCGACGAAGTGTCGGACATCGTCCTGATCGACGCCAACGAGATCCGCCCCGCGCCCGACGTCGAGATCGGCGAACCCAGCGTGATTGCCGGTCTGGTCAAGACGCAGACCCGCGCGTCCGAAGCACAGGGCGCCGCCGGCGACATCATGGTCCTGCTGCTCGATCTCGAGGCGCTCGGTCTGACCCGGCAGATGGATATCGCGGCGTGACCACTGCCACCCTGCCAGGTGGAGCCGACGTCGCCGGTTCGGGGAGCGGTCCGCCGCTCGCCGCCGCCGAGTTCGCCGCGATCGCGACGATCATGCAGAGCGACGCGCGGATCCACCTGACCGATATCAAGAAGACGCTGGTCCACGGCCGCTTGTCGCGTCGCCTGCGGATGCACGGTCTCGCCAATTTCCGCGACTATGTGCGTCTGGTTCAGACCAACAAGGAGGAACGCGCGGCGATGGTCGTCGCGCTGACCACCAACCACACGCATTTCTTCCGTGAAAACCATCATTTCGAGCATTTCCGCAACGTCGTCATCCCGACGCTCAAACAGCGCGTGCGTACCGCTCCGGTTCGGATCTGGTCGGCGGGCTGTTCGAGCGGCGAGGAAGTGTATTCGATCGCGATGTGCCTGCTCGGGCGCGACCGCTCGGCGGCCGGATGGCTGCGCGACGCCGACCTGAAGCTGCTGGCGACCGACCTTGCACCGCACGTCGTCGAAAGCGTCCGCCGCGCGACCTATGCGGAGCAGACCGTCGCAGCGATCCCCGCCGACTATCGGTCGGCATGGGTCAAGCCTGCTCCCGGTGGCGAGTTCGAGATCGCCGCGGAGGCGCGCGCGCTGGTCCAGGCGCGCGTGCTCAACCTGTTCGACGCCTGGCCGATGCGCCAGCGTTACGACGCGATCTTCTGCCGCAACGTGATGATCTATTTCGACGATCGCGCGAAGGCGGAGCTCGAGGAACGGCTGGTCGACCTGCTCGTCCCCGGTGGCCATCTGTACATCGGCCATTCGGAACGACTGTTCGGGTCCGCCGCGCAGATCATGCAGAGCTGCGGCCAGACCATCTACGTCAAGCAGGGGGGACAATAATGCGGCGCATCCGTACGCTGATCGTCGACGACAGCGCCGCAATCCGCGCCGCGCTCAACCGCGTGCTATCCGCCGATCCCGAGATCGAGGTGGTCGGCATGGCCCCCGAGCCGAGCATCGCGCGACAGATGATCAAGGATCTCGAACCCGACGTCATCACGCTCGACATCGAGATGCCGGGGATGGACGGCCTGTCGTTCCTCGAACGCATCATGCGGTTGCGGCCGATGCCGGTCGTCATGTGCTCGACGCTGACCGCGCAGGGTGCGGCGGTGACGATCGAGGCGCTGCGGCTGGGCGCGGTGGACTGCATCGCCAAGCCGTCGGGCAATCCCGAGGAGCTGGCGCGCGATGCGGCGCTGCTGCGTGCGACGGTCAAGGCCGCCGCGCGGTCTGCGGTCCGCGTCACGCCGACCGTCCGTCCCGCGAAAATGACGGTGCAGTCGCGCGACGACGTGGTGATCGCGATCGGGGCATCGACCGGCGGCGTCGAGGCGCTGTTCTCGCTGCTCGCGGCACTACCGCCCGGTTGCCCGCCGATCCTGATCGTCCAGCACATGCCCGGCACGTTCACCGCGAGTTTCGCCGAACGGCTCGACCGCGAATGTCGGATTACGGTGCGCGAAGCGGTCGACGGAAGCCCGTTGATGCCCGGAACCGCCTATATTGCACCTGGTGGGCCGCGACACATGGAGCTCGTCGGTGGTGCCAAGGGGGTCGTTCGCCTCAAGGCCGACGATCTCGTCAGCGGCCATCGTCCGTCGGTCGACATCCTCTTCCGGTCGGTCGCCAAACGCGGCGCCCAGGCGGTCGGGGTGATCCTGACCGGGATGGGATCCGACGGTGCCGAGGGGCTGCTGCAAATGCGCCAGGCGGGCGCGCGGACCTTCGGCCAGTCGAAGGACACCTGCGTCGTCTACGGCATGCCGCGGTCGGCGGTCGAACTTGGCGCGGTCGAGCGTGAATTGAGTCTGTCTGCACTGCCCGAGGCGATCCTCGCGGCGTGCGGCAAGTAAACACAGGGATTGGAAGACGATGCCGGCTGCATCTCAAATCAAGGTCATGGTCGTGGACGATCAGGCCAGTATGCGCGCGATGATCCGCCGGTCCCTTCAGGACCTGGGATTTCGCGACGTGCGCGACAAGGGCGGTGCGCCCGAAGCGCTCGCGGCGGTCAGGAGCGACCGCGTGCATCTCATCATCTCGGACTACAACATGCCCGACATGGACGGTCTGCAGTTCCTCGAGGAAGTGCGCAACGATCCGGTGATCGGCAAGACGGTGTTCATCATGCTCACCGGCTCGTCCGATCGCGAGATCGTCCAGAAGGCCGCGGCGCTCGGCGTGAACAACTATCTCGTCAAGCCGTTCGCCCCGGCCGCGCTGAAGGAAAAGATCGAGCGCGTCTTCGGCGCGTTGGCCTGATCGGCATGCGCAGGATCCCCCTTATCCAGGGCGACCACATGGCGATGGCCGAGCCGGACACGATGCTGACGACGTTGCTCGGCTCGTGCATCGCGGTGTGCCTGTACGATGCCAAGGCGCGGGTCGGCGGCATGAACCATTTCCTGCTCGGCGAGCCGGAAGCGGGTCATGCCGTCGGGATCCAGGACCGGCAGCGCTACGGCGTCCACGCGATGGAACTGCTGATCAACGCGATGATGAAGAAGGGCGCGATGCGGTCGCGACTGCGCGCGCACATCTATGGCGGCGCCAAGATCATCGCCGGGCTCGGCGGGATCGGCCAGGACAACGCCGCGTTCGCGCGGCGCTTCATCGAGACCGAGGGCTTCGCGATCGGTCATGTCGATGTCGGCGGCGTCTGCGCGCGGAAGATCGAGTTCCTGCCGTTCGAGGGCAAGGCACGGTCGACCTGCGTCGCCGAAGCCGTGCCGGTCCGTCCGATCGTCCGTCCGCCGATGCCCGAGTCCGAAGGCGAACTCGAACTCTTCTGACGTCCGGAATCGTTCGGACTTCCCCACCCACCCCGCCAGACAACCAGAGTGCGCGCATCATGATCCAGTCCCCTTCCCATGCGGCCCTGCACATCGCTCTGGCGAGCGAGCTGCGTCGCGTCAGTGCGCTCGTCGAGCAACTCGCCGAGACGCTGGTCGGCGACGAGGATTTCGTCATGCGGCACATCGACCAGCTTCAGGTGTTCGACCTGATCGTGCAGAGCGCCGACGAAAGCGCCGCTGTGCTCGACCGCGTCGCGGGTGGCATCACCCCCGACGCCGCGATCGCGCCGGTCCGCTTGAGCGCGATCCAGGGCCGGCTCCACGCCGCGCTGGCGCTCGCGGCGATGCCGCACGCCCCCACCGCGCATACCCCGGTCGCGCACGCACTCGAAGCGCAGGCCGCCTGACCATGGCCGTCGCCGGTGCCAACACCCGCCCGATCATCATCCGCAAGATCAAGAAGACCGCCGCCGCGCATCACGGCGGCGCATGGAAGGTCGCCTATGCCGATTTCGTGACTGCGATGATGGCGTTCTTCATGCTGCTCTGGCTGATCAGCAATCCGGACAAGCAACGCCTGAAGGGGCTGGCGGAATATTTCTCGCCCGCCGCCACCGCAATGTCGCAGACGTCGGATGCGACCGCCTCGGCCAGCGGGATCGGCTCGATGCCGGGCGCGGGCGGTCATGGCAGCCGTAGCCAGGCCAGCGCGACCGGCACGCCGACCGGCCAGCCGAGCGCCAATGCCGCGACCGCCGGCACCGCGCGCGGCGGTACCGCGAATATTCCCGACGCGTCGCTGCGCGTCCTCGCACAGGAACTCCGCGTTGCGATCGACAGCCTGCCGCCCGCCGAAGACGGCCACAAGGCGATGCGCGTCGAGGACGACCGCGACGGCCTGCGCATCAGCCTGATGGATACCGCCAAGCGATCGATGTTCAAGGTCGGCACCGCGACGCTCAACCCGTACGCCAGAGACATGATGGCGCGCGTCGCGGGCAAGCTCGCCCGTTCGGACGCGCAGATCGCGATCGAGGGGCACACCGACGGCGACGGTAGCGGCAGCGACGATTCGAGCTGGCGATTGTCGGGCGAACGCGCGATCGCCGCGCGCTCGGCGATGATCGGCGCGGGGCTCGCCCCCGGCCGGTTCGCCGAGATGGTGGCGATGGCGGACACCCGCCCGGTCTATCCCGACCAGCCGACCCGACCCGAAAACCGCCGTATCACGATCGTCGTCAAGGGGGCCGCCGCCTCCCTGCCGAGCGACGCCAGCTTCCGGTTCTAGGACCCTTGCGATGAAAAAGATCCTGTTCCCGCTCGCCGTTCTGATTGCCGGTACGGGCGTCGGCGGCGGTGCCGCATTCGCGACGCGGGCGATACTCGGGCCGTCTCACGGCAAGGCGGACGCGCACGAGACTTCGGTTCCGGACCTGACGTTCGTCAAGGCGGAGAAGATCGTTGCCCCTCTGGTGTTCGGCGATGGTCGCCTGGCGGGCTATGTCTCGTTCGATGTCGAATTGCAGGTGTCGGTCGACGACGGCGCGTTGGTCGCCGCACGGCTGCCGTTGCTGCTTCACGCGATCAACCTGCGGACCTACCGCACGCCGCTCGCCGCCGGTCCCGACGGGATGCTGCCCGACATTGGCGCGTTGCGTAAGGTCGTGATGACCGCCGCCCCCGAGGCTTTCGGCCCAGGCATCGTACGCCGCGCCGCGATCACGCGTGCCGAACCGTCCTGAAGGACACAGGTCATGATCGTTCCGCCTCCCGAAACGTCGAGCCCGGTCCACGCAACCGGCGCGTCGAGACTTCCCCATGCCGAACCCGCCGGTGGCACGTTCGGACGGCGCGAGACGCGGCTGATGACGATCCTCCTCGTCGCGCGTCTCGAGGCCGCGGGGATCGATCACGTCTGTCGCGTCCGCAACCTGTCGCAGACGGGGATGATGATCGAATGCTCGACCGTCCTGGCCGAGGACGATCGCGTCCGCGTCGAACTGCGTAACCTGCAAGCGGTCGACGCGCGGGTCGCCTGGGCGCGCGATGGACGCGCCGGGTTGCAGCTCGACGGCCCGATCGTGATCGATGCGGTACTCGGCACGGTCCCGGATACCTCGGCGATCATCGCCCGTACGCCGCGCATCGCCGCCAACTGCCCCACCGTGCTCTGGCATCTGGGCACGCTGTCGGCCTCGGTGCTGTGCGACCTGTCGCAATCGGGATGCCGGATTCTGATCGCCAGCCCGCTGCCCCGCGACAGCGAAGTCCGGATCACGATCCCGGGCCTCTCACCGCGTCGTGCGCGGATGCGCTGGTCGAACGGTGAGAGCGTCGGCTTCGCCTTCCTGGAGATGCTGTCGTTCGCCGAGGTATCGGCGTGGCAGACCGACCGATCGGTTCGCTTCGCCTCCGACCGCGCCGAAATCTGACACGCGACCGAGCGACAACCCGCCGCCCGTAAAAAAGGGGAGCGTACCGGTCCGGTACGCTCCCCTTTTTCGTGTCATCCGTCTGCCGCTGCGGTTCAGCGCTTCGACAACGCCGCCCCCGCAGGCCTGACCGCGCTCGGCGGACGCCGGGCATCGCGCCGCGCCAGCGCCATCGTCAGCGCCGCTGCGCCGCGCGGCGTCATCGCCGCCAGCACCATTGCGGTCGAGCGCTCGCGCATGCGTTGCGCGACCCGCATCTGCACGTCGAGATCGAGCTGTTCGAGGACCAGTGCCGCGGAGGCGGGCTTCATCGCCTGATAGATCCGCGCCAGATCGTCATATTGATCCGTCGGCGGCGTCGCTCCGGCTGGCGAGCCCGGCGAACTCGGTTGGGCAGGTGCTGCCGCCGCCGCATCCGGTCGGTTGCCGGCATCCGCCTTGAGCCGCGCCTCGGTCGCGCGGACCGCCTGCTCGCGCATGTCGAGCGCGCGACCACGCCGCACCGCCGCCTGGTCGCGCGCGCCGAGATCGTCGGCGATCGCGACGCCCAGTCGCGAACTCGCCGGCGATCCCGCCGCCTGCGCGCCGCTCGGCATCGCCGCCAGCCCGACGGCGTTGCCGACCATCGCCACCGCCGCCGACGCCGCGGTCAGCATCAACAACGAAGGACGCCCGATCATGCCCAGCCCCCTGCGTTGTGATCGGCGCCGCTATAGTCCCCGGCCTGCTGCCGACGTGCCGCATCGGCGGCGTCCGCCATGCGATCGGCGGACGCGTTGGCGATCCCGATCATCACGGTCAGTTCGTCGGCGATCGCCTTGCCGTCGGACACCGCGCGCGCGCTGTGCGCGCATTCGCCCAGCGCATCGCGCAGTTCGGACAGAACCATGCGCGCCTGCCCGGTCGAGCGGTCGAGCGCCTCGACCACATCGGCGATCGCGCCACCGCGCACCGCCTTCAGCGACCGCATCATCCGCACGCTCTGCACCAGCACCGCGGCGCACAGGATGATCGTCGCGATGTTCGCGACCGTCGAAAAATTCATGCGCCTGCTCCCCTGACGATATCGGTCGCGAGACGGACCGCGATATTGTTGCGACGTTGGCCGATCTGCGCGCTGCCGAGCGAAACCCCGCCGACCTGGATCCCGAGCAGATCGTCGGGCCGCGTGCCGAGCGCGATCGTCCGGCCGACTTGCAGCGACCGGACATCGCCCAGGCTCATCGTCGCCTCGCCGAGCACCACGTCGACCGCGACCTCGGTCTTGCGCAGTTCGGCGGCCATGTGCGCGCCCCAGACGTTTTCCGGGCCATCGGTATCGCCCATGAAGCGCTGGCCGAACCGGTAGCGGACCGACTCGATCGTTGCATACGGCAGCAGCACGCTGAAACAGCCGCCGCGGCCGTCCATGTCGACCCGCAGCGTGGCGGCGGTACAGATGTTGGTCGGCCCGGCGATCGAGGCGAAGCGCGGGCTGGTCTCGATCCGCTCGAGCTTCATCGTCGTCGCGACGATCGGTTGCAGCGCCGCACTGAGATCGGCGAGCGCGAGTTCGAGCATCCGCGACACCAGCCCGACTTCGATTCCCGTGAACGCGCGCCCGTCGATCATCGATCGGTTGCCGCTCTGGCGTCCGCCGAGCAGCGCATCGACCACCGAATAGATCAGGCTTGGCTCGACCGTGATGAGGCCGTAGTTGCGCCACTCCTCGACGCGGAACACGCCGATCATCGCTGGCAGCGCAAGCCGGTTGACGAAATCGCCGAACCGGATCGAGCTCATGTCCTCAAGGCTGACGTCGATCGCGTCCGAGGTCAGGTTGCGCATCGACGTCGCGAAGGTACGGACCAGCCGGTCGTACACGACCTCCAGCATCGGCAGCCGTTCATAGCTGATGACGTCGGATTCGATGACCGCCTTGAGGCCGCTGCGGGGTTTCTCGGGGCCGCCGGACGTGCCGAACAGCGCGTCGATGCCGGCCTGGTCGAACGCCGCGCCGCCAAGCTCCGCGGTCGGCGGATCGGGCAGCGAAAAGTCTTCGAGGTCTTCGAAATCGTCGCTCATTGCTGCACCAGATCCTGCACGAGGACGTCCTTCACCTTGTCTGCGCCGATCGTCGTGCGCGCACGGATCAGCAATTCTTCCTTGATCCGGAACACCGCCGCGGACCCGGACAGGTCCTCGGGGCGCAGTTCGCGCAAAAACGGCTGATACGCGTCGAGCAGCACCGGCAGGTCGGCCTTCAGCGCCTCGACGTTCGATTTCGCACCGGGGACGAGCATGACGTGGACCTTGAGGAAATGCGGAGCACCGTCGGCCGAGCGCAAATTGACCAGCATCGGCGGGACATCGAGCGGCGCTGCCGCCTCATGCCCGGCGCCTTCGCCCGAACCCTCGCTGTCGGCAGTTTCGGTCTCGGCTGCCGCGCCATCATGCGCCGCCGCCGGCTTGCCGCCGAGCATCATATAGCCCGCGCCGCCACCGCCGAGCAGCAGCACGCCGCCGACCGCTGCGAGCACGATCATCTTCTTCTTGCCGCGCTTGGGTTTGGTTGCCGCGGCGACGGCGTCACCCTCCCCCGCATTGCCATCGGTGTCGTCACCGATGTCCTGCGCCGTTTCCTTAGTCGCCACGATCGTCGTCCCCTTGGTCCCGGCGCTGCCGGTGCTCGCGATTTCGAGGGGAAGCGCCAACCGGCACCCCTCGTACCAACCTATTATAGGAGAGACGGCAGGCAGAATTTGCCTACCGGCGCCGATAATGCGGAAAATTTGGACCAGGCCCCGATGGACATCTCCTCCTTTATATTGCTGAGCCAGGAGCAGGCGCTGCGTCGCCGCCTGGACGTCGCCGCCAACAACATGGCGAACATGAGCACCGCCGGCTTCAAGCGCGAACGCCCGGTGTTCCGCGAATTCGTCGAGCAGCAGAAGGAGAGCACGCCCGACATCACGCGGACGACCTCGTTCGTGCTCGACATGGGCGCGATGCACGACACCAGCGCCGGCGCGTTCCAGTCGACCGGCAACCCGCTCGACCTGATGATCGACGGCCCCGGCTATCTCTCGGTCGAGGCCCCCGACGGCGGCACCGCCTTCACGCGCGCGGGCTTCGTCAAGGTCAACGAGGCCGGCGAGCTGACCAATGCGGGCGGCCAGCGTATTCTCGGCGAGGGCGGCAAGCCGATCGCGGTCACGCCCGAGGATCTGCCGACGCTCTCGATCGGCAACGATGGCTCGGTCATGGGCAAGGCCGGCCCGGTCGGCCGGATCGCGGTGACCGTGTTCGACGACGAACGCGGCGTCACCCCGCGCGGCGACGGCCTGATGACCGCCACCGGGGGTCGCGAACTGGCCGCCAACGAAACCAAGCTGCGGACCGGCGGTATCGAGGGATCGAACGTCGAGCCGATCGTCGAGACCACCTCGATGGTCGACATCCTGCGCGCCTACCAGACCAGCATGAAGATCTCGCAGGACATGGACGACATGCGCAAACGCGCGATCGACCGCCTGTCGAAGCTTGGCTGACCTTCCCCTTAATCAACGCCAATTTCAGCAAAGGACCACGCGATGCGCACTCTTTCGATCGCCAGCACCGGGATGCTGGCACAGCAGACCAACGTCGACGTCATCTCGAACAACATCGCCAACATGAACACCACCGGGTTCAAGCGCCAGCGCGCGGCGTTCCAGGACCTGCTCTATCAGCAGGAAACGCGCGCCGGCTCCTCGACCGACAGCAGCGGCACCGCGAAGATCCCGACCGGGATCCAGATCGGCTCGGGCGTGAAGACCGGCAGCGTCTACCGGATCACCGAACAGGGTGCACCGAACCAGACCAGCAACCGCTACGACGTCGCGATCCAGGGCCGCGGCTATTTCCAGATGCGATTGCCAAGTGGCGAGACCGGCTACACGCGCGACGGGTCTTTCCAGCTGTCCGACCAGGGCGAACTGGTGACCGCCGACGGCAACGCGGTCGAGCCGGGGATCACGATCCCGGCCGACGCGGTCGACGTCGCGATCTCGAAGACCGGGCTGGTCCAGATCAAGGTCGCCGGTGCCGCCGAGATGCAGACCGTCGGCCAGCTCCAGCTCGCAACGTTCATCAACGAAGCCGGTCTCGAGGCGCAGGGCGGCAACGTCTTCACCGAGACCTCGGCCTCGGGCACCGCGACGATCGCCGCGCCGGGCGATCCGGGCTTCGGCACGACCATGCAGGGCTTCGTCGAGGCTTCGAACGTCAACCCGGTCTCGGAGATCACCGCGCTGATCACCGCGCAGCGTGCGTATGAGATGAACAGCCGCGTCGTGAAGACCGCGGACGAGATGCTGGCGACGTCCAGCCAGATGCGATGATCGCTATGCGCTTCCGCACCGCGACGATCGTCGCGCTCGCCGGCTTCGGCCTCGCGGTTCCGGTCATGGCCGCGGCCGAGCCGGTCGCGACCTCGGTCCTGTCGCACGCCGTCGCGCGCGGCGACATCCTCGCCGCCACCGACTTCGAGGCGCAGCCCCGCCCCCCCGGCTACGCGATCGGTGCGATCGCACCCGATGTCGCCGCTGGCCGCGAGGCTGCGCGGAACCTGGTTGCCGGCGCGGTAGTGCGCGCGGGCGACGTGGTCGCGCCGCGGCTCGTCCGACGCGGCGATCCGGTGACGATCAACCTGCGCAGTCGCGGGCTCGTCATCGCGACCACCGGCCGCGCGCTGTCGGCCGGCGGGATGGGCGATCTCGTCCGCGTCGTCGCGCAATCGACCAACCGCACGTTCGACGCCACCGTCGAGGGCTCCGGGGCCGTGCACGTCCCCCTGCCCTGATCGGCGGCCCTGATCGGTTGCCCTGATCCGCTCTCCTTTCCTGCCGAGCTTTCTTCCGGAGACCTCCATGTTTTCCCCTATTCTGAAACCCGTGCTGACGCTTGCCGGGCTGACGCTCGCGGTCACGACGCTGTCCGGTTGCGGCGCGGTCGGACGCCTCAAGGAAGTCGGCAAGGCGCCGACCTTTACCGAGGCGCTGCCGGTCGACAGTCCGCCGATCGAGGATTCGCTCGGCCGCTCGACGCCGCGCATGATCGGCGGACGGACGGCAGCGGCGGCGACTTCCGCCCCCAACGCCTCGCTGTTCCGCGCCGGCGCGGGCGCGTTCCTCGGCGATCAGCGCGCCTCGCGCGCCGGCGATATCCTGACGGTACGGATCAACGTCGCCGACAAGGCGGTGGTCGGCAACACCACCGCGCGCAGCCAGGGCGGGTCCGAATCCGCCGGCCTGTCGGCGTTGCTCGGGCTTCAGGCTCCGCTCGCGAAAATCCTGCCGGGGTCGGTCGATCCGGCCAAGCTGGTGGCGGGCGATTCCGCGTCGAAGTTCAACGGCAGCGGCAACATCAGCCGCAGCGAGACGATCAACATGACGATGTCGGCGATGGTCACCGATGTGCTGCCCAACGGCAATCTGGTGATCCGCGGCCGACAGCAGATCCGCGTGAACTACGAACTGCGCGAACTGATCGTGACGGGCATCGTGCGTCCGCAGGATATCGCCCGCGACGACAGTATTCGCCATACCCAGATCGCCGAGGCCCAGATCAGCTATGGCGGCCGTGGCCAGCTCAGCAGTGCGCAGCAGGCCCGCTGGGGCCAGCAGATCTACGACGCGCTGTTCCCGTTCTGAACCCCCGCGGTGGCTAACCTTTCGTTAACCACCAAATTTCCGACAAGCCCGACCGAACTCCCGAATTTCTTCCCAGAATAAAGAACCGGCCTCGCACCGAGGCTGTCGAGGATCGGCGAACCGGTCCACGTCGGCAGAAGCCAGCGTATTTATTCCAGAAGGAAATCATCATGGCATTGTCCGTCAACACCAACTCTGGCGCAATGGCAGCCCTCCAGGCTCTCAACGCGACCAGCAAGGGTCTCGCCACCGTTCAGAACCGCATCAACAGCGGCCTGAACGTCAGCTCGACCAAGGACGATTCGGCAGCTTTCACCATCGCACAGGGCCTTCGTGGCGATCTGGGCGGTCTGAAGGCGGTCAGCTCGTCGCTCAGCCGGGCGAAGAGCGTTACCGACGTGGCTGTCGCAGGGGCGGAGCAGATCTCGGACGTGGTCAACCAAATGAAGACGCTTGCCAAGCAGGCGTCGGATGACGGCATCTCGACCGATACGCGCTCTGCTTACAACAAGGACTTCAAGGCCCTTCGCGATCAGATCACCACGATCGTCAACTCGTCCGAGTTCAACGGCACCAACCTGCTGAAGAGCAGCGGTGGCGCAGTCAGCGCACTTCAGTCGCTGTCGAATACCGCAACGGGCAGCGGCACGTCGTACACCCCCGACACGTTGTCGATTGCCAACCAGGGTCTGGATCTGGCGACGACCGAGACTCAGTCGACCGGCGCCGGTACCGGCACCCTCGGCCAGAACTCGGAGCTGACCGATTCGGCAACGTCCAAGAAGATGGTCGATACCCTCGATACACTGAGCAAGTCGCTTAACGGCAAGCTCAGCGATCTGGGTTCGGCATCGCGCAAGATCGACGCCCAGACGACGTTCACCAGCAAGCTGTCGGACACCATCGAAAGCGGCATCGGCAATCTCGTCGATGCGGATCTGGCCAAGGAATCGGCGAAGCTTCAGGCATTGCAGGTCAAGCAGCAGCTTGGCGTGCAGGCTCTGTCGATCGCCAACCAGGCGCCGCAGACCATCACGTCGCTCTTCCGGTAAAACGGGAGCGGGCGCCTCGTCGGCACCCCCAAACCGTCGGCGGGCTACCGGGAACCGGGATCGGCGAAAGTCGGTCCCGGTTTTTTTCGTAACGTTTCATTGTGTTACCCGAACGTCACAACCCGACATTAAAATCGTATTACGTATAACTACCTAATTTCCGTCGAACCCATTTTGCCCCATATCTCGAACAACATCGAGTATTTCTAGTGACATACGCGTACAAGCAAGGGTTCAAACGTGACGGTACAATACAGGCATCCGGCTTACGGATCGGATCGATCGTGAGCAACGCGCTATATGAGCTGCGGTGCCAGCTGAACATCGACGACGCGTCGGCGCTGTGGGACTCCGCGGCGACCAAGGCGATGACCTATCCGGACATGACGCCCGAGACCGTCGTCGAGATGATCGGCCCGCGCGAGGATCCCGAAATCGCGGAGTGCCTGCTGCTCCTGCTGCAACCATCGGTGGCGGGATGCGAACTCGTCACGCTGAGCTGCGACTCGGTTGGCGCCGCAATTTCCGTACCGGCAATTTCCGTACCGACCGCCGAGATCAAACCGCGGGCCGCCACCGTGGCGATCGGCGCCGTCCGGCCGCCGCCGTTCCTGCGTACCTGGAATACACGGGTCGCAGCGGAGCTTTCCCGCGCCGTCCGTATCGCCGAGTAACCCGGCCCCCGGCCCCCGGCCTCGGCTCGGGCCCCGGCTTAGACCCCAATTTCGACCGCCCGCCTACGCCGAACGGCTCAGGCGGGGCGGGCCGATACTTCGACCACCAGCACGCTTGCGACATCGGGGTTCCGCCCGCGCAGCACACGCGTCATGTCCTGCGCCAATCGCGCGACATCGACCGGCTTGTAGGGCGAGGCGCGAAGCCGCGCGAACTCGCTCGCCGACGCCAGCGCGCTCTCGCGAAGGCTCGGAATCGCGGCCTTGAGGCGCGCCGCTGCCGTGACGTCCGCCGCCCTCAGCACGATCTTGATCTTGAGCCGGCCATCCGCGCGATCGCCGTCGATGATCGGCACGACCAGCTCGGGCATCGCCACGAACGTCGCATCCATCGCCGGCTGCGACTCGCCTTCCGACGCCGACGCGCCGGTTGCCGCGACGATCGCCACGGCGGCCGCAGCGATGTGCAGAAGGGAACGGAACGCAGCCATCGAAATTCCTACTCGCAACGCATAGCCCGCCAACAGCATGTTTCGCGCGGGACGACGCCCCTCGGTAGCTCCGACATCCTATAATTGGATGAAGATAAGGGACGTTTACGCCATGAGCCAAGATCAGAAACCCGGGAAGGTCCGACTGCTCGACGCCAGCGGCGAGCAGTCCCGGCGTCGCGGCGACACGCCGCCGATCGTCATCGACGGCACCGCAGCAGGATCAGTCGCCGCGTCGCCGGCCCCGGTGCCCGTCGCGACATCCGGCGCGCTGTCGTCGGCGATGTCCAGCCGTGCCGGCATGATCCTGGCGCTGTTGTTCGTGCTGGGATGTGGTGCCGGTGGTGCGGCCGTCGCGGTGTTCTTCGCGTGATCGGTCTCCTGATCGGAGCCGCCGCGCTCGTCAGCGCGCCTCCCAGAACGACTCTCGCCCCCGCACGTTTGCCTGGTTTCGCAGCAGCGCTAGCCGAGCGGCCCTTGCCGGCAGGCGCCGCCGCCTGGTCGGCCAAGGGCGACGATGCCACCTGGGCTTCGCTCGCCGCGGCGACGCCCGCCACGCGGCAGTCGCTGCGATGGGACTATGCGACCAGCCTGATCGCGCGCGGCTTGGCAGCGGAGGCGATCGGCGTGCTCGACGTGATGCGCGCCGACGATCCCGATCTGGCGCTCGTCCCCGCGTGGATGCGCGCGCGCGGCGTTGCAGCCGCGATGGCGCGGCACACCAGCGAAGCCCTGACGATGCTCGGCGACGACACGCTGCTCGGCGATTCGGAAGCCTGTCTCTGGCGGATGCGGACGCTCGCGGACTCGTATCGCGCAGCTGAGGCGCTTGGCCAGTTGCGCTGCGCCATGCCCGCGCTCACGGGCCGGACGTCGGCTGCCCGCCGCCCGTTCGTCATCGCCGCGGGGAGTGCGGCGCTGGACCTGGGCCGCGCCTCACCCGCAATGGCGTGGCTGAACGCGGTGCCCGACGACGATCCCGCCGCCAATCTGCTCCGCGGCAAGGCCTATGCGCTGCTCGGCCAGATGCAGCCGGCGCGACTTCGTCTCGACCGCGTCATTCTGAGCGGCGATGACGTCGAGCAGGCCGATGCCCGGCTGGCGACGATCGAGAACGGCGTCGCGTCGCACACGCTGCCGGTCGGCGAAGCGACCCGCCAGCTCGAGATGCTGCTGTTCACCTGGCGCGGCGACCGGATCGAACGCCGCGCGCTCGAGCTGTCGGTCCGCCTCGCGACCGCCACGCACGATACCGGTCGCATGCTCGCGAGCGGCGCGACGCTGTTCCGCTATTTCGATCTCGGCGCGGCCTCCGGCCCGCTCGTCGCGCAGCTCCAGACGCAGCTGGCGCAGGCGCTCGCGCCCGGCTCGGCGCTGTCGCTGGTCCAGGCCGCCGGGATGTTCTGGGACTATCGCGACATCGCGCCCGCCGGCCCGGTCGGCAACCAGCTCGTCGAAAACCTCGTGAACAGGCTGCAGGCCGCGGGGCTTTACGGTCGCGCCGCCGATCTGCTCGACCACCGCCTCGACACGCAGGCCAGCGACGTCGAGCGCGGTCCGCTGACCGTCCGCATCGCGAGCCTGCAGATCCTCGCCGGCACACCCGACGCCGCGATCCGCACGCTGCGCGGTACCGACATCCTCGCCTATCCGCCCGATACCCTGGCCGACCGACGCCGGGTCGAAGCCGCCGCGCTGCAACTGCTCGGCAAATCCGCCGAGGCGCTGGCGACTGTCGAGGATGTGCCGGGCGGCGGTGCGCTGACCGCCGAGCTATATTGGCGCGCGCACGACTGGGCGCGTCTTGCCGCGGTCGGCGAGCAGGCCTTGCCGAAATCGCTGCCCGGTGCCGGTCGTAGCGCGTTGAGCGAAGTCGGTCAGGCGATCGTCCTGCGCCAGGCGATCGCGCTCGCGATGCTCGGCCGCGAATCCGAACTCGCCGCGCTGCGCAGCCGGTATGGCCGCGCGTTCGAAACGCTGCCGACCGGCTCGGCGTTCGCGACGCTGACCGCGCAGTCGGGCTCGATCGATCCGGCGACGCTCAGCAACGCGATGGCCGCCCTCCCAGCCGCCAGCCCCGCCGGCGCATTCGGCGACCTGCTCGATCAAGGCAGCGCGGCGATGAGCCATCCGACGAAGGCGGGCTGATACGGAAGGCCCGTTAAAGCGGAACCCGGCCGCCACGTCATACCAAGACGGATCGATATTTAGCGTGTGAGGGCGCATGCCGGCCGTGAAATCATTCCGTCACCCCGGACTGGTTCTGCGCTTATCCCCATCCGACGTGTGACCATCGTCATCCCCGCGGAGGCGGGGATCCATATGCTCGGGCGTCGGCGATTTCATCGCGAGGTTTGCCGGTATGGGTTCCCACCTGCGCGGGAATGACGGCTATCTGCTTCAGAGTATCATCACCGACTGGTTTCGCAGCTCACCGTTCCGCAACCTCCAGCCTATCGAGGATGCCGTACCCTAGATGCTGGAACCAGGCTCTCCTGAGCAAAGCCGAAGTGTCCGGCACGACGGAGAAAAGAACTGATCTGGCGCTTCGATCTGAATGTCGACCGCCTCAGTATCCTCCCCCGCTAAGGGGGTGGCGCCGAAAGGCGACGGAGGGGGCGGCACGCGAAACGATGGTCGCCGCGTGCCTCCCCCTCCGTCAGGCTGACGCCTGCACCTCCCCCGCCAGGGGGAGGATCGGCATTCAGTCTCTAACCGTCGCGCCGCCCTATTTGAGATAGTCGACCAGGCTCATGCTGGTCAGCTGGCCGAACACCGAATAGCTCGCCTTCAGGACGCTCTGCTGCTGCGCGAGATCGGTCGAGATCTGGCCGAAATCGGCGTCCTCGACGCGCGAGATCGAATCCTTGAGCAGCGTCGCGCGCTCTTCGCCGCGCGTCGCCAGCGTCTCGACCTGCGACTGCTTGCGGCCATTCTCGGCATTGACGGCACGCACACCGGTCAGCGCGGTCGCGATCTGGTTGACCGCGGTGCCGAGCGCATCCTTTTGCGCCGCGGTCATCTTGTCGCCGATCGTCCCCGCCTCCGCCAACGTCCGGAACGCCGCAAGCATCGTGCTGCCAAGATCACTGGCGACGACGCCGTACGTCAGGTCGGTGCCTTCGGCGACGCGCGCCGAGGCGCGGACCAGATCGTTGGCGAACGCGGTCGCGGGGGTGGCACCGATCGTGTCGGCAAGCGTCGCGGGCTTGAACGGCACGTCGCCGGTCTGCGAGCCACCGAACAGCGGTCCGCTGCCGTCGGTCGCATTCAGCGCGGTCCGGAACTGCCCGAATGCGCTGTCGATCGAGGCCTGGAGCCCCGCCCCGCTCCCGGTGCCGATCGCGGTCAGGATGCTCTGGCGGAGATCGGTCGCGCCGGTATCGATCGACGTGATGTTGGCATCGTACAACGACAAGGTCGTCCCGAGCCGCGTCGCCGATGCCGATTGCGATTCCTGGCGGGCGAGTACGGTACGTGCCGACAGAGTCCGCGCGGCATCGGTGCCAAGCCCCGCCAAAGTCGACGCCTTCTTGCCAGTGTTGAGCTGGGTCTGGGTCGCGGCCAGCTTGCTCTGCGCACGCTGGATGGCCTGCGACAGGGTGTTTTGGAACGGAAGGGTGGCGACGCGGATCATCGGTTCATCTTTCTTATCTCACCATGGCCAGCAGCGTGTCGTACATCGCCGAGGCGGTGCTCATCACGCGGGCTGCGGCCGAATAGCTGTTCTGGAGCACGACCATCTGGCCGAGTTCCTCGTCGATGCTGACGCCCGAAAAATTGTCGCGGCTGGCGACCGCGTCGTCGCGGCGCGTCGTCGTCGTCGTCTGCATCGTCTGCGCGCGCGACGCGGCGGTGGCGGCATTGCCGAGCACGCTCGCGGTCAGCCGCGACACCGACGTCATGCCGTTCCTGCCGAGATCGACGACCGCTTCGGTGGCATCGGCAAACCCCGAGGCGCCGCGACGATCGCCCGCGCCGAGTGCCTTCGCCCCGACCGCGACGTCCTGGAGACGGGCGAGCGGAAGGCGGCTCGGATCGGCGACGATATCGCGGCGCACCTCGGCACCAGCAAGGCTCGCGGTCGCACCGCCCAGCCCGGTGATCTCGGACAGGCTGCGGCCGGTACCCGCGCGATCGGTCGTATCCGAAACCACCGACAAGGCAGCCCCTGCGTTGCTGGCGGTCGGCGAGAACCGGATCCGCCCCGCATCGTCCATCGCGAAGCTGCCATAGCCGGCCAGCGGGCTCGCATTCAGATTGGTGACGAGATCGCCGAAGGTCGAGCCGGTCGCGCCCAGCGTATACCGTGCCAGCACCCGCCCGGATGTATCGCGCAATGCGAGGTCGGCGGACTGGCCCGCGGCGAAACCATGCGCGTCGCCCGACTTGAAGCCCGACGGCGCGAGCATCGCCGTGTCGCTGCGGACGATGTCGTTCAGGCCGAAATATTGCGAAAACCCGATCCCCGCGCGGGCGCTCGGGCTGGTCGCATCCTGGCCGATCGCGGCGCCGTTACCGCTCGCGCTCGCCGCGATCGTCAGCTTGCCGCTGACGAAGCTCGCGGTACCCGCGCTACCCAGGCCCGCATTGATCGCCGCGACCGCGTCGTCGACGGTTGCGTTCGCCCCGAGTGCGGAGAAATCGATTTTGGTCTTGACCACCAGCGTACCGTCGCTCTTGGTCACCGCGAACGTCGCCGCGCCGGTGAAGCCGAGCCGGTCGCTGCCGGTCAACGCCGTCGCGCGCCCCTCCAGCGTCGCCGGCGGCGGCACTGCGGTGCCCGCGTTCGACGCGGTGTTGAGCACCTGCGCCATCCCCGCGAACACGTCGGCGACCTGATCCGAAAACCCCGGAAGCTGATGATCGCGCAGATCGAGCAGACCACCGAGCTTGCCACCGATCGACGGGCTGTCGATCTTCTCGCCGGTCGTGGCGCCGGGCGATCCGTCGGCGGCGGCGAACCGCACCTCGATCGGCGCATAGATCGGCTGCGAGGATCCGGCACCACTGTCCGCATAGGACAATTGACGCAGCCGCCGATCGACCAGCTGGACGCCGGTGGTCGTTTCGATCGTCACGCGACCATCGGACTGTTCGCGCGCGTTCACGCCGATGAGTCCGCTCAATTCCTGGATCGCGCTGGTGCGCTGGTCGGCGACGCCGGCCGAACTCCGCCCCAGCCCCTCGAGCCGCGCGACCGAATCGTTCAAGTCGTAGATATTGCGCAGCAACGTGTTGGCGCGGTCGACCGAATAGCCGACCTCGCCTTCGACGTCCGACCGGATCGCCGAGACGTCGGTGCCGAGTTGCTGAATCGTACCGACCGCATCGGCAACTGATCCGACGAACGCCGCGCTGGTCTGCGGACCGCCCGCGCTGCCGGTCATCGCGGTCGCCGCCGATGCGACCGCATTCAGCCGCGCGGAGATGCCCGAATCCGAATCCGACGCACCCAGCACCGACTGCAACCGATCGAGATAGGTGGAGACCACTTCGGCGCGACCGGCATCGCCCGATCGCGCATAGACGGTGGTCTCCAGATACTTGTCGGCGACGCGGCTCGGCTCGCCCACCACGACGCCGGAGACCCGACCCGCGGTGACCCCGGTCGTCAGCGACACCTTTTCGCGTGCGTATCCCGCGGTGTTCACATTGGCGATGTTGTTGGACACCGTCCGCATGGCCGCCTGCGTGGCGTTCAGGCCGGACAGGGCGGAAGACAGGATTTCGCTGAGCGACACGCGCAGTACCTTTGTTGAGCCGGGTGCTAGTCGGGCTTATCGCTTCAGGTTGCTTGCTTCCTGGAGCATGTCGTCGACCGTCGTGATGATCTTCGACGACGCGCTGTAGGCACGCTGGAAGCGGATCATGTTGGTGAACTCCTGCGCCAGGTCGGCGGTCGAGGCCTCCAGAGCGAAGCCCTTGATGTTGCCCGCGCCGAGCGACCCCGGTGCGTTGATCGCATAGGCGCCCGACACGCTGGAGGCGCTATAGCCGTTGCCGCTGATGCGCGTCAGGCCGTTCGGATTGGGCACCGTTGCGACCGGCAGCTGGAAGATCGCCCGCGTGCGGCCGTCGTCGAAGGTCGCGCTGACGACACCCTGGTTCGACACCGACACCGACGCCACGTTGCCGAGGATGCCGCCATCGACCGACGAGGATACCAACGAAGACTCGGTGCCGAACTGGGTCAGCCCGTCGACCTTGCCGTCGGTGCCCAGCGACAGCGCGATCGGATCGGCGCCCGCCGCGTTCGTCCAGGTCGGCGTGACCGACGAAAACAGCGCCGGCGAACTGTTCGCCCGGTCGAGGCTGCCGTCGGCGTTGAACTTGATGTCGCCGCTGGCGAGCAGGCCGTTTGCCGCGGTCACGTCGGTTGCGGGCTGCGCGTAGATTTCAGCCTTCCAGCTGTTCGGGCCGGTCTTGATCGCACTCAGCGCGACACGGTGGGCGCCGCCCTGCTGGTCGTAGACGTCGACCGATCGCGAGAAGCTCGGTTCCGCCACCGTGCCGTTGGCCATGTCGCCCGCGGTATAGGCGCCCGTATAGGCTGCCGTGGTCGACTGGAAATTCGCCCGCATCTGGATCTTGCTGGTCGCGGCGGCGGTGCCGGTCAGATCGCTGACGCGGATCGGTTCGAGCGCATTGACGCTGCCCGTGTTGACGTAGGCACCCTTCGTATCGAGCCGCCAGCCCTGCAGATACTGACCCGACGTGTTCTTGAGGAAGCCGTCCTTGTCCGGCGAGAACGAGCCCGACCGGGTCAGCGACACGCCGCTTTTCGCGTCGCTGCTCGACCGCGTGATGAAGAAGCCCTGCCCCTCGATGCCGAGATCGGTCGAGTTGCTCGACGCCTGCAACAGGCCCTGATTCGAGATCAGCGCCTTGGGCTGCGCGGTCACGCCGCCCGCGGTGTAGCTGTTCGAGGCGCGGCCGTCGCCGACGAGCGTGCTGAACTGGGTTTCGACGGCCTTGTAGCCGACCGTGTTCACGTTGGTGATGTTGTCCGCGACCGCGGCCATCGCGCTGGCTTCGGCGGACAGGCCGGACACGCCGGAAAACAGGGCTGAATACAGGCTCATGCGAATACGTCTCCAAGCGGACATCGACGACAGGGTGGGCGGATACGCGCCCCTTCTCGTCACTTTATAGGGGCGTCCACGCATCGCCGGTCGGGAGCGCGCGGGTTTCGTGAAGATGCCGGCGACGCAGCATCGCGGGGACGTGCCCCTGGCTCGCAAGGCGGCAAATCTTGCCGGGTCGCGACCGGACTTCGTTAATCCATCCTATAACGATCCAGACACATGAAGGGTGGTTGGATGACGTTGCGGATAACCTTGCGGGACGGGGAAAAGATGATCGTCAACGGCGCAGTGCTGCGCGCCAACGGTCGCGTGGAGCTGATCGTCGAGAACCAGGTCGCGCTGCTCCGCGGTCGCGAGATCATGGCGCCGGACGAGGCGACCACGCCCGCCCGGCGGCTCTACCTCGCCTGTATGATGGCCTATATCGACGATACGGCACGCGACGCGCATCAGGATCGCATCGTCGTGCTGCTCGGTGAACTGCTGTCGGCGTTCGAAACCGCCGCGGCGCGCATGCTGTGCCTCGAATTCGCGCACTGCGTCGCCACCGCCGAATATTATCGCGCGCTCGGCATCTGCCGCCGGCTGATCGACTACGAGACCGCGGCGTTCGATCGTCTCGCCGGCCGCGCCGCCTGAGATGCGGACGATGCAGGTCCTTGCGGCGGCGACCGCCACCCTGGCGGAGATGCCGTTCGACGAGCGCTACGGCACCGTCGTGGCTGCACGCGGGGCGCTGATCGAAGTCGACGGGCTTGGCAACGCCGCGCAGATCGGCTCGCGGATCCGCATCGCCATCCGCACCGGCACGATCGATGCCGAAGTCACCGGGCTCGAGAATGGCCGCGCGCTGTGCCTGCCGTTCGGCGACCCGCAGGGTGTCGCGGCGGGCGCCCGCGCGGTCGTCGCGGCAGGTGAGTTCGCGATCCGCCCCTGCGCCGCGTGGCTCGGCCGGATGGTCGATGGCCTCGGCCGCCCGGTCGACGGCAAGGGCGGGTTGCCCACCGGGCTGGTACCGCGGCCGATCCGCGCGACGCCCCCGCCCGCCGCCGGGCGTGCGCGCGTCGGTGCCAAGGTCGAGACCGGCGTGCGTGCGCTCGATGTCTTCGCGCCGCTCTGCGAAGGCCAGCGGCTCGGGTTGTTCGCCGGGTCGGGCGTCGGCAAATCGGTGTTGCTGTCGATGCTGGCACGCTGGACCGACTGCGACGTCGCGGTGATCGGGCTGATCGGCGAGCGCGGCCGCGAGGTCCAGGAATTCGTCGAGGACGATCTCGGGCCTGCGGGTCTCGCGCGCAGCGTGGTGGTCGTCGCGACCTCGGACGAGCCCGCGCTGATGCGCCGCCAAGCCGCCTGGACGACGCTCGCGATCGCCGAGCATTTCCGCGACCAGGGTCTCAAGGTGTTGTGCCTGATGGATTCGGTCACGCGGTTCGCGATGGCGCAGCGCGAGATCGGTCTGGCCTCGGGCGAACCGCCCGCGACCAAGGGCTATACCCCGACCGTCTTTGCCGAACTGCCGCGGTTGCTCGAACGCGCGGGTCCGGGTCTTCCGGGTCAGGGTACGATCACGGGTCTGTTCACCGTCCTCGTCGATGGCGACGATCACAACGAACCGGTGGCGGATGCGGTGCGCGGTATCCTCGACGGCCATGTCGTGATCACGCGGAAAATCGCCGAGCGCGGCCGCTATCCGGCGATCGACCTGCTCAAGTCGGTGTCGCGCACCTTGCCGCGCTGCCACACGCCCGAAGAGAACGACATCCGCCTCGCCGCGCGCCGCATCCTGTCGACCTATGGCGACATGGAGGAGATGGTCCGGCTGGGCGCGTACAAGCCTGGGTCGAGCCCCGAAGTCGACGAGGCGATCCGCCTCGCGCCGCAGATCGAGGCACTGCTGACCCAGGGCAAGCAGGATCAGGCGAACGCCGCACAGACCTTCGCGATCCTGGCCGAGTTGCTGGCGGTCGAGCCTGCAGCGACGGCGGACGCGCGCCCTGAACCCACGCTGGAGATGGCAGCATGACGACGCCTTACGATACCGCGTTGCGCGTCGTCGAACGCAAGCTCGACGCGGTTCGGGCCGCGATCGGCCTTGCGATCGACGAGCTCGAGCGGATCGAAAAAGCGCATATCGCGGTCGAAAACGCGATGATCCGCGAAGGTCTCGTCGCGTTCGGCGAACCCCGCCTGACCACCGATCGCTACTTCGTCCGCGCCCGCGACCATCGTCGCCAGCTCGCCGAGCACCGTGCCGCCGCGCACCTGCATCTCGAGTCGCTGCGTCGCAAGGCGGTCGAAGTCTATGGCTCGCGCACCGCGATCGAAGGTGCCGTCGGCGCGCACCGCGAGGCCGAGGCCCGCAGTCTCGCCGCCGCCGAACAGGCGATGCTCGACGACCTCACCGCGGCCCGTCGCGCGTCACGGCGCGGCCGCAGATTTGCGGCCCATGTCGCGAACGCCCGACTCGCTCCGACCAGCAAGATGCCCACGCCGTGATCGATCCGACAGGTCTGGCGAGCGTCCCGCGCGATCGCCGGGCCGCGATCATCTATGGTGCAGCACAAGCCGAGATGGCGAAGCATCTCTGGCAGGCCGCGCTCGGCGGATCGGGGAGCGGATCGCACGACGACTCCGCCTCGGTGACCGCACGCGACGCATCGTCGCCGACCTCGCTCGATTCGCTGATCGCGCTGCTGATGCCGGAAGCCAAGGTTCCTGCGACGACGCCAGATCCGGTCGCCGGGACCGCGGAGGTTCGCGCCCGCTTTGCAACGGCCGACCTGGGTCCCGCTCTCCATCGTCCTGCAATCGATTCGGCCCCGCATACGGGGGTGGCTGCCGTGGACGGACTCGGGCGCAATGCCCGGCACGCGCCGACCTTGCAGGCCGCAGCGGCGCGCACCGGTATTCCGGCAGCGGCACTGGCCGCGATCGTCGACGCCGAAGCCGGCAAGGCGCGCGACGGAACCTGGCAGACCTATTCGCGCAATCCACGATCGAGCGCCGCCGGCCTCGGTCAATTCCTCAGCCGGACCTGGGAAGGCATGGCCGAAACCGGCGGAACCTGGCTGAACGGATTCGCGCGCGCCAATGGCTTGCTCGGCGACAACGGCAAGGTGCTCGCGAGCGCACGGGCGACGGTGCTGTCGCTGCGCTACGATCCGACCGCGGCGATCAACGGCATCGCCGACTTCGCCCGGCGCAATCTCGACGGGCTCGATCGTGCAGGCGTTTCGGCGCACGGCGAGGTCGGTGCAACCGCACGCCTCGCCTATCTCGGCCACCATCTCGGACTGGGCGACGCGGTGCGGTTCGTCCGCGATGGCGGGCTGTCCGAATCGCGCGCGCACACGCTGCTCAATGCCCAGATCGGCGCCGGCGACAGCAGTCGTCGAATCGCCTCGACCGGCGACGCCACGGTCGCGCATCGCAACTGGCTGCTCGATTTCATGGACCGCAAAATCCGTCCGCAGCAGTTCGCAAACATTTCCGGCTGACGATTCCGTACAATCCAATTACATCCTATATGGGAGATACAGGATGTTAACTAATTGACCCCAAAAGGAGATTGTTCGGAAGCGCTGTAGCGACCGAGGTTTGGGGACTACCAATGTCTAAGATCACCGCCGCGCTAGAGGCCGCCGTCGCAATCGTTATCGAAAACACACCGGCCGATGGCGCAGCGATGACCAACCGCCAGCGCGTGTATGGCGACCGCGCGTTTGCCGGGATCCTGAAGCTCATCGCCCCGCGCATCCGCCACTTCATCCGCCAATACGGGCTGGTCTCGCATTGGGAGGACGCCGAGCAGTGCTGCGCGATCGGCGTGCACCGTGCGATCCAGGGCTATGACCCGACCAAGGCGCAGTTCACGACCTTCGTGAACTGGCAGCTCCGCGGTGAGCTCCAGGGCCTCCGCTTCCGCCTGATGACCGATCAGCGCCCCTCGGCGAAGAAGGTCTCGGCCGCGACCGTGTCGCTCCATGCCGTGATGTCGAACGCCGATGGCGAGGACATGACGCTCGAGACGATGATCATGGACGAAAATGCGGTGGAGCTGACGGAGTCGGGCGCATCCGCGCACATGGCGACGCTCACGCGGACCAAGCTGATCGAGGATTACGTCGATCACCTGCGCGACGTCGGCACCGATCAGCTCGCACGTCGCGCCCGCAAGGCGACTCCGGAGCGTGCACGCGAGATCGCCGGGCCGCGCCTGCGCTCGTCCGTCCATCCGATCGATCCTTCGGACCTCGCCGCACTGGAGGCCAAGATCGCGCTCCACCGCGAGGCGATCGAACGCCGCCTGTCCGAGGATGCCGAGCAGGACGCCCGGATCGACGACGAGGCGGTCCGCGAGCGGACTCGCCAGGTCGCCAAGCGCGCCACCGCGGCGATCGCCGAAATGGCGGATCGCACGCCACGGTTCGCCGCAGCACTGTCGACGCCCGTTCCAGCACGCCCCCGCCGCGAATCTATCGGGTCGGTCGCGCTGTAATCTGACGCTGGCCGGCGACAGCGCGCCGGCCACGCTTTTTCGGCATGCCCAAGATAGTTTGTGTCGTCCGCGCCACAGGCATCCTAAACCCTCCTAAAATAGAACAAGGTTTACGGGAGGTTTAGATGCCGGTGCACGATATGACGGATTTGCTGGCCATCGACAGTCCATCCGACATCGACGAACGGCTGATCCGTGCCGCCCGCGATATTGCGTTGATCGGATCGGGATTGATGCAGTGCCAGGGTGCGGTCCTGTTGACGCTGGCACTACCGGCCCACACCAGCGAGGGCGCGCTTGTCCTCACATTATGGGACGAGACCCTCGTCCCCTACCGCGATCCGCGATGCGCTCGCCCGGATCATCTTCTCGGTCCCGCTGTAGCCACGCTCGAGCGAGCCTCCATCGTATTGTTCGCTCGACTGGCCGCGATCCGGACAGCACGCCACGGCGCCGCCTTCTCCTGTATCGTCACCGACGGAACGGGCGTGGTCCTGATGACGGGGCGGCCACCGCGCGACGCAAGCGCGCTGATCGCCGCCGCGGATCGGCGCGGTACGGCCGTCGCCATCATTCCGCCAGCACCCGACAGCATCTGGACGCTGATGGCCGCCGACCGTCTTTACGCCCCACTCAACTGATCCGACACTCGACCGGTCCGATATCCCGCTTTGATACATCCTATACCGCTGCGTTTCCGTTGTCATCGATCCGTAATTCTTGATAGGAAGATGACGTATAGGGGAATTGAACAGTGGAGCAGCGTGAGTGACCGTCCTCACTCGGCAGGATCGGCCGCGTAAGGGGCATTCGAAGCCGTTGGCTGCCGATGTCCTGGCGCATGGCGGAACCGGCGGAAGCGTTATCGTCGCCGACCGCTATCGTTCGGTCGTATTTCCCAATCGTGTGCGCGACCATCGCCTGAAGCGCGGCCATCCCAAGCTCCTCGCCTTTGCAGGGTCGATCCCCGAAATCCCGTATATCCGCCTGTCGAAGATCGAGCGTGGCGAGGTTTTCCCGCGCGCCATCGAACTCGTCCGGATCGCGGGAACGCTGGACGTCGAGCCCGAAGATCTGCTGATCGACGTGCAATCGCCGCAGTTCGACCTCGAAACCTGGTTTGCCCCGTTCGCCGATACGGCGGTGCTCGACGACCAGCGCGAAGCGGAGACCGCGGTCGCGCTGGCCGCGGCGATCCGCGCCACGCGCGCCGGCGACCCGACGCTATCGCCCGCAGTCATCGATTCCGACTTCGGGATCGCGCCGGTCATCCTGTCGCGGCTCGAAAACGCGCAGAAGGGCCTGCTTCGCTGGGGCGCACCGACAATCGCCTCGCTGTGCCGGTTCTTCCACGTCGCCGACGAGACCGCGTTGCGCGCGCATCTCGACCAGATGCACGCCTGCGGTGCGCTCGACCAGTTCCTGCACGAGATCGGCGACCCTGAGGATCGCAGGGCACGGACCCGGCAACGCATCGCCGCGCTCCGTCAGGAGCTTGCCCACGCCGAACGCATTTCCGCGCCTGTCGCGCCGGCCAGCGTCCGGAGTGCATTGCCATCTGGTCAGACGGTCGGCGCCTCGGTCCGGCTCGCGACGGTCTACGGCGTGCCGCTGCCCGACGGCGCGATCGCGATGCAGCCGACCGGCGCCACCGTCGAGTTGCCCAGTTTCGCCGGGCCGCGTGCGTTCGGCCTCCGCGTCGGCCGCGCCCCGCTCGGCAGCGGACTGCCCGGACACGCGACGGTGATCGTCGATCCGGACCGCTATCCGCAAGCTGGCGGAATCGCACTCGTCAAATCGGGCGAAGGCCACCGCCTGATGGCGGTCTCGCTGGATCCGAGGGGTGCGATGACCGCGCACGGCCTCGATCCGGCGGACTCGGTCGCGCTCGACACGCTCGCCCCCGCCGATGCCGTCGCGGTGATCGCGGCGTATCACGTCTAGGACGGATCGGGGCTCATCGTTTCGAGCGCGCTACAGCTCGATAC
This sequence comes from Sphingomonas sp. Leaf242, assembly GCF_001422045.1. Lineage (GTDB taxonomy): Bacteria > Pseudomonadota > Alphaproteobacteria > Sphingomonadales > Sphingomonadaceae > Sphingomonas. The sequence continues at coordinate 226,985 of NZ_LMLW01000012.1, forward strand.
CGCTCCTTCACCCTAGACGTATGCGGCGGTTAGCCTCTTGGACCATGCATCAGTCATTCCCGCGCAGGCGGGAAGCCATACTGGCAAACCTTGCAGCATGATTGCGACCGTTTGAGCATCTGGGTCCCCGCCTCCGCGGGGATGACGAGATGTCCCATATCGGAGGGGGATAAATGTCGACTCGTTCCGTGGTCCGCCGTTTCGCAAACCAAAATCTACAGATTCGCGGAACCAAGGATCCCGGAACGAGCTCTCCTGAGCGTAGCCGAAGGGCCGGCATGACGAAATGCAGCGAGTCCCATGGCTCCAGATTAAATCTCGTGCAGTTCAGCCGCCGCTACGGCCCAGTGCGGTCTTCAGGAGCGACTGCTGCTTGCGGTAGAGATTGGTCATCGCCGTAAAGTCGGCCTGGATCTGCCCCATCTTCAGCAGTTGATCCTCGACCGTCACGTTGTTGCCGTCGGGCTTGGTTTCGCTGACGTCGTGATCGAGCTGGATCCCCCCGCTACCTCGAGGCGCGCGCGCACCCAGCGCGCTCATCGCCCCGGTCAGCATCACGCGCGGACGCGCGACGCTCGGGCTGCCGCTGCGCCCGCCGGTCTGCTGCGCGAGCAGTTCGGAGAAATCGGGCGCCGCGACGTCGCGCGCCTTGAAGCCAGGTGTCTCCGAATTGGCGATGTTCTGCGCGATGACGCGCTGCCGGTCCGCCAGATGCTTCATCTCGCGCGTGATGCCGGCGAGGATCGAGGGAACGCCCATGTCTAGAATCCCGTGTAGCTTGACGAACCGCCCGACAACCGGGTCAGCGCGGCTTGATAATTGCCGAGTTGCGCCTGCTCGATCGCGGTCGAGCCCGGCTTGCGCCCGTTCGACACGCCGGTGTCCGCGAGCAACGCCTTGGTATCGTCCCAATAGAGCGATCGATACGCGGACTGCGCGAACGAGATCGCCTGCGTGATCCGCGACAGCGCGTTGGCCGCCTCGGTCTTCGTATCGAGCCGGAGCGCCTCGTTCAGCCCCAGCGCGAACGCACCGCCGGGCCTGACTTTCGGCGCATCGTCCGGAATCGACGCCGGGCTCGAGATCCGCCGCGCGTCGAGACCGAGCTTGGCGAGCGCGTCCTTGCCCGCCGACCCTGCGACGAATTCGATCTCGTTGCCGGGCTTCAGGTCGATACGGAGATTGCGACCCACGCCTTTCAGCGGCGTGGTGACGCTCGCGACCTTCGTCCCGACGAGCTGCCGGACCCGGTCGGCGAGCGTAGACAGCGTATCGTCGTCGCCGATCACGATCTTGCGCAGCGCGCCGCCGTTGATCCGCACGGAGAACTCGTCCCCGGCGCGCAGGCTGGTCTGCGCCTCCAGCGTCACCGAATCGCTCGGCGTCAACGTGCCCCGGTGCAAGCCGATCGCGCCGAGTACGGTGTCGCCACCGGCGATCGCCGACACGCGCACCGATTCGGTCTTGGCGCCGATCACGCCAAACTGGCTGGTCGTCCCGATCGCGCCGGTCGATGCGTCGATCCGCGCGACGAAGCCGTCGGTGGTCCCGGTCTTGGCCGTACCCAGCGTCCCATTGGTGCGGCCGCCCGCATAGATTTCACCGCCGAGGAACGCGACGCTGTCGACCTGGTCCTCGCCAGCGGTCGCGACATAGGTGATCGCCGCGCCCGACAACCCTGCGTCGATCCGGGCGACGAAGCCATCGCGGCCTGCGCCGGTGGCGTTCGCCTGCGTGCCCGACAGCGCTGCATCGGTCGCGCCACCGACTGCGATCGTGCCATCCGCCGCGACCGCGATCGCGCGCGCATCCGCCCGCCCGAGCCCAAGCGTCGCGATATCGGTAGCCAGCGATCCGGCGTCGAGTTTGTGGAGGGTCGCCTGACCACTTTCGCTGGTCAGCGCGAGCACCTGTCCGTCGCCCGAGATCGCCAGCGCCTTGACCGTGTCCGCACCGGCTCCCCCGATCGTGCGGGTCTCCTTCAGCGTGCCGGTCGCGTCCAGCCGCGCGAGATACGCATCGCCGCCGTTCGCCTCGGTCTGACCGCCGATATAGATCGCGCCATCCGCGCCGACCGCCACCGCCGTCGCGGATTGCGCGCCGAGCGAGCGGACCAGGGTCGAGAACGTCTCGCCGCCCGACGCGTCATAGCGCGCGACCATCATGTCGCCGTCGCTGTTGGCGCCGTCGAACCCGCCCGTCACGGTCCCCGCCACGACGATTCCGCCATCGGGAGCGATCGTCACCGCCGCGCCCTGCGCCGAGCCGGCCGCGCCCAGATTGCGTTGCCAGACGACGCTGCCTTCGCTGTCGACCTTGGTCAGGAACAGATCGTCGGCACCGTGCGACAGATTTCCGCCGATATCGCCCGCGGTCGTGCCGACGACGTAGCTGAACCCGTTCGCGTCGGTCGCGATCGCCTGTGCATTGGCTGCAGCCGAGATCGTCGTCGCCTTCGCCTTGCCGGTCGTATCGGTCGAAGCGACGACCTCCTGCCGCGCGGTCGCCGCCCGATCGACCGCGCTGATCGTGCCGAGCGTCTTGCGCGTCGGGTCGGTCGTCAGATCGTCGAACCGCGATATGCGCGTATTGGTCGGCGTATCGGGTTCGGTGACGCCGCTCGCGACCATCAGCGCATCGCTCGCGCCGACCTGGTCGATCGACACCGTCTCGAAGCCGGCACGCTCGAGCGACAGCGTCCATTTTTCGCCGGTCTTGGCGGGGACGAACTTGACCGAGGGCCAGCGCGGCACCGGGTTGCCGGTGTCGTCGAGCACCGCATTGCCGCTCGCATCGCGCTTTGGCACTGCGGCGATCTTCGCGTTGATCGCATCGGCGACGCTGTCGAGCGTCGGCGGCTGCGGCGTCCCCGACAGATCGACCGTGACGCTGTCCGAGACGCCCGGCTGCGACAGGTCGATACGCAGGATTTCCTTGCCGGTCATGCCCGCCAGCGGCGCGGTGCGCGTGTCGTTGACGCCGGTGCCGACGATCGTCGCGGTGCTCAGCGATGACGCCGCCTTGACGCCGACGGTCTGCGCTTGCCGTGCGAGGCTGCCGAACGACAGGTCCATCTTGTCCGACGGCGCCGATCCCAGATAGGTCTTGAGATCCGCCAACCCCTTGGCGAACGCCTTTTCCAAATTGGTGCGTTCGCTCGACGCGGTGGTGTCCTTGGCCGCGCTTTCGGCGAGCAGGCGCAGGCGATCGAGCGCCTTGTACGCCACGAAGGTCGTCTGCACGTCGCCGGGCACGGTGGCGCTGCTGCTGCTCGCCTTGTCGATGATCGTCTTCATGCTCTTGATCAGCGACACCTGCGAGGAGTCGCTGAGCGTCGAGGCCTTCTGCTTCCAGGGCGGCGTCGTCACGGGCGTGGTGAACGCCGCCTTCGCCTTGCGCTGCGCCTTGGTTTCGATCGGCGTCGCCGCATTGGACGCGGCAAAGGCCGAGAAGGCATCGCTGCCCGTCAACACGCTGAGACCGATCAGGCCATTCGAGAAATTGCTCATGTCTTCCTCTTCGAGCGCCGTCCGGATCGATCGCTCTCTCCTATAATAGGGGGGAAGCGTACGGGCCGGTTCCCGACGCGATCTTTTGGAGCACACGCGGACCATGACGCTGGCCGAACCGCCCGAACTCAAGCGCTATTCCGGCATCGAGCGCGCCGCCGCGCTGATGCTGACCCTCGGCAAGGAGCATGGCGCACCGATCTGGGATCAATTGTCGGTCGAGGAGGTCAAGGACCTGTCGTCGGCGATCGCCCAGCTGGGTCGCGTGCCGTCGCATGTCGCCGAGCATCTGCTCGTCAGCTTCACCGGCGAAGTCACCAGCATGAACGCGCTGCACGGCTCGTACGAGACCGCCGAACGCCTGCTCGACGGTGTGTTGCCGACCGACCGCGTCCGCGAGATCATGGAAGACATCCGTGGCCCCGCGGGCCGGACGATGTGGGACAAGCTGTCCAACGTCAGCGAGTCGGTGCTCGCGCGCTATCTTAAGAACGAATATCCGCAGACCGTCGCGGTCATCCTGTCGAAGCTGAAGCCGGAAAACGCCGCCGGCGTACTCGCGCAATTGCCCCAGGACATCGCCACCGAGGTCATCCAGCGGATGCTGCGGATGGAGACCGTCCAGAAGGACGTGCTGCTTCAGGTCGAGCAGACGCTGCGCAGCGAGTTCATGAACAACCTGTCGCGCGCGCAACGCCACGATCCGCACGAGGCGATGGCCGAGGTGTTCAACGCGATGGACCGGTCGACCGAAGAGGCGATGCTCTATGCGCTCGACGAACACGCGCCCGAGTCCGCCGAGCGGATCCGCGCGCTGATGTTCACGTTCGAGGATCTCGGCGGGCTGGTCCCGCAGGCTGCCGCGGTGATCGTCCGTCAGGCCGACAAGCGACAGATGGCGCTCGCGCTCAAGGGGGCCACCGACGAAATCCGCCGGCTGTTCCTCGGGACGATGACGGAGCGCTCGGCCAAGCTGATGCGCGAGGACATGGCCGCGATGGGCCCGGTCCGCGCGCGCGATTGCGAGGAGGCGCAGACCGCGCTCGTCCGGCTCGCCAAGCAGCTCGCCGACAGCGGCGATATCCTGCTGGTCGATCCGAAGAGCAACGATGCGATGATCGTCTGAGACCATGGACGCAGCCTTTCACATCCGCCCGTTCGCGTTCGATCGCGTGTTCGAAACCGCCGTCCCGCTCCGTACCGCGCATGCGGAGACCGAGGATCTCCAGCTGATGATCGCGACGCTGGAGGCCGAACTCGCGCTCGCCCGTGCCGATTGCGACCGCCACGTCGCGGTCGCCCGGGCGGACGGGTTCGACGCAGGCCTCGCCCAGGCGCAGTCCGATCGCGATACCGCGCTGCTCGCCGCGGTCGACGCGCTCCATGCGACGATCGAGACGGTCGAGGCGGAGCTCGAAAGCGTGGCACAGGAGGCCGCACGCGAGGCGGCATCGGTCGCGATCGTCGCCGCGGAGCTGCTCGCCGGTCGCGCGCTCGTCGAATATCCCGGCGGCGCGATCGACGCGGCGATCGGCCGCGCGCTGCAACAGGTCGCGCGCGGACAGGAGATCGGTGTCGCCGTCGCACCCGATCTGGTCCCCGAGATCGAACGCCTCGTGGCGATCCGCCAGAACGGCGACCGCCGCCATCTCGCGCTGACCGTCCACGCCGATGCCGCGCTGGCGATCGGCGACGCGCACATCCACTGGGACCGCGGCGGCGTCGTCCTCGAAGCCGCAACACGCATCGCCGCCGTCGAAGCGGCGCTCGGTCCGGTCCTGGAACGCGTCGACGGTTAATCCTGCATCCTCCCCCGCCAGGGGGAGGTGGCACCGAAGGTGTCGGAGGGGGAGGACACGGAACAGAGGTTTCCCTGTCCTCCCCCTCCGTCTGGCAAGCGCCAGCCACCTCCCCCTGGCGGGGGAGGATCGAAATCAGCGTCTGTGGGTAGATCCGTCGCAGAACGTCCTCGTCATCCCCGCGGAGGCGGGGACCCATATGCTCAAGTCTTGGCGATCATGCTCGCAAGCCTGCCAGTATGGGTTCCCGCCTGCGCGGGAATGACGAATCATCGCACCGCCCGGCCTGACGACGCCACGTCAGACCGCCCGATCACCGGTCGGCAAAAGTTTCCGCCCGGCAAGAACTGCCGCCTCGCGTCTCTCCTATAATGAAATCAGGCATTGCTGCCGTTTCGAATGGGGTTTCGCTTGGATCAGATACGGACAGTGTTGGGGCAGATCGGTCGCCAGCGCCTGCTCCTGATGGGAGGAATCGCTGCTGCGCTGCTCGCCGTTCTCGCGGTGGTTGCAACGCGCGGCGGCGACTCGACAATGGGGTTTCTCTACACCGACCTCGACCCGAGCGCGGCACAGTCGATCGCCGAAAAGCTGAAGGCGCAGAACGTCGCCTTCCAGCTGTCGGCCGACGGGACCTCGATCATGGCGCCCGAGGACAAGCTCGCCGAACTGCGGATGGGCATGGCCGGCGAGAAGCTGGGCGGCAAGATCGGCTACGACGTGCTCGACGAGGAGGAGCCGTTCGGCGTCTCCGCGAGCCGCGCCAAGATGAACGAGACGCGCGCGATCGAAGGCGAACTGGCGAAGTCGGTGGAGACGCTGCAAAGCATCTCCCGCGCCCGCGTCCACATCGTCATGCCCGATCGCGCGATGTTCGCGACCCAGACCACCAAGGCGAGCGCCGCGGTCACCGTCAAGACCAAGGGCCGGCTCGGTGCCGAAGCGGTCCAGTCGATCCGCTACCTCGTCTCGTCCTCGGTGCCCGACCTGTCGCCCGAAGCCGTTTCGATCGTCGATCAGACCGGCGCGTTGCTCGCCCGCGCGGGCGACGCCGGAACGATGGGATCGAGCGACATCGACGAACGCCAGGCGACCGTCGAATCCGGCATGCGCGACGAGATCGAGGCGATGCTCGCGCCGATCGTCGGCCAGGGCAAGGTTCGCGCCGAAGTCTCCGCCGAGATCGACCGCGATCGCACGCAGGAAGAATCCAACGTCTTCGATCCAGACAAGCAGGTGATCGCGCATCAGGTGTCGGTCTCCGGCAAGGATCAGAACGCCGACACGCAGGCCGCCCCGCAAGGCGCCAGCATCGCCCGGCAGCTCCCCGACGCGCAGCCCCAGGCCGGCGGCACCGGGACCAACCGCAGCGAAGCGCATGACGAGACGTCGGAGGATACGACCTACGACAACAGCAAGACGCACAGTGTCGTCGACCGCGCGCCCGGCCGGATCAAGCGGCTGTCGGTCGCGGTGATGGTCGATGGCGGCGCCAAGGGACTGCCCGCGGCGCAGATCCAGCGGCTGACGCGGCTGGTCGAGAATGCAGTCGGCGCGGACACCGCCCGCGGCGACAGCGTCGTGATCGAAAGCATGGCGTTCGCCGCCGACGACAGCCTCAAGGATACCGACTCCGGCTTCCTGTCACGGCTGCCCGTCGATCAGCTCTGGATGCTGGGCAAGCTGTTGCTCATCGCCGGGGTCGGGCTGGTCGCGCTCCGGATGATCCGGCCGCAGGCGAACGGCGAAACCGGCACCGCGGCGGAGCGCCTGCTCACCGCGCAGACCGCGGAGCTGGCCGCGCTGCCCGACCAGTCCGGCGCCGTGCCGGGCGGGGTCCAGCGCCCGCTGCTCGAAGCCAACGGCCCCGCGCTCGATGAGGAAATCGCGCTCGCGCAGGTCGATGGCCAAGTCAAATTCGGCGCGCTTCGCCGGGTCGGTGACGCGATCACCGCGGCCCCGCCCGAAGCCGCCGCCGTAATTCGCCAATGGATGAACGCATGATGGATACGCAGATGACCAACCCCGTGCCGCATCTTACCGACCCCGACGACATCGTGCCCGTCGCGTTCCTCGAGGAGTTCGACGACCCCGCCGATGTCGCCGCCGCGGCGATGTCCGGCAATGCCGATCTCCAGGCGGTCTTCGACGTGCCGGTCAAGGTTCACGCCGTCCTCGGCCGATCGAAGATGCTGATCGGCGACCTGCTCAAGCTGAAGGCCGGGATGGTCGTCGAACTCGATCGTCGCGTCGGCGAGCCGGTCGACATCTTCGTCAACGATCGCCTGATCGCCCGCGGCGAAGTGGTGCTGATCGACAACATGCTCGGCATCACGCTGACCGAAATCCTCCAGCAGGAAAATCGCGCGTGATCCGCACCGGCGACGACCCCCATCTGCTGTTGATCGGTGCGGATGCGGTGCTGAAGGTCGCCGCGCAGATGGCGCGCGACAACGGTGCGACCGTCTCGATCGCGGACGATATCGATACGGCGCTGGCGATCCTGCGCGAGACCAGCGTCGGGCTGGTGATGATCGACGTCGCCGCCGATGTCGCCGGGTTCATCACCAGCCTCCGCATCGAGGCGTTCGTGATGCCGGTGATCGCCTGCGGGATCGACGTCCAGGCCGAGCAGGCGGTGGCTGCGATCCGGGCGGGTGCCCGCGACTACGTTTCGCTGCCACCCGACCACGCGCTGATCGCCGCGATCCTCACCAACGCGGCGGCCGCACCACCGGGCACGCTGATCGGCAAGGACCCGAGCTTCGTCCGTGCAGTCGGCTATGCCTGGTCGATCGCACCGAGCCGGATCGCCTTGTCGATCGTCGGGGAACCCAAGACCGGGCGGACGATGCTCGCGCGCTCGATCCACGCCATCTCGGGACGCACCGGTCGGTTCCTGATCGTCGATGCCGCGCACGGCACGCCGACCGCGATCGAGGCCGAACTGTTTGGCCGCGCCGCCGGTGGCGCCCTGCCGCCGCGGCGGGGCAAGCTCGACGAGGCACGCGGCGGCACGCTGTTCTTGCGCGAGGTCGATCGCCTGCCGCTCGACACGCAGACCCGGCTCGCGCACGCGCTCGCCTCGGGCTATGCGGACACCCGAATCATCACCTCCGCGCACGCCGATCTGGCGGTGTCCGCCGCCGCCGGGACGGTCCATGCAGACCTTGCCGCGCGGCTCGGGACGGTGCGGATCGCGCTGCCGCCGCTGCGCGACCGGGTCAGCGATATCCCCGCCCTGGCAGCGCATTTCGCGGAGCAGGCCGCCCGCGTGGAACAGATCGCGGTCCGCCCGATCGCCGACTCCGCGCTCGCCCTGCTCGCGCGCCACAGCTGGCCGTGCAACGTCCAGGAACTCGAGGATGTCGTCCACCGCGCCACCGTGCTCGCGCGCGGCCCGGTGGTCGGTCCCGACGATCTGGTGCTCGCCGACGGCACGCGGCTGGCACGCACCACCGACGAGGCGACGCCCGGCGTCGACCGCCTCGTCGGTCACACCGTCGAGGATGTCGAACGCGCGCTGATCCTCAAGACGCTCGAACGCTGTCGCGGCAACCGTACCTCCGCGTCGGGAATCCTCGGCATCTCGGTCCGGACGATGCGCAACAAGCTGAAGAGCTTCGTCGAAGCGGGGATCGCGATCATCCCCGCCACCTGATCGGCACCACCTGATCCGGCCCGCTACCTGCCCCCTGCCTCCCTCCTCATCTGATCCGGACCCGCATCGCCATGCCGCCAGTCATCGCCAATTTCCTGCAGCGCATCGGCGCCAATCGCGACATGGCGCTCGCGGTCGGGGTGATCGCGATCATCGGCATGCTGATCCTGCCGATGCCCGGCTGGATGCTCGATCTCGGCTTGGCGCTGTCGATCACCCTGTCGGTGATGATCCTGATGACCGCGCTGTTCATCGACAAACCGCTCCAGCTGTCGGCGTTCCCGACGATCCTGCTGATCTCGACCATGCTCCGGCTCGGGCTCAACCTCGCCTCGACGCGGCTGATCCTGGCGCATGGCCATGAGGGATCGCATGCTGCCGGCGGCGTGATCGCGGCGTTCGGCGAATTCCTGATCGGCGGCGAGACCGTGATCGGCCTCACCATCTTCGCGATCCTGATCGTCATCAATTTCGTCGTCATCACCAAGGGCGCCGGGCGTATTGCCGAAGTCGCCGCGCGCTTCAGCCTCGACGCGATGCCCGGCAAGCAGATGGCGATCGACGCCGACCTCAATGCCGGCACGATCGACGAACGCCAGGCCAAGGAACGCCGCGCCGAAGTCGAAGCCGAAAGCGGATTCTACGGCGCGATGGATGGTGCGTCGAAGTTCGTGAAGGGCGATGCGGTCGCGGCGTTGCTGATCACCGCGATCAACGTCTTCGTCGGGCTGATCATGGGCGTCGCGGTCCACGGCGTGCCGTTCGGCGAGGCGTTCCACACCTATACGCTGCTGACGGTGGGCGATGGCCTCGTCAGCCAGATCCCCGCGCTGATCGTCTCGATCGCGGCCGGCCTGCTGGTCTCGAAGGGCGGCGTCGCGGGCAAGACCGGTGCCGCGCTCGGCGACCAGCTCGGCCGCTATCCGAAGGCGTTCGGGATGGTCTCGGTGATGATGGGGATGCTGGCGATCATCCCCGGCCTGCCGTTCATCCCGTTCGCGATATTCTCGGCGGCCTGTGGCTGGGCAGCCTACAAGCTCGATCGCGATGCGCGCACGCGCGTGGTGCAGGATCGCATGGACAAGGCCGCGGCGGACGCGGACGCGATGCCCGACGAGGAACCGATCTCGCGCACGCTGGCGATCGACGCGGTACGGATCGAGATCGGCTATGCGCTGCTGCCGATCATCAACGACGAACGCCGCGAGCCCCGGCTCGACGACCAGGTCCGCGCGCTGCGCCGGCAGATGGCGGTCGATTTCGGCTTCGTGCTGCCGTCGGTGCGGATCCTCGACAACATGGCGCTGAAGCCGAACGAATACGTCGTCCACATCAAGGAGACCGAGGCCGCGCGCGGCGAGATCCGGCTCGACCGCCTGCTCGTGATCAATCCGCCGCAAGACTCGCTGTCGCTGCCCGGCGAAGCGACGCGCGAACCCGTGTTCGGCCTGCCTGCGCTGTGGATCGACCGCGAGCTGCGCGACGAGGCGGGGATGCGCGGCCTGACCGTGGTCGATTGCGGCACCATCATCACCACCCACCTGACCGAGCTGGTGAAGGACAATATCGCCGACCTGCTGAGCTATACCGAGACGCAGAAGCTGCTCAACGAAGTCCACAAGGAGTCGGAAAAGCTCGTCGCCGATATCGTGCCCGCCAAGATCAGCGTGTCGGGGGTGCAGCGCATCCTCCAGAACCTGCTTGCCGAGGGCATCTCGATCCGCGACGTCCCGACGATCCTCGAGGGCATCGCCGAGGCGGCACCGTTGACTGCCAACATCACCCAGATGACCGAGCATGTCCGCGGCCGGCTGGCGCGCCAGATCTCCGCGCAGCAGACACGCGAAGGAGCGATCCCGATCGTCACGCTGTCGGGCGAATGGGACGAGGCGTTCGCCGAAAGCCTGGTCGGGCAAGGCGACGACCGGCATCTGGCGATGGCGCCGTCGAGCCTGCACGCGTTCCTCGCCGCGATCCGCGAGACCTTCGACCGGCTCGCGACCGAGGGCGAGATCCCGTGCCTGCTGACCAATCCGGCGATCCGGCCGTTCGTCCGCTCGATCATCGAACGCGTCCGCCCCGCCACCGTCGTCCTTTCGCAGAACGAAGTCCACGCGAGAGCCCGCATCCGCTCGCTCGGGGTGGTCGGGTGACCGCCGCGCCCGACAGTCCGAGAACCGCCTATAATAAGACGATGATACGCCGATCACCGCGTCGAGGATACGCATGACCCCGCCGAGCTTCTCCCTGTTGCCAGGTCTCGACGCCGTCGCGGTGGCCGGTCAGCGGCCGGCGACGTCGCCCGGCGCAGGCTTCGACGCGGCACTCGCCGGAACGGGGTTCGGCCCAACGAAGACGGGACAAGGATCGCGTGTCGCGACGACACCAGACGCGACGCTACAGCTGCCCTTCGCCGCCGCCCGATCGGGTGGCGCACCGATAGTGCTGGCACAGACGGCGACGGCGTCGTCGCCCCCCGCCCCGCGACTGATCGCCAACACCTACGGGCTCGCGACCGCTATGCCCGCGATGTCGACCCTCGGCGCGCTGTCGGCCCCTGCCCCGCCCAGCCCGGCAACGGCCGCTTCGAATACACAAGGCGTGGCCTCTGTACCGGGTGACCCGAAGACGGAGTCGACGGACATAGCCGTGTCGCCCGCAATCGCTACGCCTGCGCCGACCGCCAAACTTGCACTCGTCGACCTCGCGGCGGCAACTATCGGCAATCGACCACCGCAGACCGCGCTGCCCGCAACAACGACGCCAATCAACGCCGACGCTAAGCCGTCCACGCCGATGGGTGAGGGTACCGGCGACGCAACCTCGCCTTCTCCCGCCGCTAAGCTCGCGCCCGGACCGGCTTCGACGACCGCGATAGCGACGTCGAAAACCGCTTCGCCGCCGTCCCCGAAATCGAGTCCGATCGCGCCAGCGACGGCACCGTCGACTTCGGTGCGCGGCGCGGTCAAGGACACGCCAGCCTCCGACGACGAGACCGTGGCTGATCGCACGCTGCCGTCGACGACACAGCCTTCGCCCGCGATCGCGCTGGTTCCGGTCCCCACCCCAGCGTCGCCCGCCAATGCTGCAACGACGCCAGCTCCAACGGCGGCAGTCCCTGCTGCTATCGTTACGATCGCGGGACGCCCCGTCACAACGACACGCGCCGGGAAAGCCGGCGTGACGCAGACGGAGCCGGACGAAACTGCCGCCCGCTCATCCGCACCGAATGCCGAAAACCTGGGCACCGCAGAGAAGACGCCGGCACCCGACGTGTCGACGCCCCCCCCGGCCGTCCTCGTAACGCCGCCGGCAGACGCCTTGGCGCAGATGGCGGGGCCGCATCATGTCAGCGCCAACGTCCGCTCCGACGACGATGCGACGCCCCCATCGTCAAGTGCCGGCCGGACCGCGCACCGCTCGATCGCAGCCTCTCCCGACGCCGGCACGCTGACGCAGGCGGAGCCCACGGACTCTGCCACGCCCTTTGCGCCGCTGACGAAACCAGACGCGCTACCTGCCGGTACCCCGATCGTCGGACAGCAGGCGGACACCACGCCGGCAATGCCGTCCGCGGTCACGCCCCTGCACGCCCAGGGCATACCGACCGCGACAACCGCCCAGCCGCTCGCCACCGCGTCGACACCGACCCCCGCCACGGCCACCGTTACCGTCACGCCCACCCCCGGTCAGATGGGCCACGACATGGGCGTCGCGATTGCGCGTCACGTCCGCACCGACGGCGGCGAGGCGATGACGGTCCGGCTCGACCCGCGCGACCTGGGTCGGATCGAGGTGCGGATGCATTTCGACGACGACGGCGTCCTGCGCGCGGTCGTCTCGGCGGACAATCCCGCCTCGCTCGACCTGCTGCGCCGCGACAGCGCGGATCTCAACCGTGCACTCGGCGATGCCGGCGTCCGCGCGGATCAGCAGAGCCTGCGCTTCGATACGCGCGCCGGAACCGGTGGCGGTACGGGCAGCGGGGGCAACGGCACGGCCGACGGCCAGCCCCGCCAGCACCAGCCGGCCAGCCCCTATTATTCCGATGACGCCGACGCCGATGGCGGCGCCGACATCGATCCCGTTTGGCGACCGCTCAATCCGCGCGGCCGCATCGACCTGATGGCCTGAGGATGACAGCATGACAGTTTCCACGATCGGCACCGCCCTGACCGCGCAGGATAAGAACGGCACGGTCTCGGGCGCGACATCCGACTTCAACCTGTTCCTGAAGCTGCTGACGACGCAGATGCAGAACCAGGATCCGCTGAAGCCGATGGATTCGACCGAATACACGCAACAGCTCGCGCAATACACGCAGGTTCAGCAGACGACGAAGCAGACCTCGACGTTGCAGGAGATCCTCACGCAGCTGTCGACACAGAACATGGCGCAGGCCTCGGGCTTCATCGGCCGGCAGGCATCATTCGATACGCCCGTCTCCGGCTTGTCGTCGACCGGCCCGGCGCAATGGGGGTACAAGACCGACCGCGCGATCACCACGCTGACCGCGACGTTCGCGGACGCGTCGGGCAAGACCGTCGCGACGCGCGATATCGCGCCCGACGGGCTGACCGGCCGCGTCGCCTGGGACGGGACACTGGCGAACGGATCGAAGGCGTCGGACGGCGCCTACACGCTGTCGCTGACCGGCATCGATGCGAACGGCCAGGCGGTGCCGGTCGGCATCACCAGCACCGGCCTTGTTCAGGACGTGGTCGGCGGCGGTGCCGGCGGCTCGGTGACGCTCGGCGTCAACGGCACGCAACTGCCGATGGACAAGCTGATCCGCCTCACCGCCAGCTGAGATCCACCCGACCGGCCGTCAAAGCCCCGGCATGCCCCGCACGCCGGGGCTTTTGCATGTCCGCAGTTTTTGCGAACGCACGCGACGCCAAGCCTTTCGAAAACCGATCGCGGCGTCCAGAGTCTCCCTCGTCATAGGATATGGCAGGCGTAAGCTAAATGACCGGATTGGGAAGGGAAGCAGCCCGGCTGCTTTTGGTGAAAATTGAGGGAAAGCAGCCATTGGTTGCCAACCCCCTATCACTTACGGTCAGGCGATGACGCTCTACCACAAAGCATGGCTGTTCACGGGGTGGACGATGCTCGTGTTCGTTACTTCGCCGCTTTGGCTGTTTTGGCCGTTCATGACCTTGGGTCTCATTGGAGCCCTGCCGGGAATGGCGCTGTGGCTAGCGCACGGCGCAGCGTTCCTGTGGCTTTTCCGGTGTCCCGAGTGCGGCACATCTCCGTTCACAACGCGGCTTGGCTCCGTCGGAATCAGCCATCCATGGCCTCGCCGTCGCTGCTCGAAATGCGGCAAAAACCTTACGACGAATTAGGTCTGCTTTGGAGAGGAAACCGGCATGTCCGGTTTGGAGCGCGCTGCGGGCTAGGCGCGATAGCTTGAGGCTGACCAAAATAAATCGACGCCGCGATGCCCGTAGCGGGTCAAGGGATAGAGCGCGTTTCCCGGGCCGTTGTCATTGCTTGGGCCGAACCAAAGCTCGCTGATCGCCACTCCTGCAACGCGCTGCAACGGAAGATCAATGTAAGCAACAACAGCCGATCCGGCGGCGCGGAAGCCTACTGCTTCGCCCGCAACCTCTTCGCCATTCGCCGTGCCACCCTCGTCAATTAATCCCCAGCCGTCCTCTGAGATGTCGACGCGCAATTCATGGAGCGCGCGTACTTCTTGCTCTTCCTCAAACGATGGATGTTTGTAGCCGTGGATGAGGCTGGCAAGCAACGCGGCGTCTTGCCCCACGGCGTCTTTGAAGTCGCTGCCCTTTTCCCGCCAAGTCAGGTACATAGCAGCTAGGAAATTACTGACCTCTGTGACTTGTTGCTCGGGATCGTAAACGACCTCGAGCAGCGTGACCGGCATGGCATCGAGTGCTAGCCCACGAAATCCGATCGACCATCCTTTGGCATCATCGGCATAGCCGCGCCACTGACTGAGCACATCTGGTCGCCTCGAAAAGCACGCGATCACCGGATGACTTTTAAGCTGCTTGGGCGACAGATAGTCATCGATACGATCGAAAAAGCTTGTATCAAGTCCGTCAAGCGCCGGGCGATCTGGGACCATTTCGAGCACTGCATTGGCTGCCCGCTCAAACAGCTCGTAGCAATATCTCCATTCGCGCGGATCGTTCATCATGTTGATATCGCTGAACCGCAGCTTTCCGTGCTCCAAGATCGAGAGCAGCGTCGGGGTACTGCAATAGTGATATAGGATGGTTTCCGGTGCCGGCCTCAAAACACGATCGTACGTGAAAGCAAATTTGGGATCTGAATTGTCCGTCAATGTCGTTTCCCGTCGTGGCGCTTTCGCCAACCAACATTGGTTCAACGTTAAATGCAAGCGTTGGACAAACTGGTATCGGCGTCTCGGCGGATATCGCTCAAAAACCCGTCAGTCTGCTCCCGGCCGATTTTCGATCGTCAGCGAGCATCTGAACAAATGACCGGTTCTGGTAGGTGCCCGAGCCGTGTCGAATGTCGTCTTCTGGGCGAAGCCTGACGGAGCGGGCGGTAAGCGACGGGCGCACCGCGTAACCAGGGCTCCGTGCCGTTCACTCCTGGGGCTGCCTGTAGGACCACTTCCCTCTGACGGAGGAGCCTAAACGGGCGTTCTTCAGGTCGACTTGGCGTGCCGATCGCGGTGCCTGCCCCGAAGCCCGCAGACACACGAAAGCCCGCGTCCCTGGTTGGGGACGCGGGCTTCCTGTTCAGCCTTGCGGCTAAGCGTCGATCAGAACTCGTTCCAGTCGTCGTCCGAACGGACCAGCGCGGGGATCGCCGCGGCCGGCAGCGGCTTGACCGGCGAAGCATAGCCTGCGCTCGGCTGGCTCAGTGCCTTGCCGAACGTCTGCTGGATCTTCGCGCGTGCG
>NZ_LMLW01000013.1 GCF_001422045.1 Sphingomonas sp. Leaf242
AACCAGAACAACGCCATCTACCGCCTCCATCGTCACACACTCTGTGAATCAGGAAGCTCCATTCAGATCAATAGACTGATTGGGTTTGAGCCCTAGCGCCGCACGCCGCAGGTTAGTTGAGCGTGGTCATTTCCACGGCCTTGCCCTTGCTGGTCGGGTTCGACGCATTGGCTTTCGGCGCCTTTTCGGCCTTGGGCTTGCGGACTTCCTTGTTCGACTTCTTCTGGCTCTTCGCCATGACGACACCTCAGGGAGCGGAACGCCCCGACGTCATGGTACACGGTTACTTCGTCATGCGCCCGTCTTATCGCGCCCGTCTTATCGCGCCTGGTCCTGGTCGAGCAACGCGATCGTCGCTGGATCCTCGGCCCCGCCGAAGAACCGGTCGAGCGCGGCGCGAAACGGCGCCGGATCGTCGGCGACGCGCGCGAACAGCGTCATCGACGAGTGCAGCTTCACGGCATCGATGCCGCCGAGGATCGTCTCCGCCGAACCATGCGCGCGCGTCACCGTTTCGGTCGCTTCGATCAGGCGAGGCCCCAGCACGGGATGCGCAAGATAGCCGCGTGCCTCGGCCGCCGAGGCGATCGCGTAGGTCCGCGCCATCGCGCTGTGGCCAAGACCCGCGATCTGGGGAAAGACGAACCACATCCAGTGGCTGCGTTTCGCACCTGCGCGCAATTCGGCGAGCGCCTGCGGGTAGACGCCGGCTTGCGCCACGACGAACCGTTCGAGATTCTGTACCATGTGGAGCATGGTGGTCGTCGGAGGCTCCGACCGCAACCGGTTTGCCCGCAAGCGCGTTGGATGCGTAACGAACGAGGACAATGCCATGACGATGCCCATCAAGACGGTGATCGCGGTCGCACTTTTCGCGACGCCGCTCATGCTGGGGGCGTGCGGCAAAAAGGACGATGCGGCGAACGCGCCCGCGCCGAGCGGCTTCACGCCACCCGAGACGCGCGCACCGACGCCGATTCCGGGGCAGGCGCAGACCACGCCGATCACCGCCTATGTCGGCAAATACCCGCACGACGCGGTCGACGGCGTCGGGTTCTTCGACCGCACCGAGGTCGCGACCGGGCTGGTCGAAGCGGTCGGCGATGCCAAGCTGCGCGAGACGATCCGCGGCCGGACGGGTCCCGAGACGCCGATCTTCACGATCAAGCGCGCCGGCACCACCGGCGACGGGACACGGATCGCCGCCTGGGGATGCGAGGAGCATAATTGCAGCGATCGCAACTGGACCGTGCTGGTCGACCCCAAGGGCGGCAAGACCCAGGTCTGCTATCACGACGCCGACAAGATGGGCGCGAAAAGCGAATGGTACGCCGGCGGCGCCCCCGAGCGGCGCGACGACACCTGTCCTTCGGAGGGCTGAGCCGATGCTCGAACATATCCCTGCATGGCTGGGTCAGGCGATGAGCGGTCTGCGCGCCGGCGAGGAGAAGCTGGCCGTCTCGCAGGTCTGCGGCGATGTCGGCGACACGCCCGCGTCGATCGACCTGTCCAGCCCGGCGTTCGCGCATGAAAGCCGCCTGCCGCCGCACTTCACGCTGGACGGCGAAGGCGTGTCGCCGCCGCTCGTCTGGAGCGACCCGCCGGCCGGGACGGCAACGATGGTGCTGATCGTCGAGGACCCCGACGCGCCGGCACCGCAACCGCTGGTCCACGCTATCGTCTGGGGTCTCGATGCGGATGCTGGCCGTCTCGCGGAAGGCGCGATCGTCGCCGATGGTGCAGGCGATCCGGTAGGGCGCGACGTCGGGCGCAATTCCTATTTCCGCGAAGGCTGGTTGCCGCCCGATCCGCCGAGCGGGCACGGCGAGCATCGCTATGTCTTTCAGCTGTTCGCGGTCGGTGCAGGTGCGGGTGATCCAGGTGCGACTCCAGGACGGTCTGCTGTGATCGAGGCCATCTCGGGCCATGTGTTGGCGGCGGGGGTGTTGATCGGGACCTATTCGCGCGATCAGGCGGCGCCGGTCGGACCGATCGGGGATGCGGCGGTGGCGTGAACGACGTCTCGTTCTGTGCACGCGTCTCGCTGTCGAGGAATAGACGTGATCGCGATCAGGCGATCGGGATGATCGGTGCGGCGGTGGTGATTGCGACGGCGGCGAAGAACAGTGCGCCGACGAACGAGATGGCGATACGCTGAGCGGTTTCGAAACGGAGCGACATGGTGGTTTCCTTCGGTTGTTCGGGGTCTCGGACCATCCGGCCCCCGATGCCGAAAGCTTTGCACGCACTGTGCCAGTTTCTTAAGTCATTGTGCTAGTTGAGGTTTCTCTCGAGCGGGCCGCGGCATTGGGAAATCGCACCAGATCGCGTGTGCAAAACACACCATTTTACGGGATCAGGCGGCGCAGATCCGATCGCGGCCCTGTTCCTTGGCCGTGTAGAGCAGCCGGTCGGCCCGCGAGAACGCGATCCCCGACGTTTCTTCGATATGGATCGCGGTGATGCCCGCCGAAAAGGTGATGCTTCCCAGCGGCGCGTCGGTCTCACGGTTGCGGTATCGCTTCGCCGCCACCGTCGCGCGAACACGATCGAGCAACTTGGCCGCATCCGACAGGGTTTTGCCCTTGATCAGCAGCGCGAACTCCTCGCCACCGTGGCGGACCACCAGATGCGGTGCGCATTCGCTCGACAACGCCTGTCCGATCGCGATGAGAACGCGATCGCCGACGCCGTGCCCGTGGAGGTCGTTGACGCCCTTGAACCGGTCGATGTCGCACACCGCCAGGCAATAGGGGCCCGCATCGAGGTCGCGCTCGGCGAACGCCTCCTCGAACGCGCGACGGTTGGGCAGGCCGGTCAGCATATCGCGCCGGGCGATGTCGTGCGCCTCGACCAGCTTGGTGCGCAGGATATCGGCTTCGGCGGTGGCGGCGGCGAGTCGCACTTCGCTCTCGTGGATCCGGCCGATCATCATGCTGGTGATCTGCGTGATCTCGTCGATCTCGGCGATCTGCTTGATCGCGGCGGCGCTCTTGGCGAGATCGCGGCCGAAGCCCCGCGTTTCGTCCTGCATCGTCCGCATGATCTGCGTGAAGTCTTCGACGTGGTGCTGCGTTTCGACGACCAGCGAAATCGCGCTGTCGACGCCGGTCTCCGCGGCGCCTTCCGACGCCTGGCCGGAGGCGGGACGGTGCGCCGCCGGGGCGCCGGCGACGACCTGGCCGCCGAGTCGTTCGATATCGTTGCGGCTCAGGCGAACCCCGCCATCGGTGAGCCGCGCGACCGCGATCGCCAGCGGCTGGTCGGGCGCCGACAGAACGGCATGCGCGAAGTGGTAATGCGCGGGGTCGGGGCTCAGGCGATGCTCATCAAGGAACCTGCCGATACGCTCGTACAGCGAGTTTCTTGGGTCTGCCCCCGATACCGGCTTGGCCGCTTGCGCGTCCCCCATGACTTCCTCCGCATCCCCACCAAAGGCATAGACCCGAAAGCGTTAGCATATTGTCACCAGAACGGCAGCTATTTGCCGGTCAGCTTTTCCACTGCCGCCAACGTCGTCGCGACGTGCTCGGCGGGGTTCATGTCGTCATGCACGAACGCGACCCGGCCGTCCTTGGCGATGACGTAGCTGGTGCGCTTGGTCACGGCGCGGCCCAGCACTTGCTTGCCGAGTGCGACGTCATAGCCCTTGACCACGTTGGGTCCTGCGCTCGCGACCGCGAACTTGCCCGCGCACTTCTCGGCCGAGAACTTGCTGAGCGTCTCGACATTGTCGGCCGACATGCCGATCACCGTCGCGCCGGCCTTGGTGAACGCGGGGATCGCCTCGGCGAACGCGTGTGCTTCGGCGTTGCAGCCGCCGGTATAGGCGGCGGGGAAGAAGTACAGCACGACCGGGCCCTTCTTGAGCTGCTCGGCGAGATGGACGGTGAAGATCTTGCCGGCGATCGCCCCGCGAGTCGTGAAGTCGGGCGCCTTGGCACCTGGCGCGAGCGCAGCAAACGCCGGCGTTGCGACAAGCAGGGCGGCGGCGAGAGTCGAGACGAGGCGCATGGACGATACTCCGATTGGATTGCAACGACCTACGCGCACGCGGATGATCCGTCCATTGCTCGCGACGGCTGTGGCCGATAGGCAGGGGCCATGCCAGTCACCCAAGCCGATATCGACCTCGCGCACCGCCTCGCGGATGCGGCGGGCAACGTCATCCGACCGTATTTCCGCCACGAGCACGGTGTCGAGATCAAGGACGACCAATCCCCCGTCACCCGGGCCGACCGCGAGGCCGAGGCGGCGATGCGCCGGCTGCTAGACGCCGAACGTTCGGGCGACGGCATCGTCGGCGAGGAGTTTGGCGAGAAGCCGGGCGTCACCAATCGCAAATGGGTGCTCGACCCGATCGACGGCACGCGCAGTTTCACGGTCGGCCGCGCGATCTTCGGGACGTTGATCGCCTTGGTCGAGGATGGTTGGCCGGTGCTCGGGATCATCGACCAGCCGGTCCAGCGCGAACGTTGGGTCGGTGTCGCGGGCCGCCCGACGACGCTCAACGGCGTCCCCGTCCGCACGCGCACCTGCCGCGAACTGGCAGGCGCGACGATCGCCACCACCAGCCCGCATCTGTTCGACGAGGTCGACGTCCCGCATTACCTCGCGCTCGTCGCCGCGATCTCGGGCGGCAACCCGCGGCAGGGGCCTGTCTATGGCGGCGACTGCTACAATTACGGCCTGCTCGCGAGCGGGCATCTCGATGTCGTCTGCGAGTCGGGGCTCAAGATCTACGACTTCGCCGCGCTGGTGCCGGTGGTCGAAGGGGCCGGCGGCATGATGTGCGACTGGAATGGCGACCCCCTGACCGCGGCGAGCGAAGGCCATGTACTGGCGATCGGCGACCCGGCGCGGATGGACGACGTGCTGGAAGCGATGCACCGGGTGCGCGATGACGGGCACGATCACGCCGGTCACGACCACGAATAAGGATTCCCCTCCCGCCTGCGGGAGGGGCTAGGGGAGGGCCTGCCAGTACGCGATCACCCCGCCCCCAATCCCTCCCGTAAACGGGAAGGGACCAGTAGGGCGGCGTCGCAAAGCGCAACGTCCCCACATCACCACCCCCCATCCGTCATCCCGGCGGACGCCGGGACCCATGGATACGGAACGCCAGCCGTCGAAGCAGGTCCAACCATCGACCCGGACGTCCGCCTGATCCCGTGCCGAGCAAGGTAGGGAAGGGGCGCTAGTTTCGCGCGCCCCTCAGAAAATCCCGAGAAACTTTTTCCGCTGCCCCTTCTTCTCCGCCGCAGACGTCTTCCCGTCCTCGGCCTTCGCCGTCGTCCCATGCCCGACGTCGTCGCGCGGCTGGCCCTTCGTCGTCCGCTGCGCCGCCGCCGTCGCCCCGGCCAGTACAGGACCGCACGCCGTCGACTTCGCATCCCCGACATCGACGAACGCCAGGATCCCCGCGACCGGCGTCGCGAGCAGGGCGAGCCCGAGCCCGCTGCCGACCCGCGCGAGCAGATCCTTCGAGATCACGTTCATTTTCGGCGCGGCGAACATGCCGCCGACCCCGATCGGCGACTGCCCCGCGAACAGGCTGAACTTCTTCGAATCCGCACGAAATGCGAGATCGACCGCCTCGTTGCGGAAGCTGAACCCGCCCCGCCCGACGATCACGTTCTTGCGCGTGTCGATCAGGATCGGGTCCGCCGCCGCCACGCCGCCGCGCACGGTGAAGCCGATCAGTCCGCAATTCATCTGCACCGGCTCGTTGAGCTGGCCTTGGAACATCCGCTGCGCGAACGTGCCGATATCGAGCTCGGCGAGCTGCACGTTGCGGACCGACAGCGCGCCCGACGGCAGCACGAACGCGATTCGCCCCCGCGACGAGGCGAGAGAGTCGTGGATCGAATCGCCGCGCCCGTCGAGTTTGATCCGCCCCTTGATCGTGCCGGTCGTTCCCGCCTCGGTCAGGCCATACCCCTTGAGCAGGCGCCCCAACGGCGTCGGTGCGAGGCGGATATCGTACGAGACCGCACTCGGCCGTGCGCGCGTATCGAAGATCACGTCCGAGGCCACGTTGCCGCGCGCCATCGAGAAGGTCAGCGGCGACAGTGCCAGCCGACCGCGCTCAAGATCGAGTGTCAGGTCGACGTTGGAGATCGGCAGGTTGCGCGACTTCACCACCCCGATCGTCCATTTCAGGTCGGCATCGAAGATCTGCATCGTCGCGACCGGCAGGTTCCCGTCGGGGAGCAGGCGCTGTGGTGCGGCGCCTGTCGCGGCGGCGGCGGCCACCGCGCCCTTCGATTCGACGATGTCGGGATTGAAG
Source organism: Sphingomonas sp. Leaf242 (assembly GCF_001422045.1). Classification (GTDB taxonomy): domain Bacteria; phylum Pseudomonadota; class Alphaproteobacteria; order Sphingomonadales; family Sphingomonadaceae; genus Sphingomonas. The sequence goes on from NZ_LMLW01000013.1 coordinate 6,290, forward strand.
CCGATGAACGGGGCCGCATCGATGATGTCGAGGCTCTTGGTCGTGAGCACCGAATCGAGATGGATGCGATCGCCGTTGGTGATCGTCAGCTTGCCCGCAAGATCGGTCCGGCCTGCAAAGCCGCGCAGGTGCGTGAAGGCGTATTCGTCGCCCTGCTTGATGAGCTGCGCGCGCAGTTTGTAGGTCCGCGTGTTCGGGATCGCAACGTCGATCACGCCCAGCAGCGTCGACAGGTTGGCGCCGCGCGCGGTGACGGCGAGCGGCACGTTCTCGACATCGGCGATGCTCGGCAGCGTCCCCGCGACGTCGATGATGTTCCCCGCCGCCCGCGCCCGCGCAACCAGCTTGTTCTGTCCGCGGTTGGCAGTCGCATCCGGCGACAGCAGTTGCGCGGTCACGGTGAACGGCGTCTCGCGCAACCGCCCCTTGCCGGTTAGCCCGACCGCACGCCCGATCGTCGCGTCGACCGAGCGGATATCGGCGATGTTAAGATCCGCGACGATCCGCATCCGCGGGTCGAGATAGCGCACCGACGTGCCCGTCACCGTGGCCACGTCGATCCGCGGAAACTCGAGCGGCTTGCCGCCCTTCTTCTCGGAGAACGTCCAGGTGTTGGCGCTATGCGGCTTGTTCCACTCCAGATCGACCGCGCCGTTGACGAGATCGAGCCAGTACAGCCGCCGCTTGCCGAAGATCAGCGACAGCGGCGCGATCCGCGTGTCGAGCTTGTCCGCGCGGAAAAGGTTTGGCCGGCTCGCCCAGTCGGGGTTCGAGAGCGTGAAATTCTCCGCGTACAACTTCATGCGGAACGGCGCGAAATAGAGCTGGAAATCGCCGCGCACGGTCAGCGTCCGGTGCGTGAGCGAGCCGACGACACGCTCGAACGGATGCTTCAGGAAACGCCCCTTGGTGATGTACAGCACCAGCCAGATCGCGACGATGACCGCGACGATCCCAAGCAGGATGTTACGCAGTATCCGCCGCTTGCGACGTTGCCGCGCATCAACGGGTGCAACGACCGGGGGGGAGGCCGGGGAGGGGGCGTCGATCGGCTGCGTCGGGCTGTCGTCCATGCTTGGCCTATCGCACGACAGCCGCGTCAGTTCCACAACGGTTGATATGGCGGATCATTGCGTCTATGCGGCCCGCTTCCTCGAAGGGAACGCGTTCTACGAATCGCCCGGCCAGTGTGGGCTGCCGCGGCGATTTCAGCGTCCTCCTTCGTTAACCGAAAGGATAAAAATGCCCAAGCTGAAGACCAAGAGCGGCGTCAAGAAACGCTTCAAGCTCACCGCCACCGGCCTGCTCAAGCACGGCGTCGCCGGCAAGCGTCACCGTCTGGCGCATCACAACGGCAAGTACATCCGTCAGAACCGCGGCACCAAGCTGCTGTCGAAGGCCGATACCGCAGCAGTGAAGGCCTGGGCGCCTTACGGCCTGCGTTGAGCTGAGAAGGAATTAGACAATGGCACGCGTAAAACGGGGTGTTACCACCCGCGCCAAGCACAAGCGTATTTTGGTTCAGGCGAAGGGCTATTATGGCCGTCGCAAGAACACCATCCGCATCGCCCGTCAGGCCGTCGAGAAGGCCGGACAGTACGCATATCGCGACCGCAAGGTTAAGAAGCGCACGTTCCGTGGCCTCTGGATCCAGCGCATCAACGCCGGCGTCCGCGCCGAGGGTCTGACGTATTCGCAGTTTATGCACGGCGTGAAGCTTGCAGGGATCGAACTCGACCGGAAGGTCCTGGCCGACATCGCCATGCACGAGGGCGCAGCCTTCAGCGCGATCGTCGCCCAGGTGAGGGCGGCGCTCCCCCAGGCCGCGTAATTCGCGACTGAGGTGAGTTTCGGGAGGGCGTCGGTGGGAGACCACCGGCGCCCTTTCTGCGTTTTGGGGCGAAGTGAACGCGCTGGTGCCGAGAGGTTCAGATGCTTCCCGAACTACCCAAGCAATCCAACTTCCGTGGTCCCAACCCCCTCTCCGTCATCCCGGCGAACGCCGGGACCCATGGTTACGGCGGACCCGGCGATAACGTGCTACCATCACCCGGCCCGCTACCGTGGGTCCCGGCGTCCGCCGGGATGACGGGGGTGTTGATGATGGATCAAACGATCCGGCACACGGGCACAAGGGGAGCACGAAATGCGCGAAACCTTTCAGCCGTGCGTCTACATCCTACACTCCCGCCGCCACGGCACGCTCTACATCGGCGTCACCTCGAATCTCCTCGCAAGGCTGGTTCAGCACCGAGAGGGGTTGATCCCCGGCTTCACTCGCCGGTACGGCATCAAGCGTCTCGCCTATTACGAGATGTTCGACACGATGGAGGCCGCGATCGTTCGCGAGAAGCGGCTGAAAGAATGGCGAAGAGCGTGGAAGATCGACTTGATCGAAACGCGCAACGAAAATTGGGACGATCTGGGTATCGGCCTCGGGCTGCCCCGCCTAACCGAACCCGCCCTGGGAGTATGACGTGACCGAAGACCTGAACCAGATGCGCGACCACATGCTGACGGCGATCGCCGCCGCATCCGGGCTCGACGCGCTCGACGCGTGCCGGGTCGAGGCGCTCGGCAAGCAGGGCACGATCACCGCGCTGCTGAAGACGCTCGGCAAGATGACGCCGGACGAGCGCCTCGTGCAGGGCCCGCTGATCCAGGGGCTGCGTGAGGCAGTGGCCAACGGCATCGCCGAGCGCAAGGCGACGCTCGAACGCGCCGCACTCGACGCGCGCCTCGCCAGCGAAACGCTTGACATGACGCTCCCCGCCGACGCGACGCCCGCCGGCACGATCCACCCGGTCAGCCAGGTCATGGACGAACTCGCCGAGATCTTCGCCGACCTGGGCTTCGCGGTCGCGACGGGGCCCGAGATCGAGACCGACTGGCACAATTTCACCGCGCTCAACATCCCCGAGACGCACCCCGCGCGCGCGATGCACGACACCTTCTACCTCCAGCAGGGGATCGACGCGAAGGCGGCCGGCACCGCGGACGAGAAGACCACCTTCTCGCTCCTCCGCACGCACACGTCGCCGGTCCAGATCCGCACGATGTTGAGCCAGAAACCCCCGATCCGCATCATCGCCCCCGGCCGCACCTACCGCTCGGACTCCGACGCGACGCACACGCCGATGTTCCACCAGGTCGAGGGCCTCGTGATCGACAAGGGCATCACGCTCGGCCACCTGAAGTGGACGCTCGAGACGTTCGTGAAGGCGTTCTTCGAGCGCGACGACATCGTGCTTCGCCTGCGCCCCAGCTACTTCCCGTTCACCGAGCCTTCGGTCGAGATCGACGTCGGCTATACGCTGGTGAAGGGCAAGCGCGTCGTCGGCGGCGCCGAGCCCGATGGCTGGCTGGAGATTCTCGGCTCGGGCATGGTCCATCGGAAAGTGATCGAAGCCTGCGGGCTCGACCCCGACGAATGGCAGGGCTTCGCGTTCGGCTGCGGCATCGACCGCCTCGCCATGCTCAAATACGGCATGGACGACCTCCGCCCGTTCTTCGACGGCGATATCCGCTGGCTCAAGCATTACGGCTTTTCGAGCCTCGACGTCCCCACTTTGTCCGGCGGAGTCGGCGCATGAAGTTCACCCTCAGCTGGCTCAAGCAGCACCTCGAAACCACCGCCACGCTCGACCAGATCGTCGAAGCGCTGACCCGCATCGGCCTCGAGGTCGAAGGCGTCGAGAACCCCGGCGAGAAGCTCGCCGCGTTCAAGATCGCCAAGGTGCTCACCGCCGAACGCCATCCGCAGGCCGACAAGCTCCAGATCCTGTCGGTCGACGCCGGTAACGGCCCGCTCCAGGTCGTCTGCGGCGCCCCCAACGCGCGCGCCGGACTGGTCGGCGTGTTCGGCGCGCCCGGCGCGTACGTCCCCGGCCTCGACGTGACGCTGAAGCTTGCCAGCATCCGCGGCGTCGAATCCAACGGCATGATGTGCTCGACGCGTGAGCTGGAACTCGGCGAGGATCACGACGGCATCATCGAACTGCCCGAAGACGCGCCGATCGGCACCGCGTACCCGGACTATGCGGGCCTGACCGACCCGGTCATCGACGTCGCGATCACGCCCAACCGGCAGGACTGCATGGGCGTCCGCGGCATCGCACGCGACCTCGCCGCCGCCGGTCTCGGCATGCTTACGCCACTGATCGTCCCAACCCCGTCCGTCATCCCCGCGGAGGCGGGGACCCAAGGTGCGGCAGGCGCGAACGGTGAGTTGGATTCCCGCCTTCGCGGGAATGACGGAGTTGGGGCTGGAGACGGACCCGATGTCGCGACCCTGGATCCCGAAGGCTGCCCCGCGTTCTTCGCCCAGACCGTCACCGGCGTGACCAACGGCGAGTCCCCCGAGTGGATGCGTCGCAGCCTCATCGCGATCGGCCAGAAGCCCATCTCCGCGCTCGTCGACATCACCAACTATTTGATGATCGATCTCGGCCGCCCGCTGCATGTCTACGACCGCGCAAAGCTCTCCGGCGGCCTCGTCGCGCGCAAGGCGAAGCACGGCGAGCAGGTCGTCGCGCTCAACGGCAAGACCTACACGCTCGACGCGACCATGACCGTCATCGCCGACGACGCGGCCGTGCACGACATCGGCGGCATCATGGGCGGCGAGCATTCGGGCGTCTCGGCGGACACCACCGACGTGCTGATCGAATGCGCCTATTTCGATCCCGACCACATCGCGCGCACCGGCCAGAAGCTGACGCTCACTTCCGACGCGCGGAGCCGCTTCGAACGCGGCGTCGATCCGGCGTTCCTCGAAGACGGCCTCGCGATCGCCACCGCGCTCGTCCTCCACATCTGCGGCGGCACGGCCAGCGACGTCACGCGCTCGGGCGAACCCCCGCTCGAGCCCCGCGTGATCCACTACGATCCGCGCTTGAGTGCAGACCTCGGTGGCCTTCACGTCGCCCCCGAACGCCAGGCGCGCACCTTGTTGTCGCTCGGCTTCACGATCGGCGCGATCACGTCCGCCGACGCGTTCAGCGACGCGCTGTTCTCGACGATCGAGGGCAAATGGCCGGTAACGGTCCCGACCTGGCGCCGCGACGTCGACGGCCCCGCCGACCTCGTCGAGGAAGTCGTTCGCATCAAGGGCATCGACACTATCCCCTCGACGCCGCTCCCCCGCATGCCCGGCGTCGCCAAGCCGACCGCCACGCCCGAGCAGAAGCTCGAACGTAGGGCGCGTCGCGCGGCGGCGGCCCGAGGGCTCGACGAGGCGGTAACGTGGAGCTTCCTTTCCGACGCCGAAGCAGCCCCGTTCGGCGGCGGTGCCTGGACGCTCGCCAACCCGATCAGCGAAGACCTGAAAGTCATGCGCCCCTCGCTGCTCCCCGGTCTGCTCGCAGCGACCGGCCGCAACCTCAAGCGTGGTCAGCAGAGCGTCCGCCTGTTCGAGATCGGCCGCCGCTACCTGGCGGAAGCCGAGCGCGCGACGCTGGGCGTAGTCCTCGCCGGCGACCGTCGTCCCCGCGGCTGGCGCGATGGGAAAGCGGCGACCTTCGACGCGTATGACGCGAAGGCCGAAGCGCTGGCGCTTCTCGCGGCCGCGGCCGCGCCGGTCGACAACCTGCAAGTCATGCCTGTCCTGAGCGCAGCCGAAGGGGGTGAAGCCGGCGACGCATGGCACCCCGGCCAGTCGGGCACGCTTCGCCTCGGGCCGAAGACGGTGCTGGCGAGCTTCGGCATGCTCCATCCGTCGGTGCTGAAGGCATTTGATCTCGACGGCGCGGTCGCCGCGGTCGAAGTCTACCTCGACGCGATCCCGCCCAAGCGCGCGACCGGCTTCTCCCGCCCGGCCTACACGCCGCCGGCGCTACAAGCCGTCCGCCGCGACTTCGCCTTCCTCGTGCCGGCGGCGCTCGCCACCGACACGCTGGTCCGCGCGGTAAAGGGCGCCGACAAGGTCGCGATCGTCTCGGCCCGCGTGTTCGACGTGTTCACCGGGCAGGGCGTCGAAGAGGGCCATAAGTCGGTCGCGGTCGAGGTCGTCCTGCAACCGACCGCCAAAAGCTTCACCGACGAAGAGATCAAGGCGATCGCCGACAAGGTGGTCGCCGCGGCAGCCAAGCAGGGCGCGAGCCTGCGGGGATAACGCTCCCCGAAACACCACCCCGCCGAAGGCCGGGGCCCAAATGGAAAGGCCGGTGTAACGGAGCGATGCCCTACGTTATCACCGTCCCCCAATTGGGCCCCGGCCTTCGCCGGGGTGGAGTGAGGTGGGGTGAGGTGGAGTGAGGTGAGCGTTTTCAAAGCTCGCGCGTTTGAAGCTCACGGAAGGAATCCCATGACCGACCTGATCACGATCGCCAACGACCACCTCATCGCGCAGATCAACCCGCACGGTGCCGAGCTCACACACCTCCACGACGCCGACGGCCGCGAGCTGATGACCAACGCCGACCCGGCCTTCTGGACCGGTCACGCCCCGATCCTCTTCCCCGTCGTCGGTGTCGTGAACGAAGGCGTCATCCGCCTCGACGGCACCGCCTACCCGATGCAGAAGCACGGCTTCGCCCGCCATTCGACGTTCGACGTCGTCGCGCAGTCGGAAAGCTCCGCCACCTTCCGCCTCACCGACAGCGAAGAAACCCGCAAAGCCTACCCGTTCGCGTTCGCACTCGACATCGTCTTCACGTTGGACGGCGCGACGCTGACGCTCGAGGCGCACATCCACAACCGCACCGACGCGGCGATGCCGGCAAGCTTCGGCTTCCACCCCGCCTTTGCGTGGCCGCTCCCGTACGGCGAGCCTCGCGCAGACCACCGAATCACGTTCGACGCCGACGAACCCGGCAAGCTGAAGGCGATCAGCCCCGACGGCCAGATCGCGGTCGACGAGCGCCCCTCGCCGGTTGAGGACCGCGTCATCGCCCTGCGCGACGAGCTGTTCGCCAAGGATGCGCTGGTCTGGGACCCGATCCATTCCGACGCGGTCACCTACGGCGCCAACACCGGCCCGCAGTTGAAGATCGCCTTCCCGGACACGCGCAAGCTCGGCATCTGGACCAAGCCCGGCGCGGCCTATGTCTGCGTCGAGCCCTGGCACGGCATCGCCGACCCCGAAGGCTATACCGGCGATTATCGCGACAAACCCGGCGTGTTCGAGATCCCCGCCGGCGGTACGAAGCGCATCGAAATGAGCGTGACGCTGGTCCAGGAGCACTGACGAACCCCCCTCCCTGAAAGGGAGGGGCAGGGGGTGGGTCGGTTTCCGCATCAAGGCACGGTTGCGACCAAAGCTGACCTACCCACCCCCAACCCCTCCCTTCCAGGGAGGGGAGAGCGTTGCGTTTGGGGCGCAAAGTCGCTCCTGCCACCGGTCCTCATCAAGGCCCCCTCTGTCCTACACGCCCCGCATCTGCCAATAGCACGCGATGATCGCTGCATGCCGCCTCCTCCCGATCCCGCCGCGTCCCGCGCGGGAAGGGGATTGCGAGCGGCACGTAGCCTGAACTTCCTTACCTTCCGAGCCCAGACTCGGCGCACCGGACCCACGCCATGACCCAATTTCCCCGCCGCACCTTCGCGATCATCTCGCATCCCGATGCCGGCAAGACCACGCTGACCGAGAAGCTCCTGTATTTCGGCGGCGCGATCCATCTCGCCGGCGAGGTGAAGGCGCGCGGCCAGACCCGCCGCGCGCGCTCCGACTGGATGAAGATCGAGCAGCAGCGCGGGATCTCGGTCACCTCGTCGGTGATGACGTTCGAGCGCCAAGGGATCACCTTCAACCTGCTCGACACGCCGGGCCACGAAGACTTCTCCGAGGACACGTATCGCACGCTGACCGCGGTCGACTCGGCCGTCATGGTGATCGACGCCGCGAAAGGCATCGAGCCGCAGACGCGAAAACTGTTCGAGGTCTGCCGCCTGCGCAACGTGCCGATCATCACCTTCGTCAACAAGGTCGACCGCGAGGGCCGCGACCCGTTCTCGCTGCTCGACGAGGTGGCGGAAATGCTCCAGCTCGACGTCTGCCCGATGAGCTGGCCGGTCGGGATGGGCGGCGAGTTCGAGGGCGTCTACGATCTCTACGCCAACACGCTGAGCCGTCCCGAAGGCGACAGCCGCGAGTTCATGGGCAAGGCGATCCCGTTCACCGGCATCGACGATCCCGAGCTCGCCAAGATCCTCAGCCCCGAAGCGATGATCCGCCTGAACGACGAGGCCGAACTCGCACAGGGCGGCTATTCGAGCTTCGACCCCGAGGCCTATCGCGCGGGCAATCTGACCCCCGTCTATTTCGGCTCGGCCCTCAAGGACTTCGGTGTCGCCGAACTGATCGCCGCGCTCGCCGACTACGCCCCGCCACCGCGCGCGCAGCCCGCCGAGCCTGCCCCCGTCTCGCCCGACGAGCCCGAAGTCACCGGCTTCGTGTTCAAGGTGCAGGCGAACATGGACCCCAACCACCGCGACCGGATCGCGTTCATGCGGCTGTGCTCGGGCGTGTTCAAGCGCGGCATGAAGCTTACGCCCACCGGCCACGGCAAGCCGATCGCAGTGCACTCCCCCATACTGTTCTTCGCGCAGAACCGCGAGCTCGCGGACGAGGCGTTCCCCGGCGACATCATCGGCATCCCCAACCACGGCACGCTCCGGGTCGGCGACACGCTCAGCGAAAAGGCCGCGATCCGCTTCACCGGCCTGCCCAATTTCGCGCCCGAAATCCTGCGCCGCGTGGTGCTGAAGGACTTCACCAAGACCAAGCAGTTGCGCAAAGCCTTGGACGATATGGCCGAGGAGGGGGTCACGCAGGTGTTTTACCCGGACATCGGCTCGAACTGGATCATCGGCGTCGTCGGCCAGCTCCAGCTTGAAGTGCTGCTCTCGCGGCTGGATGCGGAGTACAAGGTCGCGGCGGGGCTTGAGCCTGCACCGTACGAGACTGCGCGCTGGATCTCGGCGGAAGACCCGCTCGAACTCAAGACCTTCGCGGAGATCAACCGCGGCGCGATGGCGAAGGACCGCGACGGCAACCCCGTCTTCCTCGCCAAGAGCGCCTGGGAAGTGAACTACATCGCAGAGCGCTACGCCAAGATTCGCTTCGCCGCAACGCGCGAGCGGTAGTCTAAGCCCCCTTCCCTGAAAGGGAGGGCTGGGGGTGGGTAGGCCGGCTCGTGCCACTGCCGTGCGAGCTTGTGGAAACCAACCCACCCCCGACCCCTCCCTTCCAGGGAGGGGAGAATGTCAGTCCGCCGCGAGCGCCTCGGCAAGCATGTCCCGGATCGCGCGCAACGCGGTCATCGGCGACTCCGCCTGCGCGACGATCTCGCCCGGACCAGGTATCGCCGGCGCGCGCTTCTCGGACCCCAGCAACTGCTGAACGCCGCGCACGGTATAGCCTTCGCGGTTGAGATACTGGTCGATCCGCCGCACCAGCGCGACGTCCTCGGCACGGTAGTACCGCCGGTTGCCCGCGCGTTGCAGCGGCTTCAGCTGGGGAAAGCGCGTTTCCCAGTAGCGCAGTATATGCTGCGGCAGGCCGGTATCGCGCGACAGTTCACCGATCGTTCGAAACGCCGCACTGGCCTTTTGCCCCCCGGCATCGGGTAGTACGTCGTCGGTATCAGGCATGTCGGGCGTCAGTCCGCCTCGACGATGCGTTCCCGCATCATCTGGCTGGCGCGGAACGTCAGCACGCGGCGCGGTGCGATCGGCACCTCGATACCCGTTTTCGGGTTGCGGCCGACGCGCTCACCCTTGTCGCGCAGCACGAACGTCCCGAACCCCGAAATCTTGACGTTCTCGCCCTGCGACAGCGCCCCACACATCTCGGTCAGGATCTGCTCGACGATCTTGGAGGAATCCGAGCGCGACAGCCCGACCTCCTTGTGGAGCGATTCGGCCAGATCGGCCCGCGTCAAAGTACCCGTCGTCATGTTCATCAAGCTCCCACACTCGGCGAACCTCCTACACAAGCGCGGGAGCGACCGGAAGAACTTTTGTTCTACAAGCGAATCGAGATGTTTCGAAAGGATTAGAAGCGGATAACCGCGGCACCCCAGGTGAACCCGCCGCCCATCGCCTCTAGTACGACGATCTGTCCTTGTCGGACACGTCCGTCGCGCACGGCGACGTCCAACGCGAGTGGAACCGAGGCTGCCGAGGTGTTCGCGTGCTGGTCGACGGTGACGACGACCTTCTCCGGCGCGAGGCCGAGTTTGCGCGCGGTGGCATCGAGAATCCGGGCGTTCGCCTGGTGCGGCACGACCCAGTCGACCTGGTCCGACGACAGCCCGGCCATCGCCAGCGACTCGGTCATCACCGACGCCAGGTTGGTCACAGCGTGGCGGAAGACCTCACGGCCCTTCATGCGAAGCTTGCCGACGGTCCCGGTCGTCGAGACGCCGCCATCGACATAGAGGAGTTCGTTGTGGCGGCCATCGGCGTGCAGCTTGGTCGTCAGGATGCCGCGACCGCCGTCGTCCGCGGTATCCTGCGCCTCCAGCACGATCGCGCCGGCGCCGTCACCGAACAGTACGCAGGTCGTCCGGTCTTCCCAGTCGAGAATGCGGCTGAACGTTTCGGCGCCGATCACCAGCGCGCGCTTGGCGACGCCGCTGCGGATCATGCTGTCGACGACCTGCACCGCGTACAGGAAGCCCGAGCAGACCGCGGCGACGTCGAACGCGACGCAGTCGTTGATGCCGAGCACTGCCTGCACCTTCGTGGCGCTGGCGGGGAAGGTCTGGTCCGGTGTCGCGGTGGCGAGCACGATCAGGTCGATGCTGTCGGCTTCGATCCCAGCCGCGGTCAAAGCCGCGCGGCACGCGTCGGCGGCCAGCGTCGCGGTCGTCTCGCCTTCGCCGGCGATGTGACGGAAGCGGATGCCGGTGCGCTCGACGATCCACTCGTCGCTCGTGTCGACCTGTTCCGCGAGCTCTGCGTTGGAGACGCGGCGCGCGGGCAGGGCGGAGCCGGTGCCGATGACCACAGACCGGATCATGCCGCCTTCTCCACGCTGCCCAGATCGTCGGCGATGCGCCGGACCAGATCGTTGCGGACCATCTTGGCGGCATTCCCGATCGCCGTCGCAACGCCGCGCTCGGTGGCGCCGCCGTGGCTCTTCACGACGATGCCGTTGAGCCCGAGGAATACCGCGCCGTTGTGATTGTTGGGATCGAGATGATCGCGCAGCAACTCGGTCGCGGGCCGCGAGATCAGGAAGCCGAGCTTCGACCGCACCGAACTGCGGAATGCGCGCTTGAGCAGGTCGGCGACGAATCGCGCGGTGCCCTCGGCGGTCTTCAGCGCGATGTTGCCGGAGAAGCCGTCGCACACGACCACGTCGACTTCGCCACGCGACAACCGGTCACCTTCGATGAAGCCGTTGAACTGCATGTCCACGGCCGGCGTCGCGCGCAGTTGAGCCGCCGCATCGCGAATCTCGTCCGTACCCTTCATGTCCTCGCTGCCGATATTCAGAAGCGCGACACGAGGGTGCGGGATGTCGAGCGCGGTGCGCGCATAGGCGGCGCCCATGATTGCGAACTGGACGAGGTTGCGCGCATCACACTCGGTATTCGCGCCGAGGTCGAGCATCACCATGTCGGTGTCGCCCAGTGTCGGCAGACGCGCCGCAAGTGCCGGCCGATCGATCCCGGGCAGCATCCGCAACGACAGCTTCGCCATCGCCATCAGCGCGCCGGTGTTACCCGACGACACCGCGGCGGCGGCGCGACCCTGTTTCACCAGGTCGATCGCGATGCCCATCGAGGTCTTCTTGGCGCGACGAATCGCCTGGGTCGGCTTGTCGCTCGACCCGACGACTTCCGGCGCGTGGACGATCTCCGAATGCTGCGACAGGTTCGGATGAGCCTTGAGCCCCTCGCGAATCGCAGCTTCGTCGCCGACCAGCAGGAAGCGCATGCCCTCGAATTGGTGACGCGCGCGGGCGACACCGGCGAGCATCACTGCCAGCCCGTCATCGCCACCCATCGCATCGACCGCGATCCAGCCGCTGTCGGGCATCGCTTATCCTTCGTTCAAGTTAGAGGTTCCGGACGGAAGCCTCAGCCCTCGATCGAGAGGATTTCGCGACCGTTATAGTGACCGCACGACCCGCACAGGTTGTGGGGACGCTTCAGTTCGCCACAGTTGGGGCATTCCTGGAACGACGCGATCGTGAGCGAGTCGTGACCACGGCGCATGCCGCGCTTGGAGGGCGAGGTTTTTCTTTTGGGGACGGCCATTTCGGCACCTTGTTCAATCTAAAGGTCGGGGCTCCGAGTACGTCCGGACACGGGACACAGGCAACCGACAAGAATGCCGGCCGCCTGAAGCAACCCATGCGGCCTGACGCTCGCGAAGCGTGGCGCTATAGCGATTTCACCCCGCGTTGCAAGCTTCCGCCCGGAGTGGCAGGGCATGCGGCTGACAAAAGACCTGATATTCGAGGGGCAACGCCGTGATATTACCCGTAACGCTGACGATCGCCGCGGCTGCCGCCGTCGTCAACCTGTGGCTCGCCTTCCGAATCGTGCCGATGCGCGTGAAGGATAACGTGCTGATCGGCGACGACGGCAACCAGCGTCTGCAGGCGCGGATGCGCGCGCACGCCAACTTCACCGAATACGCGCCGTTCATCCTGATCCTGATCGGCCTGATCGAGCTCGCCGGCGGATCGACGCTGTGGCTGTGGATCGCCGGTGCGGTGTTCGTGATCGCGCGAATCGCCCACGCGTTCGGGATGGACCGCACGACGTCGAGCGTGCCGCGGGCCGGGGGCGCGCTGGCGACCTGGGCGATGATGGCGGTGCTCGCCGGGTGGGCGCTGACGATCGCGTATCAGGCGAACAGCGTGCCGGCCGCCAAGACCTTCCAGGTCGTGCCGTCGGGCGGCCGGGCATGAGCGCGCTTCGCTTATTGGGTGCCGCCACATTGCTGGCCGCGTCACCGGCCGCCGCGCAGGTATCGCCAGAGCGGTTGTCCGCCGACGTTAAGACGCTCGCCTCCGACTCGTTCGAGGGCCGTGCGCCCGGAACGCCAGGCGAGACCAAGACGATCGCCTGGCTGATCGCGCAGTTCAAGGCGATGAAGGCGCAACCCGGCGGCCCGAACGGTAGCTGGACGCAGCCGGTGCCGCTCGTCCACACCCGGATGGGCTCGGGCACCGTCCGCGCCGGCGATACCGCGCTAGTGCAGGGGCGTGATGTCTATCTGAGCACGGTCCGCGGGGTCGAGCGCGTCGCCATCGCCAACGCGCCGATGGTGTTCGTCGGCTACGGCGTCAGCGCGCCCGAGCGCGGCTGGGACGACTTCAAGGGCCTCGACCTCAAGGGCAAGGTGGCGGTGTTCCTCGTCAATGATCCCGATTTCGAGGCGGTCGCTGGCGACGATGCGAAGGGCAAGTTCGGCGATCGCCGGATGACCTATTACGGTCGCTGGACGTATAAATACGAGGAGGCCGCGCGACGTGGCGCGGTCGGCGCGCTGATCGTGCACGACACGGCGGGCGCGGGGTACGGCTGGAACACGGTGACGGCGCCAGCTGGCGAGAATTACGACATCGTCCGGAAAGATCCCGAATCGCGGGTGATGCTCCAAGGCTGGCTGGAGGGCGGCGCGGCAACCCGCTTGTTCGCCGCATCCGGCCTCGACCTGGTGACGTTGCGCAAGGGGGCGCGGCGCAGTGACTTCCGCCCCGTCGCGCTGAAGCAGGCGTTCACCACCGACCTGCCGGTCAAGCACGACACCGCGGTGAGCCAGAACGTGCTGGCGAAACTGCCGGGCACCAAGCACGCGGACGAAGTCGTGATGTTCGGTGCGCACTGGGACGCCTACGGGATCGGCGCCCCCGATGCGCAAGGGCGGACGATCCGGCCCGGCGCGAACGACGACGGTCTCGGCGTGGCGGGTGTCCTCGAACTCGCGCGCAATTTCGCCAAGGCGCCACGGACCGATCGCAGCCTCGTCTTCGCGCTGTGGAGCGGTGAGGAGCGCGGGCTACTCGGGTCGGAGACCTATGCCGTGAACCCGGTCTATCCGGCCGCCAAGACGGTCGCCAACCTGACGCTCGACATCCTCCAAACGGCGGGCCCCGCAAAGGACGTCATGCTGGTCGGCGCCGGGCAGAACAGCCTCGAGGACATGCTGGGCGACGCCGCCAAGGCGCAAGGCCGCGTCGTAACCCCCGAAGCGCTCCCCGAACGCGGGCTCTTCTATCGCGCCGACCACTTCTCGGTCGCGCGGCGCGGCGTGCCGACGCTGCTGTTGATGGCGATCAGTGGGGCGCCAGATCTGGTCAAGGGCGGCCGGACCGCGGGGCAGGCGTGGCTCGACGGCTATATGAAATGCTATCATCAGACGTGCGACGCGTGGGGTGCGGACTGGGACCTGCGCGGCGCCGCACAGGACGTGGACCTGTTCAAGACGATCGGCACGAAGCTGGCGAACAGCTGGTTGTGGCCCGAGTGGCGCGATGGGTCGGAGTTCAAGTCGGTGCGGGCTGAAAGCGCGAGCGAGCGGAAGTAGGTCGACCATCCAGCTAAACACCACCCCGGCGAAGGCCGGGGGCCAATTGGAAAGGTTGGCGTAACGGAGCGCAGCCTATGCCAAACTTCGTCCCCCAATTGGGCCCCGGCCTTCGCCGGGGTGGAGTAACTACTAGGTCGCACTTCTTCTGCTTCTCCATGTTCTCCCGCGAAGGCGGGAGCCCAGGGTTACAGGCGTTGCCGCTTGGTATCCTGGACCCCCGCCTCCGCGGGGGAACAGCTAGGGTTGCAAGCGGACGCTACCCCGCCAGCGCCCGATCGCTCACGAACATATTCGTCGCCCGCTCATGCGCGAACGTGCTCGCCGGCCCATGCCCCGGAATAAAGTTCGTATCGCTCCCCAGCGGCCACAGCTTCTCGACGATCGATTTCACCAGCGTCTCGTGATTGCCCCCGGGCATGTCCGATCGCCCGACCGACCCCTGGAACAGCACATCCCCCACCTGCGCGAACTTCGACGGCGCGTGGTGGAAGATCACATGCCCCTCGGTATGCCCCGGCGTCTCGTACACATCGAGCACGAGATCCCCGACCGACACCGTGTCGCCCTCGACCAGCCACCGGTCCGGCTCGAAATTCACGCCCGAAATCCCGTATTTCGGCCCATCCTGATCGAGCCGCTGCAACCAGAACCGGTCCGCCTCGTGCGGCCCCTCGATCGGCACGCCGAGATCGTTCGACAGCCGCTTCGCCCCGCCGGCATGATCGATATGCCCATGCGTCAGCAGGATCTTCTCGACCGTCACGCCCGCCTGTTCGACCGCCGCCATGATCCGCGGCAGGTCGCCGCCTGGATCGATCACCGCGGCCTTCATCGTCGCGGTGCACCAGAGCAGCGTGCAGTTCTGCTGGATCGGCGTGACCGGCACGATCGCGGCGCGCAGGGGCGGAGTGGCTGGATTTGTCATGCCGCGGAAATAGGATGACGCGTCGGTTGGAGCAATCGCCGCTTGCGGTTTACCCCATCGCCCGTGCAACAGTGAAGGCGATGTGGACCGCGCCCTACGTGTTGCTCGATGACGCCCGCGCGGCAGGCGCTCCGGCGCGAGTGTACCGCGATCCCGTCCGGATCGTCCGCGCCGATACGCTCGCCGAAATTCGCCCTGCGCTCGACGCCCTCCGCGACGCCCGCAAGGAAGGGCTGCACGCCGCCGGGTATCTTACCTACGAAGCCGGCGCTGCACTCGCGTCGAGGCCGGTCTACGTCCGCACCGAAGGCCCGCTGCTCTGGTTCGGCCTGTTCGCCGAGTACCGGACGATCGCACCCGAAGACGTTGCCGCCCTCCTCCCCGACCCAGCCGGCGCGTGGACCGGTGCGCCCGAGCCGCTGATCGACCGCGCCACCTACTACGCCAGCCTGTCGCGCGTGCTCGACCTGATCGCGGCGGGTGACATCTACCAGGCCAACCTCACCTTCGCCGCCACCGTGCCGTTCGTCGGCGACCCGCTCGCGCTCTACGCCCGGCTGCGGCGCCAGGCGAAGGCGGGCTACGGTGCGCTGATCGACACCGGCGAGACGCGCTTCCTGTCGCTCTCCCCCGAACTCTTCTTCGCGCTCGATGGCGACACGCTCACCTGCCGCCCGATGAAGGGCACCGCACCGCGCGGCGACACCCCCGACGCTGATCGTGCGCTCGCCGAAACACTCGCCGCCGACCCGAAGCAGCGCGCCGAGAACCTCATGATCGTCGACCTGATGCGCAACGACCTGTCGCGCGTCGCCACGCAGGTCGCGGTCCCTGACCTGTTCACCGTCGAGACCTATCCGACCGTCCACCAGATGACCTCGACCGTCACCGCGACGCTGAAACCAGATTGCGACGCGGTGGACGTCCTGACCGCGCTGTTCCCCTGCGGATCGATCACCGGCGCGCCGAAACAACGCGCGATGGAGATCATCGCCGAGGTCGAGCACGCGCGTGTTCGCGGCATCTACACCGGTGCGATCGGCCGTTTCGACGCGAACGGCGATGCGATCTTCAACGTCGCCATCCGCACATTGGCGATCCAGGACGGCGCGGCGACGATCAGTCTCGGCTCGGGCATCGTCGCCGACAGCGTGGGCGACGCCGAATGGGACGAGTGCCATGCCAAGGGCGCGTTCGTCACCGCCGGCCAGCGCCGCTTCGACCTGATCGAGACGATGGCGTTCGACCCCGAGGCCGGCCTGACCCGTCTCGAAGCGCATCTCGCGCGGATGAAGGCGAGCGCCCAGGCCTTGGGCTTCACCTTCGACCGCCACACCGCGCGCAACGAACTCCAGGCCGCGACCTTCCGGTTGCGCGGACCCCGCCGCATCCGCCTGTTGCTCAGCCCCTCCGGGGCGATCGCGATCGAAGCGGCGCCGCTCCCGCACTCGCCTGCGCAAGCGACTGTCGCGATCGTTCCGCTGCCGGTGGCCGCGACCGACTTCCGGCTCCGCCACAAGACGAGCGCCCGCGCCTTCTACGACGACGCGCGGAAAGCCGCGGGGACGTTCGAGGTGCTGTTTGAGGATGCCGACGGCTTCCTCACCGAAGGCAGCTTCACCTCCTTGTTTGTCCAGCGCGGCGAAGCACTCGTCACGCCGCCGCTACGGCATGGCCTGCTCCCCGGGATATTGCGAGCCGACCTCCTTGAATCGGGCCGCGCAACCGAAGTCCCGTTAACCCGAGCCGACCTGACCGCCGGATTCTTCATCGGAAATGCAGTCCGCGGGCTCATTCCCGCCATCGTTACGGTTGCGAATTCGACCACGCGGAGCGTATAGCGCCCGCGAATTCCGCGGCGATGTTCGCGGACAACCGCAAAGGTTACACCATGCACGCATCCGCCGCGCTCGGCCGCATCAGCCCCTCGCCGACGCTCGCGATCACCTCGCGCGTTCTCGAACTGAAGCGCGCAGGTGTCGACGTGATCGGGCTTGGTGCGGGCGAACCCGATTTCGACACGCCGGACTTCGTCAAAGAGGCTGCGATCCAGGCGATCCGCGACGGCAAGACCAAATACACCAACGTCGACGGCACGATCGAACTGAAGCAGGCGATTGTCGCCAAGTTCGCGCGCGACAACAACCTCACCTACACCACCGATCAGATCAGCGTGAACGTCGGCGGCAAGCACACCCTGTTCAACGCGATGGTCGCGACGATCGATCCGGGCGACGAGGTCGTCATCCCCGCGCCGTACTGGGTCAGCTATCCCGACGTCGTGCAGTTCGCCGGCGGCGTGCCGGTGATCGTCAAGGCGGGGCCAGAGGTCGGCTACAAGCTCGATCCCGCCGCGCTCGACGCGGCGATCACGCCGAAGACCAAGTGGGTGATCCTCAACTCGCCGTCGAACCCGACCGGTGCCGGCTATACGATCGACGAACTGAAGGCGCTCGGTGCGGTGCTCGCGAAGCATCCGCACGTGTGGATCTTCGCCGACGATATGTACGAGCATATCGTCTATGACGGCTTCAAGTTCGCGACCATCGCCGAGGCCTGCCCCGAGCTGTTCGAGCGCACGCTGACCGTCAATGGCTGCTCGAAGGCCTATGCGATGACCGGCTGGCGGATCGGCTACGGCGCGGGCGCACCGTGGCTGATCAAGGCGATGGCCAAGCTCCAGTCGCAGTCGACCTCGAACCCCTGCTCGATCGCCCAGGCGGCGGCGGTGGCGGCGCTCAACGGCGACCAGTCGTTCCTTGCCGAACGCAACACCGCCTTCCAGGGCCGTCGCGATCTGGTCGTGTCGATGCTCAACGAGATCGACGGCATGCACTGCCCGACGCCGGAGGGTGCGTTCTACGTCTACCCGTCGTTCGCGGAGCTGATCGGCAAGACGACGCCGAACGGCCGCCTGATCGACACCGACGAGGCGATGGTCGGCTATCTGCTCGACGACGCCAAGGTGGCCGTGGTGCAGGGCGCCGCGTTCGGCCTCTCGCCGGCGTTCCGGATCAGCTACGCAACGTCCGACGCGTTGCTCCGCGAGGCCTGCACGCGCATCCAGACGGCGTGCGCCGCGCTGAAATAACGCCGGCAACAATCGGGACACGCGGCGACATCTCCCGGCAACGCTGTCGGGCGATGCCTGCTGCACGATGAACGCATCGGCCACAGCGCGTTAATCGAGAGTTTCTAAAAACGACATTGTGGTTGGCCGGCATCTCTACGACATGCCGGACCGTAACTGGTGCTGACCTATCCGGTCTGCGCCATCACTGGGTTTCATTGGGATCGCATCATGCGCAGCATCGTAAAGTCGAGTTTCTTCTGGCAGTTCAGCGGCGGTTTCGTCCTCGGCGCCATCGGCTTGCTCGCATTGCAGCCTGCCGAAGCCCGCCAGACCTTCGCCAGCCATTTCGAGCACAGCGCCTCCGCCACCGCGCGATAACCGCCACCTGATAACTGCGGCGGCGGCCTAGCGAAGCGCAAGCGCAACCCCATGTATCAAAACATGAAAAAGCCGCTTCTCGCCACGCTCTCCGCCATCGGTATCGCCGGTGCGTTTATTGCCACCGGCACCGCGCAAGGCGCCCGCGCTGTCGTCATCCCTGCCGTCAAGACCGACCTTCCCGCAGCGCCCGGTATTCAGACCGCAGTGCTTGCGGGCGGCTGCTTCTGGACTATGGAAGCGGTGTTCGAGCATGTGAAGGGCGTGAAAGCGGTCACGACCGGCTATGCCGGCGGCACCAAGGCGACCGCGACCTACGACCAGGTCTCCGCCGAGACGACCAAGCACGCCGAAGCGATCAAGATCGCCTACGATCCCCGCGTGGTGAGCTACGGCACGCTGCTCCGCGTGTATTTCTCGATCGCGCATGATCCGACGACGTTGAACCGTCAGGGACCCGACAGCGGCACCAGCTATCGCTCGGCGATCTTCCCGCAGTCGCCCGCCCAGGCGCAGGTCGCGCGGGCTTACATCGCGCAACTCGGTGCCACGCATGCGTTTTCCGGGCCCATCGTGACGAAGCTGGAGACCGGGACGTTCTATCCGGCCGAGGCGTATCACCAGAATTTCTACGACCGGAACCCGACGCATCCGTACGTCGTGATGTGGGACAAGCCGAAGGTCGCGGCGTTTCGCGCAGCGTTCCCGACGATTTCGAGCTGAGGCGGCACCTTTACCTCACCTCCACCCCGGCGAAGGCCGGTGCCCAATTGGGGGACGTTGCTCATAAAGGGCAGCGTCTAGTTACGGCCATCTTTCCAATTGGACCCCGGCCTTCGCCGGGGTGGTGAAATACTTCGGGTTACGATCTAGGCCGCAACCGGAAACCGCAGCATCCGGTCTGCCACCGGCACCATAGCCTCGGCCCCAACCCCCACCGCCCGGACGATCTCCGGATGGTCCACATCCAACCCGCCAGTCAGCGACCCGAACGCCGGCAATATCAGCTTAGTCGCCGTCGCCACGAAACACCGCCGCGCCACCTGCTTCCCCCGCACGCGCAACCGAAGCTTTGGATGGAAATGCCCCGACAGTTCCGGCCGCGTTTCCGCCCGGTCCGCTTCATGCCGCAGTACCAGCCCGTCGACGACCACCTCGTCCACGACCTCCCCGCCACACCGATCGAGGATCGCCGGATCGTGATTGCCCGTGATCCACGTCCAGCGCGTCCCATCGGTCATCGCCCGCAGCATGTCCTGTGCGCGTTGCGGCAGACGCTCGCATCCGTCGCTGTCGTGGAAGCTGTCACCGAGGCACCAGACTTCGCGCGCGCCGGTCACGGCGACCAGCGCGGTGAGATCGGCCAGCGTCGCGATCGAATCATAGGGCGGCAGCATCTGGCCGCGTTTCGCGAACCAGCTCGCCTTCTCGAAATGCAGGTCGGCGACCAGCAGCGCACGCCGCTCCGGCCAGAACAGCGCGCCTTGCGCCAACGCCAGAAGCGCATGCCCGCCGAACGAAAAGGGAACCATCCGCCCGCCATGCCGCCCCCGCCCCACCGAATCAAGCCGCCATCGTCGCGAACCGGGTGGGGCTTGCGCATGCCCGCAATCGGCGTAAAGCGCGCCGTCCCCTCAGGAGGAGCGCTGTTCGCGCCATGACGTCCGTAGCCGGAACACCGCAAACTGCCGTCGTGACCGAACCGACCGCCGATAGTTCGGCGGGGCAGGCGTGCGCGCCGTCGGATTTGTCCGCAGCGCATCTCCACCCGCATCCGGCGCTCGCCGCGCTGACCGTCGGCGCGATTGGCGTGGTGTTCGGCGATATCGGCACCAGCCCGCTCTATGCGTTTCGCGAGGCGCTCGGTCAGACGTCGGCGGGCGGCATCGATCCTACCGAGATCCTCGGCGTGCTGAGCCTCGCGCTCTGGTCGCTGTTCCTCGTCGTCACGGTCAAATACGTCATCTTCCTGATGCGCGCCGACAACCAGGGCGAGGGCGGCGTGCTGGCGCTCGCGGCACTTGCCCGTCGTGCGCTCGGCGTGCGGTCGCGGATCGCGATCGTGCTCGGCGCGGCGGGCGCGTCGTTGTTCTACGGCGATGCGATCATCACGCCCGCCTTGTCGGTGCTGTCGGCTATGGAAGGCCTGCGGACGATCCCGAGCGCCGCGCACATCTTCAACGAAGGCGTCGTCCGCGCGCTGACGATCGGCATCCTGATCGCGCTGTTCCTGATCCAGTCGCGCGGGACGGCACAGGTGTCGAAGCTGTTCGGCCCGGTCTGCATTCTCTGGTTCGTGGCGATCGGCGCGCTCGGCATCTGGCACATCGCCGACGAGCCCTCGATCGTCCGCGTGTTCCTGCCGACCTACGGCGTCTCGTTCCTCGCGACGCACGGCGTCACCGGGCTGTTCGTGCTCGGCGCGGTGTTCCTGACCGTCACCGGCGCCGAAGCGCTGACCGCCGACATGGGCCATTTCGGCAGGCTGCCGATTCGAATCGGCTGGTTCTTCCTCGTCTTTCCGGCGCTCGCGCTCAACTATCTGGGGCAGGGCGCGTTCGCGCTCGCCAAGCTCGAAGAGGCGGCGGCGCGCGGTGTTCCGTTCGTCAATCAGGACTGGTTCTTCCTGATGGCGCCCGAATTGCTGCGCGCGCCACTCATCATCCTCGCCGGCTTCGCGACCGTGATCGCCAGCCAGGCGGTGATCACCGGCGCGTTCTCGCTGACGCAGCAGGCGATCCAGCTCGGCCTGCTGCCGCGGCTGCGCATCCGTCAGACGTCGGCGGTGTTCGCGGGCCAGATCTACCTGCCCGCGATCAACTGGCTGTTGCTGATCGGCGTGCTGGTGCTGGTGATCCAGTTCAAGACGTCGTCGGCGATGGCCGCCGCGTACGGCATCGCGGTGACCGGCACGATGGTCGTCACGACCTTGCTTGCGTACATCGTCGTCCGCCACCGTTGGAACTGGTCGCGCCCGCTCGCATTGACGGCGATCCTGCCGTTCCTGACGCTCGACCTGATCTTCTTCGGCGCCAACATCCTGCGTGTGATCGAGGGCGGCTGGGTGCCACTCGTCATCGCCGCCGCGATCGGGCTGATCATCTTCACCTGGGTGCGCGGCAAGAAGATCGTTAGCGCGTTCGAGAAACGCCAGAGCATCCCGCTCAGCGATCTCGCCTCGGCGTTGGAAAAGCGTCCGCCCGAACGTGTGTCGGGGACAGCGGTGTTCCTGACCGGCAACCCGCACGCGACGCCGGGTGCGCTGCTGCACAATCTCAAGCACAACAAGGTGCTCCACGAGCGCAACCTGATCGTCAGCATCCGCACCGCCGACCGGCCGTTCGTCGACGAAGCGTCGCGCGCGAAGGTGGAACGCGTCGACGAGAATTTCTCGATCGTCGTGCTGACCTACGGCTTCATGGAGTCGCCCGATGTGCCGCGCGACCTGGGGATCGGGACCAAGACCGAACAGCTCGGACTGGACCCGATGCGAACCTCGTTCTTCATCGGCCGCAACACGCTGAAGCCCGATGCGGAAAAGGGCATGCCGCCGTGGCAGGACCGGATCTTCATGTTCCTACAACGCAACGCGAGCGACCCCACCGACTTCCTGAAGATCCCGCCGGGCAAGGTGCTCGAGCTAGGCGAACAGGTCACCGTCTAAGCCCAGAGTGGGGCGGACGGTTTCAAGAAGGGAAGCGCATGCTCCCTCGCCCCTCCGGGGAGAGGGAAGGGGCCCGCGGCGCTTGCCGTGGGAAGGGAGAGGGGCGTTGTAGGCCACCGTCTCGAGCCTCACGCCCCTCTCCCTTCCGTCGCCTGCGGCTCCTCCCTCCCTCTCCCCGGAGGGGAGAGGGACTTGGGCATCACCCCGCAAACGCCTTCACCAGGTCGAAGAGGTAGTCGCGGCCGTCATACAATGACGCCACCCGGATCCGCTCGTTGAGGCCATGAATGCCCCCCATGTCCTTGTCGATGAACACGCCCGGCGCGCCGTAGACCGGGATCCCGATCGCCTCGAAGAAAATGCCGTCCGTCGCCCCGGTCGACATCAGCGGCAGGATCGGCAGGCCGGGGAAGTGCTTCGCCGCGACCTTCGTCACCGGGCCCATGATTTTCGGATCGAGCGTCGGCGGAATCGCGGTCGGGCGCACCGGCTGGTTCGCCGTCACCGTTACCTTTGCTCCCGCAAGTTCCTTCAACTTGGCGAGCGTGCCCTCCACCGTCTCCCCTGGAAATATCCGGCAGTTGATGTTGGCCGTCGCCCGCTGCGGCAACGCGTTCTCCGCGTGACCCGCATTCAGCAACGTCGCCACGCACGTCGTGCGCAACGTGGAGTGCATCGCCTTGTCGCGGCTGACGATCGCATCCGCCGTCTTGTCCTCGGGGTTCGCGAGCAGCTTCGTGATCGCATCCCCCATCTCGCCCGGCATCGCCTTCGCACTCGCCGCGAAGAACGCCTTGGTCGTGTCGGTGAACTTTACCGGGAACTCGTAGCCCTGGACTGCCTTCACCGCGTCGGCGAGCTCGTAGATCGCGTTCTCGGGGATTGGCTGCGAGCTGTGCCCGCCTGGGTTGGTCGCGAGAAACGTGTAGTTCTGCGCGGCCTTCTCGCCGACCTGGATCGCCAGCAGCTGGCGCTTGCCGTTGTCGTCGATCCGCCCGCCGCCGCCCTCGTTCAGCGCGAACTCCGCCGCAATCAGGTCGGGCTTCGACTTCGCCAGATACTGCGCGCCATTCCACGCGAAGGTCGTCTCCTCGCCGCAGGTCAGCGCAAGCTTGATCGTCCGTTTCGGCTTGTACCCGCTCGTCTTGAAGCGGATCATCGCGTCGGACCAGATCGCCGCCTGAGCCTTGTCGTCGACGGTACCGCGCGCGTAATAATAGCCGCCTTCCTCGATCAGCTTGAACGGATCGCGCACCCAATCCTCGCGCTTGGCCTCGACCACGTCGAGATGGGCGAGCAGCAGCATCGGCTTGATCGACGCGTCCGACCCCTTCAGCACCGCGACCAGCCCGCCGTCCTTCGGGTGCTCGGGCACCGAGAAATAGGTGATGTCGGCATCGGCATAGCCCGCCGTCTTCAGTCGCGCGCCGATCTGCGCCGCGGCCTGCGTGCAGCTGCCGGACGACAGCGTCGTGTTGGTCTCGACCAGTTCCTTGTAGAGCCCGAGGAACGCCTTCTGGTCAGGGCGCGACTGCGCCTGTGCCCCAACCGCCGTCGTCACGGGTGTGGTCAGAATCGCCGCCGTGAGTAGCCAACCAGTCGCGCGCATCGTCGTCCCCTTGTTCGTTTCTGTGGGGAGAGTTGCAGCGAACGCGCGGTTACGCAACCTCAGCGCCGCGGCTCGCCGCCACGACGCGTTCCGCGAGGCAATGCCAGCCTGACTTCACGGTTGGCGAAATCGATGTCGACGCGGCGAAACAACTGCAGCACATCCATCCCGAGCAGCATCGCGGGACGCTCGGACAATCCGAACTGCCGGAACGGCGGCGCATCGATCGCAGTGAATGCGACGGGCACGTCGCCGAGCGAAAGGCTGCCGATCGTGACGCGGTCAATCGTCGTGTAATCCGCGACCACCGTTTCGCCGGTGACGCCGGTCAGCGACACCGACTGCGACGGCCCAGCGCGGCCCAGTCCCTTGCGCGTCACCTTCCGGCGGAGCGCGCCATTGGCCATGCTCACGGACGTGCCGGTATCGAGGATCACGCGGATGCGGATGCCGTTGCAATAGGCGTCGGTGACGACGAGCTGTCCGAACAGGCTGCGCGCTTTGATCACGATCTCGTCGGGACCTGCGCGTTCGCGATTCTGGCGTTTGCGCGAGGGGGTAACGGTCATCGTCTTCGTGTCGAAGTCGATCGTCACCGCATGATCTTGCAACGTGTCGATCCCGAGCAGCCCGCGCGCACCGAGATTGATCGCGCTGATCGCCGGGGCCTCGATCGCGGCGCTGCCGATCACGCTCACCTTGAGCGAGGGGATGATGACCGTGCCAATGCTGTCCGAACCGGTCATGCCGGTGACGCGGACGGTCCGGCCTGGGGCAAGGCCGAGCGTGGCGGCGAGTTCGCGGGCGATGACGGTACGCTGCGCACCGGTATCGACGACGAAGGGAAAAGGGCCGGCGCCGGCGATCGTTACCGGCACCGTCATGCGGGTTTCGTCGTCGCCGAACAGGAGCGTGGCGGGGTCGGGCTCTGCTGCGGATGCTGCATTTGTCTGGGGTGCAGCATTTGTGCGCGGGAACGCTGCGTCCTGGGCGCTGGCCTGGGCGGCGATGGCTAGCAGTAGAGGGGCTAGCCACCTGTGCATGCTGCAAATGCTGCGCCTGAATTCACGCGCGTGCAACTACCGTTGTTAAGGACGAACGTCCCTCCCAAACGCTACCACCCCGGCGGAGGCCGGGGCCCAATTGGGGGCGGTTGCTAATGGAGGGCAGCGCTCCGTTACGGCCACCTTTCCAATTGGGCCCCGGCCTTCGCCGGGGTGGTGTTTTCAACGTGGGCAGCCGTAGCCGCTCAATCCGGCCGCATCGCATCCGCTATCATCGCCTCCGCCTCGATCAGCAGCGCGTCGTCCGAGCTGTTCGTCGAGATCTTCTCGCGCCCGATCAGCGTCAGCACGGGCACCGCAAGCGGCGTTACCCGCTCCAGATCGACGTGCACCATCGTCGCCGCCGCGCGGTCGAGCAACGACGCCAGCCGTCCGACATCGGTCATCCGTGCCCGCGCGTCCGCCCACGCCGCCTCCAGCAACAGATGCGTCGGCTCGTACTTGCGCAGCACGTCGTAGATCAGGTCGGTCGAGAACGTCACTTGTTTGCCGGTCTTGCGCTTGCCCGGATGCTGGCGCTCGACCAGCCCGCCGATCACCGCCACCTCGCGGAAGGCGCGCTTCAACAGATGCGATTGCTGCACCCATTCGACGAACTCATGCTCGAGGATATCAGCCGAGAACAGCGACGCCGGATCGACGATCTTCTCCAGCCCGTACACCGCCAGCGCATAATCATTGGCGACGAAGCCAAGCGGTTTCAGCCCCTGCGTCTCCATCCGCCGCGTGATCAGCATGCCGAGCGACTGGTGCGCGTTCCACCCCTCGAAACTGTACGCGACCATGTAGTGCCGCCCCTCGCGCGGGAACGTCTCGACCAACAGCTGGCCGGGCTCGGGCATGACCGATCGATACGCCTGCATCTCCAGCCATTCGCGGACGTCGTCGGGGAAGCGCGCCCAGTCGCCGGGATGCGCGAGGAACCCACGGACGCGGTCGGCAAGGTTGGTCGACAGCGGCATCCGGCTGCCGCCATAGGTCGGAATCCGCGCAGGCTTCGACGTCGCGCGCACGACCAGATCCTCAAGGTCGATCTTCATCACCTCAAGGCTCAACCCCGCGAAGAAGAACGTGTCGCCGTGGCTCAACTGCGCCGCGAACGCCTCCTCGACGCGGCCGAGCACACGACCGTTGCCGAACCGCACGTTGAGCATCGTCGCTTCGACGATGATGCCTGCGTTCAGCCGATGCTGGCCGATGAATTTGGGATGGCTGACGCGCCACGTCCCGTCCGCGTCCTTGGTCAGCCGCTTGAACCGGTCATACGCCTTCAGCGAATAGCCGCCGTCGCTGATGAAGTGCAGCACGCGCTCGAACGTCTCGGTCGGCAGCGCGGAATAGGGGAGGGCGGAGCGGATCTCGTCGAGCAACGCAGCTTCGTGGAACGGGGCCGAGCATGCGCACGCCATCACGTGTTGCGCCAGCACGTCGAGCGCACCGACGCGGAAGATATCCGCATCGAGTTCGCCCGCCTCGACCGCGTCGAGCGCCGCGCGCGCCTCGAGATATTCGAACCGGTTGCCCGGCACGACGATCGCCTGCGACGATTCGTCGAGCCGGTGGTTGGCGCGACCGATCCGCTGCAACAGCCGCGACGATCCCTTGGGCGCCCCCATCTGGATCACGCAATCGACGTTGCCCCAGTCGACGCCCAGATCAAGGCTCGACGTCGCGACCAGCGCACGCAGTTTCCCCTCGGCCATCGCGTTCTCGACTTTTCGGCGCGCTTCCTTGGCGAGGCTGCCGTGGTGGACGCCGATCGGGAGATTGCCCGAGTTTACTTTCCACAGATCCTGGAAGATCAGTTCCGCCAAGCTTCGCGTGTTGCAGAACACGATCGAGGTCTCGTGCGCCTCGATCTCGGCCATCACCTGCGCGGCGGCATAGCGGCCCGAATGCCCCGACCATGGCACGCGGCCCTCGGGCAGCAGGATCGCGATGTTGGGATCGGCGCCGGGCTCGCCGCGGACCATCGCGACCTGGTCGATGTCGCCATCGGGCGCGAGCCACGCGCGATAGCCGTCAGCATCCGCGACCGTCGCCGACAGCGCGACGCGGCGCATCCCCGGCGAAATCTTCTGGAGCCGCGCCATGCACAGCGAGAGCAGGTCGCCGCGCTTGCCGGTCGCAAACGCGTGAACCTCGTCCACGACGATCGTCCGGAGGTTCTCGAACATCGTGATGCTGTCCGGATAGCTCAGCAGAAGCGACAGCGACTCAGGAGTCGTCAGCAGGATCTGCGGCGGCTTGATCCGTTGCCGTGCCTTCCGGTCGGAGGGCGTGTCGCCAGTCCGCGTCTCGACGCGTATATCGACGCCCATCTCGTCGATCGGCGTCAGCAGGTTGCGCTGCACGTCGACCGCGAGCGCTTTAAGCGGCGAAACGTAGAGCGTGTGGAGACCGCTCGTCGGCGCCTCGATCAGCTCGGCAAGCGTCGGAAGGAACCCGGCAAGCGTCTTCCCCGCCCCGGTCGCCGCCACCAGCAGCGCATGATGCCCAGCACGGCCTTCCGCCAGCATCTCGAGCTGATGCCGCCGCGGCCGCCAACCCCTCGCGACAAACCAGTTTTCCAAGGGGGAGGGAAGGTCGCTCACGGCCTGTTCACGCATTAGCGTCATATGGGGGCGTCGCGCCGCACCGCTATGGACCGCGTGCGCGATGGCCGCCATTTCGGCCAAAGCTCTGTTGTGAAAGACGATCGGTGTCGCTTCTTCGTTATCTTCTGCCCCTGCCGTTGCTCGCACTTCTGCCGTTCGCCAATGCCACCGCCGCCGACAAGTCGTTCGTCGGGGGCGGCGGCATCGTCCGATTGTCCTACGCCTCCAGCCTGACGCCGACGCGCAATTTCGCCGGCCGCGCGCTTATGAATCGTGGCTGGCGGCAGATGTGGGACGGCGCGCCGGTCGGTCGCGGCGTCGGCATCGTCCGTTTCTGGGAGGTCGCCCGGCCGACCAACGGCCAGGGGCAAGTAACCGAGCTGATCCAGGTCGGCTTCAGTCGGAGCGCCGACGTGGTGGCGACGTGCGGCACCGCGGGACTGGTCTCGGGGAGCGCCAGGCGCCTGTCGAACCGGATGCTCGGCGGCCACCGCTGGACAGTCTACACCAATGGCGACGCGGGGATGAGCCAGCAGGTGAACGCGACCAACTTCCGCAGCGTCATCAACGGCGCCTGCTACGCGATCGACCGCGTGACGTACGCGGTGAAGGCGGCAGCGCCGGCCAGCCGCAACGCGCCGACCCAGGCCGTCGCGGCGGCGCGGATGAATGCGATCCTGGCGACGATCAAGGTCGGCGGGCGGCGGTAGACTCGCTCTTTCGATCCTCCCCCGGGAGGGGGCGGTGGCTGGCTTGCCAGACGGAGGGGGGGGCAAGCGAAATCTCCGACCCCGTGTCCTCTCCCTTCGTCACTTTCGATGCCACCTCACCCTGACGGGGAGGATCGTTCGGCGTCGCGGTCTTTAGCCGAAAGTCCGACCCAGCCTTCACTCCGTCATTCCCGCGGAGGCGGGAATCCATAATGGCTCGCCGATCGGAAAGATCGCAACGGCAAGCGTTTGGATCCCCGCCTGCGCGGGGATGACGGCTGGGGAGGTGCGGCAAATTGAGGCCGTTCGGCGGCCGTACGCTATCAACGGCACCGCATCCCAGCGTCACGCGTTATCTGATCATGGCAAAACTCGGCGACTGGCTCGAACCGCATCCGCACGGCATCCTCGTCAAGCCGATCGCCGCGTGGATCGACCCCTCGATCCCGACCGCCAAGGCGCTCGTCACGCACGGCCACGCCGATCACGCACGTGGTGGCCACGAGGCGGTCTGGGCTACGCCCGAGACGCTCGCGATCATGGACGCGCGCTACGGTCCGCAATCCGGCAACCCGGTCGCGTATGGCGAAACGATTCGGATGGGAGAGGTCGATATCGGCTTCGTCCCCGCCGGCCATGTCCTCGGCTCCGCGCAGATCGTGCTCGACTATCGCGGCGAGCGGATCGTCGTCTCGGGCGACTACAAGCGCCGCGCGGACCCGACCTGCACGCCGTTCGAGCCGGTCAAATGCGACGTCTTCATCACCGAAGCCACCTTCGGCCTGCCGGTGTTCCGCCACCCCGACACCGGCGACGAGATCGACAAGCTGATCGCCGCGCTGCACGCCAACCCGGATCGCTGCGTCGTCGTCGGCGCCTATGCACTCGGCAAGGCGCAACGCGTGATCGCCGAACTGCGTGAGCGCGGTCACGAGGCACCGATCTACATCCACGGCGCGCTGCAACGCCTGTGCGAGCTGTATGCGGAACACGGCGTCAGGCTCGGCGAACTGCTCCCGGTGGCAGACGCTAAGAAGGCGGACATGGCCGGGCATGTCGTGATGTGTCCACCGGGCGCGCTCAACGATCGCTGGTCGCGGCGGCTGCCCGACCCGATCACCGCGATGGCGAGCGGCTGGATGCGCGTGCGCGGCCGCGCACGTCAGAAGAACGTCGAACTCCCGCTGATCCTCAGCGATCACGCCGATTGGGACGAACTGATCGCGACACTGACCGAGATCGCGCCGCGGGAAGTCTGGGTCACGCACGGCCGCGAAGACGCGCTGGTCCATTGGTGCATGACTCGCCAGATCAAGGCGCGCGCGTTGGCATTGGTCGGGTTCGAGGACGAGGACGATTGATTCACGCGAAGGCGCGGAGATGATTCACGCGAAGCATGTCCTGAGCTTCGTCGAAGGGGCGCGAAGGCGCAAAAAAAGAAGTGTTTTGCGCGCAGAGGCGCAGAGGACGCGGAGATAGTATCAAAGTCGATAATCGTAGCTTCCGCACCAGCGGCAATCAGATGATGGTCTCGCGAATGCGAGACAGCAGCCCAGTTCGCAACCCTCCGCGCTCTCTGCGCCTCTGCGCGAACCAACCTTCTTTTATCTTGGCGGCTTAGCGCCACTTCGGTGAAGCTCAGGACATGCTTCGCGTGAATCACCCGCCTTCTAGAGCCCGCGCACGCCGGCGTTGCACCGAACTCCCGATCCCGAGCGCCTCACGGTATTTCGCCACCGTCCGCCGCGCGATGTCGAAGCCCTTGGCGTTGAGCAACTCGACCAGCGTGTCATCCGACAGGATCTTTGCCCCCTCGGTATCTATCAGCGCCTTGATCGCCGATTTCACCGCCTGCGCCGACACCGCCTCGCCGCCGTCCGCTGACTGGATCGCGCTCGTGAAGAAGTATTTCAGCTCGTACAGCCCGCGCGCGCACGACACGTATTTGTTGCTCGTCACGCGGCTGACGGTCGATTCGTGCATCTCGATCGCGTCCGCCACCTGGCGCAGCGTCAGCGGGCGCAGGTGGGCGACGCCCTTCAGGAAAAACGCCTCCTGCTGCTTCACGATCTCGGTCGCGACCTTGATGATCGTTCGCTGGCGCTGGTCGAGCGCCTTCACCAGCCAGTTCGCGCTCGCGAGGCAATCCGACAGCCACGCCTTCGACGCCTTGTCCTGCTGCCCGCCCGACAATTCGGTGTAATAGCTGCGGTTGACCAGCACGCGCGGCAGCGTGGAGGCGTTAATCTCGATCGCCCAGCCGGCTTTCGTCCGCGCGACGAACAGGTCGGGCGTCACCGACTGCGCAGGCTCGCCGCCGTAGCGACAGCCGGGTTTCGGATCATAGCCGCGCAGTTCGCGGATCATGTCCGCCATGTCCTCGTCGTCGACGTCGCACATGCGTTTCAGCCGCGTGAGTTCGCCGCGCGCGAGCAGGTCGAGATTGTCGATCAGGCGCGCGATGCACGGATCGTAGCGATCGGCCTCGCGCGCCTGCAATGCGAGGCATTCGGCCAGATCGCGCGCGCCGACGCCGGTCGGATCGAACGTCTGGATCGTCGCCAGCACGCGCTCCACGCGCACCAATGGCACGCCGAGCCGGTTGGCGATGTCGAGCAGGGAGACGGTCAGGTATCCCGCCTCGTCGATCTGGTCGATCAGGTGCGCGGCGATGAACGCGTCCTCGTGGGGGATCGCCGGCCCGGCCTGCGCGAGCAGGTGATCCGCGAGGCTGAGGCTGGTATCGGCGAACGCATCGAGATCGGGGCCGTCATCGCCACCGACGCCGCCCGCGCTCGCGCCGGTCATCGAGAGCGCGCCGTCCATCCCGCTGCCGCCGTCGGCGACGCTGTCCTGCTGGTGGCTTTCGGTGGCGTAGTCGACGTCGAGCGTCGGTTCGTCACCCGCGCCGGTGCCCGTGACCAGTTCGTCGGCGGCGACGCGTTCGTCGCGGACTTCGGCGACGGGTTCGCGGTCGGGGGCGTCGCTATCCTCGGCGGCGCTGGCTTCGAGCAACGGGTTGCGCTCGACCTCCTCGGCGATGAACCCCTCGATCTCCAGGTTCGACAGCGCCAGCAGCTTGATCGCCTGCTGGAGCTGCGGAGTCATTACCAGCGACTGCGACTGGCGGATGTCCAGGCGAGGGGCGAGGCTCATGACACCTCTTCCGTTCGTGCTGAGCGAAGTCGAAGCACCGGCTCGCGCGGCAGCCCTTCGACTTCGCTCAGGGCGAACGGAGAAAGGGGCGTGTCCATCGGCTTAAAGCGAGAAGCCTTCACCGAGATACAGCCGGCGCACATTTGCGTCGGCGACCAGTTCCGCCGGCGAGCCTGAGAACAGCACCCGGCCGTCATAGATGATGTACGCGCGGTCGACGATCTCGAGCGTCTCGCGGACGTTGTGGTCGGTGATCAGCACGCCGATGTCGCGGCGCTTCAGATCCTTCACCAGATCGCGGATGTCGGCGATCGAGATCGGATCGATCCCCGCGAACGGCTCGTCGAGCAGCATGATCGAGGGATCCGCCGCCAGCGCGCGGGCGATTTCCGCACGCCGCCGCTCGCCGCCCGATAGCGCCATCGCCGGCGCCGCGCGGAGCCGGGTCAGCCCGAACTCCTCCAGCAGCGTGTCGAGTTTCCGCTGGCGCGCCGCCTTGTCGGGCTCCGACAATTCCAGCACGGTGAGGATGTTCTTCTCGATCGTCAGCCCGCGGAAGATCGACGTTTCCTGCGGCAGATAGCCGAGGCCGAGGATCGCGCGCCGATACATCGGCAGCTTCGTGATGTCCTCGCCGTCGAGCATGATCCGGCCCGAATCGGGCTTCACCAGCCCCATCACCGAATAGAAGCACGTCGTCTTGCCCGCGCCGTTGGGCCCGAGCAGCCCGACGACCTCACCGCGGCCGACCGATACAGACACGTCGGTCAGCACGACCCGCTTGTCATAGGATTTGGCGATCGAGACGACCTGCAAGCCGTTGCTGACGGGCGGCTCGGCGATCGGCTCTACGACCTCGATCGGGGGTAGCGTGGTGGCATCCATGGGATCAGGCCTCGCAAGAATAGATTGCCGAACGCTTTACGCAGTCGCGGGTTGGCAGGAAACATGCATGAGCGTGCCGCCGGAGGGAAGCCCCCGCGGCACGCCTGCGCGTCAGTTGCGCTTGGGAACCGAGAAGGTGCCGCTGACCCGGCCGGCCGACTGCGTCACGGTGCCGCCACCGTTGGTCGCACCGCTGCTGCCGCCCACCGAGGACCCGTCGATCACCGCGCGTCCGGTGTCGAGGTTCATCGTCAGCCGTCCGCCATTGACGACGTTGCCGCCCTGGTTGAGCGTCACGGCGCCCAGCATCGTGATCACGCGCTTGTTGAGATCATAGATCGCATACTGACTCTTGGCGGTCTGGTCGGGGCGCTTCACCGTCACGCCGCCCGACGCGTCGAGCCGCGACACTTGCGGGTTTCCGCCGATCACCTGGCCTGTATACGCCACCGTCATCCGCGCGGAGTTCAGCGTCATTTCCGCCTGCTTGACCGCGACGTTGCCGGACAGCACGGCGCGGTTCGCCTTGTCCTGCAATTCGATATGGTCCGCGCTGAAATTGATCGGCGCATTCGAATCGTGCGGCTGCTGCGCGACCGCGGTCGTCGAAAGCAGCAGGAGGGAGAGTCCGAAACCGGCTGCTCCGAGCAAGGATGATGTGGCGCGCATGGCGGCTATTTCGGCCCTCTGGGTACGATCCGCAAGCGGGCATTACCATCGAGCGTCACGGTGCGCTCTTCCAGGTTCGCGCGCAGCTTGTTCGCGCTGAACGTCCCCTGCTGGACGGTGCCGGTCGCAGCCCCCCCGCTTTCGAGCGTGCGTGCCTTCATGTCGATCGTCGCGTTGGTCGTCTTCAGGTCGTAGCCGCCGGCTGCGGTGGCGTTGAGCGGCCCGAACAGCTGCACCTTCTCGGTATCCATGTCGTAGCGGCCGGTGTTCGCCTTGATGTTGGCGGGGCCGTCGGTCAGCTGAATCTGTGCGGCGAGCTGATTGAGCTGGACGATCGGTTCGGCCGAACTCTTCTGGATCGCAGACTTGGCATCCAGCGTGAACGCCTGGCCCTTGGCATCCTCGCCGCGATATTGCGCCGATTGGATCTTCATCCGCTCCTGCGCGACGTCGACCTTGTTCTTGTCGAGCAGGAACGACACATCGCCCCCCGCGGTCAGCGGCGCCATGACCATCAAGGCCGCCAGCACGCCGATCGCGGTTGGCAGCGCGACGCGGGCGATCGCGACGAAGCGATCATGGCTGCCACCGGGCGCGGCCCAGTCCTGCCGCGCGCTACGCACGCGACGGGCGACGGGGGAGGGCGGCAGTCCCGTGGCGGAGGGCGCGTCCATCAAGCGTGCGCGAAAATGTCGATTTCGGGCCAGCCGGCGAGATCGAGCGCGGCTCGGGTCGGCAGGAAGTCGAAGCACGCCTGCGCGAGCTCCATCCGGCCTTCGCGAATCAGCCGCTTGTCGAGTTCGGTGCGCAATCGGTGCAGGAAGCGCACGTCGGACGCCGCGTAATCCTTCTGCGCCTCCGACAGTTCGGGGCTGCCCCAATCCGACGATTGCTGCTGCTTCGAGATATCCTGGCCGAGCAGCTCGCGCACCAGTTCCTTCAGGCCGTGGCGATCGGTGTAGGTGCGTATCAGGCGCGAGGCGATCTTGGTGCAATACACCGGTGCCGCGACGACGCCGAGATAATGCTGGACCGCGGCGATATCGAATCGCCCGAAATGATAGAGTTTCACCCGCGCCGGATCCGCCAGCAGCGCCTTCAGATTGGGCGCATCATAGCCAGCACCCGCGGCAAACCGGACGAGATGCTCGTCGGGCCCGCCATCGGAAAGCTGGACCAAGCACAACCGGTCGCGAGGCGTGATCAGCCCCATCGTCTCGGTATCGACGGCGATCGCGGCACCGGCCGCGAACAGGTCGGCGGGAATATCGCCTTCGTGGAGATGAACTGTCATGCCGTGGCCGTAGCGGTCCGCGACTGAACGCTCAATGGCCCAGTCACAGGCAGCGATGTCGAATCGGGCGATAACATGGCCTGCGTGCTCCGTGTGCGACGAGCCGTGGCTTACAAGCGACACTTGCGTCAGTATCGATCCAAATCGCGCACCTAAAGATCAGAATCTATTCGCGACGGCTTGTATTTTGCGCTACGGGTGTCCTCAAGGCGCAAAAGGTTTCGCGCTGGAAAACCTGCGTTCGTCGTCCGGCACAAGGGTTTTGAGAAATTTGCGGGCGAACCGGGAAGACGAACAGAGCTTATGGGTTTCGATAAAGGTGGCCGCGGGAACCGTGGCGGGCGTGGCCGCGACAAGCGCGACAGCTTCGGCGGCGGCGATAACGAGTTCGGCGGCGGCAGCAGCTTCGGCGGCGGTGGCGATCGGTTCGGCGGCGGCGGCGGCGGCAGCAGCTATGGCGGCGGTGGCTCGAGCTACGGTGGCGGCGGTGGCAGCAGCTACGGCGGCGGCAGCAGCTTCGGTGGCGGCAGCGGCGGCGGCGGCGGTGGTTACCGCGGCGGCGGTGGCGGCGGCTTCTCGGGCGGTGGCGGCGGCGGCGGTGGTCGCGGCATGCCTCCCCAAGTGGTCGGCGAAGGCACCGGCGTCGTAAAGTTCTTCAACGCGCAGAAGGGCTTCGGCTTCGTCGTTCGCGATGACGGCGGCGAGGACGTGTTCGTCCACATCAGCGCTGTCGAGCAAGCCGGCATGGTCGCGCTCGCAGAGGGTCAGCCGCTCGGCTTCACGCTCGTCGACCGCGGCGGCCGTATCTCGGCGACCGACCTGAAGATCGACGGCGAGCCGATGGCCGTCACCGATCGCGGCCCGCCGCGTGACCGTGATGCCGGCCCGGGCGCGCCCCGTGGTGGCGATCGCGACCGTGACGGTGGTGCAGGTGGCGCACAGCGTCAGCTCACCGGCGAGAAGGCGACCGGTACGGTCAAGTTCTTCAACGCGATGAAGGGCTTCGGCTTCATCCAGCGCGACGACGGACAGCCTGACGCATTCGTGCACATCTCGGCCGTCGAGCGCGCTGGCATGGCGACGCTCAACGAGGGCGACAAGCTCGAGTTCGAGCTCGAAGTCGATCGTCGCGGCAAGTACGCTGCGGTGAACCTGAGCGCAGGCGGCTGATCCAGCTGACTGACTCAGAACGCTGATCGTACCGTGTTCGGTAGGATAATGATTGCGGCCGGTCTTGCTTTGGCGGGATCGGCCGTTCTCGTTTCATCATCTTTGGTGTCGTCCGCGGCGCCCGCGCAAACGCAGCGGCCGCCCGAAACCCGCGTGCCGGTGCTGTCGGCGACGATCGTCGCGCGCTACCCGCATGATCGCACCGCGTTCACGGAAGGGCTGCTCTGGCACGACGGCGCGCTATACGAGAGCACGGGGCAGGAGCGGCAATCCGACGTCCGTCGCGTGTCGCTCGCGGACGGTAAGATTCTCGCCAAGGCGCGAATCGACCCCGCGCAGTTCGGCGAAGGCCTTGCGCTGTGGAAGGACCAGCTCGTCAGCCTCACTTGGCACGACGGCATCGCGCATCGCTGGGACGTCCGCACACTGAAGCCCAAGGGGCAGAACCGCTACACCGGCGAAGGCTGGGGCCTGACCAGCGACGGCGTCTCGCTGCTCCAGTCCGACGGCAGCCCCGCCATAATTTTCCGCGATCCGCTCACTCTGGCAGAACGCAAGCGCGTGGCAGTGACGATCGACGGCCGGCCGTTACGCGACATCAACGAACTCGAATATGTCCACGGCGCGCTGCTCGCCAACGTCTGGCACACCGGCTTCCTGGTCCGCATCGATCCCAAGACCGGCAAGGTCGGCGCAGTGATCGACCTCCGCCCGCTAGTCGCAGAGGTGGCTGCGACCGACCGCGAGGCGGTGCTCAACGGGATCGCCTGGGACGCCAAGGCCGACCGGCTGTTCGTAACGGGCAAATACTGGCCGACGCTCTTCGAGATAAAGATCGCCGCAACGCCGCGTTAAGCCGGGACTGCGCCTTCTACAGTTGTTCTCCCGCGAAGGCGGGAGCCCAGACTGGACTCCCGCCTTCGCGGGAGAACATGGAGGGCACCGACCGCCTCCTGAACGCCGTCTCCACCGCTGTTATCTGAACGCCGTCATCCTGACGAAAGTCAGGATCCAGAGCCACGAAAGCTATCCTTCTTTTACCCTGGATCCTGACTTTCGTCAGGATGACGACGGCGTAATCAGGCGCGTCTCTCTGGAGAGGGTCGCTACGTAGATGGTGAGTTCCGCTAGAACCCCCGTCCAGCCGCCGGCGCGACCGCACGGATCGCCGCCAGCACATGCCGCAGCAACCCATCCGCATCGTGATGGATATTATGCCCCCCCGGCATCCCGACCTTCCGCGCGTTCGTGGTCGTCAGCAGCGGACACAGGCTGTCCGTCTCCTCCAGCCCGTAGATGCACGTCACCGGCGCCCAGGTCAGCCGATTGCCGGTCGTCGCCCCCATGCTGTCGGGGGTACCGTGATCGTAAAGCAGGCTGGACGGATCGGCGCGATAGAACACCGTGTCCCCCGGCAGGATCAGCACGATCGCAGCAACGCGCGGACGCAGGTCCTTCGGCAGGTTCGCCAGCCCGGTCTGGACGATGTCGGCGCCGTAAGACTGCCCCATCACCACGACCCGCTTCGCCCCCGTCCGCGCCAGCGCCGTCCGCACACCGTCCGCGATGATCGCATCGAGCTCCTGCCGCGTTCGATGATGCGTAAACAAGGCCGGCGTCGTGATCCCGACCACCGGGATGCCGTGCTCGGTCAGCCCGCGCGAGGTCGACGCGCCGAGCAGGAACCGCAGCCCCATATCACCCGAGAAGTTCACGACTGCGATCGGCGGCGCGCCCGACGCCCGCACACCGATCGCCGGATACACATGCACCGGGTCGCGGTCGAAATAGCCGGCAAGGTAGACGAACAGCACGACGATCGCGGAGATGATCCCGAACACCCACGCGCCGCGACGGACCCGTCGTCTGGTCTTCATGCGCGTAACGTCCATGCGGATCTCCCAAATACTCATGGCGAGGCCAGACCGCGGCGATAGCGCCGAAATTCGATCCGGCAACCACGTGATGCCGTTTCGGGATCAGCCGATCACGTGATCATCCGCTTGAGCGTCTCGATCCGGTCCGCCTCCGCCGCGGGCTTGTCAGTCCGGATCCGCGCGATCCGCGGAAAGCGCATCGCCACGCCCGATTTGTGGCGTTTCGAATCGTGCAGCGAATCGAACGCGATCTCCAGCACCAGCGTCTTCTCGACCTCGCGAACGGGTCCGAACCGGTTCTGCGTATGGTTGCGGACGAAGCTGTCGAGCATTTTGAGCTCCTCGTCCGTGATCCCGGAATAGGCTTTCCCGACGGGGAGCAGTTCGCCCTCCTCGGTCCAGCACCCGAAGGTATAGTCCGAATAGTAAGACGACCGCCGCCCCGACCCGCGCTGCGCGTACATCATCACGCAATCGGCGGTCAGCGGATCGCGCTTCCACTTGTACCAGAGTCCCGCACGCCGTCCGCCGACATAGGGCGAGTCGCGACGCTTGAGCATCACCCCTTCGATCGCCGCATCGCGCGACGTCGCACGGATCGCCTCCAGCGCCGTGAAGTCGTCCGCCTCGATCACCGCGCTCAAGTCGAACCGCTCCGGGTCGAGCTGCGGCACGAACGCTTCCAGCCGCGCGCGTCGCGCGGTCCACGGCAGCGTCCGCAAATCCTCCTCGCCGTCGATCAACAGGTCGTAGAGCCGAACGAACGCCG
This sequence comes from Sphingomonas sp. Leaf242, assembly GCF_001422045.1. Taxonomy (GTDB): domain Bacteria; phylum Pseudomonadota; class Alphaproteobacteria; order Sphingomonadales; family Sphingomonadaceae; genus Sphingomonas. The sequence continues at coordinate 44,626 of NZ_LMLW01000013.1, forward strand.
GATAGTCAGCCAGCATCTTCGCCGACACGGTCTTGCGCCCAAGCCTCTGCTGGAGCGCGTTGAAGCTCGCCGCCCCACCGCCATCCTCCAGTGTCCCGCCCTGATGCTCGCCCTTCACCAGCAATTCGCCGTCGACTGTCCCCGGCGTCCGAAACGCGGCGGCGATCTCTGGGAAACTGCCCGTCACATCGTCGCCCGTCCGGCTATAGAGCCGCGTCTCGCCCGCAACATGGACGATCTGCACGCGGATGCCATCCCACTTCCACTCGGCAGCATAGTCGGCGAGATCGACGCGCAGGTCTTCAAGTCCATGCGCGAGCATGAACGGCCGAAATACGGGGACGTCCGCTGGCGTCGGCTGATCGCCGGTCCCTTCCGCCCAGGCGAACAAACTCGGATACGGTGCATCGAGCCCGTGCCAGACCTCCTCGACCGCATCGACATCGAGCCCGAACGCATCGGCGAGCGCGGTCTTCGCCAACCGCGCCGACACGCCGATCCGCAATGCGCCGGTCGCCATCTTGAGCAACGCGAACCGCTCCTCGGCATCGGATCGGTCGAGCATATCGGCCAACGCCGCCGGAGCATCGGCACGCGACAATGCCGCCAGCCGCTCGACGACATCGGTGATCGACAACGGCGTCGGATCGACCGGAACAGTCGGCTCAGGCCAGAGCAGCGCGACCGTCTCCGCGGTGTCACCGACATAATCGCGGCTCATCCGGAACAGCACCGGGTCGACTCGCTCCTCGATCAATCCGCGGATTACCGCCGACTTCACGCCCTTGAGATCGAGATCGCCGGTCAGAGCCGCCATCGCCCAGCCCCGATCCGGGTCGGGCGTCGCACGCAAATAGTCCGCGATCAGCTTCAGCTTGGCGTTACGCGACCGTGTGTAGGTGAGCGAATCGAGCAGGGCGGCGAAAGCATGCATCCCCGTTCAACGCGCTTGCTGGCCGAAGGGATGCAGAGACGAAACGACCGCCACCTGATGCTTCCGACGACGGTCGTCTATGCGCTCTACAAAATACCGCGTCAGTCGATCGCGTTCTTGATCCCCTTGCCGGCGAGCAGGCCGAGCACGAGGAAGACCACGAACAACGCGATGGCGATGAAGAACAGGATCTTGGCGATACCGATAAACGCGCCGCCCACGCCGCCGAAGCCGAGTAACGCCAGCACGAGGCCGATGACGAGACAAGTAACCGCGAGTTTCAGCATGTCGGCCTCCGCAAAGTGAGTTGGACTCGGTCAACCGGTCGCGCCGTGGTTGGTTCCAGTATCGTAACGAACCCTACCGAGGCGCCAGTCTAGACCAGGCGTAGCGCGCCGAGCGCGAGGACGATGCCGATCATCAGGAACAGCACGCCGACCGCGATGCGCAGCGTCTTCAGCGGCAATTTGCGCCATGCCGTCTCGCCCATCATCGCGGCGGGAACGATCACCACGAGCGAGCCGAGAGTGACGCCGATCGCGGCAAACGCCGGAACCGGAGACCGGGCCGCGAGCGCGAGCGCGATGAACTGGATGCCGTCCCCGAACGCGAGGATGAACAGCCCCAGGAACGCGGTCGCGACCGCGCCGATCTTCCACTGGTCGAGCCGTTCGGGAACCTTGGCCGGGAAAAACGCGCCGCCGCCCTGCAACAGCAAGGCGACCGCGAGCATCAGTTGCCGAGCGTTAGGCGCGAGCTTCGGGCCGATCACCGTGCCTAGCGCCGCCGCCAAACTGCTCGCGGCAAAGACCGCCAGCGCAGCCATGGCGATGACGAGCCCCGGTCGACGCAGGCGGTCCGCCAGGATCGCGGCCAGCCACGCGGTCCGATCACCGATCTGCGCCAGGGCGGCGGCGACCAATGCCGCCATCAACGCATCCATGCGCTATCCGGCCAGTCGGACCGAGCACGCCGCGGCGAAGGCGTGACAGGCCTGAACGTCCTGGCGTTCGCAACCGACCGCATCGCGCAGGATGCCGAGCCAGCCATGCACCAGCGCGCCATGCTCGCCGCGGGACAATGCCGAATCGACGAAATGCGCGACCGTGACTGCGGGGTTGAGACCGTTGCTATGCGCGATCACACGTATCGCATCGACTTCGGCGGCGATGTCGCAGGGCCGGGCGTAAGGCGCGCGGACGTCGATCGCCGCGATCCGCGCGGCGAGATCGGCCTTTACGGCGATCATATCGTCGATTCGCGCTGCCACGTGCCCCGTTGCGTTTCGTACTGCCTGCCCCATGATCCCGCTCCTTTTCTCTGCATGGACGTTGCACCCAGGCGGGTAAAGGCGCAGTTAAGTGCGTCGTCGGGCGCCGTTCTGTGCGGCAAAGCTTGACTTCGCGCCGTGCGTCCGCCATGCGCCCAGCCTGATCGAGCGGCGGCATGAGTTCGCCGCTTTCGCATTTTCAAGCCATAGGAATTTGGGCTCATGGCCAAGCCGACCACCGTCAAGATCAAGCTTCTCAGCACCGCTGACACCGGCTTCTTCTACGTCACCAAGAAGAACCCCCGTACCAAGACGGAGAAGCTCTCCTTCTCGAAGTACGATCCCGTCGTGCGCAAGCATGTCGAGTTCAAGGAAGCCAAGATCAAGTAATCGGGTCGGCGGCGTATGCCGTCGTCTGATTCCGACGATCCGGAAAGCCGCGGGTAACTCCGCGGCTTTGGCGTTTGTGATACCCCTCCGTTCGTCCCTCCCCCTTCCGCTTGCCCCCTCTCCCGTTCGTCCTGAGTAGCCCTCGAGTAGTCGCCGTAGGCGGCGTATCGAGAGGGCGTATCGAAGGACAGGTTGGCGCGCGGAACGCATGCTTCGATACGAGCCCTCGATACGCTCCTTGCGGAGCTACTCGGTCTCTACTCAGCACGAACGGGAGTAGGGTAAGGCACCGGACTATGGGTCGATGTGGCATGCCGGGCCGTAGCGCGAGGCGCTTTCCTGCTTCAGACCAGCGTCCTCACCGCATCCATGAACCGCGCCAGGCTGATCGGCTTGGACACGTACGCATCCGCGCCCGCAGCCCGGATCCGCTCCTCGTCCTCGCGCCCGGCATAGGCCGTCACCGCCATCACCGGGATCGCCTTCAACGCCTCGTCCGCCTTCAGTTCGAGGATGATCTCGTAACCGGTGACGTGCGGCATCTGGATGTCCATGATGATCAAGTCGGGCACGAATTCGCGCGCGCGTGCGACGGCTTCGCGGCCGTCGCGCACGGGTTCGACGGCGAACTGATGCGCGCGCAGCAGGTCACAGAATAGTTTGAGGTTCAGTTCGTTGTCCTCGACAACGAGCACCTTCTTTGCCACCGATCCACCTTATCCGGAAAGAAGGCACGATAGGCAATGCGCGACCGCGATTCAAACGAAGACGCCGAAGCGCTCGCCCTGCGCGCGCTGGTATGGACGCTGGTCGAGCCCGACCGCGCGATGCGGCTGTTGTCGGTCACCGGCCTGGAGCCGCACGACCTCCGCGCAAGGGCAAGCGATCCGACGGTCTTGTCGGCTGCGCTCGGCTTCCTCGAAAACCACGAGCCTGACCTGATCGCCTGCGCGGAATCGCTTGGCGTGAAGCCCGAGGTGCTGGTCCAGGCACACGCTAAGCTGGACCGCGGGGCATTCGACGCATGAGGCCGCTGCTGATCAGCGATTGCGACGAAGTGCTGCTGCACATGGTCAAGCATTTCGGCGTCTGGCTCGACGAGCGTCACGACATCGACTTCGCGATCCAGCACGGCGATTTCTCGACCGCGATGACCCGCCGCGACGGTGGCCCGCCGCCGTCCGTCGCAGACATGTGGGCGATGCTCGGCGAGTTCTTCCCCGCCGAGATGCACCGCCAGACGCTGGTGCCGCACGCGGTCGACGCGCTGGAGCGGCTGGCGCGGGTGGCGGACATCGTCATCCTGACCAACCTCCAGGACGAATGCCGCCAGCCGCGGATCGAACAGCTGGCAAAGTTCGGCATCGTCCACCGGGTCGAGTGCAACCAGGGCGGCAAGGGGACGCCGGTGTCGCGGCTGGTCGAGGAATACGGGTCGCCGGTCACGGTGTTCGTGGATGACCTCGCCGTGCATCACGAGTCGGTCGCCAGGCACGCGCCGGGGGTGCACCGGTTGCACATGGTCTCCGAGCCGACGCTGGCAGTGACCGTGCCGAAGGCGCCCGAGGCTCACGCCCGGATCGACGACTGGCGCGAGGCCGCGGACTGGATCGCCGCGCGGTTCAAGGCTGGTTTGCCGGCGGACGCCTGAGCCTCCCACATCACCGCGAACACACCGTTCTCCCCTCCCTGAAAGGGAGGGGTTGGGGGTGGGTAGGCTCGCTTCAGTCGCGGCCGTTCCGATAAATACGGAAACCAACCCACCCCCAGCCCCTCCCTTCCAGGGAGGGGAGCAGAACGGGCGGGATCGGCCCCCCACTTGACCCATCCCCCACCGCTGTGGTGATACCTTATCCATGACCGATCGTATCGACCGCAAGCTCGAAGAGCTGGGCCTCACCCTCCCACAGGCTGCCGCGCCCGTCGCCGCCTATGTCCCGACCGTGCTGGCGAACGGCATGCTCCACATCTCGGGCCAGCTACCGTTCAAGGACGGCGCCCTGGTCAAGGGCCGCGTCGGAGACGACGTCTCGCTCGAAGACGCGCAGGAGGCCGCCAAGCTCTGCGGCCTGATGCTCGTCGCACAGATAAAGGCCGCCCTCGGCACGCTCGGCCGCGTCGAGCGGATCGTGAAGCTCGGCGTGTTCGTCAACTCGACCGTCGACTTCACCGACCAGGCCAAGGTCGCCAACGGCGCGTCCGAACTCATGGTCGCGCTGTTCGGCGATAGCGGCAAGCACGCGCGCTCGGCCGTCGGCGTCGCCGTCCTCCCGCTCGGTGCCGCGGTCGAGATCGACGCGATCGTTCAGGTTTCCGCCTGACCGTCTTGGAGGCGCGCCCTCGCGTCTCTACCTAAGGCGGCAATGAACGCCGTCACAGCCCGCATCGCCCAAGGCGTCACCTCGATCGCGGCCGAGGACTGGGAGGCGTGCTCCGGCACCGCCAATCCGTTCGTCGGCCACGCCTTCCTGTCCGCGCTCGAAGCCTCGAAAAGCGTCGGTGGCCGCTCGGGCTGGCAGGCGTTGCCGGTGGTGGTCGACGGCCCCGACGGCAAGCCCGCCGCAATCGCCCCCGCCTATGCCAAGAGCCACAGCCAGGGCGAATACGTGTTCGACCAGGGCTGGGCCGACGCGTGGGAGCGGGCAGGGGGGCAATATTACCCCAAGCTCCAGATCGCCGCACCGTTCAGCCCGGTGCCGGGCCCGCGCCTGCTTCTCCGTGACCCTGACCAGGCCCCCGCGCTGATCGCCGCGCTGGAGGCCGTAACCGACCAGAGCGGTCTGTCCTCCGCCCACGCCACCTTCATTGACCCAGACGAAGTGGCGCTGTTCGAGGCGGCAGGTTGGCTGATCCGCCAGGGCACGCAGTTCCACTGGAAGAACGAGGGATACGCCAGCTTCGACGACTTCCTCGCCGTCCTCGCCAGCCGCAAGCGCAAAGCGATCCGCAAGGAACGCGCCGCCGCTGTCGAAGGGCTGACGATCCGTCACCTGATCGGTGCCGAAATTACGCCCGAGCACTGGGACGCGTTCTGGGTATTCTACCAGGACACCGGCAGCCGCAAATGGGGCCAACCTTACCTTACGCGCAGCTTTTTCGACCAGATCGGCAAGACGATGGGCGACCGCGTCCTGCTCATCCTCGCGGAGCGCGATGGCGTACCGATCGCCGGCGCACTCAACTTAGTTGGCGACGACACGCTCTACGGCCGATACTGGGGCGCGACGGAGGAGGTGCCGTTCCTTCATTTCGAGCTCTGCTATTACCAGGCGATCGACGCCGCCATCGCGCGCGGCCTGAAGACCGTCGAGGCGGGCGCGCAGGGCGAACACAAGCTCGCGCGCGGCTATGCCCCGGTCGCGACTTACTCCGCGCACTACATCCCCGACCCAAGCTTCCGCCGCGCGATCGCCGACTATCTCGTCCGCGAGCGCGAGGCCGTCGCCGAGCAGCAGGAGTATCTCGGCGAGCTTACTCCGTTCCGGCGGGGCGAGCAGCAGCAGCCCGGTTGACGCGGTAGAGCAGGCTGGTGCCGTCACGCCGGATCAGCGTCAGGTCGCGGACCAGCGCCGGATCGAATTTCGGCGGGTGGATCAGCCAGACGTAGTCGAATGCATCGCGCGGGAATTTCTCCAGCGCCATCGAGATCGGCCGCCAGAACTGGCCACGGCACTTGATGTCGCTGACGATCTCCGAAGGGTCATGCGCAAAGCCCTTCGCCGCCGGATACTGCGTCGTCATCAACTGCGCGCCCGCCATCGACCACTGATCGTTGGTGAACGCCAGTCGCCGCTCCAGTAGCAGCGCGGGCACATGCTCGAGCCGCGAATACGCCCAGTCGTCGCGACAGCGCCGCCCGACGAACGACACGACCCGCGACCGCTCGGGCACCGTATCGATCGCCGCGATCGCCTGATCGTAGCTGCGATCGTACATCAGGTAGCTGACCGTTGTCCCCGCCAGCCGCACGCCGAAGAACGCAAAGCCCAGCACCGCAAGCACCGCCGCACCGCGCAGCGAGAGCCCATGCCGCGGCCGCAGCGCGATCACCGCGATCCCGAGCATGAACGGCGCGAGCCGCATGTCGGCATAGGCCGAACCGAACACGATCCGCGGCAGCAGGATGTACACGATCGCCAGAAACAGCGCCGAAAGGCTCAGGTTGCGCGAATATTCGATCGTCTGGTCGCGCACGCCGCGGAACAGGATCACGAACAACACGGTGACCGACGCGATGTCGAACGTCATCCAGCGATCGCGCAGGACCATCGTGATCCAGTTCATCTTCCAGCGCCAGTTGAACCAGTCCTGCGTCTTGCCGCCGACATGATCGCCCGACCGCCAGACCACCATCATCACCATCGGCAGCGCGAGCGGCAGGCAGTTCAGCCCCGCCTGGATGCACGCCTTGAACCAGCCATGCGCCCAGCTCTTGGGATCGCTGTCGCGGCGGATGTCGTGTTGGCGGATCAGTTCGGCGGAGAAGGCGAGCACGCCCAGCACGCCCCAGCCGAACGTATGGCACAGCCACAACAGGCACGAGATCGGGACGAATATGGCGGTGCGCAGCCGCGTGCGCTTGAGCCGCCCCATCCGCAGCCACAGCGCGAACAGGTTGAGCGCGAGCGCCATCGCCAGCGCGAAATTCACGAATCCGAACTGAAAGGGGTAGCTGTAGGCGAGCGGGAGGGCGAACAACGCGGTTGCGGGGATTCGCCCGTGCACCTCGCGCGCGATCCACAGCAGGCCCGTCACGGTCAGCGCCGGGATCGCCATCACGATCAGCTTCACCGCCAACTGTAACCCGAAGATCGGCGCCAGCGGCTCGATCAGCAGGTCGATGCCGAGGTTGCCGATCATCTGCCAACGGAAGTTATACCACTGCGAAAGCCAGGGATTGTCGCCGATCGCGAGCTGGACGCGATAGCGCCCCATATGCCCAGGCAGGTCGACCAGTGGCGGGATCTCCGGCCACAGCAACGGTATGATCGACGCCAGCGCCACCGCCACGACGAACCCGCGCGTCTGCCACCACTTCAGCCGCCCCGTCATGCCGTCGTCCACTCGTTCCCCGCTACCGCAACGTCGTTACCGAATGCGATAGAGGCGGAGCCTCGCCCCGCGCAAGGGAAGACGTTCGAAGCCCGCCGGGGCATGGCCGGATTGCAGCATCGTTGCGAGGCTGTTCGGATAGCTGTGGGTCACGTCGATCTCGGAGAAATCGCCGGGGCAAAAGGCGACATAGGTAACGTTCCACTCACGGGCGATCGCCGCGCTGCGGTCGGGACGGCTGAGGAAATAGCGATACATCGCCATGTTGCCGCGGTTGTTGCGATGATAGCCCGCGCCGACCGTCGACAGATGCGTCGCGCCGATCAGATAGGACGCCATGTTCGTCGGCGCCATCACGATGCCCGGCGGATAGCGATCGACCTGCGCCCAGGCATCGCCGGTGTTGCAGAGGATCTGCGGCGTCATCGGCGGCGGGATCCGTACGCCGGGAGCAAGGATACGGAGCGCCAGGGTGGGGGCTTCGGAATAGGCGATGCCCGACGATACCAGCCAAGCACCGATCAGCGCGGGCGCAGCCCAGGTAGTTCGTCGCCGTGCCGCCAGAATCAGGCCGGCCAGTACCGGTACGACCGTCGGCGCGCCGATATAGGTTCCCCGCGCCTGCGACAGCGACACGAGCGCCGAGATCCCGATCACGCCGACTAGCGGCATCGTCACCGCCCAGCGCTTCGGTGCACGCGCGACCATCCAGACCGACGCGATGCACCCGGCGAGCAGCAGGCCACCGATCGACAGCGTGCGCGCAAACGGTTGCGCGAAGATGCTGTTTGCTTCGTCGATGTGCGGCAGGAAGGCCGCGCGCAGGAAGGGATCGACCCTCCCATACGGCCCGGTTAGGCATCCCGGATAGGCGGCCAGCGTGCCACCCAGCGCAAGCGCACCGAGCACGCCGCCCGCGATGATCCGCGATCGCCATGTGCGCAGCCACGGTGTCGCCACGGCCAAGGCTCCCAGCGCCGCGGCGACAGCCAGCGTGCCCGTGGCGGACGCGGGTGTGAAGGCGTCGCATAGCGCGGCTGACCAATAGCTGGGCCGCATCGCCACCAGGAAGACGCCGGTCGTCGCGGCCAGGGCGGCCGCGAACGCGGCTAACCGCAACCGTTCGCGGTCACCGGAGACGACCCAGAACATCGCCAGCGTGGCGACGAGGGCGGCGACTTGCGGCGCAGTTTCCAGCCCGATGACCAGGCTGGCCGCAACGGCGATCCCGGTGATGACGCCGCTGACGATCGTCGGTCGGCGCATCATCATGAGGATCGCGATTTCGATGATGACGATCTGCAGCGCGTGGTGGTCGATCCGCCCCGGGAGGAACAGCGTGATGCCAGGATAGGCGATGCCCGCCAGAATGGCCGCGACGACGGCCGCCTCGTCTCCCCATAACCGGCGGGCGATCCGCACCGACAGGACGATGTTGCAGGCGAACAGCAGCGCCGGATACAGCAGCACCGCGGTCAGTTCGGCGCCGTGACGGCCGACCAGTGGCGTCGCCGCGAGGATGATCCCCGCGATCCCGAAATCGTTCAGTCGTGACCAGTGCATCGGTGCGCCGAGCGGGGGCGCCATGCGATATTGCGTCCAGTCGTCGAAGGCCTGGCCGTTGAGCCAGTCGCGCACCTGCGCCAGCCGCATCATGTCGTCGGCATCGGGCAGGATCAATTGCCCGACGCGATGCCAGTCGGTGATCGCCCAGCAGGTCGACAGCAATGTCGCCAGAACCGCCGCGACGATCACGTCGAAGCGGATCGTGCGTCCGCGGCGGGCATCGGGGGCGGGTACGTCGTCGAATGGCGGCGGGTTTGGCATGCGGTCATCCTGAGGCGAACCTCGTCGGCTTAGCGGCGAATAGTTAACCCTCTTTTTAGCGTTCGCTCCGTATGCCTTCGGGCAAGGGAGGATCATCCATGCCGACAGTGCTGGCCTATCAATCGCCGATCGTCGAACGCGATACGTCGGGCACCGAAGCGGAGGATGCGCTCGAACTGTCGATCGTCATGCCCTGCCTCAACGAAGCGGAGACGCTGGCGCTATGCATCCGCAAGGCGCAGGAATTCCTGCGGACCAGCGGGATCGCCGGCGAGGTGGTGATCGCCGACAACGGATCGACCGACGGCTCGCGCCAGATCGCCAATGCGATGGGCGCACGCCTCGTCGGTGTCGACGCGAAGGGCTATGGCGCTGCGCTGCTGGGCGGGATCGCCGCCGCTCGCGGCCGATACGTGATCATGGGCGATGCCGACGACAGCTACGATTTTCTCGCGCTGATGCCGTTCGTCACCGCGCTGCGCAACGGCGGCGAACTGGTGATGGGCAATCGGTTCCAGGGCGGGATCGCACCCGGCGCGATGCCGCCGCTGCATCGGTATCTGGGCAATCCGGTCCTCAGCTTTCTCGGGCGACGCTTGTTCAACGCGCGGATCGGCGACTTCCATTGCGGCCTGCGCGGTTTTCGCCGCGATTCGGTCCTGGGTCTCGGATTGCGATCGTCGGGGATGGAGTTCGCCAGCGAGATGGTGGTCAAGGCGGTCATGCACCGGCTCGACGTCCGTCAGGTGTCGACGACGCTGTCGCAGGACGGACGTAGCCGCCCGCCGCATTTACGGACGTGGCGCGACGGCTGGCGGCATCTGCGCTTCTTGTTGACCTACGCTCCCCGGTTCCTGTTCGTTTATCCCGGCTTGCTTGCGGCGGCTGGCGGCACGGCGGGAGTCGCGGTGCTCGCGACCGGCGGTGTCGAACTCGGCGGTATCGAACTCAGCGCGACGACGATGCTGTTCGCGGCGATGGCGATGCTGCTGGGCAGTCAGCTGATCGGCTTCGGCATCCTCGCACGGCTGTACGGTGTCGCCAGCGCCTTGTGGCCTACCAGCATGCGCGTCGAGCAATTCCGCCGCCACTTCAGCGTCGAGCGCGGCTGCATCGTTGGCGGACTGCTCCTGCTGCTCGGCATGGCCGGGAGTGCAGGTCTGCTCGCACAATGGGGGCGGGCGGGATTCGGGCCGATGGAGCCGGTCCATCTCATGCGTTTGGCGATCCCCACGATGGTGGCGAGCGTCATCGGGTTGCAGACGATGTTCACCAGCTTCCTGATCGGATTGATCGATACCCGATCCGATCGCTGACGGTGCGACGGACATGAAAAAGGGGAGGATACGATCACCGTATCCTCCCCTTTTTCATGTCCGATGGTTTTTCGATGCCAGGCGGTGCGCTTCGGTTCAGCGCGAGAGCACCGTGACGAAGTGCAGTCCGCGATCGAACAGCCATGAGAACGGACGGGGATACAGCGACAAGCGCGTGGCGAACCGGCTGCTGCCGAGGTCCAGCGTGCGCCAGATGTTCGTCCATTCTTTGCGCGACAGATAATTATACGGCAACCGCACGCCGTGGGCTGCGTTGCCGACCCAATCCATGAATCGCAATGTAGTGTTCGCCGCGATCCCGTCGCGCAAGTGGTCCTTGATGATGACCATCGGCGCGATACGCGCGATCTCGGCGAGCACGGCTTCGGGATCGTCGGTATGATGTAGCACGTCGACCACGATCGCCGCGTCGAACGCGTTGTCGCCGAACGGGATATGCGCGCCGTCAAAGGCGTGAACCGGGATCGCAGTATCGGGGCGGACCAGCACGTCGATGCCCTCGATCACGACATCAGGGCGCTTTTGCATGATCAGCACGGCCAGATCGCCGCTCCCGCATCCGACGTCGAGCACCCGTGCGCCGTCCGGCAGCCGTTCCGCGATCACGGCCGCCAGGCGACGCACCCGGCGCCCGAACACCAGTTTATCATGAACTGCAGCCAGCACGTCGCATCTCCCCAATCAGAAATGCGAGCCTGCCCTCAAGTCGATGACATTTGGTTAACGCGCAATGCCGAACGAAGTTCGCGACCGACCGTTACCGGTCGCGGCGCCCCAGCAAGCGCAATCGAAGTGCGTTCAGCTTGATGAAGCCTTCCGCGTCGCGCTGGTCGTAGGCGCCCTGGTCGTCCTCGAACGTCACGACCTTCTCCGAATACAGCGAGTTCGGCGATTTCCGCCCCACCACGTACACGCCGCCCTTGTAGAGCTTCAGCCGGACCGTGCCCGACACTTTCAGCTGGCTGTAGTCGATCGCCGCCTGCAGCATCTCGCGCTCGGGGCTGAACCAGAAGCCGTTGTAGAGCAGCTCGGCATAGCGCGGTGCCAGCTCGTCCTTCAGATGCGCGGCACCGCGGTCGAGCGTCAGCTGCTCGATGCCGCGGTGCGCGAGCTGATAGATCGTGCCACCGGGAGTCTCGTACATGCCGCGGCTCTTCATGCCCACGAAGCGGTTCTCGACGAGGTCGAGACGCCCGATGCCGTGACGGCGGCCGTAGTCGTTGAGCGTCGACAGCAACGTCGCCGGGCTCATGCCCTCGCCGTTGATCGCGACACCGTCGCCGCGCTCGAAATCGACCGTGATGTACTCAGGGGTATCGGGCGCGTCCTCGGGGTTCACGGTGCGCGAATAGACGTAATCCGGCACCTCGTCCCATGGGTTCTCGAGCACCTTACCCTCGGACGAGGTGTGGAGCATGTTCGCATCGGTCGAGAACGGCGACTCGCCGCGCTTGTCTTTGCTGACCGGGATCTGGTGCTGTTCGGCGAACTCGATCAGCTTGGTACGGCTGGTGAGATCCCATTCGCGCCACGGCGCGATGACCTTGATGTCGGGCGACAGCGCGTAATAGCCGAGCTCGAAGCGGACCTGGTCGTTGCCCTTGCCGGTCGCGCCGTGGCTGACCGCGTCGGCGCCGACCATCTTGGCGATCTCGATCTGGCGCTTGGCGATCAGCGGCCGCGCAATCGACGTGCCAAGCAGGTACAGCCCCTCGTACAGCGCGTTCGACCGCATCATCGGGAACACGTAGTCGCGGACGAACTCCTCGCGCAGGTCGTCGACGAAGATGTGCTCGGGCTTGACGCCCATCATCTCGGCCTTGGCGCGCGCCGGCTCGAGTTCCTCGCCCTGGCCGAGATCGGCGGTGAACGTCACGACTTCGCAGTTATACGTCTGCTGGAGCCATTTCAGGATCACGCTCGTGTCGAGGCCACCGGAATAGGCGAGTACGACGCGGTTGATTCCGGCGCCGCCGGCGGGGTTGCTCTGATCGGTCACGGGCAGGATCCTTCGGGCAATATCCAATGTCCGCGCCCCTATGCGTTGAGGCGCGTTCGCGCAACCGCCGGACGCCCGACACGCGTTAATGGCGCGTACAACCGAATCCCGCTATTCGCGCCGCACATCCACTGGAGTGTCCCGACCGTGCTACGCCAAAGCCTCACCCTTCTCGTCCTCGCCGGTCTCGCAACCCCGGCGCTCGCGCAGGAAACGCGCGCGTCTGCCGCCGCCAAGTTCAAGACCGAGTTCGCCGCATCGGATACCAACAAGGACGGCGTCCTGACCCGCGCGGAAGTGCTGGCACGGATCGACAACATGAAGGTCGGGGCAGGGCGTCCCGATCCCGTCCACGCCAAGCGTCTCGCCGATCTGTGGTTCACGAGCGCGGACAAGAACAAGGACGGCAAGGTCACGCAGGCCGAGGCACAGGCGCTGCTGGCGGCGACGTTCGCGAAATACGATGCGAACCACGACGGCAAGATCGGCGGCGACGAACGCGCGGCTGCGAAGGCGCAGATCCAGGGTCCGCGTTAAAGCGCTACGAATTCCCCTCCCTGGAAGGGAGGGGTTAGGGGTGGGTTGGCCCGTTTCGCAGGCGCCGCCCATCCCAAGCGGCCGACTCACCCCCAGCCCCTCCCTTCCAGGGAGGGGGGCAGGTCAGCCCTCGCGCAACGCCCGCTCGCCCTCGATCATGTAGTCGCGGGTCATCGGCAGCGTCATCCGGCTCTTCGACAGCTGGATCTGGTAATTGACCATCCCCCCGGTCCGGAACGCTGCCGCCGCGCCCGCCAGATAGAATGTCCACATCCGGTAGAACCGCTCGTCGTACAGCGCGACGATCGCGTCCTTCGCCGCCACGGTCCGGTCGTACCATTGGTCGATCGTCAGCGCGTAATGGACGCGCAGCACCTCGATATCGGTCGGGAACATCCGCAGCCCCTCATACCCCTTCACGATCTCCGACAGCGCCGGGTTATACCCGCCCGGGAAGATGTACTTGGTCGTGAAGGTGTCGGTGACGCCCGGCCCGCCCATCCGGCCGATCGTGTGGAGCAGCATCACGCCGTCCTCGGTCAGCAGGTCGCGGCACTTGCGGAAGAACGCCTTGTAGTGCGCCGGGCCGACATGCTCGAACATCCCGACCGAGACGATCCGGTCGAAACTCCCTGTCAGTGCGCGATAGTCGATCAGCTCGAACGTCACCTTGTCGGCGACGCCGGCCTCTTCGGCCCGCCGCCGCGCGACCTTCAGCTGTTCCTCGCTCAGCGTCACGCCGAGCACTTCGGCGCCGGTCTTCGCGTGCAGGTACAGCGCCATTCCACCCCAGCCGCAGCCGATGTCGAGCACGCGCATCCCCGGCTGGATCGCCAGCTTGGCAGCGATATGCGCCTTCTTGTCGTTCTGCGCCTGCTCCAGGCTGTTGCCGGAAGCGGTGAAATACGCGCAGGAATATTGCCGGTCCGCGTCGAGGAACAGGTCGTACAGCCGGTCCGACAGATCATAGTGATGCGCGACGTTTTTCTTCGACCGGCGCGCCATGTTCACCCGGTCGACACGGTGCACCACCTTGTCGAGCAGCTTGATCGGCAGCGACGGATTGAGCCCGCCACCACGCTCCCACGGGCTGTTGCCCTTGAGCAGATCGACCAGATCGCGAATGTCGCCGCGTTCGATCACCAGGCGCCCGTCCATGAACGCCTCCGCCGCGCCGAGCGCCGGGTGGCGGATGATCGCCCCCGCGACACCGGGCTCGGTCAATCGGATCGTGACGGGGCTGTACGCGGGGTCGGGCTTGCCGAAATGCTTCGTGGTGCCGTTGGCATGGATGAGCGTGAGTTCGCCGGTTTTAACCTGCCGGGCCAGGAAACGATCGAAAAGAGCCATGTCGCGTTAGCTAATGACTGGTACGGAATTGCGCCACCCCTCGGCGCGCTTCAGATCCCCGCGTACCAGTCATAATCTACGTTATCTTCCCAATAGCCCCCTTTGCCCTTCCCGATCCCGGCGAGGCTGGCGACCGCGTCGATCGCCATGACGTATTTGGCGTGCTTGTAGCCGAGCTGCCGTTCGACCCTGAGCCGGACGGGCGCGCCGTGCGCGACGTCGAGCACCTGATCGTTCAGCGCCCAGGCGAGAATCGTCTGCGGATGGAACGCGTCGACCAGATCGACCGATTCGTAATAGTTCGCGCCGCGGTAGAGGTCGGCGCAGGTGAAGACGACATAGCGCGCCGTGTCGCGGATCTTCGCGGCGGTCAGCAGCGCGCCGAGCTTCGGCCCCTGCCATTTGCCGATCGCGCTCCAGCCCTCGACACAATCATGCCGCGTGATCTGCGCCCGCGACGGCATCTGGCGGAGTTGCGGGAGCGACACCGACAGCGGGTTATCGACCAGCCCGCCAACTTTCAGCCGGTAATCCGCGAAGTTGTTGACGACCATCGTGGTATAGTCCGCCGTCCCCGGATTGCTCGTTCCGTTCGAGCGGAAAATCGGCGACATCTGCGCGGGGCTGAATTCGGGCGCCAGCGCGTTGCGGTTGGTCAGCGCGCGTTGCAGCCCGCGGTTCATGTCCTCGCCCATGAACAGGATCTTCCGCGCCTCGGGGTTCGCGGCGATCTTGTCGCATCCGGTCAGCAGCACGCCTGCGCCGACCGCGGCGCCAGTGACGAGCGAGCGGCGGGTAATCAGCGAGCTCATGCGACGTCCTCCGACGGGTGGGCGGGGACGTGCCCCGGAACCTTCCAGCGCCCGGTAATCATCGACCGCACCTCGTTCCACGTTCCCGCGAGGATCACCAGCGCCAGATGCGCAATGATGAATAGCACCAGCCCAGTGGCGGCGATGAAGTGGATCGAGCGCGCCGACTGCCGCCCGCCGAACACCTCGAGCAGCCAAGGCCACGCCGCGTCCATTCCCGGCGACATCGTCAGTCCGGTCAGGATCATCACCGGGATCAGCACGAAGATCGTCGCCACATAGGACAGTTTCTGGAGGATATTGTATGCGCCCGGCTTCCTGGGATCGTGGAAGCGAAACGCGAGATGCTCCTTCACGTCGTGCACCACTTCGCGCGGCGACAGCTCGGCGGCGCGGACGCGCAGGTCGCGCTGGAAATGCTTGTTGACCAGGCTGACGATCATGAACCCGAGCAGCGCGAAGGCGAGCACCAGCGCGAACAGCAGATGCCAGCGCCGCGAAATGGCAAGGTTGTAGCTCGCGGGAATCGTCAGCAGGTTGAGCAGCGACACCAGCCAGCTCGGCCACTGGTCGAGCGTCGTCCACGCCGTATCGAAATTCGCGCCATACCGGCCCCAGTACAGCCGCGGATGCGCCTTGAGGATGCCGATCCCGCTGCCGATCATGATGAACATCGTCACCACCGTCACCCAGTGCCAGATGCGCGTCGCCAGTTTATGGCGCTTGATAATCGGGATGGGTAGGGGATCGTTCATGCTCGACCTTCGCTCTAGGCAGTCGAAACGTTGCATAGCAGGGATAAGCGTATGACCGAATGGCATTCTTACGAGCCCACGAACGGCCATCGCCTGCCGCATGACCCCTTGAATGCGATCGTCGCGCCGCGCCCGATCGGCTGGGTCAGCACCGTGTCCGCCGACGGCGTGCCGAACCTCGCGCCGTACAGTTTCTTCAATTTGTTCAACTACATCCCGCCGATCATCGGCTTCTCGTCGATGGGGTGGAAGGACAGCGTCGCCAATATCGAGGCGACCGGCGAGTTCGTCTGGAACCTGGTGTCGCGCGACCTCAGCGAGGCGATGAACACCACCGCCGCCAACGTCGCCGCCGACGTCGACGAGTTCGCGCTCGCCGGGCTGGAGATGGCGGCTTCGACCAAGGTGAAGCCGGCACGTGTTGCCGCGTCGCGCGCGCAGTTCGAGTGCAAGCTCACCCAGTTGATCCGCCTGGAAACCAAGGAATGCCGCGAGCTGGACCAGTGGCTGGTGCTCGGCGAAGCGGTCGCGATCCATATCGACTCGGCGATGCTGGAGGACGGTGTCTACCAGACCGCCCGCGCGCAACCGATCCTGCGCGGCGGCGGTCCTGCGGATTACTTCGAGATCACCGAAGACGCGCTCTTCAAGATGCGCCGGCCGGGCTGATACCTTCCTCCGTCATGCCGGGCTTGTTCCGGCATCCACGGCACCGCGCAATCGAGAGACGTGAGTGTGCGGAACCGTGGACCCCGGAACAGGTCCGGGGTGACGGAGGTCAGTGGTACGCCCGGTAAAAGAACACGATCGTCGTCGTCGCGGTCACGAACAGCGTCCAGGCGCGGATCACGCCGTCGGGCAGCTTCCGCCCGAACCGCGCGCCGAAATACCCGCCGACCACTCCCCCCGCCATCATCGGCAGGCAGAGCGCCCACGCCACCATCCCCGTCGCCGCGAACACGATCGTTGCCGCGGCATTCGCGGTCGCCAGCATCAGCGTGCGCGGCGCGGCGAGCTTGGCGGGCGACGCGCCGGCCAACAATCCCCAGGCGGCGGTCAGCATCATCCCGACGCCACCCCCGAAGTACCCGCCATAGATCCCCAGCAACGTCTGCGCGGCGATCAGCGAGCGCGACCCGATCGCAACGCGCGCATGCAGCCAGGTCGAGGCGGGCTTGCCGAACGCGATCGCGAGCGTCGCCATCAGCAGCAGCCACGGCACGATCACGTCGAACGCGGTCGCCGGGGTGAAGAACAGCAGCAGGCTGCCAACCAGCCCGCCGACGAACGTGATTCCCGCCAGCGTCCGGATACCAACGCCGCCGACCGGCCCGAGATCCGCCCGATACGCCCACGCGCTGGCCATCGCCGCCGGCTGGACCGCGACGTTGCTGGTCGCATTGGCGATCGGCGAGGGCAGGCCGAGCGCGATCAGCGACGGCATCGTCGCGAAGCTGCCACCGCCCGCGAGCGCGTTCATCGCGCCGCCCAGCATCCCCGCACCCGCCGCCAATCCCAGCGAACCCAGATCAGACAAAGGCGGCATCAGCGTCGGCAGCGGCCTCACGATCGATCTGCGCGCGGCTCTTCTTCTCCGATGCGGTCTTCAGCTGCCCGCACGCCGCATCGATGTCGCGCCCGCGCGGCGTCCGCACCGGCGCCGAAATCCCCGCGCCGAACACGATGCTGGAGAAGGACTTGATCCGCTCGGGCGTCGAGCACTCGTATTGCGCGCCCGGCCACGGATTGAACGGAATGAGGTTCACCTTCGCCGGCAGCTCGTACTTGCGCAGCAACCGCACCAGTTCGCGCGCGTCGTCGTCCGAGTCGTTCTTGTCCTTCAGCATCACATATTCGAACGTGATCCGCCGCGCGTTGTTCGTGCCCGGATAGTCCGCGCACGCTTGCAACAATTCCTCGATGCCGTACTTCCGGTTGAGCGGCACGATCTCGTCGCGCACTTCCTTGGTCACCGCATGCAGCGACACGGCAAGGTTCACGCCGATCTCCGCCCCCGCACGCGCCATCATCGGCACCACGCCGCTGGTCGACAACGTGATCCGCCGCCGGCTGAGCGCGAGGCCCGCACCGTCCATCACCAGCTTCAGCGCATCGCGGACATTCTCGAAATTATACAGCGGCTCGCCCATCCCCATCATCACGATGTTGGTGAGCATGCGCCCCTCGGGCTGGCTCGGCCATTCGCCCAGCGAATCGCGCGCGAGCATCACCTGCCCGACGATCTCGGCCGGGGTCAGGTTGCGGACAAGCCGCATCGTGCCGGTATGGCAGAAGGTGCAGTTGAGCGTGCAGCCGACTTGGCTCGACACGCACAGCGTGCCGCGATCCGCGTCGGGGATGAACACCATCTCGTAATCCTGCGCGTCGTCCGACCGCAGCAACCACTTCCGCGTGCCGTCGGTCGACACCTGCGCCTCGACCACATTGGGCCGGCTGATCACGAAGCGCTGCTCCAGCCACGGGTGCATCGTCTTCGAGATATCGGTCATCGCCGAAAACTCGGTCGCGCCGCGATTGTAGATCCAGTGCCACAACTGCTTGGCGCGCAGCTTGGCCTGCTTCTCCTCGAGCTGCGACGTCTCCAGCGCCATCCGCAGATCGGCGAGCGACAGTCCGAGCAGGTCGATCCGCCCATCGCTGCGCGGCACGAAGCTGCGGGGAACGGGCACGGGATCGATGTGCCCAGGGATGGGCATGAGGTTCGCGGCGGTCTGCATGCGCGAGCCCGTAGCGGAATTTTCGTGATTTTTCTACTGGCTGCGGGAAGGGGGTCTAGACCGTCCGTTAGATCCCATCCTTCACCAGCAAGAACACCACCCCGGCGAAGGCCGGGGCCCAATGGGGGGGACGGAGATAATGATGGTTCGTCCCTCGTTACGACCATTTTTCCAATTGGGCCCCGGCCTCCGCCGGGGTGGGGGATTGGGAACGACGTGCGCTCCGCAAAACGTCACCCCCCGCTACACGAAAGCACAGCCGCATCGATCGCCGTCGCCGCGCCCGGTAGCGCGTACACATCCGCAAACGGCCGCCCCCCGACGCCGACCGCCTCGACACTCATGCTCCGCCCCGACCGCATCGCCGCGACGATCGCCCGATCACTCGGCGCATCACCGGCCCACGCATCCACTCCGTTCGCCACCAGCGTAAATCGCCGCTCACCAACCGTAAGCGTCACCCCCGCCGATCGATCCCTCTCGCGACTAAGCCGTACATACAAGGACGCGCGCAAACCCCGCTTCGGCCACGTCGCAACGCTGGCGAACCCGGACGAACGCCCCCCCGCCATCACCGGCCGAGCAATCGCATAACACCGCGCCGGGCTCGCATCGCGAAACGCACCCCAGCCTTTGTAGATGCCGATGGTGTCCCGCGCCGCCGCGGGAGCCGCACCCGCAAGCAACCCCACCGCCAACGCCAAGCGCAACACGGCTCCCCTCCCTGGAAGGGAGGGGCAGGGGGTAGGTAGGCCCGCTCGAGCCCCATCGGTTCGAACACGGGGAAACCGACCCACCCCCAACCCCTCCCTTCCAGGGAGGGGTGCAGAAGTCCGCAACCCCGATGTGAGGCCTCCGATCCGACCAGATCTCACGCCGGAGCGAATCCCGTACCGAGATGCGGCACCGTCGCCCGCCCGTTCTCCACCAGCGTAACTGACCCCTGCGGCAAACCCGTCGCAACCGGCGCGCCGAGCACAGGATCGGCCGCCGCACCGGTCATCGCGCCGAGCATCACTCGACTCGAGATCCCGTGCATGATCACCAGCCGATCACCCCGATCCTCCGCAGTATCCGCCAGCCACCCGCCAACCCGCACGGCAATCTCTGCATACGTCTCGCCATCGGGCGCAGGCTTCAGCGTGCCCCCCGGCAGCATTACCGGCCCGACCTCGTCGACAACGTCCGCATAATAGCGTCCGCCCCAGGATCCCATGTCGATCTCGACCAACCGGGCATCGGTACGCGCATCATGCCAGTCCAGCTCCAGATGCTCGCAGATCACCGCCAGCGTCTGCAAGGCCCGCCCGGTCGGCGAAGCCCACAACGCCAGCTTCGGTTTAACCCCCAGCAGGCCACGCATTGCCCGCCCAAGCTCGTCCGCCTGTGCGAACCCGGCCCGCGTCAACGGCGTATGTGCGGCATTCCCCTGCAACCGATGTGCCGCGTTGAACACGGTTTCGCCGTGCCGCGCGACGAAATCGCGTCCCTTGCGAAGGGTCGGACTATCGCTTGATCGGGCGTCCGTTTCACCCTGCCGTTGGCTTGGAATCATGGCCCGCGTTTCAACCCCCTGTGGCGCAAAAGCAACGGATTTCCGTGTTTATCTGGGGTTCATGCAACGCCCGCGCGGTTGGTCCATTGGAGCGGTCCGCCCCGCGTCATGGGGCGCCAGATCAGTAAGGAGTAACCCCAATGCGTACGCTTATCGTCGTCTCGCTGCTCGCCACCACCGCAGTGGCCGCACCCGCTCTCGCGCAGACCAACCCGACCTTCACCGGCCCCCGCGTCGAGGCCACGCTCGGCTACGATCACACCGGCGCTGGCAGCAGCGTGTCCAACAACAACGGGCGCGACGACCAGAAGATCGACGGCCTGCTGTACGGCGGCGGCATCGGCTACGACATCGCCACCTCGAGCAATGTCGTGCTCGGTGCCGAAGCCGAGCTGACCGGCTCGACCGCGAAGAGCGACCGCAACGACTATACCAGCAACTTCGGCTATGGCCGCGTCAAGCAGGGCCGCGACATCTATGTCGGCGCGCGCGCGGGCTATGTCGTCACGCCGACGACGATGCTGTACGTCAAGGGCGGCTACACCAACTCTCAGCTGAACGTCCTCGCCGGCGATACCAGCCAGTCCACCGACACCAACTTCAAGCTCAACGGCTGGCGCGTCGGTGCGGGCGCCGAGCACGCGGTCGGGCCGAACAGCTACGCCAAGCTCGAATACCGCTATTCGAACTATGAGCGCGGTAACATCGATTATGCGAACGGCGGCACCAGCGGGCGGTTCGACGTCGACACCGATCGTCACCAGGTCGTCGCGAGCTACGGTTTCCGCTTCTGATCGCTTTAACGCGACGTTTACCGTGATCAAAGAAGGGTCGGGGCGCTTGCTCCGACCCTTTGTTGTTGGGTAAGCCATTTGCGGATTGCCCCCAGCCCCGAGTCCGGCTGTGGCGGCGGGGGGAAATTTGATGAAGGCGACGATCGAACGCGCAACGCTCCTCAAGGGGCTGAGCCATGTCCAGTCCGTGGTGGAGCGCCGCAATACCATCCCCATCCTGTCGAACGTGCTGATCGAGGCGACCGCCGAGGGGACGCTCAAGCTGATGGCGACCGATCTTGATCTCCAGATCAACGAATCGATCGCGGCCGCCGTCGACCAGCCCGGCGCGACCACCGTGTCCGCGCACACGCTGTTCGACATCGCGCGCAAGCTGCCGGAAGGCTCGCAGGTCCAGCTCGCCGCGTCGGAAGGCCGGATGAGCATCGTCGCAGGCCGCGCGCGCTTCTCGCTCGGCACGCTCCCGCGAGACGATTTCCCGGTGATCGCCGAGGGCGAACTGCCGACCCAGTTCGAGCTGCCCGCCGAGACGCTCAAGCAGATCATCGACAAGACGCGCTTCGCTATCTCGACCGAAGAGACGCGCTATTATCTCAACGGCATCTTCCTTCACGTGGCGGACGGCGACAGCTCGAACCCGGTGCTGAAGGCGGCGGCCACCGACGGTCACCGTCTCGCGCGCGTCACGCTGCCGCGTCCCGAGGGCGCCGAATCGATGCCCGACGTGATCGTGCCGCGCAAATGCATCGGTGAGTTGCGCAAGCTGCTCGACGAGGTCGATGGTTCGGTCGGCGTGTCCCTGTCGCCGACCAAGATTCGCTTCGACCTCGGTCAGGCGATCCTGACCTCGAAGCTGATCGACGGCACGTTCCCCGACTACAGCCGCGTGATCCCGACCGGCAACGACAAGATCCTCAAGATCGACCCGAAGAGCTTCATGGAAGGCGTCGACCGCGTCTCCACGATCGCGACGGAGAAAACGCGCGCGGTGAAGATGGCGCTCGACCGCGACAAGATCACGCTGTCGGTGACCTCGCCCGAAAACGGCACCGCCGCGGAGGAAGTCCCCGGCGATTACGTCGCGCTCCCGTTCGAGATCGGCTTCAATAGCCGCTACCTGATGGACATCCTCGCGCAGATCGACGGCGACATGGTCGAGGTCCACCTCGCCGACGCCGCCGCCCCGACGCTGATCCGCGAAAATGACAAGTCGCCCGCGCTGTACGTGCTGATGCCGATGCGGGTGTGATTCGGTCTGCCTGTCGCGCCGTGGTATAGCGACGCGACAGGCAGGAGCCGGATCATGGACTCGATCGACATCGCGGATCTGAAAGACGAACTAGCCACACTCATCGACCGGCTTGAAGCTGGCGAAGCCGTGCAGATCACGCGCGACGGCCAACCCTTCGCGCGCGTGACCCCCGAGGCCCCGCCGCTCCCGCGCCGCAAGCCCATCGACGTAGACGCGTTAGAGGCGCTGGCGAAGTCGCTGCCTTACGATCCAACATCTGCACGTGACCTCGTCCGGCAGATGCGTGACGATTCGCGGTATTGACCCTCTACTGCGACACGGCGGTGGTGGTGTCGGCCTTCACCGCCGAGGCGCAAAGCGAGGACGTACGCGCGTGGCTATCGCGACGGTCTGATACTCTGGCGGTCAGCCATTGGGTCGCAACCGAGTTTTCCGGTGCGCTTGCGATGAAACGGCGATTGGGCGTCATCGACACCGCTGGTTGGAACGGTGTGATGAAGGGCGTGGCAACGGTTTTGCGCCGGGGAACTTTACGTAGAGTCAGTCACCGAAGCCGATTTTGCGTTGGCGGCAACGTTGCTCGATCGCGGTGATCTGAAGCTGCGCTCCGGAGACGCCCTTCACCTCGCGATCATCGTCGCGCGCGGTTGGTCCTTAGCGACGCTCGATCACGACCTTGCGCAAGCGGCCACGCAGATGGGCGTCGCAGTAGATACCGTCCTCGATTGACTCCTCGCCCGCTGCTCAATACTAACAGCAATGTTAGTAAGGAGTCGACTCGATGGCGAAGCTTCCTCCGTTTCCCGGTACGACCGGCCGTCGCGATTGGCGTACGGCGTTCGATGCGATCAAGAAATTGCTCGCGAATGGCGACGACACCACGCAGGTGTTCCGGATCATGCGCGCGCTCAACGTCGGCAATGCGCCGCTGAATTACGCGCGGCTGATCGCTTCCGAGCAGGGCGGGCGGATCGCCTATGACCGCGTCGAACTGGCGCAGCGTTTCTCCGACCCCGTGTTCGTCGCGAGCTTCGCGCCCGGCACGGTCGGGGCAGCGTATCGCCATTTCCTCGAGACGACGGGCTATTCCGCGGACGGTCTGGTCGAGGTTTCGCGGCTCGTGCCGTCCGAGGACGATCTGGCGCACCCTTATGCGTGGTTCGGCCGGCGGGTGCGCGACACGCACGACATCTGGCACGTGCTGACCGGTTACAAGGCGGACGAGAGCATGGGCGAGGCGGCGCTCGTCGCGTTCAGCTATGCGCAAGTCGGTGGGCTCGGCTGGGCGCTGATCGGCTCCGCGGCGGCATTGAAGAGCATGCGCGTCACCGGCAGCAAGCTGTTCGCGAAGGCAGTCTGGGAAGGCTATCGCAACGGGCGGAAGGCGAAATGGGTGTCGGGCGAGGATTATCTCGAACTGCTCCACGAACCGCTGGAGGCCGCGCGTGAACGGCTCGGGATCGTCACGCCGGTCGCGTATTTGCGTGCGCAGCGCGAGCTCGGGCCGGCGCTAGCGTCGTATCTGAGCACGCAGAAGGCGGCGACCGCGACGGCCGCACCCGCGATGGCGCCGGAGCGGATCGCCGCCTGACGCGAGGCTCGATAGCGCATTGGGCTCGATAGCGGACTGGGCGTGTCGCTAGCGCGGTTGTGATCGGATCGATTCCTCACCCCGTTCGTGCTGAGCGAAGTCGAAGCACCGGCGCTTCCGCCACGCCCTTCGACTTCGCTCAGGGCGGACGGAAAAGGGCGATGCAATCGGTTTCGAAACTGCTCTAAGGCCGGGACAATGCTCTCGCGCCTCGTCCTCACCGATTTCCGCAATCACGCCGACCTGACACTGACGCCGGGACCAGGGTTCGTCGTGCTGACCGGCGAGAACGGCGCGGGCAAGACGAATATCCTGGAGGCAGTGTCGCTGCTAGCGCCTGGCCGTGGGCTGCGGAGAGCCGCACTCGGCGAGATGGCGCGACAAGGTGGGGCAGGCGGCTTCGGCGTAGCGGCCACGCTGTTTCCAGAGCGCTCGCAGAAGAACGCAACAGAATTCCCCTCCCGCTTGCGGGAGGGGTCAGGGGAGGGCGCGACGTACGTACTGGCGTCCGCTTCCGAGGAAAACGCGCCCCTCCCCCAACCCCTCCCGCAAGCGGGAGGGGAGCCAGAAGCACAGGGGCAGATACAGACTTCAGGCGAAGTCGACGTCGCGACCGGCACGCTCGCCTCCGCCCCCGAACGCCGCATCGTCCGCATTCAGGGCGCGACCACCACCGCCAACGCGCTTGCCGAGTGGCTAACGATCCTGTGGCTCACCCCAGCAATGGACCGCCTGTTCGTCGCCCCCGCAGGCGAACGGCGAGGCTTCCTCGACCGCCTTACGCTCGCGCTCGCCCCGAGCCACGCCCACCACGCCGCCCGCTACGACGCCGCGATGCGTGCGCGCAACCGCCTGCTCGCCGACGAAGGCCGCCCCGACGGCGACTGGCTCTCCGCACTCGAAGCGCAGATGGCCGAGCACGGCGCCGCGGTCGATGCCGCCCGGCGCGAGACGGTCACCCTGCTCGGGACGAGGCTCGCGCGTCAGGACGACGGCCCGTTCCCGCGCGCCGGCCTGACACTCGAAGGCTGGGCCGGCGACACAACCCGCCTGCAATCCGACCTCGCCCAGGGCCGCGCGCGGGACGCCGCTGCCGGGCGCACGCTCAGCGGCCCCCACCGCGTCGACCTCGTGGTCACGCATCTCGACAAGGACCGCGCCGCGTCGCTCGCCTCGACCGGCGAGCAGAAGGCGCTCCTGCTCGGCATCGTCCTCGCGCACGCCGACCTCGTCGCCGAACGCACCGGCCAGCCCCCGGTCCTCCTCCTCGACGAGGTCGCCGCGCACCTCGATCCGGCGCGCCGCGCGGCGCTGTTCGCGCGGCTCTCAGGCCGCGGCCAGGTGTGGATGACGGGCACCGAAGACGCGCTGTTCGACGCGATCGGCCCCCAGGCAACGCGCATCGCGGTCGGGCGTTAGTTAGGCTGAACACGCGCTGTCGAGCAGGCTCACCGCGCGTTCAAGCGGGCGCGGGCAAAGCTCCGTCCATCGAAGATACGGAGAGACGATGATGACCCGGAATTTCACGCGCGCAGCCCTTGGCGTATTGATGGTCGCCGCCACCACCGCCCCCGTTTTCGCGCAAGCCCGCGACGATGGTCGATATGACATGAGCCGTGCCCCCTGGTCGCGTCCCGGCTATCGTCTGGAAGGCGCAGGCGTGCCGGTGCTCTTCCCCGAACTGCGCAATACGCGGCGCGGCATCGCATTCGTCATGCCGAACTTCGATGCGAACGGCGATGGCCGGATCAGCCCCCGGGAGGCCGACGACGCCAACCGCGAATTCGCGCGGATTGCAGGCCCCCGCCGCGACCGCTTCGACTGGGATGCATACGGTCGTGACCCACGCGGCTATCGCGGCGACCGCGGCGGCACGACTGTAGTCGAGACCACCACGACCTGGGATCGCGGCGCGATGCGCAACTACGGCTTCCGCCAGACCCCGCGCGGCGCGACGCTGACGCTGCAGGAGGACGTGCTGTTCCGTACCGACAGCGCCGTGCTGCGTCCCGGCGCGATCGAGAAGCTGCGTCCGCTCGCGCGCTATTTGCGCGGCAACCCCGGCGTCCGCGTCGCGATCGACGGCTTCACGGATTCGCGCGGCACGAACGCGCATAACCAGGACCTGTCCGAACGTCGCGCAGCGAGCGTCCGCCAGGCGTTCGACGACATGGACGTGGTGCGCGCGCGGTTCAGCGTCGTGGGCCACGGCGAGCGCGACCCGGTCGCGACCAACGCGACGCCGGCCGGAATGCGCCTCAACCGCCGCGTCGAGGTGACCCTGCTAGGCCAGCGCGCCGACCGTTTCTGAGGTAACGACTCCCTCTCCCCTCGGGGAGAGGGAAGGGGCCCGCCGCGCTTGCGGTGGGAAGGGTGAGGGGATTGAGGCTCGGGAGGTTGATCCCAACTCCCCCTCACCCTCCCGTCGCCTCCGGCTCCTCCTTCCCTCTCCCCAAGGGGGAGAGGGACATGCTTGCACCACCCCGGCAAAGGCCGGGGCCCAATTGGGGGGCATTGCTGACTGAGCGCGGTTCGGCGTTACTGCGACCTTTCCAATTGGACCCCGGCCTTCGCCGGGGCGGTGCTTTGTCGCAAGGGGTTCGCCCGACCCCCTGTCCTACACGCGCCCGTCCTGTCACCATCCCCGCATGGCGCTCCGAACCTCCTCGAAACCGACTCGTCCGGCATCCGAAGTGCACACCCGCACCAAAACGCTCCCAGCGTCTGCACTTCCTATACTTCACTCGCCGACGCCCCGACCCCCGCAGGCCATTTCGCTTCCGTTTCGGCCCCCGAATGCCTATATACTCGGCATGGCATCCAACCCCGAAACCAACAATCCCAACCTCCCGAACATGGGCGACTATGGCGCGGACTCGATCAAGGTCCTGAAGGGCCTCGACGCGGTCCGCAAACGCCCCGGCATGTATATCGGCGACACCGACGACGGGTCCGGCCTCCACCACATGGTGTTCGAGGTCAGCGATAACGCGATCGACGAGGCGCTGGCGGGGCATTGCGACCGGATCGACATCGTCCTCAACGCCGACGGATCGGTCTCCGTCACTGACAACGGTCGCGGTATCCCGACCGGCATCCACACCGAGGAAGGCGTGTCCGCAGCCGAGGTCATCATGACCCAGCTCCACGCCGGCGGTAAGTTCGAGAACACTTCTGACGAGAACGCGTACAAGGTCTCGGGCGGCCTGCACGGCGTCGGCGTCTCGGTCGTCAACGCGCTCAGCGAATGGCTCGACCTGACGATCTGGCGCAACGGCGAGGAGCATTACATGCGCTTCGCGTTCGGCGATGCGGTCGCGCCGTTGAAGGTTGTCGGCCCCGCCACCGAAGGCCAGAAGGGCACGCGCGTCACCTTCTTCCCGTCGCCCGCCACCTTCAAGATCACCGATTTCGACTTCGACAAGCTCGAACATCGCTATCGTGAGCTCGCCTTCCTCAACTCGGGCGTCCGCCTGTTCCTGAGCGACGCGCGCAGCGAAGAGCGCAAGACCGTCGAGCTCTATTACGAAGGTGGCATCGCCGCGTTCGTGAAGTATCTCGATCGCGCCAAGCTTCCGCTGATGCCCGAGCCGGTCGCGATCAGCGGCACGCGCGACGACGTCACGATGGACGTCGCGCTGCAGTGGAACGACTCGTATTACGAGAACGTCCTCGCCTTCACGAACAACATCCCGCAGCGCGACGGCGGTACGCACATGGCCGCGTTCCGCGCCGCGCTGACCCGCACGCTCAATAACTACGCCGAGAAATCCGGCATGTTGAAGAAGGAAAAGGTCCAGCTCACCGGCGAGGACATGCGTGAAGGCCTGACCGCGATCGTCTCGGTCAAGCTGCCCGATCCGAAGTTCAGCAGCCAGACCAAGGACAAGCTCGTCTCGTCTGAAGTCCGCCAGCCCTTGGAAAGCCTGATGGCCGATAAGATGGCCGAGTGGCTGGAAGAGAACCCCGCGCACGGCAAGGCGATCGTCGCCAAGATCATCGACGCCGCCGCAGCCCGCGAAGCCGCCAAGCGCGCGCGCGAACTGACGCGCCGCAAGGGTGTGATGGACATCGCTTCGCTACCCGGCAAGCTCGCCGACTGCCAGGAACGCGATCCCGCCAAGTCCGAACTGTTCCTCGTCGAGGGTGACTCGGCAGGCGGCTCGGCAAAGCAGGGCCGCGATCGTCATTTCCAGGCGATCCTGCCGTTGCGCGGTAAAATCCTGAACACCGAGCGCGCCCGCGAGGACCGCATGCTGTCCAGCCGCGAGATCGGCACGCTCATCACCGCAATGGGCACCGGCATCCGCGACGACTTCAACGCGGACAAGCTGCGCTACCACAAGATCGTCATCATGACCGACGCAGACGTCGACGGCGCGCACATCCGTACGCTGCTGCTGACGCTGTTCTACCGTCACATGCCCAAGATCATCGAGGGCGGGTATCTCTACATCGCCCAGCCGCCGCTGTATAAGGCGACCAAGGGCCGGTCCGAGGTGTACCTCAAGGACGACGCGGCGCTCGACGAATATCTGGTCGATGCGGGCGTCAATACGATGGTGCTTGACGGCCCAGGCGGCGGTCGTTCGGGGCGTGACCTGAAGGATCTGGTCGATCACGCGCGCCGGATGCGGACGCTGATGCGCTACGTCCCCAAGCGCTATGACGCCGGGATGATCGAGGCGCTGGCACTCGGCGGCGTGTTCGATCCCGAGGCGTCGGTCGAGGACCGGACGTCGCGGCTGGAGATCGTCACGCGTCGTCTCGAACTCGACGACGGCGATGCCCGCTGGACTGCGGTGCTGACCGAAGACGGCGGCATCCACTTCCAGCGCGCATGGCGCGGCGTCACCGACCACCATATTATCGAAGCGAGCTTCCTGGTGTCGGCCGAGGCGCGCAAACTGCACGCGCTGTCGGGCGAACAGTCCGAGAGCTACGCCCACACCTCGAACCTCGTGCCCGCAAGCAAGGCGTCACAGGCGGAAGAGCCCGACGCCGAAGAGGGTGCGGAACCCGAAGCCGGTGTGATCGGCTCCGCCACCGCTGTCGTCGCAACCCGCGGCTCGACGCAGGTCTCGCGTCCGAGCCACCTGCTCGACGCGATCCTGACCGCGGGGCGGAAAGGCCTCGCGATTCAGCGCTACAAGGGCCTGGGCGAGATGAACGCGGAACAGCTCTGGGAAACCACGCTCGACCCGTCGGTCCGCTCGATGCTCCGCGTCACCGCGGTCAACGCCGAGAGCGCGAACGAAATCTTCACCCAGCTGATGGGCGAAGTCGTCGAACCGCGCCGCGAGTTCATCCAGGACAACGCGCTGAACGTCGCCAACCTAGACGTCTGATCGCGGAACATCGAGGGTCCAACCGCGCTTGAACGCCATCTATCAAGGAGTGATACGCATGGCCGAAGACCGGTTGGACATCGATATGAAGACCCTCGAGGACAATAGCGACCTGCGTCAGGTCGAGTTCGAGGGCGAAGTCAGCGAAGAACGCTATCAGTTCGCGGTGCAGTACGACGTGCTCGAAGCGCTCAGCACGGTGGCGCCCGAGGGTGATGCGGTGGCGATCTTCCGGCAGCATCTCGACGAGATCGCCGATCTCGGCGTCGTCGCGCTGGCCCGCGATCCCGATCAGGAGATCGTCGTGATCAGCGAGAACGATCTGGACTGACGGTTGGCTGAGGCGCGGCCTTGCGAGCGTGCCGGCCTCGCCAGACGCGGATCGCGGCGATCACCAGCGCCGCGACCGCAACCAGGATCGCCACGCCGACGAGCTTCTGCCTGGGCATGACCTTGTCGACCAGCGCGATCAGCCCGTCGCCGAACACGTAGCCGATCGCGGTGAAGACCACGCCCCACACCAGCGCGGAGATCGCGTTGAGCACGACGAAGGTGCGTGCGGGAATATGCGAGGTGCCGATCGCGATCGGGCTGATCGTGCGCAGGCCGTACAGGAACCGGAAGCCGAGGATGAATATCGTCGGATGCCGGTCGAGCGTGTCGAGAGCCTTGGCGAAGGCCGGTTTCTCGGCGATCCGGCGGACCCGCTTGGTGTCGCGGTAATGGCGACCGGCGAAGAAGAAGAGCTGGTCCGCGAAAAACGACCCGGTCACCGCTGCCGCCGCGCTGCCGACCAACGGCAGCATATGCTGGTGCGCGAGCAGCCCGCCGGTGACGACGCTGGTTTCCCCCTCGAACGCCGCACCGAGGAAGATCGCGGCGAGGCCGTACTGCGAAATGAAGCTTTCGATCGACATCCGCCGCCCTTGCCGGACCGCACCGGGTTTGGCCAGCCGTCGCTATCGGCCGAGATAATCCATCTTGCCGATCGGCACGCCGCGCATCCGCAACAGCGCGTAGGCCGTTGTAATATGGAAATAGAAATTGGGTAGGACGAAGCCGAGCACATAGCTTCGGCCAGTGAAATCGACGCTGCCGCCCGACGTGACCAGCGTGACGGGAGCGTCTTCCTTGCCGTCGATCGCGGCGCGGGGAACGGTGTCGAGAAACGCCAGCGTCGCGGCAATGCGCTGCTGAAGCGCGGCGAAGCTGGCCTCATCATCTGCCATCGCGAGATTGGGAATCCCGCCGATCCGCACCATCGCGCCCTTGGCGGTGTCGCTCGCGCGCTGCACCTGCGCGGTCAGCGGCGCCATGTCGGCGACCAGACGGGTGTCGAGCACGTCCGCCTCGGCGATGCCGTGGTCACGGGCGAACGTCTCGCTGGCGGTCAGGATGGCGGAGAGGCTGGCAAAGCCGCGGCGAAAGGCGGGGACGGTGAGGTCGTAGAGGCTGGTCATGCGCGAAGGCTAGGCGCGCTAGTCCGGCGGGTCGAGCAGGAACGCGGCCAGTGCGCTCCACGCGGGCTGCTTCGCCGCGACGCCGACTGTGTGGAGCGGACTGCTCGAAGGGAGCGCGACGATCTCCGCGCCCATAAAGTCCCGGCCTAACAGCATCATGCCCTGCTTCAGCGCGGTGCCGCCGTTGAACGCGATCGCACGGAGGTGGGGGAGGGTGGCGACGAGGCCGGCGATGTCGTTGCCCTCGATATCGGCGATCGCCGCATCGGTGCTGCCGGCGCGGCGGGCCGATCCGATCACGTCCCAGAGCGCGACTTGGCGCGCGCGCAAGGTGGCGAGCCGGTCGTCATAGTCCAGCGCGGGCAGGTCACGACCGACGACGGGCGACATAAGCTGCCAGAACTGGTTCTGCGGATGCGCATAATAACGCTGCGCGGCAAGCGAGCGGTCGCTGGGCAAGCTGCCAAGGACGAGCAGACGCGCGTCGGGGGCGGCGATCGGGGGGAAGGAGTGCTTGAGGGGCATGCTGGGTCTCTAACGCAACCCTCTACATACGCCGATCACGAAACGGCGTGCTCTACTACTGCACCACCCCGACCTCCGCCGGGGTGGTGTGCAGGCTGAATCACGGCCCGACCAAACCCCGGTGATTGCGCATAATCCCGCAAGCGTCCTATCACGCACACCATGAAGATCATGCTCTCCGCCAGCCTCGCCGTGCTCGCCTTTGCGAGTGCCCCTGCCGCCGCCCGGCAACTCACCATCGACGACGTGACGATGCTCAGCCGCGTCGGTGCGCCGACCGCGTCGCAGGACGGGCATTGGCTCGTCTGGGCGCAGCGCGAGACCGATCTCGCGGCGGACAAGGGGCGCTACGATCTCTGGCGGCTCGATCTGACCACGCCGGGTGCGACGCCGGTGAAGCTGCTCGCCGACCCGCAGGTCAACGAGAACGACCCGCAGATCGTCAGCAGCACCGTGTATTTCACCTCGGACAAGGGGGGTGAAGATGCGGTCTGGTCGGTGCCCGTCACGGGCGGCACGCCGCGGCGCGTTACCAGCTTCAAGGGCGGGTTCAGTGGCTTCAAGGTCGCGCCGACCGGCGATACGATGCTCGTCTGGGCCGATCGCAAGCCCGGCGCGCCGAGCCTCGAGCCGGCGATGGTGAAGAAGGATCCGAACGCGGGCGCCGGGCGGACGTACGACCAGCTGTTCGTGCGGCATTGGGATACGTGGGCGGACGGCACGCGCTCGCAGCTGTTCGTGTTGCCGCTGACCGCCGCAGGTGCGACCGGAAACGGCGTTCCGCTGGTCGGCGCGCTGGTCGGCGATGCGCCGTCCAAGCCGTTCGGCGGCGGCGAGGAAGTGTCGTGGAGCCCCGACGGCCGCACCGTCTATTTCGCGCTGCGCGAGGCAGGCCGGATCGAGGCGCTGTCGACCAATCTCGACATCTTCTCGGTGCCCGCGGACGGCTCGGCGGCACCGGTCAACCTGACCGCGACGAACACGGCGACCGACAACCTCCCGACCGTGTCGCCCGATGGCCGCACGCTGGCCTATTTCGCGATGCGGCGGCCGGGGTTCGAGGCGGATCGCCAGGTGCTGACGCTACGCGATATCGCCAGCGGCAAGACGGTGTCGCTGACCGAGCGCTGGGACCGGTCGGTTGGCTCGATCGCGTGGGCGCCCGATTCGAAGTCGCTCTACGTGACGGCGGACGACACGCAGGAGACTCCGCTGTTCCGTGTTGACGCGAAGAGCGGTGCGGTCACGCGGCTGACGCAGGAGGGTCACGTCAGCGCGGTCGCGATCACGCCGCGGGGGCCTGTGGTGGCGATCGACAGCCTCACCGCACCCGCCGATTTCTACCGTGTCGCGGGCACCGGCACACCGCAGCGCCTGACGCAGGTCAACGCGACGAAGCTTGCCGGGATCGACATGCCGACGGTCACGCGGTTCAACTTCAAGGGCGCGAACGCGGACACCGTCTGGGGCTATGCGGTGAAGCCGTACGGCTCCACGGGGAAGGTCCCGGTTGCCTACATGGTGCACGGGGGCCCGCAGGGATCGAGCAACAACAGCTGGTCGTATCGCTGGAACCCGGCGGTGTTCGCCGGCGCTGGCTATGGTCTGGTCGCGGTCGATTTCCATGGGTCGACCGGGTACGGGCAGGGCTTCACCGACGCGAT
Source organism: Sphingomonas sp. Leaf242 (assembly GCF_001422045.1). Lineage (GTDB taxonomy): Bacteria > Pseudomonadota > Alphaproteobacteria > Sphingomonadales > Sphingomonadaceae > Sphingomonas. Next base: position 77,816 of record NZ_LMLW01000013.1, read on the forward strand.
CAGCAACAACTGGGGCGGCTGGCCGCTCGAGGATCTGAAGAAGGGGCTGGCTGCCGCGACCGACAAGTTCGCGTGGCTCGATGCGGACAATGCGTGTGCGCTCGGTGCGTCGTACGGCGGCTATATGATGAACTGGATCGAGGGGCAGTGGCCCGATCGCTTCAAGTGCATCGTCCAGCATGACGGCGTGTTCGACGCGCGCGCGATGGCGTACGAGACCGAGGAGCTCTGGTTCGACGAATGGGAGCATGGCGGGAAAGCCTATTACGAGGACCCGCAGGCGTTCGAGAAATGGAACCCGGTCAATTACGTCGCCAAGTGGAAGACGCCGATGCTGGTGATCACCGGCGAGAAGGACTTCCGGATTCCGTACACGCAGGGGCTGGCGACGTTCACCGCGTTGCAGCGGCGTGGGATTCCGTCGCGGTTGCTGGTGAACCCCGGCGAGAACCACTGGGTGCTGAAGCCGAAGAACTCGCGGCAATGGTATGGCGAAGTGCTGGGCTGGATGGGGAAGTGGACGGGTAAGTAGGGGTTGCCTCTTTCCCTCCGAAGCTGCCACACCGGCTAAATGAGCACCACCCCGGCGAAGGCCGGGACCCAATTGGAAAGGTTGCAGTAACGACGGGCTATCCATCGTTACCTCCGTTCCCCAATTGGGCCCCGGCCTTCGCCGGGGTGGTGTCTTGTGGTGGTAGCGTCTTATAACCAGGCGCGACTTGTTTCCCCGCGAAGGCGGGGACCCAGACTGGGCTCCCGTCTTCGCGGGAGAACAAGGAAGCGCGGGCAACGCTCTCCCAGTCAGTGCGCCTTCGGCTTCTGCACCGCATGCAACCCCAGCGCGATCGCCCCGCCCAGGATCAACCCGATGATCCCGGAGAAGAACGCGTTCATCACCCAGTTCACCGCGCCCTTGGCGAACGGCACCGCATGCGAAGCCGCCTCCGCCGTATCGTGGATCCAGTGCGGCAAGGCGGTGAACCCGAACTCCTCGATCCCGTGAACGATGATCTGCCCCCCGACCCACACCATCGCCGCCGTCCCGATCACCGACAGCGCCGACATCACGATCGGCATGCCCTTCACCAGCCCACGCCCGATCGCCTGCACCACCGCGCTGCTGCGCTGCGCCAGATGCAGCCCGATATCGTCCATCTTCACGATCAGCGCGACCACGCCGTAGACGCCGATCGTGATGACGATCCCGACCAGCGCTAGCACGATCGCCTGCTCCCAGATCGGCTTGGTCGCGACATCGGACAGCGCGATCACCATGATCTCGGCGGACAGGATGAAGTCGGTGCGGATCGCGCCCGAGACCTTCTGTGCCTCGAGCGTCGCGGCATCGACCGGCTCGGCGACGACCTCCTCGGCATGGCCGCCGCCGAACGCCTCGAGGATCTTCTCCGCGCCCTCGAAGCATAGATAGGTGCCGCCGATCATCAGCAACGGCGTCAGCAGCCACGGTGCGAACGCGCTGAGTGCCAGCGCGGCGGGCAGGATGAAGACCAGCTTGTTACGGAACGAGCCGAGTGCGATCTTCCCGATCATCGGCAGTTCGCGCTTCGGCTCGAACCCGACCATGTAGCGCGGCGTGACGGCGGCATCGTCGACCACCACGCCGATCGCCTTGCTGCCCGCCTTCCCAGTGGTCGCGGCGATATCGTCGAGGCTGGCGGCGGCGAGCTTGGTGATCCCGGCAATGTCGTCGAGTAGTGCGACCAATCCTGTCGGCATCGATGGTGTCCTTCGCGTAAGTATCGCCGCTCGGTAACGTGACAGGATTGTCATGCAAACGGCTTTCGCACTTGCGGTAGTGCGTGGCGGGCGGAATGGTTGCAGCCGACGCGACCCAAGCGACAGGACGAGCCATGACCGACGACTTCATCACGAACCTGCCCAAGGCCGAGCTCCACCTCCACATCGAGGGCAGCCTCGAGCCCGAGCTGATGTTCGCGCTGGCCGAACGCAACAAGGTCGCGATCCCGTTCAAGAGCGTCGAGGACGTCCGCGCGGCGTACAACTTCACCAATCTTCAAACCTTCCTCGACATTTATTATGCGGGCGCCGCGGTGCTCCAGACCGAGGAGGATTTCCGCGATCTGGCGGTCGCCTATTTCGACCGCGTCGCGCAGGACGGTGTGGTGCATGCCGAGATCTTCTTCGATCCGCAGACGCACACGCATCGCGGCATCCCGTTCGACGTCGTCGCGCGCGGTCTGTTCGCGGGGATCGACGAAGCGCAGGCGAAGCACGGCATGTCGGTCGGGCTGATCATGAGTTTCCTCCGCCATCTCGACGAGGAGGACGCGTTCAAGACGCTCGCGCAGGCGGAGCCGTGGCTCGACCAGTTCATCGGCGTCGGACTCGATTCGTCCGAGGTCGGCCATCCGCCGTCGAAGTTCGCGCGCGTGTTCGCGGCGTCGGCGGATGCCGGGCTGATGCTCTGCGCGCATGCCGGTGAGGAGGGCCCGCCCGCCTATATCCACGAGGCGCTCGACATCCTCCAAGTCGACCGCATCGACCACGGCAATCGCGCGCTGGAAGATCCGGCGCTGGTCGCGCGCCTCGCACGCGATGCGATGACGCTCACCGTGTGCCCGTTGTCGAACGTCGCGCTGCGCAATGTCGACAAGCTGGAGAACCATCCGATCGATCGGATGCTCGATCTCGGGCTGCGCGCGACGATCCATTCGGACGATCCGGCCTATTTCGGCGGCTATATCGGCGAGAATTTCCGGCAGACGGCGCGCGCGAAGACCCTGTCGCGCGAGCAGGTCGTGACGCTCGCGCGCAACAGCTTCCTCGGCAGTTTCCTGGATGACGACGCGCTCAGCGGCCATCTCGCGACGCTCGACGCCTATGTGAAGGCGCATCCGTGATCGGGCGGTTCCTGGCGGTCTTCGAACCGTTCATCCTGATGCTGCTCGGCACCGTCGTGCTGGCGAGCCTGCTGCCGGCACGCGGCGAGATGGCGACGATCGTCGGCTACGCGGCGGATATCGGCATCGTCCTGCTGTTCTTCCTCCACGGCGCCAAGCTGTCGCGCGATGCGATCTGGGCGGGCCTGCGCAACTGGAAGCTGCATCTCGCGGTGCTGGCGATCACCTTCGTCGCGTTTCCGCTGTTCGGGCTGGGGCTGACCGCGTTGCCGTTCGTGACGGGGCCGCTTGCGGCCGGGCTGTTGTTCCTCACCCTGCTCCCCTCGACCGTGCAGTCGTCGATCGCCTTTACCGCGATTGCGCGCGGCAATGTCGCGGCGGCGGTGTGCAGCGCGTCGTTCTCGAACCTGCTCGGCATCCTCGTGACGCCAGCGCTGGTGGCGCTGCTGATGAACACTTCGGGCAGCGGCGGGATCTCGATCGAGAGTATCGAGGCGATCGTGCTGCAACTGCTGGTGCCGTTCGTCGCAGGACATCTGTTGCGGCCGTGGATCGGTGCGTGGGTGACGCGCAACAAGGGCCTGTTGACGGTGGTCGATCGCGGGTCGATCCTGCTGGTCGTCTACAGCGCGTTCGGTGCCGCGGTGGTCGAGGGACTTTGGACCAAATTGTCGCTCGGCGACCTGATCCTGATCGGACTCCTGTGTGCGGCACTGCTCGCGTTCGTGCTCGGGCTGACGTTTGCCGTTGCCCGCCTGATGAAGCTGCCCCGCGAGGATGCGATCGTGCTGCAGTTCTGCGGTTCGAAGAAGAGCCTCGCGTCGGGCGTACCGATGGCCGGCGTGCTGTTCCCGCCTGTGCAGGTCGGCGTGATCCTGCTTCCGGTCATGCTGTTCCACCAGTTGCAGCTGATCGCCTGCGCCGTGATCGCGCGCCGCTATGCCGAGTCCGCGCCGCCGTCCTGATCCTGATCAATAGGCCCATTGCGAGGGTATTTGCTTTGTTCCGCAATGACCGCCACAGCGGTTTTGCTGACTAGGGGGCCTTGGCCGATGACTGCGCAGAACGATGTAGACGCTACTGCGCTCGATCAGGCGCAGACCCAGGACAGCGGGCTGGACCTGACCGCGTGCGACCGCGAGCCGATCCACATTCCGGGGTCGATCCAGCCGCACGGCCTGTTGCTGGTCGCCGATCCGGCGTCGCTGACGGTCGTCGCGGGGGCGGGCGATATCGAAGGGCGGCTGGCGGCAGAGTGGCTCGGTGCCGATCTTGCGCAGGTGTTGGCGCAGGCCGTACCGACGGACGACGTGGGGCCGGGGGGGATGGTCGGCGATCCGGTGATGGGATCCACCGAACGCTTCGAGGTGACGATCCACCGCAGCGGCGACTATCTGCTGGCCGAGCTCGAGCCGGTCGAGGCCGCGCCGATGACCGCGACGCAGATGCTCGGCCGGCTCAACCCGATGATCACGATGTTCGAGCGCGCGACCGATCTGAGCACGCTGTGCGCCCGCGCCGCGATCGCGTTCCGTCAGCTCACCGGGTTCGACCGAGTGATGATCTACCGCTTCCTCGACGACGACGCCGGCCGCGTCGTGGCGGAGGACAAGGCCGTCGGCCTCGGTACCTTCCTCAACCACCATTTTCCGGCATCGGACATTCCGAAGCAGGCGCGCGCGCTGTACGTCCGCAACCGCACGCGGACGATCCCGACGATCGACTATGCGCCCGCCGTGCTGCGCCCCGCCGGGTTCGAGACACTCGATCTGAGCGACGTGACGGTACGCAGCGTGTCGCCGATCCACCTGCGTTATCTCGCCAACATGGAAGTTGCGGCCTCCGCGTCGATCTCGATCGTCAAGGACGGGCTGCTCTGGGGCCTGATCGCCTGTCACAACGCCACGCCGCGCGGCCTGAGCCCCGACGTCCGTGCCGCGTCGGCGACGCTGGCGAGCGGGCTCGCGCGCCAGATCCGCGCGAAGGAAGAGGCCGAGATCTACCGCGAACGGCTGCGGCTGCGCGGGGCCGAGGATGCGGTGGTCGCCAAGCTCGCGACCGAACCGGCGCCCCGCAGCATCGTCGTGACGTTGCGCGACGACCTGCGGCGGATGCTCGACGCCGACGGGTTCGCGTTCGTGCAGGGGACGATCGTCGACACCGATGGCGTCTGCCCCGCGCACGACGAAATTCGCGATCTCGTCGCCTGGGTCTGCGCGCGCAGCGGGATCGAGCCGCTGGCGACGCACGAGCTCCCCTCGCTGCTGCCGCGTGCGGATGCCTATCGGGCCTGTGCCAGCGGGGTGCTGGCGATGCCGTTGATCGACGATGGCGCGATGCTGTTCTGGTTCCGCGCCGAACAGGCCGAGGAGGTCGAATGGGCGGGCAATCCGCACAAGGCGGTGTCGCTCGATCCGACCGCGGTGCTGACTCCGCGTACCTCGTTCCAGTCCTGGACTCAGGTCGTGTCGGGCCGATCGCGCCGCTGGACGCTGGAGGAGATCGAGGCCGCGCACCGCCTGCGTCGCGCGTTCCACGACGCGCACATCAACCAGCGGCTCCGCCTGCTCAACGCCGACCTGCAGCGCACGCTCGCCGACAAGGACGTGCTGATCGCGCAGAAGGACGTCCTAATGAAGGAGGTCAATCACCGCGTCCAGAACAGCCTCCAGCTGGTCGCCGCGTTCCTCGCGCTCCAGGCGAAGGCGTCCGACGATGCCAAGGTGAAGGAGCATCTCGCCGAGGCGCAGGCACGGCTTTCCGCGGTCGCTCTGGTGCATCGCCGGCTCTACCGCGACGATCAGGTTGAGTCGGTCGACCTCTCGCGCTATCTCGAGGAGCTGGCGGGCGACATGAAGACTTCGCTCGGCGCGGACTGGGCGGCGCAGATCCGGCTCGATCTCGCGCCGATTCTGGTGCCGACCGACCGGGCCGTGAACATCGGGCTGGTCCTCACCGAACTCGTCATCAACGCCAGCAAATATGCCTATGGCGGGCAGCCCGGGCCGATCCTGATCGCGCTCGAACAGCATCGCAACCGCCTCCGCCTGATCGTCGCCGACGATGGGTCGGGCAAGGTCGGGACGCGCGAGGGGTTCGGCAGCCGGATGATGAACGCGATCGTCGCCGGGCTGTCCGGCACGATCGAGCATGACGACAACATGCCCGGCCTGCGTGTGATCATGACCGCGCCGATCGTCGATACCGTCTGATCGGGCGGGTTGCCGGCGAACGCCCGCTTGGGCGCGGCTGATATTTGCTCGGGCACCCGCGGGTTGAAGCTTTATGCTGCACCTGCGAAATAAACCGGATGATCGATACCGACCAAACCGTTGCCGACTCCGCCGTTCCTCAGGTTAATGCGCGGCTCGCATTGCTCGCGCTCGCGGTCGGTGGCTTCGCGATCGGTACCACCGAGTTCGCGGCGATGAGCCTGTTGCCGCAGTTCGCCCGCGGGCTCGGGATCGACGAGCCGGCCGCGGGGCATGTCATCAGTGCCTACGCCCTGGGCGTGGTCGTTGGCGCGCCGACGATCGCGGTGCTGGCGGCGAAGATCGAGCGGCGGGTGTTGCTGATCGGGTTGATGACGTTCCTCGGCATCGCCAACGGCCTGTCTGCGATGGCGCCGACCTATCACACGATGCTGTTGGCCCGGTTCCTGAGCGGACTGCCGCATGGCGCGTATTTCGGGGTCGGATCACTGGTCGCGGCGTCGATGGTGCCGCGCGAGAAGCGGTCGCAGGCGGTGTCGCGGATGATGCTCGGGCTGACGATCGCGACGATCGCAGGCGTGCCACTCGCGAACGGCATCGGTCAGTGGTTCGGCTGGCGCTGGGGGTTCGGGATCGTTGCAATCATTGCGGCTGCGACGGTCGCGATGTTGCTGAAGTTCGCGCCGGTCCTCCGGCCTGCGAAGGATGCGAGCCCGCTCGGCGAACTGGCTGCGCTGCGCAACGGTCAGGTATGGCTAACGCTGGCGATCGGTGCGGTCGGGTTCGGCGGGATCTTCTGCGTCTACACTTACCTCGCTTCGACACTGACCGAGGTTACCGGCGTGTCGTCCGCGTTCACGCCGGTCGCGTTCGCATTGTTCGGCGTTGGCATGACGATCGGGACTTTGGTCTGCGCGAAGGCGGCGGACGTGGCGCTGATGCCCGCCGCGGGGATCACCTTGCTGTTCGGGGCAGGGGCGCTCGCGCTCTACGCGCCGGCGACGCCGCATCTGTGGGCGATGCTACCGGTGGTGGTGTTGATCGGGTGCGGGGGCGGGTTGTCGACGATCCTCCAGACGCGGCTGATGGATGTCGCGGAGGAGGCGCAGACCTTGGCCGCGGCGCTCAACCATTCCGCGTTCAATACGGCCAACGCGCTTGGGCCGTGGCTTGGTGGGCTGGCGATTGCGGGCGGGTATGGGTTGCCGTCGACCGGCTGGGTCGGGACCGCGCTGGCGCTTGGCGGGTTTGCGATCTGGGCGGTGTCGTGGGGACTGGATCGTCGGCGGGTTTGAATAAGTGCCCGCCGAGTACTGTTCTCCCGCGAAGGCGGGAGCCCAGGGTTACAGGCGGTGGCGCTGGTGACTTCTGGACCCCCGCCTTCGCGGGGGAACGGTTCTTGTGGGCGCCCGGACTATCCCCATCACCACCACCCCGGCGAAGGCCGGGGTCCAATTGGGGAACTGTGCTAACAGGGGCAGCGCTCCGTTACTGCAGACTTGCCAATTGGGCCCCGGCCTTCGCCGGGGTGGTGCTCGTCAGTTCGTGTGATGTTCGTGGTACGGAGAGGGGCTGTTCGATAAGTCCGTCAGCCCCGCACGATCACCGCGCTATGTCGCGCTTTGCCAACTGCTTGTTCAGCCCCAGTGCGATCAGCGTGAACACAGCGCCCGAGAACAGGTACGCGCCGCTAGCCGCCAGCCCCAGCTTGCTCGTCAGCAGCAGCGCCGCCAGCGGCGCGAAGCCTGCACCGAACAGCCACGCCAGATCGGTCGTCAGCGCCGAGCCCGTATAGCGGTGCTGCGGCGACAGGCTCGAGGCGATCGCGCCCGAGGACTGGCCGAACGACAGGCCGAACAGCAGGAAGCCGATGCCCATGAACAGGCGCTCGCCGATCTCGCCGCCATCGAGCAGCGACGGTGCGGCGATCGCGAACAGCGCGATCAGCACTGCGATCGTGCCCAGCATCGTGCGACGCCCGAACCGGTCGGCGAGCAGCCCCGACACCAGCATCGCGCCGATCCCGATGATCGCGCCGATTACCTCGACCACGAGGAAGCGACCTGCCGATTCACGCGTGAACAGCACGACCCACGACAGCGGGAACACCGTCACCATGTGAAACAGCGCGAAGCTCGCGAGCGGCACGAACGAACCAAGCCAGATCGCCTTCCACTGCGACTGCACGGTCTCGACGACCGGTGCCGGCTCCAGCTCGCGCTTGGCGTACATCTCTTCGAACTCTGGCGTCACGACCAGGCGAAGACGCGCGAACAGCGCGACGACGTTGATCGCGAACGCCACGAAGAACGGATAGCGCCAACCCCAGGCGAAGAAATCCTCGGTCGGCAGTGCGGCAACGAAGAACGCGAACAGGCCGCTCGCGACCAGCAGGCCGATCGGCGCACCAAGCTGCGGCAACATCGCGTACCAGCCGCGATGCTTTTCCGGCGAATTGAGCGACAGCAGCGAGGCGAGACCATCCCAGGCGCCGCCGAGCGCGACGCCCTGGCCGATACGGAGCAGCGCGAGGATCGCGACCGACCAGTTGCCGACCGAGTCGTAGCTGGGGATGAACCCCATCGCGACCGTCGACGTGCCGAGCAGGAACAGCGAGATCGTCAGCTTGACGCTGCGGCCATAGGCGCGATCGACCGCGATGAAGATGATCGAACCGATCGGGCGGGCGATGAACGCCAGCGCGAACACCGCGAAGGAATAGAGCGTGCCCTGCAACCGGTCGACATACGGGAAGACAAGGGTTGGGAACACGAGCACCGAGGCGATCGCGTAGACGAAGAAGTCGAAGAATTCCGAGGTGCGGCCGATCACCACGCCGATCGCGATCACGCCCGGCGTGACGTGCTCGCCGTCGCTGTGGATACTGCGAGCATCGGCTTCGAAGCTCGTCTCGGGGATCGTGTTTGCACTCATTCTTCAACTCGCTCTTCAGGGCGCGAACCCGATGATACGCTGTTCCGGCGGATACGGGCAGATATATTCCGTCCCGGTCCTCCGCGCCCAATGCGGGCAGGGGTGATCTATGCTAATCTTGGTAACGATAAAGCCATGCCGATGTTGCAGTGCAGCGCCCATTGGACAAATTGTCCACTGTAGCGCGGCGAAAGCGAGGCGTAGGGGGTCCGCATGATCGTTGAGAAAACCGTTTCCCGCGCGAAAAAATGGCTGGCCGTGCTGCCGCTTGCGCTGCTCACCAGCGGCTGCAACTGGGTCGTGATGTCCCCCTCGGGCGATATCGCAGTGCAACAGCGCGACCTCGTGCTGATCGCGACCGGGTTGATGCTGCTGATCATCGTCCCGGTGATCATCCTCACGCTGCTGTTCGCGTTCCGCTACCGCCAGGCGAACACGGAAGCCAAGTACGAGCCGAACTGGGATCACTCGGTCGGGCTCGAGCTGCTGATCTGGGGCATCCCGCTGCTGATCATCATCGCGCTCGGCGCGCTGACCTGGACCAGCACGCATCTGCTCGATCCGTATCGCCCGCTTGGCCGGATCAAGCCCGACGCGCCGACACTCGCGAACAACGTGCCGGTCGGCAACCTGGTCGACAAGCAGCAGCTGGCGAACGGCGTCGGCAAGCCGCTCGAGGTTCAGGTCGTCGCGCTCGATTGGAAGTGGCTCTTCATCTATCCGGAATACGGCATCGCCACGGTCAACGAACTAGCCGCGCCGGTCGATCGTCCGATTCGTTTCCAGATGACCTCGTCGTCGGTGATGAACGCGTTCTACATCCCTGCGCTTGCCGGCATGATCTATACGATGCCCGGCATGCAGACGACGCTGAACGCGGTGATCAACAAGCCTGGCAACTACGAGGGCTTCTCGTCCAACTATAGCGGCGCGGGCTTCTCGGGGATGCGCTTCCGCTTCCACGGCGTCAGCGACGCTGGCTTCCAGGCCTGGGTCAACCAGGTGAAGCAGCGCGGCGGCGGTCTGAACCGCGCGAGCTATCTCCAGCTGGAGAAGCCGAGCGAGAAGGTCCCGGTCCGCTATTACAATGCGGTCGAGCCGAACATGTTCAAGCTCGTCGTCGAGCAGTGCGTCCAGCCCGGCAAGGTCTGCATGTCGCAGATGATGCACGGCGGCAAAGGCGGGGGGGACTCGCACGCCGGCATGGCGATGCCCGGGGTCAATGGCGGCAAGGGCCCGCAGGAAACCTCGGAGCGCGTCAAGGGCGCGTTGCTCAAGGATGCCGACGAAAAGGGAAGCGGCCAGCATTGGACCGCACCGGCCGACATAAAACAGGACGGCGCGAACAATGCGCCCGGCTCGCAGTCCAACCGCAATCACACGATGCTGACCCCCTCCACCATGCCGGGCACGCGCCCCGTCGCGAACGGCTAGAGAAACCATCATGAACGACACCCTGTTGAAGACTATCTTCGGCCGCCTGACCCTGGAGTCGCTGCCGCTGCACGAACCGATCGTCGTCGCCACCTTCGCAATGGTGGCGATCGGCGGGCTCGGGCTCGTCGCCGCGCTGACCTATTTCAAGGTCTGGGGCTATCTGTGGAACCAGTGGTTCACCAGCGTCGATCACAAGAAGATCGGCATCATGTACATCATCCTGGCGATCGTCATGCTGCTGCGCGGGTTCTCCGACGCGATCATGATGCGCGCGCAACAGGCGATGGCGTTCAACGGATCCGAAGGGTACTTGACCGCGCATCACTATGACCAGGTCTTCACCGCGCACGGCGTGATCATGATCTTCTTCGTGGCGATGCCGCTGGTCACGGGCCTGATGAACTATGTCGTCCCGCTCCAGATCGGTGCGCGCGACGTGTCGTTCCCGTTCCTCAACAATTTCAGCTTCTGGATGACCGCGGCGGGTGCCGTGATCGTCATGATGTCGCTGTTCATCGGTGAGTTCGCGCGGACCGGCTGGCTTGCGATGCCACCCCTCTCAGGGTTGGCGTATTCGCCAGACGTCGGTGTCGATTACTATATCTGGGCGTTGCAGATCGCGGGCATCGGGACACTCTTGTCCGGCGTCAATCTGGTCGCGACCATCGTCAAGATGCGCGCGCCCGGCATGACCATGATGAAGATGCCGATCTTCACCTGGACGTCGCTCTGCACCAACATCCTGATCGTCGCCGCCTTCCCGGTGCTGACCGCGGTTCTCGCGATGCTGTCGCTCGATCGCTACATCGGCACCGCGTTCTTCACGAACGACTCGGGCGGCAACCCGATGATGTACGTCAACCTGATCTGGATCTGGGGTCACCCGGAGGTCTACATCCTGGTCCTGCCGGCGTTCGGCATCTTCTCGGAGGTCACCTCGACCTTCTCGGGCAAGCGCCTCTTTGGCTACAGCTCGATGGTCTATGCGACGCTTGTCATCACGATCCTCGCCTATCTCGTCTGGCTGCACCACTTCTTCACGATGGGCTCTGGCGCGAGCGTGAACTCGTTCTTCGGCATCACCACGATGATCATCTCGATCCCGACCGGGGCCAAGATCTTCAACTGGCTGTTCACGATGTACAAGGGCCGGATCCGGTTCGAACTGCCGATGATGTGGACGATTGCCTTCATGGTGACCTTCACGATCGGCGGCATGACCGGCGTGCTGCTCGCGGTGCCGCCCGCCGACTTCGTGCTGCACAACTCGCTGTTCCTGGTCGCGCATTTCCATAACGTGATCATCGGCGGCACGCTGTTCGGCATGTTCGCCGGCATCAACTACTGGTTCCCGAAGGCGTTCGGCTTCAAGCTGGACAAGAAGTGGGGCACGGTGTCGTTCTGGTGCTGGGTGGTCGGCTTCTACTTCGCGTTCATGCCGCTCTACGTGCTCGGCCTGATGGGCGTGACTCGCCGGATGCGCTATTTCGACGATCCGAACCTGCAGATCTGGTTCGTCATCGCCGCCTTCGGTGCAGCCCTGATCGCAGCCGGCATCGGTGCCTTCCTGCTCCAGATCTTCGTCAGCATCCGCAACCGCGAGGCGCTGGCCGATCACAGCGGCGATCCCTGGGGTGGCCGTACGCTGGAGTGGGCGACCTCTTCGCCGCCGCCGGAGTACAACTTCGCGTTCACGCCGATTGTCCACGACCTGGACGCCTGGTACGACATGAAGGAGCGCAAGCACGAGCGGCCTGTGACCGGCTTCAAGTCGATCCACATGCCGAGCGGCACCGGCACGGGCGTCGTGCTCGCCGGTCTCAGCGTGGCGTTCGGGTTCGCGATGATCTGGTATATCTGGTGGCTCGCAGGGCTGGCACTCGCCGGCATCTTCGGCACCACGATTTTCCACACCTTCAACTACAAGCGCGACTTCCACATCCCGGTCGAGGACGTGATCGCCACCGAGAACGCGCGCACCCGCCAGCTCGCGACCCAGGGAGCCTGACGCGATGTCCGCAATACCCATGAAGGATGGCCTGAACGAGACCGAGAAGGTCTCGTTCTACGACATCGACGAGCATGAGCATCCCGACGGCGGCAGCACGATGCTGGGCTTCTGGATGTACCTGATGAGCGATTGCCTCATCTTCGCGGTGCTGTTCGCGGCGTACGCCGTGCTCGGCAACAGCTATGCCGGCGGCCCCAGCCCGAAGGAGATCTTCGAGCTTCCGCTGGTGGCGGTGAACACCGCGATGCTGCTGTTCTCGTCGATCACCTACGGCTTCGCGATGCTGTCGATGGAGGAAGGTCGCCAGCGCGTCATGCAGATGTGGCTGGTCTTCACCGGCCTGTTCGGCCTCGCGTTCCTGTCGATCGAAATGTACGAGTTCGCCAACCTCATCCATGAGGGGGCTGGCCCGACCCGCAGCGCGTTCCTGTCATCGTTCTTCACGCTCGTCGGCACGCACGGCCTTCACGTCACGATGGGCCTGATCTGGCTCGTCACGCTGATGGTGCAGGTCCAGAAGCACGGCCTGATCGCGGCGAACAAGCGCCGCCTGATGTGCCTCAGCATGTTCTGGCATTTCCTCGACGTCATCTGGATCGGCGTCTTCACCTTCGTCTATCTGATGGGCACCCTGCGATGAGCGATCCCCAAGCACCGGCGAACAATCCGCACGCCGATCACGATCACGACAATGGCGCCGCACACGGCACGCGCGGCAGCTACCTGAAGGGGTTCTTCCTCTCGGTCATCCTGACCGCGATCCCGTTCTGGGCGGTCATGACCGGCGCGTTCAAGGATCCCTCGACCGCCGCACTCGTCGTGATGGTGTTCGCGGTCGCGCAGATCGTCGTCCACATGATCTACTTCCTGCACATGAGCGGCAAGTCGGAGGGCGGCTGGACGATGATGGCGCTGATCTTCACGATCATCCTCGTCGTCATCACGCTCAGCGGATCGATCTGGGTGATGTACCACATGAACACGAACATGATGCCGATGCAGGCCGCGGCAGACATGTGATGAGGACGCGACCGGGCCCTGCCGTCTATGTCGCAGGCCTGGTCGCGCTGCTGCTGTTCGCCGGGTTCATGGCGCTCGGCATCTGGCAGGTCGAGCGCCGGACCTGGAAGCTCAACCTGATCGCACAGGTCGCGGCGCGGTCTCATGCCGCACCGGTCGCCCCGCCCGGACCCGCCTCCTGGAACGCGATCACCGCCACCACCGACGCTTATCGCCGTATCCGGCTCGACGGCACTTTCGATAATAATCGCGAAACACTGGTCCGAGCCGCAACCGCGCTCGGCAGCGGCTACTGGGTCGTGACGCCCTTGCGAACTGATCGCGGTTTCACCGTCCTCGTCAACCGCGGCTACGTCTCGCCCGAGCAACGCGTCGCGCATACCAAGCCGACCGCCCCGGTCACGATCACCGGCTATCTCCGCATCACCGAGCCCGGCGGCGGCTTCCTGCGCCACAACGATCCCGCCACCGGCAAATGGTATTCGCGCGATGTCGATGCGATCGCCAGCGCGCGTGGCCTGTCGAACGTAGCGCCCTATTTCGTCGACGCGGACAAGTCCGGCACGGCCGCCCCCGTCGGCGGCCTGACGATCATCGCCTTCCCGAACAACCACCTCGTTTATATGCTGACCTGGTTCGCACTCGCCGCGATGACGATCGTCGCCTTCGCCGTGTTCGTGCGGCAGGATGCCCGCAAGCGGCGGGGGGCGATCGACACATGACGTCGTCAATGGCGGGGCAGGGGGTTGCACGACAGAGCTGGCAGCGTTGGCTCGCGCTTGCCACAGCCCGCACCGATGCGACCGGCAACGCCAACATGCGCCAGCTCGTCACGCTGCGCTGGATCGCCGTCGCCGGCCAGTTCGTCACGATATTGTTCGCCCGGTTTGCGCTCGGCTTCGACCTGCCGATGGTGCCGATGCTCGCGGCGCTGGCGGCGGGTGTCGGCCTCAACCTCGTCAGCATGCCGCTCTACGGGTGGCGCAAGGGGGCCAATGTCCAGCTCCTCCTCGCGCTCCTGTTCGACGTCGGCCTGCTCACCACGCAACTCTATCTCGCCGGCGGCGCGACCAACCCGTTCATCTCGCTCTATCTGCTCCACGTCGTGCTCGGCGCGGTGCTGCTCGATCGCTGGTCGAGCTGGGCGATCGTCGCCGTCACTGCCGCCTGTTTCGGCGTGCTCACACTCTATTACCGTCCGCTGATCCTCCCCCCCGACTACAGCGGCGAGTATTTCCTGCTCTACACGATCGGCTCGCTGCTCTGCTTCATGCTGATCGCGACGCTGCTGATGCTGTTCATGACCCGCATCACCGGAAACTTGCGCGCCCGCGATACGCGCCTCGCCGACCTTCGCCAGCAGGCCGCGGAGGAGGATCACATCGTCCGCATGGGGCTCCTGGCTTCGGGCGCTGCGCACGAACTCGGCACGCCGCTCGCATCGATAGCGGTCATTCTAGCCGACTGGCGCCGCATGCCGACTCTGGCGCAGGACGCCGACCTACAGGCGGAGATCGTCGAGATGCAATCCGAGGTCCAGCGCTGCAAGGCGATCGTCACCGGTATCTTGCTATCGGCCGGCGAAGCGCGCGGCGAAGCGCCCGAGATCATGCCGCTCCACCAGCTCCTCGACGGGATCGTCGACGAATGGCGCGCGGTGCACCCGTCGGTCGATTTCGACTATACCACGCGAGTCGGCGACGATCCGCAGGTCGTCTCCGACCCCGCATTGAAACAGGTGATCGCCAACGTGCTCGACAACGCCGCCGAAGCCTCGCCGCACTGGGTCGCGTTCCGCGGCGAACGCACGGACGGCGACCTTGCGCTGATCGTCCGCGACCGCGGCGCCGGCTTCAGCGACGAACGCCTCGCCAGTTTCGGCAAACCCTACCAGTCGAGCAAGCGCGAACCCGGCCACGGCCTCGGCCTGTTCCTCGCGGTCAACGTCATGCGCAAGCTTGGCGGCGGCGTGTCGGTGGTGAACTGCGAAGGCGGCGGCGCCGAAGTCACGATCACCATGCCGCTCTCCGCGATCGCGCTCTCGTGACAAGCACCGTGACGGACGCCATGACCGAACCGAAACTCCTGGCCATCGTCGAGGACGACGAGACCTTCGCCCGCACGCTCCGTCGTTCGTTCGAACGCCGCGGCTACGAAGTGATGCAGGCGGCCAGCCACGAGGAACTCGTCGAGCAACTCGCCGAGCGCACCCCACGCTACGCGGTCGTCGACCTGAAGCTGGGCGGTGCGTCCGGCCTCGTCTGCGTCCAGACGCTCCACGCACACGATCCCGAGATCCTTGTCGTCGTCCTCACCGGCTTCGCCAGCATCGCCACCGCGGTCGAGGCGATCAAGCTCGGCGCGTCGCACTACCTCGTCAAACCCTCGAACACCGACGACATCGAGGCCGCGTTCGATCGCACCGAGGGCAGCGTCGACACCGAACTGTCCGAACGCCCGACCTCGATCAAGACGCTCGAATGGGAGCGCATCCACACCACGCTCGCCGAAACCGACTTCAACATATCGGAGACCGCGCGCCGCCTCGGCATGCATCGCCGCACGCTCGCGCGAAAGCTCGAGAAACGCCCGGTAAAATAGCCGCAACGCTTCGCCGAAGGCGCGCGTTGTCGTTCGATGCCAGCGCCCAAACCCTCACGCCTCTGGCAGCCGAAGCGACTGCTAGCGACCCCGTCCGCACTGACGTGGGATCACGGTGCCGAGATCGCAGCGCGTGCAACCGCGCTGGGTGTGCCGGTCACGACGCTACCGAGCGACCGCCTCAAACTCGACTTCCCCGACGACTCCCGCCGCGCCTATGCCGAAGCCAAGGCAACGCTCGCGCTGGTCGTAGCGCCCCCCTCGAAGCGCAAGCTCCAGCCGATCGCCCCCAGCGCGGACTGGCGGATCGACCTCGCCGAAGGCTGCCCCGCGCATTGCGGCTATTGCTACCTGGCAGGCTCGCTCAAGGGGCCGCCGATCACCCGCGTCTATGCGAACCTGCCCGAGATCCTCGCCGAACTCCCCGCGCACCTCGGCCAAGGCACCGTCACGTCGCGTTCGACCGCCCGCGCGCACGAAGGCACCACGTTCGAGGCCTCCTGCTACACCGACCCGCTCGGCATCGAGCACGTCACCGGATCGCTCTCCGCGCTGATCGCGCATTTCGGCGCATGGGAGGCGGACGTACAGTTGCGCTTCACCACCAAGTTCGACGCGGTCGAGCCATTGCTGGGTCTGGACCACCGCGGCCGCACCCGCATGCGCGCCTCGATCAACCCCGCCGCCTATGCACGCTTCGAGGGCGGCACCAGTCCGGTCGCAGCCCGCCTGCTCGCGCTACGAAGAATGGCGGACGCGGGCTACAGGATCGGCCTGACGGTCGCGCCGATCATCGCCGCCGAAGGCTGGCGTGATGCGTATGGCGAGTTGGTGGCGGAGGCGGGCCGGGTGCTCGCCGATGTACCCGACGTGACGATCGAACTGATCACCCACCGCTACACCCCCGGATCGAAGGCAGTGCTCGAAACCTGGTATCCCGGCTCGTCGCTCGACCTCAGCATGGCCAACCGCACCGAGAAGCGCACCAAGTTCGGCTCGGTCAAATACGTCTACGACGCCGACACGATGCGCGCGCTCCGCAGCTTTTTTCAGGATGAGATCGCCGCCAAGCTCCCGCAGGCGAGCATCCTCTATTGGACGTAACCGCCGCGCCAACCGGCAACGCAGCGTTGCCATTCCCGACCTTCCGATCGCCGCCACCGCCGCCTACCTCGAAGCCATGACAAACTCCCGCCAGCCAACCCTCTTCATCCCGCACGGTGGCGGACCCTGTTTCTTCATGGACGACCCCGCCGGGAACTGGACCGGCATGGCCGCGTACCTCCGGTCGATCGCCGCCTCGCTACCCGAAAAGCCCAAGGCGATCCTCGTCGTCTCCGGCCACTGGGAAACGCGCGGCTTCGCGTTCACCGGCGCCGCAACGCCGCCGCTGATCTATGATTACGGCGGCTTCCCTGCGCATACCTACGAGATCCGCTACGATGCGCCCGGCGATCCCGCCTTGGCCACCCGCGCCGCCGACCTGCTCCGCGCAGCCGGCCTGACCGCCAATGTCGACCCGACCCGCGGCCTCGATCACGGCGTCTTCATCCCGATGAAGGTCACGTTCCCCGACGCCGACATCCCGGTCGTCGAGATGTCGGTCGACCGCGATCTTGATCCGGCGCTCCACGCCGCCGCCGGCCGCGCACTCGCCCCCTTACGCGACGAAAGCGTCCTGATCGTTGGCTCGGGCATGAGCTTCCACAACATGCGCGGCTACGGCGACCCGCGTTTCACTGCACCGTCCGAAGCCTTCGATCAATGGCTCACCGCCGCGGTCGAGTCCGAACCGACCGCCCGGGCGGAAGCGCTAGCCGGCTGGGCCGAAGCCCCCGCCGGCCGCCTCTCGCATCCCCGCGAAGAGCATCTCCTCCCGCTGATGGTCGCTGCCGGCGCCTCCGATCACCCCGGTACGCAGGTCTACAACGAGCGCGTGCTGCAAACCGCAATCTCTGGCTACCGCTTCAACTAAAGGAATTTCCATGGCCCTTCCTGTCCTGCTCGCGATCTCCGGCAGCCTGCGCCGCGGCTCGTACAATACCGCGATCCTGACCACGCTTGGCGAAGCGATCACTGACAAGGCCGCGCTGACGGTCTTCGCGCTGAACGACGTGCCCCTCTACGATCAGGATGCCGACACTGACACGCCCCCCGCCGCCGTGGCAGCCCTGCGCGCGGCAATCGGCGCGGCCGACGGGATCGTCATCGCCAGCCCCGAATACAATCACGGCATGTCCGGCGTCCTGAAGAACGCGCTCGACTGGGCCTCACGCCCGCATGGCAAGGCGACGCTCACGGGCAAGCCGGTCTTCACGCTTACCGCATCGCCCGGCGCAGTCGGCGGCGCGCGTGCGCACGCGCAATTGAACGAGACGCTGGCCTCGATCGGCGCCCGCACCGTCCTGCGTCCACAAGCCGTCGTTGGCGCCGTGCACGAGAAGATCGCCGACGGTCGCCTGACCGATCAGCGCACGCTCGACTTCCTCGTGGCGGGCATCGACGACCTGCTCGCCGACATCGCGCGGCCCACCACCGCCGACCGCGCGGCCTCCTGACATGCGCCACGTCCTCAACCAGTATCCCGCCCAGCGCGACGACATTGCCGACCTGGTGACACGCCGCCCGCTACCGGGTCCCGGCCTGCCGCAGGTCGATCCGTTCCTGTTCCTCAACCATCACGGCCCGCAGACCTATCGTCCCGGCAATAGCGGCCTGCCGTTCGGCCCGCATCCGCACCGCGGCTTCGAGACGGTTAGCTTCATCCTCGAAGGCGAGATGGCGCATCTCGACAGCGGTGGCCACGAAAGCGTCATCCGCGCGGGCGGCGTCCAGTGGATGACCGCAGGCTCGGGCCTGATTCATGCGGAAATCTCGCCCGCATCCTTCAAGCGCGACGGCGGCCCGCTGGAGATCCTGCAACTCTGGGTCAATCTCCCCGGTCGGCTCAAGATGACCAAGCCCGCCTATACCGGCCTCCAGCGCGAGGACATTCCCGCGATCCCGGTCGAGGGTGGCACCGTGAACTTGATCTCCGGCAGCTTCGGAGACCAGCGCGGCACGATCGAATCGCTGACGAACGTAGCGATGATGACCGTCGAACTCGAAGCCGGCGCCCAGGTTGACCTGCCAGCGCCAACCGGCCGCGCGGTCTTCTTCTACGTCGTCGCCGGCGCCCCCACTGCCAACGGCACGCCGATCAAGCCGCATCACCTCGCAACGTTCGACAACGACGGCGACATCATCACCGTCACGACCGAAGCCCCCACCACGATCCTCTACGGCCACGCCGACCCGATCGGCGAACCCGTCGTCTCACACGGTCCCTTCGTCATGAACACGCGCGAAGAGATCGTCCGCGCGATCGAAGACTATAACGCCGGCCTGTTCGGCAAGCCGCCCGTCATCCGCTAGGGCGCCTTACGCACCGGGGGCAGCGCGGCACAGATGTCGGCGCCCCCGGCCGGCACGGTGAAGAACGGCCCCGCCCGGTTCTCCCGCGAGGCGATCCACGCCACGAACCGCGCATTGTCCGCCGCGCGATATTCGAAATGCGGTCGCTCGGCGGCGGGCAGTTCGCTCACGAGGCGTGCGGACACGATCGGGCTACGCTCTCCCTCGGTCTTGTAGAACCCCAGATCCCCCGTCCCGCGCGGTAGCGACGACAGCCACTCGACCCCGTCGATCACGCGTCCGACCACCGCGATGTTCCGATCGAGCGCACGCGGCGAATGCCCGATCACGGTATACAACTCAGCGCCGCTCCCCGTGCTCGGCGCCAGATCGCGCGCGACGCCGACCATCCCGTAGCAATGCGGCACCCACTCGGTCGCGGCATTGCCCGCGAGCGGCCACCCGTCGCGACTATACCCCGCCCATTCGGCATAAGGATCGCGCTGCGACAGCCGCGCCACGGTGGTCGGCCCGGCATGCGAATATTCCGCCGGCGGGTTGGCAATGACACCCGCGACCAGCGGCTTCTTTTCGGTCGCATCTCCCCATTGCGCGACATAGTTGTCCTGCAAACGGTACACGCTCGTCCCAGCATCCCACCAATGCGCACGCGCCAACTTGCGTATGTTCGCGACGTGCACCGGCGCATAGCGAGGCGCGAGCCGCACCGTGAACCGGTGCCCATTGGCCAGCGTGAACACCACCAGTTCGTCGTCCGGCACCGCCACCCAGTCCGCCGGCACCGGATCGGACGGGAGCGTCGCGGCGGCCGGAACGGCTTGCGCAAGCATGGCGGCAAGAAGGATATTCAACATCCCCACAGACTGCCCCAGCGGATCGTCGCACGCAATCGCTTGCGCGCGCGCGAAACCCGCACTAGCAGACCCGCTTCCAGAGCAATGCGGAGCGGTGGCCGAGTGGTCGAAGGCGCTCGCCTGGAAAGTGAGTATACGTCAAAAGCGTATCGTGGGTTCGAATCCCACCCGCTCCGCCACCCCATGTTCCCACAGTGCCCCAGTTCGTCTCATGAGCCGACGATTTGCCTTGGTTTTCCTCGCGCGGTAGTCTCACGCGGGCCCATGGTTTTCCAGCCAAGCGCACGCCTGTTGAGGGTACGCGGAAGACGCTCTGGGGGGATCGGTGCTAACCGAATTACGCTGTCGTCAGGCCAAGGCAGCGGAGAAGAGCTACAAGCTGTCCGATGCCCGTGGGCTTCATATGTTCGTGACGACCACTAACTTCCGCTCCTGGCGCTGGAAATACCGAATCGCTGACAAGGAAAAGCTGCTCGTGCTGGGCAGCTATCCCGAAGTCAGCCTTGCGCTGGCACGCGAGCACCGGGACGCGGCGTCACGCCTTTTGAAGGCAGGGACCGATCCGAGCGTCGACCGCAAGCAAACCGCGGTGGTTCGGCATATCGCGCATGCAACGACGTTCGAGGCGGTAGCGCGGGAGTGGCACGCCCAGCAGGTATCGAGCTGGGTCGCTGTGCATGCGGCAGACGTCTTGAACAGCCTCGAGAAGGATGTTTTTCCGTATATCGGCTCGACGCCAGTCGTAGCCGTGACCTTGCCCATGGTGCTGCAACTGGTGCGCCGGATCGAGGAGCGGCCATCGGTAGAGACCGCGCGTCGCGTTCGGCAGCGTATCTCGGCTGTGTACGGCTTTGCGATAGCGTCGGGATACGCGACGAGCGATCCGGCTGTATCGATTCGTGGAGCGATGAAGCCGCTCATCAAGAAACGGCAGCCGGCGCTCGGATCGCTCGAGGAAGCCCGTGCGCTACTGATGGCAGCCGAGGCATCGGCAGCGCATCCCATGACCAAGCTCGCGTCGCGACTGCTCGCCCTGACGGCGCCGCGGCCGGGTACGCTTCGGACGACCGGTTGGGCCGAACTGGAGGCCTTGAGCGAGGATGCGCCTGTCTGGCGCATTCCGGCGGACCGCATGAAATTGAAGGTCGCGCGCAAGCAGGACGGGCGGTTCGACGTTCAGCTGCCGCTGGCCAGACAGGCGATGGAGGTTCTTCAGGCGGCGCGTGCCTTCGCACCGCGTGGCTGGTTTTTCCGAGCCAGCGGCACGCGTACAAGCCAATCAGCGAGAATGCGATCGGGTATTTCTACAATCGCCTGGTGGTCCGGGCGCGGCATGTGCCGCACGGCTGGCGATCGACCTTCTCGACTGTGATGAACGAACGCGCACAGGCGCTCGACAGACCGGGCGATCGGGCCATCATCGATCTCATGCTCGCGCATATTCCAGATGGCGTCGAGGCGACCTACAACCGCGCTGCATACCTGCCGCGTCGTATCGAAACTCGCGCAGGAGTGGGCGGACCTTCTGCTCGATGGGTTTGCGCCAGCAGCAGAGCTACTCGAAGGACCGCCCCGCTAGGCGTTGCCGCCGAGGGAGCGATGGCATGACCGCGCGCGCTCTCCACGAGATCATTGCCGGCAAGGCCAGCCAGTGCGGCATCTCGCGTAACCGCGTCCGGCGCGATAGCTTCCCCAAGGCCTCCCGCGAGGCCCGGTTCTGGCGTCCGGTCAGCAAGCGTCAGATGGGGCCGGCTAATGATCGCGGCGGAAGGGTATGACCGGCAGCACAAGCAGCCTGGCAAGCGTAACGGACCGCTAGGTCATGTCGGGCTGGAAGTCTTGCGCGCGCTGTATCGCATCGTGTGTCACCGGTCAGGCCGCCTTGAGCCGTCAATCGACTATCTCACGGGAAAGCTGCGTCGTTCGCGTGACGCTATCGTGCGCGCGTTGAAAGCGCTCAAGGATCACGGCTTTCCTGATTGGATACGCAGGACAGAACCGATTCCCGAGGCGGAAGGTGCCGGGCCCACAATCCGCCAGATCAGCAACGCGTACCGATTATGCATCCCGGCATTTGCCCGCGTGATCGAGGAGCGCATCATCGGTCCCGCACCGGTGCCCGCCGAAGTGGTCCAGGCCCTTTGAGCAACACCACATCGAGCTGGCGGAAATGGTGGCTCAACTACCGTTGCGCGAAGCGGTGGGCGTTAGTGTCCAGAACGAGGCGCTGGCGGCCGCCCTGGCCAAACTGGCGGACGCGCTGGAAGAGAATGAGCGCGAGTCCGCCTAGCGGTCTGAAACCAGCACCATTCATTTATAGAAAGGGAGATCGCCGATCGACAACCGCGACAGGCTCCTCGAACGATCCGATGTTCGGGCATCGTCAACGGGGTGTGTCGGACGCTCATCGGTCGTCCCCTGTGACAGTGCTCCTGCGCCGACCCGCGGTGACGGGATCGCGCGGTTTGGCGTGTTTGAACGTTAGACATGGACTTGGTGCATGCGGTTTCGCGCAAACGGCTGATGGTGCACCGAAACGCACCGTCGATGCTGCCGTGATATGTGGCCAACAACGGCGGAATACCGTGGGACTGAGCGTTGCCCGGTAATGCACCGGAACCGACACGAAAAGCTCGCGGGCGAGGCGGGGGTTCTTGCACCGTATCTGGGTGCGCAACATGGAACCGACGAACTGGTGGTTTGCGGCCCGGCCGCTTTCGGGCGACACGCCGCAGTAAACTACCGTTCGTTCAGGATAGAGGGCAGGGGGCTTCGGATGCCCGTCCATGGTGGTTAGCGCGATGATCGCCATCGGGCGCCGATTACGAGAAGCGGCTGCCCGTTCATAAGGTGGGGCAGGGGCTCGTCACTCCTTGGTAACCCGACCGGAGCTACCCTCCGTCGCGATAGGAGGGTGCAAATGGCCGGATTGTTTGTTCTTGGTGAATGCGAGAGCAGGATCGCGCCTGGATCGCCTTTCGATCCATCCTGTAGAACCGTCTGGAATCTGGCATCCCTGTTTGGGTTCGACGCTGATGGCGCTGGCGCGGAGAAGCTGAGGGAGTTGCTGGGATCAGCGAACTTCGCAAACGCGTACCCGCAATACTGCAGCTCGAAGAAGCTGTGTCAGTTTTGGCACAGGAAAGCGCCCTCGAAGCTGACCCAAGATCATTTGGACCGGTTGTGGGACGGGGGCATGGGGAGCGCTGCCGGCATTATTGTCTTGGGCGTATTCGCATATCGAGCGCTCGGGGCATTCGCGGTTCGGCGCGATGTAGGGTTTAACCTACCAGAGGCTCGTCCAGCTGTGTTGCCGGCATTGATCGAGAGTGCCGCTGACCGGCCTCGAGTGATGTTGATCGATCACACCAGCCAGCGTTCATTTGGCCACCCGAAACGGCAGATCGGGTTTGAAGGTGCGCGGCTGGCGTTGCAGCACGGCTGGCCTCATGCGAGCCAGGATTCTACGCGGAAACCATCAACCGAGGATCAGTGAAACGGGCGCGGCGTGATCTGACAACGCTGGGACGCCTCGCACTTATCCAGCTTAGACTCGACCATCCGTATTTGCTTGAAAGGCATTGAAGACTCAGGGGAGTGGCAATGGATGCCTGGCGCAATAAAGAAGTTGGGGGATGGGGAAGTCGCCCTCATCAAAGCTTTATTGCTAACAGGGTCGCGCAGCGATCAGGACGTGCTTGCTTATTTTACCTGGCCTACTCGATCCATAAATCATCGGGAGATCGCGCAGATCCGGACCGGGGTGAAACATCGACAGATCCAGCCTGCCTCACCGGAGGCCCTCAAAGCATTTCTTAGCGCATGGCCCGAAGTAGAGCAGGGTACTGGGCTGAGTTTTGATGCGGACCAGCTCCTCGTAAAAGCCCGTGACGAAATGGTTGCTGCCGTCCAAACGTTCAATTCCGCAGGCTTAAATTTTCGTGCGGAGCTATTCATTGTTACTAGCGTCATCGCTTGGACGTGCCTAATGCACCCGTCGCTTAAAAAAAGATGGTGTTGATGTTCGGTATTGGGAGGGATCAGGAAGAGATAAGAAGGTTAAGACCACGCCAGGGGGGTGGGGAAAAGTATTGGGAGATTGGGCAGTGCCTAAGGCATAACAAATGCAAACTCGAAATGGGAGCTAAAAATAATCTATCCTATCTCTTAGAGATACGACACGAAATTGAACATTGCCCCACTGATCGCTCGCTTGATGCTGCCCTGAGCGCAAAACTGCAAGCATGCTACATAAATTTCAACGATGCATTGAAACAGCTGTATGGCGCTAAGTATGGGCTAGAGCGTAAGCTGTCTCTCGCATTGCAATTCGCATCACTTGATCCAGAGCAGGTGGGTGCTGTGAGAAGTGCTGACCTGCCCCCGCACCTTGCAACGGTGATGGACGCTTTTGAGGCTCAGTTGACCCCAGAGCAGTATTCTGACCCGCGCTATGCCTACCGAGTTGCGATGGTACCCAGACATGCCAATCGCGCCTCCACAGCCGATATTGTGGCCGAGCTTGTTCCTTCCGGTTCGGACGCAGCAGAAGAGATCAACCGAGTTCTTTTGCGCGAAACCGAGCGTACAAAATATCGGCCTGGTGACATTTTGAAGAAAGCGCACGAGGCTGGCTACCGCTCTTTCAAGATGCATGATCACACAACGCTCTGGCAGCGGCTTGACGCTAAGAACCCTGCGAAGCACTTCGGCGTTGACGTTGCAGGAACGTGGTACTGGTACGAAAGCTGGCTTCAACACGTCTTGAAGGTGCTTGGAGAGCGTGCGGCTGCGTATGCTGCTGCTCTGCCGAGGCTTTGAGGACCCAGGCAAGAGGACAGGGAAAGGCGGGGAGAACACTCGAAACCCTCGACAGACTTCCATTCAAGTCAGGTCGTCAGGTGGAACCTCAACGAGTGACCGGGTATGGATAAGCTCGAGTCGCTCAGAACGTCGGCTTGTGGGTCTCGTCCGCCCCAAAGCGGCCGAGCGGCTGCCGCCCAATGCCAGTCTCGTGATCCTCGTCAGAGCCGCCCGGGGGCGGCCCTTGGGCGGCAAGTAGGGGCAGGAGCGTCGCTCGCCCACATCGATCCGATTGCCATCCGGGTCAGCGAAAACGAAGGCACGTTGTCCGTAAGCCGTGTCGGCAAGACCCTTTATGATCCGCACGCCTTCAGCCTCACAGATGGCATAGAGCGCCGTCACATCGCTGACGAACATATGCATGACATTGACGGTTGAGGCTTTGTGGTCTGGCTTTTGGCTTAAATGGACTTCGGCGCGATCCTTTTTCATTACCATGAAGCCGACCGGATCACCGTTTTCAAACACCTTCCGGAAGCCCAGCATGCGCCCGTAAAAATCCTGCGCGGCCTGAATGTCGCGGACACCGATGCCAGGCGCAACGCGGCCGAAGCTGATAACGGCCACAGCGGAGTCCGCCATCGTCTCTTCCTTGTCGGGCAGGGGCGGCGGTGCGCGTGCCGGTTATGGAGCGGTGTCCGAGCCGTTTTGCTGGTTTGTCTGTCGGAACATGTCAACAGAGAGGGATGGCCGCGCCGCGATTCCACCAGGTCGCACCATTCAACTGCCGAATTTGCATGGCCGAAACCGGGCGTTTACCGACATTAACGAATGGCGGAAGTTGGGAACGCGAATAGCGGCGCGAATGGCTACATCTGGGTCCTATCAGCCCCGCGCTGCCGAGCAGTTCCGCCCACACCCGGGACGTTCAGGCTGGCGATCCGGGCTCCCAATAACGGCCATTCGTTAAGCGCGATCTTTCCCGTTTCTCCGGCTCCGATTGGCCATTTCGGGAAAGAGCAATGGGAACAGATTTCGGGAACGCGAAACCCGCATGCGTCCGTCAACGCGATCGAGGCGGCGAGATTCCCGCCAGACGTTCCTATTCGAGAAGAGCCCAAAGTGTTAAAGAAGCACTATGAAGATCATGTTCGCCATGCTGCTGGCGTCGGTTGCAGCCGGTGGCGCAGGCCCAGACAGCGCAAGCACGGCCCTGTGAGAGCGCAGCAATGAACGACGCCGCAAACGTAATTGCCGTGGACCACACGGGTTTCGCTGTATCGTCATTGGACGAAGCCGTTCGGTTTTGGACGGGAGCGCTCGGTTTCACACTTGAGAGACAATCGGAGATGGGGGGCGATTTCCTGCATCAGGTGACAGGTGTCGATGATCCGAGTGTGAAAACGGCGATCGTCAGGGCACCAGACGGCTACGTTGTCGAACTGTTGCAATATTCAAGAGGGCACCAGAACGGGGCGGTGTCTTCCGGCGCGGGATCGATCGGAGCGGCCCACCTGGCGCTGACCGTGAAGGATATTCATGCCGCTATTGCCCGCGTCGAGGCAGTAGGATGGAAGGCCAAGGGTAGTCCGCTGCCTATCGCGGGTGGTCCCCGGAAGGGTGCGTTGGTGGCATACGTTTCAGGCCCCGATCATATCACGATAGAGCTTATGCAGCCGCGGGCCCGTTAATACGCCTGCGGAAGTTTTCCCTCTTCACCATCCTTTTCGGGAAAGCCGGCAACTGCCCAATGTCGGCTATCGCCACCCGCCCTCCCGAAAGCAGCCGGTCCGGTTTCCTTCCCATTCCGGCCATTCAGCTTTCGCGCGCATTGTCAGAATTTTTTGAACTTTCCCCGGAACAATAGCGACCACCCGATCGAGGGGGACAGGGCAACCAACCAAACGGCGAGCGTTGCGAAGGGGTGATCGCCGTTCTGATTGAGCAGAACATCTGTCAACGACCCAGCCCATCCAGCGGTAAAAATTACCGTCCAACAAGCCGTCACGGTCCAAGCTGCTACTACTGCGGCTGCCAAGAACTGGCTCGTGCGCGTTCTGTCGTCACCCATAGCTCCAGCTTACCGTCCGGATGTCAGCTTACCAGCTTATTTTCCCGGAAGCCGCCAGTCCGCTTTCCTCCCCATTCCGAACATCGCCGGGGCGGATAACCCCTCCTCAAATGCGCGGTTTGGTAGTAGCCCGGTAATCGACGTACCCGACCAATACACTGATCGCTCACGCTACGCTTAGTTAAATCAATGATGGGTCTTGTCTCGCTCCTGCCCGCAATCTCAGCGTTGCGTGCGGTGAAATGGTATGTTCTAGTGTTCGGGCTGCTCTGATGGGGGGGCGGTTTGGCGAACAAATCACGCAAATTGACGCCCGGTGAACTACGCGAGGCGAAAAGCGTTTTTGGACTATCAATCGACTACGACAAAGTCATGGTCCACGAAGCTACCGCGTATTTCTTCCAGCCAAACGGGACGGCGATCACCCCAAACGGAGAAATCTATTTTCCGACGACGAACTACAAAGACAGCTTCGCCACAAACCGTAGCGATGCAGCTTGGCTTATTCATGAACTTGCGCACGTTTGGCAGTATCAGTGCGGGATGGGGGGCGATTGCGTGGAATAGCTAACCGAAATTACGATTACGGCGACCTGTCGAAATCTGAAATGACTTTTTTATCTCAAGGCGTTGAAGTTCAAGCTTCGATCGTGGGCGACTACTACCGCGTCAAGCACAGCTTAAGACCAGTGCACGGAACCGGCGCGCTGAGCGATTATGTGCGCACCATTCCGTTCATTTCGTCGAGGCACGCATGAAAAAAGTAATAATCACCTTGATCGGCAGCATCCTTAGTGCAGCTTACTGGTGGACTGCCTTCATAACGGTCTACGCGGATACATTATTTGCTGGTGAGCGCGGCCCATCGTGGACTCCGCCAGCCGAATCGCAAGCGATAGGTCACAGCATAACGGTCATCGTGATCGCGGTTGTCATCTACGCGCTATTGATCGCCGCCTGGTCTACGCTGAAGCGCCGGCTTTCTCGATCGTTATCGTGAGGCTGCGGCGGAGACACTCTCCGCCGCAGGCTTCTCCAGGTCGCGGAAAGGCGTCGTTCTAGATGTGCTACAGGGGCGATGTACCCTGGCGATACCCTGTCGGGCGGTGCGGATGCCCTACATTCAATATGGATGCAAAAACGATCTCAGACCCGCATCTTCTCATCAATTTGATCGTGGCTACAGCGCTACCAACCCGGCGCGAATGATGGAACCTGCTGTGCCCCACAATATCAATTACGAGCTCCTGACAGAGATCGAGCTAGCTGTCGCATCGCGCGCTAAAACCGCTGGCGAGCGGCGAAGCCATTTAGATCAAGCGGCAGTCTATGCGACACTAGGAGAAAAGTACCGTGCCGAAGGCGCGCTCTTGGTTCTGGCCGAATAGGCGTTCACGCGGCGGAGGTACCCGAAAACGTCGCTTGTTCGGGTAGCGTCGAACTAATCCGGCAGCATCTTAGCTGCCGTCAAAGACGATAGACTCAGCATCACGGCGCCCTTTCTGAATCTAACAGGCCCACTCACCGCTGACAAAGTTGCGTGCGGGGCCAATAGGCGAGAATGAAACGCGACCATACGCTGATCGTTGCGCGTCGTTTCGAACCCGGCCGCGTCAATTGCTGGGGCATATATTCCGATCAGCACTGCCGCTGGCTGGATGTGATTTTTGCTTCCGAGCGCGACGCCAAAGAGGCCCGCTTGGTACTGATAGGCGTGAATTGAATTCACAACTGTCATTCTGACGACATCAAACGCAACTAAAGGAAGCGTGTGAATTAAGAGGTTTTGTCAGATGTCTAGCGCCAGTTCGCTCGTTGCCGATCAAATAATCGATTGCGTCTCGACGGGGCGGCCCCCGACCGCAGATGACCTAAATAACGTAGCTGCTAGGATGTGGCGCGAGGGGGCTCGCAATCGATCGGCGTTTTCCTGGGGCGAACTCTCCCCTTCGGCTACCGACCGCATCGTAGCAATGCGGTCCGCGGTTCTCGCGCTACAAGGCAGCGGTGTACGCTGAGCCGCACCGCTCCCATGCTTCAGGACAACCGAACTTAGGATCAAGAAACGTGTAACTGAGCGAAAAAGCGGGACAGGGAGGCATCAATTGCCGATGCGCCGTCCTCGACTAACCGTGAGTCCATCCGAACCCTCGTGGCCATCCCCGTCGTGCTTTGTGTCGCGAAGGATACATCTGTCACCAGGCGCCCGATCAGGTCCAGGTCGGTCGCGGTACCATCGACGTTCCGGCTGATGACTTGGCCGCTTTGCGCCTGTTCGCCGATGCTCGAAGCGAGACCTTCGGTGCTTCCAGCCATATCCTGGACCATCGCGCGGATATGCAGCAGGCCAGCATAAGCTGCCCCGGTGCCGCGTTGCACGCCTGCTATCTGTTCGGCAATCGCACCGGTAGCTTCCGCGGTTTGCGCCGCCAACGACTTCACTGCGTCGGCAACGACTGCGAACCCTTTTCCAGCCTCGCCGACGCGCGCCGCTTCCATACTTGCGTTTAGCGCCAATAATTTGGTGCGTGCAGCGATGTCCGTAATCAGGCCGACGATAGCCCCGATCGCACGAGCCTCGTCCTGGACGTCCGTCATATCCTTTGCAAGCCGCACCGCGCAGTCCGCCGCCTGCGCACTCAGATCGGCAGACAGGCGCGTACTCTGGCTCGATTGTTCGATAGCGTTCATGAATTGGGTTGTCGCTGCGGCAATATCAGTCGCGCCGTCGACCGCTCGCCGAACGGCGACGCCGACGCTATCCAATTCGCGCGTCGCGGCAGTCGAGTGGTCCTCGAGTTCGCCCGAGGTCGTTGACAATTGGCTGGCCGCGCCGCGCAGCTCGGTAAGGACATGCGCTATCTCGCCTTCCAATGTGGTTGCAGCCTGCCTGACGATACGGTCACGCTCCGCCTCCGCGCTCTGGGCCGTACGCTTCGCGGCCTCGATCTGGTTATCGCGCTGTGCCTCTGCCAATCGCTGACGACCGATATTCGCTTCAAGCAGCCCGCGCTCGATGACCGAGGCGCGGAACACCTCGATCGCTCGTGACATGCGGCCTATCTCATCGCCGCGTTCTCCGTGCGGTGTGCGGCCTTCAGCATTGCCCCCGGCGATCACCGCCAAGGTGCGTTCGATGTCCAGCAAAGGACGGACGATGGTCTTTTGGACGATCAGCACCGTGCCGTATGCGGCCAGAGAGAAAAGGACGATGCTTGCTACGATACTGATGCCGACCTCTTGCCGTTCCAGATCACGGGCGTTGCGGAACAGGCGCTCAACCTCGATCTCCTGCCCGGCGATAAGCGTATCGGCAATCTTCGACGCCATGCGCTCGTTAGGGCGGACGTCATTGCGAAAGACGCCCCATGCCCGATCCTGGCGATCCTTCGTGGCAGCACCGGCCACGACTGCCAGCTCACGGAGGACGGTCGTCTGACTGCGTATGTAGGGGCTCTGCGCGTTCAATCCCGTTCCGGGGTTGCGAACCAGTTGGGCGAGCTGCGCCCGCATCTGAAGCGACCGTTTTGCGAACTTCCCGTGGATGATCGCAAGTTCGCGAGGATCTCGTTCGAGCAACAGGTTAAGTGCGTCGCGTTGGAGCGATCGGCTGAGCGACCGTGCCTCTATCAGGTGGATCCGCACTATCTGGCCGGCATTCGCGGCATCGCGCGCAATCTGAACACGGTTGCGGGTACCGAGGCCGATGAGACCCAAAAGGATCACGAGCCCCAACATGATGGCGACTGGTACCATCAGTCGGACGACCATACTCTGGGACCACAGCCTTAACGATCGATTTGTCATATGGGGGCGCTACGGCGCGCATCTTAACCCTGTATGACACTTTCGCCTTACGACAAGCCGCAGCAGGTCCTTCAGAACCGCCTTGTCCAGGCCATTGCTAAAATTGGTGACATCAGTCCTACCGTTCTTCAAACCGGACATTGGCGATGCCGGCTGCAGCGAATAACCCCTCCGCCGCAATCACCTCTGCCCCGCGGAAACGCGCGCTTTCTGGGCCTCATATGTCGCGATGTACCCCCGTGATACCCTAGACAGCCTAAGAGATCTGGCCAACTAAATCAGAATTGAACCATATCGCAGTGCGTCCGCTTACGCCCATTGCAGACATCCTCTGGCCGTAAGACAAGGCTAAATGGTTTCTGATCGGTTCCTCGCTGCCCGGCGTCGGGGCGTTAACCGCGTCTTCCTGATGTTCGTCGGCCTCGCCCTGCTCATATGGCTTGCAACCCTTTGCGATCAGGCATTAAATCTCGGATGGGGTTGGGACAAGGAAGGCCTTTGGGACTTGCCGCTCATGGTGCTGTTTGCCGCATTCGTGCGCTTCTGCTCGCTCGCGATCATCAAGCCTACCGGTAGCCTTTTCAACGGCAGCTAACCTTCCCATCTCAGCCGTTTCGCTCTCGCCCAGTACCGGTCGTCACCACCTTATTCACCGTCGACGCTATCCGGTGATGGACTCATACGTCGAAGCCACTCGTTGTGCTCTGTAACAGAATTTTCGAGCGACCTTAACGACAGTGGTGAACACAACATGATCGTGGAAAGAAATCCTAAAAAGTAATATGAAGTTTCGCGTGGTAATGGCAAATCAATGACGCCGAATGATATTAATAGTATTAACAAGGTGATCACCGTAATTGTAATAATAGAATAAGGTTGGTTCGACGCGCGGTAGATATGTTTAGAAGGCGAGGTGTTTTCGCCGGTTTTAGGTAAACCGGACGATTCTTTATGAGTTTCGTCATGATATCCATCGTAATGGCAGTAATTACCCCTAAAACTACCAGCAACAGCATTGAGATATACCTGTCGCGTAGGAAGAAAACTGCGAGGCTCATCGCCCCTAGGAGACATCTCATTGCAATGGCTTTTCGCATATTTCGTGCTCTAATTTTGTTCACTACGGCTTTGTCTCGCACGTGATTAATTCAAGTTTGCTAATTTTCCTCGATAAGCCGGGCAATTCAATGACCACGACGCTGCCATCGCTGAGGGCAAGTTACCTCCCCAAAGCGGTCGTAAGGTAACGATAACGATGGCCACGCCTGCGATCGACAGGATGACGCTCAGCGTTGTGAGCCATCGAACTTTTCGCCTGTCCACGGTGGTGCTGGCGAAGTGTACCGCGCCGAGAAGCAGGGCCGTGCTGAGAAGCAGGATAACGCTGCCTAGAAGATCGCCTTGGGCGTCAGTCATCTGGTTATCCACGGTGCTGCCCTGCTGTTCGGCCAGCAGCGTGATCGGCTAGCAGCGCTTCTCTATCATAGGCGTGACGGGCGGGTTGAAAACGCCCACAACTTCGCCGCTCCTACACATAAGCCTGCATCCTGATTGCAGACATTCATTCAGCGGTGCGCATCGTCGGAATGAGCATCAACCCGCGAC
>NZ_LMLW01000014.1 GCF_001422045.1 Sphingomonas sp. Leaf242
CAACCAGAACAACGCCATCTACCGCCTCCATCGTCACACACTCTGTGAATCAGGAAGCTCCATTCAGATCAATAGACTGATTGGGTTTGAGCCCTAACGGGGGCTGGTCGATAACGGTCGAAGCCCATTTCTACGTCATTCTTCCCTTTCTCCTGATCATCGCGGAAAAAAGGCCGTCGGCGCTGATCGGTTTTGTCCTGGCTGCGATTTCGATCAGGCTGGCGATCTATCTGTCCGGTCTCGACATCCAGCAATTTGCCTACGGAACCATCGTCGGACGAATCGACCAATTCGTTTTCGGCATAATCGCGTTCAAATATAAGCGCATATTCAAAGGCAATCACGGATTGGCCATCTCCGTCATGGCGATATTTTTCGCCATATACTATCTATTCGACCTCCAGGGCGGTGGTAAAGACGGCAGTAAAGTGTGGTGGATACTGTTGCCGACGATCGAGGGTATTGCCTATTGCACGCTGATTGCCTGGTACGACAATAGTTTCAGCCATTCGCTGGGGCCCGTATCCCGTCTCATCGGCAAGATGGGCGAGTATTCCTACTCGATATACCTGACACACTTCTTCTTCGTATTCCAGATGGCGCAATTTATCGCTGCGCATGTCATGGCTCTGGATAATTTCTACGTCGCCATGGCCTGGTCTGCCATATCGTTTATGCTGATGATGCCGATCGGCTATATAAGCATGAAGCTTATAGAAGAGCCACCGCGGCGTTTTCGCAAGAAGTATGTGGTGTAGAGCCGCCTCTCGGCGATATGTATCGATGCCCACGTCGTGCAGGATATGGGCATCGTTACATGGAGTTCAGTATTCTACGATAGATACTCGATTATCTCGTACCTGAGGCTGTATCCGGTCAAGAGATCCGCGCTGCTGATCTTGACCTGGATAAGCCCGTCGCTCTGCCAGTTGAATACCGCCGCCAGATCCTGGGCAGGCCATGCCGTGCTCGCATTGGGCTGCTGAAGCTGAAGGTTGATAGCCGTCAGCGCGCGGTTCGCCACCGATGTCGGAAGTAAGATATTGATGAAATAGTTCTGGTTGGCCGAGGTGGGCTGGTAGCTTCCCCATGCCGACCGCGCGACCTGACCGATTTTACGCTGGCGGTAATTCGGCAGGGGGGTGCCCAACTGGCCCGATGGTGGGGATATGACGGGTGCGGTTATGAATTTCACGGCGGGCGATAGGGTGACGACGGCGCCCGATCCGGCGTTCGTCACGGTCAGATCGCCATCGCCATGCCAGCGTGCCGCGCCATTGCTTTCGACGTTGACGCCGAATACGGCCACGGTCGTATTTCCGGCCACTCGGATCGATGGATAATATAGATCGATCGACGCGTTCAGGTTGATCTGTATGCCGGTGGACCGCGAGATAACCAAGCACCGGTCCAGGGACACGATCGCATAGTTCGCAAGTAAACCGAACGTTCCGCCGGAAATCCGGCCGCCCCGAACCCAGTAATTCCTGGTGATCTTGCCGATATTAGCAGGGTTGGCCGTACCGTTGGGATCGGGATTGGCGACATTCAGCCCCGCTTGCGTACCCGTGGTCTCGAAATCGCAGTCCTCGAAGCCGATTTCGCCATTGTCGACGCCGTCGGTGATGACCGTCAGGTCGCCCGTGGCGTTACCATAGAAGCTGCAACGCCGGCGAATGACGCGCGCGATCCCGCCATACGCGTGATAGGCGGTTTCCATCGGAATGGTCGTACCGCCGTCCTGCGGTGCGCCCCACGCCGCACAGTCGATGGTTTCCTCTTCGGTGCCGAGACTCGTGGCCTCGAAGCAGACCTGGCTGTTATACGCCTGGCAATCCCGGCGCATGATGTCTTTCGGGGTTGGTCCCGAATTCCCCGCGTTGCCGGCAGCGGTATAGTGCGCATAGCCGGTGGCATTATAAACGTCGACGCGATCGACGCGGACGCTTCGGCTGCTGCCGCGGATGACCAGTCCGGAGCAGCGGTTCAACAATTGTGCCAGCGGCGTAGCGCCGAAATTCAAGCCGGCCCGGTCGATGTTGATGAAGAAATCGGCGAACCACCCGTTTTTATCGTCATCGCAATAGATGCCGTATCGCGGGCCTGCCTGTTGGACGGTGATCTGGAACGAGCGGAACCCGGATATGCCACGGCCTGCGCCGACCAGTCCTTTCCCACTCGGTTTGTGGATGTTTCCCGAGAACCAATGGACCAGGGGGCCGAGGTTGAGAACGCCGACCATCGGCGCGTCCAGCGCGGCCTGAATGATCGGTCGGCTGTCGATCTGGTCGCCGCCCAGCGCGCCGAATTGCGCGGCGTAATAGGGTTGCCCGGAGGCGAGCTGCCAAACAGATCCATTGGCCGCCTGAAACCAGCTGTAATTCTGCTGACTGCTGGGGAGCGTATCGGTCGTGCGCTGATAAGTTGCTGAACCACCATCATTCTCGGATAAACGACCGCTCGTGCGAACAACCTCGACATCGGCATCGATGGTTGCTGCCAATGCCTCGGTAAAAGTGCCTATGATATACAGCATCTGAGTCTCCCGAAATTATAGGGAGGTGGCTACTACATATGACGAGGCTGCAAAGATGTTTATTTGTTAAGATCACAGAGCTGAACGTAAGATGTTATGTTTGCGCTTTATTGTGCATCGAAGATGAAATTTTGCCAGCGCACGTACGATGTCGGCAATGATTTTGCCGTGATCGTCGGGGTAAGCCGAGCAACGTCCCCCCGACGGCTCCGGAATGCGGGGTGCGGACGCGCAGGGGTTCGGTTCGTATCGCGCTACTATGTAGGCTACGCGCAATGCGCTGCTCTCTCGGGCGATAGCCTGGGCGCCGCGCCGATCCCGAACGTTGCGAAGGCGCCGCATCCCTTCTAAGCGAGTGCGATCAACGACCGATATTAGGACTTTATTCTGCTTCCGTATTGGGTCCTCTTCATCGCCTGGATGGTCGCGGCGTTCGGCTATAATCGATTGGCCACGCCTGATGCCCGGATCGGATCGGAGCCCTCCCATTCTCTCATAGTCGTCTACGGCCTCGGTCTGGTGACGGCGCTGATGATCGGCTTGCGGTACGAAGTCGGTGGCGACTGGATTCCGTATCTGGGAATCTACGATCAAATCCAGCTTCTGACGTTTTCACAAGCCGTATTGACCTATGACCCGGCATATTCGGCGATAGTCTTTGTCGCCGGGCGACTGGATGCGGGTATCTGGCTGGTCAATTTCGCGTGTGGCGTGATCATGATCTTTGCGATGATCCGCTTCTGCAGTCGCCAGCCGAATCCCGCGCTCACATTCCTCGTTGCCGTGCCCTATCTCGTGATCGTCGTCGGCATGGGATACACCCGCCAGGCCGTCGCGATCGGGATAATCCTGGCGGGATTGGCAGACGTCGACAAGCAGTCGACGCTGAAGACGCTCGCCTATGTCTTCGCCGCGGCACTCTTTCATAAGACGGCGCTTCTGATCCTGCCCCTGATACTGGCGCCGGTCATCCGCCGAAGCCTGCTGCAATCGATACTCGGAATTATCGTCTCGATCGGGTTGTTCGTCCTGATCCTGAAAGACCAGACCGATAGCCTGATCAACAATTACATCGATTCGGAATATGCGTCGTCCGGTGCCGTGGTCAGGGTCGCGATGAATTTCGTACCTGCCGTCATCGCCATCCTGCTGCGCAAGAAGATGAAGTTCAGTTCGTACCAGGATGACATGTGGACCGCTTTCGCGCTGGTATCGCTGATAACGCTGCCATTGGTGCTGACCGTCAGCTTTACGACCGCGATCGACAGGCTGGCCTTGTTCCTCATCCCCCTCCAGATCGCGATATTGCCGAGGATTCCGTATGTCTTCGGGAATGGCAGGGCGTTGAACGCGCAGCTGACGATCGCCGTTTGCGCCTATTCGGCCTCGGTCCAGCTGGTCTGGCTGGTATTCGCGACGAACGCTGAATATTGGCTGCCGTATAGAGCGTTTTTCATCAATGCCGGTTAGCCGCAAACCGGTGGGACCGATGAAAAAGACGATCGTGATATCGGTCAACGCAAGTTGGAATATCGTAAACTTCCGGGCCAATCTCGTCCTCAGACTGATACGCGAAGGCTATGACGTCGTCGCGATCGCGCCGCGTGACGGACATAGCGAGGCGCTGATCGCGCTGGGGGTCCGGTATTTCCCGATCGAGATCGACAGCAAGGGGCTCTCGCCGGTCCGCGACCTGAAGCTTGCCGCGGCGTATCTGCGTATCCTGAAACAGGTGCGGCCGGTCGCGTTCCTCGGCTGGACGATCAAGCCCAATGTCTACGGCTCGCTGGCCGCGCACGCGCTCGGCATCCCGGTCATCAACAACATCTCCGGGCTCGGCACCGCGTTCATCAAGATCGGCCTGGTGACGCGGGTGGTGCGGCTGCTCTACCGGGCTGCGCTGGCACGGTCGGCGACGGTGTTCTTCCAAAACCGCCACGACCGCGATCTGTTCGTGGCACAGCGGCTGGTCCGCGAGGCGCGGACCGCGCTGCTCCCGGGGTCTGGCATCGACCTGGCGCAGTTCGTGCCCGAACCGGCCGGGGAGGGGGCGCCTCTGGTCCTGCTGATGGTCGCGCGGCTGTTGCGCGACAAGGGCGTGGTCGAGTTCGCCGACGCCGCGCGGATCGTCCGCGCCAGCCGGCCCGACGTCGAATTCCATCTGCTCGGCTTCCTCGACGTCCAGAACCGCACCGCGATCGACCGCGCGACCGTCCAACGCTGGGAACAGGAGGGTACGCTGCGCTATCTCGGCGAGGCGGCCGATGTCAGGCCGCATCTGGTCCGCGCCGCTGCCGTCGTGTTGCCGTCGTACCGCGAGGGCATGCCGCGCTCGCTGCTCGAGGCGGCTGCGATGGGGCGGCCCTTGATCGCCACCGACGTACCCGGTTGTACCGAGATCGCGCGCGCCGGCGAGAACGCCTTTCTGTGCACCGTACGCGATGCGCGGTCGCTCGCCGATGCGATGCTCGCGTTCCTCGCCCTGGACGCGGACGCGCGTGCGGCGATGGGGCGCCGCAGCCGCGAGATCGCCGAGCGCGAGTTCGACGTGTCGGTCGTCGAGGCGCGCTATCTGGAGGCGATCGCGTCCGCGACGGGTGGCGCGACCACCCAGGCGACCAGCACAACCGCGGTCGCGCCCGCCTGAGCTACAGGCTCATGTGCCGCGCGGAGGACGGCGCACGACTGCGTCGCGTATAGGGGCGCACGCCCGACATCAGGCCGATACAGGCGGCGAAGACCGCGGACAGCGCCGCGGTGCGCAGCGGATAGTCGACGACGCTGTGCAGCAGGATCGCGGCGGTCGCGATGACCGCGGCCTGCGCGAACGGATCGGGCTCCTCAGCGCGCCAGATCGCGCGCAGGCGCACCACCCACCACGCCAGGAACAGCGCCGCGAACGCGATCCCGACAATCCCCGTCTCGAGCAGCAGCTCGAGCCAGTCGCTGTGCGCATGGTTCATGTAGGTCGGCGTGACCGAGGCGAGCGGCTCCTGCGTGCGATAGATCGGCTGGAAGCTGGCGGTGCCCGAGCCGATCGGGAAATACGCGCGCGCCGCCTGGAAGGTGAGCGCGAACGAGGTCTGGCGCGACAGCTCGGCATTGGCCTTTTGTGCGCCGAACAGGTTGTTGCCGAACGGACCGACGACGATCGTGACGATCGCCGCCAGCGAGACCAGCCCGGTAGCGACGATCAGGCCGCGCTGGACGACGGCGCTGCGGCGCCGCCCGAACGTCAGCCACGAGACGAGCGCCACGGGCACGCTGAGCCCGATCCCGGCGAGCGAGGAATTGATCAGCAGGCCGACGAAGATGACCGCATAGGTCGCGCCCACGAGCAGGTGGACCGCCGAGGCGCTGCGCTGCGATTTGCTGCGCCGCAGCAGCGTCGCCTGGAGCGCGGCGAGGAACGGGATGCAGACCAGCAGCAGCGTCGCATTGTGGTTGGCGTTGGCGAAGAACCCGACCGCGACGCCGTAATTGGTGATCGCATAGAGATAGGCGCCGGTCCCGCCGATGACCTGCAAGGCGCCCAGCGCGACCGAGGCGAGCGTGACCGCGACGATCGTCGCGGCGATCCAGCGACCGCGAAACGCGCCGAGCACGACTACGCTCAACAGCATTGCGATCGCCGGCAGCAGCCACAACAGGCTCGCCGGCGCGATATCGGGCGCCAGCGTCAGCGGCAGCCAGGGCAGCGGGATGCCGAGTAGCCGATAGCCGTCGACGACCCACGCGCGACCCGGCAGCAGCGTCCACAGCGCGGGCGGCAGGGGCACGAGTTGCAGCACCGCGATCGTGACGAAGATCGCGAGCAGGCCGAGCGGCGCGCGGATCTGTGCCGGCGGGCGCTCCTGCAGCATCGTCCACAGCGCCCAGCCGATCAGCGGCAGGCTCGTGATCTGGAGAATGAAATTGGCGGTGAAGCCCGCCGCGCTCGCGCCTCCGAGCAGCAGGCAGGCGAGGAGGAAGACGGGAACGATCGCGTGGCGGATCATGACGTGGAGTCCGGTACGGGGCGAAGATCCAGATCGCGCAGCGTTACGCTCAGCGGCGACGGAAACTCGCCGGCTTCGCCGCGCAGCGTCAGGATCTGGCTCGGGCAGTTTGCCGGCACCACGACATCGGCCGCGATACGGTGCGGTTTGGCGGTCGCGGTGACGGGAAGCGTCATCAGCGGGTCGCGCGTGTCGGCTGCTGCCGCCTTGCACGCGAGCGTCCAGGCTAGCGTGGTCGTGGCATCGGTCTTGCCCGGATCGACGGTGATCGCAAAGCGGTAGCGCCCCGGCCGCAGCACCAGCACCTGGCTCGCCAAGGCACCGCTGTCCCGCCCATAATATTCCACCGCCATACTCCCGCTCCGCAAATCCGCTGCGCCAAGGCTGCTGGCGGTCAGCGTCCAGTCGAACGGGGGGGCTGCCCTGGTTTCGCGGAATCCGGCATTGGTGATCGGCATCGCCGCCTGCGCGGCTGATATGCCGTAGATACGTTGCCATACCGACCGCGCAGCTGCGTACTGGCTGCGCTCGACGAGCCGGTTCACCAGAACGGGACCCCAGCTCTCGGCATTGCCTGCATCGGCGCGCGCGGCCGGGCTCGCGAGCGCGAAGATCGCATCCGGCGCGATGGCCGATTTGGCCAGAGCGATCAGCACCGCGCGTTCGAGTACCGGATCGGTGTTCAGCGTGCGTCGGACCGCCTCGCGGGTTTCGGGCGCCATCGTCATCTGTGCCATCGCCGTCGCAATCGGTGCCTGCGCCGCGCCGAGAATGCGTGCGAGGACGGAGAATTGCGTTGCGGCGTCGGCATAGTGCGCGGTCCGCAGATAGCGATCGAGCAGCAGCAGATGGATCAACCGCTGGCGCGGATCGAGCCGTTGTCCGGCTTCCAGCGTCGCGACCGCGCGGTCCGGTGTATTGTCGAGCAACTGTTGATGCCCGAGGATCAGATAGGCGCGCGCATCGAGCGGCGCGGCCGCAGCCGCCCGCCGGACGGCGTCGAGAGTTTGCGCATCGAGGATACCGTGTTGCGCGACGAGCCTTGTGGCTGTTCGGCCCAGTACGACGCCGGGATCATCGGCAGCCAAGCGTGCGATTTCGCCTGAAGAAGCCGGCAGCGTATTGACCATCGCGGATTTGAACGACAGCCAACCGAGCGATACGCCCGCGACCGCCAGGATCGCAGCAGAGACCATGCCGCGAACGCTCAGGGCGTTGCGCGGCGTACGTCTGCCGTTCTTACGGCTCATCGTGCATCGTCAGCATGATCCGGCGCTTCTTGTCGTTGTCGTCGGCAACGTAGCGATACTGATCCTTGGTCTGTCCATAGCCATAGCCATAGCCGTACGATGCCTGCGCTTGAAAGCGCGTCAGGATGGCACCGACCATATGCGCGCCCGCAGTCCGCAGGCGGTTTTGCGCTTCGACGATTGCCCGCGTTCTGGTGCGACCGGATTCGATCACCATCAGCGTCGCCTGCGCGATCGACGACAACAAAGGAGAGTCTGCGAGACCAAGGATCGGTGGACCGTCGATCACGACAACGTCGAAGGTCGCGGAGGCGTCGGCGAGCAGCGACGCGAAGCGTGCCGAGGCAATCAGTTCGGGCGGGCTTGGTGGAATGGTGCCCGATGGCATGATCCACAACCCCTCCACATCGGTGTGCAGGACGTGCTCGCTCAGCGAACCCGTGTTGGTGAGGATATGCGACAGGCCGATATTGTCGCGCCCGGTAACGAAGGCGGGACGGCGCATGTCGGCATCGATCAGCAGGACGGACTTGCCCAACCGCGTAAAGCTGTACGCGAGCGCCCATGCCGACGTCGATTTACCTTCCGCCGGACGCGTGCTGGTGACGAGCAGCGTCTTGGGCGCGCCGCCTTCGGTCACGAACTGCATGGCCGACGCGGTCGACAGATAGGCCTCGGCGACCGGCGACAGCGTATCCTTCAATTCCTCGACGGGCTTTGCACTCTTGGCGGTCGGTATGCCCCCCAGGAAAGGTAGCTGCAGCTTGTTGCGGACGTCGTCGGGTGTCTTGATCGTGTCGTTGATGAATTCGAGCGCGATCGCCGCCAGCATGCCGACGACAAAGCCCAGGACGGCACCGATCAAGAGATTGAGATAGAGATTGGGAGAGAACGCCCCGCCAGGAACCAGGCCGCGATCGACCACCGACGCGACAGCAGTACCGATACCGCTCGCGACACCAATCTCCTTATAGCGCTGCAGAAGTGCATCGTAGAGAGTACGGTTGGTATCGACGTCGCGTCGCAGGATATTATACTGGATCAATCGACCGCGCTGTTCGAGCACCGAACCGCTAAGCCCCGAAACTTGTGCACGAAGCCGGTCTTCCTCGGCGCGCGCCGCCTGGAAATCCTGGCGGAGCGTGCCGATGCGATCGGAATTGGCAGTGCGCGTCTCGCTGACCACCGACGCCCGCAAGGCATCGATGCGCGCTTTGAGCGCCATCATTTCGGGATAGTCGGGACGGAACGTCTGGAGTTTCTGCTGATATTCGGCGTCGAGTGCAGCGATTTGCGCGCGTAACGGCGCCGCGTTCGAGCTTCCTTCGGTCGTCGCACCACCCAGGGCCGCTTCGCGATATTTCTGCTCGGCTGCGATGCGGCGTGCCTGTGTGGCGGCGAGAGCGGTGTTCAGCGACACGAGCGAACTGCCGGTCAGTGAATTGGTGTCGCCACCCTCTTCGCTGCCGCCCGTGCTGATCAGCCGTTGCTGTTGCGCATAGCTGGTGAGTTGGCGTTCCGACTTTTCCAGATCGCGCCGCGTCGTCGCGATCTGTCGTTGCAGGAAGTCGCGTGCATAGGAGGACGACTGGTAGCGTCGTTCGAGATTGGTCGCGATAAACGCATCGGTGATGCCATTGACGACTTTCGCCGCGATCTGTGGATCGCGGGCGACGAACGACACGCTGACGATCATGCTCTGCGGCTGCAGTTTTACCTGCGTTCCGCCTTGCACGAATCTTGCAGCCGTTTCGGTGTTTGCGGTACGATCGGTACTCTCACCGACGATTGCCGGATTGGCGGCAAGATTGAGATTTTGCGCGACGCGTTCGGCAAGCGCCCGACTGCCGAGCAGCGCGAGTTGCGTGCCGACGAAATTGGTGTCGTTGCGCGTGCTGCTTTGCCTGCCGCTCTTGCTATCCTCATTCGCCATAATTTCGACTTGTGGCGGGTTGAGTTCGATCGACGTCGTGGAGCGATATTTGAGCGGCGTCAGCAACGTGGAGAGTACTGCCAGCGCAAGTCCTGTGCCGACCGCAGCAAGAATCAGCCATCGCCACTCGACAGCAATACGCCACAACAGCGCCAGCGATAATTCGCGACCGCTATTCGTGGTACCATAGCCGCCATAACCGCTTTCTTTGCTTATGGCAGCGAGTTCACGGCGCTGATCCGGTTGCACGGTCAGGTTTGTGGGGCCCATGGCCCCCGGGCTTGCCATTTACAAAAATCCTAAAGGCGAAGGCGTTATAGCGCCAAGAAGATGGAAGTAAGCGGTAGTGCCTGGAGAAGGTCGCGCTGCGTCTTTTTTACGCCTGATCCATCGACGACAACTGTATCCCCAGGATAGATCTGAGGATCGGCCATCTCACCACGGCGAATACTTGTAAGGTCGAACGCTGCGGCGGTGCGCTTGCCAGCTATCGTTCGGAAAATAGCGACACGGCGCGGGTTGGCCAGATCGTCGGTACCGCGGGCGAGTGCAATCGCCTGAATGAGCGATAGCGCACCGGTCGCAGGATAGATGCCGGGCTGGCGAACCGATCCATCGACCGTGACGACGCGGCTGGCTGACGACTTCAGGGACACCGTAACGCTCGGATTGCGCAGGTATTTTTCGTCCAGCCGATGGCCGATCACGGTGCCGAGTTCGGTCGTGCTGAGGCCGACCGCATCGACGCGACCGAGCAGCGGCATGGTGATGCGACCGCTCTGGTCGACCTCATAGTCGCGACTGAGATCGGCGACCTGGAACACCATGACGCTCACCGTATCGAGTGGTGCCAGCTTGTAGGTATCGTCGATCGCAACGATCTTGGGTGCATCGGGTGTGCCGAAGTTACTGGAATCATAGGATATGGTTCCACCGCGCGTCGACGCGCACGCCGCCAGCAGCAGGGCAAGACCGATGACGGCCATCCGGCGCATCAATCCGATTTTCATAATGTCACTGCCCTGCAACCGACCATGCATCCCCGTGATGCGTATGCGCACACCTACAATTAACCCCGGTCTGCCGCAAGTCGGGCACTGATAGCTTCTACAAAGGCAAGATCGCCCGACAATAGCGATCAAGACCGTGTTGACACAGTAGATAAGGTAGCGAATGCGGTTTCATGATCGTGATTGCCGCTCTTGTGCTGCTGCTGTCGAGTAGCGACGTGCCCGGCGAGACTCCCCGTGAG
Source organism: Sphingomonas sp. Leaf242 (assembly GCF_001422045.1). GTDB lineage: Bacteria > Pseudomonadota > Alphaproteobacteria > Sphingomonadales > Sphingomonadaceae > Sphingomonas. The sequence continues at coordinate 10,970 of NZ_LMLW01000014.1, forward strand.
ATCATCGTCGTCGCGAAATCCCGTAAATGCGATCTATCGAGCGCCGGGCGGACGTTGCGGAATGCCGATTTCAGAAAATATGCGGTGGAGTGGGCGGCGGGACGTCCGGTCAGGATCGTCGTTCCGCGGGCGGCGCGAACGATGTGTCTCGCCAAGATCATGTTCAAACTTCATGATCACGGTGTGACGCAGGCCGAATTCGTCGACATGCCCGGTACTCCGGTGACCGAAACCACGCCGGTGGAGGGGGAGTGATGGGCGATGGCGGGCACAGCGGTGCGGTGGTCGCGATCGTGCTCGACTGGGAGAGGGTCAAGGTCTGGCTGAGCGCGACGTCCGGGCTGACGCATCATGATTTCCATCTGCTGCTCGGTGTGCTGCTGACGCTGGGGTTCGGCTGGCTGCTGCGTCGGCCACTGGGGTCCTGGCTGCCGTTGATCCTCGTCCTCGGCCTCGAACTGGTAAACGAGGCGTTCGACTTCATTCGCTATCGTATCGACAGCTATCCCTGGGGGCCGGGCCCGATGCTCGTCGATATCGCGCTGACCATGCTGCCTCCACTCGCGATCGTGCTGGCCGCGCGGTGGGACTCACCGGAGTTTCAGCGCTTCAGGCCACTGCGCTAACCGCCTGTTGCAGGCCCTGTCGCCAGGAAGCGGAGATCCTCCTCTTCGATCACCGCGGCGGTCAGGATGCCGGTCCGATAGGCACCGGTATCGATACCGATCCGGTTGCTACGCTGGTCGACACCGTCGCTGATCGTGTGGCCGTGGATCACCATGCAGCCATGATCATGCGCATCGGACAGGAAGGGCTGGCGGATCCAGCGCAGATCGCGCGGTTGCTGTTCATCGATCGGCACGCCGGGCCGGATCCCGGCATGCACCAGAAGATAGTCGCCGAACCGGAAGGTGTCGCCGAAGGTCTTCAGAAAGGCGACATGCGCGGCCGGAATCGCCTGGCGCAGCACCTCGGCGATCCGCTGTTCGTCCATCGCCTGCAACGCGGCGGTCGCGACACCGTAGCTCTCCGCGCAGGCATCGCCACCAAAGCCGAGCCAGTCATGCGCGACTCCCGGCTCGCCGTTCAGGACACGCAGCAGGAATTCTTCGTGATTGCCGAGGATGAACAGCATCCTGGCGGGAAAATGCCGGAGGCTCTGCAACCGGTCGACGACGCCGGCGGACTCCGGGCCGCGATCGATCAGGTCGCCCAGGAAAACCACCGCTGCGGTCTCCACCGGTCGGTCGGCGATGTCGTCCTCGATCCGGCCGAGCAGATCGTCGACGAGATCGAGCCGGCCATGGACATCGCCGATCGCGTAAAGACGCGCGCCGGGTGGCCCTGCGAACACGGGTTTCGACGACACGGAGGCCGACATGCGGCGGAACAGCTTAGAAAACACGCAAACCTCGAACGCAGACACGGGCGGCCGCACGATGACCGCTCGGGCTGCATGTAGGCGCGATTGTCACATCGTCCATAGCTTCATTCCGTCAGGCACCTGTCCCGACCCGGCGAGCGCGTTCTTCAGATCGACGATCCCGCCGTCCGGCGCCAACTGGCTCGTAAACCGGGCGAAATCCTCGACCAGTTCGCGATGGGGGACGGCAAGGACGATCAGATCATAGACATCGACGGGCGCCGCGACGAGTTCCAGGCCATATTCATGCAGCGCTTCGGGCGCGGAGACGAGCGGATCGTGGACGTCGACCTGATGGCCGAGACCCTGGAACGCGGCGACCAGATCGGCGACCTTCGAATTGCGCAGGTCGGGCACGTCCTGCTTGAACGCCAGCCCGAGCATCAGCACCTTCGCGACGCGCGCAGCACCCGCACCCGCGTGCCAGTCGTGGACGTCCTTCGCGACCCATGCGGCCATACCGTCGTTCATGTCGCGGCCGGCCAGGATGATGCGCGGATCGCAGCCGAGTTCGGTCGCGCGGTGGGCGAGATAATAGGGATCGACGCCGATGCAGTGTCCGCCGACGAGACCCGGCTCGAACTTCAGGAAATTCCATTTGGTGCCCGCCGCGGCGAGCACGTCCCATACCGACAGGTCCATCTTCGAGAAAATCTGCGTGATCTCGTTGACGAAGGCGATGTTGATGTCGCGTTGCGCGTTCTCGATCACCTTGGCTGCCTCGGCCGCTTTGATCGAAGCGGCGCGGAACACGCCGCCCGTCGTCACCTTGTTATACAGGTCCGCAATCGCCTCGAGGACTTCGGGCGTCTGGCCGGAGATCACCTTGGTGATCCGATCGACGGTATGCTCGCGGTCGCCCGGATTGATCCGCTCGGGCGAATAGCCGAGGAAGAAGTCCTCGCCGCAGACGAGTCCGCTGATGCGTTCGAGCTCGGGACCGCACAGGTCTTCGGTGACGCCGGGATAGACGGTGCTCTCGTAGACGACGATCGAGCGGCGACCCGGTTTCAACATGCTGCCGACGGTCCGCGTCGCCGCCATCACGATGCCGAGATCGGGCCGGTTGTCCGCATCGACCGGGGTCGGCACGGTGACGATGTAGAAATCGGCCTCCGGACAGGCTGCGGGATCGGTCGTCAGGCTCAGACTCGATGCAGCGAGACGATCGGCGTCGATTTCGCCGGTGCGGTCATGCCGGCGTTCGAGTTCGGCGATACGGCCGGTATCGACATCGAGACCCCAGGTTTCGAACGACTTGGCCAGCGCAACAGCGAGCGGCAACCCGACATAGCCGAGCCCGACCACTATTACGCGCGTGTTATCGACCATGTTCGACACCTTTACATGTTCTGCAAGAAGTCGGTTCCATACCGTTAACCGGCGTAACGACAAGTCGCGATCATTACAGCGGCGCCGTCCGGCGTCCTGCGAAAGGACGTGTAAATCCCGCTCGACAGCGGTCGCGCGGATGACGTGGCGATCCGCACCGTCGATTCCAGAGCCTCGATCGCCGTCGTCGAGCACGCCGCATCACGGTCGTTTACAAGTTCGTTTATTCCGATAATCATTATTCTCGGAATAAACGAACCAGCTGGTTTTGGGGCGGGCGGGTGGCCGGCTGTGCGGCAGGTCGCCCGATCATATTCTCGGCCGTAGATGAAACCGGGCCACCGAACAGGCTCCAGGCGAAGGCACCGACGCATGAACGACGACCTGGACGATACCGCGCTCACGCGCATTGCGTCGACACCGTTGATCCCGTTGTTGCTGGACGACGAGATCGAGGCGGCGCGCGCCTATGTCGCCGCAGCGCGCGCGCCGGCGACGCGGCGGGCCTATGATTCCGATTGGCGGATATTTGAGGCCTGGTGCGCGCCGCGCGCGATCACGTCGTTGCCTGCCGCGCCCGAGGCCGTCGCGATATTCCTGTCGGCCGAAGCACAGGCCGGCGTGCGGCCGTCGACGATCGGGCGCCGGCTGGCGGCGATCGGTTATATGCATGCGCAGGCTGGGTATGATCCGCCGCAGCAACAGCCCGGGGCGGTTGCGATCCGCAATGCCGTCGCGGGCATCCGCCGCACGCACGGTATCAGGAAGGTCCAAAAACGCGCCGCGGACGGTGACATGCTGCGTGATATGCTGCGCGGATGTGACGGTGACAGCGTGCGCGCGGTCCGTGACCGGGCGTTGCTGGCGATCGGCATGGCTGCGGCCTTGCGCCGGTCCGAGCTGGTCGCGCTCGAGATCGACGATGTCGCGATCACGCCCGAGGGGCTGATGATCACGGTCCGCAAATCAAAGACCGACCAGGAAGGTGAGGGCGCGATCATCGCGATCCCCGAGGGCCGGCGGATCCGGCCGAAGGCGCTATTGCTGGCGTGGATCGCCTGTGCCGGGTTCGACACGGGGCCGGTGTTCCGCAAGCTCACGCCGCAGGGGCGGATCACGACCAGGCCGATGAGCGACCGCGGCGTGGCGCTGGTGGTGAAGGCCCGCGCTGCGGCTGCGGGCTATGATCCGGCGCAGGTCTCGGGCCATTCGCTACGCGCCGGATTCCTGACCGAGGCGGCGCGACAAGGCGCGACGGTGTTCAAGATGAAGGAGGTCAGCCGACATAAGTCGCTCGAGATCCTGTCCGACTATGTCCGCAACCACGAACTCTTCCGCGACCATGCCGGAGAGCGCTTTCTCTAGATGGTATAGCCGTATCGGATAGGTTCCAAGCCTCAGGCCGAACCCGTGGCGGCGTCGGCCATTGCGCGGTCCGCGGCGTTCTTGTCCAACACCTTCTGCCATGCGAGCGCATCGCGCGCACGTTTGCGAGCAAACCGGTGCTTTCTCTTAGATTCCATCATCTTAGTATAAATATACCATCCAGTCACCAGCATGGCGACGAGCAAGGCTGCAACTATTAATAGTCTCATGGGTAAGCCTTTGATAATGATGGTTTGTCATTGAATGCTATGAGATTATCTAAATCTAGATAAGCCAGGAATGCGAATCTAGAAATACTATTTGCATGAAAGAGGAATAGTAATACCTGTGTGGAATGACATAGATCAATCGTAAGATGTGTTAATTGCAAGAATCTGACATATAGAAATACATTAGGATGCATATCAAAGAGTTATGCAAATTAAGTCGAAGAATGGTTTTTCGGCGAAAGTCTATTGCTAAGCGGATCATTTCAATCATGAAAATGTATTGGTGAGCTTGGCAGTGGGCGAGTGCGAAGACATGACCGATGGTCGGCTGGATTTTCGAACGATACGCGGCCTCGAAGACGTATGGCGGAGCGTGACGGGTGGCGCCGCGCGCGACGCGGCGCGGCCTGTGCCATGGCGCGCCTTGCTCGATACGTTGGGTCTGGGGCTGGAGCAGACGATCTCGTATCTCGGCCGGGAGCGTCCTGCGTGGGACGCGTTCGTCGCCTGGACCGAGGCGACGGCAGGCGGGGCATCTGACGGCGCGCGCGGTGCGGCGATCGCGCGCTATCATGCTTGGTACGACGGCGCGCCGATACCGGATGCGGAACTGAGGCGACAGGCGGCGATCATGGCGGCCGAACCGGTGTTCTCCGAGATCGAGATGGCCGCATGGGCGCGCGACGGCGTCGTCGTCCTGCACCAGGCGATTACGCGCGACGAGGCGGCCGCGATCGCGGCGCATCTGTGGAGGCTGAAGGCGGCCACGCCTACCGATCCGGCCAGCTGGTACGGCCGCGGTGAGAACGGCATTATGGTGCAGGCGTTCCAGCACCCGACGATGGAGGTGCCGCGTCGATCGGCGCGAGTGCATCGCGGGTTCGCGCAGCTTTACGGCCATGCCGACCTGCTGGTGTCGACCGATCGATTGAGCTTCAATCCACCGGTAACCGATCGCTACGCGTTTCCGGGGCCCAACCTGCACTGGGACACCAGCCTGGCCGGAGAGATTCCGTTCGAGACGCAGGCGATCCTCTATCTGACCGATACCGAGGCGACGCAGGGGGCGCTACGCGTCGTTCCGGGCTTCCATCACCGGCTTGCGCAAGGGTGGTTGGAGACGCTCGGGACTCGCGACCCGCGCACGATCGACCTGACGCGCGAAGCCGTGCCGATCGCGGCAGCGCCGGGCGACTTGGTGATCTGGCGCCAGGACTTGCCGCATGGCGCCAGCGCCAACACCGCGGATCGTCCGCGCATGGCGCAGTATGTCACGATGTCGCCGATGCGCTGGCCGGATATGCGTCGCTGGCTGTGACGTGCGGGGTTCAGGGACTTGCGGGTTAGGGACGTGCGGGGTTCAGGCTCGCTCGCGCGTGCGGCGCAGGTCCTGCCGCAGCCTGCGCCGCTTGAGCAGCCTCGGGATGCGCTGCAGCGGGTGGAGCACGAACCAGAAGCGCGAGCGTTCGGCTTCTGCGTCGGACGCCGAGAACAGCAGGCGGACGCACCATCCGCCGAGATCGCCGGGGCTCGACACGACGAGCAATTTGCCCGTCATCTCGGCCCAGCCGCGCCAGTGCGTGCGGGCGAGCTCGGTGGTGCCGCCACCTGCTTCGATCACGCGTCGGGACAGTGCGACGAGCACCCTCAGGCGCAGCGATACGGGTGCCGCGAAGGCTGGCGGGACGGGCGTGCCGAAATACCGCCGCGCCAGCAGGATGGCGGAGGCGGCCGCGCGACCCTGGCGGCGCGCGACCGCGGCGTGCCAGAGCCGGTCCCCGCCGTCGGGCTCGCGCGCGAGCAACGCGGCGACGTCGGCCAGCCAGCGCAGCCGCGCCCACATATGCGCGGCGCCGTGGTTGCAGATATAGGCGAAGAGCGCGTCGGTCGCGAGCGTGGGGACGGCTGCGCCGGGGGCGAGGTCGACCCACTGGACGGCTTCGCGATCTTGGGCCGGGCGTTCGCGCAGAGCGTCGGTCATGCGCCAGTGCAGCTCGACGATCTGGCCATTGTCGGCGTGACGTACTTCCATGTCCTTGGCGAGCGGCGACAGTCGCGCGACCCTGTTTGCGAGCGTGGCGCCTGCGAGATTGGTATCCGCTGGATTGCCGCCCGTATCGCTGCGTGCGCGATACCCGGCGTTCTCGAGCAACTCGGCTGCGCGGCGTGCATCGACGGGGCGAACCAGCAGATCGATATCGCTGAACTGACGACGACCGAGCGCGCCGTAGGCCAGCATCGCCAGCGCGCTGCCCTTGAGGAAGATCGGTTCGATCCCGTCCGCCAGCAACAGCGTCCGCAACCGGATCGCCTCGCGTGCCGCGCGCAGCGGCGCGAGCGGATCGTGGCGCGCGGCAAGCGCCGGAGGGATCGGCCGACCGTGTCGCTTGAGCGCCTCGACCACCAGCGGCACGACCTGATGCCGGTGGGCGATCGCGGCGAGCGTGGCATCGTCGAGATCGCCGTCCGGGTCGGGGGGGGCGAAAGGTCCGGCGCAGGCACAGACGAACGCGAATTCGGGCGAGGCCATCGCCCGGTGCGCCGGGTCGGGAAACGCTGGCTCGGGAAGCGCCGGGGCGGGAAACACTGGTCGGGTCAAGCGCCGGGTGCGTTGAAGGTGATGGCATAGCTGCCGGCCGGAAGCGCTGCGCCCGGGCCATCCCCAGGACCGATCGGCACGCTGACGGTGAAGCCTGTCTTCGTCGCGGTCAGATAGCCGTTCCGGACCAGTGCGACCGCGGCTGCGTTGGCGGCCGAGATCACCGGGTAGCTGGCGGACGGATAGGCATGTGCATAGGTCACCGTGAACAGGTCGGCCGCGCCGAGCCCCGCGCCCGGTCTGCTGCCCGGTCCGCTCCCAGGTCCTGCGCCCGTGACCAGCAGGACCACCCCCGCATTGCCGTTCGCGTCGATCGTGACGGTCGCGCCGGCGCCCGCGCCCGGCAGCACCGTTACGCTTGGATCGCTGGTCTCGGCGAGCATGACGCCGCGCCGGACACCATCGGCTGCGGTGAAATACGGTCGGGCGTTCGCATCGACCTCGAACGCGCCCGCCTCGGGCGTGGCGAGCAGCGCGGCGCCCGACCGCAGGAACTTCAGCGCGCCGAAACCGGGCGATGCCGCACCCGCGCCGATCACTACCCATCCGCCGAAATTGCTCCCCGCGGATGGCAGCGCCGGGTTGACGCCGCCCGGGAAAATCACCTGCTGATAGCTGTTGGCGACGATCGCGTTCATCGTGCCGTAGCGGACCGGATACTGCTTGCTCACCTGCGACGACGCGACCCCGGTGCCGGTGAACAGCGCCCAGCGCCCGGCGACCTCGCCCGCCGAGAAGACCGCATTGTCGACGGTGACCCGGCTCCCGCCGACATGCCCGGTCTGCCCGCCGGTGCCCGCCTGCCATAGGTCGACGACGATCCGATCGCCGTTCTGGACCGCGGCATAGCCGTTCATCGCTAGGCTGCGCGTCTTGACCCAGTAATTGGTCACCCCCTTGCCGTCCGCGCCGTATTTGAACGCGAGATAGCCGGTGTCGTTGGCGGCGCTGCCGTTGACCTGGATCGGCGAGTTGCCGATCGTCCCCGAAGCGCCCGAGACGGCCGGCGTGTCGGGTTGCTCGCCACCGACGATCGTCGTCTTCATCGTCGTTGGTGCGGTCGCGACCGAGAGCGCTTTCGCTGCCATCGCGCGCGCGACCGGATCGACCTGCGCGGCTGCGGGGCCGGCGAGCATGAGCGCCGATATTACGAAAAGCACGATCCTGATCATGCGCGGTTCCCGGATAGGAGGAATTCGACCCGCACAGCGACGTGTGCGGACCGATGGTCGGCCATTGGCGGGCGTTTAACAAGCCGGGTGTTTGCGCTCGCCTTGCCTGTATGGTCGTAGACGCGTAGACGTGTCTACATGAAGACCGGGCACCCTTATCCGCTAGGCAATGCGCCGGAACTGGCCGATATGCTCGCTTTCCTGAAGCGTATCGGGCTGACGGCCGCGGTCGGGATCGTGCCTGCCGACGCGGTGCTGCCGGCGATGTCGGTGCGGGGTGGCGCGGTGGTGTACGACCCCGCGCGGCCGGGTCGGGTCGGCGACCTGCTCCACGAGGCGGGGCATCTGGCAGTGACCGATCCGGCGCTTCGGGATACGCTGTCGCAGGTCGGCGACGATCCGGCCGAGGAGATGGCGGCGATCGCCTGGTCCTATGCCGCGGCGATGGCAATCGGCGTCCCGATCGGCACTCTGTTCCACCCCGGTTACAAGGGCGGTCCCGACTATCTGATCGCGGCGTTTGCCGGGGGCAGCTTTATCGGGCTGCCGATGCTGCAATATTGGCGGATGGCGGCGCGCGACAGTGAGGATGGCCCGCGCTTTCCGGCGATGCGGACATGGTTGCGACCTCCGTGCGCAACCGCCTGAAAGCGTTCCCTAGGCTGGTTGCGCTCGTTCGTTTCGTTCGGGCGCTGTCGACGCCGCTCGGCCGTGGGCGGCTCGACGCCGGACGGCGGGGCGCACAGCTGTTCCAGCCTGCCACGGTGACGCGACTGGATCGGCATCCGGCGCTGTTCGCGGTCGTGGCGGCGCGATTGGGGGACAAAGCGGTACCACGCCTCTTGTCGTTCGGGTGTTCGACGGGCGAGGAGGCGGTCACGCTGGCGCGCTATCTGCCGCACGCGCGGATCGACGCGATCGACGCGAACCCCGCCTGTATCGCGCAGGCGCGACGTACCGCCGATCGCCTGGGGCTGGGGCAGATCGACTTCGCGTGTGCCGACACGCCGGACGCGCTGGCGATCAAGCGACAGGCGGAGGGCTATGACGCGGTGTTCTGCCTGTCGGTGCTGCGCCACGGTGATCTCGATGCGTGGCGTCCCGACCGTTGCACCGGATTGCTGCCGTTCGCGCGGTTCGCCGCGGCGGTCGAGGCGCTCGACGCGTGTGTTCGTCGGGGCGGTCTTCTCATCCTGTGGGGATGCAATTTCCGGTTTGCCGATACCCCCGTATCGACGCGCTACCGGATGATCGCGACACCGGGCGTCAAACCCCAGCCGGGCCCCTTTTACGGCCCCGACGATCGGCTGTTGCCGGATGACAGCTATGCCGCGTTCGTCTTCGTCAAGGATTAGACATTCGGTCCGAGGGCATACTCGCGCTCATTTTTCGGTCACGCCGAGCCCAGCGGCTCGGGCCGAGGCGCGTGTTAACCCGCTGGTTCGAGCAGACGGTGCCGCGATCATCGTCCTGATCCGCGCGAGCGCCCGGTGCGCGCGATCCTGCTGATCGTGCGGGTCGAACGTCGTGATTGCGGGAAAGGTGGCGACGGGTATCGCCGCGGCGATCGTCAGCAGATCGTGACGGCGTATCGCCTGGTTGGGCAACGCCGCGAGCCACCGCGGCCGGAACAGATGCGCCGCGAGCGCGGTCAGCTTGGCGCGCGCGTCGGGCACCAAAGGCTGATCGGTCAGCGTCAGCAGGCCGGCAAGCGGCAGGGCTGAATCCGCCGCGCGCGCGCGCGGACGCACCAGCCATTTGCCGCGTGGATCGTCGGGAACGGGTGCGCGCAAATCGGCGTCGATGCGCGCTGCGGTATCGCGGTGCTGGCGCATCGTCGGGCGACCGCGGAGCGCCTCGATCCGGCCGTCGACGACACGGACCACCGCCAGATCGTCGGCGATCAGGCGCGCGCCGAGACTGAGCAGCGCTGCGGTGAGGCTCGACTTGCCCGCCCCCGATCGGCCCGCGATCAGCACTGCGATACCGTTGACTTCGACCATGCAGGCATGGAACGGGATCGCCCCGCGCCACGCCAGCGTCACCGCGCTGATCGTGCTGTAGAAGGTGAACGGGAGCGAGCCACGCCAGCCGGGGCCGGGCAGATAGTCGATCCGTTCGCCATCGATCATGTCGAAAACGACCGCGTCTCCCCAGCCGAGCCGGATGCCGTCGGGATAGAGTAGCCCTCGGTTGAGCGCGCGTCCCGGCCCGCGATCGGCGAGCGCGGCGACGCGCGTCACGCGTATGCAGGGTCGCGGCGTATCGAGTGTTGGCGGGCATTGGTCGAAGCCGTCGAGCACGATGTCCGAATACCATGTCAGTCCGAACGCCGATGCGCGGTACTCTTCGCTCACAGCGGTCTGAGATCGAACGCGACGCAGATCCGCTTCTCGCGCAGGCCGTGCGGGAAGGTGCGGTGATAGGTGTGCGACGGAAAGGCGAGCATCAGGCCGTCGTACGGCCGCACCGTCCGCGTGCCGAACGCGGCCGCGGCGTCGTCCCCGACCAGGTCTTCGGGGATTCCGAACGCCAGGCATCCGCCCGGGTCTTCGCCGTGCGTGATCGAGTCCGGCACTCGGACGTAATAGACCCCGCTCAGCCAGCCGAACTGGTGGACGTGCCAGGTCTCGAACCCGTCGCTCTCGGTGATGACACACCAGCTCCGCAGCATCGCCGCAGCCGGCCGTGCCCGCGCCCAGGGGTGGTCGAGACCGGTGATGCGATCGAGCTGCGCGGCGATCGCATCGGCGATCTGCGCGAGCAGCAGGCGGACCAGAGGGGCTTCGCGCGTGGCCGGGGAGTCGATCCGCCAGGTCAGCGCCGATGCGGTGCCATAGCGTTCGTAGCGAAGCCCCGGATGCGCGAGCAGTTCGTCCGCCAGCGCGGCGTTGAACGCGTGGATGTCGTCCCAGCCGGGCGGCGGTGCGAGCGTCGCCATTGCGGTGAGGTCGTCCTCCCCGGTCGGACCCTGCCCGGCCGCGCCTTGTCCGGTTGCGATGCGCGCCGCCTCGATCGCGCCGGTCTGCGCCAGCGCCAGCGCACGGGCTGCGAACAGTCGGGCGTGCGCCGCACCCCGCATGGTCAGGGCGTCGACCATCGTCAGCACCGCAGCCGGATCGTTGGCGGCGAGATCGAGCGCGGCGAGGCGCTTGCAGGCATCCCTCTCATGCGGGTCGTAGCGCAGCGCGTGTTCCAGCGTCGCCCGTGCCGCCTCGACCGCACCGAGCCGGGTCTCCGTCTTGCCCCGCAGCGCGAGGGCAGCCGCGCGCTGCACGTCGCTGGTCGCCAAGGCCAGCGCGCGGTTTGTGCTGCGCCGCGCCTGGTCGGCATCCTCGAGCGTCTCGCGGGCAAGGCAGGCCTGAGCAAGCAGCATCTCTTCGAGGAAAGTCAGGTCCTCGTGCGGCGACAGCAAGGTGACGAGGTCGTCGAACGCATCGCAGACCAGCAACAGCGTCGCCAATCGGCTGCGGAGCACCGGCCCCTGATGACGGGCATAGGCGGCGCGGACGAGCGCCAACTCCTGAGGAAGCGTCAATTGCTTGGCGACTTCAAGATCGATTCTAGTGCGCTGCAACATGAACGCTCTCGCTTTTCGGCTGATTCACCGGGGAATGACCCTTGCGATGGTTCAGCATAAAAACCCGGGGCGATCTCTACTGTATGAGTCGATTATCGATACAATTATATATGGAAACATATGTTTTGAGACATTATGTTAATCAAGGTGAGGCAACCGATTTGGGTGTATTCATTGATTTGGTAATATGTACGATTGAACATCGAAGGATGATAGAATCTCTTGTTTATGGGAGAAGAACAGGCCTAGATCGTACCCGTAGGGCATTGCGTAGACTTGGACGCAGCAAACGAGGATAGTATGATGACCGATCAGATCATTCAGTCGGGCCAGCGCAAGACCTGGATCGCGCCTGAAATTCGCGAACTCGACGTCCGCGAAACCGCGTTGTCGCCCGGCGTGGGCAACGATGTCGGGGGCAATCCTTCCCCGGACTGCCAGAAGTCCTGATTCCGGCGCACGCTGGAGCGCTTGATCGCGTGGCTGCGTCGCTACGGTCGGGGTTGTGCGGCGTCGGTACGGGCCGTCGGTATGGTGTATCGTTACGGGTCTCGTTGAAGCCCGCCGTCACGGGGCCTTGCTACAGGTCGTCGTTATGGGCGTCGTTACAGCGCGATGATATCCGTTGGTGATCCACCGAGGATCATCGTCGTGCGCGGTTCGAGCGCGCGATCGAGGATCACGACCCCGCCATGCAATTTGCTGCGCAGATGGCGGGGGCCGAAACTGGACATGCCGACGATGATCGCATCGCGCGTGATCGCCAGTCCACGCGTCATGAGCGTATCGGTGACATGCGCACGCGTGCCATCCGCGGCGATGATGTCGCCGGCCATCGAGTCGCAGTGCCACAGCATCCCGCGCTCGTCCGCGACGATGTCGTGACAGCTATGACCGGGCAGCGGCTGACGCGCGATCACCCGCCAGTCGCGATCGAGCCAGGCGAGTTCGCTGGTCTTTTCGGGGATCGCCTTGCCGTTGTGAAGCATGATCGCGGTGCGGTCGCCGACCGCTGCTATCGCGTTGATATGCAGATACGCGCCGCTGGTATCGTGTGGCGGGGCGGCCGCGAACGGGCGCTGGACGTCGACCGCACGGCCCTCGAGCGTGAACCGCAGGATCGCCTGGTTCGCGGTGTCGAGCACGCACAACAGCCCGTCGACGACCGCGATCTGGTGGCAATTGGTGTGCAGCCCGGTGACGATCACCTCGGGCGTACTCAGCCGGTCTCCGGCAAGATCGAACCGGACGATCCGCCCCATCGGCACGGTGCGATCGCGGTGTCCGCAATTCTCGAACAGATACAGCGCGTCGTGGTGACGGCACAGGCCGAAGAACCAGCCATAGACGATGGTCTTCACGCTGGCCCCCGCCCCCGCGTCGGCCGCAATCGCGAAGAGCCCGCGGTGCGAGGCGACCAGCCAGGTCTGTCCGGCCAGATCGGGATCGGCGATGCGGACTTCGCCGCGCGCATAGGCGTCGCGCGCCATCGCTTCACGCAGCGCGCTCTTGGCGGCAAGACGGTCGATGTCGGGCATCCACCCTTGTCTATCCGACGCCGCACGCGCGTCAATCGCAGGTCGGTACAATGACGAGCAGCGGGATGCTGAGCAGCGGGATCTACGGTCTGTTTCGTCTCGATGGCGGACCGGTCGATCCGCGCGATGTCGCCGCGCTCGGACTGGATAGCGGCAACGTGGCGGGCGCGGCGTTCGCGCATGCGGTCGACCCGCATGATCGCACCGCGCTGCACCGGATCGAGGCGGACGATGCGCTGACCATCCTCGTCGGCCATATCGAGGAACCGCAGGCATTGGCGGCGCGGCTGAACGTTCCGCCGACGCTGCCCGCCGCGGTGCTCGCGCGCGCCGCGCTGGACCGGTTCGGAGGCGAAACCCCGGCCGAGATGATCGGCGAGTGGTCGCTGCTCCACTGGGATCGTCGGGATCGCCGGCTGGTGTTGACGATGTCGGCCGCGCGGCGCGATCGGCTGTTTTTCGCAGTCGACGGTCCGCGCGTCGCAGTGGCCCCGAACCTGTTCGCGTTGTCGCGGATTGGGTGGATCGGCAACCGGCTCGACGAAGCGGGGTTGCTGGCGTCGATCGGGCGCGCCGATCTGCGTGCGGCGTTGCGCGAGGAGATGGGCGACCGGACGATGCTGGCCAAGGTCCGCCAGCTCGCACCGGCGACGCGATTGACGATCGGAGCGGACGGTATCCGTCGCGACGCCGCGGCGATCCTGGTGCCGCAGCCGCGGTGGACGGGCTCGTTCGACGATGCGGTCGTCGCGTCCGAGGAGACGCTGCGGACGATTTTGCAGGCGCGGATCGCACGGACGGCGGTGCCGGGCGTGCTGCTCAGCGGCGGGCTCGATTCATCGACAATCGCGTGGCTGGCGGCGCGCGAGCGGGCGGCGGAGCAGCGGATGGTCCTGCTGACCTCGGTCGCACCGCCCGGCAGCGGGCTCGCCGACGAAGCCGCGTTCGCCGATGCGGTTGCCGATCGCATCGGGCTGACGGCCGAGCATGTCTCGCCGCCCGAGGACGCCGATATCTACCGCCCGTCCGACCTGATCCTGGGCGGCGCCAGTCGACCGCCGATGCCGGTGCGGCACTGCCTGACCGAGACATTCCAGGCGCGCGGCAAGGCGCTGGGCGCGACCGCGCTGTTCGACGGGTCGTTCGGCGAGGCGACGCTGACGGTCAAGTTTCCGCTGACGACGATGCGGCAACGGATGCGCGGGACCGCGGGACGGTTGCGGCGCTATCTGGCGGGGGCGGCCGAAGAGCCGGTGCGGCACAGCCCCTTTCATGTCCGGTTGTCGCCGGCGCGTCTCGCCGCGCTGCCCGAAGCGATGCGCTCGCCGCCTCCGGCCCCGCTCGAGGACGAAATCCGGCGTCCGCGCGATCTGTGGGGGTATCTGCCCGGCGCGGACAAGGCGCTGCTGCACCCGAACGAATTCTATCCCGGTGCGCTGCGCATGGAATTCCCCTTCCGCGACGTCCGATTGCTGCGACTGTTCGCAGGTCTTCCGGCAGGCTTTTTCGTCCACGACGGTCTCGATCGTGCGCCCGTCCGGCACATGCTCGCCGGTCATCTGCCCGACACGATCCGTTTGCGGCGCTCGGGCAGGCCGGCATCGCCCGATCACATGGCGCGGCTCCAGCGCCAGGCGTCCGCGGCGCGCGGGCGGATCGCCGCGTTCCGCAAGGCCGAAGTGCAGGAATGGATCGACCTCGACTGGCTCGATCAGGCGCTTGCAAAGGTCGCCGAGCGGGGGGCGACAAACTTCGCCGAATCCTACGAGGTGCAACTGACCGCGATCACCGCGGAATTCCTGACCTGGTGGCGCGCGCGCTCCTAAGCGGGCCAGATATCGAACGACACGCAGATCCGGCGATCTACGGCACCATGCGGGAACGTGCGGTGATAGCTGTGCGATGGGAACAGCATCAGCAAGCCCGGCTGCGGGCGGACCAGATCCTCGCCGAACTGCGCTGCCCGATCGGCGCCGATCAACCCATCGGGCAGACCGAACGCGATGCACCCGCCGGCATCATGGCCGGTGACGACCGTATCGGGGACCTGCGCGTAATAGACCCCGCTCATCCAGCCGAACGGATGCGCGTGCCATTGCTCGAAGCCTTCGCCTTCGGTGATGACGCACCAGCTTCGCAGCTCGCCGCGGTCGGGACGTGCCGCGAGCCAGGGATGCGCGATGTCCGACAATGCGGCGACATGGCGTTCCGCGGTCTCCGCGATCCGTGCCAGCAGCGCACGCGCGACCGGTGCGGCGCCGGTCGCCAGCGCATCGATCCGCCAGGTGCTGCGCGATGCGGTACCGTGGCGTTCGTAGCGCAGCCCGGGGTGCGTCTTCAGCTCCTCGACGAGTGCGGTATTGAACGCCGCGATATCCGCCCAGCCAGGCGGAGGCGTCAGGATCTGGCGATGGCGGAACCGCGCCGGATTGGTGATCGCGCGCGCCTCCGCGATCCGGTCGAGCCGCGCGAAGGCGAGCATCCGTGCCATGAACAGCCGGGCATGGCCGATGCCCTGCGCTGCCAGCCGGTCGGTCATCGCGATCACCGCCTCGGCGTCGCCAGTCCGCAGCAATTCGGTGGCGAGGCGTCGGCAGGCCGGCATGTTGCCCGGATCGTGCCGTAGCGCCTCGGTCAACCGCGTGCGCGCGTCGTCGTGACGATCGAGCCGCAGCAACGCCTTGCCCTGATCGGCCAGCGCCGCGCTGCGCTGCGCATCGGTCGCGGCGAGCGTCTCTGCACGCAGTGCGGCGTGGTGCGCGTGGACCGTATCGCCGGGCTGGTCCCGCCCGAACCAGGCCGCCGCCAGCACCATGTACGCACCGTAATCGAGCGCATCGTGTGCAGGCGTGCCGGCATCCGACGCAGTCAGCATGGCGATCGTCTCGTCGAACGCGTCGAGCTGGTTGAGCAGCCGCGCCAGCCGCAGGCGCAACGCCGCGGATCCGGGATTGCCGGCGACCGCATGGGCCACGATGGCGCATTCCTGGCGCGCGCTCAGCGCCTTGGCGGGTTCGGGACGTATCAGCATTGGGCCCCTCCCCCTGTTTGCGAGCGACGACGACCAGATCGGTACGATCAGACCGGTGCGGCGAGCTTCATGGCCTGCATCTTCGCGAGAAGCGTCGTCACCGCGGTCGTGCAGTCCGCAGCAGGAACGTCGAACTGCTCGAGCAGCGACGCCTCGACCGCATCCTGCGTCTGCGGCGTCTCGAGCATGTCCCAGACCGCGTTGGCGGTTGGGTTCAACGTCAGATAGGTGCCCGTTTCCAGGTTGATCATGACGAAGCTGTCCTCGACTTCGGTGCCCACCCATTCGTCGGTCCGCTGCCACAGTGTCTCGGTCATCGCTGTCCCTTTTCTCGCAAGCCGTTGTTATGCATGCCGTCATTGGGCATGACCATCCGTCGAATATCGTCGTCGAGCAGCGCGTCCGCGTCGCGCCTCGGCCATCTCCAGATGGAGATGGTCCGCGCACACTGCGCCACGTCGCGGAGCGCGCGCGGCTCAAGACCGCAGCGGCGCGGAACGCTGGCGCGATGACGGTTCGCTAACAGCGCTTCGATCGCCTCGACACCGTGCAAGAGCGTGCGGCCGGTCTGTGGATCGTCCTCGAGGACGACGATCGCCGCCAGCCGGGCCGAGCGACGCGCACGGTGCTCCGCGACCGGGTGGAAGGCGCGCTCGGTCGCGTCTCTGGTCGCCGGGTTCGGCTCCAGATGACGTCCGAGATGCCCTCCGAGATGATAGCCACCGGCAAGCCCGGCGCAGCGCACCTGGCCATGCTCGTGGCGTACCGCGATGCTGTCGTCAGCGACCAGCGCAGCACCGCGCGCGAGGAACGCCGCAGCGAGCCGCGACTTGCCGCTGCCCGAAGCGCCCGCGATCGCCAGCGCGGCATCGTCGTCCCGGTCGTGCGGGACGATCACCGCGGCATGCAGCATGACGTCGCCGCGCAGCCACAAGGTCGCGGGCAGCGCGGTCGCGATCAGCAGCGCTTCGATCATAGCGTCGGGGGCGCCCACGAACGGGGTTACGGCGATCAGCGTCGGCGTGCAGCGATATTCGGCGACCGCTGGCGCAGTGAAGCACAGGTCCCCCCCGGTTTGCGACCAGATCGGCCGGGGGCCGACGGAGACCGCGATCGCCGGCTGCCAGCCGATCGCGATGGGGTCTCCCCTGTCGCGCGATGCCAACACCGCCGGTGAGGCGGCAAGCGTGCCTCGGATGCGCCGGTCGGTATCGAGTATTCGGTCGAACCCGATGCAGCGCTGGCGATCGATGTCGGCGTGAAGACCGCCGTCGGTCATGATGATCGTTTCCCTTTCGATACCGGCTCGGGGCGCGCCGAAGCTAGGCCGGGTCGGTCTTTCGTCGGGTGCGGTCGGTGTGCCGACAATCGGATCGACATCGGTGGCATATCCGCCGGCGGGCGGTGTGATCGGGGCGGGCGCGATGCTACGCCTGCGGGATGTCCAACAGCGTGCCGCTTTTCCGCCCGATCCATCTCGCCGAATTCGTCCCGCTGGTCGGATCCGCACTGATGGCCGATTGCGATCCGCAACCGGTCGCGCTGCACCTCGTGGAGGCGACTCCGCTGGCCAATCACGCCAAGCTCGACCGGCTGCCGTTCATCCTGATCTTCCGGTCCGCGCCGGAGGCCATGCTGACCTCGGGCACCTACGTCCTGCGCGGCGAAGGGTTCGGCCCCGACCGGATCGATATCGGGCAGATCCCGCGTCCGCTTTCCGGCGAACCGGGCCATTACTACCAGGCGGTGTTCAACTGAGCGTCGGGGATTTTCGCGGCTGGGGAAGAGGCTCCGTCCGGCAGCGGTCGAGGTTCGAGGACCGTCCATCCGGAGCCCGAGAATCTCGGGATAACCGTGGTTTTCGGCACAGATAGTCCCGGCATGAAGTTGCGCGTTCTGCGGCCCGGCCCTCAGATCACCGGCCCTCAGATCACCACTAGGCGGGTAGCTGCTGGACAGCGTTCCGGCACGCTCGGGGACGCCCCGATTATTTTCGAAACGCCCGCTGTTCAACATCAAGCCCCGCGTATCCCGGCGCTAGTTGCGCGACGGGAAAATACCCTGGAGCGCGATCGAAAAGTTCAGCACGAGATACGGCTGCATGATCGACACCGGCTGGTTCTGGCCTGTGCTCCCGATGGTCCCCGCGACGTTCAGCCCGCCCAGCGCGACGGTCGCGCCCGCCGTACCCGCCGGGACATAGATGAGCGGCTGGGCGCCTACCCCGCTGCCGTCGACGGTCCTCGCCAGCTGCGAACCCGCAGCGGGTATCTGCGAAGTCGCCTTGATCGTTATCACGCTCAGCGCCGATCCGTTGTTGGCGAAGCTATGCGTATGCGCGGGCAACTGCGCCGACGTGAGCGTGGCCGACTCGACACCAGCAACCTGGCCTTGGGCATAGTCTGCGAGACCCGGCCCTTGTCCGACATGGATGGGGGCGCGACCGCGCAGATCGGGGAGCGCAAACGTCGTCGTGCCGTTGCCGCCATAGGTCGTACCCAGCAAGGAAAACAGCGCGGTGTTCTGGGCAATGGACATGATCTGCCCGTTACACAAAGCATAGCCCGATGGCGCAAACGTGAATCCGAGAATGCAGATTTCGCCAACAAATGGTTCTAGGCCCATGCGACAGTCTCCCTGATCAGCGGTTACAATCGATACATTGATGCGAGGAGTCAACATCATGCAAATGACAGCGAAAACGTTGTAGGAAAATCATGGTCGATTTTCGATCAAGTTTAGCACGAAAACATTATACTGTTACAGGGTGGGTCACGGTCTCAAGGCCTTGCGCAAGGTCTCGAGCCGGACATGAACCGGATCGACCAGGACGCGTGCCGCTTCGATCTCGGGGGTCGCATCGCGTCGTTTCGCGGCGGTGTCGGGTGTGAAGCGCCGGTCGGGTGCCTTGGCGTCGCGCGTCGCGACCTGCATCATCGCAGCGCGCTGGCCGGCGTCGGGCACGAACCCGAAATGCGGGGCGATCCGATCGACGATCGCATTCGGCATTTCCGCATAGTCGACCAGCAGTCCGCCGCCCGACGGCGAATGATCGAGAGGCCAATGATCGAGAACCGCCTCGCCGATCCGCTTCAGCACGCACGCCGCATAGCGATCCGCGGGCATGGCCGCGCCCCCCGCGATGTCGACGATGCTCGCCGGCAACAGCCCCGGCACGGTGTGGATGCCCCGCTGCCGCTGCTGCGAGACGAGTATCTCGACCGGATCGCGGTACAGGAACACCCAGGGCGTTTCGGGAAACGCCGCGCGGAACAGCGGCAGCGCCACTGCGTGCCAGCTGTCGAGCTTGAAGAACACGCGGTGCGTCTGGCCCGACCGGTCGCGACCGAGCGCGGCGACGACCGCCCGCAGTGCCGCGACCTGGTCGTCTCGCGGCGTCTCCGATTGTAGCGCCCAGCGCACGACCGCATCGAGCGGTGCGGGTTCGGAGAGTACAACGTGATGCGGATCGGCACCCAGCATCTGTGCGACCAGCGTCGAGCCGCATCGCGACATATGGTGGATGAAGCCCGCGGGCGCCGGTCCGATTGCGGCATCGCTGCCCTTGACGAGTGTGGCCAGACCGGTCCGGACGCGAAACATCCGGTTGAACGGGCGGGCCGCGAACCGGCGGATCATATCCCCGTAGAAGGGCGCGTCGAGCGGCTGGTCACCGAACCAGGCCCAGTCGAACGCGAGGGCGGCGCCGGTCTCCACCGCGTGGACCGGCAGCCAGCCGCGCGGGGGCCAGCGATCGAGCGTGATCGGAGCGGGCTTCGGACGCCCCATCGGCAGGATCGCGTCGCGGATCGCGTCCGCCCCGAGCGGGATGCCATGCGCGGCCGCGAGCGCGATTGCGTCGGTGATATAGCGATCGGGGCGTTCGATCGTGCCGAGCCGGGCCTGCAACGCATCGTCGGCCAGCACCAGAGTGCGGAACGAGGCGAGCGGCGAGGCGCCGACGGCCGTGTCGGCCGCCATGGCATCGCGGTTGGACATCGTGGCCACGGGCTCTCCTTCGCATGATACCGCGGCGTTTCGGGGCGCGGCCCCCCAGTATTCGTGCGGCATCGGTGCGTGACCGGCGCCGGCTTGGCATCGGCGTCGTCGCCTCTTACGCTGCGGCGATCGGAGACGGGGTATCGTGGCGGGGCTTGGCGGACAACTGCACGGACACGGCGCCGACGCTCGGTGGCCGGACCGGCTGTGCCTGCCGCTGGCGTTCGATCCGGTTCGTCTCGCCGACGACCTGGCGCGGCTCGATGCCGGCACCTGGACCGCGCATTTCGTGCCGCAGCATTATACCGGCGACTGGAGCGTGCTGCCGTTGCGCGCGCCGGTTGGCGTCACCCACCCGATCCTGCGGATCGCGCCCGATCCCGGCTGTCGCGACTGGGAGGACAGTGCGCTGCTCGGGGCATGCCCCTATTTCAAGCAGGTCCTCGCGGCGTTTGCCTGTCCGATCGAGGCGGTCCGGCTGATGCGGCTGGCGCCCGGATCGGCGATCAAGACGCACCGCGATCACGACCTCGCGGCCGAACAGGCGCGCGCGCGGCTGCACATCCCGGTCGTAACCAACTCGGATGTGGACTTTCGGCTGAACGGCGCGCGCGTGTCGATGGCACCCGGCAGCGTCTGGTATCTGCGGCTGGCCGATCCGCATTCGGTGACCAATGCGGGCACGACCGCGCGCGTCCATCTGGTGATCGATGCGATCGTCGATCGCTGGCTCGAAGACCTGCTGGATCGGGGCAAGAGCGGGGGGGCGCTATCGCGATGACGCTCGGGAGTGGCAGGGCGCTACGCAAGCTCGGGACCGCAGCGCGGATGCGCCGTGCCGACCGACGCCTGGTGGTCGAGGCGATGGCGGCGCTGCTGACGGCGCGTCTGCGCAGCCTGTTACCGTTCAGAGTCCTCGCCCGGCACCTGGGCGGCATGGTCCCGTCAGGATCCCCCGCCCCCCCTTCCCCGCTGTCGTCCGACGAGGAGACCAGCGTGTTCGCGGTCCGCTGGGCGATCGGTGCGGTGGCGCCGTGGCTGCCATTCCGCACGCAGTGCCTCCAGCAGGCGATCGCCGCGCGCGCGATGCTGGCGCGCCGCGGGATCGGTAGCGTCCTGCATCTCGGCGTCGGCGACCCGACGGGCACGAAACTGGTGGCGCATGCCTGGCTCGACGCCGGCCGGTTGCAGGTCACCGGCTATCCGGTCGATCCGGGGCTGGCCGAGGTCGGTCGCTTTACGTGACGGGCCGCGCGGGCCGGGACGCGGGGTTCAGTCCGGTGCGGTGGAGTGGATCTCCGCGGGCCTGAAGGTCTCCAGCGCGATCACGCGGTCGCAGGCGCGCAGCGTTTCCTCGCGGTGCGCGACGATCAGGATCGTCGTGCGCGGCAGTGCCCGCCGCAGATTGGCGATCACCGCCCGTTCGGTCGCGACGTCGATCGCGTTGGTCGCCTCGTCGAGGATCAGCAGGTCGGGATCGCGCAGAATCGCGCGGGCGAGCGCGATCCGCTGGCGTTCGCCGCCCGACAGCCGCGTGCCGCGTTCGTCGACCCGGGTCTCGAGCCCGCCGGGCATCGCCGCGACCATGTCGGCTGCGCCCGCCTGCGCCAGCGCCTGCCAGAGATCGGCGTCGGCGCGCACGGCGCTGCCCCAGGTCAGGTTGCGTCGCAGGCTGTCGTTGATGAGGTAGGAGTCCTGCGGCACATAGGCGAGCCGACGCCGCCAGCCGGCCAGCATGGCAGGGTCCAGCACCGCGTCGCCGATCATGATCCGTCCCGCGGTCGGTTCGAGCAGTCCGGTCAGCAGATCGACGACGCTGGTCTTGCCGGTGCCCGACGGGCCGGACAGCCCGACCATCTCGCCGACGCCGATCGTGAAATCGAGCCCGGTGAAGACAGGCGCTAGCGCATCCGGATAGCGGAACGTCACCTGCTCGAAGCGCAGCGGTCCGTGACGCACCGACCCCATCGTGGCATCGGGCGAGGCCGTCACGGGATCGCCGAGATCGGCCTTCAGCGCGCGCAACGCGGTGAAGGCGGGCAGGACGCCGAACAATTGCTGTGTGCTCTGCTGCAACGACCGGACCGGGCCGCTCATCCGCACCAGCACGACCAGCGCCGCGAGCAACGTCACCGTCGGGACGTCCAACATCACCGCGCCGAAGATCAGGGCCGCACCGACCAGCGAGGCCACGCTCGCCGACGCGATCGACACGCGCGACTGGAAGCGTCGCTGCGCGTCGAGCTGGGCGCGGAGATGGCCGCTCTCCTGCGCGATCTGCGCGACGAACGCGTCGGCCATGTCGTGCGCGATCGCGATCTTGAGCCCGCCGAGGAACTGCGCGGCCTCGCCTGCGATGCGGAACGCGAACCGCGCGCTCGACGTGCCGACGGTCGCCGCACGACGCGACAGCGGCACCAGCAACGCGAGGCCGAGCAGCGCGAGACCGATCGTCAGCAGCGCGATGACCGGCGACAGCAGCAGCATCAGGATCGCCTGCGTCACGAGCATGATCGCCGCCATCATGATCGTCAGCAGCATCGAACAGGCGAGCGCAAGCCGGGCGATCTCGCTCGACAGGATATGGCCGATCCGCGCATGCCGCAGCCGCGCCAGCGCCGACCAGCGCGCCCGCGCCAGATCGGTGACCAGCATCAGCCGGCGATGATCGACGAACCCCAGCGTCAGGTCGGAGACCAGCCGGTCGCGCGTCGCCAGTACCACCGCGCGGAGACCGACCAGCAGGCAGAAGACCAGCAGCACCGCCGCCAGCTGTGTCAGCTGCGAGACGAGCCCGACCGACGCCAGCGCCTCGACCATCATCGCCCGCCAGCGCCCGCCGGTCTGCGGTGCGAGCAACGAGAAGATCGGCACGAGCAGCGCGAGCCCGACGCCTTCGAGCACGCCGCCCGCGAGCATCAGCGCGACCGCCGCGGCCAGCCGACGCCCGCCATGGCAGACGAAGTCGCCGACCAATGCGCGGACGTCGGCGATCAGCGACGTCCTGGGCTCGGGGACTGCGGCGTCACCGGCTGCCGTGCCCAACGGGGTCACCCGACGAGACTCTGGCGTGCGACCTGTTGGCGGGAAAAACGCATGGTGCAGCATGCGGGTCCGGCGCGCCGCGAGCAAGCGCGCGCCGTCCTGCGGTCTATGCCAGCGCCGCGCGCTCCCCTCGCGCCGACATCGGACGTCGGGCGCTCCGTGCGTGCGTCAGGCGGGGATCCTCGTAGAGGTCGCGCAGCGCGCACAGGCGGAAGACGTTCCACCAGCGTTGCCAGCGATGTTCGGCCGCGTCGTGGAGCATGTGGCAGCGCTGGCAAAGCGCGGCGAGGTTGGCGGGCATGTTGTGGCCCGGATCATGGTCGAGATGCGCGCAGGCGAGCACGACGTAGGTCGTCCGGACGCTGCCCAGTTCGAAGCGATCGCGCACCGCGACCCGCCGTCCGCGCGCCGACCGCCAGCATGCCGCATCGCCGTCCCACCAGCGGCCGTCGCCGAGATGCGCGACGAACCGCCGGTGCGGCCGCGCGCACCGCTCGCACCGCGCGCCGGCGCGGTCGAACCGGATCGCCTGCGACAGTTGCGGCCAGTCGATCGGATAGAGCCAGCGGTTTTCGGGGCGGATCGGCATCGTGATTCTATGAGTCACCGCCGATTCGAAGGAAAGCGAAATCTTCGCCTTTCGTTTCCCTCTTGTACCGGGCGTGTTCGAAGCACCGGACGGGCGGTCCGAAACGGAAAAATTTTTGCCATGTATAAGTGTCGACATGGCTGATCCGCTTATATCGCGGGCGCTGAGATCAAGGTCCCAACCGGTCATGCCACGAGGATCGACTTGACTAAGAATATCGCGCGTCACTCAATCGCTAAGTCACAGATAAGCTTGTGAAAATAAAGTGGAACAGCGCAGCGCGGCAGAACTGGTAGTGAACTATTAGGGGATCTCCAACGATGGATTATCAGACGACCTCGTCTAAAAATATGGACATCGAAAGCTCTGTAGATACAGGTCGTGGCGATCAGCGATTTCGTAGAACAGGGATGAATGATGAAACCCAATTGGCCATGTACGATGATACCGATTGTGTTTTTGCTAGCATCCTGTGGTGGTGATTCCGGAGACAGCACGCAACCTGCGCCAATCTTGACGCCTTCGCCTACGCCGACCCCTGCCCCGGCGCCCTCACCTACACCAACGCCGTCCTCGCCGACGTATCTGTCGGCGTCGGATTTCAGCCGCGATCGGAGCTTTTCCGGCATAGGTCTTCGGATCGGTGTCGATCGAAGCAACGGCACGGCAGTGACCGATGTCCGACTTGATCCCGAGGGAACGGCGATCGGTTTCGACTTTACCGCATCGTCGCGAACCTATGTAGCCCGCTACAACAGCGACACTATTACGGCCGTTACGCAGGGTGTGGCGACCGAGCCGCCGTACGATAAGTTCAGTGGTCCTAACAGTAGCTTTTCCCGTTCACCGTTCGCACTTGCCGCAAGCGCGACTGGTGTACTGATCGGGTCGACGTATTTCGGTTATGTCGACTGGTCTGACAATAATGGCACCGGCGCCGGGGATTTTGGTACCCGATCCGCCACCCGAAGGATCCTGTTCGGGGCACGAACGGTCATGAGCGATCTTCCCACGTCGTCTGTCGCGGCTTTTATGGGCCAATCGACCATGACCGGACCGGGTGGCGGAAGCGGTGGCACCGCCTCGATCACCGTGGATTATGCGGCGCGAACGATCGCGGGTGCGACCGTGTTTAGTCCGGCATCGACGGGCGGTACGGGGTCGTCCGGTGGCCCCGCGCCAACCCCGGAACCCATCACGTTTTCGGGCACCCTGGATCCATCAACCGGTCGCTTGACGGGCGTGATCACCCATACCGCGTCGGGGGCGACGGGAAAGTTCGAAGGTGCGTTATACGGCCCGCATGGCGTCGAGATCGCTATGGTATTCACGATGAGTGCGGCAGACGGCACCCGATATTCCGGCCTTATCGGTGGGCGTAACTGAACCGGAAAGACTGGGTCCCCGCCGTGCACCTTCGGTTTGCGAGGAACCGCGGTCGCGGCGACGGTCAGCGTCATCGCCACCACCGCATGCCCGTCCTCGGTCACCTCGACGCCGTAGATCAGCCCCAGGTCATAGATGTTCACCGGGATCTACCGACCGCTCGCGCCGAAGGAAGGACTGGAGGTGCTGTAGCGCTTTTTTCATGCCGTCGTTTGCGACTTCCCGTGCTCGCACCAGATCGCGATGGCTGTCATGCCTTTCATCTGGCACTAGGCCGCGGTCACCTCGCCGCTCGATGGAGCCGCGCCAGACTTACAGCGTCGGCGGTTGGTCTTGACCCGGCCGCCCGGAAGCTTGGCATGAGCGATGGCGCCATCGCCTCGCAACATTGGTCCAGCTCAACGAGCTGTCGGTAAGCGCGTATCGCGTAGGCCCAGCCTCATAGCAGAGTAGAGCTTGGCGCCTCGCTGTGCCAGTTTGCAACCATCGACACTACCGATGTCGGCTCCGGCGATATGTCGCCAAAAAATCGGACTTGGATATTCCGTTCGCCATCGGCAAACCGTGACCGAGATCTTCAATTTTGATGTATCGAGTCCGACGAAAATGGACATGATAGATAATTATCTAAATATTACAGGCCTTTTGCAAAATTGAAAAAGCCGATCGGCGGCAAATGAATGGCACCGTAATCTTTTCAGTGGACATGACAGAGCTGCTTCCCCAAAATCCTGAATAATAATCATGCATCCGGTGGGGCGGAATTGAATCTATGGGACGCAACGAACAGTTAAGGGCCATGGTCGACGTGAGCGGACGCGGCTTGGAGATCGGTCCAAGCCATGCACCCGTATTTCCCAAACGCGAGGGGTTCCGTGTCGAAACCGTCGACTATGCCCCCGCAGCCGAACTTCGGCGGAAATATAGCGAGTTGGGAGTTGAGATCGAGGCGATCGAGGAGGTCGATTACATTTCCGATGGTCGCCCGCTTCATGAGGTCGTACCGTACGAACATACGTATGACTATATTTTCTCGTCACACGCGATCGAGCATGTCACCGATTTTGTGGCGTATATCCGGAGCTGCGAGCGGCTGTTGAAGCCAGGCGGTGTCATAGCCTTCGCGGTCCCGGACAAGCGCTATACGTTTGATGCATGCCAACCTCTGACCACGACCGGTCGGGTTCTGGAGGCATTCGCGCGCGGACAGTCACGCCATAGCCCGGCTGCGGTTTTCGACTTTATAGCCAACAGCATTGACTTGGATGGGCAGGGTGTCTGGACGAAGACCAGCACGGGACAAATAAAATTCAGGCACGGCCCTGCGGATGGCAAGCCGCCCTTCGATCAGGCGGTGCAGCCTGAGGGGGCTTATCAAGACGTTCACGCCTGGATCTTTACACCGAACAGCTTCCGCTTGATCATTTCGGATCTTCGCGAGCTGGGCCTCATCGAGGTCGATGAGGCGTATATGGCAGAGATGGGCGCACTTGAATTTCACGTTGCTCTGCGTGCCGGCGCGCCGGGTCATGGAATGAGCAGGCTCGCACTCAGTCAGTTCGCTTTGTACGATCAGGTGACGTGCGGTGCGCAGATGCTTGCCGCGAGCTTCCCGATGATGTCCGATATTCACGGACTGCTTCTCGGCACGAAGTCGTTGGCCCATGAAAACGAGAAGCCCGACGGCCAGAGATTAAAGAGAATGAATTCAGTCGTTGCCCGGGCGGCGCTCGATAAGGCGCGTCGATATATCAACAAGGCGATCAAGCCGCGAGTTGCTTAGCGGCTGAGATCACCTCGGATATTCTTCAGGGCAAGCGCGCCATCTGCTCGTCGGTTAGCCAGTAAAGGCTGCTCGTGCGCGATCTTCTCCCCAAGCCAGGATCAGATCGCGCCTCTCAGATTAGTGGGTCTTTCGCCTAGAACGTCGGCACGAACGTCGTCACTGCGAAGCTCAAGGCATTGTTCGAGGCGATTACAGGGGTTCCCACCGCGCTCAAGGCGCCATCATTGCCGATCGCGAAGACGGCTAGGGTGCTTTGCCCGGGCGAATCGAGATTGCCGTCGGCGTTCCGAAATTCGTTCGTTCCCTTATTGAGGACGATCAGGTAGCGGCCCGATGGATCGATCATCATCTGAACGGGGGTCGTACCGCCCGACGCCAGCGCCACGCCAACCTTGACGGGGATGCCGGTGCCGCCGATCTGGAAGGCTTGCACCATCCCGCTGTCGGGCGCCGCGGCGAACAGGAAACGACCCGTCGTGGCATAAAGCTTTACGCCCGGCATCGAGGCGAATGTGCCCCCGCCAATCGGGGTGAGCTTGCCGGCCGCATCTACGGTGAAGGCATATCCCGACGACGCACTCGGGCTGGAGGCGTAGACATAGGGGCCGGCCGCGGCATAGGCCAAGGCCCAAGGCGGCGTCGGCATGGTGTACAGGCTCGCCGCGACCGGCGCGGTTGGCGTCGTCGTCGCCAACGTGCGCAAAACCGTCTCGCTGCCAAGCCCTGCACCTTCGTCGGCGACAATTACGAAGCGCCCTGCTGGATCGACTACCGCGGAGCGCGGGGTGACACCGGCGCTCGCCGGCGTTCCGACCGCCTGCCCGCCGGCGACGGTCGTGTTGTACGGCCGCAACTGACCAGGAGCGACGTCAGCGGGATCGTCGGCCTCATCATAGGCATGCTCGCCACGCAGATAATAGGCCAGTTGCCCCCCCGGGTGTGGGTATATGCCGATGGGGCTCTGGTCCTCCAATGGGCCATCCACTTCCTTCAACGCCGCTATATTACCCGACGTCAGGTCGGCCGAAGCAATTCTCGTGCTGCAGAGGTACAGATCAATGGCAGGGCTGCCAAAGGATGCCAGAAGCAGACGCGTCGGTTGGACGAGAGCTATGGTCCTGGTACAGGCTGGCGCGTAGGTGTTGGCACCGACCACGCGCATGATCGTGCCGGTTGCAGGGTCCATTTGGTAACTGCTGATTTGCGAAGAAGATCTTCCGATCACGCTGCTATTGACCACGTAGATCGCGGTTTGGGGGGTGGTCGAGCAAACGATGGCGACGTTCGTGACGTTCGCCGAGGCGATCGTTCCCGCGCCGTTCTGGACGGTGCACGTCTGCGCGGGCGCCGAGGGCTGCGTCGCGATCGTCACCGAATAGGAAGCACCTGCCGGCAGTGCTGTAGCGAAGACGAAGCTGCTGGCGCGGGCGGGCACCGACACCGCATCGCTGCCTGCGTGCAGCACCATGCTCGAGCCGATGAGACCCGTCACCGTGCCCCCTACTGAGAACATCGGCTTGACTGGCGTGTCGTCTGATCCGTCCGCACCGCAAGATGTCGCTAAAAGAAACGTGATCAGTACTGCGAAACGTTTAACGCGCATAATTTTCCCCCGCTGCCAAACCGCTAGCAGATATCTGCCCCCGCTCAATCTGCTAGTGTCGAAAACGTTACTGTCTATGTACCGACCCCGATCATGGTCTAATCCGGTCTTAATCATCCTGCCCTATGGTCGGGATGTGCGCCACCGTCTCTATGCCCCTGCCTTGGTTGCTATCGCTCTGCTGGGTCTTGCGCTGCGGATCTGGTCCGCGCGTGGTGGGCTGTGGGTCGACGAAGCGTGGTCGGCGGTGTTTGCGGCGCGTGCGCGAACGCCGCTCGGCGTGTTCATCGCGATCAATCACGACAATAACCATCATCTCAACAGCCTGTGGATGCAGATGTGGGGCATCGGCGCCTCGCCGCTCGCGCTGCGCAGCCTATCGATCGCGACCGGCACGCTCACCATTCTGGTTGCCGGCGCGATCGGCGCGCAGCGGGGCGTTGGCTATGCGCTGGTCGCCGCCTTGCTGTTCGCGGTCTCGCCGATCCTCGTAAACTATGGCTCCGAAGCGCGAGGCTATGCACCGATGCTGCTCGCCGCCCTGACGATGATCTGGCGTGTCGCGGCGGTGCTCGACGACCCGCGGCGGATCTCGCCGCGCACGGCGTGGGGCCTTGGCGGGCTGGCGATGCTGGGGCTGGTCTCGCAACTGACGATGCTGTTCTTTGTCCTCGCCATCGCCGCCTGGACCATGTGGGTGATGGTGCGACGGCTGCCGATCGATGCCGCGCTCGGATCGACTATCCGCCTGCTGCTGCCCTGTTTTGGAGCCTGTATCCTGGTGGTCGGGATGACGATCGGTGCGGCCGTTTGGAGCCCGACCGGCATGCAGGTCGGCGATTACAGCGACTTTTCGCTCGTTGGCTGGTCCACGGCGATGGTAATGCTGGTGGGCTCGACGCTCGGTCTCCCTGATGAGGGGCAATGGATCGTCGTCGTGGTGATCGTTGCGATCATATGGCTTGGCCTCGGCGCCCGAAGCCGACGCTCGGTAGTCGGACCGTTCGCGATTGTCGCGAGCATCTTTCCGTTGCTGTTTCCGCTTTTGCAGATCGGCAACAGCGGTTTTCCGCGGTATTTTCTGCTGACGACGGTCGCCATCCTGCTGCTCGTCGCCGACGGCATCGCGAGCGCGCTCGACAGTCGAACGGCCGGGCGTCGATGGACCAAGGTGTTGGCCATGCTGTGTCTTGGTGGGATCGTCGTCGTCAGCCTGTACGAGGACATCGCGCAAGCCGCGCTTCGCCGGGGTGATCCCGGCGCGGCGATCGCGACGATGGCGGCACGTGCGCCGCGCGGGGCCGTCGTAATGGTCGATTATTTGCGGTCCGTCGCCGTGTTACGCGTGGCTGCGGTCGAGGCACGGTATCCGCTGGCGATCGCCGGCGACTGTCCAGCGCGGCGCTTCCTGCAGGTCGATCTGAGCGCACACGAGAGCGCATCACCGACCACGGTCCGGTGCGGTCGGCGCTATCGCCGGATCGTTGTTCGCCGCAGCGCCCGTCTGTCGGGTATCGACTGGGCGTTGTACGAAATAGCCGATCCATTTGGATCGGAGCGTCATACTGGAAGCCGATTTTGAGCACGAGCATGACGAGCGATGATACAGAGCGGCGTTGCGTCGATGCCGGCCATACTGATCGGTGTGATAGGCCGGCTACTCCATAATCTTCCTATTAGAGAAGGGTGATGGCAGTCTCGAGCGCATCGGGATCGATGGAAAAGTCGCTGCGGTGCGGCGCTACCGATGGATCGGAGACATCGCCAAATAGAACCCGGTAATATTGGCCCCGCACGACCGACAAATCCCAATAAAATGGTTCTATCCAGCCAGAGGGTGCAAGATAGATCAAAGTCGTCGTCGGCCGACAAAACAGCGTATTCGTCATCGCCGCACCCATCTGGCCGATGACGACCTGAGCCCCGGCAAATAGTCTCACCTGTTCTGCAAAGCTCATTCCCTCCGGATTCACCGTCGTGAAACCGTACCGCTCAACCAAATTGCGAATGGCCTCTTCATTCGCCAAGGTCCGACCATATCGGCTTGAACGGGTCACAAACAACAAGGTCTGTCCGTCAGGGGCAGGCCGCTCTGCAAGAGCACGCGACACGATTTCTCGCGCCGCATGATCAATCGCGATCGGCGATTTTTGCACCGGATGCTGACTGACCGGCGTCGCGTAAAATAACTCGTCGAAATGATATGGTATGTCAGGCGTGAGCAGGTCGATGTGAACCGCCTCGCCCAACATCATGCGGATCGACTGTATCCGTATATCGTCGATTGCCGAGCCATGGCTATGTATAAGAACGCGAACAGGGCGCGGGTCGACTTGTGCAAGTGCGTCGATCGCTTTCAGTCTTGGCAGATCGTCGACCAGCCAATGGCCATAATTGGAAGACCCTGCGGAGCCTATAAACAGGTTTTTCCATGCACTGTTGGCAAATCGTTCCGGATCGGCTGTCGATATAGCATCGGAACTCACCGTGGAAACGGCCCCTCGATCATTGGGACGATGTGTCTCGTATACGATCTTCGGCGTTTCCGAAACGTTCGCGTAGATGATGCTGTTGGCCAACACCGCGTCCTTCAGGCGCACCACGACTGAAGCAGGGCAATTCCTGGTCGCGATACTGGCATAAAACGCGCCAAGCTCCTGCGTAAAAGTAGTCGGTACGACAAAGCCGTCAGCTGGAAAACGCCAGTGGTAACGGGCCGTCGCGAACAAATCGGTGACGACGTCTATACCTAGACTTGTCGGATCGGTCGAAACGGCTTCCGGAACGTCTTCGTTCAAACCCTGCGGAATAGCGCCGGTGCCGTAGGTGCGGGTAACGGAGCAGCAGATGTAAGACAAAGTTGCATTCGACTGACCAGCGATCATGATTCAACATCTGTCGCGTATCCACGCTGCCACGGCATTGGCGTGCGAGGCGGAGTTGCGGGGGAAAAGTCCAGCCGATCAAGTGACAGATTGGGAGAGTAATAAGGGTCATTGGTAAGAAGGTCGGACCATTTAT
This sequence comes from Sphingomonas sp. Leaf242, assembly GCF_001422045.1. Taxonomy (GTDB): domain Bacteria; phylum Pseudomonadota; class Alphaproteobacteria; order Sphingomonadales; family Sphingomonadaceae; genus Sphingomonas. Next base: position 42,669 of record NZ_LMLW01000014.1, read on the forward strand.
CCCGCATCCATTCGGCTTCTTTGGCGAGTCGTTCCGCACGCGCGCCCTTCTTGTCGCTGCCGCGCGTCCTGCTTTCTTTGTGAATCAGCATGATTTCGGGATCACCGACCACTTTGAGACCCGTGGCGCGTATCTTCAGACAAAGATCGACGTCGTTATAGGCCACTCGCAGTTCGGGATCGAACCCACCGACCTTCGTAAAATCGCTTCGCCGAATGAACAGGCATGCGGCAGTGACTGCGGAAAATTCCTGCATCAGCCGGGCCTTGCCAAAATACCCGGGGTCGTCCGCGTTCATGCCGCCATGGGGTGTACCCGCAACGCGGTGATCGCCCATCCCCAGCGCTATGCCGAAATGCTGAAGGGTTCTGTCCGGATAGAGCAGTCGCGCACCGACGATCCCAACCTCGTCGAGCGACAGGAGCGCCCGCGCGCGTGCCAACCAGTCGCCAGACAGAATTTCCGTGTCGTTGTTGAGGAAGCAGAGGAGATCGCCTTGCGCCTGTTCAGCCGCGAAATTGTTGATCATCGAAAAGTTGAACGGTTGATCGTAGCGCAACACGCGCGCCGTTCCCGCGGTCGCCAAAGCATCGAGATAAGCGAGCGTCGCGGGATCGTCCGATCCATTGTCTACTATCAGGATTTCGACATGCTCGGGTACTGTTGCGAGGATCGAAGTGATGCAGGGTTCGAGAACGTCGAGCCCGTTGCGTGTCGGTATGATGATCGAAATCGATGTATCGAACGCACGCGAAGGGCTGACACCGGTGCAGCCGGGCGCAAAGCCGTTGCCGGATCGCAACGGCATCCCAGTTCGCTCGAAATGGCCGTTGATCGCCAGTTGTGCCGCGACGATCGCATAGCCTTTCTGGTCCGGCGATATCGCGGTCGATCCCGGCGTCGTGCGCCAGTGATACAGGACGTGCGGAATATGGACGATGCGTTCGTCACTACTCCGTTCATAGCAGCGAAGCAGCAGATCATAATCCTGACTGCCCTCAAGCCCCAACCGGAAACCGCCGATCTCGTTGACCAAAGAGCGTCTATAGACGCCGAGATGACTAACCATATTATGGCCATACATCAGAAACTTGCTGAAGGCTCCTTTAAAGTAGGGCGCCGACCTATTGTTGTGAAGGTCGATCTTGTCCTCGTCCGAAAACAAGACATCGGCATTTGGGTGACGGTTGATATAATGCGCTACGACGAAAAGCGTATAGTCGGGAATGACATCGTCATGATCGACGAGAACGATAAAGTCACCCGTCGCCAATGCAAGGGCTCGATTACTGGCATCGGAAATGTGGCCGTTCTTCGGAGAACGGACGTATTTTACCCGGGGATCGCGACGCGCATATTCTGCCAGGACCTCAACCACTTCGGGTTTCGGAGAATGGTCATCGGCGACACAGATCTCGAAATCGGGATATGTCTGCTCTAGCATGGCATCGAGGCAGGCACGAAGCAGTATGAGGGGGGTATTGTACGTCGGCATAACAAAGGAAAACGATGGTTTCATCGTCATCGCAGCCGTCATCTGATCGATGATCGCATAGTCTTCGGGGAGCGGGCGTTCGTATTTGAAGAGCCAGCGTCGATAATGAGCATCGAGATCAAATTCCGACACCATAAGAATCAACGATGCTTCCGCAGCCTCGCGCGGCTTCATCGGCACGCGGGCGAAACACGACCGCGCTAGCTCGATCAGCGGTGTGATGTCGATGTCACGTGCCGCATGCTCTCTGATGACGGTTTCGGCATCGCCGAAATCTTCTATGGCAGTGAATTTCAGTGAAGGAAGGTGTATTATATTCGACTTGCGGTCGGGATCCCACCGTAACCGGACAATCTGGTCGGGGTGCGTCAATAGCAGCGATACCGGTTTATTGCTCGACGAAAATGGCAAACTCATCTTTTCGTCAAAGCCGTCACCGTAATCTATATAGAGCTGGCCGTTGAGAGAGTTTTCCTTATCAATCGCTGAGGCCTGTATAGTAAGAAGGCCTATGCCGGAAACGGCTGCAATAGTGGTATCGAGCGAAAACGTTATCCACGGGTCAAGAGACGAAAACTTCAGGCGGTTCTTATTCGTAAGGCTGACATCATTCGCTTCAATGGGTGAAAGCCCGATGCTTTGCTTAGATATTGCCAAGATCGCGTCAGGCAAAGCCTTTTGCCTTACGCGTTGCGTTTCGAGCGAGGGGTTCAGCTGGTTTAGAGCATCGATCTCAAATAAGGCGTGCCTATTGCCATTGCTTTCAGCGCTGCGCCGGTAGAAAATCAGGGCTTTTTCCATATCGCCCATCAATTTATGGACATGGCCTATGTTAAGTAGGAGGTCGGCATCGCGAGGCATGCGCGCCAGGGCGGTTTGGTAGGCATCAAGTGCTTCGCCCAAGGATCCGTTTTCCTTGAGTGCATGACCGAGTTGTACCCAGATCGCGGCATCGCGCGAATGCTTGGCCAAATGCGTCCGATAGTGAGTAGCTGCAGCGGCCCAATTACGGGTATCGCGAGCACGATCTCCCTCTCGTCGTGCCGAGTTTCTAGTCGCTTGCGACCGCTTGCTAAGTGGGAATAGCGAATGCAAACTTGGCCGTTTCACGTAAACCTCTTTCCCCGTCCGTGCGCGGATACCGCGGTGCCGGTGCCGCTTGCGCTAGCGCAAGCCGTGCGCATCCACTAGATCAATTTGCGGCGATAAAGCTGTCTTGGGGAACGTAATGCTGAGTTTGGCGGCTATCCGATTTCGGACCGCGGCCCGCGAGGCTGCACGAAATCGGGACTGGATTACCGCGGTAAAATCGTACCAAGCCTACCTCGTTCGCAAGCCCAACGACGTCAAAGCTTTGGTGCAATATGGTCACGCGACAAGGGAGGCCGGCGATATCGAGGCAGCAGTTGCCGCTTATGGCCGGGCTCTGGATATCACGCCCCAAGCTGCAGAAATCTGGTTTCATCTGTCGCATGCCTGCAAGCGATTAGGGGATAGATCCGCGGCGATCGACTGCTGCGCACGGGCTGCCGAACTTGATCCTACGTTCGCCAAAGCGACCGAGGAGCTGCTGGCTCTCGGCGCGCGTGATCGCCTCCCCTTTGGTACTGCGGTCGATGGTGCAAGCGCAACCGCTACCCCCTCTGGCGGCCATATCGACCATGTACCGTTCGGGTCGGGAGTTTATCCGCCCTCGCGATACGACGCTTTCCGGCAGCAGGTGTCTATTCCAGCACCGCCACGCCCAGTTTCGATCGCTAATGAAGAGGCGAGGCCAACGATGGTTCTGATCGACGCGCGTTCAGCGTTGCCGGTCGAGGTCCGTGCGACCTTGTCCAGCCTGCTCGATCAGGTCGACGACCGATGGCAGGCCATCGTCTATGCCCCGGCGGTCATTTCCAGCCATTCCGTCGCCAGTTTGGCGGCGATCGATCCCCGCATCCGCTTCGTCGCGGTCGATACCCCCCTGCCCGGCGTGGCAGACGCGCCGCATGTTCTGTTGGTTAGAGCTGGCGACATGCTCGACCGTCAAGCGCTTGCCTGGTTCTCGTTCGCGGCAATTAGGACGGACTGCGTCGCTGCCTATTGCGATCATGATCGCGCCGTCGATGACTGGCGAACCGGGCGTACCTTCATGCAACCCGCATTCCAGCCGATGTACGATCCCGAATGGTTTTCCGATACGGACAATAGCCCTGCCTTGCTCTTCGTCGTTCGTACTCGGCTGCCGTTGTTCGACTGGCCGTGGGGTGGCAGCTGCCAGATACTTCACGAGGCTGCGGCGATCGGCGCGGTCGTCCATCTTCCATTGTTATTGGCGAGCCGCAAAATACTGGCTGCTCAGGCCGATCAAGCGTTAACCGATCCCCCGGGGCCGGCTACGGACCTCGCGGACCCGACGCCTGCCAGAGACAGACAAATCGCCAACCAGCCTCCCCAGGCGATCCAGATCATAGTCCAGACCCGTGACGAGCCGGCCATGCTCAAGGCGGCGGTCGACACCCTTCGCCACCGCGCGGCGCGGGCCGACCTTCTCGAGATCACGATTGTCGACAATCGCAGCGTGGAGCCTGCGACAGCGCGACTGCTCGATCGATGGCAGCGCGGTAAGGTGGCAACGACGTTACCGCTCGACGAGCCGTTCAACTGGTCGCGCGCGAACAATCTTGGCGTCGAGATCGGGACGGCGCCGCTGCTCTTGTTCCTCAATAACGACACCGAGATGCTGAGCGCTGGTTGGGACGATATGCTGCGCGATGCGCTGTCCGCGGACGACGTCGGAATCGTCGGTGCCACGTTGCTATACCCCGACCATAGTATTCAGCATGCCGGCGTCGTGATGGGCATGGGCGGTGGTGGCCCCATTCACGAAGGTGTCGGGCGTCGGATCGAAGCCGGCCCTGGCGACCGTTGGCGCAAACCGCGCAGCGCGGCCGCGGTGACCGGAGCTTTCATGGCGATGCGGCGCAGCGTCTTTTCCGAGGTCGGTGGGTTCGATGCGCTACAGTTCGCGATCGCGTTCAACGATATCGATCTGTGCCTGCGCGTCCGAACCGCGGGGTTCCGGATCGTGATGGCATCGCAAATTCTGGTTATCCATCACGAATCCAAGACGCGGGGGCTTAACACCACCAGATCGCAAGTCGCCTGGGATCTCGACGAACTCGGCCGCATGCATGATCGCTGGGGTTCGGCGTTATTCGACGATCCGGCCTATAACCCGCATTGGACCCATGTCGGCCAGCCCTTCGACGGCTATCGCATTCCCACTATGCAAGAGGTGCTCCATCGTATCGATCTGGCCGCCCAGCCGACTCCTTGGATCCCGGTCATCGGTGCCGAAGATCCCGTATAGGTTTATGAACCGCGTAAAAGACGATTTCGAACGATAGACTGCACCGTTATACTGCCGTTGGCACTCGGTTGTTCTGAACGAAGTTGCTAGGAATATCGTTCGTGCCTTTTTCGATGAAGATCATGTTGTGGTAAAATCGAATCGATACGATCGTCTGGTCGAATATCGTCGGCGTATAACCGGGACGATGGATCTCGCGCCAATTGAGACCATCGATGAATTGCTTGAAGAACGCGACGCTCGTCATCGGCGTATTCAGATCCGAGCTGTTGCCGCCATGATCTGACCAGTAGGAGGTCTGAACATCCTCGATGACGTACCAGCCGCCCGGCTTTACATACTGAAACAGCATGAGAAAAGACGCGATCACATGCTCGCTGCGATGGCTGCCGTCGTCGATTATGATATCGAATGCACGATCCGGATTGTCGCCAATGACGGCTGCGATCGCGACCGGATCGGCCTGTGATCCCTGATAGGTCTTGACCCGCTCCTGTTCGAGGCCGGGCTTCGCATACCAGTCGAGGCCGTAAATATGCCCGGAAGGAAAATAATCCTTCCACATGCGCAACGATGCGCCGCCTGCATTGGGATCGTCGTAACCACCGATGCCGATTTCCAGCAATTGCACCGGCTTTGCGCGCATCGCCCCAAAGCATGCATGATAATGCGTAGTATAAAAATGCGACCCGAACTTGTCAGACCCATGCAGCAAGGCGAGGCGATCGAGATCGTTTTCAGGCAGCATGTTTCTCAAGACCTTCTTGTGAGCGGGCATTCGCCACGAAGTCGCTAGCGGCATAGGCAACGGAGATCACGATCGGATACTTCTAGTAGCGTGTGCAGCGCCCGGCATGCCCTAGTTGGTGATCTGTCGTGCCGTGATGAACGGAGCGAACAACTGGTTGATGATCCCGAATAGCTTGGCAGGCTGGTTGGCGCGGGCATTGGCGATGTAGACCACGTCCTTATCGTGCATTGCAAACCGCTGGGCCAGAAAATAACTTTCTGGTTTCAATAGGTTGAGGCGATAGATTACCGGTTCCTCGCCATCCGATCCGACCCGCATACCATACCGGAACAGGAAGATTGCCGAAGGATCGGCGACCGCGTCATTGGGCCCGCCCGCCCGTGCCAACGCCTCGGCGAGCGACACTTCGCCGGTTTCGAAAGCGACCTGCGAGATGCGGGTGACCGCGCCGAAAACGGTGTACGTCCGCGGTCGGCGGATCAACTCGATCCGGTCGCCGGGGACGAGCGCTAGATCATCGGGGCTGCTCGCGCGGATCGTACCCAGTCGCTGCTCGACGGTCCGATTTCCGCGGACAAACCGGACGATGGTGTCATCGGAGGTGTTGGCGCTTCCACCGGCACTGGCGATCGCATCGAGCAGGTGCTCACGTCCGAGCGTCAGCGGAAAACGGCCGGGGCGATTGACCGCGCCGGCAACGTAGACGGTATTGGAGATATTCTGGCGGATCGCCAACAATACCCGCGGGTCCTGCGATTTGCCCCGCAAGCCGGCCGCCACACGCTTCTGGGCTTCGTCCGCGGTAAGACCGCCGACATCAATCGAACCCAGATAGGGTAGATCTATCCGACCATTGGCATCGACGACGGTATCGGGGAACGTCTCGCCGTGCGCCGAGGGATCGAACCCACCTGGTGCCGAACGGGTCCCCCCCCCAAACAGCGACACGCCGACTTCGTAGATCGAAATCGTCAGAACATCGCCCGGCCCGATCAGATCTACCCGGTGGCTTTCAGCGAGGGGGGCAAGCGTCGGCAGGACGGCCGCGCGCTCGCGTTCGATGCTATTGATGGCGTTGATCGCATTGAGATCAAGATCGACGATCCGGAAACGAACATTGCCATCGGGCGTTTTGGACTGTCGGAGGATGGCACCGGCGGTTGGCCCGTTCGACGGGAGCGCGGCACATCCAGCGACCGTGAGAAGCGATATTGATCCAAGCAGGTTCAGGACGCGCCCACGAGCAAAACTTAACGACATCAACCTGTAGTTCCTGAATATCCAAGCCCGAGTAGGTGCAGGCCATATGCTAAAACGTCGGTCCATTAGGGGCCCCGGCGATGAATTGCCATTAAATATCATGCGTTGTGCAGCATCATATCCCACGGCTTTGAAGACGATGATGGACCTCGCAGGCTTCCGCGATCGAGTCATAATGAACCAGGGCACCGCCATATAGAACAGCGCCTTTCCGGCAATATGCCTTCAGCGTTCCCGGATCGTGCGAAATCATGACCAACGTTGCATTGTCACGGCGCGATATAAGAGCATCTTCGGAACGACGACGGAACCGTTCGTCGCCGGCCGCAGTCACCTCATCGACCAGATAGCAGTCGAAATCGATCGCCAAGCTGATCCCGAAGGCCAGACGCGCATTCATTCCGGCGGAGTACGTGTTCACAGGCTGATGGAGATACGCTCCAAGCTGGGCGAAATCTTCAACGAAATCGAGCAGTTCTTGCTCCGGTTTATCGTATATCCGCGATATGAACCTGGCGTTGTCGGCTCCGGTCAGACTGGACTGAAACGCATTTGCGTACCCGATCGGCCACGACGTGGTCATCGAACGGGTGATCTTGCCCGACGTCGGTTGCTCAACGCCCGAGATAAGCCGCATCAAGGTCGATTTCCCGGCGCCGTTCGCACCGCAGATACCGATCGAATCCCCTTTCTCGATTGTAAAGTTGAGATCGGCAAACACGAGCTTTTCGAACTTTCGAAGATGGTAGGTCTTCGACACATGGTTGAACCGTATCATGGCAGTCCTGTCGTGGGCAACGCATCGAGGCGTTCGCCTTCAGCATGCTGCTGCCGTACAGGCTTGCCGATGGGTTTGGAAGGCACGGTAACCATGGGTTGGGGGCAAAGCACCGGCAATGTGCCTATATGCGTCGATGGCCGGATGATCGGGCCGGGTGGAACGGGGGTATCCACGTATGCGCGGTCGCTGGCGGAGGCGGTCGGTGCGATCAGCGAGCATCGCTATCTACTTGTCGCCCGGCGAACCGACGACGGGCCCTTGATGCAGGCGCTAGACCTTTTGCGCAACACGCCCCGCCGGCTGGAGCGACGCAGCGATTGTCGAGGGGGAGTGCTGGAAGGGCGAGACATATTCCGTCGTGCCCATATCCATTTCAAAGTCCGTCGCCGACTGTATCGCGTCCGCTGCGACGTTCCGCTGGGCATCATGCACTGGACGTATCCGGTACCGATGATGATGGAGGGATGGATCAACCTCTATACTGTTCATGACGCGATCCCGTTCGATCGGCCCGACCTGACTCCCATAAATGCCCGCCGTCATCGCGCGGTCGTCGAGGCAATCGTCGCGCATGGCGACGGGATCACCACCGTCTCGCAAAGCGCACGCAAGGCGCTCGTGAGCGCGCTCGGCTGTCGCCCGGAATTCGTTGCCGATACCGGCCAACCGGTCGACATCGCCGACGCCGTACCCGGCCCGCTACCGACCGGGCTCGTGAAAAACGGGTATTTTCTGGTGGTCGGATCGGTTGAACCGCGCAAGAACCTTGCCACGATTCTGGCGGCGTTCCGTTATGCGGATACCGACCTTCCGCTCGTCGTGGTCGGGCCCGACGGGTGGCGGGCCGGCCCGATCTTGGCCGATATTGCGGCGACGCCGCGAGTGATCCGCATCGCGTATGCCGAACGCGATGTCTTGCTTGGACTGATCCAGAATGCACGAGCGCTGATCTTCCCGTCGCTTGCGGAAGGGTTCGGCCTTCCGATCGTGGAGGCGATGGCGCTTGGTACGCCGGTCCTGACCAGCGACCGAGATGCGCCCGCCGAGATTGCAGGGGATGCTGCGCTGACGGTCGATCCGACGAACATTGCAGCCATCAGCGCCGCCTTGATCGAATTGGCGTCGGATGATGCCCTGAACGCGATATTGTCGCAGCGCGGTATCGCACGCGCCGCGATGTTCTCTCGGGATCGCTTCGTCGGCCGACTTGGGAGGGTTTACGACGATGCGTTGCAGGCAAGGGCAGACAGGGGTAACTAGCCGGCCTTTTATCACTAAGGTACACACACTTGCGGATCGGCATAGATGGCTACAATTTGGCAATGCCGCACGGTACCGGAATCGCCACATACGGACTGATGCTTGCCCGCACGTTGCATGCGATGGAGCATCGGGTCGATGGTATATTCGGCCTCGACATCTCCGGTCCTGTCGACCAGCGCGAGACCCTGTTCTACGATCGTCTCGCCCGGCCCAGCGAACGACGTTCACGACGAAAAGGTCTTGGCCGTCTGCTGTCTACGTTCGGTGCAGCGCGTGGGCTGGAAATGCATCAGGTGCCATCCGGCACGGTCGACACACGCGCTTTGGCAGGGCTGTTGGCGGATTTCGATACCTTATGGAGCAGCGGTCATCTGTTCGAACGCGCACATGCCTATTTTCGTGCGACCGGCCGCTTCGCGCGCCTGCGCATGCCGAATCCCCCCGACATCATGCATTGGACCTACCCGATACCGGTCGTCCTGGAGGGAGCGCGCAACGTCTATACTTTGCATGACCTCGTACCGTTACGACTACCGTTCGCAACGCTCGATGAGAAACGGGTCTATCGGTCTTTGATCGACGGCTGTGCATTACACGCGGACGCAATCTGCACCGTTTCTGAAGCCAGCCGGAACGATATCCTCGATTTGCTTGCAATCGATCCTGATAAGGTTGTGAACACCTATCAGGTGTCCCCGATGGAAAGCGAAATCCTCGACGAAGATCCTGATGAATCCGCGCGCAAGATAGATGCTATTTTCGGGCTCCCGAAAAACGGATATTTTCTGTACTTCGGCGCAATCGAGCCCAAGAAAAACCTCGGTCGCTTGATCGAGGCGTATCTCTCTCTCGGCACCGAGACACCGCTCGTCATCGTGGCAGCGCGGTCATGGCAAAGCGAGGCGGAGCTGGTTCTGCTGCCGCGGGCCGACGATATGGCAAGCCCCCGTCACGCTCATCTCGAGCGGCGGATCATCCAGATCGATTATCTGCCCCGTCATCTGCTGATGCGGTTGTTGCGCGGCGCGCGCGCGCTGGCCTTTCCATCGCTGTACGAGGGGTTCGGACTGCCGGTGCACGAGGCGATGCTGTTGGGCGTGCCCGTCCTGTCGGCGAAAACCGGATCGCTGCCAGAAGTCGTCGGGGATGCGGGGGTGCTGGTCGATCCGTACGACATAGCCGCGATTTCGGCGGGACTGCGTCGGCTGGACGAAGACCCGGCACTGCGTGCTAGACTGTCGGATCGCGGTATGATCCAGGCATCGCGATTTTCGTCCGATCGCTACCAGAGCGCCCTGAGTGCGTTATATCGCAAAGCCTTGAGTATGCCCTTATGATTAAAAGCGTTGCCCTCGAGCGCTCCGATCCCCCTTCGGACCGACTCAGCTTTCTGCCCGTGGATCCTTTTGCGGCGAAGCGGGACATATCCAGTCGCGTGACCGGGCTTGGCGGCCCGCATCCGAGCGACGATCCAGGCTATGTCTTTCAGTCGCTCGATATCTATCCCGTCGTCGGACCGGTGCGTTTTACGCTTCACTTTCACCAGCTGGTCGCAACCACCGGCACGCTGACCGTGCAGATACGCGTGGCGTCCTCCTACCCCGGAACAGTGTCTATTCCGATCAAGACCGTAACGGTCCCGTTGCCTGAACTTGCCCAGAACGATGGTGTGTTCGTCGTCGAGATCATCAGTCGCCGTAACATGGTCTATACGATAGGCGGCAGGATCGATGACGAGACCGATAGCAGTGCTGCGGCCTTGAGCCTGTCCGTCGACCCCCGAGAGCGCGACGTGCCCTTGCCGAACTCGAAGGCGGTTAGGTCGCTGGCGGCGCCCGCAGTCATTCCGATTGAAAAGTTCGTTCCGCGACCCGAGCTGGCCACGATGCAGCCCGCGCTGCTTGCCCGGCCAGTATCGCAGGCGATGACCGAGCGACAACGGCGGGACCCGCTGGTTGAAGCTTGGGATACCGCGCTTCATCAGCCCGATGGCACGGATATAGAGCGGTGGCAGAACGCATTCGTTTTGCAGGCGCTGCATTATTATGGCGTCAGCACCGATAGCGGGTCGGCGCTGTGCATCAGCGGCAGGCGGCAACCATTGCCCAGCTATCTTGCCGGTCGCGGATGCAAGGTTTTGGTGGCTGCCGGGCACCACAGCGATCTACCCGAGGGCGATCCCGGGTTGGCCTTGGAACGCCTGCTCTATCCCGATCTCTGCGCGTCGACACGATTTTTTGATGCGGTCGATCAGACTGTGTTCGAGAATTTGGCGATTCCGTCGGGGCTGTCGAAATTCGACTTTATGTGGTCGATCGATGTGACCGCTGGACCGGATGCGCGGATGCACTTTCCGCACATGCTGCGCGCAAGCTTCGATTACCTGCAGCTCGGGGGCGTTGCGGTCCATATTCTGCAATATTCAGGCGAAATCGGCGCTGCTCCTGATCCAAACTCGGCAAGCTATGGACGTGCGGAGATCGAGCGCTTGGCATTGTCCCTGATCGCGGACGGCCAGGAAGTCGCGCAGCTCAAGTTCGACGTGGATCAGCCGGACACGCCGGGCGATCGGCATATTCCCTTTGCCTTGATAGCTCGCCGGGTTCGATAGTCCGGCGAGCTATCAGCGGTGGTCGTTTCTCGTGTCGGCGATCAGGCGGTATGCTCTCGAACGCCTGCCGCAATCAGCCAACCAATGCTGTAGATAAGCAATAGTGCCAGGAAAACGGTCAGCACGATCCGGCCCCGCTGGGGATAGAGCGATTTGACGGGAACATTGGCATCGACGATCCGCACCAGATACAGTTGCTGGCGCTGGGCACGATCGCGAGCCTGGGCAAACGCCGCAGCAGCCGCCTCGTACCGCTTTCCCGCAAATTCCTGGCGGAGGCGTAGATCCTCATACCCCCCCAAATTGTTCGCGATACTGGAACTTTGGCTTGCTGAACTTCCAGCCAAGCGGCCTGACTGTGCCGCCAATTGCGCTTGCAGCGAGCGTACCTGGCGCGATAGCGCGACATATTGCGGACTGGACCGACTGATGAAGGCCCCTGCCGTTTCGAGCTGCGCTTGTGCAGCCGCCAAATTCGCCCGCAGCGTGGATACCAAGCCGATCTGAGCCTTGCCCGATCCTTCGGGATCGATGTCGGCCTTATCCTGGCGATAGGCCGTCAAATTGTCCTGGACCTCGGCCGCTGCGACTTCGGCTTCTTGGAGCTGACGTCGTGACGAGGCGATCGCATCGTTATAGCTGCGTGCGTTCATCGCATTGACCCGCTGCTCGCCCATCACGAGCAGACTGCGGATAATCGCATAGGCGTCACCGGGGCGGAAGGCGCGCACCGTCAACGTCGTAATTCCGGTGTCGTGATCGGTCCGTGCCCTTACCTTGCCATCGTAATATTTCAGCAAGCTCTCGGGCGTCGGATCTTCCGTACGCAGTCGGCTGAGCGGATCGATTTCGGGGCGGCGAAACCTGCTGACCAAGCCGACATCCCGACGCAGTTTTTCGACCGCATCGTGAGACTGAAGATAGTCCGTGACGCTGGCTGCGTCGCCAGCACCGCCGCCCATTCCCGACAGACCAAGAAGCTGGCCAAAACCGGAAGGCCCCGAGGACGGTGCATCAGCCGACCGCACGACGAAATGCGCTTCTGACTCGTATTGATCCGAGGCGATCAGGTAGTAATAGCCCGAAAGCAAAAGGGTTGGCAGTACGACGATAAGCATCATCATTCGCCGCTTGCGAATAAAATCCTTTATGTGCGTCCATAATGTCGGCCGCTCCTCGGGGGCGAGCTCCAGCGCCGGGGCAAAGATACCATGCAGGGTCATGCGATTAACTCTCGAATTCGTGCCGGCGCGCGCTCAGCTGAGGTGTATGCGGTTTCGAACTGCTCGTAAGGCAATCAAGCCAAATAAATTAAGGACAAGTGTCCAAGCTGTCATGTAAACAAAATCGACATATTCGAGTGTTGCGGACTCGAACTGTCCATACCGGACGAGTTCAAACATTTGCGGAAATGGATTGTAGAGGAGATAGTGGCGATAGGGCTCGGGTATCCAAGATACCTGATAGAAGGCCGCGGATAGCGGAATCATAAAATAGCTGAAAGGATGAACTAATCTCTCAAGCAGGGTATTATCATGCGTTCCGCCAACGATAATTGTCGACAAGCCGAACGAGAAGAAGAAAATATAGGCAATCCCTGCAAGCAGCATGAGCGGTCGGGCTGGAAAATCGGCAAACCCGATTGCGATTATCAAGCTGAGCAAGATCGTGAATGCGACGAACGTACCGGCAGCTTCCAACAATGCTCGCGCCAAAGCGATATCGAAAACCGTCACCATGCGATGATAGAGAAGTGGCAGATTGCTGTGCAGCGTCCCTTCCGCCCGGTTGACGATGCCGCGAAACATGATGAAGATCGTATAGCCGACTACCGTCAGCGCGACAGGGTTAATGGTACCCTCGTGCGCCGTTTGACCGCTGTGAAGCAGTGCGATGATGCTTCCCAGCATCAGGGGCTCTGCGATCAGCCACAGATAACCGATGTTCTCGCGACCATAGCGGGTGTGGAGTTCGCGCATGAGCACGGCACCGATCACCCTGCCTTGCACGGCCAATGCACGGCGCCAAGAGAATTTGGTCGCCGGGTTTACCAAGCCGCTCATCTCGCTTCGACTTTCATCATCTTCCATCCAGATTCAGGGCTGAGCGTACGACCGATCGGGACGTCCGCACTCGCCAAGATCCGTGGACCGAAATGCCTGTATCGCAAGCGTCGCGCAGTTTCATCACGCAAAGTGGCTCGGCATGAACGCACCTGGTCGGCAGCCCGACCGTCGGCCAACGGGTCGAAGACTGTTTCCCTCGTTTTTCCTAAGTCGCGGATCAGTCGCCATCGACGGCATTTAAAATGGCGCGACCATAAGCGGTTTTCTTGAACCGCTCACCGGCTGCACGCGCCTGATCGGCAGTGATGAAGCCTCGTTCGTAAGCGATTTCCTCAAGGCATGCGATCTGGATGCCCTGACGGTGCTGGATGGTCCGGACGAACTCGCTCGCCTCGAGCAGGCTGTCGTGCGTGCCGGTATCGAGCCAAGCATAGCCGCGGCCCATCTGTTCGACGAACAGGTCGCCAGCGTCCATGTAGATGCGGTTGAGGTCGGTGATCTCGAGTTCGCCGCGGGCCGACGGTTTGAGGTCGCGGGCAAATTGCACGACCCGATTGTCGTAGAAATACAGGCCAGTGACTGCATGATGCGACTTGGGCTTTGCCGGCTTTTCCTCGAGGCTAACGGCTTTGCCGCCTTCACCGAACTCGACGACGCCGTAACGCTCGGGATCCTCGACGCGGTAGGAGAATACCGTCGCGCAACCCTTGCGCGCGACCGCGCTCGCCAGCAGGTCGGTCAGGTGCGCGCCGAAGAAGATGTTGTCGCCAAGCACGAGCGCAACATCATCGTCACCGATGAAGTCCGCGCCGATCGTGAACGCCTGGGCCAAGCCCTCTGGCTTGGGCTGTTCGGCGTAGGCGATCGCCAGGCCGAGTGCCGCACCGTCAGCGAACAGGCTCTTGTAATTGCCGATAAATTCGGGGCTCGAGATGATCAGGATGTCGCGGATGCCGGCGAGCATCAGCACCGACAGCGGATAATAGATCATCGGCTTGTCGTAGACCGGCAGCAGCTGCTTGTTCACGGCCAGCGTCGCCGGATGCAGTCGCGTGCCCGAACCGCCTGCGAGAATGATGCCCTTCATCGGGAAATGTCCTTCTTGGGGGCCCCGAGCAGTTCGTCGAGGATGTTGCCGAGCGCGGTCTGCCAGGCCGGGGGATGGATGTCGTAGTCGCGCGTGATCGCGTCGTGGCTGAGCAGCGAATTCGCCGGGCGCGTCGCAGGCGTCGGATATTCGGCGGTGGTTATGCCCTGCACTTCGGCGCGGGCACCGCCGCGCACCGCACTCTGTGCGAAGATCTCGCGCGCGAAACCGGCCCAGGTGACCGCACCGGCATTGCTGAAATGATAGGTGCCGGTGGGGGCGGCGGGATCCTCGACGAGGCGCATCGCGATCGTCGCGAGTGCGGCTGCCAGATCGGCCGCGGACGTCGGGCTGCCGTGCTGGTCGTCGACCACGCGCAGTGTCGGGTTGGTCGCGCCGACGCGCAGCATCGTCTTGACGAAGTTGCTGCCGTGCGCGCTGACCACCCACGCGGTGCGGACGATCGCGTGGCGGGCGCCCGACGTCCGTACCGCCAGTTCGCCCCCAAGCTTCGACGCACCGTAGACGCCGAGCGGGGCGACCGGATCGGTCACCTCCCAGGCGCCGTCGCGCGCGCCGTCGAAGACGTAGTCGGTCGAGACTTGGACGATCGGGATACCGGCCTTCGCACAGCCTTCCGCAAACGCCGCGGGCGCCAGCGCGTTGACCGCCCAGGCAGTAACGATGTCACTCTCGGCCTTGTCGACGGCGGTATAGGCGCCGGCGGAGATCACCGCCGCCCAAGGTTCGGACGCGACCATCGCGGCGATCGCAGTGGTATCGCGCAGGTCGAGGTCGTCGATGTCGATCGCGGTGACCGCCCAGCCCTCCGGCCAGGAATAGCGCTTCAGTTCGGTACCGAGCTGGCCGTTCCCGCCGGTGACCAGGATCTGCTTAACGCCGCCAGCCCGAGGGGCGTCAGTCATACCGAGAGTCCGCGGCGCTGGTCGGCGCTGTGCTCAGCGACGATCGCTTCCCACCAGTCCTGGTTGTCGAGATACCAGGCGACGGTCTTCTCGATGCCGGTCTCGAACGTCTCGGTCGGCGTCCAGCCGAGCTCGTCCCTGATCCGCGTCGCGTCGATCGCATAGCGCTTGTCGTGGCCGGGCCGGTCGGCGACATAGGCGATCTGCGTCGCATAGGACTGGCCATCGGCGCGCGGGCGCAGCCGGTCGAGGATCGCGCAGACGGTCTTCACGACCTCGAGGTTCTGCTTCTCGTTGTTGCCACCGACATTGTAGGTCCGGCCGGGCTCGCCCTTTTCGAACACCGCATGCAGCGCACGGACGTGGTCTTCGACGAACAGCCAGTCGCGGACCTGGTCGCCCTTGCCATAGACCGGCAGGTCGGCACCCGCGAGCGCCTTGACGATCATCAGCGGCACCAGCTTTTCGGGGAAGTGATAGGGCCCGTAATTGTTCGAGCAGTTGGTGATCAGCACCGGCAGCCCGAAGGTGTGACCCCAGGCGCTGACGAGATGGTCGGAGCCCGCCTTCGATGCCGAATAGGGCGAGCGCGGATCGTACGGCGTCTCCTCGGTGAACAGCCCGGTATCGCCGAGCGAGCCGTAAACCTCGTCGGTCGAGATGTGATGGAACCGGAAGCGCTCGCGAGCCGCCTCCTCGAGCGACAGCCAATAGGCGCGCGCTTCGGCGAGCATCGTGTAGGTACCGACGACATTGGTCTGGACGAACGCGCCGGGGCCGTCGATCGAGCGATCGACATGGCTCTCGGCCGCCAGATGCGTGATCACGTCGGGCTTGAACTCGGCGATTGCCGCGCGGACCGCCTCGGCGTCACAGATGTCGCCCTGGACGAAGCGGTAGCGGTTCGACTGCGCGACCCGCTCGACCGTCGTCAGCGTGCCGGCATAGGTCAGCTTGTCGAAGTTGAGCACCTCGTACTGCGTGTTTTCCAGCAGATGGCGGACGAGCGCCGAGCCGATGAAGCCGGCCCCGCCGGTGACGAAAATGCGCATCGGTCTATCCTTCAGACGAGCGGGCCGAGTGGGCGGCCGTCATAGGGGAATGGGCTGTCGAAATCGGCGAGCAGCGGCTGGACCTGATCCTTCGCGCTCAGCTCGGGCGTGGTGCCGGCGGGTATTGGCCAGGCAATGCCGATCGCGGGGTCATCCCAGCGTACACCACCATCGGCTTCCGGTGCGTAGGTATCCGAGCATTTGTATGTCACTTCGCAATTGGCTTCGAGCGTCACGAAACCATGCGCAAAGCCGATCGGGATGAAAAGCTGATGACCGTTTTCAGCGGACAGCTCGGCCCCGACCCACTGCCCGTAAGTCGGGGATTCCTGACGCACATCGACCGCGACGTCGAAGATCCGCCCTCGGACGCACCGGACCAACTTGTCCTGCCCACGGGGGGGGGTCTGAAAGTGCAAGCCGCGCAGGGTAAACGCCGGTACCGACAGCGAGTGATTGTCCTGCACGAAGGTGCATGAGATGCCCCGATCCGAAAATGCTGGCACCGAGTATACCTCGGTGAACCAGCCACGGGAGTCGCCGAAACGACGGGGTGCGATGAGCTTTACCGGTGAGTAGTCCACTCGCCCCTATAAGGGGACGCGATAATTGATGGCAATCTTTCTCGGTCATGTGGGTGATTTGACATGTTTGTAACGGTCCTTCGTGTGGAATGGCTGTAGGTCGTCCCGCAAAGCGAACCCGCTGCGGTACCCTCTGGATGTCCCGCCGGATGTCGTTTGGCTAACCGAAATTTAACGAAGCTAAAATATCGGGAACCAAGTGGCGTGGCGAACCTGTGGCCCAAAAGCCACGCTTCGATTATTCTATGTTAGGCGGGGAACGTCCCGCCAGCGCCACGGTTTCAACGTCGTCTACCGTACCAATCAAGGATGTTTACATGCGTAAAATCGTTGCGCTCTGCGCGATCGCGGGCTTTGCGGCCGTTGCTACCCCGGCCCTCGCACAGGATGCGACGCCGGACACGACCCAGACCACAACCGATACCGGCCCGACCTCGTTCCGCGGTTTCCGCATCGAAGGTAACGCTGGTGGCGATCGCTTCCAGTCGCAGGGCCGCCACGACGACAAGTTCGGCTACGGCGCGAGCATCGGCTTCGACGGCCAGATCGGCGAGCGGATCGTGATCGGGCCGGAAGCGACCTACTGGCGTTCGAGCGGTTTCGGTGAAAACTGCACCGCTGGCGTTTCGGGCGGGTCGATCTGCCACAAGTCGTTCGAGGAATATGGCGTCGGCGTCCGCGCAGGCGTTCTGGTCGCACCGCAGCTGCTCGTGTTCGCCAAGGGCGGTTACGTGACCAACGAGCAGCGCAAGCGCTTCGACGCACCGGCCGGCCAGACGAGCTTCTACAACCACTTCAACACCGACGGCTATCAGGTCGGCGGTGGCGTCGAAGCCTCGATGGCGAACCGCTTCCAGGGCCCGCTCTCGGGTCTCTACGTCAACGCGCAGTATGTCTACTCGCAGTATGACGACCACACCTCGCGTCAGCGCGTGATGGGCGGCATCGGTATCCGCTTCAAGTAAGCGGTTGACGCCATCGGTGGTCTCGACCGCCGATGGCGTAGCTTTGCCGACAGGCAATCTGCCGCTAGGGACGATCTCGCTAGCGGCAGCCGTGGCATTCCTCGGTAAGCCACATTCCGACGTGGTCCTGCGTTGGGTTTCGAGGACAGATACGTGCAATTTCCCTACCGGGCCTTTTGCCGGGTCGATCGCAAGATCGACGACCGTCGGCCATGACCATGGTTGACCGCCCGCCCGCCCCCGCTCGGAACGACGTTGCCGTGGCGCCTCCCCTACTAATCGACGTCAGCCGCTCGATCTGGCGCTACTGGTCTGGTCGGCTGCCGACCGGCATCGATCGCGTGTGCCTGGCATATGTCGAGCATTTCGGCCTGCGCGCGCAGGCGGTCGTCCAGTGGAAGCGACGCCGCATCGTGCTCACCGCGGCCAATTCGCGACGCCTGATGACGCTGCTGGTCGCGCCGGGGCCTCCGTCCCGGCAGACGCTGATCGCGGTACTGGGCAAAGCGATCCCGACCGCGTTCGCCAGCGCGCCGCAGCGCGGTCAGCTCTATCTGAATATCGGCCATACCGGGCTGAACGACGACAGTCTGGTGACCTGGATCGCCCACCATGGTCTGCGTGCGGTCCATCTGATCCACGATCTCATTCCGATCGAGACACCCGAATTCTGTCGGCCAGGCGAAGCCGGCCGGCACGTCCAGCGCATGACCAACGCCTTGCGCAGCGCAAGCGGGATCATCGGCAATTCTGAGGCCACGCTGACGGCGTTGCGCGACTTCGCCGCTCAGCATGGTCTCCCCTCCCCGCCGATGGTCGCCGCGTGGCTGGCCGGCGACGTGCTGCCGGCTGAGGTCGCGCCGACGCCCGCCGATCATCCCTATTTCGTGGTCGTCGGCACGATCGAGGGGCGCAAGAACCACCTGCTGCTGCTGCAGGTGTGGAAGCGGCTGGTCGAACGGCTTGGTGACGCGGCCCCGCGCCTGCTGCTGGTTGGACAACGCGGCTGGGAGGCCGAGGGCGCGTTTGCGTTGCTCGACCGCAGCATCGCGCTGCAGGGCGTGGTGATCGAACGCGGCCGCTGCGACGACCACGAACTGGCGGGACTGCTGAAGGGCGCGCGCGCGCTGTTGATGCCCTCGTTCGCCGAAGGGTTCGGCATGCCGGTGATCGAGGCGTTGCAGCTCGGCGCGCCGGTGATCGCATCCGACCTGGCCGTGTTCCGTGAGATCGCGGACACGATCCCGACGTTCATCCCGGTCCACGACGCGGGAGAATGGGAGCGCACGATCCTCGATTTCTGCGGCCCCTCCCCCGAACGCGCGCGGCAGATCGCGGCGATGCGCGCATACCGGGCACCAAGCTGGGAGGGCCATTTCGCGATCGTCGAGCGCTGGCTGGAAACCCTCCCGGCCCAATAAAATCCCGGTAAGGTCAGAGCATCGGCGTCGCCTTGACCACCGCGTCGATCGCCATCAGCTGACGCAGCAACGGCTCCATGTCATCCAGCGGCCAGGCATTCGGGCCATCCGACAGCGCCTGGTCGGGATCGGGATGCGTTTCGATGAACAACCCCGCGACGCCGGCACCGACCGCGGCGCGCGCCAGCAACGGCACGAACTCGCGCTGGCCACCCGATCGATCGCCCTGCCCGCCCGGCAACTGCACCGAATGGGTCGCGTCGAACACAACCGGGCATCCGGTGTCGCGCATGATCGCCAGGCTGCGCATGTCCGATACCAGATTGTTGTAGCCGAACGTCGCGCCGCGTTCGCACACCGTGAAGCTGTCCGGATCGCAGCCCGCCTCGGTCGCGGCGCGGCGCGCCTTGTCGATGACGTTCGTCATGTCGCCCGGCGCCATGAACTGCGCCTTCTTGATGTTGACCGGCTTGCCGCAGGCCGCGACCGCCGCGATGAAATCGGTCTGGCGCGCGAGGAACGCCGGCGTCTGGAGCATGTCCACCACCTCCGCGACCGCCGCGACCTGCTCGGCGGTATGGACGTCGGTGAGAACGGGGACGCCGATCTCGGAGCGCACCTTGGCGAGGATCCGCAGGCCTTCGTCCATTCCGGGCCCGCGGAACGACAATCCGGAACTGCGGTTGGCCTTGTCGAACGAGCTTTTGTAGATCAGCAGGATGCCCAGCCGGTCCGCGATACGTTTCAGCGTCTCGGCGGTCGACAGCGCAAGCGCTTCGTTTTCGATCGCGCATGGACCCGCGATCAGGAACAAAGGTTCCGTCGACCCCACCGCCTTGCCGCACAATTGCATCTATCTTAACCCTTCGTCATTCGATGACCGCCGCAATTATCGGTATCAAACCGACATCGTTACGGTTGACCGCGAGAACTGTAAAAACTGGATCACCCGTCACACTTGCAGTATGGGCCGCGCGACGGCTCCCGGCCGTCGTGTATCTTTTAAGGGACGGATTCGCCATATGCGATATGACGAGCCCCTCCGGCGAGGTGACGAGTTGCAGTCCATGGAAATGCGTAAAGTCGGCGACGCCGCGCTGGTATCGGCGTTGAAGACGGTTCGGATCGAACAGGAAGCGCTCAACATTCTCGCGATCGCGCTGGAGAATTCGGCACTCCGCGATGCGTTCAAGCTGTCGGTCGCAGCGATCGCGGCGACCTCCGGCCGGCTGATCGTCAGCGGGATGGGCAAGAGCGGGATCATCGGCCGCAAGATCGCCGCGACGATGACCTCGACGGGCACGCCGTCGCTGTTCATCCATCCGGGCGAAGCCAGCCACGGCGATCTGGGGATGATCACCCCGAGCGATATCGTGCTCGCGATCACCTGGTCGGGCGAGACCGCCGAGCTCGGCGACATCATCGCCTATTGCCACCGGTTCAACATCACGCTGATCGTCGCGACCGCTAAGGCGAACAGCACCGCGGGCAAGGCTGCGCATATCTGCCTGGTCCTGCCGCATGTCCGCGAGGCGTGCCCGAACGAACTCGCGCCGACCTCGTCGACGACGCTGCAGGCGGTATTGGGGGATGCGCTGGCGATCGCGCTGATCGAGCAGCGCGGCTTTTCGAAATCCGATTTCCTGTCGCTGCATCCGGGCGGTCAGCTCGGTGCCAAGCTCGTCACCGTCGAGCAGTTGATGGGCCGTGGCGAAGAGGTGCCCGTGGTCCGGCTCGGTGCGTCGCTGATGGACGCGACCTTCGAGATGAGCCGCAAGCGTTATGGCTCGACTGCGGTCGTCGATGCCGAGGGCAATCTGGTCGGCGCGTTTACCGATGGCGATCTGCGGCGCAGTTTCGCGACCCAGCATCTGCAGGATCCGATCGAGGCGCATATGACGCCGACCCCGCTCGCGGTGCCGCCAACGACGCTGTCGACCGAAGCGCTGCGCACGATGAATGCTAATGCGGTCATGGTCCTGTTCGTGTGCGACGGGACCAAGTTGATCGGCGTGCTGCACGTCCACGACCTGTTGCGGGCTGGCGTCGTCTGACTCCCGTTCAATCTGGCGTTCAGCCTGGCGTCCAGCCACCTACAGACCTGATCGTCGTTCCGGCGCGATACGGCTCGACGCGGTTGCCGGGCAAGCCGCTGCTCCGGATTGCCGGCCGAACGCTGCTGGAGCGCGTCGTCCAGGTCGCGCACACCGCCGCGACGATCGCCGGCGGTTGCGACGTGGTCGTGGCGACCGACGACGACCGCATCGCTGAGCACGCAGACTTACTCGGCTGCGACGCGGTGATGACGGCCCGTGATATCCGGTCGGGCTCGGGGCGCGCCTGTGCCGCGGCGGGGGGGCGTGACGTGCGGCCGCATATCATCGTCAACCTCCAGGGCGATGCACCGTTCATTCCGGCCGAGATGGTCGCCGCGCTGATCGCGGCCGCGCGGGCAAGCCCCGCCGCTTGCGTCACCCCGGTGGTGCAACTCGACTGGCCTGCGCTCGATGCGATGCGGGCGCACAAGGCGCGGTCGCCGTTCAGCGGTACGACCTGCGCCCGCGACGCCGACGGCAAGGCGTTCTGGTTCTCGAAGACGATCATCCCCGCGATCCGCGACGAAGACCGTCTCCGTGCGGAAAGCCCGCTGTCGCCGGTGTTCCGTCACCTCGGGCTCTATGCCTATCGGATCGACGCGCTCGAACGTTTCGAGGCGATGCCCCCGACCCGCTACGAGCGCCTCGAAGGGCTCGAACAGTTGCGCTTCCTCGAGATGGGGCTTGATATCCAGACGATCGCGGTCGCGCCGCCTACGCATGCCATGTCGGGGATCGACACGCCGGAGGACGTCGCGCTCGCCGAGGACCTGATCCGGCGCTTCGGCGACCCTTACGCGTCGTGATCCGAACGTTCGTCATCGTCCGCCACGGCAATACCTTTGCCGATCACGAAGCGCCGCGCCGGATCGGCGCGAGAACCGACCTGCCGCTCGTCGCCAGCGGGCATGAGCAGGCGCATCGGCTGGGAGGCTATTTCGCCGAACAGGGTTGGCGCTTCGACACTATCCTCTGTTCGCCGCTCCTGCGGACGCGTGAGACCGCGGAGGCGATCCGCGGCGCGTTCGACGATGCGCCGACCGTCATCCCCGCGCCGCTGCTCGCCGAGATCGATCACGGGCAGGACGAGGATCGGATCGAGAGCGAGGTGATCGCGCGGATCGGCAGCGACGCGCTCGCCGCATGGGAAGCGCACGGCGTCGCGCCCCCCGGCTGGGTCGTCGATGCTCCGGCGCGACTGGCGGGATGGCGTGCCTTGTTTACGGAACAGGCGTTTACGGAACAGGTGGGAAGCACGACCTTGCTCGTCACGAGCAACGGTGCCGCGCGGTTCGCGCTGCTCGCCGACGCCGCCCTGATGACGCAGGCATGTGCGCTCCCCAGCTTGAAATTGCGGACCGGCGCGTTCGGGATCATCCGGAGCAGCGATGCCGGTTTGCAGTGCGTCGCCTGGGATCGGCGCCCATAAACTGCCTATGATCGATCCCGCTCGACCAGCATGCTTGCGTCCGTCGATCTCCTCGAAGAGAGGGTGGCGATGAAACCGGCCCGTTACCTCTTATTGCCCTGGTGGATCGCGCAATTGCCGACCGGCGCCAAGGCCTTCAGCGACAATCCGATCATCGGCTCTCCGCTGCTCAATCGCTGGGGCCTGCATGTCGCACGGATTCGTCTGGCGGGGCGGCTGGCGTCCGCCCGTCGCAGGCGGCTCGCGCGTCTCGTGTCGCCCGAGGATCGCACCGCGTTCGACCGCGACGGCTTCGTCCTCAAGCCGGGCTTTCTGCCGGCCGATGTGTTCGCCGATCTCAAGCGACAGGTGCTGGCGCACGTCGCCCCGGCGCGCGAGATGGTGCAAGGCGACACGATCACCCGCCGGATCGCGCTCGATCCCGCCGCGCTGGCGGCGATGCCGGCAGTCGCGGCGTTGGTCGGCAGTGCCCGGTGGCGTGGGCTGATGCGCTATGTCGGCAGCTTCGACAGCGAACCGGTCGGCTATATCCAGACTATCCTCAGCCATGTGAGCGATGCCGCGCCCGACCCGCAGACCGCGCTGCACGCCGACACCTTCCACGCGACGGTCAAGGCGTGGCTGTTCCTGACCGATGTCGCCGAGGATGAAGGCCCGTTGGTCTATGTCCCCGGGTCGCACCGGATGACGCCGCAGCGGCTGGCCTGGGAACGCGATCGCAGCGTTCGCGCGCGGTCTGGTCTCGATCGGCTGTCGGCGCGCGGATCGTTGCGGATTACGCCGGAAGAACTGCCGGCGCTCGATCTGCCCGAACCGCAGGCATTCGCCGTACCCGCCAATACCCTGGTCGTCGCGGATACGTCGGGGTTTCACGCGCGCGGTGCTTCGGTCAGACCATCGGTGCGGATCGAGATCTGGACCTATGGCCGGCGCAATCCCTTCCTGCCCTGGACCGGGCTCGATCCGTTCAGCCTGCCCGGCATCGCCGAGCGTCGTGCGCCGCTGGCCTGGTCGATCCGCGACCGGTTGCGCGGGTTGCTGGGCCAGCCCTGGAGCGACGCCGGGCTGAAGACCGCGGCTGCGCCGGCGCATTCGGACGGGACGGTACCGTGAGGGACGCGAAGACCGTCCCTCTGCTCCGCGCGCCGCCTTTTCCCGGCGCGACCGTGACGTATTCGGGCCCGATACCCGCCACTGACAGTGCGATCGCGCCGGCGGTCGAGCACGCCGACATCGCGCGGATCTTTACGGCTATCCGGGAGGCCAGGGTCGGGGGCCCCTTCTGGACGAGACCCGCCGCTGCGTCGGATGCCCGCACGATCGTCCGCGCACGATCAGCGTCCGAGGTCGCTGACCTTCGTGCGAGCATGACCGATGCCGAGCAGGACGCGGTCGTCTGGCTGCTGCCGGCCGATCGCGCGCGCGACCCGGCATTGCGCGTGCCGCATCCGCGTGGAGCGATGATCTTCGGGGAGGTCGATCCCTGGTCGCTGCTCGACGACGCCGTGCAACTGGTCGCGCATGGCGACGACGAATGGGTGGCGTTGGCGGACATCGCCGGAAGCGCCGTACGGATACTGTCCGACGGGGCCTATGGCACGCCGGATACGCCCCTGGAGACGCGCCGCCAGCGGATCGCCACCGCGCTGGTCGACACGCGCTATCGCGACCCGGCGACGGGTCTGGACACCGGCATCGATGCGACGATCGCGCATCTCGGCTTCTGGCGGCGGATCTGCGACGGCAATCGCGGGATCGTCGCGGCCTGCGGTATCGCCTGGTGGAAGCGCCGCGAGATCGCGCGCTTCCTCTGGTCGCCGGGTCGCCGGTTACGGTATTTTTCGTCCGAACGCCGCGCCATCGCCCATGCCAAGCGGCACGGTGGTGCGGTCGCGGTGTGGCCGTCGCGGATCTCGCCGGCAATGGCCCGCGATGCCGCGGCCGCGGACGTCCCGCTGGTGCGGGTCGAGGATGGCTTCGTCCGGTCGGTCGGGCTGGGCAGCGACATGGTGCCACCCTCCTCGATCACCGTCGATTGGCGCGGAATCCATTATGATCCGAGCCGCCCCAGCGATCTCGAGACGTTGCTCGCGGAGACGCACTTCCCCGCGGCATTGCTGGCGCGCGCGGCGCATCTCCGCGCGGCCATCCTGGCGGGCGGGATCAGCAAATATGGCGGTAACGCCCCGCACGTGTTTCCGGCCCGCCAACCCGGGCGTCGTCTCGTGCTGGTGCCCGGGCAGGTCGAGGACGACATGTCGGTCAAGCTCGGTGGCGGGGGCCTCGCCAGCAACCTCGAACTGCTGCGCCGCGCGCGTGCGCTCGAGCCCGAGGCCGAACTCTGGTTCCGGCCGCACCCCGATGTCGATGCCGGGCATCGCAAGGGCGCGGTGCCCGATGCGGACGCGTTGGGCGTTGCCGATCGGATTGTCCGCGGAGGCGGCATGGCCGCATTGCTCGAACGCGTCGATGCGGTCCATGTCCTGACCTCGCTGACCGGTTTCGAGGCGTTGCTGCGCGGGTGCGACGTTACCTGCCACGGCATGCCGTTCTACGCCGGCTGGGGGCTGACGCGCGATCTGATGCCGCTGTCGGACCGCCGGGGCCGTGGGCTGGCGCTCGACGAACTCGTCGCCGGCGTGCTGATCCTCTATCCGCGGTATCTGGATCCGGTGAGCGGCCTGCCCTGCGAACCCGAGACGCTGTTCGCGCGGATGGTCGCCGGCGATGCCGTCAACCGGCTTGGCTGGGTCACGCGCCTCCGGCAGATTCAGGGTCGCCTGATGAAGGGGCGTCGCTGAAGCAGGGTTGAGACGGGCCCGAGACGGGGGCGCGTCGAACCGATCACCGCTGCACCATGTCTCGGTGAAGCCCGCAGTCGGACCCTCGATCAGGAGTGTACGGGAGTCTCCGGCGCGGTCGCTGCCGCCTTGGCGGAGATATGCGAGCCGAACAGGCGATCCCAGAAGATCGTCGTGATCGCGTAATTGCCGTCGCGACGACCAAAATGATGGCGCAGGTGATGGCGGCGCAACGCACGCATCAGCGGACCGCGCGCCGGTAGCTGATGGCAGGCGTAATGGATGCTGTCATAGGCGACGTAGCCGATCGCGAACCCCAGGAAGATCACGGTGCCCGCAGGCCCGAACGCCGACGCCAGGCCGATCCAGATCGCACCCGACCAGGTCACGCTGACGATCGGGGGCATCAGGCTGCGATAGGGATCGTTCGGATCGGAATGATGATTGCCGTGCATCACATAGCCGAGCCAGCGGCCCAGGTCCGACTGCAATTCCAGGTGGAACAGAAAGCGGTGCATGCAATATTCGAACAGCGACCAGATCAGCAGACCCGTCATCACCAGTCCGACCCAGGTCAGCGGCGCCACGGTTCCCCAGCCCGCCCATGTGACCAGCACGAGGATCATGGACCAGGTCGCGACGAACGCGCGGGGCGATATCACGGTCAGGCGTTCGAGCAGATCGCTGCGAAACAGCCGAAGGCGTTGCGGATACTCGGCGCCTCCGCCGTGGTTCGGCCTTGGCTCTTGTCTACGCATACTCATACCGCCGCTATGGACAGAGGCGGGGTGCCCCTGTCAAGTGACACTAGGAGCAATAGATTATCCTGAGCTTACCGAGAAACGGCATCTGTCGACGGGCTGGTTCAGGTTTGCGCCAAGTTATGGTGTAGACGACACACCCGACAGCCCCGTCAAATAAGCGCCATTCAGGATAGACGTGCGACAGCGAATTCTCATAACCGGTGCCTCGCGAGGGTTGGGCGCCGCGATCGCGCGGCACTATGCCGGTCCGGATGTCCTGCTCGTGTTGTGGGGACGTGACCACGAACGGCTCGAGCAGGTCGCGGATCAGTGCCGTGACGCCGGTGCGATGGTGACTCTCCGATTGCTCGATCTCGTCGATCCCGCAGCCGCGCTCGCCGCGATCGACGCGGAGGAGTCTGCGGGAGGCATCGACATCGCCGTGCTCGCGGCCGGGCTCGGCGATATCCAGGGTCGTCACGAACGGGGCGAAGACCCGGCCCGGATGGTCAGGCTGGGCATGGTCAACTTCGTCACGCCGAGCGCGATGGCCGCGGCGCTGGCCGACAGGATGGCAGCGCGCGGCCACGGCCATATCATCCTGATCGGATCGGCCGCGGCGTTTCATGCGCTCCCGTTCGCCGCGGCCTATGCCGGATCGAAGGCAGGCCTCGCCCGCTTCGCGCAGGCACTGCGGATCGGCGCGGCCCCTCATGGCGTCAGCGTGATGCTCGTCTCGCCCGGCCCGATCGACCGGCCCGAAGGGCGTCAGGTCGCAGCGCCGCAACGCCTCCTGATGCAACCCGCCGACGTCGCCGCGCGGATCGTGGCGGCGAGCGCACGCGGCCACGCGCATCTCGTCCTGCCCTGGCCGTTCGCCGCGTTGCGGCTGGTCGATCGCCTGCTGCCCGCGGGCCTGCGCGATCGGTTGCTGCGGAGCCTCAGGCCGAAGTGACGGAGGCGCCGCGGACCGCGTGCAGGATGGCATGATGGAGCTCGTCGGGGGTGAGATCGATACGGCCATCGGCGCCGGCGACGGGCGCCGGGACCGGCTTTCCGTCGACGAACCGCAGCATCACATAGGGCGTGTGGCGGACCGGCCCCGGTTCGGCCACGCCGGGAATGCTCGGTCGATGATCGCCGAAGAAGACCAGCAGCGCGGAGCGGCCGGTATCGGCGAAGCCGTCGATCAGCTCGGTCAGCATCGTGTCGCTGTTGCGGACATGATGGAGATAGGCGTCGAGCCCGCCCGGCGATCCGGTCAACCGGTCCTTCATCCACGGACCGTGGTTTTCCATCGTCACCGCATAGAGGAACGTCGGTTCCGCAGCGTCGTCGATTAGTTTGCGGAGCGACGCCCCGAGCGTCCGGTCGGCGACGTAGCGGCCGGTGCCGGGTTCTGCCGGCGGGAAATGCTCCTCCCCGATCAGGCGGTCGAAACCGATCGCCGGCATCATCTGGTCGCGCCCGTAGAAGCGCAGGTCGTGCGGGTGCACGAACAGACAGCCATAACCAAATGCGCCAAACTTCGCAGACAAGGCATAGGAGCCTTCGCGTCGCGCGGTCAGAAAGGGATCGTAGCGACGAAAGCCCAGCGCCGCCTCGCTACGCCCGAACAGCACGCCGAATTCGGTCCGCATCGTATAGGCGCCGAACCCGCTGACGCCGAGGTTGCCCCATTGCGATGCCATCGCGCGCGCCCGCGCCAGTCCGGGCAAGGCGTGCAGGGGATCGTTTGTCAGGTCGACCGGATCGGCAAAGGATTCGCACTGGATGACGATCACGAGATCCGGCCGGGCAAAGTCTGCTGCTGGATCGGTTGCCGATAGCGATCCGTCGGAAAATTCGGTCGGGCACAAGGGAGGATCGGGGGTTTCGCGCCAGCGTAGCCAATATAGCAGCAGCGTCGCGATCAGGCCGTGGCGGGCGAGATCGGCGTCGATGTCGGGTATCCGCGCGAGGCCGGCAAAGGCCTTGCCGTGGAGCAGCGCCGCCAAGGTGCCTCCCGCCAGCAGCAGCACCCCTGCCCCCACGAGATGCGGCGTCAGATGCGGCACGAACAGCCAGACCAGCGCGAGGAGCAGGCCGAGCGCACCGATCGCCAGCCCCGACTTCTGCTGGATCGACAGCGCGGTGAAATAGAAACCGGGATGTCGGACCAGCGCGGAGAGCAGCGCGAGATCGGAGAACAACAACGGCTCGCCCAGCATCGCGTGCTTGGCGTTCGATGCGGTCACGAACACCGCCATGAGCGCGACGACCAGGCTGGCGGCAACCGGTGCGCTTCCCGAAAGCGCCAGGATCAGGCCGAACAGCGCGGTCATCGTCAGACAATGCAGGATCAGTCCCGGTGCACTGCGCAGCGCGCTGCCCCGATAGCGGTGCCGCGGTCGCACCGCCGCATCGAGCGCCAGCGAGACGCTCTGCATCAGCAGGAAGGATATAAAACCGATCGTCACAGTCTGCCGCGGTGTCGGACTCGAAGGAGGGTCATGGGATCGACGCGCGAAGGCAAGCGACGACGGGCTTGTAGCGGCGGGCGTATAGCGGGAGGCCGTGAGGCTGTCACCGCCGGTCATCTTGCCTCCGTGCGTCAACCTATCTAGCTGCCGGGTCCACGGCCCGGATGCCGACGGACACCCGCCATGATGCACCGCATTATGTGTCTATCGCCTGCATCGGATATGTATGAAAGGCTGCCGCATGCTTTCTTCCTTTGCCGATGTGCCCGACATCACACCCAAAATAGCGGCGCCGAGTTCGACACTACCCCCGGCGCGACGCAACGTCCTGCTTCTGCAAGGGCTGATGGGGCCGCTCTTCGGCCGGGTCGGCAAGGCGCTGCGCCAGCAGGGCTACGGGGTCTACAAGGTCAATTTCAACGGTGGCGACCGGCTGTTCTGGCGGCTGCCCAACGGCATCGACTATCGCGGATCGCTCGCCGACTGGCCCGACGCGCTGGCGCGGTTGATCGACGAGCATCAGATCACCGATGTCATGCTGTTCGGCGACTGCCGGGCGATGCACCTCGGCGCGACCCAGGTGTGCCGCACCCTCCACATCCCCGTCCATGTGTTCGAGGAAGGCTATATCCGGCCGGACTGGGTGACGCTCGAACTGGGCGGCGTGAACGGCCATTCGAGCTTGCCGCGCGATCCGGCCTGGTACCGCGCCCAGGCCGCGACGCTTCCGCCGATCCCCGAGCATCGCCAGGTCGCATCGTCGTTTCGGCGACGCGCGCTCGAGGCGGTCGCCTATAACGTCGCCGACGTCTTCAGCCGCTGGTATTACCCGCATTGGGCCAATCACCGCCCCTGGCATCCGCTGGTCGAGGCGATGGGCTGGGTCCGCCGGTTGCGCGGGCGCAAGCAGGCGGCGGTGCGGGCGGCCGCGCTGGTCGCGCAACTCGAGACCCGCGGCGATCCCTATGTGCTGTTTCCGTTGCAGCTCGATTCCGATGCCCAGATCCGGCTGCATTCGAGCTTTGCCGGGATCGCCGACGCATTGCGGATGGTGATGCATTCCTTTGCCGAGAATGCCCCTGCCCCGCTGCGACTGGTCATCAAGGAGCACCCGCTCGATAACGGCGTCCGCGACTGGCGCGAGGAGACCGCGTCGCTCGCCGCACTCCACGGTATTACCGACCGCGTCGACTATCTCGAAAGCGGCGACATGGTGCCGATCGCGTGCAAGGCGAAAGGCATGGTGACGATCAACAGCACCAGCGGGACGCTCGCGCTGATGCAGGGCGTCCCGGTGATCGCGCTCGGCCACGCGGTCTACGACATGGACGGGATCACCTTCCAGGGATCGCTCGACGAGTTCTGGCGCGATCCCGGCAAGCCCGACGCGGAGACGTTTGCCGCCTTCCGCCGCGTGCTCATCGACCGGTGCCTGATCCCCGGCGGTTTCTTCTCAGAAGAAGCGCTCGCACGCGTAACGGAAGGCGTGATCGCCCGGCTGGAAGCGGCGAGCCCGAAGCATATCGCGACAGACGGCACGGGCGCGTTGTCCGCCGCCTTGCAGGTCACGAAGATTTCCTGACTACTATCCTACATGACGACCTGTCGACATGTAGGATAGCGGCGCGACAGAGATCGCTTTGTTTAGGCCAGAGCCAGAGTTCTTAGCGCAACAGGCAGCGGTCCGACATGTCGACAAGCAGACATCTCGATCGACGGCGCGGTTGATCGAGCGCGGGGCACCCTGGCTTGCAGCACTCTGCAACCGGTCGCAGGCCTGCGCCATGCACCCGTTGAATTCATACTCGAAAGCACGAGCTTTTCACCGAAAACCGCGATTTTCCTCTCCGTCTCCCTTGGCAGGCTCCCATAAGTTCGTGCTTTCGAGTAGAAATAGCCGATGACCCGACCCAGCCCTGCCAAGCGTCCCCCTGTCCCGCGCGCCAAACCCCGCAAGTCGAGCGCCGGCCAGACGGAAATTCCGCAGGGCGACCTGTTCCTGCTCGACAGCCCGTTATACGGCGAGATCCGCGGCGAGCGATCGCTGATGGCGTTCCCGTTCTTCGCGCTCAGCAAGAATGCGTGGATGAAGCCGCTCAGCTACAAGACCGACACCGTCACGATCGAAGTCCGGCCCAGTGCGAGTGGCGTCGCGACGATCTACGACAAGGAGATCGTGCTCTATATCGCCAGCCTGATGGCCGCCAAGCTCGAGGCCGGCGAGGATGTCGCGCAGGATTTCGTCTTTACCGCGCACGATCTGTTCAGCGTCACCGGCAGCAACCACAGCGCGCGCTCCTATGGGCGGCTGTCCGAAGCGCTCGAGCGGCTGCAGGGTACCCAGATCAAGACCAATATCGAGGCGGGCGGCGAAGGCGAGGAAGGGTTCTTCTCATGGCTATCCGAAGCCAAGCTCCATTATAACAAGACCCGCGCCGGCGAACGCCGCCTGAAGGCAGTCAAGGTGCGGCTGTGCGACTGGCTGTTCCGGGCGATCCTGCTCGACCGGCACGTGCTCGACTATGCCGCGGCGTATTTTCAACTCGGTCCGATCGAGCGGCGGATCTACGAAGTCGCGCGATCGACCGGCGATGGTGACGGATTCGAGATCGACCTTGCGACCTTCCGGTTGCAGATCGGCTACCAGAACCCGCTGGCGAATTTTCGCGCCGCGTTGCGACAGATCGTCGTCGCCGACACGATCCCCGACTACCGGCTCGACCTGGTCGAGACGATCGGCGATCCCGACGGCACCGAGGTCGTCAAGCGGGGCCGCAAGACCAACCCCGTCAGGGTCGTGATCACCAGGCGGCTGACTGCGCTCGACGAGCACCCCAAGCCCCGGCTGTCGCGGCAGCTCCTGTCGACCGCGGAACCGGTGCCTAAAGCGCCCCGTGAAGCAGGTCGTGAAACTGGCCGGGAACCGAGCCGCGAATCACCGCGCGAATCAGGGATCACCGAGTCGGAAGACCTGTTTTAATTGATACTCGAAAGCACGAACTTTCCCGCGAATTGATACTCGAAAGCACGAATACGCGGACGAATTGATACTCGAAAGCACGAACTTTCGACAGGATAATCGATCGATTTTCGTAATTGATACTCGAAAGCACGAACCGCGGACGCTTTCGTTATTACAGATTAACTGCAAAAATCGGGACATGTCGGCGATGACGTCGGTGGAACGCAAATTGGAGCGGCTGTGACCCAATAAAGGAAAGCCCGGCACGAAGGCCGGGCATCCCAAGGTAGTGATGGAGCGACGTCGCCAAACGTCGATTCCGGGGTCGAAACTGACCGACCCTCTCCACATAGCCTGACACGGACTTCGGTTCAAGGATGCGCGTTTCGCGCCACGCTCTCTCTTTGTCTCGGTCCCAGCCCCATAAGGGGATGGAAGATGGCTGTTTTTACCTTGGGCCAGGCGACCGCGCAGGCGCTGGGCGCGGTTGCAGGACGTCAGTCGCCGCGCCGGCCGTCACCTGGCCTGTCTCCAGGCTTGGGCGCGCGGGCGGGCGGTCCACATCGCACCGGTGCGCCGGTGCTGCGCGACAGCATCGAGGCGGGTACGTTCGAGACGCTGTTCTTCACCGTTCCGGCCAAGGGCGAGACCGACAAATTGTTGCGGATCGCCAGGCGAACACTCGATGCGGGCCGTCAGTTGCGCCGCGAGGCGCGCGCCGGCGACCGTATTCTGAGCGCGGCCGAGCGCCGGATCATCCTGCTCACCGCGGCTGCGGTCCGCGTCTACGAAGAGATCCTCACCTTGGCGCGGCTCAACAAGGGGCGCGTCTTTCCGAGCTACGACCACCTGTCCAAGGCGACGAGCCTGGGCCGTGCGACGATCGCGCGCGCGCTGCATATCCTCGAGGACATCGGCTTTCTCGTTCGGCAGCGGCGATTCAAGCGTGTCGAGGCCGAGGGCCCCGGGCCGCGCTATCGGCAGACCTCCAACGTGTACCGCCCTACCCTGCCCCAGCGCGTCCTCGCCTATCTGCCGCGGTGGATGCGGCCGGCGCCGACGCCCGACGACGTCGTCCAGCAGCAGGCGGATCGGATCGACGATACCGCGGCCATGCTGTCCGGATTGTCGTGTCACGATCTGGCGGCGGTGACGGTCGGGGGGCAATTGGGCAAGATGCTGGCCAAGCTCGGAGCCGGTGTCGACCGGATCGAACGCGAGTCTCAAATCCAGCCTCAACCCCTCCTAAGTTGATTGATAGAAAGAGAATCGATGTCGAGTTGGTTAGCAAAAAACGGTAAAAACCAAGTCCAGGAGTGCCGGCGTTGCCGTCACATGCTCCCTAGCTGGAGCAAGCGGTGAGCGCCGTCTTTCAAAGGCATGGTGGTCATACGGTCAGCCGTCGATCCGACATGTCGCAGCTCGATGATCATCTGCACTTGCGCCGCTACCGGCCGCTTGGCAGCATCACGTTCCAGGTTCCGGTCCGATAGCTAGATTCAGCTCGGACCATAGTGAGGTCCGGCGACGATGATGACGGCGATCCTGTTTGCGGCATCTACGCTGGGCATGGCGGGGCCAGTCCCACCCCGATCCGCACCCCAGACAACGACCGTAGCGGCATCGAACGCGATCGTCGGCGACTGGCAGGGCGCGATCGTGCCCGCGCCGGGGCGGTCGATCCCTCTCATACTGCATATCAGCGGCACGCCCGGCAGTTTGACCGCAACGCTCGACAGTCCTGCCCAAGGCGCGGTCGGCCTGCCCATCGCGTCGGTCAAGCAGGAGGGCAAAACGCTCCACCTCGTGCTGACCACGCCATCGGCCAGCTATACGGCGATCCTTTCGGATGACGGCAGAACGCTGGAGGGGACATGGTCGCAGGGTGGCGGTTCGATTTCGCTCACCATGACCCGTGCGACGACCCGGGCGGCTCCTGCCGCAACGTCGGGCACTGCGCGACCCCAAACGCCCCGGCCACCGTTCCCGTACCGCGTCGAGGAGGTCGCATATGACAACGCGATCGGCGGATCGCACCTCGCCGGGACGCTCACTCTGCCTGCAAACAATGGGCCTGCAAACAACGGCCCCTTCCCGGCGGTTTTGCTGATCACGGGGTCCGGGCTTCAGGATCGCGACGAGACGCTGTTCGGGCACAAGCCGTTCCTCGTCTGGGCCGATGCCTTGACCCGTCGCGGGGTTGCAGTGCTCCGCGTCGACGATCGTCAGACCGGTGGTTCGACCGGCGATGTCCGGAGTGCCACGACAGCCGACTTTGCCGGCGACGTCGAGGCCGGCCTTGCCTTTCTGCGTTCGCGCCGGGATATCGACGCAAGCCGCATTGGTCTGATCGGCCATAGCGAAGGCGGGATCATCGCACCGATCGTCGCCGACCGGGACCCTGCCCTGGCATTCATCGTGTTGCTGTCGGGCCCGGGCGAACCGCTCGAACAGGTCCTTCTTTCCCAGAAGCGTTGGCTGGAAACGGCCGCCGGTGTGCCGAAGGCGACCGTCGACCAGTCGGCAGCGACCATGCAGCGTCTTTACGATGCGGTAAAAGGCGCCCCCGATCAGCAGAGTGCGGATAGCCGTCTCGCCGCGGCGTGGCATTCGATCGCCCAACACGGAGGAAAGCATGGCGGAGAGCGCGGCGATGCTCCCGTCCCGATCGGGCTGCGTACCATCGCACAACCGTGGATGCGCTGGTTCCTTGCCTACGATCCGCGGCCAGCACTCGAAAAGGTCCGATGCCCCGTCCTCGCGCTGGGCGGTTCGAAGGACGTGCAGGTGCCGGCGTCGCGCAATCTCGCCGATATCAAGGCCGCGCTTCACGATAATCCGGATGCCACGACGATCGAGATACCGGGCTTGAACCATTTGCTGCAGACCGCGCCGACGGGAAACGTTTCCGAATATGCCGCGATCGAGGAGACGGTGTCCCCTATCGCCCTGAAGACGGTGGGCGACTGGATCGTCGACCGGACGAAGCGCGCCCGAGGCCGACCGAAACTGGGGTAGCCAGGGGCAATCCAGCACCGCCAGCGCGTGCCGATATGCGTCCCCGCGCGATCCGCCGACCTGATTATGGGCTTGCCAAAACAGGTGATTTGTCGTCATGTAGACATGTAGGGGTTTTGACATGACGACAATCGCGATCATCAGCCAGAAGGGTGGCGCCGGCAAGACGACGCTGGCGCTCCACCTCGCCGCGGCCGCGCACGATGCGGGCCGCATCGCGCTGGTCATCGACACCGATCCGCAAGCCACCGCGAGCCAATGGGCGGCCTGGCGAAGCGAAGCGCCACCCGAGGTGATCGACAGCCCCCCCCCGCGGCTCGCCGCCAAGGTCGCGCAGGCGACCGAGCAGGGGGCCGAGTTCATCGTCATCGATACGCCACCGCACGCCGACAGCGCCGCGCGTGCCGCGGTCGAGATCGCGGACCTGGTGCTGATCCCGTGCCGACCCAGCGCGTTCGACCTGTCGGCGATCCAGACCACCGCCAAGCTCGTCCAGCTGCTCCGCAAACCCGCCTTCGTCGTATTCACCGCGGGCTCGCCGAACGCACCGCGGGTCTATCAGGAGGCCGGTGAGCTCGTCGAAAGCTTCGGGACGCCGGCCTGTCCGATCCAGATCCCCGATCGCGCCGCCTTCCGTCATGCGAGCGCCGAAGGCCGCACCGTCATGGAGTTCGAACCGAACGGCAAGGCAGCCGAGGACATTCGACATATCTACGAGTGGACATGTCGACAGACAGGTGTGTCGACATCGTCTGCAAAACCGGCCCGCAAGAGAAAGACCGCAGCATGAGTCGCAAACCCTCGTTCGCCAATCTGCGTGATCGCACGCCATCCGAACCGGTCGCACCGGCACCCTTGATGGCAGGGCAGGGGGCATCGACCGGACCCGCCAGCCGACAGGGCCGCAAGCAGATCGCCGGGTTCTTCTCGCCCGAAATGTCGTTCGCGATGCATACGCTCGCCCGTCGACAGGGCAGGAGTCTCCAGGCGCTGATGGCCGAGGCGTTCAACGACGTCCTGCGCAAGCACGGCGAAAGCCCGATCGGCGACTAGACCACGCCCCGGTAGACGACGATCCGGTCGAGGCGCGCGCGCCAGGCATCGGCGACCGTGCGCGTGTCCGTTCCGAAAAGTCGCTGCGAACATGGGACGAAGACCTTTTGCCGGCCGCTGCGATCACAAGCGCGTTCGGACGATGCAGACCGTTCATCGTCCCGTCAGGAACCGTTGCTGCAGTGCAACACCGCAGGAAAGTTCCTCAGGCACTGTATTTTTATTGCAACAAAGCGGCTAGCCGCCTGTTTCGAGGCCCTGGATCAAGCCGACGCATCGTGCGGTCGGGGGCCACGTAATTAACGATAGAAGGTCTATTTCCATGCGTACGCTTTCCCTGGCTCTCGTCCTTGCGACCACCGCATTCGCAGCCCCTGCTTTCGCACAGGACATGGCAGCACCCGCGCCCGCGCCGACCGACAACAGCGCAGCCCCCGGCGAAGCAGCCGCGCCCGACGGCTCCAAGGCGTTCGGGATCGAGCCCTATGTCGGCATCATGGGCGGTTGGGAGCAGTTCGACAACGTCGGCAACCACGGCATCCCGCGCGCGCTGAACTCGGACGGCTCGGTCCGTAACAACTACCGCGCGGACGGTGCGCTCGTGCAGGGCGTCGTCGGCGTCAACGTGCCGCTCGGCCCGGTCTTCGTCGGTGTCGAAGGTAACGTCATCAAGGGCGTCGATGGCAACATCGATTGGGAATACGGCGCAGCAGGCCGCTTCGGCTTCCGCGCCGGCGACAGCGGCATCTTCTACGGCAAGGTCGGCTACCAGTGGGTCAATTTCGACCACTTCGCACAGTTCTCGACCAATGGCGGCCGGAC
This sequence comes from Sphingomonas sp. Leaf242, assembly GCF_001422045.1. Lineage (GTDB taxonomy): Bacteria > Pseudomonadota > Alphaproteobacteria > Sphingomonadales > Sphingomonadaceae > Sphingomonas. The sequence continues at coordinate 79,672 of NZ_LMLW01000014.1, forward strand.
CAACCGTGACTACAACGCCGTGACCTACGGCATCGGGGCCGAAGTCGGTCCGCAGAGCATCGGCCTCAAGGGCATCACCGGCAACGCCGGCTTCCGCATCCGCGCCGAGGTCAACACCTTCGGTTCGGCACAGAGCTTCCGTCCGATGCTCGGCATCATCACGCACTTCTGAGCCTTGCGCCCGGCAACGGGCACGGCTTGACGTGACGGCATGGGGGCGGGGAGTGGCAACACTTCCCGCCCTTCGTGTATCTGGCGTTTTCAACGGGTTGGGCGCTGGATGTGCACGAAGTGCAGACGCTGGCGCGATGCCGTGCATGTCCTGCACTTGTTGTCGATCGGTTGGGGGTCGATCCGGTTGGGGAGGGTGCGGTGCCATGCGCCGATCTGCGCACGGTCGCGCGGTGTAGGACAGCGAATCTCGTAGCGTCCGACGAAGGGCGGGGTTCTAAGCACCTTCCGATCGTGCACCATGTCTGCGTGTCGATAATACGACATGTCGACATAAAGACATGTCTAAGGTCATTCACCGGTGCGATGTGGATCGATTTTGCTGCCGCCCCGATTACGGCATCCGCCAATAGAAGTTCGTAAACCATCCCTGGCTACCCTGGACGAGCCGGACGATCGATATACGGCGTGATGGGCGACGATGCCGAGCGGTAGATCCGATCGGCGGTGGTGTACCCGCTCAATCAGGCGCGTGCCGCAGGCGAGCGGTTCAAGAAGACGGCATATGGCCGAGCAATCCTGAACGCAGTTTCCGACCGGGATCGCGGATTGGTCGGGTAAGCAAGACTCCTGTCGGCAGAGGCTGTCGACGTGAAGATCGCATTCCAGCGGCAAGCAGGATTGTAATGCTTGCTGGAAAGCGGTGGAGGGCATACCGCGCTGTGCAAGTCGATGTGGTCGTGGCTCGGCAAAACGTACAAGCTGTTAATTCGGTATGGGGTGGTTCTTGCTTATAACCGGCGATAATGGACGGTCCACGCGGGTGAGCCATACCGATGTTCGATTGCTCAAGCCGCTCCTGATGGTGGCGTTGACGGCGTATGTGGTCCCACTGGCCGCGCCGCTGATGACATCTGGCACCTTGTCCTTGAACCTTTCGAGCACGGGTAACACACAGCTGACGTCGCTGATCGCGGCGGTCACGGCGTTGCTCGTCTTTCGGCGCGTCACGGTCTATCCGGGGGCGCGGGCGTTCGGCTTTATCTTGCCGGCCTTCTCGACGACATTCGGGGTTGCTGGCGCTATCCTGTTGACGTCGCGTGCAAGCTATAGCGGTTCGATGCTGCTGACCGGGTATCTCGCATCGGTGGGCGTGACGTTCCTGCTCGGCTATTTCAATCAGAACGCCGCGCCCAAGCGGATGTACTATGTCCCCGTCGGCAAGACCGGGATCGTCGACGACACGCCCGAGGTCGACTGGATCAAGCTCGTCGAACCGGTCGTCCCCGACGACCCGCATGCCTCGATCGTCGTCGACCTGCGCTCGAACCATTCGCCCGAATGGGAGCGGATGCTCGCGAAGGCGGCGATCTCGGGGATTCCCGTCTATCACACCAAGCAGCTGCGCGAATCGCTGACCGGGCGCGTCCAGATCGAGCATCTGTCGGAGAATAGTTTCGGGTCGTTGCTGCCCGCGCTCGGCTATCGCGGGATCAAGCGGACGATCGATATCGTCGCGAGCATCGTGCTGCTGCCGGTCCTGCTGCTGCCTCTCATCGTCGTTGCGCTGCTGGTCCGGGCGAGCTCGCCCGGACCCGTCCTGTTCCGTCAGCAGCGCATGGGGTATCGCGGCATCCCCTTCAACATGATCAAGTTCCGCACGATGGTCGAGCAGGCGACGACGACCGGCGACGTCGCCGCGCGGCATTCGGCGATCACCCGCGATGCCGACGACCGCATCACCGGTATCGGTCGCTTCCTGCGCCGCTCGCGGATCGACGAACTGCCGCAGATCATCAATATCCTGCGCGGCGAGATGAGCTGGATCGGTCCGCGGCCGGAAGCGGTGCCGCTGTCGACCTGGTACGAGAGCGAGCTCCCGTTCTACGCCTATCGCCATATCGTGCGACCGGGGATCACGGGGTGGGCGCAGGTCAATCAGGGCCATGTCGCCGGGCTCGACGACGTCCACGTCAAGCTCCACTATGATTTCTACTACATCAAGTTCTTCTCGTCGTGGCTCGACCTGCTGATCGCGCTTCGCACCATCGGCATCATGTTTACCGGTTTCGGCGCCAAATAGTCCGCGGACGCCAAACAGTCGCGGACGCCAATAGTCAGCGGACGAGGCCTGCCACGTTCGCTGCGATCGCCGCGCTCACGACGAGCACGCCGACCGCCCACCAGCGTAGCCTGCGATGGGCCTCGAGCCGGGGGGGCGGGGGTCCAGAATCGCGTTTGGCATGGCGCCCATCATAGCGAGCTAGCCGGGTCCGAACGCGGCGCTGGTGCGCGATATGGAGCCGCTCGCTTTCCGCCAGGGCGACGTCGTGCCGGGCCTTTGTGCTTGGCTCCGACAGACAGCGATAGGCTTGCTGGACCTCGTGGAGACGTCCGGGCAGGTGCGCCGATTGCCCGTGATCGGGATGATGATGCTTCGCCAGCCGGACGAACGCGGCGCGGATGTCGAGGGACGACGCATCGCGGGCGACGCCGAGGACCTGGTAGAAATCACGCTGGCTCACCGTTGGCGCGCCGCGGCCAGCGCGCGCATCGCGGCAATGCGTTTGCCGACGGAGTCATGCGCGGCGAACAGCTCGATACCGAGATCGCCTCCCCCGAGACGCCCGAGGATGGCGGCCCCCCGGACCGGGTCGAACCCCGCGTCGAGCATCAGCGTCCCGCCAAGCGCATCGGCCTCGCGCTCGGTTTCGCGCACGATCCGGCCGCTGCGTCCCAGATTGCGGCCGATGCCGTGTCCGACGTCGCCGCCCCGCATGACGACGGCGTGATGCAGGATGTTGTGCGCCATCTCGTGCGCAAGGATGAACGCGAGTTCGTCGTCGTTCCGGACCGTCGACAGCAGACCGGTGGTGGTGAAGACATGGCGGCCATCGGCATAGGCATTGCGCTGGTCCGAGCGCGCGAGGTGGACGTAGGACGGGCAGGCGAGGCGCGGCGTCACCGTGACGGTCATGGCTACCCCGTGGCGCAGCAGCGAGATCGCAAACGGCGTGGTCTTCGTGTGCGCCAGCAGGTCGCGGACGGCGTCGGCGCGGGCATGCGCGCGGGCGGCATCGAACGGCGTGGCAAGCGCCGTCTCGGGGGGGATCGCATGGCCATCGATCCCCAGCAGCACGTCGCCGGGACGGATCCCTGCCAGCGCCGCGGGACCGCCCGGAACGACCGCGATCACGCCAGGGCCGCGATCGAGCGACAGTCCGGCGATCATGCCCGCGCGATCGGCCAGCTCGAATTGCGACAGGTGCTGGAGCACGAGGCCGAGAGCGGGCTCGAGCGCCGGGCAACGGGCACGGCCGGCGCTGGCGAGACGAAACGCGATGTGCTCCACCCGGCCATCCGCCTCCCGTCCCGGCAAAGTCGATACGGCGGTCGCTACCGGGGCGCGGGCAGGGGGGGCGGGGGCCAGCGCCGGGATCGACTTCGACTTCGACAAGGGCTGTACGGCCTGCGCAGAGACAAGGCCGATTACCGGTCCGGCCGCGATCACGGCGACGATACCGAGCATTCCAAGCATGGGATTGACCGAAGCCATGGGCGATCAATCGATCGATCTAAGAGGGCAGACAAAAGCGGCCGGACAAGAAAAAGGCCCGGAATGGATAACCATCCGAGCCGTTCTTCTACCGAAAACCAGATGGCTTACGGGCTGTTGGGCGTGTCGTCGTTCTTGTCGACGGCAACATAGATGCCGAGACCGACTGCAACGACTGCGAGTGCAGCGACGATGAAGCCACCACCGCTAGCAAGTGCGTTGTCGCCATCGACCGATTCCTTGGCCGGCTGCGTGAGCGGGGTAGCGACGGGAGCCGCTGCCGCGATGGTCGGCGCTGCGACGAGCGAAAGCGCCGTCATCGCCGTGTAGAGTGCCTTCAATTTCATTGCCTTCATCCCCTTTTAGGATTCGGAAAACCCAATATCGCAGTTTCCATAGCCCCGAATCGCCGCCCTTGTCCACATCAAATAATGGCAAGTTTTGCTATTCGTCATAGACTTATAGACGATATCGAAACTCGTCGAGCAACGGCAAGTTCCTTTGTCCGGGGTGTTCCAGACAGATTCCGTCATCGCAGTCATGACGCCTGCGACTCTCGGGTCGAAGTATTCGGCCCGAGAGTCGTATGGCTCAGAGACCGTGATACTCGCGATACCAGGCCACGAACTGCGGCACGCCTTGGGCGATCGTCGTCCGCGGTTCGAAGCCGAGGTCGTTCTGGATTGCGCTGATATCGGCGAAGGTATCGCGCACGTCGCCGGGCTGCATAGGCAGCAGCCGGCGTTCCGCGGGGCGACCGCAGGCCTGTTCGATCAGCGAGATCATCTCGCCGAGATCTTCCGACTGGCTGTTGCCGATATTGTAGATCCGGTGCGGGCTGACGCTGCCGCCCGCCTTCACGCTGCCATCGTCGGCGGGCGGATTGTCGACGCAGGCGACGATGCCGGCGACGATGTCGTCGATATAGGTGAAGTCGCGGCGCATGTTGCCTTCGCCGAACACGTCGATCGGACGACCCTCGAAGATCGCCTTGGTGAACAGCCACATCGCCATGTCGGGACGGCCCCACGGGCCATAGACGGTGAAGAAGCGCAGGCCGGTCAGCGGGATCCGGTAGAGATGCGCGTAGGTCTCGCTCATCAGCTCGTCCGCCTTCTTGGTGGCGGCATAGAGCGACAGCGGCTGGTCGACGCGGTCCTCGACGCGGAACGGCAGCGTGTCGTTGCCGCCATAGACCGACGAGGACGAGGCATAGACCATATGCTCGACCTTCCGGTGGCGGGCGATCTCGATCATGTTGAGATGCCCGGCGAGATTGGCCTGCAGATACGCGCGCGGGTTCTCGATCGAATAGCGCACGCCGGCCTGTGCGCCGAGATGGACGATGCGGTCGAAATGCTCGCCGTCGAGCGCAGCTTCGAGCGCGACATGATCGGAGAAGTCGACCTGCTTGAACGCGAAGCCGTCGCCCAGCTTGTCGAGCTCGGCGAGGCGCGCATGCTTCAGCGTGACGTCGTAATATTCGTTGAGGCTGTCGATGCCGAGCACCGTATCGCCGCGTGCGAGCAGATGGCGGCTGACGTTGAAGCCGATGAACCCGGCTGCGCCGGTGACGAGAACGCGCATAAGTAACTCCTGCAGTCTGCGGTTTCTATGTACCAAACACGACTATCCGCTAAAGCACGAAGTGCTGCGAGACGTGGTCAATTGGGGTATCTGACGCACCGTGCGTCGTCCGTTACATACCTTGACGATCGAGCCAAGCCTGGAGCATCAGGACGCTCCAGAGCTGGCTGCCCAGCTGTCGACGACCCGATAGATGATCGCGCCATTGGCGCCCGACTATCTCCGCATCGAGCAATCCCTGTCGCCGGAGGCGATCTTCCGACAGCAGGTCCGAAGCCCAGCCTTTCAACGGACCACGCAGCCAGTCGTTGATCGGCACGCCGAATCCCATTTTCGGTCGCTCGATCAGCGTGCGCGGAACATAGCGGTCGAGGATTTCGCGGAGCACCCATTTGCCGCGGCCTTGACGCAGTTTCTGGTGCATCGGCAGTGTCCAGGCGGCTTCCGCGACGCGGTGGTCCAGGAACGGCGCACGGGTCTCCAGCGACGCCGCCATGGCCGCGCGATCGACCTTCACGAGGATGTCGTCGGGAAGATAGCTGACGGAATCGAGTGCCATCATTCTCGCGACCGGATCCGCGATGACGGGCCAGGCGCCGCGATCGTCGATCAGCGCGTGATGCGACGATCCCCTCAGGACGGGGACGTCGGACAGGCCCCATTCGGCGAGCATCGACGCATAGAGATCATCGACCGATCGAACCGGGCCCAGCCGAGCGGCAAGCTTGTACGCCTTGTCCCCCAGATTCGCATGGATCGGAAGACGATCGAGCGCGTGCGACAGCGAACCGCCGTTGAGCGAGAGTGCCTTCGTCATCATCTGCGCGACCGCCGATCGAAGCGGTGCAGGCACCAGTCGAAGCGATTTCCACAATTTGGGTGCAAACAGATACCGGTTATAGCCCCCGAACAGCTCGTCGCCGGCATCGCCGCTCAGCGCGACGGTCACGTGCTGCCGCGCCAGTGCCATGACCAACGTCGTCGGCAATTGCGAGCTGTCGGCAAAGGGTTCGTCATAGATGTCCGGCATCCGCGGCACCGCGCTAAGGACATCGTCGGCGGTCATCATCAACGTGGTATGATCGGTCCCGAGATGCGCGGCGACGAGCGCGGCGTGGCCCGATTCATCAAAGCGCTTCTCATGGAAACCGATGCTGAAGGTCCGCACCGGGCGCGTCGACTGGGACTGCATCAGGGCGACGATCAGCGATGAATCGACTCCCCCCGACAGGAGCGCGCCCAGCGGCACATCGGCCATCATCTGACCGCCGACGGCGCGCTTGAGCACCGCTTCCAAATGATCGGTCGCGGCGACGTCGTCGAGGTCGAGCGGATTGGCGATACCGTGGAGCGCGGTCTCGACCAGCGACCAGTAGCGCGTCGGGGTCGCGTCGCGGTCGTCGATCGAGCGCAGCGTCAGCGTCGTTCCGGGCGGCAGTTTGCGCACCCCCGACCAGATCGACTGGGGGCCGGCGATATAGTTGAAGCGGAGCAGCTGCGCGACCGCATCGTGATTGATCCGGCGCTCGAACGCGGGATGCGCGGCCAACGCCTTGAGTTCCGATCCAAACAGAAACCGGCCGCCCTGCCAGCCATAATATAGCGGCTTCTCGCCGAACCGATCGCGCGCCAGCGTCAGCGAGCCCGTCGTCCGGTTCCACAGACCGAACGCGAACATGCCGACCGCTTCGGAGACGGTCCGTTCGACTCCCCAGGCCTCGATGCAGGCGAGCAGGGTTTCGGTGTCCGAATGGCCGCGCCATTCCGGCGTCAGGCCTTGCGCGGCGAGCTTGGCGCGCAGGTCGTCGTGATTGTAGATCTCGCCATTGTACACGATCACCAGGGCGCCGCTGGTCGACGTCATGGGTTGATGTCCCGCCGGCGACAGGTCGACGATCGCCAGGCGGCGATGCAGCAGGGTGATCCCGTGTCCCGCGTCGGTCCAGACCCCGCCATCGTCCGGGCCGCGATAGGAAATCGCCGATGCCATCGGGCGCAACGCGTCGCCCGACGGGTCGGTGGGGTCCTTGGCCCATGCTCCAGCAATACCGCACATCGTCAGGTTCCTAGCGAAGCTTTGGCGCGTGCGCGCGCGATTTGATGCCACAGGGTTCGATACGCCGATACCATGCGATCGAGTCCGAACCGACCAAGCACGCTGGCCCGTGCCGTCTCGCCGCGCCGCGCGCGCTCGGAAGCCGGTTCGTCGATCGCGGTGCCCAGCGCCTGTGCAAGCGTTTCGGGCGCCAGCGGCGGTACCACCCATCCGGTGCCGTCGAGGATCAACGCGGCGTCGCCGACATCGGTGACGACGCAGGGTACCGCGCACGCCATCGCTTCGGCGACGACATTGGGAAAGGCTTCCCCTGCCGAACTGAGCACGAAGACATCCATGGCGTTCATCACCGCACGGATATCGTCGCGGCGCCCGACACCGACAATCCGATCGGCGAACGGATGGCCATCGAGCAGGGCGTCGAAATAGGGTTCGCCGCGTTCCAGTCCGGCGCCGGCCATCAACAACCAGACATCGGGTCGATCGACGGCAAGCATCGCAAAGGCTTCGAGCAGGGAAGGGTGGTCCTTCAGCGGATCGGCCCGGCCAAGATGGCCTATGACGCGCGCCGTCGCAGGAACGCCGGTGGCGATCCGGAAGCGCGCGCCGGCTGCGGCATCGGGCCTGAGCGCACCAAAATCATAGCCGTTCGGGATCAGTTCGAAACGTCCCGCATAGCCGATCAATCGATGGAGCTGGATCGCGGCCTGGCTGGGCGAGACGATCGCGGCGGGGATCAACCGCGACAGCCGGGCGCAGAGACGCGCCACCACCAGCGTCGATGTCTTGTTGCGCGCCGGATCGAAGCTGGCCGCACGAACGCCCCAGCAGACCGGACGCCGACCGATCCAGGCGGCGATGCCTCCGACCAGATCGGCATGATACATCCAGGTCTGGACGACATCGGCACGCGAACGCCGGATCAGGCGGACCAATCGGGCTATGCTCCACAGCAGGGAGACTGCCGATCCGGCCTCGAGCACCGTTACGGGAACGCCGATGTCACGCAGCCGGGATGCATACAGGCCGTCGCCGGTAAGACTGACGACATGCACCTGCCCGGGATCGGGCATGGCTGCGGCCAAGCGGAACAGCGCGGCTTCCGCACCGCCACCCCCCAGTCCGGTGATGACGTGCATCACGCGGAAATCCTGTTCGCGCGGATCGGTCACCGCGCGCGGCGATCGATCTGGCGCGCAAGCTGCATCCGGCGCGCGACGTATTCCGAGCCCCAATAGGACAGATGGCCGTTCGCGATATAGACGATCCGGCCATCCGCGATCGCGGGGTACCCCGTCCCTGCGCGCAACGCGTCGTCGAGCATGATCACGTCGACATCGAGGTGCGTCCGCACGCGGTCCAGAAAGTGCAGCACGGGCGCGCGGTACGCGTGATATTCGTCATCGGGTACGGCGCAGTCGGCATAGCGCCCGCGTGTCGGCAGTCCTCGCAAAAGCCGTTCGGCGCACAGCCCGGCGTCCCAATCGAGCGCAGGAGGCGGTGCGATGACGACGACGCGGCGACCCAGTGCGCGGATCGCGCGAACGGTATTGCCGAGACCGGCGATCGCGGCCGCCTCCGAACTGGCCTGTTCGCGCTCCGCGGCCGGGGTGCCGCGCATGACGTGAAACTCCGCCGGCGTGAGATATTGCTTGAAGACGCTGGCAATCGCGACCGTGCGGATCGAGGGCGTGTCGCGCAGATACGCCAGGACATCGTTGTTGTACGCGAGGCAGCCTTTCGCCCACGCGGTGTTCTGCGTCGATCCGGTAAAGTGGCCGACCGGCGCGACGCCGATCAGTGGCCCGCAGACATATTTGGTCGCCTGGACGACCTCCTGCCCGGGCAGGCGCGTTGCGACGATGCCGGGGATCAGGTGCATCGCATAGGAATCCCCCCACACCAGCAGCGTCGGGGGCGATCGCGTCATGCAACCCGATCCGGGCTTGTAGCTGACGTCTGAAACGCACGCGTCGCCAAGCCCGGTATTGCCGCGGCGTTCCTCGGTATAGCGTGACGGTGCCGCGCCCATGCCGATCGCCACATACGGTACGGCGATGACCGACGCGGAAATCGCCAGCGCGGCCGCCACCCGCGGCCACGAGAAGCGTATGGGCGCCTTGTGGACCGGGTATTCGACCAAGCGATACTGAAGCCAGGCCAGCACGAGCGCGGTTCCGATCAGCACCAGCTTCAGCCATGTCGGCGGGGTCTGCACCCAGACGTTCATCGCGAAGGCGAACAGCGGCCAATGGATCAGATAGAGCGAATAGGAAAAGTCGCCGACGAACGCGAGCGGCCGCACGACCGGTCGATCGCTCAGCGGATGATGGCGCAGGATGATCACCAGCGTGGCAAGGCAGGCCAGTGCTGCGTCGGCACCCGGATGCAACCCGCCGATCGGATGGATCGGCAGAACGATCAGCGTGGCGACGGCAGGCCAGAACAGCCACTCGACCGGGCGCGCGGTCCAGCCGCGATGGATGATCAGAGCGCCGATCGATCCGATGGCGAGCTCCCACGCTCGCGTCGGGAAGAAGTAGAAGGCGATCTGCGGCTTCCACAGTCCGATGACGATGCACGCGATCGCCGAGAGCACCAGCGCGGCGCTCGCCACGCCAAGCCACATCCGGCGCGGCGTGAAGAACAGGATCGCCGGCATCAGGAGATAATATTGCTCCTCGATCGACAGCGACCAGGTGTGGAGCAGCGGTTTCAACTCGGCGTCGCCGCCAAAGTACGACCCTTGCTGCATGAGCACGAAATTGGCGGTAAACGTGACCGCGCCCAGCAACTGCTGTGCGAACTGGCGGAATTCGACGCTGGTCAGCAGCACGGTCGCGATCAGCGCGGTGATCGTGAAGGTCGTATACGCCGCGGGAAGCAGCCGCTTTGCCCGGCGGAAATAGAATTCCGTGAAACTGAATCTGTCCTGATCGATCTGCGTACGGATCATCGAGGTGATGAGAAAACCCGAGATCACGAAGAATATGTCGACGCCGAGATAGCCGGCCGGCAATAGTCCCAATCGCGCGTGATAGATGACGACCATCAGCACGGCGATGCCGCGCAAAGCCTGAATATCCTGCCGCAATGTCACAACAATGCCCCCTAGACGTCGCGCAGATGGTGGGCGAGTTTCGGTACGAGCATTGTCAGCGAGAACGTTCGCTCGATGACTGTGCGTCCTGCCCGTCCCAAGCGAGATCGTTCCGCGTGCGATGCAACGAGCAGGTCGAGGGCGTCAACCCATTCATCGATGCCGCGTGCACCGATGCCCAGCGTATCCATTGCGAGGATATCCGCATTCATGCCGATGGGCGATACTATTACCGGTTTGCCGCACGCCATATATTGCAACATCTTAAAGCTACATTTGCCACGCGCCCAATCGGTATCGGCGAGCGGCATCAGTCCAATATCGGTGGCCTGTATTTCCGATACTTCGCGCGGTTCAGACCATTGTACAAAACTCCACCGCGAAGAATCGATAGTGGGAAAGCTGGGACGGGCATTGCTGACAATTCGCAGATCGACGTGATCGTACCGCGCCAGGACGATCTTCAAGGCGGGTTCGAGAGATTCGAGATACGGGAAATTCGCCGCGGTGCCGATCCAGCCGATGACCAGGCGGTCGGCCTGCGTCTTTTCGATGGGATGATACCGGTCGGCATCGACGCCGGTCGGCAAGATCACCACATCGCGCGCCCAGCCACTATAGACGTCGGCCAGCCACGCGTTGCCGCAGATCACGCGGTCGCAGGCCCCCGCGATCCGCCGGGCAAATCGACCACCGCGAAGCAGATGGATCGCATCGTCGACGTCCAGCAGCCGTGGCCGCTTGGTCAGCCCCTCAAGCGTCGCGAGCGACGACAGCATCTCGCGCTGCAACAGTACCCGGTCGAAGCCGTGCGAACGGATCGCCTGCCAGCCGACTTCGGCGAGGCGCGTGGCCGCCCAGCCTGGCCGCTGCCAGCGCGCCGCAGGAGGATAGACCGACGTCGATGTCGGCATCTCGGTGATCGCGATCCCGAGATCGGCAAGCGGTTTGATGTATTGCCGCACGCGAAATCGGGCGCTCGGAACGTCGCGACCGCCGGTGAACGCCGCAACCTTCACTCTCCGGTACGCTCCGCCCAGACCGTCATCCGCCCGGTCTGGTTGAGGCTGGCCATGACATAGGACACGGGGAACAGCGCGAGGGCGCCGATCCGGCCCCCGCGTTCGGGAAAGTCCTTCAAGGCCTTCCCCACGCGCTGCCAGCCCTTGTCCTCGAGCCAGTAGCCCGCGCTGGCGATCAGGTTGGACATCGTCCGATGACGCTGGATCCGCGTCACGCGCCACCCCGACGCCGCCATGACCTTGGTGATGCTGCTCGCGTCGAAGTGGAAAAGGTGATTGGGCAATTGCAGCGCGTACCAGCGCTTGCCGAACAGACGCGCTTCGGCCGCGCCGCTGTCGGGCACCGACACCGCGAGTTGCCCGCCGGGTTTGGTCCAGCGGGCGAGCTTGCGCAGTCCCCCGACAGGGTCGTGCAGATGCTCGACGACCATCCAGCCGACCACCAGGTCGTAGGAATTCTCGGCCTTCTCGATGCCTTCCAACGCGCCGATCTCCACCGGGAAGCCGAGTGCGCGCGCCGCTTCAGCTGCGTCGGGCGAGAATTCGACGCCTTCGACGTCCCAGCCGCGGTCCGCCATCAGCTTGAGGAAATTCCCCGAGGCACAGCCGAATTCCAGCATCCGTCCCACCGGGATATCGGGGAGGCTATGCGCCTTGGTATCGAACACGGTCTTGGCCGTCGCCAGCGCACGTGCCTTGAGGCCGGTCTGGGCTGCGGCATCGGCGGAAATGCGCGTTCCGACATAGGGGCCGTAATCGTCGGGATAATAGTCGCCCATGCTTTCGGGCGTCGGCCGCGGCGAGGTGCGGGCAAGCCCGCAGGCGCGGCATCGCACGACCGTGAACTCGCCTGGCAGACCATGCTGGCGATCATGGCCCGTTACGACAAACTCATCCGGCCCTTGGCAGCCGAGCGGGCAGGGAATCGTTTCCAAAGCCAATGTCTGCAATCCTCTGTCGGCTACAGGACGTGCCGCTGATCAAGCGCGCGTCGATAGAGAGGCACGGTTAGCATGACAAGCGACATGACATAGTAGAGTGAAATGGCGATCGCCACGCCAACCAGCCCGTACAGCCAAAACATCAAGATCTTGAGGCCTATAGCGATCGTGAACGAGAGTGATCCCAATAGTGTCGGTGTACGCGTATCGCCGCGCGCATAAAACGCACCGGAAGCCAGCGATCCCAGACTTCCGGCAACGAACATACCGCTTGTCAGAACGAGCAACAGCCATAGCGTATGACTATCCTTTGCACCGAACCGACCGAACTGGATTGCCGTCGCAAGGATTGGTTGGCCGATCAGTATGAGGGCTAATACACCGGTGATACTAAGCCCCCCCATCACGATAAAAGTTCGGCGCAACAACAGGTTAAAGTTAGCATCGTCATCCGCCTTCGCCAGCACCGACAACTGGGTTATTACTGGGACGCCGACCGCTTTCACCAGAACCTGACTGGCAGCACCGTATAGCTGCTGTGCCAGATAGAGCAGCGACAACGATCCGGCCGGCAGCGCCGAAAGCAGGAAGCGGTCGACCAGCGGGTCCATCTTGTAATAGCTCGCGCCGACGAGCAGCGGCTTCAGGCGACGCCATGCCAGTCCGACGATCGGCTGACGAAGGTCGGGCAGCGATGCGCGGCCCATGCCCGGCAACAGGAGCAGCGTTTGCAGACAGAGTCGGCCGGTTCCGATCCACGCCGCAGCTTCGACGCCGTAGTAAGGAATTAATACTATGAGCGTTCCGACTGCAACGACATTGGCCAGGGCGGCGATGGCATCGACGCGGATGTAGCGGTGCCGGGCAAATGCCAGCGCGGTCTGCACCGCATTCATGCCGGTGAAGACGATCCCGATCAGGCTGATGCGCGCGAGATGCACCGTCAGGTCCTGATGGGGCTTGGTGAAGCCGGGAACGGTGAGGGGCGTCCACCAGGCCGAGGTCAGTTCGAGCGCGAGCGTCACGACCAGGAATCCGGCCCCGCTGACGATCAGGAGCGTCCAGCAATCGCGACGCTGATCATCGTCGGTTTCGCCCGCCAGGATCGGCGTGAGCACATTGGCGAGCGATGCGCTGATGACCGACGCGAAGATCTGCGGCAGCGTCATGGCGGCAAAAAGCGCGTCGGTCTCGCTGCCCGGTCCGATCATCGTCAAGACGATCCACTGGAACGCGAGGGTGGAGGCGATGTTGAGCGCGCTCATCATCGCCAGGGCAAGCGTTCTACTCATCGACGCGATCTACCTGGGTTATGCATGGTGATATTTTTCGGCATGACAGCGCGCGCTTCCAGGCAGTCGATCGTCCGATACGGCGAATCCGTCGTCACGTCGCAGGCAGGCGCCTGACGGGGGCGGGGACGAGACGATCGTAGAGGTCGCTGCTATAACCGGCAATGACGCGATTGGCGTTGGCGAAAGTGCGAAGCGTCTGGCGGCCAGGCTTGGGCAGGGCAGGCTTGGGCAGGTCAGACGCGGGCAGGGCAGGTATCGGATGGACGACATGGACACGGATCGACGGACGCTTCTCGCGGTGGGTCTGGCGCTGACATGCGGGGCTTCCGTCTCGGCACGCGCCCCTGCCTCTGCCAACGGCGACCGTGTTTTCACGCCCGAGGAATTCGGCGCCAAGGGCGACGGCGTGGCGGACGACAGCATGGCGATGGCGGCGCTCTCGAATGCGGTGACCCTGTACGGCGGTGGCACGGTCGTGTTTCGGCGAACGACGTATCTGGTCGGCAACCAGGGATTGCAGCCCGGCGGCAAGTACATGTTCCCGGCGCATCAGCTGCTGATGTTCAAGAATTGCACGCGACCCCTGTCGCTGCGGGGGAACGGTGCCCGCTTCCTGTGCCGGAACGGCCTGCGCTACGGCGTTTTCGACGCGAACGGCGCGCGTGAGGATCATCCGATGCCGTATCTCGGAAACGGGTTGGCGACGCCCTACGACGCGATGATCCATATCGAAGGCTGTAGCGCCCCGGTCGCGGTGTCGGACTTCGCGCTGGTCGGGCCGGGCGATGCCGTGGTGCTGGGCGGGAAGTTTGGCGACGTCGGCTGGCAGATCCCGGCATATGGCTTGCGGCTGATCGAAAACCGGGGCGGCGAGACGATCGAGCGGCTTCGGCTCGTCGACCATCCGCTCGACGGCATGGTGATCGACGGCGCCGCCAACCCGCTCCCGGCCACGACCAGAACGATCACCGATGTGGTCTCGGACGGCAATGGCCGGCAGGGCTGCAGCCTGGTCGGCGGGAGCGGCTATCGCTTCTCGCGCTGCAGTTTCACGCGGACCGGGCGTGGCAAGGTTCGCAGCGCGCCCGGCGCAGGCTTCGATATCGAGGCCGAGGGCGGCAAGCGTATCCGCGACATCGGTTTCGACCAGTGCCGCTTCGCCGACAATCTGGGATGCGGGATGGTCGCCGATTCCGGCGACAGCGCCGATGTGCGCTTCACGCGGTGTACGTTCGTCGGCACCACCAGCTGGTCGGCATGGCCTTCCAAGCCGTTGTTCCGCTTCGCCGCCTGCACGTTCGTCGGCGGGGTGGTGCGCGCCTATGGCGATCCCGACCCAGCCCGCGCCACGCAGTTCGTGACCTGCACTTTTACCGACGACCCCGGCAAGACCACCGATGCGCGGATCGGCGCGGGGGCGAACGCGGATCGGCCGATCGCCGATCTTTCGAGCAGCCAGAACATCCTGTTCGACCGCTGCAGCTTCCGCGCCGTTCACGGGACGCTGCCGTGGTCGATCGCCGCGATCTACCGCGATTGCACGATGGTCCAGGGAATGCAGGCGACCGGTCACCCGCGCGGGCGATTTGTCGGGGTCAATCGTATCCGCGGCAAGGTCGACCTCAGCGGCTCCAAGATCAGCGGGACGCTTACCGTGAACGGCCAGCCGGTCACCTGAGACCGCGTTTCCGACGGTGCCGGGCCGAGCGGGTAGCGCCCGCTCGGTCACGCAATAGTTCCAATACATCCAAAATGGATGCATCTGTCCTTGGAAGCAACCCGTCTGCAATGTGAACGCCGAAGCCAGTCGAAAATAAGTACGGCTTCAGCGGGAAAACGGGTTTGGATGTTCAACGAAAAGACGAAATCCGTCGAGATGCGGCGCCGCACTGGATCGGCCTCGATCATATTCGAGCTTTAGCGGCATTTCTCGTATTCAGCTGGCATTTTATGCATGGCCAAACCGGAAATCCTATTCCATTTCAAGGCGTTCATCTTCTCGCGGTGATTGATGAGGGGCATACCGGCGTTGCGCTGTTCATGACGTTGAGCGGATATCTTTTTGCTAAAATACTCGATGGCAGGCGTGTCCTATATGTACAATTCTTCTGGACGCGAATGCTCCGCCTCGGCCCTCTTCTTCTCGTCGTTATCGTCATAGAGGGAGTAAGACTATGGTATAACGGCGGAAATATTCGGCCCTATGCCATTGAAATACTGAAAGGCGTCGTCTGGCCATCGCTTCCTAGGGCTCAGACTCATTCACATCCAAAAGGCGACCGCTGTTGCGAGCGCGACAGCTGACAGGAAGTTAGCCGCAAGCTTGTCGTAACGGGTAGCGATGC